>CP070651.1:2139267-2166915 GCA_020354625.1 Trueperaceae bacterium
CCACCCTGGCTTCTTCACAACAGCCGTTCGCCCGACCCGAGTTCAACCCGGCCTGGGTGGCCCCGCCGGTAGACCAGACCGCGGTGACGGAGGGGCTCCAGCCCTACGACTGGGACGAGCAGACGGGCCTGGCACGCCGCTTCATTCCAGGACAGCCGGGCGGCATGCACACCTTGACCGGGCTGGCCCACGATACTGCCGGTCGCGTCGCCTACGACCCCGAGATCAACCAGAAGTCGATTCGCATGCGCAGCCTCAAGCTGGCGGCCTTCCAGAAGACGCTGCGCCCACCCGAAGTGTTCGGAGACCCGACGGGCGACCTGCTGGTGGTGGGTTGGGGGAGCACCAAGGGCGCCATCGAGGAGGCCGTGGCGGGCCTGCAGGCCGAGGGCCACTCCGTGTCCGCCATGCACCTGCGCTTCCTGCAGCCGTTGCCACCCGGCATCGGCGAGGCCCTCAAGGGTTTCAAGCAGGTCGTCACGGTGGAGACCAGCTGGGGTGACCGCATCGAGGACGCCATCATCGACGAGTCCAACCGGCGGTATTCCGCGCTGGCCATGCTCTTGCGGGCGCGCTATCTGGTCGATGTGGACTGCTGGTCGGAAGTGCGTGGCCAGCCCATCAAGCCAAGCAGTGTTCGCCGAGCCATTCAGGACCGACTGGAGACAGCATGACCGAGACCAGCACATTCTCAGCAGCGGAGTGCCTACTTCGGACGTACGAAGAGCAGCACGATATCGAGGCCTTCCAGAAGGGCGTGCCACGTTGGTGTGACGGCTGCGGCGACAACGCAATCCTGGCGTCGATCCAACGCCTGTGCCGCGACGAGGGCCTGCGGCCGGAGAAGACGGTGTTCGTGTCGGGCATTGGCTGCTCCAGCCGCTTGCCCCACTACATGAAGACCTACGGCTTCCACGGGATCCACGGCCGAGCGCTGCCCATCGCCGAGGGCGTCCGGATGGCCCGGCCGGACCTGAACGTGTTCGTGAACACCGGCGATGGCGACTGTTGCAGCATCGGCACAGCCCACTGGATCCATGCCATCCGCTACAACATGAACATGACGGTGATGGTCCACGACAACCTGATCTACGGCTTGACCAAGATGCAGGTGTCCCCGACGACGCCGCAAGGGCTGAAGACCAACACCACGCCGACCGGCGCGTATCTGGAGGCGCTGCAACCGCTCACGGTCACGCTTGGCGTCCAGAACGTCTCCTTTGTGGCGCAGGTGGTGGACTGGATCCCGGAAGTGCTGTACGACGTCCTGCTTGCCGCGCACCGGCACCGCGGCTTGTCGTTCATCCGCATCGTGCAGCGGTGTCCGGAGTTTCTGCCGCGGCTTCTGGACCCGTGGGTCCGAGACCCCAAGACGGTGCTGATGCTGAACCACGAGCGTGGCCTGCAGATCAGCCCGGAGTTGGCGGGGGTCTACACCAATCGACTGGAGCACGACCCGTTGGACATCAACCGGGCGCGCGAGATCGCTTCGGAGACCGAGGTGATTCCTGTCGGGATCCTGTACCACAATCCCGCCGTGCCCTGCTACGAGGAAACGCGGCGCAACGGCCAGCTGCACAGCCCGGAGCTGGTGGGGCGCGGCCTTGCGGCCCAAATGGACAAGTTCACGATCTGGCCGGACGACGGGGCGGCGCAGGACGCTTGAGCGTCAGTGCCCCGCTTGCCACCGGGCAGGCTACCGCGGAATTGGACGGACGACATGAGCATGAAACTTCAGGCGAACGTGGCCCACTACTTGAACGGTAGGACCCGTGGCCCCGGACTGGAGGCCGTCGAGGGCCTGGGCCTGCGCCCGGCGCTCATGGCCCACTACCGCGATCTGTCGGAACTGCGCTACGACTATCCCTTGTTGCTCGTGGACTCGACGGACCGCGATCCGTGGGCTATTTCGCTCTCGGCGCTGTTCGACAGCCTGACGGCCCCCGAGGACAGGGGCGAGGTGTCCAGTCGGCGTCACACGGCGCTGCGCCTGGAGCGCGAGATTCGCCGGGCCGCGCTGGCCGACGGCGGTGGCCGGCTGGCCACGCTGTTGGCCGAGGCCGTAGCGCGGCTGAGCGAAGGGGCGGATGAGACGGTGCGGGGAGACCTGGAGGCGCTCCAGTCGGCGGTACAGCTCGACGGCCCGCTGGTGGACTGCGACGGCGATCTGCCGGGGCGGTTGGTGCGCCAGAGCTGGCAGCGGGTCGAGGCGCGCAAGGCCCATCTGACGTGGCGGGCCATCGAGCGGCTGACTCGTAAGCTCTCCGACATCTTGCGCGCCGACGAGGCCAACTCCGGCGCAGGGCAGGAGAAAGACCGCCTGGAGTCCTCGTTCGGCAACTCGTTTCGGTCCGACTTCGATTTCGGGGCCATGTCGAACCTGCTCACCACAGCTCGACCCGCTTCCACCTTGCCCGATGAGCGCCGCGAGCGCATCCGGCGCCTGCTTCACGTGCTGCGGGCGCAGCGGTTCTTTGCCACACCGGAGGCGCACGACGGGACCGGCGGCCAGGACATGGAACCGTACTCCTTTGTCTTCACCAGCAGTGACGAGGCCGTGAAGGCCTATCGCGCCCGTTTGCCGGAGCTGTCCGAGCTGGCCAAGGCGATGATGATGGCTGACCTGGAGGTGGACGGCGCATATCGCGCCGAGGTCCACGACCACCTTTTCGAACAGGGCATCGACGATCCCGCTACCGATGCGTTGGGGCTGACGCGTTTTCCTAGCTACCTGGTGGTTCTGCCGGCCGGCCGGCTGCCGGCCTCCGAGATCGGCCCACTGTTCCAGGAACTGGCGGCGGGGCTGCCCATCAAGGTGTTGCTCCAGACCGACGACATCAGCGGCCCACCTCAATGGGGCAACGGCGATGAACCGGACGGGCCGGATGGGCTGGATGTCCGACACGTGACCGGCGCCGCCATGAGCCTGAGCTCAGTGTACGTCCTGCAAACTACGAGCTCCCATATGTACCGGGCGCGCGATCACGTCCGGCGCGCCATGGGCTTCAGCGGTCCGGCGCTGCTGGGCGTGTTCTCCGGCGCGGGCGGTGTGATGGGTGACCTGCCCCCCTATCTGGTGGCCGCGGCGGCCATGGAGTCGCGCGTCTTCCCGACGTTCGTCTACGATCCGACGGCCGGGCCGGGCTGGGCGTCGCGCTGTGATGTGCGCGACAACCCGCAAGCGGAGCTGGACTGGCCCGTGCACGAGCTCGCCTACGAGGACGACAGGCTGCAGCGCCACGCGCAGCCGGTGGCGTTCACGGCGGCAGACTTCCTGGCCTGCGACGCCCGCAACGCCGTCTACCTGGCGCGCGTCCCGGCCGACAAGTGGAACGGCGGCCTGGCGCCGGTGGCCGACGTGGTGGCCGAAGAGGCGCACGGCATGCCGGAAAAGGTTCCTTACTTGCTCATGGTGGACCCGAGCGGTGGCGTGCACCGGGTGCTGGCGAGCCGGCACCTGACGGAGAGCGCACGGGAGTACCGCGCACGGTGGCACGTGGTGCGGGAGTTGGGCGGCGTGCGCAACTCGTTCGCCGAGCGGCAGGTGGCCGAGGCGCGTGCCCAGTGGGAGGCCGAACGGGCGCTCGAGGTCGAGGCGCTCCCGCCCCAGACCGTGACGCCGACCGTAGTGGCCGAGGAGGCCGCCGATGGGGAGGTGGCCGAGGGCGTGACCGCCCCGTCTCCGGACGAGCCGCGGATCGACACCACCCGGTGCTCCAGCTGCAACGAGTGCATTCTCATCAACGACCGGATGTTCCAGTACGACGGGAACAAGCAGGCCTTCATCGCCGACCTGAGCGCCGGCACCTATGCCGAGATGGTCCTGGCCGCGGAGCGGTGTCAGGTGGCGGTCATCCATCCCGGCAAGCCCATCAATCCGGACGAGCCCGGCCTGGAGGACCTGCTGAAGCGCGCGGAGCAGTTCCTCTAGGATAACCGTTGCCTTGGCGGCCGGTGGAGGTGCCGGACATCCCGGACTCCAATGCAGGGTCAATCGTGCCGTCTTGGAGACAACCCCAGTTCTTCCTGAAGTCGACTTCCTGCTTGGCTGGCGCCTCGGCCGCAGCGCCCGCACGGCACTATTTGAAGACATCGAGCGTTAGGTTTGCTTGCTGCACGAGCCTCACAGCAGCAGCGACTACGCGCATTTGAGCTGGACCGCCACTTCGAAGGGCTCGAGTTGGGCTTTGTCGATTCTTCGGTGATGGCAGTGGCCGAGGATCTCGTCAAAAGAATCGCCACCACCGACCGGCGTCACGTTGCGGTGGCGGCCGCCAGTCTCGGTATCACACTCCTGCCCTGATCGGCGCATGTCTCAAAGGTGTGGACAAGAATGGCTCTGGGCTCAGCATTAGAATGGTCCTTGTCCAACCTCCCCGAAACCCTTTCCCTGACCGAACGCTACAAGAATCTGAACGCCAAACAGGTGAAGGAATACCTCAGGGTGGAGTCTCGCTAGACGGTCTGGCAACACGTCAAAGAAGGCAAACTGCCCAACCCCCGCACCCTCTCCCCTCACCGGCCGGTGTGTCGGCTTGGGGAAGTGGTGGATCGGCTCGGCTTCAGGGGTTTCATCAGGAGTTCTCCTCGGCTGCTGTGGGCTCTGCCTCTCCCGCACTACCCCTGCCTATAAAGTGTCAGATAACGTCGATTGAAGGCGGTTCAAGTCAAGGGCTGGTGATGAGTGATGGGTGATGAGTAATGAGAGGGTAATCTGCAATCGACTGGCTCGTGCCGTTTTTTCAAGGCGATCAAAGTGTCTACGTGAGTACAGCCCAACACATCATGGGATTACGACCACCGGGGGCGACACGCCTGTGGCGTTCACGCTCGAGCCGGCACGTACGTGTCGAAGGGGTTGCTGATCTCAATGCCACTGTTCGTCTGCCCAGCGTTGAGGTCTTCCGAGTAGAGTACGCCGCACCCTAACGAAGCAGCGCTGTGCACCACCTTCGCGTCCCAGAAGGAGAGCTGGGCGACCTGTTGCAGATCGATGGCGGAAAGTACGTCCTCAGCGTTTGGTGTGTGCACCTCCCAGCGGGAGAGCGAGGCGACGATACGCTTGGCTATTTCCAATTTTAGGGGTTTCGGGGCCTTGTCGGTGGCACTGACGAAAAACTCCTGCAGCACCTGGACACTGACCTAGCCATTGACGGAACGCCATAGCCCCTCGAAGAGGTCGAGAGCCTTTGCCCTCTTCAATTCCGCGATGGTGTCGAAGGCGTAGCGCAGAACGTTGGTATCCACCAAGGCAATTGCGCTGTCCACGGGCTCAGCGCTCTTGGACTTCGTCACGGGTCCAGGCGATTTCACCTCCCGTCCCGAGATCGAAGCCACCTTTTGCCAGCGAAATGAATTCCTGGTGTGCCCGAGCGTAGCCGGTTTCATTCATGTGCGACGAGCTCTTCGAGAGTCCTGCGAAGCAGTGAGGAGACGGAGGTGTTGCGCTTGACGGCGATGATCTTGACCTCTTAGAGGGTTTCCTCGGGGCACGGGGTTATGTTGCGACGAGTCACATCAATCCTCACAAGTTGACGTGTATCACGTGAAGATGTGTAGCACGTATGCGAGTGAATCGTTTGTCCCTTTGCGTTTCAAGCTCAACCGTGATTGGCGGGAACCCCCATGCCTGATCAGTCGTAGATTCAAGTCCTCGCCGTCGCCCTTCTCGACCGACTCTTGCACCACTCCACCACCAGCAACATTCGTGGTGAGTCCTGCCGCCCAAAAAATCGACGAAACTCAGGCCTTGCTACCACCCAGTCCTAAGGAGCTGAGAATTAGGACTGGCAAGCATATAACCCGCCGAAAGCGTCAAACATCGAGGCGATGAAAGTGTCCACGATCATTGGGCTTTACAACCGGGAACTTCTTAACAGGCTCTAGGCGCCTAGCCATTAATATGCTGGAGCAGGATAAGACGGTGAAAGCGGGAGTGGACGTAAAACGGTCACGCGCTGGCTGGGACCGCGCTTATCTCCTGAAACTCCTCAATTCATGACTTTGCAGAAGCCCTGACATATAGTGTCGTCAAGCAGAACCTGGAGGAGCCTCGTTACCCAACTCCGTAGCGAAGGATCGGCTTTAGGCATAAGGAGGAAGCCATGGCAACTGCAAAGAGCGAAAGAAGCGACACCAGGGGAACCGGCGCTCAGGCGACGACGACCACCAAGACCCGACTGAAGAGACTGACGCGGATCGCCGGTATCTTATATCTGGCGATCTTTGTGCTCTATCCGCTCTCCACCTCCGTGAGATCCACGCTCGTCGTGCCTGGGGACGCAGCGACGACCGTTCAAAACGTGGTCGCCAACGAGACGCTGTTTCGCTGGGGCATGGCTGGCGAGGCCACGATCTTTCTGATCGAGATCGTGCTGGCCGGTGTACTCTACGTCCTGCTGAGACCGGTGAGCAGGTGGATGTCACTTGCTGCTGCGCTGGCCAGAGCATCCGAGGGCGTGGTCATGGCGGCGGCCAATCTCTTCACGAGTATCCTCACGCTCGTGGTGGTCGGTGGTGCCGGATACCTGGCGGCGTTCGACACGGAGCAACGGGATGCGCTCGCCCTCCTCTTCCAGGACGCCAACGAAATCGTGATCCTGTTGTGGGGCTTGTTCTTCGCGCTTCATCTGGTTCTGCTCGGATTGCTTGTCTACTGGTCGCAGTTCTTTCCGAGGATCCTGGGCATCCTGTTGATGCTGGCGGGGGTCGGCTACTTTGCCCAGAGCTTCGGGACCGTGGTCGCCCCCGGTCTCGCAGGCGTGCTGTCGACCGGGGTGCTCGTGCTCGCAATCCCTGGGGAGCTGGTGTTTGCGCTATGGCTCCTGATCAGGGGCGTCGACATGGACAAGTGGCACACGCGTGCACTTGAAGCAATAGAGTCTCAGCTCTAGTGCATTGCTCGATCGTTCGTGAACGCTTGCAGGTGCGTGGCACTGCTGTCTTGAGCGGCCAAACATCATCGATACCCGCAGATGATTTGCCGACAGAGTCTCGTGCCCCGTCACATTAAGCACAGGGTCGAGAAGTGAGAGCAACGATGCGCAAGCTCTTATTCGGGACGTTCGTCGTCGGCCTAGTCATCCTGGGTGTGCTGGCGCAATTAGGATCCTATCTGCTTGCGCTAACATCCACGGCAGCCGAGTTGCAGGCTACCGTAAACCATATTGGCCCGTTTGCTACGAGTGGTCCGCATACGGTAGGTGTTCGCCGACTGACGGTAGACGAAGCGCCGATCCCGATGACCGTGTGGTACCCCGCCGTCGTACAAGCCATCGGCGTCCCGTCGCTCACATACTCGTATGCGATCAACATGCTCGGCCCCAACAGCTCAATCACTCTTGCCACCTACAAGGGGCGGGCTGAACCGGGCGCCACGCCCGACATGACCCAAGGTCCGTATCCCCTGGTGGTTCTCTCACATGGATTCGCCATCACGAGCAGCAGCTACGCTTGGCTGGCGGAGCAACTCGCCTCACACGGCATGGTCGTGGTCTCGCCGCTGCATCGTGAGTATCTCGACCCCGGTGTGCTGTGGCGTTCCACCGTCACCCGCCCAAAAGACATCCTAACGGTACTGGCTTATGTCGACGAGGAGGTTAAGTCGGGAGGCGAACTCGAAGGACTGATCGACGTTGCAACCGTGGCGGTAGTGGGCCACTCCTACGGCGGGTACGCAGCGCTCGCCGCTGCCGGAGCGCGAATGGATACTGGGGCGTTCACCGCCGCCTGCGAGACGGCGTACACCAGCAACGACCCAGTCGTTTTCCTGTGCGATGCGCTCGTGCCACACCTGAATGACGTGGCTGAGTTGGCCGGACTCGACTCAAGGCCTACGGAGCTTTGGCCGGCCTGGACAGATGGCAGGGTCGATGCCGTTGTCTCGTTGGCAGGGGATGCCGTCATGTTCGGGGGACCGGGATTAGCAGAGCTAGTGGTACCGGTGATGGCGATCGGGGGCACGGCGGATACCGACTCTCCCTTCATGTGGGGAACCGGCTTGACGTACAACCATGCATCGAGCAGTCGCAGGGCCGAGGTCGCGCTTGAGGATGCTGCTCATCTGATCTTTGCGGGAGAGTGCGACAACGTTCGCCGAATCATGACCTTGGCATCGCTAGGTTTCTGCTCGGATCCGGCCTGGGACCGTGATCGAGCCCACGATGTGGTCAAGTACTACGTTACTGCGTTCCTGCGGTCAGAGTTGAAGCGAGATCACCAGGCTGCAGCGGTGTTGGCTTTGGATGACCACAGGTTCCCCAAAGTGAGGTACCGGGCAGTGGGGTACTGACATGCGGGTGCCTCTATGCTCAGGGTTTGCCGTCTTGGGTGTACACCAGCTGTGCAAGGACGAAGGCGGCCTCGAACAGGTGGAACACCAGAGCAGTCATATAGAAAGCCGAATCGAGACTCTTATTTACGCCGAGCATGACCAGCAGCAGCGGAACCTGAATTGGTATCTCCAGAAGCCAGAAGAGAGCAGCCATCACCGGTGCGGTTCGCGCTTGGGCAGCCACGAGTCGACGGTTCTCAGGTCGTCGCAGCGCCAGATAAATGACTACCCAATTGAGGAGGGAGTACGTGAGGCCACTGACGAACCACAAGGTGTGGCCGGTGACGTGGTAAGCACCGAGCCCGACCGGGATCAGGGCGGTGACGACCACCAGCAAACCGTTCGTGACTACGGTCCGAATCTGGCCCAACTGATAGGGGTCGATTTCGGAACGGCGGGCAACGCCGATGAGTGCTCCAAAGCCGACAAAGACGCCAGCGATCTCAGCGATTGTGAAGAACGGGACAGCGTCATCAATCATCTCAAACCATCAGCACTTTCAGGCACTGGCCGGAACAACTACGTTCACACGGGAGGGCATCCCTCATGAAGGCCATCCTGCTGAAGCGAGCTGGGAGAGCCAAGGGGCTCGTTCTCACCGAAGTGCCAATACCGATTCCAGGACAAACCGAAGTCCTAATTAGGATTCACGCTACCACAGTTACCAGAGGCGATGTAGTGCTACGAAAGCTCCCCAAGCTGCTAACTCGGCTGGTTGGCGAGACACCAAAGTCGACATTAGGCCACGAATTCGCCGGTGTAGTCACAGCCGTCGGGGCGATGGTCGATCGCTTTGAGGTGGGCAACCGGGTGTTCGGCACCACCACCGGGCTGACCCACGGCGCTTACAGCGAATACCTCTGCGCTCCGCAGGACGGCATCCTGGCTACGATTCCCTCCGGCATCACCTTTGAAGACGCCGCTCCGGTGCCTGTCGGTGCCATGGCTGCACTGCACTTCCTTCGAGAAGGTGGGGTAGTAAGTGACAAGCGGGTGCTCATAAACGGCGCTTCCGGCAGCGTCGGAAGCTTCGCTGTTCAGATCGCCAAGCAGCTGGGCGCACACGTCACCGGGGTGAGCAGCACTTCGAATGTCGAATTGGTCGAATCGCTGGGTGCAGACGAAGTCATCGACTACACGAAACAGGACTTCACCGAAGGAAGCCAGAGGTATGACGTGATCTTCGACGCCGTTGGTAAGACCTCACCCAAGCGGACCAGGAGCGTACTGGCTGAGCACGGTATGTTCGTCACCACGCAGAAGCTTCGTCAAGAGAGGCTCGACGATCTTCTTGCCGTGCGGGACCTAGTGGCAGCCGGAGTCGTGAAGGCCGTGATCGACCGTTACTACACGCTCGAGCAGATTCCCGAGGCACACCAATATGTGGAACAGGGACATAAACGAGGAAATGTCGTGATCCTCGTTTCCGGTCGCTAAGCGGGATTGGGGCGTGAGAACGGGTCGTTGAAAAACGTAGTTAGCAGGTAATGATACAGAAAACACTTCCAAGACCTAAGTGAGGATACTCGACTCCGCAAGGAGCGACCAAAGAGTGCGGTAACCGATCGCGCTATGCAGCCGCTCCCGGTTGTACCAGACTTCGAACCACTGTGTGATATCCCGAAGCTGCGAATTTGTAGCATGCTCTTCTCTCAAGCAGAAATCGTACTTGAACGTTCTGTTGAGCCGTTCCAGTATCCCAATCCCCCTTTCACGCTGACCTTGCTCCTGATCCAGGTTCCCACTTCCTGGCAGTACTCCTGAAACGCATTTGAGGTGAACTCCGACTCACCATCACTTTGAATCGTCACTGGCTCGGTAATCCCTTGACTACGCAATCGATCGATCGCTCTTCTGAGTACCTCTGTTGCCGTGTACTTACTCAATGCCCGAGTCGCGTGGATCTCTAGTAGTGCACGAGAGGTGACGTCTTGAACAAGATTAACCCACGATCTGGAGTTGGCAAGCTTGACTTGGGTCGCGTCGATCTGGACCCTTCGGCCTGGTGGGTACTCGACTTCTGGGATAAACCGAGAGCGGGACCGTCGTGCCCGGTGCGGTTCTGGGATGAGGTTGAGTTCCCGCAACACCCTCCTCACCTTGTTAAGTCCTATCGTGATGTCTGAGCTTGTAAGCTCCCGCTGAACCCGCCGATACCCGTAGGTTGGATGCGCTAGTGCCACACGGTTCACCGCTGCTCTGAGCATCGTCTCTCGCTGCCGGCGTTCTCTTTGTTTCGCTTCCCTGTTGATAAAGTCCCTCAGCCGCCAGTAGGGAATGTCCGTGAGATGGGCGAAGCGCCTCAGGGATACCTCGGGGTAGTTCTTGAACAGCTCTGTTAACTCACCGATGCTCAGAGCCCTCTCGATTTTTTTGCGATATCGAGCTTCAACTCTTTCTTAGCCAGTAGGCGCTTGAGACGTTCATTTTCAGATTTGAGCGCAGTCGTTTCTCCTTTTGAGCTTTTGCTTTGGAGACCCCGCTCGCCAGCGTCTAAAAACTGCGCCCGGCACTTGTGAATCAAGTTCGGATGGATGCCGTGCTGCCTCGCAAGTTCGGTGATGCTCGCTTCACCTCTCGGGCTCGCCAACACCACGCTGGTCTTAAGGCTTTGTGGATAGTGCTTTCGCTGTGCCATCTTACCTCCAGTGTAGTCCCACCTTCGCTGGTGGGTCTCATTGGAAGTCTTTTCTGGAGCACTACGCCAATCACCCTCTCCCCCCACCGGCCGGGGTGGTGGCTTAAGGAGGTGGTAGACCGGATCGAGCAGAACTTGAAGCCCTCTTAGGTTGGAGAGAAGGCTCAGGGGTGAGCCGGGGGAAGTGGTCGTGGGGGGCTCGAGAAATCAGGGGGTGGTACTGCCGGCACTGTATACTCACAAGCCTCGCAGTCGAGGTCGTGATCTACAGAAACTCGGGCGCGGCATAAGACGGCGTCACAAAGGTACCTGTAAAGCCGCTCTCTACACTCCACAAAGCACTACAATGACAGGCGGTGTGACAGTTAGCGCAGCCCAGGCGAAGACCACGGGATGCTTTCTCCAAGGTTGCCGACCCTAAAGGCCTCGGCAAGCGCTTTGGGCACTTCAGCCTCCGCTTCGACGACGCGAGCACGCATCGCTTCTACCTGGGCGCTCATCTCCTGCTCAGCAGCTACTGCAAGAGCTCTGCGTTCCTCAGCTTTAGCTTGGGCCACACGTTTATCCGCTTCTGCCTGGTCAGTCTGGAGAATTGCGCCGATATTCCTGCCCACATTGATATCAGCGATGTCAATAGACAGGATGTTGAAGGCTGTGCCGCTATCAAGCCCCTTATCCAACACGGTTTTGGAGATAAAGTCAGGGTTCTCCAGCACCGCTTTATGATTGTGCGAGGAGCCGATCGAGGAAACGATGCCTTCGCCAACCCGGGCAATAATCGTCTCTTCCCCCGCACCGCCCACCAGACGCTCGAGATTGGCTCTCACGGTCACCCGGGCTGTGGAGATAAGTTCGATGCCGTCTTTGGCCACGGCAGAGATGTTTGACACCTCGATGACCTTAGGGTTGACTGACACCTTGACTGCGTCGAGTACGTGACGTCCCGCTAGGTCAATTGCGGCAGCCCGGTCAAACGGTAGATTTAGCCTTGCCTTATCAGCTGCGATGAGCGCACCCACAACGCGGTCGACGTGACCGCCGGCCAAGTAATGGGCTTCGAGCTGCTCCTGGCTAGCATCGATTCCAGCCTTCTCGGCCTTGATCAGCGGTAGGACAATGCGACTAGGTGGTACCCGTCTCAGCCGCATCGCCACTAGGCTGATCAAGGGCACCCTAACCCCGGCAGCCAAAGCAGAGATCCATAGACCGATTGGGACGATGCTGAAGAGGATGAAGAAGAACAGGACAGCGGCACCAGCAATAATCAATAAAGTCATAAATTACCCCCTTGTAGTGGCCGCAACATCTGCTGAGGATTCGGGCGGTAGCGTAGGCACTACTCAACGAAGTCCCGCAGCCCGGGATTATTGATCTCATAGTACTTGAGCTTCCCTAGGGCCTTGTGCTCAATCTGGCGTATCCGGTCCCGCGACACCCCTAAGATATAACCGACCTCTCCACGGGTGTGTGGCCGCCCACCAATAAGCCCGTTCCGCAACCTGATCACCAGCGCTTCACGCTCGCCAAGCCGCTCCAGGGCTTGCTCTAGCGCCTCGCTTAACAGCGTCTCGGTGGCCTCCTCAAGCGGTGAGGCGGTCCCCTCGTTCGCGATTAAATCCTCCATGAAGGCGGGGGGATCTTCACCGATGGGGGTCTCCAGTGAGAGGGGCCGCCGCCATAGCTTGATTACCTCTGCCACCATCTCAGCGTTCCAATCCGGTCCCATCTCAGTAGCGATCTCCTCGTGGCTGGGTTCCCGATTGAGTTCCTGCTGCAAGCGCCCCGAGGCTCGCCTAAACCTGGTAAAGGACACCACCACGTGCAGAGGAAGGCGGATAGTGCGAGCCTGATCAGCAATCGCCCGGCTGATAGCCTGCCGAACCCACCAGGTGGCGTAGGTTGAGAACTTATACCCCCGCCGGTACTCAAACTTTTCAACCGCGCGCATCAGCCCCCGGTTGCCTTCTTGGATAAGATCGAGAAAATCTAGGCCACGGCCTCTAAACCTCTTTGCCATCGCGACGACCAGCCTCAAGTTAGCTTCGATCATGCGATGCCGTGCCAGCATGCCAACTTTAACGATGTGTCCCAGCTGGCGTCTGCTGCGCTCGGATAGCACCTCGGGTGCTTCCAGGCTCTCCCTGGCCGCCTCTCCAGCTTCGATGCGGCGGGCCAAGCTTACTTCCTCAGCTCGAGATAACAGTTCAACCCGGCTTATCTCGTGCAGGTATTGGTGTAGCGCATGGTACGGCGATGTGTCTGAGTTCACACCTCAACGCCCGGAGGCCCAGAGCGGTGAGTCGTAGAAGTCAGCACTCCAGACGGCAACATCGGCGTATTTCCTGAACAACTCTTCGATGCCTCCTCCTGCCACCCACCCCAAGGTACACTCTGCAATATTGAAGTCAATCCAGATCTCCTGCTTCGCGCTGGGGAACTGACAACCGAAGGTTGAGAGCTCCTGAATAAGTGAATGAAAGCGCCTTCTGGACACGCGTGTCCTAAACGCTTGGGGCTTGATAAAGGCGCGACTCGGGTATGGCATCACTCACCTCATCCATGGTGAAAGTGGGGGTGCGGGATCGACCGCACCCCACGGGTCATCAGCTTACACCGTTACCTCGACCGAGAAGTTCCGTGTTTGTATCTCGACGTACCAACTGTCTCCTACAACCAGAACCTGTTCGATATAGGTCTCGTATTGACCAAACTCCACTGGTGCGTCTGCGAAGCGCCTAGCCACCTCATGACAGGAAAACGGCCCAACCAAGCAGTTGCTCTCGCCATTCCAACGGTTGGGGCTAACAGGTGTGTAGGTGCGGTACTCCCCTAAGAGACTCCTCACGGGTACAGCATAGATGTTCGGTATCGTATCCGCACTTCCCTTGTCAGAGTCTTTCTGTCCTGTAGCGCGCGAAAGCCGATCCTGAGCAGCCACAAAGCCGGGTAGAGCGCTTCCCGGTACACGCTTTGCGACCACCTCATCAATTATTTGATCGTCCGCGTCTTGAACGAGTCCGGTTCCCGGTTTCTCTAGTGTTGCTGCCTCGCTACCCTTGCTGTAATCAATGCGCAGTTGCGGAAACTTTTCAGATTTCATTGGCCATATTTTCTCCCGTCCTTCATTCGTGTGAAGGGGAATACTTACGTGGCACCGCCGGAAACCGGGCTTTTAGGTGGTGCCCGAGGTTTGAGCTACCGATCGATCACTTAGGGTCTCATCGAGATGGACCTCTTCGCTTCCAAATGCAGGCGGGTTCAAGAGTCGGGTCTGGTGCACCCGACCGCTAGAAATTACGGTGGTTTCGGCGGCAACAGGAACCGAGGATCGAACCAAGCCGGGCGCTGCCCCCCATTGCCTCCCAGGACCACTTGGTAAAAGGCACCGCCCTCGGCTTGACGGCTGAGATTCTACACAGAGCGGCTACCGTTGGAAGTTAATTTTTTGAATGCTTTCGGGATCGATCACTGAACCAACGGTAATACCGTAAAGCTCGAAGCTGCCCACCTTGGCGGCCAACACCCAGCGGTGGTTCTCGTCTACGGAAAGCCTCTCTGTACCCACTGGGCCGTCTTGAATGGCCATGACCACACCTTCGCCATTGATTATGGCTAGCTGGAGCTGTGCCCGAACGTTAGTCAGGTCGTAGCCGGTCGAGTAGGTCGTTTCCCTCGGTTGCGCATAGAGCAAGAAGGCATTATCGAGCGCCAACACGCCGACATTATTGAAACCACTCCTACGAGCTGTTGAGTTGTCGGCAAGACGTATGGGCAAGTAGCTGTTCGCGCCCTCCGCACTCGTATGTTGAACGATGCCCGTTGAGATATCTGTAAAGCTGCTCGGCAAGTAGTTATCGCTCGCCCGGACTTGCCGAGGAGCCAAGATGTAGAGGCCGATGAGCAGGCCAATGCCGACGAAGATAAGGCGGACGAGCCACGGTTTGATGAGATTATCCCAGTGAAGCCGTTCGCCTATGCTTGTAGGCTTTTTGCTGGTAAATATCGGCTTTTTTTCGGTAGTTTGTTCCATGGATGATTCCCTTCCTGGTCCTTTCGTGAACACCCACCTCTTGTTTCTGCCAGCCGTCACTATGCAACGGCGGCACCTTACCGGCCTTCCCTTCACCTTAAACTCTCGTAACCAAAGCTGAACCGAGGTGAGGTAATGGTACATTCGAGCCATGAACCGAATATGAAGTGGCCTCGCCACACCCTGAGGGTCTGCCACCGGAATCGCGTGAGGAACCTAAAGATCGATTCATGCTGGCTTCACGGAATCGCCTTAATGTGATGGTAGTGAGGAGGGCAATAAATCGCAGCGGACATGCATTTGTTGATTGTGGAGGATGAGAAGTCGCTCGCCGATACCTTGCGTCTCAGTCTTGAAGCGCACGGATTCCAGCCCATTTGCGCCTACTCTGCCTCTGAAGCCTGGGAAGCACTATGGCAACATCCCTTCGACCTTATCGTTCTAGACGTAATGCTGCCCGAAGGTGAAGAAGCGGGATTTCGCCTTTCACGGGAGGTGCGCGATGCCGGTTTTCACCAACCCATCCTCTTTCTAACCGCGAGAGAGAGACTGCCTGACCGGATACGCGGACTCGAGTTTGGAGATGACTATCTCGCCAAACCCTTTGCCCTTGCCGAACTCATTGCCAGGCTCAAAGCGCTTTATCGCCGGGGTGAGATGCGCCCGCGCCAGATCGTATGGAGAGACATAGTGTTGTGTGTCGAGGAGCGGCAAGTGCGCCTTCAAGACACTCCCGTCCGCTTGACGGCCAAAGAGTACGAGGTGCTTGAGCTGCTCATGCTCAACCCCGGCCGGGTCTTCAGCCGTGAGGATGTACTCGACCGCATCTGGGGGCTCGAGTTCGAGCCGAACTCGAACCTGATCGACGTGTATGTGGGAAATCTAAGGACCAAACTGGGAGACATGATCATTGAAACGGTGCGCGGCATGGGCTACCGATTTCCGGACTAACGAAGGGCAGCCGTGAACCTCCGTCTCAAGCTTGCCTTGACCGCTTCGCTTCTAACGCTGTTGGGCTTGGCTCTTGGCCTCGGACTTACCTATTGGCTACTACTGGGCTTGCGACTTAACGAGCTCGATACCGAAAGTCAGCTCCTTGCCAAAGTGATTCTTGAGGCCGCCGTATCTCGGTCAGAAGACCAGGTGCGCATTCCAACGGTGATTGGGAGATACCTTACCGACGAGAGCGGCGTTAGTTCTGCTCAGGTCTTCTTATGGGGTCGCCTTCTATGGGAAGGCGGCGTAGTCAGCGCCCCACGGCCCCTCGATCCAGAGGGCTTGCTGGGCGAGGAGGGGGGGCGCAGCGTGTCGGACTGGCGTGTTTATACGTTGAAAGGAGTTGACGAGGGGCTGACCGTGCAAGTTGGCCGTCCCCTTCTCAGCACCTGGGCGATCTTACGTCCCTACAACAGGATCGCGATCCCCTTGTCGTTACTGTTAGCCCTGCTGGCAGGCGTTGTGGCCTGGCCTACGGTCGGTTATGCCTTGAGGCCCTTGCGAAACCTGACCGAAGCAGCGAGTCATTTTGAAGATGCCTCCGATGTGCCGGAGGTGCCAGGCCAAGATGAACCGGCGAAGCTTGCGCGTAGCTTCGCAGCTCTGTTAGCGCGTCTTAGAGCCGAGCGCCAACGTGAGCAGCGATTCCTAGCCTACGCCGCTCACGAACTCCGCACCCCTCTCTCCGGTCTGCGAGCCGGGCTCGAGGCGGCCCGGTCCCGAAAGGTTTCTACTGGACCGGACATGCTGGACAGGCTCTACCGGGAAGCCTTACGCCTTGAGGCACTTGCACAGAATCTGTTGGCCCTCTCGCGTGCGGAAGCAGGTGAAGTTCGTGCCGAATCTATCGATCTGAGCAACCTTGCCACCGACGCCTACGATCGTTTCTTACCCCTCGCAGTTAACAAGGATCTCAAGCTTTACCTCGAGTGCAACGCTGCTCCCGCCTGGGGAGACGCGCAGCTCATCGAACAAGCGTTAAATAACCTCCTCTCGAATGCACTTAGGTGTACCTCACGTGGTGCGGTGACAATTCTGAGTGGGCTCAAAGGCGGTCGGCCGTTTCTCGCAGTGCACGATACCGGTCCCGGCTTCCCCGACCCCATACCCGAAGGCTTGGGGTTGAGAGTTGTGCGGGCAGTGGCAAGCGCGCACGCTGGCGAGCTTGAACTAGAAACAGATACCGAAACGTACGCCACGTTGTGGCTGCCAAGAAGGGAAGAGAAAGGCATTGCTCGAGATTGAAGACCAAGTAATTCC
Organism: Trueperaceae bacterium; assembly: GCA_020354625.1. Lineage (GTDB taxonomy): Bacteria > Deinococcota > Deinococci > Deinococcales > Trueperaceae. Next base: position 2,156,524 of record CP070651.1, read on the forward strand.
GGGGATCAGAATGAATTGAATGGCACTGTACACAATTCTTCCAGTGGCCAGGATCGACAGGCCAGCTTACGTCGATAACCTTCTCGTGCTTGTGACCAACACTAAACTCGAGACTTATCTGGCAGTTTTATTCGCCCCTCGGAGATACGGCATAATCGGTGCTACTCGTTTGTCACGGTGCCTCTCAAATTCGTAAAAAGCGAGACGATTACTTCTGTGAGCATCCTCTCTTGGAAGGTGTAAGCGTGGTTCAGTTGAAATCGGCCAGCCCAACCCTAGCCCTCCGGTGCACTCATTTGAAATTAGTAACCTATCCGGTGAACCCGTAAGTTTGGGCGAGTAAAGTGAGCTTGTAGGTTTCTGACGATGCAGCAACCGTGTACGAGGTGTTCTGGATTATAGCTTTACTCGGCAAGTGGACACCACAAGTAGCTAATGTCTTCAAGATCGCCCCCCGCGATCACGTGCTCGACTGCTCGACGTCGCCCGTGGAATCGGTGTAGTGACCCGTGTGGCTGCTGACAAGGTGGGAGCTGCGTGTTGCGTTTCAGGTCTATCACCGAGGGTATGCTCAGAGTGCTGCTCTAGAATGACCCCATGCCCAAACCCAACCCTTCAGAAACCCTCTTGATTGCTGAACGCTACAATAACCCGAACACAAAACAGGTGACGGAATACCTCGGGGTGGAGTCTCGCCAGACGTTCTGGCAATACGTCAAAGATGGCAAGCTGCCCAAGCCCTGCAATTTCTCCCCTCACCGGCCGGTGTGGCGGCTGGGAGAAGTGGTGCATCAGCTCGAGCAGAACCTCAAACTCTTTGCAGTTGGGGCAAAAGGGCTCAGGGGTGAGCCGGGTCAGGTGGGGTTGGGGGGCTCGAGTCAGGCGCAGAAGTTGCGGGAGCGGTTTGGGTTGGCGAGAGAAAAGTGACCAGAGCAAAACGTCTTCGCGCTGGAAAGGCCTCTACTGGCTCAGTCAGAAAAGAGGCAAACACTCTGTACTAAAACAAGCTAGAGAGCTGGCAAAGGATCTGAATCATGAGTACGAAAGATATCAAATACACCCATAGCAGAGGCAACGTGTTCGCCGATAAGGGGTTAGAAAACCCAGAAGAAGAGTTACTGAAAGCACGCCTTGCGCGGCTGGTCAACAAGACCATCAAGCGACGCGGCTGGACCAAGAAACGCGCCGCAACGGTGCTCGGCATCACCCAGCCGAACGCGTTTAACCTGAACCGGGGTCTGCTCGAGCACTTCTCAGTCGAACGCCTCATGAACTTTCGGGCGCTGCTCGACCACCAGGTAACCATCACGGTGAGCGGTGATGACTTCCCGACCGAAGAGATCAGCATCGCGGTGGGAATGTAACGCATTACTTTGGCAACTCTTATGTAAACATGACGAGGACAGAGAAACCGCAGTGTGGACATTGCCAGGGCGGGGGTAACCGGTCATCCAACACCGCGGTTGTAGACCTAGATGGTAAACTCCCCGGAAGCACCATTCTAAGCACCGCATTGGCAAGCAAACGTCAACACAATCGACGACTATGCTAGGTGAATCACGAGAAAGGAGAACACGGATGGGAACAGCGCAACTGCAAGCTGACCTCTGGGGACAAGCTCCCAACGATTGGGCTTCCATACAGGAACCCATGAGCACGCCGCTATGGAAGGCCATGCTCGACGAGGCCAGGGTCGACACGGGAACACGGGTTCTCGATGCCGGTTGCGGTGGCGGTGGAGCCAGCGTACTGATGGCGGAACGAGGAGCCCTCATTAGCGGCATCGATGCTGCAGAGGGGATGATCACGCTCGCCAGCAAGCGCGTGCCGGGCGGTGACTTCCAGGTCGGCGATATCGAACTTCTGCCGTTTGATGATGATGCCTTCGACGCAGTGTTTGCTTCGAACTCCGTTCAGTACTCGGCGGATCGGGTGGCGACGCTGCGCGGCTTTGGGAGGGTTTGCCGGCCTGGAGGCCGGGTAGTCGCCGGGCTGTTCGGCCCTCCAGAGAAGGTCACGTACCGAGCGCTTTTCAAAGCGGTGCGCGACGCCTTACCGGAACCACCGCCCGGTGCGGGGCCATTCGAGCTGTCGATGCCTGGGGTGCTGGAAGGCCTGTTCGAGGAGGCTGGGTTAACGGTCGTGGGTAGTGGCGAAGTGGATTGCCCATTCCGGTATCCGGATTTCGAGACGTTCTGGCGAGCCAATTCCTCCGCGGGTCCAGTTCAAGGAGCGATGCGTGCTGCGGGTGTGGAGAGCGTGCGATCGTCGGTCCGTGAGGCGGTGGGATCGTTTGTGCGGGAGGACGGTAGTATCGAGATTCAGCCGAACGTATTCACCTATGTGGTTGCCTCAATCTGAAGGTCAAAACTAGCTCGGTCATCTCAGGTGGCTTTTTCGCTCATAGAGGATCCAGAATGCAGCAGCCGTGCTCCATTCTTGCCCTTTTTAGAGCACCTGGGTGGAATATTGGATGGTGGCATCGAGACCATGACCAACCTAGAAGCCTTCTTGGAACAGCTCGGTAGTGTCGCCCTTGAGCACCGTGATCCATTGGCCTTGATCGTACCGGGCACCAAGGACTTCGAGGTCCTCATCCGCATCGGCCCGGCGATCGAAGCCGTGAAGAAGGTCTACCGCACGGACTCTGCTATCAGCAACCCACGGCTGCTCCGGCAGTACGCCAGAGGGACGTCATGGGCCGATGCCAGTGAAAAACACAGGGCCTTAGGGAGTGAGATCGTACGAGGTATCAGGATCGATCTCAGCGAGTTGCCGGAGCGTTGCGACGTATCTGTACTCGCGTACGTGAACCAAAAGATGAGACGGGTGGGGTCGTCATAGGACGAAGAAATTCCGCTTGTACCTCTTCGGTACCGGGTCGGTACCGCATGAAATTTGCGTCTACCACGATAATGTACCGTAAGTACCTACATTTATAACTATAAGGGTGGTTATAGAGTAGTACGATCTACCGGCTAGCACCCCTATCTCTTAAGGCACCCTCTCAACTCCCCAGACCCGGTACTTGCGGTACTTTGCGTCCAGGACGTGAAAAAGGGCGGTACCAAAAGCGTCACAAGTACCGCATAGAAGCGGAACATGGACGAAACCGCTGCTTCTCAGTCATGGGTTGGAAGCGAATTGAGCGAGGTCGAACGCAAAATCAGAATTACACCGTTTGGATCTCATAAAACGATTCGCCAGGCTCCAGGTCGATGTTGCGACAGATCCTAGCTGGTCTAAGAACGGATAACGGTGTGGTCAGGTACGACCGCATTACAGCACATTACCGCGGCTCCTGCATCCTCTCGGGTATCGTGATGTGCAAGAGGCGACTCCCTGCTCGACCCCATTGTTGACTGGATGGTAAACTCCTAACATTTCGCTGGGAGCGGTACTGGAAGCACCGACAAACATCTCAGGGGTTTCTCAGCGTAGGGGGTGATGGACATGACCGGTGAGCAGAAGAGCTTCAAGCAACTCGAGCAAGAAGGCTTTCACGCTAAGGCTCACGCTTACGGAAACTACGTAGGTGCCATTACTGCCCAGGCGGTCGAACCCGTGCTCGACGCAGTTCAGACCACCCAAAACACCCACTTCCTCGATGTCGCCACCGGTCCTGGATACTTCGCTGGGGGTGCTGCCGCCCGAGGTGCCCAAGCTGTTGGGGTGGACTTCGCCCCCAACATGGTCGTAGAGGCGACCCAGCGTTTTCCGAACGCCACATTCCGACAGGGCGACGCGGAAGCGCTCGACTTCGAGACGGGCACCTTCGATGCCGTAACCTGCCCGTTCGGGCTCCTGCACTTCGCAGATGCAGATCAGGCGATCGCTGAGGCGTTCCGGGTGCTAAAGCCCGGGGGGTGGTACGCGTTCACGGTGTGGGACACGCCGGATAAGCACGACTTTTTTGGGATCATCTTGGACGCTCTGCAGACGCACGGCATGATGGATATACCTCTTCCGGAAGCACCCCCGATCTTCCGGTTTAGTGACCCTCTGGAGAGTGAGCGGGTCCTCACAGAAGCGGGGTTCACCGATGTTCGAGTGGAGGGGTTGCCGCTGGTGTGGGAGACAAACGCGGCGGAGGATCTCTTACTGCTGCTTGAGTACGGGACTGTTCGGACGCAAATGCTATTGCAGATGCAACCCGAGGATCATTTGAAGCGCATTTACAAGGCAATTTACGAGGGGGCCTCGCGGTTGGAGAGAGATGGCCGGTTCGTCTTCTCGTGGCCGGCGGTGATGAGTGTGGGTCGCAAACCTCTGTAGAGGCCGCGAAGGCGCACCAAGCGATGCCTATAGGGTAATGTACCCGCTCCTCTTCGAGATCCTCGAGCGGGTGGCGCGCTACCTGGCGCCGATACCCTCGTTTGCTACTTGGATAGCGGATGAGAATCGCGCTCGCGCCTCAAGCCGTCTGCCTCGACTGCTTCGGCGTCCTCGACCACAACAGCGCCACACCGAGCCCGAGAAACCTTCCGCAGTACGGGCACATGCCGAAGTACACGTCATCGAATTCCTGAAGAATCGTGTTCGGCACTGTCTGACAGTTATCGCACCTGAGTAAACCCTGCTCAGCGACGATTACGGTCGTGCCTGATGACGAGCCGATAACAAGCCCGAGCGAGGTCGCCGAATTGGCCGCGCTTCAACTGGAAGATGCGGTCGATGCTGGGATCTTGGCCTACACGGAGATGCAGCTAAAAATGGCAACCCAGGCGGAGACTGGCGAGCATCGCGTACTTGTCGGCTTGCGCGCGGGCGATGGCACCACCTACGTCCGCCAGTTCTTTCCGGAAGTGATGGTTATTGAAGCCGGTGAAGCGGTGACCTGGGAGCTTCCAGCAGAATATAGGGATGCTCACACCATCACCTGGCCACCCCTTGGGCTAGGCAAATTGATCGAGCCGTATGACCTCGAAGCGGACCCCCCCGTTTATACCTTGGGGCCCGTAGTGATCCCCCAAACAGCGGATGGAGATGTGGACACAAGCGGGCAAGAGATCCATGCAGTGATCACTTCGGGAAATACCGTCACGCTCACCTTTGCCGATGCGGGAGTATATCCCTATGTCGATAATTTCCATGCACCCGGTATGGAAGGTGTGGTCGTGGTCATGCCTGCGAACTAGCCCTTTGCAGGTATAGATGCTGGTGCGGTGAACGCGGGTTGCATCTGCTGGTCAAACTGAAACCCTTCAGACCGACCAGTCTCTCCCGCATCCGGTTGCGAAGACGCGCGTCGGTGGAAAAGCGGACGTGCTTCTCCTGCACGGTGGTGTCTACGTTCACGCGTCTCACATGTACGTGCCGGATTACGCTCAAACGAAGACCCGTCTGTATCGTCTCCGCGAGCAGCTCCTCAGCTCCACTTTCACCCACCCGCCGTCGCCACCGGCGCATACTACTAAGATTGATCGGGAAGCGGTGCTCAAAGAACCTCATTCCCGAGAGGTTGTCAAGCCCAGTTCGACAACGAGCAGCTTTGATCATAAAAACCCAACCTGTCGTTGGGTTTCCGTTGTATTAAACTGAGATGCCTATATGACCCGCATCGATTGGCAACGAAGGCGTAAGAGGGACTAGCCAGTGGTGTGCTGAAAGTCGAGGTAGAGCCAACCGCTGTATCATTCCCGTTTTGCGTTGGTGTTGGCTCTTCCGCTATGATAGTTGGCACGTCACCGAGACTCTTGCGTCCGCTTGCATCCGCTGAATTGTTTTTCTATCTCTGGTACTGGGGGTAAACGTTACGAGGCAGTGTGGCTAGGTCGGAATTGACGGTGACCAGGAGTGGTACCTACGGCTTGCGCTGAGGCGCTGCACCGCGACATCGCCAATTCGCAGCTGGTCGTCTTCGAGCATAGCTCCCACACAGTTCACTTATAAGAGGAAATTACGTACTTCAAAGTGGACGCCGGCTTGAAAGCCACACAGCCATATAGAGTCTTTGAGCTGCCGCATAGGAGGCTGTAGTGATTGCTGATTCACGACCACAGGTGTTGCACACCTATCAAAACCACATTCTCGACAGTACCCGTTGGAAACGGTACCGACCGAGAGAAGACGACATCGTCATCTCCACCTCGATAAAGTCGGGCACCACTTGGATGCAATCGATCGTCGTGAACTTGGTCTTCCAAGGAAAAGACGTTCCCTCACCTGGCGTGGTCTCCCCATGGATCGGCATTCGGCTTCGTCCACTGGATGAGATGATCGCCATGCTCGAGGCTCAACAGCATCGGCGGGTCATCAAGAGCCATCTCGCACTCGACGGGCTACCGTTCTATGATCAGGTCAAGTACATCGTCGTCGCTCGAGACACTCGAGACGTCTTTATGTCTCTGTATAACCACTATAGCAACTACACGGAAGAGGCCCAGGCGTTTAAAAATGCCGATTTGGAAGGCGAGGCGTTTCCGGAGTGCCCCGATGACATTCGGGTATTCTGGAGTGACTGGATCACCAGGGGCTGGTTCGAGTGGGAGAGTGAAGGGTATCCGTACTGGGGAAACTTGCACCACACCAAAACCTGGTGGGAGTATCGTCATCTTCCAAATATCATGTTTGTGCACTACAACGACCTGCTCGCGGACCTCCCAGGGGAGATCGTGCGGGTGGCCGAGTACCTCGACATTCCGGTCGGCGAAGAGGTGTTGACACGCATCGTGGAGGCGGTTTCATTCGATTCGATGAAGAAGAATGCGGATTTTATTGCGCCTCATGAAGCTCAGATCTTCAAGGGTGGTGGCCAGACGTTTATCCACAAGGGCACCAACGGCCGCTGGCGGGAGGTGCTGACCAAAGAGGATTTGGAACTGTACATCGCTGCGATGAAGCGGGTGGTTTCTCCTGAGTGCGCAGAGTTCCTGGAGCATGGGCGATCTCGGCTTTGAGGATCTGGCACCTGTGAAGATGCGTGAACCACCAGCCACCAGGCGATCACGTAACGTGAACGCTTCGTCTCGACAAAGCAACAGGCCGCAACACCTGTAGCACCAGAGTGTCCCCTCTCAAAATATAATGATACATGTGGACCGCTGATCGCTTTCAAGTACTGTCTGAAGTCTGAGTGAGACGTCCACCGTCACAGTGCCACATGCCTGGAGTCGAGGTCCGCGACAAGGCCCGCAAGCGTCACCTCACCCTTCGGATAAAGTACACAAGGACGATCGCGAACAGAGGTAGGAAGGCAGCCCCTATAAACGTTGCAGGAATACCAAACCGTTGAATAGCTATGCCTGTTACGGCAAAACCGCTGATGCCCCCGACCCAGATGGTGGCCGTAAACAGAGACATGCCCCTGCCGAGATTATTCGGCGAGACCAGATCGGTTACCAGAGCGGAACCTACACCGCTGGTGACGTACGCCAAAATCGAAACCAACGAGGCAACGATCCAAAAATGCCATAAGGAAACGGATGCCGCCAGCCCGACAAGTCCCAACGCTCCCGCCAAATAACAGGCACTGAGCAGGGGCACTCGGCCCAACCGATCAGACAACCACCCCACCAAGGGTGCAAGCGGCAAGGTTACCAGCCCCCCCACTGCACCCGTGCTCGAGATCGCAGCAGACGAAAACTGTAACTCCTTCATGGCGAGCGATGTCCCCAAGCGACCCGAAAACACGCCGATGCCTCCGGCAATGCTCGCCACGAGCAGGAGGAGGAACGCGATCTCGAACATCGATTCTCTACTCGTGGTGGCGACCTGAGCACTCGAAGAACGACCGATCGACTCGGGTTTCAAAAATAGCGCCGCCGAGGGCAGAAGCAGTGAAAAGACCGCAAGCACCGCAAACATGGTTGGGAAGTCCCAGCGATCGACCACGGGACCGGTGACGAGCCCGCCAATCAGAGCGCCTAGGCCACTGGACACCGAGAGGATGCCAAACACCCTTCCGCGCTTGGATTTCTCTGCCAACAGGCCCGCCAGGATATTGACCAAGGCGATAGCGATTCCACCCAAAAACCAGGCGAGGGAGGTAATGATGGTCAGCTGCCACACATTTGAAGCCGAGCCTAACAGCCAGATGGTAGGTGCTAAAGGCACCCCAAAGACGATGAGCAACGACTTTCTTCGCTGAAACGTATCCGATAACCATCCAGCAAAAAACGTGCCGAAGGCCAAAATAAGGTAGGTGAAAGAGAGATAGTAGCCTACAACGTTCGGAGACGCGCCGAGGTTCGTGGCATAAACGGGCAATAACGGCACGAGTCCATTACCCATAGTCCAAGGAACCAGAAGGCAGATAAACAGCGCAAAGAGTTGCCGACTATTCATCGCCAACAATCGCTGGCAAGATAGAGATTGCGATCGATCACTGGTAGGTACAGTACCACGCAGCTTCACGAGAGGGCCGGCTCGTCTTCACATGGCCGGGGGTGCTGGAGGTGGGCCGCAAACCTCTTTACGGGCTGCTTTGGTCAGGGTAATCGGCCAAATGCCTGACTGCTTCCTATCTACGTTGGGGAGGGAAGGGATTGGTAACAGCTGGTACTGTATCCTGTGGTTCGAGTTACACGTAAAAGGAGGTAAGTATGCGGAAGTACGTATTGCTGTTTGGACTACTTTCAATTCTGATCACCATCGTCGGCTCTTTTGCCTTCGCACAATCTAAACTCCTACCCTTCACGTTTACCGCGACCCTCTCAAGCGATCAGCTGGTCAACCCGGTGGAAACTGATGGGGCCGGCACTGTAATCGCCGTGCTGCTTGGCAATCAATTGGTGGTGACAGGTAGCTACCAAAACCTCAGAAGTCCCGTCAATACCGCCGTCGCCGGAGGCGCGAACGTCCGCATGGCCCCCCCTGGCGAGGATGGGCAGGGCGTTCGCTTGGAAGCCGAGCAACCTTTCTTCGGTAGCGGCAAGTCGATGGGACTAAAGACCGACGGGGGGAGGTCGGGCACCTTCAGCGGGGTGTTTGTCCTGAATGACGAGCAGATCGAGGCACTAGGAGATGGTCTTTTCTACGTGCAGCTCTACACGATCCGCAATTCCTCCGGAGAACTCCGGGGGCAACTCAGCCAAGATACGAGCGGTATCTTCGACGCTTTTCGTGAGTACCTGGCCGCGCTCGATGATCCCGATGTGGTGCACGATGCTACCGCGGCGGACATGGTCGGAATCTGGCGAGACACCACGACCAACAACCTGTTCCAGGATTATGAGGACGGTACCTGGACGATACTGGGTAGCCTTGCCGATGTGGGTACGATCGACAACTACCGGTGGAAGTTCGAGGACAACGCACGCAGTGTCGACTGGGGAAGCGGCAGCCAGGTCGAACTTACGCTGCTGTACAAGGACGGTCGGCGTCGGTACATCGTGGTGGAAGCGCAAGGTCAATACACCGAGCCCTTCGGTGTATGGTACGAACAGGTGCTAATCGATGAGCAAGGAAACAGGGTGAACCGCAGGCAGTAGAAGTGTGAAGGCTGGAATGAACAAGCGCTAGGTCTATACCACCTTCTATTATTGATACAGCTCCCGTGTATACCTCAGCATTACGGTTCGGTACTCAGTCGATCCTGAAAAAGCTGGTGGTTCATCCGGCTTATAACGCGTCGGTGGGATTCCCCAAAAGGATTGCTATGAACGGCTTTTGCCGCCTAGACCCAACCGCCGCAGCTACTCACGCCGACAGAGACCTTGAAACCGAACTCATAGCGTTTGTGGGACTTTCCCTAACTTATGCCTTCGACTGCTGGAGCGTGGATGCCGTAAAGCGTGTCCTTATCGTGCTTCTGTTGATTGAAATGCCTTTTGGCCAAGGCCAAATATTCTGAAAAAGCAGCACTTGGAATCTTGGCTTTGCGTTCGATATCCCGGATCACACGGCCTAAGATGATGCGCAAACTCCGGGTAGAGTGAGCAGCTCTTGTGAATTGCAGCGCGTGAGCATAGCGACTCTGCTGCACAAATAACCTCTTGCCGACTCGGAAATAACTCTGGAGTAGGAGCAAACCGTGATCTTCGAGAGGGGGGTCACCAGCGCCAGCGCTACCGGGCTCATCAAAGAGGTTTGCGCTTATTGTCCTCTACATGGTCACTAGTACCTGAGACGAGCCAAGTGACGGTGCTGCTTTCTCCGACGCCTGGGCGTAAGCCCAGCCAGCTGCAGGCTACGCGGTACAATTTAGGCATATCCCTCAAATTCCTCGCAACTTGGGCGCGACGCCCTTTCGGGGGCGTCTACTTTTTGTATGCACGCTCGTGGGAACCCGGGTTTTTGTCGTTAGCTTGAATCTCTCTCACAGTTGCCTTGAGGGGACCCCTCCCAAGTGGCTCAATGAGAGTAGCCTTGGTTACAACGAAGGTGAAGATACCGTACCTGCCCTTCCCATTCCCACCAAAGACTAGCTTCCAGGAGCAGCAAGATGGCGTC
>CP070651.1:2167015-2194568 GCA_020354625.1 Trueperaceae bacterium
CAAAACGCCGGCATCGCGCTCGAGTGGGTACGCGAGATCCTGGGCTTAAGCTGGGAGGAGATGTACCGGCAAGCCTTCGCGGTAGCCCCAGGGTGCGAAGGGGTGACCTTTCTCCCCTATCTGACCGGAGAACGCACCCCTCACCTCGACCCCGAGATCCGCGGGGCGTGGTCGGGCCTGGCGCTGAGTCACGACCGTGCTCACTTGGCCCGGGCGGCGTTCGAAGGGGTGGCCTTCGCACTCAAAGACGGCCTCAGCGCGTTGGAGCAGACCGGCATCGAAGCCGAGACGCTCCGGCTGGCAGGCGGCGGGACCCTCCAGAGCAGTTGGCGGCAGCTCCTGGCAGACGTGCTTGGCAGACCGCTCTACGCCGTGTCGGTCCCTTCGGCGTCTGCCAAGGGGGCTGCCCTGTTGGCCGGTCTCGCCGGCGGTGTATTCAAGAGCGTTACCGAAACCGCCGCCCTCTCCCCCGAACCCGAGCTGGTGGCCACACCCAACCCACAACCTCAGCTGGAGTCGGCCTTCGGGCGCTTCCGGGCGCTCTATCCCGCGTTAAAAGCAGGTAAACAGTGATGAGGAATGAGTGATGAGTGGGCCAGTCGCAAACGGCCTGCCGAACCCGTATCCTTCGCAAACTCATCACCCATCCCCTTCTGGTAATGGGTAAACAGTGATGAGTGATGAGTGGGCCAGTTACAAACGGCCTGCAGAGCCCGTACCCTTCGCAAACTCATCACTCATGACTCATCACCCATCACCTTTTTTCTGAGTGTGACCGCAAAAACAAACCGGCTCAGATAGATGGGTTCGCAACACCCATCACCCATGACTCATCACCCATCACCAGTAACGTCTGAGCAACAACCCACGGTATTTTCTGACAGCTACCGCTCGCTCGCGACCGTTTCAAGGGACAAATGACCCTGGTCAAAACCGCGCTTCTCTGCTCTCATGGTTCCATAGTCGATCCGAGGCTCTCTTGCCCCAGGTGTGGAGGTGAAGCATGTTGAACTTAGGCCACGCATATGTCAGACCCCACGCATCGCAAAGGCGTCTTCGTTCCCTCGTCGCTGACCTGAAGTCGAACGGTTGCCGCATCCCCCTAAACCAGCGGGAAAGTTGCCTCGACTTCGACATCTCGCAGTGTGAGCTCGACTGGATCGCTGGGGGTGGTGTCGAGGAACTCTTCAACCGCTACAGCGATGTGGTCACCCTGAATCCCGACTTCGACGAGATTCGCTCTATCCAAGCCTAAGGACCCGGTCCTCCTTTTACCCATCCTCCTCTGCTCCAAGATATAGGTGCAGGGGCAGTGATCAGCGAGTGATGCGTTAGTAGTACTCAGCGCGACACGCATCACTCATTTTCGTTTGTACATTGCTAGCGGCCGCCGGTAGTGGACGATGGGTGCAGCATCGGAACGTGACAGTGGTAGGATCGTACCGTACGTTCGCCAACTTCCGTTCACTCTGGTCGCCACATGCCGAGAATCACCGACCTGACAGCCCTCACCGTCCGACTGCCGCTGCCGCAGCCGGTCGCCACCAGCAACCTGGTCATCACCGAGCGGGATTTTGTGCTGGTGGATGTAGTGGTCGATGGAGAGCTTCGCGGTACCGGTTTCGGCTTCAGTCGCGGCGGCTTGGTCGCCGAAACGATCGAGCAGAACCTAAAACCCCTACTCATAGGCGGCGACCCGTTTCTGAGCGAACAGCTCTGGCAGGAGATGTACCAAAAGACCCGTTACCTCGGTCGCAAAGGCTTGCTGATGCGCGCCATCAGCGCCGTGGATATCGCCCTTTGGGACGCGCGCGCAAAACTGCTGAACGCTCCTTTGTGGCAGCTGCTCGGCGGCTTCCGCCGCGACCTACCCGTCTATGTTGCCGGGGGCTACTACCGTCAGGACGCCACTATCGCCTCGCTCGAGCACGAGTTTGCCGGCTACCGTGAGGCGGGCTACCGGGGTGCCAAACTGAACCTCGGCGGCGCCCCACTCGCCGAAGATATCCAGCGGGTCGCTGCGGTGCGGGCAGTGGTAGGCGACGACTTTGCTCTGGCGGTCGATTTCAACGGCAGCCTCCGTACGGCCAAACGAGCGCGTGCCTACCTCGAAGGGCTCGAGCCGTACGGGCTCGCCTTTATCGAGGAACCCTTCTTGATGGACAACCTCCCCGCCCTACGCGAGCTCTATAGACATGCTCGGGTGCCGATTGCCGTTGGCGAAGACGAATCGGGGCGCTGGGCCTTTCGTGAACTGTTGGCACCGAGAGCGCTCGATCTGTTGCGCCACGACGCTACCCTGGTCGGCGGGGTGAGCGAATGGCTCAAAGTAGCGCACTTGGGGCTCGCCTTCAACGTGGAGCTGTTTCCGCACTGGTTTCCCGAGATCCACCTCCACCTGGCGCTATCTATGCCGGACTGTTGGGGCATCGAGGTCATCGACCCGGCAAGTGGGATCATGAACTTCCACCAATTGCTCCACAACCCGGTGACGGCCGAAGATGGCATGGCCAAGGCGCCCGACGAGCCGGGCTTGGGCCTCAGTTGGAACCGGGAGGTGATCCGGCGTCACACAGTGACGTAGGATGATTCACGTGAGAGATAACCTGTGAGGGCATCATGGTAACGGGCAAGACGGTGCTGGTGACGGGTGCGGCCGGGGGGATCGGTGCAGCGATCGCCGAAGAGTTCGCCGGCGCGGGCGCTCAGGTGGCGCTAGGAGACATCGATGGCCCCGGGGTGAAGGAGACGGCGACTCGCTTGGCGACGAAGCTCGGTCTTGAAATGGGACAAGAACTCTTGGCTCATCGACTGAACGTGAGCGCCTCACAAGAAGTGGAGGCCTGGGTCGAGGCGGTGATGACGGCCTGGGGCAAGGTAGACGTAGTGGTCAACAATGCCGGCATCCAGCTGAACCGTGCCTCGCTGGATCTCTCCGACGATGACTGGCAGCGGGTTCTAGGAGTCAACCTCGACGGCTGCTTCTACCTGTGCCGCGCAGCCGGGCGGCATATGGTCGCTCGTGGTGAGGGTGTGGTCATCAACATCGCCTCGATCGCCGTGCAATTCGGCATGCCGCGGCGACTCCCCTACTGCGTATCGAAGGCCGGCATCGCCGCGCTCACGCGGGTTTTGGCGGTGGAGTGGGCGAGCGCAGGGGTGCGGGTGAACGCCATCGCGCCCGGTTACATCGAAACCGAGTTGGTGAGATACGCCTTCGAGCAAGGGCACATTCGGCCCGAGGAGATCACCGCTAAGATTCCGCAAGGCGAGCTGGCCAAACCGCGCACCATCGGCGAAGTGGCGGTGTTTCTGGCATCCGATGCGGCCGGCTACATCACCGGGCAAACCTTGGTGGTCGATGGCGGCTATTCGGTTTTCAAATAGTCGTGGATCACCCGGCCGAACGGCAGGGTCAGATCCACACGCCAGTAGAAGCCCCCCACCACTTCGCGAACGGGCAACCGGTGGGCGGGAAACTGCGCATGAGGACGAACTTCGAGGGTGGCATCGCCTTGCCAGCACTCGTGCACCGTCACCTCCTCGAAGCTGCGGGCGGTGAGTTGCTGCACGGCGGGTTGGCCACCGATATCGGGGATGAACTTGTAGTTGATGTTGGTGGTAAACGGAAAAAGCGCGGTTAGCTCGCTCGGCTGAGCCGTCTTCTGTTTGTAGGGGAGCGTAGCGGTGACCGCCTCGATGCCGTTGCGCTCGGCCACGCCGACGACCAGGTCGCCCCGCACCTCGAGCCGCGGCTGTCCCAGTTTCTTGGGCTGACCGTAGATCTCGCGGCCGGTGGCGAGGCCCCCGTCGGTTGTCAGCATGAGCAAAGGAGAGTAGGCCCCGCGAACATCCGTTGCCGGCAATACGGCGTCGAGTTGCAGGGCGAATTCGAAGTGGGGGCCGAACCACTCAGGATCGGCCATGTGGTAGAAATGCGCCACCGCCAGGTCACTGCCGGGTTCCAGCGGTGGCGGCAACTCACGGGCGATGCGCTCTCGGTCGCTGCGGTAGAAGACCGAGAGGATGGTGGTGTTGCGGAAGCGGATGGGCAACTTGGGCACCAGCGGCGCCCATAACGGTGTCGAGAAGCTACTCATCGTGTCAACCACCCTCCATCTACGATCACGACCTGCCCGTGCATATAGTTCGAGGCCTGCGAGGCGAGAAAGAGGCAGGCGCCGTCGATCTCGTCTGCTGTACCCCAGCGTTTGGCCGGGATGCGCGCCATCAGCTCCCGGGAGCGGACAGGGTCGCTAAAGAGTCGTTCGTTCTGTGCCGTGTCCATATAGCCTGGAGCGATGGCGTTCACGTTGACGCCCTGAGCGGCCCACTCGTTGGCCAGGGCCTTGGTCAGGCCGAGCACCCCGTGACGGCTGGCACTGTAGGCCGGTACCGTAAGTCCGCCCTGAAAACCGAGTACCGAAGCGATGTTGATGATCTTTCCCGAGCCTCGCTCGAGCATAGTGCGGCCGGCCGCCAGGCAGAGGGAAAAGACGAAACGGAGGTTGACCGCCAAAACCTGGTCCCACTCATCGATCGTCCATTCAGCGGCGGGTTTGCGGAGGAAGGTGCCGGCGTTGTTGACGAGGATGTCGATCTGCCCCCACCGCTCGAGACAAGCCTGGGTGATGGCCTCGGCAGAGTCCGGATCGTCCAGTGGGCAGACGACGGCTATACTGTCACAACCCTGTTCGCTCAGCTCCGCCTGCGTCTCATCCAGATTGGCTTGCCTGCCGACCAGGCAGAGCCGCGCACCGGCTCGAGCGAGCGCCAAAGCCATCGATCGGCCGAGACCGCGACTCGCCCCGGTCACGATGGCCACTCTGCCTTCGAGTCCAAACAGTTGGGTGAGATAGCTACTGTCCATCAGAGCTACTCACTGAGGAGTTTGAGGCTGACGCCCCCATCGACGATCAGGTGCGTACCGGTGATGAAACTCGCCTCGGCCGATGCCAAGAACAGGGCGGCCGAAGCGATGTCGGCCGGGGTTCCGCGGCGTTTGACCGGGTGCATCGCACCGATTCGCTGAGCGTACGTTTCTGCCTGTTCGGGCGGCATCGCCGCTAAGGCCCGCTCCCAAATGGGCGTGTCGATAAAGCCGGGACAGATGGCGTTGACCCGAACCAAAGGACCCAGTTCGACGGCCAGCGTGCGCGTCATGCCGATGACGCCGGCTTTGGCAGCGGTGTAGGCGACGTAACCGGGGTGGGTATACCAGGCCATGATGGACGAGATGTTGATGATGCTCCCCCCGCCACTCTCGGCGATGAGCGGCGCCCCGACTTTCGAAGTCAGGAAGATGCTGCGCAAGTCTACCGCCATCACCCGGTCGTAGAGCTCGGAAGACATGTCCGTAAGGCTCTGTGGCTGGTCGATGCCGGCGTTGTTGACGATGATGTGAAGCGCACCCCAGCGCCCAACCACCGCCTGGCAGAGCGCCTCGACCGAACCCTCGTCGGCGACGTCGGTCTGGTGAGCACTGGCCTCACCACCAAAATCGCGGATCGCTGCAGCTGCAGCTTCGGCGCCGGCTTGGTCGATATCGGCGATGACGACGCGGGCACCGGCGCGGGCGAAGCGCTCGGCTACGCCCCGGCCGATACCCGAAGCCCCTCCCGTCACCACAGCCACTTTATTGCTGAGCGTCATTTCTTCTCCTTTTAAAGCGCCGACCAGCACCGCCGACCCTGAACGATTTCCCAACTGGCAAGGCCCCGCTGCTCGAGCCACTCGAGGTGCGCCTCGACACTGAATCCGGCTACCACCGAGGATTCGACTCCTGGAGCCACCTCGGGCACCACCCGATCGGTAAGCTCCTGCACGCCGCAGGCCGGATGCTGACGCAACTGCTCCCAGACGGCACTGCCGAGGAGCTCGACAAACTGCTCGCTCTCATCGCAGAACGCCATAACCTGTTCGTCTCGCATCACGGGATAATGAGCGGTGAGCAACCAGCTCGGCTCGAGGTAGCGGATGGCGCGCACGGTATTCAGATAGTCGTCGACGTCGAGGTAGGAGGGGATGGCGACGACCTGACCGTCGATGCGCTGGCCTACCCCGAGCAAGGCGTCCGAGGCGAGTAGAACACGCCGGTCGTCCTCCCACAGAGCGATGTGGCCCGGTGAGTGCCCGGGGGTCGAGAGGACGGCGAGGTGACGTCCTGCCCCCGGCGAGACGACGTCACCCGTTTCAAGCCGCCTTACCGGCACCCCTGGTCCCAAAAGCCCGGCTACCCAGCTCTTGACCTCATCAGGACAAGAGTAATCGGGGGCCAGACGGTCGTAGCCTTCCCGCAGATGCCAAGCCGGATCCTGAACCCAGCGAGCGTCGCGGCGGTGGACGTAGATGCGGCAGTCGGGGAACTGTTGCAGCAATTCATACCCCCCCCCAAAATGGTCCGCATGGGCGTGACAGACGACGGCTTTGCCGATACGAGCTCCGGGGCTCAGTTCGGCGAGTGCGGGGACGACCAACTCGTCGATCATCCCCCGGCAACCGGCGTCGGTGAGGAGCCAGCCGTCCCCTTCGACAAGATAGAGCGCCAGCGGCATGGCGGTACCGCTCACAGTGGTCTCGAGCCGGTAGATGCCGTCCACAATGCGCTGAAGTTTCACAGGGCTACCTCGGTGGCTGCACTCCCGTTCCGGCTACCGTCCCCGGTCTCCGGCTTGCAGGATAGCGGTTGATGAACGAGCTTCATGTACCTCCCAGGGGGCGCTGTTAGACCCCTTATACCCTTACGGCGTATCGTTCGATGGTCGCCTCGTTGAGCTCTACTCCCAGCCCCGGTCCCTCGGGCACGCGTACGAAGCCATCTTCGACCACGAACGGCTCAAGGGTGAGCTGTGTCCGCAGCGGTGAGTCTTCAACGCAGAACTCGACGAAAGGCGCTTCGGGAATGCTCGCCAGGAGCGCCAGAGAGGCCGCGATATTGATATCGGTGGTAAACGAGTGATTGATCACCGCCTTGCCCCGATCGATGGCGGCCCAGGCGATCTTGCGCGCCTCGGTAAGGCCGCCTGTGCGGGTCGGATCGATCTGCACCACATCGATCTGGCCTCGATCCATCAGGTCGACGTACGAGTGCCGGTCGCTCTCGGCCTCGCCGGCCGCGATGCGCAGGTGGGTAGAGCGACCGAGCTCGGCGTAGCCTGCAAGGTTGTCGGGGCTGAGGGGCTCCTCGAGCCAGTAGATGTCGTAGGGCTCGAAGCGCCGGGCCATTTGGATGGCTCTCTTGGTATCCCAGCACTGCCCGGCGTCGATGAGCACATCGACCTTGGGGCCGACCGCCTCGCGAATGGTCGCTACCAGCGCCTCGTCGTGATCACTATCTTGGCCCATCGGGTCCCAGCCGAACTTGACGGCGCTGTACCCCTGCTCGACGCACCAGCGTGCGCGGTCGGCCGTGGACTCGAGGGTAGGGCCGAAGAGGGTACTGGCGTAGGCGCGCACCCGGTTTCGAAAGCCCCCTCCCAGCAGCTTGGTGACAGGCGTGTCCAGCGCCCTACCGATAATGTCCCATAGGGCCAGATCGATCCCGCTGATGGCGTGGATGAAGAGCCCGCGCCGCCCCGCGTAGCGCGAGGCCTGGTACATCTTGTGCCACAGGTATTCGTAGCCGAACGGGTCTTCCCCGACCACAAGTTCACGCAGACCGGAGGTAATGCTGTTCGACATCGGCGCCTCGATGGCGGCCTTGGCAGCTAGTGGCGAGGAATCGACCTCGCCGACGCCGACGATGCCGCTATCGGTGGTGACGCGCACCAGCAGCGCATCCTGGGTACCGTCGGAACGGTTGCTGATGGTAGGGAGCGACAGATAGATCGCCTGAACATCGGTGATTTTCATGTCGGTGCGAGGCTAGAAGCCGAAAGGAAGCTCGAAGGTCGGAGGCGTATCGTGCCGCAGTTTACGGGGGAGGCTGGGGCGCCGGCGGAACCACTTGATCAGTGCGATCAGCTCGCTCGTAGCGTGCTCGAAGGCCTTGGCACCCTTGTCACGCGTCGCCTTCTGGGGTTCGCCGAACGAACCCGACTCGCTGTAGCTCGAGGTCCACTCCACGATCGTCGCAGGACCCGACCCGGCGGTGAGGTCGACGTATTGCCACTTGTCACCATCCGGTAGTTTCATATAGTCGGGCAGATCGCCGACGATGCGGTCTTCTCGCACCAGGTCGCCGTCGAGGTGCATGTACATCGAGGTCTCCAGTTCGCAGGCGTGCGCGCAGCCGCCGGGAACCACAGAGGTGCGAACCTCACTGTTCCAATAGTCGGCCACCAGTTGCCACCAGCTCAAGGTCAAACAGAGTGCGTCTGTCTGCAAGGTAGCTTGCCGGCCGGCTTGCTCGACCAGTGGATGGTTGGAACCGTGCCCGTTGAGGATGATGATGCGCTTGAACCCGTGATAGGCGACCGAACGGGCGATGTCGAGCAGCAAGCGAACGAAGGTGGTGGGCTCGATGTTGATGGTGCCTGGAAAATCGGTGACGTGGTGGGTGTAGCCGTAACTAACAGGTGGCATCACCAGGATCTCTTCGGGGCAGCGCCGCCCGGCCTCAACGGCGATGCTCGAGGCCAATTTGACATCTACATCTTGTGGCAGGTGGTAGCCGTGTTGCTCGACCGAACCCACCGGCAAGATGATGGCTTTTTGCTGGGCGACAGCTTCGTTGATGTCGGGCCAGGTCAGCTTCTCGTAGCGGTATTCAGAGGCAACCCGCTCCTGATCGGTCATAGTCTCTCCTCGTACTACACTTTGAGCTTGGGATCGAGGGCGTCGCGCAGTCCGTCCCCTGCGAGGTTGGCGGCCAGTACGGTCACGGCGATGGTCACGCCGGGGAAGAGACCGATCCACCAACCGAGCCGGATGAACTGCCGCCCATCAGCCAGCATGGTGCCCCACTCGGGTGCGGGAGCCTGCGCCCCCAAACCGAGGAAGTTGAGGGCAGCGCCGGCCAAGATGGCGTTGGCAACGCCCATGGTGGCCATCACCAGAATAGGGGTCAGCACGTTGGGGAAGATGTGCTTGAGCATGATCCGGCCGTCCTGGCTGCCGAGGGCCCGGGCGGCCTCGACATACACCCGCTCCTTGGCCGAGATCACCGTACCGCGGGCCATCCGGGTGTAGTAGGGGATCCAGGCGATGCCCAGGGCGATCATGATATTGGTGAGCCCCGTCCCCAAAATGGTCACTACGGCCAAGGCCATGAGAATGGGGGGGAAAGCGATCCAGACGTCAGCCACCCGCATGATGACGAGGTCGACCCAGCGGCCGTAGAAGCCGGCAATGACGCCGAGCATCATCCCCACCACAGCGGCGATGGCCACCGGCACGACGCCCATCGGGAGGGACAGGCGGCCTCCATGCAGGACCCGCGATAGGATGTCACGCCCCATCTGATCCGTGCCGAAGGGGTGATTGAGGCCCGGAGGTTGCAGGCGCTCACGCGTGTTGAT
Source organism: Trueperaceae bacterium (assembly GCA_020354625.1). Classification (GTDB taxonomy): domain Bacteria; phylum Deinococcota; class Deinococci; order Deinococcales; family Trueperaceae. The sequence goes on from CP070651.1 coordinate 2,176,474, forward strand.
CTTGATCGGATTGTAAGGCGTCAGCGCCGGGGCGGCGAGCGACAACGCAACCAAGACCACGAGCGTCGAGAAACCCACCATGAACGAGCCGCTTCGCCACAGGCGGGTCAGCACCTGCCGGCCCGGGCTTATGGCAGCGGAGCGTACGTTCGAGGCAACCGCCATCACTCGTACCGTATGCGCGGATCGAGAAACCCGTAGAGCACATCGACCAGCAGGTTGATGAGTACGTACATGGCGGCTGCGACCAACACGACCCCCTGTACCACCGGCGCATCCCGGTTGATGACCGCTCGGGTGACCAGGGTTCCCAAGCCCTGGCGCGCGAAGACGTTTTCGATCACAACCGCACCTCCGAGCAGCGTTCCGAACTGCATCCCCAGCATGGTCATCACCGGGATGACGGTGCTACGAAAGGCGTGCCGCCAGACGACGCGACCCTGGTTGAGCCCTTTGGCCCTGGCGGTGCGGACGAAGTCTTCCCGCAGCGCCTCGACCATGTTGGCGCGCGTCAGCCGCGCCAAGATCGCTGCCTCGGCCACGCCCAAGGCAAAAGCCGGCAAGATGAGCGGCCGCAGGCCGGTGCCGGTAATAGGCAACCAACCCAGACCGACGGCAAAGAGTTGGATGAGCATCAAGCCGAGCCAGAAACCGGGCACCGAGATGCCGACGAGGGCGATGAACATGCCGAGCAGATCCCAACCGGTGTTCTGCCGCACGGCCGCAAGGGCGCCGAGCGGAATCCCGAGCAGCATGGCGATAACCATGGCGGCCACCGTGAGCTGCACGGTGGCCGGCAAGTTGGCGAGGATCAGACCGGCTACCGGGTGATAACCGAACACCGAGCGGCCGAAGTCGCCACGAAACAGATCGCCCAAGTAGCGGCCGAGTTGCACCAGCAGGGGATCGTCGAGGCCCAGCTGGCGACGGAGCTGGGCCATCTGATCAGCCGAGAGCTTGATCTGGGTCATCATAGCGTCGACCGCGTCGCCCGGAATCAACGCCACCACGAAGAAAACCACCACCGTGATGCCAAAGAGCACCGGGATCGTAAAGGCCAGACGCTTGACGAGATAGGCCGCCATCAGGACTGATTCGTCACGAGGTTAGGGTCCGTTGCCACCCCCGTCCCGATCTTAGTTGAAGTGGGCCGCAGCGAAGTACTTGTAGAAGCCGGTGGCGTCGACCACGAAGCCGTCTAGGTTGTTGGCGTGGGCGGCGTAGAAGAAGAGCTCGAAGATCGGCACCATGAGGGCGTTCTCCATGATGTAGTTCTGGATATTGACGTACTTTTCGGTGCGGACGTCGATATCGATCTCGGTCTGCGCGTCCTCGAGCAGCTCGTCGAGTGTCGGGTCGTCCCAGAAGTGTGAGCTTGGGAAGGTACCGTAGCCGTCCGAATGCCAGTCGCGCGTCATCTGCGTGACGTTGGCGAACACATCACCCATCGACGGCACCGCATACTGGCCCGAGGCGATCGCGGCGGTGTTCGAGGGCCCCTGGGTGGTGAGCACCTCGGCATCGAAACCGATGTCTTGCAAGAGGGCTTGCAGCACATAGACCCAGTCGTTCCAGCTCTTGTTCTCGACGATGACCACGCTGAGAGCTTCACCGTCTTTTTCGCGTACGCCGTCACCGTTGCTGTCGACCCAACCAGCCTCCTCGAGCAGCTGAATGGCCATGTCCGGATCGTAGGGGTACATGTTCTCCAGCGAGGGATCATACTCGGGGAAAGCACGGGACAACGGGCCGTAGGCGGGTTCGACCAGGCCGAAGTAGACGGTGTCGATAATGGCCTGCTTGTCGGTAGCGTAGTTGATGGCCTGACGCACCGCGAGGTCGTTGGTGGGGGATATCCGGGTATTGAGATAGTTCATCTGGGGCATTCCCGGCAGCAGGAACTCGGTCACCGTGAAGCGGCTATCTTGGTACAAGCGCTGGATGTCGGCAAAAGGCAGCAGATCGAGGAAGTGGGTTTCCCCGGTTTCCAGGGTGGCGAGGCGCGTCTGCGCTTCGGGGATGAAGCGGAAGACCAACTCGTCGAGGTAGGCGGGTCCACTGTGGTCGAAGACGGTCGAACCCCAGGTCCAGTCGGGATTGCGTTCCAGGGTGATGTGGCTGCCACTGATCCACTCTTTGAATTTAAACGGACCGGTGCCTATGGGCTGGAACGAGGCGTCCTGACCCACACGCTCGATGTGGGCGATGTTGGTGATGCCGAGGCCGGGATCGGCCAGGTCGGTAAGCAGGTCGGGCCTCGGCTCTTTCAGCGTGACCACCACGGTGTCTTCATCGACGGCTTCCGCACTTACCAGCAGCGGCTTCAAAACGCCCCAGGCACCCCCGATGAGCGACTCATCATTGCGCACGAACTCGAGCTGGGCCACCACCGATTGGGCACTGAACGGGTCGCCATTGTGGAATGAGACCCCTTGCCTAACATCGAAAGTCCATTCGGTCTTGTCGTCCGAGCTGGACCAGCTCACGGCCAGGCCGGGGTGGACGACCTGATCCTGATCCATATAGACCAGCGTTTCGAACATCTGGGCAGCAACCTCGCGTTCATTGACATTGCCCGACATGAGCAAGGGGTCGATGCTCGAGGGCTCTTGATTGCCCGCAAAGACCATGGTTCCGCCTGAAGTGGGTTGGGAAAGCGCAAACAGACAGAGTCCAAGTGCGAGCGTGACAATTAGGGTTCGAACGAGTTTCATAAGCAACCTCAATCTCCGAATCTTTACTAACGGTGACGTTATTAATGAGTACAGTTCTTTAGCTAGGTCGTGCGTGTTACCCGGTTCAACCCACTACATCCTTCACCTCCGTTGCAAGGTGCACCAAGATTATTCCGAGCTGCTGAAAGAATCATACACTACAAAAAAGAACAATCCCCTCGAACCCCGTAAGAGCCGACAGGTTCAGGCTGAAATGTTCGCCGTACACACCATGGTAATGGGGAATGGGTTATGGGTCATGCGTGGGTAACGTGCACTGGAGCGGCTGAATCCGTATCCTTCGAAGCACCCATCACCTAAGCCGTAATGGGGAATGGGTTATGGGTAATGCGTGGGTAACGTGCACTGGAGCGGCTGAATCCGTATCCTTCGAAGCACCCATCACTCATCACCCATCACCTTATTTTAAGGATGGATCATCGACTTCAGCACGCCGTCCCGGTAATCGGCCTGCAGCGCAAAGGCCTCCGCAGCCCGCTCGAGCGGAAAGCTGTGGGTCACGATGGGTTTGAGCTGCACCAGGCCCCGCTCAACCATCTGGATGGCCCGCGGGTAGACGTGTCTCATGCGCCGCGACATCTTGAAGCTGAGGCCCTTGCGCCTCACGATCGAGGCCTTCAAGTTGAACTCGTCACCCTCGGGAATCCCCACCAAAACCACCCTGCCGCCGATGCGTACCGCCTCGGCGGCGTGCTGGGGACCGATCGGTGCATTGGTGGCTTCGAGAACCACGTCGACCCCTCGGCCACCCGTCCACTCCTTGATGGCATCAAGATTTCCTGCCACTGCATCGGCGCCGAGCGCCCTGGCGGCTTGCGCCCGGTAGGCCAGTGGGTCGATGGCGTAGAGGTCACCTGCCCCTGAAGCCCTAGCAACCTGCAACAGCAACAGGCCGATCGGGCCGGCGCCTAGCACCGCTACGCTCTCCAGCGGTTTGAGACGCGCCAGGTCGAGCGCGTGGATAGCGATCCCCAGCGGCTCGAGCATGGCGGTATCGTCGGCGTCGAAGCCGGCCGGCACGGGGTGGAGCAGGTGGCGAGGCGCAGCGAAGTACTCGGACATGGCACCGTGGTGCGGTGGGGCGCCGGTGAAACGGACCTGTGGGCACAAGTTGGGGTGACCGTCCTGGCACCACTCGCATACGCCACAGGAGAGTTGCGGGTCGACGGCGACCAGGGTACCGGGGGCAAAGCCACACTCCTCAGCGCGGGCATCGACCACTTCGGCGGCGAACTCGTGGCCGAGCACCATCGGTTCCCTGATCTGATCGGACCCGATACCCGACTCGAGGTAGTAGTGCAGGTCGCTACCACAAACCCCCACAGAACGTACCCGGAGGAGCAACTCATCCCCCCGCGGCTCGGGCATGGGCACCTCGCTGCAGCGCATATCTCTGACGCCGTGAAGGAGCGCAGCACGCATATCGGTCACAATCACCTCTTTCGCCACCGAAGCGTACGGTGGAGTAATGAGCGTGACCTCAGCTTATCGCAAATTGGACCTTCATCCGCTCAGGATCGCGCTCGGCCAGCCGCAGGCCCTCATGAAACTCCTCCAGCGGCAGGGTGTGTGACAGCAAGGGTTCAACTTGCACGGCACCGCTCTCGAGCAAGGCGATACTCTCGTTGAAGGTGCGGTTGACAGCGTATGTCCCGTAAAGGCTCAGGTCCTTGCGGAAAATATCGAAGGGAGAGATGGCGACTTTGGACTCGGGGGGACAGACTCCGAAGAGCCATACCTTACCCCGAGCTCTGGCATACCGGACACTCTGCTCTACCACGGCCGGAATACCGGTGGCATCGGTGACGATGTCGAAACCGAGCGGGGCGAATCCCGCCAGGGTTTTCTCGTCGGCCTCGTCCGCGTGGAGCGCATGGCTGGCCCCCAAGCGGCGGGCAATCTCGAGCCTTCTCTCGACCTTGTCGACCATCACCACCTCGGTGACGCCGGCCGTCTTCAGGGTCTGCATCAGCAGACAACCCATCGGCCCCGCCCCAAAGACGAGCGCCCGGTCCCCGAGGCGCGGCTTGACGACGTGAATTCCCCAGACGACGCAGGCCAAAGGCTCGATGAAGGCAGCGACCTCGAAAGACTGCTCACCGATAGGATAGACATTCCCTTCAGGCGCGAGCACGTACTCGGCGAAGCCACCGGGCCGGGTCACACCCATCCCCTGCCAGTTCAGGCACTGGTTCGGCTCGTTGCGCTGGCAGTTCTCGCAGCGGTTGCAGGCGATGTTCGGATCGGCGGTCACCCGGTCGCCCACTTGGAAGCGGCGAACAGCCTGTCCGACCGCCGCGACCTCGCCACTGATCTCGTGCCCGGGAGTGAGCGGGTAGGTGGCTTGGTAGGTCCCGTGCAAGATGTGGATGTCCGTGCCGCAGATCCCAGCGCGGCGAACGCGAATCAGTACGTCATCGTCGCCTGGGGTGGGCACCTCGAGCTCGGTGAGTGCGGTCTGTTTCGGGGCGGTGATCTGCGCTGCTTTCATGCGGTGTGCTCCGGATTCGTTCCTTGGCCGCGCGAGTCATCCATCTGCCGGCCATAGATTGCGTTACACGTCGATCGCGACGAGTGTATCCCTGTAACGACTATAATTTGCACATCGAGAAAGGGGGATAGGTAATGGCGACCACAATCGACACCCTACCCAACGAGATGGCTGCGGTGATCTGCCACGGCCCTGAAGATTACCGGCTCGAGACGCGGCCCGTGCCCCGGCCGGGTCCGGGCGAAGTGGTGATCCGCGTCAAATCTACCGGTATCTGTGCCAGCGACATCAAGTGTTACTCGGGCGCAGCGCTCTTCTGGGGAGATGCACAACGTGAAGGGTACTGCCAACCCCCCGTGACGCCGGGGCACGAGTTCATCGGCAAGGTGGTGGCCCTCGGGGAAGGCGCCGGCGAAAAGTACGGCCTCGAGATAGGCGATCACGCCATCAGCGAGCAGATCACTCCCTGCTGGAACTGCCGCTACTGCCTGCGCGGGTACTACTGGATGTGCCAAGAGAACGAGATCTACGGCTTTCGCCAGAAGGCGTTCGGCTCTTGGGCCGAGTACATGCGCTTCCCGGCCAACGCACTCAACTACAAGGTACCGAAAAGCATTCCGCTCCACCACGCTGTATTTATCGAACCGCTGGCCTGCTCGATCCACGCTGTCGACCGGGGAGAAATCCAATTCGGCGACACCGTGGTGATCGCCGGCTGCGGTCCGCTCGGCCTGGGTATGGTCGCAGCGGCCAAGATGAAAAACCCGGAGCGCCTCATCGCGCTCGACCTGAGCGACGACCGGCTCGAGGTCGCCAAGAAGACGGGAGCAGACCTGGCCTTCAACCCCGGCAAGGTCGACGTGGTCGGGGAGATTCGCAATCTGACGGACGGCTACGGCTGCGACGTCTACATCGAAGCAACCGGGCACCCCGCCGCAGTGGAACAGGGGCTCCACGCCATCCGCAAACTCGGTACCTTTGTCGAGTTCAGCGTGATGCGTGAGCCAGTCACGGTGGATTGGACCATCATCGGCGACAGCAAAGAACTCAACCTCCACGGCTCCCACCTCGGACCCTACTGCTACCCAGTCGCCATCCGCATGCTCGAAGAGGGGAAGCTCCCGATGGAGGACATCGTCACCCACCACCTCCCGCTCGAAAAGTTCCAGGAGGGAATCGATCTGGTCGCCTCGGGCCTGACCTCGGTCAAAGTGACGCTCACGCCTTGAGCGGGTATGCTGCCGAACCATGAGCCATCTCACCCTGGCGCTCCTCACTTCGGGAGGGGACGCCCCCGGCATGAATGCGGCGCTTGCCTGGCTCAACCGGCTAGCCGATCAGCGCGGCTGGCGCACGCTCGGCATCCGCGAAGGCTTCGCCGGTCTGTTACGCCACGACGCCTTCGAACTACACCCGAACGACAGCTGGCGCCGGGCACGGCACGGCAGTACGCTCTTGGGCTCCTCGAGACTTGCGACCTTTACCGAGGACCTACCCGAAATCGACGCGGCGCTGGAGGCGCTGGGCATCACGTCGCTGGTGGTGTTGGGTGGCAACGGCTCGATGGATGCAGCCGCTCACCTGGCCGGCGATCGACGCCAGGTGATCGGCCTGCCGGCTACCATCGACAACGACGTGCCTGACTCGGAAGCGACCCTCGGCTTCGACACCGCTGTCAATACCGGCGTGCGGATGCTCGACGGCATCCGCGACGCCGGGGAGGCCCTGCCGCACCTCTTTGCCCTCGAAGTCCTGGGGGGGAACACGGGCTTTCTGGCGCACGCCGTGGCCGAAGCCGGCGGCGCCGATCTGGTCTTGGTACCTGAAATGCCCCTGGCAGAAGAGGTCATTCTGAAGCAGGTCGAAGGTGCTATGGCGGCGAGGCGCTACGCCATCATCGTCACCGCCGAGGGATATCCCGACGTCGAAGGCGTGATCGCCCGGGCTTCGGCTGCTGTCGGCAAACATCCACGTTTCGGCCGCATCGGCCACGCCCAACGCGGTGGAGCCCCCAGCGGGCGCGACCGGAAGCTGGCGCTCGAGTTCTCGCTAGTGGCGATTGAGGCCCTCGCCACCCGTCAGAGTGGTAGATTGGTTTGGCGTCGCGAGCGAGCCCAGCTGCTCCCGTTTGCAGACCCAGGTAGCAAAGTGGTTCGGAAGGCCTTCACGGCTACCTGGAAGCTGCCACTCTAACGCACATCGAATGAACAGGTATTTTAGATGGACGAAAATACAGGTGATGAGTAAAGCGTGATGAGAAATGAGTAGACAAGATATAAAACACCTCTACCCTTTGCAGCACTCACGACCCATCGCTCATCCCTCATCACCAAAATCGGTACATGCGTGTCAAAAGCCACCCTTTCTCTACCACAGGTGATACAAGCAGAGACTGTATGGCGATCCTCACCCTCACCCTCAACCCGGCCCTGGACATCCATATGTTCTTCCGGAACCCCTCGCTCGGGATCCTCAACCGGGCCACGCACTCGTACCGTTTTGCCAGCGGGAAGGGGCTCAACGTCTCTGAAGCGCTTGCGCGCCAGGGAGTACTCTCGACCGCCGTGCTCCCCCTCGGCGGAGCGATGGGTGAACTCCTCTCCACACTGATTTCCGAGGCCGTCTTCGAAGCCTGCATCGTCCCCATCGCCGGTGAGTCACGCAGCAACACCAAGGTGATCGACGAAGAGAGCAGCGTGGTGAGCGAATTCAACGGGGCAGGACCGACCCTCAGCGAGGCAGAGCTCGACGCCTGCCGTGAAGCGCTCCTCTCTCGTACGACTTCGGGTGACATCATCATCATGTCGGGGAGCCTGCCTCCTGGCACTCCCAGCACCATCTACGCTTCGTTGACCTCTGAGCTCAAAAAGCTCGGCGCCACCGTAGTGCTAGACGCTTCGGGTGAACCGTTACGCGAGGGACTGGCTGCCCAGCCGGCGCTGCTAAAGCCCAACCGACACGAAGCGGAAACGCTTCTCGGTCACCGATTTCGCACGTATGGCGATGCGATCGACGCCGCAGAGAAGATCCGGCAGCACGGCACTGAGCGTATCGCCTTGAGCTTGGGTGGCAGCGGAGCCGTCTATCTGTACCAGGAGACGAAATGGGTCGTTCCACCCGTACCGATTCAGGCGCGAAATCCGACCGCTTGCGGGGACGCGCTCGTCTCGGGCCTGGTGATCGGCTTGCTGCATGAATGGTCGTGGGATGAGGCGGTCGGCTATGCCAGCGCCGCAGCCACCGCCAAAGCTCTCAGTGACGGACCCGACTTCCCAACACCTCAAGAGATCGAGCGCCAGCGACCCAAGGTGCAGCTCATCCCGGTTACGAAATTCGACACCACTATCCCCCTCGAACTCTAGGGAGACCCCTTACATCTCAAGATTAGGAGCAACGTATGACACAACTCAAGATAAGCAAGAGAAAGTTTGATGACCTCCAGGCCTGCTCGAACGACCGTGGCGTGATCGCCGCCGCAGCGATGGACCAGCGTGGTTCGCTCGAGAACGCGCTCATTAAGTCGGGAGACGGCCCTGTCGGGGCCGAGCAGATGGGCGCCTTCAAAACGGCGGTCACAGAGATCCTCACCCCCCACGCAACCGCGGTGCTGCTCGATCCGCTCTACGGCCTCGAGGCGAGCCGGAAGCGGGCAGACGGAACGGGCCTCCTGCTCGCCTATGAAGAGAGCGGTTACGACATCAGTACGCCCGGCCGCCTGCCGGAAGTACTCGGAGGCTGGAGCGTCAGGCGGCTTGCGGAAGCGGGTGCCAACGCCGTCAAAGTTCTCCTCTACTACAACCCGCAAGAGGGTGGAGAGATCAACGAGCAGAAACACGCCTTCATCGAACGCGTGGGCGCCGAATGCGAGTCGGTCGGGCTCCCCTTCTTCCTCGAGCCCGTTACCTACGACGACAGCATCTCCAATGAGCTCGAGTTCGCCAAGAGAAAACCCGACTACGTCAAGGAGACCATGGCGGAGTTTTCCAAAGACCGCTACGGCGTCGATATCCTCAAGGTCGAGTTCCCGTTCAACGCCAAGTACACGGGGGGCTTGGCGGCAGAGGGGGAAATCGCGTACAACCGCGACGAGGCCATGCAACACGCCAAGGAAGCCGCCGACGCCACCGACAAGCCCTTTATCTACCTCTCTGCCGGCGTCGACATGAGCGTGTTTTTGGCCTCGCTCGAGCTGGTGGGCGAAGCCGGTGTCCCCTTCAGCGGCGTGCTCTGTGGGCGCGCCACCTGGAAGGGCGGCATCCCGGTGTTTGCACAACAAGGGGAGCCCGCACTCCGGTCGTGGCTCGCCGGCGAAGGGGTCGACAACATCGAAAAGCTCAACGCCTTGCTCGATCAGAGTGCCACACCCTGGTGGGACCGCTACGGTGGGCTCGACAACATAGTCACGTCGTAGCCAAGACGACAATCCGAAGGAAACGAGGTGGGTTTCATGGACAACGCTTTCGACCTCAGCGGGCGCGTCGCCCTCATCACGGGCGCCGGTCGCGGCATCGGCCGCGAGATCGCCCTGACTATGGCTCGAGCCGGAGCCGATATCATCGTCGCCGAACTCGACTCTGAGACCGGTCCGGCGATGGCTGAAGAGCTCAGGTCGATCTGTGGGCGCACCCTGCACATCCCTGTGGACGTGAAGGACCCAGGCAGCGTCGAGGCGATGGCGGCGCGCGCCTACGAGCAGTTCGAGCACATCGATATCCTCGTCTGCAACGCCGGGATCGCCCGCAACGTGCCCGCCGAAGAGATCTCGGTGGGGGAGTGGCGCGAGATGATGGGCATCAATCTCGATGGGGTGTTCTGGTGTTGCCAGGCGATCGGTAAGCGCATGTTGGAGCGCGGCCAGGGGGCGATCGTCAACATGGCCTCGATGTCGGGCATCGCCGTCAACAAACCCCAACCGCAGTCCCACTACAACATCTCGAAAGCCGGGGTCATCATGCTGACCAAGTCGCTGGCCGCGGAGTGGGCCGACCGCGGCGTGCGGGTCAACTCCGTCTCGCCAGGCTACATCGGCACCGAGATGACCCGGCGCGGCATGAGCAACGAGGAGTGGCGCACCGTCTGGCTCGAGATGACCCCCATGCACCGCGTCGGTGAGCCGAGCGATATCGCCCATGCGGTCTGGTATCTGGCTTCGGATGCAGCCAAGTTCGCTACCGGCACCAACCTGGTCGTGGACGGTGGATATACTTCTTGGTGAAACCCGAATTGTCGCAGACGTAGTGGTTGCGACTCGCCGCTAGTAAAAGTTCGCCTCGTCTGCGAGCTCGTCGGCAAACGCACTGAACGGATGATCGAACGCCTGGCGCTCTCGCTTCAGCTCTTCTCCGAAGGCTGCAAAGGGATCTTCGGCAGCAAGATCCCGCTCGAGCGGGCCGTCGCCTCGAGCAGGCGTTCCAAAAGCGGTGCGCTCATCGGTCTTTAGCGTGCGTTCTTGTCGGGTCGGTGGGGTGAACAGCGTTTTTCTCATCGTCGACTCCACCAAAAGGGTAGCCGACAGGCTCTTACAAAAGCATCAAAAGGGAGCTCGAGCGGCTTCCTCCAACACCTCCCACGCCGCGCGAACACCCGTCTCGTAAGCACCGTGGACCGTTCCGAAGTAGTGCGGGTGGGTCGCTTCACCAGCGAAAAAGAGCTTGCCCTGCAGACCTTGGGCCAGCTCCCGGCGATCTCCTTGCAAGGCCCCTACTTTGGCAAAGGAATAGCTGCCGCGCGCAAACGGGTCACCTCGCCAGCGGCTCCGCACAAACGCCTCCGGCGCGGGAACCCGGGCGCCGAACATGACCTCGAGGGCGACCATCGCCCCCTCGATCAAGGCATCGTCCGCAAGCGCGTTCATATGATCGGCTCGCTCGCCTCCGAAGTACGCCATCAGGACCGGCTCTCCCATGTAGTGAGCGAGGTTGAGCCAGGAAGCAAAGAGCTCTGGCGGTTCACCGGAGAGGTAGTTGAAGCGGTGCGGGGTCAGCGGCCAGAAGCGCCTCGGAAAACGGAGGGCGAGCTTCTCATAACGGCCCATCCCCAAGCGCTCGATCGCCGCAGACTTGTGCTTGGGCAAAGCCGGAGCGAACTCGATCGACCCCATCTTGAGCACCCCTAGCGGGAGGGTGAGGATCGCTCGCTCGCAACGTTCGACCCCGTGACCGGTCGTTAACACCACCCCATCGCCACCGTAGTCGATGCGGGTCACCGCCGCGTTCAAGCGGATCTCGAGGCCTTGAGCCAGCTGATCGGTCAACCGGTTATAGCCGCCACCATAGAGGAGCAGGTCCCCACCCGGCAACTTGAGATAATCGGCGCTTTGCCGCCAATCGATCTCTTCGAGGCCGGCGGCGTCCGCCTCCTGCGCCCGGATGGTGGAAGCGTAGGAAAAACCCTGTCGCTGAGCCGGTGACAGGACGCCGGTACCGGGGAATCCGTGGCGATAGAGGTCAGAAAGCGAACGGCAGTTCTCGTCGGGAAACGGTCCGAGCACCGTACCCCACAGGTGCTCACAAGCCCCGTAGTAGAGCTGGAGCCCCTCGCTGTAGGCTTCGATGTCGAGCACCTCACCATGAGTACCGATCGCCATCAAACTGGTGCCGAGCTCGTTGGTGAAGTCGGTGTATCCGCTAACGATTCCAGCCTCCTCGACAAGGGGGGTAAGCGGATTGCCCACTGGACCGTGCAGCCACGCGGCTCCCAAGTCGACCGACATTCCCAGCGAGCGGTCGGTATGAGTACGCCCACCGACTCGTCCGCGCGCTTCCAGAACCACAACCTGAGAACCGGCGTCATGAAGCGTCCGGGCGGCTGCCAGACCGGCCATCCCCGCACCGACGACGACAGTCTTAGCTGTCATATAACCGTAGCTGTCATATAGACACCTTCTCCGTGAGGGAACCAGCCCTCGTGAGCGTCGAGGCGTTCTCTACGCCGAGAGCTTCAGGACGGTACCGGGACATCTCCCCCATGATAGATTTTATGGACAGTCTATCGTCACCGTGCCTTCACAACTCACCCCTTCTCACCGCTTTCGAGGCAGGTGTTCGAGCCGAGTGAGGGCATCGGCGAGGGCTACTGCGACGATGGAAGGAAGGAACCGCCATGGCAGAGCACTACCTAGACGACAGCGTGGTTCATGCGTTTTGGGACCGGTCCTATCCACCCCGGCTCGAGATCGACTCGGGCGATACCGTGGTCTTCGAGTGCCGGGAGGCGAGCGACCGGCAGGTCACACCCGACTCGGATCACGATGCGCTCTCTCAGCTCGACTTCTCACGCATCCACCCGCTCACCGGACCCGTTTTCATCAGGGGGGCAGTGCCTGGTGACACCCTCGAGGTGGAGGTGCTCGAGCTCCGGCACAAGGGCTGGGGTTGGAACGGGCACATCCCGGGCTTTGGGCTCTTGGCGGAGGATTTCACCACGCCCTACTTGCAGCACTGGCGGCTCGAGGGCAACACGTGCTCCTTTCAAGACAGCGAACTCGTCGAGCTGCCGTTTGAGCCCTTCTGCGGGGTCATGGGGGTGGCCCCGGAAGAAACCGGGCGTTTCGATACCATCCCGCCACGGCGAAACGGAGGGAATCTCGACATTCGCGGCTTGACCACCGGAGCGAAGGCGCTCTTTCCGGTTCTGGCCGAAGGTGCCCTCTTTTCTACCGCCGACTGCCACGCGGCGCAGGGGGACGGTGAGGTGACCGGCACCGGTATCGAATCGCCCATGACTGTGACCTTGCGCTTCAACGTCCGCAAGGATCTCTCCGTGCAAGAGCTGCAGTTCACCACCCGCAGCCCCTTGTCAACAACCGATACGAAGGGGTATCACTGCACTACCGCACACGGCCCGGACCTCTTCGTCAACGCTCAAAACGCCGTACGCTACATGATCGACTGGCTGGAAACACACCACCGCTTCTCGCGCAGCCAGGCCTACTGCCTCTGCAGCACCGCCGCCGATCTCAAGATCAGCGAGATCGTCGACGCGCCGAACTGGATCGTCTCCTGCTATCTGCCGCTTAGCGTGCTGAGGACTTGAGCACCCCGTCTGGGACCCGGGAATCGATCGGATACGCCGCGCTGATTCGCGGCAACCGCAACTACCGTAACCTCTGGTTCGGACAGATCATCAGCCTGCTCGGCGACTGGTTCAACCTGATCGCTTCGGCCACCCTGATCGCCACACTCACAGAATCTGGTCTGGCGGTAGGGAGCCTCTTCCTGGTCAGGATGCTGGCACCCTTCTTGGTGAGCCCTATCGCCGGCGTGGTTGCCGACCGCTACGACCGGAAGACCGTTCTCATCCTCGCCGACTTGGGGCGGGCAGCCACCGCCTTCTGCTTTTTGCTGGTGAGGGATCCCAGTCAGGTCTGGTTGCTGTACACCTTGACCGCGGCGCAGCTAGGGCTCAGCGGCTTCTTCTTCCCTACCCGGAACGCCATCTTGCCGGATATCGTCTCGGCCCGTGAGCTCGGGGCCGCCAACGCGCTGAGCGCCGCTACCTGGTCGGTGATGCTCTCGCTCGGCGCTGCTCTCGGCGGCCTCGTGTCGGGAACCTGGGGGATCTACCCCGCTTTTTTCATCGACGGCCTGACCTTCCTCCTCTCTGCGGTCTTTATCGCCCGCATTCACACCACCGTGGCCCGCCAGATCGATGCCTCGGGCAAGACGCTCGGCGCCGCGCTGCAGCAATACCTCGAAGGGGTACGCTTCCTTCGCAACTATCCCGCCATTCTGGCGATCTCGCTCCACAAGTCGGTCTTGGGCCTGCTCTCCGCCAGCTCGTTTGAAATCATCGAGGTGACGATCACCGACCGGATCTTCCCCATCGGTGAGGGGGGTAGCGTCGGACTGGGCTTGATGTTCATGATGACCGGGATCGGCTCGGGTCTCGGCCCACTCCTCGCCAGACGCTTTACCAAGGATCGCGTCCGGCTGCTCAGCCTGGCCATCCTGGCCGGGTACGGCATGATGGTGGCCGGCTACCTCATCGTCACCCCCCTCTATACCTTCGGCGCCACCCTGCTCGGTATCCTCGTTCGGGCACTAGGGGGCGGCGTGGTGTGGGTGTTCTCGACCCAGCTTCTGCTCCAACTCGTCCCGGGACAGATCCGGGGCCGAATCTTCGCCAGCGAATACGCGTTTTTTACGCTCATGGGTGCCTTTGGCGCGATACTCGTCGGCTCGGCGCTCGACGCTTCGATCGGCCTCTCGATCCTGATCGCTACCTTGGCGGGTCTGACTCTGTTGCCGGCCAGCCTTTGGGCGCTCTGGTTGAGCCGCACCCGGACGTTAACGCCCATCACCGAGGAATCGCTCGAGTGAAGAGATAAGCTGCTGGTACAGCGTCACTGTCGTTCACCAACGTCCCTCCCCAACACGGGTCGTGAGGTTCGTCCCAAACGCTATTCTGAGCGTTGATCCTCCTGCCAGATGGCGGCGGCCCCGTAACCGACCACCGATGTGAAATCGCCCGACACGCTTCCCGAGGTATCGTGCCGTAACAGGGTCTCGCGGTCCGCCCCCAACGACCGCGTCGCCCAGAGCACGGCTGAGACGGCCCCACGCCCACAGGCGAACCCCACGCCTTCGGTCTCTGCCGCGATCACGGCCGCAGGATCGAAGTGCTCGATCCTCTCCAACATCTCTCTATCGAGCTCTCGAGCACGCTCCTCGGCATAGAAGTGCGAAAGGTCCGTGCTGGCGACAAATAGCGGCTGCCGTTCGCCCAAAATCTCAGCCAGCGCCCTTCCCAACGCTTGCGCCACCTCGACGCGCTGGTCTCTGATCATCACCGGCACCAGGGAAAAGGTGCCGAGCAGGTGTTGCAAGAAGGGGAGTTCGATCTCGAGGGAGTGCTCGGCGTCCTCTTCGAGCGGGATGAGACCGACCCCGATTCGAGCCCGCAAGGTGCGATCGAGAGCGTTTAGGGCAGCCTTGTCTACCTCGACCGTTCCCAACGGGGTCTGATAGGCATCATAAGCCGTGGTAAGAAGTGGCGCCGGATGGCTCGCGTGCAGTGGGGAAACGATCACCACGCTGCCAGGCTTCAATCCCTCGAACTGTTTGAAGGCATACGCCGCTACGGCTCCCGAGTAGGTGTAACCGGCGTGAGGGGCAACCACACCCCAAAGCTTCCCGCCTAGAGGGTGTGGTTCGACCTCAGCGAGAAACCGCTCTATGTCTCCGGTCAAAACCGCTGGCGTACCGGGGTACCAGGTACCGGCAATAGGCGAGGGTCGTGCTCTCATGCCAAAAACCCCTTTTCACTGACAAGAGTTGTTGTCTCAGGCTCGAGCTCTATCATACGTCGACCGACACCCCTTTTCCAGATCTTCTCCGCCGAGTCGAGTCCCGAAAACGACCGCGCCACCACCCCTCTTCCTCGGCAATCGATTCCGGCATGGAAGTAAGCGAATCGTAAAACTGCAGCGAAAGGCTTGTGTAAACTGGTAAGGGCAGGGAGGAAGCTTTCCGGAATGCCGAGCGCAATTGCTCGCACCCCGTTCGAAAGCGTTACCGATTCTCCATGAACCGCTTCACAACCCAAGAGCTGCCACCAACAGGCACCATCTCACCGGAAACCTGTGCCGATCGAATCTTCCGGAACAGTCTGCGATGCAGCACGGTGACGACAGGTGAGATGAAATGAACCGGTCTGGCCTGTTGCAAGATGTGGACAAACGCCAGGCGGCCCTGCTATCGGTGCTCATCCACCTGCTCGGGATATTGCTCTTCACCTGGGCGCTCCTCATCCCAAGACCGAAACCGATCGATCCCTTCATCGTCATCGAACTCGGGAGCCCGGTCGAGGCTGAAGTCGAAACCGAGGCGGCGGCAGACAGCCAACCGGCTCCTCAAACCGACACCCCACGGGTCGAAAGTCGAGAGACGGGGCGCCCCCAGGACCGAAGCGCCGAACAGGTGGAGGCATCTTCGCCCGATGCCCCCGACTCTGCGCCACAAACGGCTGAGGTCGCCCCCGCACCACAACCGGCCGAACCCGCCGAAACGACACCAACAGGGGCACTGACACCAGAAACCGCTGTGGCGGCCGCACCCTCACCCCAACCCATTGAACAGGCTGAAAGCACGCCTGCAGAACCACGTACGCCAGAGACCGCTGTGGCCGCTCCTGCCGAGCCACAACCGGCCGAACCAACAGAAACTCCACCCGCCGAGGCGCTGGCAGCCGCCTCGGCTGCCGTGCCGGCCCCCCCAGAACAGGTCCCGACGACGGAAGTGTCCGAGGCCACCCCTACCGCGCCGGTGCCGCAAGCGAGAGAGCCGGCCTCAGATGCCAGCCTCCCCTCCTTGCCGATCGCGCAACGTACCAGTGCTGCTCTTCCCACGATCGACCAGGTCCAACTCGAACCCCTTCCACTCGCCCAGGCCATGCCGATACCGCAACCTACCGCCACCGCCGAGGTCCCAGACGTTCGACCTGTCGCGGCCGAGCCGACGGTCCAGGTCGCACCGCCCAAAGAGGTGCCGGTACCCGAGGTTGAAGCCGGCCCGCCGCCGATGGAGGATATACCGTCGCCGACCATCACAGCAGAGGTGCTCCCGCTCCAGGACGTTCCCTTACCCGAATTCGACGTGAACGTTGCTATAGAGAGGCCGCTCCCACAACCGATGATCGAGACCCAGGTAGCGCCCGCAAGAGACGTGCCCTCTCCCGAGATCGCGGTAGATGTCGCCTCCAACGACACGATCCCCACCCCTCGAGTCGAGGCGCAGTTGCCCGCAGCTCAGAACATCCCATCGCCCGATTTCGAGGTCGCGGTCCCACCGGAGCGAGATATCCCTTCGCCCCAACCTCAAGCCAGCGTGGCACCCCCCAAGGACATCCCTTCGCCCCAACCTCAAGCCAGCGTGGCGCCGCCCAGAGACATCCCCTCCCCCCAACCCCAGGCCAGCGTGGCGCCGCTCAAAGACATCCCCTCCCCCTCCCCCAACGCGAGCGTGGCACCCGAACAACCTATCCCCTCACCATCTCCGAGTGCCAGCGTGGCGCCGCTCAAAGACATCCCCTCGCCTCAACCCCAGGCCAGCGTGGCGCCGCTCAAAGACATCCCCTCGCCATCTCCTAGCGCCAGCGTGGCGCCGCCAAAGGGTATCCCCTCCCCCCAACCCCAAGCCAGTGTGGCGCCGCCCAAGGGCATCCCCTCCCCCCAACCCCAGGCCAGCGTGGCGCCGCCCAAAGGCATCCCCAGCCCTACCCCTAGCGCCAGCGTGGCGCCGGGCCAGGCCGTCCCCTCACCACAGGTTCAAACCCACGTGGCAAGTGCTGTGGGCATCCCTTCCCCCAACCCCAGCGCCAGCGTCGCGCCAGGCCAGGCCGTCCCCTCCCCACAGGTTCAAACCTACGTGGCAAGTGCTGTGGGCATCCCCTCGCCCACGGTGGGTATCGAAGTCCCTGTAGCCCAGAACATCCCCTCACCCCAGTTCCAGACCGAGGTGGCCTCAGAGCAGTCCGTACCCTCACCGACGGTGGATGTGAGCGTGATCGCAAAGCAACCGATCCCTACTCCGCGTATCGAGGGGCAGGTAGCTCCATTACGGGCGGTCCCTCAACCGACCATCGAGGCCAAAGTGCCCTCGGAACGCGCCGTCCCCTCCCCTCAGATTCAGGCTCAGGTACCGGCCGCCCGCAGCCTCCCTCAACCCATGATCGTTTCGAACGTCGTCGCGACCCGCTCGGTCGCAGTGACCCCACAGGTCGAGATCAACGCAGTGGCTGAGCGGAGTGAGGGTGAGGTCGGTGAGGAAGTTTCCGAGGTCGTAGAAGCGGGCGCGCCGGTAGAGGGAGAGGGTCCGGAGGGGAGCAGCGAGGTTCTGAGCGAGCGAACCGATGGCGAGGAAGCCGGTGGT
>CP070651.1:2194668-2280486 GCA_020354625.1 Trueperaceae bacterium
CAGCACCGCCGGAGTTTCCGTGGGCGATCTTGGCGTCGGTCTTGATCCACTGCTTGCCGCCGGCCTCGAAGTCTTCGCCGAGCCAGCCGCTCATGAGACCGGCGGTGAAGGTCACGGTCGATCCGGAGATGCCCGGATAGCCGACGATGGTGATGAGGTCGCCTGGGAAGAGCTCGTTCGAATCCCCGACCGTCACCGAGACGAACTGGAGCGATTCCGGGACAGGTGTTTCATCGGCAAACTCGACGATCTTGAGGATGGCGAGGTCGTGTGTCGGATCGCTGGCCACGTACCTGGCCCAGTAGCTGAAGACGGGAGGTTGGTCGGTAAAGTTCGGATCGGTCGTCAAGATAGCGTGAAACTCGAAGTGTTGGCGCGTGTCGAGGTCGCCGATGACATGAAAATTGGTCAGGATATACCCGTCTGGGCTGATGATGGTTCCCGATCCCGACCAGGGAGCCATCTCGCCGCTGGTGTTGTCGAATGGGATGATTTGCACCACCGCTTTGAGAATGTCTTGCCGGACCTCTTTAGAGATACTCTGGGCTGCCCCGTTCGTGAGCCATAGCATCGTTATGAGGATGGGGAGCCAATGGCGAATATGCAACACGTCTGCCTCCGATCTGAGCCGTTGTAGGGTCGTGAACTCGAAGCCTCCTGCTTGATATCATAACCCCGTGATGAACGAACGAGAGATAGCAGCTCTGGAGAGCTACCAGCTCTTGCCGAGGCTCATCCACGGGGTTCATACGGTCGACAGCCGTTGTGAACTCCTCGGTGTCGCTCTCGATAGCCCCTTACTACCGCTGGTGACTGCGGGGAATCAATCTCCGGGCAAAGGGCTCTGCTTGCTCGATGCCGATGTGTGTCTGGCTCACCCTGAGACGTTCTCGCCCGCGTCGACGCTGCCCCTTCTTGCCACCGAGAAGATGGGAATTTTGATGCCCAAGGTGCGAAAACTCGCTGCTCTGGACGTGCCGGGTCTGGTGTTGGATGTCTCCCATTTGGCCGATACCCCCCCGTACGGTTCGCGCGACTGGCGACCCCGCACCCGAGAAGATCTCGCCGAGCTCAGAGCCGCTGCGGGGAGCCCGCTCTGGCTCTACGGCGTCTCTAGCTCGAGCGATGCAGAAGCGGCAGTCGAAGTGGGTTTGGAAGGAATTGTGGTACATGCCGGTGCGGGAGCGTATCTCGGTGGTCCTTCGACCATCGAGGTGCTACCTGAGATACTCGATGCAGTTGCCGGTATGATCGGAGTTTACGCCGGTGGGTTGGTCCGAAGTGGGATCGATCTGTTTCGCTATCTCGCCGTCGGGGCCGAGGGTGTGGTGGTCGGTAGCGACCGCTCGCTGTCCAACTTGGAGGCCGAGCTTCACTACGCCATGCGGCTCACGGGTTGTGAGACCCTGTCTGACCTGGGGTATGAAGCCTTCTTCGCTCCGCTTTTCGAGGAGTGGTGATGTGATCGTATTTGTCGATGGGATCGTAGCGGAGCTCCGCGATGCGAGCGTGGTAGTCCAGTCTGGGAGCTTTGGATTGGAGATCTTTGCGCCCAAGGCGACGTTGATGGGGTGCAACAAGGGGGCTGCGATTCGTCTCTATACCCACCTGATCTCCAAAGAGGATCAACTCGCCCTCTACGGTTTTCACAATGAGGACCTCTACACGCTCTTTACGTTTCTGATTACAGTATCGGGTGTAGGCCCCAAGTTGGCCCTCGCCGTGCTGTCGTCCATGCCGCCAACGCTGGTTGCATCGGCCATTCTCAACGAAGACGCCGGTTTGCTCTCTAGTGCGCCCGGCGTGGGCAAGCGTACCGCCGAGCGGATTATTGTCGAGTTGAAGAACAAACTCCCTGAACATCTGATGGCAGCTCCGGGCGGTGCCAAGCCCAAATCGGTTCTCTCGGCTGCTGGGGACGATGCCGTGGAGGCCCTTCTAGCCCTCGGATATCGTGAGACCAAGGTTAAGTCTGTAGTAGCAGATCTATCGCTCAAAGAGCCCGATGCCACCGCAGAGACGCTGATACGCAAGGCGCTTTCGAAGTTGAGTTAAAGCAGGTATCATCTGGTCATAGACAAAGTCAGTGGGTGAAAACCTGTCCTGTAGCCCGTTTCTTGGATGATACCTGCTTACATAATTTTGGCAACCGCTTTAAACGGTTATTCCCTCGTGCTCGAGCGCCTGGCTTGGAGCTACGGTGTCGATTCCGAGCGCTTCACCGACAGCGCTGTAGGTGAGCTGTCCTCGGTAGGTGTTGAGTCCCATCTGTAGGTCGCGGTCGTTGCGGAGCGCGGACCACTGGTTGCCTGCCAATTTCAGCACGTAAGGGAGTGTCTGGTTGCTAAGCGCTGTGGTGCTGGTATGAGGGACTGCCCCAGGCATATTGGTTACCCCGTAGTGGACGACTTCATCGACCACAAAGGTGGGATCGTCGTGGGTGGTGGGGTGGCTGCTCTCAATGCAGCCACCCTGATCTACAGCGACGTCTACGATGACACAGCCGGGCTTCATGGTCTTGAGCATCTCGCGAGTGACGAGTTGAGGTGCTCGACCTCCCGGAACCAAGACCGCTCCGATCAATAGGTCGGCTCCCTGTATCGCCTCGGCAATGTTGGCTGGATTGCTCGCAAGGCTCTGGAGGCGACCGCCGAAGATGTCGTCGAGGTATTGCAAGCGATCGTGGCTGATATCGAGGATGGTGACTTGTGCCCCGAGGCCGATAGCGATCTTGGCGGCATTGGTACCGACCACCCCCCCCCCGAGGATGACGACGTTTCCTGCCTGGACCCCGGGCACGCCTCCGAGGAGAACCCCGCGGCCACCGAGAAACTTCTCGAGGTGGTAAGCGCCCACCTGGGGTGCCATGCGGCCGGCAACTTCGCTCATGGGTGTCAGCAGCGGGAGGCTGCCGTCGACGCGCTGGACCGTTTCATAGGCGATGCCAGTTGTGCCTGCAGCGAGCAGCGCCTCGGTGAGCGGTCGATCGGCTGCCAGGTGGAGGTAGGTGAACAGCAGGAGATCTTCACGGAGATACGCGTACTCTTGCTCAACCGGTTCCTTGACCTTGATAACGATAGGCTGATTCCACGCTTCGGCAGCGTTTGGGACGATGACAGCCCCTTGTTCTTGGTAGATGCTATCCGGAAAACCACTGGCGACCCCTGCTGTGCTCTCCACAAACACGCGGTGGCCTGATAAGACGAGTGCCTTGACGGCCCCGGGCGTAGCACTTACCCGGTATTCGTGAGGTTTGATCTCTTTTGGTATACCGATGTCCATAGGTCGCCGCTTTCTCGATCAGCATCTCGATAAGGTTTCACTCGATTTTACGCCACGATGTAAAGCTTCGGCTACCCGTGTTTGACTACTTTTCTACGAAGACGCGGAGGAGTTTCATGCCCTTGTTGTCGATGTCGACGACGGCAACCAGGCTACCGCCTTCCTCGACGAGACCCAACCTGCCTCTATTAGGTAGAGGCAGCCGCTGTCCTTGCCTGATGCGTGCGGCATCTTCTCTGGAGATGTAGACCAGTGGATAAGGGAGAACCTCCTCGGCCCGCAAGCCGATCGATGGCCTCAGCGACTCGAGCGCTACGGCCCTATCGAGACTGCAGGTGCCAGCTCGTGTGCGCACGAGCCCACTTAGGTGCGCGGGCAAGCCGAGTCTCTCGCCTAAGTCACGGGCAAACGAGCGCAGGTAGGTGCCTGCTGCCACCTGAACAGAGAAGAGGGCTGTTGGCAGGGAGAGGAGGGCTTTCGGAAGCTGAAACCTCAGCCCGACCGGACTTGCCGACCACATCCCCTCAGGTGTCGGTGCGAAGGAAGTGGGTAAGATATTGCGGGAGGCAGCAAAGTCCAGTAGCGCGATGTGGTGGTATCTCGCCGGTCGGGGTGGTAAGTCGAGATCCCGGCCCTGGCGGGCGGCACGGTAACTCCTGACGCCGTCTTTTTTGACGGCGGAGTACCGAGGGGGACGCTGTTCAGTCACTTTCAGGAAGTGAGGCAAGGCCGTTTCGATCTGCGAGCGTGCCAAGCCCGTGGCATCAGCACGTTCAAGCAGGGGGCCTTCGGCATCGAGCGTCGCTGTGGTGGCTCCGAAAGAGACCCAAGCGAGGTAGTGTTTGTCGGTTCCGGTAAGAAAGGGGGAGAGCTTGGTATCTGTTCCGCTGAGAACGACCAGCACGCCCGTGGCGAGTGGATCGAGGGTGCCGGCGTGCCCGACACGCCGGGTCTCGAGCCGCTTACGGGCAGCTCTGATGACATCGTGCGATGAGAGTCCGAGCGGTTTGTCGACGATGAATACGGGCATCTGTCTTTCATTCTACGCATGTGCGAGACGTGGTTGCAGGCGCTTATCATTCCGATGGTGTCGTCGCACATAAGAGTTTGAGTGGTGTCGAGGACGGGGCGCAGGTGGAGTGAGACGTTCGATCACCGAACCGGTCGCTCCGGTGGCTATACTGGCGGGGATGCGCCTGTCTATTTTGCTATCGGCTCTACTTCTCTTCCCGTTGGCATTCGCCACTCAAGCGTTGGTGGCGCCACGCGTTACGGTGCTCTACGACGATCCGGCGCTCTTCGATTACGCCGAGCGGGTCGCGACGGCGGCTGAGGCTGCACTCGATATCCTCACAGAGCTATTCGAGACAGTTCCTCCCCGGATTACGCTCGACATCGATGCCGGCACTGATGTCTTCAACGCGGTGGCACCACCTCTCCCACGTCCCAAAGTAGCTCTCAGGGCACTCTTTCCCCTCGGTGGCGAGCTCGGCTTCAGAGCTGAAGATCTACTCTTCCAGCTCCTTTTGCACGAGCTCACGCACAGTGTTCAGCTCACCTACACCGCCTTACCTGGAGACGACGCAGCGGGATCTCTGTTGGAGCTGGTTGGCGAGGGGGTGGCGGTGGTGCCGCCGAGCTGGTTCTTAGAGGGCCTCGCCACCTATATGGAATCCGAGTTTACCGCGGGTGGTCGCAGGGACGATGCTCGCACCAAGGGAATCTTGGGAACCGTGGCGTTGGCGGGGCGGTGGCCGGGTCTGGATGATGCCGGCCTCATTACACACGGGGCCTGGCCTGGGGATGATACCCGCTATCTCTTTGGGGCCGGTTTCGTGGAATATCTTGTGAAAGAGCACGGTTTCGAGGCCATTCGTGAGACGTTGAAGGTCTACAACGCGGGTCTTTACATCAGGTCGTTTGCCGACGCCTGGCAGCAGGTGAATGCTTCGAGTCTCTTCGATGCTTGGGAGGCGTGGCATCTGGAGGTATTGTCGGCTGCCCAGCAGCGTGAAGCGATGGTCGACGTCGCCGAGGTGTCGGTTCTCACCTCGAGCGGTTGGCTGACGCGAGCTCCTGCTGTGAGTCCTGACGGTGCGCGTTTGGCCTGGGTCTCTTCGCCTCCCGCTATCTCCGTAGCTGAACTCGAAGAAGGGGGTCTCGGGCGGCGAAGGGTCGTTTTGAGCGGACGCTTCCCGAAGACACTCGATTGGTTGGACAGCGATACCTTGGTCTATGCCCGGATGCTCCGCGGGCCTGAACGAGAAACCTCGGAGCTTTTCTTGCTCGAGGTGGATACGGGTCGCGAAACCCAACTGACTCGAGGTGCGCGAGCCCACTTTCCCAGGGCCGATCGCAAGGGCTGCATCCTGTTCGTGCGCGATGTGGTTCCGGAAGGCTCGAGCTTGAGAAGGCTGTGCCTGGGAGAGGGAGATCCACAAGGAGAGCCTCTGTGGCAGGCACCACAAGGACAGCACATCGTGGGTTTGGCTGTTAGCGAGGCTGGGCGCGTAGCCCTCAGCCTTTGGCAGTCAGGCTGGACCGATCTCGCCTTGCTCGAAGGAGGCGTGGTCAGTCACTTGACCCGTGACAGAGCGCAAGATCTCGACCCCTTTTGGCAAGACGAGCGGACATTGATCTTCAGTTCGGACCGGGGAGACGTATTCGATATCTACGCAATCGATTCCGACCGCTCCCGTCTGACTCGCCTCACTGAAAGCCTCGGTGGCTCCTTTCAGGCCGTTTCGTCGAAGTCGAGACTCCTCTACGTCTCGCTTTTTTCGACCGGATACGATCTAGTGTTTCGTGATTTGGAAGAGGTGGAGCTACCAGAAGGGTACCCCATAGCCTTCGGCCAGCCGCCGGTACCCGTTGTGACTTCACGACTCGATGACGTGGTTGCTGAATCTGCCTTCGCAGTTCAGACGTACTCACCGTTACCTAGTCTTGTTCCCTACCTCGTCTTACCGGGGGTCGCATTCGATGCCACTGGGGTGGCGGCCAGCGTATCCTTGCTCGGTCAGGATGACAGCGGCGAGCACAGTTACACCCTCAAGGTCGGTTACGACGCTCGCCTGAGCGGACATCTTTCCGGTGTCGAGCTCAGTCTGAACTACGACTTCCGCGCCAACACCCTGCTCAACAGTTTTCAACGTCGCTTCCCGCTCGGTTTCGGTCTCCAGGCAGGCATCTGGCCTCACGACCCACACCGGGCGACCCGAACCGAAACGGCGCTCGGGGCCGAGTTCAGCGTCACTGCCACCCTCCCCCTCGACCGCTGGGTGAGTCTTGCGAGGTTGCAGTTCGGTGCTTTGCACCTACAGTCTTTTGATGCCGTGCAGTTCGATGGACGAGCTGACGGGGTGATCAGCCGCCAGTTTCGTGACCGCTTCGGCTACCGTACTCGTGGACCGAGGTTTGGCGTTCGTGCCGTTTGGAGTGCTACGCCTACCGGTCCGGTCACAGGCGTCTGGTTCGACACCTCCTACTACCGGTCTCTCGCCGACGTTTCGCTTCCGGGCTACACTGAACTCGCTTTGCAATTCGGTCTGCGTCCCGCACCACCGATCCCTCTTTCGCTAGAGGACGGTGCTGGTGTGGCCACACTCGGGTACCGCTACAGCTGGTCGACGCAGTTGCGCTACCGTGACGGGCTCTACGCTCTGGAGCGTCTGACCTTCGAGCCGAGGACTCGTATGTGGTTCGACGGTTCCTGGGGTGTGGGTGCGGATCTGGGCGTGTTTGCAGATGCGGTGGTCGCATACGGCGCCCCCGTCAGCATCGGTGGCACGGTCGGCTATGCACAGGACTGGTGGTATCGGCTCGGCGCGCGCTTGCCGTTATAAACCGGTCATGAGTAATGCGTAATGAGTAATGCGTGGGTTACCTTCGAACGGTAAAGCGCGGTACGACACCGTTTCACAGAGGCCTAACGATCGTGTCGTTCGCAACTCCCATCACTCAACTCATTACTCATCGCTCATTACCAGCTAGGTATTAGGTACTGCGTTCTGAGCCTTGCCGTCTGCCTGCGTTCAAGCGGTTGCCATAGTTATGTAAGCAGGTATCATCCAAGAAACGGGCTACAGGACAGGTTTTCACCCACTGACCTTGTCTATGACCAGATGATACCTGCTTTAGAACATGAATAGGCTTCTGACCCACGGGATGAACGAGACGCTGATCACGAGCCCGACGTGAAAAACGACTTGCGCCACAAACGGGGTGAGGCCGCTGTTGCTACGCCGGAAGATTTCGGCGAGTCCGACACCGAACGCGATCAGGATCGGTACCGGTGTTGCCAAGACGAGCGCGAAGAGGCCGGCAGAGATGAAGAGCGCCAGCAGGCGGTCGTATCGATCCTCAAGCGAGGGGAGTGCAAACGCGCGGAAGAAGAGTTCGGTGAGCGGCAAGAAAATGATGGCCAGCACGACCAGAGGCGTGAGACGAGACAGTTTGAGGTAGAAGCTTCCCATCGCACCGCTACTCGGCAAATACGCGAGGTAGACGAGCATGATTGCGAGCATGAGGATGCCGACCGCGATTCCCAGTAGAAACTGCCTGCTGTTACCTAATAACTGCTCTACCGCGTCCCAACCGTTGCTCTGTACCTGCCTCACCGTAAAGACGGTAAGGAAGAACGAAAAGACAATCAGAAACACTGCACGCACGTCCGTTGACTGAAGCGGGGTAAGGATCGCCAAGAAGTTCTTAAGCCCCACTACGCTATAGACGAGCGCTATAGTAGCTGACAACAACAGGCTGAGGATCAGGATCCTATAGACCTGCCCGACCGTCCAGAGCCGCGGCCCTTCGACGACCTCGAGAGTACTGCTGTTGGGGATTCGACTTTCACCTATGAGATGGATGGCTACGAGAACGAGCAGTAAGAGCAGCCATAGGATGGTGCTGTTGAAAAAAGAGATGAGCATATTACCACGTCGCGACGCCTCGCGAAACGCCAACGCCCCGCTCTGCAAATCTCCCTGGCCGTAATAGATAAGGGCCAGCGCCCGCAGATCTCTCGCCTGGGCATCGATCTCGCGCGCACCTCGAAGTGCCAGGGCCGTTTCCAGGTGGCCGGCTGCGGTGTCTAGTTCTCCCATAGACCAATAGATCTTGCCCAGCAGGGCACGAACCTCGGCATTGCGGATGTCACCGGAGAGCTCCTGGTACCCTTCCAATTGGGCAATGGCGCCCTTGAGGTCACCTAGCCTGTAACGGAGTTGCGCATCTGCGAGCCGGTATTCGACGTTCAGGCTGTCTACTGTGATCGCTTGCTGGTAGTGGCTACTCGCCTCGCTGAACTTTCCTCGTTGTGAGGCGAGCTGGCCTTTCAGGAAGTTGATCTTGCCGGCAAGGGCGTTGTGGAAGTGCGTTTCCAGCCTACTTTCGGCGGTGACAAGGAGTCCTTCGGCCTCTATGTACCTGTCCGTCAGGAGGGCGACTTCAGCCAATAGGACGACCGGTTCGGCGGTTGGAATCCGGTCCCGTAGGGGTTTGAGATTGGTTTCGGCATTGATGTAGTTGCCGAGTGCCAGCTCGACCCGGGCCAGCGCCAGCTTGGCGTTGTCAAAGTTGGGGTCTACCTGTAGTGCATTGATGCAGCTCTGCCTCGCTGTTTCGAAGTCTCCCCCAGCTTCGAAGCGCAGGCACTGTTGGTAATAGGTGTTGGCATTGAACGTTTGAGAGCTTGCCCAACCCAAGCATGCTGCAAACGCCAGTATCGCCAACGGTCGTACAAGCCGAAAGGGGCCTAACAGGGCAGAAGCGGAACGATTCATGACCAACCTCGATGTCATTAGCGGCTCACCGTAGCGCTCTTTTGAAATATCGTGGCGTTCAACGGATACGCCCTCCGATACGTGCCACGCAAGAAGGGCAGGTGTCGTCCAAAGAAACCATTACCTACCCATCATGGAGGATAGAGCAGCGCATTGAGGTTAGGTCGTTCACTTTGACGGTATGGGTCGCGTGCTGGGAGGGATCGATGCACCATGAAGATTCCTTTAGCTCCATGCCATCTCAGCTTGCGGTTGGAGCTGGTAACATGAGACTATGGATCGCTGTCTCACGGCCTCGAGCGGATCTGGGGGGTGGCTTCGATGATGCTTGTGCTCGTCTGGTTTTTGGTGAGCCAGATCGTCAGCGGCTTACCGGAGATGAGTCCCGGTACCGAAGTGCGTCTTGTTTCACAAGATCTCCTTACCATCTATGCCAGTGCTAGGGTGGAGGAGGGGCGACTCGCCTTTTCTGGGACGATCGAGCCCGATCAGGAGGTACGGTTGCTGATCTTTCCCCCTGGAGTTGATCCACAGAGGCAGGGAGAGGTTTTGGAGGGGGCCAGTGCCTTCCCAGGGCGCGTCTCTTCACAGGGACGAGATATCCTTGTTCGGTTCTCCGATGATGGGGATTCGGTTTCTCTGTACGACTGGCTCGGTGAAGAGCGCGGTATCCTCTTGGTTATGCCGGGGCCTTGAAGGCGGATTTGTTGGTGAGTGCCATGAAAAAGAAACATATCGTGATCGTAGAGGATGACCTCGATATCAGTCGCCTTTTGACACTCGAGTTACAAGAGACGGGTTTTGAAGCGAGCGCCTTTGCAACGGGCATTAGCGGTCTTTGCGCCATCCGTGAGACAGAGCCGGATCTGGTGATTTTGGATCTCGGTCTGCCCGATATCAGCGGTGCCGAAATCGCTCGACGCGTACGCAAGACGAGTGAAATCCCCATCCTCATCCTGACGGCTGCCGATGACGTAAGTACCAAGGTCGAGATGTTGAACGTCGGTGCCGACGACTATCTGGCCAAACCCTTCCATATCGAGGAGCTGGTCGCCAGAGTCAACGTACAGTTGCGCAAAAGGGGCGTTGGAGCCGTTCGTAAGATCGGTAGTATGACGCTCGATGCGGTGAGGCGCCAAGTCTTTTGGGACGATGAGGAGGTGCGGCTTTCGCCGAGGGAGTTCGCCTTGCTCACCTATCTCTGCAACCAGCCGGGCCGGGTTTACAGCCGTGAAGAGATCGAGGCCAACGTGTGGGGGGAGTCGTTGCCGCCATCGAGCAACGTCGTAGATGTTCACATCGCCAATATTCGTGGGAAGTTGCGGGATGCCGGTGGTTTTGGGATCATTCGTACCGTACGCGGGGTCGGCTACGCGGTGAAAGGCTGAGGCCGCGGGGCAGCGTCAGTTGTCTCCATTGACAGGAGCCGAACCGACCCGCAAACGGGCCCGAGATCTCTTTGATGAGGATAAGGTGCTCTCTCGACGTGGACTGCCTCTCAGGTGGCGGGTGGCCGTGCTCAGCGGTCTCGCCATAGCGCTTTTGAGCGTCGTCGCTTCCCTCACGGCGTTCTGGGTGGTGCGGTCGAGTCTGCTCGGGGATCTTCAACGCGCCGTGCGAGAGGATGTACAAAAGGTCGCAGCTCTCTACCAGGGTGGGGGCGCGGGTGCGGCCGGCGCTACCCTCGCCGGGCCCACGGGGGGCGTGATCGTACAGCTTTACGATGCAGCGGGGCAGCTGCTCGCGTCTTCCAACCCGACCTTCGAAGCACCGGACGCGGCCATTGTGCCGGAGGTGGTGCGTACCGCGGTGGGCGGCTTGCAGGATTGGCGAGGTGTGTTGGCCGGCTATACGGTACAGGCTTCGCTCGCGCCCTTTAGTTTCGGTGTCGCCGCCGTGATCGCCGACACC
The DNA here is from genome assembly GCA_020354625.1 of Trueperaceae bacterium. Lineage (GTDB taxonomy): Bacteria > Deinococcota > Deinococci > Deinococcales > Trueperaceae. The sequence goes on from CP070651.1 coordinate 2,205,645, forward strand.
GCCTTTGTGGGGCTGGCTTTGGGCCAGTTGGCGCGCGCCTTGCTGTTGACCGCGATCTTGCTCGTGCTCATCAGCGCGCTGATCGGTTATCTCGTGGCAGCTCTCGCGATAAGGCCCATCACCCAGTTGGCCGTTCGTGCGGCCGAACTCGGCCCCGGTCGCTTGCACCCGATACCCTACCGCGGGCCGAGCGATGAGGTCGGTCAACTCAGCGATGTGCTCAACGACCTCATCGAACGGCTCAAGCGAGCGATAGAGGCGCAGCGGAGCTTTCTGGCGGAGACCAGTCACGAGCTCAGAACCCCGCTGACGAGCTTGCAGGGGTTTCTCGAGCGGGCCTTCAGGCGGGCCAGCCCGGAGGTGCAGCACGATCTCACAGATGCCCGCCGCATCGTGAAGACGATGTCTCGTCTCATCGAGGATCTGCTGCAGCTCTCGCGGGGCCAGTTGGTCCAAGAACTGACCCCGTATCTGGTCGATCCCTATCTGGAGGTTCTTGAGCCCATCGCAGAGGAGTTTTCTGGGGTGAGGCTCTCGGGAGAACCCGGCCAGATGCTTTTGGGAGATCCCGAAAAACTCCGCCAACTCGTGCGAAACCTGACAGCCAACGCCGTTCGATCTGCCCAGAGAGCAGAAGGGGTAGAGTTACGACTCGAGCAGGATGGGACTTGCCTGATGCTGAGCGTTCACGACCAGGGGCCGGGGGTCCCTGAGGATCTGCTCCCGCACATCTTCGAAAAGTTTTACCGAGGAACTGGTGGGGGCGCCGGTCTCGGGCTCGCTATCGCTCAGCAGATCGCGCACCTCCACAAGGGTGAGATCACCGTGGAGAGCGAGCCGGGTAACACCGTGTTTCGGGTGGTGCTTCCACTGATCGAGCTACCTGAATAGCGATGCAAGGGGGTTTGGAAAGAGCGAAAGGATTAACGAAGCCGGGGCTTGCCTGTTTCAAAGATGCCACCGTCAGAGCAGACGGGTTCAGCCGTTCATTTCGCGGCACCCATTACGCATCACCCATTACCCATCACCATCAAGATAGCGATACCAAAAGCTCTCAAACTCACGTTAGAGCTTCGGTAGCGTCACCCCCGTCTGACCCTGATACTTACCTTTACGCTCGGCGTAGGTGATGTCAGGTCTCGGACCCTCGAAGAACAAGAGCTGCACGATGCCTTCGTTGGCGTAGACCTTGGCGGGCAGCGGGGTTGTGTTGGAGAGTTCCAGCGTCACATGGCCTTCCCACCCCGGTTCCAACGGGGTTACGTTCGCAACGATGCCGCAGCGGGCGTAGCTCGATTTGCCCAGCGCCACCACCATCACGTTATCGGGTATGCGGAGATACTCCACCGAGCGGGTGAGCACGAAGGAGTTGGGTGGGATGATGCAGTGGTCTCCCTCGGTAGCCACCAGACTGTCCGGATCGAACGCTTTGGGGTCGACCACGGTGTTGAAGGCGTTGACAAAGATGTGCCACTCGGGCGCCGCCCTGAGGTCGTAGCCGAAACTCGAGAGGCCGTAGCTGATGACCCCGTCGCGAACCAGACCCTCTTCGAAAGGCTCGATCATTCCGCGTTTGGACTGCTCCCGGATCCACCAATCGGGTTGGATGCTCATGAAAAGAAGTGTAACGCACATCACCAGAGGCTTTGCCGAGGTGGTGAAGGGGAACTGCCGTGAGATCGACATCTACGAACCCCTCCTGACGCTGAGAGGCCTTCACCTCATCGCAGCGCCCCTGGTAGCTCTCGTGAGCGGAGCGGGTGGGCTGCCGGCCCTATACGAGCCGCCCCCGCAGCCAAGAAGACGCGAAGTCGATGATGTTGACTACCAAGATGATGGCCAATATGGCGACGATCATCTGGTTGTAGGTTCCCGTTCCCATCTTCTCTTGGATGAAGAACCCGATGCCCCCGGCACCGACCAGACCGAGCACGATCGAGACGCGAAAGTTGATCTCGAAGCGGTAGAGCGTCCAGGCGATAAAGAGCGGTCCGACTTGGGGCAAGATGGCCCAGCGCACCACGTTGGTTCCTGACGCACCAACCGCCTCGAGCGCTTCGATCGGGCCACGGTCGACGTTTTCGATCGATTCGGAGTAGACCTTGCCCAGGTCGGCGATCGAGTGGATCGCCATGGCCAGGACACCGGCGAACGGTCCCAGCCCCACCGCAGCTACAAAGACCAGAGCGAGGATCAGCGTGTCGATGCCGCGATCGAGATTGAAAAATCCACGGGTCAGTCCGAAAACAGCTCGCATCAAGGGGTTGCCGAAGGTGAGGTTGCGCGAGGCCAGAAACGATAGCGGTACGGCGAACACGGCAGCCAAAAAGGTACCGACCAGGGCGATCTCGATGGTGATGAGCATCTGGCTGGCCACTTCCTGGAGCGCCCCGACGTTGGGGGGCCAAGCGCGGTCGAGAAAATCGAGCAGAAAAGGCCAGCCTTCAACCAAGCGGTTGAAGCTGAAGTTGGTCGCTGCAAACGCCGGGGTGAGCGTACAAATTATGATGGCGAGTAATGTTCCCGTACTCAGATCTGCCCGATCTTGAAGCCGGGGGCGCCAGATCGCCATCAGGCCACCGCCTACCATCAAGCCGATCAGAAGGAAGGTAACGGTGGTTCCGTAAGCGGTGCGGTTCGGCTCGACGAGCCTGAATCCCGCTTCAGCAGCCTCTCGAGGGATCCGCTGTCCCTCGAGACCGGTGATGGTCGTGATGGGCTCGAGCAGATTGAGGCCGATCGAGCGCCGCTGGCGGTTGAGCTCTTCCAAACCGCTGTTATAGCTCTCGATGATGCTCGTCTCTGTGCCGCTGGGCGTGGAGGTGAGGAGTTTATAGTAGCCAGGAGTTTTGGGAAAGATGGCTTGTCCGCTGTTCGAGGTGAGCCCGAAAAAGATTGTCGTTCCGAGGGCGATGCCGATGAGCAGGCCAGGGAGTCTGGCGCGGGGAATCCCCCAGCTGATACCCACGATGATCGCAGTGGCGGCGATACCAGTTACGGCCTCCATCAGGCCGTAGAGGGGCAGAAGACTGGCCAGACTGGTAGGGCGTTCAGCCCAAGACAACGCCAATATCAGGGTTGTGAGCCCTGCTGTGAGCGAAGCGGTTCCGCCGATGCGCCTACCTCGAAGGGAGATTGCCAGGCTGAGCAGGGCAGCCACCAAGATCAGGCTGAAAAGAGGGTAGATCGGGAGGAAACCGAACAGGGTCGGCCGGACGGTTTCACGGCTCAAGAAACCCGAGACCTGCCCGAAGGGCAGCGTAAAGAATGTGATGATCAATCCGACGCTTCCGGCGATCATGAGGCGGCGCATCGAGCTGTTGGCCAGCCCGAGGAGGAGCGCCAGCCCAGCGCCGACCAGGGTATAGATGAGCATCAAAGGGCCTCCAAGCTGCCGGTGTAGATCTCTCCTTCAAGCGTATCGCTCAGTGCCTCGACGGGTCCGTCGAAGACGAGCTCGCCCTTGTTGAAGGCCAAGATTCGTTTGGCGTAGCGCTTGGCCAGCTCGAGCACGTGGATGTTGACGAGCACGGTGACCCCATGCTCCTCGTTGTAGTCTTTCAGCAATCCCAAGATGACATCTGAAAGGCGTGGGTCGAGGCTGGCCATAGGTTCATCCGCCAGGATGAGTTGGGGCTCTTGGGTCATGGCGCGGGCGATGGCGACTCGTTGCTGCTGTCCGCCCGAGAGCTGGTCGACCCGGGTCTGTTCTTTTTCGTTCAAACCGACTCGGTCGATGTAGTGGCGGGCCAACTCGACATCTCTTTCGGTGTAGAGCCCCAGAACGCCGCGCCATGTGGCATGGTAGCCGAGACGGCCTGATAAGACGTTCTCGATTACGCTCAAGCGGGTAACCAGGTTGAATTGCTGGAAGATAAAACCGATGGTGCGGCGGTAGCGCTGTAAGGCACGTCCACGCAGGCTGATGACATCTGTTCCATGGGCTCTGATCTCACCTTGCGTGGGCTCTACCAATCTGTTGAGACAGCGCAAGAAGGTGCTCTTGCCGGCTCCCGAGAGACCGATGATTGCGACAAAATCACCATCCGGAATCGTGACGGTGACATTTTTCAGCGCCTCGGTGCCGTCGGGGAAGGTCTTGCTTAGATTGTTGACCTCGATCACGAAACTAAGCACTTCCAAGTCATGTTTGCTGGCATGAACCGCGGGCGGCCGCGGTTCCTACTCGCTCCACTCGCCCAAAGTTTGAGGTATTGCCTCAAACTTTGGTGGGAGGTTTTTAAAACCCCCAGGGTTCACCCTGGGGGTATGAGGGGTGCGAGACCCTATTCCTCGTCGAGCCCGAGGATTTCGCGGGCATCGCGAACGACGGCGTAGTCGGCGCTATCGGCCGGAATCATATAATCGATCCGATAGAGATTAAAGAGCAAGTCGCTATCGGGAGACCGGATGCTGGCGATCGAGGCGGCGATCTGCAGCGTAAGAGCCGGAAAGGTATCGGCAAACTCGCGAGACACGCTAAAGGTATCGCCGGGGATAGGGCGGCTGTAGAAGATCGCGGTCAGCTGTTCGGCCTGATCGGCTTCCAGGAACTGCGTCCACGAGCCCGAGATGTTCTGATCGTCGTTGGCAAAGGTGGCAGCGGCATCGACCGAGCCGTTCAGGACCGACAATACGGCAGCGTCGTGCTGGCCCGAGAAGACCTGATTCGAGAAGAAATCGTCCGGTTCGATGCCGGCAACGGTCAGTTCGGCCCGGGGGAATACGTATCCAGCGGCTGAGTTCGGATCGGTCCAGGCGATGGTCTTGTCCTCGAGATCGGCGACCGAAGTGATACCGCTGTCTTTGCGGACGATGATGGCGGCCCAGTAGAAGGGGTTGCCGAAGCGGACCGACTTGAGCAGTACCTGGGCATCGGCCTCGCGCTGCGCGATGACGAAACCGTCGGGTGGGAAGAAGGCGAAATCGAGATTCCCCGATCGCATCGCTTCGATGAGACCGCGGTACTCGGTCGGTAGGAACACTTCGACCTCAATGGCACCACCGAACTCAGCTTCTAAAAAATCCGCGATGGCTTGCGCCGCAGCGGTGAGCTGTTCGGAGTTTTGTGTGGGGTTGAAGCCGATTCTGACGTTGAGGGGTGCTTGAGCGTTGGCCGCGAACAGGAGTGCGAAAAGGATCAGGCTAAGGGCCGAGGTGAACAACCGCTTGAACATACTTACCTCCCAAGGTCCACTGGCAAGGACTCGCCACAATCTACCACGACCGGTATCCCGCCGTACCTGAACGGAGACTTGTTGCTTTGGGGGCAAGGTTGTGAGGGGTACACTAGGTCATGCTCAGCAAAAAAGAGCTGGCAGCTCAACTGAAAGAAGCGGCACAACTCCTCGAGGTCTTGGGGCAAGATCCTTTTCGTGTGCGTGCCTACCAGAACGCGGCCCGGCAGCTCGAGCGTTTCGAAGGCGATCTCGATGCCCTGATCCGTGAGGGGCGCCTGACCGAGATCAGGGGGATCGGCCGTGGTCTGGCTGCCGAACTCAGCGAGTGTGCCGAGATCGGCAGCCTCACGATTCTCGACAGGCTTTATCAGGAGGTGCCGGAGGGTGTCAGGGAGCTTTTCCGTGTAGGTGGGTTTGGAGCAAAAAAGATTGCGGTGCTGTGGCGGCACGGTATCGTAAGCCTGGAAAAGCTCGTGGCTGCAGCCGAAGACGGCAGTTTGGCTCGTCTAAAGGGCTTCGGTGCGAAAAGTGCCGAAACGGCGCTCGAGGCGGCGCGTTTCGCTTTGGCCGCCAGGAAGCGAATGCGGCTCGATGAGGCCGAGGTGCTGGCGGCCTACTTGCGGGAGAAGATCGCCATGGCATTTCCCGAGGCCCAACTTACGGTTGCAGGCGAGCTCCGCCGCGGCCTCGAGACGGTGGGGCTTCTCGACCTGGTGGTGACCGGCGTAACTTCGGCAGAGCTCAAAGGGGTGTTGCGAGCTGTCCTCGACGAGGTGCAGGGTGATGGCTTGTCAGGGAGGCACCTCGGTTACGAGGTGCGTTTCACCGCTGCTGAGGAGACGACTTTCGGCGCGGTGCTGGCCTACCGGACCGGTAGCAGAGCCTACGTAGAGAGACTCCGGGAGGTGGCTACCGATCAGGCAATGACGTTCAGCGCAACCGGCCTCCGGATCGAGGATGGGTTTCTCGAGACTCGCACGGAAGCCTCTCTTTTCGAATCGTTGGGTCTCCCTTACCTGGACCCGGCTTTGCGGGAAGAACGCGCTGCAAAACCCCTTGGAAACCTCATCGATTTCAAAGATGTTCGCGGCTTGGTGCACAACCACTCCACCTGGTCCGATGGAGTCTTTTCCATCCGCGAGATGGTGGAGGCGGCCAGGCGTCTCGGGTACCGGTATCTGGCGATGGGTGATCACTCGCGCTCGTCCGGTTACGCCAACGGGCTCAGCATCGAGAGGCTTTCCGCGCAAGCCGAGGAGATCGAGGAGATCCGGGCTGAGTTGAAGGCCGAGGGGGCCGCCTTTGAGCTCTTGCACGGAGTCGAAGTCGACATCTTATCCGAGGGAGAGCTCGACTATCCGGATGAAGTCCTCGAGAAGCTCGACTACACGGTGGTGAGCGTCCACCAAAACTTCACCCTCTCCAGCAAGGCGCAGACGGCGAGGATCGTAAAAGCGGTCAGGCACCCGCACGCGACCATCCTGGGGCACGCCACCGGGAGACTCTTGCTGCGGCGTCCGGGATACCAGGTGGATCTCGAAGCCGTCATCGAGGCCTGTGCAGAAACCGAGACGGTGATCGAGATCAACGCCAATCCCTACCGTCTCGATCTCGATTGGCGTTGGCTGCGGTGGGCCAAGGCCCTAGGATGCCTCTTCTCCATCAACCCCGATGCACACCATACCGACGGCTTCGAAGACGTGCGCTACGGGGTGATGATGGCCCGGAAAGCGGGTCTCACGGCAGAAGATGTGGTGAATACCGCCCCCACCGGAGAGGCGTTTTTAAGGCGTCTCAAGCGCAGAGACGCACCTGTATAAGAAGACCGGAGCCGGCCTTCTTTTACTCGAGCCCTGTGATCCTTCCATCGGGGGTCACGTCGATCTGCTCCGCATTCGGAGTGGCGGGGAGGCCGGGCATGGTCAATACGTCACCCATATAGGCGACCACAAACTCGGCGCCCGATCTGTATTGGAGGTCGGTGACGGTGGCGGTGAAACCCTGGGGCCGGTTACGGAGGCGGGGGTCGTCCGATAGACTACGCGGCGTCTTGGCGATGACCACAGGTCGCTCGTTCCCACCCTGCCGGATGACGCGTTTCAAGGCCCGCTCAGCATTTCGGGTATAGGCGACCTCGCCGGCTCCATAGATCTCGATTGCAATACGCTCGATCTTGTTGGACAGGGGCAACGTCAGATCGTATAAGGGGCGTAGATGTGGTGTTTCGTCGAGTGCGTTCATCACCGCTTCGGCCAGCTCGAGTGCCCCTTCGCCGCCTGCGCTGTAGCCCTCGGTGACCGCGAAGTGCAGGCCATGGGAGCCGACGTGCTCGGCCAGACGTTCGACCTCGGCCCGGGTGTCGGAGGCGAAGGCGTTGAGCGCCACGACCGGCCGATACCCGTGTTGGGCGACGATATCCAGATGTTGGTCGAGGTTGGCAAGTCCGCGCTCGAGCGCCCCGAGATCGGCCTGTGTGTCCGTTTCGGCTCCACCGTGGTAGCGCAAAGCCCTCAGCGTCACCACCAGCACCACCGCATCGGGGGCGAGACCTGTGTGGGCCGCTACCACATTGAAGAACTTTTCTGCTCCCAAGTCGGACCCGAAGCCTGCCTCGGTTACGGTGATGTCGGCGTAACCGAGCGCTGTTCGCGTAGCGATGACCGAGCTTGTGCCGTGGGCGAGGTTGGCGTACGGTCCGGCGTGTACAAAAGCGGGTTGGCCTTCCGCGGTCTGAACCAAGTTGGGCTGCAGCGCCCGCATCAGAAGCGCTGTCATGGCCCCCGACACCTTCAGGTCTCGCGCGTAGACCGGCTCCCTGGTATGGCCTGTGGCGACGCGAATGTTGCCGAGACGGCGTTTCGCGTCAGCGAGGTCTTCTGCCAGCGCCAGGATCGCCATCACCTCGCCGGCGGCGGTGATCTCGAACCCCGTCTCCCTGGGAACACCGTGCGCTCTGCCGCCGAGACCGGTGATCACGTGCCGTAGCACTCTGTCGTTCACGTCGAGAACCCTTTTGATCTCGACCTGTTTTGGGTCGATGCCGAGTTCGTTACCGCGTTGCAGGTGGTTACCGACCACGGCGGCCAGCAAGTTGGTGGCGGCACTCACCGCGTGTCCGTCACCCGTGAAGTGCAGATTGATGTCGGTGGCCGGTAAGAGGCAGGCGCGGCCTGCTCCGGTGCCACCACCCTTGAGTCCGAACACCGGTCCCATCGACGGTTCGCGCAGGGCCACGGCGGCGTGCTGCCCCAGCCGACTCAGCCCCTGGGTGAGGCCGATGGCGACGGTGGTCTTGCCCTCGCCGGCCGGGGTGGGGGTAAGGGCGGTGACCAGGACCAGGCGCCCCCGGCTTGCGGGGGGTGGGCCCTCGACCTTGGCCATGTACGGTCCGTAATGGTAGAGCTGCGATAGCGGGATGCCGATGCGCTCGGCTACGCGCTCGATCGGCTCAGCGGTATCGGAGTGGTCGCGGGAAGGGTGGGGTTGCAAGGAGTTCACAGCTCTTAGTGTACGTTTTGAGCGCATACTGAGGCGACGTGTATCCTGAGAACGGGCGCGTGGTTGCCGGCGGGTAGAGAACTCTTTGCCTTTCGGTGAAGAGTTGAGGTTACTGAAAGCTTCGATCAACCGAGTCTGATTCTTGAGGTTCATGTGGAGAGGTCGACTTTGGTGTATAGTGTACCGGCAAACTTACAATGGAGGTTAGGCAGTGAAACGTCGCGATTTTATCAAGAAGGCCGGACTCGTTGCGGCCAGCGCATCCTTTTCGCCCCTCATGTTCGCCAACGCCCAGTCTTCGAGGTTCCGCTTCGGCATGGTCACCTCGTGGCCGACGGCGCTCGATACCATCTTTGGGGGTGCCACCAACACGGCGAAATTCTTGGCTGAGATCACCCAAGGGGATGTCGAGGTCGAAGTCTTCCCTGCAGGGGCTCAAGTCGGCGGACTCGAGGTCTACGACGCCGTATCGAGCGGTGCTTTCGAGATGGGGCACACTGCCTCTTACTATTACGTCGGCAAGGATTTTGCGCACGGCTTCTTCACCTCGATCCCCTTCGGCCTGAACGCGCAGCAGCACAACGCGTGGGTGCTTTCCGGTAATGGTCAGGCGCTCTGGGACGAGCTCAACGAGCGCGACAACCTGATCGCGTTTCCGGCCGGCAACACCGGGGTGCAGATGGGCGGCTGGTTCAACAAGGAGATCAACAGCGCTGCTGATTTGCAAGGCCTCAAGATGCGCATCCCCGGCATCGGCGGCCAGGTGATGAGCCGCGCCGGCGCCAATGTGCAAGTGCTGGCCGGCGGTGAGATCTTCCAGGCGCTCGAACGCGGGGTGATCGACGCGACCGAGTGGGTCGGACCCTACGACGACGAGATCCTCGGCTTCAACACCGTGGCCAAGTTCTACTACGCGCCCGGTTGGCACGAGCCCGGCCCCTGTCTCGGCACCTACGTGAATCTGGATACCTACAACAGCCTGCCCGAAGATGTCCAGGACGCCATCCGTACGGCCTCACACGCCGCCAACGTGCAGATGCTGGCCGATTACGACGCCAGGAACAACGACGCCTTGCAGCGCATCCTTGCCGGAGGCAACGTCGAGTTGCGTACCTTCCCGACCGAGTACCTCGAAACACTCGAAGGGTTTACCGACGAGATCCTCGAGGAGCAGGCCGCCAGCAACCAGCTCTTCGCCAAGATCCTCGACGATTGGCGCCCGTTCCGTGACAGCATCCGCGCCTTCCACGACATCAGCGAGAAGGCCTTTCTCGACTACGCGATTCGCTAGACCTGACCGGCTCATGCCGGAAAGTTATGACGCTTTGGCCCTCGTTTCGACGGGGGCCTGTTTTTTTGCTGGTATCCGCAGAGTTGGTCGGTTGGGCCGTGTCATCAATTGCGCGCCAGCGAAGGCAGGTAGGTCACGATTTTGGGGAACAGCGCGATGATGAGCACAGCGATGAGCTGGATGATGATGAAGGGGATGATGCCACGGTAGATATCGGTCGTCTTGATGCTCGGTGGCGAGACGCCTTTGAGGTAGAAGAGTGCGAAGCCGAACGGCGGTGTCAGAAAGGATGCCTGTAGGTTCATGCCGATCAATACCCCGAACCAGACCATCATGTCCTGGCCGAAGTAGCTGAGAGCGATCGGCGTGAGGAGCGGTACCACGATGAAGGTGATCTCGATGAAGTCGATGAAAAAGCCGAGCAAGAAGATCACCAGCATGGTGAAGAAGATAAAACCGGTTTGTCCGCCGGGCAGATTCAGCAAAAAACCCTGCACCACCCGGTCGCCGTGCAGGGCGGTGAACACCATACTGAAGGCGGTGGCGCCTGTAAGGATGATGAACACCATGCTGGTGAGCTTCACCGTCTGATCCATGGTGCTCTTGAGGTTTTCGAGATTCATGCGGCGGTTGAGGATGGCGAGCAGCATCGCTCCAACCGCCCCCATGGCCCCCGCTTCGGTCGGGGTCGCCACGCCGAAAAAGATGCTGCCGAGCACGAGGAAGATCAGAAATAGCGGTGGCAACAGGTTCTTGAGGACACGCAGCAGGAGCTGCAACCCCGCCATGGTGCGGGCCTCGGGTGGAAGGGCGGGGGCTGAAGCGGGTCGAAGAAAGGAGAAGAGGGCCACCCAGATGATGAAGAGACCGGCCAATATAAAGCCTGGGATAAAGGCGCCCACGCAGAGGGCACCCACCGACACCCCGATCTGATCGCCCAAAATCACCAGTACGATGCTCGGCGGGATGATCTGCCCCAGCGTACCCGAGGAGGCGACCACGCCGGTGGCCAGCCCCTTTTCGTAGTTGTACTTGAGCATGACCGGCAAGGCCAAAACGCCCATGGTGACCACCGAAGCGCCCACCACCCCGGTGGAGGCCGCTAGGAGTGCGCCCACCACCACCACCGAGATAGCGAGTCCTCCTCGCAGTCGTCCGAAGAGGATTCCCATGGTCTCGAGCAGCTCTTCGGCGAGCCCTGACTTCTCCAACATCACGCCCATGAACACAAAAAAGGGCACCGCCACCAGGATGTAGTTGTCCATGATGGTGCCGAAGATACGCTGCGGCAAGATGTTGAGCCGCGCCATGCGAAAAGCGGGTTCCCAAGGCAGGTCGATGCCGGTGAGGGTGGGCAGCATATCGCTGCCGAGCAGGGTAAAGAGCACCGCGGTGCCGCCCAGGCTGAAGGCGACGGGGTAGCCGACGAGTAGGAGCCCTACCGCGGCGGCGAACATCCATAGGCCGAGCATCAGACCGACTCCACGACCGGCTCGGCCGTCTGTTCTTTGGCGTGGATGCTGCCCGAGTTCGGGTGTCCGCGCAGGAACGCGATGTTTTTGATCGTTTCGCTGATGGCTTGAGCGATCAACAGCGCGAAGGCGATGATGATCACCGTCTTGATCGGGTAGCGCGGCAAACCGCCCGGGTTGGGGCTGACCTCGAGTTGGCGCCAAGACCGAGCGACGTAGGACTGGCTGAAGAAGATGCCGAGGGTGCAAAAAGGGATCAGAAACAGGGTGGCCCCAGCGATATCGATCCACGATTTGGCCCTGGCGCTGAGTCGCGAGAAGATGATGTCGACCCGCACGTGGGCATCAGCCTTGAAAACGTAAGCCGCACCGAGGAGGAAGACCAGATCGTAGGCATATGTCTGGAGTTCCAAGTAGACATTGCCGGATAACAGGAGAGCGACCCTGTCACCGAACAGATTGGCGATCGCTCCGAAGGCGTAGCGCGTAACCACGTTGTAGGCGCCGATCAGCACCATAAAGAGCGTGAGCCACCACATCGCACGCCCGAGCGCCGTGGTCACGCTGTCGATGCCCCTTGAAAATGCCAGCAAAAACCTCAACGTTCCAACTCCTGTATGTTCAGGGTGATTTCTCCCAGGAGTTGCATCGTATCGTCCTGCGATGAGGCGCGTCAATGCAAGTATTCGTTTGGTGGTGCGGGAGTGAGCCGTTGAAGTCTCTTTAACAGAGGCCTTTGGGGGATGGGGAATGGGTGATGGGTAATGCGTAGGTTCGCAGCGAAAGGAAAACGGGTTTGGAAGTTTGACTCAAAGAGACAGATCTCAGTTCAGACTGATTCCAGACACAAAATTTCGCAGAACTCATTACCCATTCCTCATCACGCATCACCAGAATGGTGAAAAGCCCCGCCCAAGGGGAGGAAGCGGGACTTCTCGGTGCGCATTGCCCAGCAAGACGTTCGTTGTGGAGGTGACGACGTCTGCGTCGCACGATAAGAGTAACGAGCCAAACCTTACAAAATTCTTACGCTCGCGTGGCGAGTTTTTCACAAGCCCTTTACGTAAGGAGGCCGGAAGCAGGTTCTGGAAGGTTTTTGGTAGAAGCCTCATGGGTGATGGGTAATGAGTAATGGGTGATGGGTACTGCTGACGTTTGTATTCAAACTCGCCTACATCTGACGAGTGTGTCTTCGAAATCGAAACATGCCAACATCACTCTCTTTCGTGGTTGCCCAACCCATTTCGCATCACTCATTCCCCTCTTGTCGTTACCCACTCATCACTCATTCCTGTTTCCTCATCACCTTTCAAACCATCACCAGGAGACGACGTCACCTATCGCCTCAGATCGGTGTGAGACGCCGTTTAGCGCAAGTAGCGCCGTACATCCCGGTTGTGGTCTGCCAAGTTGATGTTGGGTCGGAACACCGGTTGGTCGTTTTCGAAGCCGTGGAGGAAGTAGAGGTAGGCCTGCCCGTCGCCGTTGTGACGTTGGGGCTCGAGCACGGCTCCGAGGGCGTCGCTCCCTGGGTTGCCGATGGGGCCCAGGGGTAGCCCGCCGCGAGTATAGGTGTTCCAAGGATGGTCGACCTCGAAATCGCCGGCCGGGGCGTTGAGCTCCGGAAGATCCTTGCCGAGACCGTAGGCGATGGTGGGGTCGGACTGGAGTAGCATGTCCCGGTCGAGGCGGTTGAGAAACACCCCGGCGATGATGGGCATCTCCTCGGAGTTGGCCGCTTCTGCCTGGATCATGCTGGCTAGCGTCACCCAGTCGTGTACGGTGAGTTCGAGCTCCAAAAGGGCAGCCGAGATTTCGCTCGTCACCTCCTGCTCGAAGCGCTCCACCAACAGGTTCAGCACATCTTCGCTGCTGCTCTTTACGGGGATGTCGTAGCTGGCAGGAAATAGATATCCCTCCAGACCGTTCTCCACCGGGAGGTAGTCGGGAAACTCCCCTTCGGCCTCGCTGAAGAGCTCCAAATAGGTGTCAGCGCTCCCGAGGCCGCTATTTTCCAACCTGCTGGCGATGTCGCGTGCACGGAACCCTTCGGGTATGGTGACGCGGGTGGTGCGGGGCCGGCCGCCACCGGCTAAGACCTCGCCGATTTCGATCGCGCTCATAAAGGGATCGAGGTCATATAGACCCTCGCCGATTCGCCGGTCGAGTTCCTGATAACGGAGCCACAGGACAAAGACACGGGCGTCGCGGATCAGTCCGGAACTCTCGAGTTCGCTGGCGACCCGGCGGGCGCGCCAGCCGGGCAACACTTCGAACTCGGTGGGGTTCGGTACGGTGCTGACCTGGGTGAGCTGGTACTGCAGGTAGAGCGCAGCACCAGCCAGGAGAAGCACGCCGATGAGCAGCAGCAAAAAGGCGTTGGCCAGCCAGCTCCGTTGAGACTTTTCACGTTGCTTTTCCGCTTCCGGCACCCCTTACTCCTTTGATCGCTGGAGGTAGCTCTCCAGGATGAGAACAGCGGCCGCTTCATCGAGCCGGCCTTTTTCTCGGCGTTTACGTTTCGGCACCTCGCTCGCGAGAAGGTGGCGCCCTGCCAATTGGGTTGTGAAGCGCTCGTCCTCGAAACAGACTTCCAGACCCTGTCTCTCGAGCGCTCGAGCAAACTTGCGAACCCGTTTCGTCTGCGGTGAATCGCTGCCGTCCGTTCTCTGCGGAAGACCCACGACGACGCGAACGGCCCCTTCGCGTTCAACGATGCGTTTGACGGCGGCGACGTCGTGGGCGGTGTCACTCCTCGCAAGGTGACCGCGCCCAAACGCGAAGCGCGATCCCAACTCTCCACGAGCGACGCCGATACGCGCGTCTCCTACGTCTAGGGCGATGACGACGTCAGACAACCCCGGCTCCTTCGGGGGTGATCCAACGCTCCAAGAATCGCGCGACACCCTCGTCGTCGTTGCTGCTGGTGAGAGAATCTGCGGCGGCCTTCGCCTCCTCGCTGGCGTTCGCCATCGCCACCCCGAACCCGACCCAGCTAAGCATTTCGGCGTCGTTGTGCTGGTCCCCGAAGGCAGCGATCTCATCCTGCTTTACGTCGAGGGTCTTTGAGAGAAGCTCCAGCGCCCTGCTCTTGTTGGCCAGCGGGTGCAGTACCTCGAGCAGATTGTCCGAGGTCCAGGTCGTATAGACGGGCAGCTCAGCCAGCGCGCGGCTCATGGTGCTGGCGATCATGGAGGGGTGTCTGAAGAGAAGCTTGATGACGCCCTCTTGCACGAATGTTTCGACGTCGCCGACCCCATCGGGTCGCTGCCCGTTGCGGAGCTCAAACAGTTTTTGGTCCAAGTACCAACCGGTTGTGGCCTCTACCCCTGCCAGCACGTCTGGAAAGCGGTTGCGCATGACTCTGATCACTTCCAGCGAGACCGTGCGATCGAGTTGGTAGAGATGGGTAGGTAGCTCGCGTCCAAAGTCGTAGAGGCTGGCGCCTTGGTAGACCACTGTCGGCCCGGTAAGACCGAGTTGGGTTGCGTATCGTCTGACCAGTCGTGGCGGACGGCCCGTGCAGAGCACCACACGAACGCCCTGGCGCATGAGCGTTTTCACGGTTCGCTCGGTTCGCGCGGTGATGTCTTTGTCGCTCGTCAGCAGCGTACCGTCTAAATCGAGCGCTACCAGCTTCGGTCTCATCGTTGTCGTTAAGAGGCGGAGACCTCGGTGAGAATCTCTGGCAGCGCGCTGAAGGCTTCCTGCAGCTTGTTGGGGTCTTTGACACCGGCTTGGGCCATATCCGGCCGTCCTCCTCCCCCTCCTCCGGCTCGCTTGGCCAGTTCCCGGATAATCGTTCCGGCGTGGGCGCCCCGCGCTTGACCCGAGGGGCCGACCTTGGCGACCAACAAGGTGCCGCTGCCGAGCACTACCAGATCGGCTTGAGATTGTTGCAACAGGTTGTCCGCCGCCTTGCGGAGTGCGCCGGCATCGATGCCGTCGAGGAGCGCTGTCGTAAAGCTGAATCCCCCCGCTTCTCGGAGTTCGCTCGGGGTTGCACCCGTCGTCTGAGCGGCGGCGAGTCTGTCTCGCAAGGTGCTGATGTCGCGCTGGGCCGACTTGAGGTCGGTCTGAAGCTTACCGATTCGCTCGCTCAGCTCGTCCGGTTTGACCCCGAGTTGGTAGGCGAGCGCCGAAGTGGAGCCTCGCAGCTTCTGAACATAGTCGATGGCAGCTGTACCCGCTAACGCCTCGACCCGGCGTACGCCGGCAGAGACGGCCTCCTCACTCACGATCAGGAGGCTGCCGATCTCTCCGGTACGACCTACGTGCGTCCCGCCACAGAGCTCGATCGAAACGCTCTCCCTAGGGTCACGATCCTCGCCAACGGTGACCATGCGCACGTCGTCGCCATACTTTTCCCCAAAGAGCATCATGGCACCCTTCGCCCGCGCTTCGGCGATACCGACCACCTGCCACGAGACCGTAAAATCTGCCTGGATCCAGCGGTTCACAAGACCTTCGATGGCTTCGATCTCCTCGTGGCGGAGCGCAGCCGGGTGGGAGAAGTCGAAGCGGAGCCTGTCAGGCGCCACC
The DNA here is from genome assembly GCA_020354625.1 of Trueperaceae bacterium. GTDB lineage: Bacteria > Deinococcota > Deinococci > Deinococcales > Trueperaceae. The sequence continues at coordinate 2,221,628 of CP070651.1, forward strand.
AGTGAACCCGCCTGAGCTACGTGGCTGCCGAGTACGCTGCGAAGGGCAGCGTGGAGGAGGTGGGTGGCGGTGTGGTGTTTCTCTGTTTCGCTCCGGCTCGGGTCGACCACGGCCCGGACACGCTGACCCGGAAGCAGCGTACCGCGAAGTACCTTCACCTGGTGGAGCGTCAGTCCCTGAGGGCTTCGGGTCGTATCGGTGACCAGGGCGCCGCCACCCTGCCACTCGAGCTTGCCGCTATCGCCGATCTGCCCGCCCCCTTCGGGATAGTAGGGGGTAGGGTCGAGGACGACCCTGCCGGTCTGTTGTTCGGTGAGTTCGCTCAAAAGTTCGTCGTCACCGATGAGCGCAAGAACCTCTGCGTCTGCTTCGCGCTCGGTGTATCCACAGAACGTTGTTTCACCGTGTTGATCTGCGATGTTGCCGAGCATGTCCTTGCCGCTGATAAAGTGCGGGCCGCCGCCGCCGCTCCCCCGAGAGATGGCGCGCGCCTCTTCGCGAGCGGCCTCGTATCCGGCGCTGTCGACGCTGATACCACGCTCGGCTGCCATCTCCTGTGTCAAATCGAGCGGGAAGCCGTAGGTCTGCCACAAGTCGAACGCCACCCTACCGGAGAGCTCACGTCCCTCTAGCTCATCGAGCAGGCCGGCCACTCGCTGGATGCCGGCCTCGAGCGTCCGCAAAAACTGTTCCTCTTCGGTTCGAATGATGCCTTTGACCCGCTCTCGACCGTCGATCAGTTCCGGGTAGGCCGAACCCATGGCGGTGATGACCTGGTCGACGAGCGCGTGCAGGACCGGCTCGCGCAAGCCGAGCAGCCAGGCGTGGCGAGAAGCGCGCCTGAGCAGCATCTTCACCACGTAGCCGGCGCCGTCGTTGGCCGGCATGACCCCATCGGTGATCGCGAAGGTGATGGCACGTACGTGATCGGCGATGACGCGGTGAGAGACGCTTTGGGTGCCCTGGTACGCCTTGGCAGTCAGCTCGGCCACCCGTTCGATGGTCGGGAGAAAGAGCGGTGTGCTGTAGGCATCTTCCGCTCCGGTCATGACCGCAACCAGCCGCTCGAATCCCAGCCCGGTGTCGATATTCTGCTGCGGTAACGGCTCGAGCACGCCGCCTTCTTGTCGGTCGAACTGCGTGAAGACCAAGTTCCACACCTCGACGAACCGATCGCCCGAGCCGGTGTTGGGACCGGTCTCGTCGGGGGTTCCAAACTCGGGACCGCGGTCGTAGAAGATCTCCGAACAGGGACCACAAGGCCCGTTGGGACCCTCGGTCACCGCGTTGGCCGGCCAGAAGTTTTCATCTTCGCCCCAGCGGGAGATCCGGTCGGCGGGAACGCCGACATGTTCTGTCCAGACCTCGAACGCCTCGTCATCGTCGGTATAGATCGTCACGTAGAGCCGTTCGGGATCGAGGCCGAGCCACTCGTTGCTGGTCATGAACTCCCAGGCCCAGGCCGACGCTTCTCGCTTGAAATAGTCACCGAACGAGAAGTTGCCGAGCATTTCGAAAAACGAGTGGTGCCTGAGGGTGCGGCCGACATTTTCGATGTCGTTGATCCGCAGGCATTTCTGAGCGGTCGTCACGCGGTGCCACACACCCTGGTAACCGGCGAACTTGGGGGTCGCCCCCAGAAAGTAGGGTTTGAACTGAACCATGCCCGCACTGGTAAACATCAGCGTCGGGTCGTCGCTCTTCAGCGACGCAGAAGGGTAGGCAAGGTGCGTCTTCGCCTCGAAGAACTCGAGGTACTTCCGTCTCAGCTTGTCGATGTCCAACTCTGTCGTCTCCACGATCAGCCTCCTGCTCGCGCTGAAAAATGATTATACCCGAGCAGGGCAGGTTTTTTGTGGAAGGGTTTACGCCGGAGGTGGATGATCGCTTCCACCGGCGTGATAGATCTGGTGCCGTGGGTGTAGGGAGTGCCCCTGGGAAAAACGCAGCTGTCGAGTTAGAGGCTCATCAACGCTTCGATGTCGTTCCGTAGCGGCAAGCTCGGCTGAGCCCCCTCGCTGGTGGTCGCCAGCGCCCCGGCAGCGTTGGCAAAACGCACTGCCTCCTCGAGTTCTGCACCCTCAGCCAACCGTACCGCCAGCGCCCCGCAGAAGGCGTCACCGGCGGCGGTGGTATCGACCACGGTCACCTGGTGGGCCGGCAGTTGGCCACGGGATCCAGTCCCCTCCCAGACGACGCCTTGACCCCCCAAGGTCACCACCACGTTGGCCGTGCCGCGCGCCCGCAGGAGCCCAGCCGCGACCTGTGCGCCGGCGATATCGCTCACCACCTGGCCAGAGAGCAGGGCGGCCTCGCTTTCGTTCACCACCAGGTAGCTCAGCCGCTTCAGGAGCGCGTCGTCGAGCGGCCTCCCCGGTGCCGCGTTCAGCATGACCGGAACGCCTATCTGTTCGGCCAGCTCAGCAACCCGCTGCACGGTTTCCAGAGGGTTTTCGAGCTGCATCAACACGATGCCGACGCCATCGAACAGTTCCGGGGTCACATCTTCGGGGGAGAGGTGCCGGTTGGCTCCCGAGCTGACCACGATCATGTTCTGTCCGCTAGCGTCGACCGTGATAAACGCCATGCCGGTGGGGCCGGGCTGTTCGAGGAGCTGGCGCGTGTCGACGCCTACCTCAGCCAGCGCATCCTTGAGGCTCTGGCCGTACGCGTCGGTGCCGACCCGGCCGAGCATGCACACCTTACCTCCTGCCCTGGCAGCCGCCGCCGCCTGGTTGGCCCCTTTGCCTCCCGGGAAGGTACGCACGTCTTCGCCCAACACCGTCTCGCCGGGGCCCGGGTGCATTTCGACCTGTACCACGAGGTCCACGTTCAGACTCCCGACAACCAACACTCGTGTGCGCTGTACCGTCATGCATTATTCTACGGGCAAACTAAGAAAGGTAATGCGTGATGAGTGATGAGTAATGCGTAGGTGACGTGCAACGGAGTGGTTGAACCCCTACCTTTCGAAACACCCATTACCCATCACCCATTACCCATCACCAGATCTTCCTAATTGCTAGGGTTTGTAGAGGCTATGCTAGTAAGCGACAAACTTCGCCTTTTAGGAGGGAGTATGTTTTCAGAACACTACCTAGAGACGGTGATGGGGATCTTTGCGAGGCAGAAGCGGCTTGCCGAGCGGGCACTCGCCCAGCTCGAGCCCGCCGATTATCACCGGACGCTCGACCCCGAGAGCAACTCGCTGGCGATCATCATCAAGCACATGGCGGGCAACATGCGCTCGCGCTGGCGTGACTTTCTGACCAGCGACGGCGAGAAGCCCGACCGGAACCGCGACGGCGAGTTCGTCGATGACGTCGCCTCCGCCGAGGCGCTCACGGCGCTTTGGGAGGAGGGTTGGGAGCAGGTGTTTGGGGCGGTCGGGGCGCTCACGCCGGACGATCTTCTGAAGACGGTGACGATTCGTGGAAAGCCGCACAGCGTGGTAGAGGCGATCGAGCGGCAGGTCGATCACTACGGGCAGCACGTAGGGCAGATCATCATGCTTACCAAGCACTTCAGGGGAGAGAGCTGGCAGACGCTGTCGATTCCCAGGGGTCAGTCGGAAACGTTCGATTCCAAACAAGCCGGAAGGTGATGAGTGATGAGGAATGAGTGATGAGTACAGCGAAGGGTCGAGGTTGAGTCCGGGCGTTTGCACGGCTACTACTCATTACTCATTACTGTTTACCCATCACCTAATGCCCTTGAATTCAAACCCTCGGCATCTGTAATCAGCGGCGCCTTGCCATGGCGCCATCCAGACCAGCCCGCTCGGTTGCTTCGCGCAACACCAGCAGCGGCTCCCGCTCGATGCCGTGCTGCCTGAACGACTTGCAGAGCGAGGTCACGTCGCGCTCGAGCAGTTGCCGGGCGTAGCGGTTCCTGTCGAGATCGACCATCTGGGGCAGGTCGATGAGGACGATCTGATCTTCCCACCAGAGCAGGTTATAGGTCGAGTAGTCTCCGTGGACCTTGCCGAGTTCGAGCAGTCGGATGAGGAGTTCAAAGCTCTGCTGCCAGGCGCTCGCCGCTTCTTGCGGATCTAGCGTTACATCAGAGAGCCGTGGGGCGGCGCCTTCGTCGTCACCGACGAACTCCATCAGGACCACCCGGCCGGCGCTGATGAGGTCGTCGAGCTGCGGCCCGATGGTGGGGCGTGGCACCGGGAGGCCTTCACGGTGGAGTTCGTGTAGCATCTGATACTCGTGCAATACCCATAAAGCGAGCTGCGGATCGAGACCCATACGGCTGCTCCGATCGAGCGCCCGCTTGAGGCGTTTGCTCGAGATGGAGCGTCCCTGGCGGTAGTGACGGTCCTCTTTGAAAGAGCGAACCTCGAGGTCGCTGTACACCTTTGCCGCGAGGCGTCCTACCGGGCTTTCAGCGAGATAGACAGTCGCTTCTTTACCGCTCTTGAGTTGCTCTTTGAGGTCTGTAAGCAGCCCGCGTTCGTAGAGATTTTGCAGGCCCGGATCGTCGAAGGCGTGGGCGCTCGAGTACGCCGTTCTGGCATCGGTTTTCAGCTCGGTAACGGTGCGCCTGCCTTTGGGTCGGCGCCGGTCTTTGCGTTTGCTGAAACGCTCTTTGGGTGCTGAGGTGTCGTCGTATCTCAAGCGCTGATTCGCAATTCTTTCAAGGCGATCTCCTAACGTAGCGGCCCCATGCGGGACCGGGCGTTGTGATGTGGAGGACTCACCCTACGCGGTTCAGCTCGCTACCGCATCACGTAGGGTGGTTCTGTTTTGCCGATATCTCACGGCCTTCACCCCCTTCACGTGAGCAACCTCAGTATGCGTGTAATCAGAGGCTCGTGTCAAACGAAACGGTACAACTCTGACGATCGCTACCTACTCGAGTCGTCAAATTTTTGAGGTGCGGGTCTGCGATGAACCGAAGCGGTTTCGATGGTCTATGAGGCTTCTATCGCCCTCGTGGTTGGCGAGTGCTCGCACCGACTCTGCCAGCTGGCGGTACGCGTTTGCGGTTCGCGAGGGCCTCTTTCAGAAACTCGGTTCTCGAGATCTCTGGTGAGGGTGAAGCGTTCTTGCGGTGTTCGTCGAGGCTGACAGCCACCTTGAGCAGGAGCTCTTTGACAGGGGTGCGGATGATGGTAAACGCGTCGAAATTGGCTTCGCTCAGCTCGATATCGCGCTTGAGAATGAACTCGGTATCGCTATTGTCCTCAGCGGCGGTGAAGATCTTCAGCACGGCATCTTCGGCATGGTAGCTACCGAACTCGGCGAGGATGAGCACGCCGTCGACGAAGATCATGTGCGCCTCTTGTCCGTCGGTGATGACCTTGAGCTGTCCTGTTTTCTTGCCCTGAGCGAGGAGTACAGCGAGGTCGAAAAGACCTAGTTCATCGAAGACCCCGCTCAACGCGACGTCGCCTTTTGGACCACCGGCTCTGGATCGCTGCTGCTCGTGCAGCTGCTCGAGCTCCGAACACGCCACTTCGACGATCTCTTTGGGGGCCGCCTTGCTCCGTAACGCCAAGGTGGCACGCTTTTCGACGAACCTCTTGGGGGCTCGGGAGTCTAAGAGCACGAAGAGAACCTCTTCGGTTGAGAAGCGGCGTCTGACCGTGTTGTGGAGATCGAACCCGCTCAGGTCGGGGAGCCTGCGGGGACACACAACGACGTCTGGGCGGTGTTCCTTGAGGAGTTGCAGGGCATTGTCACCGTCGCGCGCGTGTTGGATATCGAATCCGGCCCGTTGGAAGCGCCTGCGTAGCCTCGCTGCCCGCAGGCGGGCGGGCATGACGATCAGCGCGGTCTTTGGGGGTGTTTTTTCGGCGGCTGGTGTGTCGTTCTCGTGCATCGTTCGCTCCGCTTCGATTCCCTTCAAGATCATCATCGCGAGGTAGGCTTTCGCCAACAGCGGTACAGAGTCCGAGTCCTCACCGGTCAGTGTTGACGCTCGACTATTACAAGAGACTGACACAGCTGCCGGCGTCTACCCTGGCAACTGTTATGATGGGCGTCAGATGGAGCCCGAAAAACCCGACTTTCGCCGGTACTGGCTGAAGCTCTCCGTAGACGGTGAAAAGGAGCGTTTTGTCCTTTTTGATATGACGCTCGAGGACTACTGGCAACGGGTTCCGTTCGAGGTCAGGGAGTACCTCCGCCTCCACTACGGACTCCCGCTGAATGCGCTCGAGGCTGCAAACAACTGGCGCAGGAGTGCGACTGAGCCGGAAGGCCAGAGCATCGCTGCTTGGCTGAGCCAAGAGGGGGGGGATGAGTGAACGACCGGCTGAAAGCCGGATCTCGTGCTATCAGTCGGTCAGCCCGCGCGCTTTCTCCTGAAGCCGCTGGAGCAGCCGCAGGGCTTCTAATGGCGAGAGCCGGTCGAGGTCGTGCTCCAACAGGTCCTCGAGTACCTGTCCACTACCGCCGTTCCGCTGAGATTCGAGCCCAGCGAAGACCGCGCGGGCGCGGTGTAGAACCTGTTTGGGGATACCGGCGAGCCTGGCGACTTCGAGACCGTAGGCCTTGCTGGCCGGCCCTGGAAGCACCTGATGATAAAAGACGAGGTGATCCTGCTCTTCCTCGGCGGCCACGTGCAGGTTGTGGGCGGCCGGGAGATGACTCGGCAGCTGGGTCAGCTCGAAATAGTGGGTGGCGAAGAGCGTAAACGCCTTGAGCGGGTCGTGGAGGTGCTCGACCGCAGCCCAGGCCAACGCCAAGCCGTCGAAGGTGCTGGTCCCCCTACCGATCTCATCGAGCAGCACCAGACTTCGAGGGGTGGCGCTCTGAAGGATGCGGGCGAGTTCATCCATTTCGACCAGGAAGGTACTGCGCCCACCAGCGATGTCGTCGCTGGCGCCGATGCGGGTGTAGATGCGGTCGAAGATGGGCAAGCTCGCTGCGGCAGCGGGCACAAACGAACCGCTCTGTGCCAAAAGGCTGATGAGGGCGGTCTGGCGCAGGTAGGTACTCTTACCGCTCATGTTGGGTCCCGTAAGGATGACAACGCGCTCGTTACTTGAGAGCCGGGTGCCGTTGGGGATGAAGCGTTGATGCCGTTCGACCACGGGGTGCCGCCCCGCGTCGATATGCAGACACTGTTCGCTGTTGAAGGTGGGCCGGCAGTACCCCTGCTCGACCGCAATGTGCGCCAGGCTTGCGTACACGTCGAGTTCGGCCAGCGCGGCACCCGCATCCCCGATCGTCTGTGCGTAGGGGGTAAGGTCTTTGCGTAGCGTGTCGAAAACGGTGTATTCCCGTCGCTTGGCGGCCCCTTCGGCACGCAAGATTTCGCGCTCCTTGTCGCGGAGGTCGCTCCTGGTGTAGCGCTGGCGGTCCTTGAGCGTCTGAAGGGGACGGTACTCGTCCGGAACGCGCTGGTAGTAGGGGCGGGTGATTTCGAAGTAGTAACCGAAGACGCCGTTGAAGCCGATCTTGAGGGTAGGGATGCCTGTGGTAGCGCGCTCGGTGGCCTCTAACGTCTCGATCCAGCTCCGCCCCTCTTTCACGGTGCTTCTAAGAGTATCGAGCGTCTGATCGAAGCCGTCGCGTAGCAGCCCACCCTCGGTGATCTTTTGGGGCGGATCTTCGACCAAGGCGGCGCTGATGAGCTCTCGCATCTGTTCAAGCTCCTGTCCTACACGAGAGAGCCTTTGCAGTGCGGGCTCCGAATGTCCGTGCAGGGGGTCGGTCAGTTGCGGGATCGGGTTGAGGCTTCGGGCCAACGCGGTGAGATCTCTGGCGCTGATCCTGCCGGTTACCAGCCGGGTGGCCAGCCGCTCGAGGTCGTACATGCGGTGGAGGCTTTTGCGCAGCTCCTTGCGAAGTCTGTCGTCGTGTGCGAACGCCTCGACCGCGTCGAGGCGGTGACCGATCAAGGTGGCGTCCAAGAGGGGATGGCGCAGCCACGCCTTGAGGAGCCGCCGCCCTGGCGCAGTGCGGGTCTCGTCGATGGTACGAAAGAGGGTGTGCCCCGTACCTTTACGGGTGGTGAAGATCTCCAAGGTCTCCAGGGTGATCTCATCGAGCTGCATGGAGGCGCCGGGATCGTAGTCGAGAAAGGTGGTTACCTGGGGTAGCCGGCCGTGTTGGGTCGCCAACGCGTAGGAGAGCACCGACCCGGCGGCACGAATGAGCGCCGGGCTCCTCATTCCCACCGGTACGGCCCCGAACTGCGCTTCGAGGACGCTACGGGCCTGCCCCGCTTCGGAATGGACCTCGGTCAGCATCACCGGAAACCGTCCCTTGAAAGCCTGACGAAAGTCCTGCTGTTGGTAGAGTTCGGTCGTCAGCAGCAGCTCGACTGGGCGGTAGCGCTGCAGCTCGTCGTAGAGGCTCGAGCGCGCGTAGAGGTGCGTTCCGCGAAACTCTCCGGTGGTGATGTCTAGTAGCGCCAGGCCGTAGCCGTCGCCGGTCGCCACCGCCGCCAGGTAGTTGGCGTCCGGTTTGAGAAGCGTCTCGCTGGTCACGGTGCCGGGAGTGATGAGCTGGGTGATGTCGCGCCGGACGAGGCCCTCAGCCTCTTCAAAGCTCTCCACCTGGTCGGCCACCGCCACCTTCAGCCCGAGGCCGAGGAGCCGTTCGATGTAGGACTCCGCGCTGCGAAGCGGGATGCCGGCCATAGGCGTCGTGAAGTCCTTGCTGGTCTTATGGGTCAACACCAGGCCGAGGACTCGAGCGAGCCTTTCGGCGTCTTCGCCGAAACACTCATAGAAATCCCCCACCTGAAAGAGCAGCAGGTAGTCGGGGTGGCGCTCGACCAACTCGACGTACTGGCGGAGGAGCGGTGGGAGCGGGCCCTTCCCTTCACCCTTCAAGGTCATAGCTGCCTATGATACCGCGAGTATCTTGTCCTAATTGCTTGGCTGGCCAAACAATATGGCGGGTACAAAATAGCAGGTGCAGATAGGGGACGTCTAAGTTTCAGATCACGACCAGTCGAGGGCGAGGAGCATCAGGTGTTCCTCGCGTTTGGCCAGCCGCTCATACGCCGAGGCCGCTTCTTCGGCAGCTACCACCTGGCTGATGAGAGGTTTTACGTCGATGCGCCGGGCAGCCATGAGCGCCAAGGCGGTCTCTTCATCCTCGAAGTCGCTATGGAGCCGGTGGATCTCGTGGGCGCCGATTACGGTGAGGCCCTTTTTATGCACGTCGCTGTAGAAGTCGACTTCTGCCGTCGGGCCCCGGGGGGAGCCGAGCAAGACGACCCGGCCTCTCGGCCCGGCGAGCTGGAAGGCCGCCGGGATCACTTCGGGGTGGCCCGACGCCTCGATGACCACCTCAAACGTTCCAACCCGGTCAGAAACTGCTGCTGCGGGTGTGGCAGCGTCCAGGCCACAGGCGAGCGCAAGATGCCGGCGCCAGTCGAGCGGATCGATCCCTTCGACGTAGCCGGCTCCGGCGGCGCGCGCGAGCTGCCCCGCCAGCAGGCCGATGGGGCCGAGGCCGGTAATGGCTACGCTGCTGCCGAGTCGGATATCCGCTCGGTGGATTCCCTGGAGCGCGATCGAGACCAGGCGAAAGGGAGCGACTTCGGCAGGTGACAAGCGATCATCGACCGGATGACAGGCCTCTGCCGCGAGCACCGCATGAGAGCTGTGGGGGATGTTGAGCGCCACCAGCTGACCGACATCGAGCTGGGTGACCGCTTCGCCACGTTCCACCACGCGGCCACAGGCGGAGTACCCGGGGTAGAGAGGGTACTGGCCGGGAGTGGTCGGTTTGTGCTGGATGAAGGCCAGTTCGGTGCCGGGGGAGATGGCGGAGGTGTGCGTCTGGACGAGCACCTGGTCGGCTTCGAGTGGCGGGAGTGTGAACGCTTCGAGGCCGATCTCGTTGCGGGCGCTGACGACGACGCGCCGGCTGTTCAGAGGAGGGTGCATAGGTGGGGTAGCGAGATCATTTGATCCCGGTGGTGGCGATGCCGGTGGTGATGTAGCGCTGCAAGAAGGCGAACACGAAGGTGATCGGCAAAAGCGTCAGCACGGTCATGGCCAACACGAAGTGCCACTGGATCTGCAGCTCCCCCTGGAAGGCGTTGAGCCCCACCTGGAGGGTGAACAGTTCGGTACGGCTGAGCACGATGAGCGGCCAGAGGAAGTCGTTCCAGCGCCACATCACCGAGAAGATGGCCAACACCGCCAGGGCCGGAGCGGCCAGCGGCAGCACGATCTGCCAGTAGATGCGCCACTCCGAGGCCCCGTCGATGCGGGCCGAAGCGAGCAGCTCGTCCGGAAGCGTCAGCATGTACTGGCGCAGCAAGAAGACACCGGTTGGGGTGGCGGCGCCGGGGATGATCACGCCCCACAAATTGTTGACCCAGCCGATCTTGGCGATGACCAGAAAGACGGGCACCAGGATGACCGAGATGGGGATCATCAGGGTGCTGATGATGATGATGAAGATCGTGTTGCGCCCCTTGAACTCGTACTTCGAGAGCGCGAAGGCGGCCATGCTGTTGATGATGAGGGTGATGAGGGTGGCGGTGACGGTGACCACCACGCTGTTTCGCAGGTAGGTCAGGAAGTTGAACTGCTCAAGCGGTTCGGTGTAGTTGCGCCAGGCGAACTGGATCGATCGCACCTCTTGGCGCTGATCGGCGTGTACCTTGATGATCTCCCCCGGCGCCGCGGGGTCGACCAACTGCGCCTCCAAGCCGATGCGGCGAACCTGCGCCAACCGCACCACGCTGCCATCCTCCATGGTGACGTCGTAGAGCGGCAGTGGTTTGTCGAACCCCTCGACGGGTGCCGTTTGCTGACTAAACGGTAGGAAGGAGGGAGGGAACTCGACCAGGGCGGCCTGTGTTTTAAAGGAGGACAATGCCAGCCAGACCACCGGGCCGAACATCAACAGCACGCCGAAAAGGAGGTAGGCGTAGGTGAGGACATCGGTCACGTGCAGCCGGCGCCGGCCACGCGTACGTGTCAAGAACTTTGTAACGGTTGACATCACCAGCCCTCCCTATACATGGCGTCTCACACGGCCTCGCTCGAGCGTCCGAGGCGGAGTTGGATCAGGGTGAAGATGAGCAGTGCGATGCCCAGCACCACAGAAGCAGATGCTGCCAGTCCGAACCGCTGGATCTGGCTTGCGAAGCCCGTGGTGTAGATGTACTGCACGATCAGCTGCGTGGCGGTCCCTGGGCCACCGCCGGTGAGCACGAACACCTCGTCGAAGGTCTGCACCGCTCGAATGAGCCCGAGCACCAAGACGACGAGCATCGAGGGCATCAGCAGCGGCATGGTGATGTTGCGGAAAGCCTGCCAATCGCCCGCTCCGTCGATCGATCCCGCGTCGTAGAGCTCTTTGGGGATCGCTTGCAGGCCGGCTAAGAGGATCAAGGTGTAAAAGCCCATGTGCGCCCAGATGGTGATGAAGATGGCCCAGAACATGGCCCAGCGGGCGTCGAGCAAGAAGACGATCCTCTCGCCCCCCAGAGCCACCAGAAGGGCGTTGAGGACGCCGTCGCGCTGCAGGATCCACTTCCAGAGCAGCGCCACCACCACGGGTGAGAGCAGCACCGGGTAGAAGTAGACGCTGCGAAAAAACCCCCGCGCTCTGATCTTTCTATTGAGGACCAGGGCCGTAACGAGCGAGAAGAGCACCATCCCGCCGACTTGGAAGATGACGAAGGTAAAGGTGTTGAATACCGCGCGCCAGAAGCGGTCCTCGTTGCAGCTGTTCGGGTCCAAGAAGTTGTCGCAGTCGAAGAGGAGTTGGTAGTTCTGTGCTCCCGAGAAGGTGCGGTCTTGGGGGAAGAGGGCGGTACCGGTGGTGAAGGCGTAGTAGAAGTTGAGTGCCATGGGGAAGAGCACGAAGATGCCGAAGATGAGCAGGTTCGGCAGCAAAAAGATATAGGCCATGCGCTGCACGCCGATCCGGTTTTGCAAAGGCTCTAAGATGAGCCCCAGCGTGTTCATTACCAGGCTGAAAAGCCCGCTGAACAACCTACTGAGCAGCGGTGTGCTTTTGGCCCTCTCACCAACCGGCCCGGGTTTGGACATCGATGACCTAATATCCCCTCTATAGGGTACTGCCGCCTTGTGGCGGCAGTACCCTGAAAACAGCCGGCACCGATCCGATATTCAGGTGGTGCCAATAGAACTTACTGTGACGCCTCGGCGATCTGCTCTTCGATATCGACCTGCATACGCTCGATCGCTTCGTCCAAGTCGATCTCGCCTACCATCGCTTGGGTGAGACGGTCCCTGGCGACGTTAAACACGACGCGGTTGAACACGTACCCTTGCAGTTTGAACGAGAGGGGATCGAGCTTGGGCACCTGGCTCGAGAAGGCGCTGAGCGCGTCTGAGGCGAGTCGTTGGTCGGTGTCGAAGTCGATCCCCTTTGCCGCCAGGCCGAGGTGACCGGGGATGAACAGCGTGCGGCCGTAGAACTCTGCCAGGACCTCTTCGCTGGAGAGGTACTCCATGACCCGCACCACCTCTTCGGGGTGCTCGGTCTCGGCGATCGCTACCAGCGCTGCGCCGCCGGGCATGCCGGTGCAGGCTGCCGGGCCGCAAGGGTTGGGGACGGCCACCCAGTCGAAGGTATCGCCGATCTGTGCGGTGAACTGACCGATCTGCCAGCTGCCACTCATATAGAACACGATCTGGCCGTTATTGAACTCCGCGTTGGCGCCGGCGTAGCCTCCGCCCGAGGCGAGCCAGGTGTCGGGGATCATGGTGCCGTCGGCGTGCCAGTCCGCCATCAGCTGCATCATGCGCCGGAAGCCCTCGTCGGTCACGATCGGGTTACCGTCGTCGTCGAAGAAAAGGGCACCCTGGCTGATAGCCGGACCCGCCACCCGGTGTCCGCTGCGGTCCATGGCCATGGCGAAGGGGGTGCCGGTGGCCTCGGCGACCTGACGGGTGACGGCCGCCCACTCTTCCCAGGTGGTGTCACCTTCAGGCACGGCGATGCCCGCTTGGTCGAAGAGCGTCTTGTTGATAAAGGGACCCGTCACCGTAAGCTGGGTCATGAAGCCGGGGATGGCGCTGGAGCCTTCCGGTCTGAGCCAGTTGAGGAAGGAGCCGAAGTTGCTCTCCCAGTAGTCCGGGTCGCTCACCAGGGGCTGCATGTCCAAGTAGAACTTCGACAGGCCTCCGAGGTCTGTCACCCGGGCGATGTCAGGGCCCTCTCCCGCTGCCAATTGTACCGGCAGGGTTTCCAGGATACCGCTCGAGTAGGGCACGGTGTCGACCACTACCTTGATGTCGGGGTTGTCGGCCTCGAAGCGGTCGAGCAGATCCCGAAGTACCTCTCCCTCGTTGCCGTCGTTGTACCAGGTGATGCGCAGCTCCACCTGGGCGAAGGCGAGCGAGCTGAGTAGCAGGGCGAGCAGCGGTAAGAGCTTGATCGTGGCAGAGAATTTTCTGTTCATGTTTGTAATGACTCCCTATATGTAAAGTTTATGTCGAGAACTCAGGGCGATGATTCGATCACGCAGCTTTATTCGGCAAGAATCCTCTCAGTGTCTCTCTTCATGTGCTCGGATTTGGATACGGTTGCGTTACGGTTAAAACCCTCCCTTCTGATGCTGTCCGGTGTCGCACTTGGAAAACTTGGGCCGAGTATACCTTACCGATAGTTCACACCAAAACAGACTCGCGGAGAGGACGATGTCGGTCGCGGTTTGAAAGCTTGCCGTCTTTTCCGGGAACGTGGTACGTTGGCTGCAATCGGTCGTGTAAGCCGTGTGAGGGAAGTTGGCCAAGCGTGGAGCGTCGTGCGTGGTAGCCGGATGTAGGCCGGTTTGCCCGAGAATCGAGCAGCACAGTACCCTTGGTATACGGTTGTGTACACGGCAGCGGCCGTGGAGGCGGAACTCGACACGCAGTTTCTGTCAGGACCGGTCTCCGATCTACAGAGCAGGTCTTAAATCGTTTAAGGAGGATCTTATGAAACGCATCGGTCTCTCAATCATCGTCCTCGCCCTGATCGGCTCGCTGGCCACGGCGCAGGTCCAGCTCAAAGCCTTTGTCGGCTCGAGGCAAAATCCCGATCTGCTGAACCAGCTGGTGGAGCCCTTCGAGGCAGAAACCGGCATCGACGTGGTGTTCGAAGTGGGCGGCAACACCAGCGAGGTCCAGCAGCAGTACTTGAATACGGTTCTGCAGAGCAAGAGTAGTGAGCTCGACTTGATCATCATCGACGTTGTCCGTCCGGCCCAGTACGCGGCGGCCGGTTGGGCCGAGCCCCTGAACGCCTACTTCGAGAGCGACGCGGAGCTGCAGGCGCTGCTCGAGGAGTTCCTGCCCGGCCCGGTCGAGGCGGACTACATCGACGGCACCCTCTGGGCCATGCCCGCCTACACCGATGCGCAGTTCCTCTACTACCGGAAGGACCTGCTCGAGCAGTACGGCTTCGACCCCCCTACCACCTGGAGCGAGATGATCTCGCAGGCGCAGGCCATCATGGAGGGGGAAGGCGACCCCAATCTGCAGGGGTTCAACTACCAGGGTGCCGCGATTGAAGGGGCCAACTGCACCTTCCTCGAGCCGCTGTGGACCGCCGGTGGCGACTGGCGTGACGCAGACGGGAACGTCACCGTCGACTCCCCTGAAGGACGCCGCGCCTTCGAGTTCCTGCTCAACACCATGGACATAGGCGTCACCAAGCCCAACATCGCCGAGACTGCCACCGACGACAGCCGCAAGGAGTTCCAGGCCGGCGATGTCATCTTTATGCTCAATTGGGGCTACGTGTGGGCGCGGGCAAACAACGACGCCGACTCGCAGGTCGTGGGGAAAGTCGGCGTGGCCCCGCTCCCCGCCTTCGAAGGTTTCGACTCCGCCACCTGCATCGGTGGTTGGCAGTGGGTTATCAGCGCCTTCAGTGACAACAAGGATGAGGCCTTCCAGCTGATCCGCTTCCTCACCAGCGAGGATGTCTTGACCGTTCAGGCCGCCCAGGATGGGCGTATTCCTGCCCGCTACAGCATCTACCAGAACCCCGAAGTGCTCGAGGCCGCCCCGCACTACGGTCAGTTCTTCGACGTGATCGTCAACGCCCGCTCGCGGCCGGTCACGCCCTTTTACGACGAGGTCAGCCAGCTGATCCGTACCACCGTGAACGCGGTGCTGGCCCGTTCGATGAGTATCGATGAGGCGCTGGAGACCATGCAGTTCGGCTTGGAGGATATCGTCGGCAACTGAGTCGGCGATGGTGCGGGGGGTTTGCTCCCCGCACCAAAGCGTACCTTCGGAAATGACTCCCATTGAAACCTGGTGAGTGATGAGTAATCAGTGATGAGTAATGAGAAAGAGAAAGCGGTCATGCGCAATGGGAAATGGATAATGCGTGAGACTACATTGGAAAGAAAACAGAACGGAACTCGCTTTCTCAGAAGTCACGAATGCCGGAGTAGATAGCGCCTGGCATGAATTTCGCAGCACCCATCACCCATTACCCATCACTCATCACCTTATAAGACCTTGAGGACAAGACTTCTAAAACCCGTTTTATCTTTTGTAGATTGACTCTATTATGGCAGCCCATTCGAAACCCTCGCGGCCGGTGGCTCCCTACCGGAAGCCCGGCTTCTGGAGGCGCCTGAGGTCGGGTAACCCGAGCGATGTGCAGCTCGGGTATCTGCTTTTGGCGCCGGCCCTGCTCACCTTGGCGCTGGTGATGCTCTACCCGGTCTTGACCGTGCTGTGGCAGGCGGTTCACGGCGAGCACCTGTTGCGCCCCTGGCAGGGGAGTCCTTTCGTGGGACTCGAGCACTTCCAGAAGATGCTGTGGGGCCGCAACATGACTTGGGACCTCGGCCACTTATCCGGACTGCGCCTGCTCGCGCTCGCGGTGGTGGCGGTCCTCTGGTGGCAGGTGTCTCGCGGCCGCCTCGGCCGTGGGGTTGCCCTGGGCTGGTCTCTCGGCTTGCTGCTGGTGTTCGGCGTCCTGATGGGTTTCCATCCGGGCGAAGGGGGGCGCTGGGGGGATCCCCGCTTCTGGAACGCCTTCAATATCACCTTGATCATCATGGTGGTGAGCGTGATCGGCTCCTTCGTGGTCGGCTTGCCGCTCGCGCTCCTCGCCAACGTCGAGTCCCCCTTGCGCTGGCTGGGGCGGGTGGCGCTCCTATTGCCCTGGGCCATGCCACGCGCCTTTACGGGCTTGACCTTCGCCTGGCTGTTCCAGAGCGACTACGGAGTGGTCAACGATCTGTTGGGACGCTTGGGTGTGACCGCGCTATTGCAGGTGCTGCTCGACAGCCAGCTCTTCGGCAACCAGGGGCTCCTCTGGCTCTCCCGGGAGATGCCTGCGATCGTCGCTGTCAACATCACCCTCATCTGGAAGACGTCCTCGTTCGTGGCGTTGATCTTGCTCGCAGGCCTGCAGTCGATCGACCGGAGCCTCTATGAAGCGGCCACGGTGGACGGCGCCAACGCCTGGCAGCGCTTCTGGCGCATCACCTTGCCGCTGCTCCGTCCGGCGGTGGCGGTGGCGCTCATCTTCCGGACGCTGACCGCCATCCAGACTTTCGACATCCCCTTCGCCATGACCCGGGGCGGACCGGGGCGGACCCTGGAGACCCTGGGGCTCTACGTCTACAACACCGTCACGGCCTCGAATATCGGCTACGCGGCGGCGCTGTCGGTCTCCCTTTTTGTCATCAGCCTGCTCATCACCATCTTCTACCTCCGCTGGATCTTCACCGATGAGTAAGCGCCCATCACGCGGCAATACCGTGCTGCTCCATCTCGGGCTGGTGGTGCTGATTCTGGGAGGGATCTTCCCGGCGGTCTGGCTCTTTCTGACCTCGTTGAAGCTCGACGGAGAGCTGATCCGGCTGCCCATCACCTACCTACCTGACCGGCCTACCCTGCTGAACTACGTCGCGGTCTTCAGGGACAACCCCTTCGGTCGCTTCGTGCTCAACTCGCTGGTGGTCTCGCTCGGAGCCACCCTGATTTGTGTCCTGTTCGCTGCCCTCGCTGGGTATGCGCTGGCGCGCCTGCGCCTGCCCGGGCGCAAGGCGATCATGACCGGGATCGTGATGACCAGCATGTTTCCGGCGCTGGTGTTGCTCGTCCCGCTCTACCGCCTCTTTGTGGGGGAGGAGGTCGGTTTCTTGAGCGCCCTCTTTGGGTATCTGGAGCAGCTCGGCTTCGGCTTTTTGCCGAGTGTGGTGTCGACCCCGAACCTGCTCAATACCTACGCGGCGCTGATCATCCCGTATGTGGCCCTGTCACTCCCCATTGCGACCTTGATCCTCACTAGCTTCTTCCAACTGATTCCCATCGACTTAGAGAGCGCCGCCATGGTGGACGGTAGCTCCCGGACCGGGGCGCTCTTTCGCGTGGTGGCGCCGCTTTCGGCGCCAGGCATCGTGACAGCCGGCATCATCGTGTTCGTGAACTCCTGGAACGAGTTTTTGCTGGCCTTTACCTTCAACACCACCCTGAACATGCGCACCATCCCGGTCGGCATCATCTTGTATCAGGGTGAGTTCTCGTTCGACTGGTCGATCATCAGCGCGGCGCTGACGCTCGGCATCGTGCCGCTGGTGGTCCTCATCATCTTTTTCCAGCAGCGCATCATCAGCGGTCTGACTGCGGGTGGGGTGAAGGGGTAGTGACGCTCCGCCTCGGTTTCTTCAGCGTGATCAGGCCCGTCTTCAAAGGGGACAGCCAGGGGGCGGCCCAGCGTACTCTGCAGCACCTGCGCGCCCTCGGTGAGTCGTGGGGTTTCGAGGTCTTCGCCGCTTCCCTCGCCGCCACCGATGTGGAGACGGCGCAACGGGTTGCGCAGGAACTCAAAGCCCAAAAACTCGACCTGCTGCTGATCCAACACACCACTTTCGCTACCGGCGATCTGCTGGCGCCGCTCCTCCACGCCGCTAGCCGGGTCGGATTGTGGGCCTTGCCCGAGTCGTCCGGAAGGGGAGGGGCCTCGGGTCCGCTCCCCTTGAACGCCCTCTGTGGGCTCAACATGACCTTGAGTTTTCTGGATCACCCCGAGGTCGCCAAAAAGGGACCGGTCAAGTGGTTTTACGGCGAGGTCGATGATCCCTTCTTCAAAGAGAGGCTCGAGCCCACCCTGGCGGCGCTGCGTGGGCTCCGGGCAGTGGAGACTGCCCGCATCTTGCAGATCGGCGGCACCGCCCCCGCGTTCTACGGCATCGAGGAGCTGCCCGCGTTGGATTCGGTTGTGGTGGAGCGTAGGGAGCTAGAGGATCTGTTCGAGCGAGTAGCGGCCGTGCCGGCGAGCGAGGCGCAGGCGCTGGCAAGAGACTGGGGGCAGCAAGAAACCCTCGAAGCCCCGGCAGAGCACCTCGAGCGCGCCGCCCGTATCGAGCTCGGTTTGCGCGCCTTGGCCGCGGAAGTAGACGCTGACGCCTTGGCGGTTCGCTGCTGGCCGGAGCTGCCCGAACGTTGCGGGGCGATGGCCTGCGCGTCCCTGGGCCGGCTCGGTGACACTGAGATCCCAGCGGCCTGTGAGGGAGACGTAATGGGTGCGCTGTCGATGCTGGCGCTCCAGGGCGTCAGCGGACAGCCCACCATCTTGATGGATCTGTCCGATGTGGACCTCCAAGATGACACCGTACAGGTCTGGCACTGCGGTAACGCCCCGCTGCAGTGGGCTACCCGGACGAACGGCGAGCCGAACACCCGCCTCACCACCCACTTCAACCGCGACGGCGTGGGGGTGGTGCGCGACATGATCTTGAGGCCCGGTGCCGCTACGGCTTTCCGCTTGCTCTCGGGGGGGAGGCGGGCGGTCATCGCTTCGGGGGCCTTCACCGGCCCCGGGAAAGCGAGCTTCGACGGCGTTCGGGGCTGGCTCGGCGAGCTCGTTTGGAACAGAACGCCTCTCGATGCTGCCGCCTTCCTCGCCAACGTGCTCGAGTCCCGTATCCCGCACCATTTCGCCTTCGGCAGCGGGGATCTCACCGCGCCCTTGAGCGAACTGTGCGCCTGGCTCGGGGCGGTACCGCTCCCCGCCAGAGCTGCTACCATGAACCTCTCGCCATGACGACCCCCGCACCCACCCGCGTTCTTATGGTCGGCCTCTCCTGTTTGGATCACATCTGGCAGGTAGAACGCTTCCCCCCGTTGAGTTCTCGGACCACAGCCCACGCTTACCGTACCCAAGGGGGTGGCCCGGCGGCCACCGCAGCGGTGACCGCTGCCCGGCTCGGGGCCGAGGCGACCCTTTGGGCGGTACACGGGGGCGATTTCAGCGGCCAGTATGCGCTGAGCGATCTTCAGAAAGAGGGGGTAGAGACGGGCAACGTACGCTCGGTGCCCGGCGCTACCACCTTTGTGAGCGCGATCCTGGTCGATCCCCAGGGCGAACGCCATATCTTTCCTTACCGTGGTGCGGGTCTGACCGACACGATCGACGGGCTCGATCTAAACAGCATCGGTTCGTTCGATGCGCTGCTGGTCGACGGGCGCCACCCGGTCATGGCGGAGGCCGCCCTGCAAGAGGCGAGGCGGCGAGGTGTCCCCACCGTGGGGGATTTCAGCGACACGCGCAATTGGCACCTCACCCCACTACTCGACTATCTGCTCGTCTCCGAAGAGTGCGCCGAGGAGGCACTCGGGCGCAACGAACCCGAGGCGGCGCTCGCCACGCTGCGCCGGCATCCGAAGCAGCTGGTCGGCATCACCTTGGGAGAGGAGGGGTTCCTGTATGACGATGGCGACACGGTGCGCCACGTGACAGCTCTGCCGGTCGAAGTGGTCGATACCAACGGCGCCGGCGACGTCTTTCACGGAGCCTACACCTACGGGGTGGCCCGGGGTTGGTCGGACGAACGCTGTGGCCTCTTCGCATCGGTCACCGCAGCCCTGTCGTGTACCGGCATCGGTCGCTCGGCCATTCCGAGCGCGGCAACGGTCGACCGGCTGCTCGAAGAGCGTACCGCCCAAGAGATGGAGGAGATGCGCTGGACCTGAACGATCTTCCCAGCTTCAGTGTCGGGCTTGTGAGTGACGCTTTCGACAGTGCGGGTCGTAAGGGGACCGGTACGCTCGGGGGCGTGGAGGAAACTTTGAGGTGTAGAGGGGCCAGCAACCCAATAGACCCGAGTCCTGCGACGCGATTTTTTTTGAAGGAGCGCTGTAGCACATGAACGAGTTGGGCGTCGTCGTCATCGGCGCTGGGGACATGGGTTCGCGCCACGCTACGAATTGGATCGAAGCTGGGGCGCGGCTGATTGGAGTGTACGATCCCGATCAGAACCGGGCGAGGCGGGTGGCTGGGCGCTTCGAGGCCGAGGCCTTTACCGCAACCGAAGTCTTTCTGGGCCGCTCGGATGTGCATATCGTCTCGGTCTGTACCCCCACTCATCTGCACGCTACCTATACGGTAGAGTCGCTCGATGCGGGAAAACACGTGCTCTGTGAAAAGCCTGCAGCCCTGACCCTGCCCGATGCCCTGCGGATGAAAGAGGCGGCCCTGCGCAACGGCCGGGAGCTGCGGATCGGCTTTATGCGCCGTTTCGACCCTGCCTCCCACCAGCTGATGGCGTTCCGGCAGAAGATCGGCGATCCCGTGATGGCACAGACCACCCTGGCAGCCGGGGTACGGCCCAAACTACTGATGCACGATGCCGCGGCCAACGGTGGGCCGATCATCGACATGTGTTGCCATATCTTCGACCAGTGGGCAGCCCTCTTCGGCGAACAACCCGACACGGTGCGGGCGCACGGCTACACCTTCAGCGAGAACAAGATCGAGCTCGCCAGCATCCAGCACAAAGCCCTGGACAGCGCCCATATCACGCTGACCTATCCGAGCGGTGCTGTAGGGCACATCCACGTCTCTTGGGGTCTGCCAGGCGGTATCAAACCGCTCGAGTACCACACCTATATGGCGCCTGAAGGGTTGATCACGGTGGATTGGCCCAAGCAGGTCACCCTGATGGATGCCAGCGGCACCAACCATTGGAAGGGTCGCGCCAGCGACCCCTGGCTTACCCAGATCAGTCAGTTCTACCGCGAGCTCCTCGATGGGGAGCCGCGCCACCTGGCCACCATCGATGACGGTATCGAGGCCTTGCGCACCTCTCTGGCGGTGCTCGAGTCGGTAGCGCAGGGGCGCGAGGTGCGCCCTGTCGAGATTACCGGTGAGATGCCCTCGCTAGTCGAGAGGGCTCTAGGCTGAAGGTGAGTAGCGTGCGCGCCGCTCTGATCGGGGCCTGACGCTGGGCCGAGGTACACCGCCTGGCGCTGGCCGAACTCGGCGTCGATCTCGCAGGCGTCTTGGTCGCCAGCGAAGGCTCCAGGCAGCGGGTGCAAAGCGAGTGGGGTGTCGCTGCGACCACTGGGTTGCAGGAGTTTCTGAGCTGGCCTTGCGAGGCGGTGATCGTCGTCAGCCCCAACTATCTCCACACAGCGCACGGCGTGGCGGCGCTCGAGGCCGGCAAACACGTGCTGGTCGAAAAACCTTTGGCAACAACTCTGGAAGACTGCGACCGTTTGTTGGATGCCGCCGCTCGTTCGGGCAAGGTGTTGGCGGTCGGTTTGGAGATGCGGGTCTTCAGCCTCTTTTCAGCGATAAAAGCCGTGTTGGACAGTGGCGAGATCGGCCGGCCTCTCCACCTCAAGTTGGATCTCTGGCGCAGGCCCTACCGGGCGGGTGCGGGCGGTTGGAAGAGCGACCCCGACAAGCTGGGCAGCAGCGTCTTGGAGGAGCCGATCCACTACCTCGACCTGGCCCGCTGGTATCTCGGTGAGCCCACGGCTTTGCAGGCTTGGGCGAACAGCCGGCCCGGCCGTGAGGTGCTCTGGGAGAACTTGGACGTGAGACTCGAGTTCGAAGGTGGCGCCAGCGCCCTCGTCACGCGCAGCATCGCGGCTTTCGAGCACCACGTCGCCCTAGAGTTGGTGGCCGAAGAGGGTGCGCTCCGCGCCTCCTGGGACGGCATGATGGACGTCGATCTTGAGCCGAGTGTGGCGCTCACGCTGCACAGCGAGCGTGGAACCAGGGTAGTGGAGGTCCCACAGCAGACCGGCCACGCCTTCGACGTGCCCAGGCAGACGGCTGCCTTTTTAGAGGCCATCGCCGGCCGGGCTCAGCCGGCCGCCACCGGCCAGGATGGCCGCGCCGCGGTCGCGCTCTGTCTGGCGGTCGAGGACTCGCTCAGGGCAGGTTCTCGCCGTATCGTTTTGAGTGGGTGAAGGGTTTTTTCGCGTCAAATCTCGTGCATACCCCTACCGATTTTGCGCGTTGAGCTTGCTCCAGCCGACGAGGTCGTCGATGAGCTGATGGCTGGCCAGGTTGAGGGTGATCCCGGGGGGGTCCTGCCCTTCGCGAAGCCGGTACACCTCTGCCAGGTGCGCCTTGACCAGGCTGCGGTAGGCATCGACTTCGAGGACTTCGAGATCGTTGGTCTCTTCACCTGCCCAGCAGGCTTCAAACCCTCCGCGCTCAGCCAGGTTCAATTCCGAACGGTCGAGCCTTACCCGTACCGGGCCCGGTGGCAGCGCCACCAGGTGTTCAAGCGCCACTGGGCACCTCGCTCAGGGGTCTTTGCCCGCTTAGGACCAGCAGCACATCTTCGGCGACGTGCAGCGAGCTGCGGCGGCTCGCCTCTTCAGTGAGTCCGGCCACGTGGGGGGTGAGCGTCACGTTGGTGAGGCCACGGAGCGGATCTTGCTCGCCGGGGGGTTCGTGCTCTCTCACATCGAGCGTTGCCGCAGCGAGCGTGCCGTTTTGCAGGGCCGCAGCCAGCGCCGTCTCATCGATCAGGCCGCCCCGGGCGGTGTTGATCAGCAGAGCGCCCGATTTGAAGTGCTGGAGGGTGCCGGCGCCGATCAGGTGGTGGGTACTGGGAACCAAGGGTACGTGGAGAGATACCACATCGGCCCGGCCGAGAAGATCGGTCAGCGAGGTGAGTTCGACCTCGTACTCCTGCACTGCGAAGCTGCTGTGATGAACGAGTGGATCCGAAGCCAGAACCCGCATACCGAAGGCGCGGGCGCGCTTGGCGAGGCGGCTGCCGATATCGCCCAAGCCTACGATGCCGAGCGTCTTACCGTAGGCCTCGACGCCGATGGCGGCTTGACGGTTCCACTCTCCTCGGTGGAGCCGGGCCGAGGCTGTTGCGAAGCGGCGGAAGTGCTCGAGCATCGCTCCCATCACGTACTCGGCGACGCTCACCGCGTTGGTGCCGGGCGCCCAGGTGGTGGTGACCCCCCGGGCTCGCAAGGCGGTGAGGTCCAAGTTGTCGAGCCCGACCCCGACCCGGCCTACGACCCGGAGCTCAGGAGCACGGGAGAGTAGGGCGTCGTCGACTCGGGTCTGGTTGCGAACGATGAGCGCGTCGGCATCTTTTAGCTCGCTGGTTAAGGCGTCGAATTGATGGTACAGCTCGGGCCGGTAACGCACTACTGCTTCGATCCGTTGGCTCCGCTCTTCGAGCAGCGCTACGGCGGCCTGGTGCAGGTATTCGCTGATGACGATCTTCATGCCGGTTGGGTTTCCGGGAGCGCTTCGGCGCGCGTGGCGTAGCGGATCGTGCTCGCCACCAGCACGTCGGTGGAGTTGATGAGCGGGCAGGGGAGATCCCCTTCGAAAAGGACCAGCGGCACTTCGGTGCAACCTGCGATGACGACCTCGGCCCCCCGTTCGATGAGGGTGTGGGCGATCTCCTGCATACGCTTGCGCACGTCGGCACTCTTGTCGCCGGTCTTGATACGGTAGAGGAGCTCCATGAAGGCATCGCGGTCTTCCGCCTGTGGTTCGAGCACCCCGATGCCGCGGTGGGCGAGCGACTGGTGGTAGAGCCCGGCGTCGAGGCAGCCGCTCGAGGCCAGGATACCGGCGGTTTCGAGGTGGGGAACGCGTGCCAAGGTCGCTCTGGTGGTCTCGTCGATGATGCTCACTACGGGCAGTCGAGTGGCTCCGGTGATGGCTGGTAGAAACGCGTGGGCGGCGTTGCAAGGCATCACCAGGAAATCGGCACCAGCCCCCTCGAGTCGTCTCGCCATCGCTGCAAGCTGGGGCGCTGGGGAGGGTCCGGTGCCCGCCACGGCTTCGTTCCGGTTGGGTACTTTGGGGTTGTTGTCGATGAGGAGGTGCAGATGATCCTGATCCCGTTGAACGGGGGTGGCGGCGATCACCTTGCCGAAGAAGTCGAGCGTGGCTTCGGGCCCGAGTCCTCCGAGAACTCCTACGGTCAGTTGGGATTTTGCTCCGTTCACGGGGCGCCTTTCGGACGCGGTGCTCGGAGGCCGAGCTGCTCAGTCAAGGATAGTCTCCTGGTAGTGGTAGAGTGCCGGCGATCCTCCTGTGTGCATGAAGAGGACCTTCTCGCCCCTTTCGAAGCGACCCCGCCTTACCAGGTCGATCAACCCTGCAGCAGCTTTGCCGGTGTAGACCGGGTCGAGCAACAGTCCTTCGAGTCTTGCGAACACCTGGATGGCTTCTACCATCGCTTCGGTCGGCAGCGAGTAGCCGGGTCCGACGTAGTCGTCGAGCACGACTACGGATTCACGGGGTACAGGTGTAGTAACCCCGGTCAGTTCCGAAGCCTCCTCTGCCAGCGCGTGAATTCTCTCTGCTTGTCTCTCCTTATCGAACCGCACGCTGATTCCGGTTACCGGGATACCGGCGCTGTTGCCGTGCATCCCTGCCACCAACCCTGAGTGAGTCCCTCCGCTACCGCTCGAGGTCACGATGTGATCGAGCTCGAGACCCATGTCGAAGGTCTGGTGCAAGATCTCTTCGGCGCAGGAGACGTACCCCAGGGCACCGAGCGCGTTCGAGCCCCCACCGGGGATCGGGTAGCCCTTGCGACCCTCGGTCTCGAGTTCTTGTACTACGCGCTGCATCGCGGCCGAGAGGTCGGTACCGTCTGAGACGACCTCCAGCTGCTCGACGCCGAGCAACTTGAACAGGAAGTTGTTGCCGCTCGCGTTGGGGTGGTAGCTTCCGGGAACGCGTTCTTCGATGACCAGGCGGCACTTCAGACCCTCTTTGACAGCAGCTGCTAGGGTTAGGCGGCAGTGGTTCGACTGAACTGCTCCTACGGTGATGAGGGTATCAGCCCCTATCGCCAGTGCGTCGGCCACCAAAAACTCCAGCTTGCGCGTCTTGTTGCCACCGGCGGCGAGACCCAAGAGGTCGTCCCGCTTGACGTAGATCTCGGGACCTGCCAGGTAGCTGCTCAGGTGCTCGAGCTTTTCGATGGGGGTGGCAAAGGGGGTGTAGCGGCGTCTCGGAAAGCGTGCCAGGTGCATGGTCGACTCCTCAGGTGCAAACTGCCTTGCATCATAACGTGAAGCGCCACGTATCACCTGGAGTGATGAGTAAACAGGAATGGGTAATGGGAAATGGGTAAAGGGGAATGCGTGGGTCTACTGTGAACCGTAAGCGAGCCGGCCTCCTAAGTCTCTAATCTCTAAAAGATGCGAACACCAGAGCAGGGTGGGTCGAGCACGACCCTTCGCAACACCCATCACGCATTACTCATTACCCATCACCTTATTTAAAGGCAAACGGTTGGCACCGGCCTGAAGCAGAGCATGTACACTAAAGACCGAGTAGCTGTTCGAGCGTAGAGTGGAAAAGAAGGCACTCATGAAAAGGGCTGAATCATGTCTGTAACCGAAAAACCTACGGTTGGTCAGCAGGAGGTCCAGCAGCTTCGAAACGGTGGCGTGCCGTTCGAGCCGGGCTGGTTCGAGGACGCGCGGGTCAACCTTTCGGCAGTCGAGCGCCGCTCGGCGACGCTGACGACCCGGCGAACGGTCAAAAAAGCGTGGCAGGCGGCCTGGCTCCTCAAAGCCGTTACCCTCATCGACCTCACCACCCTGGCCGGTGATGACACTCCGGGGAGAGTGCGGCGGCTCTGTGCCAAAGCGCGACAACCGGTTCGCGAAGATCTGCTCGAAGCGGTCGATATGGTGCAAGCAGGTCTGACCACGGCCTCGGTCTGCGTCTATCACGAGATGGTGCCCGCCGCTGTTTCGGCGCTGCAGGGGAGTGGGATTCCGGTGGCGGCGGTGTCGGCAGGGTTCCCGGCTGGTCTCAACCCGTACCCGCAGCGCCTCGCTGAGATCCGTGCATCGGTTGAGGCCGGCGCCGAGGAGATCGACATCGTCATCAGCCGTCGGCATGTCCTCACCGGTGACTGGCAAGCGCTTTACGATGAGATCAGAGCCTTTCGACAGGCCTGCGGCGAAGCGCATCTCAAGACGATTCTCGCCACCGGCGAGCTCGGGACGCTCCGCAACGTCTACAAGGCCAGCATGGTCGCCATGATGGCTGGGGCTGACTTCATCAAGACCTCGACAGGAAAAGAGAGCGTCAATGCCACCTTGCCGGTGAGCCTGGTGATGGTGCGCGCCATACGTGACTACGCTGAACGTACCGGCTGCCAAGTCGGTTTCAAACCCGCTGGGGGGCTCCGCAGCGCCAAGGACGCCCTCGCCTGGTTGATCCTCATGAAAGAGGAGCTGGGGCGTGCGTGGCTCGAGCCGGAGCTTCTCCGTTTCGGTGCCAGCTCTCTGCTCGGAGATATCGAACGCCAGCTCGAGCACTTCGTGACGGGGCGTTACTCTGCCTCGTTCCGGCATCCGCTCGCTTGAGATGTTTTCTCTGACGATCGACGAGGAGATCGTGCTCGGCCTGCTCGAGGACCGCCACGCCGAGCTCTTGTACCGCTTGGCTGATCAGAATCGCGAGCACCTCGGCCGCTGGCTCCCCTGGGCTTGGGAGGCGTCGGTGGAGAATCAGCGGGCCTTCATTTCACGGGCGCTCAGGCAGTTTGCCGCGAACGACGGCTTTCAGGCAGGGATCTGGTACCGCGGGGTGTTGGTCGGTGGCGCCGGTCTACGTTATATCGACTGGCCAGCCGGTACGACCGAGCTCGGGTACTGGTTGGATACCCGAACGGAAGGCAAAGGTGTCGTGACGCGGGTAGTCCGGGGTCTTTGCAGGCTTCTTTTCGAAGACCACGGGCTCAACCGGGTTGAGATTCGCTGCGATCCCGCCAACCGGCGCAGTTGTGCCGTACCGGAGCGGTTGGGATTCAAGCGAGAGGGGGTGCTCAGGCAAGTGGGCACGAATCGGGGCGTATTGTTCGATCACGTGGTTTACGGCCTGTTGGCCGACGAGTGGCACAGGTGGGAGGAGGGTGGCTCGTGACGGTGAAAGACATCTTCGATCATATGACTTACGGCCCTGCGCCTGAGAGCGACGAGTATGCGGTGCAGTGGCTCGAGCGCCATCAGCGCCGTTTCGATCACTTTATCGGTGGGAAGTTCGTCAAGCCAGTTGCTGGGAAGGTTTTCGAGACGGTCAATCCCGCTGAGGTAACGGTATTGGCCGAGGTGGCTTACGGTGACGCCAAAGACGTCGACAAAGCGGTAAAGGCTGCTCGTAAGGCACAACCCGCATGGGCCGGTCTCTCCGGGCACGCCAGGGCGCGCTACCTCTACGCCCTCGCCCGGCAGGTGCAAAAACACGCCCGCTTGCTGGCCGTGCTCGAGTCTCTCGACAACGGCAAGCCGATCCGTGAGACGCGCGATATCGATATCCCGTTGGTGGCGCGGCACTTCTATCACCATGCCGGTTGGGCCCAGCTGCTCGAGACAGAGTTTCCCGGCTACGAACCGGTCGGGGTGGTGGGGCAGATCATACCCTGGAACTTCCCGCTTCTCATGCTCGCCTGGAAGATCGCTCCGGCGCTCGCTGCCGGCTGCACCGTGGTGCTCAAACCTGCCAAGTTCACGCCGCTGACGGCGCTCGCGTTTGCTGAGATCGCTCAGGAGGTAGGGCTCCCTCCCGGGGTGCTGAACATCGTGACCGGAGACGGCGCTACCGGTGAGTTGATCGTCCGGCACCAGGGAATCGACAAACTGGCGTTTACCGGGTCGACCGGAGTGGGCCGGCACATCCGTGAACTCTCGGCCGGGAGCGGGAAAAAGCTCTCTTTGGAGCTCGGTGGCAAGTCGCCTTTTATCGTCTTTGAAGACGCCGATCTCGACAGTGCGGTGGAGGGTGTGGTCGACGCCATCTGGTTCAATCAGGGGCAGGTCTGTTGCGCGGGCTCGCGGCTGCTGGTGCAAGAGGGGGTCGCCGAGCGAATGACCGACAAACTGCGGGCGCGTATGGAGACGTTGCGCGTCGGCGCGCCGCTCGACAAGGCCGTCGATATCGGAGCTATTATCGCACCTTTCCAGCTCGAGAAGATCGAGCGCCTGGTCGCCCAGGGCCAGCAGGAAGGTGCTCAGTGCTACCAACCGAGTTGGGGGGTGCCCGAACAGGGGTACTTCTATCCACCCACCTTGTTCACCGACGTCTCTCCGGCGTCGACGATCGCTCAGGAAGAGATCTTCGGACCTGTGATCGTCAGCATGACCTTCCGCACGCCGGCGGAAGCGATCGAGCTGGCTAACAATACTCGCTATGGCCTCGCGGCCAGCGTGTGGACCGAGAGCGTCAACCTGGCACTCGACGTTGCGCCGCAGCTCAAAGCCGGGGTCGTATGGGTCAACTCGACCAACCTCTTCGACGCCGCCTCCGGTTTCGGTGGCTACCGCGAGAGCGGCTACGGTCGCGAAGGAGGCAAAGAAGGCCTCTATGAATACCTGATACCCGCTTGGGAGAGGTCACTGGCTGCTTATGGGGTGGATGAGTTCGCGGCGCCAGCCGGGTCTAGCGGCCTTTCTGATGACACTTCTGGCCTGCCGAGCATCGACCGAACTCCGAAGATGTACGTGGGTGGAAAGCAGGCCCGGCCGGATTCGGGCTACAGCTATCCCGTCGTTTCAGCAGACGGGAGGCGGCTGGGAGAGGTGGGCCTCGGAAACCGCAAAGATATTCGTAACGCTGTCGAGGCAGCCCGTAAGGCAGGTGGTTGGTCGAAGGCGACCGGGCACAACCGTGCTCAGGTGCTCTACTACTTGGCCGAAAACCTGGCGGCTCGAGCGCCCGAGTTCGAGCAGCGACTTCAAGCGATGACGGGTGCGACTCGTAAAAAAGCTGTTCTCGAGGTCGCCACCTCGATCGAGCGACTCTTTTACTACGCCGCTTATGCCGATAAGTACGATGGAGACGTCCACCATACACCTGTTCGCAACGTCACCCTCGCCATGCCCGAGCCTTGGGGTGTGATGGCGATCTGTTGCCCGGATGAGACCCCTCTCCTCGCGTTCATCTCGCTGGTGATCCCCGCCATCACCATGGGTAACCGGGTGGTGGTGACCCCTTCACCCCGTCATCCCTTGGCGGCGACCGACCTCTATCAGGTGTTCGATACCAGTGACGTCCCCGGGGGAGTGATAAATATCGTGACGGGAGAGCGTGATGAACTCGCCAAGACCCTTGCCGAGCACGACGATATCGCTGCTATGTGGTTTGTCGGCTCTGCGCAGGGGAGTGAGCTGGTTGAGAAGGCCTCGGTGGGCAACCTCAAGGCCACTTGGGTGAACCACGGTAAGAAACGTAACTGGTTCGATGCCAGCCAAGGTCAAGGGACGGAGTATCTGCGGCGTGCCACTCAGATCAAGAATATCTGGGTTCCCTATGGTGAATAGATCTCTCTTGAGCTGATGCCATCGGCAGCTTCGTTCGGAACAGCCGAACGAAGCTGGCTAGACGCCCAGCACGTTACGCCCTACGAACTCGAGCGCGGCGTCTCCAGACGGCGGGTGCATGGGAGCGGCTCGTACATCTCGGAAGTAACGTTCGAGCGGCAAGCCTCGCTCGAGAGCCGCGGCGCCGGCGAGCTGCAAGGCGGTATCGGTTACGTTTCTGACGGTGACGTCGGTGAGGTGCTTGGCCGCTGTTGTTTGTGGAAGGTAGGCTCTGGCGTCGGCCGGATCGCCCGACCAATCGCTGGCGGTAGCTAGTAGAAACTGTTTTGCGGCTTTCAAGGCGATATCGATGCCGCCGATCTCCCTTTGGATCTTGGGGAGGGTGGCGATCGGTTTGCCGAGGGCTGTGGGGGTGCGTTCGAGCGCGTAGCGGATCACCGCGTCGCGGGCGGCCAATGCTATGCCTAAGTAGGTGGCGGCGATGAGGAGGGGGAACCAGACGTTGGGGACCGCTTTCCCCGGCTTGTCTTCCATCAGGTGGGACCGGGGCACGGTGACCTGTTCCAAAAAGAGGTCGTTGCTGTTGCTCGCTCGTAGGCTGAGTCCGTCGCCCCAAGTCCGTTCCCAGCGGATCCCTTCTGTGGTGGACGGTATCCAGGCAATCGCAGCATGTGCTTCGAAACGGAGCCGGACCAACAGGTGGTCGAGCGCGTCTCCGCCGGTGATCCAGGTCTTGTGACCGTTTATGAGCAGGGTGCCGTCTTCGCTCGGTACCGCCTCGGTAAGTGGTAGACCGCCGCGCGCGGGGCTGCCGAGTTTCGGTTCGCTTGCGGCGAAGTTGAGGAGTGCTCCCCCGGCAACGTCGCTGCACAGCCGATCGAAGAGAGCCTCGGGCCAGCTTCGCTGTTCACGTTCGTGACCGATGGCGTGGAGCGTCATGGCCGCGATCAGGGCGGTGGAACCGCTCCCTTTGGCGAGCTCGAGCTGAGCTGCCACGCAATCGGCCAAAGGGAGTTCCGATCCGCCGTAGGCTTTGGGCACGCTAAAGGCAGCAAAGCCGGAGCTGTGTAGGGCTGAGATGTCTTCGGGTGGAAGCCGACCGAGCCGGTCCGCTTCCTCGGCTCGGCTGTCGAACTCCACAGCCAGCCGTTGGGCAATCTCAAGGGGGGGTGACGTTTGGGGTGCTGCTGACATGCGTCAGTGTAAACCGCGCAAGCCAGATCTGTCGTAGAGGAGATGTTATCTACGACGTTGCGGTCGATCGGCCGGTATAGCCAGACAGGCGTCAAAAAAAAGATCGCGGTGTGATCGACCGCGTTTACGGGCAATATAACGAACAACCCTCGCTTACCTTCTCTCATGCTCTTTCGGTTCTCCCTTCATAAAGGGTGATACTCGCTCGAGCCTCTACTGGTATGGAGGGTTGTCGTTTTTGGAGTGTTCGTTATCTATTTCTATAAGAGACCTCCTTTCCCCCTTACTATACTCCCTGTTTCGCAGTCGAAATGAAGCCGAATTACTAGCTCAGGCCAGCTTTTAGCTGTATAATGATACTTTGGGTGTAATTCACCGACGATGATATCACGCCCCCTGATCTCTGGTTAAAAAGTGTGAAAGTCCGTTTCCAACGGTGTTCGGCGCTTGCAAGTTCGCCGTTTTCTCCGCCCGGTCTGTTATAACAGACCGGGCGGAGATCGGCTTGTATCCAGCAGGTTACAAGAGAATCCCGCCCACGCTCGCAATCATGCTGGCGAAGATCAACGATACCGTGTTGATCACTTTGATCAGCGGGTTGATGGAGGGACCGGCTGTGTCCTTGTAAGGGTCGCCTACGGTATCGCCTACCACCGAAGCGGCGTGCGCTTCGCTGCCCTTACCGCCGAGATTTCCATCTTCGATGTATTTCTTGGCGTTGTCCCAAGCTCCGCCGCCATTGGACATCATCAAAGCCATCATCAGGCCGCTGGCGATCACGCCGATGAGGAGTCCACCCAGGGCGAGCGGGCCGAACAGAAAGCCGACTATCAGCGGTGCCACCACCGCGATGATGCCGGGCAGGGCCATCTCGCGCAGGGCAGCTTGCGTTACGATGTCGACCGCACGACCGTACTCAGGCCGAGCGGTACCTTCCATGATCCCCGGGATATCACGAAACTGCCGCCGCACCTCTTCGATGACGCTGCCTGCAGCTTTGCCGACCGATTCCATCAGGAAAGAGCTGAACAAAAATGGCAACATGGCGCCCGTGAGGAGCCCGATCAAGACGATGGGGTCGTTGAGGCGGAAGGCACTCTCCCCCAAGTCGAGGCGCTCGCTGTAGTCGGCAAAGAGGACCAGCGCTGCCAGTGCAGCCGAACCGATGGCATACCCTTTGGTAACTGCCTTGGTGGTGTTGCCGACCGCGTCTAGCGCGTCGGTGTTCTGGCGCACTTCTTCAGGGAGGTCGCTCATCTCGGCGATCCCTCCGGCATTATCCGTGATCGGACCGTAGGTGTCCATGGCGACGACCATACCGGTTACAGACAGCATGGCGACCGCCGCTACTGCGATGCCGTAGAGACCGGCAAACTGGAAGGCGATAAAGCTTGCAATGACCAAGACGATGACGGGGAGGGCCGTGCTCTGCATACCGACGGCGAGCCCGCTGATGATGTTGGTGGCACTCCCGGTGACAGAGGCGTCCGCGATACGTCGTACCGGCGAAAAGCGGGTGCTGGTGTAGTACTCGGTGATGAACATGATCAAGATCGTCACCACGATCCCGAGGATGCTGGCGCCAAATATATTCAGCCAACCACCGGCGCTGTTGAGGAGGTTGAAGTCGAAGTCACGAAACATCGCAAAGGTGGCGATGCCGAAACCGATCACGCTCAGAATCGCGCTGGCGAAGACGCCCCGGTAGAGCGCCGCCATGATGTTCCCGTCTTCGCCCAGCCGGACAAAGAAGACCCCGATGATGCTGGCCAAAATGGCGATGGCCCCCAGGACAAGCGGGTAGATGACCAAGCTGGTCACTCCGCCGGTGTGGGGCAGCAAGAACCCGAGGAATACCGCGCCGATGGCGGTGACGGCATAGGTTTCGAACAGGTCGGCGCCCATGCCGGCGCAGTCTCCAACGTTGTCCCCAACGTTGTCGGCAATGACCGCCGGATTTCGAGGATCGTCTTCCGGGATTCCGGCCTCGACTTTCCCCACCAGGTCAGCACCGACGTCGGCCGCCTTGGTGTAGATGCCCCCACCGACCCTGGCGAAGAGGCTGATTAGGCTCGCGCCGAAAGCGAAACCGACCAGTGGCTCGACCGGATTGGAGATCTTGAAAACCACGAAGAAGAGGTAGAAGAAGCCGGCGACGCCGAGCAGTGCCAACCCGGCCACAGCGAGTCCGGCGACCGCTCCACCGTTGAAGGCGATCTTGAGCGCGCCGGTGAGGCTACTGCGAGCTGCCTGGGCGACGCGTACGTTGGCTCGCACGGCGATATTCATTCCGACGTAGCCGCTAATCGCCGAGAAAAGTGCGCCTACAGCGAAACCGACTGTGGTCCACCACCAGAGAACGCCGTCTGATCCTCGACTCGCCATCGCCACCACCGCAAAGATGACAGTGATGATGACGCCGACGATCAGGATGGTGCGGTACTGGCGGTTCATATAGGCTGACGCGCCCTGCTTCACCGCGTCGGAGATGTCCACCATGCGCTCGTCGCCGGTTTCTGAGGCGAGGATGTTTTGCCCGAGCAGAGCAGCCGCGATCAAGGCGACGATTGCAGCGAGTGGGATAAGGATAATCAGACCGTCCATTTAACCTCCAAGCGTGTGACCCCTGTGATGCCCCGATTTGTGCACTTGAACAAGAGAACCTAGTGGGCCACAGCCGTATCGTGCATACAAGACGCAAGTCTAACACGCACGTCATTAGGGTGGGCGAGTGTAGGTGATGATCGCGTCTTGTGAAAATTGGGTTAAGCTGATGGTTGCCGAAGGAGGCCTCGCATGACGCTCCATCCGCTAGCTGGGAAGCCGGCTCCCAACTCCGTGCTCGTCAACGTGCCCCGACTGATGGCTAGCTATTACACCCTACAGCCTGATGCGGATATCGGGGAGCAGCGAGTCACTTTTGGCACCTCGGGACATCGGGGATCCTCGTTTACGAGGAGTTTCAACGAGCACCACATTCTGGCGGTCAGTCAGGCTGTCTGTGACTACCGCAAACACCGTGGTTTCGACGGACCGCTCTTTTTGGGCATGGATACCCACGCCCTCTCCGAAGCCGCGCTCCGGACTGCGATCGAGGTGTTTGCCGCCAACGGCGTTACCCTGCTCGTGCAACAGGGTCTCGGTTATACGCCCACGCCGGTGATCTCCCGTGCCATTCTCGCGCATAACCGTAGTGAGAGCAGAAAGGCAGATGGGGTTGTGATCACCCCGTCTCACAACCCTCCCGAGGACGGCGGTTTCAAGTACAATCCGCCGCACGGTGGTCCGGCCGGTACCGATGTGACCGACTGGATCGTGAAGCGTGCCAACGAGCTGCTTGAGCAGGGCCTGGCGGCGGTGAAGCGCCTCGCCTTCGCAAAGGCTCTGGGTGCGGACTCGACGCACCAGCTCGATTTTGTTATCCCCTACGTCGACGATCTCGAAGCTGTCGTCGACATGGAGGTCATCCAAGCCTCTGGGCTCAAGATCGGTGTAGATCCCCTCGGGGGTGCAGCGCTCGAGTACTGGGATCCCATCGCCGAACGGTACGGTCTCGATCTCCAGGTTGTCAACCGTCGTCTCGATGCGACCTATTCCTTCATGACCTTGGACGGGGATGGGAAGGTGCGCATGGACTGTTCTTCACCCCATGCCATGGCCGGTCTTATCAAGCTCAGAGATGAGTTCGATATCGCCTTCGGCAACGATCCCGACGTCGACCGACACGGAATCGTTACCAGCGCCGAGGGGCTTTTGAATCCGAACCACTACCTCAGCGTGGCAGTGGATTACCTATTCCGGCACCGACCGGATTGGCCGCAAGCTGCAGCGGTCGGAAAGACGCTCGTCTCCAGCTCTATGATCGACCGTGTCGCCTCTCACCTCGGGCGGTCTGTGAATGAGGTTCCGGTCGGATTCAAATGGTTTGTAGACGGTCTTCTGGAGGGGCGCTTCGGCTTTGCGGGGGAGGAGAGCGCCGGTGCATCTTTTCTGCGTAGGGACGGTGGCGTTTGGACCACCGATAAGGATGGAGTCATTATGAATCTACTCGCCGCCGAGATGACTGCGAGGACCGGTAAGGATCCGGCCGAGCGCTATAAAGAGCTCACCGCGCTACACGGCGCACCTGCGTACCGGCGCTCCGAGGCGCCCGCAACCAGCGAGCAAAAGGCTGTGTTGGCTGCTCTATCTCCGGAGCACGTTACGGTTTCGCAGCTAGCAGGAGATCCGATTACGGCTGCGCTGACAAGAGCGCCAGGGAATGGTGCCCCTATTGGTGGGCTGAAGGTGGCTACCAAGAACGGCTGGTTTGCCGCCAGGCCCTCCGGGACCGAGATGGTCTATAAGATCTACGCCGAGAGCTTCGAGGGAGAAGCACATCTCGAGCGGCTTTTGGATGAGGCCCAGACGATCGTTCGATCGGCCTTCGAAGCGGCGGGGATATAGATGAGGAGCTGGATCGAACTCGTTTTCCCCGCCGAGTCCAGGGGGCGGTTGAAGAAGATCTATGAGCGGATTGCTGGTCCCAAGGGCGCTATCGATAACATCCTCATGGTCCACAGCTTACGTCCACACACCTTGGAAGGGCATATGGCGCTCTACAAGAGCGTATTGCATCATAGCCGCAACACGCTCCCCCATTGGTTCCTCGAGGTGGTCGGTATCTATGTCAGCCACCTCAATAGATGCGACTACTGCGTCCGGCATCATAGCGAAGGTCTCCGGCGCCTTTTGGATGATGAGCGTGCCGAAGAGCTCCTGCGGGCGCTTGAGAGCGATACGGCATCGTCGGTCTTGTCCGGCCGCGAGTCGGCTGCTCTGGACTACGCTCGAGTCCTTACGCTTCAGGCTGATCAGATCGATGACACGTTTATCGCTGCCTTGCGTGAGGCCGGTCTCGATGATGGAGAGATTCTAGAGCTAAACCAGGTCGTCAGCTACTTCGCCTACGCCAATCGGACGGTGCTCGGCTTGGGAGTTACCACAGAAGGAGATACACTGGGGCTGTCTCCGAGCGACGCCTCCGATCCTGATAACTGGCATCACCATTAGGCTGGATGACGATTAGTTCATGTTTTGGGTCTGCACCCCTATTCTATGCTGGGTTGGGATGCAGGAATCAGCAGCGATAAAACAGGGTGACTCCGGCGCAAATACCAGGTTCAGCGATATCGTGATAGACGATATCAAGTTGAGCCTGGCTGCCAAGGGAGTCTTTGTCACCATAGGTTTGCTCGGTAGCGGCTGCAAGATCAGTATGCTTGAACGCCGCTGTACCGACACGAGCGAAACGGTCATGAGCGCCCTGCAGGAACTTGTCGATGGAGGCTACGTCTCGATCGAGCAGGATACGGTTTTGGTACATAGCAGGACGAGCTTCGGTATCACCAGCTAAGCCGTAATGGGTAATGGGTAAGCGGTCATGGGTAATGCGTGAGTAGACCGCAAGTTTTTGGTTCAACCGCGACCTGTAGAGCACCCACTTTACCCATTACCCTTTACCCCTCAGTTGAGGCTCGAGAACCTGAGCGCGATTCGGCCCAGTCGGTTTTTTGCCGGGCGCAGCTAGACCAAACGGAAGTCAGTTGAGGCTCGAGAACCTGAGCGCGATTCGGCCCAGTCGGTTTTTTGCCGGGCGCAGTCAGACCAAACGGAAGTCAGCTGAGGCTCGAGATATTGAGCGCGATTCGGCCCAGTCGGTTTTTTGCTGGGCGCAGCTAGACCAAATGGAAGTCAGTTGAGGCTCGAGATACTGAGCGCGATTCGGCCGCTCTTGAGGTCTTGAGTGGGGAGCAGCACATCGACCTCGTAGGGAGAGAGGGGTCTGGAGAAAAAGTATCCCTGAACGATGTTGCATCCGAAGGTACGGAGTACGCCGAGCTGCTCTTTTGTCTCGACTCCTTCTGCGATCACCGACATGCCGAGGGTTTTGGCGAGGCGGATGACTGTCTCTACCAGGGTGTTGCCGTAGGTTGCATCCGGTCCCGGATCGTTCGTCAATTCTTGGATGAAACTCTTGTCGATTTTCAGTCCGTCGATCGGCAGTTTTTGCAGGTAGCCGAGCGAGGAGTAACCGGTTCCGAAGTCGTCGAGCAAGACGCTGATGCCGAGGGTACGCAAGTGGCTGAGCTGCTCGACCGATGTCGGATCGAGGACGATGCTTTCGGTGACTTCTAGTTCGAGCTGATTGGCCGCGAGCCCGCTTGCCGAAAGTGCCGATTTGACGACTTCGACAAAACCGGGTTCGGATAGCTGTAGTGCTGAAATGTTGACGGCGACGTGCAGAGAGATGCCGGTGATCTCCTGCCATACCTTGACTTGCCGACAAGCCTTTTCCAACACCCATGCGCCGAGTTCACCGATCAACCCACACCCCTCTGCCAAGGGGATGAATTGAGCCGGCGAGACGATCCCGAGCTCCTTGTCGGTCCAGCGGAGCAGCGTCTCAAAGCTGACCACGGAGTTGCGCGAGATGTCGAATATCGGTTGGTAGACGAGGTTGATATCGCCATTTTCAAACGATTTGCGGAGGCTACGTTCCATTTTGGAGCGCTCGAGGGTCCCGTTTTCGATTTCGGTCGAGAAGATGTGGAAGCGATTTCGACCCGTCTCTTTGGCACGGTACATAGCGCTATCTGCCTTCGATAAAAGTTCGCTCATGCCGTCGCCGTGTTGAGGTAGCAGACTGACACCGAGGCTGGCTGTGATGGTGAGGCTTTGCGTATGCAGCTGAAACGGCTGGCGCAGTTCGCCGAGGATCTTTTGTGCCACTTTCATCGCCTGTTCTTGATTTTCGACATCGCGGAGCACGATCGAAAACTCGTCGCCTCCGAGCCTGGCTACGAAATCGGTTTGGCGCACCGAGGCGTTGAGCCGCTCGGCCACTCGCCTCAAGAGCTCATCACCCCGATTGTGCCCGAGCGTATCGTTGATCGCCTTGAAGCGGTCGATGTCGATAAAGAGTACGGCCAGGGTGCGGCGCGTCTGTTTGGCCTCGCCGATCGCTTCAGCCAACATGGCTTGTACTGCTGCGCGGTTGGGCAGACCGGTAAGGGGATCGATCTGATGGGATCGGTTGGTGCTGAGGATCGTCGCTTGGGCCTCGGTGATGACCGCGAACAGGTAGAAGACGATCACCGATAAGAAGCCTAAGAGGTAGTGGTTGACAAGGACCATATCGAGTGACATCGGGCTGCTTGCGTTGATGATGAGGTGACCGAAAATGCCGATAATGAGCTGTATGAAGAGCAACGTACCCGAAGCGATCAGCCCCCTGCGTCTTCCGAAGGCCAGATAGCTGTAAGCATAGGTGAAAAGGCTCCAGGGAATGAGCGTCAGGAGTGCCGCAGGTTCTTCGTTCCCCACCAAGTATGCGAGGTAGAGGTACGTGAACTTGACGGTGAAATAGGTTGCTGGGACAAGGAACGTCAACCAGGTTGCGAAGCGGAGGTTGAAGCGGTGGTAACTCAGCAACAGCAGGGCCAGGATGGAGATTTCGATGCCCATCAATAGGAGGTTGCTTATCGTATCGAACCTTGTACCGGAGCTTTTGAGGCCGAGGGTGAGTAGAGAGCCGGTGGTGACTAGGAAGATTAGCAACAGGTAGATGTTGCGCTGCAACGGCTCGAGTTCGTTTTGCACCTGTGTGAACTTTGGCATCTTTGTCAATACGCCTACAGATCCCAAGCGTTTTCCCAGGACAAGTCTCGGTGATCTCTTGTCACGGAGTTCTTACAAGGAGCTTTGATGACATGCGCTGCATAAGCAGGCGCGGCAAACCCTAACAGAATCCCTCAACAGCTCGAGGAGCTCGACGCAAGGGGGTAGACCTCAGGGTATGGTAGACCCTAGATGGATGTCACGACCTTGGGAACGGGAGCGCCGCTCGCAAAAGGACGCGCTACTGTAGGTCTTCTGGTAAACGCACCGGGTTGTACCCCTTTGCTTATCGATACCTGCGGTGGTTTCGAAATCATCGACCGTCTCAGAGGAGCTGGCGCTTTCGACAAAACCTTGAAGAATGTGATCGTTACCCATCGGCACGGCGATCACATCGGTGGGGCGATGGCACTATTGATCGGTCTTCGCTCACTCACCTTTTTCGGCCTGGCCGACACTCTGGGGGCAGTGCAAGGTCTCATGGCCGGCTGTTTTCCTGAGCTCTCCGGTGTTCTCGAGCTGCATTCCGACTTCGTTCCCGTACGAGCAGGGGATCGGAGGGAGATCGGTGGATTTTCGGTATCTTTCTTCGAGGTTTCCCACCGCGTACCCACAGTGGCGGTGCGAGTGAGCCACGGTGGGAAAACGCTCGCTTACAGCGCTGATAGCCTCCCATGTGACGGCCTCATCGAGTGCGCTCGGGGGGTTGATCTCTTCATCTGCGACGCTTTGTGTACACGCCAAGACACGAATCCAGAGGGGGGGTTGAGAGCACACGACCTGAAGCATCCGACCGCATTTGATGCAGCCCAGATGGCTGCTACAGCCGGTGCAAAGGCGCTCGCCCTCGTTCACTTGGCACGTTTCACCAACCCGGTTTCGGTCCTGGCCGAAGCCAAAACCGTCTACCAGGGACCGCTGAGCGTGCCTGCAGACGGGTCGTGTTATAGCCTGTAGAACTCTTCTGGGTTGAAGGAGCGCCAAATCAGTGTTCAAGTGCCAACATAGCTCGGTTCGTTGCCAGGTCGCCACTTGATGTTGCAGCCGATACTCGGAAGCTGGTCTCGATCTACCGGGGTGTGCGCGAGCACCGCATCGATGGCTGCCCGCAGATCTGCCCCGCTCACCGGTACATCGTTTCTGGGCCGGCTCCCGTCGAGCTGACCGCGGTACACGAGTTTCCGATCACCATCGAAGAGGAAGAAATCGGGCGTACAGGCGGCCGAATAGGCTTTGGCAACCTCCTGGGTCTCGTCGATAAGGTAAGGGAAGGTAAAGCCGAGACGCTCAGCCATGGCTTTCAGCTGCTCGGGGGCATCTTGGGGATAGTTCTCTATGTCGTTGGCACAGATGGCGACGATCCCTACGTCTTCTGGTAGGTAGTCGGTACCCAACTTGGCCAGCTCTTTTTCGATGTGAATCACATAGGGACAGTGCTTACAGATAAACATGACCAGAAGGGCTTTGCTGGAAGAAAAATCATCGAGAGAGACGTTTCGCCCGGTGACTACATCGGTCAAGGAGAAGTCTGGTGCTTTTGTGCCTAGCGCGAGCATGGTAGAGGGTGTGGCTGCCATAGGTTCCTCCTCACGAGCTTGTGGTGCCGAAAGTTCTCTTGGCTGCAAGGCCCCGGCTGCCAGAAGCGGCCCTTACCGTGGAGCGATTTGCGCTCAGTGAATGCTCTCAATTCTGGCGTCGGCCCTGTTCAGTATACCCTGGTTGGGTACTCAGACGCGTCTTGTACAGAGGGGGAATAGTACCCGGTCGCCGCCGGTGAGAAGGCCTCCCCACCTCCGTTTAGGGTGTGGTCTCGGCCCTTCGCTGAGCCTCTTCCAGAGCGGTCTCAGCAGGTACGGATTGCTTGATGGCCTTCTCGATCGCTTCTTCGAGGTAGCGTTGCCAGGTGGCGTAGTCGGGTATGCGGGGTCGGGGGATGGCGGTTTCTAGCTGGCTCAGGGCTGCGCGGCGGTTGGGGTCTTCGAGGTACCAGGGTTCGAGCAAGGGGAGAGCGGAGCGCCGTACCGGCAGATAGAACGAAGCTTCGACCCAGGTTCTGATGTTTTCGGGCTGCATGAGGAACTGCCAGAAAGCAAAAGCTCCCTGGCGTTCTGCTTCCGATGCGCCGGCCATGACGACCAGCTGGGCGCCACCTAGTGGTACGTTGGAACCTGCCGAGGTGGGTACAGGCGAGGCGGCGATATCGAAAGCCACCGCAAAGCGTTTGGCATCTGGCCAGTTGGCGATGCTGGCAAAGACCATCATCGCTTTGGTCCGTACGAAGTCGAGGATGGCGAAGTCGGTCTCCGCCAGGTTGCGGGGGATGGCGTGGCCGCTTTCAACCATCTGTCTGAGCAGCTGCAGCGCCTCGATACTCTTTTCGTTTGTGAAGTCCGGGCGTCCGTCCTCGGTGACGAGCCGTCCACCGCGGGTGGTGACCATCATCTCGAAGGTCCAGGAATCAGCAACTGCGATAAACCCTCTGGTCTGCCGGGTCGTGAGGCGCGCGGCTGCAGCTTCGAATTCTTGCCACGTCGACGGTGCAGCGGCGCGGCGCTGTTCAAAAGCCGAGGCGTTGTAAAACAGTACCGGCATCGACATGTTCCAAGGCAAGCCGTAGCGTTCGTTGTCTACCTCACCATACTGCCACAGGCCCGGAAAGAAGTCGTTCACAAAGGCTTCAGGCAGTCCCGCCGTCAGATCGCTCAGGTTGGCCACGGCGCCCACGTCGATAAGGAAGGGGAAAAAGGAGAGCTCCGCTTGAAAGAGGCTGGGTTGGGCGCTGCCTCCGAAGGCTGCTTGGAGGCGCGTCTGACCCTCTGGATAGGCTCCGACGTAGCGCGGTTCCACCCGGTAGTCGCTCTGCGAAGCGTTGAACGCTTCAGCGAGCAGATCGACCGCTTCTTCGGTAGATCCCATCGAGTGCCAGAATTCGATGGTGGTTTGAGAAGTGCCGTAACAGACAATAGCTAGGAGCAACCAGCTCAGGAGTACGCGCATGGCGGTTTTCACCTCGGAAACAAGTATTCCTCCCACTCATACCATATGCA
Source organism: Trueperaceae bacterium (assembly GCA_020354625.1). Lineage (GTDB taxonomy): Bacteria > Deinococcota > Deinococci > Deinococcales > Trueperaceae. The sequence goes on from CP070651.1 coordinate 2,263,007, forward strand.
CCTGCGGCCGTGGGTCGGGTAGCAGAGCTAACGGCCGATCCCGATTTCGATGATCTCGAGGGGCTGATCCATACGGCCTCCACGTACATCCCATCGTCGGCGTAGGGTTTTTCAAGCTCCGAGACGGACCCACCATCCTCGCTCCCCCATACCCATTGAGACGTTGTTGGCTCGGTCGCTTGTCATCGGGCGGGTACCCTTCCGAACAAACCGAGTATGATCGATACGGTGAAGGTGATCGGCTAAGGGCTCGACCCTCTGGCGGATCGAATTGGGGGTGCCGAGCGGGTGAAAGAGAGACTCTTGGCGGTTGTGGGCGGCTTTCAGGCCGTGGCCGAGGAGTCGTTTGGCAAGTTGCTCGAGAGCATGCCAGATGCTCTGATCGTGGTCGATAGCGAGGGCAAGGTGGTCCTGATCAACAGCCAGACCGAACAGGTCTTTGGCTATCCGCGGGTAGAGCTTCTGGGTCTGCCGGTAGAGGTTCTCCTGCCGGAGCGGTACCGGGAAGCTCACCGTAAGCATCGCAGCTACTACCGAGATCAGCCGCATACGCGCTCCATGGGGGTAGGACTAAAATTGTATGGCCTCCACCAAGATGGGCACGAGTTTCCCGTCGAGATCAGCCTCAGCGCCTTCGAGACCAGCCGTGGCCTTCTCGTCTCCTCAGTCGTTCGTGATGTAAGCCAGCGTCAGCAGATGGAAGAGGCGCTCCGGTTGAACGAGGAGCGGTTGCGTGTGGCACTCGAGCGCTCTCCTACCAGCGTCGCCAATCAAGGTCTCGACCTTCGCTATACCTGGATTATCAATCCGCCACTCGGTCTCGATGCCGGTTGGTTCGAGGGAAAAACCGATGCCGAGCTGTTTGCAGCCGACGACGCCGAAAGGCTCACGAGCCTCAAGGAGCGTGCCCTCAAAACAGGCGAGACCGTGCGCGAAGAGATCACCCTGGCGGTCACCACCGAGACGCGCCACTTCGATCTCTACGTTAGGCCCCATCTCGATAGTTCGGAGCAGATGATCGGCATCACGGCTGCCATCACAGATATTACCGAGCGAAAGCGGGCCGAGCAGGCCTTGCGGCGTATCAACAGCGAGCTTGAGAGGATGGTAACCGAGCGCACGTTGGAGCTGGCTGCCGCCAATGCCGAATTGAAGGCGGCGAGTGAAGAGCGGAATCGACTCTATCAAGCACTGCTCTCTTCGCAAGAGCGTGAGAGGGCACGGATCTCTCGCGACCTGCACGACGGCGTAGGGCAGGCACTCACGGGGATTCAACTACTGATCGAAGAGGTGCTTGCTGAGGCCAGTCCAGGACGGGTCAAAGAGGTCAAGGCCTTGGTGAACACTACGATTCAGGAGGTTCGTAAGATCTCACACGATCTGCGCCCCCCACACCTTGACGAACTCGGCCTCGAAGCTGCGCTTCGCCAGTACGGTCGTGAGGTGGCGCGCCGAGGTGGACTTGCGGTAAACGTACTCGTTCATCTGCCCTATGTGCTGGCTGAGGATGTCGAGATCGCCCTTTATCGTATCGTCCAGGAAGCGTTCACCAATATTTTGCGTCACGCCGATGCACAGCACACCTCGCTCGTTTTAACCGGGAGCGAGCGCACCATCCAGCTCGTGATCGAAGACGATGGCGTCGGCTTCGACCCGTCTCGTGCGGCCCTCGGACACCTCGGCTTATCGAGTATGCGTGAACGGGCAGAATTACTCGGTGGCGTCTGCCGGATCGAGAGTGTTCGGGATAAGGGGAGCTCGATCCACGTGCGTTTGCCACGAAATCTCGATCACTGACGTTCGGAGGTTGCTGTACCGACCTCAGAAGAAACCGGTGATGTCCATTCCGAAGGTCACGATGAGAGCGGCGCTGCTCGCGAGAACATTGGTGTTGATCGATGTGGTCGAGTCGCTCTCGCTGATGCTGAAAGTGGCCCCGAGACTCCCTCCCAAACCGGTGTCGAGGTTGGCGACCCTGGCTGTTAGGTTCCAACTACCGGCCTCTCCCTGTGGGATGGAGATCTGCGCGGCGGCCTGTGGTGCAGAAATGGGGCGGGCAGACAAGAAGGCCGGCAGAGGAAAGTACCCGCCTTCGGCCGTCCAGAGCGCATCGTCCAGGAAACCGCTCGCCCCCAGGAGCGCGTATAAACTCGTTTCGTTTCCCCCTTCGGTAGGTGCTTCGAGCAGCAGCCACGACTCACCGTAGAGCACCACATTTCCTGCCAGGCCGCTGCCGCCGATGCCGAAGCTTACATGTTCTTTATAGACGATATTGGTCTCGAGCTCGAAGTCGCCAAAAAACCGCTTGGCACCCAGATGTGCGCCCAGCTTGTCGTCGATGAGGAAGACCGCCCCCTGTACCCGAAAGTCGCCAGGGAACCAAAGGGCCCTCGCCCCCCAGATCCCGTTGAAAAATGCCTTTGGGTCAGATGCTTCTCCCGCCGTTCCGACGGTAAGACTGAAGGGTACGTTGAGCCGGGCACTTTCGAGAGGCAACCGTTCGAGGCCGATGCTGAGATCGATGTCATCCCGCCGGAAGCGGGCGTAGGCTTCGGTCAGTCCCTCGTCGAAGACTGCCTCTTGGCTATCGGTGAACGTCACACTCGGGTCGAGCACCAAGAAGGTGGTGAAGTCTTCAAAAGCGTACTCGACTTCGAGGTGTGCGTGAATGTTGCCCTGAACACTTGTGTGGGTGATGCGTTCGCCGCCGTCCGGCGGTTCGAGAGAGCTCAGGACGGTAGCGAATCCGGTCCCCAACTCTCCCCGGTAGCTGAAATCATTCGCCTCTGCCGGTGCGAACCCCCAGCAAAACAGTGATGCGATGAGGTAGGTGGGGAGGAATTGCTTCGCGAAAAGGCGCTTCATGCTCTGATCCTCGGTTTCGATGCAGAGAGTTCGTGTCTGTTCACATCTAAAATAGTCCGACGTTCACTCGATGGTGTGTAGATCAGACTCGTGATGAAAGCCGAGATCTCTCTGGGCCTGGTCGTCAGTTGCAGCCTCTTTCCAGGGCCGTCTCTTTGAAACAGTTTTCGTCGACTTCGACACCCAACTCGAGATCGCTGATCGTCACTACGGTTTTCTCCCCCTCCTCGAGCAAGTTTTCGACCTCGATATGTTGTGGGAAGAAGAGGTCTTCGACCTGGACGAAATCGGAGAAAAGGATGCGGCGGACGGCGGTCTCACGTTGATCGAAGTAGAGATACTCGAGCGGTCGATAGTTGTTGTTGGCATCGGCGGTTAGTACCACCTTACCGTAAGGGGTTGGGGCGAGCTCGCCGGGGATGAGGGTGAGCTCGATGGTCGAATCGTTTTCTGCGGTGATTTCGGCGCTGTAATCCTCTTCGAAGTCGCGCCCGCCCAGGTCGTTAAACGAGATATCCGATCCCAAAAAGCTGTCGTTCCTACCGCTCGGAGGGATCCTCAAGGTGCGCTTGAGACGTGGATTGAAGAGAAAAAGATTGTCGCCGTCTTGCAAGAACGCTTGGCCTGCATCTCGCGGTGGGGCGGTGACGAGGATGAGCGACCTCTCGAACCCGTCACTTACCGATTCGATTTGAAACACCCTCGTCTCGTCAGGTCTCATTACTTCCATGGTCACGGTGGCGCTGCTGGTCTCACCGCCACGTTGGGAATCGATGATGATTTCGAGGATTTCGTCGGCGCTCTGGGCTGTTGCCGGACTCGTTGCGGCCATGAGTGCTAGCATTGCCAGCAGGTAAGGTATGAAACGAAATTCGTGGCGTTTATGGGCTCTGGCGGTCGAGTATGCGTTCATGAGCACCTCACTCCGTTCGTATGGTCTGTCAACACACGCGAGCTGGACACGACCCGACGAAAAGATCACACAAAATCGATCGTTGCTGCGGTGTTGCGGGTCTCTGGTCGGGCAGCTAGGCCGAAAGGAGCCTCAGAGCGTCAACTCGAGGACCTTGCGACCCTCTACATCGATCATACCTCGGTCGGAGATCTTGTAGTTGGGGCTGACCGTCAGCGGCAAGATGGTGAGCAGCAGCAGGGGATTTTTATGTCGCATGCCCAGGTTGCGAAGCGCCTCTTCCAAGGCTTCGAACTCGGACGCCACTTCGGTGATGGGGGCGTCCGAGAGGAGTCCGGCCAAGGGGAGGGACAGTGCCGTGACCCCGTTCTTTGAGGCGACGGCCATACCCCCACCCCGTGCTAGCACGGCGTTGGCAGCCTCTGCCATGGCTGCTGGCGATGTCCCTACCACCAACAGATTATGGCTGTCATGGGCAAAACTCGAGGCGAAGGCGCCTCCAGTCAGATGCAACCCCGAAAGCAAGCTCAGCCTAGGTTTTTCGAGCCGTTTCTGGCGCAGCGAGGCGCGTGGGATAACGGTTCCCACCGCCAGATCTGGGTCGAGCGGTGCGCCATCTGCCGTGCTGATGGTTCGCGTTTCCAGACCGGTAACGGTATTGAGGTCGTTGACGGTGATGATTCTCACCCGCTTCGGTTCGCTGCCGAGCTCGAGTCGAAAGAGATCTTCGCTGATGAGTGGAGGTGAATCTCCTCCCAAGCTCGCCCTGGCGATCTCTGGTGGTAGGCTGGTCTGGGGGGCACGAAAGAGCGCTCGTCCATCTGCGGCAACCTGTTGGCCGGAGGTGAACACCTCGAGCGGGGGGAAGCTGTTCGGCGTGCGGCAGATGCAGAAATCGGCCCGGTAGCCTGGGGCGATCACGCCGACACTTCTGAGCCCTAGATAGGTTGCGGGGCGCACCGTAGCCGAGGCGAGGGCGTCGAGGGCGTCCCATCCCCCGTCGACAGCGAGTTGCAAGATTTGGTTGAGGTGGCCGCTGACCAGCCGGTTCGGCATGATGTCGTCGGTGATGAGCAGCAGCCTGCTTCGGTCTGCGAGCCCAGAGATAAAGCGCAGGTTTTCTTCTGTCAGGGACTTTGCCTGCAACATCACGTAGAGTCCCTTGCTGAGTTCCTCTCCGATCTTGGCAGGAGTCATGAGTGTGTGATCCGAACGGATGCCGAAGCTGATGTAGTGCGAAAGCGGTGTGCCCGAGAGAGAGGGTACGTGTCCCTCCAAGCTGAGCTCACTCGTCGCACCGGCCTCGAGCATGCCGATCAGGCGCGGATCGTGTTGAAGGAGTCGCTGGTAGTCCATCATTTCCCCAAGAGCGATGACGGACGGATCCCTGGCCAGCTCCGCTACTTCTTCGGGTGTGAGTGTGGCGTTGGGTGTCTCCAGCTCTTCCGAAGTAGCGGGCACACAGCTGGGCACGGCCGAGTAGATGTGAAGCGGAAGGTCGCGACCGGCTTCGATCATGAAGCGGACCCCAGCGGCGCCGAGCACGTTACCGATCTCGTGGGGATCTTGCAAGATCGTAGTCGTTCCCCAGGGCAGGGCAGCCTCGGCGAAGCGACCCGGCGTGACCAGGCTGCTTTCGATGTGCATATGGGTATCGATGAGACCCGGCTGGACCGCTCTCCCCTCGAGATCACGCCGCCGGTGCGATTCGATCTCCGCCGGCACCGTGCCCTCTTCGACATAAATAAAGCGTCCAGAGCGGACACCGAGCCAACCCGAAAAGGTGCGTTGCCGCACCACGTCCACCACGCAGGCGTTTTCGAGGATGAGATCGAGCATGACAGATCCTCTCATGGCAACCGTTGGTGGAGTAGATCGACGGCGTCAACGGCCACTGCGATCGCCCGTGGCTCTGCCAGCATATAGAGCTCTTGCTTTTGCGCCGGGCTGGGCTGTTCTTTGAGCCAGATATTGGAGTCGGTACCGAGTACTGCGCCGACCTTGACCCGCAAGACACTCCCAGCCACAAACAGCGTGGCGCACTCCATCTCTGAGGCGACCACGCCGGCTTCGGTGAGTTGCTGGTTGAGCGCTCGATCTTGCTGGTAAAAGGCGTCGCGGGTGAACACGATCCCGCTATGGACCTCTTCGTAGCGTGAGCGGGCGGCCTCGATGAGGGTGCTGGTTACTTCGAAGTCGGCAACCGCGGGGAAGGGGAGCGGAAGGTACGCGCTGGACGTGCCTTCTCCCCGGTAGGCGGCGGTTACGATCACCACCGTCCCGATCGGAATTTCCGGTTGTCTCGCTCCTGCCGAGCCGACCCGGATGAAATGGGTGGCGCCGATCCGTGCCAACTCTTCGATGGCGATGGCGGCCGATGGCCCCCCCACCCCCGTGGAGCAGACGCTGATAGGGCTACCACGTTGGGTTGTCCCCGTGAACAAGGTAAACTCCCGGTTGTGCGCCACCCGTGTGGATTCAGCAAAGACCTCGGCGATGCGCTCGGCGCGTGCCGGGTCACCGGGCAGGAGTACATACGGTGCGACCTCGCCGCTACGGGCGTGCACGTGCCGCTGCAGGTCGTCAGCAGGAGGTTCTTTAGCCATCTCGACCACCTGGGTATGCGATGCACTGTTCTTTGGGAACGGCGAGCTGCAGGCGCTCGCCTTCGCGCCACCGCCCCATGTCGGCTTCTACCTCGGCTTCGAATTCCCCGAGAGGTGTGCTGACGAGGTAGTTGACCGTGTCCCCTTTGAAGGTTCGCATCAGCACCTCCCCTTCCTGGTGCAGGGCTCCCTGCAGGGTTGATGGCAGCGCTTCGCCCACGGGGTAGACACGCGCAGCAGACGGTCTGAACGTGAGGGTGGCCTGACCCCCCACTGCGATCCCAAGACCGGCTCTCGATAGCACATCGGAGCCACCAGGGAGGGTGATCGATACGAACTCTTCTTTCTCCCCAGCGACCGTACCGTAGGCGTGGTTGGAAAAGCCCACGAAGTGGGCGACGAACAGAGTTCTGGGGCGCTGATAGACGTTTTCGGGGCTGTCTAGTTGTTCGATTCTACCGGCGTTCATCACCACCACCCGGTCGGAGAGCGCCAGCGCCTCCTCCTGGTCGTGGGTCACATAGATCATGGTTACCCCGAGTCTACGCTGTACCCGCTTTAACTCACTACGCATCTCGACGCGTAGCTTGGCATCGAGGTTGGAGAGCGGTTCGTCGAGTAGCAGGAGCTGCGGTTCGATCACGATCGCCCGGGCGGTGGCAACACGTTGCTGCTGTCCACCCGAGAGCTGAGCGGGGAGCCTGGAATCGAACCCCGACAGGCCGACCATGTCGAGAGCCGAACGTACTCTTTGAGCGAGATCCTCTTTGGCGACGCGCCGGAGGCGCAGGCCGAAGGCCACGTTTTCGAAGACGCTCAGGTGCGGAAAGAGCGCGTAGCTCTGGAAGACCATACCTATGTTTCGTCTGTTTGGAGGGATGCGGGTGTAGTCGCTACCGGCAATGGCCAGGGTACCGTTCTGGAGGGTGATGAACCCGGCGATGGCCCGTAGCGTGGTGGTCTTGCCACACCCGCTCGGACCGAGGAGTGACACCAACTCGCCCTCCTGAATAGAGAGCTCGAGGTCCTCGACGATCAGCTCGCCACGTTGGTACCCCATGGCAGCGCGCTTGAGTTCTAAAAACGCCATATTACTTGAACGCCTGAGAGAGCCCGATCACCCGCTCGGCGGCGAATACGACGGCCGTCGAGAAGAGGATGAGCAGGGTAGAGAGGGCGGCGATTGAGGGATCAAAATTGTACTCCATATAGACGAGCATCTGAATCGGCAAGGTGGCGACCCCGACATCGGTGAGAAAGAGTGACACCGGCACGTTGTTGAAGCTGAGAATGAAAGCCAGGATGAAGGCGGTGAGCACGCCATCCCGAATATTGGGCAAAACCACCTTGAAAAAGGCGGTCGAGCGTGAGGCCCCCAGGCTCACGGCAGCTTGCTCGATGTCGAGGGGGACGTTCCTGAGGCTGGCCAAGGTAATCCGCACTGCGTAGGGGATGAGCAGGGTGGTGTGCCCTACCACAAGGCTCGGAATCACGGGGAGATCGGTGGTGATGATCAGATACTTGAGCAAGGCCAAGCCTACCACCAACTGCGGGATGATGACAGGCAGGGTGGCGATGAGTTCGACCGCTGCCTTGCCGGGAAATTCGTAGCGCGCCAGGGCGTAGGCGAGCGGTATCCCAACGAGTAGCGAGGCCAGCGTCGAGAGCACTGCGACCCGGATGCTGACGTCGAAGCCACGGATAAACGACCGCTGCTCGAGCGCCTCGCGAAACCACTCGAGCGAGAAGGACGTCGGGGGGAACCGGAGCGACGGATCGCCGCCGAAAGATGCGACGAGCACGACCAAAAAGGGGCCGATCAGGAAGATCATCAGAAAGATCAGCACCACGAAGGGGAAGCGAGCGGTTCTCATAGTGCTCCTGCCGTCGGGCGGGTACGGTGCGCGCCGGAAAGCACCCGGATCAGGTAGATGGCTGCCAGGGTCGTTACGAACATCACTACCGCCACCACCGTTCCTCCGACCCAGTCCAGAGTGACCGAGGCCTTCTGGTAGAGGAGGGTGCTGAGCATCAGGTGACGGCTCCCCCCCAAGATAGCCGGCGTGACGTAAGCGGTGACGCAACCCGTGAACACCAAGGTGCCGCCGATGGCCAGCCCGTCTCTGGTGAGCGGCATGAGCACGCGCGTAAACACCTGCAGTTCGGAAGCGCCCAGGTTGCGGGCTGCGAGCACGACGTCTCGTGGCACGTTTTCAAACGCGCTGATGAGCGGTAACATCATCAACGGTAAAAAGAGGTGGAAGAGCCCGATCGAGATCGCGTTTTCGGTGTAGAGAAGGCGGATCGGTTCCGGGATGATCCCCAAGCCGTAGAGGGTGTTGTTCACCAGGCCTTTTCTGCCCAGGATGACCAACCAGGCGAAGGTGCGCGCCACCGGGTTGGTCATGAGCGGCAAGATGACCAGCGCGATCAGGAGCACACGCCAGCGAGCCGCCATCAGGCTAACAGCGTAGGCGGCTGGGTAGCAGATCACCATCCCGATCAAGGTGACCAACCCGGCGATCCGGACCGTACGCAGGTAAGCGCGTTGGGAGACCGGATCGCGTACAAACTCACCGTAACTCGAGAGGCTAAACCCCGCCTCTCCTGTGAAGCTGCTGGCGAAAAGCAGCGCCACCGGGAGCACGAAAGCCGTCAATAAAAAAGCGAGGCACGGGACCGTGAGAACCCAGAGCCAGCGGGTCGCCGGCGTCACGCTGGTGTCCTACACGGCCCGTTTGTAGGTTGCGGCACCGCTACCTGGCGATTTCCTCGTTCCAGCGACTGATCCACTCTTCCTCGACGCTGAGGAGGTAGTTGTAATCGAGAAAGATCAGGTTGCCGATCTCTTCATCACCGTAGGTGAGCGAAGCAGCCTGTTCGGCCGGGACGTCGACGGTGGCGTTGACAGGCGAGTCGACGAGGTCGAGCGCTTGGGCTGACTGCACGTCGTGACTCAGTTTGTGGTTGATATAGTCGTAAGCGCCGTCGAGGTTGGGAGCTCCCTTGACGATCGAGATGGTGTTGACAAAGCCGACCGAGCCCTCTGCAGGCGCTACCCATGTGAGCGGCAAGCCGGTCTGCTGCAGGCTGCCCCAGGCAAAGCGAAGCACCGGCGCGGCCCACACCTCTTCTTGTTGGAAGAGCGAGATGAGTTCAGATGAGCGCGCATAGAACGTCACCACGTTGGTCTCGCTCAGCTCAGCTAGCTTCTCGAAGCCGACGTCCGGGTTGTTTTCGTCCCCACCCCAGGCCCGGCTGGCCATCACGACGGTAGAGGGGCCCTGGGTGGTGGTGATATTGGGCAGGCTCACCTTGCCGGAGAGGTCTTCACGCCAGAGGTCCTGCCAGGAGGTGATCGGCTCGCTGATCTTATCGGTCCGGTAGACGATGCCGTAGGAATAGATGGTAAAGCCGACCCCCATGCCGTTGCCTAGAGGATCGACGGCCCACTCGTGGAGTTCGTCGAGCCCTTCGATGCGGGAGTAGTCGATGGTTTCTAGCAGGCCCTCATTGGCCGCCCGCAGGGCGAAGGTCGGTGCGAACTCGACGGCGTCGATGTTGGGGTTGTCCTTGCGGAGTTCGATCTTGGTGATGCGATCGGCATTGTTGCCGAGGTCATAAAGGATCTCGGTGCTGAAGGCTTCCTCAAAGGTATTGGTGACGTTTTTGTCGATGAGGTCCATGCCGAAGCCCCAGGTGGAGACGGCGACCTGCGCGGCTCCGAGCTGCGGTAGCAAAAAGACCAGAACCCCTAAGAGGACGTAGGCCAGGCGGTGAACATTCTTGGACGGTGCGGTTTTCATGTACTCTCCCTCTCCACTGCTGTCGTGTGAAAGATCCCACACAAATCGAATTCTACTTCCCGATCCCGCGAAGGTCAAAGTCGACCGCAAACCCCCTTTGCCCGGGGCGGTTGTTCCTAAGCAAGCGATGCTCGCTTCGCCGTTCGCCCACGCCATCTCGAGCCCGAAACTCAAGTCGGCTGCGGCCAGTCTTTGCCCACGGCATCGAAGCGCCAGATGAGTTCTTCGACACCAACCGGGGCGATATTGTGAAGCGGCCTTTCTCGTAGACGTGCCGCTGCAAACGCCTTTGGACGAGATGTCTCTTGTACAGTTAGGAGATGTCGTGTCCCGCGTTGTGGCGGTTGACGCCGTCGGTGTTGGGGGCATGTTACACGTATGGGAGAATTATGGATATTCGAGTCGACCATGGAGCCATTCAAGATTCGGGTGCCGATACCCTGATCGTCAATCTCTTTCAGGGTGTCGGTGAGCCCACCGGCGCCACCGCTGCGGTGGATGAGGCGCTCGGTGGCGCCATCGGTGATCTGATCGCCCAAGGCGATTTCCGCGGCAAGACAGGCGAGGTGGCGGTTCTCTATCCTCGCGGGGAGCTTGCGGCCAAGCGAGTTCTGCTTGTGGGTCTCGGTGAGCGGGAGCGGTTCGGAACCGAAGCGGTGCGGCGGGCTGCGGCGGCTGCGGCGGCGCGTGCGCGTGAGCTATCCGCGAGCCACCTGGCCACGATCGTCCACGGCGGTGGGGCGGGTGGATTGTCGCCGGCCTCGGCTGCCCAGGCCACCGTAGAGGGATCCCTGTTAGCGCTGTACCGCTATCGAGCCTCCAAGCAGGTGACCGAGGAGCCGAACGAAATCGCGTCGTTGACGGTGGTCGAGTTCGACCAAGAGCGGCTCGCCGAGGTCGAGTCGGGTGCTCGGGCGGCCGAAGCGATCGCTGCCGGTGTGATGCTGGCCCGCGACCTGGTCAACATGCCACCCAATGTGGCTACACCGGGCAAGCTGGCTGAGGTGGCTACCGAATTGGCGAGAGATCACGATCTCAGGCTCTTCGTTGGGGACCGGGATTGGGCAGCCGAGCAGAAGATGGGCACTTTCCTCGCCGTTGCCAAAGGGGCGGAAGAACCGCCGGCTTTTATCGTGCTCGAGCACAATCCCGAGCGCTCTGAAAACGGCACGGTCGTCCTCGTCGGTAAGGGGATCACCTTCGATACCGGTGGGATCTCCCTGAAGCCCAGCGCCAAGATGGAGGAGATGAAATGCGATATGGCCGGCGCTGCTGCGGTGCTGGGGGCCATGAAGGCCATCGCCCGGTTGGGCTTGCCCCATCACGTCGTCGCCATCGCCCCTTGCACCGAGAACATGCCCGATGGCAGGTCCTATCACCCAGCCGACGTGATCACCGCCAGCAACGGCAAGACCGTAGAGATCATCAGCACCGATGCCGAAGGGCGGCTGGTGCTCGCCGATGCGCTCGTCTACGCCGGACGCTACGCCCCCAAGGTGGTCATCGACCTGGCGACGCTCACCGGATCTTGCATCGTGGCGCTCGGCCAGGGGATGGCTGCCGGCCTTTTCAGCAACGACGACGCTTTGCGAGACGCGCTCTGTGCCGCGGGTGAGACGACTCGCGAGCGCGTCTGGCCCCTGCCGCTGTGGGAGGAGTACACCGAGGAGATCGAGTCGCGCGTGGCGGATCTCAAGAACAGCGGCGGGCGCCAGGGAGGTGTGGCCACCTCCGCCGTGTTCTTGCAGGCCTTCACCGACTACCCGTGGGCGCACCTCGATATCGCCGGGATGGCGCTCAGCGACAAGGCGAACAGCTATACCCCGGCGGGTGGAACCGGCTACGGGGTCAGGTTGCTGGCTGAGTGGTTGCGGGGGTTATAGTGCCGACCCACGGTTTTGAGCTCCTCAGGGATGAGGCCATCGCAGAGTTGAACGGCCTCGCCAGGGTCTATGAACACGTCAAGTCCGGTGCGCGACTCTTGTCGATCGAGAACGAAGATGAGAACAAGGTCTTCGGCATCACGTTCAGGACGCCGCCCTCAGACTCGACCGGCTTGCCGCACATCCTGGAACACTCGGTCTTGTGCGGCTCGCGCAAGTACCCGCTGAAAGAGCCGTTCGTCGAGCTCCTCAAGGGATCGCTGAAGACCTTTCTCAACGCTTTTACTTCGCCCGACGCCACCAGCTACCCCGTCGCCAGCCAGAACCAAAAGGACCTCTATAACTTGGTCGATGTCTACTTGGACGCGGTGTTCTACCCGCGTCTGACCCCTGCCATATTGGAGCAGGAGGGGTGGCATTTCGAGCTCGATGACCCGAGCGAACCGCTGCGCTTCAAAGGGGTGGTCTATAACGAAATGAAGGGGGCGTACTCCTCACCCCATGCGCTGCTCGGTCGCTACAGCCAGCGATCGCTCTTTCCCGATACCCCCTACGGCCTCGATTCTGGAGGGGACCCGGCCGAAATCCCAAACCTGTCCTTCGAGCAGTTCAAAGCCTTCCACCAGACCTTGTATCACCCCTCTAACGCGCTGCTCTACTTTTATGGTGATGACGATCCACAAGAGCGTCTTCGGTATCTCGACACGGTCTTGCAGGCGTTCGAACGCCGTGAGGTCGATTCTCAGCTGCCGCTACAGGCGCACTTCGACGAGCCGCGACGGCTTCGCTTCCCTTACGATGCGGGCGCGGAAGGCAGAAACGGCAACGCAGCCAAAGAACAGAAAGGCTTGGTAAGCGTCAACTGGTTGCTGACCGAACGTACCGACACCGAGCACACACTCGGCCTGGAAATCCTCGGTCACATTCTGGTCGGTACGCCCGCCTCACCGCTTCGCAAGGCCTTGCTCGATTCGGGTCTCGGCGAGGACCTGACCGGCGGCGGTGTGAGCAGCAGCTTACGCCAGCTGTATTTCTCCACCGGTCTGAGTGGAATCGCCGTGTCAGACAGTGAAAAGGTCGAGAAGCTCATCTTGGACACCCTGACCTCTTTAGCGAAAGATGGGCTCGATCCCGATACGGTGGCAGCCTCGCTAAATACGATCGAGTTCGTGCTTAGAGAGAACAACACCGGGAGTTTTCCACGTGGACTGCTGTTGATGTTACGCGCCTTCTCCAGCTGGCTTCACGACGGGGATCCGCTCGAGCCCCTGGCCTTCGAGGCCCCACTAGAAGCCATCAAGGACCGGCTCGCTTCTGGCGAACCCTACTTCGAAGGTCTGGTTCGCGAGTATCTTGTGAACGCGTTTCACCGCACGACGGTCGTGCTCGAGCCCGACCCCGAGGTAAGGCAGCGCCAAGAGAACGAAGAGCGCTCGAGGTTGGACCAGGCCCGGTCCGGCATGAGCGACCGAGAGGTGCAGGCGGTGATCGACAACACCCGTGAACTGAGGCGCCGCCAGGAAGCCCCCGATCCACCTGAGGCATTGGCCCGTATCCCCAGTCTCGAACTCGCCGATCTCGACCGAGAAGGTAAGCGCCTGCCGCTCGATGTGTTGCAGGGTGGTCAGGTGCTCCATCACGACCTTTTTACCGGTGGCATCGTCTATCTCGATGTGGGGTTCGACCTGCACGTATTGCCGCAGGAACTCATCCCCTATCTGCCGATGTTCGCCCAGGCACTTCTGAAGATGGGGACGAAGAGCGCGGACTATGTCAAGCTCTCGCAACGTATCGGCAGCAAGACGGGCGGGATCTCCCCATCGCTCTTTACAACGGCCCAACTGTACGATTCTGAAAGCGTGGCGCGCTTCTTGGTCCGCGGCAAGGCCACGGTCGAACAAGCTGACGATCTCTTGGATCTCTTGCGTGAGCTGCTCTGCGAGGTCGTTTTCGACAACCCGGAGCGCTTCAAGCAGCTCGTCCTCGAGGCCCGCTCCAGGAGAGAGCGGCGCTTGGTGCCGGCCGGTACCCAGGTGGTAGCGACCCGCCTCGGGGCCCATTTCGGTGAGAGCGGTTGGTTGTCGGAACAGCTCGAGGGTGTGAGCCAGCTCTTTTTCTTGCGGCGACTCGAAAAGGATGTCGATGGGGATTGGCCGGCAGTGCTGGCCAAGCTCGAGGAGCTGAGACGCCGTCTCATCGACCGCGATGCGCTGATCTGCAACGTGACCGTGGATGGAGCGGCGTGGGCCCGGCTCGAGCCGAAGGTGACCAGTTTTCTCGATGCGCTTCCGGCTTCGGGCGGTGAGACGCTTTCATGGAGCCCCCCGAAACCCGTACCCTTTGAAGGGCTGACCATCCCGGCGCGCGTCAACTACGTGGCCAAGGGAGCCAACCTTTACGAGCATGGTTACCGGCTGCACGGTTCGGTCGCGGTCGTCACCAACCTCTTGCGCCTCCGTTGGCTTTGGGACCGGGTCCGGGTTCAGGGCGGCGCTTACGGCGCCTACTGCGCCTTCGACCACCGCTCAGGTGTGTTCACCTACGCTTCCTATCGAGATCCGAACCTGCTGGCCACGCTCGAGACCTTCGATCGCTCCGCGCGCTTTCTCCGGGAGCTCGAGCTGAGCGAACGAGAGCGGGTGCGGGGCATCATCGGTGCCATCGGTCAGATCGATCGCCACCAACTCCCCGATGCCAAGGGCTTTACCTCGATGGTGCGGCACTTGGTGGGTGAGGGCGAGGCGGAGCGGCAGCGCCGGCGTGAGGAGGTGCTCGGTACCACGACCGCAGATATCCGGGCATTCGCCGAGGTGTTGGAGCACGTCGCTACGGGCGGTAAGGTGGCGGTGATGGGCTCGCGTGAAGCGATCGATGAGGCCGATGGGGGGCGCGGTTGGTTGGAGGTGACCGGAGTACTATGACCCTGACCCGCTCGAGCCTCGGTGCGTTACAAGAGAGCCTCATCCGCAAGCTGGCCAATCAGGCGATGGGCCAGGCCGGGGTCGTCCCGCTCTGGTTCGGTGAGCCGGATCGACCCACCCCAGAGTTCATCCGTGAGGTGGCCAAGTCCTCGCTCGATGAGGGCAACACTTTCTATCAACCCAATGCCGGTATTCCCGCGTTGCGCCAGGCCATCAGCAGCTACATGAATACCCTTTACGGAAGCCGTTTCGGCGCCGAAAACATCGTCGTCACCGGCTCGGGCATGGCAGCGGTGATGCTGGCGGGGCAGTGCCTGGTCTCGCCGGGGGATGTGCTGGTGACCCACGTACCGACCTGGCCGAACCTCCCTTCGGCACAGCAGGTCCTCGGGGCAGAGGTCAGGCGGGTGCCCCTCGAGGCGAAAGCCGACGGTTGGACGCTCGATTTGGACAGGCTCTTTGAGGCATGTGCCCGAGGGGCCAAGGCACTGCTCATCAACTCGCCCAGCAACCCCACCGGTTGGATGCTAAGCGACGAGGAGCAGCAGACCATCCTCGACTTCTGCCGTAAGCGGGGCCTCTGGCTCATCGCCGACGAAGTCTACAACCGTATCGTGTTTGACCGCCCCTACGCCCCGACCTTCGCCGACAAGATTGTCGAAGGGGACCGGGTGATCATTATCAACAGCTTTTCAAAATCCTGGGCCATGACCGGTTGGCGGCTCGGTTGGTTGACCGTTCCCAAGCACCTGACGCCCACGTTCGAGATGCTGACTGAATACAGCACCTCTTGCGTGTTGGGGGCCACTCAAGTTGCCGGGATTGCGGCTGTTGAACGCGGTGAAACGTTCATACGGGAATCCAATGAGCGCTACCGAGCTTCCCTGGAACTCTTGCACTCCCGCTTTGCTGCGTTGCCACGCATCTTCTTCCCACCGCCTCGAGCCGCCTTCTACGCCTTCTTTGCCGTCGAGGGCGTGGCGGATAGTTTCCGCTTCGCCTCGGAGACGCTCGCATCCACCCGGGTCGGTCTGGCACCGGGTGCCGCCTTCGGACCTGAAGGGGAAGGATTCTTGCGCCTCTGTTTCGCCGTCGAGCCCGATCTCCTGGCTGAAGCGCTCGAACGCCTCGAGCCGGTACTGTTCTGAATTGGAGGGTGCCGGGTGGGCTGCGCTGGCGACCATTTTTTGGTCTCCGGGATGCCGTGAGGAGGTCATAAGATGAGCATTTTCAAGGCCTGTGATATTCGGGCGCCCTATGGGGAAGAGCTCAAGGACCACCATGCCACGGACCTCGGGTACGCTATCGCCGATCGGCAGGGGCCCGTCGAGGTGGTGGTTGCCGGGGACGGCCGGAAGAGCACGCCCCGCCTCAAAAGCCTGCTGGTGGAGGCGTTGGTGTCCGGTGGTTGCCGGGTGATCGACCTCGGCATGGTGCCTACTCCTGCAATGTATTTTGCCCGTCAGCAGTTGGGGATTGCGACCGGGGTGATGGTGACTGCTTCGCACAACCCACCCGATCACAACGGGTTCAAGTTGGCACTCGGCGAGTGGCCGATCACCGAGGACGAGATCGCTGAGCTCAAGTACTTGATGGAGCGTGGATCCCACCTACCGGCCCCGATGGGCTCGGTGTCGAGCTTCGACATCCTGCCCGACTACCTCTCCTTCACCACCGCGCAGCTCGAGCCTTGCTCGGGGTTGCGGGTGGTGGTCGATTACGGCAACGGGGTGGGGGCGCTCGTGGGACCCCCCCTGTGGCAGGCTGCCGGTGCCGATGTGGTCCCGCTCTTCGATACGGTCGACGGGTCCTTCCCCAACCGCTCGCCCAACCCCGCGGTGGCCGCCAACCTCACCGTGCTCTGTGAAGCGGTTGGGCGCCATGGGGCCGACCTCGGCGTCGCGTATGACGGTGACGCCGACCGGGTCGCGTTTGTCGACGACGGCGGAGGGGTGGTGAGTAGCGACAAGATCATCGCCCTGTTCGCCACCGAACTCCTGCGGGAGGGACCGGGCGTGGTCGTCTTCGACCAGAAGTGCTCGCGCATCGTCGCGCAGCAGGTAAAGGCTCTCGGTGGGGAGCCGGTGATGGAGAAGTCGGGTCACACCTTTATCAAGACGACCTTCAAAAAGCGTAACGCCGTCTACGCAGGTGAGTTGTCGGGGCACCACTTTTTCCGGCAGCTCCCCCAGGGAGACGACGGCGTCTTCGCGTCGCTCTTTTTCGCGGGACGGCTTGCCGGTAGCAAGATGCCCCTATCGGCGTTGGCTGCGGCTTTGCCGACCTACCCGATCACGCCGGATATCCGTCTGCCGGTTACACCCGGTGAGGCGGACGCCATCCTTGCTGACCTGGCCGGAGCGCTGGCCGGAGAGGCGCAGCTTGTGGAACTCGATGGGGTACGTGCCGAGTTCCCCGACGGCTGGGGCTTGGCCCGCAAGTCCGTGACCGAGCCGCTCGTCACCCTCCGTTTCGAAGGGGACGAC
>CP070651.1:2280586-2302666 GCA_020354625.1 Trueperaceae bacterium
ATGACCCGCCCCCGCGGCACGCCCCCTATCCCCAGCGCAAGATCTACCGATAGACTCCCCGTGCTGATTACTCCTAAGTCCAGCACCCCTCCCTCGTCACCAAGTCGCATGATCGCACCCTTGCCGTACTGCTTCTCGATCGTCGTGAGGGCGGTGGCGAGCGCTCTCTCTTTGTCGTTGTTCACAATTAAGCCTCCAGGCGTGTGTGATCACCAACCCCACACACCGAAACGTTACCTTAAATAATAAGGTAATTGAGGCGCTTTTGCAATACTTGTATGCCTAGATGCAAATCGTATCTGCAGGTTGTAGATGCCTTGTCATCAAACCCTTTTGGTAATGAGTCATGAGAGATGAGTGATGAGAGCTGCAAGGGTAACGATTGAACCTAACTGTTTGCCCTTCACCCACTCATCACCCGTTACCATCTTGCTCATCACGTATTCCGACTTACCGAACCGAAATGCCACAACAGCCCGTTAGGTCAAAACCTGCCTAAGAGCTGCAAGCACCCGCCTGGCATCGGGCCGGTAGTGATGTTCGATCGAGCTAAAAGGTGGATAGGGAGCGTCCCAACCAGCCACTCGCAGCACCGGCGCTTCCAGATAGTAGAGCGCGTCCTCGGCAATACGTGCCGCCACCTCGGCGCCGAAACCACCCGTACGCATCGCTTCGTATACGATTACCGCCCTTCCGGTCTTTCTGACCGACTCGAGCACGGCGTCCATATCGAGCGGTACCAGCGTCTCGAGCTCTATGATCTCGACTTCTACTCCCTCTCG
The DNA here is from genome assembly GCA_020354625.1 of Trueperaceae bacterium. Lineage (GTDB taxonomy): Bacteria > Deinococcota > Deinococci > Deinococcales > Trueperaceae. The sequence goes on from CP070651.1 coordinate 2,281,369, forward strand.
AGCCGCCACCTCGGCCGCTTTGCGGCAGACCTCCACCATACCGCCGTAACAGATCAAGGTGGCCCTATCTCCCTCTCGCACGAACCGCGCTCGACCTAGCGGAATCTGGTAGTACTCGTCTGGGACTTCGTTCCTAACCGACCGATAGAGTTTGATCGCCTCCAGAAAAAACACCGGGTCGGGATCTTCGATGGCAGCGAGCAGCAACCCTTTGGCCCTGTGCGGTTCAGAAGGGATCACTACCTTCACACCCGGTACCTGGGCGAGGATACCTTCGGGGGAATCGGCGTGTTGCTCCGGCGTGTGAACCCCTCCACCATAGGGGGCCCGGATGACCATGGGAATATGAAAACGACCGCGTGTGCGATGGCGGTAACGGCCCAAATGAGATAGGATCTGGTCGAGCGCAGGATAGAGGAATCCAGCGAATTGAATCTCGGCAACCGGCCGGAGCCCGGCGAGCGCCAGGCCGATTCCATAGCCTATGATCCCCGACTCAGCCAGCGGTGTGTCGAAGACACGAGACTCTCCATAGCGCTTTTGGAGTCCGTCGGTGACACGAAATACCCCACCCATATGGCCGGCGTCTTCGCCGAAGACCAGCACGCGTTCATCGCGGCTCAACGCCAAGTCGAGGGCATCGTTGAGCGCCTGTACCATCGTCTGGGTCTTGACGCGTTGTTCAGTGATCACGGAGAGCCTCCCAAGCCCACTTCTGATCCTGCGTCATCTCGGCAAAGACCTGCTCTACGATCTCGTGAGGAGCAGGTTCGGGGCTGGCATTCGCCTCGCGAACCGCCTCTTCGATCTCTGCTTTGACACTGCGCCGCAGTTCGGCCTCCTGTGCATCATCCCAAACTCCGCGTCCCTCCAAAGCAGTCCTGAGGCGCATGATCGGGTCCTTTGCCGCCCACCGCTCCACCTCGTCTTCTCCTCGATACCTTTTCGGGTCGTCGCTGGTCGTATGCGGGGACATCCTGTAGGTCACAGCCTCGAGAAGTGCCGGGCCCTTACCGGCTCTGGCCCGACGCACGGCTTCCCTAGCCGCATACCAGACCGCAACCAGGTCGTTCCCGTCGACCACCACGCCGGGTATGCCGTACCCACGAGCCCGATCGGCGATCTTGGTGTTCTTCATCTGTTTGTGGGTGGGAACGCTGATGGCCCAACCGTTGTTCTGCACCACAAAAACGAGGGGTGCGTTCATAACAGCAGCGAAGTTGAGGGCTTCGTGAAAGTCGCCCTCGCTGGTACCGCCGTCACCGACGAACGTCATTGCCACCCAGGGCTCCCGGTGGTAGCGACCTGCCACCGACACACCGACCGCTTGGGGAAGGTGGGTGGCGATCGGAATGCTAAAAGGCAACAGCCGCAGCCCTTGGGGAAAGTGCCAGCCGGCCGGGTGCGCACGCCAGTAGAGAATCAATTGGTGCAGCGGTAGTCCGTGTTCGATAGCCGCGCAACTCTCTCGATAACTCGGAATCATCCAGTCTCCGGCTTCCAGAGCCAGAGCCGAACCGACCTGAGCCGCTTCCTGGCCACGAAAAGAGGGGTAGACGCTCATCCTCCCCTGCCGCTGCAACACCACCATGCGGTCGTCGACCAGGCGACCCCGAACCATTGCGCGGTAGCCGCGAAGCAACTCGGTCTCGCTCAGCGGCAAGTCACCCGTAGGCGTCCCGTCGTCGCTCAAAAATCGAATCATATCCCTATGGTACGCCGCAGATCCCTCCAAATGCACCCCAACACCCAACGAAACCCAGGGCGGGAACGATAGCCGCTCAGTCAAAAAGCCGTCTTACATCAATTATACCGCCGCTGGTGATGGGTCATGGGAGATGGGTAATGGGTGACCGAGAGTGATCCTTACAAAGGATATCCACCCTGCTGGTAACTCGACTCGGCTGCCTTCCGGCGCAGGGCGATCAGATCGACACCGTGATCGCTCAAATAGCTCTCCAGCTTGGCCAAGCCGTCTCGGTTCCCTATGCGGCGAAGGGCTTCTGAGCCGAGTACGCGAGCCTGGTCGAACGCCTCGAAAGTTACGATCTTGGCCAGGAGATTGGATATCTCTCCCCGGTTGCTCCCTAGGAGCCGCTCCGAACGGAGCAACGCCGACTCTGCAAGATAGATCCCCGCCACCATATCCGCTACCCGTGCCATGAGCTCTTGTTCCTGTTCGAGCGCCTGCATGTACCTACCCGCCCCGAGCCCAGCCACCAGCAGCGCTGCCCGTTTCATATTCTCCACTGCCACAAAGGCGTCCACGAGCGGTTCGGGTGCAGAAACATCCGTGACCGGCTCGCCCTGTATCGCTGCCTGCGCAGCTCCCATCAGCTCGAGCTGTCCCTTCATGGCTCGCTTGAGGAGCTGTCCGCTGGTCAGCAAGCGGTTGATCTCGTTGGTCCCTTCGAAAATGCGGTTGATACGGCTGTTGCGGTAGGCCAGTTCGATCGGGTACTCGGCGCTAAAACCGTATCCGCCGTAGACCTGAAGCGCTTCATCGATGGTGCGGTCCAATATCTCGGAACCCGCCACCTTGAGGAGACTGTACTCCACCACATACTCACCGATGGCGGCTAGCTTTTCGGCCTGTGTAAGGGCACCAGCAAGGTGCTCGTCCATCGCCCCGGTCAGCCGGTAGATGGCACTCTCGAGCGCAAAGGTTTCTGCACTCATCTTGCCGATCTTCTCCTGGATGAGACCGAACTCGGCGATGGCCTTGCCGAACTGCTGCCGCTCTTGAGCGTATCCAGAGGCCAGGCGGACCATCTCTTTGCAGCCGCCGATCGCTCCCGCGGCCAATTTGAGCCGGCCCAGGTTCAGAATCTGGAAGGCGATCACGTGACCGCGGCCCAACTCACCTAACAGGTTCTCCTTGGGCACCTCTGCATTTTCGAGGATCAGCGGGCGGGTCGATGAGCCCTTGATGCCCATCTTCTTCTCCTCGGCGCCGAGGCTCAGGCCGGGCGTGTCCCGCTCGACCAAAAAGGCGCTGAAGTGCTCCCCATCGACCTTGGCAAACACCGTGAAGAGGTCGGCGAAGCCGGCGTTTGAGATCCACATCTTGGTGCCGCTCAAGAGGTAGTGGGTTCCCGCGTCATTCAACAAAGCCCGGGTCTTGGCACCGAGGGCGTCGGAGCCCGAACCCGGTTCCGACAAGCAGTAGGCGGCGATCTTCTCCCCTGACACCAGCCCCGGCAAGTATTTCGCCTGTTGCTCGGGGGTGCCGAAATAGACCAGAGGCAACGTTCCGATCCCACTGTGGGCATTGAAGGTGACGTTAAATGAACCCGCCTGCGCCAGCTTCTCTGTAACCAGCATCGAGGCGGTCTTTTCGATGTCCAGACCTCCATAGGCCTCAGGGACATCGATCCCGAGGAGACCCTGGTCTCCGGCCTTACGTATCTTCTGCACAGACAGCTCATAATCGAGGGCCTCTAAGGCCTCGAAGTCCGGCTTGATCTCCCGCTCGACATACTGCTCGGCCGCCTGCCCCATCATCTTCAACTCGTCGCTGAACGCTTCAGGAATGAGGATCGACTCAGCCCGGTGGCGTTCGATCAAGAAACTACCGCCCTGCGGAGCCGTGCTGCGTTTATCTGTCACTGCCATGCTGGCCTCCTTACCGCTGCTCTGGTTCTCCCAGCGACTCCAACTGTTCCGTCACAACTATTATAGTGCCACCAGCAAACAGTCCCGTGATCACCGTCAACTCGAAAGCGTACAGCAAGGTGGTAACAAATCGTAAATCATGCAACGAGCGCACCAGCCATCAGAGCGCCGCGACCGCACCCCCGTCTACAATCAGCGTCTGCCCGGTAAGATACGCTGCCTGCTGCGAGGCGAGAAAGACCGTCACCGCAGCGATCTCTTCCGGCGTCCCAAAGCGCTTGGCAGGGATGATTTCGATCAGCCTCTCCTTGGCAGCCTCATCTTCAAAGAGCTCCTCGAGCCGCTCGGTCGCGGTATAACCCGGACCCACGTTGTTTACGGTGATACCCTCGGCGGCGACCCGGTTCGACAACGTCTTGGCAAACCCCGTCACCGCAGATCGAAAAGCGTTCGAGAGGGTGAGGCTATCGAGCGGTTCCCGCACCGTCAGGCTGGTGATGTTGACGATCCTCCCCCATTTGCGCGCCCGCATGGCCGGCAGGGCCGCGGTGGCCAACCTCACGGCCGACATCAGCGTCAACTCGTACCCTTTGGCCCAGTCATCTTCGGAGAGCTGATCGGCCAAACCTGGTGGCGGTCCCCCAGCGTTTGCCACGAGGATTTCTGGATCACCGAGCAGCTTCCGGGTCTCGTCCAAAAGCGCAGCGATCTGCTCTGCGCGGCTCACATCGGCCGGCACGCCAACCGCCTCACCGCCAGAATGCCGGATCCGCGCGACCGCCTGCTCGAGCGGACCCTCTCGCCGCGCACTCAACACCACTCGAGCCCCCTCCGCTGCCAACCCTTCGGCCACAGCCAACCCGATCCCCTGCGATGCCCCCGTCACCAGCGCCACTCTGCCTGCGATCTGTAAGTCCATAGGGCATTGTAACCGCAGCCATCGACCCAGTCTCTTTTACCCATCAGGCTATGGTGATGGGTGATGAGGAATGGGTATTGGGGGTTGCGAAAGTTTAAGCTGAGCCCGGCTAGGGTCGCCTCGGTGCTGAATAAAGAGGGTAATGGGTGATGGGGAATGAGTGATGGGTGCTGCGAACACCCGCGCCTCAGCCAGATCGTTCTCCCGTCACCTACTCATTACTCATCTCTCATCCCTCATTACCGCTTATCTCTTTACCAGCTCGAGCGCCCTAAGCGCCACCAGATCCGCCATCCCCGCACCGTGCATGGCGACCTTGAGTTCCCACACAAACCTTTCCAGCACGGCTATAACCGCCTCGGCCGACTCGGTCGCCGGCTTGAGCAGCGGCCTGGCGATGGCCACCACCCCAGCCCCGAGCGCCAGCGCCTTGGCGACATCCACACCGCTGCGAATCCCACCCGAGGCGACCAGCGGCACCTCGGGCAGGACCGCTCTCACCTGCTCGAGAGCGGTAGCGGTAGGTATACCCCACTCCGCCAACTCCGGGTGCCTGACCTCGCCGTAATTGACGAACTCCTCCACTCGTGCCCACGACGTCCCGCCTGCTCCGGCCACGTCGAGCGCCGCCAACCCGATCCCCTTCACGCTCTCGGCCACCTCGGCACCGATGCCGTGTCCGACCTCCTTGAGCACGAGCGGGTAGGGCACCTGCGGAACCAGCTCAGCAAGCGTTTCGGCCAGCCCCCGGAAGTCGGTATCCCCACCCTGCTGAAGCGCCTCCTGCAACGGGTTGGTATGAAGCGCCAGGGCGTCCGCTTCGATCGACTCGACAGCGCGCCTCACCTCGCCGACCCCATACCCCCGGTTGAGCTGCGCCACCCCGAGGTTGCCGATGAGCAGTACGTCGGGTGCCAGCGGCCGCACCGTAAATGACCTGCGCGCTTCGGGGTGCTCGAGCATGACCCGCTGCGAACCGAGCATCAGCCCCACCCCGAGTTCCTGCGCGGCCAGCGCCAGGTTCCGGTTGATCACGGCGGAAAGCTCAGCCCCACCCGTCATGGCGCCGATCAGAAGCGGTGCGGCGAGATCTTTGCCGAGAAAGTTCGTGCGGGTGTCGATCCGCGCCAGATCGGTGCCGGGCAGCGCCCGGTACGGCAGATCGTACGCCTCGAAACCGGTAGTCCGGGTCTGATACTCCACCGGGTAGTGGAGACAGGCCTCGACGTGCTTGAGTTTCCGGCCGACGCTGTCGGTCATGTCCGTCAGCATAGCCCAACGCCTGTCTTGGCATTTGATGAAGGCCCACAGATCCTCTCTTCAGGGTTCTCACACAGCAAAGAGCACACCCCTGACGTACACTAGGCTTATGTCACCAAAGCGGAGCCTAGCGCTCCTCCTCGGACTCTGCCTGCTCTTGCAGGCCTGTACCAAACCGCCGCGCGTTCCCAAATGCTTTGCCGACCAACCTGCCGGACCTGCCGCTACCAGCATGGTCCCCAGCGAAACCACACCCAGAGACCCCACACTCCCCTACGTGCCGGGACAACTCCTGGTGCGCTACCAGAACACCGGTTCCGGCTTGAGCACCAATGCCACCGCCGGCTACGCGCTCACGGCGCAGGCCGTCCGGCAGAGTCATAGCCTCACGGTCCTCCGCAGTGGAAATGAGAACGCCCCCGACCTGATCGCCGTCGCCGACGTCGAGCAGGCCGCCGCCGAATTGCAGCGCGATCCCCGTGTGGCCTACGCCCACCCCAACTACTACCTCGAGCCGCTGCTGACCCCAAACGATCCCTACTTCAACCAGCAGTGGAATATGTCAGACTTCGGCCTACCCGAAGCCTGGGAGGCCGAGACCGGTGAAAACGCCGACGGACAGAATGTGGTGCTCGCCGTGATCGACAGCGGGGTCGATACCGATCACGAAGATTTTGTGGGGAAGATGCTTCCCGGCTGTGACGTTTTCGATCAGGATAACGATCCCAACCCCGGCCCTCCCACGCCCGGAGATACAGCCGAGCACGGCACCCACGTGGCCGGCATCGCCGCTGCAGTCGGTGACAACGCCCGTGGAGTGGCAGGCGTCGCCTTCGGTCCCAACGTACGAATCTTGCCGATAAAAGTGTTTGACGATACCGGTACCGAAGGATCCACAGACGATCTGATCAGGGCGATCCTTTGGGCCGCCGGCATCCGCCAGAGCACTATCGAGGACAACCCCAACCCCGCCGATATCATCAACATGAGCGTAGGAGCCGGCACCACATCCATACCCGCCGTCGACGACGCTGCCAATCAGGCCTTCAACCGGGGCGTGGTGCTCTTCGCCTCGGCCGGTAACAACGGTGTGACCGGTGTACAATCTCCCGCCAACGCCCCCGACGTGATCGCCGTGGGTTCGGTCAACAGCAGCCGGCAGCGCTCAGCCTTCTCGGCCACCGGTCCAGAACTCGACCTGATGGCCCCCGGCGGCATCGGTCCCGCGAGCTGCGGCAGCGTACCCAGCACCTTCCCAAATAGCACTTACGCCTGCCTCCAAGGCACCTCGATGGCCTCGCCTTTTGCTGCCGGGGTGGCAGCGCTTCTGCTCGGCCAGGATCCGACCCTCACCCCGACCGAGATCAAGACCCGGCTCACCTCGACCGCGCTCTTCGACGCCGGTTTCATGACCGAAAACGAGTACGGCAGCGGGATCGTCTGCGCCGATACGGCACTCGGGCTCGGTACGCAATGCGGAAATTGATGGGCCAGCTGAGATCAAGCCCGTCTCGTATACCTGTTGCGCTCTAAATGAGGTAATGAGTGATGAGTAATGGGTAATGCGTGGGTGACGGGCAAACGACTTGGCTGAACCCGTATCCTTCGAAGCACTAAAAATACCGTAATGAGTGATGAGTAATGGGTAATGCGTGGGTGACGGGCAAACGACTTGGCTGAACCCGTATCCTTCGAAGTACCCATTACTCATGACCCATCACCCATTACCCATTACGGATTACTCCGACAGCCGTTCACGGAACGAGAGCTCGGTTACAGCATGTACCGCAACACCACCGCGAGGGCCCGCGCCACTGCATAGGTCAAAAGGGCAATGCTCACCACGCCCGCTACCAGGTCTATCCGCCGGTCTCCGGGCAAACCTTGGCGCAAAAACCCCCACAGCAGACCGCCCACCACCCCGCCCACATGCCCCCACAGCGACACGTTGGGAACGAAGGTAGAAAAGAGCACGATCAATACCATCCACTGCACGAGGCTGCGCGTCAACTGCCGATCTCCCGGGGCACTTCCGCGCCACGCCTCGGCCAGGAGCGCACCGGCCACACCGAGCACGCCACCGGACGCCCCGACCAGTGCCAGTTGGTCTCCAGCCTGCGCCACCGTGGTCAGGTAGGCCCCCATCGCCGTACCGAAGGTAAAGGCCGCCAGGAGGTTGCCCCAGCCACGGCGCGATTCGAAGATACGCCCGATATCGAATAGGACCCAACTGTTGAAGCCGATATGGACCAGGTTACCGTGAAGGAAAGCGTACGAGAGATAGCGCCAGAGCATATTCGACTCAGGCACACCGGGGATATTGAGCAAAAACGCACCCGCGGCCGTGCTCGGGTCGATGCCTATAAACGGGATCGGACCGAGCAGCCGGTCGAGAAAGAGCTGACCGAGATAGCTGACCAAGATCGCCGCCAATAGCGAGAGTGTTCCAGAGGCTGCCACCTGCCGGCGGCTTACCTCGGGTAGCGCCCGGCCGTAGCGTCTCAGGGCGCCGGCGTACACCTCGCGGAACCCGACCGGGCTGGCTTCATAGGCACGGCTGTAGAGCTCCTGAGCCTGCTCTGGTTGCTCGGCCTGCTCAGCAGCTCGAGCCACGATGCCGAAGAGCAGGTGGGGCGCAACCCCGATCAGCGGCTCCTGGAGCAAGTCGCGAACGGTGGCAATGTCACCCCGTTCAGCGGCCAGCCGTGCCTCGCTCAACACGATGCTGCGGTACCCGATCGGACCCTGCCCTTCATCCTGCCACCGCCTACGCAAGGTGGCAATTTTCACCTCGGCATCCTCAAAGCGCCCTAGTGCGATCAGGGCTTCCACCTGTGCAGCCCCCCCTAGAAAGGCGTTATCTCCACGGCTCGGTAGCTCGAGCGCAAGAAGCTCCGGCCACTGCTGCTTGAGCGCGTAGGCCTGAGCCAGCATGAGCGGGTCTCGCTGCGGGATGAACTCGAGCGCCTGATCGACATCCCCCTGACGTAACGCCACCTGGGCGAGAAGCCGCTGCAGCGCCTCACGGCCCTCTTGAGTCCAGTAAAGAATACGGGTGAGAAAAGAGGCCAACCCGTAGCGGCGGCTGCGGGCTAGGGTAGTGAGAACCAGTAGCGCGAACACGTAGAGGGGGGCAAAGATGAGCGTTAGCAGGCGGAGGGAATCGCTCAGCTGATACGAAAACAGCGCAGACCCGACGACCAGCGCGCTCAGGGCCGTTGCCACCAACGTCTTCAAGGGGAGTTCGTTCGAAAGAGGAGACAACCGCAACGTCCACCGTAGGCCGTATAAGCCTGCGATCACCACGACCAACAAAAAGAGGACGTCTTGGGTCATCCCATACCCAAACGGCTCATCGCAGGTGGCCGGCGAGTCGATTCCACCGCTCGTGTATTCACAGCGCAGAGCTCGTTTGGGCTCAACACACTATGCTTCGTCACACCTCACCATCACCTTCTCTATTTCGATCAACACAACATCACCAGCAAAGTACCTCTTCGCCAGTGGACACTTTCGACCCCTAGCCTACCCTGCGAGAGTGTGCCGGTGTGGGAACCATCTTGCGCTCGAGCCCGGTCAAAGCACAGCAGCCCAGCACCTCGCCAGGCAGCCCCGTGTACAATCAGAACAACCTAGCGATCGCATTGGCGATCGAAGCGCACTGCTAGCCCCACGGAGGAACCGTTGTTCGACATCTTGCTCTCTGCCACCTGCATGGTAATCGGTTACCTACTCGGCACCATTCCAACCGGTTATCTGATCGCCAAGGCGCGTGGTGTCGATATCCAGAAGGTCGGCTCAGGGAATATCGGTGCCACCAACGTGCTCCGCAGTATCGGCACCTTCGCCGGCATCATGGTAGCCGTGATCGACCCCCTCAAAGGGGCGCTCGCCATCGTGTTGCCCCGCCTCATCGACGTGCCGCCATGGGGGGTCGCCCTCACCGGTCTAGCGACCGTGCTCGGCAACAACTTCAACGTCTTCCTGCGGCTCCGAGGCGGCAAGGGGATCGCCACCAGCTTCGGTGTCTTTCTGGCAATCGACCCGATCGTCGGCCTCTTCTGTGCAGTGCTCGGTATCTACGCCATCATCCTCAGCCGCTTCGTCTCACTCGGCTCCCTGATTGCCGCCACGGCCGCCCCCCTCCTCCTGATCGCCAAAGGCGACTATCCCATGCCGTACCTCTATCTCGGTGTGATGCTGGCTCTCTTGGCAAGTTTTCGACATCGCGAAAACATCAACCGGCTCGCTCTCGGGACCGAACGCCGCTTCGGCGAAAAGGTCAAAACGGAGACAGAGGAAGCTTGAATGCTGGACCTGGTTGTGATCGGTCCCCACCCAGACGATGCCGAACTCGGCTTGGGGGGTACGCTGGCTCGAGCCAAGGCCGAAGGCCTGGCAACCGGCATTATCGATCTATCACGCGGGGAGTCCGCCACCAAGGGTACGCCCGAAATCCGTGCCAGGGAAGCGGAAGCGGCCTCCGAGATCCTCGGTCTCGACGTGCGCCACACTCTCGGCTGGCCCGACTCCCGCATCATGGATAGTGAAGACAGGCGGCTACAGCTAGCCCGCATCTTCAGGGAACTGCGTCCCCGCATCGTGGCAGCACCATACGGAAACGACCGCCATCCGGATCACGTGGCAGCCGCCCACATCGTACCCGCCTCTCTCCACTTGGCCGGCCTCAAAAACAGCCCCTTGAGTGGAGAGCCCTTCAGACCCAAGAATCTCTTCTACTACATGGGGAACAGGCCCTTCGAAGCCAGCCTGGTAGTCGACACCAGCGACTACATCGAGGTGTGGGAGGCCGCCGTGCGCTGCTACACGAGCCAGTTCACCGGCGAGGCTGCCTCGGAGGTGGTCACCCCAGACGTCTTTCGCCGCCGCCGAGGACGGGCCGCCTACTGGGGCACCTTCATCGATGCCCGCTACGGCGAGCCGCTCTGGACGCCCCGACCGGTATCCTACTCCCCTTTCTGACCCCCCGCCTAGACCGGTTGACGATAACGATACCGAGTATCGCCACCGTCCCACCAACCAATGTCAACCAGCTCGGGATCTCCCCCAGAAACAGCCACGAAAAGAGCAAGCTGAAAATCGGAACCGTATAAAGAAAGCTCGCAATCAGATTAATGGGCGCACGCGAGATCGCCACCGCCAACATGCTATAGGCGATCGCCGAAGGGAAGGCTCCGATATAGACCGTCGCCAGAAGCGGCCCGGTCCCAGCGCGTTGGATACCCTCGACAAAGCCCGGAACAAACAGGAGCATCGGCACGGTCCCCGCCCAAGTCGCAAAGGCCGTCATCTCGACCGGCCGGTAGCGCCCGAGTACCCGCCGCTGCAACACGAAGTAAAGGGACGTGACCAGCGCCGATAGCAACACGAACAACGCATACGGGTTGAGCGTCAAGCCCTCACCATCGCCGAGCACGATCAGGGCAACCCCCACAAACGACACTGCAATACCGATCCAGCCGAGAAGTGCCAGCCGCTCATCCAACTCAAAGAATGCGATCACCGCGGTGATCGCCGGCGCTGTGGCGATGATGAGACTGGTTCCGCCGGCGCTCAGAGACAGTTCACCGAAGTTCAACGCCAGATGATAGATGGTAAATCCGAGCAAGCCGAGCAGAAAGAAGAACGGGATATCTTTCGCATCAGGCCGCAGCCTCATCCCCGCCACCATCAAGAACCCTCCCAAGAGGAGCGAGGCGACCAAGTGCCGGGCCAGGGTGAGGTGCAGCACCGAAAATCCGCTGAGTCCGATTTTGATCATCGGAAAAGCCGATCCCCAAAGGATGGCTAGGAGAAGCAACAGCACCGCGAAACCTGTGGTCATCCCCGCTACCTCTGTAGCACCTCACAAAAACTCGTCTCGACAGGTCGGAGCTGACCTTCGGCTCCAGCCATCAGTTCGGCAACCTCACCGGCCGCCCACAGGCGCAGGTCTCGTTCTCACGCACCATCAACGCCTGGCCCTGACGGTACCAGAGCGTGCTGCATTCGGGGCAACGAATCTCGTCACCAGAGAGACTCTTGATCGCATCCGCACCGATCCAACGCTGTTCCCCACACCAGTGGCAGACGACCTCCGCCCCCCCATCCTCAGCGACCATGCGGTCGCGCTCCACAGGTGAAAAGAACGCGATGGCATCGAGCGCCTTCGCTTCGCTGCAGCGGCAGGAGAACGAAAGAGGGAGGCCCGTCGGCGTCAGCAACTCGAAAGAGAGTCCCCAACAGAGCTCTTCGAGTACAGCCACCAGCGAGGTTCGCCGCATCGCTTCCGTGAGCTGACCGAGGGCCCGGATGTTGGCCTCGAGCAGTGTCAACGCTGCCTCATCCGCCCCCGGCAAGGCCTGGAGCACCACCCCGCCCGCCTTGGCAACCGTACCGTTTTCAAAGTACACACCCAAGAGCACCGCCGAGTTGATCTGTTCGGAACGCGCCAAAAAGACGGCGATGTCTTCTGCGACCTCACCCGTCACCAGTTCCAAGCTACTGCTGTAGGGATCGCCATAGGGCGCATGGGAACGGATCACTTCGATCTCTCCACTGGAACCGACAGCCCGACCGACATCGAGCTTGCCATCTTCGCGCGGACGCAGACTCAGCTGCGGGTTCTTTACATAGCCGCGCACCTCCCCATCCAAACCCGCATCGGCGATCACACCTCCGAGCGGTCCATCGCCACGAAGGCTCACCGTGACGCGGTCCTGCGGGTTCTTGAGGAGCACGTGGGCCAATAAAAGAGCTCCTGTCAACGTCCGACCGAGGGCAGCTCCCGCCGTCGGGGTCGCCCGGTGCCGCGTCCTGGCCTCGTCAACCAAGGCGGTGGTATCAGCAGCGATCACGCGGATGCCGCCATCCGCTGCGATGCCGCGAAGCAAATACGACATGATCTACCTCTTCTACGTCACGTGACACTCGAGCGGTTACGTTCGCCACGCCACCACCCCGCGACGCACCCACGAGTATATGTCCCTAACACGTCTTGGAAAGCTTCTTGCAGAACAGAAAGGTGATGAGGGATGAGAAAGAGGGTGATGGGAAATGGGAAATGGGAAATGGGTTAGGCAACAGCGAAAGGAACCCAGGCTTGAGATCCTGGACTCAGGAAAAAACTCGAGCAGATAAGTTCAGCCACGACCTTCGCGGCACCCATCACTCATCACGCATTACCCATCACCATTTTTCTAAACGCTACCCGGAAAGAAGACAGACTCGATTACGACGTTTCGCAACACCCATCACTCATATGACTTCCTGTTGTTTGGCCCGGCTGCGCCGGGCCAAACAATCAGCGTGCTACACGAAAGAAGTGATGACCAAAAACCCGATTGATCAACAGGGTTTCATATCATTACCAAATAGGGTTCTGTCGAAACGATTCCTGATACTCGTTTTTGTGCCACTCGCTTCAGGAAGGTGCCTCTTGCACCCCCTCCGACCGCTTCTGGGGGAAGACTCGATTCAGCTGAGCCAGACTGGCCTTTGGAACTAACCTGGATACGTCCGCCCCAAACCTGGCGATCTCTTTCACACGGGTGCTCGAGAGGTATGACCAACGCGTCGCCGTCATGATGAAAGTGGTCTCCACATTCGGGTTGAGCTGCCGGTTCAGGTGCGCCATCTGCAACTCGTACTCGAAATCCGAAATGGCCCTCAGACCCTTGACAATGACCTGCGCCCCGACCTGCCTCAAGTAGTCGGCCAGCAATCCTTCGAAGGTATCGGACCCTACGTTGGGCATCCCCTTTACAACCTCATGCACGATAGAAAGTCGCTCTTCCAACGAGAAGAATCCCGTCTCTTTGAGCGGGTTGTTGGCTACAGCCACCGTCAACCGGTCGTAGATGCGGCTCGCCCGATGGATGATATCCACGTGACCGTTGTGCAGCGGATCGAAACTACCCGGATAGACAGCATGGATCATGATGAAGGTAGTGTACTCTTTCGATACGCTTTCCAGGGTATCGAAAGGGTAATGAGTGATGAGTGATGGGTAATGCGTGGGCAACTGCAAAATGTCGACGCAGATCCATCTCGCATTCCACAAGATCCCTAAGTTTAGACTGGCTCCAACGCGAACGTTCGCAGCACCCATTACTCATGACCCATCACCCATTACCTGTTGTTGAAGCCAACCGTCCGTGCAGACGGGTTCAGTCAGGAACGTTCGCAGTACGCATCGCTCATCACCGCTTAAAGTTCCTTCAGCAGCTCCCGAACCGCCTCCTCAGGGCTGATACGACCCGCCAGCACCGCCTCTACAAAACGATCTTCCTGAGTGATGAATCGCTGCAGAAGCTGCTCTCCGAGAGCCGCCCTCAGTTCGAAGCGTATACGTTCCCTCCTCTGCTCAGTGAGAGCGCCCGAAGTGACGAGATGACTGCGGTGAGCGTCAAGCTGCTCCACCAGTTCCACAATCCCCTCACCCTTAGATGCGGTGACTTCCAGGATCGGCGGACGCCACGATTTCGCCCCATCGAGTTCCAAGAGTGCTTCGATCTCCCGCTTGAGACGTGGTCCACCCGGTAGATCGAATTTGTTGATGACAAACAGATCGGCAATCTCCATGATGCCGGCCTTGAAGACCTGTACCCCGTCCCCTTGATTCGGTGTCAGAACCAGCACCGTCGTATCGGCCACCTGAACGATCTCCACCTCGGATTGCCCCACACCGACGGTCTCTACGAACACGACGTCGAATCCGTAGGCGTCGAGCAAGTTCAACACCTGAAGCGTCGTCGCCGCCACCCCTCCGAGATGGCCACGTGTCGCCATAGAACGGATAAACACCCGATCGTCTGCGTACCAGCGCATCATCCGGATGCGGTCACCCAAGATCGCACCCCCGCTATAGGGGCTGGTCGGGTCGACCGCAATCACCGCCACCCGTGCGTCTCTGGCGCGCTCTAGTTCGATGAGCTTGTCGGTAAGCGTGCTCTTCCCGCTCCCGGGAGCACCGGTGATCCCGACGATACGAGCCCGGCCGAGCCGTTGCCGCACAGCAGCCAAGAGGGTACGCCCCTCTTCCCGACCGCCCTCGACCGAGCTGATGGCCCGGGCCAGTGCACGTTCGTCTTGGGCCAGAAATCTATCGAGAAGAGAAGCCGTCACGAACGCAAACCTCGCTAGGTAATGAGGAATGAGTGATGAGTGCTGCAAACGCTCGCGTCTGAGCCCGAAACCTCTTGCGGTTGAGCTTAAAAACAGGTGATGAGTGATGAGTGATGAGTGATGAGTGATGCGAACGTTCGCATCTGAGCCTGTCTACTTTTAGGAAATTGCCAGGAAAAAACAAGGCTATATCACCAGCAAATTTCGCAGTTCCCCACCCATTACTCATCACCCATTACCATTTCCTGTGCTCAACCGAAGAAACAGACAGGCTCGTGCAAAAACGTTCGCGACACGCATTACCCATTACTCATCACCCTGTTTTGAAAGATTCTCGCCAGCGTAAGGGTCAGCGACTCGATGGCCCAACCCCCATCCTTGCCGGTTTTGATGGCGAGCTCGGCTTTCACGAGGGCGTCGAGCACCTCCCCCAGACGCGGCTCATCGAGCTTGCGGGCGATCGCCATCGCCTTTTTTGCGACGAAAGGCCTCACGCGGAGCGTCTGGATGACCGTACCGACATCGACCTTGACCTGGCTCTCCTGCAAGGCGACGCAGCGGGTCACCAGATGGTATTGCCAATTCAGAGCCCCCATCACCCGAGCCGGGGCTTCCCCTTGCGCCATCAGGTGACGGCAGATCGCCAGCGCGCGACCCGCATCACCGGCAGCAGTCGCCTCGATCAGATCGAACGCGTCACGGGTGGCGAGCCGGTTGACGATCTGCCGCACCCGCTCTCCAGAATACTCCTCCTCGAGCACCGCCAACTTCGTCACCTCCGCTGCGATACTCGGCAGGTCTTCCCCGAAGAGATCGGCCAGGGTCTCCGGCACCTCCGTCTGAAAACGGACGCCGACAGCGCTCAGCTCCTGACGGACCCAATGGGTCAGCGCATCGAAACGAGGGGTGGGTAGATGCTGATGTTCACCGAGTTTTCTGTAGATCTTCTGCCGAGCGTTGGTCGCCCCCAGATCCAAAACGACCACCACGCTCTCTTCAGGCACTTCCCAAAGCGCTTTGACGACCTCGTTGCGAGGTTTGACACCGGATTGGCCTTGGAAGGCAACATCGAAGTCGAGAAACAACGCCGAACGGCCGAACAGCCCTCCCTGAGATACCTGTTGAAGCACACGCTCCGCCGTCATGCCTTCAGTGATTTCGGTAACCTCCTCGGGGCCGAAACCGCGGGCGCGAAGGGCCCGGCGCGCTCCTCGGCTCGCCAGAAACGGGTCACCACTAAAGGATAGGATCATGTCTCGAGAACAGAGTTAGGCACCGCTGGGGACGGCGGCAAGCGCTTCGAGCATCTCCTCGGCACTCTGAAAACGGTCTTCCGGATCACGCGTCAGCGCTCTGTCGATTACCCCTTGCAACGAAGACACAGCAGGCGGCAAGGGGTCGAGCTTCAGACGGCTGTCCTCGGCCACCAAAAAACGTAGCACCTGCCGGCCATAGGGGGGTTCACCCGTCAGCATATGGTAGAGGACCGCACCGGCAGCGTAGAGGTCGCTACGCGGGTCGGTGCGTACCCCCTGGAACTGCTCGGGAGACATGTAGTTCGGGGTGCCCAACATGGCGTTCTGACCGGTGATGGCAGTAAGGGCTAGGTCTTTGGCAAAACCGAAATCGGTCAATAGTGAAACTTCCCCTTTGATCAGGATGTTCGACGGCTTCACATCGCAGTGAATGACCTCTTCTTTATGGGCATACGCGAGCGCAGACAAGACATCTTGAATGATCTTCACGCTGCGGTTACGCCGCAACGGACCGTCTTCGAGCGCTTCCGCCAGCGTGACCCCGGGGCAGTACGCGTAGATGAGCGCCCCCCCTTCGGTAGCGAGGAGCGGCACGATGTTGGGGTGGTCGAGCTTGCTGACTACTTTCGCCTCGCGCCGGAGGCGCTCTTCGAGCATGGGATAAAAGCCCTGCAGGCGCTTGACGACCACGAAACGGTCACGCCAGCGGGCGAGTTCGACGCGCACCGGACCCTGATCTGCAAGGATGCGCACGGTTGTAAGCATCGTTTTCAATGCTAACACAGGCCTACCGGAATACATGATGTCTACTTGCCTAGCAGTGGCCAACAATACGGTAATGAGTGATGAGTGATGGGTAATGGGTAATGGAATGGGTAATGGGTAATGGGTAATGGGTAATGGGTGCTTCGAACGTTCGCGGCTGAGCCAGTCTGCTCTCCAGTATTAAAGCAGGTATCATCTGGTCATAGACTAAGTCAGTAGGTGAAAACCTGTCCTGTAGCCCGTTTCTTGGATGATACCTGCTTACATAACTATGGCAACCGCTTTACTCGAGCAAAAGTGGGCTATGTTCTCGTGATCAATTCGCAGTTGCCTACGCATTCCTCATGACTCATCACACATCACCTTCGGACCCAACCAAACAGAGCAGACGGGCTCGGACGCGAACGTTCTCACTCTCAAAGGGGTAGTCGCACCGCTCCGGCCTGGCGGGTAAAGAGCGTGCGGGCACCGCTCGCCTCGATGCGTGACAGCAGCTCGGGGTGGGGATGCCCATAGCGGTTCTCCCCCGACGAGATGACCACGATCTCGGGTTGCGTCGCCTCGAGCAACCTCTGTGAGGTCGAGGCGTTCGAACCGTGGTGACCAGCCAGCACGATATCCACCTGCGGGAAGACCAGGTCGGCTTCCACCCGGTCCGAGAGGTCTCCCATGAGCAACGCCCGGGCCTGCTGCCGGTAGTAGAGAACGAAGGCCACCGAGTTGTCGTTGCTTGTTGCATACGGCTTGCGCGGCGGGTTCAAGATATCGAGCCTGGCGTCTCCCAACACGACGATTTCGCCCCTCAGCACCTCTCTCACCGGCACACGCTGCGCTTCAGCAGCCCTCATCAGCGAATCGAAAACAGGCCGCCCCCCCTCTGGCACGCCGATGATCAGTTCCCGAACCGGCACACCCTCGAGGACGCTGGCGAGTCCTTCAATATGGTCTGCGTCGGCATGGGTCGCGATCACCAGCTCGAGCTCGTCGACCCCCAAGGCCCTAAGTGCCGGCAACACGGTTCGGGCGCCGACGTCGAAATCGCCAAACGGCGTCCCCCCTCCATCGATGAGAATCTCCCGGCGACCGGGGAGGCGGATGAGGGTACTATCTCCCTGGCCGACATCCAGAAACACGATCTCCGGCGGCCGCTTCTCGGGAACGCTCACCGTCGACGCCACAATCGCAACACAGAGAATCAGCAATCCACGCCAGGGCTTTAGCAGCCCCCGCACCGTCAAGAACAGCCCCAATAGCGCCACGGCATAGTAGGCATATCCCAACCGCGACACCTCCCCCCACGGCAAGCTGAGCAGGCCGGCTGTGCTCGTTGCGAGTGCGATGAGCCACCCCGCCAAAACACTGGTCACCGCGTTCAGCACCCCTGCCAGCGGGCTCCAAAGGAGCCCGAGCAAACCGGCCACAAACCCCAGCGGCACCAGCAGCCCCGCAAGCGGCACCGCGAGTACGTTCACCAGCGGGCTCACAAGCGGCACGCTCCCGAAGGTGCTCGCCACCAGCGGTAGGCTCAGCGCTTGAGCCGAAACGCTCGCCACCGCACTCGCCGCCACCGCCTTCCGCCAGCTCCACCAAGGCAGCGCATAGAGCTTCGGCCCGAGCAGCCTGCTCGTCAGTGGACCGGTAAAGAGCAACAGCCCTGCCACCGCCAGGTAGGAGAGTTGAAACGAGAGGTCGAAGATCCAGGCCGGCTGCCACAGCAGCGTCAAGAAAGCCGCCAGCGCCAGAGCCGGCCACGGCTCGATGCGCCCTGCCCCCAGCCAGAGCGACAAAAGAACAACCGCAACCATCATGCCCGCCCGCAACACGCTGGGGCTGGGACCGACCAGGATGATAAAACCCACCACGAAGACAAGCATCAACGGGTAGCGCCCCAAACCGAGCGGCCGCAGCGCCCAGCCCAGCGCTGCCATCAGGATGCCGACGTGGAGCCCAGAGAGCGCCAGTAGATGAGCCAGGCCGCTGGCGGCAAACGCATCACGCAATTCGCCCAGCTCGTCGCGCACGCCCAAGGTCATCGCCTCCATCAAGGCCGCCTGTGGTGGCGGTAGCCCCCGGGTCACCCCTAACCTCAGCCTCGCCTTGAGCCCAGAGCGCACGTCGGCCTCGAGCACCTCATCGACATAGAGCTGCCCGCCGACACCGCGCCGCCTCAGGTATCCCCGGTAGTCGAACCCCCCGGGGTTTCGCTTCCCGGCGGGCACGGCCAGCTCTCCGCGCACCGTCACAAGACCCGCAGGTGCTACACCCCGCGGCGATAAAACGACGCGCGCACCACGCGGCTCCTCGAGCCGCAAGATCCGGCCGTCGCTCCAGCCGCTGAGCGTCACCGTCTCACCGTAGCGCCCGTCCAGCGGATCGGGCCGACTCTCCCACAGCGCGTAGCGCCCATAGCCGAGCGGCACCGTCACCACCAACCAGACCGCCCACGGCACCGTGATCCAGCGCCACCCCCCTACCCCCATCAACCCCAGCACCCACCACGGCACCCCCACAGCTCGCAATAGCACGCCCGTGGCCAAGCCCACCGCCGCCGGCAGCGACCAGGGGACGAAGGCCGGTACCTTCACAACCGCACGTGGGGCCTAAGCCGCTCGAGCGTCTTGGGGCCGATGCCCTTCACCCGCACCAACTCTTCCAAACGGGCATAGGGCCGCCCCTCCACGATTCGCCGCGCCGTCACCGGCCCTACCCCGGGGAGACTCTCCAACTGCTCCGGAGACGCCGAGTTCAGACTCACGCGCACTTCCCCTACCGGGGTAATCACCTCCGGCACGAACACCGTCTCTCCCGTGACCAGCTGCGCCGCCAGATTGACGAGGCTCGGCTCGGCTCCGGCAGCGTAGCCACCGGCAGCGCTCACCAGCTCGTCAACCCGCGCCCCCCACGGCAAGGAGTAGACGCCCGGGGTGCGCACCGCGCCTGCGATGGCGACGGTGACATCCGGTTGCTCGTGGCTGATGGGGCTCTGACCGACGCTGAGCCGCGGAGCGAGGTTGAGAGCGGCCAGCGCCAGACAGATGAAGAGGAGTATCCAGGTGAGGCGAGCTTCCTGCCCGGGCGTCATGGTGGTCCATGGTAGGGCAGCTGCTATCTAGCCTCTCAGCGCGCTAGGCAAATCCGCTCGTGGGCTAAAGACTACACCCAGGTGCACCCGAACAAAAGCTCACACCCATGCCATCAGGGGTAAGGTGACGCCCAAGATAAAACCTTCGCTAAGACCCAAATGGTAATGAGTGAACAGTGATGAGTGATGAGCGGGTAAGGGGCAAATGATTTGGCTGAGCCCACAACCTTCGAAGAACCAAAAACCGTAATGGGTGATGGGTAATGGGTAATGCGTGAGTGAAAGCCGTGGCAGAGGTTCAACCGCGATTTTCGCAGCACTCATTACTCATCACGCATCACCCAGAAGGCTTTAGGGGCGAAACTTCTGAAACCCGCTTACGAGACAACCTTACGGAATCGACGTCGAATCGTACAACGCACCGTCGTCGACTGCAGCACCACCCTTCCCTTGGTTCTTCGGTACGCTCACCAGCACTTCTCCGCTACAACTCCCACCGCCGCTATCGGTAGCGGTAAATTCGATGTGATAGACGCGACCGTTACCTTTCCCAGCGCGCTCTGCCCGCACCTCGGCCGTGCCGGTACCCACACCCTGAGCGTCTGGGCTGGTATCGCCGCTACCCGGCGCATCCACCGCTTCGTCCTGGTAGATGCCGTCGATCGTGATCTCAATGGGATCTCCTTCAGGATCCGTCACGCCTTGAATATCGACCGAAACGTACTTGTGGTTGGGTGGCCACAAGTCCGAAGGGCTGGCGCTGGCCTCTGAGCAGTTCGGCGAACCGTTCAGATCAAGCCCGACGATCACCGGGTCGTGATCGGATGACCGGAACTCGTCAGCATTGAACAGCAGCGGCTGGTTGAAGTCGTTATAGTCCAGCCCCCTTGGCTCGTCGGCGTTCACGTGCCAGAAGGCGGCCCCGGTCACCTGCGACGTCAAGTTCGAGCTCGACAGGCCGTGGTCGAGATAGCCCGATTGGCTGAAGAAGTTGAACGAGTACGCTCCAGCGGCGAAGCCGCTGCCCAGGTGAGTCTCGATGAGGTCCGTGTACCCGCCGGCCTCGATCGTGGTGATGGGATCCTCCTGGGCATAGGCGTTCAGGTCGCCGATGATCAGGAAATCACTATCGCCACTGTTCGTCGGGTCGGTGGCAAGGTAGTCGACGATCGCCTGTGCCGCTTTCTTCCGAGTCAAGTTGCAGTTGCCCTGGCCGTCGCCGGTGTCCGGGTCACCCACGGAGTTGCAGTTCGAGCCCTTTGACTTCAGGTGGTT
>CP070651.1:2302766-2314973 GCA_020354625.1 Trueperaceae bacterium
GGGTCAGGTCAGGGTCAGCATCCCTCAAGTTCTGACAGCACCATCAGACGCATGATGCAGTTCGAGGAGCCATACACTGTGGCTCTTCATCGATACGCGCGTCGTCAGAACCCCGTCCGTCGATTCCGCCGTGCCAACTTCCGCTGCTCGGAGCCTCGCCGCCGACTTCATGTCGGCGATCTGCTCCCCCGTCGGGTCTATGGGCCGGCCCATCTCCACCCACGTGGCGTAGGCGTTGGCGTCGGAATCGTCCACCACCAGGCGCCGGAGCTGGTAGTGGCCCGGCTCCAGTCCGCGCAGCTGGAGATCCACATCGGTGGTCGACTCCAGATCCCAATCATCGTGGTGGCAAGAGAGGAATACCGAGATGGTGCCGTCATCGTCCAGCGCCGCCAGGCCGGAGAGGTCAGGCAGCGTGTCGGGTCGGTCCGAGCCGCCGGCCGCCACTGGGTCCCGGTGCCCCTCGCTCCATAGCTCCAACCGGGTGCGGCCCAACCGGGCCAGCAATCGCAACACGTTGAGCACCGGTTTGTCGACGCCGTTGGTGCTGAGCGTTCTCAGGCCTTCGAAGTACTCTCGATCCTCGAACTGGAAGGCCCAGGTAAGCATGCCGTCTACCCGGTTCGGTCCATCCCGGCCGAGGTCCATCAGCTGGCATACGGTGTTCGCCAGGTAGCTCGCATAGTACTCGGTGTTCCGGAACTCGAGGTTCCAGTTGTCGTGCCGGCTGCCCGCAGCCCAGCCGTCGGGATCGCACTCCGACAGGACCACCTCCAGTCCCCGGTACTTCGGGAACGCCGCCGTGATATCGAGCCCTGCCGCCACGTGCCGCACCAGCTCGAAGATCGACGGGGTCTGTTTGGCAGCCCGATCGTCGGTCCGGTAGCCTCCTCCCTTGGTGTGGAAGCTCACGAAATCCAGCCGCGTCCCGCGACCCCCGGTCGCCGCGTTGGTGCCGGCGCTGCAGTGCTGCAAGAACCGGCGCAGGAAGTCGCCCGCCTCCCCCCGGGCGGGGCTGGTGGTGCCCGGTCCCCCGACGTAGGCTTGGGGGAGGATCGAGTGAAGGCCCGCCACGGTGTAGTCGTAGAGGTTGCAGTACTCTTGCACCGTTCCCCGCCAGTACCCGATGTCGGGCTCGTTCCACAGCTCCCAGTACCAGCGGCTGACCTCGCGGAGTCCGTAGCGCTCCAGGCAGTGCGCGGCGATGGCCGCGATCAGGTCACGCCATCTCCCATAGTCCGTGGGGGGATAAGCCCAGGCAGCGTCCCAGGTAGCCTCATAGGGTACCTCGTCAGGTGCGGTGGAGAGCGCCTTGGGCATGAATCCGAGTTCTACAAACGGGGTGCAACCGCTCTCCAGGTAGGTGTCGAAGATGCGGTCTACCAGCGTGAAGTCGTACACGGGTCGGCCCCGCTCATCCTCGGTGTAGACGTTGGTAGAGCCCCACTTGGGGCTGCCGATACCGCTCCCGGTACAGAGGAGGAAGTGGCAGCGGATGAAGTACGGTCCGTCCGCCAATCTTCCCAGCTTGCCCAGCAACTCGTTTCCACGCTCAGTGTAGGTGTAGTTCGGCTCGTCATAACCCACATACCTCCAGATGCGTCGCAGCGGCTCTGACTGCGTCGCGTCGACCGCCACCTTTACAACCCGATCGCTCATCGTCCCAACCTCCCGCTCTTGCAACGTGCCGTCTCGGCGAGCAGCGCCGGAATAAGCACCACTAAGCCCTCGAAAAAAGCCCCCGGCGTGGATCCTAGGGTTCACCACCGCCCTGGTAAGGGTTCCGGTCATCATCTCAGCTCGATGGCCATCCACTTTCCCAACTCGGGATGAGAGGCGATCGCACCTCGCGACCACCGGTACATCTTATAAATACCGCTGCGCCAGATACCGGGCATGGTAACGCGGCCACGTTGCACCAGGCGCCTCGATCGACTGGCGTTTACTCAGATGCACCAGCAGACAGACCCCAGCATCCCTCGAGTTTTAACACCAACACTCAAAGCAGAAAAGCACGGTCGATCCAACCCCTCACATTCTCTCTTTTTCGATCATGGCCTCGAGATCGCCGATCGTGAACGCACCGACCGGGAGATACTCACGCGCCATCCGGTTGCCGAGGCGTTGAACGACCGCGTTCACGGGCGTGTTCACACCGTGCAGACGCCCTAGCTGAACGATTTCACCGTTGAGATAGTCAGCCTCGATATCCCCCGTGCCGCGCATCACGCTCTGCAACGACGAGCCGCCGTGCCGGATCTTTCCGGGAACCTCCTTGTCTGTGACGCCCTCGCGGCGCTTGCGCGCTTCATCCTCAGTGGCCCATTCGATGCCGGAAGCCTCATAGCAGGCGAGGGCTTCTTCGCGCAGCTCGTGAGCGATCTCGCGCGAGCCTTCACCGCACACCGCTTTCACCGCATTGTTCAGGTTATCGAGGAGTTTCGCATATTTGAGTCGCATGATCTTGGGATCGGGCACCGAGCTGAAGCCTGCCGCAGCGATCGCTGAAGCCACGTCCGTGATGCAGGCGTCAACGCCTCTCGGATAGCGCCCTGCGTCGAGCATGCCGGCCGTATCTTCGGCATAGTTCACGACCATACCCGGCTCGAGATGCTCGGCCGGAAGGTATACCACCATCGCGTAGGTGTTGGTAAAGCGCCGCAGCGCGATGCGCTCGTTGGCCACACCGTTCTGGCAACAGATGACGGGTATCGAGTCGTCGGCGACAGCGTAGAGATCGCGAACCGCCCCCTCGGTATGCTGGCTTTTCATGCACAGCAGCACCACGTCCTCGGTGGTGAGGTCCGCATCCCGGGGATGACCCACTGCCGGGATCTTCAACCGTACATCCATTGTCGGTGAAACGAAGCGCAAGCCATCAGAACGGATCGAATCGAGGTGGGCACCCCGGGCGATCAGCAGCACCTCGCAGCCGGATCGATGCAGGCGCGCTCCGATGGTTCCGCCTATGGCGCCGGCCCCATAGATTACGAATCGCACAGCCTTGTCCTCCTGGCCCACCCACTCGATCCTCTCCTCTGCCACCACAGCGGGAGAATCGAACAAAACCAATTGCCACCCCCAGTTTATGCCCAAGATCGAGGAACAAACGACGGTTTCGCAAATCGTGAGTGGCCGCAATCAGCTAGAACAGGGGGTTCCTGTCGATCGCTTCAACTCCAACCTAATTGCTGCAGGCTGAAAGCGTCGTTCCAGATTTTTGTCAGGTGCTTGATACGCTCACCGTCGAATACCATATGGTAGACGTAGTCTCCAGCAATCGTCTTTCCCGTCGGTGGGACTGGCCCACCCGGCCCTGTCTGCGTGCCATGAAAGGTGGCAACCGCTACCACAGATTCGTCCGCTTCATCGGCCGCAAAAAACTTCAACTCGTAGTGCCCATCTGGAATCGGCGTAAAAAGGTTCTTCATCCACTCGCAGTAACCTTCTAGCGTGGATATCTCGGCTAAGGCATTTGCCTGGACGGAAAACGTCGCATCGGGCGTACAATACGCTTTGCAAACATCCCAACCTTGACCGGTGTCGCACGCTTCAAAGAACTGTTTCGCTGGTCCGAGAATAGCGCTCATTTAGGTCCTCCTCATTGATGGACTGGTCGAACGTATGCTTGTGTAGCAGACCCCCATTGTAGCGCGGTCGACCAAAGGGGGTTCGCTGAATCCAGCAATAGCGTTTAAGAAAACAGATCGAGATCGACCTTAAGCACATCCAAGTTTGTTTGCAGAATTGGACCGCCGGCGGCCGCGGGACGCAAGCTCGGCGCTCCGCTGACCCAACCTCGCTTCTGTAGCCTTACGTTTGAGGCATTGCCCCAAACTTAAGTTGGAGGTCCTTAATCCAGGATACGGTAGATGACGCTGGCCTTATCGGCCACCACGGATGCGGTGCGCTGCTGGTCGAGAAAAACCCGTTCTCGCCTACCACGTGGCCGACACGTCCTGGTTGCCCGAAACCGTGCCGGGCAAGGAACTGGGTCGTTGATGGTTTCCGGGTCGAATCCAGCTAACATCGTTGCTTATCCTAGCCCATCACAGACACACGAGCTTCTGCTCCTGCATAAGGTGGTGCTCATTCCGCTTCTTCAGGCCTACCCCCGATGATTGAGGAGATACCCGTTGCGTAATACCTGATCATTCGGAGCGAGTACACGCGAGGCTTTAGATTTGGCAATTACAGAGACCATGAAGATGGTGTCCTTGGCAGATGTGTTGGGCTGGTTTCAACATGCCGGTATCAATAATCACTCGTTATGTAGACCGCTGAAACCTACAGGTTGGTGAGCTCTGTAGAGCTTGAACCTACGGCCCATCGATGATGAGGTGGCCGCCAATCACGTTTGAGCTTGTAGCGTAAGGGGATCGATGATTCACTTGAATACGTGCTACACTTAATTAAGTGATACACGTTAATCTGTGGGGTTTGATATGGCTCATCGCAACATAACCCTCTCGCTCCCCGAGGAAACCCTCCAAGAGGTCAAGATCATCGCCGTCAAGCGCAACACTTCCGTCTCCTCGCTGCTGAGCAAGATGCTCGAGGACCTCGTCGCCCATGAAACCGGCTACACCCGAGCACACCAGGAATTCATGGCGCTGGCGAAAGGAGGATTTGATCTCGGGACGGGCGGCGAAATTCCATGGTCCCGTGACGAACTTCATGAGCGCTAAGCTTGCAGAAGGTACCAGAGCCTTCGTTGATACCAACATCCTGCTCTACGCCTTCGACACTAGTGCGGGTAAAAAGAGGTCACAGGCCCTCGACCTCTTTCAAAAGCTATGGCGGACCGGCAATGGCTGCATCAGCGTGCAGGTACTGCAGGAGTTTTTCGTCAATGCCACCCGCAAGCTCCCAAAGCCCCTGGCTTTGGAGATAGCCGAACGGATCGTCGCCTCACTCTCCCGCTGGGAGGTGCACGCACCGAACGCTGAGGACGTACTTTCCGCCATCGATCTGCAACAGGCCACCCAGCTTTCTTTCTGGGACGCAATGGTGGTGTACAGCGCTGCATCGTTGGGGTGCAACGTTCTCTATTCGGAAGACTTCAACGCTGGCCAAACGATAGCCGGGATTGAAATCATCAACCCCTTCGAAACGTGAGTGATGGCTCGAGTTTGATGGACCACCGTTCATGTTTCCTCTACAACCCGTAATCCCACGTTAAGGCGATCGCAAGAGCCGGCGCAGCGTCCGTATCAACGAGCAGTACCGCCTCTGCTTTCGCTGGACTGCCGAGGGTCCCGCAGATGTCGAGATCACTGACTACTACTGACGACTTGAGAGTGGAGTCACCCTTACGCTGAACCCGTTCCCCTGACCAACCCAGGATCCAGGCTCCTGGCTACGGCAACCAACCATTTGGCGATCCTCACTCGAACCACAGGTCTGCCCCGTTCCCTGGTCGGAGGCTCGTGGTGCCCTTGTCGCTCGAACTCCACAGCTCGATGCTGATGAATCCGGTAGATGCCGTCGGGTGATGTGAACATGCTGTGCCTCCTGTACTGGAGCTGTCGAGAACGTCATGCCGGTCCTCTTTCCGATGAGTATCGAAACCGGGCAGCCGCAACGACCGCCGCAGCTGCCCGTGCCTCCCACTGTTACTGTGGCGGTGCTTCGAGGAAATGAACACCGTGTTTCGCGCACGTCTCGAGCACCTCTTCCATATCGGGCGGCCCGCTCGAGGTGGCCAGACCGGATGCGTCGTCGATCGGGGTACCGAGATCGCGGAAGAAGCCCTCCATGCTGGCCGGCTCAACTGTCAGCACCAGCTTGCCAGGCGTATCGCCCACATTGAGAAAACCGTGGGGTGCACCACCGGGAACATGAACGATGGAACCGGCTGGTGCCAACGTGGCAGTCTTGTTGCCCTCCCCGTCTTGGCCAAAGATCTGATAGGTGCCTTCCACGACTTGGAATGTCTCCTGGTGAGGATGAGTGTGTAGCAGCGGGACGCCATCTTTGGGTTGGGTGATCGACTCGAATACGGCGTATTTTCCGCCCGTCTGCTTGCCACTGACAAGCACGGTCACGACTTCGTTCATTACCCGCAGTCTGTCGCTATGATCGGAAAGGACGATCGGCTTGGACATGTTTCTCTCCTTCGTAAGAATGAGGTGCTTTGAGGTTCTTTGCATCCAACGCCCTCAGCCTAGCGAGGCAACGTGCAAAAATCGTACGAAGGGGTAAGCAGAACCGTGCGAAACTTGTACGCGATCCGCTGCGGATCTAAGATTTTTGGGTGGACAAATGGCCAGGCTTTCTCTCTATCTGTTCGGCACACCGCGGGTTGAAGTAGACGGCACACCCGTCTCCATCGGTCATAGCAAAGGCGTGGCGCTGCTGGCTTATCTGGCGGTAACAGGACGCCCCCACGCGCGCGAGTCACTGGCGGCACTCCTTTGGCCCGACCACGAGGCCGCGAGCGCGCTGGGTGAAGTGCGCCGTATGCTATGGGCGCTGAACAAGGCGTTGGGGAAGGGCTGGTTGTTGGCAGATCGACAGACGATCGCCATTCAACCCGACGCCGACATATGGGTCGATGTGAATCGCTTCCACCTGCTACTGGACAACTATCGCCAACACGGACACCGCGCAGACGAGGTCTGCCCAGAATGTCTCGATCCCCTGACGGAAGCCATTCCCCTGGCGCATGAAACCTTTCTAGCCGGGTTCAGCCTGGTAAATAGTGTCGGATTCGATGATTGGCAGGCACAAGAGTCGCAGTTCTTGCACCGCCAGTTGGTACAAGCCCTGCAGAAGCGAATCTCGCTTCTTCTGGACAGCACAGAAAACCCTCCGGCCCAGACGATATCCGACGCCCAACGATTGCTGAGCCTGGATCCACTGGCCGAACCCAGCCATCGACTGCTAATGTCCCTCTATGCTGCCTCCAATCAACCAGGAGAGGTGGCCAGGCAGTATGAGGAGTGCATCGACTACTTGCGCACGGAGTTGGATGTCTCACCCAGCACGGAAACCACAGCACTCTACGAACGGATACGAGTCGGTTCGTTCGACGCGGCCTCCGAGTTTGCGAAGCTGCCCCATCGGGTTGTGCGTCCGGAAAACGGAACGTTGGAAACCGAGCCGGCACACAATCTCCCCGGTCAAATCACACCGTTCATCGGTCGCGAATTCGAGATCACTGCTCTGACGGGCCTGCTGCTCGATCCCAGTTTCTCCTTGGTATCCATTGTCGCGCCCGGTGGCATGGGTAAGACGCGCCTGGCCATCGAAGTCGGAAACCGAATCGGCTCCCATTTCCAGCATGGGGTCACGTTTGTCGAATTGGCACCACTCGGAGACGGCGCCGACATCGTTGCTGCCATCGCAGAAGCCGCCGGCTATCACTTTCAGCAGAGTGGCCGGAGTCAGAAACAGCAGGTAAAGGACTATCTGGCGAACAAAGAGATCCTCTTGATCCTGGATAACTTTGAACACCTTCTTGACGGGGCAAATATCGTCACGGAACTCCTTTCATCCGCTCCTCGCCTCAAGATCCTGGTGACTTCCCGGCAGCGTATCGATCAGGCCGGCGAAACGCTCTTCAACCTGCACGGCATGAGCCTCCCGGCATCAGGGTCACACGAAGAGGCTGCCCAAGCGCCGGCGGTCGAGCTCTTCCGGCAATATGCAAGGCGCGTACGTCCAGACTTCGAACTGACCGCGGAAAACCTGCATCACGTCGTCGAGATATGCCGGCTCTTGCAGGGCATGCCGTTGGGAATTCTGTTGGCGGCACAGTGGGTGACGATCCTGACAAGCAACGAGATCGTCTCGGAAATCGAGGCCGGTCTCGACATTCTGGAAGCCGAGGGGAACGAGCTGCCTGAACGCCTGCGCAGCATGCGCGCCGTGCTCGACCAGTCCTGGAACATGATGACCGATGAGGAACAGTGGGTCTTCATGAAGTTGTCCGTATTTCGAGGCGGTTTCAGGCGCGAAGCAGGCCGGCATATAGCCGGTGCAGGACTGCGCCAGCTTCAGACTCTGACCAACAAAGGGCTTATCGAGCGCGATGGAGAACAGAATCGCTTTTACATCCACGAGCTGCTACGCCAATATGCCACCGAGCAGTTGGAGCGCTCAGGGCAGAGCCGGCAGGTAGCACACGACCATTCGCGATACTATCTCACCTTTCTCGGCGCGCAGGCCGCTCATCTGAAAGGCGCTGAGCAGTACGCCACCCTGAGACTGATCGAAGCCGACTTCGAGAATATTCGCGATGGATGGGAAGATGCGGTCGACGCCCGCGATTACGATCTACTCGGAACGGCCCTGGAGGCCATGCACCTCGTCTGCCTATTGCTGAGCCGGTTGGAGAGCGGCAAAGCTCTATTCGACAAGGCGCGACAAGGATTGGCGCCAAAAGCAGGCGAAGACCCCCATCCGATCTGGCTGGCGCTGGGCATCCGCTTCTATAGCGCAGAAGAGGGTCATTCGGTCCTTCCGGAGCGGCTCGAGGTGTCGCTGCTCCAGGCCCGAGAGCGCAACGATCGGTCGGAGTTGGCCTACTGTCTTCATACGCTGGCGACGATCTCCCACTATGTGGGTCAAGACCCTCAGCAGGCGATCGCACAGTATGAGGAGTGTGTGGACATCTACCGGGGCATTGGTGAGAAGTACTATCTGGCCCAAACGCTCAGCCGGCTGGGCGAAGCCTACCAACTGCTCGGCAGGACGGACATGACCCGAACCCTTGTCAACGATGCGCTTCAGTTGCAACGCGAGATCGGCGATCAGATGGGAGAAGCGGAAACGCTGCCCGCGCTCGCAATGACGGCCTATCTGGCCGGCGAGTACGATGTGGGTGTCGACTATCTTGCCCAGACGAAGAAAATCAGTCTCCGAACCAACTACCGGGTGGGAGTTGCCACCGGCAACCTGTTCATGGGCTGGATGCTGGCTTCAAAGGGAGAGTTCGTCCAGGGACGTGAGCTGCTACAGCAGGCGCTCGACACCGCGCTCGATATCGTCGACTACTCCACCCAGGCATGGGCGTATACCTTCCTCGCCTTTATCGAAAGTGTATCGGGGAATCAGACCGAAGCCGAGGAGCATCTCTCGCGAGCAGAATCGATCGAAACCGATCCCTTCAAACAGACGGGAGCGGGCAACCCGTTTCTTCACCTGCAGGTGGCGTTCACGAAAGCGTTCTTGGAGTGCAACAAGTCCAACTATGACGACGCCAGGCTGCGATTGACGCAATCCCTCCAGATGTCCATTCTGAGGGCCGGACATCCCTACATGATCCACTGCCTCGCACTGGCTATTCCTCTCTCTGTTCACGATGGCTCTCCGGAGATCACGGCGACCCTGTTTGGCCTGATCGAGAGCCAATCTGCCTGGTCGAACGGCTGGATGAAACATTGGGCGCTACTAAGCCGCGTCCAGGCGGAGGTGGTGGCGGACCTTGGAGAAGCAGCCTTCGAAGCCGCAAACGCGCGCGGCACGGCGAGCAGTCTATCGGCCACTGCGGAAGAAGTACTACGCGCCTTCGAGCCCGAGGATATCGCACTTGAGGCACGAACCCCACCGAATTGAGTGCCACTGGTCGATGCCGCCCCGCTCGTCAACCAAAAGTCCCTCACCCGACCCAGACCATTCACGCATCCTGGTCATAGCGCGACGACGGAATCCCACACCGCTCGAGCTGATCCTCGATCACACGGACTTGCGCCGGCGAAAGAACCCCGCGCCATTCCCCGATCTTTCCTGACCGCACGAAGTGTGGGGCGGTGAAACTATCCCCAGCTACCGCCGCCCTGCCCGTCTGGATCTCATGTTCGCGCAGCCGATCCTTGCCCGCTTCGGCGATCGCAATCCTCAGGTCGGCTTCCGACCCTTCGACGCCCATGAACCGCAGGATGCCCGCGATCTCACGCTCAGGTTCCGTAACCAGGTCCTCGTACCGAACGCGTTTCACGTGCTCGGGATCTGCCTCCAGGAGTCGCGTTTGATCGATCTCCGTCGCGACCCACTTCGCGATGATGTCTGGGATTGCCTCGTCCAAAGAGACCTGATTTTGATGTCTGCGCCGAACGTATCGGTAGTGGTAGGAAGATACGCAATAGTCGAATGGATTCCTAGTGAGCAATACAGCTGTCCGGTACGACGCTCGAATGTTGTGAGGCGTTACCACGACCAACGGCAGACTCGTCGACGACCGAAACGCGATCGCCGAAGCGATGTAGGTCTCGACGTCCATATCCCTCGACCACCTCAGGATACCTACGCTTCTGATGGTGTCGAACGTAATATCGCTTCGCGACAATAGGCGGGCATAGTAGAAAGCCAGGACGTGGCACAGGAAGGTCGTTCCCGACTTGTTCAACGAGAACAGCCAGGTATTGCCGCTCGCCACGCCGGCCTGTACGGCATCGAGCAGCTCGAGCCGTTGTGCATCGACGTCACCCGACATAGACGTTCGATGATCGAACGGGGATTGGTACGCGGGAGAGAATCGAATCTGCAATCTTCTCGGCCCGATTCATGAGGAGAGAATACGGGCCTTCGTCAGTAGAGGTCAAGGCGTTTCGTGTGAACTATCAGGGTGGCGTCGAGACGCTTTTCACGATCGATTTGGGATTATCGGTCTCAGCGCTCTTTGTGTGCACCCCATACCTGTAAGACAGCTGTACTTCGCTGGGAAACGGCAAGGCCACGCCGATGGCCATTCCGTGTTTTCTCATCCTAGACGGGGGGGATTTGTGGTGGGCCCTGTAGGACTTGAACCTGCGACCGATCGATTATGAGCTGTCAGGAACATAAATAGTGGTAAATACAGACAAAGAATTACGTGTGTGACGCAAGTCAAAAAACAGCAATAACGGGCAATACTGTGAAATAACGCCAAAAGAGGTTTTGTGGTTGTATCGTGGTTGTATATTCCACGCTTCTGAAGCCTCGCCGCCACCATTTCACGCGCCGTTCTGCTCATAGTGAGCATGTCATCCTCTAAGGCTGTTTTGCGAACGTCTTCATGAATTCCCGAGCGGTGACAATGGGAATACCCATAACCTTTTCAAGTGCTAGCAAATCCCCTTTATCACCAGAAACAATATACTGGACTTGTCCTTCGATACCAGCTGCCAGAATGGGATTATCTTTGGGGTCTGGCGACAGGTCTACTTGCGGCAAGTCCCCTAGCACTACTGCATCGGTTCTCAGCAAATTGATCACCCTACCCACAGCGTGCGGAGTGAGATAAGGTTTGATCTCATCACGGCGGGTGACGTCACGCAGTTCTTCGATTTGATATTCAGAAGTCACTAAGCTGTACTTACGCTCAAACCAAAGCTCCAGCACAAGATTAGGAACACCCTCACGACTTAAGAAAGCAGAGATGAAAATGTTTGTGTCAAGAACAACCCGCATTCAATGCTGACGGTTACGGCGATAATCCCTAATCGCATCTTCAATGACCGACTCAGCCTTTTCAAGGTCAACCCCAGCGTTACGCGTTTGAGCTTCACGGAGTAAAGACCTTACTTCAGCAACATTCCGCTCGCGTTCTTGCCAGAGTGAAAAGATCTCGTTAATCACCTCTGCCTCACTAGCGAAACGACCTGAAGCAAGTTGCTGCTGTACAAACTCCTCTTGCTCTTGGGTTAGCTCTATCGTCATTGCTTCAGGATAGATGCATAAAGTGTAGTTTTGCAAGGCTTTAATAACGAACCTTGGCTGCAGCTGAGACGTTCGCCAAGAAGCTGAAACTGCATCAGCTCACTGACATTACCGTAGTTCCCAAAAAGAAGTACCTAAAAGCCGGCAGACCCACCTCCGAAACACCCTTCGAAACGACCTACCATCTCACTGCTCAACTGACCCGAGTTCAACAAGCTATCTCGACAAGCCGTACTCGCTCTGGCCGCTTCATCCTCGCAACTAACGTCCTGGACAAATCTTATTCGAGGGATGAACTCCTCGCTGAGTATAAGGCTCAACAAACTGTCGAACGCGGTTTCAGATTCTTGCGAGATCCTCTCTTTTTCACCTCAAGCGTATTTATCAAGACCCCATCAAGGGTCGCTAGCTTGGCGATGATCATGGCGCTGTCGCTACTGGTCTATACCCTAGGGCAGCGCATGATCCGCCACAATCTCGCTGAGTTTGAAGGAAGTGTACCCGATCAAAAGGGCAAGCCTACTTCTCGACCAACCCTCCGCTGGATCTTTCAGCTCTTTATGG
>CP070651.1:2315073-2331233 GCA_020354625.1 Trueperaceae bacterium
CTCGGGTGATCTTGGCAATGCCAAGATCACCGAAAGACGGTTTAGGACGGACGGCTAATATGGCGGGCCTATTTGTACTATCCTTACACGATGAACGGCTAGCAGAAAACTCGACCAACTCGAATCTGTCGAATCTTTGGATGAGCTCAACATACCGCCCGCCAATCGGCTTGAGGCACTAAAGGGTAACCGAAGCGGACAGCATAGTGTTCGTATCAACGACAAGTATCGTATCTGTTTTGTCTGGAAAGACGATGCACCTGAAGAGGTAGAGATCGTGGATTATCACTGGAAAGGGGTTATCTATGGTTAGAGTGCCCACAAAACGACAGCCGACTCATCCAGGTGAGATGCTGCTTGAAGAATTCTTGATCCCAATGAATTTGACTCAGCGTGAATTGGCTGACGCGATTCGTGTTCCTTATCAAAGGCTTAACGAAATTGTGAACGGTCGTCGAGGCGTGACGCCCAGTACCGCCTTGCGTTTAGCTAAGTATTTCGGCAATTCTGCGGGATTTTAGCTCAGCCTGCAAACGCGCTGGGATTTGTACCATGCCCAGCAGATAGAAAGGGAAATCATCCAAAGCATCGAACCCTGCCCCGTTCAGCCACGCTAAACCAAGTACTGCAAGGATATGTCTTAAACGGGTTCGAACCGCCGCCCCTCTGCCTGCCAAACGGGAGGTGCCTATGTTTCCACAAGTACGCGGCCAAAACCTCAACCGGCAGCTCTACACCCTGCCGCGAGATCTCGAAGGTGACCTGAACCTAGTCATCCTCGCCTTCTGGCAGAGGCAACAGCGCTCGGTCGACACCTGGATGCCCTTCGCAGAAAAGGTAAGCACCGAGCATCCCGGCTTTCGCGTCTACGAACTCCCCGTCCTCGACCGCATGATGATCCCCTTCCGCTTCGCCATCGACGGCGGCATGCGATCGGGGATACCCGACAGCGGTGTACGCGGGCGCACCATTACCCTCTACCTCAACAAATCGAACTTCCTAAGGTCCTTACAGATCACAGACCAAGACACCATCCACAGCCTCCTCGTCACCCAACAGGGACAGGTCCTCTGGCGTGCCGAGGGAGACTACAACAAAGAAAAGGGAGAGGGTCTCGAGGCAGTGATCGAAGCACACCTGCCGCCGAGCGACCCGTAGCCCTGACGGCATCACCGGACGTAATGTCCTGCGCTCACAGCTCGAGGTTCACATCAACCTCGATCCCCAGCTCCCCGAAGAGTTCGCGGAGCATCACTAGGTTGAAAAGCGCGTGGCCCCGTGTGGTGTTTTGCATCATCAGGTAGACCTGCTCGAGCTCACCCTCTCGCTCGACGATCCACTCTACCCAGGGGCGCAATTCATCGGGCTCGTAACGGTAGTCGTGGCGCTCGGCGGCGCTCTTGCCGTCCCACCACTTGGCGCGGTTGCGGCCGTGAAGGCGGGCGTACGCGATGGGTCCGGTAACCTTCAACCCCGGCCCGGGGAGACCCCGGAGCGGCGGATAGTCGACGCTCACGGCGATCACCCCAAAATCCCTGAAGCTCTCTACCACCTCTTCACTTTCCCACGAGCCGTGGCGGAACTCCACCGCCAGTATCTCCCCAGCCGCCGCGAAGCGCTCCACCACCCCTTTCAGGTAACGCCGGTTCTCCCGGGTGCGGTGAAACGAGTAGGGGAACTGCGCCAAAAACGGCCCTAGCATGCCCACGTCACGGAGCGGCGCCACCGACTCGAAAAGCCGCTGATACATCTCCCCGTCGGCGTCGCGCTCGTGTGTGATCGAGCGGTGCGCCTTGATCGCGAAGCGCACTCTGCCGCCACTCTTTTTCACCATCCCCTCGAAGGCGCGGATGCCGGGGATGGCGTAGAAGCTGCTGTTGAGCTCGACAGCGTTGAAGTGGGCGGCGTAGAGGTTCAGGTACTGCGAGGGCTTGGTCCCGGCAGGATAGATCAGCCCTTGCCAGTCGTCGTTCGAATAGCCTCCGGTGCCCAGGTACAATTCCACGAAACCCATTGTAAGGCCGCCATCTCCAGACGAGGTCAGCAGCCAGCATGCCACCTCTGACGACCGGCATCTCTCGCCAAGCCGTTGAGTCCATCCGTTGACCTCGTGACCAAACGCGTCTATCCTCAGAATACGTCTTTTGCTATCCTGGCGGGCACGTCAAATAAACCAACAAGGCCGTTAGCGTACCGAAAAGATCGGTGGGTAGAAAGGGGGTCTCATCATCAAAGCCGGGGCACCAATCACCTGGGAAAGGACGAAGCTCGGTCCCGTAAGCCCCTCAAGCCGCACCGCGGACCTGGCAGAAGCGATGACCCGCGCCAGCAGCAAGCAGACCTATTACACAGCCCGGCTGCTGGTCGACAGAGAGTTGGTCAACGATTTCTACCGGGCCTACGCGTACTTCCGTTGGGCGGACGACGTGATCGACGAAACGCCCCACTCAGACACCGAGCGCAGCGCCTTCATCAAACGACAGAAGGCTTTGATCGACGGCCTCTATCAGCAGGAGCGGACAAGCGAGCTGTCCCCCGAAGAGGAGATGCTCGCCGATCTGATTCGCCACGACCGCGAAGAGAACAGCAAGCTTCAATCGTTCATCCGCAACATGTTCGCAGTGATCGCGTTTGATGCCAAGCGCAAAGGACGCCTCATCAGCCGGCAGGAGTTGTCGTGGTATACGAGTTGCCTGGCGCGTTCCGTGACCGACGGCTTGCAACACTTTATCGGACACCATCATCCCTATCCGCACACCGGCAACAGACTCATGGCGGCCACAGCGGCCCACATCACACACCTGTTGCGTGACATGGTCGTGGATACCGCCCACGGCTTCATCAACATTCCCCAGCAAACCTTGGCCGCCCACAGCATCAGCCCGGCAGATATGGAAAGCGATCCCTTCCGAGCTTGGGTACGCCAGCGGGTGGGGCTGGCACGACAGGCTTTCAGAGAGGGCAAGCAGTACTTGGCCGGTCTGGAGGTCTGGCGGTGCAAGCTGGCGGGATACTGGTACTGCGCGCGTTTCGAAGGAATTCTGGACGCCATCGAGCGCGACGGTTACCTCCTGCGCGCCAGCTATCCCGAGCAGCGGAGCTTCAGTGCTTGGCTCACCGTCATACGGATAGGCATCTCTGTAACCGTGCGGCACTTCTTGAGCCGCTACAACCCTCGTAGGATTCGGCAAGACACTGCCGACGACGGCAACGGGCGTTGAGGGTTTGAAGGTGGTAGCAGAGGGCGATAAGACAGCTCCTCAGCTACCCCAATCGATCGATGAGTCCTGCTCTGCGAAAGATCTTCAGGCTCAACCACAGCAGCAGCGCATCGATCGACCACACCGCGATTCCCAGGACCCACACCAACCCTATGCTGAAGTACATCACCCCCGTCACCTGACCGATGACCAGCGCAACGAGAGGCAACACCACCACGCCCCCAAGCTGATAGGCCTCCTGGAAGCCACGAACGCGCGCCGAGACCAACGCGGTCACGCCCAATCCCAAAGCGGCCACCGCCGGTGCCACCCACAAGACGAGCACCAGCCACATGGCGTTGGGAAAGAAAACTCTGCCCATCACCGGCCACGCGGAGAGGTTGGCTACCAGGGTGTACACAAAAAACCCGCCCAGCGACACGCCCAGAGCGGGCAGCCAGGCCGACAGCCACTTGCCCAAGAACAGCTCGCGGTCGGTGGTCGGGGTGTAGAGGAGGGCTTCTAGGGTCTTGCGCTCCTTTTCGCCGGCGAAGCTGTCCGCAGCGATCACGCTGGCGACCATCAGCGGCAGGATCAGATACATCGGCGCCATGAAGTAGACGATCATGAGCAAGACCAGCGTCTGCGACTCGTCAAGCCCTTCGATCGTCTGCCGCAAGCCCGCCGGCATCTGCTCGATGAAGGTGCTCATGCCGGCCAACGACGAGCCCGGCAGCGTAGCTAGCTTGGGTGCCAGGGCAGCCATCGCGGGCAACAAAACCAGAAAGAGCAGCGGGACGATGATCAGCGGCAGCAACACGGCCTTGCTGCGAACGACGACCATGAGATCCTTGCGCACGATCGCGGCGACAGCGCGGCGATTCATCACGCCTCCTCGCGTGCGTGCAGTGCGAAGTAGACCTCTTCCAGCGAGGGTTCTCGTGGAGCGACGCGGTAGAGCGACACGCCGCCATCGACCAGCAACTGCACGATCTCGGGCACGCGGTCGCGGGCCACGCCGGAAACAGCAAGCGTTTCTGCATCGTATTCGACGTGTTCCAGGCCTGCCCGGCCCAGCAAATCCAGGGCTGCTGGCACTTGTTCCGGGCGCACTTCGATGTCCAGGCGCAACGCACCACCTACCTGGCGCGCGAGTTCGTCCGGCGAGCCGAGCGCGATGATACGACCACGTTCCAAGACGGCGACCCGGTCGCACAGCCGCTGCGCTTCCGCCAGGTTGTGGGTGCACAAAAACACCACGCGCCCTTCACCGCTAAGCTGCTCGATCAACTGGTGCACCGCGTGCGCTGCCACCGGGTCCAGACCGGCGGTGGGCTCGTCCAGAAACAGCGCCTTGGGCTGGTGCAAGAGCGCTCGAGCCAAGGCCAGGCGCTGCTTCATGCCCTTGCTGTAGCCGGACACCTTATCGTCAGCCCTTTCGAGCAAGGCGAAGTCTAAAAGCAGAGCATCCACCCGCCGGCTGCACTCCCTCACCGGAACTCCGTAGAGGTCGGCGTAGATGGCCAGGTTCTCTCTGGCCGTGAGGCGCTCATCCACAGCGGGCGTCTCGGTAAGCACCCCGGTCTGGCGTCTAAGTCGGGCCCCCTGGAGGTTCGGATCGAGCCCCAACACCCGGCAGCGGCCACCATCGGGCTTCAACACCCCGTTGAGCAGCCGCACGCTGGTCGTCTTGCCGGCGCCGTTATGACCCAGAACGCCGAACACCTCCCCTTCCGCAACGGTCAGCGAAACGTCACGAAGCGCGATGAGGTCATCAAAACGCTTGGTCACACGATCCATTTCGATCAGGTTCATCCCCACCTCGAATCCACGTGTTGAATCGACCGCTTGCCTATCGTCATCGTAACTCCTACTCTGGTTGCGTCATTCGCCAGTAAAGCTCAAGGTCATGGCTAACGATGCCTCCATCCTCGCAGTTGACGAAGGTCCCGAGTTCTTGAGAGCGCCGGAGTCGTTCTGGTCGGAGTCGGTTATCAAAACCATTATCCTTTACATTTGCAAGTGGGTTACACAATACTTAAGCTACACATAGTGGGGCGAAACAAGATCATCAGGAGAAAGATTGCAGGCCTCCGGAGGGTCAGCCGTACCCACCACAGGAAAATCCGTGCAGAAGCTGCCAAGTCACAGCCAGATCAGCGCGCCATTGAAAAGTGGACAAAAGACATCGCGATCTTTGAACGGGAAATTGAGAAACTGGAGGCCAAACTCCCGGGAGGCAAGAGATGATCCAAACACCAACCCCTCACGACACGGTAATAACGGCTCTCGACGAACTTACAAACGATTTTCTAAAGTACTCAAGGCTGCTCGAGAAATTCAAGCAAGCATCTGAAACGGGGTCGACCTCAGAAAGGTATAGTGACACCCTTGCAGACTTGAGCGTTCAACTCGTCACCATCCGTTCCCACGTCGAAACCACCAACGAGCTGCTCGAACAACTCATCGATTCTCTGCCACCCGAATAAAATATTAAGGTGTGATTGAGCGGTATGCCTGATGCTTATCCAGGCAGCGGCGGCCTCTTCGATGCCCACGGGCGGGCGCGCTCGAAGGCCGCCGCGGCGCGCAACACCCCCAGGTCGTCGAAGCGTTTGGAGACGATCTGCAAACCGACCGGGAGGCCCTCGTCGGTGAAGCCACACGGCACGCTCGCCGCAGGGTTGCCGCTCATGTTGAAGGGGTAGGAAAACTCGGCCCACGAAACCCAGTCCCAGGGGTGGTCGGGCCAGTGCTCCGGCTGCAACTGCAAAGCCGGAAACGCCGCCACGGAGACCGCCGGCGTCAGCAGCAAGTCCCACTCTTCGAAGAAACGGTGGATGGCGCTGATGTAGGCGAGTTTCTCGGCCCGCATGCGCAAATACTCTTCCGTAGAGGTCCCGAGCCCCTCGCGAATGCAAGCGACCAATCCCGGATCCATCTGCGCTTCCCAACGCTCGAGGTAAGGCGCCAAGTGCGTCTCGTGGGCGCACCAGAAAAAGCGGATGAGCTCAGGCCCTTTGGGTCCGAACGGCGGCGCGACCTCCTCTAGGTGGCAGCCCATGTCTTCGAAGGTGGCGGCTGCACGCGCAACGAGCGACGCCACCTCGGGGTCGACCTGGGCGTGACCGAGGTCCCTGCTGAAGGCAACGCGCAGGCCCTTGAGATCGGCCTCGAGTAACGCCGGGTAGTCCTCGGGCTCGGCCTCGAGTGAAAAGGGATCCCAAGAGTGCGGTCCCGCCATCACCTTGAGCATCAGCGCGGCGTCGGCGACGGTGCGCGTTAGCGGCCCGATGTGCGAGGTCTGATCGTTGTTCGGCACGGGCCAGTGCGGCACGCGGCCGTAGCTGGGCTTGAGACCGAACACGCCGCAGAAGTGAGCAGGCATGCGAATGGATCCGGCGCCGTCGGACCCTTGGTGCAAAGGCCCGTACCCTGCGGCAGCCCCGACCCCTGCGCCCGCAGAGGACGCCCCGGCGTTGTAGCCGGTCTTCCAGGGGTTGGAGGTCACGCCCGTCAGCGGGCTGTGGCTTACCCCCTTCCAACCGAACTCCGAGGTGGTCGTCTTGCCGAGCGAGATGGCGCCGGCGTCTTTGAGCCGGGTCACGATCGGCGCGTCGGTTTCAGGCACGTTGCCCTTCATGATCGGCGAACCGTGTTCGGTCGGGATCCCGGCGGTCTCGGTAAGATCCTTGAGGGTGACTGGCACACCGTGGAGCGGACCCGTCGCGTCTCCACGCACGAGAGCGGCTTCGGCCTTCCGGGCAGCCTCGCGCGCCGCATCGGCGGTGAGGGTGGCGAAGGCGTTGAGCTCGGGCTCGAGCGCCTCGATCCGGGCGAGCACCGCCTCGATCAACTCCACCGGGGACAGCGACCGGTTGCGGATCTCTTTGGCGAGCTCCGTCGCGGGTGTGAAACAGAGATCTTCGTTGTTCATGGCTTCGATTGTACGTTAGCTTGGATGTGGTCGATTCATCGGACAGAGCTCGTTGACATCTTTGGACTGGAGACCGTACAGACGCGCCCGGATTGGGCTATGGTAAGGGGGTCATTATGGTCCAAACCCGAGAAACAACCGAGGAGGCCGTGAAGACTCTACTCGACGTCCGCGACGTGCGCACCTACTTTCATCTCGACGAGGGCGTACTCAAAGCGGTGGACGGGGTCAGCTTCGATATCGGCAAGCAGGAGACGCTGGGCATCATCGGCGAGTCGGGCAGCGGCAAGAGCGTTACCGCCCAATCGATCATGCGCATCGTCCCCAAGCCGGGGCGTATCCGATCCGGAGAGATCTTGCTGCACCACGACGACCGCACCACCGATCTCACCCAACTCAAGCCCTTCGGACCCGAGATCCGGAGCATCCGCGGCAAGGACATCGCCATGATCTTCCAGGAGCCGATGACCAGCCTCTCGCCGGTCCACACCATCGGCAACCAGATCCGCGAGGCGATCTTGCTGCACCGGACCGAGGACCGCAAAGAGGCCGAGGCCATCACGCTCGACATGCTGAGCCGGGTCGGCATCTCCAACCCGAAGCAGCGGGTCAACGAGTACCCCCACCAGCTTTCAGGGGGCATGCGTCAGCGTGCCATGATCGCCATGGCCCTGTCGTGCAACCCGAAGCTGCTGATCGCCGACGAACCCACCACCGCGCTCGACGTCACCGTGCAAGCGCAGATCCTGGAGCTGATCAAGGAGTTGCAGGAGCAGTTCCATATGTCGGTGCTCTACATCACCCACGACCTTGGCGTCATCGCGGAGGTGTGCGACAAGGTGGCGGTGATGTATCTCGGCCGGGTGGTCGAGTACGGCTCGGTACGCGACATCTTCTACCACCCACTCCACCCCTACACGGTGCGGCTGCTGAAATCGATGCCGAAGATGGGCCACAAGCAGGACCGGCTCGAGGCGATCGAAGGCAACGTGCCGATCCCGCTCGATCCCCCCGTGCAGTGCGGTTTCGTCGAGCGCTGTACCGAGGCGATGGCGGGTCGCTGCGAGGTCGCCGTGCCCGCCCTGGTAGAGGTCGATAAACAGCACTGGGTCCGCTGCTACCTGCACAGCGAGGAGTAAGGAAGCACCCTATGCCTGAAGCCACCCCCCTGCTAAGAGTCGAGCACCTCAAGAAGTACTTCCCCATCGAAAAGGGATTCCTGCGGCGGGTCGCGGGGCACGTGAAGGCGGTCGACGACGTCAGCTTCTTCCTCGACGAGGGCGAGACGCTGGGCCTGGTGGGCGAATCGGGGAGCGGCAAGACCACTGTAGGCCGCTGCGTCCTGCGCGCCATCGAGCCGACCGAGGGGAAGATCGAACTCCGTTTGGACGACCGGACCACCGACCTGATGGCCTTGGAGCGCAAGGAGTTGAGGCCGCTTAGGCGCAACGCCCAGATGATCTTCCAAGACCCCTACTCGAGCCTCGACCCACGCATGACCGTGCTCGACATCATCAGCGAGCCGATCAAGGTCCACCGGATGGCTTCGGGTGCGGAGCTGGAAGACCGGGTCAAACACCTGATGGAGGTCGTGGGCCTCGAGGTCAAGTACCTGAGGCGCTACCCCCACGCCTTCTCCGGCGGGCAGCGGCAACGGATCGGCATCGCTCGGGCGCTGGCCACCAACCCCAAGCTGATCGTGGCCGACGAACCGGTGTCGGCCCTCGACGTCTCCATTCAGGCGCAGATCCTGAACCTGCTTCAGGACCTGCAGAACGAGTTCGGCCTGACCTACCTCTTTATCGCCCACGACCTCGGCGTGGTCGAGCACATCGCGAACCGGGTGGCGGTCATGTACGTGGGCAGGCTGGTCGAGCTCGCCCCCACCGAGGAGCTCTACGCCAACCCCAGGCACCCCTACACCGAGGCGCTGCTCTCGGCGGTCCCCAAGACCGAGCCGGATGAGGAGCGCGAGCGGATCGTCCTCAAAGGCGAGATCGCCAACCCGGCACATCCCCCGTCGGGCTGCTACTTCCACCCTCGCTGCAACTACGCGCAAGACCGCTGCCGTGAGGAGACGCCCCTCTGGCGCGAGGTCTCGCCCGGCCACTTCGCCGCCTGTCACTTCAGCGAGGAGCTCGAGCTGCGCGGCGTCGGCGAGATCACAACCCCACCGGCGACTTGATCCAGAGAGGATACCCGCGTGCCGGACATCACCTACAACGAACCCTACCGCCCCCAGTTTCACTTCACCGCCCGGGAAAACTGGTTGAACGACCCCAACGGCCTGGTCTTCTACCGGGGCAAATACCACCTGTTTTTCCAACACAACCCCAGTGGTCGCGACTGGGGCAACATGACCTGGGGACACGCGGTGAGCACTGATCTGGTGCACTGGCAACAGCTGCCCAACGCCCTCGAGCCCGACGACCTGGGAACGATGTTCAGCGGCTCGGCGGTGGTCGACTGGGACAATACCGCGGGTCTCCGTAGCGGAGACGATGAGACCGTGGTGGTCCTCTACACCGCCGCCGGCGACACCTCGCCGGAGTCGGCTGGGCAACCGCACACCCAGTGCCTCGCCTACAGCAACGACGGCGGGCGCACGCTGACCAAGTTGGGCGCCAACCCGGTCCTCGGTCACGTCGCGGGCAACAACCGCGATCCCAAAGTCGTCTGGCACGAACCCAGCCGGCGCTGGATCATGGCCCTCTACCTGAAAGACTACGACTTCGCCTTCTTCTCCTCTCCCGACTTGAAGAACTGGCAGCACCTGCACGACATCACCGCTCCCGGCTGCGACGAGTGCCCCGACTTCTTCGAGCTGGCCGTCGACGGCGATGAAGGCAACCGCAAATGGGTGTGGACGGCCGCAAACGGCCATTACCTCGTCGGCAGCTTCGACGGGGAGCGGTTCGAGCCAGAGGGTGGCGGCCCCTTTGTCGCCGACTGGGGCGCCAACTACTACGCGGTCCAGACCTACAGCGACATCCCGAAGAGCGACGGCCGGCGGATCCAGATCGCCTGGATGCGGGATGGCGAGTATCCCGGGATGCCCTTCAACCAACAGATGAGCTTCCCTTGCGAGCTCCGGCTGCGCTCCACCCCCGAGGGCCCCAGGCTGCACCGCACGCCGGTGCAAGAGATCGAAACCCTCTACGCAGGTTTGCACAGTTGGAAGGATCTGGTGCTGGCGCCCGGTGAGAACCCGCTCTCTGAGATCCGGGGCGATCTGTTCGACCTCCGCGCCGTGCTGGAACCGGTCGACGCTGCGGAGGTCGGTTTCCGGATTCGCGGCGAAGCGGTAAGCTACAACGCAAGCAATAGGGAGCTTTCCTGCCTGGGGCGGTCCGCCCCGCTGGCGCCCACTGAGGGTCGCATCGAGATCCGGATCCTGGTGGACCGGACCTCGCTCGAGGTCTTCGGCAACGAGGGCCGGGTCTCCATGACCTCGTGCTTCGTCCCCGACCTCGAGGACCGGTCGCTCGAGATCTACGCCTACGGCGGCCCCGCAAAAATCGCCTCGCTGGAGGTACGCGAGCTGCGTTCGGCTTGGAGCCAGGCACCTCCCACCGAAGATTGGGGGGCTACATATGAAGGCGGTGAAACGTGAAACTCGCAGCAGGCGGCACAAGATCACACAGCCGGTGACTCACCCTTTACCGCTCTCACACATACCCCAGGACCTCGGTGTAAGGTCGTGGCTCATACTCCACTGGTCTGTTTAGCTGTGTGGCAGGTATGTAATGCCTCCCGCTTCATCCGGATGAGGGTTGAGACGGCGTTCCCCAACATTTCACAGAGGCCTTTGATAACTGTTGACTGTCAACTCTCAGGTAGCATATCTTATATTTCAAGGTTTTCCACTTATGACGATAACGGTAGAGGTAAGCAACCCAACTCACCTAACCGGGCTCGTTCTTTGCCAACCCATCTCCCATCCGAGTACTACTAGGTAAAAGACCACCAAGAAAGGAGTTTTGCCTTAATACCCTGACGCGTACCGACACCTGTTCAAACCCCTTAAAGGAGGTAAAGAAACGTGAAAAGAGCGATCCGAATTACCTCGGCCATCCTCGTCATGTGCCTACTAGGCGCAGCCGTCTGGGCGCAACCGTACTCGGAAGCGCCGACCCTGGAGGCGCAAGTAGCCGCCGGGGAGCTGCCGTCCGTGGACGAAAGGCTCCCACTGAACCCAGCCGTGATGGAGCCTCTCGAGTCGGTCGGCGCCTACAGCGACACCATTTTCGTGTTCGTACCCGATAACTCGCCGTGGAACACCTTGCAAGAAGAG
This sequence comes from Trueperaceae bacterium, assembly GCA_020354625.1. Lineage (GTDB taxonomy): Bacteria > Deinococcota > Deinococci > Deinococcales > Trueperaceae. Next base: position 2,326,505 of record CP070651.1, read on the forward strand.
ACCGAGCGGGGGAGCTACCTCGGCTACATCCGAGCCGATAACGAAGTCGTGGGCAATCTGGCCGAGAGCTTCGAACTGGCCGACGACTTCAAGAGCCTCACCATCCACCTGCGCGAAGGCGCCAAGTGGTCTGACGGACATCCCTTCACCGCCGACGATGTCGTGTTCGCTTTCGATGCCTTCCACTTCGACAGCAGGGTCAGTGGGAGTAGCCAACCGTTCTGGTTGAACAAGGTCCGCCGGGCCATCAAGGTCGACGATTACACCGTCCGGCTCGAAACGGATGATCCCTTCCCGGTGATGTTGGCGAAGATGGGTGAACCGGCGGGTGGTGACTGGCACGCCTACCTCCCACGGCACTACCTCGAGAAGTTCCATATCGACTACAATCCCGACGCCAACGAAGTTGCAGCCGAGTTCGGCTTCGACAGTTGGGAGCAGGCATTCGACGCCTACGACCGGGAGTACCAAAACGGCTTTCAGCACCTCATCGAAGACGGCGAGCTACGGCCGACCATGCAACCCTGGATTCTCACCGAGGTAACCGACACCACCAAGGTGCACGTGCGCAACCCCTACTTCTGGAAGGTGGATCCCGAAGGGAAGCAGCTACCCTACATCGACCGAATCGTTACGGGCATCGCCGATCCGGAAACGATCAACCTCAAAATCATCGCCGGCGAGGTCGATCTCGATTACGGTGTCGCCAACGTCGCCAACTTCGCCCTCTACAAGGAGAACGAGGCAGCCGGAGGGTATACGACGCTCGAGCTGCAAGATCAGGGCAACGCTCCAGTGGGGTTCGCGGTCAATCAGACGATCGACGATCCGATCAAGCGACCCATCTTCCAGGATCTCCGGTTCCGGCAGGCACTTTCTTTGGCGATCAATGCCGGCGAGATCAACGAGACCGTATTCTTCGGTTTGGGGCGGCCGATGGTGTTCCCGGTGGTCGGCACCAGCTTCCACCTGTCCGAGTGGGACGATAACCCGTTCGACGGTTACGACATCGACCGCGCCAACGCGCTGCTCGACGAAGTCGGTCTAGAGAACCGGAACGGCGCCGGCTGGCGCCTGGGCCCCGACGGCGAACCCTTCACCCTCACCATGGAGGGGAGAACGGTCGGGGAAGAGAGCACCACCTTCGCAGCCCTCGAGCTGATGAAGGAGTACTGGGAAGCCGTGGGCCTGCAGACCGAGATCAAGCTCTCCGAAAGGGCTCTCCATATCGAACGCCGCGACGGCAACCTCATCGAGGTCAACACCGGACCCTTTACCTTGGGCTCGGAAGCGCGCCAGTACATGATCGACCGCGAATTCTGGGCGCACGGCAGCCACGACCTGAACTGGGCGCCCCTGTGGGGCGACTGGCTGATGGCATGGATCCAGGTCGAGGAGGGCACCAGAACGCTCGAGGACTTCGCGGACGGTGTGCTCCCTGGCGAGGAACCACCACAGATCTACAAGGATCTGTTCATGTGGAATGAAGAGCGGTCCAGGACCGTGCTCGGCTCACCGGAGTACATCGAGATCTCGCAGAAGATCTTCGACTTCCACCACGACAACATGTTGATGCAGGGCGTGGTTGGAGGTATGCCCCAGCTGGCCATCGCCAAGAGCAACCTCGGCAACGTGCCAACAGGTTACTTCGGCAGCGCCATCTGGTTTGGCGACCTGCTCATCGAGTCTGAACAGCTCTACTTCAAGTAGGCTGCCCAGCGGGGCGACCGGGACCGACCCCGGTCGCCCCGGCTCTGGCGGCTTCGCCAAACCTTTTTCGCACCACATCTGAGGTCAGCTGAACCGATCCTGGCCCATCCTTTTTGTCCTCCTTACAACTGTTGATTACATCTGTTGAAGAGCAGGCGGTCTTTTGGCAAGCTACATCGTACGGCGCATAATCTACATGATCGGGCTGCTTGTCGTCCTCTCGTTCGTCACCTTCGCCATCATCCAGCTGCCTCCCGGCGACTACCTCAGCACCTATATTGCCAACCTGGAAGCGCAGCGGATCCCGATCACCGACGAACTGATCGAGTCGCTACGCGTCCGCTACGGCCTCGGTGACCCCTTTCTCGTCCAGTACTCCAAGTGGATGCGGAGCCTGCTGAGGGGCGACATGGGCGACTCGTTCATGCTCAACCGGCCGGTAAATCAGGTCATCGGCACCCGCTTGGCCCTGTCCGTGACGCTGTCGCTCTCCACCCTGGTATTGGTGTACCTGATCGCCATCCCCATCGGCATCTACTCCGCCACCCACCAGCACTCCGTCGGCGACTACATCGCTACCGTGTTCGGCTTCTTGGGGTTGGCCACGCCAAACTTCTTGCTGGCGCTGATCCTGATGTACCTCACCTTCACCTACTTCGGCTGGGCTCCAGGTGGACTCTTCTCCCGGGAGTACATGGCAGCGGAGTGGAGTTTCGGCAAGGTCGTCGACCTGATCAAGCACCTGCCGGTCCCGCTGATCGTGATCGGCACCGCCGGCACCGCCGAAATCATCCGGATCCTACGCGGGTCGCTCCTCGACGAGTTGGGCAAACAGTACGTTGTCACCGCCCGCACCAAGGGGGTCGGTGAACGGCGTCTGCTGATCAAGTACCCGGTCCGCGTGGCGCTCAACCCTATCATCAGCACCATCGGCGGGCTGCTCCCTGCCATCATTTCGGGTGCAACGCTAACGGCCATCGTGCTGAGCCTGCCCACGATCGGCCCGCTCTTGCTGCAGGCGTTGCAGAGCCAGGACATGTTTCTCGCCGGCAGCATCATCATGCTCCTGAGCGCACTCGGCTTGATCGGAACGCTCATCTCAGACTTGCTCCTTGTCGCCATCGATCCCCGTATCCGCTTCGAAGTAAAGGGTTGAGGCGGAAACGATGAGCACCCAACCCTTCGATGACACAGGTGCAGTAGACGCCAGGACGAACGCCGCCGAGGAACGCTACTACCTGGCGTCCAGCTGGACGCTGATGCGGCGCCGATTCATGAAACACAAGCTGGCGTTGGTCGGGGGCACGGTGCTGCTGGTCGTCTATTTTTTTGCGATCTTTGCAGGGTTCTTTTCGGTTGCCGATCCCTTCGAACGTCACCCGGACCACACCTTCGCTCCACCCACACGGGTACGCCTGTTCCACGAGGGGAGGCTGCACCGCCCCTTCGTGTACGGGTTGAAAACCGGGAGGCACCCGGTTACCCGTGCCAAGGTCTTCGAGATCGACCGTGAGCAGCTCTACCCCATCCGGTTCTTCGTGGCCGGCCACGAGTACCGGCTGCTCGGGCTCTTCCCAAATCGCGTACACTTCATAGGCGTGGACGAACCCGGGGTGCTGTTCCTGTTCGGCACCGAAAACCTAGGCAGAGACATGTTCTCACGAGTCCTGCACGGTGCCCGGATATCGCTGTCGATCGGTCTGGTGGGTGTCGCCATCAGCTTCTTCCTCGGCTGCCTGTTGGGTGGCGTCTCCGGGTACTTCGGCGGCTGGATCGACACGGTCATCCAGCGGGTGATCGAGTTTTTGCAGTCGTTGCCGACCATACCGTTATGGATGGGACTGGCCGCGGCCGTGCCGATTACCTGGCCCCAGACCCGGACCTACTTCGTCATCACCCTCATCCTCTCCATCCTGGGCTGGACCGGCCTGGCCCGGGTGGTACGCGGCAAGCTGCTTCAACTGAGAGAAGAAGACTACGTCATGGCTGCCAGGGTGTACGGCGCCTCCGACATGCGCATCATCACCCGCCACCTGCTGCCGGGCTTCATGAGCTACCTAATCGTGCACCTCACCCTGGCCATCCCCTTCATGATCCTCGGTGAAACCGCTCTGTCGTTCATCGGCATCGGCTTGCGCCCCCCGGTGATCAGCTGGGGGGTGATGCTGCAGCAAGCCCAGAACGTGCGTACCGTGTCGCTGCAACCGTGGCTGCTGATTCCGGGCCTGTGCGTGGTGATCGTCGTGCTCTGTTTCAACTTCGTCGGCGACGGCCTCCGCGACGCAGCGGACCCGTACAAGTAGCCCCGTGGTTCTGCCGCAAGCACGCTGCAACCCTCAGGAGGAATAACGCGTGAGATCCGTCATCTGCGTCCACGAACGCTTCGATCGGCACTGGCCCTTTGCCGCCGACTACTGGCACCGGTGCTGGCTTCAGGATGGTAACTGCGAACTCTACCGTAGCGAGGATCCGGATGTTCAGCCGCAGCAGTTGGTGCCGGACCCCGATGCGGTACAGCGGCTGGTGTTGCTCGGCTTTCCCGTCGATGATGAGACGCTCGAGCCCTTTACCGCGCTCGAGGAGTGCTACCCCCACCCGAATAGGGACGGTTCATCCGAGGGGATCGAAGGGGCGATCGCTCGCGGCGTGAGCTTCATCTCGCACCGGGTCGACGTCTACTGGGGACAGTCGGTGGCCGAGTTCGCCCTCGCTATGACGATCAATGCGCTACGCCGCATCCCCCAGACCTACGCAGCCATGATGGAGAGCCACGAGCCGTGGGACTACTCGCCGGCGGTGGGCAGGCCGGGGCAGCGCGGTGAGCAGTTCGGAGACACCACCGCGTTCACCAGCGGCACGGTAGCGGGGAAACGGGTGCGCATCGTCGGGGCAGGCAACATCGGTGGCCGCTACGCTTCGTGGTGCGCAGCGCTAGGCGCCCAGGTGGCGATCTGGGATCCGTTCGCTCCCGACGCGCCGTTTCGGCTGGCCGGGGCCGAGCGCCAGTTCCACCTCTCGG
>CP070651.1:2331333-2358165 GCA_020354625.1 Trueperaceae bacterium
AACTTCTACGGCCTCATGAAGATGGCCTCCGAGCAACAGCTCGCCGGCATGGACGGCCTCGACTACGCGGTGGGGCGGCTGGCGGCCGTGTACGGCCTCAACCGGGCCATACCGTCGGCAACGCGCTGGGACCAGGGCATCGGGCTCGGCGACCTGCCCAACTACTACGTCAAGCAGTTCCACCGAGGCGAGCCGGTAGAGGTGTGGAGCACGGGGGCTGTGAACGAAGCCGCCCACCCCACCCTGGCGAGCGACGCGGCAGAAATGCTCGTCAAACTGGCGCGATCGACCCTCCGTGGCACCTTCCACACCTGCGGTTCGGAGTCGTGCACCCGGACCGCTCTGGCACACCGCTGCGCGAGAGTGTTCGGCGGTGATCCCGGGTTGATCCAGGAGGTAGCGCTCGATCCCGAAGTCGCCCGGCAACACGCCGACATCCGCCCCCCCTACCGGCTGGTCATGAGCGTCGATAAGACCGCGCAGCTGCTGGATCACCGAGCGTACGGCGTGGATGGCGGTCTCGAAGTCTTCAAACGCCAACTCGAAGAGGAGGACCTGTTGTGAGAGCCCTCACCCTACAAGCGGACTGGCAACCGAAGGCCGGCTACACGCCGAGCCCGGAAGAGGCTCGTACCCACAAGGCCAGCGCCGGCTCCATGGTCTGGAAAAACCCCAGCTTGGAGCTCGGTCCTGTAACCGACCCGGTCCTCCAACCCGATGAGGTGCTGGTCGAAGTGGCCGCGGTGGGCATCTGCGGTTCGGACATGCACATGTATGAATCGGACCCCGAGGGCTACATCCTCTACCCGGGGTTGACACGCTTTCCCAACATCCTCGGCCACGAGTTCTCGGGCCGGGTGGTCGAGGTGGGGAGCAAAGTAAATGAACTGGCTGCCGGCGATCTGGTCACCGCTGAAGAGATTCAGTGGTGCGGGCGTTGCGACGCTTGCCGGCGTGGCCTCGTCAACCACTGCACCGACATGGAGGAACTCGGCTTCACCACACCTGGCGCCATGGCCGAATACATTGCGGTCAAGTCCAAATACTGCTGGAAGCTCGATGAACTCGCCGAACGGCTCGGTGATGAGCGCGAGGCGCTGATTCTGGGCGCCACGGTCGAACCCGCCGGGGTGTCCTATCACGCCATGTTCAACCGCCTGCCCACCTGGCTGCCGGGTGCTTACGTGGCCGTCTTCGGCGGCGGGCCCATCGGCCTGACCGCCATCGCCTTGGCACGGGCTGCCGGCGCCTCACAGGTCATCGCCTTCGACATCTCTGAAAACCGATTGGCCATGGCAAAAACCCTGGGGGCCACCACTGCCCTCGATCCGAGCGGGCTGGAGCTCAACGACGTCCTGTTGCAGCTCACCCGCGGTCACGGTGTCGACTTCGTGGTCGAGGCGGCCGGAGCACCCCAGCACACGCTCGCCCCGCTCACCAGCGGTCTGGCGGTCGGGGCCACCATCTGCCACATCGGGCGCTCAGAGAAACCCACCCCGCTCTCGCTCGAGCACTACCAAGTGCGGGGCGTGCAGCTGGCCGGCTCGCTGGGTCACGCCGGGCACGGCACCTTCCCGAATGTCATCCGCATGATGGCTGCCGGCAAGTTGGATCTGCGGCCCATGGTGAGCGCCCGCTTGCCGCTTCATCAGGCCAAAGAGGCCTTCAAGCGCCTCGAGGCGCGCGAGGACGCCAAGATCATGCTGATGCCGAACGGCTAGGGGGAGGTTATGGGGAATGGGTAAAGGGTAATGCGTGGTTCTACTGCGAAAGAAAAACGAGTCTAGGATTCGCTTTCTCCAAAAAAAAGCAAAAACTAGAGAAAACGGGCTCGGACACGAATCTTCGCAACACTCATCACCCGTTCCTCATTACCTTTCTATTCAGACACGACCTTCGATGCAGACTGATCTGGAAGCAAACATCAACAGTCCCTATCACCCATCACCGACAGAGGTTTGGTAGCAAGGTTGGCGAAACTCTCTCTATACCGTGCCGCTGCGGTCGACCTCATTGTCAGGCAGGTCAGAACAGCAACCGACCCTCTCAGAGCGCGAGATCAATTCAGGTGATTATGCTCTTTCGGCGGCGTGGGGTCGTCGAGAATCCCTTTATAGAGGGTATCGACATCGAGCGCCACACCGAACTCCGCCAGCTCCACAACGCCCTGGCCTTCCCAGACACGCTGTTCCCAGCCTTCGGCACCCCGAAAGTACCCTTCGACACGCCGCGACTCACTGTCTACCAGCAGGTACGTCTTCAGGCTCGAAAGCGCCAGGTAGGCGCTGCGCTTCTCCCGCCGGTCCGTCGTTTCCGTCGTGGGAGACAATACCTCGACGATCGTACTCGGTTGCTCTTTGTAATACGCACTCGCCTCTTCACCACAACCCACCATCACATCGGGGTAGTAAAAGGCATCATCGCTCGCACGAAGCTTCATGAGGGCGACGTAGACGTGGCACCCTTTGGACTCTGCTTGCATGAGCAGAGTCGCTGCCAGACGCACAATCAACCGGTTGTGATGATCACTCGAGACCGGAAGGGCAAAAACCTGGCCGCGCACATATTCTCTCTTGACCTCAGACGTCCTCTCCGACTCGAGATAATCGGAGATCGACATCTGTGTCATGATCCTCTGCCTACTCACGTCACTAGTGTAGCGCACGATGCTCACTCCGTCAGTGATCGATAAGCGGTTGCCAAAGCCTCCCCAAACCGGCTCTCGGTAGACTTGCCATACGAACCCGCTTTACCTCGTTCTACTCGGGTGATCTTGACGCTGCCAAGATCACCGGAAGGCGGCTTGGAGCACCTCAACTGGTCCACACGGGCTTCCCCGCCACATAGACCTCGGCAATGCTCTCCTCTCTGGCCAAAGTAAAGATCGACGCCAGGCTCGCCTCTGCCGAAGGGCTATGTTGCAAGGTCGCCTCAAGCGTACTGCCCACGGGAGGTCTGAGCACCACGAAGTCCGCCTGCTTGCCAGGGCTGAAGTCTCCGACCTCTTCTTCGAGCGCGAGCGCCCGCGCGCCCCCTGTGGTTGCCAGGTAGAGCAGGTGGGTTACATGCAGCGGATAACCAGCCTGATGTTGGAGCATCTGGCCCTGATAGGCCATGAGACCTTCTTTGAACAGATTGAAGCCGGTGCCCCCACCCACATCCGATCCGAGGGCGACATGCACCCGGTGTTGGAGGTGACGGGTCAGCGAAAAGAGCCCGCTCCCGATGAACATATTGCTCGAGGGGCAGTGGCTGACGCTCGCCTGCGCTGCGGCAAGTCTCGAGAGCTCGCTGTCGGTGACGTATACGTTGTGGGCGTAGACTGAACGGCTTCCTAGAAGCCCGAAGTGTTCATAGGTCTCGAGATAGTCACCAGCCCAGGGGAACAGTTCTCGCACCGTACGGATCTCGTTGACGGTCTCGTTCAGATGGGAGGTGAAGAGCAGGTCCGGGTTCTCCCGGAGTAGCTGTCCGCACACCTCCAGCAGACCTTCGCTGCAGGAGAGCGAAAAGCGGGGGATCACCGCATAGCGCACCCTGCCCACCCCGTGCCACCTTTCGAGCAGCGCACGACTCTCGTGATAGGCCCGCTCAGGCGTGGTGTGAAGAGCTTCGGTCAGATGGCGGTCGGATACGACCAAACCGCTGGTGATCCGTAGGCCGGAGCCGGCAGCCTCAGCGAAAAAGGCGTCCATCGCACCGGAAAAATGGGCACCGAACACCAGGGCGGTGGTGGTGCCGTTTCGTGCGAGTTGACGCAAGAAGATACGTGCTTGAGTCCGGGCATAGGAGACATCCCGGAACTTCTCCTCTTCGGGCAGGGTGCGCTGTTTCAACCACTCGAGCAGTCTCAGTCCCATGGCGCCGATCACGGGAATCTGTGGATAGTGCACGTGGGTATCGATCAGGCCAGGCAATACCACGGCGTCTCTGCGGTCGAGCAGAGACGCCTGAGGATACGCACGTGCCAACTCAGAATAAGATCCCAACGCGAGGATACGCCCCCCCTCGAAGAGCAGGCCGCCGTCGGAGATGGCCTGCAAGGCGTCCGCTTGCTCGAACGGGTTTAGCGGCGTGTGGTAGAGCTGGGCGCGCAGTAGTGTCGGGCTCGACCCCAAAATAACCTCCGTAGGAGCTTTATGCGTCGACCTCGAAGGGTACCAGTTCACCCCTATACACGTCCACCAACCCCCGATCAGTCAGGCGCAATTCAGGAATCACGCCGAGCCCCAGAAAGGAGAGCGTCATGAAAGGAGAAGGGAGCGTCGCACCCAAAGAGGCCGCCGCTTCCTCGAGCGCCTCGAGTTTCTGCTGCACCTTCACCAAGGGTTCATCGCTCACAAGACCAGCGATCGGCAAGGCGAGCTCGGCCAGGATTTCACCGTTCTTGACAACGACCAAGCCCCCACCTAGTCGCTCGAGCCGGCGACAAGCAACAACGAGATCACCATCGCTGACACCTACCGCTATGAGGTTGTGGTGATCGTGGCCCACGGTGGAGGCCAGTGCCCCCTCTTTCAGACCAAAATCGGTCACCAGACCGATCCCTATACCGCCGTTCTTGCCATAGCGCTCGACACAGACAAGCTTGAGCAGATCACGTTCGGGATCGGCGACGACTTCGCCATCCCTCACGGTCGGTGCGAGCACCACCTGCTCGGTGAGCAGTTGCTCAGGCACGGGCCTGATACACCGCACTCGGGCCGTCCGTGATTCGAGGCGAAACGAGGCCTCGCTCAGTTCGGGTAGGGAAACGGTATTGCTCACGGGGCCGGCGTCGACCCTGGATCGCTCAATCGTCCCGACGATACGACCATCCGTAGCGACCAACCGGCCCTCGTTGTAAACAGAAGAAACGCGGTAGCCGGCAAGGTCCTCGAGCACCGCCAGATCGGCAAAATACCCGGCGGCCACCGCGCCGCGCCGGGACAACCCGAAGTAGCGCGCGGTATTGAAGCTGGCACAACGGACCGCATAGGCCGGCTCTACCCCCGCCGCAATCGCCCTACGCACCAGTACGTCCACCCCGCCTTCCTCCAAAAGATCGTGGGAGAATCGATCATCAGTGACAAACCCGATTCGGTCACCGTGCTTCGGTTCGATCAGCGGCATAAGGGCGTCTAGCCCACGCGTGACCGAACCTTCTCGAATCATCAGAAACATACCGGCCTGCAACTTCTCCCGCCCCTCTTGAAGCGTGGTCGACTCGTGATCCGAGGCGATCCCGGCGGCAAGATAGGCCTGTAGGTCGCGTCCACCGAGCGACGGAGAGTGACCATCGGCAGGCTTGCGGTAGGAATCGGCCAGCAGGGCCTTGGAGAGGTTTTCGTCATCACCGGCGATGACTGCTGGAAAGCTCATGATCTCGGCCACGCCCACCACCCGCGGATGTGCCAGCAAGGTTTCAATCTCTGCGAGGCCGAGCACCGCTCCTGAGGTTTCAAGCGGGGTCGACGGCACGCAGCTCGGTGCTGTGGACCAGACGCTAAGCGGGAGATCCTCGCTGCTGTCGATCAGCCACTCGATTCCGGCGACACCGGCGACATTACCGATCTCATGCGGGTCGCAGACTACCCCGGTCACCCCCCGCGGCACCACCGCCTCTGCATAGGAAGCCGGCGTCACCAGCGAGGACTCGATGTGAACGTGACCATCGATCAAACCGGGCGCCACGTAGCGGCCATCCAGATCGATGACCCGATCGGCGTCTGCTCCCGCATACACCGCTCCCACCCCCGCGATCAGGCGCCCCGCCAACAGAATGTGAGTCCTCTCGATCTCGAGCGTGAAGACGTTCAAGAGAGCTGCGTTGCTAAGAAGCAGAGTTCCGGGCCGGCGACCCGCCGCTACATCAACCGCCCGCTTGAGCTCCGCCAGCGAGACTTCACCTTGTCGACCACGAGGATTACCAGACATGCACTACACTCCATCGTGAAGGATACGTCAGCTGCCCCCATCCGACATGAGGCCAGTATAGCCCGAGCACGCTACAAGCGAGCCGCCGGCCCCACAAGGCCGGCGACCCAACGACTATATGGGAAATCCTACGCTGCTTACGGTTCCCCTTCCCAGGGACCGACCACGTTCTCGGCAGCCCACTGCAGACTCAAGAGCTCTGCGAGGGTGGCCTGCTCGCCTTCGGCATAGACTCGGTTGCCCTTACGATCGGACAAGGGACCTGTAAACGGATCGAAGGTGGGCTCGGCGACCTCCATCTGCGCCAGACGCTCGAACACGAGATCGTAGACGCTGATCTCGCCGAACTCAGGGTGATCGATGATCGCTGCCCGCAAGGCTTCCTCATGAACAGGATTGATGACTACCCCCGGCGCTGCTGCAGCTTCGACGGCCTCATCTTGGAGCAACCAGAAGTAGTCGAGATCCTCTAGATTTTCACTGGTGTAAGTACCGTCTATGACCCCCTGCAGGAAGTCGATATAAATCGTTTCCCAGTTGACCAGCTGGCCACTGGCGACGGTATCGGGAGAGAACTCGAGCATGGAGGCGTAGTGCGAGAAGCTGGGGAAGCCCTGCTCGGCTGCCGTCTGGATCACAGTCGGGGTGTCTTCGGTGAAGGCGAAGACATCCGCTCCCTTATCGATCAAGGCCTCGGTAGCCTCCTTGGCCCCAGCAGGATCGAACCAGGAGAAGATCCACACCACCTCTACCTCGGCCTCGGGGTTGACCTCCTTGGCGCCGAGCGCGAAGGCGTTGATGTGACGCTTTACTTCGGGGATGGGGAACGCGGCCACATAGCCGAGCTTGTTCGATTCGGAAAGCGCCCCGGCGATGAGACCGTTCAAGTAGTACACCTGGTAGAAGTCCGCCATGTAGGTCATGACGTTGGGGGCACGTTCAACACCGCTAGCGTGACCGAAGATGACGTCGGGGTAGCGTTCGGCCGCCGACAAAACCCCATCACCGTACCCGAAACTGGTTGCGAAGATCACCTGGGCACCTTCGGCCACCAGTTGGTCGATGAACGGTTCGACTTCGGGTTCGGGGACCGATTCGACGAAGATGGTCTCGACGTTCGGCAGCGCTTCGATGGTCTTTTGCCGTGCCAAATCGTGAGCGAAGGTCCAGCCGGCGTCACCCACCGGTCCTACATAGATAAACCCTACCTTGAGCGTATCGCTCTGGGCCAGGGCGAAGCCCAGAAGCAAGAGCAGTACCAAAACAGTCCGACGCATAACATCTACCTCCCAGGTGTTTTGTCAGCAACGTTCTCCCCTGTAGAGAACGCATTGCGACCGAAATAAACCAAAGCCTGGCGCGACCTGCCGGGCGCCAGATTCTGCGAAAACACTTACCGCTCCCCCCGCTGATACGGCTGTCCCAACGCCGCGGGCGCACCAAAAGACCGTGCGCCCTTCCCCAGCGCTACCAGCGTGAGTGCGACGATGGTAAAGACGTACGGCATCAGCGTGAGGAGTTCCGGTGGAAAGACGTTTTGCAACCGGAACGACAAGGTGAAAAAGGCACCGAACAAAAAGGCAGCCCCGACCGCCCTGAGCGGATCCCAGAGCGCAAAGATCGCCATGGCCAGCGCGATCCAGCCCATGCCGTTGGTCATGCCTTCACCCCAAGACGGGCGGTAGGCAACCGATAGGTAAGCCCCGGCGATCCCGGCCATGACCCCACCGAACGCGACCGCCCCGTAGCGTACGGCCATGACGTTGATCCCGGCCACGTCGGCGGCCACCGGCGCTTCGCCTACGGTGCGGAGGGTCATCCCCAAGCGCGTGTGGTGGAGCACAAACCAGAGCAGGGCCGCAGCAACCAACCCGGCATAGGTGAGCAGATATTGATCGGTAAAGAGGACTGGTCCCAAAACAGGCACCTCAGAGAGGACGGGAACCGTCACGAACGTCATGGAGTTGACAAGGGGCTGCCCTACCCACTCGCGCCCCAAAAGCCCCGATAAACCGAGGCCGAAGATCGTCAGCGCCAGACCGGACACGTACTGATTGGCCCGGAGCGTGACCGCGATAAAGGCGTGCACCAGAGCCGCAACGCCGCCGACGCCGGCCGCCAACACTAGGCCGAGCAGGGGTGAGCCCGACGTCTGACCGACGATGAAACCGGCCACCGCACCGAGGATCATCATCCCCTCGACCCCCAGGTTGACGACGCCGGCGCGCTCTGCATAGATCTCTCCCAAGGCTGCCCATAGCAGCGGCGTACTAAACGCCAGTGCTCGAGCCGAAGTCGAAGTCAGGAGATCGAGAAAATCCATCAGTCTGCTGATTCCACCCCTCTGCCGTTCAAGCCCCGCCGATGTTCGGCAGACAGGCGCACCAGACGGTAACGCAAGAAGGGTTCGGCACAGATCACAAACATCAAGATCAACCCATTGATCACTCCGGTGATCTGGAACGGCAAGCGCAGCGCAACCTTCATGATATCGCCGCTGGCAAAGACCAACCCCATAAAGAGAGCCGATAAGATGGCAGCTAGTGGGCTCCCCCTGGCCAAAAGCGCCACGATAATGGCGGTGTAGCCGTAGCCGAGCGAAATGCTGTTGGGTTCGATAAGACGGTGGTGAATGCCCGCCACCTCACCCACCCCAGCAAGCCCGGCGGCACCGGCCGAAAAGAGCACCAAGATGAGTGTGGTGCGCAAGAAGTTCACCCCGGCATAACGCGCCGCCTCGGGGCTCTGCCCCATCATGCGGATCTCGAAGCCGAGCTGCATACGAGACAGCAACAGAGCTACGAACAGCGCCAACACCAGACCCAAGAGCAGCGTGGGCCAGTGCAGACGGGTGGTGCCGACGGTAGGCAGCCAGATGGCACGGTCGAACTTGTCGCTGTAGGAGAACCCGGTGGCGCTCGCCCCCTTCCAGGGACCGTTGATCAGCCAGCGCACGATGTAGAGTGCCACGTAGTTGAGCATGAGAGTGGTAATGATCTCGTTCACCCCGAGGCGGACCTTGAGATAAGCGGGCACCAGACCCCAGAGCCCCCCGGCCAAGAAACCGGCCAGAAACATGCCCGGGATCATCAGCCACACCGGGAGCGGAACGAACAGCGCAAGACCGGTAGCCGCCACCGCGCCCGCCAGGATCTGACCCTCGGCGCCGATATTCCAAAACTGGGCACGAAAGGCGAGCACGAGCCCAACGCCCGCTAGTAGTAGGGGGATGGACTTGCGCACGACTTCGGTAAACCCACGAAAGTTGAAAAGTGTCCTTTCGGCGATGGTGGCATACGCGTAAAAGGGATTGACGCCGAACAGCGAAAAGATGATTCCGGTCACGATGAGCGCCGCTACAATCGCCCCCACCGTGACGAGGAACACCACCCGACCCGGCGGAACCGGTCTCTGTTCAAGCCGGTAACCTAGACGCTCGAGCAGGCTCATCCCCTTACCCCCAGATGCGAGACGACAGCAAGCGTGTGATCCGGATGCCTTTCAACCCTAAATCCCCATCTCCGTCACGGACAGATCCTGATGTTTCTGCAGTCCTTGTTCCTGGACACCGGCCATCATCAGACCCAAACGCTCGCGGTCTGCTTCTGTACTCTCGACCACACCCATCACTCGCCCACTAAAGAGAACCATAATCCGGTCGCTCAGCTTCATCAGCTCTTCGAGATCCTCGGAGACGAGTAGCACGCCCGCCCCGCGCTCTCGCTGTTCGAGTAAAAGCCTATGGGTGAGGGCGGTAGCACTCACATCGAGCCCATAGGTGGGGTGCGAAGCCACCACGAGCTTGGGCTCACCGGAAAGCTCCCGAGCGAGAATCAGCTTCTGGACGTTGCCCCCAGACAAGAGCCTTGCGATGGTGTCTTTAGAGGGGGTGGCGATCTCATAACCTTTGATGGCATCTTGGACGAATCCCGTCACAGCCGACCAATCGAGGAGCATCCCCTTGGCGAAGGGTTTGTAGCGGTACTGGCGCAACACCAGGTTCTCGGCCACCGACATGCTGGGCACGATCCCTATATGATTTCGGTCTTCGGGGATATGCGCCACGCCCGCTTCAAAAAGCCCCTTTACACCGAGCGGGGTGATGTCGCCACCGTCGAGGGCAATACGACCGTGCGTCGGCTTTCGCAAACCGGTGAGAATTTCGATGAGCTCGCCCTGACCGTTACCGGCAACCCCGGCCACGCCTAGGATTTCACCGTGCCTGACCTCGAAAGAGAGATCCTTTAGGGCGTCGACACCGCGCGCATTTTTGCACCAGACACCGACGAGGCGCACCACCGACTCCTCGCTCGGAGAGGCCACTTTTCGCTCTGGATTCGCCACATCTCGCCCGACCATCAGTCGAGCCAGCTTGCTCGGGTTGGCTTCGCTCCTTTTCAGCGTGCCCTCCACCCTACCCTTGCGCAGCACGGTAATGGTGTCGGCGATCTCCATCACCTCATCCAGCTTGTGGCTGATAAAGATCACGGCTTCCCCGTCCGCTCTCATCTGCCGCACCACCGCAAAGAGGCGGTCGGCTTCCTGAGGCGTCAGGACGCTGGTCGGCTCATCCAGGATGAGGATTTTCGCTCCCTGCACCAACGCCTTGAGAATCTCGACCCGTTGCTGCTCACCGGGCGAAAGTTGCCAGATCCTGGCCTTCGGATCGACGGCGAGGCCGTAGCGTTCTCCGAGCTCGGTCAGGCGCCGCTCGAGCGCTCTGGTGGGAAAGAGCATCGGTGTATCGGGCAAACCGAGCGCGATATTCTCCGCCACCGTATGGCGGCGTGCCAGGTGGAAGTGTTGCGCCACCAGGCCGATTCCCCGCTTCATGGCATCACGAGGAGAGACCAATCGTACCGGCTCACCCGATAAATAGACATCCCCTTCATCGGGGTGATAGAGCCCATAGAGGATGTTCATCAGGGTCGTTTTGCCGGCGCCGTTCTCCCCGAGTAGAGCGTGCACCTCTCCTGCACGCACCTCGAAACTCACCCGGTCGTTGGCAACCACGCCAGGGAAGCGCTTGGTGATATCACGCATGCTAAGGAGGGGCGCTTTTGAGTGGGGCTCGCTAGAAAAAGAGGTGGCCTCCACGCGGTCACTATAAACGAAGCGGCGGCGAAAAGGCAACCTCTATTACGCTCTCAGTTATTAATCATTTTGTAACCAATAATTGTGACGTTCGGCAAAATAATTCGCGATATTTCTTATTTTCTCGGCATAATTTGGCCTAT
The DNA here is from genome assembly GCA_020354625.1 of Trueperaceae bacterium. GTDB lineage: Bacteria > Deinococcota > Deinococci > Deinococcales > Trueperaceae. The sequence continues at coordinate 2,342,487 of CP070651.1, forward strand.
GTTTACGTATTTTTGTGCATACCACAAGACTCCGCACGAGGCCGTTGACGGCGGCGAAACCCAATGACAGCTCTATCCGGCGACGGGAGCCACCTTCACCACGGGACGTTTGCCTCTTGTCGATCCCATCGGAAACCGGGCATCTTGGGAGGAGAGCTCCCCGCTTCGTCAAACCCTTCTCTCCCTCTTCGGTCCAGGCAGAAAGGGAACGGATCGTGAACACCGCAATAGGGTACCTCCTGCCTATCCTCCTCGCCCTCCCCATGAGCTTGCTACTAGGCTTCACACCTGCCCCACACAAGGTGGCGAACGCCAGTATTCCCATCGAAATCTCGACGGACAGAGCCATCGAGGAACCTGCTTTCGATGCCGAACAGAGCGGCGTCGCCAGGTTCGATAAGTTCTCCCTCTGGACAGGTGGCCCTCACCTGCGCGGGGTAAACATCTGGCAGCGCCTGGTCTTCCCGGAGCTCGATGGACCCGAGTTCATGGGCAGCGGTTACGTAGGCCCACCTTTCAACCAAGCAGACTTCGACCGCTTAGCAGAACTCGGCGCCAACTACGTCAACCTCTCCGGTCCGGGTCTCTTCAGCGAACAGGTTCCCTTCGCAGCAGATGAACGAGTGGCAGAGCACCTAGACAGGCTGCTCGACATGATCGGCCGGGCAGATATGTTCGCCGTCATCAGCTTCCGCACCGGACCTGGCCGCAGCGAGTTCACATTCGTCCGTGATGAAGCCGGCGATTGGTTCGACGAGAACCGGCTCAACGACTCGGTGTGGCGAGACCAGGCCGCCCAAGACGCCTGGGTGGAGATGTGGCGCTATACGGCCCAGAGGTATCGCAGCCACCCCATCGTGGTCGGCTTCGATCTGATGGTGGAACCCAACGCCGAAGAGGTCTGGTTCGATATCTACGGAGAACCCGAAGACTTCTACCCCGAACACGCCGACACCCTCTTCGACTGGAACCAGCTCCATCCGCGCATCAGCTCGGCCATCCGCGAGGTAGACCCCGACACCCCCATCCTGATCGGTGCAGCAGGGTACAGCGGAACTGTTTGGCTACCATACTTGGAGCCGACAGGGGATCCAAAAACGGTCTATACGGTCCACCCGTACGAACCGGTCGAATACGTCTTTCAATTTCCACCCTCGGACATACGGTATCCCGGACACCTAGATCTCGACGATGACGGCCGGCCTGAAGTTTTCAACCGTAAGATACTCGAGCAACTCCTTCACCCCATCGACACCTTTATCGCCAGACACAACCTCCCCGTGGCGGCCAACGAATTCGGCCCCATGCGTTGGCAACCGGGCGCAGCAGCTTACGTGGCCGATCAGATCGAACTCTTCGAAAAACGCCAGATGAACCATGCGCTCTGGGCCTACAACCCCTCCTGGCCACCCTTTCAGGAGAACGACGCCTTCGACTTTCTGCACGGACCCGACCCCAACCACCACGAAGATGTGGAGAGCAGCAGCTTGCTCGAGGTGATCAAAAGCTACTGGGCACGCAACACCGTACGACCTTCCACACCCGACACAGGCCTATCGTCACGCTGAAGACAGCTACACCGATCGATTCCCTATATTTTGGCCCGTCTTAGCTGGCGCAAACACACCCCACTGGCATACGGAAGGAGCGATCATCGGAACACCGATCGGTCCACAAGATCTAGTTCACCAGGGTTTTAGACCTTCACTGCCTCCTACCTATGCCAGCGGTGACTCTCCCGAGGTGTCATTCGGTTTGAAGTAGGGATTCTCACCCGCCGCATGATCGGTCACGTCGACCACACGGGTGATTTCGGGGACGTTCTCCTTGATCATCCGTTCGATCCCCTGCTTGAGGGTTACGTCTGCAGCACCGCACCCCTGGCAACCGCCACCGAGCGAGAGAAAAGCGGTGGCGTCTTCGACCCTCTCCAGACTAACGCTGCCCCCATGGCCAGCCACACCCGGATTGATCATCTGGTCGAGCACATCTTGCACCCGTTGGGCCACGGGATCGTCCCAGCTCGGGCTCGGATAGGAGATGCGGAAACCACTCTGCATCATACCCTCGACAAAGTCGACGGTAGCACCCTCGAGGTTGGCCGCGCTCATGGGATCCAAGTAGACTTCGAACCCGCCGCCATCGAACACGCGGTCGTCTTCTTGGCGATCGTTGGCTCTGACAAGCCAGAGTTTGTGTTCAAAGCGGTTCCCGGCCACGCGCAGAGCCGAAACTCCTTGGCTGCGCTGCAAAGCCAGATAGCGGATGACTCGTTCTTTTGCCAGTTCAGTAAAGCTCAGCATTTCCGTCAAGTATAGAGCTTGCCCCGCGTTCGATTCAGCGCACACCTTACGTTAGTACCCAAATACCGGTGCCCCGGCCCTAAGGCCGGGGCACCGGAGTAAAGCCGAAAGGCGACGCTAAAGGACCTGCATCACGTATTCGTCGGTGGCCCGCTCCAACCCTTGGAGGTTGGCGACATATACGCCGCGCGTTCCTGAGAGAGCGCCACCACTGCGCAATTCACCAAGAATACGCGTAATGGTAACGCGCGAGCTCCCCGTGAGATCGGCCAAATCCTCGTGAGTCAGCGCCAGAGGCAACTTGATCCCTCCGACCTGACCGTCATCGGCAGGCTGGCCAAAACGCTTGGCAAGACGCAGGAAGGCGCGGGTAACCCGCGCACCGACCGGCATCTCCGCCTCATCGATCATCTCGCGGCTGCGGCGGATCTGCCGAGCCATGCTGCGCATGATGTAGTCGCGGAGTTTGCGGTCGTTCATGGCCTGTTGAGGATCGATCGGCGTGAGGCAGGCATCGTGTACAGCCACCACCGTCTCGGGATGGCTACCTCCGTCGAGGGCGGCGAGGCCGAGGATATCGCCAGGACCGTAGAGATCGGCGATGCGGTCTCGACCGAGCGAAGTGGGGACCACCGCCTTCAAAACGCCGTAGTTGACAACGTAGAGAGAGCTCGCTTCACGGCCGGCTTCGTAAAGCACTCCGGCCGGTTCGAGCGTACGCGTAGGGAGTGCCAAGGCGGTCGGCACGATATCAGGGGACTCACACGTATCGGGAGTCGTGATCGTACGAAATGTGTTAAGCATCCAGCTTCCTTTCCCATCTCTTGCGGACTCAAAATGTGGTGGGACACGTCACCGAAGTGACGAGAGTACTCAAGCGTCTTACTACAAATAATATAGCACAAAACGTGGCTAGTGTCTAGCCTTACCCTCGAGTCTACGGGGGGTGTTTGAACGGCACCGTATTCGCGCTCTCCATTCTACTGTCACCGCCTCATATCGTCGATGGTCACGTGGAATCCATGTGCGAATTCGCCTCTGGCACCGCAGAACAGTTGACAATCACGTAGCCGGCCCTTAATAATTAAGGTAGTCATGATTCACCTCTCGTCTATGCAACGCAAGGTCTATGAAAGACTGCGGGAACACTACCGGCGCACTGGTGAGTTGCCAGACCTGGCCACCTTCGCTCGCAACCTGGGTCTTCACTACGTTTCGCTCAAGCAACACCTCGAAGCGCTCCACAAGAAGGAGTATCTCGTCTTCGAAAGCCGCGGCCGGGGGCGTTCACCCCACCTCGCCCTGCCGGCAGAAGCGACCGGCATCCCCGTGCTCGGCAGCATCCCCGCCGGCCCCTTGAGCGAAGCCGTCGCCTTTGCCGAGGGCTATCTGCCGCTCGGAGGGCTCGAAAACGGCCACTTCGCCCTGCGCGTCCAAGGGGATTCCATGAGCGATCTCATCCAAAACGGCGACGTAGTACTCTTCGAAAAACGCCAACCCAACCGGTCCGGCGAAATCTGCGCCGTGAGGTTTGAAGGCAGCGACGTGACGCTCAAATACCTCGACCGGCTCGAAGAAAACTACTACGCCCTACGTCCCCACAACCCCGAGCACCCTACCGTAGAGGCGCACGCTGAAGACCTCTCCATCGAGGGGGTCTACCTCGGTCTGTTGCGGGGTGAAGTGCTGAATGTTCTCGTTCAAGAGCCCAGCTGATCTCTCTGCACAACTGATCTCTCTGCGCAACTGATCTCTCTGCGCAGTAGCATATCGGGCCAATCATCACTTACAGAGAGCGGTCGTGGGTGATGGGTAATGGGTGATGGGTGATGGGTGTTTCGAGCCCCAAACCCGTAGCCCGTCTGCTCTAACGGTTGTGCCAACGGCAGACAGAGTGGATGAGAGAATGAAGGGGTGGGCACTTCGAAGAATAGAGGTTGGGCCCGGCCTTTTGCCAGTCGAGCACGCACTACTTATCACTCATCACCCGCACGGTTTGGCCACGAGGCGTTGGGAAAAGCTGTACGTTGGAGACATGCGAGAAAGTTGGGTCACGACGAACCGTTTCCTGGATAAGACCCAGGCCATGCGCCTCACGATCTTAGGGTTGTTCTTGCTCGGCTTCTGGGTGCTGTCCGGTCTTCAACCTCCAACCCGGGCCCAAGCGGGTGGCGACACACCGCAAGAAAGGATCGCAGCAGGACGCCTGCTCTTCGAACAGACAGCTGGTGGGATGGGCTGTGCGGTCTGCCACGGTAACTTCGGTATGGGCGATCTGGGGATGGGCTCCTACATCCGTGGAATCGGTGAGCAGCAGGTCCGCGACTCGCTCGAGTCGGTCGAAGCCATGGCGTCCCTGTCGTTAAGCGAAGAGGAGATCCGAGCGGTAACCACCTATTTGCAGTGGCTCGGCACCCTGGTGCCGGCCGAAGTGTTTTTCAAGCGGGGCACCTTTACCCCAAGCGAACTCCGGGTGACCGCCGGCAAGACCGTTCAGCTCATCATCACCAACAGTGACCGGACCGAGCACCGCTTCACCAACCTACCCCTGGGCATCGAAAACTTCACGGTGCCGTCGCGCAGCGCCCTCGACGTGATCTTTACCGTACCGACTACAGAGGGTTCGTTTTCGCTGTCGTGTCTCGAGTGCGGTCCCGACAGCATCCCGCTGGCGGTCATCGTGAGACCTGCTGAGTAAACGTTGCCATCCGACTTGAATCCCAATAGAATCCTCACCCGAGAGAGAAATCTAATTGAGGTACGTCAACCCATTAACTGTGGATAAAACCATATCTACTCCCCAAACCTCGATTGACAGCACAACGGGCGGAAGTGTATGTTGCCCACACATCTTGTTCACCTGGACCTTTGTAAGTGAAAAGTTGTTCATCGCTACGTTATACGTTGGCACAAAACCTTTACCATAGGGTGAATTTGATCAGGGAGGTGATAGTTGGTAGTGGGCGGTTTTTTTCGTTATCGCTAGTTCACTAGTGTCCATACATTGATGCATACTCTCGATTCACTCGAACAAAAAACCATCTAAATCACTATGGAGGAACTCCTAATGAAACGTTTGCTTACCCTTGCCGTACTCGCCTTTCTGAGTCTCGCTTTGGCTCAGTCCGGCACGCTGCAATACAATTCCAATGCGTCCGATCCACTCCCCAAAGAAGTAGACGAGAAACTCGTCGCGCTCTTTATGGAAACATACCCCGACGTCACCGTAGAACACACTCAGGTGGATCACGAGGGCTTCAAGCAAGCCATCCGCACCTACTTCGCCTCGAGCCGCCCACCAGAAGTCCTCACCTGGTTCGCCGGCAACCGCATGCGCTTTTTTGCCAACCGCGGTGCGCTGTTGAACTTGGACGACCTCTGGGAAGAGAACAATTGGGACGAGGTCTACCCTAAAGGGTTCCAAGCCTCTTCGCAACATAACGGCGAGTTCGTCTTCGTTCCCACCCAGTACTACTGGTGGGCCGTGTACTACCGCAAAGACATTTTCGGCGACCTCGGCTTGAGCGAACCCCAAACCTGGCCCGAGTTGCTCGAGATCTGCCAGACATTAAGAGAGAACGACATCGTTCCCTTCACCATCGGCACTCGCTTCCTCTGGCCTGCTGCCGGCTGGTTCGACTACCTGAACATGCGGGTGAACGGTCCTGAGTTCCACATCGACCTCACCGAAGGCAAGGTCGCCTATAACAGTGAAGAGGTCAAGAACACCTTCAACCACTGGGGGCAAGCCCTCGATGCAGGCTGCTTTATCGAGAATCCCGCGGCCTACAACTGGCAGGAAGGCGCCGACTTCTTCATTCAGGGCGACGCCGCCATGTACCTCATCGGCGACTTCGTCCGGGATCTCTACCCAGATGATCGTGAAGACGCGGAGCTCGACTTCTTCCGCTTCCCCATTATCGATCCCAGCTTGCCGGTGGGTGAGGAAGCGCCGACCGACGGTTACTTCGCCTCAGCCAACGCCGACGATCCCGAACTCGCCAAGTTATTCCTCAGCTTCCTCGGCTCCAAGGAGGCTCAAGAACTCGTCGCTCGAGAAATGGGTCGTATCGTTCCCCGCAACGACGTCGATCCGAGCCTGTATCCCGACTACGTGCAAAAAGGGCTCAATGAAATCATCAACCAAGCAGATCTCATCGCCCAGTTCTACGATCGTGACACCACCCCAGAGATGGCTCAGGCCGGCATGAACGGCTTCGTCGAGTTCATGGCTAACCCAGACCAGATCGATCGCATTCTCGATCGGCTCGAGGAAGAGCGCGCCCGCCTGTTCGACAACTAACGCCTAGTTGCTGCGGCATGGTCGAGCAGTAGCTCGACCATGCCCTCTATCTTCTGGATCCCCTATCTTGCACTATCCCAAAGCTGTCTTGAGGAGGTTAAGGCGTTGAGACACCACCCGTTAGCACCCTGGACCTTCCTAGCGGTGCCCTTGATACTCTACGGAATCTGGGTCATCTACCCAACCTTCGCCACCTTCTTTTTGGCCTTTACTGATTGGGACGGGTTCTCTTCCCTGGCTGATGCACGGCGCGTCGGATTCGCCAACTTCGAACGCCTCTTCAACGACTCCACCTTCTGGAAGGCCGTAACCAACAACCTCAAGTGGATCGCCGTTTTCATTACCATCCCCACGACCCTCGGCTTGGCTCTGGCTCTGGTGCTCAACACTGACATCAAATTCGACCGCTTCCTCAAGATCAGTTACTACTTGCCGATGGTGCTGGCGTTTGTGGTTATCGGCTTGATCTGGAGCTGGATCTACCACCCGGCTCAGGGGCTCATCAACTCGACGCTGGCAGGCTTCCTCGGGCTCCTCAAGAACCTGGGGTTTGCGGTCGACCCGGACTCGGCTCGACGGATCGGCTGGTTGGCCAAACCCGACCTGGTGTTGTGGTCGGTGATCGGCGCCGCCGTTTGGCGCCAAGTCGGCTACGTCATGATCCTCTATCTGGCCGGCCTCAAAACCGTGGACCCGGCGTTGATCGACGCCGCCAAGGTCGACGGCGCCGAAAAATGGAATCTCTTCCGCTTCGTGGTCTTTCCTCTGCTCGCACCGATCACCACCATCGTGGTCGTGATCAGCATCATCGACTCCCTGCGAGCCTTCGACTTGGTCTGGGTCATGACCCGCGGTGGCCCCTTTCACTCGTCCGAGGTCCTCGCCAACTTCATGTACCTCGAGGCGTTCAACAACTACAGCATGGGCTACGCTGCAGCGATCGGCGTCATCCTGTTCCTGATCAGCTTGGGGTTCATCGCGACCTATATGTGGCGGATCGTCAAGGAGGAAGAGGCGTGAGCCAAGCGATCGACCTCCCTAGAACCGTCACCCGAGAACAGAAGATCCGCCGCGTCCAGTGGGCCGTCATCGTAGTCTGGATCGGCGCCATTCTATGGCTCTTTCCGCTGGCCGGCGCCCTTGTAACCAGCCTCCGCTCTCAGGAAGATATCAGCGCCAACGGTTTCTGGAGCATCCCGCAAACGCTGTCGCTGAACAACTACCAAGAGGCTTGGGGTCAAGCGGGTATCAGCAACTACTTGGGGAACAGTTTCATCATCACCCTGCCGGCACTCTTCGGCATGCTCTTTCTGTCCAGCATGTCAGCCTACGCTCTGATCCGCTTCCGCTTCCGCTTGAGCCGATTCTTTTATTTCATGTTCTTGGCGGGTATGCTGCTCCCCTTCCAGATCCTCATGCTGCCCGTCTTCCGGCTCTCCAACCAGCTCGGCGTCTACGACACCTACTGGGCCCTCATCTTGTTCCACACCGCGTTCCAGCTCGGTTTTTGCACTTTCGTGCTCAGGAACTTCATGCGAACGATCCCGGTCTCGTTGTTCGAATCCGCGGTGATCGACGGCGCGGGTGAGTTCACCATCTACCGCCGCATCGGCTTGCCGCTGGTGGTACCCGCTCTTGCCGCCCTGGCAACGTTGGAATTCACTTGGGTCTTCAACGACTATCTCTGGGCACTGGTGCTGGTCAGCCGCAACGAGTTGAAACCGGTCACCACCGGTCTGTCTACCCTGTTTGGACAGTACATCAACAACTGGCCGCTGATCGTCTCCGGCAGTTTGCTGGCAACCGTGCCAACGTTGATCGTCTTCTTCGCCCTCCAGCGCTACTTCATCGGCGGGCTCACCATGGGAGCGACCAAGGGCTAGCGGCAGCTTTCCCAGGTCTGACATCGCTCTATCATCACCTCAGAGAAGACCGTGGAACTAGGCGTCTGTTACTACCCCGAACACTGGCCTGAGGACACCTGGGCGCCGGACGCAGCGCGCATGAAAGCGCTCGGCCTCACCTGGGTCCGCATCGGCGAGTTCGCCTGGAGTGCACTCGAGCCCAGTCCCGGTGAGCTCCACTTCGACTGGCTCGACCGGGCCGTCGACACGCTCGGGTCTGCCGGGCTCAAGGTGGTGCTCGGCACCCCCACCGCCACGCCGCCCAAGTGGTTGGTCGATGCGTATCCGGAGATACTGCCGGTCGACGCCTGGGGGCGGCTTCGCGGTTTCGGCTCGAGGCGGCACTACTGCTTCAACGCGGAGAGCTACCGGCGGGAGACAGAACGAATCGTCACCCTTTTGGCCGAGCGCTACGGCCACCACCAGGCCGTGCAGGCCTGGCAGACCGACAACGAGTACGGCCACCACGGCACCGCACGCTGCTACTGCCAAAATTGCCAACGGGCCTTCCGAGGCTGGCTCGAGGAACGCTACGGCACCATCGAAGCCTTGAACGAAGCCTGGTTCACCGTCTTCTGGAGCATGTGCTATAGCAGCTTCGATGAGGTCGATCTGCCCAATCTAACCGTGACCGAACCCCACCCGAGCCACTCGCTCGACTTCTACCGCTTCTCGTCCGACTCGGTGGTCGCGTACAACCGGCTTCAGGTGAAGATCCTGCGAGAGCACTCACCGGGACGGCTCATCACCCACAACACGGCGATTTTCTTCGAGCTCTACGACCAGTACAAGCTGGCCGAGGACCTCGACGTCCTCGCTTGGGACAACTACCCATTGGGAATGCTCGAGGAGAGCCCGCTGCCGGACGAGGTGAAGGCGTGCTACCTGCGCAGCGGCCACCCGGATCTTGTCGGCTTCAACCACGACCTCTACCGCGGCGTCAAAGGAAAACCCTTCTGGGTCATGGAGCAGCAACCCGGACAGGTGAACTGGGCCCCATCCAACCCGCTGCCCGCGCCGGGGGTGGTGCGGCTCTGGTCGCATCAGGCGTTCGCGCACGGTGCCGAGGTCGTCTCGTATTTTCGCTGGCGCGCCGCGCCCGGTGGCCAAGAGCTGATGCACGCCGGCTTGAACCTGCACGACGGCCGCCCCGACCGGGCCAGCGCTGAGGTCAGCGGGGTAGCTGAAGAGATCCCCAACCGAGATGGAGAGTACCGGCAGGCGGGTGTCGCCCTGCTCCACGACTACGAGAACCTGTGGGCCACCACCTTGCAACCGCACGCCCAAGGGTGGAACTACTGGGGGCTCCTGGTCGGCTATTACGCCGCGCTCAGGAGCCTCGGGCTGGACCTCGATATCGTCTCCCCACAGCGCGATCTCAGCGGTTACAAGCTGGCGTTTGCCCCGGCGCTGCACCTGGTCGACGAGTCTTTGGCCGGCCACTTGACACGGTACGTCGAGCGGGGAGGACACCTGGTTCTTGGACCCCGCAGCGGCGCCAAGACCTTATCGAACCGGGTGCACGCGCCCATCCCCGGGCCCTTGAGGGGGCTTGCCGGGGTGCGCATCGACCACGTCGACAGCTTGCGGCCCGGCGTGACGGGCGCCGTGACGATCGCGGAAAGCAGCTATCTCTACCAGACCTGGGCCGATCTGCTGACGCCCGAGGGCGCCGAGGTGCTCGGCACCTATCAGACCGACGCCTATGCCGGCACGGCGGCGGTGACGCAGAACACCTACGGCCGGGGGCGCTGCACCGTCGTCGGCCCCTGGGGCACAGAAGCGTTCCACCTGAACCTGTTCAAGCGCCTGCTCGAGCAGGCCGGCCTAGGGTGGCTCGAGCTGCCCGAGGGGGTGCGCCTCAACCGCCTGAGGCGCCAGGGCATCTTGCAGAACTTCAACTCGGAGGCGGTAGCAACTGCTCACTTGCCACTCGAGCTTGAAGACGGCACCATCGCCGCGCACGACGTGGTGTTCTTGAAACTCTGAAATACTGAAATCCACTCCGTAAACGCTATGACCACACTTATGGCATCCTGTGTTTATGGCAACCAAGCGCAAAGTAACCCTCACCTTACCGGAGGAGGTCGTACGAGCCTACCGTCTCGCCGCCGCCAGAAAGGGCGTTCCTGACAATGCGGTGGTCGAAGCTGCTCTACGCAACTACCTCGGCATCGGCGCTCTTGCGGAACTCCAGGAAAAACTGAGTGCCCTAAGTGTAAGCGGCCAAGATGCCGAGGCCCTTGCTGTGCAGGAAGTCAAAGCCGTCAGGAGGCGACGCAAGACGGCGTGAAGGTCGTACCCGACACGAGCGTCTCTATCGCTGCAGCCCTATCGAGAACCGGTGCCTCGAGCGAACTGCTGAGACTTTGGCTCGAAGAAGCCTTATTTCGATACGGCAGGATCTTCCTGAACCGAACAAGCAACTTCCCTTTGCAAACTAGGGTATAACCGAATATCACCCTATTTTGGAGGTACCGTCGATGACGCTCAAACGCAGTGGCCAACCACCCTACGCTTTCGCTTACCGGGACGACCTGCGCACGCTGCCGCCAAGTGTGCTCGAGAGCGAAGTCGACCTCCACGGAGGCTTCGCTTCTGACAAGCGCCGAGGCTTCGGCCACCTCTACTACGGCATGCCGGGCCAGGGCATCTTGCGCATCGACCCGGACCTCAAAGCCCAGGAGCTGATCCGTCTTCCCGATTCGTTGACGCCCCTCAACTTCCACAGCACCAAGCTCGGGGCGTTCGACGGCAAGCAGCGCTTGTTCCTGGCCGCCAACAACGACGCGATGGTGGCCGTGGTCAGCTTGGAGGGAGAGGTCGACTTCACGCTGCCCAGGCCGGAGTTCGAGGGCTACCGAGACCAGAGCGCTCCCTTCAACCCCACGGATACGGTCCTGGTCGGCAACCGCCTCTACGTGGCCGACGGGTACGGCTCGAACTACATCACCACCGCCGACGTCACCACCAAAACCTGGAGCGATATCTTCGGCGGCAAGACAGAGGATCCGAACGAGGACGGCAAGTTCGCCACCGCACACGGCATCAACCGGAGCCCGACGGCCGCGCACCTGGTGATCGCCGACCGTCCCTCGTCGCGCATCCAGGAGCACGATCTCGACGGCCGGTTCCTCGCCTCCCACAAACTCCCGGCGGGTTCCTGGCCCTGCGGCATCGACTATATCGAGCACGACGGCCGCTGGCTGGCGGTGGTGGGCAGCCTCGTCGACCCCCAAGAGGGTCGCCCGGCGCCGATCTACATCCTCGACGGATCGACCTTCGAAGTACTCTCTACCATCAGGCCCAAAGAAGAGCTGGGGCTCGAGCCAGTGCAGCACCTCCACAACGTGGTGTGGCACGTCCAAGACGGCCAGCTCTACCTCATCTGTCAGGCGTGGAATCCGGGCTACTACTTCGTATTGCAGCAGGCATAACGTCTACAGCGAGCTTCGCCAACCTCGTCACCAGAGCCTTGTGGATGACGAGAATCTCTGCCAGAGTCCCTGTGCTACCATGATGCCCAACGGCGTCACCGTTGAACCTGAGCCACATTAAAGGACGCTATGGATTTTGATGAGGTCATGAAGCTCCTGGCGAGTTTTGAAAAGAGGCAACTCGACTACGTCCTCATCGGAGGAGTTGCACTCAACTTCCATGGCATCGCCAGGGCTACCGAAGACATCGACCTCTTTGTAAGGCCCGACCCAGTCAATATCGAAAGACTCCGACACGCTCTCAAAGATGTGTATGAAGACCCCAGTATCGATGAGATTACCGCCGAAGATCTCTCCGGAGCTTACCCCACCATTCGCTATGTCCCACCCAGCGGCGAACTGTTCTTGGACATCCTCGCGCGCTTGGGGGATAAGGCAGCGTATGACGACGTGCACTTCGATGCCGTCGAGGTAGGCGGAGTGACGGTAAGGCTGGCAACGCCCACAACGCTGTACCGGCTCAAGAAAGACACCTTGCGGGCGATCGATCGGGCGGACGCCGAGGCCTTGCAGAAGAAGTTTCAGCTTACGCCGGACGATGAGTGAGGGTTTGTGGGATGCCGGTCTATAAGTTCCGAACCTTCGAGGAGGCGCGTCAGGCACTGTGGCACGACGGTCTCGACCAGCGTTATCTCGAGCGACTGGCCAAGCTGTGGGCCTTTTCAGCGCGGCTCAAGCAGCCCGCCTTCCCTCCCGGCGTCTACAAATACCGGGACATCGCGGATGCAGCCAGGGCACGCGACCGCTGGGCAGGCCAAGAGTCGCAGGCAAGCGATTTTTGAGATGGCTTCGAGTGCTGCGTAAACCGATCCGTCAAGGACCGAAGGTCAGTTCCAGCTCGCGGCGGATCTTCACCACGTCGTCATCGGGATGGGCTTCGATATCCATCCAGCTCAGCAGCTGGCCCTCTGCGACGTCGCGCTTCAAGCTGACGTCCCGGGCCAGACCTAGCGGCAACCCGCTTTGCGCAAGAGAAGCCTCGGCCGGCAGCTGCTTGCCCCACACGCAGTAACCTCCCTCGCCGTCGAGGATCTCTCCGGCTCGCAGGTCGCGTTTTGCGGTCGCAACTACGTCGGAGCGAAAGGCGGTCGGCACGCCGGTGGGCTCGCCGCGCAACGCGACCGAAGCGACAGAGACGCCGAGCTCGAGCCCGATCATATGGGTCGGCCGGTAGAGGGCGGCGTAACGAAACGTCGAGTCAGGCAGCATCCGGTACTCTTCGAAGCAGTGCCGGACGTAATCACTATCCGCTTCGATCACCACGTAGGTGCCGACCATCAGGTCGTTCGCCACCGGACTGCCGTCGCGGTATAACGACGACACCACTTCAGTGGTGCCGCTGTGACTCACGCAGCCGCCCGCCGAAGCCGGCTTCAAGACCTCTGCCAGTTGGCCCGTTGAGCAGGGCGGAAAGCCCAAGCCGCCGGGTTGCGGGGTGAGGCCGGTGGCGTTGCACACCGCCGTCATCTCGATCGCCGACTTGCTGCCGTCGATGAAGCTGTTGAACATCTTGGGGTTCATGCCGCCACGCTCGGCGACCAGCCGGCCGAAGTGGAAGTAGTCCCACACGGTTTCCGGGGTCGAGTGGTGGAACTCGGGCAGGTAGCGCGTGCCCTTACCCGCGCAGACGACCTCGAAGCCGCAGGTGCGGGCCCAGTCGACGTGCTCGCAGATCAACTCGGCTGATCGCCCCAGGCGAGGCTGTAGACCAGCCCGGCCCGCGATGCCTGATGCGCCAGCAGAGGTCCGGCCAGGGCGTCGGCTTCGACGTTGACCATCACGACATGGCGGCCATGTTCAACGGCCCTAAGGCAGTGACGCACGCCGGCAACGGGATCGCCGGTGGCCTCGATCACGATGTCGAGGCCGTCCGCCGCGATGAGGCTCCCGGCGTCATCCGTCACCAGGGTCTTCCCGCTCCGAAGCGCCTGTTCGAACGAACCGACGTCGAACCGCTCCTCGGACCAGCCGACCTGACGTAAGGTTTGGTGAGCGCGCTCGAGGCCGAGGTCGGCGATGCCGAGGACGTGGATACCGCGCATCCGCCGCGCTTGCGCCAGGAACATGGCGCCGAACTTGCCCGCACCGATCAGCCCAACCCGCACGGGATGGCCCCGCTCGGCGCGCGCAGTCAGCATGGAGTAGAGGTTCATAGGCTCCTCACAGTTCTACAGCCAGTTTAAAGCGAATCTCAGAAGTCTTCTAGGTGAGGAGTAAACAGGAATGAGTGATGAGTGGGGTGACGAACCGGGTCATGGGGAATGGGTGATGGGAAATGCGTGGCTCAAGTGCATAGGATGGGTTGAACCGGTATCCTTCGCAACACCCATTACTCATCCCTCATTACCTTAATCTTTCGAGGGGCCAGGGTTCTTGGGTCCGTCTTCCCAATCAACCGATAGGAGGACCGATGACGTCGGCGCCTCTCTCCGAGAGGCTGCTCAAGAATGCCCCGTGGGAGAGGCACTTACTGCTTGCCAGCCGGTATTCCCGCACCAGCACTGCCTGGGCCTTGCGAGCCGTTTTCCGTAGGCGTGGGTTTTCTGCCAGCATCGACTTCGCCGCCGTCCTCTTCAAAAGCCCAAGCCCATCGAGAATGGGTAGGTAGAGCTCTGCGCCGACATGGGGCAGGCCGAAGGGGAAAGCGGGGAAATCCGCTTGCTGCGGCACCCGGGTCTCGCAAAAATCGAGCCACCTCGTTACGGCTGCCGGATGCGTGAGCGCGACGTCTTGCCAAAACGGGCTGTCCTGACGTTCGCTGACGTAGTGAAGGCGGATGAAGTCTCGAAAGTCGTCGACCTGCCGCCCGACGTCGGCGTTGTAGCTGCTGCGGCCGGTATCGAGCCCCGATCCGAGATGTCCTGAGAGCATCAGCAGCTGCACTACCGTGCCGTGGATCGAGGTCGCCTCGAGCGGCTCGAGAAAGGCCGAGGACAGGCCGAGCGCCACACAGTTGCCGATCCACACGTCCTTGAGGCGACCCGAATCGATCCTGATGTCGTTGCGCGGCTCGATCGGCCGGCCAAGGGCGGTCTCGATCTCGTCTTGGGCCTGATCGGGGCCGACATGGCTGTCGGAATAGACGTAGCCGCAGCCGTAGCGCTCCTGGGTGGGGATCTTCCACATCCAACCGCTCCGTTGCGCCCAAGCCAGGGTAAAGGGATCGATCTCCTCGCCATCATCGAAATCGATCCAAAACGGCATTGCCCGGTTGACGGGCAGGACTTCTGAATAGGACAACCACTCCGCTCCGAGGGCGCTGATCAGCGCCCTGCGGAAGCCCGTGCAATCGAGATAGAGGTCGGCCTTCAAGGAGGTACCGCCCTCGAGCGCGATGGTCTCGATCCCCGAAGGCCCAGACTGCACCCCTTTCACCTGATCGTCGATCACGCGGATGCCTGCGGCCTTGTCGCGCAGCCAGGCACCGACGCGAGACTGGTCGAAGTGATAGGCGTGGTGAAACGGGCCGGCGGCGATCAACCGCGCACCTTGGCGGGCGAAGGGGGCGCGTCGACGGTCGATGAGATGCTGGAACAGGTGCGCTTCGGAAACCGGCTTGCCTGCGCTCACCGCATAGAGGTCGAGCCCCGGCCCGGCCAGCAGCTCGGGCAGGTCGAGGGGGCCGTCGTAGTGGTGGCGCGGCCTGCGCCAGTCCTTGTGGCGGATGCCGAG
>CP070651.1:2358265-2371359 GCA_020354625.1 Trueperaceae bacterium
TGAACCGAGGTGGCCTCTCCAGCTGCTCTCCAAGCCATAGGCGACCACGACACGGATTCTGTTGTTCTGGGGCGCGAGGAGATACCGAAGTCGGCATCGGTGAAGGTGGCGGCATCGTCGGAAGATTCGCCCTCGATGAGAAGACCGATGTCACCAGCATGGGCCTCATCCGCTTTGAATTGGATATAGGCGCGGGTGATGGTTGCACCTTGAGGGACTATGATCCCGTTGAAACGCAGGCCAACGATCTGTTCGGTTCGGTTGCCGCTGCTATCGAAAGATAGATCCAGATCTGCACTGGAGGTGTTCACGGTACCCGATGGCTCCTCTTCTGCATCGTCTGTACCGGTGGAGATCCGGGATTCGATGGTGATGATTTCTCCCTTACTGGCCTGGATTGCGTCGAGCTCTGTGCGAACAGCGCCCAGCTCAGTTTCTAACTCGAGACTTTGCCGGCGAGTTACTTCGAACGTCTTGCTGAGAGACTCGAGCTCTGTTTCTAATGCAAGGGTTTGCTGGCGTGCTGCTTCAACGATCTCGAGGGCTAGCTGATGTTCCCTCATAGCGAGATCGACGGCAGCTAGTGACCACTGGCGATCCCGTTCAAATCCCGCGACGTATTCAGTCAGATCCGCTTGAGCATTGGCAAAATCTTGTTGAGCGCGCTCGAGCGCGATCGCAGAACGGCTATCCCATTGGATCCTGGCTTGTAATTCGATCGTCCACTTGGTATCGGAATCTGCCTCTCCCGGATCGAGGAAGGTGTACGTAGCTCTTCCCCCTATACTGGGACGGCCCTGACTCAGACCTAAACTCCCCGTCAGATCCAGGTCGTCACGTTTTCGACTGGCATCGAGAGAGATACTGCTAAGGAGTCCAAAAGCCCTCTCTCGCCGGAGCGATTCCTCTTCAATTTGTAGTTCAAGTGCAAGAATTTTGTAGCTTAGGGTTTCCTCAGTAGAGATCTCGGGAAGGGCGAAATGCACAGGCTCAAAAATCGCCTCATCATTGAAGCCAAGCTCATGAGCGTCTTCCTGCAACCGTTGTAGTCGTAGTTTCTCCTGTTCCCATTCGATCTGGGCCTGAACGACTTCCAACTGTGCTTTACGTAACTCGGAGCCCGTGATCTCGCTGGCGTCGAACAGTGACTGGGCTTCTGAAAGTTTCTGTTGCGTTTCCTGAAGAGTCTTTTCTCGTTGACGCACTATCAGATCTTGTCTGAGAAGCCTTCCATGAGTACGCAAAGCATTTCGAACATCTCTGCGCCGAGAATTCTCGAATCGCTGCTGCGCTTTCAGGAGAGCTAGGTGATCTTTTAGAGGGATCAGGCTGTCAAAGCGGTACTCAATTGCTAGATCGATTTCCGGGTCTGTATCGGAATCAGTGCTCGTAGTGCTCACTCCAGGGCGAAAGGTGTATTCACCGGCTGATCTAGCAAGAGTGTTGAGCAGATCGGCTTCATGCGCCAGCCTGCTTGTTATTGAACTCTGGAAGCCAAGTAGATCGCTGGGGGTAAATGCAAGCCCCGCACTGCCCGAAAAGGGACTTAAGCAGAAGGTTACTATTGGAAACATGTATTTCCAGAAGCGGTTCATAGTAGTTTCTGGCATGGCATGGGCGACCTTTCGCACAGTCTCGAACCGAAACCTTTGATTGATCATCATAGCCCAAGTAAGATAAGAATCGTTGTCGTATTGTCACAGGAATTCCGTTATTTGGGATCGTGACTATGGAATTTCATCGATAGTCAACACGGTGTCAAGTAGAAAGTTTTCAAGGGATGAGCTATGAGACGGCTATTCGTCTACTGACTCCAGCTGCAGTCAGAGGATACTCACCTTATCGTTCAACCTCGCCGAGTTGTCGAATTTCCTCTTCGCTGAACCAGGCGTCTCTTAGCGGTTTGATGATGTCTCGTTCCAGATCGGGGAGATAGCAGGCGATCAGGTCACCGCCCGTTTCGGGGATGATGCGAACCTCCCCGATAGCTGCAGGTAAAATACAGGACTCGGCCCGCTCGAGCACTTCTGTACCGCCCTCATACTCGAGCCTGACACGGTCTCCCAGGTTGGAGAGCGTCGTACAACGTCGAGGGTGGGTTGCTTCCAGGTGGGTGGTGCTGAGCGTCCAGCGCTCGAGCGCGAAGTGCGGTCCGGCAGCGCAGATCACGCGCTTGTTGACGCCCTCTTCGACCGCCAGGCCGCCGGTCGGTTTCGGCTGGTAGTGACGCCGGAGCTCATCCAAGGTTTCCCGAATGTTGGCGTCCCACACAGATTCTGTGTAGGGTACGCCGTAGACATCCGCCGGCATGACCGCTTGTGACAGGTCGGAGGTCTGTTGCACTTCGAAGATGAGCGTATCGGGGCCGAAGGTGTGCAGGATCCCACCGGGTACGTAGACGGTATCACCCGGTGCGATGGGGTAGCGCATCATTACCGATTCGTAGTCTTGAGCTTTGAAGGCCTTGAAGAGTTCCTCGTCGCTCACCCCAGGCTTGATGCCCACGAGAATGCTCGCCCCAGGCACGGCCCAGAGGATGTGCCATGCTTCGGTCTTGCCGTTCGGCTCGCCGTATTTGCGCTCAGCCGTTTCGTCATCGGCATGGAGGTGAATGGGGAGCTGGTGGGAGGCGTCGAGGAACTTGAGGAGCAAGGGGAAGTGTGGTCCCTGCCAACCGCGGCCGACCAGTTCTTCGGGTGACTTCTGCACGATCTCGCGCAGCGCCTTCCCGGCCAGATGACCGTTGAGCACGGTTCCGCTCGTGTCCTGGTAGTCGCTCACCTCCCAGGTCTCGGCGATAATCCCTTCGGGGAGATCTTGCTTACCGAGTTTCTCAGGGATGAGTCTTTCGCCAAAAGCGTAGCTGCGAACATGGAACGAGAGTTTCAAGGGATACCACGCCGCCATGTGCCCTCCTTGCTCTGCGTTAGCGGTCAGAGATTGGTGATGAGTAATGAGAGATGAGTAATGAGTGTTTCGAAGGGTATGGGTTCAGCTATATGCATTTGACCCACTCATCACTCATTACTGTTTCCTCATCACCCTCTAAAGCCACGCCTCCGAACATTGTCCTCAGTTTACCCTCGAAGGCCTGCGGGGCTAGCTCCAAAAGTCCCTATGCACCTGCTTCGCCTCTTCCTCGAGCAGCGGCCCGATGACCTCGACGGACCGTTGACCACGGGCGAACACTTCGCGGCAGGGCAGATCCAAGGTCGGGTTCTCCTGGTGGTCTCCGGTGAGCTCGAGCAGTGCGCTCTCCCTGAGGCCGAACACCACTCGTGACACGCCGCCCCAGTAGATGGCGCCCGCGCACATCGCGCACGGCTCGGTGCTGGTGTAGAGGGTACAGCTTGCCAAGAAGTCCGAATCGAACCGTTTCGAAGCCTCGCGCATGAGGTTGGTTTCGGCGTGACCGGTACAGTCGTGCTCGGTCGAGACCGTATTCTCGGCCTCGAGAACGATGGTGCCGCCGGCATCCACCAGCAGGGCGCCAAAGGGGTGGTTGCCCTTTTCTGTGGCTTGGCGGGCGAGCGCGAAGCTACGCCTGAGGAAAGGCTCGTGGGATAGTGTGTTCATCGATTTCCTCTCTGGACCGACGCGCTCCATACTGGGCACTACCGTCCCATCATGAGTTTGACGACCTCGTCTTCGTCGGTTTCGCTGATGAGTCGTTCCCCTGCCTTGCGGCCCCGTTCCAGCACCAGGATGCGGTCGCTCACCTCGAAGATGTCGTTGAGGTTGTGCGAGATGAAGATGATGCCGACGCCTTGAGCCTTCAGACGGCCGATCAGCTCTTTGACCTCGCGTTGCTCGGGAACACCGAGCGCGGCCGTCGGTTCGTCCATGATCAGGACCTTGGCCTTCCAGTAGACCGCGCGGCTGATGGCGATGGCTTGGCGCTGGCCGCCCGAAAGGTATCGCACCGGGATGCTCAGGTCGTTGACCACAATCCCAAGGTCTTTGAGCGCCCTGATCGCTTCCTGCCGCATCGTCTTGCGGTCGAGAACGGGGATAAACCCCAGGCGCCGCTTCATCGGCTCGCGCCCTAAGAAGATGTTGATGCCGACGTCGAGGTTATCGGCCAACGCCAGGTCTTGGTAGATGGTCTCGATGCCGAGATCGCGGACCTCGTAGGGATTTTTGCCGGTGATGTTCTCTCCCTGGTAGCTGATGGTGCCGCTATCGGGCTGGTACACGCCCGAGATCATCTTGATCACGGTCGACTTGCCCGCACCGTTGTCGCCCGCGAGCGCCAACACCTCGCCGCCGTAGAGCTCGAGCGAAACCCCCCGCGCCGCGTAGGTGCCACCGAAGTGTTTGTGTACGTTGTCGACGGTGATGAGAGGTTTCATGCTCCTTCCTCCTGCCCGCTCATGCCGGTGAGCCGGTCCCTGGATTGGTCGATGAGCACGGCGATGATGATGACGAGGCCCACCGCCACGAACTGCCAGAAGGGCGGCACGTTGATGAACACCAGGCCGAACTGGATCACCGCGATGATCAGCGAGCCGATGACGGTGCCGATGATGGTCCCGCTCCCTCCGGTCAGGCTCGCTCCACCAATGAAGACGGCGGCTACCGCATTGAGCAAGATCGGTTCGCCCGCATCACCCGCGCCGGCAGAAAAGCGCCCGGTGTAGAAAAGCCCCATCAGGCTCGCGGTAAAGGCGCTGATCATGAAGATGATGATAGTGAGGCGAGTGGTGTTGACCCCCGCTCTCACCGCCGAAGCGTAGTTCCCGCCCATGGCGTAGACGTAGAGGCCGAACTTGGTGCTCGAGAGCAGGTAGTGGAAGGTGAGCGTCACGATGATGGCGATCAAGACCGGGATGGGCACCAGGTCGAAGATCACCCGGCCGTTGCCGAACTCACGCGCCACCGGGTTCCGGATCGAGACGGTTGCCCCGTCGGCGATCAGGAAGGCCGCTCCCCTGGCGATGCCGAACATGCCGAGCGTTCCGATGAAAGATGGGACCTTGAGCTTGGCGATCATCCAGCCATTGATGAATCCCGGGATGAGTGAGATCAGAACGGCGGCGGAAATTCCTGCTAGGAAAGACCATCCCGGCGCCAGGTGCGGGTCGAGCGCACGGATCACCACCGCCATAGTGACCGCTGACAAGCCGGCGATAAAGCCGATCGACAGGTCGATGCCCGCCGAGATAATGATGAAGGTGAGCCCCAGAGCCATCATCAGGATCTGAGTGGCCGCCAGCAAAAT
The DNA here is from genome assembly GCA_020354625.1 of Trueperaceae bacterium. GTDB lineage: Bacteria > Deinococcota > Deinococci > Deinococcales > Trueperaceae. The sequence goes on from CP070651.1 coordinate 2,363,487, forward strand.
ACTTTGCGCGTTGAAAATGTTGCCGAAAAAGGTCCGTCCGTAGGTTACGTGGGACCAGACCTCGAAGAAGATGAGAATAAACAGCAAAAATAGCCACGACCAGGCACCGGTGAGGAGCCGTAGGATCCTCACACGGGTCGGTGTGGATGGAGTCGTAGGTGTGCTCAACGTCGCCCCCCAAAATACGGTAATGGGTGATGGGTGATGAGTAATGAGTGGGTCGATCGCAAGCGATCTGACCAACCCCTAGCTTTCGCGGTACTCATCACGCATCACTCATCACTATTTACCTTACGTCATGCCCAAAAAACTATTCTGGGCTCTGCTTTAAGCACGTCCAAGTTATGTTTGCAGCAACGGATCGCGGACGGCCGCGATCCTTACTCGCTCTGCTCGCCTTGAGTTTGGGGCATCGCCCCAAACTCAAGTTGGAGGTTCTTAGCGGTGCCGCCCTTAGTCCGAGTAGATGAAGCGCTGGACCGCGGGGTCGTCGATGTTGTCGGCGGTCATCAGTGTGAAGCCGGTGCCGATCAGTGGGGGGATCGACTGACCGGTAAGGTGGGCATAGGCGGTGACCACGCCGTAGAAGCCGATCTCGGCCGGGTGTTGGGCGATGGTCATATCGACCAGGCCGCTGGCGATCTGGTCGACGATCGACTGCGGTGCGTCGAAGGCGACCACGGTGACTTCACCGAGTTTGCCGGCAGATTCTGCGCCGTTGGCGGCGCCGAGGGCCGAGAAGAGGTTGGCGCCGAAGACGCCGCCGAGATCAGGTTGGCGAGCCAGAACCGCTTGGAACTGAGAGGCGGCGACGGCAGCGTCGTTACCGTTGAACTGCGTTTCTCAGCCGGGGACACCGGGGCAGGTCTCGGCGAGCTCCAGCTTGAAGCCCTCTTCGCGCTGATCGGTGGTGGAGATCCCGGGGTTCACGTTGGAGACGTAGGCGCTTCCCTCGCCACCGAGGGCATCGCACATGGCGCGGCCGGCGATCCGTCCACCGGCGACGTTGTCAGAAGCGATGTAGGAGAATGGGAAGTCGCCGTCGCCGGCGCCATCCTGGTAGCTGCCGTCGTCGATGAAGGTGTCGACGGTGACGATGGGAATGCCGGCTTCATGAGCCCGCCGCAGCGGTTCGATGAGCTGCGTCTTGTCGGTCGGTGCGATCAGGATCGCATCGGGGCGCCGGGCGATGACCGCATCGAGCACCGGAACCTGCAAGGTGGGGTTGAACTCTTCTGCGCCTTGGAAGTCGACGGTGATACCGAGCGCCTCAGCGGCGGCCTGGGCCCCTTTGTTCATGGTGATGTAAAAGGCATCGGTGGTCAGCCCGGGGACCAACACGATGTTGAAGTCGTTGTCCTGGGCGAAGCCCATGCTCAGGATGAGTCCGAAGATCAGCGTTGCGATGATAGCGAGTTTGCGCATGTTACTCCTTTGTTGGATTAAAGAATTAGGCGAGTTTGGCAGATGGCTTCATGTGGCGTTTGACGCCTATGAGGCACCAAACCGTTGTGGTTTCTGTCGTGGCGTTTGTACCCTACTCCTCACCCCCATCCGAGATCTACCCTGCCGGACATCGTATGCGACTACCAACGAAGATCCCGCGGACGCATGCATTCACGAACGATGCGGGTCCGTCAAAAGGAATCGTCACCGAGTGCGGGGCGACCTGCTTGCTTATCGCGCTCGATTATAACCAACTGGTTGGCTTGTAGGTGCAACCAAGGTCCCTGGTGACCGTCGGGCCAGCGTACCCGGACTTCGGCTTCCTGCGCTTCGCCGAGACCGAAGTGCCAAAAGCCGTGTGCACCTCCGGCGTGACCACCACCCACTGTGAGCTCCCGCAAGGTTGCGGTGTATTCGGTGCGAACTTCGATCCATGCCCCTACAGCGTCGCGGTTGCCGCCGGGCTGCTCGAGACGCAGGGCCAGCCAGTTACCGATCAGCTCAGGACGTGCGGCGGTTCCCTGTCCTAGATTGCGCCAGAGTTCGGCCCCATCGCCCCGGTTGACCACCACCACATCGAGCAGACCGTCGGCGTTGAGATCGACCACCGCCGCGCCGCGCGCGCGTTTGAAACTGAGCAGCCCGGCCGCTTCAGCTGATTCCGTGAAGCGGCCATCCGGCTCGCCCAGCAGGAGATTATTGGGATCTTTGAGGGCGAAGTTGGGCATGGCGTCGACGTTGCCTTTGGCGATGAAGAGGTCGGCAAACCCGTCATTGTTGACGTCTTCAAAGGCTGCGTGCCAGCCCGTTGAGGGATTGGTGTCCCCACCGGTGAAGGGGCGATGTGCCGTGACGCCGCGTTGAAAGGCGATGTCTCGGTAGCTGGGCTGTGTGGTACCTGCTGCCAGCGTGCGGAGTTTGTTGTCTGTCATGCTGGTGAGCAGGTACTCGGGGTAGCCGTCACCGGTGATATCAGCGCTGGCGATGCCCATGCCCCAGATCTGGAGTTGCTGCCAGCCATCGCTCTCTTGATAGAGGACGGGGAGACCTTCTCCGTCAAAGTGCCAGAGCTGTTCCGTACCGCTCCGGTCCCGGTTGGTCAGGTAGTACTGGCGGTCGTTGCTGACGCGCAAGGCGGCCGTGCCGGAGCGGTTCCAGTCGGAAAAGAGCAGCGACAAGGTGCAATAAGAAGGTGTGAGTGTGAGAGCGGGGATAAAGCCCTGTTCTTCGGTTGAGGCCGGTCTGTATAGCAGATTGGCATGACAGGTACCCCAAGGGGAGCCCGGCTGTGTGCGGTCGACGTAGTTGCCCACCGCCAGGGTGGGCCAGCTCTCACCGGGGTGCCAGGTAGCGATAAAGGCGGTGGACCACTCGCTACCGCCATCGAAGTTCCAGCGTTCGTTGGCGCGCTCGAATCGGCAATCCCCCAGCCCGCGCATGAGCAGGTTCTCACCCACCCGCAAAATGGCCAGATCGACGAGCCCGTCGGCATCGATATCGAGCGGGTAGGCGCCGGTGACAGCGGTGAGCTCAAGCTCTGGCCGGCTCAGGTGCTCAAACGCCAGGGGACCCCCCGGCTCACTGAGATTGCCGTATAGGGCCGCTGGGTTGTTTCCGCCGGCGAAGTAGAGTTCGGGAAAGGCGTCACCGCTGCAGTCGAACGCCGCCACGCCTCCGCCGACAAGGTGCTCCCAGCCGCCGTTGTAGCTGTGGTCGATGCCGGCGCTACCGGTCTCGTCAGCAAAGCGCGGTGGTGTGGCAGCCGTGGCCGTCACAACTGTTAACGCGCAGATCATACAGGTGCTGATCGCGATAATCTGGCGCTTCACCGCGAGCCTGTATCGTAATTTCACCGAGCCTCTTTTCATTAGAGTAATACCCTACCTGTTATCACAGTGGTGTATGAGTACCCCTTGCGTCCGATTCTGAAAAGACTATACATTAGGGTTACGGTTTATGAAAGACGCTTTGGGAAGCCTGTTTGCGCGAGTGATCGATGTGTTCCGTGTGACTCGTTGGAGCATTGAAATAATTCGTGTAAGATCGTAACGGCGTCTACCGGAGTCTGAAGAAGGAGGTGAGATCAGCCACCGTTATACGTGTCGGCCGTTCGCATCTCGAGCTTGGGCGCGATAGCATGCTCAGGCGTAGTACGTAAACGATAAAAAGGGAGCTATATCATGAAAAGACTTTTGGGTATTTTTGCGTTGGTCACACTGGCTAGCTTCGCCTTCGCCCAGACCATCGGCGTGAGCTGGTCGAACTTTCAGGAGGAGCGTTGGAAGCGCGACGAGGCGGCTATGCAGGGCAAGATCGAAGAGCTGGGCGGCACCTATATCAAGGCCGATGCCCAGAGTTCACCCGAGAAGCAGATCTCGGATGTTGAAAGCCTGATCGCTCGTGGTGCTGATGCGCTCATCATCCTGTCGCAAGATGCCGGGGCGATCGGTCCTGCCGTCGAGCGCGCAGCGGCTGAGGGAATTCCGGTGCTCGGCTACGACCGCTTGATCGAAGACGAGCGGGCTTTCTACCTGACATTCGACAACGTCGAGGTGGGACGCATGCAGGCCCGGGGTGTCTTTGATGCGTTACCCAGCGGCAATTACGTCTTTATCAAGGGGAGCGCCGCCGACCCTAACGCGGACTTCTTGCACGGTGGTCAGCTCGAGGTCTTGCAAGCGGCGATCGACAGCGGCGACATCACCGTGGTCGGTGAGCAGTACACCGACGGTTGGTTGCCCGAGAACGCCCAGCGCAACATGGAGCAGATCCTTACCGCCAACAACAACCAGGTCGATGCGGTGGTCGCGTCGAACGACGGTACGGCCCTCGGGGTTCTCGCCGCTCTATCGGCGGTCGGTTTGGAAGGGATCCCCCTTTCGGGTCAAGATGGCGATATTGCCAACCTGAACAACGTAGCCAAGGGACTGCAGACGGTCGATGTCTGGAAAGATGCCCGCGCACTCGGTTCCAAGGCCGGAGAGATCGCCATGTTGCTGGCGCAGGGGACCCCGCTCGACGGTGTTCCGGGCGCTACTGTGTTCAGTGACGGCCCCAAGGGCGTCGCTATGAACGCGGTGCTGCTCGCACCGGTCCCGATTACCAGGGACCATCTAGACATCGTCCTCGATGCCGGTTGGATCACCAAAGAGCAGCTCTGTCAGGGTGTCGATGCCATGGACGCCCCGGCCGCTTGTCAGTAGGGAATCTCCCAGAGAACGTGTGGGGAGTCGCCGGCTGGCGACTCCCCCAACCATTCCCCGAGGACGATAAGATGCAGAGAACTACAATGGCGATATGAGCACGAAACCGGCTGAAGCTCAAGTACAAGGTGAAAGCATCTTTCAGCGCATCGTCTCGCTGCTCGAATTGGATGTGCGCCAGCTGGCGATGGTCGGGGCGCTGGTGCTTATTTGGATCGGCTTCGATATTGTCACCGACGGAATATTTTTGAGCCCACGCAACCTCTGGAACTTGTCTGTCCAGATGAGCGTGGTGGGGGTGATGGCCACCGGGATGGTGCTGGTGATCGTGGCCCGACACATCGACCTCTCGGTCGGCTCGCTTATGGGATTTGCCGCCATCATCATGGCGGTCTTGCAGGTGCAGGTCTTTCCGATCGGCGCGAGCTGGAACTGGTGGGTCACGTTGCTCATCGGCCTGGCGGTCGGGGCGCTTATCGGCGCGCTGCACGGGTTTATTATCGCTTATCTCGAGGTTCCCGCTTTTATCGTGACGTTGGGAGGTCTGCTCGCTTGGAGAGGGGCCAACTGGCTGACGACCACCGGGCGCACCATCTCCCCGCTCGATGTGAACTTTCAGATGATCGGTGGTGGCATCGACGGCGCGATCGGCGCCACGGCGAGTTGGGTGGTCGGCGTGATAGCGGTGGTGCTCATCGTCTTCGCCAATCTGAGCGCGCGGCAACGGCGCCAGAAGTACGGTTTCAACGTGAAGCCTTGGTGGGCTGAGCTGTTGATCTTGGCGCTGACCGCCGCAGTAATTCTCTACGCCATCAGCTACCTCAATCAGTACTACCGGCCGCGGACCGAGATCCCGCGTGGGATCGCCCTTCCGGTGCTGATCTTGCTCGCCGTCACCGTGTTCATGGCGGCTCTGGTGCGTTACACCAAGTTCGGGCGCTACGTGTTTGCCATGGGGGGGAACCCCGAGGCAGCCCGCTTGTCAGGCGTCAATACCCGGCGGGTCACCCTGCAGATTTTCGTGATCATGGGTGTCCTCTGTGCCATCGCCGGGGCGATCTCCTCGGCGCGTCTCAATGCAGGCGCCAACTCTCTTGGGACGCTCAAGGAGCTAGAGGTGATCGCGGCAGCGGTGATCGGCGGCACCTCGCTTGCGGGGGGTATGGGGACGATTTCCGGTGCCATCTTGGGGACGGTTCTCATCTCGAGCCTGGCTAGCGGCATGGTGCTGATCGGCTGGTCGACCTCGCTACAGCAGGTCGTCCAGGGAATCGTTTTGGTGCTGGCGGTCTGGCTCGACGTCTTCTATCAAAAACGCCGGGTAGACTGAGGATCATTGCCCAAGGAGAAGTCATGGCAGAGAACACACCGCTCGTCGAAATGCGCAACATCTACAAGTCTTTCGGCGGCGTCCACGCCGTCGAGGATGTCACCATCGATCTCTTCGCTGGGGAGGTGGTAGGGCTTGTGGGCCACAATGGAGCTGGTAAGTCGACCCTGATCAAGATGCTCTCCGGGGCCTATACGGCCGATAGCGGGAAGATCTTCATCGACGGTCGAGAGGTCACCATAAACAACCCGCGTGACGCCCGCAAATACGGGATCGAAACGATCTATCAGACCTTGGCGCTGGCCGATAACCTAGACGCCCCCGCCAACATTTTCTTAGGGCGTGAGCTCATGCGCTCGGGGTACCTGTTGAACGATGATGCCATGGAGGCGGCCTCGCGCGAGGTGCTGGACCGACTCAGGCTGAACCTCCCCTCGGTCAAAGAGAAGGTGGTCAATCTGTCGGGTGGGCAGAGGCAAGCGGTCGCCATCGGCCGGGCGATTTACTTCAACGCCAAGATCCTCATCATGGACGAGCCCACCGCGGCGCTCGGACCCGAAGAGACCGCCCAGGTTGGCGAGCTGATCCATCAGCTCAAAAAGGAAGGTTTGGGCATCTTCTTGATCAGCCACGACTTGCACGACGTGTTCGACCTCTCGGACCGCGTGAGCGTTCTTAAAAACGGCGCGCTTGTCGGTACGGTGCACACCGCCGACGTGACCAAAGACGATGTGCTGGCCATGATCATCGCCGGCAAGCTGCCGGAGGTTGCCACCACCCCGAAGTCGGCTCAGGCATAACACCGCTGTGGTCAGCTTCGAGCGGTTCGACCTGCCCGAGATCGGTGCCCCCACCGAGATACCGGTGGGGGGCCCGGAAGTGTACCAGTCGCGCCAGCAGCGTTTGGAGCTAGCGTGCAAGGACGCGGGTTTCGACTGCCTGGCGATCTACGCCGATCGGGAGCACAGCGCCAATCTGGCCTGGCTCTCAGGCTTCGATCCCCGCTTCGAGGAGGCGCTCTGGCTCCAGGTGGGGAGTGCCAAGCCTACGCTGCTCGTCGGCAACGAAAACCTCGACTTCGCGCCGCTTCAGCTCGAGCTCGAGGCCGATATCATTCTCTACCAGCCTTTTAGCCTGCCTAACCAGGACCGTGGAGGCAGCACCAGTTTGCGGGCGCTGTTGAAACAGGCCGGTTTCGGTCGTGGTATGCGCTGTGCGTTGCTCGGTTGGAAGCCGATGCCGGCGCCGGAGGTGCCCTACTGGATCGTGCAGGCCTTGCGGGACGTCGTCGGCGAGGAGCCGGTCAACGCCAACCACCTGCTGATGGACGTCGATACGGGGTTGCGGCTTGTGCTCGAGCCCGAGATGGTGCGTTCGGCCGAATACGCTGCTTCGCTCACCAGCGAGGCGGTAAAGGCGTGGGTCTTTGGCCTTCGAGAAGGGATCACGGAACGCGAGTCGGCCGAGGCGCTGGTGTCTTACGGCATGGAGCTTAGCTGTCACCCGATGGTCAACTTCGGGCGTCCCATCGCGAGCGGTCTCGGCAGCGCCGGCAACCGGCGGGCTTACCGGGGTGAGTATGGCCAGACGGCCTTCGGCGTCAGGGGTGGTTTGACCTGCCGGGCCGGCCGGTTGGTGACGAGCCAGGATGATGACGACCCGGACGGCTACCGGGCGCTGGTCGAGAACTATCTGGAAGTAGTGCGCACCTGGTATTCTCGCCTTTCGGTCGGTACCAGGGCCGGAGAGGTCGTCTCGGCTGCCCAGGAAGCCAGGTTGGACCTGTGGGAGTTCGCCCTCAACCCGGGGCACCTCATCAGTTTGGACGAGTGGGTGGCCAGCCCGTTTTTTGAAGACTCTGAGATCTTGCTCAAGTCGGGTCACGCCATCCAAC
>CP070651.1:2371459-2394823 GCA_020354625.1 Trueperaceae bacterium
GTCGCCGCCCTCTTGGCGGGCCAAGTCGACTTCGTGCCTGGTGTGCCCCTTCCCGACATCGACCGGCTCAGTGCCGAAAGTGATATCGAGCTGATGGAGGCCGCGCCGAGCAGGCTGGTGCACCTCTACTTGCGGGTGGAGACCGAGACGGGCTCCATGGCAGAAACGTTCCCTGGCTACGAGCCGATTACGCTCGATCAGCGCATTCGCCAGGCCATCTCCCACGCGCTCGACCGTACCCTTCTGGCAGAGGTGCAAGGATCGGCCAATCCCACGCTGGTGCGCATCGCCTCGACCTATCCCGAGAGTTTCGCGGGTACGTATGCCGGCTCCGAAGCCACCGATGCTTGGTACGATCCCGAACGTGCCAAGCAACTCATCGTCGAAGCGGGTTACGATCCGGATGGTGGCAACAAGCCGAAACTCCACTTCGATGCCATGGCCTTCCAGCTCGGCAACGAGAAGGAAGTCGCTGAAGTCATCAAGGTCATGCTCGAAGAGGTAGGCTTTGAAGTCGACCTCAACATCCTCGAGCTCTCCGCTTACAGCGAGCAGGTTTCGACGTCCGGTAACAACCGCGACATGATGATGGTGGTTCTCGGTGGGTCGCCGTTTTTGACGCCCCTTTTCTACACCTGTGAGTGGGTACAGGCGAACTACAACGTCTGTGTCGATGAGTGGAGTGATCTCGGCAAACAGATCCTTCAGACGATCGATGCCGAGGCGCGGCTCGATCTGTGGGCGCAGTGGCAAGAGTTCTTTGTCGACTATGCGCATACGATCCCGCTCTACGAGGTCACGCGCCAGGTGGCGATGGATAGCAGTTTCGATTGGCATCCACGTGCCGACGGCTGGTTCACCTTCCGGGACCTGTCCCTCGACGAATAGTGCTTTTGTCGGCTACCAGCATCCATGTGGGATGCTGGTAGCCGGTATGCCCCACGGAGGGGGCTGACGACGCTTCTGCGTAATCCGGTGAGCCATGCAAACCTTCCTCATTTCCCGCCTCAGTCAGATGGCCCTGACCATCTTTATCGTCTCGCTGATCGTCTTTTTTCTGGTCCGTCTAAAAGGGGATCCGGTGGCGGTCATGGCCCCGCCGACCTTTAGCGAGAGTCAAGTCGAAGCCCTTCGCAAGGCGTGGGGTTTCGACAAGCCGCTTTTTGAGCAGTACATCGTCTTTTTGCGCAAGGCCCTTACCGGCGACTTCGGCCTCTCGATCCAGGCGAGGATCCCCGCCATGGAGTTGGTGCTGAACCGCCTTTTCAACACCTATCTACTCGCTGCGACCTCGGCCTTGGTAGGTCTGGTCATCGCGATCCCTCTGGGGGTTATTTCGGCGCTCAATCGGAACAGTTGGCTCGATATTGTCACTACCACCGCGGCTACCCTCGGTACGGCGATGCCGAACTTCTGGTTGGGGTTGATGCTCATCCTTATCTTTTCGGTAAACTTACGGCTCCTACCCGCTTTCGGTGCGCTCGAGCCCGCAGCGATCATCATGCCGGCCTTGACGCTCGGTACGGGTATTGCGGCTCGCCTCTCAAGGCTCACGCGCTCGGCGATGCTCGAAGTGCTGGGTCAGGATTACGTTAGGACTGCTCATGCCAAGGGCCTCAGCAACCGGATCGTAATCGTCCGGCACGCGCTCAGAAACTCGCTCATCCCAGTGGTGACGGCCTTGGGGTTGCAGCTCGGCTGGCTCCTCGGTGGCTCTGTAGTGGTGGAATCGGTCTTTGCTTGGCCGGGTGTGGGGCGCTTGATGATCGAATCGATCGGTGTTCGTGACATCACGGTGGTCCAAGCGGCCCTCTTCTGGTTCGCCCTATCGTTTATCGCCATCAACCTCCTACTCGATATCGTCTACACCCTGATCGACCCGCGCATTCAATTGCGGGGTGAACGGTCGTGAAGGTGGGTAACCAGCCGTTCGGTACCGCTCCCAATGGCACGAACGGCATACTGCCGGAGAAGCGGTCTTTTCAAAAGAGTGCGCTCGGGCAGCTCCTGTTTTCCTTGCGGCGTAACCGGGTCGGCCTATTTGGGACGGTGATCGTTTTCTTCGTACTTTTCATCGCGGTTTTTGGTCCCTTGGTAGCCCCACACGACCCGCTCCAGCACAATTTGCGTGGGCGCTTCAAGTCGCCGGGCTATACAGACGCCAAAGGTACCTTCTTGCTCGGCACCGACCAGTTGGGACGCGACATCTTGAGCCGCGTCGTGGCCGGAACGCGGATCTCGGTGGTCGTAGGGGTGCTGTCTGTCGTGATCGCTGGTGTTACCGGAGTGAGTTACGGGCTCCTTTCCGGATTCGCCGGTGGGGTGGTGGACAACCTTATGATGCGGATCGCCGACGCCTTTCTGGCCATCCCTTTCATCGTGTTGGTGGTCGCCGTCTCGGGCGTGATCGGCGCGAGCCTCGTGACCCTGATTTTCATTCTGGGGTTGACCAGCTGGGTAACATATGCGCGCGTCACCCGAGCCGAAGTACTCGCTGTCCGCGAGATGGATTACGTCATGGCCGCGAGGGCGCTCGGTCAGTCGGATATCAAGATCATGTTCAAACATATTTTGCCAAACGTCACCGGGTCGATCATCGTGTTGGCGACCATGATGGTGGCCACCACCATGTTGGCTGAGGCGGCACTCAGTTTTCTCGGCCTCGGGGTTCAGCCACCTACAGTGACTTGGGGTCTTATGCTCTCTGATGGACGCCAATATATCGGCAGTGCCTGGTGGATGTCGACGTTTCCCGGCATAGCGATCACCATTACCGTGTTGGGTGTGGTGTTTGTCGGCGATTGGTTGAGAGATCTGCTCGATCCTCGCTTGCGGGGGCAGTGAACGGTAGCGGTTGGGGGTGGAACCAGGGGTTTTGGCCGGCTGTGCCGGCCTAACGATTCTTGTTCAGTCGGTTGGGTTGAGTGGAGGATTAGCGAGGAGGGAATGACGGATGACAGAGGGAACGAAAGCGACCTTACTTCGAAACCATGGGGCCAATGAGCTTTTGAACGCGCCGTACCTTGCCCAGGTGCCGCAAAGCGATCTCGACTTCGCAACGGATCATCCGGTGACGGGGTTGGAGCCGGCGGTGATCGAAAGCACCATCGAAGCCATGGAATCTGGCCAGACGCACTATGTGGATGTCCCTGGCATCTTACCTCTTCGGGAGGCTGTGACGGCTCATCTCGAAGGTGAGGGTGTGGACGGTTATCCTGCCAGTTCGATCGTGGTAACGGCTAGCCTCCAAGAGGCTAGGTTCTTGGCGTTGCAGGTGATCACCGAAGCGCTCCCCGAGGTGGCGCTCCCCGAGGTGGTTCACCCAGGCGTCAAGGCTGCCTTGGGGATAAGACCGCCGGGTCTTCACTACCTGACGGTTGAGCGCGAGAGCGGGATGCTCCCCCCGATAGACGCTATCGAACAAGCTCTTGAGCGAGGAGTAAAACTCGTCTATCTCGAGTCCCCTGCGCGGTTGACCGGCGCTGCCTTCGAACCGTCGAGTGTCGAACGGCTCGCGGGCCTCCTAGAGAGCCACGACGCCTATGCCATTTGGGATCAGGGGCTGTCACCGTTTGTCAGTGGAAGACCGTATCTCTCTTTGGGTGCTCTTGCAGGGATGCAGGAGCGGGTCACCCTCATCGGCGAAGCGTTTCCCGGTGTCGGTTTGGAGGGACTCGCCATAGGAACCATCGCCACCAGTGAGCGTTGGGCCAAGCCGATCACGTCCTTGAAGCAGATCATGTCGATCTGCACGGCTACGGCGAGCCAATACGCCGCTCTGAAGGCCGGTGAACACTTCGATACGGAGCTCGGCGAGCTACTCGCTAGCCTTCAGGTGGTGAGACAGGAGTCTGTGGAGCAACTTACCGCTGCTGGCGTGCATGTGCACCCGGGTCAGGTGGCGAGTCTGATCGCCTTAACGATCTCACAAGAACTGGCGAGCAGCCTGCGCGAGAGAGGATACCGGTTCGCAGATGGTGCCGATTTCGGTCATCCGGGCGTCCAGCGTCTTAGCGTGACGCCGGGAAGCGATGTCGTCGAGATGATCCTGTCGCAGCTTTCGGAGGCGCGTTCATGACCCAGGAGAAACAGAAGAAGAGAGGAACCGAAGTCCTGTATAGCTTGATCGCCGAGGCGCGCGGCTACGATGACGCCGTCGTTTTGGGCCGTGGCGACCCCGATTTCGATACCCCTGCGCACATCGTCGCAGCAGCGAAAAGAGCCTTTGAAAATCATGCCAACGACTACTCTCCGCCTGAAGGGATCTTGCCGATTCGGGAGGCCATTGCCGAACGGGTGCAGCGGATCAACGGCGTCGAGGTCGATCCGAACACGGACATCGTCTTCACCAATGGCGGGCAAGAAGCGCTCTTTCTGATGGTTGTTGCAGCGATCGGTGAGGGGGACGGCTTGCTCGTTCCGGAGCCCAACTACAACACCTACAAAGATGCGGTGACATTTTCCAGAGGTGTATCGGTCGGCATGCCTACCTATCCGGCGGAGAGCTTTCGGGTCGATCCCGAGCGCGTGCGCGCGACGCTGACCCCAGATACCAAGGCCCTGCTGCTCGTTTCGCCCAACAACCCCGCAGCCAGCGTCATCTCCCGAGACGATCAGCTGGCGCTGATTGCACTCGCCGAGGAGCACGATCTTCTCATCCTCGCTGACGACATCTACGATCTTTTGATCTACGACGATTTCACCCATACCAGTCCCGCTTCACTCCCTGGGGGCAAGGAACGCACCCTCACCTTGAACGCCCTCTCAAAAGCGTATGCCATGACAGGATGGCGTACCGGGTGGGTGATGGGCCCGGCCGACCTGATGGTCAGGGTCAAAGCCCTGAAGGCTGCGGTCTCGGGCCCAGCATCGATCGTGTCGCAACACGCCGCGTTAGCGGCGCTCACAGGTCCGCAGGAGCCGATGGAGGAGATGCGGGAGGCCTATATCCGGCGCCGCGGGATCGTGCTCGACTATCTCGATCAGATGGGCTTTTCCTACGGCAACCCGCAGGGTGGACAGTTCGTTTTCGTCGACATCGGTCATACCGGCATGAGCTCGCTCGAGCTGTCTCAGAAGATCCTTAGCCGCGCCCACGTTCTGGCTTATCCCGGGGGTGCATTTTCCGAAGATATGGACCACTTCTTGCGGATTACCTTCTTGCAGCCTGAAGATCAGCTCCGAGATGGTTTGGCCCGCATGAAGCAGGCGATGGACGCGATTTCAGAGGAGAACGCCCCCTGAGGGCGGGAGAGTTGTTGTGGCGTACGATCTCACAGATTCAGAACCCATCAGCCTCTATCCCGAGGCCGACTTGCGCTCGTTTGCAAAGCAGGTGCTTACGGCCCTAGGGGCGAGTGATGAGGAGGCCGAGATCGTCACCGATGGTGTGGTGACGGCGGCCTTGCGCTGGCATCCGGGCCAAGGTCAGGGTCTCGAGAAGCTCTTCCGCTACCGGCGCCGCATCGAGGAGGGCGGCATCGTTGTGCGTGCGGCCATGGATTGGTTGACCGATGGGCCCTCGTATGCCCTTCTGGATGCGGCGAATGGATTCGGGTACGTGGCAGCCCAACGCGCCATGCGCAAGGCCGTTGAAAAGGCGAAGCAGAGTGGCATCGGCATGGTCGGTGTGCGGCGTAGCAATCACTTCGGCATTGCTGGGTATCACGCCATGACAGCCGCGCAGGAAGGATTCATCGGCTGGGCCATGACGAACGCCCGCTCCGAGATGGCGCCTTGGGGTTCTGCCCAAGTCGTACTCGCCACCAATCCGTGGGGTATGGCCCTGCCGGTCCCAAACGAGGATGGTGTGCCCGTGGTTCTCGATATGGCCCTCACCATGTCTGGAAAAGGCATGATGCGTTGGTATCTGGAGCAGGGCCTAGAGATCCCCGACAGTTGGGCTCTTACGCCCGATGGCCGGGTGACCACCGATCCGGCGGCCGCCATGGACGGACCGCTCTTGCCGATCGGCGAGTACAAGGGCTACGGCCTAAGCTTCATTACCGATGTCTTGACCGGTGTGATGACGGGGGCGAAGTTCGGCCTGTCGGTCTTCCGAGACGAGCAGGATTACGATGTCGGTCATATGATGGTGGCGTTCAACCCTGAGGTATTCATGCCTCGCTCTGAGTTCAACGAGCGCCTGGAACGGTTGGTGCTGGAGGTGAAAAGTGCTCCACCAATCGACCCCGAGAAGCCGGATATGCTGCCTGGCGAGATCGAACACCGGCGGACCATAGAGCGGCAGAGGGAAGGGGTTCCCATCGCCAACGAGACCGTAAGTGGCTTGCGTAGGCTCGCTCACGAGTTGGGCGTATCCTCTCCCTTTTAGTGGGGCCGGTTGGTGACCGAGTGGCGTGAGTGGCCGATGCAGGGAAACAGCCGAGATGAAAGGGGGGTAGTCGTGCCGACGCAAGATAACCGACGCGGCCTCATTCCAGAGGATCTCCTCGAGTTTCGTTGGCTCGAGTCCTTAGCTCTAGATCCGACGGGGACGCGCGTAGCCTATACCATCAAACGGGTCGACCCTGTTGTGAATGGATATGTCAGCGATCTCTACGTGCGTGCGCTCGATGGGGGAGCGCCGCTTCGAGTGACCGAACGCAGAGGGATGGTTTTGAGTCTCGCTTGGAGCCCCGATGGCCTGCGGCTCGCATACAGTTCGAACGGTGACGCTTCTCACGAGGTCGCGATCTGGTCGGTTGAGTCGGGTGAACGGGAGCGTTATCCCTTGGAAGGGGAGCCGCTTACCGCGCTCGACTGGTCACCCCAAGGGGATAAGTTGGTAGGTGTACGCTGGACGCTACTGAGACAAGACCGCGAACAGGCGATCAGGCCCGGCATCCCCACACCGAACATGAAGGTGGTGCGGCGGCTCCGATACAAACAAGACGGTGTCGGTTTCGTCCACGATAGATTCTCGCAGATCTGGGTCTTGGAGTTGCCGAGCGGTGATCTACACCAGGTGACGAGGAGTGAGTGCGACTATAGCGAGCCGAAGTGGAGCCACGCGGGTGACAGGATCGCTTTTATCGGGCTGGCCCGCGAACAGAACCAGGCCCTAGGACAAGGACAGATCTTTGTCTGTACGTATCCCGGAGGAGAACCTGAAAGGCTCCTGCCCGATTGGCAGGGAGCCTGCCGCAGCCCGGCTTGGGGTCAGAATGACGATGCCATTGCGTTCGCTGGTCACGAGCACCCCGCACCGACCAATCGGCGGGTGTTCATGACCCCGTATCTGGCAGATGTCCACGCGGCGACGGCGAGGCCACTCGCCCCGAGGATCGATCAAGAGGTTGGCAACTACGCAGCATCTGACTCCCGCCAGGCGCTCAGCAATGTCACAGTGCGCTGGGCTTCTGACGATCCGTGGATCTATTTCCTCCTCACGGTCGAGGGGACGGTCGAGCTGCGCCGGATCGATACTTCGGGCAGGTTCGAAACTCTGTTGAGTGGGCCGCGAGTAGTGTTCGAGTACAGCCCGGCGGCAGGGGACCGCGTGGCTTTTGGCGCTGCCGATCCGACCAATCCGGGGGATCTTTACCTCTGGCGTGCAGGTGAAGTGGAGCGCCTTACCGCCCTCAACACCTGGTTGGCCGACCATCGTTTGGTGAGGCCTGAGGCGTACTGGTTTGACGGGGTCGATGGCGTAAAAGTGCACGGCTGGCTTATGAAGCCCCCCGGCTTCGACGCATCGAAAACCTACCCTGCCATCGTCTATGTGCACTGCTCGATGTTCTCCTGGGATTTCAGTCACGAGTTTCAGTGCCTGGTCCAAGCGGGTTATGTGCTCACCTATTTCAACCAACGCGGTACGACTGCCGGGTATGGACAGGCTTGGACGCGGGCCAGCGAAGGCGATCAGGGAGGCAAGGATTTCGATGAGACCATGCTCGGGGTGGATCATCTTCTAGAGCGCCCCTACGTGGACGCTGCGAGGCTCGGGGTCACCGGGGGTAGTTGCGGTGGCTTTATGACCAACTGGATCGTTGGGCATACCAATCGATTTGCTGCTGCGGTGACGCAGCGCTCCATCACCAACCAGATCAGCTTCTTCGGCACCGCCGATATCGGTCCTGAATGTACCGAGGGCGAGACCGGTACCAACGCTTTTCGTGATCTCGATTCGAGTTGGCGTCAGTCGCCTCTGGCGTATGCCGAAGCGATCACCACGCCGCTCTTGATCCTTCACAGCGATCAGGATCACCGCTGTCCGCTGGAGCAAGCCGAGCAGCTTTTTGCGGCCTTGCGCTGGTTGGGACGCGAGGTCGAGCTGGTGATCTTCGAAGGGGAGAGTCACGGGCTGTCGCGTGGTGGCCGGCCTGGAAACCGGATCGGGCGTCTCAGGCAGATCTTGGGCTGGTTCGAACAATATTTGGGGACGGATGCGCGGTAGGGTGAAATATCCGCGTGGTCACGAACGAGGAAGGGAGTGTAGTGGATGCGTGTAGGGAGTCTTGAAGCCAAGCCGGGTGAACACCGCTTCGGGTATCTGGAGGTCGCAAAATCGCGCTCGGGGTTGGCGGCCGATATCCCCGTTCACCTCTTTGCCGGGGCGGAACCCGGCCCGACTTTGCTCGTCCAGGGAGCGATCCACGGAGCCGAGGTCATCGGTTCGATTGCGGTGCTCGACCTGGTTGCGAAGCTCGATCCAAAAAAGATCAGGGGGAATGTGATCGCCGTGCCGGTGGTGAACCGAGTGGGGTTCGAACTCGGCGAACGCGGCTCAAAGGTCGATAACAAAGATATCAGCCGCCTCTTTCCAGGGAACCCGACGGGCAGCGTGTCCGACCAGATCGCCTACCGCTACTACGAGGAGGTGATCAAACAGGCCGACGTGATGCTCGACTTCCATGCGGGTGCCCGCACGGCCTACGAACGCTACGTGCTGTTCACCGCGGAAAAGGATCCGAAGAACCTCACCGATATCGAGGCGAAGCGCCGCAAGTTGGTGGTCGCCTTCGGCCTCGATCAGGCGGCTTTCTTCCCACCGGGGACCTTCGGTGCCAACAAGGCCAAAGACGCTATCGAAGATGCCGGTGTGGTGCAGATCACGCTCGAGTTCGGTGGGGGTACCGGCTGGTTCAAAAATGGTGAGGACAACGTGCGAGATGCCGAACGCGGCATCTGGAACACCATGAAGGCGATGCGGATGATCGAGGGGGAGTTCGAGGCGGACGGTCCTGAGTGTACCGTTTACAACGCCTGTGTCGTCTTGTGGAAGCCCGATGTCGACGGTCTCTTCATCCGCAAGCGGCGCTTTGGCGAGCGGGTGCGGGCCGGTGAGGTCTACGCTACTCTGATCGACCCCTACACCGGGGAGACGCTGGCCGATATCCCCAACACCCAAGATGCGATCGTGATCCCGAGTGGTCAGGAGTGGGTTACCATCGGGGCCACGTCGATCGGTATCCTCGGCATGATCGACCGGGTCGAGGATCGCCAGAGCGCTGATCTCTACGTATCGTTTGAAGCGTCAGGAGGTGAAGGGGCGTGAAGATTGCGTCGATCGAGGCGAGGCCGGGACAGAGAGCTTTCGGGATGTTGAAGACTGGTGAAACCCATGGGCGGTTCCCCGTGCAGATCCCTCTGCACATAGTTGAAGGCGCGAATCCCGGTCCGGTACTTTTGGTACAAGCGGGCGTGAGCGGGCTCGAGATCGAACCTTCGCAGGTGCTCCCCAAGATCGTGGGAGAGATCGACCCTGCAACCCTGTCCGGGACCTTGCTGCTGGTCCCGCTCCTCAACATTTCCGGTTTCGAATTTGAGCAAGAAAACGCTGTGTGGGACGATAAGAACCTGAATGCGCTGGGCCGTGGTCGGAGCGACGGTACGGTGAGTGAGCAGATGATTCACGCCTACTACCAGCAGGTTGTCGCGCTGGCCGATGCGCTCATCGATATCCGCACCGGGGCGCAATGGGGATATTACCGTTACGCCGGTGTCTATCGGACCGGAGATGTCGACACCTCAAAAGCACTAGCGGTCGCTCTAGGTCTACCGCAGGTCCTGGTGGGACAACCGCAAGACGACTCGATCGCTTACGAAGCGGCCGGCGATGGTAAGGCCGTGGTCTCTGCTTGGATCGGTGGTGGACCGGGTTTGCGCGACTATCGAGATGACGATATGGCCCGCATTCGGAGGGCGGTTCTGAACGCGCTGAAACACCTCGGGATGTTGGCTGGCGAGCTTGAGGTCGAAGGCGATACCGTCTCCATTTTGGATGGCCACACGTTCATCAAGCCGACCGGCGAGCGGGGGTTCACCTTTATCGACAAGGCCAAACGCGGCCGGCAACTTGAACGAGGAGAACAGCTCGGCTATGTCAGGCATCCCTATACCGGGGACGTGATCGAAACGATCACCGCACCACGCCCCGGCATCATGTTGCATGCCGGAGCCTCCTGGCCGCTTGTGCCCGAAGACGTCACGCTGGCTATCCTCGGGGATCTTGTCGAAGAGGTGCCAACGGGTAGCTAGAGAGCGGTGATGGGTGATGCGTAAACAGTCATGAGTTATGAGTGGGTTGGCTGCAAAGTTCGCAGCACTCATTACCCATCACTCATCACGCATTACCGATGACGTCTACCGTTACCAGGCATTTGCAACCCTGGTTTCGTTTGAAAGGATAAGAAGTTTATGAATCAAAAGAGGTTACTACCATGCTGACCCACGAATCCTTGAAAAAAGATGTGGCGGGGCGAATCGAACGCATCCAGGCCATGATGGCGAGCCGAGACCTGGGAGCCCTCATCATCGTCGGTGGGGGGGCTCCCGGTGCGCTCGGGGCGATACGCTACGTCAGCAACGCCCACCTCTGGGGTGGAGCGGGATACGTGGTCCTCGGTCAGGAAGACCCCGATCCCTGGCTGTTGGTGTGGAGTTCGTACCAGGGCGTCTGGAGCCGCAACGAAAGCACCACCCGCGCAGAACGCGTCGAGTCTCCATCAGATGTCGTGGCTCGAGCCACCGAACTCGCCAAAGGGTACGCTGCCAAGAGCAGGCGGGTCGGTATGGTCAACATGAACAAGCTCCTCAGCGTAGGCGAACATGCCAAGTTCAGTGCGGCGCTCGAAGGGTTTGAGCTGGTCGAGGTCACGGGAGAGTTCAATGCCATCCGCCAGATCAAGACTCCGTTCGAACTCGAGGCTATCCAACAGAACGGAGCCATCCTCGATGCCTGTATGGATGTGTTCCGCGAGCACGCTTACGTCGGAGCACGTTACTGGGAGGTCTGTGCCGCCACCGAAGCCTTCGTCAAGTCCTATGGCGCCTTCTGGGGGCGTACCAAAGTGTCGCTCGACCTTACCCCTTATACGGTTCCCACGGCCAAAGACCACACCATGAAAGAGAACGATATCATCAACTTCGAGATCGTCTACGAGTCTCCCTGGGGCTATTGGCTCGAGATGACGACCATCTTCTCGTTTATCGATCTCCCCGATGAGGTGCACGCGATGCTCGAGGGGTATTTGAGTGCAGTCGACGCCTCTTCGGCGGCGGCGAAGCCCGGACATACCTTCAAAGATGTGTCCGAGGCCAACGACCGCACCTTGAGCGAACTCGGCTTTCCAGTCGCGGGCAAGCACACTCCCGACTGCCACAGCACCGGTCTCGACGGTAGCGACGGACCGAACTCGCTGTCGAATCCGGAGTTCGAGCTCAAAGCCAACATGGTGCTCTCGTTCCACCCCGGAACGGTGCTCGAGAACGATCGCGGCTTCCTTATCTCGGACAACTTCCTGGTCACGCCGACCGGGGCGGTGCGGCTTTCGCCACATAGCGCAAACCGTTACCACCTCCGTCTCGACCGGGGTTAGCTGCTGTTGGAGACAAAGTGATGCTTGGGATCCAAACGGGTCTGAACGGGTAGTCTGGTGGAGCGACCTGTCTTTCGCGTACCGCGCTCGAGGGCTCATGAGACCCACCGTGCACTTCGCGATGAGATTCTGGCTGCGCTCGAGCCGATCCTCTTCGACCGGGTGTCAGAGGGGGCTGAGGTTCGCAGGGAGCTCGAGCGGGCCTTCAGCGCTGTTGTAAAGCAACCCTTTGCTTGTGCTGTCCACTCTGGAACCGTGGGGCTGTTTCTAGCGCTTCGAGCTTGTGGCGTGGGGCGTGGGGATGAGGTCATCACGGTGGCGAACTCGGATATCTCCACCACCGGGGCGATCTCGATGTGTGGGGCTGTGCCTGTGCTCTGTGATGTGTTGGAGTCGGACTACACGATCGATGTCGAACGGGTCGAGGCGTGTATCACGCCACGCACCCGGGCCATCTTGCCGGTCGATCTACACGGCCACCCGGCAGATGTAAAGCGTCTTCGCGAGCTGGCGGACCGTTTTGAACTGAAGATCGTCCAAGACGCGGCGCTTGCCACCGGCGCATCGGATTACCAGCAGCCGGTGGGGGCGTTTGCAGACGCAGCTGTATTTAGCTTTGCACCGATCAAACCGCTCGGTAGCGTCGGTAGCGGTGCCATGGTGACTACCAGCGATCCAGAGGTAGCCGAACGGCTCGAGTTGCTGCGAGGGTATGGACACGCTCCTGTTGACAAAGTGGAGGCGCCTGGGTACCAGAACTACTTGCTCGAGGGGTACAACGTTCCGCTCGATCCGCTACAAGCCACGCTGTTGAAGGTGAAACTGCCTTTTCTCGACACCTGGACCCAAAAGCGGCGGGCTATCGCCTCGGCTTATGCTGAAGGGCTCCGTGACTCGGGAGCGATCCTCCCCACGTTTCGTCCCGAGTCGAACCCGACATTTAGGTCCTATACCGTCCGTGTTGCGGATCAGCAGGCCTGCCATGAAGCCCTTAGGAGGGCCGGAATCGAGGCGGTTCTCCATTACGCCCCGCCCATCACGCACTATTCGGTTTACAATGCCTCAGGAAAAGAGTGTAGTCTTCCCGGGGCAAGCGACCTGCCGGTGACCGAAATGTTGGCGGCAGAGCTTTTGTCGCTACCGGTCACGGTCGAGCTCACCGACGGGGACGTGCAGTATGTTGTCGATACCTTATGTACTGCGTTGGGAGTCTGAGGGGTCGACTGCGAGGTAAGAAGTTGCAACCTTCGGACGAAACGGCCAGGGAGTCGATTTATGGGTTATAGGAGGGAACGAATGACCGATCGTAAACCGCTTGTCGAGCGCATTTCAGAGTATGCCTTACAACTCAGGTATGAGGACATCACGCCCGAAGCCCTGCAGATCGCCAAATGGCTCGTGTTCGACTCGATCGGGACGGGCTTGGGTGGTTACCAGACGCCTCTTGGCAAAAAGACCGTGTCTTTCGTCGAGGCAACCCAAGCGGGTGATCAAGCTACCCTACTCGGCTCGGGCGGCAAAGCGACCTTAGGTGGCGCTGCTTTCGGCAACGCAACGATGATCAAGATCCTCGGCATGGATGATTCCCACCGCTCGGCCGGTCACATCGCCTCTCAGCTTATTCCGGCGGTGTTGGCGGTCGGGGAGAACCGCGGTACTTCGGGTAAGGCTCTGCTTGGCACCATCGTGGCGGCGTACGATCTCGCGGTCCGTCTCGGATTTGCGGTGCGCTTATCGCAACGGCAGCGTGGCCTCGACCTCAAAGGCACGGTCGGTGCGATCACGGCAGCGCTCGGCGCCGGGCTCTGCGCCGGGCTTACGGGCGAGACCCTCTCACACGCGGTCGCCTTGGCGGCGGACATGGCTTCGGGGACCGAGCAGTACGTCTATGAGAGCGGGCCTTGCGATACCAAAGATCTGGTGGCAGGGTTTGGGGCGCGCAGCGGAGTCTTCGCCGTCGAGCTTGCCGAGCACGGTTTCTTCGGTCCCCGTGGCGCCATCGACGGTGAGTACGGCTTTCTACGCGCCTTTGGGGGTGGGAGCGGGGCTGAGGTCTTCGACGATCTCGGCGAGTCCTTTGCCATCACCTCGACCGCGTTCAAACCCCACGGCGGTTGCCGTCATACCCATCAAGCGGTCGACGCCATCCAGCAGATCCTGGCAGGGGCAGACGTGGCCAGCCACGAGATCGAACGCGTGGTGGTCAAGACCTACCAGTACGCTTTACAGCCGTTTTTCCGGGTCGATCCCAACCCCGGCTCGCGCGAGGTCGCCGGGCTCAGCATCCGCGTCGCTTCGGCTGTTGCCTTGGCGCAAGGTAGCGCCTGGCCGCACGATTACCGCCACTGGGACGATCCCGAAGTGAGGCGCCTGCGCCAGCTGGTCGAGATCGAAGTCGATCCGGAGATCGAGGCTGCCTATCCGAACCAGAACGGCTGCCGTCTCGAGGTCTTTCTCAAAGATGGGCGTAGCTACCAGGGGTATGTGCCGTATGCCAAGGGCGAACCCGAGTTCAGAATGGGGGAGGCCGAGCTCCGCGAGAAGTTCACAGCGCTCACCAGCGAGATTCTCTCGGGAGAGCGAGCCGATGAGCTGTTCGAGCGCTGCATGAGGCTCGAGACGCTGAGCGACATCGCTCCGTTGTTGCAGCTCGCTTCAGGCCGCGAAGCGGTGGTCCACGCTTCCTAACGAACCGGGGACATGTTCAAGGTAAAGGTTGACCAGGGTCTATAGTTCGATGGGCATGCCCGTGTCGGCGGAACGTTCGACACGAACCGGGGACATGTTCAAGGTAAAGGTTGACCAGGGTCTATAGTTCGATGGGCATGCCCGTGTCGGCGGAACGTTCGACGGCTTCGAGCGTCTTCGTTACCAGTAGCGCTTCCCTGCCGCTCGCCAAAACAGGTGCCCCATAGGCGACGGCATCGACAAACCGTGCAATCGCTTCGGGCATGAAGCCGGCAAATCGGTACTCGGTGCTGGGTGGCAGCCCTAGCACGTCGGGGAGTTGGTGCCCTTTCTGGCCGAAGGTTTCGATGGTGCGGTGATCCGAGGTGTTGATGTAGAGCGATCCCTCGCTGCCCAATACCTCGACCTTGAAGTTGTACACCATCGGCTCCGATTCGGGCAGGATCCAGGCGTTTTCGAGGGTTACCACGGCTCCTTTGGCGAACTCGACTACTGTGACGTGGAAGTCGGGAACGTCGATACCTTTTTCCTTCAACACGCCCGAACGCTTCAGCGCGTAGACCCGCGACGGTGTGTCTTCGAGCAACCAACAAGCCATATCGAGCGTGTGGCTGGCCAGAAACCAGAGGGCTGAGCTTTGATCGGCCCAGGAGAGCATTTGGGTGGGAACGAAAGTTGTGTTGCTGAGCCGTGCGTAGATGTATTTGGGGGTGCCGATACCCCCTTCCAGGATTTGAGCTTTCGCTTGAACAAAGGGTGGGTTGCAGCGGTTGTGGAAATCGACCATCAGGGTTACGCCGGCTTCCTCTGCCGCTTTTACGATCGCTTCTGCGTCGTCACTGGTAGTGGCCAACGGTTTTTCAACCAGGAGGTGCTTGCCGGCTTTAGCGGCAGCGACTGCGATCTCTCGGTGCGCAAAATCGGGAGTCACCACCGAAACGGCGTCGATGGAGGGATCTTCAAGCAACGCCCGATAATCGCTGTAAACGCTCTTGGCGCCGAACGTTTTTGCTACTCCTCTGGCGCGTGCTTCATCCAGGTCGCAGACCGCTACCAACTCTGCGTGTGGCAGGCGACTAAATGTAAACGCGTGCAATTCACCGATGATGCCGGTGCCGACAATGCCCATGTTAACCTTCGCCATCGAGTTCCCCCTCGTTGTGCTCGGTGAAGCGGCCTCTGGCAAAGATGGTCTTCCCATCGAGTGAGACCGTACCGTTCATCCTGAGATCCTTGACGATATCCCAATGAATGGCTGACTCGTTTGTTCCTCCGCACTCGGGATAGGCCCGGCCGAGCGCGATGTGGACGGTTCCCCCCATCTTTTCGTCGATGAGGATGTCTTTGCAGAAGTGGGTGACATGCGGATTGAGCCCGAAGGCGAACTCTCCCAGCCGGCTTGCTCCGGGATCGGTTTCGAGGATCTGGTGAAGATAGTCCTCGTTCTGGCTTGCTCGAGCTTCGACCAGTTCGCCATCTCGCCACGACAGGACGATATCGGGGATCAACCTCCCCCCGAAGATACCCGGAAACTCGAAGCAAATAGTGCCGTTCAGGCTGTCGTTGATCGGTGCGGTGAGGATCTCGCCATCAGGCATGTTGATTCTGCCGTCGAGAACTCTCCAATCCCTCCCCTCGACCGAGAATTGCAGGTCCGTCCCTACGCCTTGGATATGAACCAATGATCCCCCTCGAAGCTGTTCAGCGAGTCGGTGCCACCGTAACGATTCGACCGGCCAATCCAGCAAGCAAGAGTTGAAAAACATATCGGTGATGGTTTCGAGATCTGTTTCGGCCTGCTGGGCGAAGGCGCTGTTGGGCACCCTTATCAGACACCAGCGTGTCTCTTGCCAGCGCAGCGTGGAGACCTTGCCCATCGCTCTTTGGTGACGGGCAAGCACTTCAGAGGGGATGTCGGCATGTTCGAAAAGGTTGTGAGCCCCTCGGAGTCCGAAGTAGACGTCGGCCCAGTCCATGCCGTGGGCCTCGATCTCTGGAACCCAATCGATCTGATCGCTGCTGCCGTAACGTAACAGGGCGTGTTTGAGCGTCTCGGACAAGAACTGGACCTGTGGGAACGCTCCCGCCTTGACGCACGCTTCATAAACGGCCTGAACCAGCGGGTAGGTGCTGATCTCCCCCATAGCGATCATCACACGCTCCCCAGATCTGACCCTGGTAGAGTGGTCGACCAGGATGTCGGCGAGTCGTTTCCAGCGTTGGTCCATGGTTGCTCAGTCCCTACAGTGACTTACATGGGTCTTGTAGACAAGATCTTCTTGGTGATGGGTAATGAGTGATGAGGAATGGGTGATGGGTGGTGCGAAGTCACGGTTGAGCCTAACCCATTTCCCATTACCCTATTTCCCTACTCATCACTCATCACTGTTTACTCATTACCCCTTCGTTCGTGTTTGAGATGTCTTATTTGCGCCATAGTATTGAGCGTCCCGTCACGTATTGACGAATTCTCCCAGCTCGTGCATGATCCCCTTCGTATCCGCATAAAGCTCTTTGTAGAGCGGAAATAGTTTCCTGTAAACCTGCCTGGTGTCCATGTTGGGTTCGATCACTCGGATATCCTTCAGCCAGCTGTGGATTTCATTGGGATCTGTAAAGAACCCTGCCGCAAGTCCCGCAAGAAAGGCGTTTCCGTAGGAGGCGCCGATGGTCACCGCCGGAACCTTCTGTGGTAATTCACAGATATCACTTACGATCTGAAGCCATAAGTCGCTCTTGGTGCCGCCCCCTACCGCCACCAATTCGTTCGGCTCAGCACCGATTTCTGACAGAAGGTCGAGGTGATGCCGGATGCCGTAGCCTACGCTTTCCAGCACGGCGCGGTAGAGGTGACCTCGTGTATGTGCCAAGGTGAGACCAAAGAAGACACCCCGCGCTTCGGGGTCGTTGATAGGGGTGCGCTCGCCGCTAAAATAGGGCAATACAAGCAAGCCTTCGGCACCAGCTGGCACCCAGCTCGCCTCCTGGGTAAGTGCGGCATAGGCGCTCTCATGACCAGCCTCTTCCTTCGCCACCAGCTCTCTTGCAAAGGTGTCTTTGATCCAGCGGGTGAGAGCCCCGGTCGTGCTCATGCCGGCTGCGAGGCTCGAGGTCCCTTCGAAGAGATAGGTCGTGGCCCAAAGGCGCCTATCTTTGAGAGGTCTGTCGAGCACCTCGATCATAAAGAGGGTGGTCCCATACATGAGCATGAGCTGGCCCGGAGTGGTCACACCTACGCTTAGGGCTTCAGCGGCGGCGTCGGCTGTTCCGGTGGTGACGAGGGTTCCCTCGGCCAATCCGGTCTCTCTGGCTGCTTCTGCGGTAACGGTGCCTACGATCTCATCGGACCAGGCGAGGCGGGGGAGACGGTCCACTTCGACGATGCCTCGGCTGTACACCTCGTTCCACCTCTTTGTAGAGAAGTCGTAACAAGGAGCAAAGTAAACACCGGTGAGGTGGTCGATCACGTATTCGCCGGTGAGACGAGCCGTGATGAAACTGGTCGAGGTGAGGAATTTGTAGGCCTTTGCGTATACCTCGGGTTCGTTCTTCTTCAGCCACAAGATCTTGGGGCCGACCGATTGGGCGGAGAGCGCGTTGGCGCACCGGTCGAAAATCGCATCTTCTCCCAACTTCACTTCGAGCTCTCGGATTTCAGCGGTGGCTCTGGTGTCGATGCCGTAGAGAATCCCCCCACTTCGCAGAGGGCGGCAAGCCTCATCGACGGGCAACAGGCAGGGTCCGATGGCGCTACAGGCGACCGCTTTGATCTCGCTTGGGTCGACACCGGACCTATCGATGAGCGACTCGGAGATGTAACAGACATCTCCCCACCAGACCGCTTCTGCATCGTGCTCGGCCCAACCCTGCCGGGGAATGGCCAGCTCGTGCCCGCGCACGGCCTGGGCAACGACCCGACCGTCGAGATCGGTGAGCACCCCCTTGGACTCGTAGGTGCCCACGTCGATGCCCATCAGGTAGGTCACGATCGCCTCCTAGGTCCGTAGGGTCTCGACGTTCCCATCGATGCTGAGCGCCTGTCCCGAAATCTTGCTCCCATGTTCTGAGGTAAGAAAGAGGATGGCGTTGGCCACGTCGCTCTTATGGATGAAGGTGCGCATGCTGTTTTGCCGGTAGTAGGCATCGGTGATTTTGTCGAGCGGTTCACCTCGCGTCTCCGCTTCGATACGGATGACGTCGCTCATACGTGGGCCGTCCACCGCACAGGGGCAGATAGCGTTGACCCGAATATTGTGCTCCCCGAGTTCCATAGCCAAGGTATCGGTCAGAGCGATCACCGCTGCTTTGGAAACGGCATAGGGGCCGTGCCAGGGGTATCCGAAGCGCCCAGCCACGCTCGATATGTTCACGATCGACCCACCCCCCGCCTCCTTGAGAATGGGGATGGCCAGACGGCTGCAGTAGAAGTGGCTCCCCAGGTTGACCCGCATAGTGTGATCCCACTCCTGTGGTGCAATGTTTTCCATAAGAGCGGTCGGTCCGGCGATCCCGACGTTGTTGACGAGGATATCCAAGCCCCCCAGGTGCGCTGTAGCCTCATCGAAAAGCCTTGAAACGTCATCGGGGTTTGCCGCGTCTGCTCTGGTGATGCCCAGCTCGGGATGGGTTTCGGCAGCGCTGGAGATCTTTTCGTCATCGATATCGCAAACGTGAACCTCGGCACCCGAAGCCAAGAACGCCTCCGCTATCGCGTAACCGATCCCGCTGGCGGCGGCGGTAATGATGACGCGTTTCCCGCTGTGGTTCATGTTGAGGAGTCCTTTCGTCTCTGTTGTGAGGCGCCGATCTCGATCGAGGTCGCGCTTCTGAAGCAATGCCTACTCGGTGTCGCCGCTCTTTTCAGAGACCGGCTGTGCTCGAGCGTGTACGCTCGACTTTTTCCATAAAGGCGCGCACCCGACTTTCGTCGACTTCGTTCCAGATATACCCGTCCCGTTTGAAGGTCGTGCCTACGATCGCGCCGTCGGCGACCGCGAGCTGCTCTGCTACGTTTTCAAGTCGTACACCCGTATTCGCGAGCACAATGGTGTCGGGAACCGCCTCTTTTACACGTCCCATGGCGGTCACCGAGGTCTCAGCTCCAGCCGTTAGCCCCGAAACGCAGAGGCCGTCGGGCCGGGCGTTGAATACGGTCGAGCGCGCGATGTCGGCCAGATCTCGCTCGGCCAGGTAGCCGGCGGCTTCCGGCACGATGTTGAATAGGAGTTTGACGTGTTGCGCGTGAACCGCCTTCCGGTGCCTCGCTACGCGACCGACCTCGGTGTTCCAGAGCCCGAAATCGCTGGCGTATACCCCGGTAAAGATCTCCCTGACAAAAAGCGCGCCCGTCGCGACCGCCAGGTCGATCGAGGCGGTGGCGTCCCAAAGAACGTTGACACCGAAAGGGACGTTGAGGTCATCGAAGAGTTCGGCGATGATCCTGGCCATGCAAGCAACCGTGATCGGCTCCACCTTGGTGAGGTAGGGCAAGCTGCTCTCGTTCGAGAACATCACCGCGTCTACTCCGCCGGCTTGGAGGGCCTTCAGATCGGCCCTGGCCTGTTCGATGACCCAGGAGAGGCCTCTCTGTGGATCGAAGTCGGGGTCACCCGGGAGCGCCCTTAGGTGGCACATGGCGATGATCGGCTTCGCCACCCCAAAGACCTCGGTCAACCAGTTCATATTTCTTCTCCCTCCTCTTACCCTTTGACGGCTCCGAAGGTCAGACCTCTCACGATATATCGTCCCAGCACCAGGAAGATGATCATCGGTGGGATCATGGCCACCACCGCGGTAGCGCCCATCTGATTCCAGACGATGCCTGAGGTGCCAAAATAGTCGAGGGTGCCGGCCGGTAGCGTCTTTGCCGTCCGGAGGCCGAGCACCAGCGGGAACACCACGTTGTTCCAGCTGAACACGAAGGCGAACATGCCGGTGACGACGATGCCGGGTACCGCCAGCGGCAAGGTGATGCGCACAAGCGACTGCCACCAACCCGCTCCATCGACCAGCGCAGCCTCCTCGAGCTCCGGCGGCACATCATCGAAAAAACTCTTCAGCAGCCAGATATTGAAGGGGAGTGTGACCGTCTGCAGCACCACGATGACGCCCTGGTAGGTTCCCGCCCAACCGATCTTTACCATGAGGATGAAATACGGGATCAGAAAGACGATCGGCGGCGCCATGAGGATGCCCAAGTACCAGAGCATGATGAACTTTTTGGCCCTTAGCCTGTAGCGCGACAGGGCGTAGGCGGCCGAGATCGAAAACGGCAGGCTTAGCAGGGCGGCTCCGGTGCTGATGATGATGCTGTTGAGAAGCTGCCTGGCGTTCGAGCCGGGGTCGATGAAGATGTAACTCAGAATTTCCAGGGTCGGCTTGAAGACGAGTGACGGGGGATCGGGAAACGCGGCCCCCGCCGGCCGTAGGGCGAGTGCTGCGAACCAAACGATCGGTCCGAGGAAGAAGAGCGCCACCGGAATACAGAGCAGGTAGATGCCGATCGTTTGTGCCAGACTGCGCCGCATCCGCTACCACTCCCAATCTTTGAACACGATCCAGATGTAGAGGTTGATGATGATGCTGGCGATGAGTACGATGAGCCAGGTCATCGCCGCTGCCAAACCGATGTTGTAGTTGACCAGCCCTTCGAAATAGAGGTTGTAGCTTAGGGTTCTCGATGATGCTCCCGGACCCCCTGTGGTCAGCACGTGTACCAGGTCGAACATGTTGAACAGCTGCATGAAGCGGATCATCACCACGATGGCGGCCACCGGCCGGATGAAGGGCAGCATGATGTGCCAGAAGAGCTGAACGGCGTTGGCGCCATCGACCTTGGCCGCGTCCATCGTCTCTTGGGGGATGGCCAAGAGCCCGGCGTAGAGGACGATGGCGAAGAAGGGCGCCCACTCCCACGCGTCGGCGATACCGATGCTGAGCAGAGACGTTTTCGAACTGCCGAGCAGTCCCTGAACCGGTACGGGAAGGCCGATTTTTTCAGCCGTCCAGGAAAACAGCCCGTGGTTGGGGGTGTAGAGGTAACGGAACATAAAACCGACCACCATCGGGGCCACGGTGGTCGGCATGATCAAAAGGGTGCGGAAGAGACTCATGCCTCGTACGTGGGAATTGAGCAATAGCGCGATGGCCAGGCCCAACCAGAACTCGACGAAGATGCCGCCGATCGATAGCATGAGGGTGTTTTTTAGCGCCGGCCAGAACGGAGTATTGCTGATGACGGCCCGGTAGTTATCCCAACCCAAGAAGAAGAGTGGCTTGGGCCCGACCTGAAGATTGTAGAACTTGAAGCTGTTGATGAGCGCGAAGGTCAGCGGATAGAGGATGAGCGAGAGCAGCACCAGGATCGATGGTGCCAACAAGAGGTAGGGCAGCAGGCGCCGGCGGTTACTTTGCATGACTCGAAACCAGGCTTTCTGGGAGGGCCGTCGGTACGATGAGGCGTTGGGGGAGTGGGTCAGAAGAGTGTAGGGGCGGACCGCGGGCCGCCCCTACCCACGCAATCTCGGAAGATTCCCTCGCTAGGACGCCAGTTTGGCGATGAGCGCCCTGGTGTTTTCCAAGGTGTCGTTATAGCTATCGAGCAGGTAGGGGATCTGCTGGTTGCCTCTGAGGATGTTGTCGAAGAGGACGTTGGTGGTGTCGAGTGCCTCCTTGGCACTCGCCTCGCCCGAGAGTACCCGGCTGAGCTGAAGACCGTACACGCCCTCTAGCGATGTATAGATCGGCGAAGGGGGCCGCGCGATCTTGCCGTTGCCCAGGGCCATGCCGTGCAGCTGGGTTTCCAGGTAGGGGTAGATCGCCTGGAGTTCGGGGTCTTCATAGTTCGAGCGGCGGCTGAAGTCGCTGAACTGGAAGCCGAAGTCGGGTACCAGCGCCATCGCTTTTTGCCCCTCACTGCTGGTCGCCCACTTGATGAACTGCCAGGCTTCGTCCTCGTTCTGAACCGTTCTGGGCATGCCCAAGCTCCAACCGCCCAGGCTCACCACGTTATCGCCACCGGGTTCCAGGGTCGGCAAGATAGCGGTATCGTAGCTATCTTTGATGATCGAAGGCTCGCCCGTCATGTAGCCATTGTTCTTCACCAGGTAGTAATAAGGGGTCCACCAGAAGAACATACCGATGTCGCCCTGCGAGAAGCGCGTACCCGCGTCGAACCAGACGTAGTTGATCGACTCGGGTGGTGACAAGTCGTAAAGCTCTTTGTAGGCTTCTAATGCGGCGACGTTCGCATCTGAATTGATGAGGGGCGTGAAATCCCAGGGGGCTTCGGGGAACTGCTCGAACCACCTGGCACCGTAACTGGCGCCCAACTGTGTGAACATGTGCACGATGGGGACCGGCTGGGCGCCGACGATTACCGAGCCGAAGTGCTCGGTGTCACCCATCGTGACGCCGTGCAAGGCGCGAACGTATTCAAAGTACTTCTCCCAGGTCCAGTCACCGGCATCCTCAGGATTTTTGGGCGGTGCGGCCAAACCGACCATCTCGAGCAGATCGGGCCGGTAGATGACCCCCTGGGCGTAGGCGCCGACCGGCAGCGTCCACATCTGGTTGCGCCAGGTGCTTAGCGAGTAGAGGACTTCGGGGAGGAAATCACCCACGTCCGTGTCGGAATCCGCGGCGATGAACTGGTCCAGCGGTTGGATCCAGCCGTTGTCGGCGTATTGGCTGATCCACATCTGGTCGACGGTGACGACATCGGCATCAGCTGTCCCGGTGATGAAGGAGTTGACGAGCCGAGCCTGCAGCGAGTTGTAGGCGATGCTTTCGATGTTGACGCCGATACCGGTCTGCTCGGTGAACTGATCGGCGACCCGCTGGAGCGCAAAGTCCC
>CP070651.1:2394923-2456692 GCA_020354625.1 Trueperaceae bacterium
CGTTTAACCGAGGCTGCCTTCGACGCTTGCCGGCGCGAGGGTAAAGAGATGTCCATACCTGAAGCCATCGCCGTTGCAACCGGTGGTCGCTCTCCGGAGGGCGTTGCGGAGTAAAGATTCGTAGCCAAGCTCAGGCCAAGTCTTTGAAAGGTGTGCCATGTACGCAATTTCTATTGGCCATCACCCAATTCCAATCAACCTTTTGCTGTCGTCCTAATCATCGATCACTGTTTACTCATCACCTTGAATTGTCTATCCAAACGCCACTTCAGTGCGCGTTAGGGGCTTGTTAGGGCTCTGTTAACGGCTCTCCTGGCACGCTGTGGTTACACGCCCCGCGACGGGGCAAACCACGCGAGGAGACGTGACTATGAGCTGGAGTATTGGACATCGAGAAGATACGGGTGGAAATCAGGCGGTGGTGAATCGGACGAGACCGGGTGAGGCTGTCTACCGAGGCCAGTTGCCACAACTCGACGGTCGCCTCTTTCTCACTGATGGTGGCATCGAGACGACGCTCATCTTCAAGGACGGCTTGTCGCTGCCCCACTTCGCCGCTTTCGATCTTTTGAGGAGCGAGGAGGGGGAGAGGGCGCTTCGCAGCTACTTCCGCACCTACGCCGCCATCGCCGCCCGCGACGGGGTCGGCGTGGTGCTGGAGAGCGCGACCTGGCGCGCCAGCGCCGACTGGGGAGCCAAGCTCGGTTATTCCCAGGGAGCGCTTGCAGAAGCCAATCGCAAGGCGATCAATATGCTCGAGGACATTCGCAACGAGTTCGAAAATGGCGACAGCGAGGTCGTGATCAGCGGTTGCATCGGCCCCCGGGGAGACGGCTACGATCCCTCGTTGAGAATGACGGTGGAAGAGGCCGAGCGCTATCACGCGACACAGGTGGAAACCTTTGCTGGGACTGCGGCAGACCTCGTCTCTGCTATCACCATGAACTACCTGGAAGAGGCGATCGGCATCACCCGTGCGGCCCAGAAGGCCGGGATGCCGGTCGTCATCTCCTTTACCGTCGAGACGGACGGCCGGCTCCCGACGGGGCAAGCGCTCGGCAGCGCTATCGAAGAGGTCGATGCCGCCACCGGTGCCGGGCCGGCTTACTACATGGTCAACTGCGCCCACCCCACCCACTTCGAGACCCTACTCGATCCGAGCGAGCCTTGGGTTGCCCGCATCCGGGGTATCCGGGCCAACGCCTCGACCATGAGCCACGCCGAACTCGACCAGGCTGAAGAGCTTGATGACGGTGATCCAGTGCAGCTCGGCCGGCAGTACGCAGAGCTCAGGTCACGACTTGGCACCTTCAACGTGATGGGCGGTTGTTGTGGCACCGACCACCGCCATATCGAACAGATCAGCAGTGCCTGTTCGCCACTTTTTTGACGTCGCCCTTGTTGGAATGCGGGTGCCGAACACGGCGCCCGCTTCAGCTGAACCCCATGGTACGAGACTTCCCCTTGTATCTGATTTGGCTGTAGTTAGCCAGACAGACGGGATTCGGTGTAAGAGTGGGTATCGCGATCGAGGTAGCAAGCCTGTAACAAATGGAGCCCTCTCACCCCGACCCGACACCTTCAGTGGCCAGTTGATACCGGACTCTACTGAGGCAGCACGTAAAAGAGCATCATGAAGAAGTGACTGGCGCTCCCCGTCAGCACGAAAAAGTGCCACAGTTCGTGATAACCGATGACTCCGGGGAGGGGGTTGGGCCGTTTGAGAGCGTAGATGACCGCACCGACGGAGTAGAAGAGGCCACCGACGGCCATCCACGCCAGTCCACCGGGAGGCAGGGTTTGCGATACGGGTTTGAGAGCGATGACGACCAACCAGCCCAGCATGAGATAGAGCCCGGTGGAGAGCCAGCGGGGCGCCTCACGCCAGAACAGTTTGAACACGATGCCGAGGATGGCCAGCCCCCACACCACGCCGAAGAGCGACCAGCCCCACGCCGCTTCCCTACCTTGCAGGGTAACGAGCGTGAGGGGGGTGTAGCTGCCGGCGATCATGGCGAAGATGGCGGCGTGATCGAAACGGCGCAGCCAGCGGCTCCCTCGTTCTTTGAGTTTGAGGCCGTGATGCAGGGTGCTGGCGGTGTAGAGGAGAACCGTGCTGACGCCGTAGATGGCGAAACTGACCGTTCGCCAGGGTTCGCCGCGAGACAAGACCAAGAGCACGGCCAGTCCGACTAGACTGAGCAGGACTCCAGCGAAGTGCGAAAGGCTGTTTAACGGCTCGCGAAGATAGCGCTGCAGGGTGACGACGGAGGGGCTTGGCTCACGCTTCACGTGTGGCTTGCTGCCCGGCACGGGAAGTGTTTCGCTGCTTGTTGGGACCGTTCCTACTGCGGCGATACCGGCGGTTGTGGGTTCTGCCATCGGTCTGACGTGTCGATCGTTCGGAACGCTCTCTTCCGTCACCCCTTCTCCCAACCCCCGTTCGATTCGGACGGGACTTTCTGGGGTGGTGAGAATCGAACGTGTCGTCCCAAGCGAAGGCTTCGAGCTCGATACGCTCGAGCCGGGTCCCTAGCGAGCGCTCGATAGAGCGGATCATTTTTACGTCGTCCTGGGTTACCAACGTGAACGCCTCTCCACTTCGCTCGGCGCGTCCGGTACGGCCGATGCGATGGGTGTAGGCTTCGACTGTATTCGGTACGTCGTAGTTGATGACGTGGGAGATGCGGGTCACGTCGATACCTCGAGCTGCGATGTCGGTTGCGACCAGGATATGATAGTCGCCCCTGCGAAAACCGTCGAGCGCCTTCTGACGCTTGCTCTGTGAGAGGTCTCCCTGGAGGGAGGTGACGAAGAAATTCTCACTGTCGAGCTGTTTTGCGAGTCGTTTGGCGCCGCTCTTCGTGCGGGTGAACACCAATGCTGAACGGGGATCGTGTTCGCGGAGCAGGTGCTTGAGCATCTCGGTTTTCTTGTTGCGCTCGACCGGGTAGAGGGCGTGGGTGACCGTCTGTGCAGGTTTTCTATGGCCGATCTCCGCTGTGAGGGGATCGCTGAGTACCCCGTTGGCAAGGTGCCTTACATCCTCTGGCATGGTGGCAGAAAAGAGTAGCCGTTGAGCCGTCGTCGGTACCTGCTTCATGATGGTGCGGACGTCGGGCAGAAATCCCATGTCGAACATGTGATCGGCTTCGTCGAGAACGAGAACTTCGAGGTTTGACAGGTCGGCATGGCCCCTGTTCATATGGTCGAGAAGCCGTCCGGGGCAGGCCACGATGATCTCGGCTCTTCCCTTGCCTCGCAGAGCACGAATTTGTGGTGCCATGCCCACGCCGCCGTACACCGTGGCGCTACGCAGCCTGGTGGCTTGTCCGAGCATGCGGATCTCACCATGGATCTGTTCGGCGAGTTCACGGGTCGGCGCTACGATGAGTGCACGCATGCGGCCTCGCGGGCCGCTGGAGAGCCGCTGCAAGATCGGCAGCACGAACGCAGCTGTCTTGCCGGTTCCGGTCTGTGCCAGGCCCAAGATATCCCGGCCTGAGAGGGCAGCGGGGATGACGCGCCTCTGAATGGGGGTGGGAGTGCGATACCCTGCACTTTTCACGCCGGCCATGATGCGGGCGTGAAGTTCAAACGATTCAAATGTCATAAAGATCCTTCCTGGCTACCTTTTCAGCCAGGTCTTATCATGTTTGCCTTAGCTAAAAAACGTTGCACTAGTAAGCCTACAACAGAAACGCGTATCGTAGTGCGATCTAGCACACCTGAACCCGATCGAACGCAACAGATCCACGGTATGATTGTGGAACAGGTGCAAGGGCGATGTCGAGGAATTTCGTCTCGACATGATCGATTGAGGTGATGAGTGATGGGTAATGGGTGCTGCGAAATTCACGGCTGAGCCAGCTTCTCGTCACGGACGTGTCTGGAAGAAAGGTCATGGATGATGAGTGATGGGTAATGGGTGCTGCGAAGGCTAGTGGTTCAGCCTATTTTTCGTAGGCAACCCACTCATCACTCATTACTCATCACTGCTCACTCATCACTCATCACTGCTTACTCATCACCAAACAGAAGCCCATAAGTCGCCCTCAACAGCCTTGTGGAGAGGTGCGCCGCTGAGGAGGAGACCGTGCGAATCACAGCAGTCGAAGCGCTGCACCTGCGACTCCCCGTTGTCAGAGAAGTCGCCGACGGCACCCAAGAGGTGTTGATCGTTCGAGTGCGGACCGACGAGGGTCTGGTTGGGTTTGGGGAGGTAGTGTCGTCTTCTTATGTCGCCAAGGCCGTGATCACCGCACCGAAGTCCGCGCCGCGGAGACACGGGCTCGCCGCTGTGCTGGTGGGCACCGATCCCCTCGAGCCGGAAGCGCGCTGGCAGGAGATGTACGAAGCGAGCCGTGTCTATGGTCGCAGAGGTGTCGCGATCCACGCCATGAGTGGTATCGACCAGGCGCTTTGGGACATTGTGGGCAAGGCATCTGGCAAGTCTGTCTCAGACGTGTGGGGGAGGATGCGCGACCGGGTGCGAGCCTATGCCAGCGTCCTCTTCCCGCAGACACCCGAGCAGGCAGCTGCCGAGACGCTCCTCCTCATCGACAAGGGGGCGAGCGCCATCAAGTTCGGTTGGGGGCCCTTTGGTGTCGATCGCGAGCTCGATATGAAGTTGGTCGGTGCGATTCGAAAGGCGGCTGGGGACGATATCGAGATCATGGTGGATGCCGGGCGCATCTGGGATGTGGAGACCGCTGCTGAGCGGGCTCGAGAGCTGTTCGAACGCTTCGGCATCACCTGGTTGGAAGACCCCTTGCACAACGAAGCCCCTGAAGGGTACCGAACTTTGTGTTCGGAAGTGAGCGGCCGGATCGCGACCGGAGAGCTCGATGATGCCTTTGAAATGTACGAGGCGTTAATCGATAGCGGCGTCCGTGTGGTGCAGCCCGACGTCGGCCGGGCAGGCGGCTTGACGGTGTGCCGGCAAGTCTCCGATTTGGCTTACCAAAAGGGTGTGTGGGCAGTCCCCCACTGTTTCGGGACGGGGATCAATCTGGCTGCCTCTTTGCAGTGGATGGGGAGTGCCCCGGATGCACCCTTTATCGAATACCCCTTTACCGAATCGCCGCTCCGCAACGAGCTCGTTCCGGGCCTCCCGGTGCTCGAGGACGGTTGGGTCCGGATTCCGGATGGACCGGGACTCGGTGTCGGTCTCGACGAAGCGGTCGTCGAGCGCTTTCGGGAACGTTGATCGTGATGAGTGATATGACTTCCTGTTTGTATGGCCCGGCGCAGCCGGGCCATACAAACAGCGTTGTATAAGAAAGGGGAACCGACCGTGCGAGACATCAAGAATCTATACCGCTACGTCGACCACACCTGGCCGGAGATCGGTGAGGCGGTTGCGCTCAACAAAGTGGTCATCCTGCCCACGGGTTCGGTAGAGGATCACGGCTACCATCTGCCGCTCGACATGGATCACCAAGTCGAAAAGATCTGTCTGGAAGCGGGCCGGCGCCGGCCCGACCTGTTTCTGATCGCTCCTCTGATCCCCTACGGTTACAACCTCCATCACCTCGACTTTCCTGGCACCGTACACGTTGCATCAGAGCATTACATCGGCTACTGCAGCGATGTCTGCAAAAGCTTTGCCCATCACGGGTTCAAAAAGATCCTCATCGTCAACGGTCACGGATCGAACATGCCGAATCTCGACCTGGCAGCCAGAAAGGTCGTCCTTGAAACCGATGCTCATTGCGCGGCTCTGATGTGGGTGAACCTTTGCAGAGAAGCCTATAACGACATCCGGGAGACGCCCTGGCCGGGGAGCAGCCACGCAGAGGAGATCGAGACCTCGCTCTACCTCTATATCGACGAGTCGCGGGTGCAGATGGAAAAGGCCGTGCGAGAGATCCCTGAGCAGTGGGCATCGTCGAAGTTTTTCTACCGTGATCTCGCAACGGGGTCGCCGGTCTTGTTCGTTGACTGGTGGACGCGTTGGAACGAGAGTGGCGTGGCCGGTGATGCCACCGTCGCCACCAAAGAAAAAGGAGAGATCTTATGGGAGCAGACGATCGCGAACCTCATCGCCTTGGCGGAGGAGTTCAGGCAGATCCCGATCGCTGATAGGGTGGACTACCATAAGCACGGGGTGGGGAGCGCCAAGTTGGAACCCTAGTTCTCTGTCGGCTCGAGCCCTTGGCAGCACTCATCCCAGGTAGTCACGGTGTCAGTATGACAGGGAGATCCGTCTATTACGAAAAAGAAAAATCGAGTGGACGTATCACGCCGAAGCGAGTACAATAAAAGTTGCAAGGAAGGAATTAAGGACCAGGAGGCGGCGAGGGACAGAAGACCCTGCCGGTCCTCGGTGGTTTGTGTCGCTGCTGCCGCTCGATCCTGGGAGATAGGCGCCCGATTAGATCGTTGAGGGAATCACAGAACCGAAGTCGTTGGTGATACGTTACGTCGTCCTGAAGAATCGGGGTGATGGTGGTTGGGAGATCATCGGTCAGTATGGTTCAGATCTTCTTATCCAGGGTGCTTGTGAAGTCGTTGTTATGCGATCTTTGAGCGATCTAGTGCGCCTCGAAAAGCGTTCCGTACAAGCCGAGCAGGTCGAGAGTATCTTTGGGGGTGGTTGTGCGTAAAGCCTTCCATAGGCGACGCGCGCGCAAGAAACCGAGGGATGGTTGAGGAACCGAGGTGGGGTTGGCAGGAATCGTCGCCGGGATCTTCTCTTGCAGTTCGAGGAGGATAGCGTATGCAAACGGTAAAGCGCAAAAGATCCCCGCTCCTGTTGATGTCGTTGTCTTTAGCGGGGCTGTTCATCATCGCTGTAATCACACCCATCGTGCCGACCACAGCAGCATCACTCGATGCCAACTTGGTGCTCGAGGTCGTTTGGAAGGCCGATACGTCTGCTCATCCGATCGCGGGCGGCTGCAACATCGCGGTCGATGGGGTCGGTCATCTATACGTCACCGACTACGGTGTCGATGGGCATTCGTATCAGATCCACAAGTTCGATTCATCG
The DNA here is from genome assembly GCA_020354625.1 of Trueperaceae bacterium. Lineage (GTDB taxonomy): Bacteria > Deinococcota > Deinococci > Deinococcales > Trueperaceae. Next base: position 2,401,918 of record CP070651.1, read on the forward strand.
GGTAGCTATGTGATGTCTTGGGGCTCGACCGGTAGCGGCCCGGGAGAGTTCTCCTGGCGTCCGGATACCCCTGATGGGGGACCTGATGCGGGTTTCCTCGCCACCGATCAGGCGGGGAACGTCTATGTCTCCGACGGCTACAACTTCCGCGTGCAGAAATTCAACGGCGAGGGTGAGTTCTTGTTGGAATGGGGCACGATGGGCGAAGCTGATGGACAATTTCTCCCGCCCAGTGTCGGCCCCGCCTCGATCGATTCACAGGGGAACGTCTATGTTCCCGATTTTGCCCACGTCCAGATTTTTGACGGGAGCGGCCACTTCCTCGACCAGTTCGGTAGTTTCGGCAGCAACGAGGGGGAATTCCAAGGAGCGTCGCAGGTGGGATGGGATAGCCAAGGCAACCTCTACATAGCCGATCTGCTCAACGGCCGTTACCAAAAATTCGATGCCGAAGGGACCCTCCTGCAAGTGGTGAGCGCTGCCGGCGACGGTGCGCTCTTGATGCCGTTTCAAGTCGTGGTGGATAGTCAAGATCACGTCTTCGTCACCGACAATTCCGAGCGTCTTCAGCTTTTCGACACCGAAGGCCATTTCATCACTTCCTGGACAGAACCTGGCAACGGCGACGGTCCCTTTGAATTGGTGAGCGCGGTCGCCGTCGATCGTGAAGACAACCTCTACATCGCCTTCTTTCGTCAAGACGGTGGATGTGCACCCTACAAAGTCCGTTTGAACTAAAACACAGGTCTTTAGGAACACCGGTGTAGTGTCTCTTGGTGGGGATTGCTGCACCGCCGGTTACGGCACGGCTTCCAATCCTGAACGCCTCAAAACCCACCACGGCAGCGCACGAAACCTCCCGTACCTTTTGTCCGGTTCGGTGTAACCGAGCCGGGCGAACTGCGTTTGAGGGCGTAAAGAGACCGTCACGCCTCTACACAGAACCTGGACAATTCCTGTTCGGGATCGATACGTCATCGAGTCAAGATATGAGGTGTGGAATGGCTTCAAAAAGCAGCCTGGGTAGATGCTACAGTAACCTCTATGGCGCTGGTCTTGGTTGTTGAGGACGAGCTCACCTTGGCTCAGACGATCGAACTCTACCTCAAGCAGGCGAGCTACCGTACCGAGCGAGCCGGCGACGGCAAGAGAGCGCTCGAGCTCTTCCGCGCGGCGCGACCGGACCTGGTCATTTTGGACTTGGGTTTACCGGAACTCGATGGGCTCGAAGTTTTAAAAGCCATACGGGCGGAGTCGGATGTGCCGGTGATCATTCTCACCGCACGGGCTGAAGAGATCGATGAGCTTCTAGGTCTCGGTCTCGGAGCCGACGACTATTTGGTCAAGCCGGTCGGTGCCCGTAAGTTGATGGCACGGGTCCAGGCGGTTCTCAGGCGCAGCCTGCCGGCGCAACATGCTAGGGCCGTGCACCGTATCGGGGCGCTGGAGGTCGATGCCTATAGCATGGTGGTGCGAGTTGGAGGCAGACCGGTCGATCTTACCCCGACCGAGTTTCGCTTGTTGCACCACCTGGCGAGCACGCCAGGCCGCGCTATCTCTCGGAATGAACTCTACGAAGCAGCCTTACCTGAAAGCGACGCGTATGAGCGTGCGGTCGACACGCATCTGGCCAATCTCCGGCGCAAGTTGGGTGGAGCGGGGGCCGATGGTCTGATCGAGACCGTGCGAGGGATTGGGTACCGCCTGGCCGACCTCACGGTGTGATCGTGAACCGGCTCGCACCGCGCCTCATCATCGCCATGGTTGCCGTGACGCTCGCTGCGCTCTTGGTCGTTCCCATCGCACAGTCGGTCGCGGCGCGAAAGACCTTCAACCGCCTCAATCCCGAGTTCCGTGAGTTGGTGCTTGAGCGGACGCGACCACCGCGTCTGGGACAGGGGAACCGGCCGCGTCCGGGCGAACGCGTTCGATCCCCCCTCGCCCAGGAAGACGACCGGTTGCTCAGTGAACAGAACGCGCGACTGTTCGCCTTGCTCGGTTCCTACCGGGTAGCGATCCGTCAGGCCATCGCTCTAGGTAGCGCAGCAGCCGTCCTTCTGAGCATCGCCCTGGCGGTTTGGCTCGGCCGCAGCATCGCCAAGCCGATCGGGGCGGTGGCGCAAGCGGCCTCGGTAATCGCTGGCGGGGACCTGAGTGCCCGCGCTACTTTGACGGGATTCGAACGGCAGCCGATCGAAGCGCAGCAACTCTCACGCGATTTCAACGCCATGGCGAGTTCGCTCGAACGGTACGAAGCCGAGCGGAAGTCGATGACAGCCGATATCGCTCACGAACTTCGTACTCCGCTGGCGACCCTGCAGTTGCGGCTCGACGCCTTGGAGGATGGCCTCGTTCCCTTCGATGGTGAGGAACTCGGGCTTCTGCAGCAACAGGTAGGGTTGATGTCGCGCCTCATCGACGACTTGAGGATACTCTCACTGGCCGATGCCGGCCAACTCTCTCTGGATGTGGAAGAGGTCGATTTGAGAGAGTTGGTGGGAGATGTGTCGAGGAGCTTCCGTGAAGCGGCGGAGCGGGTGGGTGTACGGCTCGAGTTCACGTCTCCGTCTGGGGAAACCTTTGTGAATGCCGATCCCGATCGCATGATACAGATCGTGATGAACCTGCTGGATAACGCTTTGCAGGTGACACCGGCCGGTGGCTGGGTTCGCGTCACCCTGGAGGCGACGGAAAGCGAGTGCATCGTGAGCGTTCTCGACTCCGGCCCGGGCGTTCCAGAAGAGGAGCTCGAAACCATCTTCGAGCGCTTCGTTCAGGGGGAGCGTCGCGATAGCCGAGGGCAACAGGGGAGCGGCTTGGGCCTGGCGATCGTGCACTCGCTGGTCACCCTGCACGGTGGCTGGGTACGGGCCGGGAACCACGCTGATGGTGCCCGTTTCGACGTGGTGTTGCCGCTCAGACAGGGATCGAGCACCTAAACAAAACCTATACAGACTCCAAAAAAGAATTACAAACCGGGCTGCCACACTTAGGGAGTGATGGGATCGAGATCTTGGCACCTCAACATTACGAACGCCGAGTCGAATGACGCTCATCGGAAAGGAACGAGGATGAACATCAAGAGAGGTTTGATTGTGCTGGTGGCCGGTGGCTTGCTCATCGGTACCGTTGCGGGAGCCCAAGGTTTTGGAAACCAGCTTCGGTCTCCACAAGGTGCTGGGGTGAAGGGAGAGGTGTTGGCCCATAGGGGCCCGGGATTCGGTCCCGGTGCCGGCGGTCGCTTCCAAGGTAACGCTGGCCCCGGTCGTCGCGGTTTCGCCGGGCCTGGACCTCATTTCGCGCTAGGATCGACGCTGGAAGTCGTCTTCTACGACGGTGATCCAGAAGAAGGTGCCAACGTACTCGAGACGCTCACGCTCACCGTGGGGGAAGACAGCGAGTCGGCCTTTGCCCAAGCGATGCGTGAGGCGCGTTTTGGGGCGGCGTTCTTGCAGATGAACATCAGCGAACAGACGCGGACGATCGATCTTTCTGCAGTACAACCTGGTGTCGGTCGTAACCGTACCGTTGGGCTTGGCCACAGCGTCTTAGGTCGCAACCTCAACGAAGGGAGCAGCGTCGAAGTGACCTTCTATGACGCGGATCCAGAGTCAGGGGCTGCGAGCGCGCTCGAGTCGCTGAACTTTACCTTGGGGCAAGACAGCGCCATCGGGTTCATGAATGACGTAAGAGATGCGGCCTCTGAGGCAGCTTATGCGGTAGTCATCACCAGCCCTCAGACTCATACCGTCGATCTCACGGCCCGGCAGCAAGGGTCCTTTGGCAACCGTCGGGGCGACTTCGGTCGCGGTTTTGGCGGTGGGTTCAGGTAGTGAAATCTCCTCGGTGGAATGATATGAAATCCTACCTATACCACGCTGTTTTTTGGCCCGGCTATGCCGGGCCAAAACAGGAATCACTCGAGGAGTTCCGGATGGAGGATCTGTGCGAGGAGGAGTACCGCTTCGATTACCCGGGGGCCAGGACGGCTCAAGGTATCGACCTGCTCTTGCGTCAACGGCACGACGCGTCCTTCACGTACAGCGTCGAGATCGTCCCAGCCGGCTCGAGCCTTGACGGTTTCGATGCTTTCGCCATACGGTGCGTCGCTGAGGATGATAATGTCGGGATTTGTCGCGATGATGAACTCGTTATCGAGTTTTGGGAAGTCCCCTATGCCTTCGGGGACGATGTTTTGGCCACCGGCGCTGGAGATCAGAACACCGATGAAAGACGCTGGGCCAGGGCTGTAGTATTCGTTGCTGATTTCATAGTAGATGCTTGGGGTAGCAGAATTCCCCAAAAGCGATGCTAGGCCCGCCACTGTGACGCGGATCTGCAGGTTGATCCTGCCGGCTGCCTCTTCACGATTGACCATCTGCCCGAGCGTTGTGATCTTTTCGAGGAGTTCTTCGTAACGCTGAGCATTCCCTGCATAGACGGTGAGGCCTGCTTTGCTAAGGGCGGACGCGAGTTCATCGTCTTCGCCGATCAGCACCAGATCGGGATCCAAGGCGATGATGCCTTCGATGTTCGGGGAGTAAAGATCACCGAGTTTCGGTAGTGCTTCGACGCTGGCCGGATAGGTACTGAAGGTGTCTGTTCCCAAAATGCTGTCGCAGCGGCCCAAGGCACAGAGCGTTTCGGTGTGGCTGGGGAGCATGGTGACGAGGCGTGAGGGTTCGGACTCGATCGTGATCTGGCGGCCGAGATCGTCGGTGATGGTGAGCGGATAGGACGTGGCCGCCGCCAGGTTTAGTAGCAAGCATGTGAGAAGCGCGGTCAGCGGTTTCATAGGTTCCTCCGGAAAGTTCGCAAACGGGTTGGCTATACCGAGCAGAAGAGGCGTTGTGTGGATGGCTAGAGGTATCGATCGCCCTATGTGCCCGGGGGCATGGGTACATAGAGCACGCTTCGGAGCTCACGATCGCTATCGGGATGAATTAGGTACTCAGCACCATCACCACCTTCGCTCTTTCTCACGAGAGCAGGAGATGAAGCTGCTAGGCAGGTACTCGGGCTCCGTCGTATCCCTCTTTCGCCCACGGTTACGTGGAAGGTGGCGAATCGAGGGCTGCAACGACACCGTTGCGGGACAGCGTCGGTCTCTCACCGAACTTCCCCTGTCACCCTGGAAAGGTGTCCTGCCCTGGCGGGCAGGCAAAGCAGCTAGCCACACCTGGCTACGCGATGTTACCTTACCTGACGACCAGATGACAATATCGCGGGTGCTGCCTTTACGTGCTTTTCATCAAACTGCTGGTGAGCTGCACGCACGTCTCCATAGGGTTTTGCTCAGATATCGGGGTCGGTATCTATGGCATTCTTACCGAGGTCGCGCGCCGGTGGCCCGTCGTAGGTGTGTCTGGTAGGGTCGATGCGGCGCATGGGGCGTTCACGGGTGGTCTCTTCGACAGCGTGAGCCACCAGGCCTGGGATCCGGGCGATGATGAAAAAGGCGTTGGAGAGCGGTATGGGAAAGCCGAGATCCGTCAGCAGTGCGGCTATGGCGCCATCGACATTGATGGGGAGGTGTCGGCCGGTTTGCTGCTCGAGAGCAGACTCCAACGCCCTTGTCACGATCACGGCCTTGCCGGCTACGCCCAGCTTCTCGGCAAGCTCGAATAGTCGTCGCGCTCGCGGATCGGTTCGGTGGACACGGTGTCCGAAGCCGGGGAGCCGCTGCCCTGTTCTCCGGGCTTCCTTCACTGTCTCTGTAGCGGCTTGAGTCACGGTCTCGCTTTCGTCGTGAGCGCGCTCTAGGGCGTTTTTGATAAGCTTCATCGAGTTCTCGATGGCACCGCCGTGGTGGCGGTTGATCGACAGCACGCCGGCAGCGATAGCAGCGTTGAGCGGCGCACCGGTACCTGCGGCTGTCCGAGCTGCTAGCACCGAAGGTGGTGAGGCACCGTGGTCGACCGATGCCACCAAGATGGCATCTAGCAGCGTCGCGGTCTCCGGAGCGGGCAGTTCCCCCATCATGGCGAGGTAGATAGCTTGGGTGAAGGTGATCTGACCCATCAGCGCGTCGATGCGGTATCCGCGCAGCCGGATTTCGTTTTTTTTGATCTCGGTGATGGCCGTAGCCCAGGATCGATCCTGATTCATCGTCAACCCACCTCAACCCACCTTAGCCTACTCGGGGTCGCCGTACCCCTTACCTTGGGCCTTATCGATCGCTCTGCTGAAGCAGCCCTCCGACGATCCGTGGGATGTCACCAAGCGAGGGGGCGATGTGGGCGCCCGCCCCACGGAGTCGTGAGATCTTGCTCTGATAGGTGCCGCGTCCGCCTTCGATGATGGCCCCGGCGTGACTGAAGCGGGTACCGTCTTTGGCCGCCTTCCCCCCGAGGTAGGCGATCAAGGGTTTGGTAAAGCGGCCGGCTTCGATGAGGTCGGCAACCTGTTCTTCTTGCGAAGTACCGATCTCGCCAAAGAGCACCACCGCTTCGGTTTCGGGATCGGTTTCGAACCGCTCGACCATGCTCGGCAGGGGGAGGCCAACCAACATGTCGCCACCGACGTGTACCAAGGTGCTGGTGCCGATGCCTTCTTTGGCGAGGTAGTAGGCTGCGCTCGTGGTCATGCCCCCGCTACGGCTGACGATGCCGACCGGGCCTGGTAAAAACCACGATTGTGCGCTTGCCACTTGTCCACCGATCATGCCCAACACGGCCCTGCCGGTGTTGAGAACCCCTAAGGTATTCGGTCCGATGAAGCACGCATTCGAACGATCTGCTGCCGCAATGATCTCCAGAACGTCATAAAGGGGCACGCGATCGGGCACGATCACCAGGAGCCGGATACCCGCATCGATCGCTTCCAGGGCAGCGTCCAGAACCAGCGGTGCGGGAACGAAGATGACGCTCGCGTCGAGCGGGCCTGCCTGCTCCCAGGCTTCCCGTACGGTATCGAAGACGGGTATGCCCTCGACGACCTGTCCGCCTCTGCCCGGCGTCACACCGGCGACGACGTCGGTGCCGTAGCGCTTCATCAGGCTGGCGCGGGCGCGGCCTTCACGCCCGGTGATCCCTTGGATGAGGACCCGCGTCGTATCGTCTACCAGCATGGCCACAGGTCAGTCCACACCTTCTGTGGCGCTATAAGCCTCGAGCCCTTCGATCGGGAGGGTGAGATGCCCACCACCGTTTCCATGCAGGTAGCACTCTACCTCGCAGGCCAGACACTCGGTGCACCCTCCACGCTTTGCCTCCTCGCGGCTGATGTTGAGCACGGGAACGCCGTTTTCGAGCGATAGGATGTTGGGCGCGCAGGTCTCCAGGCAGATCTTGCTCTGGCAGTCCAGGCATGTTTTGTGGTCCAAGGTCACGGTTCCGCCGCTTACCGTCTCGAAACGGTAGGGCTTGTCCGCTCGTGGGGTTAGCCGCTTCGACGGGCGTTTTTCAGAGGGTGTGTAGGAGCCGATCAGCTCACGCAGCCGCAAGGCGCACGCTTCGGCGGGATCGTCTTTGCCGTATCCCTCGAGCGGAGCGGGGAGGTGTTCCGCAGCCCGCTCGAGGAGCGCCAATGCGTGTTCTTCACCGTTTCCCCCGAGCCGTACCACCGCTGGTACGCTGAGCGGCACCTCTAGAAACGCCTTGATCAGGCCCCGTGCGGAGTGGTATTGCTCTTGGCTGGCAACGCCGCTGCCGCTGGCAAAATACCCATCGATGCCCGGTTGGCTGAGGATGATGCGTGCGGCGCGATACACTTTGCTCGCGGGAGGGTTGCCGCTGGTATCGACGTAGTTGGCTACCTTCAAGCCGGCGGCATGTGCTGCGTCCATGCTGATCATGCCCCCTCCGCCTCCCGCTCCGTGGAACCCGATTACACCTTCACCAGACCGGAACCCCCGGTCCAGTTGGATGAAGTAGAAGGTGCCCCGGTAGTCGTCTTTTTCGACTTGCCAGGCGATCTTTTCCAGCTCGGTGGCCGGGTGGTCGAATTCGCGAGCGATTTCGATGCCGAGATCGGTTTGGCGGTACACGGCGTGGTCGTCGATGGTGATGCGGCAGTCGGCAGCGATCAACTTTCCATCGGTCGTCAGGATCAATGGGTTGATCTCGGCGGCTCGTGCGTCAACCCTTCGTGCAAGCCGGTAGAGTTTCGGGAGGACGTCGCCCAATGAGCGCAACAGATCTCCGTGAACACCGGTTTCTCGTGCCAGGTTTCTGGCTTCGAAGGGCCTGAGGCCTAGCTCGATATCGATTCGGTGGCGTGCGATTCGGTCCGGGCTGCCGGCGGCAACGGTTTCGATGCCGGTCCCCCCGGCCCTGCTGAAGATCGCGACCGGAGCCCGCGCCCGGTCGTCGACTGTGATCCCGGCGTAGAACTGCTCGGCGATATCCAGCTTCTTTTCGACCAAGACCTGCTCGACCGCGAAGGATCCGATGTTCGTTCCGAGGAGGGAAGCCGCGGCTTCCTCGGCTTCTCTGGGGTCGTCGGCGAAGCGAATCCCTCCTAAGTCGGCGCGGCCGGTCAGCCACACTTGCGCTTTGACCACTACGGCCCCACCGATCTCTTCTGCCAGGGCTCGGGCTTCGGCTGCCGTGCCGGCCAACCCCCCTTTTGGGATGGAGATCCCGACCGTGGTAAGAAGCGCTTTGCTCCGGTGTTCGTGTAGACGGCTCATCCTAGATGCTCGACCCCGTGCAAGCATAGTCTTGCCCCACCGCGCTGTCAAACGGGATCTCTACTCGGGCCGTCACAAGGTTTCCGAATCGTGAGGTGCCTGTCGGGGGTACACTGGTGTATGAGCAATCCTAAACGCGAGATGCTCCGTCATTTCCTCGCTACCATCGCCTACCGCGCGCAGAAGGTGCTGCGCGGCGCTCCTGGAAACTACCCCGATCTGCTGATCGGTTCCGGCGTCAGGAGCCCGCTCGAGATCGTGCACCACATGCGCGGTCTCGCCATGTTTACCCATAGCCACTTCAGGCCCTACGAGTCGACCCATCCTCCGTACCTGGGCTGGGAAGAAGAGGTCGCAGGGTTCCACCAGGTATTGGCGGAGCTCGACGCCGATCTTGCCAGCGACCTACCCTTGCTCGAGCGCTCTTATGAACGCCTGTTGCAGGGCCCGCTCGCAGACATCATGACCCACGTCGGGCAGCTGGCCATGCTGCGGCGCCTGGCCGGCAGCTCCGTCCCGGCCGAGAACTTCTCCAACGCAGAAATCCGCTCCGGCCGGGTCGGCAGCGACCAACCCGACCCGGCGGATCCGGATTGAGGTGGTGGCGCCGAGCGCTAGTTGTGGCCTAAGCTCGGGTCGTCGCCGTCACCGCAGAGGTCGTTGAGGAAGGCGAAGCCGTAGGTGCCGGAATCTATTTCCCCCCTCTCCTTAACGATAGCCGATCCATTTATAGCGGTTGGGTCTTCAATTCTTATTTGAAGGGGCACCCACCAGACGAAGTCCTCGAGTTCCTTCTTGTCAGGGTCGTCAAAGGAAATGCGTATATGGGCGTCTGGATCTCTTTCAATATCTTCATCTGTAAAGCGACTAAGTAGCTCTACCGGTGGGTTTGGATAGCAAAATGGAGAACCATTTACCTCAACGGCGAAAAATAGAAGAGGTCGAATCTCCTTACCCTCTACAGTTTCCCCATTTTCTCCGAGGAATTCCTGGTACTCTTCAGGTGCAAGAGACTGTCCTCGAATGGATATCTCCGTACCGGCTGGTAAGACAGATTGTGGAGGAATACCGATCGCGAGCTCTACCTCGAAGTCCGAGCCTTCCAAAGCTGGCATTGTGGCATCACATACAACTGGAAGGGATCGGCCTTCGCTCCCAATAGCTACTGTTACTTGGATGTTGTCGGTGCCGTCAGAAAATTGATCACCAGACTGACATACCCAAGCTATGTCCTGCGCCCATACCGTCATCCCAAAGAACACACCCAGTGTCGTAACGAGCGCCATTACCCCCGGAACCTTCGACCACAACCCTATGCGACGCATGATTTCAGATGCAATATCTTTCATACCCCATCTCCCTTCGCAGTTCTTGAAAGATTCTTGGAACTCTGGTGACTTCCCAAGGGTGATAGCTACCCTGAGCGGCCTACGATCCTCTTACCCTCGACCTCCTCTTCTATCGTTTTGTCTGGTTCGAGTATAGAGCACTCCCCTTACCGACCCCTTACCTGGATCTTTCGGTTTCGTCCTAAAGGGAGTTTCTGGCTTCTTGCCGGGAATACCGTTTTGGTGATGCGTAATGAGTGATGGGTGATGAGAGCTGCGAAGCGTATCTCTTGAGCCTGTACGGTCGAAGTGATTCTACTCATCACTCATTACTGCTCACTCATCACCATGCACCCCTCTACGAAAGCCATCTCGAGACGTGGAAGCATGAGCGGGCATATCTGCGAAGGCTCAATGGTCCTGATCGATTTGGAGTTCCAGCTCTTGGACGGCGTTCCGGGCTCTTTCCAGCTCCACCTCCTCTTCCAGGCCTTCGAGTAAGGCGATAGCGCGCTCCAGCCACCTTCTTGCCTGATCGGCGTCCCCTTGGGCCTGCCAAGCCTGCCCGATCACGCGGGCGCTGATGCCTTGTATCGATTCCTGATTCGTTTCCAGGGTGAGTTCGAAAGCCTTCTCGGCGATATGTCGCGCTTTATCGAATTGTTGGGTGGCCAGCTGAACTTCGGCAATACCCAGATACGCGAGGCTGAGCAGATGGGTGTGCTCGGTATCTTCGGTGAGCTTCAAGAGTTTCTGGTAGGTCTCGAGCGCGCTGGTGTATTCCTCGAAGCGGAAGTAGGCGACGGCGAGATCGTTCAGGTTGATGATCAGATCGTTTCGGTTCCCCAGTCTTTCAAGGACGGCTTCGGCCTCCTTGTAGAGTGCAATGCTTCTGGTTTTGTTGCCGAGCAGGCTGTGGATCCAACCGAGATCGCCGGAGATACGGGCCAGCTGGGTCTGATCTTTTCCATATCGTTGGGTGAGCTCCCAACTGCGCTCGAGGTGCTCGAGCGCCTCCTCGAACTTTCGCTGTTTGAGCGCCACCAGGCCGAAACCGTGATCGGCCAGAGCGAGAACCAGAGGATCTTCCAGGTACTCTGCAATACTCTGACCGACCAGAAAGTGCTCTCTGGCCAGCTCCCACTGGTTTTGCCGGAAGTGGCTCCAGCCGATCTCGATGTGGGTACGTGCGATGGCGGCCTGATCGCCAACGGTCTCTTCGATGCTGAGGCTACGCTGTAGAAAATCGATAGCCGTCTGGCTCTTATAGAAGCGCCGGTAGAGCATTCCCACCGTGTGCAGCAGGGTACCTACCTCCTCGATCTGACCCGTGGCCTCTGCAACTTCGAGCCCCCGGTTGGCCCAGTCGAGCGCTTCCTTCCACAGGCCGCGACGCTCCTGGTAGGGGTGGAGGCAACGGATGAACCGAAGGATCTCCTCGCCTTCGGCCGAGGTCCAAGCCGCCCTGATATTGTCTATCTCATCGGTGATGGCGTCGATGGCGTCGGTGTCGCCGGACTGCTGGAGCGCGTCTGACCAGCGCTCAGCGAACGACAGGAAGAAGTCCCGGTGTCTATCGCGCGTCTCCTGTTCCTCTTCTGGGTGCTCCGCCAAGCGCTCCCGGGCGAAGTGATCGAGCAAGGGGTGCCGGTCGTATCTGCTTCCTGGTCCATAACGGAGGAGCGATTTGTCGATCAGACGGGCTAAGGTAGGCAGTGTGACGTCGACTACCTCGGCGGCCTGCTGATGCTTGAAGCCCCCGCGAAAAACCGATAGCCGTCTCAGAACCCCCTGCTCTTTGGGTGTGAGGAGTCCCCAGGAGTACTCGAGGGTCGCCTGCATGCTGCGGTGGCGGTCGGCGACATTACGTGTCGGAGCCTCGAGGAAAGCGATACTGCGCCCGATCTCTCGAGCGATTTCAGCGGGGGATAGCACCTTGATCCAGGCGGCGGCGAGCTCGAGGCCGAGCGGTAGCCCTTCGACCAGCCGGCAGATCTCCAGGACGTCGGCGAGGTTTTCTGGGGTCAGCGAAAAGTCGAGTCGTGCCCGCTTGGCTCGCTCCAGGAACAGCTGTACGGCTCCGAGGCCCCTACTCTCTTCGGCGGAGAAGGCATCTCGATCCGGAACGGGCAGGCCTTCTACTGCCAGTACCCACTCTTCAGCCAAGTTGAGCCGTTCGCGAGAGGTCATCAGGATCTTGAGCTTTGTGCAAGTGTCCAGGAGCTCCGACACTACGATCGAGGCATCGATGAGATGCTCGTAGTTGTCGAGAATCAGCAAGAGCTTTTTGGGGGAGAGGTGATGCTTGACCTGTGTAAAGGCGTCGGGCTGCTGCTGAAGGGTGAGGTTCAACGCCTCCGCAAGGCTGACCGGAAGCTGCTCGGCCTGCGTCAGAGTGTCGAGAGAGATGAAGAAGATCCCTCCTTCAAAGAGACCGCTGTGGAGTTGATGGTGGGCGGCCTGGAGCGCCAGGCGCGATTTTCCCACGCCACCAGGCCCGTGAAGGGTGAGGAGGCGGCATTCCGGTTGGGTGAGCAGGCGCTCGATTTCAGCCAGTTCCGCGTCCCGGCCCAGAAAGGGTGTCCGGGCTGTGGGCAAATTGTGCTCTGGCACCGGTGAGTGCGATTCAGGGGATCGGAATTGAGCTCGAGCGTCTTCCATGGAGAGTGATAGATGAATGTCGAAGTCTTCGGCTTCTTTGCGAACTACATCGGCTTTGGGGTTGCCACCGGCCAAGAGGAGTGAGTAGATGTGGCCGAACACCTCGGGCTCCAGTTCGGGTGCGGCCGTGAGCAGGTAGGCCTCTTCCGCGTTTCGGGAGGCGTTTTGGAACTTGCCTTCGGCAGCTGCACGTTCGCCTAATACCAGGAGGGCTTCGCGCATCCTTCCCGCCAGGAACTCGCGGGTGCCGTAGACCCACTCCTCGAGCTCGATGCCGAGCGGGAAATCTATTCCTTCGGCAAAGGGGCCCTGGTAAAGTTCCAGGCACCCTTCGACCTTTTCTGCCTCGATCGAGCCGATCAGGCTAACCGCATCGCAGTCGATTTCGGTCCAGACCCGCTTCTCGTCCGCTCCGAACGAGCCCGGGGCGTCGCGCCTGAGATACGAGAGCACCCTCGAGAGGCTGTTCAAAGGGTCTTTGGCGTCCATGAAGAACACCTCGGCGAGGTAGCGCCGGAGCTTGGGCCCTTCGAGTGCCAGGTACGCCAAGAGCAGGAGGGGTTTGGGGCGGTGGAAGCCCGTGCCTTCCAGCGCCAGACCCCCTAGGGTGCGTAGCAGCATGGGCCATCATAATATGTCGGTTTGAGACCTTACGGCCTGGTCACGTGTGGTTAACACGTGACCAGCCGGACGCCTTGGCGTCCGGCTGGTCTGCGAGTGATGGGGTAGTGGTTCCTTTCAGGCGTTACTGAAAAAGACCTTGACGTCGTCGCCTGTGCGGGTGAATACCACTCTGCTCCTATGGGAGCCGTTGGCGATGGTGTAGGCCTTCACGTTGGCCATCTGCAGCCCGCCTGTGACCGTGAATCCGAGTTCCTCGAACTGGCTCAGGTAGTAATCTAGTGCCGAATGCAGGGCTACATCCTGGTGAACGATCTGCCAGCCGTTCATGTGCTCGTACATGTTGACGCGCTTTTGGAAGCGCTCCCGTACTTCGGCTGCCGTGGCTCTCAGCTCGATGAATGAGGATCCGCTCGGTCCTTCTGCAGAGATCGCATCGAGCTGATCGTCCGTGAACTCACCGATCTCTTCGAATGAGTGTCTGATGGTCCCGGGTGCGGGGGTCTCTTCGAGGTGGAACCAGAGTACGCCGGCGTCGTAACTGAGCCACACGTACCCGTTTTCGAGCTCAGAGTAGTTGAACTTGCTGTCGTCTACGGCGATGCTTAGGTTCTTTTGGCTTACGGCTGCCAAGGCGCTGCCAAATACGAGGGCCAATGTCAGACTCAAGATCAGTTTTTTCATCTTCGTTTCCTTTCTGTGTGGTTTGAGTTGTAAGCGGTCTGCCTCTCTTCCGACTCTGTTTCTGTAGTGCATGGTGGGTCTTTACCTCCTTCCCGTGTTTGTATCAGCTCCGATTGTGCAAGGGAGTCCCTGATCGACCCCTGATCGATCTCTGATCGCGGGTGCTATTGAAGCAGAGAGGGGGGGCTGCGGTGTCTCACCAGAGGTGGGAAGGTCGGTTTTAGGGGCTGAAAACGGTCAGGGAAGCGGGCCGTAGTTGGATCGAGAAGTCTGTTTGCGGCTCGAGGAGTTCGCCGTCGACGTGGCCAGGTCTGGCTGAGGACCACCTCAGAAGGATTTCCTGTCCCTGAAAGGCATGTACCTTCGGGTGGTCGAGGTGGGTACCGCGCAGCACCTTGGGCAAGATCGCAAGGGTACCTGGCCGGTCGAAGTCGGTGGCGATCAACACTTCGAGGTAGCCACTGTCGAGTTTTGCTCCTGGAGCGAAGAGGAACCCGCCGCCGATGCGGGGACCGTTGTGGGTGGAGGCGAGCAGTGATGGGCCCCAGTAGACAGACCTACCATCGACCGTGATCTCGACGGTGGACAACTCTAGAAGGCGCAAGGTGGTGATGACGGCGTAGAGGTAGGCTAGGTGGCCTGCAAGGGGCCGTGGAGCCTGGTGTACCCGCGCTGCGACTTCGGCGTCGAAGCCGATCCCTACCGCATTGACGAACGGAATGCCGTTGACCAGCCCCGTATCGATGGTCCGGGTCTTTCCCGTGCAGATGACCTGTAAAGCCTGCGCCAGATCGCGGCGGGCCAACCCGAGCGCGAAGGCGAAATCGTCGCCCGATCCCACCGGCAGTACACCGAGGATCCGATCGGTCCCCAGGCAGGCTTTTGCCACCTCGTGTACAGTGCCATCACCACCGATGCAGACGATCTTGGCAGCCTCTGGCAGCTTTCGGGCCAGGTGTGTGGCCTGTCCAGGCCCCTCGGTGGTCAGCACTTCTACCGGTAGCCTTTCGGCGGTGAAAAGATCGAGCGCCTTCCCAAGAGCGCGCCTGGCACGCCCCCGTCCCGCAACCGGATTGTAGATCAGATAGAGCATCGCTTCGTCAGGGTAGTGTAGCGCGGCTCGAGGGAGGTGGTAGGCTACAATCGGTCTATGACCCCTCCGACGCCAGCTGAGCTTTTCGACCTCGAAAACCTGCCCCCGGAGCTCCGCCCCCTTTTCGGGGTGACCTACCCTTGGGAGGTACTCGAGCGCCTCGATACCTTTGTGGCGGCGCTAAAAGATTGTCGATACGGCTCGATTCATCCTAGCGCTGTCGTGACGGGAGTGGTCTATCTCGCAGCCGGTGCCGAGATCGGACCGCATGCCTGTGTCGAGGGTCCGGCCTGGTTGGGTGAGGGGAGTCGTGTCGGCCACGCGGCTTATCTACGGAGTGGAGTGGTGCTCGCTCCGGGGGCGATCGTCAATCATGCCAGTGAGGTAAAGCGGTCGATTTTACTGTCTGGTGCCAGGGCGCCGCACTTCAACTACGTGGGGGATAGTATCGTTGGACAGGGAGTCAATCTCGGGGCCGGCGTCAAGTTGGCTAACTTCAAGGCCTTCGGTGATGAGATCAAAAGCGGCGGACGCGCGACGGGTCTGAGAAAGTTCGGTTCCGCCATCGGCGACGGCGTATCGATCGGATGCAATGCGGTGTTGGCGCCGGGTACGATCGTCGGCAGGGGTGCTGTCATCTACAACGGTGTGATGCTGCGCGGCACGGTGCCGGATCGTACCGTGGTCAAGTTGCGCCAATCCCAAGAGGTGATCCCCTTCCGTAACGACACCCTCTCCAAGTAGCGTCTCGAGGGAACTGGACCGCGTAGATGTTTCCTCTAAAAGACGCCAATCCTCGGCATGGGCCGGCAGTGGTGATGTGGCTCGTGGTGGTGGCCAACATCGTCGTCTTCCTGATCCAGTTTTCCCCTTCCGATGATCTTCAAGTGATCGCCTTCTTCCAGCGCTATGGGTTCATTCCGAGGGAGTTTTTCGTCGCACCGCTGCCCGAGAGCTCCACCTTGCTGACGAGCATGTTTCTTCACGGTGGCCCCGGTCACTTGGTCGGCAACATGTTTTTCCTATTCGTGTTCGGTGATAACGTCGAGGATCGTATGGGGCATCTCAACTTCGCTGTGTTCTACCTGCTGGGTGGCGTGGTGGCCACCCTCATTCACGGATCTTTCGCCGCCACCTCTGGCATACCGATGGTCGGGGCCTCGGGGGCGATCAGCGCGGTCTTGGGAGCCTACATCGTTCTCTTTCCCCGCCAGCGGGTACTGACGTTGATCCCACCCCTCATCTTGCCTTGGTTGGCGCTCCGCATGTTGCTGCGGGTGCCGCGTTTCTTTCTTTTGTGGCTTCCGGCTTGGCTATTTATCGGCTACTGGGCACTGCTTCAGTTTTGGGAGGCGACCAGCAGCGTGTTTGTTACGCAGTCCGATGTTAGTGGGGTGGCCTGGTGGGCGCACGTGGGAGGTTTTGTATTCGGGCTCTTGACCGTATCGTTTTTTACGAGGCGCAAGCGGCCTTCGGGAGTATAAGAATAGGTAGGAGGATCCCCATGCAAAGACTATTAGTATACGGTTGTCTTCTTTTGCTCGGCCTTACGCTCTCGCTATCTTTTGCCCAAGTGAGCTATGTGGAGCAAAACGGTAGCAAGCAGGAAGATACCCGTGGCGCCTCACGATTTTTGCACTACCTTCCTGAAGACATCCCTATCGATGTATTTGTATCATCCCCTGACGTTGAAGGGGGAGATGTGTTGAAGCAGCAGGTTGTTGCGGCCTTCGAAGCGTGGCAGAGCGCAGCTGGCGACCTCGTTCGATTTCGTTTGGTCGATAGCCCAGACGAGGAGACCTTGAGGGTGACGTGGATACCTTTTGATGACGGGCGCGTGGGAAGTTACCAGTACGTTTACGCCGTGCAGCGAGACGGCGTCTATCGCTTTCGTACCAGCGAGATCTTTCTCGATCCACGCCACGGCTCCGAGGACGCATTCCGCTACGCTCTGTTGGAAGTTGGGCACGCACTCGGTCTGTTGGGACGTAGCCCGTTCGAGGGTGACGCCATGAGCGCCGATCCGAGTGGTGTGGTGAGCGAGCGCGACGTCGCCACCTTGCGCGCCCTATACGATCTGCCGAGTGGTTCGGTCGTTGGAGGGGATGCTAGACCGGCGAGTATCGACGAGCCCTCGGCCGAGCCCGTTCAGACCGAAACGGAGCAGGAGGTCGTCGAATCGGTTTCCGTGGCCGACGCCTCATCCGTGGACGTACGGGTGTCTACCAGCGAAGACGATGCCGAGGAACGGAGTATGGGTAGGGTAAACCGCTCGAGCAAGGCGTTGGAGCTTACCGTCGATCCGAATCAAGGACCAGGACAGCTTATCGGTATGCGTTTCGTGAACGTGAATCTCCCTGAAGGAGCTCGTGTGACGGGGGCATATGTGCAGTTCACGGCGGATCAGCCGAGTAGCGAAGCGACGTCGCTCACGATCGGGGCAGAGGCCAGCGGTGACGCCGGGATCTTTACGAGTAGTAACTTGAACCTATCCTCTCGAGAGCGCACCGTTGCGTCCGTCACTTGGTCTCCTGAAGCGTGGTCGGTGGAGGGTGAGTCGGGGGTGTTGCAGCGTACGCCCGACCTCGCTTCTGTGATACAGGAGGTTGTGAGTCGACCCGACTGGCAGTCTGGCAATGCCCTCGTGATCTTGATCGAAGGTTCGGGGCGCCGTGTGGCGGCGTCTTATGATGGCGATGCCGCTGCGGCACCGCTTTTACATATCGAATACGGTCAATAACGGGTAATGGGTAATGCGTGATGGGTAATGCGTGGGGAATATGTGAAGGAGTGCGGGAGCGGAGCGCGTTGCTTCGAAGATGAAAATATCAGAGAAGACGGGCTGAGCTTTGACTTTCGCAGCGCCCATTACTCATCACTCATCACCTTTCTTCCAGACGGTAGCGTAGAAGCAGACGAGCTTGGGCGAGGATTTCGCCCAAGCTCGACAAAGGCCGTTGCAGTTTGACTTCAGGCGGGTTCGATCAGACCGTAGTGACCGTCGTTTCGCAAGTAGATCACGTTGACCGCATCGGTCTCGGCGTTGCGGAACATGAAGAAGCTGTGCCCCAGCGCCTCCATTTGCACGGCGGCATCTTCGGGATCCATCGGCCTGAGCACATGCCTTTTGGTGCGTACGATAGCCGGGTTGAACTCTTCGGATTCCTCAAGGGTCGGTTGCGGACGCTCTTCGAGCCTCCGGGCGATAAAACGCCCCTTGAAACGCTTGAGTTGCCTCTCTAGTTTGTCGACCACCTTATCGATGGCCGCATAGGTATCCTGACCGCTCTCCTCAGCTCGGACGATGCCGTTGGGGACGTTGAGTTGGACCTCGACTCTGGCAGCGTTCGAGCTGGCGTTGCCACCGTAGGACATCACTACCTTTGCGTCGACGATCTGATCGGAGAAGCGATCGAGCTTTTGTAGCTTTTCCTCGGCATAGTTGCGCATTGAATCTGTGATGTCGATATTGCGGCCGATGAGTTGATAGATATTCATGCTGCTCCCTTCCGAAGGCGCTTCTCACCTTATCCGGTCGTTAGCGTCGTGCCGTACATTTGAAATGTAGTGTAGCACTTCGCGGTACGCTCGGGGAGAGAGTTTTGTCCCTTGAATTCCGGTTGGGATGGTGATTACGATCTCGCAAAATCTGGGGTCCCCCCCCCGGATCTATTGTTCTAAGGAGCGTTCAAGAACAGTCCTTACGTTTCTAAGATGTTTTCAAGCGGAATGTTTCCGGGCAAAACGGCTGGACGGGTGGTGCGTGCTACACTTCGTGGTAATGAGGCAAGCTCAGCAAGGGTGTGTGGCCTATGATGCCATCCAGATTCTTCAAGAGAAGTGGGTGCTTCATATCATTCATACGCTCTTGGATGGCCCACGAGGCTTCAACGAACTCGGGCGCGAGGTTGGGGGTTGTAACCCGACCACGCTGAATCAGCGCCTGGCTCGCCTCGAATCGCTCGGCTTGATTCGCAAAACGGTGTACTCCTCTGGGTTACTACGGAGCAGCTATGAGCTCACTGCTTCCGGTAGGGCATTGCAGTGTGTGATCGATGCCATCCAGACCTGGGCAACCAACCACCTGGCCAGAGAGACCGTCACGTAAACCTTCAGTACAATAACGGATAGCGGGTGCCTGTGAGACGCAAGCTACGCGCTCCCGCGACCCAACCTCGTTCTGCTTTTGAGTTGTGCCGTCGTTACAAACTCAAGGTGGGGGTGCTGAGACGGAGTCAAGCGTGGTGCCGGCTGGGGCTCTCGAGTTTTTCTCGCTCTAAGGCCTGTAATAGGAGCTGGTTGCGCTTGCGCAAGTTCCCGAGCTCTTTCCCTTGACGTGCCACGCGTTCTACCAGCGATGGAGGGGGCTCGGAAACCTCTTCCGGACTCGGGTTTTCCAGCAGCGACTGAATCTCGTTCAGGGTATACCGAAGCGTTTCGTTTTCCTGTCTTAGTTGCCGGTTCTCCTGATCGAGCAGATGGCCTTTTTCCATAACCTGTTCTGAGTTCGTTCCGGTTTCGTCCGTTCCGATGTCCCCTTGCTCGCTTTTCGTAGGGCGAGCTGGCGCTACGAACTGCCGATTACTCTCGCGTAACATCTCCACCTCTTGCCGCCACCGCTCCACTTCACGACCGAGCTCTACGTTGGTGTGAATCAGGAGCTCCGTCTTCTCTTTGGAACGGTTCATCGCTTCTCTGAGACGCCGATGCCGTTCTAGGAGTTTCCGATGCTCGTCGGTTTGTTGGTCGAGCCGCTCTTGCAGTTTCTTGAGCGTTTGGAGTGGTTCGAGCACCTCTGTTGCATCGTAGGGCTCGCCGGTTTCGGTCGCTACCGAGTAAGGTTTGTGAGGGGTCGTTTCGCGATCTTCGCTGCTCGAGGAGGTGCTTTCGAGGTTTTCGAGAGTGTCGTCGATTACCTGGGTAGTTTTGAGTTCTTCTGAGGGAGATGTGAGGGTTTCGGCCCGGGTCTGTATCAATTGAAGCACACGCTCTCTGAGGTTCTTGTCTCCCAGAGGTTTTTGCAGCAGCAAATCGGCTTTGACGATCCGAGCCAGTTCTTTTGTTTTGTCGTCTAGACCGAGTTCTTTCGAAGGGGGTGCGGTCAGCACCACGGGGACGCGGTTCAGACGGGCGATTTTCCTCATCTTCTCGCAGATCGAGCCACCACTGATATCGGGCAGTTCGAGGGCCAAGATGGCTAGGTCAGGGGTCTTGGTACGCAAAAACTGCAACGTCTCGCGACCATTTTCCACGCCGATGATGTGAAACTCATCTTCAGCCAGCAACATTTCGATGAGCTGCCGTTGCGTTTGTTGAATATCGGCGACAAGTATGGTGTAGAGAGACATCGCTCACGAGAGGATAGCACACCTCATGATGCGATTAAGCTCAAGATTTTCACACCGAGATTGTACCTGGATTGGATGGGTCGGCGGGCGCGTTCGAGTCGCGGCTTCCGTACCGATTCTCAGTGTGCTTCCACTTTCTCAGTGTGCTTCCACTCGGCTGACCGGTAAATTGGCGACGAAGACCATGCGGTCGCCGTGCCGCTCGAGCTTCACATCATAGTCGTTCTCTTCAGCGGGAAAGTACTTGCCGATCACTTGCAAAAGCTCGTCTTTTAGTTCGTCCATCTTGGCTGGAGTAAGTTTGGCACGGTCGTAAGAGAGCACGAGCTTGAGGCGCTCTTTAAGATGGTCTTTGCTCTTTTTTCGTCCGAACAGTCCAAACATCAACTACCTCCAAAGAGGCGCCGCAGACTCGCCAGGAAACCGCCTCCGCTGTCCAGAGAAAGGTAGGGGACCTCGTCACCGCGGAGGCGCCTGGCGATGTTGCGAAAAGCTGAGCCTGCCCCTGCCTTGACGCCGTTGTCGAGGCTGGCCGGGTTGCCGATATTGGTAGAAACCAAGATTTTTTCGTCTTCGGGTACGATCCCGATAAGCTTCACGCCCAAGATTTCGAGAACGTCTTCAACTTCGAGCATATCTCCCCGCTTGACCATTTCCGGCCTGATGCGGTTGATGACCAGCTTGACCTCGTCGATCTCTCGCGCTTCGAGTAGCCCGATAATGCGATCTGCGTCTCTAACACTCGATACCTCGGGGTTGACGACCACGAGGGCGCCTTGAGCAGCGCTGGCGGCCGTCTGGAAGCCGGACTCGATCCCAGCCGGGCTATCGATGAGCACCCGGTCGAAACCTTCTCGCTCGATGAGGGCTTTGACAACTGCTTTCATCTGCCCTTCGGAAAGGGAACTCTTGTCCTTGGTCTGCGAGGCTGCGAGCAGGTACAGGCTATCCACACGCTTATCTCGGATCAGTGCTTGCTTGAGCTTACAACGCCGTTCGAAAACGTCGATGATATCGAAAACCACGCGCCCCTCGAGCCCCATGACGACATCGAGATTGCGAAGCCCCACGTCCGTGTCGATCACCGCGACCTTTTCCCCGAGCTGTGCGAGGGCCGCGCCGACATTAGCGGTTGTAGTAGTCTTGCCCACACCCCCTTTGCCGGACGTAACAACGATGGCTTTTGCATTCACGATCTGGGCCTCCTCCAATAAGGTGCTACATCGGTCTTTGTTGCGGGTGATGATGTCGTTTTCAGGCTGAAGCTGACGCGATGAGGCACGTTCGCTACCTACGCACTATAACAGAAATACGTTGCTGTCCATACCGAGCGAACGGGCTACGGCAGAGTGGTCAGGTTGGAGTACTTGACCATCAGCCGTTTGGCCCCGCCCTGATCGAAAACCACCGTGATCTCTGCCCGCATCCCCTCACCGCTGACCCCTACGACCGTTCCCGCTCCGTACCGCGGGTGCTCGACTTTCTCTCCCCCTCGAAAGCTTGTGATCTGGGTGCTCCCCGTGGCGACTTCGATGCTCGGTGGGCGCCACGTGCGGCGGGGAAACTTGTTTAGGCCGCTATCGCTGAGGTCTCGACCGAACACGTCGATGTCGACGAGGGTCCCTTCTGGGATATCCTCTAAAAACCGGCTCGGCCGAGTGTATTCGGTTCGCCCGAAGCGCATACGCGATTCACAGTGAACAAAAAATAGCTCCTCCTGGGCACGTGTAATCCCAACGTAGAGGAGGCGCCTCTCTTCTTCGACCTCTTGCAGGCTCCCGGTCGAACTGCGGTGGGGCATCAGCTCTTCTTCTAAGCCGACGAGAAAGACGATAGGGAACTCGAGCCCCTTGGCATTGTGGAGCGTCATCAAGGTCACCGCTTGTTCGGGTGCATCGGGGTTGACTGCCTTGACGGCACGATCGTCCACACTGGCTAGCAGCGCTGCTTCGTCGAGGAACTCTCCGATCGATCCCCCGCCATCCTCTTCCCACTCTGAGAGGGCGTTTAGCAGTTCGTCCAAGTTTTCCAGCCGCGCCTGCGCTTCGAAAGAGCCCTCGTCTTCGAGGGCCTTCCGGTATCCTGATTCCTCCAATACCGTTCTCAGGAACTCCGCGGCCGGGAGCAGATCGACAGACTCGATCAACTCCTCCATCAACGCCAGGAAATTGGCGATGCGCGCTACCGCCGGGGTCCCTTTGAGAATTTCATCGGCAGCCCTCAAGGCATCGACGAAGCGCACACCCCGCTTGGCGGCGGCACCTGCGAGTCGCTCGAGACTCGTCTTCCCGATCCCTCGTTTGGGTCGGTTTAGGATTCTTTGCCAGGCTACATCGTCGGCGGGATTGAGTGCTGCCCGTGCGTAGCTAAGCGCATCTTTTACCTCGCGCCGCTCGTAAAAACCGACCCCTCCCACGATTCTGGCTGGGATGCTTGCGCGCCGCATGGCCTCTTCTAGTACCCGCGATTGCACGTTGGTACGGTAGAGGACCACGAAGTCGTCGAAGCCGTACGCTCGCTCGGCCATGAGCCGTTCTACCTGTCTCGCAACGAAGTCTGCCTCGGCACGGTGATCGACGGCCCTATAGACCTTGGCCCGCTCGCCGGTATCTTTGACCGGTTTCAGCTCTTTCTCCAAGCGGTTTTCGTTGTGGAGAATGACGGCGTTGGCGACCTCGAGCACGCGGCCGGTACTGCGGTAGTTGAGCTCGAGCCGGTAGACGTTGGCATCTTCGTAGTCCTGTTGGAAGTCGAGGATGTTGCGTACGTCCGCTCCTCTAAACGAGTAGATGCCTTGATCCGGGTCTCCCACCACCATCAAGTTGCCGTACTTCTCCGCTAGGAGCCGAGTGAGTTGGTACTGAACTTTGTTGGTGTCTTGGTACTCATCTACGTGGATGAAAACAGCTCGCTGTTGGACGTTATCGAGCGTATTCGGGTGTGCTTCGAAGAGCTCGACCGTACGCGACAAGATGTCGCTGAAGTCCACCGCATTGGCACGGTGCAACCTCGCTTGGTAGCGCCGGTACACTTCGATCAAGAGTTCGAGGGGGATTCCGGCGATGGTGCCACCGAGTTTCTGCTCCCCGCTCGAGGCCAACATCTGAGGTGACCAGAGTTGCGACTTGGCGCGTTCGATCAGCGCCCTGAGAACGCGTGGGTTGGCGTCGCCGAGCCCAGGCACGCTCTCCAGTACGTTCTTGATGAGATCGAGCTGGTCGCTCTCATCGTAGATCGCGAAGCCCGGTCGGAGATCGATGAGTTCACCATAGGTGCGCAGCACTCTGAGGCAGGCTGCATGAAAGGTGCTGACCCAAAGATCTTTGGCAGCGTTGCCGATCAGTCCTTCGACACGCTCTTTGAGTTCACCGGCCGCCTTGTTGGTAAAGGTCACCGCCAGAATTTGCTGTGGGTAGACTTTGTGCTCTGCCATGAGATAGGCGATGCGCTGCACGATGGTTCGAGTCTTGCCCGAACCTGCCCCTGCGATGACCAGGGCCGGCCCGCCGTAGTGCGTGACGGCTGCGCGCTGCTGTTCGTTGAGGGAATCGAGTAGGGGGTGATCGGACACAACCCTCGTATCATAATACGTCTGGTCCAAAGGGACGGTCGGTGGAGCTTGCTCCGTTTTAGATTCGTCATGTGACTGCGAGCGGTGCGCTAGAGTACCACTATGGACGAGGTCGTCTTCGATCCGAGCAGTGCCGTATTTCTCGCCAATCCCTACCCTACCTACGCTCGTTTGCGGCGACAGGCCCCCATCTTCTACTACCCGGGTTGGGACAAGTGGATCGTCACACGCTATCACGATGTCGATGCCTTGCTGCGTGACAGGCGTCTCGGTCGAGTGATCCACCACCGGCTCCGTCCTGAGGATCGGCCACCCACCGATCCGGCCCACGCCGCTTTCGAAGCCATTCAGAAGGGCTCGCTGCTCGAGATCGAGCCCCCCGACCACACCCGTGTCCGTGCGGTGGTTCACCAGGCCTTTACGCCGCGACACGTTCGCATGCTTGCGGTCCGTATAGAGGAGCTCTGCACGCGTTTAGCGACGCGGCTCGAGCAGATTGCGGGGCGAGAGGTCGATCTCATCAAGGCGTTTGCCGAGCCGCTGCCGGTCACGGTCATCGCCGATCTCCTGGGTGTGCCTGAGGACGATCGTTCCAACCTATTGCCGTGGTCCAAAGGGATTATCGGCATGTTCGAGCCTGAACGGACCCTCGAGATGGAGCGGCGCGCCGAGTCGGCCGCAGCAGAGTTTGCAGCGTATATACGGCAGCTCATGTGCGAAAAACGCAGTCGCCCTCAGGACGACTTGATCACGAGGATGGTCAGGGTGCACGATGCCGATCCGGAGCGTCTGAGCGAGGGGGAGGTGGTGGCCAACTGCATCCTGTTCCTCAATGCAGGACACGAGGCTGTTGTGAACGTAATCGGTAACGGCATGTTGGCCCTGTTGCAACATCCGCAAGAGATGTTGCGCCTTCGCAAAGACCCTTCACTCTGCTCGAGTGCCGTCGAGGAGATGATGCGGTTCGACACCCCCTTGCAGTTCTTCGAACGCTACGTGCTCGAAGAGATGGAATATGCCGGTATAAAGTTCGAAAAAGGCGCTGTGATGTGCCTCTTTTACGCATCGGCCAATCGCGATCCTGACGTATTCACGGAACCCGACCGCTTCGATATCACGCGCGATCCGAACCCACACATCGCCTTCGGCTTGGGTCTTCACTACTGCATCGGCGCACCGCTGGCCAGGCTCGAACTCACCACGGCCGTGTCGACGTTGCTGAGCCGTTTCCCGGAGCTGCGTCTGGTCACGACGCGGCCCGAGTATCATCCGAAGAACGTGTTTCGGTACCTAAAAGAGCTGAGGGTCGCTTTTTGATCCCTTTATGCGAGAGTTATGTGACGAGAACGGAAGGGTGTCAAGGTGATGAGTGATGGGTAATGGGTGCTTCGAAGGGTACGGGTTCAGCCAAAGCGTTTGCGGATCGACCACGCATTACTCATAACGCATTACCCATTACCCTCTTTTTTTCATTGTCCCATACCGAAAACACCAACAATCGTAATGGTAGACTGAACGCTATGACTGAGCAAGATATGGCGTTTTATCAGGCCTGGAAAGAGCTTCTCGATTGGATGCGTGGGTATGCTGAAGACCGTGAAGGGGTGATCTTTGAAAAGGAGGCGGACTTCCCCGACTACGTCTACCGTATGGAGCGCCCCTTCGATCTCCCGACCATCATCATGAGTGCCAGCCTATCTGACCGCCGGGGTCAGCCGGTGCTGATGGTGAACGCCAGTCCACGCCACGCGGTTTTCAAGGAAGTGATTCTCCATCCTTTTGAATCGCACACCTATCGCAAACTCACGCTCGGTGGGGATGGACACGGGTTGGTCGAAGGCAAAAGAGAGTTCACCGAAGACCGGTTCGTCGCTCTGGCAGATAGTCTTTTCAAGGTCCACGCCTGAGCGAGTACGACAGGTACGAACGCATCGGCGCCGCTCGCGGTGGTCTTTGCGGTTTGTGCGCCCACGCGATTATGGTGCGCAGTAGCCGGGATAGCGCTTTTATACGCTGTAGCGATCCGGTCCTGCCCAAGTACCCGTATCAACCGGTATCCGATTGTGTGCGGTTCGTCCGCGAAGATGGGAAGACCTGAGGCGCGTGCTCTAAAGCGGTTGCCATAATTATGTAAGCAGGTATCATCCAAGAAACAGGTTACAGGATAGGTTTTTACCCACGGACTTTGTCTATGACCAGATGATGCCTGCTTTAAACGAGGAGTTTACCGGCGAGCTGTCGGCTGAGGTGGGCGCTACAGAGGAAACCTCGTCCTGCCAGTGCGCCGAAGACCCACAACCCCGGACCAAGCTGTTCGAGCAGGGGGGTTCGATCGGCTTGCCTGGCTCGCACGCCGGTCCAGCGGTTGGTTTGAGGCGCTCGTTTGAGGTGAGGTGCGAACCAACCGAGAGCGTTGCGGAGCTTTTCGGGGGCGCTGGGGTCTTCTTGGTGGATCGGTCGGTGGTTTCCCCCGACGAAGGTCTGCTCTCCACGGGAGGCACCGTAGACCGCCCCGGCGATGGGTAGTGGTAACAGCGCCTTCGATGACAGACCGATCATGTCTCCGGCTACGCGTTCCACGCCTAGCGGGGCCAGCGAGGGGTGGTCGTCGGCCCCCACACAGAAGACCACCAGGTCGGCTTCCAGCGACTCACAGGAATTGGCGATCCGGTACGTGCCTGTATGGGTTTCCAGCTGTCCGGCGCGACAGTTTTCGAGGATCCGCACGCCGCGTTGCCGAGCTGCTGCTACCAGTGCTCCGAGCAATCGGTTGGGCATGACCCAGCCCCCCTGTTCGACCATGAACCCGCCATACGGTGCGTTGTAGATAGCTGGAACCTCCTGAGACTCGAGCCATCTTACCCCTGAGAGTTTCTGCCAGGAATTGGCTTGGCGTCGGTTGGAGGCGATTCGCAGCACGCCACTACGCGTTGTGCCCGGTTCGTATCCGTGTTGTCGTAACTCCTCGGCGACGCGCCAGAAGGAAGCCAGGCCGGCGAGATCGAGCTCGCTGGCGCGCCCGCTTCGCCCTCGGTAGGGATTGATCAAGGCGACAGGGAGCGATGATGCTCCCTGTCGGCCGATGCGCCCTTGTTCTATCAGGGTTACCTCGGCAGGGAATTTGCTGAGCTCGAAAGCGAGGTGACAGCCGGCCACGCCGCCTCCGATGATCACGATGCGTTGCCTATTCGCTGTCTTGCTCACCGCACTCTAAGTATACGGGACCGATTTACGATTCGGCCTGGTAAACCCAGGCCGAATCGCGGCAAATCCTATCATCTCTCATCACCCGTTGCGCTACCATCAACTTGTGAGCGAGCGCGAGCTGTTGAACTACTTCCGCGAAGTGCGCCAGGCGGTGACGCAGGGGAATCGTGGCGCTGCACCTCATCCTTACCGGCGGGGTGACTTTATGGTGTGCGCTCAAGCTGGGGATATCGAACTCACCGTTCAGGATATCAGTGAAGAGGATGCAATCCTGATCGCCTCGGAACTGAAAGCGCTCGGGGCCCACGCCATCGTCAGTGGATCGCTCCTCTGCCCTCGCTGTGGGGAACGTGTGCCGGCACAGAGCTACTGCACCAACTGTCGGGCCAGGCTGCCATAAGCGGCGTGTAACCTGACCGGATCCGAGCACGCAGGGTATCCGTTCAGCGGTCGGTCTCTTCTTCCCAGTCTGACGGCGTGCCGTAAGACCCACAAAAGACCAGTTCAGACAACGGTTTACGAGTCCGCTCCCGGCGTTCTTTTTCCTGAAGGTCGGGTGGCAGGTGATGAGGGGAGCCCGGGTACCCGATCACCAGGCCACTCACCGGCTCGTACTCCGCTGGCAGTTGGTAGGTCGTACGGACCTTCTCGGGGTAAAACCCCCCGACCTGGTGTACTTGCAACCCCACCGACGCTGCCTGAATACTCAGCGACGCTACCGCCAGACCGACATCGTGCCAGGCGTAGCGGTTGACGCCGCCGCTGTTGCTGTAGACGGTTTTGGTCAGCGAGAAGGCGAGCACCGGCGCATACCGAGCCCAATTGCGGTTCCGCTCTCTTAAGCAGAGGAGAGCCGTTGCAAATGCATCCGGTTCCCCTTTGACGGCGAGGATGAACCGCCACGGTTGCTCGTTGGCAGATGAAGCTGCCCAGCGCGCTGCCTCGAACAGGCTCTTCAGTTTCTTTGGGTCCACCGGCCGTTCTGAGAAGGCACGAGGGCTCCAGCGGCGCCGAATCGGCTCGAGCACGGGGTCTCCGCTATCGAAGCCCTCGGCCGCGTCCTTACTCACCGACAACCTTCCTCGAAAGAGCATAGGTGGAACAGAAGAGGGTTCTCTCAGCGACGGTCATCGAAACAAACGCCGCCACACGCTGTCGTGGGTAGAACCGGACCTGCCCAGCGGCTCTTTGAGATCACGATTCGACTGTGTGGCGCCTGACGGCGATGCGCTCGATCAGATCTCGCCGCAATTCCACGCCCAGGCCCGGACCGGTCGGAATCCGCTGGATCCCATCTTCAGCGTCGAGCCACGGGTCGACGATATCTTCCTCCCAATAGCGGCTGGCACTGGCGGTATCGCCGGGCAGAGAGAAGCCTTCCAGCGAACTGATGTGCAGGTTGTGCGCTCGACCGACGCCGAGCTCGAGCATCCCCCCACACCAGACCGGAGCGCCGAAGCTGAGCGCGATATCGTGCACTCGCCGGGCCATCAGGTGGCCTCGCACACGCCCGACTTTCACGTTGATCACCCGCCCGGCATCCATCGCCAGCGCCTTGCGGGTGTCCTCGGGGGAGTGGACCGATTCGTCGAGGCAGATCGGGGTCTGCAGGAGACGTTGCAACACCGCGTGATCGACGAGATCGTCGAAGGCGAGCGGCTGTTCGATGTAATCGAGACCGAGTTCATCTAGCTCGTGGAAGGTGCGGGTATCGGTAAGTCTGTAGGCGCTGTTGGCATCGACGGTAAGGTTCATGTCGGGCAAGGCCTCCCGCACCGCACGCAACGGCAACACATCCCAGCCGGGTTTGATCTTGAACTTGAGCCGCCGATAGCCCTGCTCGGCGTGAGCCTTGGCTAGGTTTACCGTCGCTTCGATGCTCTTTTGAATTCCGAGCGAGGCACCTACCGGGTGCTCCGTACGCACCCCTCCCAAGAGCTGCCAAAGCGGTAGGTTCGCCGCCTTGGCCTGCAGATCCCAAAACGCGTTTTCAAGCGCCGCGACTGCCATGTTGTGCCCCCGAATCATCCGTAGGCGTTCCAAGAGTTGGGCAGGTGTGGCGAGATCTTCTCCCACGATGCGCGGCAAGATATAGTCTCTGAGGGCCACCCAAGCGGTATCGGTTGTCTCGTAACTGTAGCCGGGAAAGTGACCGGCCGTCACTTCACCGTAGCCCTCGAGGCCGTCCGCGAAGACGATGACCAGGATCTTCCGCAGGTCTTGCTCCACCCCAAAGCTTGTTTCGAATCGGAAGCGTAACCTCACCGACAGTTCACAAAGCTCAATGCGTTCGATTTTCACGTGCTCTCCCTCGTGCGGCGCCTTCAGAAATCGAAATCCTTGGGGAAGCTCAGCGATTCTCGCTTCCGCTCCTCACGCTTATCAGGCGATTTTTTCGAACCCTCGTCGACCTCGCTAGACGGTATCTCCTCCAACTGGTTTAACAGTTCGTCGAACTCCTCTAGGTCAACGGCTTCAGCCGCGCGTTTGGCCTCCTTTTCCGCGATCTCGGCTGCGCGTTTGGCCTTCTTTTCTGCGGCCTCGGTTGCGGCTCTTTCCTTCGCCTGCTTCCGACGCCACTCGCGTTCTTGCTTCTTCTTTTCGCGTGTGCTGGCGAGCATGCGTACGGGGATGATGCGCTGTTCCAAGGGGGCGATGGTGAAGCGCTTGTTCCAGGGCTCCCACACCAGTTTGGAGCGTATGCAGTAGGTTTTGTGCCGTGCTTGCGCTGTGTAGAGGTAGAGTTCGATCTGGCCATCCAACCCTTCCAAGGGGGGGAGTTCGACCGATAAGTTTTGACGGCTATGAGGTGAAAGCAGCGAAGAGAGCGTCACCGTGTGCGGTGTGTCCATCACGTTGGTGCAAATAGCCAGCTCGAGCAGTTGAACGGGGTAGGTGTTGAGGTTGCTAATGTTCATTCTGGCGTTCATGCCCACATAGGCACTGTCGGGGTTCTGCTGTTGATCGGGTCCGGGGATCCCGGTTCCTACTCCGCCCCTAGCCCCTCTTTGTTGAGGTTCTTCGGGAATGACTTCCCCTTGAGAGATGAGCAAGTCGGGCTTGAGTTCCGGTTTGATGAGCGCCAGGCGCGGACGCGAGAGCAAAAAGAAGATTACTACCAGTAGCACCGCAACGAGTATCCAGGTCAACAATCCCCAACTCAGTGGATTCCAGGCCAGCGTCTCCATCCACAACCTGAAGGTTACCCAGGTGGAATCGATCGCGTTTCGCATCATGTCGAGAACTCGCCCCATACCTAACACCATTTTCACGCCTGTCGCTCATTTTGGCGTCAGACGCATGACATCGTCGATTCTGACAGCAGCTGGACACCGCGAGACCGAGGTCGACGAAGACCTGTTCGCGTAGACCTAGCTTGTGTCAGGGTACCATCCCCCTGGGAGCGTATCAAAGTGGTGGGGAGTACGGGCGCATCGAGGCGACCGATAGGTGGTCGAAACACGGCTCGGAACGGCGAGGATCGATCTTACATAGTATGGAGGGAGTCTCCGTTCGACCCACGTACTTTTCGATGGTTGGGGTGCGGGAGAGTGGTCTTTGAGATCGCCTCGAGAATGCCGTAGAGTTGAGTGTGAGGATTCTATGTACGGCGGACGGTAGCTATACACTCTATAGTGAAGCTTACCAACAGAGCTTTCATTCGCACCGGGGTGCCAGAGCCGAGGCCGAACACGTCTTTTTACGGGGGAGTGGTGTGGCTTCGCGTCTCATCGAGGGCCACCCGACCGAGGTGCTGGAGGTCGGGTTTGGGACCGGTCTCAACTTCTTGTTGACCGCCGAGCTTGCGCGGCGCTTGGGCACTCCGCTCTACTACGTGGCGCTCGAGCAAGAGCTTTTGCCGGCTGCTACGTTAGAAGCGCTCCGGTATCGAGAGCTCCTCAAGGATTCTTTTTTGCTCACGAACCTATTGAGCTTCCGTCGAGAGCTCCCCGCACGTCCGGCGCCGGGGCGTTACCGATGTGCCTATAGTGACCGACTTATCTGTGAGCTGCGAATAGGTGACGCAACGCTTGGGAGCCTTGAGCAAGATGCATTTCACGCCGTCTACCAAGACGCTTTCAGCCCTGAGGCCAACCCCGAGCTCTGGAGCGAACCTTTCCTCGGTGCTCTGTATGGATCGTTGCGTCCAGCCGGCCGCCTGGCGAGCTATTGCGTAAAGGGGACGGTCAGACGGAGGCTGGCGAGGCACGGATTTGCCGTCACCAAGAGGCCGGGTCCACCTGGGGGAAAGCGCGAGGTTTTGGTGGCGACCAAGGCGAGTCCAAGTGCCTCGATGCAGGGCGGCTCTACGCCCAGGGAATAAGCGAACGACCCCAAGGAATTCCGTAGACAAGGAGCAGCGCTGCGATGAGGTATCCGATGCTGGAACGAACGAACTTCGCCCGGTCCGTTGGAGCCCTTCTGGCCAGCGAATAACCGAGCTGCGCCGAGACGACGGCGAGCAGCATGATGACCAGATGCTCGACCGCGAAAAAGCGCAGGTGGTCATCTTGCATCGCTGCCCCCATGTTGCCGAACGCGCCCCGTACCAGGGGGCTAAAGAGATAGACCACGATTCCCAAGACGAGTTGGACGTTGAGTGAGCTTGTGAAGATGAGCCCGGCGCGCCGGTCCGTAGGCGCCCAGACGCCGCCGGAGATGAGGCCTCGTAGAGATGTCCAGAGCGCGTAGACTCCGCCGAAGACGACGATCCAGCGTAAGAGGTTGTGAAGTCCCTTGATCAGTTCGAACATAGCAAGGGCATCATAACCTTTGTTCTAGAGCCAGTCTGGTTTTGCGGTTGCATCTGCAAGAGCAGGTAATGAGTAATGGGTAATGGGTAGATCTCCATCAAACGTATGACACGATACGAACGCTTGTTTGAAGTAAAGCAGGTATCATCTGGTCATAGAAAAAGTCAGTGGGTGAAAACCTGTCCTGTAGCCCGTTTCTTGGATGATACCTGCTTACGTAATTTTGGCAACCGCTTTAATACTGGTAGAGGTTGGCTGGCTCAGGCGCGAACTTTGCAGCACCCATTACCCATTTCTCATCACCCATCACCATCTACCGATCCCCCTCGCAGTCGATTCGTTCCCTGGACCATCCTCTCACATAGACCTAGAAGGCTACACTGGACCTAATGGAAAAGGGCGTGCCCAGACGGATGTTGGACGGCGTGGTGGGGAACACACCACTTATAAAGCTCTTTAGGGTGACCGAGCCCGACATGGCCGAATTATGGATCAAACTGGAAGGGCAAAACCCCGCAGGCAGTATCAAGGACCGTACCGCCTTCGGCATGATTCAAGACGCCGAGGAGCGGGGTATTTTGACGCCCGGATCAGGGCAGGTGATCGTCGAGCCTACCAGCGGCAATACCGGTATCGGGTTGGCTTTCCTGGCCGCGGTCCGGGGCTACCGTTGTCTGATCGTACTCCCCGATACCATGAGCGAAGAGCGAAAGCGTACGCTGACTGCGTACGGAGCTGAGCTTGAGTTCACGCCGGGCCACCTGCGCATGCAAGGTGCGATCCCACGTGCTCAGGAGTTGGCAGAGGAGCTCGGTGCCTGGATGCCGAATCAGTTCGAGAACCCCGCCAATCCGCTTTATCACTACCGCGTTACGGGACCCGAACTTTGGCAACAGATTCAGGGTCGGATCGATGCCTTCGTGTGGGCGAGTGGTACCGGCGGATCGATCAGCGGCATCGGTCGCTATCTCAAAGAGCAGCGTGGTGAGATCCGTGTCGTCGCCGTCGAGCCGGCTCGGAGTGCGGTGATCAACGGTTTCGAGCGCGGTCAGCACAAGTTTCAGGGAATGGGACCAGGGTTTTTGCCAAAAAACCTCGATCTCGAACTCTTGGATGAGTGCCGGATGGTCTATGAGGAGGATGCGTTTCCGCTGGCGAGGCGCTTGGCTCGTGAGGAGGGGATATTTGTGGGCATGTCGAGTGGGGCGAGCGTATTTGCCGCTATGGAAGTCGCAAGGGAGCTCGGCCCCGGCAAGGTGGTTGTCTGTCTGGCGGCTGACAGCGCCGCACGCTATATCAGCACGGAACTCTTTGCCGAGGTGGTCGTATGAAGAGGCGGGCGCTTGTCAACTGGGGTGGTTGGGAGGGTCACGAACCCGAACAGTGTGCCCAACTATTCGCTGAACTTTTGCGAGAATCGGGTTTCGAGGTCGACGTCGTCTCCGATCTCGACGTCTATTGTGATGGCGCGTACCTGCGCTCGCGTGAGCTGATCGTTCCCGTGTGGACGATGAGTTCGATCACCTCGTCCCAAGAGGAGGGGTTGCTCGAGGCGGTGCGGAGCGGTGTCGGTATCGCTGGTTGGCACGGTGGCATGGCGGACTCGTTTCGTCAGAGCACCAACTATCAATGGATGGTCGGGGGACAGTGGGTGGCCCACCCGGGAGATATTGTCGATTACAAGGTGACGATCACGCAGCCGGATGATCCGATCGTTGCAGGTCTGGGCGATTTCACGATGCGCTCCGAGCAGTACTACATGCACGTGGATCCCTCGAACGAGGTGTTGGCTACAACGACCTTTTCTGGTGAGCACGGAGACGCTCCCTGGATCAAAGGTGCAGTGATGCCGGTGGTGTGGAAGCGCCGCTTCGGCCAAGGGCGGGTATTTTACTGCTCGCTCGGTCACGTTCGCAGCGACTTCGATACGCCGGAGGCACGTGAAATCACCTTGCGTGGTTTGCAGTGGGCTGCGCGCACCGGTCGATGAGTCGAGGAGCTGTAGCAGATCGTCCCCAGACGGGGTATCATCGGGATAAAGGTGTGGGCTTTGGTGAATCAGCTGTGCTCGGCGACGCCAGAACCGGGTAACGAAGGCGGTTGTCGTTGATCGTGTAAGCGAAAACGTCTTGGCATGCACCTGAACATACCTGTGATGAAGGTAAGAATTTCGATACGATGAGCGGAGGAGGTTACCCTTGCAAGCTTTTGATTTCGCAACCCCTACCACCGTCGCTGAAGCCGTAGAGCTACTAATGGGACGCAATGGCGACGCTCGCATACTCAGCGGTGGCACCGATCTGATCGCTCAACTCAAAGAGGGTCGTCGAACGACTTCTTTGGTGGTGGATGTCAAGCGCATACCAGAGGTGACCGAACTGCGGTATCACCCCGAAAGCGGACTCAAACTCGGTGCAGCGGTACCCTGCGTTGTCCTCTATGGAGACAAAGAGATCGTTGCTGCTTATCCCGGACTCATCGATAGCGCTACGCTGATCGGTGGAAAACAGATCCAGGGACGCGCCTCCTTCGGTGGGAATCTCTGTAATGCCTCTCCGGCCGCCGATTCGATTCCAGCCATGATCGTTCACTCTGCTAGCTGCCTGATTGCCGGCCCTGACGGACAACGGAGCGTAGCGGTGGAGGCATTTTGTACGGGTCCTGGTCAGACGGTGCTACGGGATGGTGAGTTTCTGGTGGCGATTCACATGCCGGCTCCACCCGTACGATTTGGGGCACACTACTTGCGTTTTATTCCCCGTAACGAGATGGATATCGCTGTCGTCGGTGCTGGGGCTTCCGTGGTTCTGGATGAAGCTGGTGAGCGGTTCGAGCAGGCTCGAGTCGCACTCGGTGCCGTGGCACCGACCCCCCTTTTAGTGGCAGAGGCGGGTGAGTACTTGGCCGGCAAGCCTGTCTCTGAAGATGTGGTCGATGAGGCGGCTCGTCTGGCAAAAGAGGCGGCGCGCCCGATCGACGATATGCGGGGCAGTGTCCGGCAGCGTAAACATCTCTCTGCGGTTTTGACTCGACGTGCTCTCTGGAAAGCGATCGAGCGGGCCCGTGGGTAGTGCAGTGGGCGTAACCGGTAGGTTACCGCATCGTTGTCAACATCATCACCTTACAGACACAGAAAGGATTCGACCGTGGCCGATCGAGTGATTGTGAACACCTCTATCAATGGTGAGGAGGCAACCCTGCTCTGCGAGCCCCGCCAGACCTTGCTGGAGGTACTGCGCGAAGGGCTGAGGCTGACAGGGACCAAAGAGGGGTGTAGCAACGGTAACTGTGGGGCCTGCAATGTGCTTTTGGACGGTGTCCTTGTCAACTCCTGTCTGGTGCTGGCGGTGGAAGCCGAGGGGCGTTCGGTAACGACCATTGAAGGGATCGCTCTGCCGGAAGGATTACATCCCCTGCAGCAAAAATTCCTGGAACACGCCGCCCTCCAGTGCGGTATCTGCACGCCCGGCTTCATCATCTCGGCAAAAGCGTTGTTAGAGGAGAACCCGAGCCCTACCGAGGAGGAGGTGCGGTTCTGGTTAGCCGGCAACCTATGCCGCTGTACCGGGTACGACAAAATCGTGCGTGCTGTCCTGGATACCGCAGAAGCTGCTCCTAGTGTCGGCTCATTTGGAGGGGAGACACCGTGACCTTGACCAGGGACAAAAAGGGCGTAGCAGGCAAGGCTCCTTATAAAGTCATCGGTACCCGGCCGCTCCGTCCCGACGGCGCCGACAAAGTTACGGGCAAGGCTGTGTACGGTGCGGACGTGCACTTACCCGCCATGCTCTATGGTGCGATGTTGCGCAGCCCACACGCGCACGCTCGTATCTCTTCGATCGACACCAGCGAGGCTGAAAGAGTACCGGGGGTCAAAGCGGTGGTGACCGCGGCGGACTTGCCTGTGATCCAAGACATCCTCACCGATCTCGGTGAAGGTGTGGTCAACCTGCGCTACACCAGCAACAACGTGTTGGCACACGACAAGGTGCTCTACCATGGGCATGCGGTTGCGGCCGTGGCAGCGACCAGCACGGCCATCGCCGAAGAGGCCGTGAAGCTTATCAAGGTCGAATACGATCTGTTGCCACCGGTTCTCGATGTGCTCGAGGCCATGAAAGACGACGCCCCGATCATCTTGGAGGACCTGCGTACCACCGAGTTGGGTGAGAAGCGAGAGGGTCAGACCAATATCGCCAGCCATATTCAGCACCGGCGGGGTGATCTGGAACAGGGATTTGCCGCCGCCGATATCATCGTCGAGCGCGAGTTCCGAACCGGCACCGTCCATCAAGGATATATCGAACCCCACAGTGCTGTAGGGCTCTATAACGATGACGGTCACGTCACCGTGTGGTGTTCTACCCAAGGGGCTTTCGGCATACGCAACCAGGTCTCAGAGCTCCTCAAGTTGCCGGTTTCGGATGTCACTGTCATCCCCACCGAGATCGGCGGGGGCTTCGGCGGCAAGCTCGGTGTCTACCTAGAGCCGGTGGTAGCCCTCCTGTCGAAGAAAGCCGGACACCGCCCGGTCAAGATGACCATGAACCGTACCGAGGTGTTGCAAGCCACCGGACCGACCTCGGCTTCGTATATTCGTGTGAAAATGGGTGCGACCCGTGATGGCAAGCTCACGGCGGCCGAAGCGTACCTGGCGTACGATGCAGGGGCCTTTCCCGGTTCACCGGTCGGCTCTGCTGCCGTGGTCATTCTAGCCCCTTATAAACTCGATCACCTGTTGATCGATGGCTACGACGTAATCGTCAACAAACCGAGGTCGGCGGCCTACCGGGCTCCGGGGGGAACCAACGCTGCATACGCCTCGGAAGCCGTGATCGACGAGCTCGCAAAGATCATCGGCATGGATCCGCTCGAGTTCCGTCTCAAGAACGCCGTTACCGAGGGAGACCGGCGGGCAGACGGTCCGGTCTACGCCCGGATCGGTTTCGTAGAGACCCTACACGCCGCCCAAGAACATCCGCACTACCGTGCACCCCTTGAGGGTAAGCACCGTGGGCGCGGGGTCGCATCCGGTTTCTGGAACAACTGGGGTGGCCGCTCGAGCGTTTCGGCCAGCATCAACCCCGATGGCAGCGTCAACCTGCTCGAGGGCTCGCCCGATATCGGTGGCACCCGGGCGTCGATCGCCATGCAGCTCGCAGAAACCATGGAGATCGCCTACGAAGATGTCCATCCTCGAGTGGTGGACACCGATTCGGTAGGTTACAACGATGCGACCGGCGGCAGCCGCACCACCTTCGGCACCGGCTGGGCGGCTTATGAGGTCGGTTTGAAGCTGATCGATGAGATGAAGCGTCAAGCCGCCGATCTCTTGGAAGTCGATCTCGAGAGCATAGCGTATGAAAACGGTATCTTTTCCTCGAACGGAGACAGCCTGGGTTTCAAAGAGATAGCTGAGCGCATCGACGAGTCTGGTCACCCTGTGGTGGCCTCCGCTTCGGTGCACCCGGAGGAGTTCGGACCCGGCTTCGGTACCCACATCGTCGACGTCGAGGTCGATCCCGAGACGGGTAAGGTCGAGATCTTGCGCTACACCGCTGTGCAAGACGTCGGCAAGGCCATCCACCCCAGTTATGTCGAGGGGCAGTTGCACGGAGGCGTTGCCCAAGGGGTAGGGTGGGCGCTCAACGAGGAGTATGTTTACGATGATGAGGGGCATCTGCTGAACGCCAGCTTCCTCGACTACCGTATTCCGACCGCGCTCGATCTGCCGATGATCGATACGGTATTGGTCGAGGTGGCCAATCCGGGTCATCCCTTCGGGGTGCGCGGGGTTGGAGAGACGCCGATCGTACCGCCGGCAGGAGCTGTGGCCAACGCCATCTATGATGCGATCGGGGTGCGTATGACGACGCTACCGATGTCGCCTGGTACCATCCTGGAGGCACTTTGGGCACAGGAAGAGAGCTGAGGCCGTCCAACATTCTGGTTGTTGGCACGCTTGGAGGTCCCTGATGGCAACGGTATGGATCCCACCTCTCGTTCAAGGCCTAACCGGCGGCCGGCAAGTGGTCGAGGCCCCCGGGGCTACTCTGCGCGACGTCATCGATAATCTCGATGCCGAGTACCCGGGACTCAAGGGGCGCCTTTTTGAGCACGGCCGAGTTCGGCCGGGGATCTCTGTAACTGTAGACGGCGTGGTGAGCAACAAGCGCAACCGGTCTGTGCGGGAAGATAGCGAGATCCACTTCGTGCCGGCGATCAGCGGTGGTTGAACGCAGGGAGCGCTCTGGAGTTGATCGGAGTAGGGGTGTAGATGAGCGTGTTGGAACGCTTCCGCCTGGACGGTAAGGTGGCCCTCGTTACGGGTTGCCGGCGCGGCATCGGCAAGGCGATGGCGCTGGCTCTGGCCGAAGCGGGAGCGGATATCGTCGGTGTGAGCGCCAGCTTGGAGCCGGGGAGCGAGCTGGAGGCCGAGGTTCAGGCTCGGGGGAGAAGCTTTCACGGCTACGCCTGCGATTTTGGCGACCGCGCTGCACTCTACGGCTTCATTCGTCGCTGCAAGGACGATCACCCGGTGATCGACATCCTGGTCAACAACGCCGGGACGATCTTGCGGGCGCCGAGTGAGGAGCACTCCGATGGCTACTGGGATCACGTGCTCGAGGTAAACTTGAGCGCCCAGTTCATCCTGAGCCGCGAGTTCGGCAAGCAGATGCTCGAACGCGGCGCCGGAAAGATCATCTTCACGGCCTCTTTATTGAGTTTTCAAGGAGGCATCAACGTACCCGGCTATAGCGCCAGCAAGGGCGGTATCGCCCAACTTACCAAGGCCTTATCGAATGAGTGGGCGGGTAGGGGTGTGAACGTCAACGCCATCGCCCCCGGTTATGTTGCGACCGATAATACCGAGGCGCTTCGCAACGACCCTGCGAGATATAGAGCGATTTTGGATCGCATCCCTGCTGGTCGCTGGGGAGAGCCAGAGGATTTCAAGGGACCGGTCATCTTTCTCGCCTCGGCCGCCTCGGATTACGTCAACGGTGAGCTTCTCACGGTCGATGGCGGTTGGATGGGGCGTTAAGAAGCTCCAACTCGAGTTTGAGGCATGGGCTCAGACTCAAGGCTACAGCAGCGAAGTCGGAATCGCAGCCGCTAGAAGGTCTCAGCAGCAAACAGTACCTGGGGGTGTCGAGACCTGTGCAACCGCTCGAGTGCAACACGACTGCGGTGCGGGGTATCCGGGTCAGCCTCCCGTAGTTCTGGGCGTCCCTCAAAACTCGAGCATCGCCTTGATGACCCCACTGCCCGGTTCGAGCCAGCCTGGGAAGTCTTGAATCAGCTGCTCTGCCGAGACGCGATGGGTGATCCACGGACCAGGATCGATCTCTCCTCTGCGTAGCGCGGCAATCACCTCACCAAAGTCTTCAGCGGTGGCGTTGCGGCTGCAGAGCAGGCTGAGCTCGCGTTTGTGAAGCTCCGGGTTGCTGAAACGGAGCTCCCCTTTGGTATGCCCAACCAAAATCAACTTACCACCGTGTTCGACGGCCTGAACGGCTCTCGTCATCGATTCGGCGTTTCCGGTGGCGTCGAACACAGCTGTAGGTAAGGTATCGCCCAAGCGAGAACGTAACTCGGTGATCATCTCTCGTTTGCCGTCTATGACATCGGCCAGTCCCAGTTTGGATACGAAACCGAGACGGTTATCGTCGATATCTACCACCGTGATGTGGTCGCTGCGGCGCCGGGCAAAGGCTGCCGTGGACAGGCCGATCGGCCCAGCGCCGATGACCAGCACGATGTCATCGGGCTCGAGCCGGGCCCGCCCGACCGCGTGGGCTCCTATCGCGAGCATTTCGACCAGGGCGAGGTGTTCAGCCGGAAGGGTGTCTTCTCTGATCAGGAGCCTGACCGGCAAGATGAGATGTTCGCGCATGCCGCCGTCGACGTGTACACCGAGTACCTTCAAGTTGCGGCAACAGTTGGTCTTCCCCCGGCGGCAGGCTGGGCAGGTGCCGTCGGATAGATAGGGAATTACCACGCAGCGGTCGCCCTGTTTGAAACCAGAATCGGCCGCACCCTCTCCGAGCACGGTGA
This sequence comes from Trueperaceae bacterium, assembly GCA_020354625.1. Taxonomy (GTDB): domain Bacteria; phylum Deinococcota; class Deinococci; order Deinococcales; family Trueperaceae. Next base: position 2,441,875 of record CP070651.1, read on the forward strand.
TTTCGACGCTCAATTCGTGACCGAGAATGCGCGGGTAACTGAAAAACGCTTGCTCCCCTTTGTAAGCGTGGAGATCGGTGCCGCAAATACCGACATGGCGAACGCGAACGAGAGCTTCGCCGACGCCGGGTTGCGGGGGTGATGCCGTTTCGGTGAGCCGTAACCGATGCGGTGTTTCGAGAACGATGGTCTTCATCAGACTGCTCGATTCAGAAGAGCGGTTCGCTCGAGGCGACCGCCTCGGCCTCTTCCACCCGGTCGAGCCGGAAGGTGAGTACCCCCCGGCGCAGGTGGCAGTAACCCCGAATGTAGCTGCCGTCGAAGCGGTGTACGTCTACCAAGCGCTCTTTGGTCCCATACACCATCCGTATGCTCCCGCGTTTACGGCTGGCCTCGCGAAAGAGCGCAGCGTAGGGACTCTCGGCGAAGCTCATGGGGACGACGCCACGGCGGTCGCCACGCTGGTAGAGCAGGTGACCGTGTTTTTTGGCGTATTCATAGAGATCGCGGGTCAGCTTGACGTCTTCGAGGCAGTAGCGCTCGAGCTTGTCCCACTCTCCGTTTCGGTAGTAGTCGAGCGCATCGAGTCCCGAGCCCAACTTGCTGGCACCCAGGGTCGCCTCGGCTAGCGAGGCCAGGCTGACCCGGTGCCCGAGCGCCTTTTGTGCCTCCACCATCAGGTCGAGGCTTGGCAGTTCCTCCACCCACGCACCGAGCTCGGCGGCCAACACCGGCCAGTCGAAGCCGATCAGGTTGAAGCCTATAACTTCATCGGCGCGGCGGAGTTCTTTCTCGAGGTCGTCAAAGGCCCCCTCGCGGTACGCAACAAAGCGGTCGCCTGCGTAGTGATAGACGCCGACGACGCTGACGCCCAAAGCTGCCCGGTTGTGTGCGCCACCGACCTCATCGAACGAACGCTTGGTCTCCAGGTCGAGGACCAGTCTCTTTTCAGGTTGCTCGCCTGGTTGGGTCATGTGGAGCCTCCATTTCGGTGCCTCTGTTACGCCAGCGCGTAGCCGAGGTCGAGTAGCTCGAGCAGTTTCGCGTGTAGGTGGCCGTTGCTGGCCACCAATACATCCATACCCAAGCGGTAGGGCTCAGCGGAGGGACCGCTGATGGACCCACCGGCTTCTTGGATGATGAGGACGCCGGCAGCGGCATCCCACGGGTTGAGGCCGAGCTCCCAAAACCCGTCTAGCCGGCCACAAGCCACATAGCAGAGGTCGAGAGCAGCCGCTCCGGGTCGGCGGATAGAGCGGACCTCTGGAAGCAGGCGCGCAAAGATTTCGAGGTTCTGACGGACGAGATCCGCCCGATAGGAAAAACCTGTAGCCAGTAGCGCCTTTTTCGGCTCGCTCTCTTTCGAGACGTCGATCGGTGCCCCATTGACAAAGGCACCCTGGCCGCGCACGGCCGTGAAGAGTTCACCCCTGACGCTATCGAGCACCACACCGACCTCCAAAATGCCATCGATTTCCAAGGCAATCGATACGCAGTAGAAAGGGAAGTCGTGGGCGTAGTTGATGGTGCCATCGAGCGGATCGACGATCCAGCGGTGGCTAGAGCTGCCCCCTTCTTGCCCCCCTTCTTCGCCGAGGACCGCGTGATCCGGGTGAGCCCCCGTGATGATTTCGCGGATGCGGGCTTCGCAAGCTGTGTCGACCTGGGTCACAAGATCGATCTCGGTCGACTTCGTGTCGATCTCGAGCTCGCCTCCGGCGTGATACCGCTGGATTCGACCGGCCGCCCGGGCGGCTTGGATGGCTGTTGTCAAGTAGGGAAGCTGGGTCGTCATGGCCTTCACTATAAGACGTCTGGGGTTTTAAAGCGCTGGGTGGGGGAGGGCTGCATAGTATGCTTGAAGGAACTGTGTCCGTATCTGGCGCCCCGTTGCGGGTTGTTGGCAGGCGACTCGCCTCACGGTGACAGGTGTGAGCTGGGAGGAGAGGATCTTGTTCGACACAATTTTGGTCCCCGTAGATGAGAACGTTATCAGCCTGAGAGCCGTTACGACGGCAACCAAGCTGGCCGAGCAACTCGCTGGCCACGTGATCTTGTTGCATGTGATCGAGCCTCTTCCACCCTACACCAGTCAGGTTGCGCTTCAACTCCCCGAGGGAGAACTCGAGCAGGCGATCAGTGAACACGGCAGGAAGGTTCTCGAAGGCTTTTCGGCGCGCGTTCCTGATGGGGTCGGTCACGAGGTGATCTTATGGCGCGGCCGCCAGAGCATATGGCGCGAGATTCTGCAAGTGGCTACAGAGAGAAACGTCGATCTCGTCATTATCGGGACTCACGGTAGAGAGGGCGTGGCCAGAGCGTTTTTGGGCAGTGTGGCCGAGCGGGTGGCGCGCCATGCCGAAGTGCCGGTGATGTTGGTTCGTTAATGAGATCCTACCTCGATTCGGCCGTTTTTCTTAGAGATTTGGGCCGCGAGCCGATCCTGATCGATCGTGCAGAGGGTGTCTATCTCTTCGACCGATCGGGAAAACGGTATCTCGATGCCGCCTCTGGCGCAGCGGTGACCTCGCTCGGCCATGGGAATCTCGAGCTGGCAGAGGTCCTTTTTGAACAGGCTCGGCGTCTCAACTACGCTCACCCTTCGAAATTCGTGACATCTGAGGTGGTCGAGCTGGCCGAGAAGATGGTTGCGCGGGCCCCAAAGGGTCTCACGCGCGTGTTGTTCACATCGGGTGGCTCCGAAGCGACAGAGGCTGCTGTCAAGCTTGCCCGGCAGGTTCATGTGGCCCGGGGGGAAACGAGCAAGAATAAAGTCATCACTAGGCGCAGCTCCTATCACGGTGCGACCCTCGGCGCGTTGGCCCTCTCTGGTCAGATGGGCCGCCGGCAGCCGTTTGTACCGATGCTGATGCCTCAGCCCATGATCGCGCCGACGTCTTGTTACCGCTGCCCCTTCGGTAAAGAACCCCGCAGCTGTGCGTTGGAATGCGCTGAAGACCTCGAGACGACTCTGATGAGTGAGGGTCCAGAGAATGTGGCCGCCTTTATCGCCGAGCCTATCGTAGGTTCGAGTTCTCCCGGAAGACACCCTCCCGACGAGTACTGGCGGCGCATTCGTGAGATTTGTGATCGTTACCGGATCCTCTTGATCGCTGATGAGGTGATGAGCGGCAACGGAAGGAGCGGTAAGTGGTGGGCCATGCAGCACACCGGTGTCTCTCCCGATATGATTACTACAGCCAAAGGGATCGTTGCGGGCTATACCCCGCTCGGAGCGGTCTTGGTCAAGGGTGAGTTCGTGGAAGACTTGCGCAAGACCGACGAAAGCTTTCGTCACGGGCACACCTATTCCGGCAACCCGCTCTCTTGTGCGGTGGGGAGCCGTGTAATCGATATCATCGAGCGAGAGGGGCTGCTCGACAATGTGTGTCGGATGGGGGAGCTCCTCCTGAGACGGCTCAGAGAGACGTTTTGCGATCACCCGAACGTCGGTGTCATCCGGGGGCGGGGATTGCTTCTCGGTGTCGAGTTGGTGGCAGATCGGGCCAGCAAGCAGCCCTTTCCAGCAAAACTCGACATTCGTAGCCGCTTCAGTCACGCCTGTCTCGATCAGGGCCTCTACCTCTATCAAGGTGGTGGTCATATCGATGGAACTAACGGTGATCACGCCATGCTTGCGCCCCCTTTTATCATCGATGAGACCAGCGTAGAGGAGATCGTGGTGGCGATGCAGATCGCCTTGGGAGAGATCTTACCGGGGGGAGTGCCAGCGTGAAATTCAAGCCCTCGTCGTTAAACTCGCAAGAGATTTCGGAACATGTTGTCCGTAGGCGCCTCTGTGGTGAAAACCTAGAGTTCATTCTCTATACCTACCAGCCAGGGGCAGTATTTGCGGTGCATCAACACCCGGCCGAGCAGCTCACAATCGTCATCCAAGGAGAGCTGATTTTCACTTTCGATGATGAGGAGGTGGTGCTGGTAACAGGTGACGCCATTTTGATCCCACCCGAGCGCCGGCACGGTGCCTATGTTCCCACCACAGCGGGGGAGACACGAACCTACAACATCTTTAGCCCGGTACGAGAACGTTTGCCAGGTGCTTGAGCACAAGCAGTGTTTACGGTCGGGATCCCATTCCAACCTCGCTTCGTTAGGCTTGCGTCTGAGTCGGTGTCTCAGGCTCAGGTTGGAGGTTACTGGGCCGTTCGTTCGCCCCGTCCTACTTTGCCATTTTGAGCGCGATCCGCCGGCCGGTCGGCGTGGCCGCGATGCCTCCCTCACCCGTCTCGCGCAGTTCGGGTGGCAACAGTCGGCCGATCGAAGCCGTGGCAGACACCACTTCGTCGGGTGGGATGACCGACTCGAGCCCTGCTAGTGCCAGCTGCGCGGCGCTGACAGCGTGAACCGCAAAAAAGGCGTTGCGGGAGACGCAAGGCACCTCTACATAGCCCCCGACCGGGTCGCAGACGAGCCCGATGGTGTTCATAAGCGCTAGGGTGGCCGCTTCCACCGCTGCTTTGGCCTCTCCGCCGAGGAGCTCACACACCGCAGCCGCAGCCATGGCCGCAGATGAGCCGATCTCGGCCTGGCACCCACCGCTTGAACCGGCGATGAACATGCGCTGGCTGATGACCTGTCCGATGCCGGCAGCCAGGACGAGCGGCATCACGAGCGCTTCATCGGTAAGTTCCAGGTGGTCTCCTACTCCGATCAGCGCTCCAGGTACGGTGCCGGCGCTCCCGGCTGTAGGGGCGGCGACGATCCGCCCCATGCGCGCGTTCTCTTCGTTGACAGCCATCGCATAGGCCTGGACGCGCTTCATCAGAGGCGCTCGCAGCTTATCGTCGGCTCCCCAAAGCGTTTTGGCATTCCAACCGACCATTCCGGTACGGCTAGGTTCATCCGAGCTGAGACCACGGGCGATAGAGGACCGCATCTCCTGCAGGCGGAGTAGCATCTTCTCTAAGAGGTCCTCGCGCGCCGCCCTTTCCTCGCCCACTTCTTCGTGCAAGATGAGCTCAGATCCGTATCCTGGATAGTCGGCCAACTGTTTCAGGTTCACGCCACGTCTCCGGTGCCGGAGAGATGTCCCTCTCCACTGATGACTTCGGGCAGAATGCGGAGCCAGCGAATGTAGGGGAGGTGGGTCAGGTAGTCGAGCACATATTGGGAGAGCCGCTTATCGATTTCGATCGACATCATGGCCTCTCCACCTTTTTTCTGCCGCGCTGAGTAGAGGGTGGCGATGTTCCCCTCATTATCGGCGATGACCTGCGCGACGTGAGCGATCACACCGGTCTGGTCCACATGCCTGAGTAGCAAGGTGTGATAGCGTCCCGAGAAACGTACCTCGAACGCGTCGATCTCGAATACCTGGATCGAGCCGCCGCCGAGGCTAGAACCGGTCAGATGACTTTTTTCCGTTCTGTTCTCGAGTTCGATACATACCGTGTTGGGATGAACGTCTCCGAGGTCTGCTGCATCGAATACGATGTCGAGCTGTTGTTTCTTGGCAATGGAGAGTGCTTGCGGGATACGCGGGTCGTGCGGGTAGTAACCCAAGATACCGGCGGTGAGAGCCAGTTCGGTCCCGTGCCCCTTCGCCGTTTTGGCAAAAGAACCGTGGAGGGTAAGCTTCGCTCGTTCCGCGGGTCGCTGGAGCGTGTGCCGTGCTAAAAGGGCCAAGCGGCAGGCTCCCGCTGTGTGACTGCTCGAGGGGCCGATCATGATTGGGCCGATCATATCCAGAAGACTCATCTGGTTGCCACTATAGCGGGTTTAACCTGCCTATTTCCGTATCTGGAGTAAGCAAAAAAGCGGCCCGTAGGCCGCTTCTCACTCTAGGGGGGAATTTACTTCTTAACCCGTTCTTTGAGACCTTTACCAGGCTTGAAGGCGGGGTACTTGCTGGAAGGGATCTCGATCTTGTCGGTAGTGCCGGGCTTTACACCTGTGCGTGCTTTGCGCTTACGCACTTCGAAGGTGCCGAAGCCGGTCAGCTGAACTTTGTAGTTGTCATCAAGGTGGCCACTGATCTTGTCGAGCATGGTGTCCATGACTTCCTTGACATCTTTTTTCTTCATCCCTGTCTCGTCAGCAACGAGATCGACCAGATCGGCTTTTGATACGGTTTTCTGCTTTCCCATCTGAACTCCTCCCTTGTGAAATATGGCTTAATGGCACTCTATCATGGAAAGTTTCAGAAAGCAAGTCTGTCACGGCATTTATAGGTTTCTTGTCGACGTGATTTCCTTGTGTGTCATCTCTCGAGCCGGCTCGAGAATCGTTTGCCCTTTGCGCTTCGCAACGATTCTTACGAGCCTAACGAGTCTGATGAGGCTCGAATTCCCTCTCATCCGGGCTTCGTTATATTAAGACAGGGCAGGGTTGTTTCTTGCTTATAACACGCAATTTCTGGTCTGGTATGGCCAGAATGGATAACGGAAAGACAACGCACATCAACTCTCTCGTGTCTGTACCCCTCTGATGGCAGTGTCATCGGTCGGCGTCAGTTCATCGATACGTTGCATCAGTTTTTGCGTCATCGCTGACAACGCCTCTCGATCGCGGCCTACGGGGAGGATCGGATCACCGAAGCGGACATGAAACGATCTGCCTTGCCGCCATATGGTTACCGGTTGTAGTGGCACGGAGGCGCGCTGAGCCAAAAATGCCGCTCCGTCGAGCGCTGAGGTGTCGGGAGCGCCACGAGTCCCCTGTGGGAAGATACCGACTGCGGTTCCGGCCTTGAGAAGCCTCAAGGCGTGCCTGACAGCTGTTAAATCGTTCCGCTCTCGATCGACGGGGAACGCTCTCATACCTATCATCGCCACCCGCATGAACGGGTTCTCGAACAGCTCTTTTTTTGCCATGAAGTCGATCTCGCGCGGGACGGAAACGCCCATCACAAACGGATCCCAAGCGGTAAAGTGGTTGCTGGCAACCACCAACCCACCGCTGCGGGGTACCTTCTCGGCATCGATGATGGTGAGGCCGAAGACCACTTTGGAATAGAAAAAGACCGTGGCCCTGACAAACCAATAGAACCAGAGGCCCTGAACGAGGCGTTCAAGTAGCTTCATCTCGATTATTCTACCGTGACGAGGTCTCGAGAAGCGGTTTCGGGCAGAAGCTCGAAACCGCTGGCGGCTCTGGAGTGCGTAGGATCCGAACTGATTAGGACGGAAGATGGCGATGTAAGAGACCGTTTGGCCTCCCGTTCCACTCTGGAGGCGCCTTTCGTATATGACCTTCCGGTTCCGGTCTATGAAAGCCACCTAAAAGATCCCCCGATCAAGCTCTTTCTTCGCTCTTCTCCCGCCAGCGATCGAGCAGGACGCCAGCCAGGACTCCTGCGAGGGCGACCATAGTGTGCAGGCCGATCCAGAGGGCGGCGTTCGGTTCCCACGGCAGGGCAACTTCGAAGAGTTCGCGTTTGGAGGCGACGAGAGCGAACACCTGTGGTGTGATGAGGAGCACGGGTGAGACGGCGAGTGCCGGATAGCGCCAGGCGAACTCCAAGCCGAGCATGGCCAGCAGGTTTGAGCTGAGAACGATCGGGAGCATGATCAACCAGCCGACATCGCCTGTAATGAGGCCGATCGGTGGTCCGAGCAGAGCCGTGAGGTAAGCAAACGGCATGCCACCCATACCGAAGGCCAGATAGCTAAAGAGCAGGATCCCCAGGCTCCGGTACATAAGGGGTAGCGGAGCGACGGCAGCCACTACCCCTGCCAGGACCATAAAACCCCCGATAATCAGGTTCTGTGGGCTGGTTGCTGTCCGGATCACGGTGAAGTCTTCGGGTGTCGTCGTGAGGTGGGATCAGGCCACATAATCGAGAGGGCGAGCAGCGCGGCGAGCGATCTCTGGTACTCTCCGAAGGAACGTTCCGGTAGCCGACTCTTTGTTGCCGGCGACGGCTTCAGGGGTGCCTTCTGCGACGATCTCACCACCGCGTGTCCCACCGTGGGGGCCGAGGTCTACAATCCAGTCTGCTGTCTTGATGACTTCCAAATTGTGTTCGATCACCACCAGCGTATTCCCTCCATCCACCAGGCGGTGGAGTACGTCGAGTAGCTTTCGGGTGTCTTCGAAGTGCAGGCCCGTGGTGGGCTCATCGAGGATGTAGAGGGTCCGACCGGTGGAACGCTTGCCGAGCTCGGAGGCGAGTTTCACGCGTTGCGCCTCGCCGCCTGAGAGGGTGGGGCTCGGTTGACCGATCTGGATATATCCCAAGCCGACATCTTTCATGAGCTGGAGCTTTCGGGCGATGCTCGGGATATTCTCAAAGAACTCGAGACCCTCTTCGGCCGTCATGTTGAGCACATCGGAGATCGATTTTCCGCGAATCTTGACCTCTAAGGTTTCCCGGTTATAGCGTGCTCCCTTACACACTTCGCACGGTACGTAGATGTCCGGCAAGAAGTACATCTCCACTTTGACAGTGCCATCACCCTTGCAGGCTTCACAGCGTCCACCTTTGACGTTGAAACTGAACCGGCCCGGTTTGTAGCCGCGTTTACGGGCCTCAGGGGCCCTGGCGTAGAGATCGCGGATGTCGGTGAAGATACCGGTGTAGGTAGCGGGATTGCTTCGTGGCGTACGCCCGATCGGGCTCTGGTCGATCTCGATGACTTTGTCGACGTGTTCGGTGCCCAAGATACGGGTGTGGGCACCGGGTATCGCCTTGGCCCGGTAGAGCTGTTTGGCCAGGCTCGCGTGAAGGATGCGGTGCACCAGCGTCGACTTGCCGGAACCCGATGGACCTGTGATGCAGGTGAGCGTACCCAGGGGGATGCCCACGTCGATGTTTTTGAGATTGTATTCGCGCGCCCCTACGATCTTGAGATTTTTGCCGTTTCCCTCACGACGCCGTTTCGGAATGTCGATCTGCCGGTCGCCTCGAAGATAGGCTGCCGTCAGCGAGGTAGGGTGAGCGTTCAATTCGGCAGGGGTAGCAGCTGCGACCACCTCACCACCGTGTATACCTGCACCAGGCCCGAGGTCCACGATGAAGTCTGCCGTGCGCATCGTCTCTTCGTCGTGCTCGACCACGATCAGGGTGTTGCCGAGATCACGAAGGCTGAGCAGGGTCTTGAGGAGGCGGTGGTTGTCGCGAGGGTGCAGACCGATAGAGGGTTCATCTAACACGTAAAGAACCCCGGTAAGCCCGGAGCCGACTTGTGTCGCCAAGCGGATACGTTGCGCCTCCCCACCAGATAAGGTATTCGCGCTACGCTCGAGCGACAGGTAGTCCAAACCGACATCTTCCAAGAACCCCAGGCGGGCGTTTACCTCGCGCAAGATCGGTCTGGCGATCTTGCCGGCAGCCCCCTGTAAGTCGAGTTCTGAAAAGAACTGATGCGCGTCTAAGACCGTCATCGACGATATGTCGGCGATGTTGTGTTCGGCGACTCGCACAGCGAGAACTTCCGGTTTGTAACGGGTTCCCTTGCAGTGGGGGCAAGCGACCAGTGACATGTACTCTTCGAGTTGCTCACGGGCGTAGTCTGAAGAGACCTCTTTGAGGCGTCGTTCCAGGTTCGGAATGACACCCTCGAACTCCGCTTTGAAGCGCATGGTTTCGCGACCACCGCGCCGATAGACCACGTCGATGGCCTCTTCAGCCCCATAGAGGACGGCCCGGCGCACCTCTTCGGGAAGCTCTCGCCAAGGTGAAGCCAGATCGAAGCCGAGGTGGTCGGAGAGCGCGCGCAAGCGATCCCAATAGTAGACCTTGCTGCTCTCGCCCCGCCCACCACTCCAGGGGGAAATGGCACCGCCGCTGATCGATAGGCTATCGTCAGGGACGATTCGCTCAGGGTCGAACTGCTGCAGGTATCCGAGGCCACTGCAGTGTGGGCAGGCCCCGTAGGGAGAGTTGAACGAGAAGACCCGCGGTTCGAGCTCTTCGAGGAAGGTACCGTGTTCAGGGCAGGCGAATCTTTCACTGAAGAGTTCGTCAACGGCCTCGTCGGGTAGCCAGACCCGTACCAGGCCATCCCCCTTTTGCAAGGCGAGTTCTACCGACTCGGCGATACGGGCTCGTTCTTCTTCACGAATCTTGATTCGGTCGACGACCACCTCGATATCGTGTTTTTCGTAGCGCTCGAGATTCGATTTGATGGCGTCATCCAGGCTCTGTACTTCGCCGTCCACGCGTACCCGAGCGAAGCCCTCTTTTCTAAGCTCTTCGAAGAGTTTGCGGTACTCACCCTTCCGACCTCGGATAACCGGGGCGAGGAGCATGGCGCGCTGATCTAGAAAACGCTCGTGCAACCTGTCTGTGATCTCGCTGGCCGATTGCTTGTGAATGGCCCGGTTGCAGATGGGGCAGTGGGGGGTGCCGGCACGCGAAAAGAGCAGCCGCAAATAGTCGTGGATCTCGGTGACAGTCCCCACGGTTGAACGGGGGTTGTGACTCGTCGTCTTCTGGTCGATACTGATCGCCGGACTGAGACCCTCGATCGAATCGACATCGGGTTTGTCCATGATGCCGAGGAATTGCCTGGCGTACGCAGACAGACTCTCCACGTAGCGCCTTTGACCCTCCGCATAGATGGTGTCGAACGCCAGAGTCGATTTACCGGAACCGGACACGCCTGTAAAGACGATGAATTTGTTTCGGGGGAGCTGTAAGTCGATCTCTTTGAGGTTGTGCTCTCGCGCACCGTGAATGACGATGTCCTGCAAAGGAAGACGCCTCCTTCAAAGGTTCCCTGGCGGGGGTGCTTGGAGCTGGGGCGCTCCCTCTGCAGCTTCTCGGTGGCAGTGCAGCTGTTCCCCGTTACCAGAACACAAGAGTATACCAGAGCCTTCGGCCCTTTGGCTAGCGTACGTGTCAGTACCGAGCAGGCAGATGACCAGGAAAAAAGGCTGCCAGCGGCAGCCTTTGTCGCGCGATGTCTCCGATGCCGGCTCAGCCGGTCTCACCGTTCACGTGGGGGGGCGTCTCTCTGGTAACGATGAATTGTACCCTGAGCGCCAAGGCGATGATAAAGGCGATCAGCAGGAGCGGGGCTGCGCTCCAAAGGAGCAAGAGACCGATGATGACCGCGATCGTGAGTGGGAGGCGGAATACGACTTTACCGTTACGGCTGCGCAGCATGAACTGTCGTCGATTCCCTTCTTTGATGAGCTGACCCAATTTGGCAAAGAGTGCGTTCAGACTGCTCCCGAGATCGTTCCACGACCCTTGGGGTGTTTCCGTTTTTGCCTCTTCGTGACTGTTTTGGTTCGACATCTTGTTCGTCCTTTCTTTAGCGTCCCCGTTTAGCTTTCCAGTTCCGGAGTGTCGTTTTCGGGATGGCTGTCAGTGCGGCGTTCGACCGCGATCGTGAGGTTGGCGACCAGCGCTGCGATGGCGCCGATAGCGGCCCAGACCGGCAACAACACGGTGCCGATCACCCCGATGGTCAGCGGGATCTCGATGAGCGTCTTCCCCTCTTCATTCTTGATGGTAATGCGCCTTACGTTTCCCTCCCTAACGAGCTCCTTGACCTTGGCGACTACCGCCTCACCACTGACCTTGAACTCTTCGGTAGAGGTCGTTTCTTTTTCTTGCACTTCTTCTTGCTGGACGAGGGTATCTTTGCTCTCTTCACTCATGATCCAACCTCCTTCTGAGGTTTGTACCTAATGTGAGTGTAGGGCGGGTAAGGGTGAGTTGTCGTCACACCAAAGGGTGAGTCTCGAGTTTGATAGGGTGTGAGTGGGTCTCGGTTTACCCGCCAGCCGAGTCTTTTTGGAAGGCTGTGTTTGAATAGCGTGCTAGAGCCTTCAAAAGCGCCCTCGCCACCTCCCCAAATCAAACCAAAGTCTAATAAGTTTATGGATCACAGGGGTGACCAGTGTAAGACGTTTGGCCAATAGCTATTTGTTTGCGTTTGTCCCTACAATTGAAAATCCGGAAGAGTAACGCGAGTGGAAATCTACCATTCGTTCGTTGAGGGTGAGTCATACCGACCCTCGAGGTTTTTGGAGGAGAGTGGGAGTGTGGGATGGGTTTTGTAAGTTTCGTTTTCTCTTTGGCGCAACGCTTTTCGCGCTCTTTGTTACTTATAGGGTTGTTCTTCTTTACTGTCGGCATCGTTTCATGCAACTTGCTTCCAACTGCCCCTGCGAAGGACACCATTTCCACAGCTGTGGGAATACCCCCAGAAGGCTTCGAAGATACTTTGGTTGCGTCCGTCAGCGCTCCCATGGACCTTGCCTGGACGCCGGATGGCCGTATGTTGATTCCTACGAAGGGCGGGCAACTGTGGGTCTATGAAAACGGGGCCGTATTGCCGACCCCAGCGATCGACCTGTCTGGCGTCATGTGTACCAACGGCGAGCGGGCCATGGGTGACGTGGCCGTCCATCCGAATTTCGAAGCCAATCATTACATCTACATCTATTACACCTTCAACAAGTTTGGGACGTGCAACGAGAGCGAAATCGACGGTCCGGTCAACCGTTTGTCGCGCTTTGTATTGCCGCACGAAAACATCATCGATCCCGCTACCGAAGTCGTCTTGTTCGACACATCGCCGCTGTTTCGCGATCATCATAACTCCGGTGACGTAGAGTTCGGTTCAGACGGAAACCTCTACGTGACCGTGGGGGATGGGGGAGGGCGCCGTTTCGATTGGCCGCAGGATCCTGGCATTCTGTTGGGCAAGATCATACGTCTGACGGACACCGGGGATATTCCGTTGGGGAATCCGTTTACCGGGGTAGACAGCGCTCGCTGCCATGTCGATGGGGTTCCCCCCGCCGGTTCACCAGCGGGGACCAAATGTCAGGAGGTCTTCTCGCTCGGGCTACGTAACCCGTTCCGCTTCGCCTTCGACTCGAACTCGGAATCGGTGCGCTTTTTTATCAACGATGTCGGGCAACACACCTGGGAGGAGATCAGCGAGGGTCCTGTGGTCGGCGGCAATTACGGTTGGCCGGCTCGTGAGGGACCGTGCGCGCTCGACTCGACCACGGACTGTGAGCTCCTGCCAGGCTTCGACGATCCCATCCACTGGTACCAGCATGGGGTGAACGGAGCGGCGGTGACCGGCGGCGCGTTCGTGCCGAACGGCCTGTGGCCGGCTTCATACGATGGCAGCTACCTTTTTGCGGACTACGTGTTCGGTACGATCTACCAGTTGTTGCCTGGCGAGCCTGGGTGCAGGAGTTGCTCCCCACCAACTTCCAATTCCACGACGCCCGACTTTGCGGTCGCTCCACGCGTGGTCTCCATGATCTTTGGTCCTCCCAACGATCCGGTCGGACTCTACTACGTCAGCCGCGAGGATAGTGAGGTTCGCCTGATCACCTACGCCGGTGGAGCCAACCGTGCTCCGACCGCAGTGGCAACTGCCGACCCGGCCTTTGGGATGCCTCCACTCGACGTTCAGTTTGATGGGACCTCGAGTACCGATCCCGATCTCGACCCGCTGAGCTATGAATGGGACTTCGAAAGTGATGGGGTATCCGATTCCACAGAGCCGGCGCCGCTACATCGTTACGACACGTTGGGAACAGTGTTTGCGACGCTTACCGTCCGAGACGGCAGGGGTGGTGAAGACACCACTTCCCTTCGTGTCGACGTCGGCAATACGCCTCCGACGCCGTCAATAGAAGCACCTCTTGATGGCACCACCTTTGCCGTCGGCGAGATCTTCACCCTCCGAGGAAGTGCTACTGACGTGGAGGATGGCGGAGCGCTTGCCGACACATCGCTAACCTGGGAAGTGCGCCAGCATCATGCTGACCATTGGCACCCCTTTCTCGACCCCACACCGGGCAATAACCTCGAATTGGCCCCTGCTCCAGAACCAGAGGATTTTCTTGCAGCCACCAACAGCTTCCTCGAAATCCTTCTGACCGCAACCGATTCTAGCGGGTTAAGCACGACCGTAAGTCGCACGGTCATGCCACGAACGGTCGACCTTATCTTCGAATCCGACCCCCCAGGCCTGAATCTCGCTTTAGACGGCTTTACCGTGATGACACCGACCACGGAGGTGTCATGGGAGAACCACAACCTCCAACTCGACGCACCTGATCAGACGGACGCGGGAGGGATCTCTTGGCGTTGGGAATCGTGGTCGGATGGTGGTGCCCAACAACACACAATCTCTGTTCCGGCGACGCCTGTCACGTATTCCGCGACGTTCCAGCAAGTCCAGGTGGATTCCTTGACCTTCAACCCGACCGACGACGCGACGATTCGGGAGAGCAGGCCGGATCGGAACTACGGTTTGGAAGCGAATGTAGAGGTCGATTTGAACTCGCGGAAGGATGCGTTGTGGCGGTTTGAGGTAAGCGGGACGGGTGGATCCGTGGCGAGTGCGGTATTGCGTCTTTACGCTACCGACGGATCGAGTTATGGGGGAGATTTTTTCAAGACGACGGATACCTTTTGGAGTGAGGCGACGGTGACGTGGTCGACGGCGCCGGCGGGTGATGGAGGTTTGTTGGGATCGTTGGGGCAGGTAGATGCGGGGAACTGGTACGAGGTGGACGTGAGTTCACTGGTAACGGGGGATGGCGTGGTGAGCATCCGGGCGAGTTCGAGCAGCAACAACGGAGTGGACTACGCCTCGAAAGAAGAGGGATCATTTGTGCCGGAGTTGGTGGTGACGCTGGGAGAGCCGCCGGCACCGGACGAGACGGCGCCGAGCGCACCTGGGAACTTTCGAGCGGTCGAGGTGGGAGCGAGCGAGGTGTTGCTGGAGTGGGACGCGTCGACGGATAACGTGGGGGTAACGGGGTACGGCCTCTATCGGGACGGGGAGTTGCTGGTTGAGCTAGGAGCGGTAACGTTGTTCCGGGATGTAACGGTAGATCCGTTGACGAGCTACCGTTACGAGGTGAACGC
>CP070651.1:2456792-2480456 GCA_020354625.1 Trueperaceae bacterium
CTCAGCGTTCGTCTTTAGAGTGGTGGCTTCAATGCGTTTTTGATCCGCTTCGCTTTCATAGCGAACAAGCCAGACTATAGTAGGCGACGCCTTTGAAGGTTGCTCCTTTCCCTGCGAGACAGCTCCGAAAAGACCTCAGTACACGTTACGCATCAGAACTTCTCACGAACAAACGTCAACTCGATTTGCCCCGGTCCCAAGGCGACGTTCATAAGATCGTTAGGGTGATAGCCACCGATTCTGGTGTTCCAGGCGAAGGCCAAACGAGGTGTCGGCATGTAGAGAACCAACTGTGCCTCGGCTTCATGCATCTGGATTTCAGCAGCGATCTCCCGCGCGTGAGCATCGTCGAGTGTAAGGCGACCCTGACGCTGCAGCGCTGCGATTTGGGCTTCTACTGGATCGAGGCAGTCACCGGAGCGGTTATAGATATGCAAAAACCCGTTGCATGTGGTGGCGTTTACGTCGAAGGGCCAAGTACTCGCCGCACCAAAAGTACCCACGAGGATGGCATCGAAGGGACGATCCATGCCTTCGGTTAGAAGGCGGCTGATCATCGAGTTCACCTCGAGCGGTTGCGGGATAACCTCTACTCCGATCTCGCGAGCAGCGTCAGCAAACAGCTGTGCGATTTGCAGATTCTTGTCACTCGCGGCATTGGTTCCAAGGAAAAAGGACAGTGCTTTACCCTCATCATCGACGAGGATACCGTCAGCATTCTTCTGCCGGAAACCGAGTTTCTCCAGCAGTTCCGCTGCCTTTTCGGGATCGTACGGATATCGTGGCGTCCCTGGGTTGAGCCACTCCTCGTAGGCCGGATAGACGCTGGTCCATTGTGCTACCCCAGCACCACCGTACACAAGCTCGATAATGGCCTGACGATCGGTCAAGTGACTCATGGCTCGCCGGAACAGCACACTGCGAAAGAGCGCCTGTTTAAACGGCTCAGAAGCTTTGTTCCAATTGAAAAAGATCTGATTGCTGCCGATGGGTAGGCCGGCATTCTCCACCAGATCGATATCTGGACGTCGATCGACTTCGGCTCGAATGAATGCAATCTCATCGAGGTCCCTAGGGACATAAAAGTCCAGATCCCCTGCAACGAAGAGGGTGAGAGCGCTCGCTTCGGAGGAGAGAAGCGCAACTGAAATACTATCGAGGTACGGCAGCGAGATACCCCGTGGATCGACGTTCCAAACGCCGAACCAGGGATTCCGGGCGAAAACGATTCGTTCATTGGCTAGATACTGGACAGGAACAAACGGACCACTCCACACGGTGGCGTTGGGATCAATACTCGTATCCCACATGCTTAGCAGGGCCTCGGCTCCCCCCTCCAGATACGGCTGCTCTAGAAGATGACTCGGTGCCGGCAACAGGCCCGCGATCACCTCAAAAGCCAACCGATCGGGCATGGGAAGCGCAAAGCGCAACGTGTAAGGATCAGGCGCCTCCAATTGAATCGGCTCTCCAGCAACGAACCACGATTCGAGGGCATCCGTGCCCACCGTCGGATCGGTTATGGCCTGGTAGCGAAACAGATAGTCCCGGCTGGTGATGGGAGTACCGTCGGACCAACGAAGATCTCTACGCAAAATCATCTCGATGGTTCTGCCATCATCCGAGACCGAGTATTTTTCTGCAGCGTATGGAAGCCAGCGACTGGAGTTCGGCCCCTTACGCAGCAATCTGGCTCCGTTATCAGACAGATCCATCACCACATTGGCTTCCTTGCTCACAAAGGGGTTGAACGTTCGCGGATTACCGCGGTCCCACGTGTAGAACACCCCACCCGGGGTCGCCTCTTCAGGATGTGCTGTCCAGCTATCTGGCCATACGAAAGGATTCGCAAACGCTATAACCCAAAGGGTCAGGAATGTAGCAAAAAGAACGCGGGAAAATGCAACTATCATCTGATCCCTCCCAGGGTCTTAGCGGTCGTGAATCGGTGTGATTTCAGCATTCTAGCAAAAAGATAGCGCCCTATCCTGATCGGAGTAGGACGCACAAGAATCGGAGCGAGTCTCAACGGCGACTGTTAAAACGAGCGAATGGGTTTGTATAACTCGAGCGTTCATGAGCACGCCAGAATCGATACACCTCTTGGTAACTGAGAGCCTGTTGCGTGCGGTAAACATCACCTTTCGGCTGTGACCGAGCGTCGTCGTTCAGCTCGAGGCCGTAGCTCTCGCGATACGATTGCCTCTCCAGCTGCCGCCAGTCCCTGACTGCCGATTCGAGGCCGTAGCTCTCGCGATACGATTGCCTCTCCAGCTGTCTCCAGGATTGGTAGGTTGCTGGCTGAATCGCCTGTGCCGTCACCGTCGTGAGTGTGGAAAGGAGCAGCACGAGAATCAAAAACGAGCGAATCCGAGTGGTGTGTGTGAGGTTTTTCATGGCCTTCCTCCTTATGTGGCTAGCGCCTTTTGGGGGCGTAGATACAAGGTAGGAAAGCCAGCGTTAGGTCTCCGTTAGGCCCTCATCTAGTGAAAAATGATCAAGCAAGGAGCTGCTCTATTTCGATCGAGAGCTCCGCCGAAGATCGTGTCCGGCACCGTTCCACGGCTCGTTTGAAGGCTCCTTTCGGAAGGTCTCGGTCGAGAGCCACCAGCAACCGATCGGCCCAACGCTGGTGGAGAATGAACAAATTCGAACGCTCTTTTACCGCCATGGCTAAAGACACAGCATCCATCAGGAGCCCCTCGGAACGGACGAGTTCAGCAAGTGTCAGAAGCAATTCCGGTGACGAACGCTCGAGTCCGTGAGCTAGCGCCTGTTGCAACAGGGTTCGGACCCTGGCCAAACGCCCCTCACCCAACGCAGCCCGCGCTAGTTGCAGCAGTCCCGCTGATGCCATGGAGTACTCTCCTTCCAACGAGAGAAGCGCACGGGCATGATGTCCAGCCTGGTGATAGAGTCCCAGATCGTTATAAACCATAGCTCGGATATACTCAATGGTGGCTTGGGAATACCCGATTTGCTTAACCGCTTCGAGATAGCAGCGCAGGTGCCGTAGCGTCCGCGCCGTTCTGTTTTCGAGAGCTGAAAGCAACATCAGGCATTCAAACCACTCGGAATACAAGAATGGTCGGATGGGCTGAAATGAGACTGTACCGAGCCGCCGCCGGACGATTGGCCGGATTCGGTTTGCTTCCCCCACCCACCCAAGCAAGAGCAGCGACCGCAACCGACGGATGTCGGCATAAACTACGTGAAGCAGCCCAGCATCGTGAGCAAGTCGCGTCTCCTCGGTCACAGAGGCTAACGCCTGTTCGTGATAACCGTGGTGGGTGAGCAGTTCCCAATAACACCGTCTCGCATCAACCTCTCCCTCCGGATCGCCCAGCTGCTGGTAGAGCCGAAGCGCCTGTTGAAAGTGCTGGCAAGCCTCTGCAAACGGCGCCCCGACGCGAGGCAGGGTCAGCTTTGTGTGAGCGCGAGCAAGATCGGTATCATCCCCAATATCGGCCAACGTGTGTAAGCAGTGGCGGAGCTCATCGAGTTCGAAGGAGGCGTGCATTCTAGCTCTAGTCATGGCTAACTGGGCAAGCGAACCGTTGTCGGCACGCGCCTCGGCCTGGTCGATAAAGGTACGAAACGTATCGGTTCGCTCCTCCCAGCGTCCCGAATAGTCGAAGAAAATCTGAGTGGCCTCGGCACCGGTAGCAGCCTCCTGATACCAACCGCGCTCACCCACCCGTCTCCAGAAGACACGGAGGTTATCAAGATCCCGCTCGACGGCTGCAAGAACTTCTTGTTGGCCACGCCGCTTCATAGCCCATCCCCAGCTCTTCAGCAGATGGGCCATGAAGCTGGCGTGACGCTTTTCCCATGGGGTCGTATCGATCGCTTCTACGACCAGCATTTCACGCAGAAATTGACCTACAAGTGGATGAAAGGTATAACGCGCACCGTTTCGTTGCAACCAAGACGCCCGCACTAGTTTTTTCAGAGCAGCAGGGTGTGTCTCTGCGACAACTCGCGCGCCCTCGAGTTCGAAGCCGCCGCGGAAGACGGAAAGACGCCTAAGCGCATCCCGCTCGCGATCTTCGAGGTGATCCCAGGAGACATCGAACACGGCTTGGACGCTTCGCTGTCTCAACGGTAGGTCGAGCGCAGCACCTTCCAAGATATTCAGACCAGCGACAAGCTCCTCCAAGATTGACTCAACCGGTAGGGTGTCGACCCAGCCGGCAGCCAACTCGATGGCAAGTGGCATGCCACCTACCAGGCGGACAAGTTGCTCTACAGCAGGCAGCGGAGGCTCGAGGCAAGGCACCAGTTGCTGGGCACGCTGCAGGAAAAGCCGTGCGGCCTCACTAGTTCTTTCCAAAGACGCTTCCTCTTTCGTCACGTCCAACCCCGAGACCACACAGACATATTCGCCTTGGAGATCGAGTCGGGAGCGCGTAGTTGCCAAGACGGTGATGTCTGGCGCAGCCTGGAGTAGGTCCAAGACGAATTCGGCAGCTGCTGGAAGGTGCTCGAGATTATCGAGAATCAGGAGTAGATTCCTTTTCGTGAGGGTTGTGAGTAGCTGTTGGCGGAGACTTCCCTGACCACGGAGCTCGATACCCAACGCGGCCGCCACGGTAGCCACGATCCTCGTCTCCGTTTCCACATCGGCGAAGGGAACAAAGACCGCACCATCTCTAAAGGTGATAGCGGCATCCTCCCCAAGGGCAAGGGCCAACCGGGTCTTGCCAATACCACCGGGACCTGTGATGGTGAGTAGCTGACAGCCAGGAGAGCCAAGGAGCTCTCCAAGCCTTTCGAGTTCGCGTCGCCGTCCCACGAACGATGTGCCAGGTCTTGGAAGAGAACGCGGCTCATCGCCGGCAAGGAGTGGCTCGCTCGCAGTATCTGCAGCAAGCAGACGTTCAACAAGTCCTAATGTCTCGCTATCCGGTTCACCACCAAGCTCCTCACTGAGCCGTTTTTGATAGGAAGCGAACGCCCGCTTGATCCCTTCACGTTCTCCGGCGCGGGCTTGGATCTGTAATCTTCGGCGAAACACCTCTTCGTCGAACGGATCTTGCTCGAGCAACCGGTCGAACAAGCCGATCGTCTTCAGGTGTGTCTCGCGTGACCACGATTCAGCAGCTATGGTGAACACCGCTTGACGGAAGCGTTCGTACAAGCCTTGGCGCTCTGCGGCAAGCCAGGTCTCGAACTCAGGGGCGTCGTCTAGGCTTAAACCTGCTAATAGCGAACCCGAGACCTGAGTAGCCGCCTCTTGCCAACGAGCTCTGTCGATTGCGACGTTGAAGCGCCGAACATCGGTCGGAGGCGCCCAACGCAGCCTGGTTCGCTCGACCTCGAAATCCTTTGCCCAATCGAGTTTGCGAAGACGGAGCAAGTGTTGCCGTAGGTTACGTTGGGCACGGTCCTGTTCGATATCGGGCCACAGCAAAAATAGGATGTCACGCCGTAAAACCCAGTCGCCTTGGAAGGCGAGGTAGTAAAGGATAGCGGTACCCTTGTCGAAAGGAGGCTGCACCCAGCTCTCCCGCAACGCCTCATCAAGTGCTACACAAGGCCTTCCGAAGAGTCTAACGAGGTACCTTTGTCGATCCACGCTAGCAAATTCCTTAGAGATACGTTACCACCGAAGACCGATTCATCTGAGACAAAGGGTGAGGTTTTTGCTTTCACTCAAGTCTGTTTGAGCCGTTTCGGTTCGAGGCGGACAGAGACCGGGCGCCGGGCAAATCTAAACGTAGCGATCGCCGTGAGGGCGATGAGGGTTCCTAGGGCGGCCAGGGTAAGGCCGTCGGGCGAGAGGAGCGGCTGGGCGCGAAGGGCCTGCCAGGTGACGAGCGCGATGAGGCCCAGGTAAGCCCCGCCCGCCGTCCACACCAGGCCGGTGCGGCGAGGCTCGCTGAGGCGGTTGCGGCGCGAGACGAGCCAGCCGATGAACGGAAGGACCTGCAAGGCGTGGAGGCCGACAAAGTGCCCGATGCGCAGATCGCCCCCTTCGGTGGACCAACCGACCAAGGGCAGACCCTCGCCACCATCTTCGACCCCGACGCTGTGCGCCCCGACGATGGAGACGGTTTCGCCCGCCTGGAGACCAGCGAGCTGTTGGGCGGTCGGGTTGGTCATCAAAAAGCCCTCGGCCATCCCGACCAGCGTAAGCAGCAGCCCGAGCCGGATGGCCCAGGCGAACGAGGGGGAGCCTACGCGCTGAAAGAGCAGCAGCCCTGCCACGACCAGGTTAGCCACCCACAGGATGCTGATGGCGATGCCCATGGCGGAGAACAGGGCGGCGTCGAAGGGGGTTGTGAGGTTGAAGTGGCTGCTGGTGCCGCGCACCACCTGGGTGAGCATCGCCGCCCACTCGACGAGGAACATGGTAATGACGGTCCAGGCCAGGATATTGACCAGCCGCCTTCGCCCCTGGACCAACCCCAGCATCCAGGTAAGGGTGAGCGTGTAAAGCGTGATGGAGATACCGAACTTGGTGGGCTTCACCCACGCCGGCATGCCGGTGATGATGCGGTCGTCGAGGAAGATCCCAGCCGCGAAGAACAGGGTGGCGGCGGCGGTCAGGAGCGCCGAGAGGGTCAGCGGCGCGTGGACCTGCCACAATTGGGCGAAGAGACGGCCGGTAGCGGACTGGGATGGGCTTGTAAGCATCGAGGACTCCTTATTTTGATAACATAAACATTAAACTTATTACTGTTAAGTTAGAGGCAAAAAAAGAGAGAGTTCAACTCGCCCCCGCTCCCCTGCCGAGGCCGGCCAGCAGAATATCGAGGTGGGGCTCGATCAGTTGCCGGGCGGTGTCACGGCCAACCTTGGGCATGCTGATGGCGAGGGCGACCAGCCCGTGGACGTGGCTCCACACGAGGGCGCCCAAGGACTCGACGTCGACGCCCTGTGGGGAGCGGATGACGCCGGCCTCAAGACCCTCAGACAGGCTTCGCGTAAGGATCGCGAAAGCATCGATGATCGATTCGTACCCTTCGGGGGTCTCCCGGTCGAGCAGCTCTCCCCGTTGCATGAACATCAGCCGGTAGTGAACCGGGTGGGCGAGGCCGAACTCGAGGTAGGCCCGGCCGGTGGCCCGGAGGCGATCCAGAGGGCCATCGGCGCCATCGTAAGCGGCCTGCATCACCTCGCCGAAACGCCTGAAGCCCTCGAAGGCCACGTGCAGCAGCAGGTCGTCCTTGTCCTCGAAGTGCAGGTAGATGGTGGTGGCGGAGTAGCCGATCGACTCGGCCACCTGGCGCAGCGAGAAGTTTTCGTAGCCGTGCTCCTCGAAGAGGGTAGTCGCCGCGTCCAAAATGACCCGCCTGAGCTCCGCCTTCTGGCGGGCCCGGCGCTCGGCGCTGGCGCTGCGGATTCGCTGGCTACGGGTCTCCTCTTTCATTACGTAGTCATTTTACTTATTGGTGTTAAGTTTGTCAAGCCGGCTCGATTCTTGGGAGTTTTTGGTGGGATCGAGAATACGTGTATCGTAGAAATGATCTATGTCTGCACCGATCCTGGCCACCAAACTCTACCTCCCCCCACCTCGACCCAAGGTCGTCCTCCGCCCCCGCCTCACAGCGCGGCTGGCAGCGGGGTTGCACCGCAAACTGACCCTCATCTCCGCCCCGGCCGGCTTTGGCAAGACCACCTTGGTCAGCGAATGGCTCGCTGCTTGCGAGCGGCCGGCCGCCTGGCTCTCGCTCGATGAAGGGGATAACGACCTCAACCAGTTTCTGGCTTATTTGGTAGCCGCTTTGCAGACGGTGGCCGAACATCTCGGACAAGGGGTGTTGGAGACCCTCCAGTCCCCCCCGCCCGTGCCGACCGAACCGATTCTGATCGCGCTCGTCAACGAGCTCGCCACCCTTCCAAACCCGTTGGTCCTTGTTCTGGACGATTATCACGTGATCGATGCCGAACCGGTCGACAAGGCGCTCGCCTTCTTGCTCGAGCACCTGCCGCCACAGCTGCACCTCATCATCACCACCCGGGAGGATCCCCGACTCCCCCTGGCCCGCCTGCGCGTCCGGGACCAATTGACCGAACTGCGCGCGACTGATCTGCGCTTCACCGCCGAGGAAGCGACCGGCTTTCTCAACCCGGTGATGGGATTGGATCTCTCAGCACAAGACATCGACGCTCTGGAAACCCGCACCGAAGGCTGGATCGCCGGGCTCCAGTTGGCGGCACTCTCGATGCAAGGACACAAAGACGCCTCTACCTTCATCCACTCTTTCACCGGCGACCATCACTTTGTTGTGGATTATCTGGTGGAAGAAGTCCTGCTGCAACAACCTGCGAGCATCCAGGCGTTTCTGCTGCACACCTCGATCCTCGACCGCCTCTGTGGTCCCCTTTGTGATGCCGTTCTAGGCGACCTTACCGATTCCGGACAGACCACCCTGGAATACCTCGAACGCGCCAACCTGTTTGTCGTACCACTCGATGACCATCGTCAGTGGTACCGCTATCATCCCCTCTTCGCCGATGCCTTGCGAGCACGCTTGACAAAAGAGCAACCCGATGAGGTGGACGGCCTGCACCGACAAGCGAGCGAATGGTTTGAAGAGAACGGCTTGCGCTCCGATGCGATCCGCCACGCGCTTTCCGCTGCGGACTTCGAGCGGGCAGCCGTCCTGATCGAGTTGGTATGGTCGGTCATTCGCAGGAGTTGTTTTCGCAGCCCTACCTGGCTCGGCTGGATCAAATCGCTCCCGGACGAGTTGGTCCGGCCACGTCCTGTGCTCAACGTCGGCTACGCCTGGGAGCTGCTCAATTTCGGTGAGTTGGAGGCTGCCGAGGCTCGCATGCGCGACGCGGAACGGTGGCTCGAGCCGGCTGCCGGCGCGAACGAATCCCCTGAAGCAGGAGCGGCCGAGATGGTCGTGGTGAACGAAGAGGAGTTTCCGTCGTTGCGCGCCTCGCTAGCCAATGCCCGCGCCTTGCACGCCCAGGCTCTCGGTGACGTACCCGGCATCGTCAAACACGCCAGGCACGCCCTAGCCGTCGCAGCTGAGACCGACTACTACACGCGCGGGATCGCCGGGGCCATGTTGGGGCTCGCCTCCTGGAGCAGCGGAGACCTGGAGACGGCTCACAGGGCCATCTCCGAAGGAACAGCCAGCCTGCAGATGGCAGGCAACCTCTTGTTTGAAACGATCGGCGGATATTTCCTGGCCGAGATCGAGGTGGCGCAGGGGCGTCTGCGTCAGGCAGAAACAACCTACATGAAGTCGCTAAAGCTTGCGACCGCACAGGGCGAACCGGCACCACAGGGCCTGGCCAACTTGTGGTTGGGCTTGAGCGAACTCAGCCTTGAACGCAACGATCTGGAAGCCGCCGAGCGGTACTTGCTGAAAAGCGAAGCGCTGGGCGAACCGGCAGCGTTACCCGATTGGCCCTGCCGTTTGTGCCTTTGCAAGGCGCGCATCAAACAGGCCCAGGGAGACTCGGGCGGCGCTCTTGCGCTGCTCGACGAAGCGGAGCGGCGATATTCCAGCATCACCATCCCCGATGTGCGCCCCATATCAGCCCTGAAAGCTCGAAGGTGGGTCGCACAGGGCAGGCTGACCGAAGCCCAAGCCTGGGCGCGGGAGCGGGGTCTGTCGGTCGACGATGAACTCAGCTACCTGCGCGAGTTTGAGCACCTCACCTTGGCCAGGCTGCTCATCGCCCGCTACAAAAGCAGCCGAGAACACTCCTGGCACGAAGTGACAGAGTTCCTAGAGCGCCTCCTAGACGCAGCACGAGCCAGGGGGAGAATCGGGAGCATGATCGAGATTTTGGTGCAGCAGGCGCTCGCGCACGAGGCGCAAGGCGACATCCCTGCTGCGCTCGAGCCCCTGATGCACGCCCTGAAGTTGGCTGAGCCCGAGGGCTACCTCCGGCTCTTGATCGACGAAGGCGCTCCGATGGCTCGGCTACTGTCCGAAGCCGCTGCTCGAGGAGTGATGCCGGACTACACAAAGAGATTGCTGGCCGGTTTCAAAGCAGAAAAGGAGAAGGGCGAAGCTACGGTTACAGCGTCCCCCGCCCAGCCCCTCAGCGAGCCCTTGAGCGAGCGCGAGCTGGAAGTCTTGCGCCTTATCGCCCAAGGGCTCTCAAACTACGAGATCAGCAAGCGGCTTTACCGCGCGTTGAGCACGGTAAAAGGACACAACCGGAATATCTTCGGCAAGCTGCAAGTCCAAAACCGCACCGAAGCGGTGGCGCGTGCCCGCGAGTTGGGGTTGTTATAGCCGAGATTGGGACACCAGCGGTCTCAGTACCCCCAGCAATACCCCCATCCCCCCGGAACAATACCCCCGAACCGTACTTTGGGGTCTACACACCGATACCGTTCGATGGCTACCGTCTTATCTATGGAGCGAGCAACGCAGATCCACCTCTATCGGAGGAATCCCATGAAGGCGACTATCTTCAACCCATACGGGCCAGCAGGGGTTCTACGGCTCAAAAGAGCGATTGCAGCAGCTACGAATCCATTCGAACACCCGGCAACAGAACGGAGAGTGAGACCATGAACACCATCAGTCGCGAAGAGCTGAAGACCAAGATCGACCGTGGCGACGATTTCAAATTGGCCAGGGTGATAGGTGCGTGGGCGTACCAGGCCAAGCACATCCCCGGATCGATCAACATCTACGCTCCAGAGATGGTCGCCGGGCTTCTGGATCCTGACGACGACATCGTCGTCTACTGCACCAACGAGAACTGTGCTGCCAGCCGCTATGCCTATCAGAAATTGATCTCGATGGGTTACCGGCACGTCCGCCGCTACACCGGTGGCATCGAGGATTGGGAGGCTGCCGGCTACCCGATGGAGGGCGAAATGGTCGAACACGACCCTCTGCTGGTAGGTGCAGCCTAGTCCACGCCACGAGAATCGAGTACGCCACGAGCCCATAAGAGGAAATCGCCGGGCTCGTTTCCACACAGACGGCATCCAAAAGATCCAATAAAGCAACCTTGGAGGAAACGCATGCTTGCCATCGAAGTCACAGGCTTACGCAAATCCTATGGCGACGTCGAGGTCTTAAAGGGGATCGACTTGCAGGTACAGCGAGGAAGTTTGCTCGCCTTGCTCGGTCCGAACGGCGCCGGCAAGACGACCACGGTACGGATCCTGGCCACCTTGCTCCGCTTCGACTCGGGCACAGCACAGGTGTTCGGACACGACGTGGTTCGAGAAGCGCATGCGGTGCGCTGCCGCGTGAGTCTGACCGGGCAATTCGCCTCGCTGGACGAGGAGCTGACAGGCTCGGAGAACCTCGTTCTTATTGCGCGGCTGCAGGGCTACAGCTGGGCGGCTGCGAAGACCAGAGCAACCGAACTGATAGGGGCCTTCGGCTTGGAAGAGGCCGGCAACCGTCAGGTCAAGCACTACTCCGGTGGAATGCGCCGACGTCTCGACATCGCCACGAGCATCGTCGTGTCGCCGGATCTCCTCTTTCTCGACGAACCCACCACCGGGCTCGACCCGAGGAGCCGCCGCCACATCTGGGAGGTGATCCGCGGCCTACGCGCGGCAGGAACCACCGTTTTGCTGACAACGCAATATCTGGATGAAGCGGATGAGCTCGCCGACCGAATCGTCATCATCGACAGCGGCACCATCATCGCCGATGGGACTCCCAACGAACTCAAGTCTTCCATCGGCTCGGGCATCTTGAGAATACGGTTGAGCCGTGTTGAGCAACGACCTCTAGCCGGGGAAATCGTCCGGCAAACGCTGGGGACGGCAGCCCAGCTCGAGGGCGATCCCGCAGCGCTTTCGGCACGGGTTTCCGGTCCCGAACGGCTGGCAGAAACGATCGCAGCACTCTCGCAGGCAGAGGTCGGCCTGGCGGAATTTTCGCTCGGACAACCCAGCCTCGATGAGGTATTCCTGGCCCTCACCGGACAACCGGTAAGGGTTGAAACCGCCACCACCGAGGGGGTGGCATCATGATCGGCACCACCCTACCCAGCATCATCGATGGACAGGGTCTTGCACCGGCTGCCAAACTCCAAAGCCGCCCTGCTCGTCCGAGCGCCTGGTCGGCATCCCTCACCCTCGGGTGGCGCGCCCTGCTCAAGCTCAAGCACGGACCGTCGCTCCTGTTTGAAGTCACCATGTTTCCGATTCTGATGACGATGATGTTTACCTTTATCTTCGGCAGGGCGCTGGCCGGTTCGATCACAGACTACCTGCAACATCTCGTACCAGGGATTCTCGTCATGACCGTCGCGATGATCAGTCAGTACATCGCACTCGGGCTCAACACCGACATCACCAAGGGTCTTTTCGACCGCTTCCGGTCACTCCCTTTCTGGCGTCCGGCGGTGCTGGTCGGCGCCTTGTTGGGGGATATGGTGCGGTATTCGATTACAGCAGCCGTCGTCATCGCGCTGGGTCTGATACTGGGATTTCGTCCAGAGGGCGGACCCTATGGCGTCTTGCTGTCTTTTGGTCTGGTCCTGGTATTTGCCTTCAGCCTGTCGTGGATCTGGACGACGCTGGGATTGCTGATGGACGATCCCGGGTCTGTCTCGATGCTGAGCTCGCTTACCACTTTCCCGCTCACCTTTGTCAGCAACGTCTTTGTCGACCCGGCGACCTTGCCTGGGTTTCTGCAACGGTTCGTGAACATCAACCCGATCAGCCTCATCGTCACCGCCGTACGCGGTGCGATGCACGGCAGCGTCACGACCGCTCAGATTGCAGCTGTGTTTCTGTCGTGCGCCATCCTCATCGCGATCTTCGCGCCGCTGACCATGTACCTCTACAACAACAAGAACGCCCATTGAGGCAACATTCATCGCTGCGTTCGTCGCGGGCTGGGCCGGCTCTCACCGGGGCCTCCCAGCCCGCCTAGCGTCCCTCGGATGAAAACTGCGGACAGGTGACCTCATAGGGTAGATCGCCTAGATAAGTCTGCCACTCTTCGCGGGTGAAGTTGCGCCCGGCGAGGCGGCAGGCTCGAGCCAGCCAATCTTCTGGGGCCGGAGTAGCATTCCAAAAAGAGACGGTCTCACCGCCGCTGAGCAGGAAGCTGCCGTCGGGGCTGAAGGACAAACTGGTGATCTCACCGGTCTCTCGGTAAGGCTGCGTAAGGGGCTCACGGCGCTCGAGATCCCAGAAGATGATCCTTCCGTCGTCGCCGGCGCTCACCAGCCATTCGCCGTTCGGATGAAAGAGAACGCTGCGGATCTCTTTTTCGTGACCTGTCAGAGGCTCTCCTAATGGGGTGAGGGTCTCCACATCCCACAGCCTGACGGTGTGGTCGCTGCTGGCGCTGGCTAGGGTCTTGCCGTCGGGACTGAAGGCGACGCTGTTCACGAACAATTCGTGTCCGAGCAGCGGTTCTCCCAACGGGGTGAGGGTCTCTACATCCCACAGCCTGACCGTACCGTCGTCGCTGCTGCTGGCCAAGAGCGTGCCGTCCGGGCTGAAGACGACACTCTCTATGTCTTCTGAGTGTCCGAGCAGAGGTTCCCCGGCTGGCTGGCCGGCCTCCATGTCCCACAGCACAATATCGCCGTGAGTGCTGCCGGCGGCGAGCAACTTGCCGTCAGGGCTGTAAGCGAGATTCCAGGGGGAATCCTGTTCGAGCCTACCCACAGGTTCCCGCCTCGCCACATCCCACAAGAGGGAGGCATCTTCAAAGGCCTGGTTGCTCACCAGGGTCTCACCGTCGGGGCTAAACGCGAGGGTGTTGACGTATCCTTGAGGGTTGGCGAGGATCTCCTCGAGCTGTTTCCGGGCTACTGCGTCCCAGAAAATGAGGGTGCCGTTCCAGCTGGAGGTCGCAAAGGTTCGACCGTCCGGCGCCATGGCCATGCCCTCGACGTAATGACTTTCCAAGGGTTCTCCGAGGCGCTGGTCGCTCGCCAAATCCCACACCTTAACCATGCCATCTCGAGCGGTACTCACCAGGGTCTTGTCATCCGGACCGAAGGCGACCACCCGCAACTCGCCGGCGTGTCCCCTCAGCGGCTCCGCCAAGGGTATCCGCTTCTCGACATCCCAGAGGATGATGGATTTGTCGTAGCTACCGCTGGCTAGAGTCGTACCGCCGGGACTGAAAGAGACACTCAATACGGCATCTGCGTGGTCGGTGAGCGGTTCCCCGATCATCGCCCGCTCGCTGACGTCCCATAAGATGACGGTTTCGTCCCAACTGCTACTGGCCAAGAGCGTGCCGTCCGGGCTGAAAGCGATGCTCGCCACCGAATTACTGTGGCCGCGCAGGATGCCGAGCTGCTCTTGCGTGTCGACATCCCACAGAACGATATCGCCGTAGATCTCGGCACCGGCCAAAATCCGGCCGTCTGGGCTGAACGCCGTTGCATTGACCCGCCAGGCACCGGTATCGCTCACCAGCGGCTTGCCGATCTGCTCCTGCGTATCGACATCCCACAAAATGATGGTACCGTCGTCGCTTGTAGAAGATAGGATTTTGCCGCCCGGATCGAAGGTGAGGCTGTAGACATAATCGCTGTGTCCCACCAGCGGCTCGCCGATCATCTGTCGACGCTCGACATCCCAGAGGATGACGGTGTCGTCACTGCTGCCGCTGGCCAATATCCTGCCGTCAGAGCTGAGGGCCGGGTTGAACAGGTCCATCCCTTCGATCTGGAGCTCACCTACAAAGGAGAGGGTATCCACATCCCATAAGCCTACTGCGGCGCCACCACTGGCGATAAGCCCGCCACCCGGACTCACAGCGAGGCCGTGGGCATACCCGCTGAACGAGGCGCGAAGAGATGGGGGGATATTCAGAAGAACTGTGAGGAAGTTCTGGCGCGCAGAGGTATCCTCTCCAGCCAACCGCAATCCTTGGGCCGTGAGAAGGCTGGCGAGGCTGTACTCACCACTTTGCAGCGCCGCCAGCGCCTGACCCTCTAGCCCACGAAAGGTTGCCAGCAACCGCTGCTTCTCGGTTTCAGCCAGGGCCTCGGTGAGCTGATCTCGCCGCAGCTCGGTTTCTTCCAAGGCACGCTCTAGCTGCCCCTCTCGCTCTGTGAGTTGCCGACCCCTTTCCTCAGCCAGCCGCCACTGCCAAGCCGCCAAGCCGGTGAGAACCACAGCGACCGCCAGTGCGTAGGAGAGAATCTGCGTCACCCGCCTACGCAGACGAGACCGTTCCCGTCTCCTCTGCTCCTGCTCTGCCCTCTCCTCTTCTGCCGCGGCCAGACTCGTTTGAATGAAGTCGAGCTCGTCCTGGCCGAGCAGATGTCGACGTACCTCGAGCTGCTGCCTGGCCTCTTCCAGAGGAAAGCCTCGCAACAAGTACCCCTCGTCCCGCTTTGCCTGCCACCTCCGAATGTCTTGCCTGAGATGCTCTTGCCAGATCCGAAAACCGCGGTACTCGTCGATCCAACGTTGCAACCTGCCCCAGTGACGGATGAGCGCTTCGTGCACGATCTCTGCAGTTCGCTCACCGCTCTCGCTCTGCCCAATAACCACCAGACGGGTGGAGGCCGAGGCGAGATCACCGATCAGTGGCCAATGCTCACCCACTTCCTGATAGGTGGCGATTCTACGCGTATCCTCTTGACCGGAGCCCGGATGGATGAGTTGTAAGAATACGGTCTGAGCGGCGACTCTTTCCGCTTCGCTGAGCTTCAGATACGTTGCCTCTGCGTGATTGGCTACGGCCTGCTCTACCCCGCCGATCGCGTCGTAGGCTTGATGGGTCAGCCGATCGCGCTGCTGGTGATTCCAGAGCTCGCTGAGGGCAAACTCGAGCAGGGGCAAGCTGCCTTCACGGCCGACGACATCTTGCAAAATGCGCTCGGTGAGACCGTCCTCGAGCGCGACACGGCGCTTGCGGGCAGGCTCTTCGATCACCGCTCGCAGCTCGCTTTCGTTCATGGGGCCGAGCAGATAGGCCGACTGCCGCAAGAGGTCGACCATGGGGCGGTACTCGAGCGCTTCCGCCATAAAGTCGGCCCGCAACGTCAGCACCAGCTTGAAAAAGTGGCTCTGCTGCTCGAGGGCCACAAGAAGCTGACCCAACAGCGCCCGGCGATATGCCACCATCTCGTCCAAGCCGTCTTGAGCAAAGGTATAAAGTTGCTCGAACTGGTCGATGACCAACAAGAAACGCTTTTCCGGATGCGCTTGCCTGAGCCTCGTGAGCAGGTCGCTGAGTGACAGCTCTCCCGCGCGCATCAAAGACGCCAATTTCTTGGCCTCGTGGAGTCTGTCGACCGTGTCCGACTGCGGCTCGAGCACCTCGACGATCGCACCAGCCAAGGCCAAAAAAGGGCGGCTGCCGGGCCGAAACGGGCTGATGAGCCAGTCTGTTTCTACCCGCAACGCCGGGAGTAACCCCGCAAACAAAAGCGAGGACTTGCCGCTGCCGCTGCTACCGATGATCGCGACCAAGGACTGCCTTTGCACCCTGGCCACCAGCGCTTCGATGGCAGCGTCCCGGCCGAAAAAGAGCTCGGCATCCTGTTCTTGAAAGAATGCCAAGCCCTTGTAGGGATTGGCGGGCAAAAAGTCACCGGGCCGTGATTCGAGCAGCTGCTCCTGGGCGTCTTCGGGGGCAAGCGTGAGCGTCACACCGTGGGCCTCGGCCTCCCTTTTGACCTCCTTGGCTTGAGGGTGGTCGGCAGCCACCAGCAAGGTGTAGAGGCGCGTCAGCTCCTCATGCTCGGGTTCGGGCGCACCCGTCACCAAGTAGGCCCGTTCGGCATAGCTCGCCGCCTCCTCGAACTGGCCCGGCACGGCCATCTGCTCAGCCAGGCGGATCAGCGCCTGGCGCACGCGCGCCGCAACCGCTTCGCGCTTGGCATAGAGCCACTCTTCGAGCTCGGCTCCGAGATCCTGGCTGCCAAAGCCCGGCAGAAAGCGGCCCTTGTAGAGTTTCACTGCCGCCTCGAACTCCCCTTTGTCGATAGCCGCATAGAGCGCGCCGACATCGGTCTCGACACCACTCCAGACCCGAACCTCATCGGCCTCTACCGTGCCCGGAGCTTCCCGGCGCAAGCGCGAAAGCGTCGTCGACAAACTGCTCCGACCCTTGGAGCTATCCGCAAAGAACAGCTCGGCCAGATGCCCTCTCTCTTGAGGGCCCTCGAGCGCCAGGTAAGCCAGCAAAAGGAGCGACTTGGGACGCCGAAACTCCATCCCTTCGAGCTCGAGCCCGCCCAGGGTGCGAAGGAACATGACCTATTTTATCCATTTTTTAGAAAGGTTGTCTGCAAGGGGGTGGTAAGATCTTGGAAAGAGCTGAGAAAGGGGTGCTTGGTCATCATCGATTGTGAACAACACCGAGGAGGTAGAACGTGAAACCAGCAGTTGTCTCATCGCACTTTCCCCTGTGGCTGCCATCCATCGCAAGGACCAGCGGGCGCTTCTTCAGAACCCTGGGCATTGTAGCGCTGGCGGGCATGCTCTCGATGCAGTTCACGCTGTTCGCCACCGCTCAGGGTTCGGAGCGTCCCATCATCTCGGTGGACAACGCTACTGACATCGTTCACTTGGCCGAGGTCGAGGTTACCGACTGGGTCGGAACCGTCGCCTTCAGCCCCGATGGGAGCCACCTGATCAGCGACCGGGGCGATCCCTCGATGGTGTATTGGAGCCTCGACGATCTTACACCCCTGGGCGAACCCCTCGTTGGGCATAGCCGAGCTGTGACCAGCCTGGCACTCAGCCCCGACGGTACGCTGCTGGCCAGCGCCGGCGAGGAAGGCGCCATCAGGTTCTGGGACGCAGTAACCAGAGAACCCCTCACCGAACCGCTCTCGGATCATCAAGGCGGTGTCTCCAACGTGGCCTTCAGCCCTGACGGCAGCCGTCTCGCCAGCTTCGGCTACGACGCCAACCTCATCCTCTGGGACACCGCGAGCCTGACCATCGTCGCAAACGAGATCCTGGAGAGTCCCGGCGACTGGTCTTGCGAACTGGCGTTCAGCCCGGACGGAAACCTCCTTGCTACCAGCGGCGAGACCGGTGTGATCCACCTCTGGGACGCCGCTACGCTGGAGCCGGTAGCCGATCTTGAAGGCCATTCCGGTTGGTCGTGCGCCAAGGCGTTCAGCCCAGACGGCACGATCCTGGCCACGGGAGACTCGGGCCGGGGCCTGCTCATCTTTTGGGATGTAGCAACCCACGAAATGATCGGCGAGCCGTTACCGGCTCATCCCGGTCAGAACTTCTTCTCGCTGACCTTCAGCCCCGACGGCACGATCCTGGCCTCGAGCGGCTCTGGGGGTTTCAGGTTGTGGGACGTCGCTTCCAAAGAGCCCTTGAACATACTGCCCAAAACGCCCCCCAGAGCAGGTAACTTTATTCTAACCTCGACAGGCACGCTGGCCTTCAGCCCCGACGGAACGCTGCTTGCTGCCGGCCTCGGGTCCAGCAATCCCTCAGGGGAAGTTCACTTGTGGGGTATCGACGAACCCGAATAACGGCTCGGCGCCCTCTTGAAGCTTGAAGATCAGTCCCCCATCCCCACCCGGCGCAGCTGGTCGAAGCGCAGGGGGCTCTCGCCTGGGGGCAGCTCCAGCGCGACGCCCCACACCTCGCCGAGACCCAGCCCGTCGTCGGGAGCGCCTGGAGGCTGATCGGCAGCTCGGGTGAAGCCGCTGAAGGGGAGCCTCACCCGGGTCCACCCCCCCACCTCGTCCCGGAAGGTGCTGCGCCAGCGTTCGGCGCTGTCCGGTTCCTGATAGACGCGCACGTAATCCACCTTCAATCTCTGGGGAAAGGTGGACGTGGCGTCGGGGTAACCAGACCAGTAGCCGCCCACCGCGACGTTCAGGATCAGGAAAAAGGGGTGATCAAAAACCCACGGTCTGCCGGACGGCAGATCGGCAGGTGTCAGGCTGTTGTAGTGCTGCCCATCGGCATACCAGCGAATCTCTTCTGGCTCCCATTCGATCGCAAAGGTATGGAAGCCGTCGGCAAAGCGCTCACCGGCAGTAAGCGCGTAGGACGCACCGATCCCCTCACCCCCGGAGTAGCCCGGGCCGTGGATGGTGCCGTGGATCAGGCTCGGCTCACGGCCGATATTCTCCATGATGTCGATCTCGCCGGAGGCCGGCCAGCCGACCGAGCCGATGTCGTTGCCCAGCATCCATAAGGCAGGCCAGATCCCCTGCCCCTCGGGGAGCTGCAGACGGGCCTCCACGCGGCCGTAGGCGATCTCGACCTTGCCGGTCGTGATCAGCCGCGCCGAGGTATATTCGCAGGGACCGTAGTAGCACGCCGCCCCGCTGTCCGCAGACAGCTCGCGGACGGTGATGACGAGATTCCCCGCACCGTCGGCCGCGACGTTTTCGGGATCCCCGGTGTACGTTTCACGTTCGGCGTTACCCCAGCCGGGGATCCCGTTGGCGGTGCCGTCGCCGATCTCGGGCGTCCAAAAGGCAGGGTCGGGACCGGCGCCGGCCGGCCCGTCGAATTCGTCGGCCCACGCGAGCGTCCAGCCGGCATCCGGTGCGCGGTTGTCGAGCAGTTCCATGGTGATCAAACCGCCATCGCCGCGGCCATGAAACCAGAAGCTGAGGGCGTCTGCGCCGGTCCAGTCCTGAGCCTGCAAGAACGGTCGGGCGAGCCGTCCGCCCACAGGTGCCGCCACCTCCAGCACGGTCTCGAACGGATCTTGATCCGGGAGCGCGGCAGCGGAGGCTGCGCTCAACTCCCGAGATACGGCGCGCAGGCTGGGATCGCCCTGCCAGCTGCCGAGGACATCTCCGAAATCGTCGACCAGGTCCGGGTCCGGGATGTCGTCGTCGCGCAGGAACACCGTGGCGCGGCGCTGGAAGCCGATATCGACCCCCAGCGGGGAGTCCAGGATCAGCACCGCTTGCTCGTCCCCCTCGTACTTACCATCCTGGAGAGCGACCAGTTCGATCTCCCGTTCGGTCTCGCCGGGCCGGAACACGACCAGCTCGTTGGCCGCCACGAAATCTCGGTAGTCCCGGGCGCTGTCCCCACGCAGCAGCCAGCGTACCGAAACCGGCTCCTCGGCCGGGCGGTTGAGGACGATAGTCGCCGTGGTGGTCCCACCTTCGGGGAGATCCACGGCAGGGCTGGCGAAGGCTACTTGCAGGCGGTCGGCGCTGGCACCGGCTTCGCCGACCAAGATCACATCGTCGAGGTAGCTCACCCCTGCGCCCGGCGGGAAACCGAGCGCATAGCCCCAGACCTCTGTCAGCGTCAGGCCGTCATTCGGGGCCCCGCCCGGTTGGAAATCGGTGCGCCGGCGAAAGCTCGAGAAGGGGATCTCGACCAGCCTCCAGGCGGTGGAGTCGTCATCGAAGCGGAAGAAGTACCGCTCTGCAGAATCGCCTGTGAGCGCCGGGTTGCGGTTGTCGAACAGGTCTACCTGGATCTTCCCGCCCGAACCGGCGCCCTTGAACCAAAACTTCATTCCGCTGTGAGCGCTCCAGTCCTGGCTCACCCAGGTGTCGGCCGCCCGGTTGGTGAAAGCGTGGGTGAAGCCCCCCCACTGGTTGATGGTGTGCTCGATGACCATGACGGTGTTCTGTTCCGAACGCTCTGGGGGCGCCAGGTCCTCGCCGGCGCCGACCGTTTGGGTGCCGAGCACGAGCTCCCCGCCGCCATCTTGCCAGGTCACAAAGCCGACACCGTTGCCGAAAACGTCCTGGGAAATGGGAAAGGCGCCCTCGAAGTCCTCGACCGAGACGTCGGCCAGCGCGCTGGCCGGTCCGGCGAGCGCCAGGGCTGCGAGCAGGGTTTTCAGGATCGTGTGGATCATCGTGCCGATTCCGTCCTTTCCGGCCTGAGCGGAGTGGGTTCGTCCTTCGATTGCCGATCCTCCACTCTGGGTTCGAGCGCCGCACCGGGCACCGTCACATCGATGCGGGCGACGGCGCCCGTGCGCTCGAACACCTCACGGCTCGTTGCGGCGTCCAGGGTGCTCCCTTCGAAAGCGCCGACGCTACCGTCGCTCCGAGTCACCGTGATTTGGGCGGGGGGGCCGCCCAGGTGGTAGACCACCGGAACCTGGCAGAAGGTGAAGGCCAGCGAGCCCGGCTCCAGCTCCAGCACAAACGCTCCGGATAGGCCCTGCACCGCCACAGACACCGGCTCGTCCAAGAACTCTGCACGGTGCAGCAGACTCGGCGCAAACCCGAGACAGCCGCCTCGCACACGCACGCCCAGTTCACCCAGGCGCGCAAGCACATCCTCCTTGACCTGTCCGGTCATGCCCGGCTGCTGCGCTCCGGCGTGGGCCGGGGTGTGCGAGTAGGGGTCGGCCGGAAAAGCACCGTATTCAGCCGGGGTCTTGTTGAAGCCGAGCCCCGAGCGGACCTCGTAGTAGGCTGCTTTCAGCGCCCTGAGCGTGGCGGAGGACTCGCCCGCCTCGAGCGCGCGCTGATAAGTCTCCTGCACGGCCAACAGGAGCTTGGAGACCATGTGCCAGTAGATGCTCCCCAGGCCCTCATAGGCGAAAAACGCCCCGGAGCGCCCCGTGAACGAAGCGTGGTCGAAAAGCTGCTCGAACAGTGCGACGATACCTTCACCGTCGGTCGCGACCAGCCCGGTCAGCGCCTGCTGGCGCCCGAGATCGTCGAGGGCCCGGCGCACGCTCTTGGCGTTTTTGAAGGCGCCGTTGAAGTGGTAGTCGCCGTTTTCGTCGCAAACGATGAGGGTGCTGTCACCCCGCTCGAGCAGGGCCGAGAGCAGAACCGACCCCCGGACCCGCTCACGCGGGATCCGGTTCTTGCTCAGGAAACCCGGCAAGTCCCGGTCGGGATAGAGGAGGTAGCTTTGCTGGTCGTCGCGGTAGAGCCGGCTGCTCCTCAGGCTGGTCAGGAGATCGAGCGACTCCTGGCCCGAAAGGAGCCCGGACGACAAGATGGCGACCTGGCCCTCGAGCATCTCGTAGAGGTGGCGGATCGAAGCGCCGCCCCCCTCCAATGAAAGGAGGTTGTAGGCGTGGAAGAGCGCGTCCGCGCGCCGGTTGGCGCGCAGCGTGTGCTCCAGATAGGCCTGGGCGAGATCGAGGAAGCGCCCCAGGCTCGAGCCGTCCAACTCCACCGTCTCGCCCGAGAAACCGGCGTCATATAGGGAGGTGCGGTAGGCGCTGCCGGCGCCTCCCAACGCGTCCATGAATGCGCGCCGCTCGCGATCATCAAACGCTCCCGTGAGGCAGCTCTCATGGACCCGCAGGCCCGCATGGACGGCGTCGAAAAAGGTCTTGACCTCGCGCGTGAGCACAAAGCTGGTGCGCTCTTCGAGGAGCGCTTGCAAAAAGGCGACAAAGCGGTAGAGGTAGCAGGCCGTGACGACCGAGAGCCCCTTGCCGACCAAGGCGTTGTTGGCATCGTTCCATTCGGGCCGCTGGGTGTTCATCCAGATGCCGCCCTCGGGCACGAGGTTGGCCAGCTTGACGAGCAGCAAAACGAGCAGCTTTTCCGCCATGGTGACGTGGAGAACCCCACCCTCGGGACCGGTCAGGAGCCTGCCGTCGGTACCCTTGACCTCAACCGCCTCGGCCAGGCGCTGGTGGCGCTCCCAATCGAACACGATGGTGTCGTAGGGGTTTTCGAGCATGGCTTCGTAGGGCCTGATCCTGTAGGGCACGTTCGCGTGGCTGAAGACGTTGCGTTCCAGCAAGCCATCCAGCTCCCCCGGGTGGAACGTGGCCGAGACCTCCAGCAGCTTCTGCAGGTAGATGATCTGGTGATCGCTCCAGTAGCCGATGTTGGACCAGGGACTGCTCGGCTCCGGGACCTCCCACTCGACGCCATCACGCGTCACCCGGTAAGGGTTGTAACCGTCGGCGGTGGTGGCGTTGAGGAAGGTGGCGATCATCCCCACCGTAAACCCGGGGAAGGCATACGCCAGGGCTTCCCAGTTCTGAAAGATGTCTCGCCAGTTGCCCTGGTAGTCGAGGTGTAGCCGGCCGTCAGGCCGCCTGACCTTGATGGCGAAGCGGTTCCAGGGGCGGCTCGGGTCGCCGTGCCGGCGGCTGAAGGCGAGTGGCAGGTATCCGCAACAGAGCCGCTCGAGATCCGGAGAGCCGCTTTCGGAAGCGGCGGCGATCAGGTGCTGGTAGGAGAGGGTTTCCGGGAGGACGTCGAAAAAGGACCGGTGCGCCCTGAGAACCTCGCGGTTGCGAGCGTGGAAAAACTCGAGCAGATCGAACCTGCTGATTCGATAGCCATCCATGAACACACCGCCGCGCATGACGTTGAAGAGCACGCTGGAGCGGTGGTGGGCACCGACCGGTTGATCCCGGGTCCACTGGTCCCCATCAGCGCTGGCGACGATGGCAGCGAGCGCCCCGGCACCCGCAGCGATATCGCTGCGGAGCTCCGTTTCGAGCGCCTCCTTGTCGGTTTTGAGCGCGTTCCGTAATGAGACGATGGCGCAGCTGTCTTGATTCACATCCGCGATGACGCTCCACTCCTTGCTGCCCCCCGCAGCCAGCTCAAAAGCCGCCCTCACCAGGTAAGCGCCCCGGCGTCCACGCACGTCCGTCTCTTCGGTGACGCCGGTTCCTCGCCGAAAGGCCTCCAGCTGCACGGACGAGAGCAGAACCTGCGCGTCCTCGAGACCGGTCTGCCAGGCGGTAGTAGCCATCAGCGATTCGCTCGGCTCCGGCAGGTCGCTCAAACTGGCGCTGAGTGCAAAGATGCCGAGACCCGTGGACGGCTCGAGCTCGCTCCGTTTATAGGCGTCGAGCAGGTTGCTCAGGTTCGTTTGCACCTCCA
>CP070651.1:2480556-2488734 GCA_020354625.1 Trueperaceae bacterium
ACCAGACCTGCTCTTGGGCTATGGCGTCGATCGCCTCGCGGTAGTCTTCTCGCTCCACCAGCTCGGCCGCGTTCTGGGCGACCACCAGGAAGTCCGGGTTCAGCGAGCGGGTGTACTCCCCGATATCCTCCTGATACCGGCTGCGCCGTTGTGGTCGACCTCGCACACGAAATGGCCAAAATCGCCGGTGTCGATCGCCTGCTGGGGTGAGAGTCCGTGGCGTCAGAAGACGTCTTCGAAGGCGGTCACAGCCCGGTCGCCGAGCTGATCCATGCCTCATTCAGCTGTCCTCAAACCCGGGACCGCTCCGATGCCTCCTTGCATTCGCCTTGTCGCCGGACGTCAGAAATGTGTAAGGAAACCCTCAGAACCCGGTGAGACCAGTTCCGCTACCTTGTATTCAGGCATCACCTCCTCTCTCTCCCCCCTTGCCTGACCCGCCGCCAAAGATGGTGGCGGGTTCTTCTTCGTGTGGGATCGATGTAGAACGGTATCGGGTATAGTGAGATCGTTACCCAGGGGGAGTGCGGACATGGCACGAAGGCGTGACCCACTCAGAGACGCGTTGCGAGAGCTCGAGCTCTTGCACCAGGCAGGCAGGTCTGATGCTGCCGTCGAGCAGCTGCGGGCGGTGATGGCTTCCGAGATCGGTCTGCAGGTAGCGAAGGCCGCCGCGGTCGCATCCGCTTGGTCCGAGGGCTCGCTGGCACCCGATCTCGAACGCAGTTTTTACCGACTTCGAGGCGATGGCCCGGCGATCGATCCCCAGTGCTGGGGCAAAGCCGCGGTCATCCGCGCGCTTTTCGAGCTCGCCTGGGACGAACCTGAGATCTACGTTGCGGGGTGCCGCACCGTGCAGCTCGAGCCCGTACGGGGTGGCGCCGAAGACACGGCGGCAGGTGTACGCCGCCGTTCGATTCGAGCCCTGATGCAGATGCCAGTCGTCGATGCCGGACGCACGAGCACGGCTTTGGCCGATCTACTCGCTGACAGCGACCGGAGCGTGCGCGCGGAAGCGGCGGGCGTGAGTGTGTAAGGTCAGCCCGTGCTCGTGGCGCCGCTGTTGCGTTTGAAGATCAGGCTAGGAGATGCCGACAGCAGGGTTATCGGGATCTGCTTCGATTCACTTTTGGCTGTCAAGCCCGACAACGATTCGGTCGCCTTGGTCCGCTCATACAGCGAGGGCGGGAGCGAACCGCTTCGAGCCGAAGCGCTCGGGGCCCTAGCGAGGTCCAACCACGACGCCGCAGCGGCGGCGGCCGTGAGCATGTACCAGGACCTCAACGACGATCAGCTGCGGCGCATCGTGGTGACGGCGATGGGGGCTTCGCATAGCGTCACGGCGCAGGCTTTCTTGCTGGAACGGCTCAGCGCACCTCTCCACGAGGCCGAGTGGGCTCTCGAGGCTCTTCTGCCCAAACTGCAAGCTGGACCCGACCTCGATCGAGTCGAGTTGGCGCTGAGAGAGCGCGACGACGTTCTCCTGGCGAGATTTATGGCGTGGCGAAGCGGCGTCCACCGCTAACTACCTCACAACGGCCGGTTCACAGACCGGTCTTCGAACACCGACAAGACCACGTCGTAAGATCGCCCGCGTCAGGCTTATGGGCCCCTATATCTAACCTCGTGGGCCACAGTCATGTTGGGGCCGTGTGGCATACTGGCATAACGCCTACATAACGCGTCATGGCGGAGGCTGTGGCGAAGGAGGTCATCCGTGAAGACCCGACCCTTGATCATGTCGATGTTACTCGCCGTCGCTTTCGCCTTCGCCCAAGATTTTGGTGGCACCTATACCGAACGCGACAACCCAAAGACCGTATTGACGATACGGTCGCTCGGCGGAACGGAATACGAAGGCACGTTTAGTAACGACGGCGCCGAGACCTTCCGGCTACAAGGGATTTCGCAGCCCGACGGCCTGGGAGGTTTTATCTTCTTGCGCGAGGCCGGATACGACCAGGATCTGGCGTTTTTGGCGACGTTCAGAGAAGACCTGCTGGAACTCATCGTCGGGTTTGCCGATGCGCAGGGGAACGTCGATCAGAGCACGATCCAATTGCTGACCTTCACCCGGTCACGCGGTGAGACCACGACCGGCACGCCCACAACACTCACCCCCCAAACGAGCAGCGCCGACTCGTTCGCGGGCCGCTATAGCGGCCAGGGGCTCGCGCTCGAGCTCGTCGCAGCACAAGGAGGCTACCGCGGGTCCGTCAGTTTTCAGGGGCAGACCTATCCGCTCGAGGCCCTGCCGTCAAACGCCGGGCTCACGGGCACCTTTGTGGCCAACGGGTCGCAGTTTCCGTTCGAGGTTTTTCGCTCAGGCCAGGGTGTGTCGTTCAACACCGGCGGTCAAGAATATCGACTCTCACTGCTACATCAGGCTGCAGCGGACCCCGCTCAGCCCGTGGCGCAGCCGGGGGTCGGCAACGCCCTGCAGCCCGGCCAACGCTATTCCGCCGGCACCGTTCTCTCCTCACCCTGGGCCGGGATCACCTTCACGGTGCCCGCCGGTCACGTCGGCGCCTACGACCCCACTTTCGGTGGCTTTATGATGCAGGGCGAGGCCGGCGACACGCTTCTCTATGTCGAGGCCGCCGGAGAAGTGCAGGCGCTGACGTTGGCTGAGAGCGTGATCGACCACGTGGCCAGCGTAGCCCAAGCCGAACTGCAGCCGATGAGCTTCCCGCAGCAGAGCGGCGACACCATCACCGCCACCTATCTGCTCGGAAACGCCATCCTACACGGCAGCGTGCGTCAGGGACCAGCCGGGAACGCGTTTGTGGTACTGGCCTACGGATTCCAAATCGAGAAGCTGAGCGAGCTCGTACAACGCGTGGTGGCTGGGGCAGCGTTTGCCACCCCCGACCCGAGCGGTCTCGATGATCCATTACCGGGCAACACCTTGTCCTCGAGCGGCAACGACGACATCAACAGCCCAGGGATCAATACCGGTAGCTTTGTCTCGACCGCAAGCCAAACTATCACCTTCTGCCAGGGTCGAGTCTACGCTTTTGAATCGAGGTCGGTGAGTTTTGCCAGCGTCGATGGGATCGATGGATCGGCTTCGATGCGCGACGAGGAGAGCGACGCCCACCACGGAAACTATCTCCTGACTCGTTCTCTCATGGGTGAGCTTGTGGTCGTCTTGCATGCGAGCGACGGGCGTTCGTTCGCGCGGATCTTGAGCGCGACCGATCAGGGCGTCTTCATCGACGGGCGTCTCCATCACGTCACGCCGGCGCAGGTCTGCTGAGGATTTTGCTTGGTCTACGAGCGGATGTCGGTTCTCGCCAGAACGAGCTACTGCTCGACCGGCAGCCACAGCGCTCCGCTGAGGTCACCTAACCGATAGGGGCACCCGTCCTCGTGTGGAAAGAACCGGAGCTGTTCGTCCACGGTCAGCATCAGGCTATAGGTCCCCTTGGCGGCGGGACACCACGGGTTCCGGTCTTCTGTGGTGAAGGTAAGTCTCGTGTCGTCAAGTTCAAACACCCCGAGTTCAATGGGGTTCGTATCGAGAAACTCGGCCATCGAGGCGACCTCGAAGGTACCGTCTACGTTGAAGCGGACGTATGTGGGTTCGAAACTCGACTGTTTGCGCCACACACCTGCGAGATCTTGAGAGGTAAGGTCGAGCTTGGTAGTTGCAACGAACTGGCCACGCAGTTCTCCGCGGGGCTCTAATTCAGTATGAACAACCAGGTAGAATAGTCCCTCTTTTAGATCGTGGATCTGCTCTTCTGAGAGTTTGAACATGCCGTGGAAGCTGCCTGTCTTCCCACCGTCATTGAGCAATGCGAAGGTGCGAAGTCCTGGTAAGACCTCTTCGGCTGCCACGCGCACGATCGGTCCGTCCGCACCGAGCACCGCATGGTGAACGGTTACGCTTGGGTCTAACAGCGAGCCGCGACCGTACACCTCGCTGGAGAGCCCCACGTAGTCCCCGGTGATCGTCAGCAGATCCCCGACCAGGATCGCGGTGGCTTTGCCGTTCGCTGCTGTCTCGACGGGTGGGATGACCGCGTCGCCCGTGAGGGTAGCGGTGAACGTGATGGCGACCGGTTGCTCGACTTCCGCCATCTCCACCATTTCGGGCTCAAGCGGCACCAGCTTCACCGTCGTCATA
This sequence comes from Trueperaceae bacterium, assembly GCA_020354625.1. GTDB lineage: Bacteria > Deinococcota > Deinococci > Deinococcales > Trueperaceae. The sequence goes on from CP070651.1 coordinate 2,484,689, forward strand.
GTGTGTTCGACGATTTTCCCCTCTTCGAAGACGAACTCCTCAAACGAGTCGAGGTAGGCAAAACCGTCTGCGCGCAGGCCGTCAAAGCTCCACTTGGTGAGTGCCCTCGCGGTGTTGCCGATGACGCCGAAAACCGTGGTGTCGTAGCCGACGTTCCCTTTCGCAAAAGGCGCCAGCCGCTCATAGATGGCTTCCTTGCCGGCGAGGAGCACAGGCTCCTGCCCAGGGCCGAGGATGACGCTATAGGTCGCATCATCTGCGTAGAGCGATAGTGCCACGTCCACTTCTCCGGCGTTCATGGCCTCATCTCTGGCCATGATGATTTCCTCAAAACTCATTTGCGCCACCGCGCTGCCGGCTAGGGCGCAAGCGAGCATACTCAAAACAACCAACCACATCTTGGCTTTCATGATGACTCCTTCGGCCTTGTCTCTAGAGGAACCGGGTTGCCGTTGCTGTGTATTACCTGAAGCACCCCTCCCTTCGAAAACCGCTACAGAGCTCGACGGGGCGTAATTGCCGGTTACGAAGCCACACCAGTGCTAGCTGGCACGCTCATTACAAGGAACGATGAATTAACCTGAGTTTCAAAAAACCGAGGACACTCTATTTGGACGGTAGTAGCAGCCAGGGGCTTTCGCAAGGGGCAAATGTCCCCCCTAGCGACCGCGACAGATCATCGGCCCGAAGCAAAAACTCCGCCTGGGAGCTAACGGTTCGAGAGCCTCGCCAGAGGCCCGCTGCACGTCCCTTTCTGGTCACCTACCTCGGAGTTGGTGGTCGCCTTTCGCGCTGGCTGCGACGAACCGTGGCGGCTACGATCGGGGACTGCGCCACATCCCCCAGCAGCTGGGTCCGTTCCGGAACGGCTTCATCTCGTGACGCACCTCGAACCCGAGGAACCTGCACAGCTGCTCAACCACGATTGAGTCGAGGTTGGCCGCTCACACTGTATAAATATGGACGGGTTCTATCTGCTCTGCTAAGCTCCCGAATCGATCTATTTGCCCGTACTAGAGAGATCCTCGTTTTGCTACTCGTCACGGTGCATGGTGGCGAGAACGTCACCTGTGGCAGCGTTTGGGAAAGCGGCTTTTAGGGTTCGGCGTTGCCGGCGTCGCGGAGATCGCGGGCAATGCTTGGGCCACTCCGCGCTTCGGAGCGCGGGCAAAGTTTGATACTATACCTTTCAACCATCCGAGAACGGAGTATTCCTGATGCACTCACATGCTCCCTTGACCCTATCGGCACGCTACCCTTTCCTCGGTCTTGAGGACCGCAAAAGACTGAATGGGATCTGGCAGCATTGTGAGACTGACGCCGCCCACGTTCAAGAATTGACTTTGTGCCGCCCTACCGAGCCGCTTTGGCTCGGGCGTGTTGCGGATGGCTTTGTAGGTTGAGTTCCGGTCAACGCCTATTGAAGTTGGAGAAAGAAGGTCTGCATGAATGGTCTCACCGCACTCATTCCTCTCGACACGACGGAGTTTTCAGAATCGGCGATGCACATGCTACCGCTTCTGAAAGAGATCGGCTTCGAAAAGGTACGCCTGGTCAGCGCCTCCGATCCGAAAAAGAGACTAGATAAGGACATGCTTGCTACCTATCTGCAGGACATGGAGCCGAAGGTCGCCGCCTTCGGGATGGAGTGCGAGACTCGCGTTCTGGAAGGTGAACCAGTCGATGCGATCCTCGCCGAAGCCGACTCCTCGGATATCGACCTGATCGTCATTGCGACACACGGCCGCACCGGCATTGCCAGGTACTTCCTGGGTAGCGTCGGGGATAAACTGATTAAGAACTCCCCATGCCCGCGCCTCGTCATCGGCCCGAACGTCGAGATAGACCTGGAATCCTACGACCTCACACACGTTCTCGTGCCGCTGGATGGCTCTGAGTTATCTGAGCTTTCGATTCCGATTGCCCGCCATCTTGCGAAGATTTGCGAGGCGCAGGTTGATCTTATTCGTACTGTCTTTCCTACCCCCGCCGCGGCCGGGCACGAACTGATCGCCGTCGACCTGCTGGATGAGATGCTTGAGGACGCGAGCAGCTATCTGGCACGCATGAAGGAGCAATTCGTAGGTTTGAAGGTCACCACGAATGTTGTCACTGGCCGCCCCGATTTCGCGATAATCGAGCATATGAAGAACAGCACGAACGACCTGGTTGTAATCGCCTCTAGGGGCCGCACCGGCATCGCCCGCTCATTGATGGGCAGCACCACCGAGCGGGTTTTGCATGGCCCCGATCCGGTGCTCGTGTTCGAGCCCGGCGAGGACCGTAGCCGCCTCTTCGAAGCTGCCCGCGCCGCCGTCGACTAGCCCACCCACGGCCAGGTCGTCACAGTGCAATAGCCTCTATGCGCCATAGCTCAGATAGTATGTTGGTGATCTCGTTATGTCAAACCCTCCACTCCGACCGTCAGCGGGCTGCTTTGCGCTCTCCTCACGTGGGGTGTGCCGGCTGATCATCGCAGGGCTTTTGCTGGCAGTGACGGCTTGCGATCGCGGCCGCAGCTACACCCTCGCGACTCACCAGGAGTTGACGCGGCTCCCTCGGATCGGTGCCGACATCGCCGAAGTGCTCGAGAAACAGAATGGCTGGGAGGTCACCGTCCTCTCGGGGCAGGAATACTACTTCTTCGCCAACGTCGGTCTGATCGACGCGGGCGAGGCCGACTTCGCATTTACCTCTTCCGACGTGGCCGTCGAGGGCCAGAACGTTCGGACGGTGCTGCCGATCTACCCCGAGGTCCTCATCGTCCTTTACGCGGAGTCGCTGGGTAACCCGCAGACGCTCGAGGAGCTCCTCCGCGGTCGTAGGGTCGGCGTCGGGCCCAAGGAGCTTCCCTACTCGCAGTACTTGCTGGGGATCATCAGCGATTTCGGCATCGACCAGGAAACCTTTACCCCGGTCTACCATCCGGTCGACGAAGCCGGTCTCGGTACCGGCCAGATGGACGTTCTGTTCACCTTTATTGGCACGAATCCGCTCGATCTCGGTAAGCTTATCGCGGCCGGAAACCGCTTCTTCAGTTTCGACGACCCGAGCCTCGAAGGGCGTGGATCGAACGTCGACGGCTATCTGATGCACCATCCGAACCTGCAGTCGTTCATCCTCCCCAAGAATACCTTCGGTAAATACCCCACGGAGCCTGTGCTGACACTTGCGGTCCCCATCACCATAATCACGCAAAGCGATATGAGCAACGACGTGGTCTACAAGTTCGTCGCCGCCATCTTCGAGAACTCCAGCAGCCTCTTTCGCAAGAACCCCGTGCTCGGGTTCCTGTCGCAGAACTTTGACAACACAAAGCTCAAATTCCCGCTCCATGAGGGCACCCTGCAGTACCTAAACCGCGACCAGCCGAAGTTCCTCGAGCGTTACGCCGAGGTATTGGCGCTCATATTATCAGTCGCTATCGTCCTTGTTGGGGGGCTCACGACGGTACGCAGGCTGCTGCTGCAGCGCAAGAAGGACCGCATCGATGCTTACTACGAAAAGGTCCGCGCTTTCGGGAGGCGATCTCCGAGCAGTCGTGAAGAGGTGGATGAAGCCCTCGCGCAGCTCGCGGAGCTCAAGGTGCAGGCCGTCCAGCAGCTGCAAGAGGAGCGCCTGACCCCCGACGAGAGCTTCAGCATTTTCATCGAGCTCCTTCACTACGAGGTCGCTCGGTTGGAGCGGCTCAGGGACGCGTCGAACGGGTAGAGCACCGCTATGCCACCTGGCCTGCTCGCCGTGAGCGTCAACAGGGCCCGCCACCTGCAACGTCTAGGGTGACATTCGGTGCTCGAGCCGATCCACTCGGGCCCGATACCACACTGCCTCAGTGGCTCCAACTCCGTGCCGAGGTCCAGAGATCAGAAATCAGTGGGAGGGCGGGCGCCGCGAAACCCGATGTTGATGATCTCGTGGACGGGGCTGCCCCGGTTCCGATTCGCAGACCGCAGGTAGTAGGACGAATTGAAGAAGCCGCCACGCAGCGCTATACCTCGACCGGTATTGCTCGGCACTCCCTCTACCTCGCGGCCATAGGGGTTGAC
>CP070651.1:2488834-2690406 GCA_020354625.1 Trueperaceae bacterium
CGGTCAGCACCGGCCTGGTGGCAAAACCATCCAGGTCGAGCGTGGCCCCTTCAACAGCCCATCACCTCCCCCCATTGGACCGAGGTCGCTCAAAAGAAGGCGATCACAACGTGACCCGGCAGACACATAGTGACCCGGCAGACACATATCCACCTGGCACTGCTAGGAAGTGTTAAAGAACAGAGTGAGTGCTTACCATGAGAGATACCGGCCTTTTGAAAGGGTCGCAAGGGGCAAATGTCCCGGTTGCACCCGGAAGATGAATCTAGCCCAGGTTTTGAAAAGGGTCGCGGTACGGCGAAGCTAGGGGATAAATGCCTACATCTTCTTTGAAATGAACCCGGGTTGTGGTGTCCTGCCGCTGCATATTATGGGTCTTAGCTGTACAACTATTTTACAGCTTATAGGATAAATCTCTACGGCCTGGGCAAAGCTTGGCAAATAGGAAATAGCGTCTGTGACGCAATACCAGACTTCTGCAGACGGTGATAAATGCTTCGCTCCCCCCTCATAATCGTGAGGTCGGCGGTTCAATCCTGCCCATCGCTACCAAAGTAAAAAGCGTCAGGGACGCAAAAAAGAACCCCACAGCTTGCGGGGTTCAAACTTCGGCCTTTGGGTTGGCCGACCCTCGGCCAGACAGCAACAGGTCTAGGTTGGACCTGGTAAAAGCATGACCCGTTGAGAGGCGAACCGGCCTTCACTCGCCCGCAACGGCATCCACGTAATCTTTCGAGGCTTTGAGCCCGGCACCGCTGTACTGGTGTACGAGCTTGACCGCTTCGACCTTGTTGCCGGCATCGAGCGCTTTGATCACCTCGGTCAGTTGTTCATCTGTGAGTTCGATCGGTTTCTTTTCCACCAGGTCTCCTCGTTCTGTGCCTCCGATGTTGGGTGACGCCCTGTTCATGATGCCGAGCACCACCCCAAAGGCGATCAGGATGATGCCTACTTCAACGTTCCCCCTGAACAGGGCGAGGGCGCCGGCTACCAGCAGGATAAACCGCAAGAGCGCACGCGGATCTATCGGAACCACCTCCCACCGAGTCGACCGCGGAAGATGAGCAGTCCCAAGCCCGCCACGAGGCCGAATCCGGCCGAAACCGTTTGTCCTTCAGCGAAAAGCACCGCTGCAAGGATGACGATGATGATAGGTAGGATGAGCTGGAGGTGGCAGAGCATGGGGCAGACTCCTTTCGTTGCATTCCACGGGCACCACAAGCTGTTACGTGCCGAAAGCGAACGCCTAAGTCTACACGCTGGTAGCTGCGTCAACCAAATGGAGGGTCAGGCCTCGTTTTCTGGTGTCTTGGTGGGGCTTCACCCGTGTGGTGCTCATATATTGACGAAGTCACCTCGCCTCGATCAGCGCCTCGATGACCTCGTTGAAGGTGGGGTCTTCTGCGTCTTTGAGGTGACTCAGTCGTCCGTACAACTCCCGGGCCGCGCGGTGAAAACCTCCGGGGAGATCGGCTGATTCGAAGGTGAGAGCGATCTCGTTCATCTCGCCGGTAAAACGCCAGGCTTTCGCCGGCGACCCCAAGACGATCTGGTTGGACCGTTCCTCGAGCGCGGGTTGAGAGATGCGCCACTCAGCTAGGAGCGCGTCTTCGATACCCTCGGCCAAGGCCAGGGCACGGATGTTCAAGAGCAGGGCGGCACTCCCCTTGGTCCAAGACGCATAGGCCATTTTCAGAGCCGAGGCTGCGAACTCGCCGCTCTCAAGGATGAAACTCTCCAGAAGGGACCCGTTAAAAAGCGCGGCGATTTCCGCCGCAGCCTCTCCGGCGAGGTAGAGCCTCGTCGAACCGACTTCGCGTGCGGGCGGTCCCACGATGCCCCCATCGATGTAGGTGGCGCCAGCCGATCGGACAGCGGCTGCTACTCGCTGGGCCGTGAGAGGTGAGATGGCGTTGGCATCGAGATACAAGCCGTCGAATCCGAATGAAGCAACCGTTGTCGCGAGTTCGAAGGCGGCACCAGGTGGGCAAATGGAGAGAACGATATCGCTCGAGCGCACCAAGACCTCGAGCGACGTCACATCGTGAAGATCATCGTCGTCAGCCCGTTCAACGGTTTGCCGTGATCGCCCCTCAGAAGCCCAAATCACGCGGTGTCCTCGACTTCTGGCTGCGGCGCCGATCGAAGAGCCCATGGCACCCGGATGGAGGAGTCCTATCGTCTTGCCCATGCGTTGAGCATAGACCAGAATCGAGTCGACTGTAGCAGCTACTCAGACATCGATGAGGATCTCTTGTAGCCGTTCAGCTATGGGTCAGTTGCTTGATGCGCTCGACCAGATCTCCCACGGTCCCGTGCCAGTTGCAACTCGGGCAGGTAGCGTGGTTTCTCTCGTCCCAAACAGCGTCTCCGACGACCTCGTCGATGACGGCAAAGTCTTGGCTGGCGGCGTCGAAGATGATGTCGTAAAACGCTTCGACGGTGGTGGTGATGCGGATGCTGGCGCCTCCGCACTGCGGGCAAAGCTGCTGGGTGTGATGGATGAAGTCTTTTAGCATTGCCGTTCCTAACACGATGCATACAGGAGTACCAAAGAGACTGTCACGGTGTTCTTACGGCTGATGTAATAGATAGTTCACATTCATGAACTATCGTGAAAGTAATCACTAATTAGGCGAGCGCAGACCTCAACGCAAACCGACGGTCGATTCAGCGAGCTCTTTCATGAATAGCGCCCGTCACGGTTGAGGCGACGGGCATTGGCAAAGGTGGGGAAGAGGGAGTAGGAAGGCTGGTAGGCCTGATAAAAGGCTACCCATCAAGGTCTTACAACTTTCTGACTCGAAACGTGGCCACGTTCACGTTTGAGGTTTCGTTCGGCTTGATGCCGCTCACGTTTGTGGCGACTGCGGATGACGTTTGTGGGCTGTTATCTGGTCTATAATCGAAGTACTCAGTTGAACTGGGGAATGGGAATGTCTAGGGGAGGAATGGGAGGATGGATAGCGTCAAGACCGACACCATCGATGCGTTGGTTCGCTCGATACCACCAGGGAGAGAGGTAACGGTCACCTCGAGTCACGACCGGGCGTTCAGGCTCAGGCTCTTTATCAAAGAGTGTGGTTGCATAGTAGACTCCGATTCGGACAAGGTTCATACCATCTGCGAGTATCACTTGATCGACGATCTCTTTTGAGTCATTTGCCTGCTCTTAGGGTGAGTTCAATGTGGTGCAAGTTGTCGATACGGGTTCCCGCGGGAACCCGTACTCGTATGTTTGCCGGGTTCGTTTCTCAACAAAGATTACCGTTCAGGCCTCGGGGCAGACGCGAAATGGTCCGGTTGTAGGTTGTAAAGAGATTTCACTTCTCGTGCTGTGACCCTCGGCATCGCAGCCTTGTAAATAGGCGCACCAGTAGTGGAGGCGCTCGCGCCAATGCGGTAAACCGCACACCCGGTTAGCCGCGCTCGAGCCACCATAAAAACGGGTAGGCCAGCCGCGAGGTTGCGGTGTGTGGTTTGGAGGGGGTCAGCGTCTCTTCTCCATTGCCGAGAGTGCCCAAAAGGGTAGTACCGTGAGCGATCTGACCGGAATCAGCCAGCGCCTCTTTTCACCTCGCGCCGTGCAGGAACGACTCGAGGTCAACGATTCGACATTGAGGCGTTATGCCAGAGCGTATGAGACGGTTTGGGGATCACTACCAAAAGACTATCGTCGCAGCCGTCTCTACCCAGCAGAAGCCGTAACCCGGCTCGAGCGCGCCAAGGGGCTTGTCGATTCAGGAAAAGTGCACAGCTTTCGCCAAGCGCTCGAAAGCTTGAAGAGTGGCCACCCGCCGTCCGGCGAACCGGTCGAGCGCCTCGAAAACCCGAGAATCTCCGACGCACTTCGGGTCATCCATGAGGAGATCCTTGCACTCCGGGCTGAAGTCGCTGAGGTCAGGCGTCAAAACCGTGAATTAACACGCCGGCTAATGCCTGGTGAAAACAAGCCTCGAGGTGGACAGGTCTCTTGAGTATGGTCTGTCGGAGAAGGGTGCCAACGTTAGAGAGTTCTGTCTGACCAATACTTGATTCAAGACAGCACATGCGAGGGCCATTTCCGAGTCGAAGCGGTGATCCAGGGAGGCTCCTTGGGCTGTTCCGACGAGCGCTCGATGAGGAGTCGAAATTACGGTTGTGAGCTCGCTCCTCGGCTCTCATTACCGCGCAAGTGTTTTCGGTGTCGATAAGACCTCGGGCTTCGAGGGCCCAAATAACGCTCTGGTACACCTTAACGATTTGGTACACTTTTACATGTTTAATCGATCCTTGGAGGTGTAACAGTGGTATTGAAGACTAGACTTCTGGTTTCGGTGTTCTTCGCACTTGTTATTTTGGGAGGCTGCCGCTTGATCGTCAAACCCGAGACGACGCCGGCGAGTGTCGACACCGCTACGACCATGCCGCAGACGGTTGAGGTGACGTTCACTCGAATTGCCGATACCCTTAGTGGTCCCGAAATGCTCGAGGGCGGCTACACAACCGTCACCTTCACCAACAGTGCCGATCAACCCTACGAACTAACCCTGGTTCGCCTGCGCGAAGGGGTTACACCCGAAGAATTCGAGTTGTTGGCCACCGCTGCAGAGGACGGGACGGGCGAAAGCCTCGGTGCCTTATTGGAGGTCGCCGAGATTTACGGTGGCGTTGCCGCAATCCCACCGGGTGCCAGCGCCAGCGCCGCAGTCACACTGGCAGAGGGCCGTTACCTTGCGTTCTCATCGAATTACGAAGGGGGTGTAGAAGCCCGTTTCGATTTTGACGTTAGTGGCTCGAATGGTGCCCAGGCACCCGTGGCTGACCGGGAAATCACCATGTTTGAATTCGGTTTCGGCATCGACGCGGAGATCCCTGCTGGTAAAGAGCTATGGCGCATCAGCAACATCGGCGAGCAACTGCACCACGTGATGATCTTCCCGGTCGAACCTGGCACCACGATCGAAGATGTGAATGCCGCCTTATCCCAGCCTGGCGAGCCGGCATTCGTTACGGGACCGCCAGTGGTGACGAGCGCGACGTTCACGGGTGGGATCAGCAACGACCTGACGGTTGAGCTTGCCCCAGGTAGTTATGGAGTGATCTGTTTTGTCCCCGACATCGAGACGGGTTTACCCCACGCCGCCTTGGGGATGGTGTCTCTGGTAACCGTACCCGGGAGTTGAAGTGGGTCTTGTACCGGCTGTAGACGATCCTGTAGCCCCAAAACCGGAGGGCCGCCGTGCTCGGTTCGGGATGTGCCCTCTCTTTGAGGTCTGGGTGAACTCTGTTGTGAACGAACAGAGTCTACCTATCGGTGCCATTCGAGCACGCCGTGTAGGTTTTCAGAGACCGGGGTGAGGGTCTTGTTCGGCGAGCCGCTGCTCGGGGTAGCCGCGAAGCAGAAGGCCCGGGCGCCGCTGGCTTAGCTCACGATCGACGGCCTGGATGGGCCGAACTCGAAAATGCCGAACAAGCTCCAGGTGTAGGTGTTGAATGTCTCCCCGGTATGACTGCTGAGGCCGCTATCGTGACGAGCTCTGAAGCGCTCTATCGATTTGCTCGCTCACGGGGGTCTTGTGAACGAGAATGTTAAGTTTTACCGTACCTGTAGCCTGGCTCTTTTGCGAAGATAAGGCGTGCCAGGCCCACCCCCTGGCGAGGGCATCGACCCGTAACGGGCGTGCTCTACTCACCCCCAATCAGGCAGCCGAGCGCCTGGGTGTTGTACAACACCCAGGCGCTCGGTTTGTCCAGTCAATGGCGTATGTCTGTAGGTCACCTGCCTGATCGTCTAGGCTATACGCTCAGCGAGTCGGTTGACGATCGCGTCATGCACTCGAGGACAGGTTTTTCGGTTCGTCGAATCGTGGCTCGAGCCTATGGGCGAGTGAGATGAACGCGAGAGCCAAGCGTGTTCGGAACGGTGGTGTCACCTCTCGTAGACGCCGCTCGCGTTCTGCTTCATCTCTCAGGTGCTGGCTGCGATCCCTGACGAAGCTATGTAGATGCCACGGGCTTAACATGTAGGGTGACTCCTCGCTTTCTTCTTCGGGTTGTGCTTCGTCACATGGTCGATGTGGCCGGATACGATCTTGACAAAACGGATGAGCCGGTATTGGAACCGCGGCCTCAAACGCTGAAGATCGGCTTCGCGGTGGTAGCGGGCGATGGTGTCATGTGATCGGCGGGTGATGAGTTCGATCGAATACACGGTCAAGCCTCCAGGTAAGGAAGGGGTGGTTGGCGGAACCGTGTTGTTGCAGTCGCGATGTAAAACGCGTTAACGGTTCTTCCAGTGCCTGGCCAATCTCGGTTGGCGCTCGTAATCGGGGTAACCAGCTCGCTTCAATAGGTTGTCGTTGCTGACTCGCTGAAGCTCCTGGTATCGGATGTGGGCGACCTTGAGCGTCGCGTGTGATACGTGCAGGTTCACGCAGGACTCCTCTCTATCAGATGGTTGTGGGAGGCATGAAAAAACCTCGGCGGAGGATTTCGCCGAGGGAACCGTGCGGGATTGTTACCCGTTTAGTGGGGGCGGACCCCCAGACAACATCGGTCCCCTGCAGGCGCATGACAGGAAGGTACGTGCTGAGCACGCGTGTTCAAACCACGATCGGTTTCCGCGTGTTTCATCCTTAGAACCATGACTGCACCTGCCTCTCTTGCCCCGGTTGGGCATCACCCACTATGGTAGCAGAGATGTACAGAGTATGCAAGCGTATATGCAGGATATAGGGTCGATGTTGGTCGCTCGGTTTACGGTGCTCTCCGTTTCTGGCGACCCCAACCACATAAGCCGAAGATTCGCTGTGACGTCTGTACAAGTCAACGGTCTGCCCTATCCTACAATTGAGCCTGATCAATCGAGGAGGAAGGTGTGGTGGCTCAAGATACGGGTATCGATGTCGACCGTTTTACACAGCTATATTTCGACATCCTCAACCGGCACGATCTAAACTCGTTCCGGCACATTCTAGCCGAGGCGTACACCAACCATAGCCGCATGGGAACGGTTCGGGGCATGGACGCCTTTCAACGGCTGATGGCGGGTGTCTACGAAGCCTTTCCAGATCTGCACTATGTTTTGGACGATATCGTGGTGCAAGGGGAACGGATCGTCTACCGGTATCACGCTACCGGAACCCATCAGCGACCTCTGTTCGGTCTGGCCGCTACCGGCAGACGCATCGAGGTCGAATCGGCAGAGATCGACAGGTTCGAAGACGGCAAGCTTGTAGAGAGTTGGAACTACGCCGATCTGATGGGCCTGCTTCGGCAGCTCGGGGCGATTACCCTATCACAAGATGACGCATAAGGCGTCCTCGGAAAGCCTATAAGCCGGGCCACGATTCAGGTGGAGTTACTCTCTAATTGCTCCACATCTCGGCCGCATAGGTAGGTTCGACGGTCACGGTACGGATGCAGGTTCCAGCACGACACTTGCCGTACTCTACATCGAACACATGAACCGAAAAGGGGCGGAGCCCAAGGGTATCGATCACGGCTTCGAACTGATCCTTGTCGATGCGTTTCCAATGATGGAGTTCCGCACGAACGCGACCGTCTTTTTGGTAGGCAACCGTCCAACGGTATGCACCCCGTTCGACGACTTCGGCTCTCGGAAAGATGAGTACGACACCGATAGCAGCGGCAACGATCCCTGCCAGGATCCAGCGAACGTTTCGATTCTTACCCATATTCGACCTTTCGTAACGCAATCACTTTGATGTCGAAAAAAGCGCCCGGTATCTGTAGCTTGCCAGCTACGTACGCAGGGCGTCGTAATAAAAGCCGCTCTGTGGATGGATCGTGGACAAAAAAAGTACCGACCCAGGGATAGGATGACGGTGTCGGGAGTGTCCTGGGTCGGATTGCTGGGCACCTGTAGAGTAGCACCCTCAGACCGAGCTCACCGTGACGCTTGTACGGGCGCTCCGGATCGTTCTTTTAGCCGCTCACTCGTTGAATCGATACCAGCATCACCCTTCCGCCAATTGGCCCCCGTCGATGATGACCGAAACGCCGCTGATAAAGGAGGCCTCTTCTGAGGCGAGGAAGGCATAGAGGTTCGCTACGTCTTCGGGGGTTCCATAACGCTTCAGGGGTATTTTTTCGGTATAGGCCGCGATATAGGCCTCGTCGGCACCGGCTTCGCGCGCCAGTTCGGTGAGGATGAAGCCCGGTGAGACGCAGTTGACCCGGATGCCATACGGTCCAAGCTCAGCAGCCATCGTTTTGGTCAGCAAGATCACACCGGCCTTGGAGGCGTTGTAGGCGGCGAGCTGCTGCTCGCCGGCATGCCCGTTGGTCGAGGCCATGTTGAGGATGACACCCCCCTCGCCCTGCTCCTTCATCACCCGGGCGGCACGTTGACCGAGCAAAAACATCGATTTCAAGTTGACGGCCATGGTTTCGTCCCACTCGGTCTCACTGTGGGTCAAAAAAGGTTTGAAGTAGCCGATGCCGGCATTGTTGACGAGTATATCGAGCTGTCCGAAGCGATCTAGTGTCTGCGTCACCAAGGCATCGCAAAAACGTTGATCAGCTACATCTCCGGCGAAGGCGTGGACGTCGCCGTGCTTCTCCAGGTCCGTTGCTGCCTGCTCGAGTCGTCCCTGCACCAGATCGCAGATGGCCACCTCTGCGCCTTCCTGTAGAAATTTCTGGGCGATGGCCTTGCCGATCCCGCGCCCGGCACCGGTGATGATTGCGTGCTTGCCGGCTAGTCGTGACACCTAAAGCTCCCTCCACTACCTCTTGATGCCGTTATGTAGGATTATAGGTACCGCCGGTGGATCTGGAGCTTGAGTGAGTCGAGCAAAACCGCGAAGAGGACCAGCAGACCCCGGATGACCTGCATAAATTGGGGTGGCAGCCCCATGACGTTGATGGCCGTGTCGATCGAGCTCAGCAGCAACACTCCGGCGATGACGCCGGTCAGGCGCCCAACCCCCCCCTGGAGGCTAACGCCTCCGATCACCACCGCCGCAAAGGCCTCGAACAGCATGCCGCTGCCCAAGTTGGGGGTGGCGCCGTTGGTCCGGATCGACAAGAGCCAACCCGCCAAGCCCGCGAGGGCACCCGAGAGCATGAACACGGTGATGGTGAGCCGTTTGACGTTGATGCCGGCCCGGAAGGTTGCGGTCGCGTTTCCACCGATCAGGTAGAGGTGGCGGCCGAAGGTGGTGCGCGTGAGGATGAAGTGGAACAAGGCGTAACAAGAGATGAGGATGAGGACCATCAACGGCAGTCCGACCACCGTGGTGCTCGCCACGGCCCGCAAGGGATCTGGCAGCCCGTACACCGAGCGTCCACCGGTAATCATCAGCCCGAGCCCGCGGATGCCGATAAAGGCCGCCAGCGTCACGATAAAGGCACTGATCTGAAGCCGCACTACCAGGAAACCGTTGGCCCAGCCGACGATGGCCCCGAGGAGCAGAGCTGCGGGCAGAGTCAGCCAGGGGTTGATGCCGAGGGCCAAGGTAACGCCGCCTGAGGCGACCAAGAAGGCGGTGATCATGGCCGCGAAGGCCATCACCGACTCGATCGAGAGGTCGAGGTGGCCGGCGATGATCACCAGGGAAAGACCGATCGACAAGATGCCGACGAAGGTGGCCTGCCGCAAAATGTTGATGAAGATGCCGATCTGGAAGTACTTGTCGATCGTCAGCGAGAAGAGAATCAGGATAAAGATCAGGATGAACCAGACCAGGTTGTCCAGCAAAAAGGTGATCAGTCTTCTTTGGCGGTCGCTGGGTTGTAACACGGCTCAGCTCGCCGGCGACGCGTTGTAGCGGACGCTTTGATACCCCACGGTTTCAAGACCCCTCACGATACGGTTCCCGAGCCAACGGTAGTGGGCTCGGCCAGAAGAAGAGGGCCGCCCGTTACGAGCGGCCCAACCCCCATCGGGTAGCTACTCGACCGGCACCACCGGCGAGGTCGGGGTCTGCAAGTTGCCCCAGAAACGGCTGTCATCGACGTTATCGGCGGTGATGGCGGCACCTGGCAGGGCCAGGTTCGGGCCCCACGCTTCCATGGTGAGCACGCCGTCGAGCCCGAGCACATCGTAGGTGCCCGGCTCGAGCGGTTCACCCGCCACGATCTTGTCGATAAAGGCCGCCAGGCCCCAGATCTGTGCGTAGAGCGGCTGCTCGATCTCGGCCTGCAGCCAGCCCTCGCGGATCAGGCTCAAGCCTACCGGCGCGCCGTTCGAGCTGACCATGTAGATGTCGCCCGGCTCTTTGCCTTGGGCTTCCAATACCGCCTGTACCGCGCCCGAGAGGTGGGCGGCGTGCGAGAAGATCAGGTCGACGTCGGGGTTGACGAGCAGCTGCTGCTCGGCGATATCAGCTGCGTTGGTTGCTTCCCATTGCAAGGCCGCATTGGTGATCAGCTCGACGTCGGGGTACTGGGCGATAGTGGCTTCGAATCCCTGTTGGATGTCGAGGGTGTAGCTATCGCCCGGATCGCCGAGAATCTGCAACACCTTGCCCTGTGGCGAGCCGTTGCGCTCCTCGAGAAGCCGCGCGATCTCGCCGGCGGCGATCACGCCGATCTGAACGTTGCCCGATACCGACGTGAAATCGACCTCTATGCTACGTATCAAACGATCGTAGACCAGCACTGGGATACCTGCTGCACGGGCCTTCTCGATTCCGGTGATCGCAGCGTCGAAATCGACCGCGTTGAGGATGATGGCCGCCGGTTCGAGTTCGATGGCGTCGTCGAACTGGTTGAGTTGCAAGTCGGCCCGGTTTTGTGCGTCGAGCGAGAGCACCTCGTAGCCGAGTTGCGGGAAGACGAACTCGATGGCGGACTGCGATTCGGTCTGGAACTCGTCGAGCAGCGTGGGGATCAGGTAGACCACGGTCCCCTTATCCTGCGCGAGAGCGCTGCCGAAACCTGCAAACAACAGAAGTGTGCCCACAAGAACACCGAGAAGTTTACGATACGCATTCATCATTCATACCTCCCAAACTGAAACGATTGATTTCGACTCGCTAGGCGCTCTGCCTGGCGATTTCTCCGGTAATGAGCCGCACCACCTCCTCGGGGTTGGTAGCCTGGGCCGGGCGGATGCCGAGCACCCGACCGTTGCGCAGCACCACCACACGATCAGCCACCTGAAAGGCGTGGATCATGTTGTGGGTGATGACCACCACCGCGATACCTCGCTCCTTGACGCGTTCGATCAGCTCGAGGCCGCGGCGTGTCTGTTTGACTCCTAGCGCAGCAAACGGTTCGTCGAGCAAGACCAGCTTGCCCCCCCAGTGGACGAAGCGCGACAGCTCGATCGCCTGGCGCTGTCCGCCCGAGAGGTGCTCGACGTTGGTCCGGATCGAAGGGATTTCGGTGCCGATCTCGCCCAAAACCTGCTCGGTCTCCGCCTCCATCTCCCTTTCCTGCAAGACCTTGAAGCCGAGTACATTATGCGTGAGTTCACGACCCATGAAGAAGTTGGCGACCACATCGACGTTCAAGCACAGAGATAGATCCTGGTAGACGGTTTCGATGCCGAGCGCCTTCGCTTCGGATGGGCTTTTGATTACAACCGGCTCCCCATTGTAGTAGATCTGGCCCGAATCGGCTTCGAGCGTCCCCGATATGATCTTGATGAGAGTCGATTTACCGGCGCCGTTGTCGCCCAAAAGCGCCACCACCTCACCTGGGTAGATATCGAAGCTGACGTCTTGTAACGCCTCGATGGTGCCGAAGCGTTTCGATACGCCTTCGATGCGCAGAAGGGGTGTTGCCGTCTTGGAGCTACTCTCGATTGAAGCGTCGGCTGCGCTATCCGAACTCATGAAGCCACCTTTCGGAAAGCCAACTGGCCAAAAATGGCCCTATTGCCCCCCCTAAACGCCTCCGGTCGAGCACCGAAACCCCTCGTTTCTACGCTTCCCTGCACGCGCGAGTCAGCCATCGATCATCCTTTGCGTTGCCAACCAGACATGTATTGTTGTAGTCAAGCTATTCGGTTGATCATGATACCACGAGTTATGCGAACAGGGGAGGGGAACCACCAGGTTCGTTAGAAAGGTAGTTCCAAGATCCGCTTAGCTGGGCGGAGCCCGTCCGCTATCGGTTTGCGCCCGGAGCTTGCTCTCGGCCACGCGTCCCGTCTCTGCGTAGGTCTTGAGCTTCCGGGCAAAGCGCTTCGCGACGGCCTTCAGTGGAAAAGAGCTGCCATACACCGCCATAACGGGGGTTGTAAGGGCTTCTCAACTCAATCCAACACGTCGAGCGCCTGAGCGGAAGCCGGTTCCCCCAAACGCACGTCCACCCGCTCGATGTGCCCGCTGAAAGGAAAATCCTTCGGATATGCACGGCTGACCGGTGAGAGCGCATCGATACCCACCGATAATCCTCCCCAGGAGATCATGTTGCGCGCCATCTCCGACATGGCGCTTTCGGCTACCACAGTGTTATCGACGAGGAGACGGGCCGTCCCCCGGTAGTCAGCGGTGCGTTCGAAGTCGAAGACGAGGAGTCGACTCCCTACTTTCAAGGGAGGTTCCGAGACGATCACCTGGCGCCGGCCGAGGTAGTGGTACTCGTGGACGAGCCGGCCGGCTTGGAGGTAGAGCACGTACCCGCCACTGACGTCCCCGACTGCGAGCAACACCCCTTCCTCGCCTTCTTGCAACGGGCGGATACGGGTTTCGATGCTGTAGGAGCGATTGAAGATCAGCGGGGTAGCACCGGCCGGAATCCGGGTCATGTGCGCCAGGTAGGTAAAGTTCCTGCGCCGCCGTGGGGATCCGGGTAGCTGATAGGTCGAGGTGCGAACCGACAGGTAGCGGTCGTCTAGCGGTAACACATCGTAACGCTCAGCTTCGCGCCACCAGAGCTCGACGAGCTCGCTGAGCTTTTCTCGCTCTCGATTCGCGAGGTCGACGCACTCCGAAAAATCCTCTTCGACGTGGTAGAGCTGCCACGGGTCGTCGTCGAAGGGACCGCCTTTTTTATGTAGGGTGAGGGCTTTCCAACCGTCGTGCCAGATCGCGCGGTGGCCGATCATCTCGAAGTATTGGGTGGTACGTTCCGAGCGCACCTCGGTGCCGTCAAAGCTGTAGCGCATGCTCACGCCGTGATAGGGCATCTGTCTGACACCCCGGTATTCGTCCTTGGCGGTTATATCGAGCAGATCGAGCAGGGTCGGAACGACGTCGGCAGCGTGATGGAATTGACTCCTGACGCCCCCTGCCCCTTCGATCCCTTTGGGCCAACTGATCAGGAGTGGTGTCCTCACCCCGCCGGCGTAGGTGTTCTGTTTGTAGTACCGAAGCGGCGTGTTTTCCACTTGGGCCCAGCCCCAGGGGAAGTTGACCTGCGATTCGGGACCGCCGATGGTGTGATAGCGCTCCATATTGAACTCGACCGTACAGAACTCGCCCTCTTCGTAGGTGACGATGTCGCAGCCTCCGTGAGGACCTCCCTCTTGGCTGGCGCCGTTGTCGGAAAGGAGGATGACGACGGTGTTGTCCAGGCGGCCGATCTCCGCCAGATAGTCGAGCAGTCGTCCGATCTGATCGTCGGTGTGATCCAAAAAGGCTGCGTACGCCTCTTCCATCCTGGCATAGAGCGTTTTCTGATCTTCGGTCAACTCATCCCACGCCTCGACCCCGGGGTTGCGGGGGGCCAGTTCGGCGTTTTCAGGGATGACTCCGAGCGCTCTTTGCCGGGCATACCGTTCGGCCCTGATCTGATCCCAGCCCGTGTCGTAACGGCCCTGGTACTTCTCGAGGTAGTCGCTAGGAGCTTGGTGAGGGGTGTGGGCCGCTCCAAACGCCAAGTAGAGGAAGTATGGCCGGTCGGGTGCGACCGACACATGATCCCGAACGAACCCCACCGCGTGATCGACCAGGTCTTCTGACAGGTGGTAACCCTCTTCCGGGGTGGATGGAGGATCGACCCGGTGGTTGTCGTGCACCAGATCGGGGTAGAACTGGTCGACCAGGGCATCCAGAAAGCCGTAGTAGCGGTTGAAACCACGCCCGAGCGGCCACTGGTCGAAGGGACCTGCCGCCGTGGTCTGCTCGAGCGGTGCCAAGTGCCACTTGCCGACACAGAGCGTCGCATAACCGGCGTCGCCCAGAACTTCGGCGACGGTAGAGGCTTCGTCTGCGATGCGGCCACGGTAGCCCGGGTAGCCGCTATCGACGTTCGATAAGTAGGCCATGCCGACGCTGTGGTGATTTCTGCCGGTGAGAAGCGCGGCTCTCGTAGCCGAGCAGAGCGGGGCGACGTTGAAATTGTTGTAGCGTAGGCCCCGCGCTGCGATGCCATCCATGTGCTGGGTAGCGATTTCCGAGCCGTAGCAACCGAGACTGCCGAAGCCCACGTCGTCGAGAACGATCATCAAGACGTCAGGTTTCTCCGCAGTATCTCCCTGTGGATCTGGCCACCAGGGGGTCGAGTCGCGAAAGGTATTCCCGATCACCCCCTCGAATCGCTGGTAGCGGTCTGTATGGTCTTTGGCAGTTGCTGGCCGAGCGTGCGTTACCGCTTCGCTCGAGCTAGCCGGCGTCGGTTCGGATCGGTTGTGACGAGGCATCGTTCCCCTTTCACGTTTCGGTGCCTCACGTAACCCGTTTCTATTCTCTGGGGAGGATATAGAGGTAGGTCTTACACGCCAGGCGTCGATAAGCATTGGTGGGTAAGAGTATACGGCAGTAAAAGTGGTCGGGCCAATCTGGTATCGACTCGGTCCGAAGTACATTTGGGTCGCTTGTTTCAGCCGCGCGACAGTGCGCTGCGCTACGGGTCGGTAAGGTGACGTCTAGGAGGAAACGGAATGATCTGCCGGCTCCTTTTGATCTCAGGCTTACTGGTGGCAACGATGTGTCCGCTCGCCTCAAGGGCCCAAGTTCAAGATTTCGGGTTTGAGAAACGGCAGCTGGGTACAGGGGATCGGCTCTTGTGCCGGCAGCTCGCAACCAACACGGCGAGTTCGGACGACCTTACGATCGCGATCGCATTTGATACCGCTCATGAGGCCCTCGTCATGGGGATTGAGCGAACGACAGCGCGCCCCGATATCGTGTTCGACGTTGCAGGTGCCACGGTCGGCGATAAGGTGTTTTTTACGTTGACGCAGGGAGAGGGTTTCAGTACCGAAATCACGCAAACGGTCACCGAAGTAATAGACGACGGCCGTTGGCGACAGACGGCTCTGTTCGATCTCCCCCGGTCTTTTTTCGATCGTCTCGTCCGCATCGAGGGAGACATTCACTTTCGGCTCGATGGAGCCGAGGGAAGTCACGGCAACGTGTTCCCTGAGGACCTCTTGATGCCTTTTGAGACCTTCTTCGAACGATGTAGCTTGTAACAGTAGCTGGGAGATTATCGGTGTGTGGTGGGTGCGAAACCGGTCTCGCACTCGACTCGTGTAAGAAATTCCTCAGAAAGCCGTCATAACGTCGTGAGAGCCGAATCGCTAGGCTCGGGGCATGCTAACCCTACATAGGCCCGTACCGTGGTTTCTGGGTTGCGCTCTTGTGCTCGCCCTAACGGCCTGTGGTACGTCAACACCTGCAACGATAGAACCCGTCAATGAAGCCCCTACGATCGACGGCTTCCAGGCGTCGCCCAAGGTGCTCGTCGTGAGCGGCTCGACCACGTTGTCGTGGGTTTTCACCGATCCCGATTCGGACTCGTTCAGCTGTACCATCGACATTGGTGATGGGTCTGAGCCGGTCGTCATAGAAGATTGCTCTCGCGACTCGACCTTGGTTCATGCGTTTGGTGCGACCGGCATCTACACACCCACGCTCACGGTGAGCGACGGCGCCATCTCGGCGGTCGCCTCGGCAGAGGTTACTGTCGTGTCCTGGACCGAGCGGGCGAAAGTTGCAGCTGCCGATGCCGGAACGAACGACCGCTTCGGATTCTCCGTTTCGATCGATGGCGACACCGCGGTGGTCGGGGCCTACCTCGACGACGATGCCGGTCTGTTCTCAGGCTCGGCCTACGTGTTCGTCCGCGATGGCACGACTTGGATTCAACAGGCGAAACTCACCGCAGCCGATGCCGCGGTCGGCGATCAGTTCGGCTATGCGGTGGCACTGAGCGGCGACACCGTTCTTGTCGGTTCCCGGCTCGATGACGGCGCGCTGAGCAATTCGGGCTCGGCCTACATATTCGTCCGCAATGGTGAGATGTGGACTCAACAGGCGAAGCTTACCGCCTCGGATGAGAACATAGACAGCGAATTCGGAAACGCCGTCTCCCTCAGTGGAGACATCGCTGTGGTCGGCGCCTATCTCGACGACCAGCACTGCCCTGCGGTCCCCGATTGCGACTCGGGTTCGGCCTACGTGTTCGAAAGGACCGGTGTCAGCTGGCAACAGCAGGTGAAGCTCATCCCGAGCGATTCCGGGGCGGGCGACCGGTTCGGCACATCGGTAGTGGTGAGCGGTGAAACAGTGGTGGTCGGCGCGCGCCTCGACGACGATGCGGGCAGCAATTCGGGTTCGGCCTACGTGTTCGTTCGCGAGGCTGGAATCTGGAGCCAACAGGCGAAACTCACCGCCGCGGATGCGGCTGCTGGCAGCGAGTTTGGCTATGCGGTCGGTCTCGATGGCGACACTGTGGTGATCGGCTCGCGTCTTGACGACCGTCGAGGTAGCCATGCGGGTTCGGCCTACGTCTTTGTACGTAGCGGTACCCACTGGAGCCAGCAGGCGAAATTGACGGCGGCCGATGCAGCTGTAGGCGACGAGTTCGGCGCTGCGGTTGCCATCGATGAGGACCGAGTCGTCATCGGGGCACCTCTAGACGATGATGGTGGCCTCAACGCCGGAGCGGCTTACCTGTTCGTCCGTTCGGGGGATAGCTGGTCTGAGTTGGTCAAGTTGACGGCCGGCGACGCCTCCGGTGGAGAGCGTTTCGGTACGACGGTCGCCACTTCGGGAAGTTCGGTCTTGATCGGAGCACACCTCGACGACGATGGCGGTAGCAATACCGGATCGATCTACCTGTTTGAAAACCTTCCGTGAGCTGAGCCCGGCAACCCTTTCGTTTCATTCAACTCCGACGACTCGCTCGCCCAAGGGGGGCGAGCGAGTTCATGTGGCGTTGGTTGCCGTGATGAGGCTGACGCTAGCCGATAAAGGTCACATCGAATAGGGGAACACTATATCCGTGCACACTATTGACCGACGGTCGGTCAATGTGCTATGATAATACCAGCGCTTACGGGAAGCGACGTTTGGAGACGCAGAATGGCACGGATTGTAAAAAAACCCGAAGAACGACGAAAGGACATCGTTACCGCTGCCCGTGAGCTTTTCGAAGCCGGTGATTACAAGAAAACCACCATGCGCGATGTCATGGACATGCTGGGAATCGCCAAAGGCACCATCTACCACTACTTCAAATCCAAAGAGGAACTCCTCGAAGCTGTCGTTGAAGACATCATCGACGAGGACATCGCCCGCAGAGAAGCATTATTGGAAGTGACTCCCGGCAACGCGCTCGAGAGACTGCGCGTCCTTCTCACCTCGAGCAGCATGGCGGATGAACACGGTCCACTTCTCACCCATCTCCACGATCCCGGCAATGTCGGTATGCACACCCGCCTGCTGGCCGTTGCCGTGGAGAGACAGGCCCGGCTTTTGGAGGGCTTGATCCGCCAGGGGTGTGATGAAGGCATATTCGAAACCGAGCACCCGCTCGAGTGCGCCGAGTTCCTGTTGGCAGGAGTCCAGTTCTTGACAGACATGGGCATCTATCCCTGGGCAAACGAAGACTTGGTCCGTCGCGCGATGGCATTCCCCGCGCTGATCGAAGCGCAGTTGAACGCCGCTGAAGGATCGTTCCGTTTTCTGGCAGAGCAACTGTAGTGAGTTGCCCTGAAAGTGTGATGGGGGAGAAATGAAAATGAACCTGAGTACGAAGAATCAGCTCGTAAACCCATGGATCTACTTCGCCGCCACCTTTGCTTGGACCTGGCTGCTGTGGGGAATCGCTATCCTGTTCGGTGCCGGCATGGATTCCGCCTTGGGGTTCGGACTGTTGCTGCTGGGCGTGACCGGCCCGATGGTGACGGGAATTGCCTTCACCTATCTCACTCGCGATGCAGAAGGTCGCCGGGATTACTGGAAGCGTGTGGTCGGCTTCAGGCGCATACCGTTCCGTTGGTACCTCGTGATCTTGCTGTTCGTGCCCATCCTGAACCTCGCCGCTGCGGGTCTCGATGTCCTGACCGGCGGCAGCGGTGCGACCTGGGGAGACGCTGTCCTCAGCTTCGCGTCGAACCCCCTATCGATTGTGCCATCGATCCTCTTTGCGTCTCTGATCCCCTTCCTTGAGGAGCTCGGCTGGCGTGGCTACGTGCTCGACCGCTTGCAGGAACGACACACCGCCCTCGTATCCAGCCTGATCCTTGGGGTCGTCTGGTCCTCGTGGCATCTGCCCCTCTTTTTTGTGGAGGGATCGTATCAGTCCGGGCTAGGTGTGGGGACCTTGGCCTTCTGGTTGTTTATGGTCGGCATCGTTCCTCTGAGCGTGGCGTTTACCTGGATCTACAACCATACCCGCCGCAGCACCCTGGCGGTGATCCTGTTCCATTCGATGATCAACTTCACCGGCGAGCTGATCGCCCTGACAGAGCGAGCGGATACGCTTTCCATCCTGCTGTGGTGCGTGGCCGCAACCGGAATCGCCATCATTTGGGGAGCGAAGACCCTGAGCCGTCACCCGGGCTCTCAACCCCTCGGCTTTGACCGGAAGACCGTCTGACGTCCATTCCGGAAGTTTTTGTTGCAGCCCTTGTCTTGAAGCCCAAAACCCGTGTGGGAGAGCAGCTCTTCTTGAAGGCCTTTGTGATCATGATCGTCCGTAGCTTTCGAAGCGTCTATGCACGTCCACATGCCTCGCCCCGACCTCAAAGTCGAGCCGGTCTATCACTTCCCCGAGCTGCCACACCGGCTGGTGAGGGGAGCAGGTGCGGGGTGTTGGGGCATCCGACGGCACTCACAATGACGACTGTCCACGAGGGGTGCAGCGGCTTGTCGGCGCATCACCGATCCACTTAGGTAGGTCGCTCATCGCTGTCGGCCACGAAGCCCGGCCAGCGCCTCAGATAGGTGACGAAGTTGTCCGATACTCCTTCCGCGTCGAGGTACTCGGGGCTCACCGGCAGTTCGACCGGCTTGAAAGCGGGGTCTTTCTGATAGCGGTTCGGGAAGTCGTGTTGCAAGATGGCTGCGCGTCCGAGCATGATCCAATCGACGCCTGCCGCCAGCGTCGCTTCGGCCTCTTGTGGGGTGCGAATCTTGCCGGCCACGCCGAGCCGGGTCTGCCGCCGGTCGAGCTCGGTGAAGTAACTCATCAAGCTGCGTCCCTGGTAATCCGCTTCGTCCGGTTCCTTGAAGACGTCCCAGAGCGATACATCCAAAAAGTCGAGCTGATCCTCGGTCATAAGCCGTTGCGCCATTTCGATGGCTTCGGCCAGCCGGATGCCGAAGCGCTCCGGTGATAGCCGCACGCCGAGTAGGAAATCTGCCCGGCAGCGTTGCCGCACCCCAGCGATGATTTCGAACAAGATCCGGTAGCGGTTGGCCAGACTGCCGCCGTATTCATCGTCGCGGCGGTTGACCTCGGCGCTGAAGAACTGGCATAGCAGGTAGGCGTGCGCCCCGTGTAACTCGACCCCGTCGAAGCCAGCCTCTTCCGCACGCTCAGCCGCTACGATAAACGCTTCCACAACCTGCTTCACCTCGCCGTGGCTCAAACCTCGTGCGCCGCTTTCATGGTGCTCCGATGGAGCTACCGGCGCTCCGCCGACGAGTTCCTTGGGTGAGCGCATCCCCGCGTGGTGGAGCTGTACGACGGCGAGACTTCCGTGCGACCGGATCCCGTCTGCGAGACGGCTCAGACCGTCGATATGCTGGTCCGACCAGATTCCCAGTTGTCCTGAGAACCCCTTGCCGACGGCTTGCACGTGGGCCGCGCACGTCATGGTCAATCCGAAGCCGCCCTGCGCCCGCATCGTCAGCCAACGATACTCCTCGTCAGAGAGCACACCGTCCTCATGGCTCTGCCGGTTGGTGAGTGGAGCCAGGGCGAAGCGATTTTTCATTTGCGGTCCGAACGGGAATGTCAGCGGCTCAAGCAGTTGACTCATCGATTGCCTCCGGTGCGTTCAGCATACCGTGAAGCCGGCGCCCCCGCTCTGCGTGCCCCTTCCCTATGGAGCAGCTACCGATGATACAGATGTTCTGGGTTTTCGCGTATGCTCCCTTGCGGTGTGTTGGTGGTCTTGCGAGCCTGAAGCTCTACTTACTACTCCTTGATCTTGCGAAACGAACGCCTAAGAAAAACATGACAGGCAACGGTTCGTTGTTACGGGTTTGGCTTTGACATTGGGGCCAAAAGGTCGACGGACAATGGAGGGTACCACTGGCCGATCCCGGAGTGTTGGTGAAACGTCATCAGAAAAGGCCACAAGGAGCTTTAGGCAGAGTTGGAACAGGCGGCGGCGTTGCCGAGAGATGTCTTCTAGCCATGAGACACAATGTCCTATCTGCGGTTGAACCTCAAGCAGGAAGTGTCCATGAAACCCAATCAACTCCAGTCGATGATCCTTAAAGGAATCTTTACTCCGCTCGATTATGACGCTTTTTGGTTGGGGACGATGAGGGCGGGAATCTCGAGTAGTGTCTTGTGGTGGGCGGCTATTGTGGATCCGTTGCACCTGTATCAAATTGGTTTGAATCGATCTCTTCGCCCTCCAGATATTGCCTGATACACCAGTCCCTCTTTCTTACTCGCCACTTCAAAAAAAACGCCGGTTGCCACAACTTCGGGTACGGGAAAGCCGCGAGCGGTGCGGCAGGGGCGTTTTTGTCCAGACCGATTGCAGGCTTTAGCTACCGTAGCGTCTCGGTTGAGGAGCACTTCAGCTTCTCTCAACTCGTCGATGATTCTCTGGGCGCTGCATCTTTCTTGGCATCTCCTACCTCAGAAAGCAGTTTGGTACGTTCATCGTGCCTAGACCGTTTCCAGGGGGGCAGGTCATTTTTGCAGCTGTCCGACACTCTACGCTCGGTAGTACCCTTTCGTGCTCGGCAGCAGCGCTACGACGAGAATCAGCACGCCGAGAACGCTGTACACGAGCAGCAGAGACGAATAACCTACCATCCACAGTTCGACCGCGAGCCAGATGAGCAGCCCGACGCCCACGACACCTGCGCCTACCCAGGTCCAGTGCTCCCCGAAGGTGTGTTCCACCCAGGCGGCGGCGCGCCAAGCGGGTTTGATCCACAAGGCGACCGTAAGTCCTGCGGGAGCGATTCCGAGGACGAGCAGCAGGATGAGGCCCGGCACCAGGAAGTCGCTGAAGGGCGTGCGGTCTAAGACGCTGAGGGGCATTCCGAGCAGACCGCCGGTCGGGTCGAGCACCAGGATGCCACCGCCGAAGAGTCCGCTGAGCGCCTGGAAGCCCACGAGCAGCAAGAGGAAGACCGCGCTGAAGGGACGTGACCGTAGGGTGGGTGACATGATTTCCTCCTTATGTACTGCAGCCTTTCATCTACCAGCGTTTCGCCCTTCATGCGAACCGCGCAAGAGGCGAAAGTCCCTTTGTGCTACCGGCAGGGAGCGGATGAACTCACTCGCTACGTTGGTAACCGCCCGTTCGTCCGGCCAGGTGGAGACTCGTGTCTGCTGTCGGGGTGTCTCGCGCCCACACGAGCGATACCTCCCTGGTCCGGGTCGTGCGCGAGTGATCCGGCGCTGCACTCACTTCTTTACGTAGACGTAGCCGCGCCTGACCTCCTTCATATCATCCACGGTGATGAAGCTGCGGCCGTCGATGGCGCTGGCGAGCTTGACGATCTGTTGGGTCGATCTGCGCGGCACGACGGTGGCAACGACGTCGACTTCACCTGAACGTCCGCTGCCGTGAAGTTCGGTGACGCCGAATCCCGCTTGGCGGAGACCTTCGGCGATGTCCTTGCCTTTGGTGGTCGAGAAGATACGAACATCGACCTGACCGAGAGCGAGTTTGCCCTCGAGCCAGATGCCCACCAGGGTACCCATTGCAAAGCCGCTACTGTAGCCGAGGAGGTTCCAGAGGTGGCCTAAGTTCGTGATCACCTGGCTTACAGCCAAGACCCAGATCGTCACTTCGAAAAAGCTGATGAGCGCTGCCCGCAGGCGTAGCCCACGCACGATGAAGATCATGCGTAGGGTGCCGAGCGACACGTCGATCACGCGCATCGCGAAGATGAGCAGCATGCCTGAAATGACCGCTAGGCTGATGGGGGGTATGTGGATCTCCAACATGCGTTACCGTTCCCTTCCTAGGGATGAACTCGTGCCCTGAGCGCTTTCCGTAGGCAGGGAAAGGAGCGGTGTTCACGCTTACCCCCCCCATGCCACCGGGAGCAAGCCCACAGCGACGGCGGGTATCGCGAGGAGGACGCTCGTCATCGGGTGCGAACCCGGTAGCAGAAACGAAGCGCCGACCCCGCGACCCAGCCATCGAGGCGTCTGCGCGAGCGTGCCTGGGGATCGTTTCCCGTTTGCAGCGTCTCCCATGGCATCAAGGTCATTACACACCGGGACGCCGGGTACGCGGTCGGCAATTTTCTGACGTCTGTTGTCAGAGAAAGAGCACGTTTTCCACACCTGTTTGATACTGACGAGCGAGAGGGTCTCAAAGAGGTTGGGTGCTGGCAAGGGGTTCAAAGATCGAGCCTTGAAAGGCGCCTGCCTAGACCTACAAGAAACCCGGCGATCAGGGATGGAGCGTGACTCCGTGATGAGCGCCACCACAGCATAGTGGCGCCTGGCGGTGGTGGCGATGCTGGCGACGAGATCCTCAGCCACTGCCATTACTGACGAATCGGCAACGTCCGACTCGTGCCCCTCGAAGCGGCGGTCCAGCTCGTCGTTGAACCCGCAGAAGGACATTTGGCTCTATCTGACACCGCGAAAACCGGTTAGTTTCCAAATGGGAAGTGGCGGAGGTCATAGCTTTTCTCCCCCCAGTTGTACCTCCAAATCTGTTGAACGGTGTGTTTGCCGGGTCGAGTTCGTCTATTCATAGGAGGGTGAGTCTGATGACGAGGAGAAACCTGAAGCAGATTCAAAAAGCCGGCACGGTTTTGCTGGTCATCTTGCTGGTCTTGTCTCTCAGTTCCTGCGCGACCATGTTCAACGGCACGCAACAACTCATACCGTTCAATTCACAACCTCAAGGTGCCGAGGTGTGGATCGATGGAGAGTTCAGAGGCACCACGCCCGTCGAGGTCAACCTGCGTCGAGGGGTTCTACAACACGAAGTCCTCCTGAAGCTCGGTGAGTTTGAGCAGACCGTGATCGTGGAGAGGGCGGGGATGAGCCAGGGTGGCTCGGCGGGTCTGGTCATAGAAATCTTGCCGGGTGGAACACTGGCCGTGCTCGGTATCGTGGGAGACTTGCAAGAATGTAGAAGTGGAGGCGGCGGTTATATTGATCTATGCGGTCTTGGTACCGCCATCGCCGTATTTGGTGTTGCGACTGCAGCCCTACCACTCGGTGTCGACCTTGCCACCGGTGCCTTTTACCAGCTCGAGCCGGCCGAGGTGTTCGTGGAGTTCGAGTAACCGCGTCGCTGTCAACCTGGTTCGACCACGCCGATGAAGCCGAACGGAGGCAGGTGGCGGCGGCGTTGCTGGAGGACACATTGGAATAGGGGACAGCCAGCACGATGTCTCTGTGGCGCACGCTTCGACCCCGGCAAGAGACCGGGTAAATAATCGCGACGATTTCAAAGAGCCTTCCCTGTAGCGATCAAGTACTCAGCTGGGGTAGCGTAGGGTACTCGCTCCGTGCAGAGATGGGGGGGCAAGAGGTGAAGCCGCCGCGAGGGATCTTGGTCGCCCACAGAACCCAGTACGCCGCCTATCTTGGGCTGGGCGCGGTTATT
Source organism: Trueperaceae bacterium (assembly GCA_020354625.1). GTDB lineage: Bacteria > Deinococcota > Deinococci > Deinococcales > Trueperaceae. The sequence continues at coordinate 2,512,740 of CP070651.1, forward strand.
CTCGCGCTGGTTTCGCTTGCCGACCAGACTCCCTTCCGGAGGTTCCTGGGATCCTTGGATCCGCGCCTCGTCGTGGTGGCGGTGCTGCTCGTCAATGCCGCCGCTCTCGGCTACCTGTTGACGACCGGCGCATTCTCCATCTACCGGCGGACCGGCTACCGGGGCTGGCTGCTTTTCGCGGCTCTCGCCGGAGGGTTCGGCGCGGTGGTGATCGCCGCCGATGCGATCATCATCTTTCCCCGCGAGACTAACGTCTTCTTTCCCCAATCCCTGCTGTTCTATCCCGTCATGGCGATGCTGGTCGAGGCGGCCTGGCACGGCGTCCCCATGTCGTTGCTGGTGCTGCTGTTGTCACGGTTTAGGGGCGTAAACATCCGCCGCAGCAGCTGGTTCCTGGTTCCACTCGTCGCCCTGACAGATCCGGTCTTTCAGGTGATCGATATGGTGGCGGTTACGCCGTGGGGAGCCACCCTCTTTGTCGGCGTGCATGTGTACCTGATCAACCTGGTCGAGATGATCCTCTTCAGAGGGCACAGTTTCATCGCGGCGTTCGCGTTCAGACTGTTCTATTACCTGATCTGGCACGTGATCTGGGGATATGTACGGTTGACCGTGCTGTTCTAGGGCTCATCACGAAGTTCTCACCCTGGTGGAGCCGTTCGAACAGGCGCCAAGCCCCACGTAATATATCCGTAAGATATTTGTCAGAGCCCCGTAAGGTGGTGAACGCTACCGTAAGGGTGCATCACCACCTCCCTCCCCTTTGCTCAGGCCCGCTGAAACAGGCGGGCTCCCTTTTTTGCGGTGGGGCTCCTCCACGGTCGGTACCCGAAATAACGGGGAGAGAGTTCGGCAGGTCCAAAGAGGGGGGCGTGAGACCGGGGATGGCGCCGGATACATTGTGGAGCGTGAGGCGGTTCTCATGCGCCGAGTGACCACCCCACGCCCCTATCCTCCTCAGTACAAGAGCTCACGCTACGCTGAAAGAGCACTCTCGGCATCTTTCAGGGCTTAGTTCTTCACCTCTACTCTGATCTCTTTCCCTCTGACTTCGGCTGCTTTGGGCAGCGTCAGCGTCAGGGTTCCGTTTTCGAACTCGGCCTTCGCTTTGTCGGACAAGACGGCATAAGGTAGGGTCGCACAGCGTTCCACGCGTCCGTACCGGTGTTCGTGCAGGTAGTATGTCTCTTCTCTCCGCTCTTTTTCCTCTTTGGCCTCGCCCCAGATATGGAGTTGGTCGTCGCTTACTTCGACGTGGAGATCTTCCGGTTTGATGCCCGGGATGCTGGCCTTCACCTTGAGCGTATCCCCTTCTTCGTACACGTCGAGAGGAATCCCTCTTGCGCTGAAGGGCTCGAGCTCCGAAATGCGTGGACGCATGAACTCCTCGTCGAAGAACCGGTCGAAGAACCGGTCGATCATGTCCCAAGTCGGGACGATTCCGCCGTGTCTACTCCTACGCATCAGTGCCATGTCGGCCTCCATTCTCACCAAAGATGCGCATAAATCAGCTCACCCCCTACCATAAGACGTTATCCGGGTCGCGTGCATCAGCAAAACTCTGACAGCTGCCGTGCGAGTTTTTCTGACAGGGAGATATGGGTCATCTAATAACACGTTTGCGCAGCTACGCCCCGAGCCGGTGGATAAGATGCCGTCAGGAAGTTCATCCCAGGTCGCCGCACGCCGCGGATGGCCGGGGCGCATCGAGGAGTTCGTATGCTCCGAGCCTCTCCGCTCGGTGTGAGCGGTTACAGCGAGGGCCGATTGTCTACCGATGCCGTCTTCGCTTCCACGGTCGAAGTGGGCCGGTTGATGCTGCGACTGAGCCGAGGCATGTCGAGCCGTCTACAAGGCGAGCGGGCTAGAGCACCCTGCGCCCCACCCCTGCGAGGATCAGGCTCAAAAAGAGGGAGCCGGCAGCCGCCAAGGCGACGAGAGCGGTGGCTTCGTCGCGCTGCCAACGCCAGGTCACCGTACGGCCCAGCTCGCGGTAGATTCCTTCCAAGGTTTCGGCCGAATCCACAAAGACGTAGCGTCCCGCCGTTTCCTCGGCGATGGTTTTGAGCGTGGTCTCGTCAAAGGTCGCCGCCCCACCGAAGCCGCCGTCGAACTGCGAACGCGAGCGAGTCCCTACGCCAACGGTGTGGACGGTCACCCGTTGTTCCTTGACCGTAGGCAACACCTCGAGCGGATCGATGCCGCTGCGGTTGTTGCCGTCGGATAAGAGCACGATGGTAGCGAGCCGGCCGAACTCCGCATCGCCGCCGGGTGGCCCGGCCTCCGCCAGCGCCTCAAGGCTTCTGAGTAGCGCCTCACCGATCGCCGTGCCTCGTATGAGGGGGATGGTATCCACCTCTTGCAAGAACTGTTCGTGATCGTCGGTCAGCGCGATGTTGAGGTGGGCGTAACTCCCAAAGGTCACAAGTCCGACCCGTGTGCCTTGCGGCAGTTCGCTCACAAAGGTCTTGAGCGCCGTTCGGGCGGCCTCGAAGCGGCTTGGGCGGATGTCGTTTCGCTGCATGGAGCGGCTCGTATCGAGCGCCAGGATGATCCCGCCGTGTGGGACCTCGCTGAAAATGGGTGCGGTCGGTCGTGCCAACGCCATCAGGGCCAGCACGCAGCCGACCAGGTAGACCGAGGCCGTGAGGTGGCGTTTGGCAGATCTACCGAGAAGGCTCGAGCGGCCTAGGAGCAGCAAGTCGGAGTGTAGGATGCTGGATTTGGCGGGCAGCTCGCTCTCTCTCCGGTAGAGCCATATCAAAATGGGCACGATGGCGAGCAGAACGAGCAGCCAGGGCCAGAGGAACACGTGAATCCCCACGCCTCATCGTAACCGAGAGGGGCGTATGCCAGCTGTGGATGGCTATTTCGACGAGCCTGACGGAGGGTGCCGGGCAGCCCAAAAGGTGTGCCTCGCGTCTTCTCCTCGGCGCGATTCACTCTCGACTCGGCCTTCTATCGTGGGTGTGGAGTGACCGATGGCGCCCCACACGGGTAGGGCCCGCCACGTTAGCTCGCCAGCGGAAGCGCGATAAAACCCGCGTTTGCTTGTCGTGGGCGATGGCGAGCTCATAATAGAATAAGTCCATAACGATTCTGTAAGGGCTGACGACCTTTGTCGAGGAAATGGTTGGATGGGGGGACAGATGACATGTACAGAGCGCCACTGACGATCGGCATCGAAGAGGAATATCAGATTATCGATCCGAACACCCGAGAACTCACCTCGTATGTGCAGCAGATGTTGAAAGACGGACGTTTCGTCCTCGGTTCTCAAGTTACTGAGGAACTGATGCAATCACAGATCGAGATCGGGACCCAGATCTGCCGTACGATCGAAGAGGCACGCTTCGAGCTTAGCCGGTTGCGGCGAGCCGTCGCCGAGGTGGCAGAGCGACATGGATTCGCCATCGCTGCTGCAGGAACCCATCCCTTCTCGCGCTGGGAAGAGCAGCAAATCAGTGAGAGCGAACGCTACCAGACGGCGCGTGACGCCTTCGGCATCGTAGCGCGCAGCTTGCTCATTTTCGGGATGCATATCCATATCGGGTTCGGTACCAGTCCGCAGGCCTATGCGGTGATGCTTGACGTCTACAACCAGATGCGTTACGCCCTGCCCCATATTCTGGCGCTTACCACGAGTTCGCCGTTCTGGGAAGGTCGGGATACCGGGTTAAAAAGCTATCGTAGCGTGATTTGGGAGAACGCGCCGCGCACCGGGATCCCCCCCACCTTCCGGTCGTATTCGGAATATGAAGAGTTCGTCGATCTCTTGGGCGAGGTACACTCGGTGGGAAAAGACCAGGCTTCGGGAAAAGCGGATAAGACCATGATCTGGTGGGACGCTCGTCCAAGACCCGATCTGGGCACGATCGAAATACGCGTGTCCGATATGTGCACCACCATCGACGAGGCCATCTGCATCGCGGCCATCTGTCAGGCGATGGCTGCACTGTTCATCAAGTTGCGGGAGCGCAATCAGAGCTGGCGTATCTACCGTACGGAGTTGATCGAGGAGAACAAGTGGCGCGCCTTACGTTACGGGATCGAGGGTAACTTGATCGATTTTGGAAAGGGGGAAGAGGTACCGGCGCGCTTCCTCATGCGCGAGCTGACCGAGCTGCTCGACGGGGTGGCCGCCGAGCTTGGCACCCGTGAGGAGATTGCGGCCATCCACACAATTTTGGAGCGCGGCACCAGCGCAGATCGGCAGCTCGCTACCTACCGGAGTGCTTTGGCAGACGGTGCGAGCAACCGAGAGGCCTTGCTCAACGTGGTCGATCAACTCATCGAGGAGACCCGCCAGGGTTTATAGGTTAGAGGTCACCTCAAAAGATCTCAACATGCTGCTTCGCCAGCGCCTGGGGGCGATGGCGGTTCTGTCGTTCTATCCGAGTCACAAACGATGTAGGGCTCGGTTAGATCTCAAACATCCGGTAGAAATCGTCGACATCGAAGTTCGACTCGAGCGAGCTCTTCATCAGAAATTCTCGTCTACAAAGCCTTTGTTGGATAACTCGCGTGCGGGTGTGAGGAACCTATTCTCCGCATATGGAGGCTCCGAAATGGATTGTGTTAACAATCACTTGTGTTTGACATGCCGAACGCGTTATACTACAAGAGTTCCGAAAAAGAGTAAAAGCTTTCTCGAAACGTGGGCATGTGCCCAGAAAATTTTTGCTTCACGCAGGTTTAGCAGTAAGGAATAGAGACATGGCAACAGGTAAAGTCAAGTGGTTCAACGGCGAAAAGGGTTTCGGTTTTATCGAGCAGAGCGACGGTGGTGCAGACGTGTTTGTTCACTTCTCGGCAATTCAGGGTAACGGGTATCGCAACCTGAATGAAGGGGACGATGTCGAGTTCGAGGTCGAGCAAGGCCAAAAAGGTCTGCAAGCAGCCAAGGTCAAGGTCACCAACCCCGCACCGGCTCGTTACTAAATCTTCATCCCAAAAAGGCAGCGCTCGGTCTAGACCGGGCGCTGTTCTCGTATGAGATCCACGAGTCGATTTCGAGCCGTTGTTTTACACTCTGGCTATTTCGTACGAAGCCGATGATCGGAGGCGTCGAGCGGTTAATGGAGTTTCGTATCGCCTACTCTTCTTGCTCGTTGCGCCACGTCTCGTATTCCGCCTGGGCCTCTGCCGATAACGGATAGTAGGTCCTCAGGTCACCCCCTTGGGCCAACTTCATCCGCGAAAAATCTTCCCACTCGACGTGCTCGTTTGCGCTGTCGGCGAGATCCTTCGCCAGGGATACCGGGACGACCACCACGCCGTCGTCGTCGGCAACGATGATGTCGCCGGGCATCACCAGTGTATTGCCGCAGGCGATGGGAACGTTTACAGCAAAGGGAAAGATGCCGGTCTGGGTGTGGTAATTGGGCGTGACGCCCCTCAGCCAGAGGCCGAGATCGAGCCCCTTGGCCTTGGGGTAGTCGCGGATGCAGCCGTCGATGACCACGCCGAGACCACCCTTGCCTTTGAAATAGGTGAGCATCATCTCGCCGAAGACCCCACTCGCCATATCGCCCCGGGCATCGACGACCACGATATCCCCCGGCTGGGTGTGGTAGAGAACGTGGCGGTGTAACTGCTTTTCGGGGTCGTCGTATTCGTCTTGGCTATACTGGTCTTCTCTAAGGGGCATGAATTGTAGTGTGAGGGCGGGACCGACGACTGCTTTGCCTTCGGTCCAAGCCACCGGTCCTCGGAGCTGCGCGTCACGGATTCCGAGACGGTTCAGCTCAGCGCTGGCGGTGGCGCTGCCGATCTCGCTGAGGTCGTCGATCAACTTGCGTGTTGGACGTTCGATATCGGGTGTTTGGATCATCGATTGGCCTCTCGTTTCGGTCTAACGCTGGGGTTGCGTCTCTCGGCAATTCTACCGAAACCCCGTGCTCCTGCACTCGAGGCGTCGCTTCGGGTAACCGGTGGGATTTCACTTTTGAGGTTGCGGTCTCGTGAGGCTTGTATCGCTCTTGGGCAAGTGATAGAACGGCTGGTCAGCTCCTCATCATGTGGTCGTTTTGAACGATGGCCTCCGAGTGGAAAATGGTACAAGGGTGTGTGAGAGGAGTAGAGAATCTTTGTGGATCCGAGCGAGTTTCAATTGCAAGCGCACGCTGATCGACTCTACCGTCTTCCTCGCCACTTGTCGTTTCGAGCGACGTCGATCGATGCATTCACTACCTGGCGGGCCGACCTACGGGTGAAGGTCAAGGAACTGTTGCGTCTCGCGGACCGTGAAGTGCCCGCAACCGTCCATGTCGAGCCTCTGCAAGTTTTCGAGAGGGGCTCGTATCGCGAAGAGAAGTACGCTATGGATGCCGGTGAGGGTGTCAAGGTACCGCTCTATTTCTTGGTCCCAAACGCCGAACCTCCTTACAAGCCGATCCTCGTCTTTCACGGGCATAATCCGAGTATCCAATACATCCTCGGTAACTATCCCGATGAGGCTACGGAGCGCCAGCGCCTCTCTGCTGACAACAACTATGCACAGGCTTTGGCACGAGCAGGTTACCTTGTCTGCGCCGTCGAGCAGCGCGGTTTCGGTGAGCGAATTACGTCTCAAGTGCGTGGACCCGACGATTACAGCGCATGTCGTCACCTCTCGTTTTCCTACCTGATGCAAGGGCGCACGCTTCTCGGTGAGCGTTGTTGGGACGGCATGCTAGCCCTGACCTACCTCGAAAGTAGGTCGGATGTGATCCCCGGCTTGGTCGGCTGCACCGGAAATTCCGGCGGGGGGACGACCACGCTCTGGTTATCAGCCATCGACGATAGGATTTCGGTTGTGGTGCCCTCTTGTTACTTCTGCTCGTTCAAAGATTCGATCTTAGGGGTCGATCACTGCGAGTGCAACTACGTTCCGGGCACTTTGGAATACTTTGAGATGGGCGACCTTGCAGCTGCGCTCGCCCCCCGTCCCTTTCGGGTGATCGCCGGGCAGCACGACCCAATATTCCCCATCGCCGCGGTCGAGGAGCAATTCAAAATCGTGAAAAGGGCCTACGATCTCCTCGGTGTGCCCGATCGCTGTTCGCTACGCGTACATCCGGGTGGACACGCCTACAACCACCGCGCGAGCCACCGATTTTTCGCCGTCTGGTTGAACTAGGAATACACGGTGTTTGACCCGGTACAGCTAGAAGAAATACAGCTTAGATACGACAGAGTCCAGTATCTGTAACCGGTCGATCAGAGGGAGTACATTTAGAGGGAGTTCATAGGGTGGAGCTCGTTTGCGGCAAGAGCCTCTGCTCATGCCGAGCGGTGTGGTGCCGGGAGCGGGACTTGAACCCGCACGCCCCTAGGGGCGACAGATTTTAAGTCTGTTGCGTCTACCGATTCCGCCATCCCGGCCCACTCGAGACCAGTATACGATACGATTCCGTTTCCAGGTACGGCTTTTTGAAGCCGCTGGGATAAGAAATATGGCGCTAGAGGAGGTGCGCGGTTGCGTCTGCCCGGTCCATGACGGCCCGTTCTTCCGACCAGCCGAGTTCGGATGTCAGCAAGGCGGATACTCGGGATATCGCCTGTAGCGCCGCGTCTCGTTCCAAAAACCCGAGTCGCATCCGCCGGGATAGCACATCTACGGTGGTCTGGGCCATTTCGTAGCGGGCGGTGTAGACCACCTCTGCCTCGAGGTAGGGGTGGCCTTCGACGAGACGCCGGTCGAGACCGTTTTGGAGCAGGAAGGCTACTTCAGCGGCTCGGTCGCCGTAGGCACTGCTCAGATGACTGGCCACCTCGAGGTCGAGATCGTAGGCCTCTTGTAGCTCTCCGGCGGCTGCAGGACTATAGCGGTCCGCACCGATCAGTTTGAGTGTCTCCGTGTGCGAGGATCCGACTTCCGTCAGCTCTCCCATCTTGATCGCCAGATCGACGGTGTCGAGCGCCATCTTGCGGTAGGTTGTCCACTTGCCACCCGCGATCGTCAGCAACCCCGATTTTGCTACATTGATCACGTGATCTCGACTCAACTTGGCGGTATCGGCCTCCTCGGGATCCGAGACCAGGGGCCGCAATCCCGACCAGCTCGCCAAGACATCGTCTTTGCTGACGGGGATGGAGAAGTACTTGTGTACGTGCCTGAGAATGTACTCGATCTCTTCCTCGGTCGCCTTGGGGTGGGTTTGAATTTCTGCGGGGTTGTCGGTGGTGCCGACCAGGGTGTGATCTTGCCATGGGAGCAAGAAGAGAACCCGGCCATCCTCGGTTTGAGGGATCAATAGCCCGGTATCGGGTGGCGAGAAGCGTTTGTCGAGCACGATATGAGCGCCGGAGCTGGCCGTGACCATGGGTGGTGCTGCTTGATCGTCCAAGCGCCGGATCGTGTCGGCATAGGGGCCTGTGGCGTTTACGGCCACACGAGCGTTGACTTCCCAGGACCCACCAGATAGCGCGTCTGTGACCCGTACGCCCGCGATCCGATCCCCTTCTCGGAGGAAACCGGTGACCTCCAAGTGGTTGGCGATCACCGCTCCTTCGCGTGCAGCCGTCAACGCGATTGCCACGTTCATGCGTGCATCGTCGAACTGACCGTCGTAGTAAAGGACCCCACCGCGAAGCCCTTCACGTTTGAGCATCGGGAACCTCTGGAGGGCTTCTCGTGCGTCGACAAAGCGGCTCGGTTGCAGTTTGGACTTCCCGGCGAGCCAGTCATAGAGCTTTAGCCCCGTCATGTAATAAGGTACTTCGAGCCAGTTATAGAGTGGGGTCACGATCGGCAAGGGGCGGCAGAGGTGTGGGGCGAGCTTGAGGAGGATCGCACGCTCTTTGAGCGCGTCTCTGACCAAATTGAACTGCGTTCGGTCGAAGTGCTTCACAGCAGCTTCGAGATAGCGAACCCCACCGTGAATCAATTTGGTGCTGCGGCTGCTGGTGCCAGAAGAAAAATCGTCACGTTCCACGAGCGCAACCCGAACGCCCCGGGTGGCTGCGTCGAGTGCAACTCCGGCTCCCGTGGCGCCACCCCCGATCACTAGGAGGTCGAACGACTCGTTCTGTAGTGCCGCGATATGGGTTTCACGGTCGAACGTCGTATCGATCACGGTTGCCCCCAATCCTTAGCGCGTTCGAGTGCTCTGCGCCAACGCTCGAGCAATACTTCGCGGCCAGCACGTTCCATCTTGGGCTCAAAACGCCTTTCGATCTGCCAATGCGCGGAGAGTTCAGCGGTATCGCGCCAAAAACCGGTCGCCAGGCCTGCCAGATAAGCTGCACCGAGAGCCGTGGTTTCGGTTACTTTGGGCCGTACTACCGGCACACCGAGGATATCGGCTTGAAACTGCATCAACAAGTCGTTTTGTGATGCGCCCCCGTCGACCCGGAGTTCGCTCAGGGGGACTCCGCTGTCGGACTCCATGGCTCTGATCACGTCGCTTACTTGATACGCGATCCCTTCGAGCGCGGCGCGGGCCAGATGCGCTGCGCCCGTCCCGCGCGTAAGCCCGAGAATGGTCCCGCGGGCGTACTGGTCCCAATGGGGAGCGCCGAGCCCGGTGAAAGCCGGTACCAGTACGACACCACCGCTGTCGGGTACGCTGCTTGCAAGGCGCTCGACGTCTTCGGCGCGGCTGATCAAACCCAGTTCATCGCGAAGCCACTGCACCACCGCGCCCGCGACAAAGATGCTCCCCTCCAGAGCGTACTTGAGATCCCCCGCCTGTTGCCAGGCGACGGTGGTGAGGAGCTGGTTTTTGGACGGTATCGGGGAAGAGCCGGTATTCAACATCAGAAAACAACCGGTGCCGTAGGTGTTCTTGCCTTGGCCGGCCTCGAAGCAGCTCTGGCCGAAAGTTGCGGCCTGTTGGTCTCCGGCGATGCCCGCAACCGGCACCGGGTTCGGGAGCGCTTCGTGCCTGGTGTGGCAGTACACCTCGGACGAAGACCGGACTTCGGGCAGGAGCGAACGAGGGATGCCAAAGATCTCGAGCAGTTCACCGTCCCAGTCGAGCTTGTGGATATTGAAAAGGAGTGTACGGGATGCGTTGGTGACATCTGTAACGTGCACCTCACCACCGCTGAGGCGGTAGATCAGCCAGCTATCCACCGTGCCGAAGGCCAGTTCGCCACGCTCTGCTCGCTCGCGTGCACCCGGCACGTGTTCGAGTAGCCAGCTGATTTTGCTCCCTGAGAAGTATGCGTCGAGTACCAGACCGGTCTTCTGTTGAAACGTCGCCTCAAGGCCCTCGGCTTTGAGGCGGTCGATGTGCTCGGCCGTGCGGCGGTCTTGCCACACGATGGCGTTGTGAAGCGGTTCGCCTGTAAGGCGGTCCCACAAGAGCGTGGTCTCACGCTGATTGGTAATGCCGATGCCCGCAAGCTCGTTTGCGGAGACGCCCTGGGACCGGAGGACTTCCGCCATCACCTCGGATTGGCTGCGCCAGATATCCTCTGGATCGTGTTCGACCCACCCAGGTTGAGGATAGTGCTGTTTGAACTCCTGCTGGGCACTGTCGACGGGATGGCCCTCGACATCAAACAGGATCGCTCGGGAGCTGGTGGTGCCTTGGTCGAGGGACAGAATATAGTTGGCCACGCTTTTCACTCTCCCTGTATCGGTGTAGGTCTATTCGCCTCTTCGGAGCAACCGACGATCTCACAAATGGACACGATCCCTTCGAGCGTCACGTAAAAGGTGATGGAAAATGTATAGCACGATCGAACGACACGGTTCTTCACTCCTTGAGGAGGTCTTCGAGCCTCAGGTGGGCATACATTCTATCTCCAGACAAAGTAGTAAGGAGGTGCTTTCTATTTGTAGGGAGCGGTTTGCTACGGTGTCGCAGATGGCTTTCAAAGCGGCCGATCTGAAAGTGTTCGCGAAGGAAGGTTGTGAGACCGGACAAATGGACTGCTCGATGAGAGAAGGCATCTAAAGAGAGCCGGCACGTCTCGGGGTAGAGGTGGATCGTTACGTGCGATTCTGCTTTGAATACCACGCCCGTGAGTCCACGCGCCCGACCGGTCCCCATCGTCGCACTTTCGAGCTGGACAGGCCCATGTGGATCTACTTTTTCGATGACTTGTTCCAAAAACGCTCGGAGCACTTCTGCACCTTGCAGACAACGGCGATCGGCCTGGAAGCCGTCGATGATGAGGTGGGTACCGAAAGCGAGACTCTCCATCCGCACTCTTAATCTACCAGATTCGGGTGTGATCTCCGCTTCAGCCCTTCACGCCCCCGGCAGTGTATTGACCCGTAAGGGCTTCTTGGAAGCTGTAAAAGATCAGCAAGATCGGGAGGCTGCCCAGTACCGCGCTGGCCGCTAAGGCACCCCACTGGGTGTCGAAACGACCCGAGGAGAACTGTCTGAGGCCGATGCCCACCGTCCAGTGTTCCTGTCCGATCAAAATGGTGTTGGCGAGGATGAACTCGCTGTAGGTGCCGATGAATTGGAGCAAAAAGATAAAGAGCAGCATCGGCACGCTGATGGGCAGGATAATACGCCAAAATGCGCCCCACCTGGTGGCGCCGTCGACCATGGCTGCTTCCTCGAGGCTCGGACTCACGGATTCGAGATACCCCTTGAAGATCCACGACGAGAAGGCGATGGCCGCTCCGGAGTATGCCAGGATCAGCCCTACGAAGGTGTTGAGGAGGTCGAGGTAGCTCATCAGGTAGAAGATCGCCACCAGGGCCATGAAGCTCGGAAACATCTGCACGAACACGAAGGTGAGCAGCGTCTGGTAGCGGCCTTCGAAGCGCATCCTGGCGAACGCGTAACCGGCAGTGGTGGACAAGAGCACGGCCAACAGCCCGGTGGTTCCCGATACGAGTAGCGTGTTTCTAATGTAGAGCACGATCATGCGCTCGCTGCTGGCGGGGATCTGTTCTCCGGCTCGATTTAGAGCGTAGAAATGCCCGGGTTGGATACTCAAGACCAGAGCCACCAGGCAGAGGAAGATCCCCCAGGCCGAGAGTTGCTGGTAGCGCTCGAGCCGGTAGGGGTTGTCGACTCTTTTTCGCATCGCCCGCAACCCGAGGAGCGTCGAGAGTGCGAGGGTAGCGAGCACGATCAGACCCCATTGGTACGGATCGAGATGGGTGTCACTGAGTACCTTGGCGTACTGAACGAGCGAGACCTCTGCCGGGTCGGGCAGCACGCCCGAGCGGACCAACAAGTTCCCTCCCTTGGGGGGGATGTTGGCCACGGAGTTGTTGCGGTTAAAAGAGACCGACAACAAGTAGACCACTGGGTAGAAGACAAGTCCTATCACCAGCCAGATAAATAGATGGGTGCCCGCTGTAAGGGCGTATTGGCCGGCCCTGGCAGGTCGTCTGGCCCGACCGTAGAGGTACGCGCAAGAACTCAGCGCTGCAACCACGACACCGAAGCCGCCGAGGAACCGGATCCAGCCCCTGGGAATGACCAAAAAGAGTTCCTCGGTTACAGGGGGCGGGGTGGTGGCGACGAGGAGCGTAAGGAGGGTCGCCGCTGCAGCGACCACGCCGGCCATCGAGAGATAGTTGCGGTTCACGTGTTCGGCTCCTCTCTTAGCGCTCCCGTGACCCTGAAGTTGACGAGGCTCACCGCTACGGTGATCACGAAAATGACGATCGAGATAGCCGAACCCAATCCGTAGGCGAGACCGCCTTGAGAGCGAAAGGCTTCGTTGTAGGCCCAGCTGATGAGGATATCGGTCCCACGGGCGGTGGAGGTTCCCCACGAAACCGGCGGCCCGCCGTCGGTTAGCAAGAAGATTACGTTGAAATTGTTGAAGTTGAAGGCGAAGCCCGTGAGCGTGATGGGGATGAGCGCCGTTCGCAAGAGCGGTGCGGTTACGCCCCAGAAGCTCTGCCAGGCGTTGGCCCCGTCGATCTTGGCGGCTTCGTAGAGTTCGCGGGGTATGGCCGAGAGCGCTCCCAGGGTGGCGGTCATCATAAACGGAAGACCCAACCAGAGGTTCACCAGCAGCACCGCGGCGCGGGCCGGCCACATCTCTCCCAGCCAGTTGATCGGCGTGTCGGTGACGTCGAAGAGCATCAGCAGCCGGTTGACGGCACCGAAGTTCTGGTTCAAAAAGCCCCGCCACACCTGGAGGGTGATGATGTTGGGAAGCGCCCAGGGAACGATGAGGAGCGTTCGATATAGCGCTTTGAAGCGGAGGTCTGGGTTGTTTAGTAGTACCGCCAGAAAGACGCCCGCGACGGTGTTGACGATCACGGTGGTGACGGCAAAGAGTACATTCCAGGTGAAGATGGGGATGAGCGCACTGGTCGCTTGCCGCAAGATGGTCCTGAAGTTGCCTGTACCCACCCAGCCGAAGTCGTTGTAGCGGGCGATCGCTTCGACCTCAAAACTGTCTGGCAGGGGAGAGTTCAGAGTGATCTCGGCTCCCTCATCGCGCAACATGGTGCGGGTCACAGCGTCGCGATCGAGCCGCAAGGTGGTGCGCTCCAAGTCGGGAGGGAACGGGGGGGCGCGCTCGAGCATTAGCGTAGCGCCGTCGGCGGCCACCACGTCGGTTTCGAAGCCGAACCCGAGATCCGGTAGGTAGAGCTCCACACCCAAAACGCTGCGACCGGCTGGTGCTGGCTCCTCTAGAGTCAGCGTGGTGCCATCGAGATGCGTGGCCGTAGTAGGGTGGTTTCCCGAGGCGTAGAGGAGTGTCCGCACACCGCTGCAGCCGTTGCGCAGGTCGGCGCAGTCGAAATTGCGCACGTTTTCGATGGTCAGAACCACGCCATCGACCTCGAGAACCCGTGTTTCGCTTTTGATGTTGAGCTCACCGTTACGCGTTCCCGCGTAGTCGGTGAAGGCGAGTACGAAGGTCATGATTACCGGAAAGAAGGTAAAGGTGAAGAGGAATACGATCGCTGGTAACACGTAGTACCAGGGCATGATCCAGTCGAACGCCCGCGCGATCCATCTGAGGATCAGCACCAACGACACCAGAGCGAATACCAGACTCGTGTAGACCGGCGCGGTCGGAACGACCAGTCTCAGTACGAGAAACCCAACAGCTCCCATCAGGCTGGCGCTTGCGAGCGCCGCGAAGAGGAGGAGCAGCGAACGCCACAGGCTCACGCCGGTACTTTTCGCCCTCGGCAAGAACTCTTTGGCGTCACGAGAGAGGTCGATCGCCTTCACCTCCTCATAGTGAAGTGTCCAGAGGCTTGATGCCTCTGGACAGAAACGTGGCGTTTCAGATTCTAAGCGATCAGTTCCCCAAGATCTCCGATGCCGCCTGTGTGAGGCTGCCGGCCACATCGCTGTCGGCCGATTCGAGGATGACCGTCAGTGCCGTCCCCATGGGGCCCCACACAGAACCCATTTCGGGGATGTTCGGCATCGGCTCGGCGTTCAGAAGCGCCTGCCCAAAGCCGGCGATGACGGGATCGTCATTCACTTGAGCGAGGGCGCTTCCCGAAGCGGGGATACGGCCCGAGAGCTGGGCCAAACTCACCTGCGCCGCTGGGCGGGCCAACCACTTGGTGAAGTTGGCTGCGTCGGCCCGGTTTTTGCTAAAGGGGTTCAGAACCACACCCTGCACACCCATGAAGCCACTGAAAGGAGTGCCGTCCGCTAGGGGTGGGATCGGCATAACCTTCAAGTTGGTGATGCCGGCGTTGCGGAAGTTTTCGATCTCCCAGGGACCGTTGTAGGTCATGGCGAGTGCACCTTCGCTGAAGAGTCCCGTGACGGTAGGATAGTCGGTCCCTGCAGGGATCAAGCCCAATTCGTGCCTGAGCGCCTTGATCGCTTCCCCACCACGAATGGCGCCCTCGTTGGCCAGGCCGAGCTCGGCCGGATCGAGGTCGCCTTGGGCATCACGGCCGAATACGAATCCGCCGAAGGTATGGAGCCAGTTGTAGGAAAAATAGAAGTTGGCGCTGTCGTACATGAATCCGAAGCTGTCCCCCGAGGTGAGTTCCTGGGCGACTGCGAGCAGTTCCTCATAGGTGGCCGGCGCTTCGGGGACCAAGTCGGCGTTGACGATGAGAGCCGGGCCCTCGACGTACATCGGCAGGGCGAAGAGTTTGCCGCCTATGGTGAATCCGACGCGAGCCTGTTCGCTCAGGTCCTTCAAGAAGTCTGCGGTGGCGAAGCTGGTCATGTTGGCCGCCACGCCGGCTGCGGCCAACTCCCCGATGCGGTCGTGGGGCACGCCCACCAACAGGTCACCCGCTTCGCCTGCAGGCGCGCTGAGCAACCAGTCGGGTTGGGCCTGGGCAAAGTCGACCCTTACGATCTCGACCGGCACCCCGAAGGCCTCTGTGAAGGCCGCAGTTTCGTTTTGGAACCACTCTAAAGTTAGATCGCGCCAGGTGGTCCAGACGGTGAGCCCTTGCCCAAACGCCAGGCCCAAGCCGGCAAACAGTGTGACGAGAACGATCAGATACTTTTTCAAGATGGTACTCTCCCTTCTCTGTAGAGGACCGATTCTGTGGACACCGACTTCATCGGTTTGTGACAGGCGAATCCTCTGGAAAGCGGCGCATGTGCACCGTCAGTCTACCTGCCAGTACAACAGGTGTCTACGTGTCCATCTTACGTTTCGGCGTTTGCACGGCCCTCGCCTGGTAGCGACCGTCATCGTGCTTCTGCAGGTACCCTTTGAGTGAGAGGGTGGCGAGTTGGCCTGCGAGCACGTGTGGGGGCATTCCTGTCGACTCGAGCAGGAGATCTAAGGGCACGCAACCGAGGTTTCGCAGCGAGACGAGGACGCGGTGTTCAGCGTCGGTCAGATCATCGGCCTCGGCCTCGGCCACTATGTGTGGCGACCAGCTGAGCTCGTCGAATACGTCGTTGGCTTTCGCCACGAGCGCGGCCCCGTCACGCAGGAGCGAAAGGCAGCCCACGGCGCGCGGATCGCCTGCCCGGCCCGGTACCGCCATCACCGGACGCCCCTCTTCCATGGCGTACTCGGCTGTGATAAGGGCGCCGGAGTGCTCCGAGGCCTCCACGACCAAAACGCCGTGACAGAGACCGTTCAGAATGCGGTTTCTGGCGGGGAAGTGGTGACGCAAGGGCCGGGTGCCCAGGGGGTACTCGCTAACGAGTGCACCGCCAGACGCGATGATCTCGCTCGCCAGCTCTCGATTCTTGGCCGGATAGACCTGGTCGAGTCCGTTGGCGAGAACCGCGATAGTGGTGCCGCCGCTCGCTTCCAAAGCTCCCCGGTGCGCGGCGCTGTCGATGCCGAGCGCCAAGCCCGAGACCACCAAGGCACCGTTCGACGCGACTTCGCGAGCGATTGATGCCGCTTGTGCCAGCCCGTAGGGACTGGCGTTTCGCGTGCCGACGATCGCCAGAGCGAGAGATGGCTCCACGTTTTGATCCTTTCGCCATGGCCACGATCCCCGGAGATAGAGGACCAGGGGTGGATCGTAGATCGTTCGCAAACCGTCAGGGTAGCATGGGCTACCCCAGGGGATGATGTCGACGCCGGCTTCCTTGGTGAGGCGTACTTCGCGTTTGACGCGCTCTACGGTTTGGCGCGATCGGAGCAGATCGACCAACTCCCTTTTGATCCCAGGGACCCGTCGAAGTAGGGCGTCGCTGGCCGCCAAGACGTCCTCGGGACTGCCGAACCGTTCGAGGAGGCCCCGGGTCTTGCGTGGTCCCAAACCCGGTGTCAGTGCCAGAGAGAGGGCAGCGTGAGGATCGGTGTCCATAGCCTATCCCCAGCGTAGGGCAGGCTTTTTTATGAGCCTCTAGGTTCTCGGCAGAGGCCTATTCTGTCGGTGCGGGGGTCGCCCTCAACTTCCAACGGCTCCCTTCAGCCGTGTCCTCTACGACCACGCCGTGCGTCGCCAAGCGCTCCCTGATCGCATCTGCAGCAGAAAAATCACGACGGAGTCGTGCTGCGTGCCGTTGTTCCAAAAGCATGGTGATCAAGCCGTCTACCAAGCCTTCATCCGCTTGGGTGTCAGCCGATCGATCGCTCCGTGCCACCCCAAGAACGTCCACAAGGTGGTGTGCAAAAAACGCCTTTCCCGCCGTAGCGAAGCCCGGTTCCGCGCCGAGTTCGAGCCGGCGGTGGACCTCACGAACGGCATCGAAAAGGACCGCGATCGCCTTCGGCGTGTTGAGATCGTCGTTCATGGCGGCAGCGAAATCGCGTCGAAAGGCTGCGAAGATCTGGTGGTCGCCTTCGCTTTCGTCGTCGTTTCGCGTTAGCTCGCTGAAGGCGTCGACCAGCCGCTGTAACCCCTGCGATGAGCTTTTCAAACTCTCCTCACTGAAGTCCGAGACGCTCCGGTAGTGTGATCTGAGCAAGTGGAACCTCACCGCAAGCGGGTCGTAGCGTGAAAAGAGCGCCTCTAAGGTAACAAAGTGATCTTTGGACTTGGCCATCTTCTCGCCCTCGAGCGTCAACATGTTCCAGTGGATCCAGGTATTGGCAAAGGGCATACCTGCGGCCCGCGCCTGGGCTAATTCGCACTCGTGGTGTGGGAAGATGAGGTCCAACCCACCCCCGTGTATATCGAAGCGATCGCCGAGGTATTTGGTGCTCATCACCGAGCACTCGAGGTGCCAACCTGGAAACCCTTCCCCCCAGGGGCTCGGCCAGCGCATGATGTGTTGGGGTTCTGCCTCTTTCCAGAGAGCGAAGTCGCGCGGGTCGTCCTTTTCGTCGCGCACTTCGATGCGGGTCCCCTCGACGAGATCGTCGGGGTTGCGCCCGGAGAGCTCACCATAAGGCTCATACGCAGACACGTCGAAATAGACGCTGCCGCCACGCCGGTAAGCGAGACCGAGTTCCAAAAGCCGCTCGGTCAGCGCGATCTGCTCGGTGATGTGCCCCGTGGCACGCGGTACGATGCTCGGCCTCCGTACGTTGAGGCGATCGGTGGCATCGAAGTAGGCCCAGAAGTACTTCTCGGCCACCTCCATCGGCTCGAGCCTCTCTAGAGCCGCGCGGCGCAGCAATTTGTCCTCACCCGCATCCATATCGTCTGTCAGGTGCCCCACGTCGGTAATGTTGGAGACGAGGCGAACAGCGTATCCTTCGCTCTCGAGCCAGCGTCTCAAGACATCGAACACGACGGGGCCGCGTGCGTGTCCCAAATGTGGCTCCGAGTAGACCGTGGGACCACAAAAATACATGCCGACTCGCCCCGGGCTAATGGGCTCGAACGGTTCTTTGCGGCGTGTCAAACTGTTGTAAAGGACGAGCGACATAGGGTTCTCCTCAGGTGATGGATCTCATTGGGCGAGCTCTCCGGAAGATCTCAGCGGAGCGCAGCGGGCACGGCACCTAATGGGAAAACACGACATCGGCACACGAAATGGTGCGTCCTCATGCCCCGAGTGTATCACGTTGCCCACGTTGTGGGTGGGGTGGAAAGCCCACATCAGAGGTAAGGTAGAATCGACGATGGTGACGTATCAAACGGTTTCCCGGAAGGTCGTTCGAGAGGAGTCGATCAAGGCCTCTCGCTTTATCGGCGTAGTTCAACCCCTCGGCACGATCGAGGAGTATGCCGGACTGATCGACACCCAAAGGCGGGCCCATCCCGGTGCAAACCACACCTGTTGGGCCTACCGGTATGGTAGCGAAATGCGCTTTTCAGATGATGGAGAACCGGGTGGAACGGCGGGCAGGCCCATGCTCGAGGTCGTGCTCAAACGGGACCTCGATCGGGTGTTGGTTATGGTGACACGTTACTTCGGCGGTACCAAGCTCGGGGCTGGAGGTCTGGTGCGGGCCTACAGCGGAACGGTTGCCAAGGCCCTCGACCAAGCCGGCGTCACTCTGGTCGAGCCCTACCGAACAGCTACGCTCATGGTCCCTTTTCAGATCAGTGATCCGGTACTCCGCTTCTTGGCTCGGTGGCCACACCTTCGGCACACTGGGCCGAGCTATACGGCCGATGGCTTGGTGATCGAGGTGAGTTTCAAAGAGGCCGATTTGAATCGTCTTGCAAGTGAAATCCGAGAGCTCACCCGCGGCCGCGTCGTCTTGAGACCGGAGACCGAGACCGAATCTTAAGACATGCTGAAGCCGGTCTTCACCGATCGCGTGCTGCCACGTGCGACGATGATGAAAAGGGGTGAGCGCGCCGCGTCACCACCGCAAGACTGTGAGAGGATGCGATCGACTGTGAACCTACCGAGAAGATTCCTCGTTGTGATAGCCCTGGTTTCGGCTCCCCTCGGTTTGTGGGGTTGTGTCCCTGGTACCACCCCGGTTGATGAACGTCCCAAGATAGCTGTCATCAACGGGCCTACAGGAGAGCGATTTATCGGTCTCGCCACGGCCTTCGAATCCGAGGCGCTCTCCTACGGCCTCCCGAACTTCCAATTTGTTTCGGCCTCGCGTCTCCGCTTTCGTGAGGTAAGAATCGACTTCACGGCTGCGCGTGCTGCCAGGCAGGCGGCCTTGCTCGCCGGCTCGTTCGGTGCCGAGTTGGCGGTCCTTGTCGGTGCTCCGGTCATGGAGCGAGAGATCGAGCCCCCCGAAACCTCGGATGCGGGGACGCGCTGGGTAGAGTCGGCGCTCCGAGTTCGCGTCGTCGTCATCGATGTCGACTCTGCCGCGGTGGTTCATACCGCTTCGTCCCAAACCTACGTGGGAGAGCGTTTCGAAGATGCCACAGAACCCGTTGTGCGCGTGCAGGATGACCCAACCCTGCTCGAGCTTCAAGCGTTCGCTGTATCCGAGCTCGTACCGGGGGTGCTCTCTGTGCTCACTGAGCGTAGCAGAGGCCGGTAATCGCTACCGGAAGTAGTTTCGTATGATCTCTTGGTAGTCGACCGGGATGTCTCCTTCCGTCACCGCTTTTTCGATCGCGCTCTGGAAAGATCCGGGGGAACTGCCCAAAGGGATCTCCACCTGGTCTGAGCCGGGCAGCCGCACGGCACCCCCAGAGGTTTGTGGTCCAAAGCCGAGTCGACCGGGCAAGAACTCGAAGTCGCCGCCGGCTTGTTCACTCGGTGCGTCGATCGGTCTCTCGCCCGAAGGGGCATTGCCCGCAGCGTCACTGAACCCTTGTTCTTCAAACTCGTCAGGGCCACTTCCGGAGCTTCCCTGCTCTCCTTCCCCTTCGCTCGAATCAGCTTGTGGGATCTCGGCTTCACCAGGGCCACTCTGCGAGCCCTCTTCGGCAGACTCGCCTTCCCCGGCCGTCTCACCTTCACCTTCTGTGCCCTCGCCCTCCTCGCCACCGAGTTCGTTTGCTGCGGTTTCTGAGGACCCTGTCTCGCTCTCTCCCGTGCCCTCCCTCGTTTCACCTGCGCCTCGATCGGTCGGTGCCTGGTCCTCTTCTGCCTGCTCGTCTCCAGGACGCATGCGGAGATTCGATGGGGCTTGGCGATCGGAGGGCGGCACTTCATCCGGCTGCCTCTCCCTGAGATTTGCCAAAAAGCGGTTCAAGGTTTCCTGCTCGCTCACGAACTCGGTGGGCGCTGCATCGCTCTCTCCCTCGGCAGTCCCCGCCTCCCCACCTTGATCCGATCCCGGTTGGCTGACCCGTTCCGTTTCGGGGCGTTCGGAGCTCACGGGCTCGGCTCGATCGGCAAACGCCTCGGGGTCTTCTTCAGCCTCGACAGTCGAAGTGCCTTCTTGCGTTGGAGCGCTGAAGGGTGCGCCCGGCATCGAACCGAAGCGAGAGCTCCCGAGCCGTACTGCCGGGAGGAGGAGGAGGCCGATGCTGATAGCCAACACGGGTAACCACCAAGCGGGTGTCGGTGGTGGCGTCACGTGTCTTGTGGAAGCGAAGGCGCGTCGGCGCACCGCTTCCAAAAACCCGTAGCGATCCTCGTCCTCGCCCTTTTCGAGCGCGGTGTGGTAGCTGAGCCCGGCTTCCTTTGCAATCCATTCGAGTGCCCACTTCGAATAACTCGCCAACGGGGTGAACAAACCGAGTACGAAGCCGACGAAGACTATCCCTGCGTGTACTGGCAGCGTGCTCCCTGAGAGCCACGCCACCACCGAGCCGAGCAGCGCCAGAACGCTCGAAATAGAGAGGCGCCGGTGCCAGATACGACGTCGAGCCAGCTGCTTGTGGAGTTCTAGGTCGAGGATTGCCTCTTGTGGCACGGGCTGCTGGCGGCGGCTGGGACCGATCATTTCCGGCTCCTTAAGGATCTAAGCTTGTGCAAGGGTGGTTTGAACAAGACCGCCCCGGTGGCGAGCGCGATCGCGCTCATCACTATGAGGTGTGGGGCAGATGGGTGAATACTGGCGGTCAAGGGATTGAGGAAGTTTTGTTGTAACTTGAGGTCGAAAGCGATAAATCCGACGAGTAGGGCCGGAACGGCCAGGGGGAGGAGCGCGCGCAGGCGCAAGAAACTCAACGTAGTCCCCAAGAACAAGCCGGCACCGAAGAACGCCACCGTGTCGACGAGCGGGAGTGAGATGCTCCACCACAGAGGTGTGGCAGGAAAACTGGCGGCAAAGGTGGCAATGTCGAAGGGGATCGACATCAACACAAAGCTCACAAGCGCCAAACAGGTCAAGAGCCGGTCCCTCTGGGAGAAGAGCGAATAGACACTTCCGTAGCCCAAGGCCAGGAGTGCAAGCACGGTGATTCGCGTCTGAGAGAGGGCGAACCACGTCTCGTTCGGAACGCTTCTCTGGGTTGGCCAGCGCGTCAATATTACAAAAATAAGAACGGCGAAAAAGAGCGTCAAGAACTGGACCATGTCGGTTCTCCTGAGGCGTTCTTCGAGCGCTTCGAAGAGCTTTAACATCAGAGCCCACCCTCTTCGAGCCGTGCCTCGGCAGGTAACAGGGCGAGGATCCGGTCTCCGGCTCGTCCGATTACGCTCCCCTCAGGCAAAAGCGGAAGCAGTTTCAGGTAGGCGGCAGGCAGGGTGCTCTCTTCGGCATGCAAGGGTTCGAGCACGTCGCCGGCGGCTAACTCGGCCTGGGGACCGAAGCCTTTGACGTAGACGTTTCGGAGTCGGTCGCTGCCTCGGTAGCGCACGGTCTCCCCCTCCCAACCGAGAAGGGCTGGGACCAGCGTGGGCCGCTGAAAGATCGTTTCGGATTGCCAGCGACCCAATCGGAACGATAGATCCTTGTCGGTCGCGGTGTAGGAGCGCAAGTTGGCCAGCCGGCCGTTCCCTTCGAAGTCGATGAGCCCCTCGGGAAGAGATGCCACCGTAGTTGTTTGAAGTCTTTTCGCAAGGTTTCCGGCGGCAAGATCCAAGCTGACGCTGGTTTGATACTCGGCCTGAGGCGGCCTGAGCAGCTGCCAGGCAGCCATCGAAAACACCAGTGCGAGCCCGAGCGCAGTGACGAGTCCCGGCACACCTGCCAATCTCACCAGCAGTGTCGTCATTACCGCGTAAACGCCGATGGCTATGAGCAAGATGAGTTGGGGTAGCGGTGCTGGTAATTCGGGGGTTGCGGTCGAGCGGAGTGCGTCGTAAAACGATTCATCGTCTCGCAATGCAGCCGAAAAGAGCGATGTCAAAAGCTCTGGGTTCGCTCCGATTACGGCGCCTGCCCCTAAGCGAACACCTCCGTCCGTGAGCAAAAGCTCAAGGTCTGCGTGCGCACTCGGCAGATCGTTCAAGATCACCACCAATACCCCGGCTGCTGCCGCCGCCGTGAGGGACTCGAGCCTAGGCACTGCTCCGGTCCCGTCGATTAGAAGGCTCTTGACGCCTTGGTAGGAAGCGAGCCGCTCGGGGAGCGATGCCGCTGCGATTTCGGTAATCCTCGCTTCTCGTCCATACCGGCCCCGCCACACACCCGGTGTGGCCGATAGGATCAGATCGAGAGGTCTCGGATCTCGCTCCCGCTGGCCGAGGCTACCGCTCGCTATGGTCGTGGCATCCTGCTTGAGGCTCCACACAAAAGAACGCCAACCGGGGATGAAGACGTCGTCTTGGAAGACCGTGATCCCGCTCCCACCGGGGATGACGGCACGGTAGGTAAACGTCTTTATGCCATCGCGCAAAGATCCCCGATCGATACGGAACTCAAGCACCGTCTCGCCGAGATCGCGGGTGATCAAAAGTAGCGGGTTCCACGCGTCTGCGACGATCTCGCCGTTAAAGCCGATTTCGAGTTGAACGGGCCGGTTTTGAGCTAGCCCGATAGCAACAAACATCGGCAACGTCAGACAAATCAACCTGATCCGCATCGGAAACCACTTTCGAGTATACAGGGATACGGCGTCAGATCCGACATTCTATCTAACGTCGGGTAAAAAGACGATGGCACTCACCACGCGGCGTTCCTGAGCCCTGTTGAGGAGCTGGCCGTCTGCCAACAACATGGTGCTGCTCCCGCTATCGAGACGCATGGCATCACGTATGCCGAGCGAGATCAAAAGCGGTACCAAACCGGCTGCATTCATCGCTTCCGCCACTACGAAGTAGACAGCCCCGTCTTCCCCGAGGCCGATGGCTGCTTGCTGTGTATAGGCATCAAGGATCCGTTGACCCATCTGGAACGCCTCCCGTTCTGGCTGGAAGGCTGGGCGCCCTGAAGAGACCAGGAGTGGTCCGGCCTCCACTGCGTAATGGACGTTGTTGAAAGACGTCGGGTGATACCTCACCTCGAGCGCCACGCGATCGCCGGGGTTCACCAATGCCAGGGCGCGGGAGTCAGCGGGATAGCTGAGGGCGAACCCGTTTTCCGGTACTGTCCGTGGACCGATCTTGTTCTCTTGGGCAACGCCGCTCGCTACCGTAAGCACGCCGACCCGTGGTGTACCTATCGCCGAGCCGGCTGCGGTGGAGGCGGCGATCGAGTTAGCCACACTCAACGAGCTGGTAAAGACCGCCACCCCGTCGACACGGACGGTCACTTCAGCGGCGACACGGTCGATAACAGCTCCCGTCGTCCCGAAGCCGACGCTGGCACGATTTCTCGAGGGGAGAGACAAAAGCCCATCGTCCACCTCCAAAAAACCGATGGCAGCAAAGGTATCGGTATCGAAATAGCCGGCGTTGATTGCGGCGAAAGCGCCATCGGCGAGTTCGCTCAACGGCCGTGCAACACCGCTCGTACCCACCACCCGAAAGGCACCTGAGCCAGGCTCGAACGCGAGCACATGAACGGTGCTGTTGCCGATCTCGGTGGCGGTGCCGAAGCGGCGGTAGACGACCCCGGGGGCGAGCTCTTTGGTCTCGAACGTCTTCGCTTCGTGGAGTGGGACGAGATCGAGCACCACGCGGTTTGGTTCGACCAGGGTGAAGATATCGTAGTGGAGGGGTGGGCCTTGTAGGGTGAGGTGGGTGGCGTTTCGGTCGGTGTGGAGCCGCAACTCGTAACCTGCGGGGAGTTCAGGTTGTGAATCTGGCAGGAGGAGGGGAGGGAGTTGAAGCTTCAAGGAGGCGCCCTCAGCCAAGATGCCCTCTCCGTCCAACCCCGTGAGCGCCCGCACGTCGAGCGCGCCAGAGAGATCGAGTACGATTCGCAGCTCGACATCTCCGCTGAAACGCACGGCATCGAGCCTATGCTGCTCCAGACCGAGGGCGTCCAGTGTGGCCGCAGAGACGCTGACACCGGAAGGTTCGAAACGCGGCAAGTCAGGTAAGGCCTCTGGAACCCACCCCAACCCGGGGACGAAGCTCCTGGTGGTTTCATCACTTGTCACTACCAGCACACCATCGACGATTTCGAAGGACTCGGGTGGTAGCTGGTAATAGGCATGGTTGCCGGCCGCGCCAAAGAGAGTAAGCCCGAGCAACAGGACCAGGATCGAGGTATGTGTGGTACGGGTTCTGGCGCAATGAGTCGTCACGCCGCCAGTTTCCCCTCTCGATTTCTGAAGTTGATGAGACGCAGTCGGTGTTTCAAGCCTCGTGGAGTTGATTTAAAAATGCCCCTGCCAAGATCGATCCTCCCAGGATGTGGCTGAGGCCGAGCGCTATGAGGTGCGCTTGGACATCGCGAAGATTGAACGATAGCGACCCCACGCTCAATGCGTGTTGCCTGAGGGGCGAAACCTCTGTCGGTGCCATGTCGATAAGGGTGAGATGAGGGCCGAGAACCCGAGCAGGCAGCTCGAGGCTGGGATCGGTACGGATGACCAGATCGGCCTCCTCCAAAAAACGGACCCCGAGTGGATCGAGTGCGGCTCTTGAGATCACCTCTGTGCTCGCTGCGAGCTTCGATGTCACCTCTTCGGCGGCGGGGCGGTTTTCGGCCAGGACCGTTAAACGGGCCACACCCAAACTCGCGAGCTCCCGGGCTGTGCCCTTGCTGCTCGGCCCACCACCGACCAACACAGCCTTCGCCTCACGGCCGTCCCATCCGACCGATCGCAAGAGTGCTCCTACTGCCCGTCCTAAGTTGTACTCGGCAATCAGCCCGCCAGGCGTGACGGTCACGGTATCGGCTGCACCGATCGACTGGGCTTCCAGGCTGTGTCTTTGGGTAGACGGCACCACATCGTGCTGCAGTCTCTCGCCGAAGATCAGTGCCCCTGCAAAGTCTAGAACGGTCAGGCTAGCCATGACATCGTTCGTATTCCGATTCGGTACCGGGTGGAGCAGGTAACGACCTTCGGGATCCCGAAACGAGCCGAGCGCCTCACAGAGCGCAGGATCCTCGCTCAACACTGCAACGAGGTACATGAGCTTCAGTATAGCCCGTCGGCTAGGAGGTCCGTGAGGTTTGTGTGCTACATTAGCCCCATTGAGAGGGCCGGATCGTTGCAGCCGGTTCGTTATGGTGTATGCGGCCGGTGCGGTAGCGGCCCACCGCAGCGGTTAGGGGTCTTGCGCTCCCCCCATCTCATCGAGAGCTACTGCGCTGCTACCATCCCCGGTTTCATACGCTCGCATCGCCGTATGCGAAGGATCACGGAGGTACCCTATGCATGTGTTTCTCCCAGACGGAAAACGCCTCGAAGTCCCCGAGAATGCCACTGGTGGCGATGTCGCTGCCGCGATCGGCCCTGGGTTGGCGCGCGCTGCGCTCGGCGTGGTGGTCGACGGCCGGCTTAGTGACCTCTTGAGCGAGGTTCACGAAGGTGCCAACGTCAACATCCTCACCGGCAAGGACGGAGAGGTGATCGAGTTGATGCGGCACACCCTTGCGCACGTGATGGCGCAGGCGGTGCGAGAGGTTTTTGTAGAGCAAGGCTTCGATGCACGTTCGGTACGACCGGGAATCGGACCGGTTATCGAAAACGGTTTCTACTACGACTTCGAGCTCCCCCGGACGCTCACCCCAACGGATCTAGAGGCGATTGAGGCTCGTATGCGCGAGATCGTTTCTGCAAACCTTCCGCTTATGAAGTTCGAGCGTACGCGTGATGAAGCGCTTTCGTTCTATAAGGATCAACTGAACCCCTATAAGGTCGAACTCATCGAGGATCTTCCTGACGGCGAATCCATCACCTTCTATCAGCAAGGAGTCGATCCGGATCGAGGCTTCGTCGATCTGTGTCGTGGGCCACACGTCCCCCTCACCGGGACCTTGCCCAAACACTTCAAACTGCTAAGCGTGGCGGGTGCCTATTGGCGCGGGGATGAACAGAGGCCGATGCTCCAACGCATCTACGGTGCGGCTTTTCGTACCGAAGATGAACTGGAGACATATCTCTGGCAGGTCGAGCAAGCCAAATTGCGTGACCATCGAAAGCTGGGCCGAGAGCTCGACATCTTCACGCTCGACGATGAAGTCGGTCCCGGTCTGCCCCTCTGGCTTCCGCGCGGTACCGTGATCATCGAGGAGCTCGAAGCGCTCGCAAGAGAGATCGAACTGCGCAGCGGTTACCAGCGTGTGCGCAGCCCGCACCTGAGCAAAGAGAGCCTCTTCCTAAAAAGCGGGCACCTGCCCTACTACGCCGACAGCATGTATCCTCCGATG
This sequence comes from Trueperaceae bacterium, assembly GCA_020354625.1. GTDB lineage: Bacteria > Deinococcota > Deinococci > Deinococcales > Trueperaceae. The sequence goes on from CP070651.1 coordinate 2,539,482, forward strand.
GAGCTCGAGGGGATACGCTACTACGTCAAACCGATGAACTGTCCGTTTCACCACAAAATCTTTGCGGCCCGCCCCCATTCCTACCGCGATCTGCCCGTCAGGCTTGCTGAATACGGTACCTGCTACCGCTACGAAAAATCGGGTGAGCTCTTCGGACTGATGAGGGTTAGGAGCATGCAGATGAACGATGCGCACATCTACTGTAGCGAAGAGCAGTTCGAAGCGGAGTTCATGCGCGTTATCGATCTCTACCTCGAATACTTCAAGTTGTTTGGCATCGACGATTACCTGATGCGCCTCTCCACCCACGGAAAGGCAGGACTCGGCAAGAAATATGTCGATAACGAAGTGCTGTGGGAAAGGACCGAAGCGATGGTGCGGAGCGCTATGGACCGTGGTGGCGTCCCCTACGTCGAAGTCGCGGACGAGGCGGCCTTTTACGGACCCAAAATCGACGTCCAGATCAAGAGCGCCATCGGGCGTGAGTTCACACTCGCCACCAACCAGGTCGATTTTGCGGTGCCCGAGCGCTTCAATCTCGAATACATCGATGCCGATAATAAGCCTAGAACGCCCCTATGCATTCACAGAGCGCCCTTGAGCACCCATGAGCGGATGATCGGCTTCTTGCTCGAGCACTTCAACGGAGACTTTCCACTGTGGCTCGCCCCGGAACAGGTACGGGTCGTGCCGATCGCTGACCGCCACACGCCGTATGCCTTGAGCGTCCGACAGCAGCTCAACGATCAGGGTCTACGCTCCGAGGTCGATATGCGTGGGGAGCGGATGAATGCCAAGGTGAGAGATGCGGAGCTCCTCAAGGTCCCCTACATCGTGGTGGTGGGCGACCGAGAACAAGAGAGTGCTACCGTGAGTTTTCGTAGCAGAAAAGAGCCCGACCGGAAAGCGGTTCCGATCGGGGAGTTTAGTGCCCACGTCTCAAAGGTTGCGGTCGAGAGACAGCTCGATATCGAGCCGATTGCACTGGCGTGAGGCGTCCACGCCTCACGCTTAAAGCCGGCTATTCGCTCGCTTCGCGCCGAGCGATAAAAGCCGTTTCGATGAGGTCGGGTTCTGGGAAGAATCCAGCTGCCGGTGCGTCTCCGACGCGTCCGATCACGCCCTGAAAGCCGTCGATGCTAAAGCTCTGTCCGAGTGCAGGAACGGCACCGAGTGTCTCACCCAAGTAGTCCCCAACACTCTTCTCGGGCGCACCCTTCAAGGTGACACCCCTCGAGCTCAGGTCCGCGACGCTCTCATCGAGTTGGATTACTGCTTGTGGGCTCGATGGATCGACCAGGGTCAGCGCGGAGAGTACATCGTCTCCTTCCACGACCTGTCCGAAGACGGCGTGGCGGTCGTCGAGCCAAGGCGTAGCCTGGAACGTAATAAAAAACTGTGAGCCATTGGTATTCGGCCCCGAGTTGGCCATCGAAACCGTTCCTCGCTTGTCGTGGCGCAAAGCCGAGTTGAATTCGTCCTCAAAGTCGTAACCGGGTCCGCCGCGCCCGGTTCCGGTTGGGTCGCCGGTCTGGGCCATGAAGTCCTCTAATACGCGGTGAAACACGATGCCATCGAAGTAGCGATGGCGGGTCAAGAAAACGAAATTGTTGACGGTGCGCGGTGCTCCTGTTTCAAATAGATCGATGACGATCCGACCGCGATTCGTATCCAACACCGCAAGATAGTCGGCTCCCGGCTCGAGCACGTCTTGTGGCTCGATAAAACTCGTCTGCCTCTCTTCGCTGAGAAAGGGGACCAAGGCTGTGCCCTCAGGTACCTTCAAGGTTGCGTCCTCCGCTCTGTCCTCTGTCTGTGTGACGGTCTCGGTGCGTGTGTTCGGTGTCTCTTCTGAGTCTTCTGGTTGCAAAGAGAGCCAAAGTCCTCCTGCGATCAAAAGGACCACGATCGACACCGGTGCGATAATTCGAGTCACTCGCTACCCCTCCTGGCCTCTCCCGACCATGAAGGAAGCCCGGGCCGAAGGGGCTCGTCGATGAGGCCTCGTACCGTGCCGGTCGGTTTACCCTTGCTAGGGTGGCCTGGGGCCGGGCGCGCCGGGAGCTCCGTAGGGGGTGTCCGTGGTCTAAAGGAGGGCCGAACGTGAAAATGCGACATGCAAGCTCAGTGTAGCAATACGCCCGTTATCTCGGAGTCTGCGGGGTCACGTCGTCCGCGGCTTGCCTCCTGATTTCATCGAGTATGATCTGAACCGCCAAGCCGTCGGCCAGGCTCGCCGCAGGGGTGAGTGCAGCTGCGTTGCCGTCCTCGAGATAGCCTTTGATCGCCTTGGCCAACAAGACCGTACCGGCTGCAAACCCTGAAGCCCGGAAGCGGTTGGGAACGAACGTGGGCAAGGGGGTCAGGTACTCTTTCAACACGCCGTCGCGCTTACCGTAATAGAGTTTGAGCGATCGGTCGATGACCAAGGTGCCTTCAGTGCCGCGTATGGTGAGGAGATCGATCGGGTCGTCGAGGGAGGCGCCGTGAACGAGCATGGTGCCGACGGCCCGGCCGCAGCGAAAGGTCACCGATGCGATATCGTCAGCCGTGACGGGGAAGACAGTGCCGCCGGGCGCTTCTCTCTCATCGTAAGTCCGGCCCAGAACCGAACCGCACACCTTCAGATCGCCGAGTCCGAGCCCCGAGAGCAACCAGCGAACTCCGTCGACCACGTGTGAGCCGAGGGCGGCCAGGATTCCACCGCCTTGGGATGCATCGGACCACCAACTCCAAGGTACCGTGGGATCGATCCGGAAATTAGTAGCTACCCGCGCTGTGATAATGAGGATGTCGCCGAGCACCCCTTTGGCCAACAGCTCTTTCGCTTTGAGCCGCGCTGGTGTGAAGCGCAGTTCGTGATCGACCAATGAGAGTTGCTCGGGATTGGCCGCTGCTGCGGCTACCATCTCTTGTGCCTCTCCCTGGTGGAGAGCCAGCGGTTTCTCGCAAAGAAGGTGTTTTCCCGCCGTGAGCGTGGCGATCGACTGTTCTTTGTGGTAGGCGGGGGGGCTGCTGACCACAAGGAGCTGGCAAGGGAGATCGAGTAGGTCTCGCCAGTCGGTAGTGTGGAACGCTACGTCGTGCTTTTTCGCCACGCGTGCGGTGTTTGCGCTGTCCGTGCCGGCGACACCCACCACCTCAAACCCCACTGTCTGAAAGGCGGGGATTTGGACTCGGGACGCCCAACTGGTGCCGATGAAGGCAACTTTGACGCTCACGTTCGTTCACCCTTCCACAAAAAAACGTTTCTGACCCCAGTGTATCGCCTCACACGCGCTCGCAGGTTGAAATGGGTTGCATCGCCCGTGTATCGGACCACGAGGCGGGTAGCGCCGTCACGTTTCAGAACGGTACGTCAGCACGCGCCGATGTTTTGCCGAACCCGTTCTTGTTGCCATTTCCACCGAGAAGGTGGTCGCGGTTTACAGTCACGGTGGCCGTCAGCCAAGGGAAAGCCCGCTGCAGTTCCTCAAGACGCCCGGCATCGATTCGGACACGTTCGACCGCGTAGTCTACTCGCTGCTGCCCGTCTTGCACGCGGAAGCGCAGCGGGGTAATCCCCGATAGAAGATCGACCTGTGAGCGAAGGTCCTCGAGTTGACGGCGCTCCACCTGGTGTAGGTCGAGTTCGAGGATTACGACTTTCGGCAGTTCATTTAGGTTCCAGACGAGCACTTCGTCTGCCACGATCCTGAGGCTCTCCCCTTCATCTGAAAGGTCGGCGACCAGCACCACAGGGGCATCCTCGTGGAGCCGATCTGCGATGCGTTCGTAGGTACGACTAAAGGCTACGACTTCACGGTTTCCCGTCTGGTCGGCGATTTCGAAACGCGCCATCATGCTCCCCCGGCGGGTCGGCCTTTTGACCACGTTTTGCAAGATACCCGCCAACACGACCCGCTGCCGCCCCCTGCTCTGCTCCCTTTCCGTCTCGAACCAGGACTCCAGGCGGTTGATTTGACAGCTGGCCGCCTCGGAAAGTCCAGGGTAGTTTTGCATCGGGTGGGCGCTGATATAGAGGCCCAAGGCCTCTTTCTCTAAGCGGAGCAGATCGAGTTCGCTCAGTTCCCTGGCGTCGTCACGCTTGGGCGGTTCGAGTTGTTCGGTGCCGAATAAGCTGAACTGTCCGAGCTCTGCCTGGCTGCGTTGAACCGCTCCCCACTTCATCGCCCCTTCGAGGTCTGCCAAGAGTTGGGAGCGTCGATCGATCCTATCGAACGCCCCCGCTTTGATGAGATGCTCCAGGGCTCGTTTGTTGACGAGGCTCACATCGATCCGCCGGCAGAAGTCTGCGAGGTCCTTATAATTCCCACCACGCTCGCGTTCGCTCAAGATATGCTCGACGGCACCATCGCCGACGTTTTTTATGCCGTAAAGCCCGAAGCGGACGAGCTCGCCAATCGGCGTAAAATCCGCTTTCGATTCGTTGATATCGGGCGGGAGCACTTCGATTCCGAGGTGTCGGGCGTCGGCGACGTACTGCGCCACTTTGTCGCTGTTGCCACGTTCGACCGTGAGCAAGGCGGCGGCGAACTCGACCGGAAAATGAGCTTTGAGATAGGCCGTCTGGTACGAAAGCATTCCGTAAGCGGCAGAGTGGGACTTGTTAAAGCCGTAGTTGGCGAACTTCTCCAAGAGGTCGAAGATCCGGTTCGCTTCCGCTTTGGCGATACCGTGTCCGCTCGCCCCCTGGCAGAAGACCTGACGCTGAGTCTCCATCTCTTTGACTTTCTTCTTGCCCATTGCCCGTCTCAAGAGGTCCGCCTGACCGAGACTGTAGCCGGCCACTGCCTGTGCGATCTGCATGATCTGCTCTTGGTAGACGGGAATACCGTAGGTCTCTTCCAAGATCGGCGCCAAGAGCTCTTCTGAGTCGGGAAAGTCGCTGTAATCGACTTCTTCGAGGCCGTGATGGCGTCGAATATAGGTGGGGATGTTCTCCATCGGTCCCGGTCGGTAGAGGGCGGAGACGGCGATCAGGTCCTGAATGCGTCGAGGCTTCAGTTTTTTCAAGGTATCGACCATACCGGGGGACTCGAACTGGAACACGCCGGCCGCCTCACCGCGGCTCAAGAGGGCGAAGGTCGCCTCGTCCTCGAGAGGAAAGGCGTCAGGGTCCAGGGTGAGACCGCGCGAATCCTTTACGATCTTGACGGCCGCCTCGATGAAGGACAACGTTCTCAACCCGAGGAAGTCCATTTTGATAAAGCCGAGGTCTTCGACGCTGCCCATGTCGTACTGGCAAACGATCGGCCCATCGCCGGTGCGGAACACCGGTGCAAGCTCCTGGATGGCGTTTCGGGCGATGATGACGCCTGCAGCGTGTACAGAGGCGTGCCGGGTAAGGCCCTCGAGCGTCATGGCCACATCGACGAACTCCTTGGCTGCACCACGGTATAGCTCTGCGATTTCGGGCACTTCTTCGATCGAGCGGGCGATCGGGGTCGAGCGACCGAACACGACCGGGATCAGTTTCGAAATCTGGTCGGCTTCGGCGTAGGGTGCCTCGAGTACGCGCGCGGCGTCTTTGATGGCCGCTTTCGATGCCATGGTACCGAACGTTGCGATGTGCGCCACTTTGTCTGAACCGTACTTGTGCCGTACGTAATCGATCACCTCGCTACGCCGTACATCAGAAAAGTCGATGTCGAAGTCGGGCATCGATACCCGGTCCGGGTTCAAAAAGCGCTCGAACAGGAGGTCGAACTGGAGCGGGTCGATATTGGTGATGCCGAGGGCGTAGGCGACGATCGACCCCGCACCAGAACCGCGTCCTGGTCCTACAGCGATCCGCTGTTCCTTGGCCCAATTGATGAAGTCGGCCACAATCAAAAAATAGTCTGGAAAGCCCATGGCGATGATCACGCCGAGCTCGTACTCTGCACGCTCCAAGATGGTGAGCGCTTCCTGTTCGCTCCACGCCTCTTTGAAAGCTCGCAGATGCGAATAGTGGTACCTGTCGTAGGTTTCTTCCGGTAGCCTCTCTTGGCGCCCGGCTTCCGCGTGTCGGGCGAGCGCCAATAGCACATGCTCGAGCTCGTCGGTGGCGTCGGTACTGGTGTAGGAGAGATACCGTCGGTAGAGACCCTCGTCGACCTGTGGGTAGCGGGCGATCAGCCCCCGGTAGGTCTGAATGCGGAGTTGCTCTGCCAACGTGCGCCCCTCCGGAAGGGGCAGTTCCGGCATCTGGTAGATGCGCCGGTCACCGATCGGGAGCGTGAGGTCGCAGAGGTCGGCAACATAGTGTGTATTGGCAAGCGCGCTCGGATAATCCTTTTCAGGGATCGCTTCTGCCATCTCTTCGACGGTCTTGACATAAAACTCTTCACAGGGAAATCGGAAGCGATTCGGATCCGACAGGGTGGTCTTGGTCTGTATGGCGAGCAGCGCCTCGTGTGCTTTGGCGTCGTCCTTGCGCACGTAGTGCCCGTCGTTGGTTGCAACCATGCCGATCCCGTAGCGATCTGCCAACCCCTTCAATATGGGGTTGAGACGCTGTTGCTCCTCGAGGTCGTGGTTTTGAAGCTCGATGAAAAAATCGTCTCCGAAGAGATCGAGGTAAGCCTGTAACATCGATTCGCCCGCCGCCTCACCACGGTCGAGGATAGCCCTGGGAATCTGAGCGCCTAGGCAACCAGAGAGCGCGATGATCCCGTCATGGTGTTCGCGCAGAAGCTCGTGATCGACCCTCGGTTTGGTGTAAAATCCTTCGAGCCAGGACAGGCTGGTAAGGGTACAGAGGTTTTGATAGCCCTTAAAGTTTTTGGCGAGTAGCGTCAGGTGAAAGTAGCCGCCATCGAGCTTGTTGTCGACGCGTTTTTTCTCGAAGCGAGACCCCGTGGTAACATAGGCTTCGAGTCCGATAATCGGCTTGACCCCTTCAGCGACAGCTGCCTTGTAGAACTCCACCGCGCCGTGCATGTTTCCGTGGTCGGTCATGGCTACAGCGGGATCGTCCGGGGTGATCTCTTTGACCCAACGCATCAAATCTTTGATCCGAGCGGCGCCATCGAGAAGGCTGTAGGCGGTGTGCTGGTGTAGGTGGGCAAAGCGGACGGGAGCGTCTGGCATAGGGTATGGTACCGCGAACGCCGGAAGGCGTCGAGGGGAGATGGAGACAGGGTGGTAGAGTCGAGAACATGCTATCAACAAACAAAAAACTCACAAACAATAGTGTCGTGAAATATAGCACATATAAGCCTTCCGCTCGCCCGTCAAGCCACACCGATCCCGATCCCCCGATTCCGTTGACACTTCTTCGAGCCGCGTGATACCCTTTTTAGCGCCTGGCGCCGTAGCCAAGTGGTAAGGCAGAGGTCTGCAAAACCTCCATTCACCGGTTCGAATCCGGTCGGCGCCTCCAATCCCGATAGGGGACAGGTCGGACCCGATAGGGAGCACATAGGCGCGTAGCTCAGTGGGAGAGCGCTACATTGACACTGTAGAGGTCGGCAGTTCAATCCTGCCCGCGCCTACCAAAGAAAAGCTGTCACAGACGGCGAAACGAAAACCCCTCGAAGTGAGGGGTTTTTCGTTGGAATCAGCAGACCAACGGTTTACCACCTGGGGTGTGAGGGGATGTTTCGGCCCACGGCGTAGTCCGTTGTGATCAACGAAGGGGGGCTAGGGGCACACCTGCTCTCCTCAGGGCGTTGCGAATCGCCTCTCGCTGCGCCGGTGAACTTTGCGACATGGGAGCCCGAGGTCGGCCCGACGGACGCCCCTGCAGCTCCATCGCGGTCTTGACGTTGGCCGGCAGGTTGTCCCCGACGATCGCGTTCCAGATTCCCAGCAGTTTGTGGTGCAAGTCTAGGGCGGCATCGTGATCACCGGCCGCCACCGTCTCCCAGAGCGCGACGCAAAGCTGGGGTACGGCCGTCAAGATGGCGGCGATGGCGCCGTGCGCCCCGAGGCAAAAAGACGGGTACAGAAGTGCGTCGACCGCCGACAGGATCCGGCCCCGGTCCTCGACGAGGTAGAGCAGGTCGGCCAAGAGCTTGAGATCGCCGGCGCTCTGCTTGACGCCGATCACGCCGTCCGCCTCGGTGAGAATGCGCTCTAGCAGCTCCGGTGAACAGTAGCTCCACGGCACCACATTGTAGATGATGACCGGTAAGCCGACCTGCTGGGCGATGGTATCGAAGTGGCTCACCATGGCGTCGTCATCGGGCCGGAACAGGTAGTGCACCGGGGTGACCTGTAGCGCCGCAACGGAGAGATCGGCTACCGCTTGAGCCCGCTCGAGCGCCTGACGGGTGCTGTCGACGATGATTCCGGCCACAATCGGCACCCGGCCTGCCGCTTCTTCGGCCGCGGCGGCTACCGCGAGGCGCAGCTCTTCCGTAGAGAGGGTGTGCCCCTCCCCGGTGCTGCCCCCCACCGCCAGGCCGTGCACCCTAGCGTCGTCGATGAGGTGACGGACGTCGGCGCGTAGGGCCTGCTCGTCGATCTCTTCATCTGGGCCGAAGGGCGTGGTCAGGGGCGGGACGATGCCGAAGATCTCCTTCATGGCGTGCTCCTTTCAACCTCGAGGCATCATCATAGCAGCGGGGTGCTGCCGGCCCTGCCTTTTGGTGCGAGGAGCCACAGTAACAGCGCCCTTGCAGCGCATCGTGCCTCTCCCGGCGGCGTCGAGCACGGTCGGGCGAGGCTTTGGTACCTGCCCCCAGGGCGCGGTCTGAGAGATGCGTGTGTTGGTGGGGGTAAAGATCCCGGCTCGAGGGGGTTCGTCTCGAGCCGGGATAACATTCTGTTACGGTCAATAACCGTCTGTGAGCGTCTTCATGAAGGCGACGATGGCGGCTTCGGCTTCGGCGTCGAGCTGTAGGTTGCCGAGTGGCACGCCCTCGAGGATCTCCCTGTTGACGTTCCGGTCTACTTCAGGTGGCGGCCAGCCCTCTTCGGGGACGTCTCTGGTGTTGTAAAAGTGCACGACTTCCTCGAGGCTCTTGAAAACGCCGTTGTGCATGTAGGCCTTGGGGAAGCCTTTTCCGAAGCGCTGATCGACGTTTCTCACCGTGGGCACCTTGTGCTTGCCGTCGTTTTCAAAAGCCATGGCTGCCCACTCCGGTCTGGACCGTAGGAAGTCACCGAGGCCGAAGTCGACGAAACCTTCGCCATCAGGATTGATCGGGCTACCATCCTCCAAGAAGACTTCGTCCATGTCGTAGAAGGGGTTCTCGGGGTTTATCGGCACGCCGATGTTGTCGAAGGTGAAGTCGGTGAATAGGGGCGGTACCCCGCCAGGACCGGGCAGGTGGCTGATGTGGCAGGCCGAGCAGTACTCGCCGAACTCGATGAGCCCGTCGAACTCCTGGTCGGTCAAGATGCCGCCCGGATCCAGAACTGCCTTGTCCCCTTCAGCCAGGCCACAGTCCCCAGGGTCGTTACCGGCATCGAGGCAGGCGGCCCAGTACGCATCGAACTTGGAGCTAAAGGGGCTCACCTCGGCCGAGGCCTCGTAAGCGGCGATGGAGAGGCCGATGCTGTCGTACATTGTCAGCACGTCAGGGTAGGTGCAATCGAGCGAGCCGGGGCCCCACACCTCCTCGAACAGGTCGGCGTACGTGGATCCTTCTACAGCTTCACACACCGCCTGCACACTCGGCATGTTCTGCTCGACCGGGTTCAAGAAGGGTCCCAGCGCCTGGTCGGCGGCCGGGTTGCCGAGCCGCTCGCCCGTCGCCCGTCCGTCCCAGAAGTTGCCGCCGACAAACACTCCCTCGTCGCTATCGAAGTCGAACACAGGGCTAAAGGTCGCATACGCCGAGGACGGTGGCTTGCGGTTGCCGAAGCGCTGCGGGACTGCGCCCCGGTAGACGGCGTCGTGCACATTGACGCCGGCCACTGGACCTGTCCAGCCGGCTTTGGGGGCGTGACAGGTGGCGCAAGAGATCCAAGGGGGATCCGAGATCTTGGCGAAAAAGAGCTCCTTGCCCAAAGATTCTAGAGGTGACAGTCCGGGATCATGGCTCACGACGGCGAGCGGTTCCTCCCGTAGACCTTCTTCCATGCGATTCGTGTTGCAGCTTGGGAGCAGGATCAACCAGACGGCCAGCAGGTACGGTAACGCTCTCATCTCTCTCCTCCTAGCTCGAGAACAAATGGTTACGAGAATGGTGGGCGACCAGAGCCGAGGGCATCGACCCGTCTCGGATTGAGGTCTTGTCGTGCCAGTCCCGGGTGCCACCTCTTACCGGAACCTGTACCTCGTTCGAGAGTAGGTTGCAAGGGGCAAACGTCCCACAGAGAAAGAGGGTGGCTCGGTGTAAGCGGTGCCGAGTGCCGGTATATTCACTCTTTGCGTCGCTCGGTGATGGGGTTTTATGGCGATTTATCTGTGCAGCAGAAACGAGGCCTCTGACACGCGTCTTGCGGCCATTCTTCAGCTTCTCGGTTTCCCGGCAGATCTACTCCCCGGTTCTAGAAAGGCGCAAGCGCGTCGCTTCGAGCGCGTTGCAGTGGACAGGGTAGGGGAGACGACAGGTGGCCCGGCTGCGATGACCCCCAGGGGTGGTATTCAGAATAGGCTCTGTCCGTCTTCGAACTCTTTAGATCAGGCTCTCGGTCTTCACTCAGGTGATATGCATCAAAAAAGCGGGGTGCCGCACGCTTCCCAGGCCGAGATCTTCATAGAGCGCCGGCGGTAGGCCGATATCCCCCAAAAAGAGTTCCCCGACCGCCCCGCCCGGTTTGACCCCCTGTTTGGGCAGCCCGACAGCGAGCGTCATGGTCGCTTTCACCAGATCACCAGGCACACTGCCGTCGTCGACATGGAGGCCGGTGGGGGTGTCGAGCGAGATGATACACGATCCCTCGGAGAGGCCGTTGACAACGGTGATGACGTCCTGCGTACGGCCCCGTGGCGGCCCGTCGAGGTTGGTCCCGATGGCGGCATCGATTACGCATGTGAACTTCATCTTCGGTAGGCTCGATCTGACCCGGACGTTGTCGTAATACTTGAGGTGCTCGAGCTGCTCCTTCGGGGTGCCGGAGTAGTTGTCCGCTTCGTGCGTCGGAACCACCCACACCCGCCTGCCGCGACTGGCGAGGAGCCTCGCGGCCGCTAGCCCACCACTTCCATTGTTGCCGCGACCGGCCACGACGAGCAACGGGCCTTCTGGAACGAAGAGCGAGACGAGCTCGACCAAATTCCGCCCGATGTGTTCAACGATCACCCGGTTATCGAGCCGATACTTTCCGGTGGCAAGCATGAGCATCTGCTGCATCTGGGCAGCAGAGACTTTGGGGAGCGCCGACCAGGCGATGGTTGGTATGTTGGTATGTTCTGTGTTTATGATTGCCGCTTCCATGATGCCTGAAAAGCTAGCTGGCGGCCTCGAGGCCGGTGAGCTTTGCGTTGCTGTAGACGTTTTGGACGTCATCTAAGTCTTCGAGGCTCTCGAGCATGGTCAGTACTTTTTGCTGATCTTTTGGGGAGAGTTCCGTTTCGTTCTGCGGTACCTTCGTGAGCTGGCTCGCCTCGATCTGAAACCCTGCCTGCTCGAGCCCTTCGACGAGGCTGTAAAGTTGGCTCGGTTGAGTATAGATGGTGAGGGCGTCGTCTTCGAGGTCGAGGTCATCGGCGCCGAGCTCGATAGCTAGCTCCTGCACGCGCTCGGTCGAGTCAGCTATCACGATGATGCCTTTGGGATCGAACAGCCACGCCGTGCTGCCCGACATGTTGCCGCCATGTTTGGTAAAGATGTGCCGCACCTCGGCCGCCGTTCTGTTCCGGTTGTCGGTGAGAGCTTCGACCATCAAAGCGATTCCGGAAGGTCCGTATCCTTCGTAGATGACCTGTTCGAACGATCCCCCTTCACTCCCGCCAACCGCTCGCTCGATGGCTTTATCGATGTTGCTGGCGGGGACGTCATCGGTTTTTGCAGCTGCCAGGGCGTTTTTCAAAGCCAAATTCGTGCTCGGATCATCGCCACCACCCTCACGAACTGCGGTCTGAATGGCGCGAATATGCTTGCTGATCATCTTGCCGCGTTGCTGGTCGTTGGCGGCTTTTTTCCGTTTGATCTGAGACCACTTACTATGACCGGCCAAGGGTCATAACCTCCTTTACCGCAACCATGGAGACGGTGATGCGGCGCAGACTCCCTCTAGTGTACTGCGAAACAAAAAGATTTTCATGTACGTATGTAAGGCAAAAAAGACACAATCAAAAGTATCGTGAAATAAAGCACAAATAGGGCAGAGGAGACCGCCTAGCCGCCCACCTGTACACGGCCGCGCTCGCCTACTGCGAAGAACCCTCTAGTGACTCACTCCGGTCGTATGTCGTTACCAGGTAGGGGAGGTCCGATTGGTGATAACGTCCTCTATCGTCATACCAGAAGATGTAGGCACCACTTACGGTCTCATTGGCGGCACCACCGCGGGCGTTCGAGCGTGTCACCTTTCCGTCGACAGTGCCCGTAAACAGGGCGACGCCATCATGACTGTAGAGCGTGATGTACATCCGGGTGTTGGTGAAGTCTTGGATGCTTCTACGAAGGCGGTTTTGTGTCTCGTTTCGGCACCCTGCCAACACAAAGATGAGCAGGGCGGAAATCAATAACAACCTCTTCACAAGTTACCTCCATGCAATTCGTCTTTCTTATTCCTTAGACTACCGCAAGCGTGGGAATCCTACTCGTGGCGACGCGACCTGGTTAACAAGTACGCACTCAAATAATGTATAGTGATCGTAGTGAGTCGCGCCACCAACAACCCGTACCAGACACTAGGCGTCCCTGTGGATGCCAGCGCTGAGGAGATCAAAAGCGCCTACCGGCAACTCGCCCTCAAGTATCATCCCGACCGGAACCGAGGCGATAAGGACGCGGAGGATAAGTTTAAGGAGATATCTGAGGCCTACGCAACCCTGCGAGATCCGGAGAGTCGCCGCGCCTACGACACCTACGGCCAGGCAGGCGACTATCGTAGACCTGATTTTAGCCAGGTCGATTGGCAGACGATCTTTAGCGAAGCGAACATCGATATTCAATGGGATCCCCGCCAGGGAGCGCCCCGTACGGGTAATGCCGTGTTCGACGTGCTCTTCGGTGCGTTTACCGGACTCATGCGCAACTCCGGGCTACTCCCTGGTGAGGACCGGCAGCTAACGTTTGTGCTCCCTTTGCGAAAGGCCAGACCGGGTGACCAGCACCGGGTACGCGTGCCGGGTCCGAGTGTTTGCCCGACGTGCCTCGGTAGCGGGATGACGTCAGCGGGCGCTCCCTGTCCAACCTGTTATGGACGCCGTGTCCTGGCAGGGGGGTCTGACGTCATATTCACGCTTCCAGAAAGCTTTCACAGCGGCCAGAAGTTACGATTGCGTGGTCTAGGAGGGCCGGGGAGTCCTCCAGGAGATGCGATTATTACCATTCAGCTCATTCTTCCCACTGAGTCTAAGCTCGTCGGAAATGATCTCCACAGCACGTTGTACCTCACCCCGCTCGAGGCCAGCCAAGGACTCAGAACCGTTCATCACAGCACGTCTTTGGCGATTCCAAAAGGCACCAAAGATGGAGACATTATCCATCAATCGAATGGTCCTATGGGGGGAGACCATATCGTTACCGTGCGGCTCAGTGTCTGGCGCGGTATCTGGCGGCGTGCCACCAACCTGCTACAGAATCTCACAGAATCTACCGAGGAGTGATGCATGACAGAGAAAACGGGCAGGGATGACGGAAAAACGAAAGCTCCGAACAAAGATAAGCCTCTCTACGTCATCAGCGTTGCCGCAGAGCTCGTCGACATGCACCCACAGACTCTGAGGCTCTATGAGCGCAAAGGCCTCATCGAGCCGAGCCGGAGCGCCGGCAAGACGCGTCTTTACTCCCAGCGGGATATCGAACAGCTACAAGAGATCAGGCGATTGACCCAAGAACTCGGTATCAACCTCGCCGGTGTCGAGGAGATCATCAAACTGAGGAGAAAGCTCGACAGCCTGCAAAACAACCTCGAGGGACGGATCAAAGGTCTACAGCAAGAGCTGCAACAGCGCATGCAAGCCTACCGTGCTTTGCCCTCGAGCATCGAACTCCCAGAGGACGATGAAAATGGCTGAGCGTGATCGCGGGGCGTTGCTTTGATTCGTAAAAGAGATCCCGAATCCGCTATCAGGCACTGGTAGACTAGAGCGTGCACCTTACCACCATCAGCCTTCAAGGGTTCAAGAGCTTTGCGGAGCGGACCACCGTGGAGTTCCCTCGAGGCATTACTGCCATCATTGGGCCGAATGGCTCGGGGAAGTCGAACCTAATCGAAGCCCTCAAGTGGGTGACCAGCAGCGGTCGAGCACGCGAGTACCGGGCTACGGATCGAACAGAACTCATCTTTCACGGGGCGACCACCAAACGTAGTCTCGGCTTTACCGAAGTCGAAATCGAACTCGCCACCGAGGGAACTCCGCTCAAGATCCGGCGCTCGCTGTACCGCGATGGAACGACCAAGCTCAAACTCAACGGTCAAAACAGCAGACAACTCGACGTACAAGAGCGGCTTGCGGGTAGTGGGCTCAGCCGTGGCAGTCTCGCGATCATCGGTCAGGGAGAGGTGAGTGAGGTCTTGCTCGCCGATCCGGAAAAACTTCTTCAGTATCTCGCAGAGGCGGCCAACATTACTACGCTTAGGGACCGGCGCGAGACGAGCAAGGCCCGACTCGAAAACGCCCAACTCAACCTCGAACGCCTTGGCGACCTACTCATTGAGCGTAGAGAACATCTCGACAACCTCGAGCAGGAGTCTCGTAGGGCACTCTGGCATCAAGAACTGAGTGAACGTGCACATGCGCTCAGGTTCACCCTCGCAAGGCTCCGCTTCGAATCGCTTTCGGGTGACGTCTCCAGACTGCACCAGAGCCTCGAGGTACTCGAGCAAGAGATCGCTCGGGGAGATAGCAGCCTCTCCAAGCTCCGAACAGGGCTTCAAGCAGCGCGTGGAGAGGTGCGTGAGGCGCAGGAGTCCTATCGCGCCAGTTACGCTCGGGCGGAAGCGAAACGAGGAGATGTGCGCGTATCCAGAGAGCGGCGGGCCCGCATCGAGGACCGACACAACAACCTGGAGACGCAACTTGTTGAAGCCCGACGTGAACGTACCGAGCTCGGCGATCCAAAACCTCCAACCGCGCCAGCAGGAAATCTTGAGGAGCTCGAGCGAGACGAACGTAATGCCTTTGGGGACCTAATCGTTGTTCAGAAGGAGAACGAACGCCTTGCAGCAGCCGTTCGATCGGAACGAGATGAGCTCCAGGGCCTACGGGCGAGGGCCACAACGGAGGAGCTCGCCCATGCGAGGTACGAGGCCACGCGGCAGCAGCTTGAGCAACAGTTACGACTGCTAGACGATCAGCCAGGACCGGATCCTGTTCAAGAGAGCACACTCGAGCAACTCAAAGACCACGTCAACGAACTCGAACAAGCGCATGAAGAAGCGCGACAAGCCCTAGAGGCGTCACGCACCGAGCTCGGCAGCGCTCAAAATAAACACGCCCAGGCGAACGCGGAGGCGGACGCTGCGAAGACGGCTGTAGAGCGTGCCAGACGTGCTCTACAGGCACGCCGCGGGTATCAACAAGGCCCCCGCATCGCGCTTGAGAGCGGGCTCGAGGGGATCCACGGGTCCGTGGCCGATCTCATCGACGTACCCGAAATGTATCGTCAAGCTATCGCGAGTGCCCTCGGACGTAGAGCGCAATATGTGGTCGTGGACACGGCCGAGACGGGCAAACAGGTGATCGACTACACCCGTCGCCACACGGCTTGGGTAACCGTTCTCCCTCTCGATCTCCTAGACCCAAAAATGAGCCGGCCACCGAGCGGCCTGCTCGAGGCGCCGGGCGTTATAGGGCTCGCCAGCTCGGTGGTCAGAACGAAAGCGCGCTATCGTTCGGTGGCAGACCAGCTTCTCAATAACGTGCTCCTCGTCGAAACCCTCGATGTGGCCGTCGATCTCGCACGGAGCTACCGGCGTAGACCGAGGCTTATCACCTTAGACGGGGATACGCTCGAGCCGAGTGGGGCGATGAGTGGAGGGCGTGCGCCCCTCACGGTCAACGTGTTAGGGGCTGCACAAGAACTCGAGCGCACGGAGCAAAACGCCGAAGCGTTCTCGCGCACCGCGGAAAAGACGGAGAAGAGGCTTGTCGACGCGACCACCGCCTACGAACGCGCGCGAGAACGGGAACGGGACCTAGCCGCCACCGTTACGGTGACGCAACGGCGGCTCGGCAGAGTTCGTGAGGAACGTGCTGCCAGTAAGCGACTGGCCGACCAACAGGAAACCCAACGAGAACACATTCAGTCGTCTCTCGCGACGCTCACGCCGCCTCAACGCACCGTCAGCGAGCGCGAGCTCGATCAAGCGGGGGCGGATGTGGAGGCCAACCAGAGTCGACTCGAGCGAGCAGCTGCACAAACACAATACCTCCAGCAGAGACATCAACAAGCACAACAGGCGCACCTCATTTACAAGGAACAGGTCAAGGGCTATCAGCAAGCCTATCACCAACACCAAAAAGATCTGCAACGCCTCGCCATTATAGAGAGGCAGATCACAACGCTCAAGACAACCTTGGAGGAGAACCTAACCCAGCTCGAGATGGCGCGACGGGATGAAGAGGACGCAGAAAAGGCTCTTCCTGATGACCTCGACCAGAAAGAGGTGCAAGCCAAGCAGGCAGAAGAGAAGGCTCTCGGCCTCGAAAATGCACTCAGCGAACTTACAGTAGAACAGGCGAGGCGTGGCCAGGAAGCGGAGCGCACTCGCCTAAGCCTCGCGCGCCGTGAGACGTCTCTCGAGGTGGCCACTGAGGAGTTGGAGCAGTACCCTCCAGGACTCGAGTTACAACCGGGGACCGAAAGGGGTATTCGGCAACAGCTTCAGGAGGTGAGCGAAGAGTTGGAGGCGGTCGGTCCCGTCAATCACCTCGCTACACGGGCCTACCAAGAACAGAAGGATCAAGTCGAGACGCTCGAGCGCGAGAGCGGAGAGGCACTGCAAGCCACCCGTGATCTCGAAGAGGTCCTCGAACGTCTCGATGGTGAGATTACCAGTCGGCTCTCCAGAGCGCTCAAAGCCCTCAGGCGCAGTTTTCAGCGGTATGCAGAGGAGCTATTCGACGGACAGGTTACAGCCGGTATCGAGGTGGAAACCGAACAGGGTAGGCCGGTGGGGATGCGTATCAAACTTCAACCTCCAGGCAAACGCACACCGGACCTTAGGCTCCTCTCGGTTGGAGAGCGCACCATGGGTGCGTTGGCGTTCCTATTCGCCTTGACGGCTGATGGAGGGCTCCCCATCGCGGTGTTGGACGAGGTTGACGCACCGCTTGACGAGATCAACATCCGCCGGTACTGCAAATTTCTCAAGCGACTCGCCGAAGACGGTACCCAGTTCATCCTCATCACCCATCAGAAGGCCACACTCGAGGTGGCGGACGTGCTATGGGGGGTTACTACCGATGGAGGGGCGAGCCGGTTGTTCAGTATTCGTAAAGATGAAACCGCTGAGCGCCAGGTGGTGCTCGGCTAACCCGGTGACAACCAGGAACCAGCTACCGCACTTCCGTTCGGTGACCTATCGGAGCGTCGGGTCTACCCAGGATCTTATGCGTCGAAAACTCGCGTCGGGCGAGGATGTACACGGCCTGGTGATCCGGGCACACGTCCAGACACAGGGGCGTGGCAGGCAGGGGAAGGTCTGGAGTAGTCCCGCTGGTGGCAGTTACCAGACGATCGGTCTGCGAGACTCTGGGACGTCCCGACTCCGCATGCCTCTCGTCGGCCTCGCTATCGGGGCAGGTCTCGCCACCACGTTTAAGCAAGCTGGTGCGCAAGTGGGGTTGAAGTGGCCAAACGATCTTTACTATAAGGGCAAGAAGATCGGAGGGATTCTCACGGAATACCTGCAGCAGCACCTCCTTGTCGGCATCGGGCTCAACGTGAGCAACCGCCCTCCGGAAGGAGGGGCAAGTCTTACGGGGTGGGAGCTCGGTGAGGTCGGAGAGATCGTACTCGAAGGGTATCGGTTGGGGCTCGGTATGTTCTACTCCGGCGAAGATATTACGGCGCTATGGAGCGAATACGACGTGCTTGCGGGGCAGCCGGTGGTGATACGGTACGATTCCGGGGTGATACGAGGAACCGCCCGGGGTATCTGCAATGACGGGCGCCTCAAGGTCGAGGGAGCCGGTGGCGAGTACTACGCGGTGGGTGTTGGTAGGCTCCTCAGTTATAACCTTAAAGTTGGCTGAGGCCAGGCTATTACCAGTCATCGATATCCTCACCGATCGCCATCTCGTCGATCTTTGCATAGATACGGGTTGTCTGAATATCTGAGTGGCGTAGGTGGGCAGCCACGCGGCCCAGATCCTTGACCTGGGCGTAGTAGCGAGAGCCAGCACCATGTCTCAGCCCATGCACACCTTTTACCTCATAAGCGATGCCCGCCTGGGCGCAGAGTTCCCGGAAACGCTTGCGGGCGTGCCCCTGACCCCAGGGGAGGACAAAAGAGCGTACACGCCTCTTGCCGTAGCGCTTGTCGGGCAAAGAGCGAAGCTCGCGCAGGGACGCCTGTAAGCGGCCCGACATCCGCACCCTGCCCGCCTTGCCGCCCTTGCCGCTCCGAACCAAGATGAGCTGATTGTTCCAGTCGACATCCTCCCAGCAGAGTTCGGTCATCTCGCCGATGCGAAGGCCCGCGTGGGCGCCGAGGAGGACCATGACACACAACGCAGGCTCGGCGAGCTCGAGCCGCCTCTCAACCTCGCGCTGGCTGTAGGGTTTGCGTTTTTCCCAGGCCGGCGTGGGATCTTTGGCGACGGAGACGTTTTCAAACGGCTTGGCGTTCGTTACGCCGGCCCAACGTAGCGCCTTATAGAAAGCGCGAGCGGCAGCGAGTTTCACCTGCAGGGTGGCGGGCTCTGCCGGTTTACCACTCAGTGCCAATGGCGTCGCCTCGAGACTACGGATGTAGAGCACCCCGGCATCACGAGAGGGTCTGAGCAAGTTTTCGTGTTGCCAGGCCTCGAGCAGATCGAGGACTCCTCGCCGGTAGGCGCGTAGGGTGTGGTGACTGGCGCGTGCTCCCTTGGCTCCATGGAGAAAGAGGTAGGCTTTTGTCAACCCCCAGAGCTGTTCGACGTCGCGATCGCGAACCGCGGTGGCAGAAAGACGCCTGAGATCTTCGCTCGAAAGGTTGGCCCAGCTCTCGGCTTGGCTCAAGGGGGTTGAAGTGAAGCGCTCGAGCGTCTGGCTAGACATAAGGTGCCTCGAGGGGTAAATAGATGCTCATGACAAGAGCTTACCAAAAGTTTGATAAGGCCACTTATCGTATTTTTCTCATTGAAAAGTCCTTCTGGCTGTGTGCTATCGACCGTTGATCGTAAGGGCAACGGCTTTCGCCCACAATTTCATATTTTTGTCTCGTCACTACCAACAGGTTCTATTTTTCAAGGTAGTTTACCCTTCAAACGATCTCGGAGGCCCCTTAACGGCCATCTCAGAGCGTCGCTATTTTTCACGCCGTCCTAGACAGTGTTTATAAAGCCCTTCACCGTGATTCGTGGCGTTTGTGATTTACCGACAAGGTTTCGGCCCTACTTTGGCACTCGACACGATGTTCAAAGACAACGAGGTTGGATCACACGGGCGCCGAGCCTACCTGATGCGAACGCCTGCGGATCAGACCGGAGAGCGTCCTGCGGTCGGTTTTTGCGAGTGCGTAGTGGGATGCTGCACAAGAGTTGCGTACCTGCAGGTTTTCGATGAAGGTGGTGGATCGGTCTGTTTGTAAAATGTCGACGAGTGTTGGCTCTTCTTTGGCGCTCAACCCTTCTTTGGCGCTCGGCGTTGTGCCCAGGGGTCCCGATACGAGTGATTGTAGTGCACAGTTGAATGATATAAGTGATTTCTTTCACGATACTATTTCACGTGAGATTTTTATTTGATGGATTTGATACACTTCATTTCTCAGGACTTACCTATGACACCGACCATCCAACTCATCGCCACCGACATCGACCAGACGTTGCTAGATCATAAACAGCGACTACCGCATAAAAACAAGCTTGCGTTGCAAACTGCCCATACGCTCGGCGTTCGGCTTGTACTGGCCAGCATACGCAGGCGTGACACGTGTCTACTGGTTGCAGACGAGCTCGCTACCCCCTGCTACCTCATCAGCCAAGGTGGAGCAGTAGTCTACCACCCCGACGGCTCTAAACTCCATGAATGTCTCATCCCCATCAAACACGCTCGGTCGTTGGCGACCTTTGCTGACTACGCTCGGTACTGGCTCTCGGGGACGCAGAAGCGGACAAGGGTATGTTGCAATGCGCAGGCATCGGAGTAGCCGTGGGAAACGCCCGCACAGAGGTCAAAGAGGTTGCCGATTGGATCGCGCCAACAGCGCAGGACGCTGGTGTAGCGAGCGCCGTACGTCGTTTCGTTTTAAATGGCAGGCTCTGATCTTCGACTACGCTGCTTGGGCGTGAACCGCCGTGGCGTTCAATCTTGCTATATCTGAGGGTGTCCTGCACGCCATCGAGAGCTTCGGAGTGAAACGGTGTATGTTCGAGAGCAACGTTCCGGTAGATAAAGTCTCGCTCTCCTATGCGGTGTTGTGGAATACCTTTAAAAAGATGGTGGCCGACTTCGATGAAGAAAAGACGGGGCTGTTCTACGGAACCGCTGCGCGCGTGTACCGTCTATGAGTCGATATGCGTCGACGCGGTTGCCACGGCCTCCTGCGGCTCCGACCGCACCGACCATAGACCCCCGTTACCGGCTCCAAAAAACGGCGAGCTCGGCACTATGAAACATCGTATTGACGCTTTTTGAACTGTGCTAGTACCCTGCATCGTAGGAGGCCTATGTGAAGCGTCTAGGTTGGATGTTAACTTCGTGTTTGTTTGTTGTACTCCTTGGAGCATGCGGCCCTGCCGCAACCGTAGAGCGGAACGTCTTGCCCACGCTCGTCGCCATCACCGTACCCTCATCGATGGATGACCAGGTAGTGCTGCAGGGTCGTTACTTGGGTGATGGCAGCGCCGGTCAAGCGAATAATAGTTATGTCATCATCGGCGCCGACATTTCCGGGAAAGGTGGCCTCAGAGTCAGGCCAGAAAACTGGTCGGCAACCCGCATCGAGTTTCTTGCCCCCGAAGGCGCCGGTTCGGGTTTTGTCTTTGTGGTCGTGGACGGTGTAAGGAGCAACGGTCTTCCCGCCAGCCTGCCCTAGAAACACTCGTGCTCTTTTGAGGCTGCCACGGCAGCCTCTTTTTTTTGCCTTCTTTTGCACTATGCCTCTGTAAGGAGGTACACTCAACCGTTATGATTGCCAGCAGCCACTCCCCTTTGCGCCACCGCATCACCAGGCGGCCACACTTACACGCGACGGGTACACCTTGAAGCGCAGCCACCGGTGCGGGTCGATCGGAAACGAACATGTCGACACCACCGTCACGCTCCAGGGTTGGGTAAACCGCCGTCGCGATCTCGGTGGGTTGATCTTTATCGATTTGCGCGACCGTGATGGTATCATTCAAGTCGTTTTCGAACCCGAACGCTCCGAAGCCTTTAAGGTTGCGCAATCGCTTCGCAGCGAGTACGTGATCACGATCCGAGGCGTGGTGCGCCCTCGCCCCAAAAACCAACGAACCGATCGTATCCAGAGTGGCCACGTAGAAGTTCTAGCCGATACCATCGATATCTTAGCCTCAGCCGATACCCCTCCGTTTCTGATCGATGGCAGCATCGATGCAGGAGAGGTCAGCGAAGACTTGCGCCTCAGGCACCGCTATCTCGACCTTAGAAGATCCGAAGCAGCCCAACCGATCGTACTTCGCCACAAGCTTCAGAAAGCGATCTGGGACTATCTCGACCGAGAAGGGTTCATCCAGGTAGAGACACCCCTGCTAACGTTATCGACGCCAGAAGGGGCGAGAGACTACGTGGTGCCGTCACGGCATAACCCCGGTGCTTTCTACGCCTTACCGCAATCCCCACAGCTATTCAAACAGATGTTGATGATGGCGGGTTTCGACCGCTACTTCCAGATCGCTCGCTGCTTCCGTGATGAAGACTTGCGCGCCGACCGGCAGCCCGACTTCACCCAGCTCGATATGGAGATGGCTTTTGTCGATCAAGATGACGTGCTCTCTCTCAACGAAGGCTTGCTTCGCTATGTAGTAAGCGAGGTCAGAGACCGAGAGGTAACGACGCCGTTTCCCCGCATCCCTTACCGTGAAGCGCTCGATCGATTTGGGAGTGATAAACCCGACCTTCGATTCGGCTTCGAACTCTGCGACCTCTCCCCTCTTTTCTCCGAGACCGAGTTCCGGGCGTTTCAAGAGGTGCTGGCGACAGGTGGTGCCATCAAGGGGCTTGTGGTGGCAGCGCCGGAGGCCGAACGCGTTAGTCGAAAGGTTCTCGGGTTGCTCGATGATCACGCCAAACATCACGGGGCGCGCGGCCTAGCCTGGATACGTAGAACCACGGACGGTTTCGGGGGGCCGATTGCGAAGTTCTTGAAAGCGAGTGAGATTGAAGCGCTAACAGAACACTGCCCACACCCCGGCGACGTGATGCTGCTGGTGGCGGATCAGTGGTCCTCTGCATGCACGATTTTAGGTGCCGTGCGGTTGAAACTCATCGAACTCCTCGAGCTCGAAGCCGACCCCGAGACCTTGGCGTTCGCTTGGATCGTGGACTTTCCCCTCCTGGAGTACGACGAAGAGAAGAACGCCTTCACCTATATGCACCACCCTTTTACCAGGCCACGAGATGAGGATCTCGACCGGCTCGAAACAGATCCTGGCTCGGTTCGAGCTTGGGCCTACGACCTGGTTCTTAACGGCCACGAGATCGGAGGAGGGTCTTTGCGCATCCATCGACTCGATACCCAATTGCAGATGTTCGCCGCGCTCGGCTTCAGCCCCGAAGAAGCACGGCGCCGTTTCGGCTTTTTTCTCGATGCACTACGCTATGGAGCCCCCCCTCACGGTGGGATAGCCTGGGGGCTGGACCGCTTGATCATGCTCTTAAGCAAGGCAGAAAGTTTACGAGATGTCATCGCGTTTCCGAAAAACCAACGTGGACAGGATCCGCTTACCGGGGCCCCGGCATTACTCGATGAAGCCCAACTCCAAGAGTTGGGGTTGCGGATTGTGAACGAGCAATGATCCCTCTTGTCGTTTGCGATCTCGATGGCACACTCGTTGGGAGCAGCGGACAAGTATCGGAATGCATCTGGCAAACGGTCGGCACGCTTCGAGCAGCAGGGATTCGTGTGGCTCTGGCCACCGGTAGACCGAACCAGGGTCTTTGCCATAAAGTCGCCCTGCAACTCGGAGCGAACCACCCTCACATCTTTCAGAGCGGAGCACTGATCGCCTATCCCGGGGGCGAGACCACGCAGGTCACCGCGCTCAAAGAGTCGGTTACGAAGACGCTGGTCGGCCGGGCGCGAGAGCTCGGTCTCGTACTGGAACTCTACACCCCGAACGCCCTCTTTATCGAGCGAAAGACGCCGCTCGGCAACGCTCACGCAAAGCTGCTCGGTGTCAAAGCGATCGTACGCGACCTCTTCGAAGTTGCCCAGAATGAACCGGTCATACGGGCACAGTGGATCGTTGCCCCCTCTCAACTCGAACAGATCGAAGACCTGGCACCAAGAGAGGTGCAATACAGCACAGCGACTTCGCCGGCCGTACCCGAGGCCAAGTTCGTCAGCGTGACCAAAGCAGGTATCTCAAAGGGGAGCGCATTAAAGACGTTAGCCGATACCTTGAAAGTAGATCTACAAAACCTCATCGTTATCGGCGACAGTAGTGGCGATGAACCGATGCTGGAGCTCGCTGGCCATCCGTTCGTAATGGCTAATGCCGAACCGCACCTCCATAACCGTTACAAGGTCGTCGGCGACGTGGATGCGTGTGGCGCAGTCGAAGCGCTCGAGCAGGCGCTGGTGTTACAACCTCGCTGAACGATGCGACTCTAGACGGGGCTTTCTTGGTACACTCCTGCTATGTCGTATAGCGTTATAGGAGACCTCCCATCTCGTCTCGGCGAGCGCGTCACGGTCACGGGTTGGCTCACCGGGCTTCGAAGCAGCGGCAAGATCGCCTTTTTACAGCTCCGGGATGGTAGCGGTTTCGTGCAGGGAGTTCTCGTCAAACAAGAGGTGGAGCCTTCGGTCTTCACCAGCGTGAGAAGCCTACCGCAAGAGTCGAGCGTAAAGGTGACCGGTCTCGTCAGAGAAGACGTACGCTCGCCGAGCGGTGTGGAACTCGGGGTCGAGATGGTTGAGGTAGTTTCGCTTACGAGCGACTATCCCATCAGCCCTAAAGAGCATGGTGTCGATTTCTTGATGGATCACCGTCACCTCCATCTCCGCCACCGCGCCCCGTGGGCGATCATGCGAATCCGCGATGAGCTCGCGAGAGGGATCACCGATTTCTTCAGCGAACGAGCGTTCCTCCGCTTCGATGCCCCTCTATTTATGCCCACGGCAGTAGAAGGGACCACCAACCTATTCGAGATCAAACTCTCTGAGGACGAGCAGGCTTATCTGTCTCAATCTGGGCAGCTCTACGCAGAAGCTGGGGCGCTGGCCTTCGGAAAGGTGTACACGTTCGGACCCACGTTCCGGGCTGAAAAGAGCAAAACACGGCGACATCTCCTGGAGTTTTGGATGGTGGAGCCGGAAGTAGCCTTCATGGAACATCGGGAGAACATGGAGCTACAGGAACAGCTCCTTGTCTACCTCGTCAAGCGGGTCGTGCGCGAAAGGGGTACCGAGCTTGCGCTCTTGGGGCGTGACGTTTCGAAACTCGAACCCACCATGCAGGGAGATTTCCCTCGTCTTCGCTATGACGACGCGCTGAAACTACTGGCAGATAAGGGGTTACCCCTGACGTGGGGAGAAGATTTGGGAGCGCCACACGAGACCGCGCTGGGAGAGGCGTTCGATCGCCCTGTAATCATCGAGGCTTGGCCTGCACAGGCCAAAGCGTTTTACATGGAACCCTATCCTGATGACCCTACGCGGGTAAAGTGCAACGACATGATCGCACCCGAGGGGTATGGGGAAATTATCGGCGGGTCGCAACGAATTCACGATTATGACTTACTGGTTAAGCGCCTCGAAGAGCACCAGCTCCCCAAAGACGCGTTTGCGTGGTATCTCGATCTTCGAAAATTCGGAAGCGTGCCCCACGCCGGCTTCGGCTTGGGTTTCGAACGAACGCTGGCCTGGCTGGTCGGAGCGCGTCATTTACGCGAAGTCATCCCTTTTCCGAGGATGCTTACGCGTCTCTACCCGTAGCGCTCCCGTAGTGTGGCGTGTCGGTGTCAAAGCGCTTGCGGTAGCGCGATATGTCCCAGAAACGTCGCCCGAGGGGTACCGTTTGTAAGGATACGCACCCGATCGATGTCGTTGGCAAGAACGGTGGCCTCGATCGATCGTAATAGTTGCAATTCGACTCCTACGGGCACAGCCACCGGTGCCGGTAAGTCGAAATCCAAAACAGCTACCCTTCGACCCTCGAGCTGTTCCACAAATACCAGCGGGAGCGGTAGCGCGTCAGGCCAGACGCCACGCCGGAAAAGTTCACCTCGCAACGCCTCGACAATCCCGTGCAACCGCTCTGTTTCGGATTCCGGTAGCCTCACGGTGAGAAACATAGGGCGCTCGAGCCCGGTGGAGTCGTATAACACCAGCCTGATCTCGCTTGTAATGGCAGCATCTTCGACTGCTGAAGTGAGCTCTACGACAGGTGGTTTGGTGCGCCGTGACACGTTCACCATGTTGCCGAAAAGATAGCCCAGAGCAGACAATAATGCGAGTAGCGCGAGCAAGACGTGGGGCTTTGTAACCGCCCTCTTAAATGCCTCAGATCTCAGCTGCATCGTCCATCGTCAGAAGCCCCCCCGCTCGAGCACCGTCAAAAGGGTGGCAGCGAGGACCGGTGCGAGTTCGGAATCATCGAGATCAGCAGGACTCAGTTCCATTAAGAGGCCCCGTCCCGCCGACCCACTAAGGATATAAAGGGGTGCTCCGATCGGATCGTTGCTTCGGTAGCCCCGAGCTTGAAAGAGTTCGGCGCTCAGCCCTTGGGCATAGCGCCTACCGAGCGTCAAGTCTGGGATAAGCCTTAAAAGGAGTTGCCGGCGCAACTGGTTGGTGGCTGGGCTCTCCAACGCCGTCTCGGCATTTTCCCGAAGCGCCAAGTCGAGATCGTGGACCAGCTCTGCCTCATCGAGATAGTAGATGTTGTATTGCCCTCGAGGTAGCTCGGCCGCGTGGATAGAGAGAAAGAGATCGACACCGACCCCACGACCCGAACGATTTTCCAAGGATGGATTGCTGTCGTCTCGCCTTGTGAGTGTCACGTCGGCCCCACGCGCTTGAAAGGCTGCAGCGAGATCTTGTGCAAACGCGAGCGTCAATCCCCCTTCTGTTCCGAACTCAGGCAGTATGAGACCGGAATCTTCTCCACCGTGTCCGGGATCGATCACCACCGTGATCTGATTTCCGCTCGGCGCTTCAACCACAGCCTTGACGAAAAGATCTACCGTGAGACGGTATCCTCTCGGGTTGGGGGTGGCATAAAGCCGGTAATCGGTTTCGGGAGAGAGCTGAATCCTGAAATCGGTATGGCCCGAACCAGGGATGAGATCGGCGCGCAGGTAACGCCTGCCCTGAAACGACCTCGCCCTCGCAATATCGGTGCGCTCAAATCGGACCTGAAGCGTGTTGAGCGCAGCATTATAGAAAGAGGTGTAGGGGACCTGCGCCGTAAGATCGAAGGTGAAACGTTCAAAGCCCTGTGTCTGATGGGTCTCAGCGTCTTCGATCGTAGCCCGTGGCAACACCACGGCCACTTGATTCTGTTCGGGTAAAAATGCGACCTGCCCCGAGAAAGCCAGAGCGATCGGCTTGACCGGTACAAAGATCTGCCCACCGACCTCTATGCCACCAGAACTGCTCTGCGCCTGGTGATCGAGCCTTAGCGCAATCTCCGCGGCCGCAGCGTCGTCTGGGTTTGTGAAGACAGCGAGTCGAGCGATCTTACCGGCCATGCTGAAGCTGGCGAGCTTATTGGCTGCATCGAAGGTAAAGGTTGCCCCCAATGCTTCGGCGTACCCTTGCGCCGGTGCGTAGGATGTCCCCGGGACCAACGTGGTATTGAGCCCTTCGACGGGTTGGCCGTTAACAACGAGTTGGAGTTGCGCTACTGCGCTCGTGAAAAAGAGCAACGACACGAGTGTCGACGTAATCTTTTGCAAGGGAAACACGGGTCCGACTGGTCCTCACTAAGTCTCTAACGCCCGTTCGATCTGGCGTTGCGCATCCTTTTTGGCTTCTTGCTGCCTCTTATCGTGGTGCTTTTTACCACGCGCCAGGGCAATTTCGAGTTTGGCCCAACCGTGCTTGAAGTAGAGTTTGGTGGGAACGAGCGTGAGCCCTTTACGCTCCAAGCCTCGCTTGATCTCGCGAATCTCCTGTTTGGTGAGAAGGAGCTTGCGCCTCCTCAACGGATCGTGGTTATTGTAACTCGCTTCTTGATAGGGTGGAATATGCATGTTTTCCAAAAAGACTTCGTGGTTTTGGAGTCGGCCGTAGGCTTCGGCGATAGAGCCTCTCCCCTGCATGAGGGATTTTACTTCGCTCCCGGTCAGTGCAAGACCCGCTTCAAATGTTTCGAGAAGTTCGTAGTCGTAACGGGCGCGCCGATTGCGAAGCATGATGTGCATATCATAGCTGGGTAAGACCGGTCTCGTTGTTAGCAAAGGTGCAATTATGTGTTTTATTTCACGATACCATTGTTCGTGATTATATTGCCGTATAGATGTTTACCGCTCCAATACTCAATCGAGGAACTCATTGACTTCCCTTGGATCTACATCGATACGCACACGAACACCGCTCCCTGCATCCTTTACACCCTCTAACAGCCAACGAAACCGTTCCACCTCTGCCGCCTTAAGAAATACCTGCTGAGCGTAAAAGCCTTTGATACGGCCGACAGGCGCAGGGGTCGGTCCGATCACCTCTTCCGCTCGGGCGCCACGAATCTCGAGCGATGCAACGAAGCGCTCGGCGGCTTGTAGAGCACTCGCCGAAACTCGAGCGCTGAATTGAACCTTGGCCAGATGGGAAAAGGGCGGGTAGCCGAAGGCTTTTCGTCGCGCACACATGCGCTCTACAAACGCATCGACCGCAGCGTCGAGGTCTTTGGCACGCACCACCTCACAAACCGGATGGGACGGAGAGAAGGTCTGGAGCAAGGTGAGAGGCAAGCGATCTTTCACGAGCTCAGGGAGTTCGAGGAGCAAGCGCAGCGTCTCCTCTTCTGCACGAAAGTCTGGGACGTTGAGATGGGTATCGAGAAGGCAGACCACAATGAGCCCAACATCTGGAAGGGGGGCACGGCGGAAGGCAGCAGTCGTAGCGACCAAGATTCCCGGTTCTCCTTGGTGAAGCTCTTCCAACGGGTCTTGGTGATCGCGGTCCAAGCGGAAGACCGGAACGTCAGGCAAGATCTTTTTCACCGCAGAAAAGAACCACTCGGTCCCAGCGCCGCGGAAGGGGACAAGCGTTACCTGTCCACACTTCGGACACTCGTCCGGGGGGCGCCGGCTCGCCCCACACTGATGACAGCGCAATATCGCATCGCGACGATGGTATCTAAGGGGCAAATCGCAGTTTGGACAAGACCCCAACCAACCGCAAGCACGGCACCCCAAACCACCAGAAAATCCTCTTCTCGGCGTGAGCATGACGGCTTGGCGCTTCCGCTCGCCGACCTGTTTCAGAACTTTGACCAGGTCGGTGCTGAGCGGCCAGCTTCTCGTCGACGACATGTCCGACACGTGATAGCGCAGCCTTTTATACGCGAGGTGTTTGCGACCCTCAAGCGACACGAGTTGCGACATCTCCGGGCTGAAGAGCGCACTGGTAAAAACCAGCGGGATATCGAGCCGTTCGGCAAAACGGGCCGCAACCGTGGGGACGAACATGCGTGGCCCCGAGGCGAGCTTATAGCTCGCGTTCCCGGCCTCGAGCACCACCAAGAGTCCCAACGGTCTCTGGGGGGCAAAGAGCGCAAGGTAGGTACCGACCAAAACCACGGGTGGTCCCAGCGGTAGCTCTCGCCACAACCGCGCACGCTGGTCATCCGATAGCTCGCCGCTCACGACTTCTACCGGGAGCACCGCGGCCAATAAAGACGCCGTCTCCTCGAGAAGTGCATGCTCGGGCACGAGCACCAGGCAACCCCGTCCCGCCTCTGTTTCACGAACCAGATTGGGAACGAGGGCGCCCAACCGTTCGCGTCTGTTTCCCCCGGTCAGGCTCGACCGAATCGAAAGATCGAGCGGCTCTTTGGCCGCCTCGAAGCCTTCCTCGGAGGGCAACACCTGCGGCAGTGCCGGTGGCGGTGATGGAACCTCTTCATAGCGAGCGTATCCCTTGCGAACCAGAGCCCGTACCGAGCTTTCGGGTACCCCTGCCTCACGGGACAGTTCGGCAGCGCTCCCAAACCACTCGTAGGTTAAAAGCATCTCGAGAGCGCACCGCTGATTCGCTTGCGCCCGGCCAGCAAGGTTCCGATCTACCGGTCGAACAGCCCTCAGTACACGGCGTTGCCTCTCTTGCACGCGAACTCGCTCGAGCACCAGCCCTTGGCTACGGTACAGCTCGAGTTTCTCTACCGGCAGGCGAGCAGCCTCAACCCAGAGGTCCTCGGGCAGATCATCGATCGCTGCACGTTTGACGGCTTGGATCTCATGCACGAGCTTTTCTTTAAACCCCGTCGGCACCATTGCAGCCAACACGAGACCCGCCGGCGTGGCATAATAGCCGGCAATTTCCAACAAGAACGCAGTGTGAATTTCAGGCAGAAAGGGCTCTTGATCCAGCCAACCGATCGCTTCTCGCAACTCGAGACTACGACCGGCCGAGACCTCGTCAACCCCGACTACCAGTCCGATACGCACCCCGCTTTGCCAAGGGACAACCACCCGACCCCCGAGTGGGCCGGGCCGTTCACCGAAGGGGACGAGATAGCGAAACGGGGGGAGGGGCAGCGGAAAGAGAACCTCGATTGCTGTGGGCACAGGCCATTGTACAAGCCGCCCCAACCCTCAGTAAGAGACCTTTTTGCCGGCGCGCTCTTGCGCTAGGGAGAGCCTGACGTCAATCCCCGGATGTCTAGCAGAAAACTCCCTTCCGAGGGGAGCATGATCGTTTGAATCGTCGGTGCGAGGCGCTGAGTGAGCTCGAGCTGAATGATCTCTGGGTTTTCACGTATGGCCTCGCCACGCAAACGCAGGGCCTCAGACTCCCCCTCGGCTCTGGCGATCGCAGCGTCACGCTCCCCTTCCGCTTCGACGATACGCCGCTGTGCGGCAATCTCGGCCTGACGACGGCGATTTTCCTCGACCTGTACCTGCTGTTCAGCCGCCTGTTTCTCTTCGATAGCCTGGGTGATCGATTGAGGGATCCTTACATCGCGTAGGAGCACGGTGAGCACTCGGACGTTGTCCTGGATCAGCGCATCTGTCAGGGCAGTTTCGATCTGTCCCTGCAGATCGGCCCTTTCGGTACTGATCAGACTGGCGGCGTTGAACTTGGCGATGCCGTCGCGGATCTGGGAACGGACCTCGGGCCGAATGCGTACCTCCTCGAACGAAGGGCCGATGTCTTGGTGAAGCCGAGCCGCTTCATCCGGAACGACTTGGTAGAGGACGGTGACATCGACATTGATCTCCAACCCTTCAGAGGATCGTGCGGTGATCTGATCGATGTTCTCGCGACCGAGCGTCAATTCCTGCTGGCGTACATCGTAAAGGGTCACCTGTTGCAAGAAGGGGAGTACCACATGAAAACCTTCGCTGATTTCCGAGTCCTGTACCCCACCAAAGACGTTGAACACCACCCCCACGTTTCCAGCCGGCACCACCACAAATGCGCTCGAGGCAAAAGATGTCAGCACACCGACAATAATGGCGACGCCACCGAGGCTCCGTAGGCCTGCTTGACGTCCCTGCACGCCTTGCACCAACAGGGCAACTCCACCGACAATGAGTGCTAAACCGATAAGGATGAGGATATTCATCAACACACCTCCTACTGTAAAGTCTACTGCTAGAACACCTTCAGCGAGCGTTTCGCAGAAGGCCTCTCGGACCACCAAGGCCCTGGCGCAACGGTTTCGGATCGACTGCGTGCACCTGTGTCGCTGGCAACAACACGCGAAAGAGGGTGCCTTTGCCGAGTTCCGACTCCACGTCGACGGTCCCCTCGTGCTGCTGCACGACCCACCGTACAATCGCCAGGCCCAAACCACTACCGTTCCCATCGCCACGGTTGGTCCGGGCACCATCGACGCGGAAGAAACGGTCGAAAAGGTGCGGAATCGCTTCTTCGGGAATTCCGGGGCCGTCGTCGACGATCTCTAGACAGACCTTGTCTTTCTCCTGCCAGAGCGAGATATTTATCCGACTCGCACCAGCATTTATTGCATTTTGAACCAGGTTGTGAAGTACCTGCTTGAGGCGTCCAGGATCTCCCATCACTTCTACCACCGGCTGCGGCGCAGTGACGGTAATCTCGGTACTACCCGCCACCGGCGCGATCTCCATGTGAACCGCCTCCGCCACCTCGAGCAGGTTCATCGCCTCTTTCTGAATCGAAAAACCGGCGTCGGCGCGCGCGAGTTCCAACAAGTCGTTTACCAGCTTGGCCATTCGCTCAGCCTCACGCCTGATCACCATTAGAGAATCGACCTGTTCCTGAGTCGGCGACGCACGCCTCAACAGATAGTTGGCGTGGCCCACGATGGCAGTAACCGGGGTTCTGAGCTCGTGACTGGCGTCTGCGGTGAAACGTCTCTGCGTCTCGAACGACTCCTGAAGACGGTCGAGCATGTTGTTCAACGTCACGGCCAGCTCGCGCATTTCGTCTGACGAGGCGGGGACGGGGACCCGCTGCGAAAGATCCCGGCTGGTAACCCGGGCAGCGGCCTCTTTCACGCGCTGCACCGGACTCAGAACCTGACGGGAGAGCAACCACACCCCGAGCGCAAAGATGATAAAGGCAGCCACCACCGTGAAGCGGAGGTTGTTCGCCAACTGGTTCAATGTGGCGGCGACCCCACTCGCTGGGACACCGATCAACATCATGACCGAATAGCTCCGTTCTGGAGCAGGAATGGTGAGGGTACCGAGGTCACCCATTATCAGCAATCGCTGTTCGTTGCTGAGTACGACCGTCGTCGTCAGGGTGCCCTCGTCGAGCAACGAAGTCAGGGCAGCATCCCCGATGGCATCGGGGATGTACTCATCGGTCGGGTTGGGACGCAAAGTATCGTAACGGGTAAACGGCACCCCAGAGCGAAGGTCGCTCACGCTGTCGGGCGTTGCTCCACCGGGTCCGTAGATGACGATCTGGTAGTAAGCATCCCCCGGAAGTTTCTGAAGTCCCTGGATGATTGCGCCCTGGCTGATATCGAGAAGCGCCTGTCTACCGCGCTCTTCGAGCGAGGCGTTGAGCGAACGATCGGTCAGTGCGTACACAGCGAGCGCCACCGCAGAAAGCACGATCACGAAAAAGGCGCTATAGAAGAGCGTCAGGCGTACACGGAGTGACATTTGGCTCGGTCATTCCTCCCGCAAGACGTAGCCTACACCCCTTACGGTGTGGATGAGCCTCCTCTCCCCTTCCCCCTCGAGTTTACGGCGCAAGTACCCTACATAGACGTCGACCACGTTGCTGCCGCCAGTGTATTCGGGCCATACCTTCTCTTCGATCTCAAAACGGTTGAAGACCTTGCCTGGGTTACGAGCAAAAAGCTCGAGCAGTTCAAACTCTTTGGCAGAGAGTTCGATGCGGCGTCCGTCGCGAAACACCTCGCGACCGTCGAGATTCATCACCAGATCCGCCACCCGGACCTCTCCTGTCACCGCCGGATTCACCCGCCTGAGATGAGCACGAACCCGCGCCAATAGCTCCTCGATCGAAAACGGTTTGACAAGATAATCGTCAGCACCGGAATCGAGACCGGTGACCTTATCGTCCACGCTGTCTTTCGCGGTCAGGATGATGATGGGTGTATTGCTGGTCTTGCGAATCCGTCGGGCTACTTCAAGCCCATCGAGAACCGGCAACATCAAGTCGAGTACTACCAGATCGGGGTTGAGCTCGCGGAACTTTGAAAGCCCGGTTACCCCATCGAAGGTTACGACCGTGTCGTAATTCTCCGCTTGGAGTTCGAGATCGATGAACTTGGCGATCTCCTTCTCGTCTTCGACTATAAGGATTAGCGGCATGCGCTCCATAGCTGGATTATGACTCATCCGGACAGCGGTGCTTGCCGCTTAGATGACAGCACACAAGCGTAGATCTGGTTCTCAAACCCGTAGCACCACGTTTCCGGGGCCTACGATCTCTATAGTGGCGTACGTACGGCCGCGGTAGAGCCGTCCCCCAAAGTCCTAGCCCTATCTTCGACACTACCATCACGCTCCAGTCGAAGGTTACACTACGGCAGGCGTTTCAAACGGTATGACATGCGAGGGGAGTTATTTTGCGTAAGCGTCTTGCACTATTTATCGACGGCAGCAATCTATACAACGGCATGAGAGAAAACTTGTCCAACACGCGCGTGAACCTTCAAGAACTCATCAAGCAGCTCCGGCGTGAGCGCGAGCTGGTGAGAGCGTATTACTATAACGCTCCACTGACCGAAGACTACGACGAGGAGCTGCGTGAGGGCCAACAACGGTTCTTCGAGTCGTTGCGGAGAATTCCTTACGTGACGGTACGACTCGGACGCCTCCATCGACGCCAAGACGGCTCACTCGTCGAAAAGGGAATCGATGTGGCCATCGCAGTCGAGTCGCTCTCTCTGGCGTACGAAAATGCCTTCGATACAGCCCTGCTCGTGAGCGGCGACGGCGACTATGTGGAACTGGTGGAGGCCTTGAAAAGGCGTGGAAAGCACGTCGAATGCGCGATGTTTCGCAATCAGTCTGCCGGGATCTTGCTCGAATACTGTGATGTCTTTTTGCCCTTGGATGAGTTGGAGTGGTCACGGATCCTCTTTTGAGATGCTGTCTCCAGCGACTCTGAACCCGTTATCTCGACCATAAGGTGCCGTAGCGGCGCCGACTACCGATCGAAATCTCGCGGGCCGACCCCTGGCAGCCTTTGTCAGAGGCGGCCTAGTATAGTATTAGTGGATTATTTCACGATATTTTAGTTTGTGCATTTTATATTTCATGCCGTAGAATCCCGGTCAACTCTTCCTCGCCCACCACCTTCACCCCCAACGCTTCAGCCCGTGCCAACTTGGAGCCCGGGCTCGCTCCCGCCACGAGATAGTCGGTCTGTCGACTCACCGACGAGCCGACCTTCGCCCCGAGTGCTTCGAGTTCTGCTTTCACCTCGGAACGTGGACGGGTAAGGGTGCCTGTGAGAACGAAGCGCATTCCGCTGAGGTGTTGTTGTCGGGAAGCCGGCGCGTCTTGGCTGGGTGACACCCCGAGTTCCGCAAGCTCTTCTAGCAGTTCACCGACCTCACCGCGCTGCATGACGGCATAGATGGCCTTGGCCGTCACAGGTCCGATATCCGGTACGGCGGAAAGCTCCTCGGGAGATGCGGCACGAAGCGCGGCCACGCTACCAAAAGACCGCGCCAAAACAGAGGCGGTACCACGACCGACGTGCGGCAAGCCGAGCGCCGTCAAAAACCGTGCCAAGGACCTGGTTTTGGAGCGTTCGATCTCGTTGAGGAGTTTCCTGGCCGACAGCTCGGCAAAGCCTTCGAGGGCTTCGAGGTCTTCGAAGCTAAGCCGGTAGAGATCTGCGATTCGCCCGACAAGCCCCCGTTCCATGAGCTGCTCTAAGGTCTTTTTGGCGAGCCCTTCGATGTCCATCGCTTGGCGAGACGCGTAGTGTCGGAGCCGCTCCAGGAGTTGGGCCCGGCAATTCGGATTGACCCAAAAGAGGTTCGCACCCTCAAAGACGAGCGCTGCACCACACTCGGGGCAGCGCTCGCTAAAAGCGTACGGCACGCTCCCTGAAGGGCGCTGGTCGTAGAGTACGCGCTTGATTTCGGGGATGATGCCGCCGGATTTGTGGATCACCACCCGGTCGCCGAGCCGCAGGTCTTTCTCCGCGATAAACCCGGGGTTGTGCAAGGTGGCGCGCGATACCACGCTACCGTCCACAAACCGCGGCTCGAGCTCCGCCACCGGCGTGATCTTGCCGGTACGACCGACTTGGAGCGTGATCGCCCTCAGTTCGGTCGACACCTCTTCGGCGGGGAATTTATACGCGATCGCCCAGCGTGGGGCTCGACTGGTGGCCCCGAGGTCCTCCTGGAGGTCGAGCCGGTCGACCTTGATCACCACTCCATCGACCTCGTAGCTGAGGTGTCCGCGCTCCGACAACCACTCACCGATCAGCGCCTCGACCCCAGCAAGGGAATCGAGTGTGCGCCTTTTCTCGTTCACGCAAAAGCCCCGCCGTTCCAGCCATGCCAGAATCTCGCCCTGGGTTTTGAGCCCGAGCTGATCCGGCCTGGCCAACCCGTAGAAAAACGCCCGTAACCCGCGCTCCGAAGAGACCTTGGGGTCGACCTGCCGCAAGGTCCCCGACGCCGCATTGCGGGGGTTTCGAAACGGGGGCTCGCCGCCCCGTGCCCGTTCGGCGTTGATACGGGCGAACTCCGCTTTGGAGAGATAGACCTCACCGCGGACTTCTAAGCGGTCGGGGACCCCCTCGAGTCGCCGGGGGAAGTCACCGAGAGCCATCAAGTTCAGCGTCACGTCTTCCCCTACGACACCGTTCCCCCGCGTCGCTGCCCAGACAAGCGTCCCCTGCTCGTAGCGCAGACTCACTGAAAGACCGTCGATCTTGAGCTCAGCCAGATACGCAATCGCTCCCTCATACGCCAGCGTACGGCGGATACGCGCCTCGAACGCTTCTAGTTCGTCTCGGGTAAAGGCGTTGTCGAGCGAGAGCATCGGCTCGAGATGACGCCTGGACTCGAAGGTACTTTGGGGGGGGGCACCGACCGTCTGGGTCGGTGAATCGCTGGTTTGGAGCTCGGGATGGGCCGTTTCGAGTGCCTTGAGTTCTGCAAACAACCTGTCGTACTCCCGATCGCTCAACTCAGGATCTTGCTCGAGGTAGTACCGGTAGTTCGCCTCGGTAAGGATGAGTCGAAGCTCAAGAACCCGCGCGGCAACTCGGTCTGTCACAGGCGCAGTATAGCGAACTTGAGATCGGTACCAGCATTCTGCCACAGTAGTTCCAGGGAGAAGTGACCCGGCAACAGCCCTGTTTCGCAGGTCTGGACAGCCTCTAGTCGCGAACAACGCCATCGATCGTGCTATACTCCCGGCGAGACCTACTATGCCTAAAGGAGGCATCTATGCGCAAGATTTTGCTACTTATTGCCGTCTCGACCTTGACCATCGGATTTGCCCAGGATTTCGTCATGGGCATCACGTTCGATGCCGGAGGAAAGTTCGATAAGAGCTTTAATGAAGGCACCTGGCGCGGTATGGTATCGGCTATCGACGAACTCCAAGCCGAGGTCGAAATCGACCTGCTCGAGTTCGAGGGTACGCCCGACACCGCCGCCGAGGGGCAGCGCCGCATCGCCCTTCAGGGCGCGGAGCTGATCGTCGCACCAGGCTTCTTGCAAACCGATGCGATCCAAGCGGTATCCAGTGAGTTCCCCGACACGAACTTCGTGTTGATCGACTCGGTGGCGGACAATCCCAACGTGCGCAGCGTGCTTTTTAAAGAGCACGAGGGGAGCTACCTGGTGGGCTACATCGCCGGCACCATGACCCAGACCGGTGTAGTCGGTTTCGTGGGCGGCATGGACATCCCCCTCATTCGGGCCTTCGATTTAGGCTATCAAGAGGGCGTAGCAGCATCCTGCCCAGACTGCAGCATCATCAGCAACTACGTAGGCGTGACTCCGGCTGCTTGGAACGATCCGACCCGTGCCAAAGAGCTCGCCACCACCCAACGCGCCCAAGGAGCGGACATCATCTACGCGGCGGCGGGCGCCTCGGGCAACGGCGTGATCGATTTTGTCAACGAGAACATGTGCTTTACTCCCAGTAGCGGCTTGCGGGCCTCACCCATTGCCGGAATCTTGGGCGGCCTCGATGTGAGTGACGCGTACGCGAGCAAGTGCGGCTCGGACGACCAGCCCCTCTTTTTCATCGGGGTCGACAGCAACCAGAACTTCCTTGGTGACACCGACAACAATCCGGCGACGTTGAACCACGGTCTGACCAGCATGCTGAAGCGCGTCGATCTGGTCGGTTATAATGCGGTGCACGACGTCGTCAACGACACCTTCGAGTCTGGCATATCGGTGTTGGGCGTCGCCGAAGATGGCGTCGGATATGCCTTGGACGAGTTCAACAGCCCCCTGCTCCCCTCTGCGCTGATCGACGAAGTCGAAAGCATCAGACAGCAGATCATCGATGGCGACATCTCGGTGACCGATTACCGCACGCTCTAATACCCAACCCTGAAAACGTTTCGCCCCGCCTTAAAGGCGGGGCTCTTTCGTGCTACACTACCAGGTTGCAGGGTAGGACGTCCGGTCGCGGCGGGATCATCCCGTCGAGGAAAGTCCGGGCTCCGCAGGGCAGGGTGCCAGCTAACGGCTGGGCGCGTAAGGCGACGGCAAGTGCAACAGAAAGCAGACCGCTTGAGCTCGCGCTCGAGCAAGGGTGAAACGGTGCGGTAAGAGCGCACCAGTACCGGTGGAGACACGGGTAGCTAGGTAAACCCCACCCGGTGCAAGGTCCGATAGGGAGAAAGAGCTTGCCCGGCTCGCAAACATCTCCGGGTTGACCGCTTGAGGCGGACGGTGACGTCTGTCCCAGATAGATGATCGGAACCCCGCAAGGGGTACAGAACCCGGCTTACAGTCCTACCTGCCATCGGGGCGGTGCTTCGGCGTCGCCCCTCCTTTTTGCCACACACTGCATAGACCACACTCCTCACAAGCGCCCACAAGGAATTGGGGCGAGTGGGTATCGAGTGGGAAAACGTAGCTTGAAACCGTGGGAAAATGGGGCGGAAGTGGGGGAGTGTGGGAATTTGTGGGGAAAGTGTGTTACACTCCTTTTCGAGGTCAAAGGTTGCGCCGTGACGGCACAAACCGAACCTAAACCCGAGCTGCCGTACGTTACGGTTGGCATAAAAGAGTGGGGGAAGAGGGGAGAATGCCCTTCGGCGAATTTCAATACACCGTCGACGATAAGGGACGCGTCATCATACCTCCTCCTTTTCGGGAGTTCGTCGAAGACGGGATGGTCGTCACCCGAGGCATGGAAGGGTGTCTTTACGTGTTCCCACTCGGCACCTGGCGCCGCATCGAAACACTTCTTACAGAACTCCCGCTCACCGATCAGCACGCTCGAAATTTTGTGCGTTTTTTCTACTCCGGGGCCGCTAAAGCCAGGCTCGACGCAACCGGTCGAATTACCATCCCTTCGACCTTGCGGCTCTTTGCAGATACGGATGCAAACGTCATTATCGCGGGCGCACCGAATCGACTCGAGGTGTGGAACGAAGCCAGGTGGCTCTCGAACCTCGCAGACGTACAGGCCAGCCCACCCGCTCCAGAACTGTTGAGGGAACTGGTCGGATGAGTCTTACCGTGCCCCACAAGCCGGTCCTCCTAGCAACGTGTCTGGAGGCGCTCACGAGCGGTTTGCCACAAGACGCTTGGGTGATCGATGCGACGTTCGGGGCAGGGGGGCACAGCCGTGAATTGTTGGGGAGCGGCGTCAAGGTCCTAGCTATCGATCAGGATCCCGATGCCAATCGCTATGCGAACGACTTTCGAGGTCCGAGGTTCCGTTTCTTGGTAGGAAACTTTCGCCAACTCGAAGAATTGGTTTTTGCGGCTCAGATCGAACCGATCGGGGGCATCCTCTTCGATCTCGGGCTCTCTTCGATGCAGCTCGACGAGGCCGACCGCGGCTTCGCTTTTCGGCGTGACGGCCCTCTCGATCTGCGCATGGGGGGTGTAGGACCGTCTGCGGCCGAGGTGGTGAATACGGCCTCAGAAGAGGAGTTGGCAGGGCTCATCTACCGCTACGGTGAAGAGCGCCATAGCCGCCGGATAGCACGCGCCATCGTGGCAGCTCGCAAGTCTGATGAGATTACCACCACCTCGCAACTCGCCGAGGCGATCACCCGGGCCTATCCTCCGGGTCGGCGCCGGGACCACCCGGCCAGAAGGACATTTCAAGCCCTCCGCATCTATGTCAACGACGAGTTGGTAGCGCTCCAAGAGGGTCTTGAAGCGGCCAGAAGACTCTTGATGCCCGGTGGAAAATTGGTTGTGATCAGCTACCACTCGCTCGAAGACAGAATCGTCAAACATTTCTTTCGGGCGCAACTCGAATTGAGGCCCCTCACCAAGAAGCCGCTGGTACCAGAGCCCGAGGAAATCGAGCTAAACCCACGCGCGCGCAGTGCCAAATTGCGTATCGCGGTCAAGGAGACCTTGTGAAGATGCACCGAAAGACACTGAGCGCTCTTTATATCGTGCTCCTGCTGACGCTCGCCACGCTTGGGGTCCACAACCAACAACAGTTCCGCTTGCAACATTCGCTGATCCAGGAGAAGGACTCGCAGCACCAGCGCCTGGCCGAACTCCGGGGTATGGCCGCCTCGATCACCAGTCCGTTGGCGGTGAGCCAGTGGGCCGCTTCTAGCGGCATGATTCCAGCGACCGAAGCGGGTGACTTCGAGCAGGTCACGCCCCTTACAAGCCCGGAGCCGATCCCCCTTGAGAGCGGACTGGAGGTCAGAACGGTATGGCGCTGAACAAGAAATCAGGGTCTCCCACACAACTCTACTTGGCCAGGCGCTATCTGGTATTGATGCTGGCGGTGGTCCCGCTCTTCGCTGCACTCGGCGGCTTTGTGAGACAACAGCTTCAGCTGCCGACCTGGCCTGCACCCATGGCTGAACCCATTCCGAGGGGTAGGATCTTGGCTCGCGACGGAACCGTACTCGCCGAAGGAGCAGCGAGTTACCGGCGCTATCCACAAGGCCAACTCGCCTCTCACCTCATCGGGTTCAGCGGCGCGGTACAACCAGATGGGCGTTACGGGCTCGAGGGGCTCGAATATACGTACGACCAACGTCTCCAAGCAGGAGAGCCGGTGGTGACGACGCTCGATCCCACCTTGCAAGCAGCTGCAGAGCGGCATCTCAGGGACGCTATCATCAGACACGAAGCCGACAACGGTGCGGTCGTAATGATCGAAACGGGAACAGGACACGTTTTGGCCGCTGCAAGCTATCCGAGCTTTGACCCCAATATGCGAGAGACGCGTACCCAAGCTGCTCTTACCAACCGGGCATTTTTGCAACAGTACGAACCTGGTTCGGTCATGAAACCCTTTGTGGTGGCGGCACTACTAGAGAGCGGTCGCCTGAGGCCTGATGAGGTCATTCCTGCTGAAATGGCGTTGCGGGTGGGATCCAAGACGTTCAGAGACGTCGCTCAGCACGACTCTCATTTGGCCGTCCCCGATATCTTGCGGTACTCGAGCAACGTGGCGATGATCCACTTGAGCGATCGCTTTACGCCAGAAGAGCAGCACGCTTGGCTCAGACACTTCGGGTTCGGGCAAGAGATGGGGTTGAACTCGATTTTTACCCGCACCGGCCAACTCAACCACTGGCAGCACTGGGTACCACAAGACAAGGCCTCGATCACCATCGGTCAGAGTGTGTCGACCACCGCGTTGCAGCTGGCAGCTGCCTATAGTATCTTCGCCAACGACGGCCTCTACATACCGCCCCAATTGGTGGTAGGCGAAAAACTCAGCCTACCCAAACGGGCCCTCTCCCCCGAAACAGCGCTGGCCGTTCGAAGCATGCTCGTCTATACGGTCGAGGAGAGCAGCCTCCGCAACTCGAAGATTCCATTTGTCAGCGTGGCCGGCAAGACCGGTACGGCCGACATTTTCGATCAGGCCTCGGGACGCTACATCGACGGCGACTACACGCTCGGTTTCGCCGGTATCTTCCCGGCCGAGAACCCGCGGATCACCATGGTGGTCTACCTTCAAAAGCCGCGTAACGGTACCATGAGCACCCTGGTGGCAGCGCCCCTTTTTCGAGCCATCGGCAGCGAAGTCGTTGCCCATTGGGGCCTACCGCTAAACGCTTTGACCTATGTCGGACAGCCCTGATCTATCGTGTGTAATATGTGTAAAATAGTGAAATTGTCGATCTAGGTAGCTGGAGGCCTCGCTGCGTGCTTACAACGGACATCATCCTCAGCCTCACCCCGGGTAGGCGGCCGGTCGCGGAACTCGATCCAGCGACCGGTGTCTCTTTCCACTCATCACGCGTTCGGCCTGGAGACGCGTTTTTTGCGCTTCCTGGTGCAAACCAGCACGGGATCTCTTTCGCCGCCGCTGCGCTCGAACGCGGGGCGGCTTTTAT
Organism: Trueperaceae bacterium; assembly: GCA_020354625.1. Lineage (GTDB taxonomy): Bacteria > Deinococcota > Deinococci > Deinococcales > Trueperaceae. The sequence continues at coordinate 2,581,002 of CP070651.1, forward strand.
CGTCTCCGACCGGGCGCACCCCATGGGCGTCACGGTCGATGACCCTCGAGGAGCCCTCCTCGCACTCGGGAACTACGCCAGATCGCAACTCAGCGACCCGGTGATCGGCGTGAGTGGTTCCGCAGGCAAAACGAGTACCAAGGCATTTCTCGCGTATACACTCGGCGCCAAAACGAGTCCGGGGAACTACAACACGCCGCTCGCCCTGGCCGCCGTTCTGACCGACACCTGGCTTCAAGGGAACCATCACCAGCCACTCGTGCTCGAGCTCGGAATCGACCACCGTGGCGAGATGGCGGAGTTACTCGATCTCGTCAAGCCCACCCACGGCCTGCTCACCATCATCGCCGAGAGTCACCTCTCTGGAATCGGTACATTGTCGTCGGTGGCCGAAGAAAAAGCTCGTCTTCTCGCCGCCTCCGAAGTGGGGTTGGCGAGCCTTCAAGCGGCGCAGCTTCTCCCGGCCCGACTCAAAGAGAGGGTATATACCTACGCGCTCGCAGGCCAGGGTGCGACCTTCGAAGCGGAACTCTTGGAACAGACGCCTTTTCAGCAACGAATCCGTTTTGAGGGCGTCACTTTTACGCTTCCCTATCCCGGTCGAGCCATGGCCGAAAACGCTACGGGGGCCCTTGCGATGGCGTCTTTGCTCGGCAACTCGATCGAGGCGTCGGCCCGCTCCCTGGAGAGGGCGGTCATCGAACCCGGCAGGCTGCAGCATCGGAGGATCGCAGGAGCGCTGGTGCTCGATGACACCTACAACAGCAACCCGGCCTCAGCCCGGCTCGCACTCGAAGTCTTGTCCGGTTGCCCTCCCCCACGAACCGCCATCCTCGGCGATATGCTCGAGCTCGGCGAGCGTGGTCCCGCGCTGCACGAAGAACTCGGAAGACTGACGCGCGGCATCGAACACGTGATTGCGGTGGGACCTCTCGGCGCCCATCTCAAACGCGGCAATCCCGAAGCCAAACACCTTCCAGATACCGAGGCGGCTCTGTCGCTCATCGGAGACATACCTCTTGAGGGGAGCCTTCTTATCAAGGCCTCAAGAGGTATGCGCTTCGAAAAACTGATCGATGAGATCGCTCGGAACGAGGGTACCCGTTGACGTTACTTATCGCCGCACCGCTCTCGCTACTCCTCACCGGACTATTCGTACTGTTCGCCAAACAGTACGGTTGGGGGAAGAGCGTGCGCGAGGCAGGACCGGTAAGCCACCAGGTCAAGTCTGGAACTCCGACTATGGGAGGAATGGCCTTCTTGATCGCGGCCTGCGCGAGCTGGCTCCTCATGGGTGGCGCCCGCGATGAGGCGGTGCAGGCGGTCGTGTTCCTCACGCTCGCCAGCGGCGCATTGGGGTTGGTAGACGATCTCACTTCCCTGCGTCGCAAGAACCGCCGTCGCGGCGGCGACAAAGACGTCTCGACCGGCCTGCTCGCCCGTTACCGCCTGTTGGCCCAAACGGCGATAGCGCTCGTCTTCTCCCTCTATGTCGTAAGCGCTGGACATACCCTGTTCGGCCAGGAGCTGGCGGATACCGTCGCGTTTACCATCATCATCGTCGGGAGCGTGAATGCGCTCAATTTTAGCGATGGGCTCGATGGGCTCGCCGCCGGAATGATGGCTATCATATTGCTCCTTTTTGTGGCGAACCCCTTTGCCCTCGCGCTCCTCGGGGCCCTTTTGGGCTTTTTGTGGTACAACAGCCAGCCCGCTCGCGTGTTCATGGGTGGGGTGGGAGCAGAGGCGCTTGGGGCAGCGTTAGCGGGTCTGGCCATTATGAGCGATGTGAGCTGGTATCTCCCCCTCATCGCCTTGATGCCCGTCTTGGAAGTCCTATCTGTCATCATTCAGGTTTCGTATTTCCGCCTAAGTGGCGGCAAACGCATTTTTCGTATGAGTCCACTGCACCATCACCTCGAGCTGAGCGGTTGGAGCGAGGCCCGGGTAGTCAGCCGCTTCTATCTCGTCACAGCCGTCTGCGTCGCGCTTACTTGGATCCTCTGGGGAGGTGCGGCGTGAAGGTACTGATTTACGGTTTGGGACGGAGCGGCCTACCGGTACTGAGGCTTTGCCACGACCAACAACACGAGCTACTCTTTTTTGAGGCGCGTGCCGAAGGGGCAGATATCGAAGAGGCGATACAGCTCGGCGCCGAGCGTATCACCACCGTTGCAGGGGTACCGTGCGACCTATGCATCGCCGCCCCTGGGGTGCCTTTCGATCACCCGGATCTCGCTACCCTGAGGTCCGAAGGTGTTGAGACCATCGGTGAGATCGAGTGGGTCTACCGCAGTACGGAAAATCGGATTATCGGTGTGAGCGGCACCGCCGGGAAGAGCACTACCACGCTCTGGATATCTGAAGCGTTCAAACGGGCGGGCCACGATGCACCCGCCGGTGGCAACATCGATCCCGCCCTCTCAGCGGTTGTTCGGCCGGGCGCTCTCTTGGTGGCGGAACTCTCTTCTTTTCAACTCGAACGATCACCCACTCTGCGTTGTCGTACGGCGGTTCTCTTGAATTTGGGCAGCGACCATTTAGACCGGCACGGAAGCCTCGCCTGCTACCACGCAGCCAAGCGCCGGTTGGTCGACAATCTTACCGACGAGGACCTGCTCGTCTTTAACTACGACGATGACAAGGTCAGCAGATGGGCCTCGGAATGCCGCGCCGACACAAGATCCTTTTCGCTAAGCAGGCGCGCCGACGCCTGCCTCGACCGCAATGGCACGACACTCATCTTGGACGGCACACCGCTGCTCGATCGTTCAGAGTTGAGCCTGAAAGGCGATCATCAGGTCGCCAATGCCCTCGCCACGGCGCTCGTCTGCCGACACTACGGCTTGTCGGTACCCGAAATTCAGACGGCCTTGCGCGGGTTCACCGGCCTGCCGGGACGCTACAGTGAAGTCCGTACCCTGGGCGGTATCAGCTTTATCGAGGACTCTATCGCCACACGAGAACTCGCTGTTAGAGCCGCACTGCACACTACGCAGCCACCGATCGTATGGATCGGAGGCGGGGCCGACAAAGGAGCCGACCCGTCTTCGTTGCGGTCGCTGATCCTCGAAAAGGTCACCCTCTTCATCGGCATCGGCGCGTCGGGTGCCCAGCTCGCCGACGCCGTAAAGGATTGGACCGAAGTTTTCGTCTGTCCACAGCGATCGGGAGAGGCTGCACTTCGGTGTGCGGTCACGGCTGCGACCTCGCACCTACAAAACCACCACAAGGGCCGTGGGACAGTCCTATTGGCCCCATTGGCAGCTTCATTCGATCAATTCAACGACTACGCACACCGTGCCGCCGTGTTTCGGCAAACGGTCGAGCTTCAGGAGCGACAGTGGACCCACTCCTAATCACCATTCACCTCATGCTCGGTGCCTTAGGAGTTCTAGCCGTTTCTGCCGGTGCACCCGAGCTGGCGCTGGTGCAGGCGCTACGCTTTTTAGGATGTTTCGTCCTGATGGCGCTCATCGCTCGGGTAACGCCAAAACAGGTGGTGCGCGCGAGCCCCTACGCATATGTCGTGGTGCTGATCTTGCTGATCTCCGTGCTGATTTTCGGCGTCAGCCCACAAGGGAGCGAGAGCAAGCGTTGGCTCCTCCTGGGCGGCGTCACGATCCAACCATCGGAGCTGCTCAAGGTGAGTGTCATCGCGTATCTGACCGCCTTTTTCCACAATCATCTGGGCAACTGGCAGATCTGGAGGCCGATGGTGGTCATCGGGGTAGCAGCAGGGCTGGTCGTAGTAGAACCAGATGTGAGCACGGCTATCTTCCTGTTCGCCCTGGCATTCGCCATTATGCTCGCAGCGGGCACGACACTCCTCAGGTTGATCAGTATCAGCACGTTCGCAGCCCTGATCGCCTTTCTGGTCGCCGGTTCCTACCTCAGCCAGTACACTTACCTCACCGAGCGGATCACGGGATTTCTCGACATGAAGGGGCCTCGCGAGTACACCTCCTCGACCAGTTACCAAGCCTTTCGGGCCCAAGAGGCGTTGCAGCGCGCCGGCCTCTTCGGCATCGGACCCGGTCGCCCGGTGCGGGTTCCCGAGGCCGAGACCGACATGGCCGCGGTATCGATCGGGCAATCCCTCGGGCTTGTCGGCATCGCCACGCTCATCATCCTCTTCGTCTTGCTCGCCGCACGAGGCATCCGCATCGCAGCAGCCTATCCCGGCCCGGGGAGTCTGTTAGCCGCCGGCGCAACCACCTATATATGCTGCCAAGCAGGTTTGAACCTACTCGTGACCTCAGGCCTGTTCCCGGTAACGGGTATGCCGCTCCCATTTGTGAGTTACGGGCTCAACAGCCTCGTTTCGGTATCGATCGCCCTCGGTTTCATCCATAGCAGCTACCGCTACGCCGTAACGCAGGGAGTCACGCCGTGAGGCGAAGATACTATCTCTTTGCTACGGGTGGAAGTGGAGGTCATATCTACCCCGCGCTCGCCGTTGCGGCTGCAGCACAAAGACGCGGCATCGAGGTCGGGTTCATCGGGCACGCAGGAGGTATGGAGGCCTCGATCGTGCCAGATTCGAACTTCGATTTCTACGGTGTCGCCGCCGGTAAATGGCAAAGGGGTGCGCCCGATCCGAGGCAGGCTCTGCGGGCGCTGTGGGGGCTCGTGGAAGCTTCGCGGCTTCTCAAACGGCTGCGACCAGACCTGGTAGTCGGTTTCGGAGGCTTTGCAAGCTTCCCCGCGTGCTTCGCGTCGAGCCTATTCAACCTACCCTTTGTATTGCACGAGGGAAACGCGTTCCCCGGCCGAGTCACCCGTTGGTTTGCAGGCCGTGCGCTTGCGGTTCTTACCTCTCAGCCGGAAGCCGCGAGCAAACTCCAACATGCAAAACGGCTCGAGGACGTGGGCTTTCCCATCCGCGAACAGCGCCTCTCGAAAGAAGACGCACGTCGTGAACTCGGATTACCACAACAGGGCACGGTCACGCTCGTGCTCGGTGGCTCTCAAGGATCATTGACGCTCAACAAGGAAGTTCCTCTCGCCTACCGCGCCTTGCGAGAAGACGTGGGTCGAGAGCTCGGCACCGTTCTTCACTGTACGGGGGCGCGCTGGTTAGAATCCGTGAGGGCCTCGCTTCCAGAAGACCGGCGTTATTTGCTCAAGGGCTACGTGGAGGCTACGCTCGCTTGGTCCGCAGCCGACCTCGCCATTACCCGAGCCGGCGTGAGCACGCTGGCAGAAGCCGCATTTCACGGCGTACCCGTGATCATGGTGCCCTTGCCTTCGGCGGCCGAAAACCACCAACGGCACAACGCTCAGGCGGTGGAAGCCGCTGCTGCAGGGCGAATGGTCGAGGAGCCGGATCTCTCCGAACTGCCACGGGTATGGCGTGAGTTTCTCGATCCCGAGGTGAGGAGATCGGCTGCATATGCCGCAAAGGCCCGATCTCCAGAGGGTGCGGCCGAACAGTTCCTACTCCTCTTCGATTCCCTGCTCACGACGAGCATTGCGGCAGCCAGGGCCGGTAAGGGGGCGCTGTGAAGCCCCACCTTCACTTCATGGGCATCGGTGGGATCGGCATGAGCGGTCTCGCCCGCTGGTACGCGCTCGACGGCTACCGCATCTCTGGCTGCGACGCAGTCGATACACCGCTCTTGATGGAATTGCGGCAAGCTGGCCTACAGGTACACGTCGGCCACAACCCCGATCACCTCGAAGACGCTTCGGTCTTTGTGAGCAGTATGGCGGTACCCGATCACCACCCAGAGATTCTTACTGCCAGAAGCAGAGGCCTGCGCATGATGAAGCGGATCGAACTGCTCGCCGATCTCTGTCGTAAGCGAAAAGCCGTGGCCGTCACGGGAACCCACGGCAAGAGTACCACCACCGGCATGATCGCTTCGATCTTCTTGGGGCTAGGCCAGGATCCCTCGGTGCAACTCGGAGCCAACCTCCCCCTCCTCCCTGGAAACTACCGCTACGGTGGGGGTGAGCATGTTATCGCCGAGGTCGACGAATCCGACCCGGGGTTCGCGCAGCTCGAGAGCGAACTCGCCATCATCACTAATCTAGAAGACGACCATATCGCCGGAAACTTCGAGGAGCGGCGCAATTACCACGCCAGCTTCGCCGACCTACAAAGAGCAACGAGGGAGTTTTCGCAGCGTACGAAACAGCTCCTCATCTGTGCCGACTGGCGTGAGCTCGGTACCCTTCTCGGGGATCTTGGCAACACGCTCAGCTACGGTTTCGACCCTTCTTCTGACTATTATATCGACAAGCTCGAGCTCGCCGAGACGGGGTGCCGGTTCGAGCTCAGAACGCCGAACGGGAGCCGTCATCCGATCAGATTGGCGATACCCGGCAGACACAACGCGCAAAACGCAACCGCAGCGCTGGCAGCAGCCGACCTCGCCGGTCTTCCGCTCGAGGCAGCCGCCCGGCAACTCGGACGGTTCTCCGGGGTGGGCCGGCGCTGGCAGGTGTGGTCCTCAAAAGCCGGCACCCTGATCATCGACGACTATGCCCACCACCCGACCGAAGTCGCGGCCACTTTGACAGCAGCCCACGATACGGGACGTAGAGTCAGAGCCGTGCTCCAACCCCACCGTTGGATCAGGACCGCGCTCCACTGGGAGGCGCTGGCAGACGCCGCATCACTAGCCGACGAAGTTCTAGTTCTCGATATCTACAGCGCGGGAGAGGAGGCCATCGCCGGTATCGGACCCGATCTCATCGCCCATAGACTACAGAAAGGGGGTACCTCAGCAAGCTGCCACGATCTCGCCTCGGCCAGCGACTACCTCTTGCGTACGCTCGTCGAAGGCGACTTGGTGATCACCCTCGGGGCCGGAGACGTCTGGAAAGTCGCCGAGTCGATCACAAGGCATCTAGAGGAGCGCCATGCCGGTTAAAACAGTCGCGCGCCGGGTCGAACTCAAAGATTACACCACCTTGCGCATCGGAGGACCCGCTGAGCTATGGGAGGTCGAAACGCTTGCGGAGCTGAAGGAGGCTACCTCCGCCCCCTTCCGTATCCTCGGTGCAGGCTCGAACCTGCTGGTCTCCGACCGCGGTGTGCGCGAGCGTGTCGTCAAGCTCGGAGCGGCCTTCAATAGTATCCGCACCTTCGACCGAGACCCTGAGCAGTGGATCGGTGCGGCCACGCCCGTTCCTGGCCTGGTGCGACGAGCGCAGCGCTTAGGACTCTCTGGGCTCGAGGGCCTGTTGGGTGTTCCAGCTGTGCTGGGCGGCGCGATTGCGATGAATGCCGGGACCCGCTTCGGAGCCGTGAGCGACAGTTTGCTCGAACTCGAACTCTCTATCGGAGGACGAATCGAGCGCATCGAGGCCGACCAAGTCTCCTTCGGCTACCGCTGGGCCGAACTGCCGAAAGGGGGCGTTGTCACCCGGGCTCGCCTCGCGCTCACCCCGTCGACCCCCGACCGCGTCGAAGCGCGCCTGCGTGAGGTCGATGCCGCACGAGCCGGCCAACCCAAGATCAAATCGGCCGGATGCGCCTTCAAGAACCCTGCGGGTGACAGTGCGGGACGGCTCATCGATGTCGCTGGGCTCAAGGGGCTTCGGGTAGGCGATGCCATGGTTTCTCTCGAACACGGAAATTTCATCGTCAATCTGGGGAACGCCAGCGCCAAGGATATATGCGGCCTGCTCGAACTCATACAAAACCGGCTCCCCTCACCTCTCGAACTCGAGTGGTGCCTCTGGGGGTTCTGATGCGCCTCTTCGTGATCATGCTCTTCGCTTTCGGCAGCCTGCTCATGATCGTGACCCGGCTGACACCGAAAGTGGACCGGATCGAAGTGAGTGGCAACGAACACTACAGCCGCGATGAGATCTTGGCGCTCGCAGACGTGAAGCCGGGCGATCCCTTCTTGTGGGTGACCAGCTGGCGGGTGGCCGAGCTGGTCCGCGATCCGTGGATCACACGGGTACGCATCACAAGGCACTGGCCCCATACCATCTCCATCGTGGTCTGGGAACGGAAGCCGGTGGCGACCGACGGCGAGACAACGTGGGCTCAAGATGGTACAGTCTTGCCAGAGGTAGACGCTCGGGTTCGCGCAGAGTTGGTCGAAATCACCGGGTGGGGTCTGCCGCGTATCACCGAGGCGCTAGAACTCGTACCGATGTTGGAACCGTTCGGGCTTCAAGTGATAAGCTACACGCCAGAAGGTTTTGAGATCCAACTGCCAGAGTCCTCGCTTTACACGCCGAGCATCAGAGCGCTACGCGATCACTGGGGAGCAGTTGTAAGCCAAGAAGGGAGACGTGTGGCCGTCTACCCCTGGGGAGTGAGCAGAGCAGATGACTGATGAACGTATCATCGTCGGGCTGGATATCGGCACCACCAAGATCTGCACCGTGATCGGGGAGGTTGCCAGCGACGGTGTACTCGATGTAATCGGTGAAGGCACAGTACCGAGCGATGGGCTTCGCAAAGGGGTGGTGGTAAACCTCGAACGAACCATCGCATCGGTGCGCCAATCGATCTCGGCCGCGGAGCGGGTGGCGGGTGTCAAAGTAAGCTCTGCTTGGGTTGGGATCGCAGGGAGTCACCTCAAGGCGTTGACCAGTCACGGGATGGCTGCGATCCGCCGCGGTCAGGAGATTACCAAAGCAGACGTCGAACGGACCATCGAGAACGCGCGCGCTGTACCGCTTGAAGCCAATATGGAGATCATCCACGTCATCCCGCAGGAGTATGTGGTCGACGGGCATGACGGTATCAAGGATCCTGCCGGTATGTCGGGAGTTCGGCTCGAGGTCGACGTCCACCTGGTAGCAGGCGCACAGGGACCGCTTCAAAACCTCAAGCGATGTGCCCGAGACGCCGGCGCGGAGGTTGACGGTCTCGTGGTTCAGGCGCTCGCTTCGGGTCTCGCTGTGCTGAACCAACGAGAACGGGAAGTGACGACGCTCCTGATCGACATCGGAGGCGGCACCAGCGATGTCGGAGTATTCCGGCGGGGCACACTGGCACACTCGGCGGTGATCCCGCTCGGTGGAGACCACATCACGCAAGATATCAGCCAGCTGCTTCGCATCCCCCCCGATGAAGCCGAGCGGGTGAAAAAACGCTACGGTGTCGCGTTACCTGAGCTCGCCGATCGGGAGGTCGAACTCGAGGTTGCAAACCCGAGTTATACCGCGTCGCTTTCAACGTTTGAACTATCTCAGGTGATCAAGCCTCGGGTGGTAGAGGTCTTGGATCTGATCAGACAAGACATCGAACAGAAGATGGGCGCTCTAGAATTGCTGGCCGGCAATGTCGTCATTACGGGTGGGGCTTCACTCATGCCTGGGCTCGACCGAGTGGCAGCAGAGCGTTTCAGACTCCCCGTGCGGATCGGAAAACCGGTGAACGTCTCGGGGCTCGTCGATGTGGTGGCCAGCCCTGCACACGCAACCGCTGTCGGCTTGGTGCGCTACGGGATGTCACAGGGGGAACGAGCCGTCACCCCGATGCAGCGCGAAGACGGTATCGGGAACGTACTCGCGAAAATCCGCAACGTACTGAAGGATTTCTTTTAATAAGTGGGGTGAGGAGAGTATGACGTATTCGGACAACGCTGTTATTCGGGTCATGGGCTTGGGTGGTGGTGGCAATAACGCCGTCAATCGAATGATCGAGAGCAACCTTCAGGGTGTGGAGTTCATCGCAGCAAACACGGACGCCCAAGTTTTAGCCACGAGCTTGGCCGATACCAGGATTCAGATGGGCGATCATCTGACCAAGGGCCTCGGGGCAGGTGCAAACCCCGAAATCGGCGAAGAGGCAGCGCTGGAAGATCGCGACCGCATCGCCGAAACGCTGCGCGGTGCCGATCTGGTCTTTATCACCGCCGGGCTAGGGGGCGGCACGGGAACCGGCAGCAGTCCGGTGGTAGCCGAGGTCGCTCGCGAATTGGGGGCGTTGACCGTGGCGGTGGTGACGACGCCGTTTTCGTTCGAGGGACCCCGTCGGCTGCGACAGGCAGAAGAGGGGCTGCGGAAGCTCGAAGACAAAGTCGACGCCCTCATCGTGGTGGAAAACCAAAGACTCCTCTCTTCACTAGATCGTAAGGTCAAGCTCACCGACGCCTTTCGCGTTGCCGATCGAGTCCTCTACCACGGCGTTCGAGGCATTAGTGATGTGATCAACGTACCGGGGTTGATCAATGTCGACTTTGCCGACGTCAAGACGCTCCTTACCGGTGCTGGAACGGTGTTGATGGGTATCGGCGCCGGCCGGGGAGAAAAGATCGCTGAAGAGGCCGCCAACACAGCCACGCATAGCCCACTCCTTTCGCGGGGTGTCGAGGGGGCACACCACCTGCTGATCAACGTGACCGGATCGGACGAGTTGACCCTTTTTGATGCTTATGAGATCGTCGAGAAGATCAGCGATGCCACCGAAGTCGAGGATGTCAACGTCCTCTTCGGCGTCACGTATGACGAGGCGGCAGCCGACGAGGTGAGGGTGACCGTGATCGCAGCCGGCTTCGATCACAACCCACAGATGAAAGTCCTACGGCCGACGCAGCTTCGAGCAGCTGCCGGGGGGCGCAATTACGACCCGAGCAACTACGATATTCCCGCTTTCTTACGCTATAACCCAGAGAACGGAGAAGGATAGCTGGACGTCATCCGGTACATCGGGTTGTCAAGGGGCGCGTCTCTGGTAGTCTAGGTGCGTGAGAGACGTCAAATATAGTGGGCGCATCCTACGCCTTGTCGTGCTCGACGATCGTTGGGAGATCGTTGAGCACCAGTCTGCTGTGGCAGTCGTGGCCCTATCTGGGAGATCGATACTCGGCGTGGAACAGTACCGTCCCGCGATCGGCGACCAAACTTGGGAACTGCCGGCCGGTTTGATCGATCCGGGGGAGGATCCTTCGGAAGCGGCTGCGCGTGAGCTGGCCGAAGAGACTCAGCTCAAGGGGGAGCTCTCCCTTATCACCCAGCTCTATCCCAGCCCCGGGTTCTGTGATGAAAAGGTGTATCTCTTCCGAGCGCAAGGTCTTAGCCCGGTTGAGGGTAGGCCCGAAGAAGAGGAGGATCTATCGGTCAGCTGGCGTGATGCCGAGTCCGTGTGGCGAGACGTGCGGTCCGGGAATCTGTCAACCAGTGGACCCAGTCTGCTCGGTGTCGCCTTTGCCCTCAACCTCCTAGGAATGCCGCTGTGAGGATCGTCGACTCCCCCGATGAACTGTTGCTCAAGGGCGCAATATTGAGCATCGGCAATTTCGACGGCGTCCATCTCGGGCACGACATGCTCCTCACGAGCATGCAACAACTCGCAGCCGAAACGGATCGACCCAGCATCGTCCTGACCTTTTTCCCACCTTCGAAAGTCTTGTTCGGTGAGGCGACGTTTCTCACCGATACCGATGAGAAGCTTGCGCTTTTGGAGTCGTACGCTCCGAGCGCGGTGGTGGTCATTCCGTTCGACCACGACTACGCCAAAACCAGCAAGACGACCTTTCTCAACCAACTGCGGCGGCTCGCTCCCCACACCATCATCGTCGGTGAGGATTTCCGTTTCGGGCACAACCGGCTCGGAACGCTCAACGATCTCAGCCGACTCCCGAAAAAGCTCGAGGTATTCGGCTTGAAGACCATCGACGGCGAGGTCGTAAAATCATCTCGTATCCGCCAGTACCTACTCGAAGGACAGATCACGTGCGCCAACCGCTTTCTAGGCCACTCCTACACGGTTCGTGGACGGGTCACGCGGGGCGAACAGCGTGGGCGCGAAATCGGCTTCCCTACCGCCAACATCGTCACCTCTCCCCGCAAGGCGCTACCGGTTGGGGTTTTTGCCGTGACGGTGGACACCCCGTACGGGACCCATGGCGGCATGGCCAACGTCGGCCCGAGACCGAGTTTTCCAGACGCTGCCCCCTCGCTCGAGGTCCATCTCTTCGATTTCGCAAAGGAGCTTTACCAGGAGACCATCGTGGTGTCGTTTCACGCTTTTCTGAGGGGGCAAGTCCGTTTCTCGGGGCTCTCGGAGCTTACAACTCAGTTGGCAGCAGATCGGGAAGCTGCCACCAGACACTTGGCAAAACAGTTTGAAAGGGGCACCTTTTGATCATCTACGGCAAGCAGGCGGTGCTCGAGGCCCTCCGTCAGAGACAGGCCTTACGTGTGTTGGTTGCAGACGGTCTGAAGCGCGACACCGTCACCCAACTCGAGCGACTCGCCCGAGAGACCGACGTGCCCCTTGAGATCGTGCCACGTATCGACCTCGACCGAGCACTCAGCACCACCCAGCACCAAGGAGTAGCTGCGATGCTCCCTGAGGTGACGCTGAGCGATCCGGAAGAGCCCTTCGAATTGGCACGCACCCGGGGAGAGAGACTCCTCCTCGTCATCTGTGACCACCTAAGCGACCCGAGAAACTACGGTGCGATCATTCGAAGTGCCGAGGTGTTGGGAGCTCACGGGGTCGTAAGCGAAACCAGACGGAGTGCCCCGCTCTCGGCGACGGTCGTCAAGACCGCGGCTGGAGCCACGAGTTACCTCCCTCTCGTCAACGTCACCAACTTGGCGCGCTATATCGAATCGCTCAAGAGCCGCGGGGTTTGGATCTACGGAACGGACGCCGCCGCAACCACGTCTCCCGCGTCGATCGATTGGGACCGCGACACCGCGTTGGTGATCGGAGCAGAAGGTAGAGGGCTTCGCCGGTTGGTAAGAGAGCGATGTGATGACCTCCTCGCGATCCCGATGCGCGGACGCGTCGGCTCGCTCAACGCTTCGGTGGCAGCAGGCATTCTGCTCTACTGTGTGGTGACGGCAAGAGGGAGCTAATCGATGGCCAAAAAACGTATACGAGCGGAACACCTCTATGAACTGCGCTTCGTCTCCGAACCGCAACTGGCACCAGGCGGCGATACGGCCTGCGCCGTGATCACCGAGATCGTGACGCCACCCGACGTGGAGACCCCACGCTACCGGAGCAATATTCACCTCTTTTCGACATCTGGAGGGGCGGGCCGTATCCTCACGCGCGGCCCGTTTCAAGACAGCCACCCCCGTTTTAGTCCCGACGGGAGCGTTCTGGCATTCTTGTCGCGTCGTACAGAAAAGGGCAAAGCGCAGCTCTTCTCGTTGCCGCTCACAGGTGGCGAAGCCGAGCAGCTGACCGACGCACCTGGTGGGGTTACGGAGTTCGTGTGGGAGCCATCATCCCGAGGGATCGCGTTCGTCGCCGACTATGAGGAGGAAGTACCTGACGACCAACCGAGGATCGTAGATACCCTGTCTTACCGGGGCGACGGGCTGGGGTGGCTTGCGAAGGAGCCGGCGAAGCTTATGTATTGGGACCGGAATACGAAGCGCTGTCGAACCCTTATCGAGACCGCATATAGCCCCAGCGACTTGGTCTATAGTCCAGACGGCCGCCGAATCTACTTTTTGGCGGCAGAGACCCGAGACGATGATGATATGGGCCGCTGCAACGCCTGGGTGATGCCCCTCAAAAGCAGACGGCTCAGACCGCTATTGAAACAGAGTGATACGCTCGAGGGCTTGGCCGTGAGTCCTTCGGGGAGCCAGATCGTCTTTCTGGCCCCCTCGCAGCCGAGGGGCGTCAGCCCCACCGGTCTCTGGCTCTTGCCGCGTCACGGTGGTAGGCCTGTTCTGTTGACGGGTGAGCTGGAAGTCGTAGCAACACCGAGCGTTAACGGTGACAGCCGTTACGGTTCCTACCCCAATCTCCCGGCCTGGTACAGCGACGGTAGGTCTGTCGTGGCCAACATCGCCCGAGATGGCGCGAGCGTTCTTCACCGTGTCGGAACCGATGGTCAGGTGAGCCCTCTTCAATCGGGAAAGCGTGTGGTGACGAGCTTTTCGGTAGGTCGTGCCGGCGTAGCCTTTACGGCTGAGACGCCCCAGGTTCCAGGAGAGCTCTACTTCTGGCCCGAAGGCGCAGAGGAACAGGTACTCAGCAGCGTCAACCAGGATTTCATCAAACGCTTCCAGCTACGCACCCCCTCGAAGCCGTCGACGGCTAAGAGCAGCGACGGCCAAAAGGTCGGCTACTGGACCTTGCGCCCCGAAAAGGCTCGCAAGGATGCGGCGATGGTGTTGCAGATACACGGCGGACCGCATACCAGCTATGGGTACGGCTTCTTTTTCGAGTTTCAGCTTCTCGTATCAGCCGGTTACACGGTAGTGTATGGCAACCCTCGGGGTAGCTCCGACTATGGAGTCGCATTCCACTCGGCGATCTCAGGTCGCTACGGCTCGATCGACGCCGACGATATCTTGGCGATCGCCCGCCACGCCAGGCGCAAGCATAACGAGAACGCCCCTGTTCACCTTACTGGAGGCAGCTACGGGGGGTTTATGACCAACTGGCTGCTCGGACAAACGGACGAGTTTCGCTCAGGGATTACCCAACGTAGCATTTGTAACTGGGTGTCCTTTTACGGCACCTCCGACATCGGCCCCCGGTTTAGCGAACGCGAGGTCGTAGGCACCCCTTGGAAGAACACGCGAAAACTGTGGCGCCAGAGCCCCCTAAAATACGTAGCCGACATCAGCACGCCGCTCCTCATTCTGCACGCCGAGGAGGATTACCGTTGCCCTATGGAGCAAGCCGAACAACTCTTCACGGCCCTCAAACGGATCGGGCAAGCGCCAACCCGCTTGATCCGCTTTCCCGATGAAAACCACGACCTTTCGCGCTCGGGGAGGCCAGATCGGCGGGTCGCACGTCTCGAGGCGATCCTCGGATGGTTCCGCGAACACGCTTGAGACAGGGGAACGGCACCCGTCAGCAGGCGCTCCGTTGACCGAATACGGTAGCGAGCACGGTCCTGGCGCCCCCCGCTTCGCGGTGTTCGCACAAGTAGATCCCCTGCCAGGTACCGAGCGCCAGGCGTCCGTTACGGATCGGCAAGAGGAGGGACGCCCCGAGAAATGAAGATTTGATGTGCGCGGGCATATCGTCGGGTCCTTCGAGGCGATGCTCGAAGTAATCCGTCTCGTCCGGTACGACGTGGCGGAGGTAGCGCTCGAAATCACGGCGCACCGCACCCGAGACGTTCTCGTTCAGGGTCAGGCTGGCAGAGGTGTGCTGTAAGAAGAGCTGCAAGAATCCCGCTTCGAGGCCGGTCAACGAAACGTTTGCCAGGATCTCCCTGGTTACCAAGTGTACCCCGCGCGGCTTCTTTGCAAAGACGATCTCTGTTTGCTGCCAGTGCATGATAGTAGCCTACCTCGAAACCCGGCTTGCCAAGCGCCATCTCTTGCAAGGCCCACGAAATCATCTGTGACCGGGCTATTACACCGCTCCTCCTGCCCGTCCCTGTCCAAACGGCTTGGACATAGAGACACCAACGTGCTAGAGTGGTTGTTTGGAAGTCTTGGTTGACACCTCTCTATCCGGTTCAGCTCGGGCTTACCCCCTGTACCCGCGCAACGCGCGTGATCTTGAAAGGGTATTTTATGTCCCTCAGCAAAGAGCAGAAGCAAGACATCATCAGCAAGTACGGCAAGGATGAAGGAGACACGGGCTCGACCGCGGTGCAAGTCGCCTTGCTTACCGCCAAGATCGGCTACTTGAGCGAGCACTTGCAACAAAACCGCAAGGACCACCACGGTCGCCGCGGCCTCCTCGCCATGGTGGGAAAGCGGAAAAGGCTCCTTACCTATCTAGAGCGAAACGACTTTGAGGGGTATAAGGAACTCATCAAAGACCTGGGGTTGCGCCGCTAGTTTGTGAGCGACTCCCTCCTCTTTTCAAAACACCGGCCGAAACCGCTTCCCGTTTCAGTGCGGTGGCTTTTGCCCTCTGTGCTGCATATGGTGTTGATGCCATCGAGGCGATGGGCACGGGTAATGACGCGCCGCCTGCGGCCGATACGCGATGAGCAAAGGAGTATGTGTGAACCTTCCTTCTAGTAGAAGCTACCGAACGATGCTCGGCGGTCGCGAACTCATTCTCGAGACCGGCAAATATGCGAAGCAGGTGTCGGGTAGTGTCGTGGCTCGCTATGGTGGCACGGTGGTGCTGGTGACCGCCCAGATGTCCGATAACGCTTCGTCCCTCGATTTTCTGCCGCTCACGGTGGAGTATGAAGAGAGGCACTACGCGATCGGCAAGATCCCCGGCTCGTTCTTGCGCCGAGAAGGGCGACCGGGCACACAGGCGACCTTGAATGCACGTATTACAGACCGGCAGATCCGCCCCCTCTTCCCCAAAGGATTGCGCAACGAAGTGCAGGTCATCATCACGGTCTTGAGTGCCGATCAGGTCAACGATCCCGCTCCGATCGCGGCAATCGCAGCCTCAGCGGCGCTCTCCATCAGCGATGTCCCCTGGGACGGTCCCACCGCTTGTGCCAAGGTGGGATATCTAGAGGATCGCTTTGTGCTCAACCCTACGTTGCAACAACTCGAGAACGGCTCATCGAGCTTGGAACTAACAGTGGCCGCCAGCGAACACGCAGTGCTCATGGTCGAGGCTTCTGCCAATGAGCTCTCAGAAGAGACCATGGTCGAAGCCATCGGCTTTGCTCAGCGCGAACTCGCACCTGTTATCGGGATAATCGATGAGATGAAGCGCGATGTCGGCCACGAAAAAGCGAGCTTCGAGCCGGCCGTGGAGTTGCGCGAAGAAGACATCGACATCATGGCCCAAAATACGTCTGGGGCCGGACTGCGCGAGGCGCTTCTCACACGCGGCAAGCACGACCGTTCGACGAACCTCAAGACGCTACGAAACACCATTATCGAGAACCTGATTCCCGACCCGGAGGCAGAGGGGGCGTCCGAACGGATCGCCGAACTCAAGTCGGCTTTTTCCGCCGTCGAGAAAAAGGAACTTCGCCGGATGATCCTCGAGGAGGACCTCCGCACAGACGGCCGGAGACCAGATGAGATTCGCCCGATCTGGATCGAAGTCGGCATGCTACCTATGGCCCACGGTTCGGCGGTCTTTACCAGAGGCGAAACGCAAGTTCTGGGTGTAGCAACACTCGGCACCGGAAGGGACAACCGTCTGGTCGACGACCTCGGACTTGAGGATACCGAGGAGTTCATGCTCCACTATAACTTCCCTCCCTTCAGCACTGGAGAGGTCAAACGGCTGCGCGGTACGTCGAGGCGTGAGCTCGGGCACGGGAACTTGGCACGCCGATCGCTAGAGCGTGTCATCCCTGGCCAGGACGACTTCCCCTACGTGATTCGCGTGGTCGCCGAGACCTTGGAGTCGAACGGCTCTAGCTCGATGGCGAGTGTCTGCGCCAGCTCGCTTGCGCTGATGGACGCCGGGGTGCCGATCAGACAATCCGTGGCGGGCATCGCTATGGGTCTGGTTGCAGACGGTGAGCGCTACAGGATCCTGAGCGACATACTCGGGACCGAAGACGCACTCGGTGACATGGACTTCAAAGTCACTGGGACACGCGATGGTGTCACCGCCTTGCAGATGGATATCAAGATCCAAGGGATCACCCCTTCGATCATGCGCGAGGCGCTCGAACAGGCACGGCGGGGGCGACTTCACATTCTCGAGCAGATGGGGGCGGTGTTGCCCAATTACCGTCCGGAAATCAATGAGCGCGCTCCGCGCATCCTCATGGTACAGATCCCGGCCGACAAGATCGGCGCGGTCATCGGTCCTGGTGGCAAGCAGATCCGGGAGCTCGAGCAACTCGGCGCAACCATCGAGATCGAGGAAGACGGCAAGGTAAGAATCTATAGCGAAAAGCTCGAGGCCGCCGAGCAGGTCAAAGCGGCCATCAAAAACCTGACGGCAAGCGCCGAAATCGGTCAAGAGTACGACGGTACGGTCGCAAAAACCGTCGACTTCGGTGCTTTCGTCACCCTGTTCCCGGGCACAGACGGGCTCCTCCACATCTCACAGATCGCCGAAGAGCGTGTGAGACGGGTGGAGGACCACCTCAAAGAGGGGGACAAGATCCGTGTGAAGGTGCAGGGCATCGACGATCGTGGCAAGATCGACCTGATTCGTCCAGAGCTGGAAGGGAAGGTCCGGCCGCGCGCTCCACGTTCGGAGTCGCGCGGAGGACCGAGGCGCGGTCCTCGCGACCGACAACGCAGATAGGTACACCCGGCAGACCTACCGGCAAAACCAGATTCCCGACCGACTGGGCGCGGTCGATACACATACCGGCGTTAACGTATCAAGGGAGCGACCACCTTGCCTCATACGTGTGACGGTGTCCTAGGAGGCTCATGGCCAAAAACGAAGAACGCAAAATCAGCATCATCCCGATGGGTGGTATGGGAGAGATCGGGAAGAATATGTTCGCCATCTGTTACGAGGACGAGATCTTACTCATAGATGGTGGGCTCGCCTTCCCAGACGCCGATATGCTCGGCGTCGACATCCTCGTTCCCAAGGTCGATTGGGTGGTCGAAAACAGCCATAAGATCCGCGGCTGGGTCCTTACCCACGGCCACGAAGACCACATCGGCGGGATCCCCTACATGCTCAAGCTCTTGCCCAAAATCCCTATGTACGGTGCGAAGCTCACCCTCGGTCTCCTCCGCGGCAAATTCGACGAGTTCAAGCTCTCGGAAAGTGACGTCGACTTGCACGAGGTCAGCACCGACGATCGCGTCAAAATCAGCCGGTTTTTTACCGTCGACTTCTTCCGCATGACCCACTCGATTCCCGATAATAGCGGGCTCGTGATCCACACCCCGCTCGGACGCATCGTGCACAGCGGGGACTTCAAGCTCGATTACAATCCCGCGGATGGCAAAACCAGCCACCTACACAAACTGGCCCAAGCCGGCGAGGAAGGCGTATTGGCCTTGATCAGCGATTCCACCAACGCTGAAAGACCCGGCTATACCTCGAGCGAAAAGGATGTCATGGCCGCGGTCGAAGAGATCGTAGCGAAAACCCGAGGCCGTGTAATCGTTACCACCTTTAGTTCCCACGTACACCGGCTTCAAAATATGATCAGGGTCGCCGAGCGCCACGATCGTCGGGTGGTCATGGAGGGACGCTCCATGATCAAAAACATCCGCATCGCCGAAGAGCTCGGTTATCTCGAGGTCAAGCATCCGCTCATCAGTACCGACGACATGGCGGATTTGGCCGATGACAAAGTCCTCTTTCTCTGTACCGGCGCCCAAGGGCAACCGATGGCCGCGCTCTCGCGGCTCGCTTCGGGCACCCACCGCAAGATCACGCTCAAACCTGGTGATACGGTGATCATGTCTTCTACACCGATCCCCGGAAACTACGAGGCGGTCGGCAGGGTCATCAACCAGCTTTACGAACGAGATGTGAACGTCTACTATCCACCGGCGTATAAGGTTCATGCCAGCGGGCACGCCAGTCAGGAAGAGCTCAAGTTGATTTTGGACCTCACCCGGCCGAAATTCTTCATCCCCTGGCACGGTGAGGTTCGCCACCAGGTCAACCACAAGAGCCTGGCCGCCAGCATGGCAAACCCACCCCAAAAGAGCCTGATCCCACAAAACGGCGACATCATCGAACTCACCCGAAACGACATCCGCATCGCCGGCCAGATCGGTGCCGGCGTGATCTATATCGACAGCGTCGGCAAAACAAGCGGCGAAGTGACCGAACCTGTCATCCGCGACAGACAGATGCTCTCCAACGAGGGCGTGGTGGTGATCATGGCGGTCGCTAACCGCCAGCCGATCGTCGAAGTGATCACCCGAGGAGTGGCGACCGATAACAAACAACTGGCTAAAGAGATCGAACGCATCGCCTTCGACAACTTGAAACGCGGCATCCGCGAAAAGAAGGCTATTACCGATATCCGGGACGATATCTTCTACCCCGTGAGACGCTACCTTCGGCGTACGACAGGGCGGAACCCGCTTATCATGCCCACCGTGGTCGAGGGTTAACCGTCTGTTGAGTCTCGCTCTCCTTCGAGCCAGCCCTGGAGTTTTTTTAGAATTTCGACGGTGTCGTCACGAGCCTGCACGATAAGATCATCGATCACGAGGAGCGCGTTGTTGGTCCGTTGCTGACAATCGTACCCCGCTACGGGTACGAAAGTACCGTCTCGGTAGAGAGAGATCGCCCGCTCGAGAGGCACCTCGTAGAGCACCGCGACCTCCCGGCAGTTCAGAAAGTAGTGCTCCAACGGTTGATCGCAGCGCAGAGCGTACACTTCCTGCACTTCTCTGTCGGTTGCATGGGGATAGGACCGCTCGGCCCTGCGCGTTGCCAGGTGGTGGATCTGGTGAAGCTGCACGGAGAGGCCGAGTTCCTCCTCGGCTTCGCGCAGTACTTCGATCAAGGTCTCCCCTGCCCGGAAGTGTCCCCCCACACTCACATCGAGTTTGCCGCCCTCCAGATCTTTCTCGAGCGCTCTACGCTGCAACAAGACGTAGCGGCCCTCCTTCACGATCCAGAGATGAAAGGCACGATGCCAGTCACCGTCTCGATGGACCTCAGCCCGGGCCTTCGTCTCCCCGGTCTCGTTGCCCTCAGAGTCGAGCACGTCGAAGCGTTCTTCCTGTTCACCGTCCATACCGTCATTGTAGCGTTGCCGGCGTGCTTGACGCACCCTCGAAACAGGCAGTACACTCTATGGGCGGGCCGACTTCGTCCGGCCAGCGGGGTGTAGCGCAGCCTGGTAGCGCACTTGACTGGGGGTCAAGTGGTCGCTGGTTCAAATCCAGTCACCCCGACCAGGTAGCCGCCAAACGCGGCGTTGGATGTAGGGTCCGTTAGCTCGAAAGCTAACGGACCCTTCCTCAAGTTCTACTGAGCTGTCACGTAGCTGTTTATTTTGACAATTATAGTTGCTATTGACAATTTACGTTGCAACTATTAATCTGATAGGGGTGACGATTCTCCGCTCCCTCACCGACTCCCAACGCTCGTGGACGCTCGAGGAGTTTGCTGCGCTTACCAACCAAATCCTCCCCGACTACCTCCCGGGCGACCCCACCAACACCCGTATCAAGAGCGACGTCAATCCCCGTCTTATCCGCCACTACACCACTGAAGGCCTGATCGACGAACCTCTCAAGAACGGGCGCGAAGCGCGTTACGACTATCGACACCTACTCCAGCTCCTGGTGGTGCGCCGGCTCCTCAGCCAGGGCTACACCGCAAGCGCCATCGGCACCCTGGCCCGAAAACGCCATAGCAATGAGCTCGAAACGTTGCTCGAAGGCGGTATCACCGTCGAACTCGCAGCCAGCAACGAGGCACTCTCGTTCATCGACGCCATCCAAGAACGTACCGGAGCCACTCACGCAGCCCAAGCCCCACCGACCCGTACCATCCCCGCACCGCAGCCAGCCGAAGAAGAGAGTTCCTGGACGCGCATCCGTCTCCTCGAAGGGCTCGAGCTGCACATCCGCGACGATTTCAAGACCCCCGATACCTTACGCGAACAGCAAAACCTCCTCGACTACCTCACCTTGAAACTGATCTACATCCACCAAAGGAGGAAACGATGACCCCCGAAATCACCTTTCATCCCCTCAAACAAGGTATCGGCCAGAGCGGCGGTCGGCTCGAGTGCATGATCCGCATCACAGCGCCTCAGCTCGAAATCCTCGACAGGCGCCCCTCGCTTAACCTCGCGTTGGTCATCGACCGCTCGGGTTCCATGAGCGGAGCCAGTCTCGAGTATGCCAAGGCCGCCGCCATCTGTGCGGTGGAAGCGCTCGACCCCACCGACCGTGTTGCCGTCATTACCTTTGATGATCACATAAGTACTTTGGTGCCAAGCACTTTGGCCCAACACAAGGCCGCCGTGATCGGTGCCATCCACACCGTGCGGGCTGGCGGTACCACAGCTCTGCACGCCGGCTGGCTCGAAGGCGCCAGGCAGGTTGGAAACCACTTAAACGTCAAGTGCCTAAACCGCGTCATCCTTCTCAGTGACGGCCTTGCCAACGTGGGTGAGACCGATCCCAGCACCATTCAACGAGATTGTGCCGGGCTTTTTGAGCGCGGTATCAGCACCAGCACCATGGGCCTCGGAAGGACTTTCAACGAGGACCTGCTCGAAGGAATGGCCGAACTGGGCGGTGGCAACTACCACTTTATCGACTCCGCCCGTCAACTCGAAGCGACCTTCAGTGCCGAGCTGCAAGGTCTTACCACCACCCGCGGCACCCACGTCACCCTCATGGCAGGCTCGGACACCGGCATACGCGTTGTCGACATCCTTAACGACCTCTCCACCACCGAGAGCGGTGCCCTGATTCTTTCCAACCTTGTCGCAGGCGTCCCCATAGAAATCGGTGCGGTCTTACAGATACCTTCTTTAGAGCCCAACCAGAGCCTGGGCTGGCTCAAGCTCGGCTGGCGCGATCCACATACCGGTCTGGATGACACGCACAGCGTCACAATCCGCATCCCCATCCTCAGCGACACAGATTATGCCAACCTTCCTGAAGATCTCGAGGTCAAAGCTTATCTCGCTACCCTCACGGCAGCCCGCGCCAAGCGTGAAGCCATCAAGTACCTCGACCGTGGTGATTGGGCAGCAATGAAACGTTCCGTTGCCTACGCAAAGGACACCCTGAGCGCCGCTCCGTTAAGCGAGCGCATAACCAAAGAACTCGTCGACCTTGGAACCCTCAGCGACACCATAGAAAGTTACGACGATCTGCTGACGCGCAAGCACTTGAAATCCCAAGCCTATCAAACGACGACCAGTCGCACAAAATACAGTGATAAAGACTCCCTGAGAAAACGCCGCCGCTAGCTATCTGCATCTTTTGTCCCAAGACGCACTCGAGGAACGTTTTATCAACGTCGCCCCACTAAGGACCTCCAACTTAAGGCGAGCGGAGCGAGTATGGGTCAGCGGAGCGCCAGACGGGTTGCGTTGTGTGGGACGCGACGAGGCGCATCCGTTCGGTGGTGGATGCGAAACAACCACCGACAGAGCTACGGCTGGTGATCAGATTGGCAGCTCCGTCGCAGTCTCCGGTAACACCGTGGTAGTTGGGGCATATCGTGACGATGCCAGGGGCGCCGACTCAGGCTCCACCTAACGTATACGACCCGGCCACAATAGCCTTTGAGAAAGAGTCGAATCGTGGTCGAAGACCTATCGACGATTCCGCCCCAGTTCTGTACGGTTGGTCTAGATGATCCATCATCGCCTGAGGCGTTGGGGACCCCCGCGCGATTGCTGATACCAAGACCTGGCATAATCTGATATATTTGCCTAGAGCATTTTGTTGGTAGATGGTTCCTGTCCCTGGCCACACGGTTTCGTTAACCGTACACCTCAATGAACTCGAGGTGAACGATTCAGGGTGCGAGTGCGTTTGATAACAACAATGCTCAAGGTAGGTCATGAGAGGAGTAGCAATGATCAAAAAGGTAGGTGCGATTCTCCTGTTGGCTCTGGTTGCCACTACCCTTTTCGGGTCGGTGGCACTGGCGCAGATCGATGAGCTCGAGCGCCAAGGTTGGTGCGAAGACGTTACCATCCGCTTCTTTGCGGGTGGTACCGAAGGCGACGCCTTTGCTGGGATCGTCTACCGCGGGGCATTGGCTGCGGCGCGCGATCTGGGCGCAGATGTCGAGTACGTCTTCTCGGGCTGGGACTCCGAGACGATGACCCAGCAACTGCGCGAGGCGGTGGCGCAGCAACCTGACGGCATCGCCATGATGGGCCACCCTGGCAATGACGCCATCTTGCCGCTCGCCGCCGAAGCGGCCGAGAGCGGCATCATCATGATGTATCAGAACGTCGATGTGGACCAGGTCCGCGCCAGGTATGGCGGCGGGTACGTCGGGGCCCAGCTCTATTCGCAAGGGCGCGCCTTGGCCGAGGAAGCCATCCGCCAGTTCGACTTGACCCCGGGGGCGACCGTGCTGGTGCTGGTAAACCTCGAGCAGATCGAGCGGGCTCAACGCGAAGTGGGTGTGATCGACGTCTTTAAAGAGAACGGCTTCAACGTCGTCAACGTCGATTCACCGCCAGAGTGGGCCGCCGATCCGAACCTCGGGATCCCGTCGATGACGGCAGCGCTCCTCAACAATCCCGATACCGAGTTGGTCGGTTTCTCGGGTGGTCAGACGCTCGGCAACACCCAAACCTACTTCGAAGCCGCTGGGCTCGAGGCCGGGCAAGTCAAAGCCATCGGCTTCGACACTAACGAGTTCATCATGCAAGGATTCGCGGATGACTGGATCCATCTCACCTCCGACCAGCAACCGTTCTTGCAAGGCTATATGCCGATCTTGAGCATCTGCCAGACGGCCAAGTTCGGCTTAGCGCCTTTGAACGTCGATACCGGTGCCGGCTTCATCGATGCAAACAACTTCGAACAGGTCAAAGACCTCGCCAACGCGGGCTACCGTTAACGAGCAGCCCTTAGGAATGCGGCAGGGGCTCAACCCCCTGCCGCAGCCAACGACCTCCCATCGGGATAGTCCGGTGGTCAATAGCGCTTCGCGCAGGACCGAAGTGATCGGCATGGGAATACAAGAACTACGGGCAAACCGATGAGTGACTACATTATCGAACTCAAAAATATCACCAAGTCGTTTGGCAACGTAAACGCCGTCGAGGGGGTGAGCCTGCAGATCAAACCCGGTGAAGTCGTCGGCCTCATCGGCGATAACGGGGCCGGCAAGTCGACCCTGATCAAGATCCTCTCTGGCGTGCACCCACCGGACAAGGGCGAGATCTTTGTGCGCGGTGAGAAGGTCTCGCACTGGAATGCCGCCAGGAGCCGGCTTTCCGGGATCGAAACGGTGTATCAAGACCGCGCACTGGTAATCCAGCAGTCGATCACCAGAAATATCTTCATGGGCCGGGAAATCCAGCGCCGATTCGGCTTCGTCGACACCAAAAAGCAGCGACAAGAGGCGAACCGCCTGATGCGAGACATCGGTTTCACCTCGAAAGTGTTCGATCCGGACTCGCCGGTTGCCACACTTTCTGGGGGAGAACGCCAAGGGGTAGCCATCGCACGCGCCCTATACTTCGATGCCGAGTTGATCATTCTGGACGAACCGACCACCGCCCTATCGCTGACCGAGACGAGGAAGGTGTTCAGTTTCATCGAAAACGTGCGGGCGAGAGGAAAATCGATTATCTTTATCGGCCACAATATCTACCATGTTTACGATGTGGCGGAGCGCTTCATCGTCCTCGACCGCGGCAAGATCGTGCTCACGTCAGACAAGACAGAGGTCTCCTCTGCCGAATACCTCATCGAAACCATGCACGACATCGCCGAGACAGGACACGCTGAGATCCATGCCTAGAGATATATTGACAAAAGCCTTGCCCTTACAGGTGGGGGCATGAGCACGCAACCTGTCGATCAGCGTGTAGGGCGCGATGAGGTGCATCCTCTCATCAAGTGGATGCGGAACAACCGCCGCGTGCTGACCTCTGCCGGCTTCCTCTTTCTGATGCTGATCGCGTTTGTGATCGCGAGCCCAGACGTCTTCACGCAGTTTCGAACCTACCGCTCGGTGATGATCGCTCTTCCGGTATCGATTTTTGTGGTGATTCCACTGGTCTTCGTCGTCACCGCAGGCGAGATCGATCTCTCGTTTCCTGCGGTGGTGGGGATGGCTTCATACGGTTTTGCCGCCATCGTCGACGCAGGCGGCAACCCGCTGCTCGGCATCTTTGCCGCGCTGGCGATCGGAGTAGTGCTCGGGTATCTCAACGGCATCCTGGTCGTCCATATCGGTCTTTCGGCCCTGGTAGCGACCTTGGGCATGAACTTTTTGTTGCGCGGTCTCATCAACATCACCGTCGAGGGCTTCTCGATCGCCATGCCCGAACTTCGCGGAACTCTCGTTCATAGCCTGATGACCGACGATCCGATCCTGGGGATTCCCAATCAGATGTTGTGGGCTACCGCCTTTGCAATCCTCGGCCTATTCCTCTACAACTACCACCGGTTCGGCATCCACGTTCACTGCGTAGGAGATCACCCGGGAAGCGCAGCCGAGATGGGTGTCAACGTCGCGCGGACCCGCATCATGGTCTTCGTCTTCACCGGGATCGGCGCCGCGCTTGCCGGGGTATTTTCGGTCATGATCAACTTCGTATGGTGGCCCACCACCGGTGACGGTCTCTTGTTGCCTGTGCTCGCCGGTCTCTTCGTCGGCGGCACGCCCACCTGGGGCGGGATCGGTACGGTGCTCGGTGGTGCTTTCGGCGTGACCATCGTCTCGTTCATCGAAACGGGCGTCATCGCCGCCGGTCTGACGGGCTTTTTCACGCAGTTTTTCTACGGGCTCATCATCATCGTATCGCTCATCGGACAACGCTTCAACGGCGCCCGAGTAAGATAAGGGAGAGTTTGGTAAAGCAGCGTCTCTAACTGAGAGATCCAACGAAAAAGGAGCATGCCCGATGCCGACATCAGCCATCACCGATCCCCAGCTCGAAGCACTAAAGGGGAATGGACCGACGTTCATCACCGAGGAGACGGTGTCGAAAAACGGCAACCGTCTCGAGTTCTACCGAGAACACGGCTACCTGGTGGTTCCGGACGCCCTCAACCCAGATGAGCTCGAAGAGTTGCGCTCGGAGACGCTCGCCATCTGCCGGGGGGAGCGAGGTGACGTGGACGGGTTTGAACCCCACCTACCTGGCGAGAGCGATGAGAGCGTGTTGCGGCGCTACCTCTGCATCCACTTCCCGCACAAGATTTCCGAGGTGATGACCAAGTACTTGGCCACGCCCAAAATGGTCGAGGTGCTGACCGAGATCATCGGGCCCGACGTGAAGTGCATGCAGTCGATGCTCTTTATCAAGGCGACCGGCAAACCGGGGCAGGCCTGGCACCAGGACGAGGACTTCATCCCCACCCGCGACCGTACGCTCACCGGCGGTTGGATCGCCATGGACGACGCTACCGTCGAAAACGGCTGCCTGTGGGTGATCCCCGGCTCGCACAAACACGGCGTGCTGTGGCCGCTCGAGCAACAGAACGACCCGCGCTTCGACTGCACCGACGAGTCGACCGGTTTCCCCTACCGAGACGAAGACGCCATCCCGGTCGAGGTGAAGGCCGGTTCGATCGTCTTTTTCAACGGCTACTTGCTGCACCGCTCGTTCCCCAACCGCGCCCAGAGCGGCTACCGGCGCGTGCTGGTGAACCACTACATGAGCGCGTCTTCGCTCCTCCCCTGGCGGCTCCCCAAGGAGGGCGAGTACATGGCCATCGCCGACTACCGCGACATCGTCATGATTGCCGGCAAAGATCCCTACGCCTGGAAAGGGACCGAGCAGATCGCCGACCCCATGGTCAGGCCGACCGGAGAGGGCGGGTGCGAAAACTGGGGGTCTCGCAAGCGTAAAGACGAAGGTACGGAAGAGTCAAGTGATATGTGAAGACCTCAGAGTCTATGGGGTGATGGGGAATGGGTGATGGGTGATGGGTGTTGCGAAAGTTGCGGTTGAACCTAACCCATTGCAACTCTCATCACTCATGACTCATCCCTCATCACCTTCTTTCCTATCCCCACCACGCTCGCAGTATCTGCTGCTGCGCCTCCTTACCACCTGGTAAACCGGTAGTAGTCCGGGGGGCTGAAAAGGGTGATGGCCGGCTCGCCGGTCTCATCGACCCCGAACTCGAACAGGAAGCTCGTCAGGGGTGGATCGACGACCAGATACCCGACGTCGCCATCGATGCTGACGCGCCTGTGGAGAACCGCCTTGGACTCACCGATGTCGACCATCAACGCTCCGTTCTCGAGCGTCAGGTCGATCATCCCCAGCGCCTGATTCCTGAAACGACCCAGGTAGGGTGCCACCACCCCCGGATCGATATCGCCCTCCAAAGTATCGACGACCTCTGCAAACGACTTGGCGAACTGCTCGAGCGTAAAGGCGAAATCGGCGTCGTTGTCGTCGACGGGCTCGCCGAAAAAGCGGTCGAACACCCGGAAGATGATGTGGTCGTTGAAGAAATTGGTCACGCGGCCGTTGGTCAGCACCAGCGCACCGATCCCCTTTTCGGGAACGAACGCCAACCCCGAGGTGAAGCCCGAGGTGTTGCCACCGTGGCTGAGGTAACGCACCCCTTGGTATTCGCCCACCAACCATCCCAAGCCGTAACTGACATCGGCGCTGGCTTTGACCTGCGGTTCCCAGGTGACGGCGAGGTTCTCACGAGAGACCACGCGGTTACCCTCGGGAGCGACCCCGTGGTTGAGCAGGGTGATGAGGTAGCGCGCCATGTCTTGTGCGGTGGACCAATGACCGCCGGCGGGTGCCACCGGCAGCACGAAACGCTCCACCTCGAGCGCAATCGGGCTCCGCTGGTTGTAGAGGTCGAGGCCGTGTGGGGTGGCGTAGTTGCCTCGCGCCCGCACGGAAAACGAAGAAACGGTGGTGTCGAGCATACCGATGGGGCTGAGTACCCGTCGCTGGAGTTCTGCGGCATATCCGGGAAGCAACGTGCCCCACTGTGCCCCGGCGGCAACTGCTGCGATATAGCCTCCGGCAGCCACCATCTGGTTGGAGTACTGGAACGCCTCGCCAAAGTCGGTGAAGAATTGGAAATCGCGAAGGGAGCGAACGATATCCTCAGCGCCCAAGGCATTGGCATTGAAAAGCAGCTCGAAGTCGCGCCGGGGGACGCCGGTGCAGGCACAGACCAAGTTCTGCACGGTGATCCGCCGGCTCAGTTCGGGGTCCGACACCGCAAAGCTCGGCAGGATGTCGATGGCCGGCGTGTCCCATGCCATCGTGCCGTCGTCGACCATGGTGGCCATCATGAAGGTCGTCAGGGACTTTCCGGTCGAACCGATCATCATCTGGGTATCGACCGCCATGGGATCTTCCAGCCCGAGCTCTTTGACGCCGAAGGCCCGGAGGTAGCGAATCTCACCGTCTTGCACCACCGCCACGACGGCACCGGGCACTCCCGCTCGGTCCATGGCCTCGGGGACGTAGCGGTCGAGCTCCGCTGCCAGGATTTCATCGAAGGGTTGGGGTTCCACCCCGGTCAGGTCACCCTTCTCGATCGCACTGATGTCGAAGCTCGAGGCGATAATGCCGACTTGCGCCTGGCGGGTTACATACGCGTCCAAGGGTGTGTCTAGCAAAAATGCGTAGATGTTGCCTTCGAAGAGCCGACCGAAGGCGATCACCAATCTCTCTCTCTCGGTATTGTAGACGATCTGTTGGGCGGCCTCGACGTCCGTAGCCGGCAGCTGCGTTAGCTCCCTTACTTCCAGATCGAACTCCGGATCGATTAGACGCCACGCCTCGGCGAGGCCCTGCGAGAGATCATCCCCCTCCACGACCAACACGTAGGTCTCGATGAGGGCATCTGGGTCGTGCAGAAGCAGATGAGTTTCTCGTGGTACGAGCTGCCAGTTCGTCGGGATCATCAAACTGAATCGACCTTCGGGGTCTCGGTAGGTCGTGTCGACGCCCTGCGCCAAGCCGCAACCGAGAAAGATGAAGCCAACCAGTAAGACCGTGTAGAGACGGAGTCTTGGGCACATAATGAAAAACTCCCCTCAGAGTTGAACTCTGCGTGAAGCGGGCCGTGACGTCACGGAGCCTTGAACCATCAAAACACTGTAAGACGAGGTCTTCTCCTGCGGGGTGCGAGGAAATCCGACAGGAGTGTCAGGAGAAGTCCGACATCCACCTAAGATACGTCCTTCATCACGTGCAGATGGAACGTGTGACCGGAACCCAGGTCACACCTTTAAAAAGACTCCCTCCTCTACACAGCTGCCGGGTATGACCTCATGCCGAACGTTCCGACAGCCGGTACAATGACGTGAGAAGTCGTGATGAAAAAGACCTTTTGGTGTTGTCTCGTATGTTGGGTGGTGACCTTGGCGACAGGACACCCGGATGGAGGGCTCCCCGTCCCAGGGAACCGAGAAGGCGATGGCTTGCAAGGACCTGTAGCAAGGGTAGAAACGTTCTCATCAGACACGTCCCTCCCTGATCAAAAAGATCAGGACGGTCCTATACCCTTCGATGTTCGAGTGTACGACGAGCGTGGCAACAGAATCGAAGAGACGCAGCATCATGAAGATGGAACGCTGCTGGCACAACGGGTCTTCGAGTTCGACCCGTTGGGAAATGTGCTGTCAAGCAGGGTGCAGGTATCGGACGAACTCTTCATCTATGAAGATCGGTACCGATATGACGACTTCGGAAACCGGCTCGAGCACGAACGATACGCGATCCATACACTCACAGACGAACGCGAACTGCGTGAGCAACATTCCTTTGAGTACGATGAAGCGGGGCATTTGACAAAGACGGTGCATCTCGATGCTGAAGGCCTTGTGGTGGCGAGCGAAACGTTTCTCTACCACGAGAGTGGCTTCCTCCTCGAACGAACTCGCTATTACGGAGACGAAGACCTGCGCAGCAAAGTCATCTACCGCCATCACGGTGATGGCGAACGAATCGAAGAAGACCACTTCCACTCGGACGGCACGCTCCGGTATACGGCCGTGCGTCACTATGACGGAGCCGGCAACGAACTGGAGTATGCCTTTTTCCAAGCAGACGGCCTGCCTGCGGAGATGGCCGTTTTTGATGAGAAAATCGGATCCGTACAGGTCTTTTTCACCGCCCGATCCCGTTTTGATGAGAGTGGTAACGAGCTCGAGTATGTCACCCTCGATCTCGATGGAGATCCACTCTTGTGGCGAAGCCAGACCTATCAAGAGAGCGGACGCTCCTCTGAGACGATCCTTTACGGCGAGAACGGTGAGATCGAAAGCAGGCGTACCCAGCGCTTCGACACAGCCGGACATGTGCTGGAAAGAATCCTCTACAACCCCGACGGTGGCGTGGTCGAGCGATGGGTTTACGAAACCGAATACGACTCCTACGGCAATTGGATCTGGCAGGCTCGGCATCGTAGCTTCGATGAAGCCGGTGAAAACCTTTCGCTGCAGACGCTGCTCTATCGGACCTTACGCTACAACGTTCCCAAAACGATGGTGTATACCAGTGCGTGCGACGGGGCTTCCCATCCGGTGATCCTCCCCCTGCTCACGGTCACGGCTCCACTTCCTGAAGCGTGTGTAAGGGTCACCCCCCTTCGACAAATACCGCCACCGCGTTGGGCACTTTCTGTCATCAGCGAGGTGGTCATACCCCACCCGGTTGTTCGCACCGGTACATCTGCACCGCAGGAGGTGGCCATCGCCCCGGCTGTGGAGATCCGTCCCTACCCCCGCTTTTACACGGTGGTGCCTGGGGATTCTCTGTGGTCGATCGCCGAGATGTTCCGTCTCAACGTAGAAGATTTGAAAGTGATCAACTCGCTTGAGAGCGACCTCATCCACCCTGGGCAGGTGCTCAAGACGCGTTGAGATGAACATCCACCCAACCACCGGCACTCGCCACTTTTTACCGCTACGTCGACCGGCGAGACGTCGTCGTGATCAGCCGTAGCCATCAGGGGTGGAAACGGTGTAACCCTACGGTCTTGATAAAGAGGTTACCCGCCTGTTATTGGAGGCGGGTAAGCTAGGAGAGAGGAGGTGGTATCGCACCGTCACTCTAGCCTAGCCGTAATCACGCGGTTCTGAAGAACTTCTGACTCGATCCTTACACGCGCCGCGGCGAAGCACAGTCACCCACCCCCAGGATCAGGTACAGACCAACACGATCTTTCCGGGCTTGTCTTGGCGAAAGGATGCGGTCATCGCCTCGCCGGCACGCTCGAGCGGAAATCGCTCACCGAGCGGTGGCGTGGTGACCTTGCCCTCTTGGATGAGCTCCCACAACTCGTCGATGTAACGTCTCTTCACTTCATCTGGCGTCTTGCGCATCCAGGTCTCTTGGATCGACCAGCCCTTGAGGGTGTTGTTCTTCATGGCTAGGTCGGAAACCACGTCCACCGGCACCATCAGGTCGCCCGAGAGGATACCGTAGAAGTAGACCACGGCTTCAGGGCCCACCAGATCGAGGCAAAAGCGCCCGGTCTGCCCGGAAACGGCTTCGATGGCGAAGCGGATCGGCGTGCCTGCAAGGCGCTCGCCGATCGCTTTTTCCGCCGCTGCCGCCGACGCATTCGTGCCGTCGTAGACGAACACAGTATCGATTCCGAACCTACTGGTCAACATGTCGGCAGTCTCCTGACGTCGAACCACATTGACGGTGGTAAATCCGAAGGCTTGGCCGAGCTGGATCATGACCTGGCCGAGCACCGAGCCGGCTGCCGTTTGCAAGAGGAGATCACCGGGGCCGATGCCCATCTCCTTGACCATGGCGTAAGGGGTGAGGATGTTGACGACCAGCTGTGCAGCGATATCGTCGGGGACGCCGTCAGGAACCGGAATCAACGCTTCTGGTGGACAGAGGGCATACTCCCGCCACACGCCGCGCCACGTCTTCCACCGACCGAACACGTGGGTACCACAAACGTGAACCCGCTGCCCCACCTCGAACCGGTCTGTCAACGCTGTACCGATCTTTTCGATCACCCCGAGGGCCTCGAGGCCTCCGACAGCAGGGAGTTCGACCCCGTTGACGACGCCCATGGCGCAAGCGGCGTCACAGGGATGCACTAAGGCGAAGGCGATTCGAACCAAGACCTCACCGGGAGCGACTTCCTCGGGGACGGGTACTTCACCCAACTCGAAGACGCCGGCTGGGTCCTGCGCGTCGAAACGCCTGTAGACGACTTGACGAGCTGTTTGCATAGGATCTTGCCTCCCAGATAGCTACCGAGGTAGCTTAGTGCCAGTGTCGCACACCATCAGGACACGAATAACGAACCCATGAGCACTGTCGACGCCTCGGCACCGGTCAAAGATGCTTTACACCCTCGAGTACGGCCAAGTCACCACGCTCCCATACCACGCCGGCGCTGAAGCCGGCGCTTTGGAGCCAGAGCAGCTGGTCGTCGACCGTGCTGGGGCGGTCGTAGCCTTGGGTCGCCGGAGTCGGTCGCGATACCGGAGCCCGAGGGATAACCAGATCTCCCATCACAAAGCGCCCGCTCGGCTCGAGCACCGTTGCGATCCGGCGAAAGAGATCGGCCTTGCCGGCCCCGTCCAGATGATGGATGGCGAGTGCCGAGACGACCAGTTGAAAAGGACCAGCCGGTAAGGGCTCTTCGAGGGCTTGATGGAGAAGCGTTATCCGGTCGGCTTCAAGGACCCTACGCGCCTCGGAAAGCATCTGCTCGCTGAGATCGATGCCGGTGAGGTGTGCTTCGGGATGGAGGGCCAAGACCTGCCGGGCTGTGATGCCGGTGCCGGTGCCCAAATCGAGAATATTATGGGTCACCAACGTGCCGATCGAGGCCTCGGCGATCTGGCGCTGCAGCTCGTCGTAAGCTGGCACATCGTCACGGATCATCGCCTCATAATTTTTTGGAGAAAAGTGGTATTGCGCCACTTCAAGCCACCTCGCCTCACCATCATAGCCCTTCGCCCTCTTGGAACGACCGACATCAGAGGGCCGAGTGATATCGCACCTGATATGACCGTTCACGCAGGGTAGGAAGATGTGGAGACGCAGCGAGGTGCACGTGAGCACCGCGGTAGGTTGCTAGGAGTACGGGGTACTTCGAAGGGGTAATATGGAACTTCAAGTTTACTTGTTAGGGTACATATTGTAGACTATAGGGTGTGATCAAGGTCAAACTCAGCGCTTACCTCGAACGTGAAGGCATCACTGTCTATCAGCTCGCACAGCGCGTTGAAGGACTGAGCCCCAAGAGCGTTTACACCTACGCAAACGGCACCCGTAACCCCTCGCTTGACAGCTTGGACAAACTCGTTACGGCGCTGCGCGAATTGACCGATAAACCCGTCGAGGTCAGCGATCTCCTCGAGTACCAGCAAGAAGATCGTGCTCAAGGACGAGATGCCAAGCCGTCGACCTGGCAGACCTTGGCTGGGCTCTGCACCGATCCGGACGCACCACGGGATATGAGCCTCAACCACGACCGCTACCTCGATGAGGCCCTCGCCGAAGAATACCGGCGCTCCGTCAAGCGGTGACGTTGAGGCAGATCCTCATCGACACCGGACCTCTAAAAGGCCTACTCGATGCGCACGATCAAGAGCACGAAGCAGCCAAGCTCCTCTTCCAACGGGCGGAGGATGCTGGGCTGACCCCGGTGTGTCCGCACCCTGTCCTGCTGGAATTACACCGTCTACTCATGTACCGCAAACCGGCACGTAGCAACGCTGTCACAAGGGCACACAACGCACTCGAGGCCGTGTGTCACGCCTATGCAACCAGCTATCCGGACGAGCTAGACCTCAAGGCGGCACTTTCGCTCCTGAAACGATTCACCGATCAGCGGATCACCCTTACCGATGCAACCATCGCCAGCATGGCTACCCGCGCCACAGCACCTGTCATGACCTTCGATCTCCACCACTTCAGCATGATGGGCAGCGAAGTGCTGATGTAACACTAGGTACGTTCCCAACCAACGACGACCAAGATGCCTAACGCGTGCAAATCGTGGCTGCGCCTAGACGCTACGCTTTACCGCGAGTAGGGCACTCGAGTCGGGTCATGACCCGCTCCACCGATAGGATCGCCGGCGGCAGTGGCTGAAGCGGCGACCTCACCTGGTGCGCACCCTAATGCGTCTAGACTTCAACACCAGGATCGCAACGGCTGGCGGGTGCTAGACTCAAAGCCATGATCTACAAGAACCTCGGGCGCACCGGAATCAAGGTCTCGGCCGTCGGCCTCGGCTGTGGCAACTTCGGCGGCGTCGGCAGTGCCCCGGAGCTCT
Source organism: Trueperaceae bacterium (assembly GCA_020354625.1). GTDB lineage: Bacteria > Deinococcota > Deinococci > Deinococcales > Trueperaceae. The sequence continues at coordinate 2,615,658 of CP070651.1, forward strand.
TCGGGCAGGGAGAGAGCGAAGCGGAAGCCTTCGAGATCATGGACATGGCATGGGAACTCGGCATCAATCTCTTCGATACCGCCGACGCCTACGGAGGCGGCCGCAGTGAAGCGGCCATCGGGAAGTGGCTGAAAAAGCGCGGCTCGAGCGTGCGCGACAAGCTGATCTTGAGCAGCAAGGTGTACGCCCCGGTCGGCGACGGGCCGAACGACCGCGGGCTCTCAAGGCGCCATATCAAACGCCAGGTCGAGACCAGCTTGAAGCGGCTCGGGGTCGACCATCTCGATCTGTACCTGATCCACGCCCCCGACCCCGACACCCCGCTCGAAGAGACTCTCAGCGCCCTATCCGACCTGGTACGTGGCGGCTTGGTTCACTACTTGGGAGCCTGCAATATGCCGGCCTGGCTGATGGTCAAAGCGCTGTGGCTCTCTGATAAGCACCACTATCAGCGTTTCGAGTGGGTCCAAAACGCCTACAGCCTGCTCGAGCGAGACGACGAACGGGAGATGCTGCCCCTTTGCCGGGACCAAGGCCTCGGCTACACGCCCTACAGTCCGCTGGCCGGGGGCTTTCTTACCGGCAAGTACCGCCTCGACGAAGACTACCCCGCAGGATCACGCATGACATTGAGACCCGAACCGTACCAGGCCTACTGGCGCCGGCAGACCTTCGAGGCGCTCAACGGCTTGCGGGTCGAAGCCGAGCAGCGTGGGGTTTCGATGGCGAGTCTGGCACTCGCTTGGGTCATGGCCGCGCCCGAGGTCACAGCACCCATCGTCGGACCTCGGAGCCCGGAGCATTTCGAGGTGGTGCGGGAGGCTTTGGAACTCTCGCTGAGCCCTGAAGAACGTGACGGCTTGACAGAGTTGTTCCGAAAACGAGGTTCAGGCAGTGATTGAAGGGGGGTGCAGCCGGCAACTCTCGAGCGCGGCAAAGCGCGAAGGGATACCCTAGGCTATGGCAACCCTCAAGGCCCCATCCATCGCTGAGATCGAAGCGGCTCGCGCGCGCATCGCCGGCTCCGCCCTGCGCACCCCGCTGGTGCGACTCAACCTCGACGACGCCCCTGCCGAGATCTACCTCAAGCTCGAGAACCTCCAGCCGATCGGCTCGTTCAAGCTGCGCGGCGCCGGCAACGCCATGGCGCTCGCGGACCCGGAAAAGCTCTCCAGAGGCGTCTACACCGCCAGCGCCGGCAACATGGCCCAAGGCGTCGCCTGGAACGCGCGTCGCCTGGGCATACCTGCGACCGTGATCGTACCGGAACACGCACCCGAGACCAAGCTGGCCGCCATCGCACGACTCGGAGGGCGGATCATCAAGGAACCGTTCGACCGCTGGTGGCAAGTGTTGGTCGAGCATCACTACCCTGGGCAAGCGGGGCTCTTCATCCATCCGGTCAGCGACCCGGCGGTGATGGCCGGCAACGGCACCATCGGCTTGGAGCTGCTCGAGGACCTCCCGGATCTCGATACCGTGGTCGTCCCCTTCGGCGGTGGAGGCTTGAGTTGCGGCATCGCCAGTGCCGTCCGTGCGCTCAAACCCGCTGCGCATATCTACGCTGCGGAAGTCGACACCGCGGCGCCGCTGGCCGCATCGTTGGCAGCCGATGCCCCGGTAACGATCTCCTATGAGCCCAGTTTCGTCGATGGTATCGGCAGCGGTGGGGTGTTGTCCGAGATGTGGCCCCTGGCGCGTGAGCTCCTCAACGGCTCGTTGCGAACGTCGCTCGACGAAACCGCACGGGCGCTCAAGCTCCTGCTCGAGCGAAACCGGGTGCTGGCCGAGGGGGCCGGTGCAGCTGGGGTGGCCGCCGCTCTCAGCGGCGCCGCCGGCAGCGGCAAGGTCGTCTGCGTCGTTTCGGGGGGGAATATCGACTTAGAGAAGCTGTTCGAAGTCTTGGGCGTACCTTCGGGCGCGTAGGCCTAGGGCGCTTAGTCTTCTCATCCTTCGCCCAACATATCCTTACCCGTAACGACTTGGGTGATGAGTAATGGGTGATGGGTAATGAGTGGGTACCGTCAACAGATGTGGTTCCAGACCGTACCGTTTGGTGCACTCATAACTCATCTCTCATCACCAACCTGCTCCCCATAGGTAGCCTCAGATCTATCCTAAGACAGAAACCGGTCGTGCCGCCTCTTTGATCTCGGCCTCGAGTTCCTCGAGCTCCTCGGCCCCGGCCATCATGGATAGTACTTGCTCGCGGGTAACCTCGCCTTTAGCGAAGGTACCGTAGGAGCGGCCGCGTTTCAAGATGGTGAAGGCGTCGCCGACCGGAAAGGCGTGATAGATGTTGTGGGTGATGAGGATCACCGCCAGGCCGCGGGCCCTGGCCTGGTGGATGTAGCGAAGCACCGTCCCGGCCTGCTTGACGCCAAGGGCAGCTGTCGGCTCGTCCAAGATCAGGATCTTGGCGCCGAAATAGATCGCCCGCGCGATCGCCACGCACTGCCGCTCTCCGCCCGACATGGTCCCGACCGCCTGGTGGGGATCGCGGATGTCGATGCCCATCCTCGACATCTCCTGCCGGACGATACGGTCGCAACCACGAAGGTCGAAGCTCTTGAAAGGTCCCCAGCCCCGAGAAGATTCACGGCCCAAAAAGAAGTTACGGGTTACGCTCATCAGAGGCAAGATCGATAGGTTCTGGTGCACGGTGGCGATGCCGCAGCGCTGCGCGTCACGGGGAGATGCGAAGCTCACCAGCTGCCCGGCGATACGGATCTCACCCTCCGTGGTACGGTACACCCCCGAGAGGATCTTGATGAGGGTTGACTTGCCGGCGCCATTATCACCCAAAAGGCACATGACTTCACCGGCAGACACCGCCATCGAAACATCGGAGAGGGCGATGACCGACCCGAACGTCTTGGTGATGTGGCTCATCTCGACAAGCGGCGCCACGGCTGACCTCTCCATGCCGGGACTCGAAAACGGCACGCGATGTGGGAGCGACCCAACACGCCCCGACTCGCGTCAATTCCAGGGTAGCAGCGGGTCGGGGCGTCAGCCATCGGCAATGCTCCCACCCACGCGGTAGGAGTTTCACCGACGCTGCGTCCCGATCTTGTCCCACCCAAGGTGGGACAGCGACATCAACCATCATCAGAGCGAAAGCCGGTAGCGACGGATCACGCCCTCCTGCAAGGAGAGCCCCAAGCCCGGGCCGCGCGGCGGCGTCAGGCAACCATCTTCGAGATCCAGAAGATCGCCCGCCAGCTCCTGCAGAAGTGGGTTGGGGTTGGCGTCCATCTCCATGCGCCAGCCACCCGGCACGGCGGCCAAGACGTGCAAGGACGCAGCGAAACCCACCGCACCGCCCAGGTAGTGTGGCGCATAAGGCACACCCCAGGCGGTGGCGAGAGAGCAGATGGCATACATTTCCGTGAGACCCCCCGTCTTGGCCACGTCGGGTTGTACGAGATCGAAGGAACCACCCTCGAGCGCCCGCCGGAACCCGGTGCGCCCATAGAGATTCTCGCCACCGGCTACCTTGAGGCCCGTGCGCAAGCGGAAGGGCTCGATCAGCTCGGGCTCATCTACCGGAAAAGGCTCCTCGATGGTGTCGACTCCGGTTTCGTGCAAGGTGGGCGCGAGTTCGAGAGCACGCGCGAAATCGAGTCCCTGGTTGGCGTCGACCAAAAGGATCGCATCGTCTCCGACGACCCCGCGGAGCCGGGATACGTTCGCCCGGTCGATCTCGAGGCCGAAACCGACCTTGAGTTTGAAGGCGTCGACACCGCGCTCGAGAAACGGCGCACAGAGTGTTTCCGGTGCGACCGGCCCCAGCCCGCTGGCGTAGACGGGGAGTCTTTGCGCGCTCCCCCCCCATAGCTCGTAGATGGGGCGGCCGAGAGCCTGGCCTTTGAGGTCCCACAAGGCGATGTCGACGGCACTGATCGCTTGCCAGAGGGGGCCGGGCGCTCCCCACTGGAGCCCGAGTGGGCGCAGGGTACGGCTCAGCTTCTGGTGAAGCCAGGCGATCTCTGAGGCATCCTCACCGATCAGGAGCGGCGCCACACCGTCTGAGAGCGTGCGGACGCGTTCCTGGGGCGACCAGCTCGGAAAGTTGCCCCAGCTCTCCCCCCAGCCACAGAGCCCCTCGTCACTGCAGACGCGCACCAAGATCGCTACGCGGCGGTCCATACGCCCAAACGAGGTTTGCACCGGGGGATCGATGGGGACCTGTAAAACGATGGGCTCTACCTGCGTAATCTTCATACCCGGTCTACCAACGCAAGGGGTGATGGGTGATGAGTGATGGGTAATGGGTCAGGCCCTAGCGACTGTTTGAGCAGAACAGGAATCACAACCGCTCTAGCGCAAGTCGGCAACGGCAGTACTCGGTCCGTGAGTTCCGCAATACTCATCCCTGTTTCCTCATCCCTCATCACCATCTTCCTAGCAGCTTCTCGAGCCCGAGTTGCATCTGCCCGAGCGCTTCATCCGCGGTCAATCTTCCGGCCAAAAAGGCGTTCATATTGGTCTTGATGATCTCGCTGACCTCGACGTAGAAAGGTGTCACCGGCCGGGAGCGGGCGTTTTCGACGACCCCGAGAAGCTCCGCTACGTGCGGTGCGGCTTCGATGATCAACGGGTCGGCGTAGAGATCCCTTTGGGCGGGAAGGGTTCCGCCTTCGATCGCCAGCGCTCGCCCCGTCTCCTCGCTGGCCAGAAATCGGATGAGCCTGAAGGCTTCCTCCTTATGACGGCTGAAGGCGCTGATGCCCCACAAGAAACCCCCGATACAGCTGGCGCTCTGCCTGCCCTCGAAGGCCGGCAGCGGCGCCAGACCGACCTTGCCGGCTACGAGCGTGGGTTGCGGGCTGTTGCCCTGCAGGTGCGCCCAAGCGTAGCTCCAATTGAGCATAAAGACCGCCCGGCCCGCTTGGAACACCTGGCGGCTGTGATCGGTCGAGGTCCTGAAGATATCCTCTTTGGTGATCCCCGAAGCGAGCGTATCGCCGTACCAGGCGAGCGCCTGTTGGCCTTCTGGGCTGTCGAGGGTGATGGCACCACTAGGGTCGCGCCAATCGCCACCGGCAGACCAGAGCGCCTCGAGAAACGTACAGTTGGTACCCTCGATGGCAGCCCCTTGGTAGTTGAAACCTTCGAGGCCGGGTTGTCTCTCACCCTCGAGAATCTCTAGAGCCTGCGCCTTGAGCTCCGACCAGGTCACAGGCGGATCGAAACCGTAGGCGTCGAGAAGATCGCTCCGGTAGTAAAGGAACTGAACGTCGGAAAAGGCGGGCAGGGCGTAAAGGGAGCCGTCGACCAGGGCCGGCTCGATAGCGGCGGGGAGATAGGTTGCCAGGGTAGTTTGCATCGCTTCTTCATCGTCGAAAAGGGAATCTAGGGGCTCGAGCCAACCGGCAGCGACAAAGGAAGCCGGCAACACCACATCGAGCAAAAATACATCGATGTCGCCGCTTTTTTGGGACAGTACCGCACTCAGAAATTGATACTGGACGTCGGTAGTGGCACCTCCAACCTCGAAGGTGACGTTGATATCGGGGTTCTGATCGTTGAAGGTCTCGAGCAGCGACCGAATGACGCCGGGACGCTGCTGGCCACCGATGAAGACGGTGAGTTCGACCTGCGCGCAGGCGAGCGATGACAAGAGCGAAAGGCAAGAGATGAAGAGACCGATTCTGTTCAACATACACTTACCTCCGGTGTCGGGATTCGCAACGGATCGCTTTACGCGCGTCAATCCCCTGCAGGATACTCCATGCAGGTGCGCTCATAAGGCCTGTCTCCAAAAAAGCGCGTCCACTCCGCTGAGGTCAAGTTACGAGCCGCGATGCGGCAGGCGCTCTCCAACCAAGATTCACGGCCGACGTCCCAGAGGATGATGGTGTTATCAGCACTGCCGCTCGCCAAGGTTCGCCCGTCGGGGCTGAAGGCCACGCTCTCGACCGACGAGCTATGGCCCCTCAGCGGGTCGCCGAGCGACTCACCGCTGGTGACGTCCCACAAGATGACGGTGTTGTCGAGGCTGCCGCTCGCCAGCACCTTGCTGTCGGGACGGAATGCGACGCTGTTGACCCAACCGAGGTGGGCCCGTAGCGGCTCGCCGATCATCTCCCCTGTCGCCGCATCCCACAAGATCACGCTGTTGTCGAGACTGCCGCTCGCCAGCATGCGCCCATCGGGACTGTACGCCACGCTCTGCACGTAAAAGTCGTGTCCCACCAGGGGATCGCCGGCCGTCTCGCCGGTGGCGGCGTCCAAACGAACGATCGTGTTATTGAGTCCACCGCTTACGATCGTGAGACCGTCTGGGCTAAAGGCGACACTTCTCAGAGCTTCGCCGTGAGCACGATTTGCCTGCCACAGATGTTTTCCACTGGATACGTCCCACAAGATGACGGCTTCGTCGTCCCCAGCACTGACCAACAGTGAACCGTCGGGGCTGAAAGCGAGGCTCTGCACGAAGTAGCTGTGCCCCACCAACGGCTCGCCCAGCGGACGCTTGGCAACGAGATCCCAAAGGATGACGGTATAGTCGTCGCTGGCGCTCGCCAGCACGCGCCCGTCGGGACTGAAAGCCACACCGTTGACCCAAGCGAGGTGTTCACCGAGGCGCTCTCCCTGGGGCTCTTCACTGGAGAGATCCCAGAGCATGACCGAGTTATCCCGGCTCCCACTCGCCAATCGCCCTCCATCTGGACTAAAAGCGAGGCTCTCGACCGAAAGATGGTGGCCGCTCAGAGGTTCTTGTAAGTACTGCTTCCTTTGTGGATCCCACAACAGCACGGCACCATCTCCACCACCGCTAGCGAGAATCGAACTGCTCGGATCGAAACTGACGCTGCGCACCGCCGCACTATGACCTTTGAGCGGGGGGACCTTAGGCTCACGCCGGTTCACATCCCAGAGGATGACCGTCTGATCGTCGCCGGCGCTGGCGAGCGTCGCACCGTCCGCACTGAAGGCGACCGAACGGACGAAATCCTGGTGCGCGAGCAGCGGCTCGCCAAGAGGCTTGCCACTCGAAGTCTCCCACAAGCGAACCGAAGTATCGTCGCTGCCACTGGCAAGCACGCTACCGTCGTGGTTGAACGCCAAGCTCTCGACCGCTCCGAGATGACCGACCAGCGGTTCAAAAAGCAACTGTCCAGTTCCCGGATCCCACACGCGGATGGTCCGATCCTCACCACCGCTGGCGAGCAAGGCACCGTCGGGGCTGAACGCCACGGCATCGACCCAGGCCCGATGTCCCTCAAAAGGCGCCATACGCATCTCACCGTCGGCGACGCGCCACAAAATGACGGTCCGGTCTCGGCTGCCACTGGCCAACGTAAGGCCATCGGGGCTGAAAGCGAGGCTGCTGATGAGCCCCCGATGACCCTCGAAAGACCTAACCCGTCCCTCTGCTGGTGCGAGATCCCAAAGACGCACCGTTCGATCGGCACCGGCCGTGGCCAGCAGGCTGCCATCGGGACTGAAGGCTATGGCGTACACGGCATCGGTGTGCCCCCGCAGCATCTTGGCAGGTGGTCGCTCTCTGGTCATATCCCATAACGAGACGACGTGATCTTCCCCAGCGGCTGCCAAAAACCGTCCGTCGGGGCTGAAGGCGGTGGCATTGACAGGTCCACCCCTGCCCTGAAGAATCCCAGCGTAGTAGAGTGGGACGGTCTGCAGCACTTGGAGCAGAGTTCCGTAGCTCTCGCTACTGCCGTCGGCCACCGAGACAGCCTGCTTGGCGAGCAGCGCAGCCCGGTCGTAGTACCCTGCTCTCGGCCCCGGCAACTGGGCAGCTCGCAGTGCGGCGGCACCGAGTTGCCGCGCCAAGGCGATCTCGGCCTGTTCGACAGCTAGGTTACGCTGCTCTTCTGCCGAGTGCTGAGCGGCGAGGGCTACGGCCTCAGCAGCCACCGCTCGATCGCGTTCGATTCCAACCCTATCTCGCTCGATCCCCACCTGGCGCCACTGCCAACCCGAGAAGGCCGCCAAAAGGAGCGCGACAGCGAGCAAGATCCTCAGGCGCCGGTTATCCCGTTTTTGGAGGCGCTCGCGCTCCAGGCGCGTCCGCTCACGCTCCTCTTGCCAGTAGCGTGCCTCCTCTTTTTCACGCTCGCGCTGGTTGCGGCTCGCCTCGAGGAACGCCACTTCAGCACTTCCGAGTTGATCTCGGTATCGGGCCAGACGCTGCTCGGCCTCGTCCAAACGAAATCCACGCAACAAGATGCCGCTATCGTTGGCGCTCTCCTCCCACAGTTGCACATCCTGCCGCAGACGCTCTTGCCAAGTTCGAAAGCTGCGGTGCTCCTCGAGCCAGTGCTCCAAGCGTTGCCAGTTGCGAATCAGCGCTTCATGGACGAGTTCGACGGTTCGATTACCTTGCTCGCCCTGACCTGTGACCAGCAAACGAGCCGGAGCAGAAGCGAGTTTGACGATGAGCGGCCAGTGATCTGCCACTTCATGAAAGACGGCCACACGCCTGGTAACTTCCTGCCCCGCGCCCGGATACACCAGCTGCATAAAGACCTTCTGTGCAGCAACCTTTTCATCTTCAGCGAGGGTCTCAAAAGTCCGCTCTGCGTGGTTGGCTAGAGCCTGGATGACACCTCCGATAGATTCGTACGCTTGGTGGGTAAGCCGTCCGTGCTCTTGTTTCTCCCAGAGCTGGCTCAAGGTAAAAGCGAGCAGCGGCAAACTCCCTTCGTGGCCGGCGAGGTCGCGCAAGAGGCGATCTGCTAAGCCATCCTCCAGCAGTATCCCGTGTCGTTGTGCCGGCTCCTCGATAACGGACCTCAGCTCCGCCTGATTCATGGGGCCCAAGAGGTACTGTGCCCGCTGCAACAACTCCAAGAGCGGTCGATACTCCAAGGCGACAGCCAAAAAATCGGCGCGGATCGTGAGCACGAGCTGCACCTGTCCGCCCGCTTGCGTGGCTAGGGTCAAGAGCTGGTCGAGAAATGGAATCGGGTCGAACGATCGGCGATCTTCTGAAGCACCGCGGTCCTCAACTGATTCAAATGCTGCATAGAGCTCTTCAAACTGGTCGATTACGAGCAGGACGCGTTCCTCAGGACGCTTGGCAAACACGGCCTCCATGACTTGATCCAACGTAACCTCACCCGTACTCATGTTGCGAGCCAGCACCGTGGCTTCTGCCAACTTATCTACCTCAGTAAGGCCCTCCTCCAATAGGGGCGTCAGTGCCAAAGCCAACGACAGAAACGGTTGGCGACCAGGACGGAAGTGTGCGATCGACCAGCCCCCTTGTGCACGCACCTTGGGCAACAACCCGGCGAACACCAGAGAAGATTTTCCACTGCCGCTCGGACCTACTACGGCGACCACATAGGGGCTATGACCGAGGACTCGAAGCAGATCGTCTACGTAGCGGTCACGGCCGAAAAAGAGATTCGCGTCCCTTTCGAGATAGAAGGTGAGCCCCTTGTACGGGTTCGGAGGGAGTGTCAGCTTAGGCCCGGACTCGACCAGCTCTTTTCGACTCTCCTCCCGGCCAGCAGATAGCTCGATCCCAAACGTCTCCGCCTCTTTGCGCACGTCAGCCGCCTGCGGACTACCGCCGGCCTGCAACAGGGCATAGATGCGCCGGAAGTCCTCCGGCTCCGGCTCGGGCGCACCTCTAAGCAGATAGGCACGCTCGGCGTGTTCAACGGCGGTCGAAAACTTCTCTTGGGCAGCGGCCTGCTCTCCCAAGCCGAGAAGCGCCTCGCGGAGCCTGCCGGCATAAAGTTCCCGCTTGGCGTACACCCACTCTTCGAGCTCGACCCCCCAGTCGAGGTGCACCCCTTCCAAGAAGGGGCCGCGGTAGAGCTCGAGCGCGTCGCGGTAGCGTCCCTCGTCGACTGCGGTCCGAAAGTCGGAACCGTCCACAGGCACCCTGCTCTCGAGCCGGGACCCGTCGATGTGAACGGCGTCGGGCGCACCCTTTTTGAGCTGGCTAAGCGCCTTGGAGAGGCTGCCGGGTGCGTTGGCGGCGGTGGGCCAGAAGAGCTCGGCTAGAAAGAGCCGGTCGTTGGGGCCTTCCAAAGCCAGATAGCTGAGCAATAAAAGCGGCATCGGCCGCGAGAACTCGGAGCCCTCGAGCGTCAACTCGCCCAGGGTGCGGAGCAACATGCCCTCATTGTACCTGTGACCCGTAACGCCTCCGGCTGAGACCCCTATCCTTTGAGCGAACCGACCGTGATGCCCTTGATGAAGTAGTTCTGGAAGACCATGAAGATGATGAACATGGGGATGAAGGCGAAGGTGGCCCCGGCCATGCTAAGACCCAGATCGGTGGTCCCAACCCCGGAAGCTGCCAATTTCGATACCCCGACCGGAAGCGTCATCATCTTCTCGCTGTTGGTGACGACCAATTGCCATAAATAGTCGTTCCAGCCGGCCATGAAGGCGAAGATCGAGACCGCGCCGATGGCCGGGCGGCTCAGCGGCACCACCACGTGCCAAAAGAGTTGCAGCTCGCTGGCGCCGTCGACGGTCGCCGCCTGGAGGAGTTCATCAGGGATCGAGCGCATATACTGGCGCATCAGGAATATACCGAAAGGGTATGCCAAGAAGGGCACGATCATCGCCTGGTAAGTGTCGAACCACTTGAGGTTCCGCATCAAGATGAACATGGGGATCATAAACGCCTGGCGCGGCACCATCATGGTGAGAAGGAAGGCCCAGAAGAGGATCTCTCTGCCGGGGAAGACCTTCTTGCTGAAAGCGTAGCCGGCCATCACGCTGGTGGTTACAGCGCCCAGGCCGATACAACTCGCCACCACAAAAGAGTTGAACATCCAGCGAAACGACGGTTTGTCGCCAAAGAGGTTCTGCCAGTTCTCCAAGGTAGGCGTCAACGGAATCCACTGCGGCGGGTAGGCGATGGCGATGCGCTGCACTTTCAGTGAGCCGATGATCATCCAGTACAAGGGGATGAGCAAGCCGATGGCGAGCAAGACGCAAAGCGCAAAGGCAATGTACCAGCCGAGCGAGCGTTTGAGGAGCCTCGGGCGCGGTCTGGGGGCTGGACGTGTTTTATCTAAGGTCTGGTTCACATGCAACCTCCCCGTCAGTGTGCCTGGCGGTCGAGCAGCCTGAACTGCACGGCAGCGACCACGCTGATGATGGCCAGAAGCACCACGGCCATAGCCGAGGCGTAGCCGAACTTGAAGAAGGTAAAGGCATTCTCATAGAGCCTGAATACGATCGTCTGGGTGGCGTTCGCGGGGCCGCCGAGGGTCATGAGAAGCACCACCACGAAGACCTGGAAGACGGCGATGGTGAGGGTGACCAGCACGAACAGCACGGTGGGTTGAAGCAGAGGCAGGGTAATTCGCCAAAACTGCTGCCAACCGGCGGCGCCGTCGAGTTTGGCCGCTTCGTAGAGCTCTTCAGGAATGGCGCCGAGCCCGGCACGAAAGAGGATCAAGGGTTGCCCGAGACTCCAACTGATCACCACCAACGACAGCGACAACAGCGCAGTATCCGGCTGCGCCAGCCAGCCGATCTTGTCGATGCCGAAGAGCTTGAAGATCCCCAGCATCTCCAGGGAGGCGTTGAGAAGGCCGAACTCCCGGCTGTAGATAATAAGCCAGACCATGGCCAGAATCACCCCGGCGGAAACGACCGGCATGTAGAAGGCGATCCGGAAAAACGTCTGCGACCTCTGCCGCAGCGGGTAGACGATCACCGCGACGAAGAGGCTGATGACCAACGCCACCGGAACCACCACCAAGACAAATAGGAAGGTGTTTTTGACGCCGATCTGAAATGCGTTATCGCGGGTGAACAGGCGGACGTAGTTGTCCAAGCCGATAAAGGTCCACTTGGCCCGGTTCACGCCGGCCTTGTAAAAGCTGAGCCAGATCCCTTGCAGCAGGGGGTAGACGGTGAAGATAACGAAGGGGATCAGGGCCGGCAAAACAAAACAATACCCCCAGCGTCCCTTCCATATGCGCGCTAGCAAATCTCCTGACATGCTGATCCTCCCGGCTGCCGCAAGCTGAAAACCGATCTCCCGTACCGGTACACAGAGCTTTTACGGGGCCGCTCGACCTCCTCGATTCGTGCGTGCTTGCTTCGCCCGAATCGATTCGGGCGAAGCAAGACGAAATGGATGATCAGACCGGCATGGACTCACCAAGCCGATCCGTCAAACCAGCGTTACTGGTTGGAGAGAATGTCAGCTGCCTCTTCGGTCAACGCCTCCAAGACCTCAGCAGGAGTTTCTTGGCCCAGGAACATCGACTGCCAGCGGGGCGGCTGGGCAACGCGCACTTCGTAGAAGCCGGCACAGGCGAGGCCCATGTCTTCGGTACCGCGTTCGGCGATCAGGTCGACCACCAGCTGGTAATTGGGATCGTCCGCCAGGGGCGCACCGGCCGACCGGCGCGTCGGGAACTGGCTATTGCCGTTGACGTAGTCGATCTGGGCCTCGGTGGAGTTGAGGTACAGCAGGAACTCGGTCACCCACTCCATCTCGTAGTCGCTACGGCCCTTGTCGAAGACAGCGAATCCGGTCGGACCGGCTGGGAAGCCGTTGACTTCGCCTTCGGCGTGCGGGTAGGTCAACAGCACGGGGTCCATCTCGACCGTCACCAGACCTTCGTCCTGTGCCTGTGGGATCTGGACATTGAGGGTGTACATCGAACCACCGATGATGGCGCTCTTACCGGTGAAAAAGAGGTTGAGTTTGTCGTTATTCGAAACCGTGGGTGCATCGGGGTTGATGAGGCCCTCTTGGAAGAGCCTGTTGGCGAACTCGACACCGGCCAGGGTCTTGGGGTCGTCAAAGGCCGGGTTGCAACCCGAGCGCCAGATGTCGCCGCCGGCACCCCACACGAATGCATGGAAGTCGTAGTCCCCCTGCTCGGAGGCTACCTGCAAGGCGAAGGGGTAGTCGACGCCGATGCCGGCGTCGCGCAGCTGAGTGATGGCATCGATGAACTCGTCTTGGGTCCAATCGCGGTCATCAAGAGGCAGGAGATCTCCCACACCCGCCTGATCGAACAGCGCCTTGTTGACGATCATGTGGTGTTCCCAGAAATAGGTCGGCATCGCATGAAGGCTGCCGTTGATGGTGTAGAGATCGACCAGACCTGGGAGCAAGTCGTCGATCTCCTCTTGCGGTAAGTGCTGGTAGAGATCGACGGTGACCTCTTGGTGGCCGTAGCCAGTGGTACGCCCCAGGTAATCTTTGAGAATGTCTGGGGGGTTGCCGGCCGCGATCGCCGCAGGCACCTTGGTCGACAATTCTGGCCAATCCAGTCCTTGCACCTCGACCGTCACGTGCGGGTACATCTCCATGAACTGCTCGGCCTGCCAGGTTTCGTACTCGGCCAGGCTGTCGAACTCGGGGTGATGCGCAGGGGCAGCCAGGGCGGGGTCGGTCCAGTAGGTGATGGTGACCGGTTCCTGAGCGAGCCCACTGGTGGCAAACACAAAGGCCAACAGGCCGGCGGCGAGCATGGCTATACGGTTTCTGTTCACGTTTTTCTCCTCAAAGCAGCTGTGAAACTAGATTTTACGAACGAAACTCTTAGGTGCAAGAAACGGTCATTCCAGCGCATCACCTCCACATCGCGTTCGGAAGCGGGCATCAGCAAATCCCGCGAGAATCGTCATAAGAGCAAATCCTATCCGCTCCCCGTCGCCGCTTCACGCCGGGCCTGCAACAGAAAGCCCTTGGCCACGTCGTAGTGGTGATCGACCGCTTCATGGGCCCCCTGTTTGTCACGGGTTAGGATGGCATCGAGGATCACTTGGTGGTTATCGACGATATGAGAGAGATCGGGGTGGGTGAGATCACCACGGCTTTCAGCCGCTTTCGAGTAGGTCAGCCAGAAGCTGTCGATGAGTTCGAGCAGCGTCCGGTTCCCGAGCGACTCAAAAAGCAGGTTGTGGAAGGTGCGGTCCTCTTCCAGAAAGATCTCACCGCGTTCTTGGCGCGCGCGCATCTGGGCAACTACCTCACCTAGCCGTTCGGCCTGCGTTTGTGTCATCTCCGGCAAACCCACTTCGATCACACCGTGCTCCAATACCCGCCGCACTTCGATCAACTCGATCAGATCGGCGAGGTCGAACAGCACCCCGTACTGCATCCTCTCCAACAGCGACCCGAAGGAAAACTGATGGACAAACAGACCCGTCCCCCGGCGGATTTCGATCACACCCTGCGACTCGAGCACCTTCACCGCCTCCCGGACCGAGTTGCGGCTGACGTCGAGCCGGCGACTGAGCTCGGCTTCCGAAGGGAGCGGATCACCCGGTCGCAGGTTGTTGTTCAAGATGTAGGTCTTCACCGCGTCCTGCACCGATCGGTGGAGCGAGATTGGCCGTTTGAGGGGTCTGAGTGGATTCTGAATGAGAGGTCTCCCGTCTCATGGTAGGAACGACATCGCGTCGTATTGCCGTTGTGATATCCAGTTGTAGGATAACCAATGGCAATGTCATACCACGCCCCTGAAATCGGTGTCAAACGCTGCGTGTCGCCAAGCACTCGCCTACCACACCAGTGAAGTCATACATAATGGGTCTGTTGGAACGTAGCCAAAAGGAGTGGACGGTGCCTACGGCTCAAGCCAAGTGGACAAAAAAAATCGCCCTCGGAACGGTCCAGTTCGGGCTCGACTACGGCATCAGCAACACCGCAGGTCGCGTTGCCCCGGAGGTCGTTGCAGAGATCTTGGAGTTGGCGGCCAACAGGGGCATCGACACCCTCGACACCGCCGTAGCCTACGGGGTGAGCGAGGAGACGCTCGGTGAGATCTTGGAGACGCCTGGGCTGAGCTTCGAGCTCATCTCGAAGTTCCCGGCCGAAACCAGCGCCGAAGGGTTCGACGAAATTCTAGCCGCTAGCCTAAAGAGGCTGCGGTCCGAGACGCTCAAAGGCTACTTGGCGCACACCTTCGATTCGTTCACCGACCCGCGGGTGCGCGAGGCGCTGACACGTGCAAAAGCCGGTGGGCGCATCGAACAGCTCGGCGTCTCGGTCTACTATCCAGAGCAGGTCTCCTGGCTGCTCGAGCGCGAGATCGACTTCGACCTCATCCAGCTCCCCTTGAGCGTGTTCGACCAACGTTTCCTCCCATTCCTTCCAGAGCTGAAAGCTCGCGGTGTCGAGGTTCACGTCCGGTCGGTCTTCTTGCAGGGGCTCTTCTTTCTCGGACCTGCAGGGTTACCCCCTCACTTCGAGAAGGTGGTGGACAAGCTCATGCGGCTCCGATCTCTTTGCGAAGAGAAGGCCGTGCCTCTGTCTGCCCTTCTACTCAACTACGCAGTCCTTAACAAAGACCTCGACAAGGTGGTCATCGGGGTGCAAAGCGACGCCGAGTTGAGCCAGAACCTCAGCGCTTTCGAGCACGTCGAGAGCTGCCGCACGCTGCTTCCAGAACTAGCAGAACTGGCTGTCTGGGACGAGTCGATCTTGCTGCCGTTCAACTGGCCCCAAAAAGCTTAGTAGATGCGCTCACGCAAACGAGTTGGAGTGTGTCGGCAACAAAACCCCTCAAGGTGATGAGTGATGGGTAATGAGTAATGAGTGATGAGGGATGAGGGTTGCGAAGGCAGCGGTTGAAAACGCTCACGCCTAACCCTCTGCCGCATCACATCACGGGTCACAGATCTAAGGAAGCCTAGCGCAATTTGCCGCGACCTAAAATGGGCCAGACCACCTCGACCGTTTCGTCACGGACCCCGTAGAGCAGGTCGTGTAAGAACACCGTGGCGTCGCCGTAGCCGATCACGAAATCGTGTGCGTCGCCGACCCTGATGCTCTCGTCGGGTTCGACCAGGGTGATCACGCCGTGCTCGGCAGAGAAGGCCATGCTCTCCCAAAGGGGAAAGTCGAGCGGCTGAGGCTGGCCGAACCACATCGGCATCGACTTGAAGCCGGCGTCGAGAATGACGCGCTTCGGCGCAGGCCGGCTGGACACGGTGGTCCTGACAAAAAGGGACGGTTCGGTGAGCCGGTTCCAGCTTCGATAGAGCGAGTCGCAAAAGATACCACCGCCGGCTTGGATCTCGGTGATCGCGCCGGTATGGGGCGTGACCTCGGCGGTACCGCTCCCCCCACAGCTCACCACCGGACAGGCGAGGCCGTGCGCCCGGCACAGTTCTACGCTCTTTGAAACGAGGTCCATCGCCTCTTCGGCGGCCTGGCGCTTCTCATCTGGGTCGCCGTGAGCCAGGATGTGGCCCTCCCAGCTCATCACCCCGAGCAGCTCGAGTCCGGGCGTGGCCGCGACCGTCACGGCGAGCTCGAGCACCGGCTCACCCGGTTGAACGCCGGTGCGGTGCATGCCGCTGTCGATATGGACCAGCACGCCTAGCTCCCTCCCAGCCGCCGAAGCCGCCGCTCCCAGGGCCGTCACGTTCTCGGAGTTGTCGACGGCGACCTTGACGTCTGCGTGGTGCCTAAGAGCGACAAGCCGCGCGATCTTTTTCGGTGTGACGATCTGGTTGGCGATCAGGATATCGCTGATGCCGGCAGCGGCCATCACCTCGGCTTCGCCGAGCTTGGCGCAGGTGACGCCGATCGCGCCTGCACGCAGTGCCTTGTGGGCGATCGCCGGGACCTTGAGCCCTTTGGTGTGGGGGCGCCACGCGACGCCTGCCGCACGGAAGTGGGAAGCCAGCGTGGCGATGTTGGCCTCCATGGTGTCGAGCTCCACCCAGAGCGCCGGGGTGTCGAGCTCCGTTTTGTGCAGGCCTACTTCGCTCACAATATCCTCCCGGTAGCGTCGTTTGAATCGATTGCAGGTCGTACGCGCTCAAACACGGGATCAACTCCCCCAGATACGACGCAAAAAGCGCAGCCAGTTGCCGTGCAGGATGGCCTCGATGTCAGCACCGGTGTAGCCGCGCTCGGACAGCAGGCCGGGAACTCGCTGCAGATCGGCGATGGTGTCGAGGTCGACCGGGGACTGCTCGCGGCCAAAGCCCCCGTCGAGATCGGTGCCGAGGGCGACGTGGCGGCTCGAGCCCGCCAATTGACAGAGGTAGTCGATGTGATCGACGACCGTTTCGAGGGTGGCCTCGCGGTTTCCCGGTGTCCACCCTGGGGTGAGCATCCAGGTGTCGAAAGCCACCCCAACCACACCGTCTCGTTCGACGATCGCCTCGAGCTGGGCGTCGCTGAACTGCCGCTGATGGGGTACCAGGGCGCGGCAGTTGTTGTGGCTGGCCAGCACCGGCCCATCGAAGATCTCCAAGGCCTCCCAAAACGCCTGGTCAGAGAGGTGGGTGAGGTCGAGCGCCACCCCGAGACGAGCCATCTCGGCCAGGAGCGGTTTACCGAGCTCGCTAAGGCCCAGCTCGGTTCCGGTGCCGCCGGCGTAGCGCCCCGGCCCGTAGTGGGTCGGCCCGAGGAGCCGCAACCCAGCGTGCCACCAAACCTCGAGCTGCTCCGGCTCAAGAATCGGGTCGGCCCCCTCCATGCTGAGGACCACCCCGAGCGGCGGGGCCTCGACAACGGCGTCTGCTGCGGCATCCCAGCTGAACCACTCGCTCACATGGGCCTCGAGCCCC
Source organism: Trueperaceae bacterium (assembly GCA_020354625.1). Classification (GTDB taxonomy): domain Bacteria; phylum Deinococcota; class Deinococci; order Deinococcales; family Trueperaceae. Next base: position 2,633,163 of record CP070651.1, read on the forward strand.
TCGGCGTCTGTGATCACCCGCAAGTGCCCTTGCCGCTCGAGCGCCCGGTAGTAGGCCAGCTGACCCTGCGCGACCCCGAAGGCTTGCGCGGTGGAGGGGTAGTCGATGTGGGGCACAGGCCGCCCCGTGCTTCGGGCGATGAGCGTGGCGAAGACGAGCGCGACCCGGCCGCGCCGGAGTTCAGGGAGCGCTACCGTCCCGAGCCCGCGCCCTTTACCAGCTACCTTCTGCTCCAGGGTGCGGATGACGTAGGCCGACAGCCGCAAGTCACGGTTCCACTGCAGGGCGTTCATGGCCAGATCGAGGTGGGCGTCGACGACGATCACGGGTGCTCTCTCAGCAGGCGTACGCTCGGGTGGCTCCCAGCCCGCATGCGCGCTACCATGCGGTCCAGCCGCCGTCGACCAGGATGTTCTGACCGGTGATGTAGCTCCCCGCCTCGCTCGCCAACAAGACCACCAACCCTTTGAGCTCGTGCGGGCTGCCGATGCGCCCGAGTGGCACCTTGGTGGTGAGGCGTTCGATAAACCCCGGCATGCTCGCCTGAACCTTCGGGCTCGGAAAGGGCCCAGGGCTGATGCTGTTGACCCGGATGGCGTCCTCGGCCCAGTACACCGCCAGGTGGCGCGTCAGGTGGACCAGGCCCCCCTTGAGCCCGTGGTAGGTGGCAGGGCTGTTGATGCCGAAGCCGGTGTAGGCGTCAGGGTAGCTGGCGACCACCCCGTACATGCTGGCGATATTGATGATCGACCCCGGGGCGCCGCGCGCGCGCAGGTGGCGGGCCACCTCCCGGGCCAACAAAAAGTACGCGGTGACGCCGGTGTGGTAGGCGCGGTCGAAATCCTCGGCGCTGGCGTCTTCGATATCCGGGGCGGTGCCACCGTAGGCGTTATTGACCAGGATATCGACCCGCCCGAGGCGCTCGACCACTTCAGCGACAAAGGCCGGGATCGCCTCGTTATCGTCTTGCGCCAGCCCGAGACCGATATGCCCCTCACCGGGCAGAGTCGCAGCAAAGTCGGCAGCGCGCGCCGCGTCTCGGCTGGTAACCGCCAGGGTGGCACCGGCTTCGGCCAGCGCCGCGCTCATGGCCGACCCCAAGAGACCGGCCGCCCCCGTCAGGATGGCGACCTTACCGCGGAGGTCGAATAGGCTCTGGATGGTGGGTTGGTGGTGGCTCACGGTCATCCCTCCTCACATCGACACGTCACGTACCGCTACAGCGAGCCCCGGCCCGCCTCGAAAGGTGACTGGCGATGCGGGGCATTATATCCCGGCAGGGTTCCCGTTGCAGACGGGTTCCGCCAACCGAGTGGAGCACCCGGGGACTTGCCCCGTCCACGGGTCGAGCGATAAGATGCTCGCCAGTTTTCCACCACGTTGTCCGGCCACCTCAGCCGGGTAGCTCTGCAGCTCGGGAAGGGAGCGAGATGCGCGTCGTCACCGGAGCCATCAGCCACGAGACCAGTACCTTTACACCAGTGCCCACCACCAGGGAGAACTATCAGCAGCGCTCAGGCTTCCTGCGTGGCGAAGCGGTCCTGGAGACGTTTACAGGCACCAACACACCGACCGGCGGCTTTATCGATGGGGCACGCTCGCACGGCTTCGGGTTGATCCCCACCATCCACACCACCCCCCACCCCAGCGGTCCCACCCCGAGGGAGATCTTCGATGAGGTGGTAGACGAGTTGCTCGACGGTGTCGCAGCAGCTGGCGAGGTCGACGGGGTGCTCTTAGAACTCCACGGGGCTATGGTAGCCGAGGGCATCGACGACTGCGAAGGGCACATCTTGGCAGCGGTGAGGCACCTGGTTGGCCCCGGCACTCCGGTCCTGGCTCAGCTCGACATCCACGCCAACGTCTCGGCGCGTATGGTCGAGATGGCCGACGTGTTGATCGGCCGTGAAACCTATCCGGAGATCGACATGGCGGCGCGGGGCCGCGAGTGCGCCGACGTGCTCGTGCGGATGCATCGCGATGGTCTCCAGCCCACGCTGGCGCTCTACCAGATCCCGATGGTCTGGGGCATGAACCAGGTCACCGCCCACGCACCGATGCGCGAGGCGATCGAAGCGCTCCATCGCATCGAAGCATTACCCGGTGTGATCTGCGGCTCGATCGCGACCTGTTTTCCGCTGGCCGACATCCCGGACATGGGCGCCTCTGTCTATGTTGCGACCGACAACGACCCAGCGATGGCAGAACGCCACGCGCGCGAGCTCGGGCAGTGGCTCTACGCCAGGCGTTCGGACTGGCACTTCCCGATGCCGAGCACCATCGACGTTCTCGACCGGTTGGCGGGTCAGGGACCCTTCCCGGTCGTGCTGGCCGACCGCAACGACAACCCGGGAGGGGGCTCGCCCGGCGACAGCACCGCGATGCTGCGGGCGTTCCTGGAGCGGAGGCTCCAAAAGGCCTGCATCCTCTACATCGTCGACCCCGAGGCGGTAGCGGCCTGCCGGGCCGCGGGCGTTGGAGCGAGCGTGGAGCTCGACGTCGGCGCCAAGACGACCCCGCTGCAAGGCCGGCCGGTACGGCTTACAGCCGAGGTGATGGCGCTCTCAGACGGCCGATTTGCCTACGACGGACCGATGTATGCAGGCCTACAGGGGAATATGGGACCCTCGGCGCACATCCGGCAGGGCGGCGTCCACGTGCTGCTGGTAAGCGAACGGGAACAGCCCTTCGACACGGCCTTCGCCAGAACCCTCTCCTTGGATCCGAAGACCATGAACTACGTCGGCGTGAAGTCCGCCGCCCACTTTCGGGCTGCGTTCGAGCCGTTTGCCGGCTGCATCTATGTGGTAGCCGAACCGAGCGTACACAGCGCCGAGACCGGACACCTGACCTACCAGAACTTGGGGCGCGAGCTCTACCCACTGAGTAACCGCTAGCGATGGCTTCTGCCACAGCGATCGTCATCGGCGGCGGCGTCATCGGGCTCAGCACCGCGTACCACCTGGCCCGTCGCCGCTTCGGCAGGGTAACGGTGTTGGAAAAGGCGGTGCTGGGAGACGGCTCGAGCAGCCGCGCCGCCGGCATCGTCACCGGACACTTGTGGACCGAGACAGGGGTGCTGGCCCGCAAGCGCAGCTTGGCGCTTTTCGAGGAGCTCTCGGACGAACTCCGTGCTCACGGCTACACCTTCAACCAGGTCGGCTGCCTCAACCTGTTCGGGGCCGAAAGCTGGCCCGAACGAGAGGCGCTCTTGCCGATATACGAGCGGCACGGGGTCCCCTTCGAAGTGATGGACGCTGCGGCGATCGCCGAGCGCTGGCCCGCGCTACGACCGGATCCCGAGCAGATCGGCCTGTTCGACCCCGTAGGAGGCTACAGCGAACCGCACGCCTACCTGCCGGCGCTGGCGGCCAGAGCACGAGAGTTGGGCGTCGAGATCGTCGAGGGCTGCCAGGTCACGGGCTTCGTGCAGCGTGAGGGCCGCATCCGTGGGGTCGAGACGCGCACGGCCGGCACCGAGGAGCTGCGGGAAGCCGACGTGGTGATCTGCACCGTCCACGCCTGGACCCTGAAACTGCTCGAGCGCTTGGGCCGCGCCGTGCCCCTCAAATCGTTCGTACACCAGCGCTACCTGACCCGTCCCCTCCCCGAACCCCTCGAGCTGCCGGCGATCAACGCCAACCCCCAAGGGGGTTACGTGCGCCCCGCGCACTCGCCCGCCGGCCAGCCGTGTTTGCTCGCCGGCTTCGAGACTGCAGACCGTGCCGAGTTCAGGGTGCCGTCACCCGAGTTCGACCTGTCGGAGCTGGCTGCACCTCCGGGCCTAAGGCAGACGCTCACGGATCGCCTATCCACGCTCCTGCCACAGCTGGCAACCTCCGATTGGGCTAGCGAGAGCGTGGGGCTGATCTCGTTCTCGGTAGACGGCGAGCCGATCTTGGGGGCCCTGGGCGATCTCCCCGGCCTCTACCTCGGTTGCGGCTTCCATTCGGGTGGCTTCGCCTACAACCCGGTAGCAGGCGAGCTATTGGCCGAGATCGTCAGCGAGGGAGCTCCCAGCATCGAACTCAGCGCCTTCTCCCCGGAACGCTTCGAGGCCTCGGCGCTAAAGGACTACCTCGCCAAGAATCTGATCCAGGCCGATGCAGTGCGGCGGCGCCACTGAATCTGATATGATCCCCTGGTCTTACCACCCGTGGAGAGACCGTACCCGAACCGAACCCGGCGGGTCGATTGCACATAGGCCTTATTGACGTGACAGAAACACCCCGTTATCCCCGAGCCATCCTCGTCTCCTGCGAGATCCCCTGGGACGAGAATGAAACGTTGCTCGAAGATGTCTTTCGTCGCGAGGTTCGCTCTGTATTGGAGCACTTTACGCACCTCTACGTCTTCGGTACGGCCGGCGAAGGGCACGCAGTCGACACCGATCGCTTCCGGCAGATCGTAGACGTATTTTTCGATGAGACCCTGGGCCGCCACCCGGAAAAGGCCGTGTACCCGATGGTCGGCGTCATCGGCCTCTCGACCGCCAACGTGGTCGAGAGGCTCGCCTACGCCTTCGAGGTCGGGTTCCGGGTCTTTCAGATCTCACTGCCGAGCTGGGGCGTACTCAACGATCGTGAGCTGATGCGGTTTTTTGTCGACGTCTGCGGCACATTTCCCGAAGCGAAGTTCCTGCACTACAACCTGCCGCGTGCAGGACGGGTGCTGACGGGCAGTGACTACGCCCGCATCCTCGAACAGGTGCCGAACCTGGTCGCCACCAAGAACACCGGCGGCGGCCTGGCCAAAGCTACAGATTTGCTCACCCAGGCTCCAGAGTTGCAACACTTTCTCGGCGAGGAAGGCTACGGGCACGGCGCACTGATCGGCGAGTGCTCACTGCTCTCCTCGATGGGGCCCATGACACCCCACAAGGCTTGGGAGCTCTTCCGGGCCGGGATCGATCGCGATGTCGGACGCATCGTGGCTTTGCAGCACGGCTTTCACCAGCTGGTGACGACCGTGCTCGGTCCGCTGCTCATCGACCGGCGCATCGATGGCGCTTACGACAAGATCATCGTGCGCCTCGGTGGACTCGAAGAGATGCCTCTGCGGCTGCTATCGCCCTATCAGGGCTTCAGCGAAGAGGAGTACCAGAGTTGCCGGGACCGCTTCCACCACCATTTCCCCGACTGGGTAGCCAGCCCACCAAAGGAGCGACTATGAGAAAGAGCAAGATGCTCACCAAGTTCCGCAACGGCAGTTCGGCCCGCGTCTGCGCCATGGGGCACATGCTCCCCTTCTTTATCCGCTACGCGGCCCACTACAACTACGATGGGATCTGGCTCGACCTCGAGCACCGCACCCTCACAGATCGGGAAGTACAGTACCTGATCGCGCTGTGCCGCGCCGCGGATATCGATTGCATGGTACGCCCCTCAACGCGTGAAGCAGCCCGGCTCTACCGGTATTTGGAAGACGGCGCCACCGGATTTCTGATGCCGCACGTCTCCGACGCCGAAACGGCTTATGCGATCGTGCAAGCCAGCAAATTCCCCCCCGTCGGAAACCGGGGGCTCGACGGCGCGGGACAAGATGGGGACTTCGGCATCGCGGCCTGGCGCGAGGGCGGAAACTTCACTGACGACGCCAATAGGGAAACCTTCGTCATCACCCAAGTCGAAACGCTCGAGGCGGTGGCCAACGCAGCTGAAATCGCCTCGATTCCCGGGATCGATGGGCTCTTTGTCGGCCCAGCAGACCTCGGCTTACGCATACGAACGGCGTCCTCTGTAGACAAGCCGAGCTTGGAAGAGGCCATCGAGACGGTTGCTGCTGCAGCTGAAGCGCACGGAAAGGTGTGGGGCATCGCGGTCGGCAGCAAAGAGGAGTTCTTGCGCTACCGCGATATGGGAGCGAAGCTGATCCCCTGGGGTGGTGACTTCGCCTTGAGAGAGATGCTGCGCCGCAGCAGTGAAGAGCTAGGCCTGATGCTCAGCGACTGAGGCGTGATATGAAGGCAATCCACAGCGTCCTTGGTGAACCGGGCGGTCATCGAATCGATCGGGAGCCGGAATATCTACTTTGTCAACAGCCCGTTCGAGCACGCACAGGTGCTCTACGCAACCGTACCAGCTGCACAACGAGAGGAGACGCCCCGCCGTGACCGAACCCGTGGTCTATTTGAACGACCGCTTCGTGCCAGCTTCGCAAGCGAGCCTCAACATCTACGATCTCGGCATCGTCTTGGGGGCCACCGTCACCGAGATGACCCGCACCTTTGGCCACCAGCCGTTTCGGCTCGAAGACCACCTGGCCCGCCTCTACCGCTCGTGCAAGTACGTCGGCATTCCACTGGCCTTGGATCAGGCAGAACTATTCGAGATCAGCATGGAATTGATCAGAATGAACAGCGGACTCATCGGCCCAGGAGATGACCTCGGCGTGGTTCACTTCGTAACACCTGGCGAGCAACCCCTCTACGCCGGCAGCGCAGCCGGCAGCGCCCGCCGGACGCCGACGGTATGCGTCCACTCGTTCCCACTGCCCTTTTTTGCCTGGCGTCACCTGCTTACAGATGGGGCGCACGTGGTCACCCCGGCCGTCCGTCACGTACCACCCGAGTGCGTCGACCCGAAAGCGAAAAACCGCTCGCGGCTCCACTGGTTCATCGCCGACCAGCAGTCTCAAGCGGTCGATCCGCAGGCGACCAGCCTGCTGCTCGATCTGCAGGGCAACATCACCGAGTGTTCCGGGGCGAACTTCCTGATATGCGCGGGCCGCACCGTATACGCCCCAACCAGCCGCAACATCTTGGAAGGGGTTTCGATGGTGACAGTGCGCGAGCTGGCCAAAGATTTAGGGCTTGCCTGGGTGGAGAAGGATCTTCAACCTTATGATGTCATCAACGCCGACGAGGCGTGGTTGACCTCGACCCCCTACGGTCTGGCGCCTTGTACCAAGATCAACGGAGTCGCCATCGGTGACGGCAAACCCGGGCCGATCTACCACGAACTCTCAGCGGCCTGGAGCCGGCTTGTGGGCCTCGATATCGAAGCTCAGGTTCTCGGCACCGTCGAGGCAGCGTGAGGGCGGCAACGTGACCTGGTCTTTTACACCTGCCGACCGGGAACTTCTCGAACGAGATGTGCTCCCCTTGTTACCTGAGCGCATCTTCGACGCCCACGCCCATCTGTTTTCCCACGAGCACTACCCTGACGGGGTACCAGAGGGGCTGAGAAACACACCCGAGCACGTGGGCTTGGCAGACTACCGGCGCTATAGCGACTGGCTCCACCCCGAAGATCGGGTGGTGGGAGGCCTCTTTTTCGGGTTGGCCTTCTTAGGGGACCGCGAGGCCAACAACGCCTTCGTGGCCCGTGAATGCGCAGAGGCCCCACACGGGTTCCGGGCGCTGGCCCAGCTGCTGGTGTCACCGGAATCGGATCCGGAGCAGGTACGCGAAGCGGTAAGGCGCGGCGGCTACGTCGGACTCAAGCCGTACCACACCATGGCCCGATCCGACGGTCCGAGCTGGCGGGCGCCGATCGAGGCTTACCTCCCCGAGGCTCTCGTCGCAGTGGCGGACCGAGAGGGGCTCTCCATCACCCTGCATATGGTGCGTGACCGCGCGCTGGCCGACCCCGCCAACCAAGCGACTATCCGGCGTTACTGCCAGCGGTATCCGAACATGCGGCTGATCCTGGCCCACGCCGCGCGCGGCTTCAACCCCTGGCACACCATCGAGGGGATCGAAAGCCTTCGGGGTCTCGAAAACGTCTGGTTCGACACCTCCGCCGTGACCGAGGCCGGCGCCTTCGAAGCGATCGTCGAGACGATGGGGCTTGAGAGGCTCCTCTACGGCACCGACTTCCACGTCAGCCATCTGCGTGGCCGCTGCGTGGCGATCGGGGACTCGTTTCACTGGTTCTACGCCGACGAGATGAATCTTCACGAAAAGCACGCCACCCTTGCGCCCGTTCTCATCGGGCTAGAGTCCCTGCGCAGCTTGTGCCTGGCATTCCGGCGGCTCAAACTCAGCGATGGTGAGATCGAAGCCGTCTTCTACGGCAACGCCGCTGAGCTCTTCTCGCTTCGGTAGGAGGGGGTGTACGGTGAATCGCTTCGAACATCGCGTGGCGCTCGTCACGGGCGCAGCCCGTGGGATCGGGCGAGGCGTAGCCCTTCAGTTAGCGCACGAAGGGGCGAAGGTGGTCGTCAACGACTACGCCAACATGGACTTGGCCGAAGAGGTCGTGCGAGAGATCGAGCACGCCGGCACAGAGGCGTTGGCCTTTCAGGCAGATGTATCTGACCGGGACGCGGTGACGGCGCTGGTCGAGGCGACGGTCGCACGATTCGGACGGCTCGATATCGCCGTTGCCAACGCCGCGACGTCGGTCCGCGAGCCGGTCATCGAAGCCACCTGGGAGCACGTCGTAAGGACGATCGAGGTAACGCAGCTGGGGGTGTTTTGGGTGTGCCAGTCGGCCGTGCAGCAGATGTGCCGGCAGGAGAAGATCGGCAGGTCGCGCGGCAAGATCGTGATCACCGGCTCGATCCAGGGCGAGCACCCCTTTCCCCAGAGTGCCCCGTACAACATGGCCAAGGCCGCCGTCAACCACTTCGGGCGCACCTTGGCAGCGGAATTGACGGCTCAAAGAATCAACGTCAACGTGGTGAACCCCGGCTGGATCGATACCCCTGGCGAGCGCGTCCACACCAGCGAAGCAGAGATCGAAGCGGCCGGACCCCAGCTCCCCTGGGGACGGCTCGGCACACCGGACGACATCGCCAAGGCCGTGGCCTTTCTGGCCAGCGACGACGCCGACTACATCACCGGCGCGGCCTTGCGCGTCGACGGCGGCTACATGGCCAGCTTGAGCCTGCCCCACCTGGGGTCTCGAGACGACATCTGAGCAGCGTAGCGTGGCCTAGACGCCACGGGAGGGAGTAAGAAGTGAACATTGCCAGTGTAAAACAGATCTTGCGGGGGCCGATGATTCCGGTGATCACCCACTTGAAAGCCGACCTCACCGTCGATGAAGCGGCGATCCGCGAAGAGGTCCGTTACCTCGTCGACCACGGCGTGGTCACGGGGCAGGGCGTACTGCTGGCGGTGGGAGCAGGCGGAGACTTCAACATGCTCAGCGTGGCGGAGCGCAAAGCGGCCGCCAAGGCCATCGTCGAGGCCGCAGCCGGGCAAGCCCCCGTGTTGGTCGGCGCCCAAGATACCAACGTCGAAGTCGTACTGGAGATGGCCCGCTTCGCCGAGGAGATCGGCGCGTACGGCATCCAGGCCAGCACGCCATACTACTACCGGCCTTCGGACGACGACGCCTTGCGCTTCTACCGGGCTGTCCACGACGCCACCGAACAGATTGCGATCATGGCCTACAACACCTTCTGGCACGATTACGACTTCCCGTTTTCGGTGCTCGACGAGCTCTGTGAGCTCGAGCGGATCGTCGCCCTCAAGTGGGCCCGCCCCGACAACGGGGTGCCCTACATGAAAGGGGTCGCGCGCTACGCCGAGCGACTGGCGGTGGTGGACAACGGCGGCATGCAGGTGATGAACCACATGCTGGGGGGAACCGGTTACATCACCCACCTGGCCACCCTCTGGCCCGAACATGACCTGGAAGTCTGGGCGCTGCTCGAGGCCGGCGATTACCCGGCGGCGCAACAAAAGATCATGGCGGCCAACTGGCCCTGGCAGGCCTTTCGCGGCGAGATGGCGGCCCGCACCAGCGGCGAGTCGCCCCCCGTCAAAGCGGGGCTCGAGCTTTTGGGCAGGCACGGCGGCCCCTGCCGGCTGCCGTCTCGCGCCCTCACCGCCGATGAGCGCACAAAACTTAGCGAGGTGCTCGCCGCCATCGGGGTGCCCGGCGCGCTGGTGGCAGGAGACTGAACCGGGGCCGGTGAGATGCTATCGTGCGTGCCACCATGGCACTCACCATCACCCAAGTCGACGCCTTCACCGACACCCCCTTCAAGGGCAATCCTGCAGCCGTCTGCATCCTCGATAGCGCGGCCGACGAGGCCTGGATGCAGGCGGTCGCCACCGAAATGAACCTGTCTGAAACCGCGTTCTTGACCCCGGGTTCAGAGGGCTTCGAGCTCCGCTGGTTCACCCCGAGCTACGAGGTCGACCTGTGCGGTCACGCCACCCTGGCGAGCGCGCACGTTCTGTGGGAAGGGGGTCACCTCGCCCCCGACCAGGAGGCCCGCTTCCACACCCGGAGCGGGTTGCTCACGGTATCGCGCAGCGGTGAGAAGATGGTGATGGACTTCCCCGCCACCCCGCCGAGCGAGGTCGAACCGCCGGCAGGGCTCTTGGAGCAGTTGGGCATCGAAGTCAGCTACTTCGGCCGAAGCGTGTTCGACTACCTGCTGGTGCTCACAAGCGAGCGAGCGGTCCGCGGCCTCACGGCCGCTCCCTTAGCAGCGCTCGACCTCGACATCCGGGGGTTTATCGCCACGGCGCGCGCAACCGAAGCGCAGTACGATTTCGTGTCGCGCTTCTTTGCTCCCGGGGCGGGTGTACCCGAAGACCCGGTCACCGGCTCGGCGCACTGCTGCCTCGGACCGTACTGGCAACGCGTGCTCGGCAAAGACACCCTGCTGGCCTACCAAGCCTCCGCCCGCGGCGGTGAGGTGGGGGTCAAGCTCTCGGGCGACCGGGTGCTACTCGAAGGGCAGGCGGTGACGGTGATGCGTGGGGAGCTGCTCTGGTGATGCAGACGTTTGCATCTGAGCCCGTCTACGCTTGGGGCATCTCTAAGAAATGAGGGGGATGGGTAATGAGTGATGAGTGATGGGTAGTTCGAAGGGTAGGGGTCCAGCCGCTGCCGAGTACGTCAGCCACGCATTACTCATTACCGTTTACTCATTACCAGACAACAGTTCCCAAGACCATAACTAAGGTACCCTTTCTCGAACAACCCACCAGTAGGCCGTGGCGTTGGCCCGGGCGAGCTGGTCCCGGGACGAAGGCGCCGCCAGCATCGCCTCGAGCTCGGCTTCTGTAAGCTGCAGGTAGGGAGCCGCGCTCGGGATCTCCCCGGCGAAGCGCATGGCCGAGCCTTCTGCGCGCCAGCGGGGCCAATCATCGGGTTGGGCCAGATGGAAGAGCTCGTGTCGCAAGGTCTTTTCGAGGGTGTTGCGCTCGATCAAAATCCGTATTCGCTGGATATCGATCTGCTCTTCCGCTCTGTCGGCCACCCCGGCTACGTACCACGGTGCTGCCGTGCTGGCCGTGTAGGAGGCGAGATCTGGATGGATCAAAACCGCGATCCCCATGGGGAGCTCGAGCTGCCAACGGTCGCTGAGCTCTCGGCGCGCACGTTGCAGGATTTCGAAGATCTGGTAGAGGTGGCTCGCATCGCCTGGAGAGGCGGTGAGGACGCTGAAGGTGCCGTCTTGCGCGCGCGACCAGACGAGCGGGACCTCTGCATGCACCCGGCTCGGCGTACCCAAGGAGACGAGCAGCCCGGCGAGGAGCAGAACCCTCCCCGCCCGGGCAAAAGAGCTGCTCACGACCCCGTTACCTCCCGGCAAAGGCGCCCTCCTCCACCACCATCAGAAGCCTCTCGGCCCCCAGGCCCCGCACCTCGGGTTGGTACATGAGCCAGGCTTGGGTCGGCAAGCTGGTGAAGGTCCCAGGCGTCTCTGCGCGCAACAGGTAGGTAAAGGTCACCGGCTGGGTGAGGGAGCTGAAGTAGTAATCGACCCGTTCGTCGCGCACGTCGCGTCCGTCGTACCAGTAGTTCCAGCCGTAGTAGTCGTAGCCGAAGCGTGGTGTGAGACCGGCGATCCTGAAGGCGAGGTCGTTTTCGATCACGCGGTACCCCGCCGGCAACGGCTCATTTACGAGCACATACCGGTAGTCGTCTTCCGGAGTGATCTCGACCGTAACCAGCACGTATTCTCCAACCGTGCTGGTCTCACCGAGCGGCGAACGCTGGTAGAGATAACGCTGTTCGTCTGGATCGAACACGGGAGTGAGGGCCTCAAAGGTCCGCTCGACGGTGAGCCCGCGCTGCAGCTCGACCGCCGTATCCTCTGCCACGTAGTGAACCGAAGCGCTGGCATAGAGCGTACCTTCTCCCTCGACAGCCACCTCTAGCTGGTTGGTCCTTGGCAAAAGATCGTTCAGTGGCACCACAAAGCTACCAGTCTCCTGCCCTTCGATCCGGCGCTCTTCGAGCACCTGTCCGTTCAGCCGCACGCGGACGCCGTAGTCGAAGGTCTCTTCTCCTGTCTGTTCGGCGAGTTTCAAAGCCGCCTTGACCACCGCAGCGGTATCCTTGGTGCTCACCCAGCGAGATCCACGCCGCTGCAGGAGCAACCAGGACACGATCTTGGGGATCAAGGGGTGATCGGGCGCCAGACGTACCAGCGCCTCGAGCCCGAACGCCGTCGCCTCGACGGCGTCGTCGTTCCAGTAGTAACGGGGTACCTCCGGCTCCCAGAAGGCGGCGCGGTCGGTTTCGGTTACCCGGGCCAGGAGCGCGTCGAGGTAGAGCCTGGCCTCCACACGCCGGCCGAGCTCATCGAAGGCCAAGCTGCTGAGGGCGAGGCCGTAGGGCGATTGACGGGCCAGCCGGGTCAGCCGGTAGATGCCGTCCACGCTTCGCCCGGCCCGGGCCAACGCGTAGTAGGCGTACGCCTTGGCGTCTTCCCCCACGACGCGGTAACCGCCTCGAGGCGCCTCTTCGGCCACGGCAGCTTCCAGGTAGCTCGCGCCGCGCTCGAGCACCCCTTCACGTACCGCATAACCGGCGTTTTTCGCTTCGAGGAGTCCGTTGATCACGTAGGCGCTGACGAAGAGGTCAGACTCGTCGTACTGCCAGAACCCCCAACCTCCGTCGTCGTGTTGAAAGTCATAGAGGCGCTTGAGGCCGCGCTGCACCATGTCGTCGAGCTCACCGGCAACCTCGTCCGGGAGCATGGCCAGCTCGCCGGCCTCTGCGGCCAAAACACTCGGTAGGAAGCGGCTCATGGTCTGCTCGGTACAGCCGTACGGGTAGCCGGCCAGGTAGGAGAGTGCAGGCGACACCGCCGCGGCCAGCGAAGGCGTCAGATAGAGGGTGCCGCCGCTGCTAGGAGGATCTAGGGTAGTGGGAAGGTCGAAGCTCCAGCTGCCGCCGCCTACGCCGGCCCAGCCGGTCTCCTCACGCACGCCGCGGGGCAACACCGGGATGGGGAGCCGCATGGCGTCGCTGGCCGCCGGGGTGAGGGCGGTGGCGGTCACCTGTTGGCTGCCGGTGGTGGGAGCCCGGACGGTAAAGTCGGCGCTGGCGCGGCCACCGGCCGGCAAGGTGACCGCTCGCGGTTCAGGGTTACCGATGGTGAGGCCGTCGCTCGAGAGCTCGAGCCGGCCCGGCTGATCCTCAGGCAAGGTGTTTTGGCCGATCACGCGCAGCGAGGCCTCGTCACCACGGATGAAGAACCGGGGGGCTGCCAAGCGGGCGATGACGGGTAAGGTCGTGGTTACCGCGTAGGTATTCTGCCCCACATCGTCATCCAAAGTGATCGCCCTAGCGGTGAGGCGCCACTCGGTGAGGTTGTCTGGGAAGGTGACCTCCACGGTGGCAAGCCCCTCCTCATCGGTCTCGATGAGCGGCAACCAGAGGATGGTGTCGCGGAAGTCTTGCCGCACTTCGGCCGGGGCGAAGTCCGCTTTGCCCTGTGCGAAGACCGCTTCGTCCATCGCTTCACGGCCTTCCACGCCACCGAGCCCTTCAAGCTGCCCGAAACGGTACCAGGCAGAGATGGTGGTGCCGACCAGGTTTTCTTTGAAGGCGTAGAAAAAGCCCCGGATGTCGGGCACCTGCTCGGGCCTCACCAGGTAGATCGCTTCGTCGACCAGACCGAGAGCGAGCTGAGCTTTGACGCCCTCACCGGAAGCGTCCGAGACCCGCAGAGCGAAGGTGCCTTTGTCCCGAGGCCGGTAGGTGTCGGCATCAGAGGTGATCTCGAGGTTGAGAAAGTCATCCACCGGCGGAGACCTGAACCCCGCCGTCTGAAGATAGGTCTCCCCACCCCCGATCAGCGCCACGGAAAGATAGCCGTTGGGTTGCATCTCCTCGGTGATGGCGAGCTCATAGGTGAGGACCGAGCCGTCGAGCTCGACCACATCGGCTTGGGAAATACCGTCTCCCTCGAGGTTGATCAGCAGGTGGGCGTCGGGAACGGGCGACTCGATCACGAAGCGAGCCGTCTCACCCAGCTGGTACTCGGGTTTGTCGGTGGTCACGTTGAGGCCCTCGTAAGCCCAAACCCAACGGCTGCCGTCGGTGACCCAGACGAAGCTGTCGCCACGAGCTTCGCGCCCCTCGGGATCGAGGGCTCGGGCGCTGAGTTCAAACGAGCCTTGTTGGTCCAAGACGATGTCGAGGGTGGCCACCCCCTCCGCGTCGGTCTGCCCTTGCCAGCTACCGGCCGGCTCGGCCCTCCTCCCCTCCCCACGAATCCAGAACGACCTTTCTGCGCTCAGGGAAAAGGGCACGCTGACCGGGCGGCCGTAGATATCCTCGGCGCGCACCGTGACGCTCACGGCCTCACCGACCCGGTTGGCATAGCGTTCGGTGCTGACCCCCAACACCACCTCGGAGCGGAAGGCGATCAACCGCCCCGAGCCTTGGATTTCGCGCCTCGATTCGTCGCTGACGCCCGCCTGGAGGGTGAGTTGGTAGTCCAGCTCGTCGCGGGGCAGCTCGAGTTCGATCACCAGCTTTCCATCAGCATCGAGGATCCCTTCGCCCCGCTCGATCATCTCCCCTCCGTAATAGCTGGTGTAGTCTTCTTCCTGGTAAAAGCCGAACCTCGAGCGGTAACGCCAACGGTAGTGGGGTTGTTTGAGGACGGCGTAGTTGACGTTGCCACCGGTCACCGCCCCACCGAACAGATATTCGGCGCTGACGGTGAAACGCGCCACGTCGCCTTGGACCGCCACCGCCTCATCAGCTACCACCTCGACGCGGTATTCAGGCTTTTGGAACTCTTCTACGAAAAAGCCGCCGTAGCTGGTCTCGCCTCGTAGTGTGCTCTCCACGCTGTACCGGCCCAAGGGCGGCTCATCCCCGAGGATCAGCTCCCCGGCAAAGCTGCCGTAGGCGTCGGTGAGGTAGCTGGCCTGCAAGATTTCGCTGCCGTCGGCTGCCCGCACCACCACCTGCACCGTCTCACCGCTCAAGGGTTGTAAGCCGGATACGGTGCGCGCCGTTCCCTTGAAGTTGACGGTGTGCCCCGGGCGGTAGACCGGCCGGTCGGTGTGGAGGTAGAGACGGATGCGCTCTACGGCCCAGCGGTTCCAGTAGGCGTCGCTAAAGGTCCAGGCGTCACCGTACTTGGCGGCGACCACCAGCTCGAAAGCGGCACCCGGATCGACCTCGAACTCGGTCAGCCCGTCGTCTGTGGCGAGCCCCTCGGCGTAGAGCCTCTCGCCGCGCAGCAAAAAGACCCGGGTCTTGCGCGGTTGGCCCGACTCGAGCTGCGCCGTGTAGGTGAGAAGGGTGTCCTCGTCGGCCTTGACCACCAGCCCGAGGTCGGTAACAAGGATGAGCGTTCCTGATGAGTCTGCCTGGGACTCGCTCGCAAGGCTCAGATAGTAGAGCCCGAGCGGCAAGGATCCGAGCTGCGTATCGCCGTAGGGCCACTCCCTATCGTTCTCGATTTCGATGCGGCGCACCCGGGTCAGATCGAGCTCGCCGATGCCGGTCAGGTCTTCGGGGCCGCCGAGCTCGAGCACCTTCTCGGGGTTCTCGACGCGGAAGAGCTCGAGCCTGGCCTTCCAGCCGGCGGGGAGGTAGTGGCTGACCCAGACCTCTTCCCCTGGTGCAAAGGTCCCGCCCCCATAGAGCCAGAGGCGCTCCTGCTGGGCACCGCTAACGAGGCCGAGCAGCAAAAGAGACAGCGCACCGACAATCCACGAGGCGCGAAGACCCCGACGGCGGCTCGACCGGAAGATGTTGTTTCGGTTCATAAGATCCTCCTCGGCCGGTCTCCAATAGAAAGGCTGACTTCACTTGGTAAAAGACCGACGACACTCGGCAACATTGACACTACATCCATTACACTCCAAGGGGCTTGACAGGCAGTAGAGACATTTGTCCGGTGACCCGTACCTCCCAACCGAGATCTAATCGAGAATCTTCCAGCGGTAAAAGCCGAGAAAGTTCGGGTTCTCGGCTACCGGGTGCCAGCTCGCGTCCGGGTGCTTGACCAGGGTTTCGAGGCTGAGCAACCGGACTTCCCCCCCCTGTTCAGGAGTGAGACCGGTGTGATAGACCACCATGCCGTCACCGAGGTAGACCATGCTGTGGTAGCCCGAACCCGAGGCGAGCGGGTGTACGAAAAAGAGCAGGTCGCCGCGCCGCGCCACCTCGGGGCTACGGCCGAGCGGTACCGAGGCGTGGTTCATCAGCTCCTCGGACGAGGCCAGGCCCACCAAACGGCCCACCTCCACGTCCCCACTCCGGTAGGGCCCAGGAGCGATGCGAAAGACGCTCCGGCTCAAAAGCGGTACCGGGTAGCCATACTTGCGCACAGGCGGGAGGCGCCACTCGGGCAGGTAGCTGAACTTGTCGAACCAAGCGGCATCTTTGGTCTTGAGGGCCTCGACGAAAGCGTACCGCAGCAACCCGGAACAGTCTTGGTAGACCCAGTCGGGGCTGAGAGCGGAGTACTGCGCCTCGGCTATCGAAGCGAACCAGGACATGAAGGCAGCCCGGTCTTCTGCGCTGGTGATCTCGACCGCGTCGGGGTAGCCGTCTCCGTCGCTGTCAGTCTGGTCCACCGCCACCACGCTGCCTGAAAGACTCACACACAGAATGAGCAAGAAGCGGAACACACCGAACTCCTTCCGGGCTCGAGGCTCATCTTCATTGTAGCGAGCTCGCCCGAGGGAGCGTGGACCTGTGAAGAAACCGTGAACCCTAGCCTAGTTTCTCCAAAACCGCCGCGGTTACCTGTGCGGTGCCGGCACTCCCGCCGAGGTCGGGGGTCAGCGCGCGCCCTTCGGCCGTGACCGCTTCGACCGCCTCCATCAGCCGCACCGCCGCGGCATGCTGCCCCAGGTGCTCGAGCATCATGCTCAGGCTCCAGAAGGTGGCGATCGGGTTGGCGACGCCCTTGCCGGCGATATCGGGGGCCGAGCCGTGCACGGGTTCGAACATCGAGGGGTAGTCGCCCTCCGGGTTGAGGTTCGCCGACGGCGCCAGGCCCATCCCCCCCACCACCGCCGGGCCCAGGTCTGAGAGGATGTCCCCGAAGAGGTTGCTGGCCACCACCACGTCGAACCAGTCAGGGTGTTGCACGAAGTGGGCGCTCAGGATATCGATGTGGTACTGATCGACCTCGACGTCAGGATACTCGTTTGAGAGCGCCGTAAAGCGCTCGTCCCAAAACGGCATGGTGTGGATGATGCCGTTCGACTTGGTGGCCGAGGTGAGGTGGCCCCGGCGGGTCTTGGCCAGCTCGAAGGCGTAGCGCATCACCCGGTCGACCCCCGAGCGGGTAAAGAGCGACTCCTGCACCACCACTTCGCGCGCCGTGCCCGCATACAACCGCCCGCCGATCTCGGAATACTCCCCTTCGGTGTTCTCCCGCACGATTGTAAAGTCGATGTCGCCGGGCTCGCGACCGGCGAGCGGGCTCTTCACGCCGCGCAAGAGCCGCACCGGGCGCAGATTGACATACTGCTCGAAACGGCGCCGGATAGGGATCAATAGGCCCCAGAGCGAGACGTGATCGGGGATGCCGGGTGCCCCCACCGCACCGAGGAAGATGGCGTCGTGATCCTCGAGCCGGTCGAGGGCATCAGCAGGCATCATGGCGCCCGTCTTGCGGTAGGTCTCGCAAGAGTAGGAGTAGGGCTCGAGCTCGAGCTCGAAGCCGAACTGGGCGGCGAGGGCTTTGAGTACGGTGAGGCCCTCGGGGACGACCTCGAGCCCGATCCCGTCCCCGGGGATCACGGCGATGCGGTAACGTCTAGGCATACGCATGTCCTTCGACCGGGTACGCGATCTGAAACCAAAACGTTATGGGTCGGTTCGCAACGGTATCGACAGTTCGGATTCCAAGCATGAGCTTCACCTAACAAAGCTTACACTAGCTTCGGTATCATGCTGGCATCAGCCCTCCTAGTACTAGATCACCGATGATAGACGGTGGGGAATTGAAGCGTGATACACGCTGGTGAAACTCGTCTGCATTTGGCATACTGAGAGTCGTCATGACCTGGAAGCAGGCTATTCGCTTGATAGCGAGCGCAATCGTTCTCTGTTCGATCAATCAAGGCTGCGCCGCGGGTTTCGTCACGCGGCTCGAGGACGAACCGGTCGAAGGGTACGTCCTCACGCTGCTCGACGACATCCATACCGGGGCCGGTTCGGTGATCCTGTTCGTGGAGGTCGATGGCGCACCCGCCCCAGAAGACACCACGGTGACGGTTCACATCAGGGCGCTCGGAAGCGAGCGCTTCGACGCGGCCCGGGCGGAGCCCCAAGGGGAAGTGTTCTACCTCGAGCGTAAAAGGGCCATGTACATGGCTTTTCCGGCCGTGAGCGAGAAGGCCGAAGTGTACGAGCTGCAGGTCTTTTTGAGCGGCAAGGGAGGACAGGCAGACATCGTGCTCGAGGTGCCGGCCTCGCCGCCCAACGAAGGGGAATAGTTTTCTGCTGGCACCCGCCGCGGTGCCACCCGTTACTGTCGGCAATTCTCCTACAGGTCGCGTCGGAAAACCGCTGATGGCAGCGCCCTTTCTACAACGTAGCGTGAAAACGGCAGTCATGCGTTTTGGGTGATGATTAGCGTTCCTCTCAGTAGGACCCGCACGGATATCCAACTACTGAAGTCGTAGGGGCCGGTGTCGTTACTCTTCACAACAGCCAGAATCTTCTCGGTTTAGGCGCACAAGCAATCGTGAACGAACGTCATTCACGAAAAAAGGAGGAAGCCATGAGGAAGTTCATCGTACTCCTGGTAACGCTCGTAGTAGGCCTCGCCTACGCCGACGGCCAGCTGGAAATCTTTTCGTGGTGGGCGGGCGATGAAGGCCCGGCCTTGGAAGCACTGATCGATGAGTATAACGCGCTCTACCCCGACGTCGAGGTCATCAACGCCACCGTCACCGGCGGGGCGGGGGTCAACGCCAAGGCGGTGCTGAAGACGCGCATGCTGGGTGGCGATCCGCCCGATTCGTTCCAAGTTCACGCCGGCCAGGAGCTGATCGGCACCTGGGTGGTGGCTGACCGGATGGAAGACCTGACCTTCCTCTATGACGAGCAGGGTTGGTTCGACAAGTACCCGCCCGGCCTGATCGACCTGCTGAGCACCGAAGACGGCATCTGGAGCGTACCGGTGAATATCCACCGCTCCAACGTGCTCTGGTACAACCCGGCGGTGCTCGAAAACCTCAGCGTGCCGGTACCCGAAAGCTGGTCGGAGTTTCTGGTCTTCTGCCCCGATATCCAGGCGCAGGGCGTCACCCCGCTGGCGCTCGGTGAGAACTGGACCCAGCAGCATCTGTGGGAATCGGTTGCGCTCGGCGTCTTGGGTCCCCAAGACTACACGGCGCTGTGGAGCCAGCAACTCGCCATGAACGATCCGAAGATGATCAACGTGTGGGACACCTTCGGAGAGATTCTCGCCTGCACCAACGAGGACGCCGCAGGGCTGAGCTGGCAGCAGGCCACCGACATGGTGGTCTCCGGTGAAGCGGCCTTCAACGTCATGGGGGACTGGGCGGCAGGCTACATGAACACCACCTTGCAGCTCGAGCCCGGCACCGGCTTCGGATGGGCGCCGGCTCCGGGGACCGGCGGCGTCTTCATGATGCTGTCAGACTCCTTTGGGTTGCCCCAGGACGTCACCAACCGCGAAAACGTACTCAACTGGTTGCGGCTGATGGGTTCGCAAGAGGGCCAGGATATCTTCAACCCGCTCAAGGGTTCGATCGCAGCCCACCTCGACAGCGACCTCGGCCTCTACAACGCCTACCTGCAGTCCGCAGCCGCGGATTGGAAGTCTGACGCAGTGGTCGGCAGCCTGGTACACGGCGCCGCCGCCAAGGAAGCGTTTATGAGCCAGTTCGCTACCGTGCTGGAAATCTACCTCTCGAGCGGCAGCGCCCAAGCGGCCGCCAACGCCGCTGAAGCGATCGCCAACCAGGTCGGTCTCGGCAGCTGAACTCTTCTCACCCGGGGGTAGCTGAGAGGCTACCCCCATCTGACCCCTCAACAACATCGATATCTATCTCACCGAAGTGGGGTTTTGATCATCGGGGTTATTTTGTGAGTCTCTCACTGCGGCTAGGCCCACCCGTGCGACGGGAAGTCCCATGAAAGGCTCCCGCGACCGCCTGACAGCCGTGCTCATGCTGACACCGTCGCTCATCCTCGTCGGCATCTTCGTCTACGGGTTCATCGCCCGGACCTTCTACACCTCGCTGACGAATTGGGGGAGCGATCCGGCCCAGGCGCTGGCCAGGAATCCGGTGCTTCGCTTCGTCGGCTTCAGCAACTACCGAGAGCTCTTCACGGGTTTTATCGACGTCCGGTTTCGCCAGGATCTGGTGAACACCTTCTTCTTCACGCTCTTTTTTCTTTTGGGCTGCTTGCTGATCGGGCTCACCCTGGCGATCCTGCTCGATCAGGACATCCGCGGCGAGGGCGTCTTCCGCACGATCTTCCTCTTCCCCATGTCCCTCTCGTTTATCGTGACCGGCACCGTGTGGCGCTGGCTGCTGCAACCGAGGGGCGGCGTCAACGTGTTGCCGACTCTGGTCGGGGCCGAGCCGCTCGAGTTTCGCTGGCTGACCAGCCGCAACCAGGTGTGGCAGTTCAACTGGCAGGACCTGCCGGTCTATACCGGGGCGCTGGTGGCGGTGGTGCTGGCCTGGCTCTTGCTGAGTGCCTGGCGGCAGCGACGACGGGGGCGGGTGGTAGCGGCGCTGGTCTCGCTGCTTTTCATTCTGGGTTGGACGGTGGGAGGCACCCCGGGTATCGAGCTGCTCCCCTATCCCGAAACGCACGGCTTCAACTTGGCCTTTATCGGCATCATCGCCGCAGCGGTCTGGCAGATGTCGGGTTACACCATGGCGCTCTACCTGGCCGGCCTGCGCGGCATCCCGGTGGAACTCCGGGAAGCCGCACAAGTGGACGGGGCTTCTGGGCTACAGGTCTACCGCTACGTGGTGCTGCCGCTGTTGCAACCGATCACCCTGTCGGCCATGATCATCCTGGGGCACATCAGCTTGAAGATCTTCGACCTGATCTTCGCGATGGCGGGGGCGGATAACGCCACCACCGACGTTCCGGCACTCCTGATGTACCTGACGACCTTCCGGGGCAACCAGTTCGCCAAGGGCGCGGCGATCGCAGTGGTTCTCCTGTTGATGGTAGCAGCGGTGATCGTCCCCTACCTGTGGAGTAGCTTGAAGTCGGAGGTGCGGCGGTGACGCGGCGCCGGGGCCGGCTGGCCTGGCTTCCCTACCTCTTCTTGACGGCGGCGGCGCTCCTCTTCTTGGTGCCGGTCTACCTGGTGGTGATCACCAGCTTCAAGGATCCAGCCACCATCAATCTGGCCACCACCTGGCAGGTGCCGGAACGCTGGTACTGGCAGAGCTTTCGTGAGGCGTGGCAGCTCCTCGCCCCCAAGCTCCTCAACAGCGCGACCTTGACCGTGTTCGCCACCGTGCTCTCGGCCATGATGGGCTCGATGAACGGCTACGTGCTGTCCAAGTGGCGCTTCCGCGGGGCCAACATCCTCTTTCCACTGATGCTTTTTGGCATGTTCATCCCCTACCAGAGCATCCTGATCCCACTGTTTCAGTTCTTGCGCGACCTGAATCTCTACGGCGGCATCCCGGGATTGATCCTGGTTCACGTGGTCTACGGCCTGCCGATCACCACCCTGATCTTCCGCAACTACTACGCCGAAATCCCCGACGAGATGGTCGAGGCCTCGAAGATCGACGGCGCCAGCTTTTTCGGCATCTACCGCCACCTGATCTTCCCGCTGTCGCTGCCGGGTTTTGTAGTGGTGATCATCTGGCAGTTCACCCAGATCTGGAACGAGTTTCTGTTCGCGGTGACACTGACCAAGGTCGAGTCGCAACCGATCACCGTGGCGCTGGCGCAGCTCGCGGGCGGGGAAGCGGTGAAGTGGAACCTGCCGATGGCCGGCGCGATCTTGGCGGCGCTGCCGACGCTATTGGTCTATATCTTGTTGGGGCGCTACTTCATCCGGGGCCTATTGGCGGGTTCGGTGAAGGGTTAGGCGACCCACAAAGTGTCCTTGCAAACAAATCAATCTCAAAGTGCGGTACAACTACACCATGGATCTGACTCTCGTACCGCATAAGGGCGAGGCGCATTGACGAGCACAGAGAACATCACCGCCTACTTCACCCACCCGAGCTTCGTAGAGCACGACCTCGAAGGCCACGTGGAGCACGCCGGGCGGATCCGGCGGGTGTGGCAAGCTTTGGCAGAGCACAATCTGCTCACCGAGCTCAGGGCGTGCGAACCCGAACCGGCGAGCACGGAACTCATCCTCGAGGTCCACAGCCGGGAACACCTCGACTTGCTCAAAGAGGCCGAGGCGCTCGGCGAGACGGTGCTGATCGACGCCGATACTTACTTCACCCCGGGTTCGCTCGAGGTCGCCAAGCTGGCGGCGGGGGCGGTGGCCGGCGCGGTGGCCGAAGTCATCTCCGGCCGCGCGAACAACGCGCTGGCAGCGGTGCGCCCTCCGGGGCATCACGCCACCCGCGACGGCGCCATGGGGTTTTGCCTGCTCAACAACGTGGCGATCGCGGCCCGGCTGGCCCAGCTCGAATACGGGCTAAAGCGCGTCATGATCGTCGACTTCGACGTGCACCACGGCAACGGGACCCAAGATATCTTCTACCGAGACGACAGCGTGCTCTTCGTCTCCCTCCATCAGCAGGGCATCTACCCGCTTTCGGGGGACCTGAGCGAAACGGGAGCGGGTATGGGCCGCGGGTTCACGGTGAACCTGCCGCTCGAGGCCGGCTGCGGCGACGAGACCTGTCTCGAGCTTGTTGACGAGATCCTCTGGCCGCTGGCGCGGCGCTTCGCGCCCGAACTCGTGCTGGTCTCGGCCGGCTTCGACGCGCACTGGCGCGACCCGCTGGCGAGCTTGAATCTGAGCCTGACAGGCATGGCCGAGCTCGCCAGAAAGCTGATCGCTCAAGCCGGGGAGCTTTGCGGGGGGCGGATCGTCTTCGCCATGGAAGGCGGTTACGACCTCGAGGTCTTGGGGCACGGGGTGGCCAATCTCGCCGCGCTCCTTTGTGGCAAGGGAGAGGTAACCGACCCGCTCGGACCCGGGATGCCGCAGGCGCGCAAGATCGGACCGCTGCTGCATGCGCTGCGGCAGGCGCACGGTCTGTAAGGCGCGAAAACGCTCGGTACTCGCCAAAAGGCGATACTACTCGTACGGCAAAGATGGTCGAGGAGGCCAGGGTGGCGGCGATTCAGCTGGTCGGCATTTCGAAATCCTTTCCCCCAGGCGGGCGCTCGCTGTTCGGACTCGGCGGTCGCATGCCTGCGCCGGGGGAGCCGAGTCGGGGGCTGCCTGGCGATGAGGAAACTGGTGGTAAAGACGTCCCCGGCCGGGGCGCCCCCTTTGCGCTCGAGCGCTTCAGCTTGAAAATCCCTGACGGGAAGACCACAGTGATCCTGGGACCGAGCGGTTGCGGCAAGACCACGGTGCTGAGGATTATTGCCGGGCTGCTCGAGCCCGAACGCGGACAGGTCCTCTTCGGAGAGCGCGACGTAACGGCGGTGCGTCCCGGAGAACGCCGGATCGGGATGGTGTTCCAAAATTACGCGCTCTACCCGCACCTGACATCGGAAAAAAACATCCTCAGCTACTTCCTCTTTCACCGCAAGACGCCGGAGCTCGACGAACTGGCCCACCAGAAATACGAGCGAACCAGCAAGCTGATGGGGGTGGACATCGCCTATCTACTCGACCGCAAGCCCTCGGGGCTATCCCAAGGCGAGAAACAGCGGGTGGCGCTCGCGCGCTGCATCACCCGCGATCCGGCGGCGTTCTTGCTCGATGAACCGTTCTCGAGCTTAGACCAGAACTTGCGGGAGAAGTACCGACTCAACCTCAAAAGGCTCCTGAGCGAGTTCGAAATCACCACGGTGTTCGTGACACACGATCAGCAAGAGGCCATGCTGCTCGGCGATCAGATCGCGGTGATGGGGCAGGGCAAGTTGGTCCAGGTGGGACCCTTTCTCGAGCTCTACCGCGAACCCATGAACGCTTTTGTGGCGGGTTTTCTGAACCCGGATCCACTTACCCCGGCGATCAACTGGGTCGAGGGGGGGCGGGTGGCGTCCACCTTTGCGGGCTGTACGCTTGGCGTGAGACCCGAGGACGTTCGCCTCGACAGGTTTCACGAGGGGTACGGGATCGAACTGACCGTCGAAGACGTGGTGGACCTCCCCACCCGTCCAGAGATCCTCGTGAGCGGACGCTGTGGGGAGAGGCGCTTCCACGCCAGCGTCTTGTCCTCTGCTGACGCCATGGCGGTTGGGCGCCTCTGGTTGCGCTTCGAGCGCTTCCACGTGTTCGATACCGCCTCTGGTGTCAGGCTGCAGGGGTATCCCGGCGTGGGCTCGGGCTGACACTACACTCAGTTAACAAACACTCTTAGTAACAAATATGTTATTATCCAGAGGTGTCTTGGAGTATTGAGTATTTCAACGACCGTGTTGAAACCGCTCTTCTCAAGCTGCCAAAAGGCTTGCTCGCTCGGTACTTGCGACTGACGGATCTGATGCTCGAGTTTGGTTCGGACCTAGGTATGCCACATACGAAGGCACTAGGTAACGGGCTCTTTGAACTGAGGCTCATGGGTCGAGAAGGTATTGCCCGAGTGTTTTACTGTGTGATCATTGAAAAACGCATTGTGATGCTTCATGTATTTACCAAAAAGTCACAAAAAACACCAAAGCAAGTATTGGCTCTTGTCAAAAAACGTTTGAAGGAGGTCAAGAAGTGACACACGCAGAACTAAAAAAACGCGCCCTGGAGGATGTTTCGGTCAAGGCTGAGTTTGATGCGCTCGAGCCAGAGTTTTCACTGCTTAGAGATATGCTCAGAGCACGCAAAATGGCCGGCTTGAGCCAGGCCGAGGTAGCTGAGCGCATGGGTACCAAAGCACCCTCTGTTACACGTTTGGAGTCTTCCTTGACTTCAGGTAAACATTCGCCATCACTCGAAACGTTGCGTAAGTATGCCGAGGCTGTAAACTGTAAACTCGAGGTTCATCTCGTCCCACAGCAACCCGCGAAACCACTTTAGAGAATTGAGAAACCCATGGCCAAGATCACGCCCATCAGCGGCTTCCCCGAATGGTTGCCCGAGCAGCGGTTGATCGAGCAGCAGGTCCTCGATACCGTCCGGAGGCAATTCGAGCTCTACGGCTTCGCGCCGATCGAGACGCGAGCGATCGAGCCGCTCGATGTCCTTCTCAGCAAGGGCGACGACAAGGAGATCTACGTCTTGCAGCGACTGCATGCTGAGGATCATGCCGAAGCCGAGTTCGGGCTGCACTTCGACATCACCATCCCCTTCGCCCGCTACGTGCAGCAGCACCGCGGGCAGCTTCACTTCCCCTTCAAGCGCTACCAGATCCAAAAAGTCTGGCGCGGCGAGCGCCCCCAAGAGGGTCGCTACCGCGAGTTCTACCAGGCCGACATCGACGTGATCGGTGATGGCGAGCTGCCGCTCGCTTACGACGCCGAGTTCCCCAGGCTGATCCATGAGATCGTCGACAAGTTGCCGATCCCACCCCTTACCATCGGCGTCAACAACCGAAAGCTCCTCGAGGGGTTCTACCGGGGGTTGGGGATAGAGGATATCACGGGGACGCTCCGCATCATGGACAAGCTCGGCAAGATCGGTGTCGAGGGGGTGCTGCAGCAACTCACCGACCAGCTCGGACTCGAGCCGGACCAGGCGCAAAACTGTGTCGCCCTCGGGCAGATCAGGGGCGAAGACTCCTCCTTCACCGAAGAGGTAAGAGCTCTCGGGATCGAACACGAGCTGCTCAGCGAAGGGCTCAGCGAGCTGGCCTTCGTGATGGAGGCCTGTGAGGATCTCCCACCAGGGCGAGTTGGTGCCGACCTCAGCATCGCCCGGGGGCTCGATTACTACACCGGCACCGTCTATGAGTGCTATCTCGAGGGTCATGAGCAGGTGGGATCGGTGTGCGGAGGTGGACGTTACGACAACCTGGCGAGCGACGCCAAGGTCAAACTGCCCGGTGTCGGTATATCGCTCGGCGTCACGCGTATCCTCGGATATCTGTTCGGGCGGGGCCTCCTCTCAGCAGACCGCTCGACGCCGGTGGTGGTGCTGGTGGCCCTCCCCGATGAGGAGTCGCGCTTGGCCGCCATGGATGTCGCCCGGAGGCTGCGGAGGCGAGGCATCCCGGCCGATGTTCACCACAGCCCCCAGAAGTATGGCAAGCAGATCCGGGCGGCCGAGAGGCGCGGCATCCCGTATGTCTGGTTCTTCGATCCAAAGGGGGAAGACGGACACCAAGTCAGGGATATTCGTGGCGGTCAGCAGGTGCCCGCCGATCCCGATGCCTGGACTCCATCTGAGGAAGACTTTTTCGCCGGGTGACGCTTGGGCCCGCAGCACCGGGGTAGGCGCAGAAGTCGGTGCGGCACCGGGTCGAAGTCGGGTCCAAGGTACTTCGACCGCAACAATCGGATAGAAACGCCGGCCACCGCCCGCTACAGTGTGGGAATCTGGAGGTAGGTATGCTCAACGTGATGGCCCAAGACACCCCACCTGATGCTGGCGACCACTACTGGCAAGCGGTGCTGGCAAGAGACAGCGCCATGGACGGTGTGTTCGTTTACGCCGTGAGTTCAACTGGTATCTACTGCCGGCCCTCGTGTCCATCGCGCAAACCGGGCCGAGCCAACGTTCTCTTCTTCCCTCATGCACATGACGCTCAGAAAGCTGGTTATCGAGCCTGTAACCGCTGCCGGCCCGAGAGTGATTCTGCAGACGACACCCGAGCAGAACTCGTAAAGGCCGTTTGCCGTCACATCGAGGATCACCTGCCGTCGACGTTGACGCTGAAAGAGCTGGGCGAGCACTTTAATATGAGCCCCTATCATCTACAACGAACCTTTAAAAAACACCTCGGAATCAGTCCGAAAGCCTACACCGACGCCTGCCGCTTGCGGGCAGTCAAGGGCGCGCTACAAGAGGGGGACGACATCAGCGGTGCACTATACGATGCGGGCTTCGGCTCCGCAAGCCGTCTCTATAGCAAGGCGGATAAGATCATCGGTATGACCCCTGGGACGTACCGGCAAGGTGGGGTAGCAACTCACATTTGGTACACAACTCGTCCCTGCTCGCTGGGATACGTGCTCGTGGCGGCTACCGACCGGGGAATCTGCTCTGTGCAACTCGGAGATTCGGTAGCCGAGCTCGAAACATCGCTACAGGACGAGTTCAACCGAGCTACTATCGGCCGCGATGAGGCGGGGCTCGCCTCTTGGGTGACGTCCGTGCTCGAGCATCTCGAAGGACGGCACAGCGAGCTCGATCTCCCGCTCGATCTTCACGCGACCGCGTTCCAGCATCAGGTATGGGAAGCGCTGCAAGACATCCCCTACGGCGAGACCCGTAGCTACCGCGACATCGCAGAGAGCGTCGGGAGACCGACAGCGACGAGAGCAGTGGCGCGGGCCTGCGCCACCAACAAGGTCGCGGTCGTCATCCCGTGCCACCGAGTCGTGAGAAGCGATGGCGACTTGGGCGGGTATCGTTGGGGTGTGGAGCGCAAAGCGAAGCTGCTCCGAAAAGAGAACGAAGCGAATATGGGGAGTTGACTAAGCGGTTGCCAGAATTATGTAAGCAGGTATCATCCAAGAAACGGGCTACAGGACGGTATTTCTCCCACTGACTTTTTCTATGACCAGGTGATACCTGCTTTACTCCTTGGGAGCGAGCATCTCGGCAGCGGCACCGATCGCACGCTCCAAGTCGTCGTTCGATACCTTGACAGCCAGCTCAGGGCGGGGGGTAAGCGCAGCGAGAAAGTCCCAATCCGCCCCATCGGTGCCGACGGCGATCACCTCGATCCCCAGGCTGCGAGCTCGGCGCACGGCAAAAAGCGTGGCCTCACGGCTATCCGGCATGCCGTCGGTGATCAGCATGATACGCCGGTGTCCCGGCCGCCGCCTGAGCCGCCTTACCGCCATGGTGATCGCGCTGGCCATGGCGGTGCGACCGTTCGGCTCGAGCCGCTCCAAACGCCGGACCAGTGCATAGATGCTCTTACCGGCACTCAAAAGGCACGCCGCGCGGCTGGCAAACGTAATGACACCCACCGCGTAGTCTCGTTGCCAGGCCTCGAGGAAGAACTTGAGGGTGCCGCGCTTGGCTTGTGGAAGCTTATCGGCGTCGGCCATGCTGGCCGAGCAGTCCATCAAGAGGTAGACGGTACCCGCCGAGCCCGGGCGACGCGCCAATTCCCTCCCCGCAGCTGCAGCAAGCCGGCGCCCGGGGCCCCACGACCGGCCGATCTCGGCAGGGTGCAGAGGATGGTTGGAGTCTTTTGACGCGATACTTACGCCTCCACCTCAAATTGGTCCAAGTCTCCGTGCCCGGAGAGAGCTCAGGGGTTAGAAGACGCAGTCTGAGGCGATACCGAAGGCTCCAGGATCGAAGGTCTTCAGGTTCTCAGGGGCGAAGACATCTTCTGAAAAGCCGTTTTCTGGGCGGAAGCGCTCCAGGGTTCGAACAGTGGTCTCGCTCCCCTCGAGCACGTTGGCAACCACGACAACATTGGGCACGATATCGTCCTCGAAGGCGACGAAATCGGCGGGGGTGAAGACCTGCTCGGTTACACCTGAAGCGTTGTCGAACTCGGCTTTGAGCACCACAAACGTCTCCCGATCGACCCACACGACACCGGTCGGAAAGTCGACATCGGCCTCGGGTCGCTCCTCGAGCGTAACCCTGAAGGCCGTACGGCCTTGTGAAGCCCCCATCCAGTCGACCTCGAGCGCCTCCTCACTCGTCAACGTACCCACGTAGTCCTCATGAAGATCGAACCCCCCACCGAGCTGATCGTTTTCGAAGTTGCTGCCGGCAAAGCTGGCATTACGATCCGCTTCTGAGACAAGCTCTTTGACCTGGCCCAGGCCCGAGAGGAACAACCAGAGACTGGTACCGGCTCCCGGATCGGCTGAATCGCGGCTCAAAAAGATGGTCCCACACTCGAGTGGGGGTTGAAGGAAGTAGATCAGGAGCAATTCGTCATCTCCTGGCTCACTACGCCCGAAAAAGGCAAACTCCCTGCCGGCTGTCGAGCCATCTTTGAACACGAGGTCGAACCCGATCCGTGAGACGACGCTACCCTCACTGCTGAATACACCACGCTCGGCGACCTCGAGCAAAATCTCATCGCCGCTCAACGCTTGGGCGAGCGCAGCACTTCCGAAAAGACACGCGATCACCATCGTTCCAAGAAGCGACCGCGTTTGGAAACCTCTCTTCCTCATCCCTTACCCCTTTCTACCGATCCTTAATACTTCTGGCCCAACCGATATCTCAGCGTAATCGGCGATGGACCGATTCGATGGATTGATCAAGATTGCACGCCGGCTAGAGGCTCTTTTCGCTTCAAAAAGGCAGGTTTCGTTATGAGCAAGATGGCTGGGACCACCGTGAAGGAGCTCAGACTCGCAATCAACATGGTGAGCCCGAGGAGCAACCCGAAGTTGAAAAGGCCTTGGAAAGAACTCGCCAAGAGCACGATAAACCCGAGCATCAAGGCGACAGCGTTGAAGGTAATCCCCTTCCCAGCCGTCCGCAGGGTACGCTCGAAGGCTTCTGCCGGTTCCTGACCGCCGCGAATCTCTTGGCGATAGCGGCTGAGAAAGTGGATCACATAGTCGATGCCGACACCGATGGCGATGGAGCCGAGCATCAAGGTCGCGATGTCGAGGGGGACTCCGGCATAAGACATCACCCCGAACTCGATCACAAGCGTCAGGATCAAAGGGATCAGGCTCAATAAGCCGGCTACAAACGATCTCAGCAGGAGCGAGACGATGAGCCCGACCGCGACCAGGCTGGCGAGAAGGCTCTTGATCTGGCTGGGTACCATGGTTTCTGTAAGCCTGGCAAACGCCTGGGTCATACCCACCACCTCCGCTTCGACTCCCCCCTCACCACCAAAGAGCTGCGAGAGATGGAGACGGATGTCGTCGACGATATCGCCGAGCCGTTGGCTGGAGGCGTTCTCCATACGTGCCAGCATTTCGCCCTTGGAGTAATCCCCCAAAAACAGCTGGCTGGGATCTCCTCCGTAGAGGATAAAGAGTTGGGCCGCCAAGCGAGGATCTTCAGGGACGGCGTAAAACGCAGGATCTGAGGCGTGCAAGGTTTCGTTGAGCTGCCTTACGATGGTTGCAACCGAAGCGACATCGCCGACCTCCGGCTTCTCTAGCAGGTAGGACTCGAGCTCGACCAGCTTCCGCAATACCTCAGGATCCTTGAGACCATCACGACGCCCGGTATCGATTTCGATCGAGAGCTGGCGGCTTCCACCGAAGCGCTCCTCCATGACGTTCAACGCTTGAACCACCGGATGGGATTCCCCCAAGAACTCTTCGGTTCGGGTCTCGACCTTGATGCGCGGGATCGCCAGGGCGAAGATCACAAGAATCACCACACCGATGCCGATCGTCACCACCGGGCCACGACGTACGGCACGGGCGAGTGCGGCGAGAAGATCCGCCAACCAGCCCCGCTCATACGAGCCACGCACCTGTGGTAGCGGGAAGCGCGAGAGCACAGCCGGGATGAGCGTAAGAGACAGGATCATGGCGTAGAGGATTCCGACAGCCGTAAACACCCCAAAGGCTCGTTGCGGCCACAAAAACGACGTGATGAGGCCGAGAAAACCGACTGCTGTGGTAAGGCTGGTGAGGACAACCGGCGTGGCCATCTCCTCCATGGTGTCGAGTAGAACCGACCGCGGGGTGGCTGATCCGGTTCCGGCTTGACGTCCTACCTCTTCGTAATATCTGTTCAGGATATGGATGCCGTTTGCCGCACCGATCACGATCAACATCACCGGCATGAGCACCGAAAAGGGGGTGATCGGGGATCCGGACAGCGCCATGGTGCCGACCGCCCATACCGTGCTGGCCAGAACGGTGAAGAGCGGCAAGAATATGGCCCGCAAACTACGGAAGCTCAGGTAGATCACCACAAACATGACCAGCACCACGAACGGAATGAGCAACCGTAGATCGCGAAGCATACTCGCCGAGACGCTGACGCGCAACACAGGCTCCCCCGCCGGGAAGATCTCTTCAGGGCCTTCATACTCAGCCACGATGGCTTCAACTTCCGGCACCAAGCTCGGTATATCGACCTCAAAGGGGTCTAGGGTAAGGATCATCGCCCCAGCGCGTTCATCTTCGCTGATGAGCGTTCCTCGGATGTTGCGGTCTCCCAAGACGCGCTGGCGGTAGATCTCCACCTCTTCGGGGCTAGAGGGCACGACTTCCATAGCCTCTTCTACAACCAACGAGTCTTGGGTACCGTAAATGACGCTGGCTGTGGCCGGACCACGCACTTCGTCTACGCCGGTCAACTCGGCGAAGCGCGCCTCCATCTCTTTGAATTTCTTCAAGGTACTCGGTTTGAAGATGGTATCTTCAGCCACCAAAGCGATCAGAAAGAGATCTTGCGAACCGTAGGTCTCCTCTGCACGGCGAAGGAGCTGAACCGACGGGTCATCATCGGGTAGGAATTTTTTGAAGTCCGACTCGAAGCCGAGTCCGATCGTCAGGACGACCACAAAAAACGCGGCCGTGACCGAGACCGCTCCGATGATGGTGATCCATGCGTGATCGATCACCCAAGCCGTGAAGCTACGAACAAAAGCGTGCATCAGAAAACTCCTAAACGGTTAAGGCCCCCAAAAGGCAACACAAACGGGTCCGCGCTGTCAGCCGCAGTTCAACCAGCCCTGTCGTTGAAAGAGCGGGGCGAAAAATGCGGCGACGCCCCCATCTCTCACGTTCACGGCTTCGAGATTACGATCGACCTGCTGCCCTGCTCGCTCTACAAGCTGTTTGATCGCACGCTCACCCTCTTGAACGTGTGGTCCGGCGGCAAACCCTGGACTGCAGGTTACGATCCAAAACCGCCCCTCTTTTGCAAGCGACGGCTCAGGGGGAACGATGAGTATGAGATCGAAACGGTCCCCACCGGTATTCGCTCCCAGAGGATCTTCAAAAGGGCTCTCAACGGTAGCGAACTCAGCTGCTACCGAAAATAGCCCACTCCGATTGAGCGCGGCACCGATCATGTTGACCAGCAGAGAACCTTCGACCGTCCGAGTTTCATCGACCAACAAGAGTGGCATACCCCGTGGTTCCTGTTGGGCGTGCGTGGGAGCACAGAGAAAGACGATGGCGAGGAGAACGAAAAGCGCTCCGGTCGAGCGTGCTCGCAGGGACGGTCTCAGAAGGCCATTCCACCCTTTTTGCGAACAGTACAGCCATTCGGAGCGGGAACCC
Organism: Trueperaceae bacterium; assembly: GCA_020354625.1. Classification (GTDB taxonomy): domain Bacteria; phylum Deinococcota; class Deinococci; order Deinococcales; family Trueperaceae. The sequence continues at coordinate 2,665,730 of CP070651.1, forward strand.
TCCTGATGCCGACGGGTATGATACCGACACGATCCAAAAGGCGTAATCGAGACATCGAGTAAGCTACCGGGCATCGTCGTAAATCGCTTGCTATTCATGATTCGCCTTTCCATCACTCGCTTCGGCGTCACAAGACCGCAGAGACAGCATAAGACAGCGTGGCTTTCGAGACCTCGATGTCCGCTACGGTCTCTTGCGTACCGGCCCCAAAACCCTTTCCTGGCCCGCCACCAGATGAAGGGATCCGCCCTACGGTCACCGCATTACCTACGGGTAGATTCTACATTCACCGGCCGCAGTCTCCGTATCAGCACATAAATTGCGTCCAGAAAGGCCTTATTGTTGCGGTTCGCTTGCTTTTATGGCCCTTACTGTGGTTTAATTGGAAGTTGCTACGTTTAATGATACGCAAGGAGGAACTCCCCCACAATGGATGAAAAAATAAACCCGGCCGAGGACCACCCTATCCCGGCCACCGACCAGGCCTCAGAGGAAACCTCTAGTCAGGAACCAACTGCGGCCGCTGACAAGGGTGTAAGCGCCACAGTTCAAGAAAACGAATCGACTCTTTCGGAAGCCACCCCGTCCACTCCCACCCCTTCTGGGAGCGCAGCAGGGGAGCCTGCGGAAACGCCGGTTACAGACTCCGAATCCGAGGAAACGAGTTCCTTGTCGAGCGATCTCCCTTCTGATCCCAGTGACGTAACACCCCCCGAAAGCCTCGCTGCTGAAGCGACAGAAGTCGATGCAGCCGCGGGCACCGACGCACTCGGAACGGCTGTGTCAGCTGACGCACCCGAAGCCGGAGCGCCTGACATCGGTGAGACTGTCGAAGCAGCACCAGCCGCGACCGAGGAAAGCGCAGCCGGTGCACAAGCAGAGGGTGAAGGCCTTACCATGGAGGATGTGCTTGCCGCGAGCGATGAACAGCTCGGGCGTAAGCCGGTCCACCGTGGACTGATTACCACAGGCACGATCATCATGCTCTCCCAAGAAGGGATCGTGGTCGATGTCGGTGCCAAGATCGAAGGCATCCTCCCCTACAACCAGCTTTTCGAGTTTGAAGTCAAACCCGATGAGGCAGCCAAGTACTTCAAGGCCGGTGATTCGATCCAGGTCTACGTCATCAGGGCCGATATCCCCAACAATGTCATCGTCTTGTCGAAGAAGCGGGCTGATCAAGAACGTGCCTGGAATCTACTTCAGGAGATACACGACAAACAGAAGCCCGTCGAGGTCGAGATCGTCGAAAAAGTTCGTGGCGGGCTGGTAGCCAATCTTGGGATTCGAGCCTTTTTGCCAGCCAGCCAGGTCGACGTGAGGCGCGTAAGCGATCTGTCGCCCTATGTCAACAAACGTGCCAAGGTCAAGATCATCGAGTTAAACCGGAAGCGGAACCGGGTGATCATCTCTCGACGCGCCATCATCGAAGAAGAGATCGCCGAAAAGAAACACGAGACCCTTCAGAAACTGGAACCTGGCCTCAAACTCGATGGAGAAATCGTTGAGATTACCGATTTTGGCGCATTCGTCAACCTCGGCGGAATCGACGGCCTTGTCCACCGAAGCGAGCTAAGCCACGGCCGTTTCAACCATCCTCGCGACGTCGTCAAGGTAGGGGACAAAGTAAAAGTCGAAGTGCTCGACATGGATCTGGAGCGGGAACGCATCAACCTGTCGATGAAGAAGCTGATCCCCAACCCGTGGGAAAATGTTCTGACCACATACACCATCGGACAAAAGGTCCAGGGGGACGTGACCAATCTGACCCCGTTTGGAGCCTTCGTCGAAATCGAACCGGGGCTCGAGGGGCTTATCCACGTCAGTGAGATGAGCTGGACCAAACGGGTGCGTCATCCTAAAGAGGTACTGACCGAAGGCGATAGCGTCGAGGCGCTTATCCTCAAGATCGACACGTCGCAAGAGCGGATCTCACTCGGCCTGCGGCAGACGCAACCCGATCCGTGGAGCAGCCTCCCCGATCGCTTCCCCCCTGGCACAGAAGTCACGGGACCGATCACCGGCCTCACCGATTTTGGCGTGTTCATGGAGATCGAAGAAGGCATCGAAGGGCTCATCCACATCAGCGAGCTCGCGCACGAGCATATTGAGGATGTCGCCGAGCACTTCAACAAGGGAGATGAGGTCACCGCAGTCATTCTCAACATCGATCCCGTCGAACAGCGGGCCAGCCTTTCGCGCAAACGCCTCCTCCCCTTCACTGCAAGCGAGTACGAAGCCCCCGTCGGTGCCGGCCAAGGTGGCAGCCCACGTAAGGGACGTCGCGGTGGGCGTCGCAGCCAAGGCATCGATTACGATTACAGCTACGCCGTATCCGATGGCGGTGGCAAGACGACGACCAAACTCGGAGATGTCTACGCCGATCTCTTTGCACAATTCGGCTTGGCGGATACCAAAGAAGCTGCTCAGCCGTCTTCCGAAGGTGAACAGGGCACCGCGCCGCAAGAGACCGCGGCTGCGGCCGAGGCTACCGCGACAGCAGCTGACACGCTAGAGCAAGCATCCGAGGAGATCTCAACGGACAAAGCTGCCCCCTCAGACGAGTCAGACGGGGTGAGCGCAAGCGCAGCGACCGAAGAGACTGAAGCCACCCCTCAGGCGGAGATGGTTGAAGCGGTTGCCGAGGTGAAAGAGGAAATCGCCCAGGACACCAGCGAGGAGATCGATGCTGAAAACGCCATCGACGCTGTCGAGGCTGCCGCGATGCTTACTGCAGCTTTCCGTGAAGGGAAACGACCACAAAAATCGCCAGAAGAAGCTCAGGTAGAAGGTGAAACCCAAGCGGCATCGTCGAGTGATGGGGATGAACTCTCTGAGACAGAATCGTCCTGAGAACTGAAACTACGACCGGTTTGCGCCACAACTCTAGAGCTCACGAGCCCAGCCCCCCTTCTGGTGGGCTGGGCTCGTTTTGATCCAAAGTTCTTGATCAGCTGGAGCCCCGGCGATCTCTCTCGTATGGCACACCGGTTATGCAGTCGGGCAAACGACTCTGGACCGACTGAAACGAATCAGACTACATCCGCCTGAGCCGGTCGATTCGGTCTTCGAGCGGTGGGTGCGTCGCGAAGATGTTTGCAGCGTTCAAAGCGCGTACCGGGTTGACAAAGAGCATGTGCCGTAGACCTTCTGATACTGCTAATGGTGCGCCTCGATACTCGAGCAGTTTTTCGAGCGCACGTGCCAAGCCTTCGGGATTCCTGGTGATATATGCTCCTGTGGCATCGGCGAGGTACTCTCGACGACGACTCACAGCCATGCGCAGCGCCACCGCCAAGACCGGTGCCAAGATCATCAAGAGCGCCAAGAGAACGAACACCACCATCTGGCTCTTGCCGCCTCGGCTGCCCCCACCCGCGCTCCGGTAGCGCCGCCCCCCGAAGCGCATGGAGCGAAAGACGATATCACGTAGCAATACGATCGCACCTACGGTAGCGGCCAACAGCGACATGAGGAGGATGTCGTAGTTTTTCACGTGTGCAAGTTCGTGTGCGATGACGCCCTCGAGTTCCTGCCTATCGAGTAGAGCGATGAGCCCCGTGGTTACCACGACGACCCCATGGTTGGGATCTCGCCCAGTTGCAAACGCATTCGGCGCTTCGGAGTCGATCACATAGAGCTTAGGACGCGGCACACCCGCTCCGATTGACACCGCCTCGGTAATATTGACGAGGTAACGGTGCTCGTCTCTGTTGGCTGGTCGCGCTCCGGATGCCACCAACACTACCCGATCACCAGCCCAAAAGGCTACAGCGCTCTGCGATAACGCCAGCAAAGACGCAAACCCGACAAAGAACAGGGCTGCTCCCGGCTCAAAGACTTGAGCCACGAGATAACCTATCGAAGCCAATAAGCCGACAAGGAAGACTACCAATAGAATCGAAGCGCGTTGATTGGTTGCCTTCCAGTCCAACAGGCTGATCTTGCGGCCAGTCACCACGTCGGTGATGGCCTCTGGAATGCGAACCGACTCGGCTTTCACATCGCCGAACCTCAGCTGAAGGAGACCTGCGGCGCTTGCCGTTCCGTCTCGGGAATCTCCAGAAACACCTGTTCCTTTTTGTTCATGGGGCCCGCCAGCAACACGCCCGGGATGGTTTCGATGGCGTTATTGTACTGGAGCACGGCGTCGTTGTAGAACTGCCGGGCATAGGCGATCTTGCTCTCGATCCCGGCAAGTTCTTCTTGGAGCACCCTGAAGTTTTCGTTCGCCTTCAGATCAGGATAGCTCTCAGACAGAGCCAAAAGACGTCCTAGGGCGGCGGTCATCATGTTGGCCGCTTCAGCAGATTCAGGAACCGAACCTGCACTCAACATCGCCTGTCGAGATCTTGCCACCTGTTCGAATACCTCTTTTTCGTGACTCGCATAGCCCTGTACGGTCTCGACAAGATTCGGAATCAGATCACCACGGCGCTTGAGCTGTACATCGATCTGACTCCAGGCGTTCTCGAAACGGTTTTCCAGCGTGACGATACGGTTGAAAATACCGATAGCGAATACGGCTATTCCCGCTAGGATCGCCAGGATGATGATCGTTGTCATGCGCTACCTCCAAAAGAAGTGTACCCTACCCTGACAATCGCTAGGCTAGATGGGCACGACGGCCTTCCCCTCCCGATGATCCTACCGGGTGAGTACGAGATTCTGTCGGGTCGGTGTGGGTGCTTGTGGCAAAACAGGATCAACAGCGGCGTCGAATCACGCCGCCTCCGAGCAAGCGATCCCCATCGTAGACCACCGCCGACTGTCCCACGGTCACGGCAAACACCGGCTCGGAAAAGGTTAGACGAAAGCTCGTCGCAGAGGTGATCTCGAGCTCTGCGGGTACGGGCGACTGCCGATAGCGCACCTGTGCCAGTACCTTTCGTGGTGCTCCGGAAGTCTCAAGAAGGAAGTTGACACGTTCCGCTTCGAGCGAGCGCCAGTGACACATTTCCCGTGTCCCTACCACTACGGTGTTGCTCTCGGGGAGGAGATCGATGACAAAACGTTGAAGATGCGAATGGTGGAGTCCCAAACCACGTTTTTGGCCTATGGTGTAGAACTGCACGCCACGGTGCTCACCGACCCGTTCGCCATTTTGACTCAGATCGACGACCGGTCCGGGTTGAGGGCGACTATTCGTCTCGATGTAATCACGGACGGTAGTACTGATAAAACAGAGCCCACTCGAACTCGGTTTGTCAGCAGTGATGAGGCCACGCGATTCGGCGAGCTGCCGGACCTGATGCTTGGTGTACTCTCCGAGCGGGAAGAGGAGATAGGGGAGAATGGACGCAGGCAGGGCCCAGAGAAAGTAGGTCTGGTCCTTGCTATCGTCACGGCCCCGGTGGAGTTCGACGCCATTACGGCCCTCTACCCGCCGTACGTAGTGACCGCTGGCCAGAAATTCACACCCGAGTTGCTGAGCCCGCTCGATCAAGGCGCCGAACTTGATGTGCCGGTTGCACCATACACACGGGTTTGGCGTCTCTCCCTGTTCGTAACTGGACACAAACGGATCGACCACGATTTCATCGAACATCGCCCGGTAATCGAGGAGATAGAAAGGGATCTCGATCTTATCGGCGATCCGCCGGGCATCGTACGCAGCTTCGGGGCTGCAACAGAGCGAAAACGATCCTTTCGGTCTGTCGTCTGGCCAGAAGCGCATCATCGAAGCGATGACCTCGAACCCTTGTTCTTGGAGCAGTGTCGTAGCCACGGAGGAATCGACGCCACCAGACACGGCACTGAGCACTTTCAGAGGGCGATCGGCAGCGCTGCGTGGCATGGTCACGAGTGTATCGAATCACGGGGCAATGGTGGGATTCAGGGCGACAGAGCGTCTCCGCAGCACGCAACAACCCCACCTCGAGCCTACGGTTTCGGCCGTACCGCTCGTTCGAATAAGCAGTTAGGTGCAAACCAGGAGACGGCTTTTTCCGATAGTAACTCGTTTGAAGCCGGCAAGGCACATGCTGGTTGCCACCTTACGTTAGACTATAGGTACTGACCTTTGATCGCCCAAGTGGATCGATAAAGGATGTATGGAGGTACCTTCGTGAAAGCGCTACGCATCGTCCAACTGGTGTTACTCGTCGGGTTGGTGGCCTATCTGGTGATGATGCACAACGCCAACCCCACCAATCTCATTCTACCGTTCATGCTCCCGCTCCCCCCCGTCGCCGTGATCGTGGTTGCTCTGATCGTTGGATGGCTCGTCGGTTGGCTGCCGAGCCGCCTCACCCTCTGGCGAAAGAAGCGTGAGGTCCGTGGGCTTCAAAAGAAGATCGCCGAACTAGAACAGCATGTGCCACGTTACGACCAAACAGACGATTCTACCGATACGCCGGTCATTCCCGATCGGGAGCGAACCTGGTCTATGGAGGCTCAAGCCAGCGCTGAGACGCGTTGATGCCTCACCCATCCTCGTCACCACCGCAACAATTATCTCCGTGTTGGCGAGTCCGTCCCCCGGCACCACCTCATGTGGTAGCGAGCCTCTCCCGCGAGCTCCGACTCCCCCCCCTGCTGGCCGGCATCTTGTGGGGCCGGGGCTTCGGCGAAGAGGCGGTCGCAAAGCTAAACCCACCGCTCCGGTTCAGTCCGATCCCTAACGTAGAACAGGCCGCCGTGAGGCTCGAGCAAGCGATTCGAAATAAAGAACGAATCCTCGTTCACGGTGACTACGATGCCGACGGTATCTGTGGTACAGCCGTATTGACGTTGGGACTACGAGCGCTCGGCGGACACGTCTTGCCGTTCTTGCCCAACCGGTTGAAAGACGGCTACGGTATCCACCCCAAACGGGTCTCGGAACACGCTGAAAGAGCTGATCTCTTCCTCACAGTCGACTGCGGAATCAGCAATCACGCCGAGATCGCACAGCTCCAGGCTGCTGGCCTCGACGTCATCGTCACCGATCATCACCATGTCGGACAGGAGCTCCCGCCGTGTTTGGTTGTACACCCAAAGCTTGCGCACACGGAAGAAGAGCAACCGGATCTGACGGGCGCCGGGGTCGCCTTTCACCTCCTCTGGGCGGTTCACAACCGTTTCGAGCTCGAGCCCCCATTCGAGTTGAGCGATATCGCTATGATCGGCACCATCGCTGATGTCGCGCCCCTGCTCGGAGAAAACCGCGCCCTGATTCAGGAGGGTCTGCGTCGACTCACCGCGAGCCGTTGGCCCGGCCTTCAAGCCTGTCTGAAACAGATCGGAATCCGCCACGATCCCACCGCCAGGGACATAGCTTTCATCCTCGCCCCGCGACTCAATGCCGCCGGCCGGCTCGGTGAGGCCGACCTCGGTCTCGAGTTACTGCTTACGGCGTCAGAGCGCCGAGCACGCGAACTCGCCGCCTACTTGGACGCCCGCAACAGCGATCGACAGCGAATCCAAAAAGAGATGTTCGAAGTGGCTCTGAACAAGGTCGACCCCGATGCGCCCGCCCTGGTCATCGAAGATGCCGAGTGGCACCCTGGGGTGATGGGCATCGTAGCGAGCAACCTGGTCGAACGATTCTTCAAACCCGTGTTCATCATTGCGGGAGACAAGGGGAGCGTCCGGTCGACCCCCGGGATATCGGCAGTGGAGGGGCTAAGATACGCTTCGGCCCACCTACAGCGTTTCGGAGGTCACGCACAGGCGGCCGGCTTCGCCATCGCTCCCGATCAGATAAAGGCTTTTCGAGCGGCCATCTACGATTTCGTCAACGCACACCCAAAACCCGAACCGAGCGTGACAGCCGACGCCCTGGTTTCGGTCGATGAAATCGATGATGCCCTCTATCAAGATATCAAGTCGCTGGAGCCGTTCGGTGAGGGATACCAGGCACCGCTCTTCGCGCTGGCGGATGTGCTCGATACGGCGCGAGCAGTCGGGAACGACGGAGGCACCTTGCAACTACGCATCGGTGGTCTCAAGGGTGTTGCCTGGCGCAAAGGAGAGCTCGCGAAGCAATTGACGCCGGGTCGAGCGATCAATGCCGCCATCACCCTGAGAGAGACGTTTTGGAAAAATCGACGCTCCCTGGAGTTTATCGCAGAAGAGGTACGAGATGCCCGATGGCTCACCCTGGACGAGCCAGAGAAAAGCCCTCTCAATGTGCATCGCGGCCCCCCAGACGAACAGGCCGGCGTCGTAGCCGTCACCAGCCTTGAAACGCTTCAAGGCCACCAGCGAGGCCCTATATGGCTCAGGAACCTCCCTATGGATCGACATCCTTGCCAGGCGACGTCTCACCTCCATCGGCTTGTCGGCTCTGGCTTCACCCTCTACTTCGATCTGGACGAGCCGGTGCTCGCTTCACTGGAAGAGAGGCTGCGAAACTATCCCACCGTGAGCGAATTGAGACGAGCTTATGTCAACCTGAGCAATGCCAGACCGTTACCCTTTGGGGAGATAAAGAGTCGTCTCGTGAGATCGAGCCTAAACGAGCTCGATCTCATCGATCGTTCGGGCCGGGCAGTAACGGGGCAGAAAAGAAATCCTTATAGCTCCAACACGTTTCTGGGTGGTCTCCTCGAACGCTATAAAATCCGTACCTTTGTGAACGCCTACCGTTACTACCAGGAAGAGAGCTTTGCACAAGTCGTTCAGATCCTTTTCGGTCGACCACCCTCCGTTCCATCAGCAGATGGAGAAGATCCTTCGCTCCCAGCTCGGTAGGGAACGGGCATATGAACTTCGCGACCCCACTGACCCGCGAGCGTAACGGTTGTAAAGAAGAGATCTCCGACTCTTTCATGAAGGCAACCTGGGGGGATGCGCCATGGAGCTAGAAACGCGAGCAGTTGAAAACCTCGACGGGCTCATTCGATCCCTACAAGAGAGAATTTCAGGCGAGATCCGTTTCGACAAGAAAGCCCGCGCCCTCTATGCTACCGACGCCAGTCCCTATGAGATCGAACCTCTGGGTGTGGTGCTCCCAAAGAGCGTGGACGACGTGCGAGCGGTCATCGAGCTTGCAAACCGGTACGGCGTGCCGATCCTCCCCCGGGGCGGGGGTACCAGCCTGGCCGGTCAGACGGTGGCGCGGGCGCTGGTGCTGGACTTCACCAAGTACATGACCGACGTCCTCGACTTCGATCCTGACCGACGCCTCGTGAAAGTCCAACCGGGTATCGTCCGCGATGAACTCAACCGGTTCTTGGCCCCTCACGGGCTTCAGTTCACGCCCGATGTAGCCACAACCAATCGAGCCACGGTCGGGGGGATGGTGGCGAATAACAGCGCCGGCACCCGCAGTATCAAATATGGCAAGTCGGTCGACCAAGTGGTTGCCATGACGGTGTTGCTGTCTGATGGGACCGTTACCGAACTCCGTGAGCTTTCGGCCGACGAGTTCGCAGCCAAGGTGGCTCGGAACGATCTCGAAGGAGAGATCTACCAGACCATCGAGCGAATCGTACGCGAGCACGAAGAAGAGATCGAAACCCGCTACCCCAAGGTCATGCGGCGGGTCGGTGGCTACAACCTAGACGAGTTCACCAGAGGCGCGCCCATCAACCTGGCCAAGCTCGTCTCTGGCAGCGAAGGGACGCTGGCCGCCATCCTCGACGTGACGCTCAAGCTCCATCCGGTCCCCCGCCATAGCTGCCTGGCCCTCATGCACTTCGACACGCTGGTCAAGGCGCTGACGGCCGTACAATACATCAACAGACATGGACCCTCAGCTGTCGAGATCATGGATGACCACCTGTTCGACCTCGGCAAGAAAAACCCTCACCTCGCCCCCCTTCTGACGTGGTTGCAGGGCCACCCCGCGGCGGTGCTGATGGTCGAGTTCGACGGGGAGAGCGAAGAAGAGATGTTGGGTGGCCTCAATGGGCTGCAAGGCGATCCGAACCTTGAGCAGTTAAGTTACCACACGCATCTCGCCTTTGCTGAGCTCGAACAGCAGCACGTGCTCGAGTTCCGCCGCGGTGGCCTCGGGATCTACGCCACCGTCAGGGGCGAGGAGAAACCGACCCCATTCATCGAAGACGCCGCCATCCCGGTCGAGAACCTGCCCTACTACGTCCCCGAGGTGCTCGCCATTTGCGAGCGCCACGGCGTCAAGGCGGTTCTTTATGCCCACGCCAGCGTCGGCGTCATCCATATTAGGCCGCACCTCGACCTGAAGACCGCACGTGGCATCGAGCTCTACCAACGCATCAGCGAAGAGGTATTCGAGTTGGTCAAGAAGTACGGCGGCTCCTGGAGCGGTGAGCACGGCGACGGCCTGATTCGCAGCTACCAGAACGAGAATCTCTTCGGGCCGGTCCTCTACCAGGCCTTTCGCGAGATCAAACGGGCGTTCGACCCGAAAGGCCTCATGAATCCGGGCAAGATCGTCGATGCCCCAGCGATGACCGAAAACCTCCGTTACGGGGTCGATTATCCGCGCGACACCTTACAGACGATCTTCGACTTTTCTGGCGAAGGCGGGTACCTAGGTGCAGTAGAGATGTGTACCGGTGTGGGGGCCTGCCGCAAAGTCGGGGCCGGCACGATGTGCCCGAGCTTCATGGCGACCCGCGACGAAGACCACTCGACCCGAGGGCGGGCCAATATCTTGAGAGAAGCGATCAACGGGCGCCTGCCCGGTGGCTTGACCAGCCGCGAGGTCTTCGAGGTACTCGATCTCTGCTTGGAGTGCAAGGCCTGCAAGGCCGAATGCCCGAGCCAGGTCGACATGGCCAAACTCAAGTACGAGTTCTTGCACCACTACTACCGGGATCACGGCACCCCGTTGAGCGTGCGGGCGATCGGCAACGTTGCCAGGGTGGCGCCGCTGGCACAGAGGATGGCACCACTCGCCAACGCCATGCTGCCGCTGAAGCCGGTACGCGCACTGATCGAACGCACGGTGGCGGTGGATCGCCGCCGCGTGTTACCGCGTTACGCCCGCGAATCGTTTGCGAGTTGGGCCAAAAATCGACCGCCCTCACGATCCGGAAGCGAGTCAACCGTCGCACTCTTTGCCGACACCTGGACCACCTACCACGAACCCGAGCTGGGTAAGGCGGCCGTCGCAGTTCTCGAGAACCTGGGTCACCGGGTGGAGATCGTCCCGTACCGGTGCTGCGGCCGGCCGCAGATTTCCAAAGGGCTGCTAGCAGACGCCAGGAAGCTGGCAAGGCAAAACGTAGCGGCGCTCAAGCCCTACGTGGAACGTGGGGTGCCCATCATCGGGCTCGAGCCCTCGTGCGTCACCGCCTTGCAGGATGATTACCGCGATCTCGTGCCGGGGGAAGCGACCGCGTCTGTTGCCGACCATACCTGGATGATCGACCAGTTTTTGGCCAAGGAGTGGGCGAGGGGCAAGCTCGATTCCGGGGTGTTCACCAAAACCGATCAGCCCATCTTGCTGCACGGACACTGTCAGCAGCGGGCTGTGATCGGCATCAGCCCGACCAGGGCGGTCCTCGAATGGGTCTCAGACCAGGTGGAGGAACTCGACGCCGGCTGCTGCGGCATGGCGGGCTCGTTCGGCTACGGCCACTATGACCTCTCCATGCAAATCGGCGAGCAACGGCTCTTCCCCGCCGTGCGCCGGCACCCGTCAACGGTGGTGGCGTGCGGGTTCAGCTGCCGGCACCAGATTCGAGACGGCACCGAGAAACATGCCAAGCACGTCGCCGAGGTATTGGCGGGGTCACTTGCTTAGGTAACGTCGAAACGTAGTAGTCAAGAGGTGCTTGTAGTAGCTAGTCTCGGTCTTTACATCTCTTCAGGAGACTCGATACCGAGCAGCGACAGGGCCGTTGCCAGGGTGGTCTTGACTTTCTCAACAAGTGCCAAGCGAGCCTCACGGAGGCCGGACTGCGACTTGAGCACCTGGGTGTCGTAGCGGCCCTCGGCGTCCTTGTGGTTGTAATACGCGTTCCAGGCGGTAGCGAGGTCTAAACAGTACTGGGCTACGATATGGGGGGCCAATTCCTGCGCCGCGGTACGGACCACGCCAGGAAGCCGGGTGATGACCTGGGCGAGCCGGACCTCGAGCGGCCCGAGCTGCGACCAATCGGGATCATCAGCTGACAGTCCCTGAGCTTGGGCGGCCCGGAGGATGCTGCAGGCGCGGGCGTGGGCGTACTGCACATAGGGAGCGGAATCCCCTTGCAAGCTCAGGGCTTGTTCCCAGCGGAAGTCGATGATGCGCCTGGCTTCGCTCTTGAGCATCCCGAAGCGGAGCGCACCGACACCGACCTGGTGAGCCACCCGGTCGATGTTCGAAAGTCCGGGGTTTTTCTCTTCCACCACGGCTCGCGCCCGCCTGGCTGCTTCTTCGATCACCTCGTCGATCGACAAGGTGATCCCCTTGCGCCCACTCATGGGCCGGCCCTCGAGCGTCACCACCTCGTAGGCGAGGTGCTGCGAGCTTTGGTAGGCCTTGGTGCCCTCTTCGGTTCCGGAGAGGGCCAGCGCGGTGCGCACAATCGTCTGCGGGTGGCTCTGCCGGACGTCGATGACGTTGACGATCTCCTCACCGTGGGCGAAGGTGCGTCCGGAGGGGTGGGTTTCACCCCGTGGGCTGCTGGTGTAAAGGGTCTTTCCACTCGGTTGGCTGTCGAAGGGCTGGTACAGAAGCCCTTCGAAGATCCCGGCCTTCCAGAACTGGTAGCCGATGTCCTTGGCGACGTACATGGCGTTCCCGTCGCTACGTACCAGCACCACGGTGGACTCTTCGAGCCCGGGGATGAACTCGGCGACGTCCATGACCATGGCGCCGGCGTACTTACCGTCTTGAGGATGGCTCACGTAGGGGCTCTGCTCGAGCACCTCCAGGCCCCGTTTCAAGAAACCCGAGTGCACCACATCGGACTCCCAAACGAGGAGATCGTACTCCACTCCGAGCTGATAGCTCGTCTGGAGCTGCGAGTGCACCACCCGTTCGACCTCTTCGCGCAGCTCCCCGCGCTCGAGCTGGTGCATGACCTCACGCACGCCCTGTTCGATCGTCTCGGCATCACTCTCTTTCGCGCTCTGAAGTTCGACGTAGAGCCTTCCGAGCCAGTGATCGTACTTCTCAGCACCATCAAAATCCTTACCGAAGTAGCGAACGGCAAAAAACGACTCGGCAGCTTGGCGCCCGGTATCGTCGATATAGTTTTGGACTTCGACTTCGAAGCCATCGGCCTGGAGAATACGCCCGCAGGCGTCCCCGAGAACGATGTTTCGAAGGTGGCCGACGTGGGCCTCTTTATTGGGGTTGACGCTGGTGTGTTCGATCACGACTTTCTTATCGTGAGGAGAGGGCTCGAGGGCGGATTCGACCACCGAGGCCACAAAACTCGCTACATCGACCACGAAGTTGATATAGGGTCCACTCGTCTCGACCCGGGCGATCCCAGGCGGGAGCTCGATCCTCGAGGTGATCTCTTGTGCGATCGTCGCCGGGTTTCTGCGCAAGCTGCGGGCTAGCGTGAATGCGACAGGCGTACCGTAGTCCCCTGGCTTGTCTTCGGGCACCTCTTGAATGCTGATTTCGGGATCGGAGACACCGAGGATGGCGATTGCTTCTGCAAGTGCTCGTTCTAACTGAGGTTTGACGTCTTCCATGTGGATCCAACGCTAACACATCTCAGGGCATAGCTCTCCCTCGACACCGTTATACTCGGCACGCCGGCTCGAGCACGTGAACCGGTGGTTTTTGAACTGCCCTGCCTGCGGGTAACGCGAGTCTTTTACTTACGCTACGACCCGAAAGGGTATATACTACAGCAGATCGAACACGGTGTGACTTCGAGTCGGAAGGGAGTCGCCTGGTACTACAGAGACCGACCCGTTTGATGCGCACTCCATTTGCCGTAACCGATCTGAAGAAATGACTTGCAACCGCAAGTCTAGATGACGGTCTTTAATGTAAGCTGGCACCCATCTGATAGGAGCCTATTTAGTAAACTTGATACGTGCGGACTCATATTTTGCCGCATTCGTGCTAGGATGAGAGCTCCGCACTCCCTCCTGGCCTGGTTAGGAGCCCCACATGTCAGACGTACTCGATTCACCCACCTTCGATAACGCCATCCCCGTCTGTCCCGTCCGTGGCTCGGTCCTCTACCCTACTATGGTTATGCCCATCGATGCTGGGCGGGCCATCTCGATTCGGGCGATCAATACGGCCCTCGACCGAGACCGAACCATCCTCATCGTGAGTCAAAAAGAGAGAGAAATCGAAGAGCCTTCTCCCAACGATCTCTTCGAAGTCGGCACCGCCTGTAACATCATGCGGATGAAGAAAAATCCCGACGGTAGCGTCCAGATGCTGGTTCGCGCCTTTGCACGAGTCAAAATAGACCACTACTACGCTTCAAGTGGCCTGCTCGAAGCCGAGGTCAGCCCCATCGAAATCCCGGATGGCGATCCTGTCGAGACCGAAGCGGCCTTCCGTGAGCTCAAAGAGAAGTTTACCGACCTGATCGATGCAAGCGGCCGGAATATCCAGCCCGAAGTGGCCCAGTTTGTCATGAACCTCGAGGATGCGGGGCAGTTTGCCGACTATGTCGCGTATCACCTCGACTTCAAACTCGAGGACAAACAAGCGGTTCTCGAGGCCGCCAGCGTCACCGAGCGACTCCGCAAAGTCCTGATCCTGATCGACACCGAAATCGAACTGCAAGAGACGCAACGCCGGCTCCAAAAGGAAGTCAAGGAAGAGATCGACCGCAACCAACGCGAGTACTTTTTACGGGAGCAGATCAAGGCGCTGCAAAAAGAGCTTTCGGGCAGTGACGACGAAGAAGACGAAATCGAAGCGTTTCGCGAGAAGCTCGAGGCGCTCGAACTCCCCGAAGTCGCCATGAAAGAAGCCCAGCGCGAATTGAACCGCCTATCTCGCATGCACCCGGACTCGGCTGAGGCCTCGGTCATTCGCACCTACCTCACCACCATTACCGAGCTTCCCTGGAACGAGCGGAGCGAAGACCAGCTCGAAATATCTATGGCCTCAAACGTGCTTGAAGAAGACCATTACGGGCTCGAAAAGGTCAAAGACCGGGTGCTCGAGTATTTGGCAGTTCGCAAGCTTAAGTTCGAGCGATCCCTAAAAGGGGAGTTGGAAAAGGCCGAGGTGAACAAGGGTCCGATCTTGCTCTTCGTGGGTCCTCCCGGTGTCGGCAAGACCAGTATCGCTAAATCGATCGCCAAGGCCCTGAACCGTAGCTACGTGCGTATCTCGCTAGGGGGCGCGCGTGATGAGTCCGATATTCGTGGCCACCGACGCACCTATATCGGCTCGATGCCGGGTCGGATCATTCAAGGCATCCGTCAGGCGGGTACGAAGAACCCGGTCTTTTTGCTCGACGAGGTCGACAAATTGGGAGTCAGCTACCAGGGTGATCCCTCAAGCGCGCTTCTCGAAGTGCTCGATCCGGCGCAAAACAACACCTTCGTCGATCACTATCTCGGCGTCCCCTTCGACCTCTCGGAAGTGCTCTTCATCGCCACAGCAAACTACGCCCAACAGATTCCGGAAGCGCTTTTGGACCGCATGGAACTGATCGAGTTCAATAGCTATATCGAACAGGAGAAACTCGAAATTGCCAAGCGCTACCTGATCCCGAGACAGATTCGAGAGAACGGACTGAAAGAGCGGCAGATCAATATAAGCGACACTGCCCTCAGCAAACTCATCACGTCCTACACTCGTGAGGCGGGCGTGCGCAACTTGGAGCGCACCATCGGCACCGTGACACGCAAGGCGGCGCGGCGCATCGCCGAAGGACAGGTCAAGCGGATCCGCATCGGCGAAAGGAGCTTAGAGGGTTTCCTCGGTGCCGAGCGATTCTCCCCGGAATCGGAAGCGAGCGAGAACCTAGTAGGTGTGGCCACCGGAATGTACTATACGCCGGTCGGCGGCGACATCCTCTTTGTGGAGACGTCTGTCACCCCCGGCAAATCGGGACTGGTGCTCACCGGCCAACTCGGAGAAGTCATGAAAGAGTCGGCACGGGCAGCCCTCACCTACGCCAAGAGCAACTCGGAACGCTTCGGGATCTCACAAGACATTCTCGATACCTACGAAATCCACATTCACGTCCCAGCAGGAGCCGTCCCCAAAGAGGGACCGAGTGCCGGCACGGCGTTAGCCACCTCGCTCATCAGTGCCCTCACCTCCATTCCGGTGCGCAAGGACGTGGCCATGACCGGGGAAGTGACGTTGCGCGGCCGCGTGTTGCCCATCGGCGGCTTGAAAGAGAAGATCCTCGGAGCCAAGCGGGCCGGCATCAAAAACGTGCTCTTTCCCGAAAAGAACACAGCTGATATGAAAGACATTCCGAGCCACCTCAAAAAGAGCCTCCACCTCTACAATGTGGCCCACCTCGATCACGTTCTCGATCATGCGCTGGTAGGTGGGTTGAAGGCTCTTGAGGCAAACGCCAGCAAACGCAAGAAGGTGAAGTCCTCAGGGAAACGTACCAATAATACCGGGGCACCCGCTCAGGCATAACGTCTGATCCGAGTCGGGGTGGTACCACCCCGACTCGGATCTCCCCAAAACCCATCAAAACTATCTAGCCCAAACTCTAACGGGTCGGTTCGGGATCCCAAACGCCGTCCACATGTTCTTCTACGTAACGGCGACAGCGGACGCTGTGGCCAGGCGTGATCTCTTGCAAGGGGAGTTCGCCCTCACGACATTTGGGCTCGACAAACGGACAACGCGAAGCGAGCCGACAACCCGGCTTCGGATCGACCGGTGACGTCGGCTCACCGAGCAAGGTGAGCCTCTCCTTCTGTTGGGCCGGATGTTCGACCGGCGCGGCAGAGATCAGGCCTCGGGTATAGGGATGTCCCGGAAGTTCGAAGATCGTGTCGGTGGGTCCGACCTCGACAATCTGCCCCAGATACATCACCGCAACCCGGTCGGAGAGATTGCTGACGACAGAGAGATCGTGCGAGATAAATAGATACGCCGGTGAGAGCCGTTGTCTGATCTCTTCGAGTAGGTTGATGATCTGAGCCTGAACCGAAACATCGAGGGCCGAAGTGGGCTCATCGAGCACCACCAGGTCGGGGTTGGTGGCGAGCGCCCTGGCGATCCCCACGCGCTGCTGCTGGCCCCCTGAGAGTTGATGGGCGTAGCGCAGCGGCGTATCGGTCGGTAGGTGGACCAAATCGAACACTTCGGCTACTTTTCTGTCGGCTTCTTTACGCGACATGATGCCGCTGAGCCAGAGGGGTTCTGCCACCAGTTCTCCGACTTTGATACGCGGGTTGAGCGAGTCGTAGGGATCTTGAAAGACCATCTGCATGTTGGCCCGCATCACGCGCAGACGACTCGAGGTAGCCGCCACCACCGACTCGCCGTTCAAGAGGATCTCGCCAGATGTCGGCTCCTCGAGCCGCAAGATACAGCGACCCACCGTCGATTTTCCGCTCCCGCTCTCCCCTACCAATCCCACGGTCTCGCCGGGAGCGATAGAGAGGCTCACGTCGTCGGCCGCATGCAACAAGCTTCGAGCAAACGCGCCCCCGACCGGGTAATGCTTGGTGAGACCGCGGATTTCCAAAACGTTACTCAAACCAGGTCCCTCCAAAAGTGACAACGCACCCAGTGCCCCTCACCTACGATCTCGGGCACAGGGCTCTCTTCTGCACAACGGGACTGTGCGAGCGGGCACCGGGGGTGGAACCTGCAGCCGCTCGGCGGAGCGAGTAGATCGGGTACACGCCCAGGAATGCTCTGCAATTCTCCTCTCGCTCCAGGTTTGGGACGGCTCTGTAAAAGACCACGGGTGTAAGGATGGCTCGGCTGGTCGAAAAGCGCGTGCACCCCTGCTTGCTCCACGATCTCTCCTGCGTACATCACAGCGACCTCACTACACAACTCCGCAACGAGACCGAGATCATGGGTAATGAGGAGTTGCGTGAGGCCGGTCTCATCCTCGAGCTCTTTGAGGAGTTCGATGATCTGGAACTGCACCGTGACGTCGAGCGCTGTGGTCGGCTCATCGGCCAAGAGCAACTTTGAGCCGCAGGAGATGGCGAGGGCGATCATGACCCGCTGGCACATCCCGCCTGACAACTGGTGTGGGTACCGGTTCAGCACCACGGCAGGGTCTGGCAATCCGACCCGTGCCAGGACTTCAAGAGCTGCCCGTTGAGCCTTGCGCGCGCTCAACCCTTTGTGAATCCTAAGAACCCTCAACAGCGTATCTTTGACCGTAAAGACCGGGTTGAGCGAAGCCCTGGGCTGTTGAAAGATCATGCTGATCTTCTCGCCGCGCACCTTGGCCATCTCACGTTCTGTCAATTGCAAGAGGTTGACGCCCTGAAACTCGATTTTTCCCGCGACGATGCGGCCTGGGGCTCGCATAAGACGCATGATCGAGAAGGCCGTCACCGATTTGCCGCTACCGCTCTCGCCGACAAGCCCGGTCACGCGGCCACTAGCGATCTCGAAGTTGAGCCCGTCGAGAACCTTAGCGACGCCACGCTGGGTAAAGAAGTGCGTCTGCAAACCCCTGATCGTAATGAGTGGGGTCGTACCGGGCACCGAGTCGGACATCAAAAGTCAGTTCCTGTGTGGGTCGAAGATATCTTGAAGGCCGTCACCGATCAGGTTGAATCCCATGACGGCGATGATGATGAAGAGCCCAGGAAACAGTGACACCCACCACTCCCCGCTGATGATACGGGAGCTGCCCATGGCGACCATGAGCCCCCACTCCGGTTCGGGGAGCCGCACGCCCAACCCGATGAAACTCAGACCGGCTGCCGTAAGGATGGCATAACCGGGCTGAAGCGTCGACTGGATGAAGATCGGACCCAAACTATTGGGGAGCAGGTGCCGAAAGAGCACACGCCAGTGTGGGTTGCCAGAGGCGATGGCGGCCATGGCGTACTGGCTGCGCTTGTTCGACAGGATGCTGACGCGCATGAGGTGGGCGTAGATCGGTACGTTGGTGAAGGCGATGGCGATAATGAGATTGCGAAAGCTCGGACCGAGCGCGCCGGCGATCGCCAGCGCCAGGATGAAAGCAGGAAAAGCTTGGAGCAGCTCCACTACCCGCATGATCGCTTCGCCAAAAAAGCCTTCCCAATACCCGGCCACCGCACCGAGAAGACAGCCGATCACCAAGGCTACCGCAACCGCACCGAAAGCGATGGCGAGGTCCTGACGGGCGCCGTAGAGGATTCGTGAAAAGATATCTTCACCCCAGATACCGGTTCCGAAGAGGTGCTCTTGTGAAGGCGGCTGTAGCGAGATGCGCGGATCGGTCGCATAGGGGTCGTAGGGGGCGAGCAGGGGCGCGAAGAGTGCCATCAAGATGAGCAGGGCTACGACGATCAACCCGAAGAGCGTCACGGGGTTCTTGCGCAGTAGATACCAGAACTCGGATCCCGATGCCCGGTTCGCGACTTGCACGGGTGTGGTGCCCTCGGTTAATGGTTCAGCCATCGTTCTCCGCCTAGCCTAAATCTCGATCCTGGGATTCAAAAATCGGTACACGAGATCCGTAAGCAAAAACAGTATCACGTACATGGTCGTGGTATAGAGCACAAAGCCCTGAATGGCGGTGTAGTCACTACCGGCGATCGCGTTGTAGGCGTAACGCCCCAAACCGGGCCAGGCGAATATATTCTCGACCAACACCGATCCACCCAATAAAAAACCGTACACCACAGCGATCATTGTCACCACAGGCAAGAGCGCATTTTTGAGAGCGTATCGAAAGACGATCGAACGCCAAGGGAGTCCGAGGGCTCTGGCCGCCACGATGTATTGCGACTCCAAAGCCTCGAGCATACCCGAGCGTGCCATGCGTGCCAGCGGTGCCATCGCACCATACGCGAGAGCCAACGTCGGCAGGATCAAAATCGTCACCGAGCTGCGCAGTGCCTTCCAGTTGCCGGCTAGGAGGCTGTCGAGCGTCAACAGTCCGGTGAACGTCTCGGGGGCACTGAGGCGTGGGTTGATACGTCCGAGTGGGGCGGGTGCGAGTTGCCAGAGAAAAAAGAAAAAATAGATGAGGAGCAGCGAGAACCAAAAGACCGGCATCGAGACACCCGAAACCGACAAGAAACGGGAGAGGTGATCGATCCAGGTGTCGCGCTTCACCGCTGAAAGGATACCGAGCGGTACCCCGACTAGAATGGCGAGGAGCATGGCGTACGTGGTCAGTTCAAAGGTTGCGGGGAAAAACTTCCTGAGATCCTCGGTGACAGGCAATCCGCTCTGAAACGAAACGCCCATATCGCCTCTCAGCAAATTGCGCATGTACTTGCCATATTGCACCAAGATAGGGTCGGTAAGGCCGTAGCGCTCGGCCAACTGCTGGCGCATCTCGGCAGTCGCCATCGGCGGCACGATCTGGTCGATGGGATTCCCCGAAATGACCACGCGCGTCAAGACAAAGACGATGAGCGTCACCCCAAAGAGGAGCGGTAACAAGAGCAAAAGACGCTTTAGAATGTACAGTGCGAGTTTCATGGCCTCAGCTTGTCCCTACGTGCACCTAAATCTTAATGGAGCCGCTACAGGGGCACGCTTGTGCCCCTGTAGCCGTTACTTTCGATTTAGTTCCAATCTGTCCGCTTCAGGAAGTGGAAGCGGGTATAGCGATCAGCAGAGTGCCAGACGTAGCCTTCGACGTCAGAACGCGTGACCATGACCTTTTCGGGTTGGAACAGGAATACCCAAGGGGCTTCCTCGAGTACAGTCTCCTGAATCTCCATCGCTGCCGCCTCGCGCGCTTCGAGGTCGGTACTCAGCGTAAAGTCGTCGATAAGGGACCAAACACGATCGTTTTGGTAGCGCGCATAGTCGCAGCAGTCGGCTTTGAGCAACCAGAACATGTGGTAGAAGGGGTCGTTGTTGATCGAAATCCACTGGTTGGCGAAGAAGAAGCCGTGCTCTCGGCGCTGCATCTTCTCGGTAAAGGCTGCACCCGGCATCTCTTCGATGGTGGCGTCGATCCCGATCTCCCTGAGCGCGCTCTGAATCCAGACTGCAGCCTCTTTATCTTCGGCGCGGTCGTTGCGGATGGTGAAGGTGGTTTCAAATCCGTCTGGAAAGCCCGCTTCGGCCAACAGGGCTCTGGCCTTTTCGAAGTCCTGCTCGTAGACGAAAAACTCATCGGTGTGATAGGGAGTCCCCTGTGGGATCGGGCTGGTCAGCTGGATGCCGAAGCCTTTGATGACGTTATCGAGGATGATGTCGTAGGGAATGGCGTAGGAGATCGCCTGGCGGACCTTGACGTTGTCGAAAGGCGGCACGGTGTTGTTCATCCCCAAGTAGACGACCGCCCGGGTGGTGAAGCGCTGCACGTTGATGTTGGGGTCGCGCTCGAGACCGGCGATGTCTTTTGGCGGGATGTCGTAGGCGATGTCGACCGCACCGGCCCGGAGCTGCGCAAGCCGGCTCGAGGGATCGGGAATGATCTTCAAGATGACCTTGTCGTTGGCGACTTCACCGTAGTAATTCGGGTTGCGGGCCAGCACGATCTCGTTGCCCCGGTCCCAGCTCTCGATCACATACGGGCCGCTCTCGGTGCCACCGGTGTTGTTCTGGAGCCACTCGTGGGCCCAGGGATCTTCCTCGGTCATATGTGGTTTGACGACATTGGGGTTCAGAATCGAGTGGCCGAACTGGGCCATGTTGCCGAGCAGCAACGTGTTCGGCGTGGAGATGTCGAACACTACAGTGTGGTCGTCGAGGACCCGCACCGCGTCGGCACCGTCGACAGCAGCCATACCGGTCAGGAAGGCGGTGACGCCACCCTGGCCGAAGATGCGGTCGTAGGTGAACTTCACAGCGTTGGCATCGATCGGATCACCGTTGGAGAACTTCAGCCCAGGACGTATCCGGAAGGTCACCGAAAGCCCATCCTCGGCCGGTTCGATCGACTCGGCGATGTCGCCCATGAAGACATCTGCATTGCCGATTAGCTGACCGTCGTCACCCTCCTCTTTGGCGAAATCGACGAGATAGCCGTAGACATTGGTCAACACTTCTTGGGTGATAATGTCCCCACTGGACAGGGTGGGATCCAAATTCTGCATATCGCTGGCGATGGCGATGATCAAGGTGCGCTCTTGAGCCAGTGCCAGCCCCGCCAAGAAGGCGACTAGAACGAAGGTCATCGACGTAACGAGTCTTTTCATCAATTTCTCCTCAATTTTGACAAATGGATCGCCTTGAATATCGTTGCTACGTTCGTAACAGAGCCTACCCTAGCGTTCACGTCATACCCGACTCCTCCCTCGCACAAGCGGTTTGCTCAATGACTGTTTTGCCCACAACATGCTTCGATCACCCGGTCTTTTCTCCACTCGGTAATGTTGCGCAGTAGCGCAATCATTACACACCGAGCTTTAGATCGAACGTTCATCTGGCCTCAGCGACAAAGACTTCGCGTGGGAGTCCGTTGAAAATTCGGGCACCATCCTCGGTCACCACTACGATCTCCTCGAGCCGCACCCCGAACTCTCCCGGCAAGTAGATCCCCGGTTCGACCGAGAAGACCATGCCTTTTTCGAGCGCGAGCTCGTTGGTGCTGGTGATGTAGGGGGGTTCGTGGCCGTTGAGCCCCAAGCCGTGACCGGTACGGTGCACGAAATACTCGCCATAGCCTGCTGCGGTGATGACGTCGCGGGCAGCCCGGTCGACCTCTCTGGCGGCGAGCCCAGGACGGATCACGCCGAGAGCTGCCTGCACGGCTTGCTCAACGACGGCGTGAACTTCGAGATAGTGCTGGCTGGGTGTACCCACAAAAGCCATGCGGGTGACGTCGCTGTTATAGCCATCTTTTCTGGCACCGATGTCGATGACGATGGCATCACCCTCTTCGACGCGCTTACGGCTGGTGGCGTGGTGCGGAAAGGCGCCGTTCGGCCCAGCGCCGATGATAGTGAAGTTCACCTTGTCGACCCCGGCCTCTTCATACGCCTGGCGAGCGGCCTGACCGATGTCTCGCTCGCTGACCCCCGGCCGGATCGACGCAAAAGCCGCTTGCATGGCCCGGTCGGCGGTGGCGGCGTTCTGTTGGATCAGCTCGACCTCGACGTCCTCCTTGAGCATGCGCACACCACCGATCAGCTCGGTGGCGGCGAGCGGTCTGGCATCATCCAGATGCTCGAGCAGAAGGAGACTGAAGTCCGTTCGCATGGTCTCGTCCAGAGCGACTACGTCGACATCGCCGAAGTGGAGTTGTGCTCCCAAGCGTCTCAGCGCCTCAGCCGGACCCTCCGCATCGGCGTAGGTCTCCATGGAGACGTTCAGGTGCGCCCTGGCCTCCTCGGCGTTGAGCTCCGGCATGAGCATCGCCTCGCCGCGTGGCGTGAGCAGAAAGAAACAGGGACGCTCGTCCGGGTGCGAGTGCCAACCCAACAGATAGGTCATATTCTCGCTCGGCCACACAGCGAGTAGGTCGATGCCTCGACGGGCCATGTGTTCTCTGATCACAGTACGGCGCGCAGTATAATCGATCACGGCTCTACCTCCTCTGTAACTCCATAGATTTCCACAGCGATATCCTGGGTGATCAGCCCGGCCTTCATATCCTGCTCCACACGCCAGCGATCCCGACGCAAGGGATCGCCCCAGCCGCCACCCGTCCCCGTCACAAGCCTTACCACATCCCCTCGGCGTAAAGGAACTCTCGTCACTTTACCAGCTTGCAGGGGCGGTCGCCCATCGGAGAAGACCACCTCGACCCGGTTTGGCGTACCCGCCCGGCCTCCGGCAACCGGCCAAGCCCCCTTGACCGAGCGACCGAATGAAGCGGTGACGCTTCCTGGAGAGAGCATCCGATACTCGCGAACCAGGCCACGCCCCCCACGGAAGCGACCTTCGCCACCCGAAACCACATCGAAACCGTACCGGTCGACACGTACGTCGTAACGCGTCTCGGCTACCTCGCTAGACAAAACATACGTCTGACCGTTGCCCATGCAAAAGAGTCCATCTTCACCATCTTTATCGATCCCAGCCCCCCAACCGCCGGCGTTCGGCTCGACCAACAGGGCGAGTTCTCCCGTCACAGGGTGACGCGTCTGGAGCACTTCGGGGCAGACCGAGAGGTAGTGGCCGGCGGTGAGAGAACCCGGCAACACAGGTCCCAACGCCTGCCAAACCAGATCACTCGCCACCAAGCGTGTCTCCCAATAGGTAGAGGTGGGAGCCGGATGCACAGCAGTAAACACCGTACCGTCAGGACAGATGACCTCGAGCGGTCTGAATACTCCCTCGTTGGCAGGGAGATTCGGAACGGTGATGGCCGTGAACATGATCCGCATCGCGGCCATCAGCGCCACTCGCGTGCAGTTGACCGTACCGCGCACTTGAGGACCGGTCCCGGTGAAGTCGGCAACGAAAGCCTCGTCGGTAATGCTCACACGCACCCTCACGGGCGTCGGTCCGCTACCCATGCCGTCATCCTCGACTTCATCCTGTGCATAAAACACACCCTTGGGCAGAGTAGAGAGCGCCTTTCGAGCACGGAGTTCGCCTTCACCCAAGATATCGTGCATGGCCGCTTCCAACAGCTCTACCCCGAACGACCCACACAGCTCAACGAGGCGCCTTTCAGCAACTCGGAGCGCGGCCGCTTGGGCGTAGAAGTCACCCAAGGTGCTATCGGGCGTGCGGACGTTCGCCCTCAAAATGTCGACGATCGCCGGAACCGCCTCACCCCTTTGCACCACTTTGATACAGGGAATCTGCACCCCTTCCTGATAGA
>CP070651.1:2690506-2725159 GCA_020354625.1 Trueperaceae bacterium
CCTTGTTTGAGGGGAGGCCTTCGAACCCATGAATCCTAAGATCGGTATCTGTGAGTGGTCGCTGCCCATCGATGGGCCCTACGCCTGCAGACTCGTCGCCGAGCTCGGCCTCAGCGCCATCCAACTCGACGTCGGCCCCTTCGATCGCGGCTTTTCGAAATCGCGACCGGTGGTGCAGGAGGCGTGGCTGGAGATGGGCGAGCGCCACAGCGTCATCTTCACCGCCATGGCCGTCCGGGTCACCGACCACTACAACCTCCTGGCCGGACCCGGCAGCGAAGCGTCCGAGATCGCGCGGCGTGGGATCCGCGCCGCCATCGACGCATGTGCCGCCATGGGCATCCCAGTGACGATGATCGGCACCTTTGAGGCGAGCACCGTTCGCAACCGTCACGATCTCGACACCTTGGTCGAGACGTACCGGTGGGCCTGTGACCTCGCCGGTGAGCGCGGTCTCACCGTCGCGGCCGAGAACACACTCTCGGTCGAGGCCACGCTGGAGCTTTTCGATCGCGTCGACCGCAGCAACCTGAAGCTCTACTTCGACTCGCAGAACTACTACCTCCAATCCGGCGCCCACACACCCGATGTGCTCGAGGCCCTCTACCCCCACGTCATCGAGATCCACATCAAAGACGGTGTGGGGGGCGTGATCAGCTCGGCGCTGCTCGGTAGCGGCGACGCCGACGTCCTCGGCACCCTGGCGGTCCTCAAGGCCCGTGGCTTCGGCGGCTGGCTGATCCTCGAAAACTACTACGACCAGGCGCCGCTCGGGGTCGACGAAGATCCGGTCAGTCAGATTCGGCGCGACATCGACACGATCCGCCGGGCGCTAGGGTGAACCAGCCGTAGGGTCCTCAGCCCACCAGGCCCCACACCACGTGCCAGACGATATCCGTCCAGAAGTGGATGCCGGCCGCGGCCAAAAATCCATGCTTCCTGAAATAGGTGGCGGCCAGGAGCGACAGAGCCCCGTTGAGCAAGAGCATCTCGAGCCACAAGGCGAGAGGCAGTTCTGCGACGTTACTCAAACCCAAGATGGCCAGGGCGGAAGGGAGGTGCGCCACGGCGAACACCAGGGCGGAGGCGACGCTCACAATCCAAAACACCGCTAGTTCGAAGCGCCCCCGAAGGAGTACGCGCGAAATCAACCAGAGCCAAAAGGGGATATAGAAGAGCCTGAAGATGATCTCTTCGCCGATGCCCGCCGTAATCGAGGCGAAGAGCGAGGTAGGAAAGGGCGGATGGGGCAAACGGCCCAGCGTATGGAAGTTCTCGAGGGCGAGGTCGGCTACGATGAAAAAGACGCCTGTGCCTACCCCGATCAGAGCCGGCAGGCCCCAACGCTGAAAGCTCGAGAGCTCCTCGTTCCAAAGCGGGGGAAACCCCAGGCGCCCGGCCAGGCGAAGCCCTAGATACCCCAGCGCCCCGTACACGACCAGCACCAGCCCTGCGTTGGCCAGCGCCAGCACAAATTTGGGCGCAGGCAAAGCCTCCGGTACCGGCAAAAAACCGCCCAGGGGCAAGAAGACCGTGATGGCTGTCGACAGCGCCAGAATCGCAAGGAGCAGCAGGTAGGTAACCAGGGAACGCGAACCCATAACGGATACCTTACCAGCCCCGGTGAGAGCCGGGTCGGTTCCTCGGTCCGTCATAAGCCCCTGTGACGAAGATCGTCCCTAAGCACGTCCAGGACCTGTTTGCAGCAACGGACCTGAGGGCGGCCCCAGGTTCCAACCTCGCTCTACTCGCCCTAAGTTTGAGGCAAGATGCCTCAAACTTAGGTTGGACGTACGTAAAAGAGTAAAGTTGATCCTATGAAGGCAGCCTATTATGAAGGCAATAGGACCATCCGCATCGGCGCATGCGTCCCGCAAGACCCAAAACCGGACGAAGTGCAGATCCAAGTTTCGCACGCAGGCATCTGCGGCACGGACTTACACATCTTTCACGGGGCCATGGACGCTCGAGTGAGCTTCCCACAGGTCATGGGGCACGAGATGTCGGGCACCGTTGAGGCCGTTGGGGAGGGCGTCGACCACGTGCGCGCCGGCGACCCCGTGACGGTCATGCCGCTAGACACCACTTTGTGTGATCCGGCAGACCCTTACAAACACATCGGCCAGCACATGAAATTCATGGGCATCGACACCCCTGGTGCCTTCCAAGGCTACTGGACCGTACCCGGGTTTACCGTGCACAAACTGCCGGGCTCGCTCCCCTTACAGCACGGTGCGCTACTGGAGCCTCTGGCCGTCGCCTGCCACGACGTGCGCCTGGCGGAGTTGATGGCGGGTGAACAGGCTGTGGTGCTCGGCGGCGGTCCGATCGGCCTGCTGGTGGCGCTGGTAGCGCGGGAGACGGGCGCTACTGTGACCCTCTCGGAGATCAGCCCGTACCGGGTGGACTTTGCCAAGACGCTGGGCCTGGACGCCATCAACCCCAATGAGACGGATCTGCAAGCCTACGTTGAGGACAAGACCGCCGGGCAGGGCGCGGACGTCGTCTTCGAGGTCACGGGCAGCCCGGCGGGCGCGGCCACCATGACCACCTTGCCCCGTATCCGTGGGCGTATCGTTGTGGTCGGCATCGCCCCCAACCCCCATCCGGTCGACCTCTTTCAGTTCTTCTGGAAGGAGCTGGTCATGCGGGGCGCCCGGGTCTACCAGGAGGAAGACTTTACCAGGGCCATCGAGCTGGCGGATGAGGGCAAGCTGCCCTTGGACGCCCTTATCACCGAGATCAGGCCCGTCGACGAGGCGCAAGCCGCCTTCGAACGGGCGGACCGAGGCGCAGAGGTAATGAAGATCTTGCTGCAGCTGTCGTGAGCAGCTGACGGGCAAGCTACCTTATCGGCTCGAATCTTCAGGCGGGGCGAGGTGACTCAGCCAATCCGGCTCGTCCGCGGTTTCGAGGTGCTCGAGCGCAGTTGCAATCGTCACGTCGCGAATGCGGCGAATATGCTCGCTGAGCAGGTGCCGCGCCTCGGCTTCCTCGTACGCTCTGTAGGCCGCCAGGATGGCTTTGTGCTCGGCCACCGTTTTGGTAAAGCGGCTCTTGGATAGAGGCGTGGTCTTGCCAAACTGGTACACGCGCACGTTAGCGAGGAGCTGATCCCACAAATCGAGCAGACGAGCATTGCCGGCAAGGGACAGAAGCAACCGGTGAAACCGAACATCGAGCCGCCAGAAGCGGCTATGCAGGGGCGGATCGTCGACGATCTTCGGTGCGATTTCCGCAGCCTCCTCGACCACACGGTCGAGTTCCGGTGGGATCGGAATCCGGGCACCGATGACACGCGTTGCAGCGTGAAGTTCCGTCATCTCACGCAGGTCGAAAAACTCCATCAGGTCGGCCTTGGTCGGAACGGTAACCGTGAACCCGTGACGGGAATCGTAATCGAGCAACCCTTGCTCGTGCAGCCTCCCCGCGGCCGCCCGCAAGGGGGTGCGGCTCATGCCGAACTTGGCGGAGAACTCGCGTAGCGGAAGCGCCTGACCCGGCCTGGCATGACCGTGAGCCAGCCACTCCAACAGAGTCTTCATCGCTTGTTCTTCTAAGGTCGATCCTGTGCCTTTAGCCATATGTAACATCGTTGTCGTTCCCACATCTTCCGGCTCATCGAACCCGTGGGTTCAAGCTAGCCGGCGTAGATATAGAAACTATAGAACCATAATTCTCAAGTCACTCCTGTATTCGACTAGCTACGATGGATCCGGTGCCACTCTTCTTTCTTCAGGGTGTAAAGATCGTACCCGCGATATGCCTGACGCCCCCGTCACACTGCGTCTCATCGTCGGCGCGATTGAAGTAATAGGCGACCATCACCTTGCCATCGGCGAGCTTGACGGTACGCGGATAGCCCAAATCCCAGGAACCGGCATCGTCTCTCAGCACGAGTTCCGGCCCCCAGCTCTTCCCTTCATCTTCAGAGATGCGCGCGCGGATACCGTACGGCTTCACGCGGTAACCGTAGACGAGGAGCAGCCGCTGATCGTCGAGCAAACAGAGGTGCGAAGGCCCTCCCCAATCGCTGGGCCGCGATACGAAAGACCACGTCCGGCCGCCATCACACGACTCGAAGAGTTCGGGCCAGGCGTTTCGGGCATCGATCTGGCAGCGGAGGGCCACCAGCATGCGACCATCGGCGAGCAAGACGGGGCTGGCGTAGTAGCGATTCACAAAATGACGGTCGGGTGCTTGGGATTGAATGGCGCCGAGATAGTTCCAGCTCAACCCCTGATCGGGAGAGGCGTAAACGGCCACGAAGCGCTGGCCGCGGCTCCCGCCGCCGATCCCGGCGGTGACGAAGAGCAAGATAAGACCGTCTGGCCTCACCAGATAGTCCGGTTTGACCTGGACCCAAGAGAAGCCGAAGGAGGGCATCTTGCGTGGGCTGGTCCACGAATGGCCTCGATCACCAGAGACTTGGATGTAGCCGAGATCCCGGTTTTGAACGGGCGGTATACCGAAGCCGGCCGTCATGCAAAAGCCCGGAGACGTCCAGTCCATCGCCTGTAACGTCTCGGTCGAACCCATAAAGAGTGGCCGTTCGATCTCCTGCCTCGAGCCCAACGACTGCAGGCTCTCGCGGGGCCAGGTCAGGCCGCCATCGGTGGACCGCAGCAAGACGTACTCGCCTCCCCGGGCGTCGACCACCGAGTGCCCCATATCGTACCTGGAGCGATAGTTACAAGGGCCGCGAGAGAACCCGATCAACAACTCCTCCTCGGAAAAGGCCCAAAAGCCGTGGTTGAAGGGCCAAGCGGCGAATTCGTCGGCCTGGTAGTAGATGGTGATGTGTTCGGCGTCATCAGGATAGATGGGCGAAGGGTAGGGTTCGGCAGACATACTCGATCCTCTCAACAGGGGTCTGACAATAGAGAACGGCAGACTATGAGATCTCTAGCTATCAGCAATCGATCGATCAAATAGAGGGGGCAGGCACCCTCCATCAGGTGACCCGGCGCGGGTCGAGCGCGTCGTTGAGCCCATCGCCCAAAAAGACGAAGGCCAACTGCACGAACCCGATGGTGGCGGCAGGACCGATGAGCAGGTGAGGGAACGACTGCCACAGTCGCAGGCTGTCGCTCAGCATCGTGCCCCAGCTTGCGTTCGGCGGTTGCACGCCGAGGCCCAAAAAGCTCAAACCGGCTTCCAACACCACGGCAGCCCCCATATTGGCGGTCACGGCGATGACGAGAGGCCCGAGCGAGTTCGGCACGACGTGCCGAAGCATCACCTGCATCTCGGTGGTGCCCAAGGCGCGGGCCGCCAAGACGTAGTCTTCTTGGCTCACGCTCAGAACCTGCCCGCGAATCAAGCGGGCGAAGCCCGGCCAGGCGATCAGGGCCAGGGCGCTGAACACCAAGACGAAGTCGAGCCAGTTGGTGTTGAGGTAGAAGGGGTTGCGGGTCTGTTCGTAGAGCCTGTCGAACCAATTGATGATGGGGCGTCTCAAGGCCGTATTGATGAGCATGACCAGGAGCAGTCCGGGAACGGCTTGAACCTGGTCGCTGATCCACATCAGAAACTGGTCGACCCGACCCCCCTGAAGCCCGGCCCAGGTGCCGACCAGAATACCGAGGGCCAGACTGATCGCGGTGGTCGAGAAGGCGACCAAGGCCGCGGTGCGCGCGCCGTAGAGGAGGCGGCTGAAGATATCACGGCCGAGTTCGTCGGTCCCCAGCCAGTGTTCTGGCGTCGGGGGCTTGAGGATGTTAAAGAGGTCCTGGGCCAGAAAATCGTACGGTGCGATCCAAGGGCCGATCAGGCCCATCAGCAAAAAGATTGCGATGACCACGAGACCCGCGACGGCGAGCCCGTTTCTGCGAAATCGGCGGAAGGCGTCTTGCCACAAACTTCGTGACTCGGCACGCTGTAACGCAAAGCTGTCCACGTCTAGGAGAACCTCACCCGCGGGTCTAAAAGGGGGTAGATCAGGTCCACGAAGAGGTTACTCACAAAGATGATGAGCGTTCCGATGATGGTGACGGCCATGATGATGGGGTAATCGACGGTACGTATGCCTTCGATGGTGAGCAAGCCGACCCCGGGAATGTTGAAGACCAGCTCGACGAACAGCGCACCGTTGACCAGCGTGATCATCTGCAGACCGAGCGTGGTGACGACCGGCGTCATGACCGGGCGGAGCATATGGCGCGCGATCACCATGCGTTCTGACAACCCCTTGGCGCGAGCGGTGCGGACAAACGGTTGGCTCATGACTTCCAAAACCGCCGACCGCGCCTGCCTTACGATGATCGGCAAGGGACCCAGCGCGATCACCACCACGGGCAAGATCACATCCGAATGAAAGATCCCGTTCCAGCCATACGGCACATCCATCACATCGACGACCAACACCAGAAAAAAGAGCAGCATGGGCGCCGTAACAAACACGGGGATAGCTGTGACAAAGGTGACGCTGCTTACCACCAGGCGGTCCAACCAGCGGTTGTGTTTCAGGGCCGCCAGAACCCCCAAGGGTATGCCGACCAGCGAGGCGAGGATGGTGGCTGCGAAGCCGAGCTGCATACTGATGGGCAAGCGGAACTTGACGATCTCCCAAACGGGCCTGTCCACACTGAGCCTGATCGAATTGCCCCAATCGCCTCTGGCAAGGTTGACCACGTAGTTGCGAAACTGGACGATAAAGGGCTGGTCCAGGCCGTATTTTTCCTGCAAGATCTGCATGATGACGGGGTCGGCGTCAGCAAACTCCTCGCTGTCGATAAACATCCGCTTGACGGGGTCCCCTGCCCCATAAAACATCATGGCGTAGGTGACGAAGACGATGAGGACGAGGCCGGACGCCCAGCGCAGCAAGCGCACCAGAAGATAGTGCGCCATCTACCCGGTCCGACTTTCCCGTCGAAGGTTTTTCACTGTGACCATCTGAAACGTGGTGTCCTTACTCATGTCTTCACGTTACAAGCTGCCCGCCGGCTTGGCAAAGGGGGCGATGAAGCCAGAAGAGGATCTCTTCTGGCTTCTCACGAAAAGGGACTGGTCTCTTTTGACCGTGAACCGCGTTACCTGTTGATACTGATCTTCCAGGGTTCGATCAGGCTGATGTCGGGACCCTTGATGTAGTTCTCGACGTAATCCCGGGCGTTGATGGTGGCAATGGGCTTGCCAAAGTGCGCCATGACGTAATCGTTGATGTAGAAATCTTGTGCCTGACGCGTCAGCTCGCAGCGCCTGGGATCGTCGGGAGAGAGCGTCAAGGCCTCGTCGATCAGGGCATCGAGATCTTCGTTGACATAGCCGTCCAAGGGGTTGCCGGGGCGCGCCACGGCGCCGTCGCTATGACCGGCGGTGAACATGTAGGTGGCGCCATCGGGGAAGCGGATCACCACATCGTCGCGGGTGAGGTTCAGCTTGTCGATGTCGTCCCCAAAGCCGTCGGGGCGCTCTTGGAACTCGATATTTTCGATGCCCAGGTTCTGGCGCCAAAACTCCATCGCAGCCTGAAGGGCCCTATTGTTGAACTCGTTGTTCCCGCGGGGGGTCACCCGGAGTTTGGGCAGGTTCTCAGCGCTGCCGTAGCTCGACGCGGCCAGCGCGGCCTCGGCCGCTTCCACGTCGAAGGGGTAACCGGTCAGGGCCGGATCCCAGCAGTTCAGCACGTCGTCCATCGGTTGGGTCGTCGGCACACCGGTGCCCTCGAAGGGGAAGGTGGCGCGGAATACGGCGTTCCAGTCGACCGAGAGGATCAGCGCCCTGCGCACGTTGATGTCGTCGGTGGGTGGAGCGATCGGGCTGAACCAGAAGGTATTGAAGCCGATCACCTGAATGGGCCGGAAGTAGTCGGGCACCTGACCGCGCAGCGCGGATGGGATGGGGGCCAAGCTGGCATCGATCTGGTCGTTGAGCACCATCGCCCCGATGATCTGGCTGTCGGGCACGAACTGGAAGGTGACCTTATCCAGGAAGGGTCCCTCATCGCGCCACCAGTTGGGGTTGGGAACAAGCTCTGCCGTTTGCAGGTTTTCATCGAAGGCGCTCAGCACAAAGGGCCCACTGAAAACAGGGTCGTTTTCGGGCTTCCAGTACTCGTTGTAGCCGTGCTCGAGCACGTCTGCAGCGTTGGCAGTCGACAAATGGGCGGTCGCAACCCGCCAGTTGAAGGCGGGATCCGGGCTGGCGAGCGTCACCCGAACCGTGGCGTCGTCGAGAGCTTCCAAGCCCGAGACAGAGACGCTGAGGTCGTCAGCCCCTGCGCCCTCTCTCGCCGCTCCAAAGCCCGCGACATTCCCGAGGTAACCGTTGATACGTCCCACGGAGTTGACCGGGGCGATCTGTATCTGCCACGAATCGACGACTTGCTGCGCGGTCATGGAGCTGCCGTCAGACCACTTGGCGCGTGGATCCATGGTGAAGGTCCATACCGTGCTGTCCTCATTGCCTTCCCAGGACTGGAAGATGCCTGGCTGCAGCTGCAGATCGGCATCGAAGTACATCGGCGGCATGAAGAGGAGCGTCGACCAGTTTTGCTGGTCGGCACCGGCAACCAGAACGTTGAAATGGAAAGACGATTGGCCTGAGGAAGCGGTGGCGATTCGTAACACCTGCTCCTGGGCAAACGCTACTGAAAGGCTCAACAAAACGAACGTGAGGATCGAAAACAAAGGGGTTATTCTACGCATGAACGAAAACTCCTTATATAGCTTTGCACCCTGTGATAAGGGGACTTCCGTAGACTTTTAGGCGGACAGCTTGTGATCTGCCTCCTTCCTGCCAGATACGAAGAGATTCGGATGGGTAGAACTAGCGGCATTCACTGGTATAGCATGGTATACCATACCTTGGTTCGCTTTGTGAAGTGGACTGGGGTGCACAAACCACGAGCACCGTAACACCCTTTAGGAGCTGCCCGACATGATGCCCTTGCCCAACGGAATCTGGCCCATTTTATCGACGCCCTTCACCGATACCGACCGAGTCGATCTCGATGGGCTCGCTTCGCTGGTGGACTTCTACAAAGAGGCCGGCGTATCGGGCCTTCTCGCCCTGGGGCAGGCGAGCGAGGTGTTGGCGCTACACGATGATGAACGGTTTTTGGTGGCGGAACACGTGGCAACGCTCTGCAAGGGCGAACTCCCTCTGGTGGTGGTCGGCAATTTCGGGCGAACCCTGGCCGAACAGGCGAGCTCGCTCAGCCGGGTGGCGGCCTTAGGAGCGGATGCCGCCGTGG
The DNA here is from genome assembly GCA_020354625.1 of Trueperaceae bacterium. GTDB lineage: Bacteria > Deinococcota > Deinococci > Deinococcales > Trueperaceae. The sequence goes on from CP070651.1 coordinate 2,699,706, forward strand.
TGGGCCTGTCGCTCCTCCCCTCAGCAGAGCGCATGGACGAACAACTCCTCGAATTGGCCGAGCAGGTCGATGGGATTCCCTTGGGCATCTATGAATTGCCGGAGCCCGAACACCGGCTGCTATCTCCCGAACAGGTAGCGAGGGTGGCCCGATCAGGCCGTTTCTACTTCATGAAGGACACCTGCCGTCAAGCCGAGCCCTTTATTGCCAAGCTCAAGGCCGCACAAGGCACGAAGCTCAAGCTCTTCCAAGCCAATTTGCGCGTCTTGCCTGAATCGATGGCAGCGGGCAGCCACGGCTTTTGCGGGTGGATGCCGATGGTGGCACCAGAACTCTGTGCACAGCTCATCCATACCGGTACCCCCCCAGAGATCAAACGCCTGGCCTACGAAAAGCTCATGGCCTTCCAAACCGTGATGGTGGCCCAAGGGTTCCCAGCTTCCGCCAAATACCTGCTCATGAAACGGGGGGTGAAGATCCACGCTCATAGCCGAGTGGCCTCTGCGCGTCCCTTTTCTAGCGAGGGAGCCGCGATTTTAGACCGCACTATCGAAACAGAAGATCCGTTTGCCCTCATTCCGACGCCGGACTCGTGAGACGAAGATGCCCGACCGACCCAATCTAATCGTCTTCTTGACCGACGATCACGCCCAGTGGGCGCTGCCCTGTTACGGCAACCGGGAGATCCATGCGCCCAACCTCGACTATCTTGCCGAAACAGGCGTCCTGATGGCGAACGCCTTCACGCCGACGCCGGTCTGCTCACCCGCTCGAGCCTCCTTCTGGACAGGGCTCTACCCCTCTCAGCACGGGGTCCACGACTATTTGGCGGAGCACGAGGATGAAATCGGCTCGCGCAATTGGCTTGAAGATCGCACCACTCTGGCCCAGATGCTGCAAGAAACCGGTTATGAAACAGCCTTTTGCGGCAAGTGGCACTGTGGCCTGGGCGAGGTACCGAAAGAAGGCTTCGACTTCTGGTATAGCGCCTGGCGGCAGACCCCCAAATACCACCAGCCCACCGCGAAATACAGCAACCAGGGCGAGGTGGAGACGAAAAGGGGGTACGACACCCAGATCATCACCGACGCGGCCCTCTCCTTTTTACGCCGAGAAAGAGATCAGCCCTTTTTCCTTTTCGTGGGGTTTGCCACCACGCACGGCCCCTGGGTCAACCGCGCAGAGCGCCTGGTGTCACGCTATCGCAAGGCCGGCTTTCAAGATATCCCCGATGACCCCTTCTACCCCTTCGGCCTCGAAGGAGACACGCCCAAAAGACCTGCCGATCCGCCGGAGGTAGCAGCTCAATACTACGCCTCGGTGAGCCAGATCGACGAGATGGTGGGGCGGGTGCTCGATGAACTCGATGCACTCGGCGTGCGGGATGAGACCTTGATCGCCTATACCTCGGATCACGGCCTCAACCTCGGGCACCACCAGGTATGGGGCAAAGGCAACGCCACCCGGCCCTTGAACATGCTCGAGGAGTCGATCCGCATCCCCCTCCTGCTGAACGGTCCCGGTCTGCCGGGTGGAGCGGTGCGACACGCGTTTATCAACCACACCGATCTCTTTATGACGCTTCTGGACTATGCCCACGCTATGCCAGAAGACAGGTCCAGCTATCCGGGACGAAGTTACAAGGCACTCCTCGAAGGCAGCGAGCCCGATGAAGGGCGCGAGGTGCACATCGGCGAATACGGCCCGGTGCGGATGGCGCGCGACAGAAGGTACAAGCTCATCCTCCGTCACCCTGATGGGCCGCATCTGCTGTTCGATCTCGAGAAAGATCCCAGGGAGCACCACAATCTCTACGGTCAGGCGCTTTACCAGCCGCTCATCGAGAGACTCCGCCACCAGATCGACGCGTTCTTTTCCCGCTATCAAGATCCCGATCAGAGCGGTTTGAAGCCCAGGCTGGCCAAACACAACACCGCCGCGGCGTGGGATAACCGTGCAGAGAAAGGGCATTAGACTATGAAAATCGTAAGACCATGAAAATCGTAGCCATTCGCGATGAGGTCGTTCCCATCAGATCATCGATACGAAACGCCTTTATCGATTTCTCGCAGATGACGGCGTCGATCGTAAGGATCGAAACCGACGTCGTGCGCGGCGGCAAACCGGTTGTCGGCTACGGCTTCAACTCCAACGGCCGCTACGCCCAGAGCGGCATCCTGCGCGACCGCATCATCCCCCGTCTGCTCAAGGCCGCGCCCGAGGATCTGCTCGACGATGAGGGGACCAATCTCGATCCCTTCAAGGCCTGGGACGTGATGATGGCCAACGAAAAGCCGGGGGGCCACGGCGAACGCTCGGTAGCGGTAGGCACCATCGACATGGCGCTCTGGGACGTCGTGGCCAAGATCGAAGAGAAGCCGCTCTATCAGGTGCTGGCCGATCGCTATAACGCGGGCCGGGCCGACCCCGATATCTTCGTCTATGCCGCCGGGGGTTACTACTATCCAGGCAAAGACTTACCCACTCTCAAAGCTGAAATGCAGGGCTACCTCGACCTCGGCTACAACACGGTGAAGATCAAGATCGGCGGCAGCTCGCTCGAAGACGACCTAAAAAGGATCGAAGCGGTTCTCTCGATCCTCGGCGAGGGGCAATCGCTGGCCGTCGATGCCAACGGCCGCTTCGACATCAGAGAGGCCATCCGCTACGCTGAGGCGCTCGAGCCCTATGAACTGTTCTGGTACGAGGAGGCCGGTGACCCGCTCGACTACCTGCTCAATGCCGCCCTGGTGCAAGCGACCGAACGACCCATCGCTACCGGTGAAAACATCTTTTCGCTCATCGATGCCACCAACCTGATTCGCTACGGGGGCCTCCGTCCCGATACCGATTACCTGCAATTCGACCCCGTGCTCAGCTACGGGCTGGTGGAGTATCTGCGCATTTTGGAGATGCTGAAACGCCACGGCTGGTCGTGGCGACGCTGTATTCCCCACGGTGGGCACCAGCTTACCCTCCATATCGCGGCGGGTCTCGGCCTGGGAGGCAACGAGTCGTACCCGCACGTCTTCAAACCCTTCGGAGGCTTCGGAGACCGTGCGCAGGTCCTAAACGGACGCATCAAACCGCTCGAAGCACCTGGGATCGGCTTTGAACTCAAGTCCGACCTGATGGACTGTTTCAACACCTACTTCACCTAAGGGTTGCACTAACGTGATCACCTTTGTCACCTACTACGTGGCCCTGAGCCAGCAGACGATGGACACCATCCATCAAACCACCAAGACCATCACCGTGACCGAGCCGTTCCGCTTTATCGAGACGATGTTCGACTCCGCCAGGGCGTTCCACCCCAGCTGCCGCTGCGCCATCTTGACAGATGAAGCCACACGCTTCCCCTTCGATGAAACACTCCCCGTCATCCGCTTCGCGCTCAATAACGAGCACCCCATGCTCTCGCGCTCAGAAGCGTGGCCGCGCTATTTGGCCCAAGCCGAGAGCCACGTCGTCTTTCTCGACTCGGACATTCTCATCAACGCCGACTTGGAACACGTCTTCACCCACGACTTCGACGTCGCCCTCACCTACCGCGACGAACAGAAGTGGCCGATCAATGCGGGCATCCAATTCATACATAAGAGCGCTCTGGGACGAGCACGAACCTTTTACCAGAAGTGGTTGGACGAATACCGGGCCAGGCACCGCGAAGCGTCGGTGTGGGGCGGAGATCAGGACGTACTACGAGAGATGTTCGAGCGGGTCGACTTTGGCAGGGCCGACGATTTTCATCACGAGCAAGCGGGCTTCAGGTTCCGCTTCCTGCCGTGCTCGAGCTACAACTTTTCGAGCGAAGACGAGCAGATGACGGACCGCTATCCCGAGAAAAAGGTCCTTCACTTCAAAGGGCGCCGCAAGGCAGCGATGCTGCCCTATTGGCAGACGGTTGTGGCGGCCGGCTCGTGACCACACCGCTGGCCACCACCGAACGGTCAAAGTCTTAGGCGACGACGCATGGAACTCCTCCCCCACATCGACCTCATCGATCCCGAGCTGATCACGGTGCTCCTCAGCGACCCGCAGAACTTCAGCTGGCGCGCCATCGACAGCGAAGGCCTCGATAGTTGGAGCCCCGATATCGGCTTGAGCAGCTATCCCAACCCGAGCATCGTCCGCCCGGTTGCGGTGGCTCGCTCCGGCATGGCTTCGACCTTGCGTCACCGCTTCTGGAGCACGGTAGAGAGGCAAGCCGATCACACGGGGCATCGCTATATCGGCATCCTCATCTATATCCCTGTAGGCGAACCCTGCCCGATGGAACTGCGTTTGGGCGCCCACGAGATCGGGCGGGTCGAACCGAAACGCCGTGACAACCGGCTCCACCTGATCGTGGTGGACAGAGCGGTTCGCTTCCTAGGCGAGATGGAGATCTTCCAACTCACCGCCCCCGGGCCGGGCCGCTACCGCATCGAAACGTTTGCGCTGCTCAAAGAGCGCCCGGCACCTGCCCGCTTTATCCCCCAAATCGACAAGTTGAGCGTTCACCCTTCCCCTCGAGATACGGGGCGATGGCAGGCCGATCTCCACTTGATCACCTCCGAAGTCGCCTCGGTTCAGGTCGAGCTCACGGCTGAGGGTCGACTCGTACACCAGCTCGAGCAGCCCCATCACACGGCGCTCCATAGGCTCCGGCTTAGCGACCTGGCCCCCGACACCAGCTACACAGCCACCGTCACCGTCACCGAGCCCGAAGGGGAGCAGGCCAGCGAGTCCCTCACGTTTACAACCCGGCGCGGAACGCCGAGCGAACAACCTTTCAGCGTCCCCTTCGAGCTCGTCAACCTGGCGGACACAGACCTCTCCGGGTTGCCGCTCACCTTCGGCGTTCCGCTCCCCCAGGGCACGCTTTCCGGTGGCTCGAACTGTCTCCTCAAGCTGGGTAAGCACCAACAGACGGCGCAGCTGCGCACACAAGCCACCTGGCCCGACGGTTCGGCGCGCTGGGTCTTGATCGACGGGGTCGTGCCGCCAACCTCGGATAGGGTCACGAAGGGGGTGCTCGAGCCCACCTCTCAACCCAACCTGGCGCTCGACGGCATCTCGAGCCGGAGCCAAGAACACCGGCTCACCGTGGCCCACAACCAGCTCACCGTCACCGTCGACCGGGACGAGGGCATCACGATCGAACAGGAGGCTGGGCAACAGCAGCCGCTGCGGCTCTCTTTTGCCTCGGTTCTCGGCAACGAACTGCCCCTCACAAGCGGCAGGCTCGAACACCTGACAGTAGAGACGCTCGGACACCGGCGGGCCGTGATCCACTGCGTCGTGCCCCACGAGGATGAAGGGGGAACGGCTCATTTACAGAGCAACCTGCGCATCCACCTCTATGCAGGAAAGCCCTTCGTCAAGCTCGTCCACCGCCTGGAAGTGATCAGCCCGGCCCTCGCCCCCGCAGCCGCAGGAGGTGTACTCGCCGAAGACGTGCTCAAAGGCCCCATCGGCTCCGCCGTCGCCGGCACCAAAGGCGAAGCGAGCACGCTGTTGACCCTCCGGTCGTTTGCGCTTCAGCTGTCCTGCCCGGACGTGCGTTCGGTGGCGGTGCTCGGGCGATCGTGGGACGCTACCGAGGATTGGCGCTTGCTTCAAAAAAACGATCACGGCTACGCCGTCTTTACCGGAGAGCGGATGACGAAACACCAGGGCCGCGCGACAGGGCAGTTCACGCTCGAACATAGCAACGGAAGCTTCGGTGTCGGCATCAAAGACTTCTGGCAAACCTATCCCAAGGGCCTGCGGGTTCAAGCCGGAGCCGTCGAGATCGAGCTCTTTCCGGCCTTGACAGCAAAGACTCTGCCCGATGAGCACGAAAGCGACCCCGAAGCCTGGCACCGCCTCTATTTCTGGCTGCAAGGTGGGCTCTATCGACTCAAAGCAGGAATGGCACTGACCAGCGAGCTGGTGCTCGATCTTGCCGGTGAAACCGGAGCCGTCTTCGATTGGCTCGAGAACCCTCCCGTGGTGAGGCCGGCGCTCGAGCATCTCAACCGGTGCCGTGCGCTCGGCCCGATCGGCTCGAAGACGGCCTCGCTCTTGCCGCGCTACGAGGCCTTGGCGGACGAAGCGCTCACGTCTTTTCACCGAGACCAGGCCCATTTTCGCGCCTTCGGGCAGCTCAACTACGGCGACTGGTACGGCGAGAGCGGCTGGTCGTGGGGGAACAACGAGTACGACCCGGCCTACTGCGCCTACATCGAATTTTTGCGCGGAGGCGAGCCCGCTTGGGCGACCTGGGGTGCAAAGGCGGTGCGGCATCTGGTCGACGTAGATACCCTGAACCATTCAGCCGACCCGAGTGAGATCGGCGGGCAGGCCATGCACATGCCCGGGCACCTGGGTGGCTACCTGCCGGCCCTGTTTCGCAGCAAGATGAAGGGCACCAACTCGATCCCCTCACATACCTGGGTGGAAGGCCCCCTCTTGCACCTCTTGTTGACCGGTGATGAGACGGTGCGAGAGAGCATCGAGAAGACCAAAGGTTGGCTCTTACAGAAACGTTGGTTCGACTGTTACGACTTTTCCAACTGCCGCGAAGCCGGCTGGCACCTCATCCATCTCTGCATGCTCGCCTCGGCCACCGACGACCCGATGTGCCTCAACGCCGCCGCCCTGATCGTCAGACGCGTTCTCGAGAGGCAGTCGCCTGAAGGAGGCTGGCTGCGGATGTTGACCGAAAGCCACTGCGGATGCGGCTATCCGCGTTGCCGGGGTGAGGCCGGCTTTATGGTGGGCGTGTTGCTCTCGGGCTTGCAACGCTACCACCACCTTACCGGCGACCGGGGCGTTGCCGAAAGCATCATCGCTGGCGCACGCTGGCTGATCGCCCACACCTTCGATGAGGCGTCCGGTCACTTTCGCTATACCTCGTGCCGGAACCGCTCGTTGGGGGGAGGGTTTCAACAGACGCAGTGGGTGCTCGAAGGACTCGCTGATGCCTATGAGATTTCGGGGGACGCTGTCATCGGCAGCTATGTCGAACGCGGCCTGGCGGCGATCGGGCGATTCCCCGAGGGTTTGGATCATCTAGGGCTGGGAAAAGCGATGGCCCAACAGATGCGCTACGTGCCGGCCATCTTGGCGGCTCTGGAGAAGCGCCCATTGAGAGCCGATTCGTGACGCGTATGGGGATGAGAGTATGAACCACTGGCAAGAACGCCTCGCCATCATCAGCGATGAGGCCTCGGAATCGTTTGCTGAAGCCGTGTCCATCTCTCTGCCGCTTGGGATCAAAGCCTTTGAGCTGCGCAGTCTGGAAGGGAAGCGTTTTCCGCAGGTGAGTCAGGACACCATCACCTCGATCATCGAGACCACAAAACAGCACAGGCTCGAGCTATTGGGCGTGAGCCCCGGCTTTTTCAAGCATCCCCTCGACAGTCCTCAAACGGAGCAGGCCTTTGAACGCGGGTTCTCTGAAGCCTTCCGCCTCATGGAACAGCTCGGCATCACCCAGATGACCGTTTTCAGCTTCGAGCGTCGAGGCGGCCGCGAGGCGCCGATCCCCGAGGGGGTGCTCGAGCAGCTCGGGCGGGCGAAGCGACGATGCCGGCGCGAGGGCGTCGCCCTGCTCATCGAAAACAACCCTGCCGGTTGGGCTGATACCGGAGCGAACCTGGCGTATCTCGCCGACAAACTCGGCTTACAGGTCGTCTGGGATCCTGCCAACGCAGCCGCCTCGGGAGAGCGAGCCTATCCCGAAGGCTACGAAAAGGTCCGCGAGCACATCCACCACGTGCACTTCAAAAATTGGGTGCCACAAACAGGGAATGTCGATCTCATAAGCGGTGTGGTCGATATGCAGGCGCAGATCGCAGCCCTCAAAGCCGATGGCTACGAGGGCTACTACTGCCTCGAACCGCACCGGTGGCACGAGCGGGAAGCAGCGACGCGCCGCAACGCCGAACAGTTGCATAGGATGCTAAGCCATGGCTGAAGCCACTCCCCCCATCGGCAGCATCGTTGTCGATACAGGCGATAGATCTGTTCGGCCTATTTTGAGGAACCATGACAAGGTGGGGTGCTTTTCCGTTGTTTTTTCCGGCACAGCCAGATCAAACAACAGCGTCTCACCCACAAGAAACGACCGACTTCTCAGCAGGATTCCAGACGAAAGGCGACGAAATGAGGTGGGTGTACGGCACAGCGTAGCGCAAGAATGGAGCCAGGGCCATGAGACAACATATTGAGTCGAATCGAAACCGTAGCGCTGCTTCTGCAGCACACCATTTCAGGGAGGTTATGTGATGGCGAGACCGAAACCGAGCGGCATTTTTCCGGCGATACCGATCCCCTTTGCGTCCGACTGGAGCCTAGACGAGGCTGGTTTTCGCCAGTACTTGCAGTGGATCAGCCAACAGGGGGTCCAAGGGCTGGTAACGAACGGTCACACCGGCGAAATCAGTTCGCTGAGTCGCGAAGAACGCCGGCGGGTCACCGCAGTGTGCGTGGACGAAGTAGGGCATCTGCTGCCCGTCTACTCCGGCATCTCTGCCGAGGGGACCATCGAAGCCGTCGAACACGCCCAAGACGCCCAAGCAGCAGGGGCCAAAGGTATCTTGCTGATGCCCCCACACAACTGGTTGCGCTTCGGCACCAAACCGGAGGCGAAAGTCGACTTCTTCAGAGACGTGGCGGCGGCGATCGACATCGATATCATCGTGCACCTCTACCCCGCCTGGACCAAGACCTTTTACACCGTCGACATGCGCCAGGCCATGGGCGATATCGACAACGTAGTGGCCATCAAAGATGGCACCAGGGAGATGGCGCAGTACCAAAAGGATTTGAGCATCCTCAAAAAGAGCCATCCGGATATCGCCATCCTGACCTGCCACGACGAGTACCTGCTACCGACCATGATCTTCGGCATCGATGGAGCGCTCGTCGGCTTTGGCAGCCTGGTTCCCGAACTGATTACAGGGCTCTGGAAAGCGGTTCAGGCGAACGATATCGTCTTGGCCCGCCGCTTCGAGGAACGCCTGCTGCCGCTCAAGCTGGCCGTGTACGGGATGGGCGAGCCCTCAGGGGATGCACACGCCCGCCTCAAAGAGGCCCTGGTGCAGCGCGGACTCTTCCCATCAGCGCGCATGCGTCCCCCCGTACCGGCCTTGACCGACGCCGAGAAGCAGACGATTGCAGACGCCTTCAAGGCGGCGGGGGTCGAGCGAGAGGTCGTCCACGCTGTTTCATGAGCGACCCCAACTGTCTTGAACAAACGGGGAGGCGAGGGGGTGGTCGCCTCATGGCATCTTTTACCCCCCCGCTCCCCTGCTCCTCTGGAGCACCGACTAGGAGCAGCCGTGTCTCGAGGTAGTCGCTATCCGGCCGAATCGGTAAACTATCAAGACTCCCGAACCGGAGTACGGATCAGGCAGGTCACCGACCACCCCTCGATCCACCACCACCCCATTTTCATCGTGCCTGCCTACGACGATGCCATGGAGCGGCTGATCTTCGTGTCGCACCGCACGGGCCGGCCCGAGATCTTTGCCGAAGAACGGGCCAGCGGCGAGCTGATTCAGCTGACGGAGCGAGATCATCTGTCCGAATACTCGATCTACCCCTCGCACGACGGCCGCTATGTCTACTTCACGGCCGGCTCGAGCGCCTGGCGCGTCCACACGGAGTCCTTTGAAACGGAGATGCTCGTCGATTTCGGCGCGGTGGCATTAAAAGAGGCAGGCATGGTGGCCTCGGCCATGGGCACCACCGCCTTGAGCGCGAACGACAGGTGGTGGGCCGTGCGGTTCAGCGTGGGTGATGAGGCCTCGATCGCGGTGATCGACACCGAGACGCTCGAGTACCAGGTCATCTTGCAACGTGACAGCGTGGCACACATGATGTTTTGCCCCGACGACGACACCCTGCTCTACTACGCAGGCCCGCTCAAAGACCGCGTCTGGCTGATCAACCGCGATGGGAGCGACAACCGCCGTCTCTATCAGCGAAAAGCGGGGGAATGGATCACCCACGAGGTATGGATTCCGGGCACGAAAGAGCTCGCCTTCGTCGATTGGCCCCACGGCATCCGCTGTGTCCACGCAGACAGCGAACGGGAGCGCCGGGTGACGTCGTTTAACGCTTGGCACGCCATCTGCAACCGTGACGGCAGCCTGATGGTCGCCGATACCAACTATCCAGATCGGGGGCTACAGCTCTTCAACCCGTTAGATGGGGTGGGAAGCCCTGAAGTCATCTGCTTTCCCGGCGCGTCCAACATGGGCGAGCACTGGGCCGGGCCTTTCCCCTATGAACACGGCCCCATCAACGTCAACGCCCCGCAGCACACCCACCCACACCCCTCGTTTTCACCAGATAGCCGCCACATCGTCTTTACCAGCGACCAGACGGGCTACGCCCAAGTCTACGAAGCTGAGATACCCACCGACATGATAGGGAGAATAAAACATGGGTCATGAGCCGCTCACCGTTGCGCTGATCGGAACGGGTAACCGTTCGAAAAAGATCTACCGGGCCGTCTTCGAAGCCATCAAACCTTGGGTAAAGATCGTCGCCGTATGCGACCCGGTGCGTGAGTCGACCGACGCCTTTGCCGAGAGTATCGGCGTGCCGGCCTTTTACGATCTCAAAGAGTTGGTCGAGGCGCGGCCGATGGAAGCCGCGTTCGTGGTCACCCCCGTTCCGTCGCACCACTCGATCGCCTGCTACCTGCTCTCACACGGGGTTCACGTCAACGTCGAGACCAGCATGTGCAGCCTTTTGGCACAAGCCCAAGACATGGTCAAAACAGCGCGCGAGCACCGTGCGATTTTGCGCGTGGCCGAGAACTTCTTCCGCTTCCCCTTCGACCGCATGATGAAGCTCGTCGCCCAAGATGGATTCATCGGTCCCGTGAAACGGCTCACCTGCTGGCACGACCACACCGGCTACCACAACAATTCGCGCTGGATCCACTTTTTCGAAAGCTATCCCACCGCCGTACAGTCGATCGAACACACCATGCCGACGGTGCCTCACAACGAGATGGTGCATCGGCATCACGTGAGCGAGACGTACCGGGCCCGCTTTTTCTGGTTCCCTGATGACAATCCCGACGGTGCGCTGGTCATCGACCACGCCGGCAACATCAAGAGTATGCTGGGGCGCTATCCGCGACCAGGGTATACCGAACTCGCCGGGGCCAGAGGCAGCATCATGCAGGAGGCAGGCCTCGACTGGCACGGCATCGGCGAGGTCAGGTATTGCACCGATCGCTCCCTCATGCACGGTGCTGAGGCAGATCTTCACTACCCGATCGTTCACGTCGGAGACGGCAACGACTGGTTCTCGTCCCACGTCGACCTGCCTACAGGCCGGCTCGAATACCAAAACCCGTACCGAATCGGAAACCCGGAGCACATCGGCACCGGACACCGGCGCGACTACTACCGGGCCGCAGTGGTCGGGCACATCGTCGACTTTGTCGACAGCGTTCGGGGCACCAAAGCACCCGAATACACCGATGAAGACGCCATGATGGCCATGATGATGGAAGTGGCCGCCCGCGAGTCCACGATGCAAGAAGGGAAGCGCCTGCAGCTGCCGCTCGAAGGCGATCTGGAATCCGAAGAGGTACTGCGCGCCAAGGAGAGAGCGAACTACGGGGTCGATCCGCTCGACATCGAAGGGATGCTGGCGATCAGCTACCCGAGGCCGTGAGGTAGGTGAGCGCCGCTACAGGTCGGTAGAACTCTTACGGCGAGCGTGGGAATCCTGCCCACCGCCGCCGCAGATGAACGTGCTTTGCTTTACTTGAAGGTACGCAGGTACCTAGCTGCGGATGAGCCGTGATGGCTTTGGGCTCTGGGTAGGAATCATGAATGGCCGCGAGCATAAGCCGGTTCGAGTTCGACCCTTCCTGCTAGGAACACCCTGGCGTTTGGCCTGGCGCAACACCTGGCGCCATAGGCGTCGCACCGCCCTCTTGATCGTCGTGGTGGCCTACGCCACCGTTGCCACAATCTTCTATTGGAGCTTCGTCGACGGCTACCTGGAATCGGTGGTGAACAGCCATGCGCGCTTTATCGCCGCGCCGGTCCGCGTGACTCAGGAGAGCTGGTTCGAAGATCCCGATCCGGAACACGCGCTGCCGAGCCTCGACTTTCTGGCCGAGGTACTGGCCTTGGCAAACGTGCAAGCCGCTGCGCCAAGGCTCGAGTTCGCCGCCTTGGTGAGATCGGCCTACGGCTCCGAAGGGCTTACGGTGCGTGGGGTCGATCCCGCTGCCGAAAGGGCTGTGAGCCAACTGCCCGGTAAGGTGATCCAGGGCCGCTGGTTGGTAGGACGCGGTGAGGTGGTGCTCGGCTACCTGGCAGCGGAGCGGCTCGACATCCGGCTCGGGGAACGTCTGGTGCTCGATACCGCGGCCTTGGCCGGGTATCGAGCCGTGGGTCTGGAGGTGGTCGGATTCATCGACGCCGGGATCGCCGGGGTCGACCAGAACAGCGTGCTGATCCACCTCGAAGACGCCCGCGCTCTGACCGGAGTCGCCACGGCGACGACCCTCGCCTTGGCAGTACCGCACGGACGGGAGGCTGCTTCTGCCAGAGACGTTACACCGCTACTGCCCCCCGGAGTCAAGGCATACGGCGTGTGGGACTTGATCGGGCCGATCAAGACCGATGTGATCGGCGCCAAGGTCTCGGCCATCCCCATCGGACTGCTGCTCGCAGCCTTTGCGGCCATGGCGGTGACGAGCACCGTTCTGGTCAGCGTTTTGGAGCGCAGTCGCGAGTTGGGCGTGGTGCAGGCACTGGGCTTGCGGTCCGAACGGTTGGCGAAGATGATCGCGCTCGAGGCGATCATCGCTACCTCGCTGGGCTACGGCGTGGGCTTGGTGATCGGCTACGGGATCATCTCGATCTTCGCCAGCTACAACCTGATCGGACCGCTGTTTGCCTCGGCCGGCGAGGCCTGGGCGTCGGCCGGCTTGGCCGAGGAGTTCTATGCAGCGATCCACCCGATCTACGTCGTGTACGCCCTGGCCACGGTGGTGCTGGCGGGACTGTTTAGCCTGCTGGTGCCGGTACGGCACGTAAGAAGGCTCCAGCCGACCGAGGCGATGAGACCCGAGTAGGGGTAGCCGTATGTTCTCCCTGGCCTGGCGCAACATCTGGCGGAATCGCCGGCGCTGCCTGCTCACCGCCAGCTCGGTGGTGATGGTCGCCTCTCTGACCTTGGTCCTCTTCGGCTGCTCGGCCGCCCTGAAAAACGGGATGTTTCAAAACCTGACCGAAGATACCGGGCATCTTGTAGTTCAAGTGGAGTCCTGGCGGGACGTTCGCGCGTTCGACCAACTCCTCATCGACGAGGCGACCCAGTTGCAAGACCTCATCGAAGAGATCTCTCCCGCGGCCGAGCTCGCCGCGCTGCTCGAGGTTCCGACGCTCCTCTCCGGCAAGATGCGCTCCCGCGGTATCCGGTTGATCGGCATCGCACAACCGGCAGCACTAGAAGGGGTCTTCAAAGCCAAGTATCTGGCGGCCGGGCAGCTCATACAGCCTCATAGCCTCGACGAGGTGATCCTGGGCACAGGCTTGGCCAGGGCGCTACGCGTAGGCCTGGGCGACACCGTATACGCCTACGCCCCCGGCACCGAAGGGTACGGGGCGGTAGCTCTTACGGTGGTGGGGCTGCTCGACTTGCCGGCCACCGCCTTTGCCGCTCGCACCGCGTACGTGTCGCTATCAGCCGCCCAGGAACTAGCTGCCCCGGACGCCGTCACACGGTTCGAGCTCCACCTTCCGGAGCTGAAGCGGTTGGCGGATGAGAACGAGATCACCGGCCTACAGAAAAAACTCTCTTCGCAACTACCTGAGGAGCTGGTGGTAGAGAGTTGGCGCCAGGTCAACCCCGATCTAGCCACCATCCTCGACCTGCTCGAGCCGATGCTGCTCTTTTACGCCTTCATCTTTTTCGGTATGGCCGGCCTGCTGGTGGTGAACACCGTCTACCTGAGCCTGGTCGAACGAATTCGGGAGTTCGGGGTGATCATCTCGCTGGGAGCCGGCCGTTGGAAGGTCATGCGCCTGGTGCTCCTCGAAACCGGTTTGCTGGTGTTGGGCGGCTCCCTGGTGGGGGGCGGCCTCGGCGTGCTCGGCGTACTCCGCATGAGCCAGGGATTCACGATGCCGCTGGGTCTGGCCGAGATCTACGCCGAGTTCGGCCTCCCCACCATGCTCTACGCCAGCCTCTCGACCGGACAGGTCCTATCGACGCTGCTCTTCGCAATCACCACCGCCATGCTGGCCGCCCTGTGGCCGGCTTGGGTAGCCGGCAGACTCGAGCCGGTCGAGGCGATGAAGTTCGTGACCTAAACCGGCTTTCAGTGCACTTGTCACGCCAACTGAACGCATTTGCTCAACCTCGCTCTGATCAATTGATCTTGGCAGTGCCAAGATCACCGAAAGACGGCTTAGGGTACCGGCAGATTATCGACCCAATTCGCAGGCAGATCGATCAGGTACATCTCCACCTCACCAGTTCCCATCTGATCCCAATTGCTCCCGAACACGATCCGCGTCAGGTCGTGATTGGCGCTAGCCTGCGGCTCGGCAAAATAGAAGTAGTCCGGGTCATTGACATCGTCCACTAGCGAGTGCGTGTGCGCCAGCCTCGCCACCCGGCCCCCGGCGGTGAGCTCGACCGCGAACACAGAGTCGTCCATCCAGGTCATGGCGGTCGGTCGGCTCCCTTCATAGGTCGAGACGATAGCCCAGCCGGGTTCAGCAAACGAGCGCCCCGAAATGTGGAAGCCGATCGGTGAATGGCTGAAGTCGATCTGCCAGAGCGCCGTAATGACGCCGCTTTGCAAATCGACCATGGAAATCCAGTCGGTGGTGGTGTCCTGGAAGACCAGAACCTCCCGTCCTTGACTGTCATAGGCCGGGTCGGAGTGGCCCACGGTGCGGAGAAGTCCCCGTCCGTTCTTGAGGTTCTGGTCGTAGACCATCAAACCGCACGGATTGGCCGCGGTACCGAGGGTACCCACCGGGCACGTCAGGTCGTGATAGGCCAAGAAGTAGTTCCCTGATGGGCTGATGGTGACGGTGTCGATCTCCCGCTGCACTTGCGTGAAACCGGTCAAATCCAAGCTGGCGATGACGGTGTCCGTAAGCTGGTCGTACACCACCAAGGCCATCGGTAACCACTGCGCATCCTGAGCCATCAGACCCCAGGTTCGGCCGTCGCTGGAAGGGCTGCCCTCATAGCGGGTCCACACCGCGGTGACCTGTTGGCCAGGGAAGTCGGCGGTGAAGTCGTGAACCAGCGTCTCTTGACTTGTAGCCACGTTATACGCCATCAGACGAACGTAGCGGGCCTGGTCATCGACGGCGCTTTCCGTAAAGTGATAGATGACATCGGGATCGGTAGCGTCCCAGCGGGGATCGATGTCGAGCGGAAGCTGCCGGATCACCTGCAGGGTGACAGCGTCGTAGAGGTACCAGTTCGCTTCAACGCTGCGCGCCAGAAGACGGGTCCCGTTCGCATTGAAAGCCTGCACCCGTGAGTATTCGTTCTTGAGCCCTGGTGAGGGATCACCGGGATCGAGATCCGCCGTGCGGTCGGTGACCCGCACAACACAGGTGCCGAACACCGGATCGAGAAAAGGGGCACGCGGCTGCGGCTCTGCCAGGTTGGGCGTCTGGTAGACGGTCGTATCGGTTACTTCTGGCATCGTGGGGGCGGTGCACGCGGTGACGTCGGCTGAAGCTACCGCAGTAATAGCGTAGACCAACAGGACCGCCCCACATAGGAGCAACCCGTAGGCCGCCCCTCGGCACCTTATCTTTCCCACCATGGCTCCTCACCTCATCCTTAGTTGGTTCGTGAAAAACCGTGCTTCATTATGAGACACCTTCATTGTGGTGCGACCGGCTTTGGGTAGCCAAGAGACAAATGTCCCCTGCCTGAGAGGGGTTTCGACCGCTCTCGCGGCCGGTGGAGGGCAAGCACACAACCTCGGTACCTACGAATAGGGACGCTAGCGAAGAGGTGTGACGGTATGATAGTCGTGGGAACGCGCTGCCCGAGTACCAGGTGATGTTTGGACCTGGAACGTCACGCTGCAGAGGGGAGCACACGTGTCACCAATTTTCCTTCTAGGGACCTATCGCGAGCTGCGAGCACAGGCGCTCGCCCTCATCACCCTTTGCCTCTTTCTTACTGTCTGCTTCCAAGGCACAGCGGTCACAGGCGCCCCAACGGGCCGGTTGGACCTGGACGGCCGACTCGTTTTCGCAATGGGATTATCTGCTTCCTCACCTCAGGGCCGTACAGAACCTCGGGCTCGGGGGCTTCGCCTTTGTGGGCCAAGATATCGGCGGTTGGGACGGTGACGACGGCGAGGAGGCTGCTGCCCCGCCACCGAGCCCCGAACTCTACACCCGCTGGTTCGAAATCGGTGTCTTCAACGCTCTCACCAGAGCCCACGGCACCTCTGCGCGGGAGCCGTACCAATTCGGTCAAGAGGTCGAGCAGATCACCAAGGACTACCTCAGACTCCGTTACCGACTGCTCCCTTACATCTACACGTCGGCCTGGCAAGCCAGCCAGACCGGCGTGCCCCTGGTCCGCCCACTCGTGCTGGAGTTCCAAAACGACCCCACGACCTACGTGCGCGACGACGAGTTCTTGTTCGGACCCTCGCTACTCGTGGCGCCCGTGACTACACTCGGAGCGAGTTCGCGAGAGGTGTATCTGCCCGAAGGCCTTTGGTACGACTTCTGGGAACCGACGCAGACGTTCCGGGGACCGACCACACTGACAGAAGTCGCCGCTCCCTTAGGCCGGGTCCCGCTCTTCGTCCGCGGTGGAGCGGTGATCCCGATGGGTCCTGAGATGAACTACGTGGGTGAGCAGCCTTTGGATCCGCTCGAGCTCCATATCTACCCGGATCAAACCGCACGCGGCCTCCTCTATGAGGACGACGGCGTCAGCCCAGAAGGATCCTATAGCACCACCAACTACAACCTGATCCAAGGCGAAACGCTCCGTCTCGACGTGGACCGGCGCACCGGATTGTTTCGGCCTCAAGAACGCACCTATCGAGTGATTCTTTACGACCGGGATGAACCGACCGCGGTAGCTCGAGACGGGTCACGGGTGGCCGAGGTCGCCTCGCACTTGGAGCTGCAAACGGTTTCCTACGGATGGTTCTACGATGCGAGCGCCCGCGTTCTCCATCTGGCATTTCCCGACACCGGGGCCGCGACGCAGTGGGAAGTGCGCTAACCGCTTAGCTCCTCAGGGATGGAACCAACCATCCCATGGCCTCCATCGGCCTTCTTGATAGTAACCAGAGAGCGTGTCAGGATTGCCCTACCCCACGCCATCCGAGACCGGACTCCGTTATGCCCGTTGAAACACAACGGGCGATCCGCTGTATAACGGGACGTTTGTCTCTTTACATACACTTCACGGAAGGGGTAGGTGTGTCGATAAGACTGAGACGGCTCTAAGAGAAACCTTCTCTTGATTCTTTCCTTATTCCCGCTAAGGAGAAGATCGTCATGTCGAGAACGTTTTTGTCCGCCCCGTTCCCGCCTTGGACGTTCACGCCACCCACCTTCGTACACGGCAAGAGAATCGGTCGCCTTATCCCGGCACTGGCCTTCGCAATCTTTGTGATCGCACAAACCGTTTGGCTAGGCTGCCCAGCCCTCGCCCAGAGCGGAGGGTTCCATGAGCTCTTCGATGACCCCTCTCTCCCGGAGTGGGAAATGATCGGCCACAGCGCAGTCGAGAATAGCAGCCTCCTCATGGAATCGGGCGGCGGTGCCGTCCGCATCGGTCGATGGTCCGATTTCGAACTACATGCCCGCATGCGCCGGATCGGTGAAGGAGAGCTTCTGGTCCAGCTCCGCCTCGAGGATGAGGGTTCTATCTCGCTGCGCATCGGCGGAACCTACGCCGCCCTGCTTTTGGGCCCACAGCTCTTGGTGGCATCTCCTCTTGAGGAGATCCCGGTGCGGGAATGGTTCACGCTGGGTACCTTCGCAGCCGGCGACGAACTAATCGTGGAGATCAACGGCCGGCCACAGCTGACCGCCCGTCTGCGTGAGGGGCCTACCCGGGGCACGGTGGGGTTCTTTTTCGAGGGTCCGGGCAGAGGCGAGGTCGACTTCGCCGAGCTGTTGAGCCTAGACGAAGAGTCCCCCGAAGCGGTACCGGAAGCGACACAAGCCCTTCCCAGAGAAACTCCACCCTCATCGCCATCTCGAGGTGAGTTTCCCTCTGAATCTGTGGTGGTCATGTTTGAAGACATGAGAAACGGCATGTTCGATGCCGCCGTCCCCAGCGGACCGGGCACCTTGAGTGTGGAACCAGCTGGAATGGACAACCTCGCCGCACACCTTACAGGCGAGGTGAAGCTCACCATGCACGGCGCAACCTGGCAGTCCTACTCGTGGAGGGACTACGATCTCTCGCTACGCTTGAAACGCTCCCAAGGGGGCTTTGGATTCGGTTTGCGGTGGCTCCAGCTCGTTCCCCATGCCCGCTCAGACACCGGGCGCGGCTACTGGATCGATCACGATGGAAGGGAATGGATCCTCTCGAAAGAGGTGCATGAGGTCTCCACCGAGCTTGCTCGGTTCCCTGGACCAGTCACACCCGACAGCTGGCACGACCTGACGCTCTCGGTGCGAGATGTGCCGGGCGGAGGAGAGATTTCCGTTTCTTTAAGCGGCGTCACGGCGTTTCGCTTCACCGATCCTTCGCCCATCCCGTACGGCACGCTGGCCTTCCGTACACAAGGTACGGCTGCCGAGCTGTGGCTTGATGATATCGAGGTCATCGAGCACCTCGATCCGAACAGGACGTGGCGCCAGGCGCGCGGTCCTGAGGGCGTGAGTGATGTGACTGCGATCGCCGTCGACCCGCGCGATTGGCGCGTCGCCTATGCGGGCGGCTCGGATGCTGGGTTCTTCAAGACAACGGATGGTGGAAGGACCTGGCAGGAGATCGGCCTTACACGTGAACTGTGGACCCCACGAATCCACACGATCGTCCACGCCCCCTCCGATCCGAACATTCTCTACTTGGGCGCCGGTGGAAAGCATATCAGCCCGATCTGGCGGAGCGACGACGGCGGGGAGACCTGGAAGTGGATGCGGCTGGTGTCACCGGGAGGAGATTACTTGGCAGAGGCGGACGCCATGGCGATTGCGGTGATGCCCGACGATCCGATGCATATCTACTTCAGCATCGGCTCCGCTTTTTTCATAATCCCTCCCCCGGAGTTTTCAGGGGTATATGAGTCACGAGACGGCGGCCGAACCTACAAGAACTTACAGAGCGGCGGCGGTAACATTTCATCCGTGGCGCTCGATCCCGCCGATCCGCGCCACATCCTCGCCGGCAGTCTCAACGCCGCCGAATCGGGTGTTTCAATCATCGCTTCTTATGACGGCGGCCACAGCTGGGCTGCCTCCGACGATGGCATCGCTCAGGACGATATCCGCCAGATCATCTTCGATCCATCCTCGCCGGGCACCGTCTTCGCCGTGGCCTTTACCTTCATCCCTGAGGTTGGTGGCAACCTCTACCGCTCAGAAGATTCGGGGCGAACGTGGGAGATCCTCGCTTCGCTCCCAAAGAGCAACGGACTGCTGTATAACCCGCCACCTATCCCAACGCTTTATGCCAACCAGCCCGATGGGCTCTACACCTCGATCGATGCGGGTGATTCGTGGACCCGTCTGACGGGCAGCGAGTGCATCAGGGGCATCAGTGCGCTCGGCAGCAACAATCCTGAGGTCATCTACTCCATCACCGCTCCCACCATCAGCGTCTCTACCGATCGTGGCACGACCTGCACCCAATCGACCGAAGGTCTGCTGGCACACCCCGTCATCGGCTTGGGTATCTCTAAAAGCAACCCGGCCGTGGCCTACATCGGGACGACGATGGGCGTGTTCAAAACGACCGATGCGGGCGAGACGTGGGAGTTCCTGCTCAGAGGTATGTTCGCCGGCATCGCCGTCGATCCGACCGATAGCGAGACGGTCTATCTGGGCGCAGTCGAAGGAGCTGAGGTGCTCAAATCGACCGACGGCGGAAGGGGCTGGACCAACTTGAAAGCCGAGATCCATTATCCCGGCGTCTCGACGCTCGTAATCGATCCCAACGATCCGCAAACGATCTACGCCGGGACGGGCCACGGCCCACAGATGCCTCCACAGGGCGCCGGCCTGTACAAGAGCACCGATGCCGGCAAAACCTGGAACCGCTTGCCCGGCGTTCCGGACGTCGCTGTCACCGCCGTGGAGATCGATCGAGGCGGCAGCGGCCGCGTCGCCGTGTCGACCATGGGCAACGGGGTTCTCATCAGCGAAGATAACGGTCTCACCTTCGAGCCGCGCAATCGCGGCTTCGTCGACGATCCCGTCGCCCGACAAGTGTGGGCCTTGAGAATGCACCCACAGAATCCCGATGTGCTCTACGCCGGTACCAGCCGCCATTACGGCCAGGTCGGCAGCGGAGGAAAAGATGGTCTCTATAAGACCACAGATGGTGGGCGCAACTGGACCATGATCCTCGGAGGTGAGGACGTGCCGGTTGCACCCAACGGCTACATCCATCTCGGCGGCGGCATCGACGCCATCGCCATCAACCCGGCACGACCGGAGCAGGTCTATGCGGCCCTGCACGATCCCGGGATCGTTTTCAGCGAGGACGGCGGCGAGACCTGGAGCTATGTAAACGCCGGACTGGTCCCGCTGATGACACACGTCTACCCGTACCGTATGGACATCTCCCCGACAGGCGACGTTCTCTACGCCACCTCCTGTGGTCGCAGCATCTTCCGCAACCTGACCAACGTGCCTGAGGATTCGCTCTCCGCCTTCCTGTCGACGCTCTCAGAGAGAGAGCAAGCCCGACCAACAGAAGGTATGTGGGAGTCGACCGAGCCAGCCGCGGCACAGGTTGAGACAAACTCACGTGAACACAGGCGCTGAGTGGCGCCGGAGGATCCGATCGTGGATGCGCATACGCATCATGGCAAGAACACCCGGCGAAAACCCCAGTTCTGGATCGGTCTGCTGCTGATTTCGATCGCTCTCGCCGGCGCCGTGGCGTGGACCTGGAAGGTTGATTCTGTCGAAGGGATCGTGTGGGACGAAACCGGGGAACCTATCCCCGGCGCCATCATACGCGTAAAAGCGGAAGAGACCCAGGCAACGACCGTTGCGACCGGCCGGTTCCACTTGATCGGATTCGAACCGCGCTTCCGCACACGAGTTACGGCCTGGGCACACGGCTACTACGTAAGCGGTGTCGACGTCTGGCCCTGGACAGAGGAGGCCGAGTTCATCCTGCGTCGCTATCCGGTCGAAGACCATCCTGACTACACCTGGGTACCACCGGCGGTCGAGACCCGCAGTGCCCTACGAGAGACTTGGATCCGATTAGGATTAGATCTCACCGCACGACTCTCCTTCCACCACGCCTTCCTGCCCCTCGCCGACCGGCTGAGCCTCGGCTGCCGCGACTGTCACGGAGCAGTAATCTTTGAAGAGTGGGCCGAGGGTGCCCACGCCCGCGGGGCAGACAACCCGGTCTTCCTTACGCTCTACAACGGAACCGACGTAACCGGTGTCAAAGGTGCTGAGGTCCAGTTCGGAACCTCGCCCTACTACTACAACAAGGTGATCGTCTCGCCAGACACGGAGGCCGCGGATGTCGGGGCAGGCTTCCGGCTCGATTTTCCCGAGATTGCAGGCAACTGCGCTACCTGCCACCTACCCTCCCCAGCGCTCGATGCACCCTACAACACCGATCCGAACGCTGCGACCGGGATCGACGCCCAAGGAGCCCACTGCGACTTCTGCCATAAGATCGTCGACGTCCAGCTCGATCCCGAGAGCGGCTTGCCCCCCGAAAACCTGCCCGGCGTCCTGTCCCTGGAACTGGCACGGCCCGGCGCCGGGGAACAGGTATTCTTCGGACCCTACGATGACGTCGACGCGGGTCCAGACACGTACCTACCGCTCATGAAGCAGAGCCAGATCTGCGCGCCCTGCCACAACGCCTCTTTCTGGGGGGTTCCGATCTACCAATCCTTTGCCGAGTGGCTCGAGAGTCCCTACAGCAACCCCGAGACCGGCCAGACCTGTCAAAACTGCCATATGCGACCGAACGGGATAACAGATAACTTCGCCCCAGGCCGCGGCGGATTAAAGCGCGATCCCGCCAGTCTGCCGACCCACATCTTTCCGGGCGCGGCCGACCAGGAACTGCTGGCAGAGGCTGCCAGCATGCACGTCGACGCTTCTTGGCAGGCTGAGATCCTCACGGTGAACGTGGCGATCGAGAACGACAACACCGGTCACCACATCCCGACCGACAGTCCGCTACGGCAGGTGATCCTCCTGGTCCAGGCCACTTCGGATGCCGGTGAGCCGTTACCTCTACTGGAGGGTCCAACCCTGCCAGATTGGACCGGAATCGGAGACCCGACAGGCGGAAACTACGCCGGCTTTCCAGGCCGGGTCTATGCCAAAGTGCTCGAGGAGGTAAGGACCGGAACAGCCCCGACAGCGGCGTACTGGAACCCGATCCGCATCGTGAGCGACAACCGCATTCCCGCCATGGAGGCAGACCGCGTCAACTTCCGATTCGCAGCCCCGGTCGATGGGCCGCTGCAGGTTCAGGTACGGCTCCTCTTTCGCCGAGCGTTCAAACCTCTTGCTGAACAAAAAGGTTGGGACGTCCCAGACATCCCGATGGCCACCCGTGAGTTGACGCTGATCCGCGAGTGAGCCAGAGTGGCTTTGCAACGAAGCAGAAGCCTATCGCCAGGAGTAGATCGTCGGCACTGGCCGCGTCCACGATAGTTGCCGTAACATCGACCAGGGAAACACAACGCACCATCCTCCAGCCCACATCTGCCTGGCCCAGCCAGCAGATCTGAAGCGGCACCCGCGCGACCTGCTCATAAAACGACATCTTGCGCCACAGGCCGTGCTCGCCGAGCATCTCGCCGTGATCCGAGGTGTGGATGACGATGGTCCGGTCCACCAGCCCTGTCTCGTCCAAGGTATCTAGCTGTGCAATCTCACCGCTCTTTTGCTCGAGCACCGCGAAAACGCTCCAGCAAATGAGCACGATCTCGTCTTCCCCAATCAAAATGGTGAGCCCCTAGACGTGGATAACTTCGCCCAGCGAAACTTCAAGCGCATCCTCAAAGTCGTCGGCTTACCCAATATCCGCCTTTATGACCTCAGGCACACCTGCGCCACCCTGCTTCTTCTTGCTTGGATGCACGCCAAGGTGGTGAGCGAGCGTCTCGGGCACGCCAGCATCAGAGAGACGATGGACACCTACAGCCACGTCTTACCGAGTATGCAAAAGCAAGCGAGCGACGCTCTCGAGCATCTGCTCTTTAGCGATAAAAGCGAGGATTACCAGCAAGTCAGGGAGCTCAACTAAGAGGATTGTAATGCAAGATCATCTCGCACCCTGAGTCGGGAAAGTGGAGGAGAGAAGCAACTCTAAAATAAACCAAATCCGATTGGTCAAACCCGAGGCCACCTGAGGAGAGTGTCTCTCATACAATTGCCGACTACTCGGTTGAGGCAGAGACCACCTCAGCAACCTACACGAGCGCGCCCAGTTGTACACCGGCACCCCCCTCCCAACACCGCTCTCGACTCGGGATTCTTGGCGAAAGCCCGCATCCTTCGCACATTCTCAGCGTCCATACTCCGCAACATGTCGGTACGCCGCTCGCTGGTGTTGTCGTTCGGAGTTGAGAAGCCCAGCCGAGAGCGTTTCCTGGTGAAGTGTTGACTACTTCCATGCGCCACCCGTGCCCCCACTCCTACGAGGCGCCGACCACACCTCCGACGCCGTCTGCTGTACCAACCGGCGGCCCGGCACTCAAGCTAGCCGCCCCATTCGTCAGCGCGCCGACGTGCCGGTACGTGAGCCGGGCACGGGCGGAGCGGATGGTGTGGGCCGCCAGGGCCGAGGGGTGCGCCTGGCGACCCAGGCACGCACCCTGTTCATCAGGGAAGGGCGGGTTCTCGTCAGGTGGGAGGATTCAGCCTCACGCTCGAGAACGGCAGCAACGCCGGTTTCTTCTGCACCCATGAGGGCTTTCAGATCGATCCGATGGGGACATGTCGGGTACTGGTAGCTGAACATCTTTCGACTCCTTTTCTCACGCCCGGCCTCGAACAACCCCTGAGCGTGCTCGATCCTGTCTCCGTACGGCGCCATGTCGAAGAGGTGATCCGCATACAGCTCGATGTAAATCATGCTCGAACTCCTTTCCCTTCCACCATGCCAGCACCCCCCTACACCCCCCCTACGGCGGCCCTACCGCAGCCCTTCACCACACCTACAAAGACCGTATAATTGAGCCATGCTCCTTCGTACCCTCGGCAGGCTCCAGCTCGAGGGCGCCTCGTTCACCCAGGCCAAGGCCCTGACACTACTGGCCTACCTCGCACTCGAAGGCCCCCAGGAAAGACGACACCTCGCCGAGCTGTTCTGGTTCAAAGCAACCGATCCCCTCAACAACCTCAATACCGCCCTGAGCCGCATCCGGAAGGGAGCCCCCGGCGCGGTGGAGGCGGATGAGGTGCGGGTATCGACCCGCCTCCCGTGTGATGCCGTGGAGCTTCTCGAAGCCAACCCGAAGGGTGAGGCCGAAACCTGCTTGGCGCTGTACCAGGGCAGGTTCTTGCAAGGCGTGCGGCTCCAGGGAACCAGCAACGACCTCGAAGAGTGGATCTATGCCACCCGAGAGACATTGGCTGCCCGGGCTCGCGAGGCCTTGCTGCACCTCGCGGAGGACAGCGCCGCGGCGGGAGATTTCGACCGGACTGCCGACCAGGCCCACCGGGCGTACCTGCTGCCGGGCGCCCCGGAACCCGAAGCGGAAGACCTCGAGAGGATGTACGCGCTCCTTCGGGCAGCAGAGCATCCGGCGGCCACCGAGGTTCGCAAGGAAGCCGGAGGCTACGGCCTGAACCTGCGGCTCTCGCCCAGCGAGGCGCGAGCGTCGCTTCGGCTCGAGGCTGAGCCGGCACGGCGGGAGGTCTCGCACAACCTGCCTGTGCAACCCACTGGCTTCATCGGGCGCGAAGCCGAGATGGCAAAGCTTGACAGGCTACTCGCCGATCCAGAGTGCCGCCTCTTGACGATCACCGGACCGGGAGGGGTCGGCAAGACCAGGCTCGCCATCGAAGCGGTGCAACACCAAGGTGAACGCTACCCTGATGGCGTCACCTTCATCTCTTTTGTCACCGTCACCGCCCCAACCTCCATGCCCTACCCCATCGCCACCGCTCTCGACTTCTCCTTTTTCGGTCCCATCAACCCCAAAGAACAGCTCCTCGAACACCTCCAAGATAAAGAGATGCTCTTGGTGCTCGATAATCTCGAGCACCTCTTATCAGGTGTTCACTTCATCGGTGAGATGCTGGCAACCG
>CP070651.1:2725259-2727962 GCA_020354625.1 Trueperaceae bacterium
ACAGTACGGTTTCATCCGTTGAAACAATCTCTCGAATGCAACTGGGTAAGGATGCAACACCGTATAGGCCTCCTTATCCGCGAAAGCGCGCCGTAGTAACTCGCGCTGAAGCACATCACCCTGCTCGATGAGCTCGTTCCGACTTTCGGGAAAGGCGAACTTGAACGCGTGATAATGCTTGAGAAAATACTGCTGCTCATACATATTGGACGTCACCATTCGCTCAGCAATATCTAGAGGATTACCCGGTTCAACCATGACTTCTGGACTCGCCGCGCTCATGATCAAGAAGAGCTTGTCCAAAGCCACCCCCTGGCTACGATCGCGGCTCTGGAACATAATCTGGGGTGGAACCGTCACCTTGAGTTGGTTTTTCAGCACGGGAAGAGCCCTATTCAGAGCTTCGGCAAAGAAGCTCGACCGATCCTTGCCGAGCCAGAACGCCCGGTAGATCGCATCGAGGAGGTGGATGCCGCGAAAGATAGCCCTCCTTTGCAACCCGATCTTGGGAGAGAAGAACCGTAGATATTTGAATTGCCACTCTCGGATGGCAATGGGTACCGGTATCCCGAACATCTGTTCCCCATCGGCCGACACGATGACCCATTCATCCCCGACGTACTGTGCCCCATGGTTGGCAAAAGAAAGAAGTGCTTCGGTCTTCCCACCCTTTTCCCAGCCTAGGACGAGAACTCCACATTCTTTGTACATAAACGCCGAGGCATGAAGGGGAACGTAGCCCTTTTTCAAGAAGGTTAGTTTGACGATGTCGAGTAGCAGAGGTACAGATTGGACATCGCTCCGACACAAGATCTCACAACGATCTCCCACGGCTTCAAACGGGATTTTCGCCTCGACCACTCCCGAATGAGAGCTTAAAAGGAAGAAGCCGTCGTCTGAAAAAGCAGCCTTTTGTAGCCCCAGAAGTTTCAAGCCCGAGTGCGAGATTTCGCTTTGAAATCGGATGGTAATGTCGGGCTCCCTTTGGAGAGCTGTCTGGTAGGGGCCAAATCTCTTCGCAAACGACCTAGCGAAACCTGGTGTGGGGTCGATCAACCGGATCCCTACAACACCTTGGATATCGAAGTCGAAACCTCGTTGCATCTGATGCGATGCGTCATCGCTCCTGAATAGCGTCATGTTGCCCAGAATCCGGGTCGAAGTTTCATCATCTTCAAATCTATGCCCACGGTTGACGCTTGGCGTAAAATGCCACTATCTCCAGCGCCGTCTAGAGATAGCCTAATCATTTCTCGCTGCAACGTCGATGACTTTCTCAAGTAGCACACCTGAATATAAACACGCGGAAGGTGGTTTGAACGTTCAGAGGTGATACAGATCCTTCAAGGCGTCCTGCAAATCGTTCGATCCGTCGCGTATCTAACGTGCGAGGGCGTCCCCGATTCTAGACCCGTACCCCACACGAGATCGTCTCTATTGTACGGAATCTCACGCCAGACGACAATTCTACTTTGGTCGTAGCAAACCATGACCTTTTGGGGGAAGTGACCTGGATTGATCACACGGAAGACGCTACTCTCGATCGATATCCCAGTGATTCTTGCATGGACCTAGACCAACTTGACAGGTAGACCGTGTTCTGCCGATGCATAGCAAGCCAAGGCCACCCGAAGGGCCTCATACCCATCGCGCCAGGTGATGGCCGGGTCGCGCTCTTCTCGCACGCTGGCGATGAACTCCTCAATCAACAGTTTGGTCGGATCGGCTCCCCAACCGTGCCAGCTGACCGGACGTGGTGCCGACCTATCGTAGACGGTGAGGGATTGAGCGAAGCCGTCTACGCTGACAGCCCCCCGTTCGCCAAAGAGCTCCATCTTGAGATGCCCCCAGCGAGGATAGTTGGCGGGACGGCTCCAGCTGCAATCGATTGAAGCGAAGACCCCGTTATCGAAGGTCAGCGTCACCAGACCGGCAGTATCGACATCGACCTCACCCCGATCGAACAGGTTGCCGACCTCCGCGTAGACCTCGGTTACTTCAGCATTCATATACCAACGGAGCAAGTCGACCAGATGAACGGTGTGATCCATGATCGCCCCCCCACCGGCCAAGTCTCTCTGTGCAAACCAGGCGCGGTGCTCCTTGGGGTTCTCGCTATGGTTGATGCCATTCACAGCGTAGAGCTCACCGAGCTCGCCCCGACCGACCAACTTCTTAACTCTGGCAATCGACGGTTCGAAGCGCATGTAGAAGGCGGTCATGAAACGAACACCTGACCGGAGACAGGCCTTCTGCATCGCCTCAGCCGCCTCCAGCGTCACCTCGATCGGCTTCTCACAGAGCACGTGGGCTCCTGCCTCGGCTGCCATCTCTACCAAAGGGCAGCGGCGCGCATTTTCCGAACAGACCACCACCCCGTCGAGGCCTTGTGACAGCAGATCCTGATGCCGGGCGAACCAGCGCACGCCGTACAACGACTCAACCTCTCGGCCACGATGACGATCAGCATCAGAAATCCCGACCAGCTCGACACCCTTCGACGTGAGTAGATGCCTCAGATAGTCCTCGGCATGAATGTGAGCAAAGCTCATGATGCCGACGCGCACTACACCACCTCCTCTAGAGTGACAGAGCGACCGGTCTTCATCGACTCTCTCACCGCCAGACCCACGCGCAACGCCTCGAGCGCCTCCTCAGCAGTGACCGCAAAAGGTTCATCCGTAAGAATCGCCCGATAGGCAT
>CP070651.1:2728062-2753633 GCA_020354625.1 Trueperaceae bacterium
GAAACGGTGTCCCACCTGATTGACCAGATCGGGCTTTTCATACCACCAGTGTTTGGTATCTCGATCGTGGTAGAAGAAATCGTCGAACTGCTGCATCCCCGGCAAGGGCCCGGCATGGGCGAACTGCACACCGTGAAACACCTGCTCACGCGTAAAAGACCCGAACCAGTCCTTGAGGTCTTGCGGCAATTCTACGCCACCACAAGAGGAGTTGAACTCGTCGTGCTTCAACCCACCACGCGTGCTTAATTGGTACTCGTGCGTAAGCGCCGAGTCGTCGTGATTGCCGAGGATGACGGTAACGTTGCCGTTGGCCCGGTCCACATAATCCTTGAACCGGTAGAGGTCTCTGATCTGCGCTTTGGCCGCCCGGCGCAAGTGGGTCTGATTCGCCGGGTCGTAAGGCTCTTCACCTACAGCCTGAGCATAGGCACGCTCGTCTTTATAGTGCACTAGATCCCCAACACAGATCACCTGGTAACGACCTTCGATGACAGGAGCGGTGGGTTCGAACTGGTTATCGCAGGCGGAAGAAGCCTTGAGGACACGCCACAGTGCGGGCCATTGGCCGTGCACATCTCCAACCGCAATGACTTTGATCATGCTTTTCCTCTCAAGCGATAGCCGAATCGTCTCTTCACGAGACTTCCACACCCTTCTCCAAAAGCAAGGCGCGCAGTTTGGTGTAGAGTTTACGTGTCGAAGCGGGGTCGTGACCGTAGCCGCCGTGTGCGACCATCACTTTTGCTGTCTCGAGCCCTAACCCTTCTCGTTTGAGTCGTTCTACCAATCGATCGATGACCTGCTGCCCCTCCGGCTTTCCAAAAGATACCTCTGACTGTTTATCGCCGTCGACTGCCGACGATTGGAATTCCGGCTCGTATAAAACGGCTTTGGTATCGGGATCGTACTCGACCCAGTAGTCCAGGTCCGGATCGACCGGTGGACAGATGTCGAACAGTTCAGCCGCTCGGGCGAACGCCTCCTCACCGAGCTTTGACACGTCTGGTTCTGAAAGTAGGTCCGAGGCCACCGCACTCTTCGTGGTTCCCGCTATCGTGAGCTCACATACGACCGCGCGGCTACCGAGAGCGTGGAAGGTGTTGGACCAGCCTGCAACCCCCAGGACTTCGTTGAGACGTCCCACCACAGCATACGCCCGAAGATACGGCCTCAAACGTACCTTTTCTTCGTCTGCCGCAAATTCAACAATTCGCCAGGTCAGACTTCGTGGTGGGAATGGGGCTGCCAGCCGCGCCCAAAAATCACGCTGCATCCCACCCAAAAGTATAACAGGCACCGTGTAGAGCGAGGATAAATCTTTCATTCCCCAACTCGCCCCTCGGACGGCACCGACATGTTCATACGCCGACCTCCCATAATGCGGTAAGGTTTTAGGTATGCAAAGCAGCGTCGAATCTGCTCCCTACCAACTCCAACCCCACCCCACGATGTGTTACGGCATCGTGATCTGGGCACTCCTGATTTGTAGCCTCTTTTCGACCGTGTTCGCACAGAGTGAGCCTTCTCTCTCGGTGGAAAACTCCTCTCTACACCGTGGCGAACCGCTTGTGATAAGCGGCCGAAACCTCACACCGGGCAGTGAGTACCTCCTCACGCTCACCGCCCCCGGAAACATCGTCATCAACGGTACACTTACCGCCGACACCGAGGGCACGATCGGTTATTCCTTCCCCCTCGGGCTCGAAGGCGAGTGGGTGGTCAATCTACGTGGTAGCGACATCGACGCTAACCTGAACGTACAAGTCCTCCCAACCTCTGCTTCGGAAGATATCGTCACCGACGAGCCTGAAGCACCTCCAGGCGAACCTGAGCCGCCGAGCGTCGTTCCAGAGGACCACGAACCGGCAATACGGGCCTTCGAACTCGATGGCAACGCGGTGGTAGCAAAAGATAACGAACGCGAGGTTTGGCGCCTGTCTTTTGCGGCGAACAGCGGGGCTACCAACGCCCTTCTCGAACACGATGGATCCCTCTACCTGGCGCATGGGAACAGCGTGCTCGAGCTCCAGCCCGCGACCGGGGAGATAACAGAGCGCACCATCCTCTCGGGCCCCGTCACAGACGTGAGAGAGTCAGAAGGAAGAGAGGTACTCCTTGCGACCGTAACCCACACGAGTGGCGTGACAGAGCAGTTCACCTTCGGGCCCCAGGGCGTACAAGAAGTAGTCCGGTTCGGAGCCGACCCAACGGTGCTGAGCTGGTTACGGGCGGAAGCGAGCGTTGCCGAACCGGCAGTGCGACTCGAACAAGACCCTACCAATCCTTGGTTGTACCTCGAAGCAGGGCTCCTAACCGACGATCCGGAAACCGCCCAAAGAGCCTTTGAGTCGGCCTTGGAGCATGCCGAGACCTTTTACGACCTGGCCCACATGAGCCGGCGCCTATTCGCGAGCGGACAGGACGCGCTGGCCCAAGAGGCTATGTCGCTGGCGCTCCGCGACTTCGCGGCACGCGGCTACACCCCTGAGTTACTCACCGATCTCGAGCTACACGAAGCTTACGGCTTTCCACTCCGCCCTTTTCAAAGATCGCTGGTTCGTGGCGACCTCGAAGAAGCCGCAGCCTGGGCAGAGTGGCTCTATCTGCTCGGTGCACCTGGCATCCCAGAAATCCGCAACGCCTTGCTCGTCTACGCCGATCTTCTCAGAGAGGCAGGAGAGCGAGATGCAGCGAGCCTCTGGCGCGAGCGCGCTCGGGAGTTGAGAAGATTCAATCTGGCTTCAAACCTCGACCAACTCTTCGCCGGCATCGCACAGATCTCCTGGGTCGTGGCGACAGTGATCCTCATCGCGTTCTTCATCCTACACCTCACGTTATGGGCCAAATACTGGTCACCACAGACCCTCCATTTGAAACGGCGCAGGGAGCTCGGTGGCGTCACACGCTCAGACGTGCTGCTCCGGTTTCTGGCCGTTCGCTACTACACCCTCACGGAAAAACTCGTCTTGGTACTCCTGCTCGCTACCTGCATCCTCTCGGTAGGCCTGGCGCGCTGGTCCGCAGGTGGTTCAGATCTCCCCCCTGCGCTGCAGACAGGCACACTCGCCAGTGCCGAAGCGGGTGCGACACTGAACACATTCGCACTCCAGGGTGAGAGAGCAGCGTTCCTTCTCGGTTACGCGGCCCAAACGGCAGGAGATCTCGAGAGGGCGCGTGCGCACTACGAAGAGGCGCTCGATTTCGCCCCGGCCATCAACAACCTCGCCGTACAAATGGAGAACGACTCGCTCTATCAACGCGCCCTGGACATCTCGCCTGGCCTGCGGGCAGCAGGATACAACCTGGGACGCACCGCCAATCCTTCTCCGTTTCACGCCCACTACCGACCGGATGATCCGCTCTTGGTCGTTCCGGGACCCACAGATTTCCAAACCGCCTTGGCGGGCAGTTGGGAGCAGGCCATCGCCGACACGTTCATCAACCCCTGGTCAGGTCTCCTCGATGCACAGCCTGCCGGATTACCCCGCTTGCTGTGGGGACTCATCGTCGTCCTCTTTCTCCTGCTTGCGATCACGACGCTCCTCTCCCTCTTGCTACCGAGACCGCGCCTCGCCCGCAACGCCCCAAGAACCTTTCTCTACCACCTGCTGGCCCTACTGGTGCCGGGGAGCGGTCTGG
Source organism: Trueperaceae bacterium (assembly GCA_020354625.1). Classification (GTDB taxonomy): domain Bacteria; phylum Deinococcota; class Deinococci; order Deinococcales; family Trueperaceae. Next base: position 2,731,705 of record CP070651.1, read on the forward strand.
CAGACGAGCTATGGGGCATCCTCCTCATCATCCCCTGGTCCGTCTTCGGAGCAGATGCACTGGCTCAACTCCTCGGATGGAACCTGGGGGTCGGCCTCGAACTGCAGACCGACTACCTTGCACTCATCGTGCTTTACGGGATCAATACGGTCGCCTTCGGCGTCGAGTTCGTCTCCTACCGAAGGCGGATGAACCTCCTCCGTCAAGCAGACCCGGAGACAGCTCAGGCATTCGGCCTGCGGCTGCCTCAAGAACCGAGCGAATAGGGACGTGCGTGGGGGGCAAGTTCTTGACCTGGCCCTAAGAGTCTGCTACATTTGCTATTCATCTCTGCTGTATAGATATGCAGCAGAGCGCAACCGTCTATGATAGCTTCAACCCCTACCCCGAGCCGCGCACGACGCCGTTAACTCCACCACGAGGGTGGAGTGGAGACAGGTGATGCGCCTGGGCGGCTTAGGTGTTGTGGGTTTTTTCGCTGGTTGAGAAGGGAGCATTAATGGCACAAAACGGGAGCAAAACCGAATCGAAGTTCGGCAAGGTCGTGCTCGCCTACTCTGGTGGACTCGACACCTCGGTCATTCTCCGTTGGATCAAAGAGCGCTACGGTGCTGAGGTAATCGCCTTCACCGCCGACATCGGCCAGGGAGAAGAGGTCGCCGAAGCGAAAGCCAAAGCACTCCAAACCGGAGCCAGCAAGGCCTACGCGATCGACCTGAGGAGAGAGTTTGTCGAGGATTTCGTGTTCCCCGTATTGCGTTCTGGTGCCACCTACGAAGGGAGCTATCTGCTCGGCACCTCTTTCGCACGACCCCTCATCGCCAAAAAGATGATCGAAATCGCCGAGGCTGAGGGGGCGGATGCCGTAGCTCACGGCGCCACCGGCAAAGGCAACGACCAGGTCCGCTTCGAGCTTTCGAGTTACGCACTCAAACCAGACGTCAAAGTCATCGCACCGTGGCGCGAGTGGGACCTCAGAGGACGTGAGGATTGCATCGCCTACGCCCGCGAGCACGGCATTCCGGTACCCGTTACCAAGGAGAAACCCTACTCGACAGATGCCAACATGTTTCACATCAGCTACGAAGGCGGTATTCTCGAGGATCCATGGCAAGCCCCCCCTAAGGGGATGTGGCAACGTACCACCGATCCCGAGGATGCGCCTGATGATCCCGAAGTCGTCGAAATCACCTTCGAACAAGGCTCTCCTGTAGCGCTGAACGGCGTCAGAGCCGAACCGGTCACATTATTGGAGCAAGCCAACCTCCTCGCCGGGCGCCACGGCGTAGGCCGCATCGATATCGTCGAGAACCGGTTTGTAGGCATGAAATCGCGCGGCTGCTACGAAACGCCCGGTGGCACCTTGATCTACCACGCCCACCGAGCGATAGAATCGCTGACCTTGGACCGGCAGGTGCTGCAACTCCGAGACGAACTCATCCCCAAGTACGCCGGCATGGTCTATAACGGCTTCTGGTACGCACCGGAAAGGGAAGCCCTGCAAACCTTTATGGATAAGATCCAAACACCTGTCAGCGGCGTAGCGCGGCTCAAACTCTACAAGGGGAACCTCACCCTGCTCGGCCGTAAATCGGCACAAAGCCTCTACCGCCAAGACGTGGTGACGTTTGAAGAAGACGACGTCTTCAATCAGGAAGATGCCGACGGGTTCATCAAGCTAACGGCCCTCAGGCTACGCATCGCCAAGCAACTCAAAGAGGGTATGCCGGCCGACGACCTATCCGATTTTATCGAGTGAGCCTACCCAAGATGACTTCCCACCCAGATCCACCCCCCCCACTCGCCCGCCGACAACCCGGAGAGGCCTACCAAGCGGCTCGCCTGCGCTGGGCAGCCTTGACCGATGCAGAGAGGCTCACCAAACTCTATGCAGCAGCCCGTCCCGAACAACCAGAGAGCATAGCAGACATGAGCGACTGGCTCGAGCACGGCGGAGCGCTCCTCTTGGAGAACCGTACCGGCGACCTCCTCTCTGCCCTCCGCTGGCGTGAGGCAGGAGAGGGCTGGCTGGTAGACCGCATCGCCACCCTACCGGATGAACGCGGACAGGGGTTCGGCCGTTGGCTCATGACCAAGGTCGAGGCGCTGGCGATCAGGAGCAACATCCCTTCGCTGACGCTCCAATTGAAAGGCCATGAGCTACTCGGCTACTACCGGCGTCTCGGCTACCGCATCGTCAAAGAAGAGGGCGAGCACCTCACCCTTTGCAAGCAGGTGGGTGGGGTCTGGCAGTACAAGGAGACCAGAGCGTGAGCCGTCATGAGAAGCGTAAAGACCGGATGTGGGCCGGCCGGCTCCAGCAAGAGACCGATGAATTAGTGCAGGAGTTCAACGCTTCGATCGAGTTCGACCGCACGTTGGCCGGCGAAGATATCCGGGGCTCGATCGCGCACGCCACCATGCTGGGAGAGGCAGGAATCCTAAGCAGCGCAGAGACGGAAGCGCTGATCGAAGGACTACGCGATATCAACCGAGAGGTCGAGGCGGGCGGCTTCGAGTGGCGAACCGCGCTCGAAGACGTCCACATGAACATCGAGCGGACCCTCAGCGAGCGATTGGGACCGCTTGGGGGCAAACTACACACCGCCAGAAGCCGCAACGATCAGGTAGCAACCGACTTCAGGTTGTGGTTGAGAAGCCGTACCCACGAAACCATCTCACTCCTACGGCACTTTCGAACGACCCTCGTCGATCTCGCCCAGACCCATCTCGACGTCATAATGCCGGGCTATACCCATCTGCAAGTCGCCCAACCGGTTCGCTTCTCACACCACCTGTTGGCCTACTATGAGATGCTGACGCGCGATCAGGCGCGCTTCCGAGATTCGCTCTATCGGCTCGATGTCTCCCCTCTCGGGGCTGGAGCACTGGCCGGCACCGGCTTTCCCATCGACCGGCAACGCACCGCCGAGTTGCTCGGCTTCGCCGAGGTGGCTGCCAATTCACTCGACGCCGTTAGCGACAGAGATTTCGCCCTCGAGTTCCTGGCAGCGGCCAGCATCACGATGATGCACCTCTCAAGGCTCTGCGAGGAGCTGATCCTCTGGTCGAGCGCCGAGTTCCACTTCGTCACGCTACCAGACTCCCACGCAACCGGCAGCTCGATCATGCCCCAAAAGAAGAACCCCGACGTGCCCGAGTTGATCCGTGGAAAAACAGGGCGGGTTTTCGGAGCGCTGATGGGGCTCCTCACGGTCATGAAGGGGTTGCCGCTCGCCTACAACAAAGACATGCAAGAGGACAAAGAGGGCGTGATCGACGCCGCCAAAACGCTTCAGACCTGCCTGCAGCTTTTAAGCGACCTCCTCCCCAAGCTCGAGCTGCATAAAACGCAGATGCGCCGGGCTGCCGGAGCCGGGTACAGCAACGCCACCGATCTGGCCGACTACCTGGTCCGCCAAGGTCTCCCCTTCCGCGAGGCCCACGAAGTGGTCGGCCGGCTGGTGGTGCTGGCACTCGGGCAAGGCAAAGATCTCGAGGGATTGACGCTTGAAGAGATGCGGTCGGTCAGCCGAGCCATCGACGCAACCGTGTTCGACACCTTGAAGCTCGAGAACGTGGTCGACGCGCGTCAGAGCTATGGCGGTACGGCGCGCGGACAGGTGGAGGCACAGATCGCTCGAGCCAAGCAGATCCTTTCGCAGGAGACAGAGTCGTGACACAGCAGAAGGTCGCAGCAGAGTCCGATGTCGCACTCGCCGTCCGGCCGGCCAGCGCCGGCGATGTACCGGCTATCTTCGACAACATCAATTATTGGGCCCAACAGGGGAAGATGCTCGTACGACCCATGCAAAATATCTTCGAAAACCTGCGCGACTACTTCGTAGCCGAACGGATCGACGCAGGCGGCGTAACCTTTGCCGGCAACGGCGCCTTGCACGTCCTTTGGGGCGATATCGCCGAAGTCAGAGGTCTGGCCGTGGCACCCAGCGCCCAACGGCTGGGGGTCGGACGTAAGCTTGTGCAGGCCTGCGAAGCCGAAGCCCGCAGAATCGGCATCCCGCTGCTCTTCACCTGGACCTACTCTGTCGAGTTCTTCGAGAGCTGCGGCTTCGTGCCCATCGACAAGAGCCGCGATCTCCACCCTCGCGTCTGGTCCGAATGCCTCCGTTGTCCCTTCTTCGTAGGCTGCAACGAGAACGGCATGATCAAACGTCTCGAGGGCGTGCCCATGCCCAAGAACCTGCCTGCCCCGCCGCCGGCACAAATCCCTCCTGGGATCCACTAGCACGCTCGATCGAACGGTCCAATACGACCCATTTCAGTCGCGGGCATCGACGCTTTACGGTATGCTCGCCGGCATGGAATACGTCAACCTGGAAGACCAGCGGCGCTTCGGTAAAGACAAGATGCAAAAGATCCCGGTCTTTACTTCCGACAAGTTCTACTGCGATCAGTACTGCTTGCGGCCCGGACAGGCTCAACGGGTCCACGAGCACGCTCTTGAAGACAAGGTCTACATCGTAATCGAGGGTGAGGCGATGTTCACCATCGGCGACGAGCAAGAGCTCCTGGCCGAAGGGAGTGCGGTGATCGCCCGTGCAGGTATCCCACACGGGGTCCGGAACGACTCTGATAGCGACGTGGTGGTGCTGGTCATGATGGCACCCAAACCGACGTGAGAGAGACCCGGCTTCCGAAACACCCCAAGCTGGCCGGTCTCCCGCTCGACCATCTCGGCATCGCCGTACACGATCTCGACGAGACCAGCCTGCCCTACCGTTTGCTGGGGCTCGTTCAGGTCGGAGAGGACGAGCTGATCTCCTCCCAAGGCGTCCGGGTCCGCACCCTGCAGGCAGGAGAGAGCCTGATCGAGTTACTCGAGCCGACCACGGACGAGAGCCCGATCGCGGCGTTTCTCACCAAACGTGGTCCGGGGCTGCACCACGTGGCCTTTCGAGTCGACGACCTCAAGGAGGCGGTCGAGAGGCTCGCTTCCCAAGGTGCACGCTTCATCGATCGCGAACCGCGTGCAGGCCGCGCGGGAACGCGGGTAGCCTTCTTGCACCCGCAGTGGGGCGTGGGCGTGTTGATCGAACTCGTAGAGCATCAGTGAGGCCTTGGCCGAGCGGCACCCTCTGCCCTGGACAGCGCCTTTTCGCTCAGCAACCGACCAGCGAACAGATGGACCATAAGGAGCAATATCGTGAGACCATCCTGGCGCAAGGCGTTTTGGTGGGTGGCCACTCTCCTCTGGGCCGCCGGCATCTACATGGCTTCGAGCCAGGAAACGGTGCCCGACCGCCTCGATTGGCTTGACCTCCCCTTCGGTGACAAGCTGGCGCACGGTGGCGTATTTGCCGTTCTGGCGATGCTCGCGACCAGAGCGAGCGACCGCTGGCTGTTCGCCCTCATCGCCGCCTCACTCTACGGCATCAGTGACGAGCTTCATCAACGAGCGGTGCCGGGTAGAACGGCAGATCTTTTCGACTGGTTGGCCGATACGCTTGGCGCCGCTCTCGGCGCGTCTCTTGTGGGGTTTTTGACTCGCAGGCACCGTTCGCAGTAGAACCGGCTACAATGACGCGGTGATGGGATACCAGTTTTTCGCACGATCTTGCAGTGAACGAGGGCCATCGTGAAGCTCGCCATCGTCGGGGCAGGGAAAATGGGAGGGGCCGTTCTCACGGGCTGTCTGGACGCGGGCATTCTCAACCCTGAAGATGTAGGCATCTACCACCCCAAACCGCCCCGCCTGGAAGCGCTTACCCGCAAATACGGCGTCTCGGCTTTAGATGACGACACCGTGCACCATGCGGAGCGCGTGCTTATCGCCGTAAAGCCACAGTCGTTCGAACACGTGGCGCCTCTGATCGCCGGCCGCAACACGGCCTACATCTCCTTGATGGCTGGAGTCTCCTTGAGGAACATCGCGCGCAGGCTCGGCAGCAACCGTGTTGTCAGGGCCATGCCCAACCTCGGAGCGAGCGCCAGGCTCAGCTCTACCGCGCTGGCCCACCTACCCGAAGCGACCACCGAGGATCTCACCGCCGCCGAGCAGCTCTTCGATGCGGTCGGCACCGTGCACCACATTCCCGAAGCGCTGTTCGACGCGTTCACCGGTCTGGCCGGATCCGGCCCAGCCTTCGCTGCTATCGTGGCGGAGGCCCTTGCCGACGGCGGTGTGCGGGTCGGATTTACCCGCGACACCGCTCAAGAACTCGCACAGCAAGTGCTGCTCGCCACCGCCACCCTGCTGAAAACCAAAACCCCAGCGGAGCTCAAAAACGAGGTGGCCTCCGCCGGGGGAACCGCCATCGCCGGTGTGAGGACACTCGAAAGGCACCGTCTCCGCTTCGCACTGATCGACGCCATCGAGCAAGCGACGTCCCGCGCAGTTGAACTGAGCAAGGAGGATCGTTAGTGCGACGTCTATCAGCTCTACTCTTGCTCCTCCTCGGTACGGCATTCGCCCAGAATTACTACCCTGACCAAGCTGGGCTCACCTGGACCTACAGCAGCGGCGAAACCCAACAGCTCTCCGGACCCCGGGAGATCGATGGGCGGCAGGTCATGGTCTTAACCCACTTCTTCGAGGGCACCCCTGTTTCGGAAGACTACCTGGTGTATGGCAGTGACGTACAGAGCGTCGGTACGGCTGCCAGCGGTCAGACCCTCCTTTACACCCCACCCCTACTGGTGTACGCACCCTCACCACTCAAAGTAGGCATGCAGTGGCAGAGCACGACTGAAGTGGGCGGTCTCGACATCACCTTGGCTTCTGAAGTGCTCGGTATCAGCGGTATCGAGACGTTGGCCGGGCGCTTCAACGCCCTTCAGATCCGCCAACGAACCCTTACCAGCTCCGGCGGACAGACGGTCCTCGATCTGTATTTCGTTCCAGGTGTCGGCGTGGTGCGTTTCGTGACCCAAGACAACATCGTGATCGATCTGATCGATAAAAACTTTTGAATCGGCTTGGAGCCCCTCTGCCGTAGGGGAGTTCCGAGCGTGGTATACTCCTTCCAAGAAGTGTTGTCGCAGCGCCTTTTCGGTGCGCCTTTTCCACCATCTTGGGTCTCCCCAAGCTGGTGGTGGTGTCATCTCCTGAAGGGTTCGTAGCGGCAGTGGGAGGAGGCACTTTGTCATGGAAAAGCGCAGTGGAATCGGGTGGTTCACGAGGCCAGGGGCTCGGTGGGTGGCAGCAGGTCTGCTTTCGGGGTTGCTCCTGGTAAGCTGCACCACATCCGGCATACCTAAAGACTCCGACATTACCGCTAGCGGTGACAACGCCGCACCGGTCGCCACCTTTGTGGTGACGCCGACCGGCGGCACCACCGAGACGACCTTCAGCTTCGACGCCACCGCTTCGGCCGATCCCGACGGATTGATCCGAAACTACAACTGGGACTTCGGTGATGAAACATCCCCTGGCACCGGTGCCCGCGTTTCCCACCAGTACGCCGCAGCCGGAACCTTTACCGTCACCCTCACCGTGACGGATGACGACGGCGCCACCAGTACCACCAGCCAAGAACTCACCGTCACCGCCGCCGAGCCCCAGCCCAACCTCGAGCCCTCGGCCGCGTTTACCCTCACTCCAGGTTTCGGCACAACCGCAACGACCTTCATCTTCGACGCCGGCACCTCGAGCGACCCCGACGGTAAGATCCAACGCTACAACTGGGACTTCGGTGATGACACCCCCGACATCGAAACCGATGTCCCCCGCATCACCCACCGCTACGCCGCAGCCGGAACCTTTACCGTCACCCTCACCGTCACCGATAATCGCGGCGCCTCCAGCACCACCAGCCAAGAACTCACCGTCTCCGCCGCGGAGCCCCAGCCCAACCTAGAACCTTCAGCAGCCTTCACTCTCAGCCCAAGCGTCGGCACTACCGAGACGACCTTCACCTTCGACGCCGGCACTTCGAACGACCCCGACGGCAAGATCCAACGCTACAACTGGGACTTCGGTGATGACACCCCCGACATCGAAACCGATGTCCCCCGCATCACCCACCGGTACGCCTCAGCCGGAACCTTCACCATCACCCTCACCGTCACCGATAATCGCGGCGCCACCAGTACCACCAGCCAAGAACTCACCGTCACCGCCGCCGAGCCCCAGCCCAACCTCGAGCCCTCGGCCGCGTTCACTCTCAGCCCAGATGTCGGTACCACCGAGACGACCTTCACCTTCGACGCCGGCACTTCGAGCGACCCCGATGGCAAGATCCAACGCTACAACTGGGACTTCGGTGATGACACCCCCGACATCGAAACCGATGTCCCCCGCATCACCCACCAGTACGCCGCAGCCGAAACCTTTACCATCACCCTCACCGTGACTGATGACGACGGTGCCACGAGCGAGGTGGCCAGCCAAACGGTCACGGTTACTGCTGGTCCGTAACGAGGTATCTAAACTTGCCGGAGTGTGATCAGGCTATACCTGATCACACTCCAGTAGTTCATCTCAGCACACCCCAGAGGGCTCGAGCCAGCTCCGTTTGAGCTCCTGAAAGGTGTCGTCTCGCAAGCTCTGGCGAATCTCCTCGCAGAGCCGGGCCATGAAGCGCAGGTTATGGACGGTGGCGAGCTGTTGCGCCAGCTGTTCGTCGGCTTTGAAGAGGTGGCGGAGATACGCCCGCGAGTAGTGCTTGCAAGTGGGGCAGTCACAGCTCGGGTCGACCGGCTCGAGATCGCTCGCGAACCGAGCATTCCGGAGGTTCAACCGGAAGTTGGCGAGCGGGCTGCCATCGTCATCGAAGCGGCAGAACAGCGCACCGTTGCGGGCGTTGCGTGTTGGGGCCACGCAGTCGAACGTATCACAGCCCCGCTCCACGGCCTCGAAGAGGCTCGGCACGTCTCCGATTCCGAGTAGATGACGTGGCTTCTCCACGGGAAGGCGAGGCAGTGTCCAGTCGAGCACCAGATACATCTCTTGGCGGCTCTTCCCCAGGTTGCCGCCGATGGCGAGGCCATCAAAGGGCATGGCGGCAATCACCTCGGCACTCTCCTCACGTATGGCCTGGACGGCACCACCCTGGACGATACCGTAAAGCGCTTGCTCGTAGCCGTGCTGAGGTGGATGCCTTTCGAAATAGGCGAGGCACCGCTCTGCCCAGCGGTGGGTTCGCTCCGCGCTCTGCTTCGTATAGACGTCGTCGTGAAGGGGACTGGTACACTCGTCGAAAGCGAGGACGATATCCGCCCCGAGAGCCCGCTGAACGGCGATGCTCTTCTCGGGCGTAAAGACGTGGCGGCTGCCGTCGATGTGGCTGATGAAGCGAACCTCTTCCTCACCCACCTCGACAAGCGAGTCTCCTTGAGGGCTACGCGAACGATCCAGCACCGGCACACCACCCGTCTCATCCGGAAAGATATTCGCCACCTTGCCGACCCCGTGAGTGATGCTCGCCCCGAGCGAGAAAACCTGAAAACCGCCCGAGTCGGTCATGATCGGACCCTGCCAGTTCATGAAACGATGAAGGCCGCCGTGCCGGCTCACCACCTCCTGCCCCGGCCGGAGGTAGAGGTGGTAGGTATTGGCAAAGAGAACTTGTGTACCGGTTGCGGCAACGGTCTCGGGCATAACCCCTTTGACCGCGGCCTGAGTACCCACCGCTACGAAGGTGGGCGTTTCCATGACGCCGTGCGGGGTCTCAAAGCGCGCTAAGCGGGCTGCGCCTCCTCCCTTTACGATCTCGAAGGAAAAACCTTGTCGCTCCATACACCATACCTATCACATGGAGCCCGGTTCTGTTTGGTTGCTCCACACCCGATCGTCAGCACCACCCGAAACATCGATGGGCCACCGAGAACCCGGTTCCAAACAGGCTTTCCGGCATCACAAACAGCACGCTTGGAGAGAAGCGGAGACCGACGTGTGACCGGCGCACACTTGAATTGTCCTAACGGTTTGTAGTATAGATGGCACGAAACCAGCCTGTAATTATTACCGTTTTAGGTTGGGAGTCATGTATGGATTTTCACATCAGTGGCAAACTCATCGTCATCGGCATCGTCCTCTCGGCACTGATTACCGCCTTCAGTACAGAGACGCCCGATCCCCTCTTTCCGCTCGAAGTCTCCCCTGGTGTCGAGGTGCTCGCCGATCCACATCGATCGGTGGAAACACCACACGTCAAGGTCGCAGGCCCTAGCGCCATGCCGACTTTCGTCTTGTTGGCAACCGGCTACAATTCGCACGCGAGCCAGACCGACAGCACACCCCATATCACCTCGACCGGAGCCCAGACCGAGTTTGGGATCATCGCTGTAAGCCGCGACCTCCTCGGTAGCGATCTGCCCTACGGCTCCCTGGTCCGCATCAAAGACCTGGGTAACTACCATAACGGTCATGGAGAGGGACACTTCCAACACCTCCTCGATCAACAGGACGTCTTTGTCGTCGAAGACACCATGCACAGGCGCAAGAGACAACAGGTCGACATCTGGTTCCCCGACTACAAGAGCGCCATGACCTGGGGCGTGAGGCGGGTAGAGGTCGAATTGGTCCGCTATGGACGAGATGGTGTGACCTTCGGCAACACGCCACCGAGCGATCTGAACACGACCACCTTGCTCGCTTCCATCGGCCGACCGTAAAGAAACCTCGGCAACACGAATAGGAGTGTTTTCGCCAACACTTCGCGAGCGCGGCGCGCTACACTTAGTGGGTGCGCCGACTGGTCTTGTTCCTGGCCTTCAAGCATGTCCGCCGCCGCGCCCTGCAGAGCAGTCTCACGGTCGTCGGCGTAGCAGTCGGCGTCATGGTTCTCATCACAGCGCTGTCACTGACCAACGGCTTCATCGATGAACTGATCAGCAGCACGCTGAAAGCCACGCCGCACATCACCCTGCAAAGTTTCGACGGCAGCCTCCTACCGAACGATCTCGCGGTGCTCGAGGCGCTCGAGGCACATCCCGAGGTCGAGGCAGCAGCGCCGTATCTGACCGGGCAGGCGCTCATCGCCAGGCGGGCAAACACCCGGCTCGGAATCACCGCGCGACAGGGTTATACCCAACTCGTCGGCATCGACCCCGAGTTGGAAAGGCGCGTGTTGGAGCTGAGGGTGCTCGAGGAACAGCACCAAGCCTTGAAGGATGGAAACGGCATCATTTTGGGTGATTCACTCGCACTGCGGCAACTCGGGGTGCTTCCAGGCGACGAGGTCTTTATCAACAATATCGATGGGCGCCGGGCCTTCCTCGAAGTGGCAGGAACCTTCCGGGTAGGCAACGAACTCATCGACAGCCTGGTCTCCTACCTCTCGATCCCTGCTCTGCAGAACTACTTGCAAAGCGAAGACATGATCACGGGCTATCACCTGCGGGTAACAAGGCCTCAAGAAGCGAGCCGGGTAGGCGTGGCGCTCGGCGAGCAGTTCGGCCTGCAACCCATCTCCTGGGAACGACTCTTTAGCAGCCTCATCGAACAGTTGCGGCTGCAAAAGGTCGTGATCAGCGTGGTGGTTTTCCTCATCGTCTTGGTCGCTTCGATGGGCATCGCCAACATCTTGGTGCTTACGGTCAGCGAAAAGACCGAGGAGATCGCCATCTTGCGGGCCTTGGGGGCCTCTGAACGACAGGTGCTCAGCGTGTTCACGCTCGAGGCCTTCTTGCTCGGGGGTACGGGCACGCTCCTGGGAGCGCTACTCGGCACCGGGGTGAGCCTCTACTTCAAGTTTCAACCCTATCCTTTGCCGGGCGACCTCTACTTCATCAGACAGCTCCCAGTCGAACTGCAGGCCTTCGATCTGCTCTGGGTCTGCGGCCTTTCGCTGGGCACGAGCGTCGTCGCCGGGCTGCTACCGGCCCGGAGGGCGAGCAACCTCAAACCGGTGGATATCCTCCGGTGAAAATCGGTGATGCGTGATGGGTAATGAGTGATGGGTGGGTCACCTGCAAAGGAAAGCGGGAGAACCGACCTGCCACTTTCCACGAGTACCGTAAGTGTAAACCGGCTTGGGACGCAACCTTCACGGTGCTCATCTCTTATAACTCCTCCCTCATAACCATCTTTCGCTTGACCGCCGGTCACAGGGTTGGATAAAGTGAGAAGGTACGTCGGGGCGTAGCGCAGCCTGGTAGCGCACATCGTTCGGGACGATGGGGTCGGAGGTTCAAATCCTCTCGCCCCGACCAACTATGAGGTCCCTGCTGGGTGCAGGGGCTTTATTTTATCGGAATCTCTCGTAAGCTCAAAAGACGCACAGGTCAAAAGGGCCTGGCACAACTGCATCTTTTGCAACACCCATTACCCATTACTCATCACCCATCACCTACGAAGGTTTACCGTGACACGCTCCTAAAACGCGTTTTAGGAACCAGACAACAACACCACATGCACGACTCCGGGACCGTGCACCCCGATGCTCAGCGTCAGCTCGATATCGGCGGTCCGGCTCGGGCCCGTAGCCTGGACCCAGGCGCTCGGCAGCTCATCACCATACTTTGCCAATGCCTCCGCCATGGTCGGTACCAGCTGCTCTTCCCTCACAAGTGCCAGGTGGCGCATGGGCAACAAGCTGGCAAAGCGCCCCGCCTCGCTGCTGAGAACCAGGGTACCGGTTTCAGCAATCGCACAAAGCACGCCGGTCACCCCAATCTCTGCCACGGTGGGGTCAGCAGTGAACTCGAGCTCGAGATCTTTCAGCAACTCGCCTACAGCAACCTCGCCACTCCGGTTGACCACCAGCTCTCCCAATACCTCTCCGGCCACAGCGCGAGCTTGCTCCCAACTATCGACCCGGTGAAGCTCGACCCCGACTGCGGCGAGCGCCTCGGAAAATGTCTCCATCAACACTGCACAGTCCCAGGTCGCGAGCGGTTCCGGCGGAACCGGAGGGACTTCGCGCGGATCTCCGGGACTGCGGTGGAGTGCCTGACGCACTCGAGCGAGAAAGGCCTCTCTTTTCACGACTCGTCCTTAAGCCCTCTTCGCCAACGTTCCCGGAACGACACGGCGGCAGGCTGTGGAAAGTCCCGCTCGCGGAGCCACGCCCTCATCACCGGGAGCCACTCACCCACTAAAAAACCGTCTTTGGCGACGAGGCCGGCGCCACGGCGCGCCAATCTCGTGCCCGTTTCCCACACCGCCGGCTTGCCGGCGAGGAAGGCAAACGCCCCGAGAGCCAACCGTTCCGGTCTGGGCGTCAACCCCCACTCGACCGCCCGCTTTCGGTGCTCGATCAGAAGATCGGGTAGCGGGATCTTCACGGGACAGACTTCCCCACAGGCCCCACACAAGCTGCTCGCCTGAGGGAGGTTCACCGTCGCTTCAAGACCGAGCAGACCCGGATCGAGCACCGCTCCGATCGGACCCGAATAGACCCAACCGTAGGCGTGACCACCGACCCGCTGATAGACCGGACAGGCGTTCAAGCAGGCTCCGCAACGGATGCAGCGCAGGGCGTCACGGAGTTTCGGATCGGCCAACACCTCGCTCCTCCCGTTGTCGACGATCAGCAGGTGAAACTCTTCAGGGCCCTCGGGTTCACCGTCACGCCTCGGGCCGGTGATGAGCGAAACGTAACTGCTGGCCTTCTGCCCGGTCGCGCTGCGGGGCAAGAGCGTCATGAAGGCCGGAAGGTCTTTGATCCGTGGAATGACCTTCTCAAGCCCCATGATGGCGAGATGAATCCGGGGGCGGCTGGTAGAGATGCGAATATTCCCTTCGTTCTCGACAAGCACGATAGTGCCGGTGTCGGCAACCGCGAAATTGACCCCGGTGATGCCCATGTCGGCACCGAGAAAGCCCTCACGAAGGACACGCCGCGCCGCAGCCGTCAAGGCCGGCACGTCGGCATCGAGAGCGGTACCGAGTTTGTCGTGAAAGAGCCTCACAATCTGTTCTTTTGTCTTGTGAACAGCCGGACCGATAATGTGACTCGGCACGTCCTCGTCGAGCTGCAAGATGTACTCTCCCAAGTCGGTCTCGATCGGCGTGACGCCCGCCTCCTCCAAGGCCTCGTTGAGACCGACCTCTTCAGAGACCATCGACTTCGACTTGACGACGGTCTCGACCCCTCTGGCCACGGCCAGATCCGTCACGATCCGGTTGACCTCTGCGGCATCACCGGCAAAGTGCACCTGGCCACCTCTCGCCTCGATGCTCCCAATCAACTCCTCGAGATACGAATCGAGGTATTCGAGCGTGTGCGCCTTCACCGCCCCGCAGTAGCTCCGAAGCGGTTCGAAGTCCTCCAAGGTCTCGAGCGCCACGGCTCGCTTTTCAACAAAGGCGGTGGTGGCGCGCTTCAGTGCGGTCTGGAGCTCTCGGTCCGCGAGCGCACGGCTCGAGTTGGATTTGAAGGTTCGCGTAGTGATCTCCATGCTTTCTCCTCGGCTAGACGCCGGCAATCCCCTGCCACAAGAGTTCGGAAACGTGCTTGACGGGGATCTCGAGCCCGGCCCTGTGCATGCTGCCTTGGAGTTGCATGAGGCATCCCGCATCGGTCGAAGTCAGCACCGATGCACGGCTCGCTCCGATCCCCTCGAGCTTCCCACGCGCCATGGCAGCACTGATCTCGGGCATCTTGACGCTGAAAAGCCCCCCAAACCCACAACACACATCGTGATCTGGAGCCTCTATAAGCTCCGCCCCAGCCACCTTGAGCAGCGTACGAGGCGCCTGGGACACCCGCATGAAGCGCAGGGCGTGGCAAGAATCGTGATAGGTCACCTTGAGGCCACGCAGGTTCGAACCGATCTCCGTGCGCCCGAGCACCTCGGTGATGAACGTAGTCAGTTCGAAGGTTCGCTGGGCGAGGTCCCGCGCCCGGCCATAATGTTTGGAGGCCTCACTGAGCAGTTCAGGATAGTGGGTTTTGACCATGGCGCCACACGACCCCGACGGCAACACCACATAGTCGTAGCCCTCGAACACTTCGAGGTGGTGCACGGCGATCTCGCTCGCTTCCCGGTGATAACCGGCGTTGTACGCGGGCTGGCCGCAGCAGGTCTGCCGGTCAGGAAAGTCGACGTCGACCCCGAGGTGTCGGAGTAAGCGTACGCTCGCCACGGCGACTTCGGGAAAGAGTTGATCGGCCAAACAGGTGGCAAATAGGGCAACACGCAAAGGAAGCCTCCCTTTCGAGAACACGATTATACCTAGTGTCCGCTCCGTTACAGGCCTACCGAATGGGCAGCAAGAGCTGAGAAAAGGTTTGTAAGCGCTTAGCTGATATACTACTTCGCCGGTAGTGCCCACCCGCTCGCAACGGCACACCCTACCCATCCGGCCAAGCCGTACCCGCACGACCGAGGAGCAACGAGACGCGTGGAAAAAAGGTATCTCAAACCAGTCTGTTTTGTCGGGCTTTCGCTCGTTGCCCAACTGGGTTGTCTCGCCCTGCTCAAACTATCGCAGTTCGGCCAGAACCCTTTCCCTGCACTGCCTCTGGCGGTCATCATGATGTTCGGAGCGCTCTTCGTCAGCCCGCTCTACAGCCTGGCGCGGCGCATTTCCGTGCCGATGCTCGGCACTTCACTCGTTGCGGTGGCCCTGCTCAACGGAGCCCTCGCCACCCTCTTGCCCCGCATCTCGGAGGCCTCGAGCCTCTACCTTCTTGCTCCGGCTACCGCCCTGGTGCTAGCGCTCGGTTACCAGTTCTTGTTCAAAGAACGTGGTGCCATGATCGCTGCAATGACCGTCTACGTAGTGTGCACGCTGCTGGCCAATTACACCTTCGACAGCTTCTTGCCGCTCGGCTTCTTCCTGGTCAACGTAGGCACGCTCTTTTTCGGAATCACCTTCACCCAGCGCGACCGCGTCCACCGCTTCGGCCGCAGAAACGTCTACCTGATGATCTTCCTGGCTGCCGGCGCCAACGTGGCCATGGCCCTGGCGCTCGAAACACCTCTGCGCTATGTAGCGGTCGGGTTTTTGGCCATCGTCCTCTCAGAAACCGCCGACACCGAAGTCTACCAGCGTTTTTTAGAGCGTCGCTGGCTGACCCGCGTCGCCGCCTCGAACGCGGTGAGCGCGCCGATGGACACCATCATCTTCACGGTCTTGGCCTTCGCCGGCGAATCCTTCGCCACCCGAGAGTGGATGCTCCAAGTCATCGTTACCGACATGATCGTCAAGTACGCCAGCGGCATGTTGGCGGCCCTCGGGATCATGCAGCGGCAAGACGCCGGCGCCTTGCGGCCGAGTTGAACATAAGACGCTGTTAAGGAGAGCGTGTATGGCTCCTACCTTCGAAACCTTCCCCTCCCTGGTCGGCAAAGACCTCGGGGTCTCATCCTGGCTCACGGTCGGTCGAGAGACGATCCAGGCCTTCGCCGACTGCACCGGCGACCACCAGTGGATCCACATCGATGAGGCTCGAGCCAAAGAGGGCCCTTTCGGTACCACTATCGCCCACGGCTACCTGACGCTGTCGCTCCTCCCGCGTAGCCAACGTGAACTCGCCTTCATCCCAGCAGACGTGTCGAGCACCATCAACTACGGTCTCGACAAGGTGCGGTTCCTCCAACCGGTCCCATCCGGAGCGCGCATCCGCAACCACGTCCGCCTGCTGGCGGCAACCCCTAAGGGCGAAGGCCGGCTCCTTATCAAGATTCTCAACACGGTGGAGCTCGAAGGGAGTAACACACCCGCCATGGTCGCCGAGACCTTGACGCTGCTCATCAGGAGTTGAAGGCCCCCCTCTTTGAAAGATCTCAGCGGCGTCGGTGTCCTGTGGCTCAGCCCTCGAGCAGCGCGCCGATCTGCAACGCCAAGGCCTCACTGTTGGGTGGTGTGGCGATCATCAGTCCCACCGGCAAACCGTCCGGCGTCAGGCCAGCGGGCACGCTCACGGAGGGCCCGCTCAAGAAGTTAAAAGGCGAGGTGTTTCTCAGACAGAGACCGTTCGCCCGGTAGTAGGCCTCATCTTCGGCGAGCTCGGCAAACTCGGGTGGCACGATGGGAACCGTGGGCGCGAGCACCGCAGCGAACGGCTCCAGCTCTTGCCAGAATCTGCCCACGACCTTCTTGCGAGCCTGCAGAAGACGGACGTACTCCTTGGCTGGACGGTGGCCATACTCCATGATCCGGTGTATGACCCGCGGATCCATCTCCTCGCCGTGCTCACCGATCAGCTCCTCGTAAAGCGCCAGCGCCTCGTGACTGGCCAGGTAGCCGTAGTGATGGTAGAGCGCCCTGATCTCGTCGAGCAAGGGGACCTCACGGTGAACGATACGGTGGCCGGCTCGCTCGAGCAATTGGCAAGCCGCTTCGAAACGGTTCGCCACATCCGGCTCGAGATCCTCTTGCAAGATGGTGGTGGGTGCCAACAGAGTAAGAGGGCCGGCTAGCGGCTCGAGCGGCTGGTACGGCCGGTCTGCAAGAACGGTGAAGAGCGCCCAAGCATCCGCAGTGGTTTTCGTCATCGGGCCGAGCGTGTCGAGCGTGGTCGAAAGAGGCACACACCCCTCCATCGGAATCACACCGTCGGTGGTCTTGAGGCCCACGATGCCGTTGAAAGCGGCCGGGATCCGCACCGAACCGCCCGTATCGGAACCGACCGCCGCACAGGCCAAGCCATCAGCTACCGCGACCCCCGACCCGGATGATGATCCACCCGGTACCCGCGCGCGATCGAAAAAAGACCCCGCGGTCCCGAAGTGCGGGTTGATCCCGATCCCGGAAAACGCCAGCTCGGTCATGTTGGTCTTGCCGAGGAACACCGCGCCGGCAGCGTCGAGCCTAGCAGCAGCCGGGCAATCCTCGGTGGCCGGTTCGCCTCGAGCCAAGACGCGCGAACCCGCAGCCGTTACCACGTCAGAGGTATCCATCAGGTCCTTGAGGGCGAGGGGAACCCCCTGCAACGGCCCCCTGTCGATCCCGTCATCGAACGCTCTTTCCGCCCTCTCGGCCTGAGCCAGCGCCCGGTCAGCGGTCACAACCCGGTAGGTGTCGCCAACTTCGATCTTCTCCAGATAGCGCCGGGTAACCTCTGTAGGCCGAAGAGCGCCCTGCCGGTACGCTTCGGCAAGATCCGTTAGTGTGAAAGAAGTCACGTCTACTGCCATGCGCCAGCATACCCTGGCTAGAGACGACGTAAGGGGGCTTCGCGAAAGCGGTAAAGTGGTGAGCAGAATGCGCGAATGGGAGGCAAGAGATGCAACGCACCAGAGCTGAACTCGAAGCGATGAGCCACGAGGACCTGGTCAACCGCGTCCTAGAGCTTCAAGATATGCTGCGCGAAGGCCTGGCGGTGCGCGACTCGCTCCACGCAGTGCTCAACATGATCCTCAAGACCAAGGCGGAAGAAGTCTCGCACTACGCGGATCTGGGCGACGCCGGACTAAGCGTGGACGAGCTCGAGCTCAAGCGTGCCTGGGAGGCCGCAAGACACGCCGTATCGAACCCGTTCGGCCTGATGATGCAGCATAGCCTCGAGGCCGAGAGGCATGGTGAGCTTACCGAGCATTGATACGGCTTGTTCAAGCGGGTGAGGGGGCGCGAGAGATGAGTGCTCCAAGGGTGAAATGGTAATGGGAAATGGGGAATGGGGAATGCGTGAGGCTACTTCGAAGGGAAAGCATCATCAGAGCTTGGGCTCTTCAAAAGCACAACTGTCGACGCAGACGGGCCCCGACACGTACGTTCGCAACACCCATTACCCATCACTCATCACCCATCCCCTTTCTTTCAGGCACCATCTATTGAGGTAGACAGGCCCCGACCCGTACGTTCGCAGCACCCATCACCCATCACCTTTTCTTTCAGGTACCACCTGCCGACGCAAACGGGTTCTGACACGAGCGTTCACAGCCCTCATTACCCTTTACTCATCACCCAAAGCACTCAGGCAAGAGTTTATTGGATCTCGCTTCTTAATCAGAATCGACCGCATACTACCAGAACTTCCACCAAGGCTGCTCCGAGACTCGCCCCGTATGCCGGTCTCGCCGTTCCAACTCCATGGACAGATACGTGACGCGTTTGCGGAGCTCCTCGAGCTCCACCGCCCAATCGCCATGGCGCCCCCGATCAGGCTCTCGATCCTGAAGTTTCCGTTGGAGCTCGTCTACCTGAACCCGAAGCCGAGTGTTGGTCTCGTACAAGTGTTTGAGAAGTTCAGTCGCCATACGTAACACCTTGCGGCGCCCACCAGATGCCTTACAACGAGGTCGGCCATCGACCCTTCCCCACGACCGATGCTTCAGACGGTACCAGCTTCTTCTCCCTGAGATATTCTAAGGGTACCTGTCTCCAGCTGAAGTGAAAAACCGCCAGGCTCTACGGTTGAAGGTGATGAGTAAACAGTGATGAGGGATGAGTGGGGCAAAGCAAAGAAGGTAATGGGAAATGGGGAATGGGGAATGCGTGAGGCTACTTCGAAGGGAAAGCATCATCAGAGCTTGGGCTCTTCAAAGGCACAACTGTCGACGCAGACGGGCCCCGACACGAACGTTCGCAACACCCATTACCCATCACTCATTACCCATCACCTTTCTTTCAGGCACCATCTATTGAGGTAGACAGGCCCCGACCCGTACGTTCGCAGCACCCATTACCCATCACTCATTACTCATCACCTTTTTTCAGGTACACCTGCCGACGCAAACGGGTTCTGACACGTACGTTCGCAGCACCCATTACCCATTCCCCATTTCCCATCACCTGGTTTTTACATCTAGAAATCTGAGACTCACTGTAGACCCAAGATACCTACGAAAGGAATATGCGATGCTTCTCACAACGGAACGTATATGGCGTCTCAGCGTCCTTGCGCTGACATTTGTAGCCCTGTCGACGTGGACACCGACGACCACGGCCCAGCAAAGCACAGAAGTTGACGGCTATTCTGCCGAACGCGACCGCATGGTCCAGACAGGCATCATCGATTGGGGTATCAGCGACAGCCGCGTGATCGAGGTGATGAGGGCGGTGCCGCGCCACGCTTTCGTCCCACCCGAATACCTGAGGCAGGCCTACGAAAACCACCCGCTCCCGATCGGCTACGGCCAAACCATCTCTCAACCCTACATCGTGGCGCTGATGACGCAGGCCGTAGGGGTTGAAAGCGGCGATACGGTCCTCGAGATCGGCACCGGTTCAGGCTACCAAGCGGCGGTGCTGGCAGAGCTGGCGGAGCACGTCTACAGCCTCGAGATCATCGAGGCGCTGGCGGACCGGGCAGGTGACACCCTGCGCGACCTCGGCTACGACAACGTCACCATCCACCACCAAGACGGCTACTTCGGGATCGAGGACAAAGCCCCCTTCGACGCCATCGTCGTCACCGCAGCACCCGATCACATCCCACAACCGCTGGTTCAGCAGCTCGAGATCGGCGGACGGATGGTCATCCCGGTGGGCCCGGTCGGCGGCTACCAGACGCTCTGGCTCCTGACCCGCACAGATGAGGAAGAGATCCAGGCACAGAACCTCGGTGGCGTCCGCTTCGTCCCGCTGACACGCCGGGAACGCTAGCGAACCTCAGGTCCGCCAGATCGCTGCCAGCGCCACGGCATACGCCCCGGCCCCCAACCACAACACAGCCGCAAACCCCCAGGTCAAGGCCAGCATCACCGCCAGCACCGCGCTGATGACCGAGAAGCTGCCGTTGATGGCCCAGGCCCAAGGGACGAGCTCCGGGCGCAAGCGCTCGAGCACCCTGAGCCCCCCGGCGAACGGCTGGCCCATGAGAAAGCCGAGCGGTGCGAGCAGGCCGACCGTCGCAGCGATCCGAACCGGTTCCGAAGCGCGCAACAAGACAGCCGACAAGGGCTCGAGCACCAACGGGTAGAGCAAGGTCGCTGCGACGAGCAGCGCCAAACCGAGCGCGAGCGGCACACGCGGCGCCGCGAGGCTGCCGAGGCCGGAGAAGACCAGGATGGCAAACAGCACCACCGCCAAGGCGGTCACAGGCTGCTCGAGCAGCAAGATGAAACGCTGGGCCAGGGGCATTTCCACAAATAGAAAAGCCAGGCCGAGGCAGGCGAAATAGAGGAGCACCCGCCAGCGAGAGAGGGTCTGCACCCCCCGTGCGATCGCCACTGGGGCTTCCCGCCGTCTTGTCAGCGCGGCGAATACGAGCGGCGCCAGGATGAACAGAGCAGACGCCAACACCACCAAAAGGAGCAAGGCCACCAGCACGAAGTAGCCGCTACCGCCGAAGGGCTGCCAGATGCGCCCCAGCGCGGCCAGGATTTCAGGCGTCTGCCGCCACTTGAAGAAGTGGTGGAAAAAGGGGTGATCGTCGGTGGGAGGTTGAATGTCGAACTGGTAGCTCCGGAACGTCGCTGACGAATCGTTCAAGATGGCCTGGAACAGGTCGTGGTAGCTGGGTTCAGGCAGGAGCAGGAACCGGTTCAGCTCCTCGGCGCGGAGCCCCGGATAGGAGACGGCATCGAAAGCTCGCTCTTGCAGAAATGCCCTGACGAGGTCGATCTCCTCAGCGCGAAAGGGCCGAAGAGACGCCATCACCGTCATGGTGCGGAGCGACCGGTAGGCGATCAGCTGCCTCTCTGCTCGGTGACCTTCTCGCTCGAGGGCTTCGGCCAGTGCGGCGAAGACACGCGCGCTCTCGCTGGGCGGCGTCTGCAACCAGCGCGTAACCACAAACACGCCATCTTCTCCCAAGAGCGACAGGTAGTCCCGGAACGCCTCGACGGTGTAGCGGTAATCTTCGGTCAGGCTGAAGGCCCCCGAGGTGACTGGCCGGTGGGGGCTTTGCAGCGATAGGATCACCAGGTCGAACCTCGGCCCCGCGTACCTACCAGCAAACACGCGAGAGGACCGGTTCTGGGCGGTGACCCGCGGGTGGTGATACAGTCCACCGGTGAAGTCGAGGTACTCGTTTTGCAGCGCCTCGAGCACCAGGCGGCGCTCTTCCACCGCCACCACCTCAGAAGCCCCACTCGCCAGAGCGAAGAGAACGTCCAGGCCGGTACCGGCCTCGAGCACCAGGGTGGTAGCGCCCGGCCGCAGCCGGTAGGCCAGGCCGCCGGGCACG
>CP070651.1:2753733-2785216 GCA_020354625.1 Trueperaceae bacterium
GGCCCACTGGGCCTCCCCGGCTTCATGCTTGTCACCACCAAGAAAGTTGAGAGCTTCCCGATAACCGAGCAAGATCTGGCGCCTACCCTCTTGCATCGTCTCAGGTTTCGGCAATGCCGGAAATCCGACGGCTGGCACCGATGCGGGCACGGTAGGCTAGATCTGGGGATAGACATGAAGTGCTGATTCGGTCCTCCTCAATCTTTTGAAAAGAGCCCTCTTCAAACGACTGCTGGTAGGTGATTATGATAATCTCGTATGAGAACGGACGGTCTTTGTGGCGCTGCGCGGTGTAATTTTCGATGTCGGTGGAACTCTGGTCTGGTCCAACTTCGATTACTTCGAGCGTGCTAACGCCTGGTCGGCTGCCAACACCCTGTGCTCGGGTGGTTTTTTGGAGGAACCAACCCCCTTTTTCCAAGCCCTTTTGGAGCTCCGTGCCACCTCGTCCAAAGAAGGCTCCGGTTTCACGCAGATCGGTACGACCAGAGAGCATCTAGCCCAAGTGACTCGTGAATTGGGAGTGTTGCTAAGCGAAGACTCGCTCACAGAGCTGGAGTCGGCTTTTGTGAGAACAGAAGCCTGTGGAGCAGTCTCCCTTTCTGGAATCGAGAACGTCGTTCGTGGGCTGTCGAGCCGAGTGCGGCTGGCAGTCGTTTCCAACACCCGCTCTCATCTTCTTATCGAAGAAATTGTGAGGGGACTCGGTCTGCGCGATCTCTTCGATCCGTTTGTAACTTCGGTAAGTTGCGGCTTTCGTAAGCCCAGCCCGCAGATCTTCAACAAGGTGTTGAACGCTTGGCATTTCGATCCAGCTGAGGTGGTCATGATCGGCAACTCGCTCCGAAAAGATGTTGCCGGCGCCAAGGCATTGGGCATTCGCACCATCTGGCTCAAGGCCGATGCGAGGGAGGAAGTAGAGGCCGAACCCGATGCGGTTGCGGAGACACCCGACGACATTCTGAAGATCCTGATGAGTTGGGATCCATCATTGCGAGAACTTACTCTCGAGCACGTTTCCGGCTAGTGCTCTAAGTGGCATTCATTCGCAGCACCCGTAGCCCGATTCTCGTTAGAAGCGAAAACAGCTGACGTTGTACGGTTTGGCACGAGCAGATCAGATCAGTCCCAGCTCCTGGGCCTTTGCGATCGCCTGGGTACGGCTCCCCACCTCGAGTTTGCTGTAGAGGTTCTTGGTGTGTGTCTTGACTGTGTTTAAAGAGATATCCAGTTGCCGGGCGATGGCCTTGTTGGGTAGGCCGGCTGCCAAGAGCCGCACGATCTCGAGCTCCCGTTCGCTCAGCGGCTCGAGCCAGCCGTAATCGACCTCTCTCATCCCCTCGGGAAGCATCACGGCCTGTATCAAGCGGCTCGTCTCTCCTGGGGCCAGCCCGCGCTCGAGTACCTGTTGGAGCAATACTTCGAGCGGCTCCTCTGTCTCTCCGAGGTGCAACGAGGAGCGTAGCAGGCGGTGGATGGATTCGGCCTGTTGCTGTTTTGAGACCAGCTTTGCAGCGGCACGGTAGTCGCCTGCTTCCAGGGCGTGTTGGAAGGCTTCTCCTGGTGAGCCGTGCTTTTCGTACCAGTCGCTGGCACGCCGGTGCAGGACCGGCAACAGGTCGGGACGAGCGTTCGCAAGACGCTGCCTGAGGAGATCTTGAAAAAAGGGATGGTAACGGTACCATCGACGCTCGTCATCCAGCGGTATCACGAAGAGATTGCGCTTTTCCAATTCTTCGAGACGTGCCTGCGTCTCCGCTTGACCGGTGACCGCCTGACATAGGTCGCCGCTCAAGCGCTCCAGGATCGAGCTGAGCGCCAAGAAATCTTGGATTTCCTGAGGTTGGCGCATGAGCACCTCTTCGGTGAGGTAGTCGAGTACATACCGATCGGTACCGGTGAAGCGTTCGATGAAGCTACCGACCTGCTCTCGACCCTGCAGCGACAGTGCAGCCAGTTGCAGACCTGCCACCCACCCCTCGGTTCGGGTCAGCAGCTCGGTGCGATCACCTCGACCCAGGGTCAGATCCATGCCCTCCAAAAAAGAGCTCAACTCCTCGGCGTTGAAACGGAGCTCGGCGGATCGGATTTCAGAGAGTTCACCTTGTACACGCAATTTCGCCAGAGGAAGTGGCGGGTCCACCCGCGTTGAGATGATGAGGTGGAGCTGTGGTGGACTCCGTTCGAGTAGTAGGAGGGTGAGGGCGTGTGCCTCTGGTGCATCGACATGGTGGTAGTCGTCGAGGACGAGGACGAGTGGTGGTCCTTCCGAGAAGGCATTGAGCAGTGCGTCGATCGCGTCTGTCTCGAGTTCAGGGCGTACGCGCCCCAAGGCGGCGGCGAGGTATCGGGCATAGCGCCCGGCGATGTTGTCGGTTGGGTCGAGCGTGAGCCAGGCCGTCTCACGCTCTGATGACGCCACCCAGCTTGCGAGGAGACTCGTCTTGCCGTAGCCGGCAGGAGCCGATACGAGCGTTAGTTTGCGTTCGCTCTCCAGGTCCAGTTTCTCGAGCAGCCGAGAGCGCTTCACCAGGTGTTCACGACTCGGTGGTGGCAGGAGCTTGGTAAGGAGAAGTGTATCGGGCATCGATGCGTCTCGCTCGTGTTGGACGGTATCCCTTTTTCGGGGTGGGAGTCCCCCGAACTCGAGGTAGTTGCCATCCGTCAGCAAAAGTATAGCTATAATGTGATAGCTCTGTCGGCACGGCGCCTCTATGTGACGATCGTGCCCGATCTTTTGTAAAGAGTTTTAAGGAGATGATGTGTGCTAGGCGATCGTACGCTAACGCTCTATACGCTGATTTTCGCTCTGCTCGGGGCAGGGGGCATCTTGTTTTTCTGGACGATCGCTGCGGTATTGTTGCTTACCGGTAACGGTGGTTTCATCAACGATCTCGAGCTCAATCCGACGGAGAGAACGCTCTTTTTGTCCTATCCCTTTGTGGTGTTGGTCTTTTCACTGCTCGGTTTGATCCTCTACTGGGCACGGCGTGACTACTTATCTGTGATGGCTGCCGGCACACCGGTCGCCGGCACGCTTCTTTTCTATCTCGGCATCCTATTCCTGCGTTGAGACATTTGCCTACGGAGCGGTTTTTCGGAAAGTTTGCGGTCCCTTTTTGCCGTTGGAACCACGTCCAGATGCACTTGTGCGCTTGTGATAAGGTGAGCTGTAGAACGCCGGAGGTGCTATGAAACTGATATTCCTCGGTCACGCCACGTTTCAGCTTGTCATCGACGGCCATGAGGTCCTCATCGATCCGTTTTTGTCGGAGAATCCGGTCGCCCCCATCGGACCCGAAGAGGTCAACCCGTCCCATATCGTTCTAACGCACGGTCACGGTGACCACTACGGCGATACCGAGGCGATTGCGAAGCGCTGTGGGTCTACGGTGATCTCTAGCGTTGAGATTGCCAATTATGTGGCCAAAAAGGGGATCGCCAGCCACCCCGCCAACGTCGGTGGAAGCGTAACGCTCCCCTTCGGTCGCGTTACCTTTACACCGGCCTGGCACTCGAGCTCGTTACCCGATGGTTCCTACGGTGGCATGCCGATGGGCGTCATCATCGAAGCAGAGGGCAAGCGCATCTATCATGCCGGGGATACCAGTCTTTTCGGTGACATGCAGTTGATCGGTCGTGGTGGTCTCGATGTCGCGCTCCTGCCTATCGGTGATAACTTCACCATGGGCCCCGATAACGCCCTCGAGGCGGTTCGACTTCTGAAACCCAAGCTGGTGACCCCGATCCACTACAACACCTTCGAGTTGGTCAACCAAGATGCCGATGCCTTCAAAGAGCGAGTCGAAGACGAGACCGAGAGCAGCTGTTTGCTGCTTGCACCGGGTGAATATCTGGAGTTGTAGAGTGTGGTGACGGTGCGTGGGTTGACATGCTGCAAGTCCATCGAGATGGTATGGCTGTAGTGATCTATGAAATAGGGCGACGAGCCAGGACGGAGATAGAGCCACACACAGGTTCTTGCCAGCGTTGTACTCGAGGTGTGTATGGCTGCTGACTCTTGGCCCTCGTTTGTCCCGGAGGGATACGAAGTCTCTCGTACGCTCGGTTCGGGGAAGACTTCCCACGTCTATCTGGCGCATCATCCCCAGTGGGGAGAGGTCGCTCTAAAACTACCGCGTCAAGAGTCGCAAGATAGCCCTGTTCTCCGGAGGATGTTCGAGAACGAGGTACAGATCACGCTGAGTCTAGACCATTCGAATATCGTCAAGGCCTATGGGGGTTTCCCGACCGGCAATAGAGCTTTCTTAGCTCTCGAGTACTGTTCTGGAGGGACGCTCGACCAGTGGATTCTCGAGAGGGGTCGCGGCTCCCTGAAAGATTCAACACAGCTGATCATCGATGTCGGGCGTGGCCTCGAGCACTGCCATGCCCGTCGCGTTCTCCACCGGGACGTAAAGCCTGCCAACGTGTTCCTTACCGCTGAGAGGCAGGCCAAGCTCGGTGACTTCGGCACCGGAATCTTCACATCGGAAGATTCTCAGGAGCGTGTTGGAACGGCCTTTTACATGGCCCCCGAAATCTTCGAGGGTGCCCAGGCGACGGTGCAGAGCGACATCTACAGTTTGGGTATCTTGGCCTATGAACTGATCACCGGGAGCCGTCCTTTTTCGGGGAACGATTATGAGACCTTGATGGTTGCCCATCTTCGAGAGGTGCCCAAAAGTCTTTTGCACCACCGTCCCGAGGTCTCCAAAACGCTCGCTAAAGTGGTGGCGAAGGCGATGTCACGAGCTGCTGACAAGCGCTATCAACAGGTCGCTGACTTCCTCGAGGAGTTCAGCTCGGCTGCAGGTCTGGTTCCTGAGCCGGCAGAGGAGATCATCGTGGGGCGTGCCAGCCGTACGAAGCCGAGCGATGATCGGCAGGGGAGGGGGGCGGGCGAAGCGTCTCCGGCAGTGGATCGCGGCACGAGACGGCGGGGGGTTTTGGGGTGGCTAAAGCGTATAAAAGACGGTGATGAGTAGTGCGTGATGAGGGATGAGTAGATCCCCAGCAAACGATGCGCTCAACACAACCGGTCCTCACAAAACAACCAATTTGATGGATAATCGAGGCATGTGGGTGCCGATTTCCCATGACCTGACCTTCTGATCGATACCCTACACAAGGATGGGTTCGGACGCAATCGATCGCAACACCCCTCACTCATTACTCATCACTCATGACCAAAAGAGATTGTGGCACACCTTTTCCGAACATTTTTTCTGATATCCTCTCCATGGGTTTAATCTTGAGTGGAACACTCGACATTGGGTCGTCGGGTCGTTATACTACAACCACAATTCGGAACGAGTCCTAAAACGGACGGCGTTCCAAAAGATCAACCTTGAGGTGTTTTGATGGCTGAAGTCAGTCTTGAGATTCGCAATTTGCACGCGCGCATTGCTGAGGGGGACACCATTTTGAACGGTGTCGATCTATCGGTCCCCAAGGGTGAGGTTCATGCGTTGATGGGTCCAAACGGCTCTGGTAAGTCGACTCTTGCCAAGATCATTGCAGGAGATCCGAGCTACGAGGTGACCGCCGGCGACATCCTCGTCGACGGTCAGAGTGTGCTCGAGCTCGAACCCGATGAGAGGGCCCGTACGGGGCTTTACCTCGCCTTTCAGTACCCGGTTGAAGTACCCGGCGTTTCGATCGCCAACTTCTTGCGCCTCGCCCTCAATGCCCGCCGTGACGAAGGTGATGAGATCGGCGTGATGGAGTTCTATCAGAAGTTGCAAAAAGCGATCGCAATCCTCGGCTGGGATGAGTCGATCATCGAGCGTAATCTGCACGAGGGCTTCTCGGGTGGGGAGAAAAAGCGTAGCGAGATTCTCCAGCTGTTGGTCTTGGAGCCGAAGGTCGCGATCCTGGACGAAACCGACTCGGGCCTCGACGTCGACGCGCTCAAGACCGTTTCTCAAGGGGTCAACGCTGCCCGGGGCCCTGAGTTTTCGAGCCTGGTCATCACCCACTACCAGCGCCTGCTGAACTACATCGTCCCCGATGTAGTCCACGTGATGGTGGATGGACGCGTCATTCGTT
Source organism: Trueperaceae bacterium (assembly GCA_020354625.1). Classification (GTDB taxonomy): domain Bacteria; phylum Deinococcota; class Deinococci; order Deinococcales; family Trueperaceae. The sequence continues at coordinate 2,759,785 of CP070651.1, forward strand.
CGGGCCCCAAGGAACTCGCTGTGGATCTCGATTCCAAGGGGTACGACTGGATCAGGGAGCAGGTAGGTGTTTGAGCTGGATCTAACTGGTTTTGGATCGGCAATGAACCGTACCTGAAAGGAGCTGAGGATGTCTGAAACACCGTTGGAACACCCTGATGCCGCCAAGCTTCAGGGGCTGGAGCACGAAAGACAGTACGATTTTCGCCTTCCGGAGACGTACTTCTACAAATCGGAACGAGGGCTCGACCGCCGTGTGGTCGAACAGATCAGTTACTATAAAAATGAACCGGAGTGGATGCTCAAGTTCCGCCTCAAGGCGCTCGAGATCGCTGAGAAGAAGGGCCGCCCCAAATGGGGTCCCGATCTGAGTTCACTCGATTTCGACGATATCTACTTCTACATCCGGCCACAGGATAAGAAGGGGACCAACCGCTGGGAAGACGTCCCAGAGGAAGTGCTCGAAACCTATCGGCGCCTCGGAATCCCCGAGGCTGAGCAGAAGATGCTGGCCGGGGTCGGCGCCCAATACGAGAGCGAGATGGTGTACCACAACCTCAAGGAGGAGTGGGAGAAACAGGGCGTCATCTTCCTCGATAGCGATACAGGCCTTCAGGAGCACCCAGAACTCTTCAGGGAATACTTCGCCACTGTCGTCCCACCGGAAGATAACTACTTCGCCGCTGTCAACAGCGCGGTCTGGTCCGGCGGTTCGTTCGTCTATGTACCCGAAGGGGTCGAGATCGAGGTGCCGCTTCAGGCGTACTTTCTGATCAACGCACAGAGCATGGGTCAGTTCGAACGGACTCTGATCATCGGGGCGCCAGGCTCCAAGTTCCACTACATCGAAGGTTGCACCGCACCGACCTACAACAGCGACTCGTTCCATAGCGGTGTCATCGAGATCGTCTGCATGGAGGGGAGCGATGTCCGCTACTCGACCATCCAGAACTGGTCCCACAACGTTTATAACTTGGTAACGCAGCGCGCCTTGGTTCATCGCAACGCCAGCATGGGCTGGTTGGACGGCAACCTCGGTTCCAAGGTGACCATGAAGTATCCTAGTTGTTATCTGGTGGGTGAAGGCGCCCATGGTGAAGTCCTCTCCATCGCCTTCGCGGGCCAGGGGCAGTACCAGGATGCTGGTGCCAAGATGATTCACGCGGCCCCCAATACCAGTAGCAGTATCGTCTCGAAGTCGATTTCCAAAGACGGTGGCCGCAGTAGCTATCGTGGGTTGGTGCAGATCCACGACGGCGCTATCCATGCGCGTTCGAACGTCGAATGCGATGCGCTCTTGCTCGATGAGCGGGCCAAGACCGACACCTATCCCTATATCGAGATCAATGAGAAGACCGCTCACGTCGGGCACGAGGCAACCGTATCGAAGCTCAATGACGAGCAGATCTTCTATCTCCAGACGCGCGGTCTGGCCGAAGATGAAGCTGCCGCCCTGATCGTGCGGGGCTTCCTGGAGCCGGTCGCCAAAGAGTTGCCGCTCGAGTATGCCGTGGAACTCAACCGACTGATCGAGCTCGAGATGGAAGGGAGCGTAGGTTAGACACTGTAGCTTATGGCAGATGTAATCGACAACCCCAAGACTATTACCAGCGATGCCGTTGAGGCGATCGTTTCCCAGCACGACGAACCTCAGTGGTTGGCCGACGCCCGTCGAGCTGCCCTGCAGCACTACCTCGCCACACCTCTACCTTCAAACCGTGATGAAAGATGGCGCTACACGGAGCTAGGACGTTTCTCCTTTGATGGGCTCGAGCTTCTCGAGGAACCGGCATCCAGACAGGTGTCCGAGCGCATCGAGATGCGGATCACCGACTCGGATGCCGAGGGCGTGCTGGTTCTGAATGGACCCGAAGTCATCTACCGCGATCACCATATCCGGGAAGAGGGTGTGATCTTCACAGATCTGCGCAGCGCCGTGCACCAGCATGAGGAACTCTTGAGAGCCCACCTCTACAGCGCCATCGATGTCCGCTCCGGAAAATATACGGCGCTCAACGCGGCCTTATGGAAAAACGGTACCTTCGTGTACGTTCCCAAAGATATCGAGGTGGCCTTACCCCTCGGCGCGTTCACGACCGCGGATGTGGGTGGTATCACCAACCGGCGTACCTTGATCGTTGTGGAAGCCAACGCCAAGGTGACTTTCTTGGACGAAACTACTTCAGATCCCTTCGACGAGCGCCTTTTCAGCAACGCTGCTACCGAAATCGTGCTCAAAGAGGGTGCTAAGCTCCGCTACGTCAGCCTGCAGAATTGGGGTCGAAACGTCGCGCACATCAATCGGTTGCGGGCCCACCTCGGTCGAGACAGCAGGCTCGAGTCCCTCACGGTCAGTCTCGGAGCCGACGCCGCTCGTGCCGAGGTCGAGAGCCGACTCGAGGGTCCGGGAGCCGAGAGCGAGATGCTGGGGCTCTACTTCGCCGACAAGGGGCAGCACTACAACCAGTACACCTTGCAGCACCACGCTGCCGACCACGCTTTCAGCGATCTTCTGTTCAAAGGCGCTCTGCGTGACGGTAGCACCGCGGTCTACTCGGGAGTCATCGTAGTCGACGAGGGAGCGCAGAAAACCGACGCCTACCAGACCAACCGGAACCTGTTGCTCGATACCGAGTCGGAGGCCGTCAGCATTCCTCAGCTAGAAATCGGTGCCAACGACGTACGCTGTTCCCACGGTTCTACCACCAGCCCGGTCCCTGAGGATCAACGTTTCTACCTGATGAGCCGTGGGCTCAAGCCGGAGGTGGCGGAGCACGTGTTGGTTACCGGTTTCCTCTACGAGGTCATGAGCCGGGTGACACTGCCGAAGGTCGCAGAGTATGTGGAGCGTCTGGTGCAGGCTAAGCTCGGGGTGCCCGGCGTCAAGGAGAAGCTGTGAGCCTGACGCGAGGTCGTGTCAGAGCCGGTAGGGTAGAGGACTTCGCACAAGACAGCATGACTGCGCTCAAGGTAGATGGGCGGGAGGTGCTGCTCGTCTACCAGAACGGAGTCTTCTACGCGCTCGAGGACCGCTGCACTCACGACAACGGCATCCTCCACGACGGCGAGCTGCTCGATGGTGCGGTCAAGTGCGAACGTCACGGCGCCAAGTTCGATCTCGAAACGGGACGGCCGACTATGCCGGCCGTCAAAAAGATTCGCCTCTACCAGACCGAGGTCGAGGGAGACGCGGTCTACATCGTCTATCAACAGAGCTTTTAATCCCCCTGTTCGTTTGGCCTGCGTATGGGCCAGGCGGACAGGACCCACCCCTTTTCTGATCTTTCACAGAAAGTTCTCCGGTCACTCTTTAAGCTGAGGTCCGGTGCCGGGAAACTCCGGCTTCCGAGATTTAAAGAAAAGAGGCGGGAGATGGAGTATCAGAGCGACACAACGCGACCCCGTTTGACCTCGAGGGTCTCTCTGAGGCCCTTCTTGGCATGGATTTTGCTACTGTTTGTTTCGACGGCAGCAGCGCAACAGACCTTCCCGGATATCCCCTCCGGTCACTGGGCCGAGCCGGCGGTGGAACGTATTTTCGAACTGGGTATCATCACCGGTTTTCCCGACGGTACCTTTCGGGGTAACGAAGCGTTTACGCGCTTTCAAGCTGCCCTGGTAACAGATCGCTTGTTGAATGTCCTCGACGAAAACCTCGAGGTAATGCAGGCGGTTATCGAAGCGGACCTGGCCGCACTTCGTGATGCGGTGGCTGAACTGTCCACAGCCTTGGATGAGAGCAGCGCCTCGCTCGAGGACAAAGCCGACACCAGCGATGTCGAGTTGTTGCGCGAGCAGGTTGCAGCCCTCAGTGCACAAGTCGAAGCCCTACGGAGTGAAATCGCCTCTGGAAGCTTGCAAGGCCCACGAGGGCCTGCCGGACCCGAAGGACCTGCCGGACCCGAAGGACCTGCCGGATCTGAGGGTCTGCAAGGCGAGCCAGGTCCGGCCGGACCCCAAGGGGTTCGCGGCGAGCGTGGACCCGCCGGACCCCAGGGTGAACAGGGACCTGCAGGACCCCAAGGGCCTGCTGGACCCGAGGGCCCTCAAGGCGAGCCAGGCCCTGCCGGCCAAGTGGTCGAGGTCGAGCCGATGCCCTCTGCTGAAACGGAAGTAGTCGCCGAAGAGGAACCCGAGGAAGAGCGGTCTCGGGTCGCACCCAACATCGCGACCTCGCGCAATATCACATCGGGGGATATGTACTTCGGTGTAGGTGCCATCAGCGAGCTCAATGACCGTGTCTTTGTGCGGGCCATGGGTGGAATCGACAACATTTTCGCTGGATTCGGTGTGAGAGTCACAGCCGATTTTGGTCGTCAGAGCCCGATCGAACAGGGTACATTGGCCGCAGCCGGGCATCTCCTGTACCGCTTTGGCGCAAACCGCTTCAACCTCTACGCCGGTGCCGGTGGGGGTTACCAGATGAATCTGCAGGACTGGCCGGCCGCCAACGAAGGTGCCTTTGCCGGAGGGCTTCTTGGGGTAGAGTTCAGAATCACCGATCTGCTCGGAGTGTTCGTGGAGGGGACTGGAGACTACTACCTCCAGACGCCTCCCACCGTCGATTACAACCAGTTCTATCCGACCGCTGCAGCCGGGGTGAGCCTGCGTTTTTAATGGACCGAGACAGGCTGAAAGCCTGTCTCAGTGCCTAAGCAGCTGGGGTGAGCCTGCGTTTTTAGGGTGATCAGGGATGAGTAAGCAGTGATGAGAGTTGCGAGGGACAAGGCTGAACCAAATCGTTTGCCCGTTACCCACTCATCACTCATAACTCATCACCTTCCGGATAGATCAGACGGGATAAGCAACTCATTTCAGCGCGCCCCTCCGGGGGCGCGCTGAAATGTGATCTCAGCCTCTGTACTGACCAGCACCGTCACCCGCGCCTGAATGTGGTTTGGCGCCAGGCCTTCACTCGTCTTGAAGGTAATACCTACACGAGACGGCTCGAGCCCTAGCAGTTTCGCCACGGTTGCTCGCATCGTGTCCCGGTACCCACCGAGCCTGGGGTGGTCGAGCGTGATTACTGCGGCGACGTTGTGAACGGTCAGCTCTCCCACAAGGTCTTTGAGTCTTTCGAGGACCGCCTTCACGATCACGCTGCTGTCGAGGTCTGCAAACGCCGGGTCGGATGGTGGGAAGTGGTAGCCGATATCGGCGAGGGCGTAACTCGACAAGAGCGCATCCGCCAAGGCGTGCAACAAAACGTCTCCATCACTATGTGCCAGGCTTCCTAGTGGGCTTTCGGGAATAGTTACGCCGCCGATAATCAGCGTCCGACCCGCTTCGAGCCGGTGGGCATCTTCGCCGAAGCCGATCCGGTAGGGAAGCTGTCTCACCCGACTATTGTACGACTCTCTTCGATCCGGCCAAGTCTGACCATAGTACAAAGAGACCTGGAGCGACGCCCTCGATCAGCAGGGATCCATGTCATGGCATACTAGGGTCGGCTAGCTCATGTACGTTGGATAGTCGAAGTTGTGAAGCAGATCAAGGAGTGAGATGATGAGTCCTTTTCAACCCTTCGAGATGGAACGCATGATGTCGAAGCACGAACAGGAGGTGCGCTACAACCTCTCGGAGAGTGGTGTCCACCCCGTGACCCTGCGAGAGCTGCTGGCGTTCGATCCAGCAGGTGTGGAGGGGCTGCTCGACACTGAGCTCAACTATCCCCATGTGAACGGCATACCGGAGTTGAGGGAAAATATCGCCCGTCTCTACCGTGGTGCCGAGCCGGATAACATCTTGGTTACCGTGGGAGGCATCGAGGCCAACTACTTAGCGATCCGCACCCTACTCTCCCCGGGGGATGAGATCGCCATCATGTCGCCCAACTACATGCAGATCTGGGGCGTTGCCAAGAACCACGGCCTCGCCATTCGAACCTTTGGGCTCAGCGAAGCGGATGGTTGGGCTTTGGACGCTTCTGCTCTCGATGAGGCGGTTACCCCACAGACTCGACTGATCGCCGTCTGCAACCCCAACAATCCCACTGGACATGTCCTGAGCTCGAGCGAGATGGAACGCGTGGTCGCTGCTGCTGATAGGGTGGGTGCCTGGATCCTGGCGGATGAGGTCTATTGCGGTGCAGAGAGGGTGACGGAACGCGAGACGCCCTCGTTTTACGGGCGCTACCCCAAGGTGATCGCGGTGGGGAGCATGAGCAAGGCCTACGGCCTGCCGGGGCTCCGTCTCGGTTGGGTGGCGGCTCCGGCTGAGACCGTGGAAGACATCTGGGCGAGGCTCGAGTACCTCACCTTGAGTGCGACCATGCTCGCCAACAAACTCGCCGCTCTCGCCCTCGCCCCTGACGTCCGCCCCCAGCTGTTGGCGCGCACCCGCCGTTTGATCCGGCAGGGCTACCCGATCTTGGAAACCTGGATCGAGCAACACGGTGACGCCTTCGCCCTTACACCGCCCGACGCTGCTGCCATCGCCTTCTTGCGCTACCGGTTCGACGTCGGCTCGACGCTCTTGGTCGAGCGTCTCCGGCGTGAAAAGAGCGTACTGGTGGTCCCCGGAGACCACTTCGGCATGGACCACTTTCTCAGGATCAGTTTCGGGCTGCCGGAGCCTTACCTGCTAGAAGCGTTGGAACGTGTGCGCCAGCTCCTCGCTACCTTGCGCCAGGTGCATGTCGTCTGAACCCTCTGCGGTCGCTCGTGAGGTCGAAAGGGCCGATGAGCGGATCCGACCCTATTTGGCCGAGACCGCGCTGCTGCCATCTCCCGTTTTTGGGGAGTGGTTGGGGGCCGAGGTTACGTTCAAGTGCGAACATTTGCAACCCACCGGTTCGTTCAAGGTGCGGGGTGCCCTCAACAAGCTGTTGTCGTTGACTGAGCAGCAGCGCGCTGAAGGGGTGGTCGCTGCCTCGACCGGCAACCACGGTGCGGCGGTCGCCTTTGCGGCGCGCACGCTGGCAACCCCGTGCCTCGTCTTCGTGCCCGAGACGGCCGCCCCGACCAAGGTAGACGCGATAGAGAGGCTCGGGGCAGAGATCCGCGTGTTCGGCACCGATCCCGTCGAGGCGGAACGACGGGCGCGCCAGGTCGCCGCCGAGACCGGCACGAGCTACCTTTCGCCTTACAACGACTTGCAGGTGATTGCCGGCCAGGGCACCCTAGCCGCCGAGTTGGAGCGGCAAACCGGCACTCTCGATGCCGTCATCGCCTCCCTGGGCGGCGGCGGCTTGGTCGCGGGCGTTGCCGCTTACCTCAAAGATCTCGACAAGGATGTGCGTGTCATCGGTTGTTCGCCGCATAACTCTGCGGTGATGATCGAATCGCTCAAAGCCGGCCGCATACTCGAGCTGCCGTCTAAACCGACGCTATCGGACGGTACGGCCGGCGGGATCGAGCCCGGATCTGTCACTTTTGAACTCTGCCAAGCCCTCGTCGATGAGGTGGTTACTCTCACGGAAGACGAGATCAGAGCGGCCATGCGGCGCTTTATGGATGTTCACCACCAGCTGATCGAGGGCGCTGCGGGAGTCGCCGTTGCAGCCGCACTCAAAAAAGGTTCTGAGCTCGCAGGTCAGCGGGTGGCGGTGGTGCTCTGTGGCTCTAATATTAGTTTGGCAGACCTCCAGACGGTCCTTTGCGGCTAACGCGGCTTGTGCCGACTCTTCATCCCCCGGTCGACTGCATCAGCTTCTCGACCACGCTGCGGTCCTCGAGAGTGCTTATGTCGCCTGCCATATCCTGACCTGCCGCGATGTTGCGTAAAAGGCGCCGCATGATCTTGCCACTTCGAGTCTTGGGGAGTGCTTCGGCGAAGTGGATATCGTCTGGCTTGGCGATGGGGCCGATCTCTTTGGCCACGTGATCGCGCAACTGAGAGCGCATGGCGTCGCTCCCCTGGCGTTCGCCTTCGAGCGTTACGAAGGCCACCACGGCCTGCCCTTTGATCTCGTCGGGCCTGCCCACCACGGCCGCTTCTGCCACGGCTTCGTGGGAAACCAGCGCCGACTCGACCTCCATGGTTCCGAGCCGGTGCCCTGAAACGTTGAGGACGTCGTCGACCCGACCCATGATCCAGAAGTAGCCGTCTTCGTCGCGTCGTGCACCGTCGCCGGCGAAGTAGACGTGTGGGATCTCTCCCCAGTACTGGTTTCGGTAGCGGTCGTCGTCGCCGTAGACGGTGCGCAGCATGCTAGGCCAGGGACGTTTGATGACCAAGAACCCACCCTGGTTGTCCGGTTGCTCGTTCCCCTCGATATCGGCAATAGCTGGTTCGATCCCAAAAAAGGGGAGTCCAGCCGAGCCGGGTTTAGCCTCGTGCACACCCGGCAATGTGGTAATGAGGATGCCGCCCGTCTCGGTCTGCCACCAGGTATCCACGATCGGGCAGCGGTCGCCCCCGATCACCCGCCGGTACCACATCCACGCCTCGGGATTGATCGGTTCCCCGACCGTACCCAGAAGGCGCAAAGAGGATAGGTCGTGCTTGGCAGGGTGTTCCTCCCCCAGCTTCATAAAGGCGCGGATGGCTGTCGGTGCGGTGTAGAAGACGCTTACGCGGTACTCGTCGATCAGCTCCCAGAAGCGGTCGGGTCCCGGGTAGGTCGGCGCTCCCTCGTACATCACCTGGGTGGCGCCGTTGACCATGGGACCGTACACGATGTAGCTGTGACCGGTCACCCAACCCACGTCGGCACTGCACCAGTACACGTCGTTCTCTTTCAAATCGAAAACATAACGGGCGGTGAGGTAGGTATAGGTCTGATACCCGCCGGTGGTGTGGAGCACGCCTTTGGGCTTGCCGGTCGATCCCGAGGTGTAGAGGATGAAGAGCGGGTGTTCGGCGTCGAGCGGTTCGGCTGGGCACTCTTCCGAGGCGTGTACCATGAGCTCGTGATACCAGTAATCACGTCCCGGCTCCATCCGGATGTCGTTCTTGGCGCGTTGCACCACGAAGACGCTCTCGACTCCGGGACAGCTCGCCAAGGCCTCGTCGACTGCGGGCTTCAACTCGACCACCTGGCCTCGACGGAATCCGCCGTCGGCGGTGATGACCGCTTTGGCTTCAGCGTCGTTGATCCGGTCGGCCAAAGCCTGGGCGCTGAAACCGCCGAATACCACCGAATGGGTGGCGCCGATGCGGGCGCAGGCGAGCATCGCTACGGCTGCTTCGGGGATCATCGGCAGGTATATGGCGACTCGGTCGCCTTTTTTGATGCCCTTGCTCTTGAGGATGTTAGCGAATTTGCTGACCTCGATCAGCATTTGATGGTAGGTCAGTACACGGGTATCGCCTGGCTCACCCTGCCAAAAAAACGCGACTTTGTTTCCGAGCCCCTTGGCTACCTGATAATCGAGACAGTTGTAGGCCAGATTGGTCTGCCCCCCTACGAACCACTTTACAAAGGGCTCTTGCCAAGAGGAGATCGCATCCCACTTTTTGAACCAGTGAAGTTCGCTCGCGACCTCTCCCCAAAACGTCTCGGGATCATCGAGCGATTGACGGTAGCGTTGCCGGTACTCTTCCAGCCGACTCAAGCGCGCATTGGCTTTGAACGTCTCAGGTGGGCTGAAACGCCGTCCTTCCTGCAGCACCGATTCGATGTGCTCAGCCATAACTCCTCCTCAACTACATAAGGCACGTCGTCGAAGGTTCGACACGGTGAGCATAACGCATCGGGTGCCACACCTTCAATTTCGCCCAGCCCAGCTGGTCACGCCCACGTCGTATTTGCTACGTTCGGCGAGCTGCCGGCCACGATTTTGGCTTCGCTTTCTGGCTCCAAATCAGGAGCGTTTTGCATTAGGCGTTGTTGGGAGGTATCTACCGGCGGCCGACGTTCAGGGGGCTCTGTCTCGGAAGTTGCCACCAGCGGGCCGTAAAGATGACGAAGACGGTGACCATCTCGAGCCGGCCAGCATACATGCCGAAAATCAAAATGCCGCGGCTCACCGGGTGCAGCTCTGCGTAGTTCAACATCGGACCCACGCTGGAAAGCCCCGGACCGATGTTGCCGATCGAGCCGATTGCAGCGGTAAATGCGGTGACGAAATCAGCTCCCAACATCGCCAAGAGGGCGGTGGTGATGGCGAACAGACCGACATAGAGCGTGATGAATGCAGCGACGGAGCGGAGTACCTCCTCGGGTACGACCCGGTTGCCGACACGTACCGGCACCACCGCCCGCGGATATAGGGCTCGCCGGACTTCCCGGGCGGTGTTTTTGCCGATGATGAGCCACCGTACAACCTTGACTCCTCCACCGGCACTGCCGGCACTGCCACCTATAAACATGAGCACCAACAGCACCATCTGGGCGCGTTCGGACCACTGGGCGAAATCGGTAGAAGCGTAGCCGGTGGTGGTCAAGATGCTGAGAACTTGAAAAAAACCGTGCCTGAAGGCATCCCAAGCCGGAAAGCGGGCCAGTAGAGAGAGGCTCAACAGCGCTCCCGCCACGGCAATGATAAGGAGGTATGCCCTGAACTCGGCATCTTTGAAAAGCTCTCTAGGCCGTCCCGAGATAGCGCGGTACTGGAGGGCGAAGTTGGCGCCGGCAAATATCATGAATACGATAGCGATCCACTCGAGAGTCGGGTTGGCAAAACTCTCGAAGCTGTGGCTTCGAGGGCTGAATCCTCCGGCTGCCAGGGTGGTAAAAGAGTGTGCAACGGCATCGAAGGAGTCCATACCGCCGAGCCGGTAGGCGAGTGCGCACAGCGTGGTAAGTCCCACGTATACGATCAGGATGGCGCTGGCGGTGCTGCGCAGGCGCGGTGTCATTCGCTCTTCGGTCGGGCCGGGAGCCTCGGCGAAAAAAATCTGCCGGCCTGCAATAGCCAGTTGAGGGAAGACCGCAATGAAAATCACCAGGATCCCTATTCCCCCGAACCATTGGCTGAGAGCACGATACATAAAGAGCGTCTCGGGCAGAGCTTCGAAATCTTGCAGTACCGTGGCACCAGTGGCGGTGAAGCCGCTCATCGATTCAAAGACGGCATTCAAGAAAGAGAACCCTCCACTGATGGCATACGGGATGGCTCCGATGAGCGGTACGCTGAGCCAGAGGAGCAAGACGGCAAGGAGCGCCTCGCGGCGCTTGGGTTCCGCCCTCCTCAACCCGAAACGGGTCAGCAAGAAACCCAGCAGCCCGGCGCAGACCATTGTGATGGCGAAACCGAGCACCGGATCACCGACCAGAAGCGCATAGCCGCAGAACAGAAGCATAACCAGCGCCAAGGCGATGAGCGCGGCGCCGACCAAGAAGGGAGCGAAGCGACCTCGCACGTCCTTACCTTATATCCAATGCGAAGGTCAGAGAACCTTGCTCGATAAGGGCGAAGGGTAGAAGAGAATCGTGATGAGTAAACAGTGATGAGTAAGGAGTAGAGCAACAAAGATGGTAATGGGGTATGGGGTATGGGTAATGCGTGGGGCCATGGCAAATTACGTTCACGGCACAGGATCTCTGTTTTTCCAAGAGTGGTGGAAGTAGACGGGCAGAAGTTGGGCTTTCGTAACACCCATTACTCATGACTCATCACCCATCACCAATAAGGTTTTGGTGCAAGTAATCCTGGAAGAGGGCGTCGGAGGCCGTCTGCAAGGGTTACACCTCGACGGTGCGTTTTTGCTCGAGCCAGTGCTCCACCGCGTTGATGTTGTCGGGGGTCGTCACAATAAAAAGGTGATCGCCGTGCTGAATAGTGGTATCTCCCCGAGGGATGATGACCTTGTTCTTGCGGACGATGGCTCCGATCAAACTGTTGGGTGGTGCCCCCAACTCTTGCACCCGGCCCACATTGCACTGAAAAGGATAGGTCAACTCCATGACCTCCGCCCTGTCTTCGATGCTGGCAAGGTGATCCACATCGTCTAGCTTCAGCCAGTTGAGAACTTCCTGGATTGCAGCGGTGCGCGGTGTGAGTGGAGAGTCGATTCCGACTCTTTCGAAGAGGTGGCGGTTCTGAGCCCGGCCGACTCGGGTGATGACTTTGGGGATACCGAGCTGCTTGGCCAGGAGCGATACCAGCAGGTTCTTGCCGTCGTCGTTGGTGACGGCGACCACTACATCGGCGTCTTCGATCCGTTCGTGCTCCAGCACCTCGAGATCGGTACCGTCTCCATTCAACACCAACGCTCTGGGCAGGTGCTCGGCCAAGGTGAGACAGCGTTTTTCGGTCTCCTCGATGATGGTGATATTCGTGCGGTTTTCCTGAAGCTGGTCAGCGACCATAAAGCCGACGTTGCCACCGCCGATGATCGCCACGTTCATCACGCGCTTGCGTGGCGCGAACTGCCCTTCGATCTTACGCATGCTCTCGGTGGTACCCATGAATACCGCCTTGTCCCCGGCCTGGAGGATCGTGTCTCCGGAGGGGATGATGAAGCTATCCCCACGAATGCTGCCGACTACCAGTACCCCTTCGGGCATGGTCAGGCCCGCGAGCGGCGCGTTCAAAAAGGGATCGCCCTTTTCGAGGCGGTACTCGAGCAGCTTGAGCCTTCCCCCAGCGAAGATGGCGCTGTCGAGCGCACGCGGCACCCTGACGATGTCGACGATCTGATTGGCGAGCGTGCGCTGCGGCCACAAGACCCGGTCGATGACCAAGCCGACGCTCTCCATCGGACCCCGCGCTGCGAAGGCATCCACGTAGCGCTGGCGCGTCACGAAGGCCATCGTCTCTCTGGCTCCGAGCCCTTTGCCGGCCAGGCAGGCCAAAACGTTGACATCGTCGTTGCTGGTACAGGCGATAAACGCGTCCGCTTTATCGGCCATAGCCGACCTCAGCGCTTCGGGGTCGGCACCGTTTCCGGTGACGAACCGCACGTCCATGTTTTCGAAGGCCTGTTCCCGTCTCCCGTCTGCTTCGAGAATGGTGACGTTGTGGGAGCGTTGCAACGCGGCTGCGATTTGAGCACCGATCTCACCGCCGCCGACGATAAGAACATCCATACAAACGGCATCTTACCGCAGGGTGGTGGATCTGGCGTCGGTATTTGTAACTAAAATGAGGTGATGGGTAATGCGTAATGGGTAATGAGTGGGTCACTTGCGAACGGAATAAAGAAACCAGATCGTACTGCCTTAAACCGCAATAGTCAGAGCAGACGGGGGCAGATACGAACGTTCTCAACATCCATGACCCATCACTCGTTACCCATGACCCTCATTGCTGCCCCCGCTAGCACCAGATAAGCGATCAGGGCATAGACCAGCAAGTGCCCGTAGCGCACATAGGGTGTGAGCTCGGTGGCTAGCCCATAGGAGGCCAGCAGGCTGCCTCGCACCCGGCGCTCGAGCTCGAGCCGGCTCTCCCCCCGGGGATCGACTACGGCCGTGATGCCGTCGTTCCCGGCACGGAGCAGGTACCGGCGGGTTTCGATGGCCCGCATTCTCCCCATGTCGAAGTGTTGCCGGGCACCGTTGCCACGTGCGAACCAGGCGTCGTTGGTGATGTTGATAAGGAGTCCGGCACCGTGCTTGACCATGAGGCGCGGGACTTGAGGGAAGACCGATTCGTAGCAGATGTAGGTCGCAACCGGACCCTCGGGCGTGAGGAGGGGCTCGAGCGCTTTTCCGGGGCTGGTGCTGATCAAAAGCGGTAAGCCGAGCAGGCCGAAAATGGCGCGGTAGAGGGGCGCTGCGGTCTCGATCAGCGGCCAGCGCTCTCCGAAGGGGACCAGGAAACGCTTATCGTAACGGTCGAACACCTGACCCCCTGAGAGGCTGTAGGCGCTGTTGAAACTCTTACCCGCCTCGAAAGCCCGCGACCCGACGATCAGCGTGATTTCGGGCGCACTCGCCTGCACCACCTGGCGCGTCGTTTCGCCTGCCCTCCCGTCGAGGGTGGCGCCGAGCACCGCGCCTTCGGGCCAGATGGCGTATGTGGGCGGCGGTGATATGCGCCCTACCCCTTCCCTGGTGAGTTGCGTGTAGATATCGATCTCCGCCACGGCGCTCACCGCGCGGCCGAAGGGGTCGCCGTTGCCCTGAACCAGCAGCGCGGTGTCGGTCGCTTCCGGAATGGGTCGGTCGCCCTTGGAAAGCCCGACCAGCCAGCTGCCCACCCCGAGCGCCGTGGCGACCAGGAGCAAGCCGAGGGTGCGTTTCAGCCGGCCGGCGCGCTCGGGGCCGGTGTCGATATAGGGTGAGAGGGCCGCCGCCAACAGAGCGACCAATACGGTAGAGAGTAGACTCAGGCCGTAGGTGCCGACGGTGTCGGCCAGTTGGGCCACGGGGGTATCGAGCCACGCGTAGCCGAGTGTGCCCCAGGGGAAGCCCAGATACCCCTGGGTGCGAGCCCACTCCATCAGTACCCAGAAAGCCGGAAGTAGCCAGAGCGTACCCGCGCCGCGTCCACCGAGTGCCCGGCTCGCCCAGCAAACAAGCCCCCAGAAAGCGGCCAGCACCGCCACCAGCGGTGGAAAAAGCGCCCAGAAAAAGGAGCCGAGCAGCTCGGAAAAGCTGCTGGGTAACCACAAGATATAGAGGCTGAAAAAGGGTGCTCCGAAGGCGACACCCAACCAGAAGGCCCGACGCGGTTTCTCACTGCCGGCGACCATCACGAAGAGCGGCAGCAATGCCAGCGTCAGCGGCCATAAGGTGCTGGGTGGGAGCGCTGCGCTCAGAAGCACCCCGCAAAAGGCGACCACCAGCCACGGCACAAAACCCATACCGTTACGCTACCACGCACCTATTAAGCGCGTCTAAGTGGCGGTCGACTGGTGTCGGGCGCCCCGCGGACCCCCGTCCTTTACACGTCTCGGGTGTTTGGTGGTATAGTTTGCAGCCAGAGTTCGAACCCGTGTGGATCGCTGCGCTAGCAGACGTGGCGGTCTTTTCCATCAGCCGGTGGAGGTTGGCTTTAGCGGATGTATCATTTCGTCACGCGGCGCATTTTGATTCTTGTTCCCCTGTTGATCACCATTTCTATCTTGGTCTTCTCGATGATTCAATTGGTGCCGGGTGATCCTGTCACCATGATGCTGGGGGAATACAGCGTGGCTACGGCGGAGAACATCCAAGTGCTCCGCGAACAGCTCGGTTTGGATAAACCCCTCTATGTGCAGTATTGGACATATTTTTTTATCTTTGCTTCAGGGTGACTGGGGCATGTCGATCCGCTCGAAAGAGCCGGTTGCGGAGCAGATTGTTCAGCGCCTGCCGAGTATGCTCGAGTTGATGGCCGGGAAGGGCGCGCTGATCGAGTTCACCCTCGCTGCCTACACCCACACCACACCGATACCGAAGACCCACTACTACGTCGAACGCGAGTACGTCTCCATCGACGAGGGCATGGAGGATGCGCCCAAAGGCGGGGTCAAGCTGGTCGCCGAGCAGATCGAGGCCTTGGGTGCAGAGCACTGCATCATCGCAACTGACCTCGGCGTGTACACGCTCCCTAGCCCGGTGGAAGGGTTGCGGGAGTTTATCGCTTGCTTGCTCGATCTCGGTATCGGCGTCGATGACATTCGCACCTTGACCAAGACCAACCCCGAGAAGCTGTTGGGCTTGTTTGCAGAGGTTCCCGTGTCAGATTCCCCTGACCAGAGCTAGCATGGCGCGTTCCCAGTTGACGGTGTTGCAAGCCCACGTCGCCATCGGCGACCCACACGTATCGAGCGACGACAAGAACCGGCTCAGCATCCTCTCGGCCATCTTCGAACCGCTGGTTCGCCGGGCGCCGCGGGGGATGTACAGCCCCTGTTTGGCGGAAAACTGGTCTACGAGCGAAGATGCCCGCACCTGGACCTTCGCCTTGCGCCAGAATGCCGCCTTTCATCACGGCGAGCCGCTCGAGGCCGATGATGTGGTGGCGAGCTTGTGTCGGGTTCGCGATCAGGCCATCGGTGGGGAGCTGGGCACGCAAGGAGTGTACCAGAGCTACCTCGAAGGCAGCATCATCGAGGCTCTGGATGTGGCCACCGTGCGCCTGGTAACGCCGGTTCCTATGGCCGATCTGCTCGATCTCTTGGTCGAACTGCCGATCTTGCCTGGAGGCGATCTCGCACAAGGGTTGATCGGCACCGGGCCCTACCGGCTTATCGACGCTGGTGAAGCCGAGGTGATGACAGAAGCCTTCGATCGCTACTGGGGAGGAAAACCGGTCGTGCAGCGGCTGTTCTGGCGTGGAGAGCCGGATCCTTCGGAGCGCGTCCGCGCGTTGTTGGCGGCCGAGGCTGATCTGATCAGTGCGGTTCCACTCGACCTGCACCGGAAAGTCGAAGATGCTAGCGGTGTGGACCTCGTCAGCGCTGCCAGCAGCGTCTGCTCGACGTTTATGTGCAACCTGAATACCGGACCTTGCGCGGATCGGCGTGTGCGGCAGGCCTTGAACTACGCGCTCGATGTCCCCGCCATCGTCGAGACCGTGATGGTGGGGAGCGCCGAGCTGCTGACGGGACCCTTTACCCAACTCCACCTCGGCTTCGACCCGGATGTGCCTGCCTACCCCTTCGATCCAGCTCTGGCCCACAAGCTTTTGGCGGAAGCGGGGTACCGGGATGGCATCACGCTAACTTTCGATATCCCCAGCGTTCTGCCCGATGAAGCCCCTAGGTTGGCCAGGCAGATGGCAGACCAGTACGGCGAGGTGGGGATCGAGCTAGAGGTGATCGAGCATACCGACCGCCCCGCTTACGCAGAGATGGTTCGTGCCAAGGAGATGCACGACGCTTGCTGTTTCGACTCGAGCCCGCTCAGCACCTACCGGCTCTTGCGGGAGAAGTTCCATGGGGGCGTCCGCGGACCGTGGTGGCTCGGCTACCGAAATGCCGAGGTGGACGCTCTCATCGACAAGGCCCAAGCTACCGCGCTCAGCGCCAAGAGGCAGCGACTCTACCAGCGTATTCACCGCCTCATTCGGGACGACGCGCCCTGGGTGTTTCTCTACAGCCCCAAGCTCTACTGGGGCATAGGACCACGTGCTCACGGTTGGCAACCACGAGTGGACGGTCTGATCGGGGTTTCGTGAACCGGCCCGGTGGTTGCAGGATCTGCTTTCGGAAAAGTGGCAAGAAGTGTTGATTCACAACACGATATGTCTACCTGCAATCAGCGTGGTACACGAAAGAAGTGATGATCAGAAACCCGATTGATCAACGAGATTTCATATCAGAGGCACAGAAGGGGCACTTTGATGAGCTATGACCTGGTGATAAACGGAGGGACGCTGGTCCTCCCCAACGGTTTGGTTGAGGCGGATCTCGGTATCGAGTCCGGCCGGATCGCCGCCCTGGGAGAGGGGCTCAGGGGTACCCAAACGGTGGACACAAAAAACCTGTTGGTGCTTCCCGGGCTGGTCGATCCGCACGTACACCCCATCCATGCCGAGACCTACCGCTCCGTTTCCGAGGCGGCGATCCATGGTGGGATCACCACCACCTTGCATCACCTCTACACTCCGCCCGATCGAGATCCCGTCCGCTTCTTCGAGCAGGCCATACCGGAGGCAGAGGCCGACTCTTATACCGACTTCGCATTTCACGTTCGACTCAACGATTTGGCCCGAACGCAGCCGGCCATCGCTGAGCTTACCGGGCGAGGTAGCCCCACCTTCAAGCTGTTTTTGGCTTACGGTGGACGCGGGATCATGGTGACAGATGATGAGATCCTACTGGCTATGCAGGCGGCAGTGGGTTGCGGGGGAACGTTGCTGTTTCACGCCGAAAACGGTCCGTTGACAGAGCTGCTGGAAGTGCAGGCACGCGACCGGGGCTCGGATTCGCTGCTCGACTACTACGCCTCGCGGCCGGCCGAGGTCGAGATCGAAGCCGTAGCGCGGCTGCTGAGCATGGTGAAGCTCACTCGCTGCCCGACCTATTTTGTCCATCTCACCTGTCGGGAGTCTGTACGTTTGGTGGCCGCGGCCAAACTCGAGGGCCTACCGGTCTACGCCGAGACGTGTCCCCACTACCTGCTCTTGAGCGCAGTGGAAGCGGCGGGCCTCGGGGGGCGCGCCAAGATGGCTCCACCGCTGCGTGAAGATGCCGATCGCCAGGGTCTTTGGTACGCCCTCGCCGCCGGTTTTATCGATGCGATCGGCAGCGATCACAGCGCTTTTGTGCCGGCTGAAAAGGAGGGGTTGGACAGCATTTTCGAGGTGGGCTTCGGCGTTCCCGGTATCGCTACCATGTTCCCACTGTTGTTCGACCGCGGTGTCAGGCAGGCAAAGGTCACCTTGGCAAGGCTCGTCGACGCCATGGCTACCCGCCCGGCCCAGATCCTGGGTCTATCGGGGCGAAAGGGGTGTCTGGCGGTAGGTTACGATGCCGACTTTTTCCTTTTCGATCCTGAGAAGCCCTTCGTCATCGATGACGCCTCGGAGCGTGGCAACGCCTACTACAGCCTCTACGCAGGGCGGCGAGGGAAGGGTTCCATCGAGAGCGTTTACTGCCGGGGTGTGCCGGCCTTGCTCGCCGGAGAGCTGCAAGCGGATGCTGCCAAGGGGCGTTTTGTACGTCGCGAGATAGCCACGGGGAGCGGGGGTGCTTCGACCGGGGGAAGCCGGGTTCCATGAGCTTCTGTTTGCTGGTCCAACCGATCGACGAGGTGGGGTGCCGAGCGCTACGGTCAGCGGGGTTGGAACCACGTCTGGCCAGTGCTGAAGACATGACGACCGTAGCCCGGGAAATCCCCGGGGCGGTCGCTGCGATCACCCGGAATGCCGGTCTGTCACGAGAAGCCATTGCGGCGGCGGCAGACCTGCTCGTCATCGGAAACCACGGGACCGGTTACGACCCCATCGACATCCCCTTCGCCACCTCGCAAGGCATCCCTGTCGTCCACACTCCAGAAGCCAACGTGCAATCGGTCGCCGAACTCGCCGTCGGCTTGACGCTGGCAGCCGCTAAGCATTTACCGGCAGCCGATCGGGCCACCCGGAGAGGGGACTTCGGCTTCAAGTACCACGCTCCCATCCGTGAACTGGCCGGCAAAACCGCCGGCATCATAGGATTTGGCAGAATCGGCCGGCTCACGGCGGCGATCTTCAAGGCGGCCTTCGGCATGCGCGTGCTCGTCTACTCGCCCTCCGCCGACCCGGCTGCGCTACGCACGGCAGGATTCAGCAAGGTCGATCGCTTGGTCGAACTGTTGGCCGCGAGCGATGTGGTGTCGTTGCACGTTCCCCTCACGCCAGCAAGTAAGGCGCTTATCGGCGAAGCCGAGCTCGCTCGGTTGAAGCCGAGCGCCATTTTGATCAACACCTCCCGTGGGGCAGTGGTCGATGAGCCGGCCCTCATCCGGGCCTTGGAGCAGGGGAAGCTGGCGGCGGCCGGCCTAGATGTCTATGCCAATGAAACGATGAGCCCAACTCATCCGCTCTTGCAGCTGGAAAATGTCATCCTCACCCCGCATATCGGCGGGTCGTCGAAAGAGGCCCTCGAGCGTACCGCCAGACAGGTTGTCGATCAGGTCACGGCCGTGTTGCAAGGAGAACGACCCACCCATCTGGTCAACCCCGAGGTGTGGCACCGCCGGCGCCATAGCTAGGTTGCCCCCGGTTAGAACCGTTCAGCTCTCGGTGATGAGCGCCGTCAGAAGCGCCAGGCGCTCCAAGGTCTCCCGGAGGCGGATGTGTTCGAAGCGAGCGTGGGGGCCGCCGCCGGCAGCGCCGATCCCGTCCAGGGTGGGGATCCCCAGGGCGGAGGTGAAGTTGCCGTCTGAACCACCCCCCACCACGGCGCTACCGAAATCGAGGCCCCAGCGATCGAGCACTGCCTTGGCTTCTTGGTAGAGCGATCGGTTCTGATCAGTCGGCTCCAGTGGCGGGCGGTTCACGCCGCCGGTTACGCTGACGCTCACCCGCTCGTCTCGAGGGGTGTAGCCGTAGATGGCGTTGGTCACGCGCTCGGTCTCCGACCTGGTAGGAACCCGGACATCGACCCGCACGCTGGCTTCTTCGGCGATGACGTTGCTGACGGTACCGGCTTGGGCGACTGTCACGTTGACGCTGGTGGTGGTCACGTCGTCGTTCAACTCTTCAGCAAAAAAGAGGAAGTGCGCCAGCTCTCTAAGGGCGCTGGCACCGTCTTTGGGGTTGTTGCCTGCGTGGGCGCTCTTCCCTTTGAAGTAGAGCCGGAACTCCCCTACACCCTTCCGGCCGACCTTGATGGCACCGTCGTCGCGACTGGGCTCGACCACTAGTACCCGCTGGTGCTCTTTGGCAAGATCCTCGATCACGTCGCGTGAGTGGTGGCTCCCGGCCTCCTCGTCGGAGGTCAACAGCAGCGTCACCGGCCCCTTTAAGGTCAGGGCGTGTGTGTGAACGAGCCGCAGCGCGTGGATCGAGTTGGTGATGCCGGCTTTCATGTCACAGACTCCGGGTCCGTACACCTTGTCTCCATTACGCCGAAAGGGCATATCCTTGAGGGTGCCGAGCGGCCACACGGTATCGTAGTGCGCCAGAATCAGCGTGGACGTGTCACCAGGCGCCTGCCAGCTGGCGATCAGCTGATCGCCGACTTCGCTCTGGGTCAGCCGCTTCACCTGCCAACCATCGCTACGGAGTACGCCTTGCAGGTGGTTGGCTAGGGCGTTGGAGGCGGCCCGGTGGAAGGTGGGCGACTCGAAATCGACCAGATCTTCCAGCGTCTTCAGGTAGGCATCTTGTTGCGCGTAGGCAAAGTCGAGCAGGATCATGAGCCAATGCTACCGCGAGGTGGGCGATATCGAAAAGCGTACGCTACCTTTCGCGGCCTACCGTGGGGATCTTATCGCCTCGCTGTGCTTCCAGATAGTCTCGCCACAGCTCCTCAGCCAACTGTCGGACGCTCGCCTCTTTGGTAGTGCGGGCGTAGCTGTAGCCCATTCGCAAGTCTCCGGCCGCCGTCGCAGGTTCGATCTGTTGGGCGAGTTGGTAGCGTGAGAGGTAGACCTGGGCCAGCAGCACGTTTCGCATCCGCTGCGGCTTCACCGCGTGGAGGTCGCGGAGCGCGTCTTTGTACGCGACCATGGCACCGCGGATGTCGCCGCGTTCAGCCAGCGCCTTGCCCCGTTTGAAATGCCTCGCTGCGTTGTAGAGCAGATCTCGCATGCGTACGGAGAGTATATCTCGCTTCAGCTACCCATTGCGTGCGACGCCTTGCAAAGTGAGATGCCTTGTTTGGTTGCGTGTTACGCTCGCGCCCATGGCGAGTCTAGGGCGCAGGGAGAAACTCGGCTACGGAGTGGCTGATCTCGGTGCCTCGCTCTCGTTTGTCACCCTGAATACCTGGCTGCTCTACTTTCTCATCAACATCGCCGGACTCGAGCCCCTTCTGGCGGGGATCGTCTTCGTGGCAGGCCGTCTCTTCGACGCGCTGATCGACCCGCTGATGGGGCTCTTCACCGACCGGCGCAAACACCTCTGGGGACGAAAGCCCTTTATCCGCTTCGGGGCGGTGCCGCTCGGGATCAGCTTCGCGCTCTTGTGGCTGGTCCCGGATGGGGGTCAAGGTGTGCGCTTTGTGTTCGCTCTCTCCCTGCTGTTGCTCTTTTCGCTCCTATATACCGTCGTTCAGGTTCCCTACATGGCCCTCACACCTGAATTGGCTACGGGCTATGACGAGCGCACCGAGTTGACGAGCTACCGGATGGTCTTCGGCGTGCTGGCCTCGCTCGTGGCGGTCGCCGTCCCTCCGGTGATCGTGGGTGTTTTTTCTGGTGGGGGCGCGTTGGCTTCGAGCTCTCCCATGGCTTGGATGGTGATGGGAACACTCTTCGCGGCGGTTGTCGCCGGCTCGTATCTGATCATGGTCGCAAGCGTGTCCGAGCCGGCCAAGTCGGGCGCCGAGCTGGCGCCGAGTGGGGTGTTGGCCGAGTATAAAGCGGCGTTCGGTGTCCACGGTTTCCCTGCGGTCTTTGCGCTCTTTGTCACCATCACCGTCGGCATCATGATCGTCAACTCCATGCTCCCCTTCTTTCTCGAGTCGGCGCTGCAGCTCAGCAGTGATCAGCAACCGGTGGTGCTCGGCACGCTCTTCGGTGTCGCTATCTTGGCCTTTCCGCTCTGGAACGCGCTGAGTTTCCGGCTGGGAAAACGCCTCGCGCTGAGCCTCGGTTTAGCGCTTTTGAGCGCTACGTTGGTGCTGTTGGTGGGGCTCGCCAGACCTGGTGGCTTTAGCACTCTCCTCTTCGCTGTGACCGGCCTCGCCGGTGTCGGTTTGTCGGCGGTGATGATGCTGCCCTGGGCTATGTTGCCCGACGTGGTCGAGTTCGACGAGCTGGCCAGCGGCCGCAGGCGCGAGGGCCTTCTGTACGCGCTCTTTACCTTCGGGCAGAAGACCGCAGGCTCGCTCGGCGTTTTCTCGAACGCGTTGGCCGCCAGCCTCTTCGGCTACCAGGCGGGCGTGGCGGCCCAGACCGCCGAGACCACCCAAGCCATCAGGCTCATGGTCGGGCTGGTCGCTGCAGTGGTGCTCGTGATTGCCATCTTCCTGACTTGGCGCTACCCGATTACTAGAGAGGCGCATGAGACGGCGCAGGTACAGCTAAAACGGCGGGTAATGAGTGATGGGTAATGAGGAATGGGTGTTGCGAACTTGATACTTGAACCCGTCGCCTCTTATGTCAATACTTGAGGAATAGCAAAATCAGATCTAGCGTCTACTTCGGAGGGAACCTACGCATCACCCATTACGCATTACTCATGACCTTGAAAGGCTCCTCCAAGCCCCTCTCGGCCGCCTCGCGGGCTTCTGGAGGCGCGTACTCGAGCGCCTGTACCCCACGGTAGGCTCGCAAGGCTCCGCTCCGGTCGGAGGCGAGATCGCGCAGCTGCCCCAGGCGTGCCAGCAGGTATCCAGGCAGGTAGTAGGGACTGCTGAAGTCCCCCTGGCTGGTCTGCTCGAGCAGCTCCAGCGCCTCAGCCGCGTGCCCGTTGGCAAAGAGCAGGTTCGCTTCGAGATAGCGCGCCTCGGCGTTGTTGAGTTCACGTAGCTGTGCGATGACGTTGCCCGGTTCAGAGACGTCGAGCCGGAAGGCGAAGTCGAGAAGGCCGCGCCTGCGGGCTGCTTCGCTTAACGAGACCTGTGGGGGCACGACCCGTTCAATCTGATCGCCGAGTGCGTCTTGTAAAAAGGGCAGCTCATCGACGCCGGCCAACACGGCCAGCCGCCGGCCCGGTAGTGCCAAGATGCGCTCGGCCATCGCGTTCGCTCGAGCCCGCAGCCAGTCGGTACCGGGACCGTCCCCGAAACGGTCTTCGCGCAGCTCGTGGTAGCTCCGCACGGCGGGCAAGAGTTCGTCGAAGATGCGCTCCAGGGTAAGCGCTTCACCGAGCAGCGCTTCGACGGCCCGGCCGGCCCCCTCGATTTCGCTCAAGAGGTTGCGCTCGCCCGCGTACTCTCTCAGATAGCGCACGAAGTCGGTGCTTGCTGTAGGGTCGGGGGAGGGTTCGCCTACAGCTTCGAGCGCCAATCCGTGGCTTCGAGCCCACGGCACCACGCTGAGCGGCAGCGCCAACTCCGGCGTGTCCTGCCAACCCGGGTTTGCGAAGGCTCCTGGGTTTAGCGCGGTGGTGGCCAGGCCGTCGGGTGTGAAGGCCTTTACGGTATCGCGGACGCTGACAGCGTTATAGAGCGGATAGTGGAGGTGGAACGGACCCATGAGAGGGATCAGGCTCACGCACCTTACGCTCGATGCCATAGCGGTATCCTATCGCGCCTTGGCCCATACCTTTCGGCCTGAGCCGACACGTGCTTTTTTCAAAATGCGTGTACAGATGTTATAAGGGGTGACACATGTACGCGAGTGACCGTCCTCCGGCCTGGTACCGAGACGCCAAGTGGATCTGTGGAATCTTGTTGGCCCCAGTTCTGGCTGCGGGGGTGCTCTATTTCAGCCTCGCCCAGCTTACCAGCGCGCCTCGCGCCCTCGAGCGCCTCTTGGAGCTCACTCTGTTGCCCGAAGGGATCGGCGCAGAGGCCTTGAAGGTTCGCCAAGATATCGACTATGCGCCGGATCGACCGCTGCAGCTGCTGCCGGGCGTGGCCGTGTCGGTGGCAGCTGGGGAGGTTCCCGAACTCACCGTGGTGGCGGCGCAAGACCTGCTGGCAGAGGCGTTGACCGAGGCGCTGCTGGCAGGCGGAGCCGGCGAACTGCGGGCGCAGATCTCCGATCCCGATCTCTCCGAGCAGCTTTTTCAGGCGCTCCAAGGATCGATTCCCCTGCTGGTCCGCCTGCAACTAGAGGCCGCCATGTTACCGGTCGGCCTCGATAACGGCTCTAGGTTAGCCAACTGGCCGTTGCAGGCCCAACAGAGGCCGGGAGAACCGGTGCAGCCGGTGGTCGGGGTGTTCTTGATGGTCGATCCTGAACAGCTCGAGCCCTTGAGCCGGCGGGAGATCGGTGCGTTGATCGTCGGCCTGCTGGCCGAACGGTTGTTGGAGCGGGGTCTGGAGGCTACCGAAGAGGTGGTCGGCAACGAAGACTTGTTGGCTGTGCTGAGCGCTACTGTGGAGGCCGAGATCCGTTCCAGTGTGCACGAACTCATGCGGTCGCTTCTAGCCGGCCGCCAACAGCAGTTAGGTCTGCGTTTGGAGCGGGCGCAAGCGGTTCTCGTCGGCCAGGCAGTCGATGAGGCGGGCATCGCCGGGGTCGTGAGCGCTGCCGAATTGGAGGGACTCAGCCCCCAAGAGGCCAATGCCGTCGTGCTGGCCGCGTTGGCAGAGCGAGCCTATAACGGTGGGGCCGAGGTGTTAGCAACACTGTTACCAGACGCGCAGCAGGCCGAGCGAGTACAGCGTGTAGAGGCCTTGGTCGACAGCGTCACGCGCGCGGCCCAACGGCGCTACCTCCGCTTGAGCTGGCTTTTTGGGATCCTCTCGCTCTTCTTGTTCTCCGCCCTGGTCTTTTTCAGCGCCGGTCTGGGACGTCTGGTCAACCCCGGCATCGCGGTCGTTTCAGCGGCTTCGCTCGGTTCGTTCGCCTTCAGTCGCCTGTCTCGAGCGCTGCCGGGAGGCGAGCTAGCCCTGCCGGCAGGTGTCCGTGTCGAGGGTACGTTCGGCCACCTGCAGGGCCTGGTGTCCTTCATCGGCCAGAGTTTGCCGACCGACCTTCTCGACGTGCTGGTGCGCAATCATCTGGCGGTGCTCGCTGCTGGTGGCGGCCTCATCGCCTTGGCGGTTCTTATCAGCGTGTTGAACCTGGTCCGTCCCCGGCGAAAACCGTTGCTCTAGCGTGATTCTAGTTGGGTTGCCTCGAAAGGGATGAAAACGTAGTGGGCAAGACGGTAATGATACAGCTTCCTGTTGTTTGGCCCGGCTGCGCCGGGCCAAATAAACAGCATGTCACACGGATGAAACAAAGATCAGAAACCCGATTGACCAACAGGATTTCATATGAGTAAACAGTGATGAGTGATGCGTGGGTGACGGGCAAACGATTTGGCTGAGCCCGTACATTTCGCAGGTCTCATCACTCACCACCTTTCATCCAGGCGCAACCGTCAGAGCAACCGGGCTCAGCCGTGACTTTCGCAACACCCATC
>CP070651.1:2785316-2789519 GCA_020354625.1 Trueperaceae bacterium
CCAGCACGAACGCCTTAAAGAGCTTGTCGATGGCCCTCACCCGCCTCCGCCAGGGCGCACCCGGCGTGGCCGAGGCAGACCAGGTCGAGGTCCGGGCCGAGGTCGCAAGCGACGTCGAAGAGCTGCAGCAAGCACTCGAGCAAAAACACTACCAACAGGTCATCGAGCTCTACCAAGGTCCCTTCTTGCTAGGCTTCCCTCCCCAGGAACTCGGCCCCGAACTCGAGGAGTGGCTCTACCACACCCGGGAGAAACTCGCCGGCCAAGTCCGCGAGGCCCTGGTCCGCTCAGCCGAAGCGCAGGCGGCCAAGGGCGAGCTCGCCGCCGCCGCCAAACACGCAGCGGAGGCTTATACGCTGCGCGGAGCGCCGCCGCTCGAACCTCCAGAACTCGAGCAACTCTACACCCTGTTGCGCGCAGCCGATAGCACGGTGGCCGCCGAGGTCGCTGCCGAAGCCCAAGAGTTCGGCCTCACCGTCGCGGTCTCGGTGGAAGAGGCTCGCGCCCGCCTAGAACTGCCTACCGACGACGCGCCACCCACTCCCAACAACCTGCCGGCCCAGGTGACCTCGTTCGTGGGCCGCGAGCTGGAGCTGGCTGAACTCACCAGCATGCTCGAGCGGGACGACTGCCGGCTCATCTCCATCACGGGACAGGGGGGGACGGGCAAGAGCCAGCTCGCGCTGCAACTCGCCAGAACGCACCTCGACGCTCGGCGCTTCGCTGACGGCATCTATTTCGTGGCGCTAGAAGACGTGACGGGAACCGCTTCGGTTCCCACCAGGATCGCCGAGGTGATTGGGGCAGAACCCCAACGGAAACGCACCCAGGCCGGGAGGGATCCCTCGGGTGCCAACCAGGCGATGGACATGCTCATCGAGCATATCGACCAGCGACCTATGTTACTGGTGCTCGACAACTACGAGCACCTGATCGAGGCCGCCCTCCTCACCTCGGAGCTCCTCTCAAACTGTCCCAACCTGAAGCTCGTGGCAACCTCCAGAGAGCGCTTGAACGTGAGCGAGGAGTGGGCCTTCCCGCTCGAGGGGCTCCTCTACCCCAACGAAGCCGTCCCCTCTGTGCAGGAAGCGCTGGCGTTCGACGCCGTCAAGCTGTTTGTAAACCGAGCAGAGCGGACCCGCCCCGGCTTTGCCCTCACCGAGGAGACGCTGCTACCGGTGGTCGAGAGCTGCCGGCTGGTCATGGGCTCACCATTAGCTATCGAGCTGGCGGCAGCCTGGGTACGGGGTCTCACCCCAAGCGACATCGCCGCAGAGATCAAAAGGAGCCTCGACTTCCTCACCGGCACCACCCGCAACCTGCCCGGTCGCCACCGCAGTATTCGGGCCGTGTTCGAGCACTCCTGGCGGCTCCTCGGCGAAGGCGAGCAACAAGTGTTCCGGCAGCTGGCCGTCTTCCGGGCAGGGTTCACTCGCGACGCAGCCAGGGAGGTGGCCGGCGCCTCCCCGAGCACCTTGGTGGGCTTGGTGGATAAGTCGCTCTTGCGCTTGGGCGACAAAGGCCGCTACGACCGCCACCCGCTCCTCTTTGAATACGCCCGTGAGAAGCTGGCAGAACATAAGGCAGAAGCCTCGGCAGCGCGGGCGCGGCACGGCCGCTACTTCTTGGGGCTCTTGGCAGACTTCCCGGCAGAGGAAGTACACGATAACAACAAAGAAAAACCTGTGCGCGCTCTGGCAAGAGAGTTGGCCAACGTCGTGGCGGCCTGGCACTGGGGGGCTGAGGGCGCTGAGTTTTACCTGTTGAACGACGCCTTTCTCACCACCTTCGAGCTCTTCATGTTGCTACATATGAACCCCCAGACTGTCGGGGTCTTTTCGCCTGCGCTCGCGGCCCTCGTCGAAAACGACCCTGACCATCAGGCTCTGTTGGGGCGCCTCCTCATCGCTCGCGGCCACGACAACGCTTACGGTTACGGTCAGATGAAAGATCCTGAAGGGTTTAAGCTCATTCAGCGCGGCATCGACCTGCTCGAGCCCCTCGGCGACAAAGCGGGTCTCTGGCGGGGATTCACTTCTTTGTCTTTTGACTTTGCCCGCTACGGCAACTTCGCAGAAGCCAAGCGCTGGACCGAGAAAGCACTCGCCCTGGGGTTGGATCACCCCATGTACCGGCTGGTAAGTTACCGCTACCAAGGAGACTTCGAAATGCACCTGGGCAACTACGCTGCAGCCGAAGAGCAGCTGCGTCGCGCCCTCGCCCTCCACGAACAGACAGGCTATGGGTTGGAGCTTGGAGGCGCCCTGGGGGTGCTCGGAACTCTCTGCTTGCTCCGGGACGATCCCCGGGAAGCCAGAAGCTACTTCGCGCAAGCGCTAGACAATATGGGCGAGAGTGATCTGGGCGAAGCGCTTCGTTATCTCAACGGGCTCGGTTTCTGCGCCTACCTGCTGGCTGACTACCCGGCCGCTCGAGCGCTGCTGGCACAAGGCCTGGCCAAACACCAGGAAGCCGTCGCGATCGAGCTGAGCTGGCCCTATGAGAAAGCGACCTTCCACAACACGTTGGGGCTCGTCGCTGCAGCAGCGGGTGACATCGACGGTGCGCGCGCCTCACTAGCCGAGGGGCTCGTGACCGGGCTTCGCGCACCCGATCACGATCTGGGTATCGTCCTCCACTCGCTGGTAGTGGCAGCGGACCTGACGTTGCGGCTTGGGGAAACGGAGAGGGCCACAGAGCTGCTGGGGCTCGCCCTGCGTCACCCGACCGGTGCGATCGATCTGTTGGACCGGCACCTGGCCGAAAAGGTGCTCGAGCGCGCCAAGGCCGACCTGTCGGATCAGAGCTTCGAGGCTGCGCTCGAGCGCAGCCCGAGCCTCGAGCCGAGAGAGATCGCAAGGCGGATCCTCGAGGAGCTCGAGAAACAAGTCCCTGTTTCGAAGGTAATGGGTGGTGGGAGTTACGAGGGTATCGGTTGAGCTCGTCTGCCTGAGCGCGTTGAAAACCACCACCCCGAGCGGAGATTTTCTTGCGGTCGTTCTGCTTTCAATCTCACATAAAGAATGGATATGAAATTCCGTTGCTCAATCTGGGTTCCGAATCATCGTTTCTTTCGTAATTAAAACGCTGTTTGTTTGGCCCGGCTGCGCCGGGCCAAACAAAAACAGGGAATCATATGATGTGTAATCCCATTGCTCAATCTGGATTCCGAATCATCGTTTCTTTCGTATGCCACGCTGAAAATTATATGAGGGGTTGGTTCACCGATCAGGTTGGTAAGCATGATAAGCTTGGTGCAACCCTCTTTCTTGTAAAGGGGCCGGGAGTGAATCATGCGAACGAGCGTTACGCTGGATGACAAGGTGTTCCACGACCTCATGGAAGTGACGGGCGAAACGAACCGTACCCGTGCCGTGCAGATTGCCGTAGAAGAGTTCCTCCGCAGAGAGAAGCTCGAGCGTCTGAGGCAACTTCGAGGTAAGGTTGCGATCCTGAGTAACGAGGAGCTCGAAACGGGAGAACTCGAAGAACTCGAGGGTGAGGGTGGCTAAGCTAAACCTCATCGATACCAGCGCCTGGATCGCCTTTTTCAAAAATGATGACCCCGTCGCGTCACTCGTCGACGCCGCCCTGGCGGACGGCAGCGCTGCCGTTTGCGGCCTGATCGAACTGGAACTCCGGGCAGGCATCCGACCTGAGGAACGTGATCCGGTCTTGGCCCTGATCGACGCAGCTCACCGTCTGCCTACGGAGGAAATCGATTACGCCCGTGCGGGTGATTTGCTGGCGGAACTGAGACGCAACGGCGTGACGGTGCCGAGTACCGATGGGCTGATTGCTCATCTGGCGATCAAGTACGACGCGAGCCTGATAGAGAAGGATCGTCACTTTCAGCACTTCGCGGTGTCCAGACCCAGGGGTGGATGAGGGGGACGGAAACGCCATCGAGGCACCGGCGTGGACACCGAGAAAACAGCTGCTGTAATGCCTGCAAGCTAAGATACGAAGAACCATGCGACTCCGCACCCTCGGCAGGCTCGAGCTCGAAGACTCCGGCCTCAACCGCCCCAAACCGCTCTTGCTCCTCTGTTACCTGGCACTTGAGGGCCCCCAAGAGCGCCGGCACCTAGCCGAACTCTTCTGGCCAACCAGCACGAACGCCTTAAAGAGCTTGTCGATGGCCCTCACCCGCCTCCGCCAGGGCGCACCCGGCGTGGCCGAGGCAGACCAGGTCGAGGTCCG
>CP070651.1:2789619-2794698 GCA_020354625.1 Trueperaceae bacterium
GCTGAAGGTGGCGGGGTTGTCGTCGCCGTCCACATCGGTGTCATTGGCCAGCACGTCCACCGTCGTCCCTGTATCCTCGTCGGTCGTGGCGTCGTCCTGATTCGCCACCGGCGGGTCGTTGACGCCGGCGACATCGATCGTCACGGTGGCCGTGTCGATTTCGCCGTTGCCATCGTCGATGGTGTAGTCATAACTGTCGACAAGGGCGTCGCCAGCATCGAGATCCTCGAACTGGCAGTTGTGGTCGTAGCTGAAGGTTCCATCGGTGTTGAGCGTCAAGATAGCGCCAGAGGGCAAGTTGATCGTGCCTGGGAGCGTGACGGAGGTGCCGTTTACCTCGGTGATCGTCAGGGGGTCGCCGTCAGGGTCCGAGTCGTTGGCCAGCACGCCGACCGGTTCTCCGGGCGTATCGGGGGGAAGGTCGGGGTCATCGACGCTCAAGATGGTGTCCTCGTCGGTGGCGTAAGCGTCATCGACGGCCTCGGGGGGTTCGTTGAAAAAGCTCAAGATGGTGTTGTCGATGAGGTTGCAGATCAGCTCTCGTGCTGCGGGGTCGGCGACCCAGTCGGGATCTTGCCCCTGATCGTTTTCCCCATTGGCGGGTTCTTTCTTCATCGCCAAGCTGAGGGCGTCCGGCTCGCAACTCACCTGCTCGGCGAGCTTCTCCAGGGCCTCGATGGCCTTGTCGATCCTCAAGTCCTCGGTGGCTTTTTCGGCCTGATCCACAAACGCCGACATGGCGCTACGTTTGCCGGGGCTGTGGAGCTGCTGGTCCTCGAGGGCCTCGATGGCCTCGCTGAGAGGCGAAAAATCGGTGTCTGGGATGAAGTCGGCGAGCAGCTCGTCGATGAGGGTACGCAGGGTATTTTGGGCGGTACAATCCGTGACCCAGTCGTCCCCATCCGGCTCGTCGGCGCTTTCGCAACCGTCGACACGCTCGCGCAAGTCTTCGGCTTCGGCCTTGGCCTTGTCGATGCGCAAGCTCTCGATGAAGCCTTGGATCGCATCTACGCTCTCGAGCATGTCCGCTTGGCGGGTGCCGTTATTCTTGCCGGGTTTCTCGGCAAAGACTGCTTCGGGGAGTGCGGCGATGGCGCTGCTCAGCTCAGTGGTATCGGCCGAGCCGGGAGCGCCTAGTGCCGACAGCCCGACCTCTTGGGGTTCCTCGAGAGGTGCCGGTACCGGGGTGCTTTGCAAGCAAGCCACCAAGACCACGAGAAGCGCTACCAACGCAGCGACAAGACGACCTATCTTCATGTTTCCTCCCCTTTACGTGTCGGAGCGCTCCAAGAACTAGCCGCTCACGACGATCGCATCGGTAACAAACAACGACTGGCAGGGTGTTCAAACAACCCGCAGCTTAGGGTGTTACATCTCGTGCAGTATAGCAAATCCTCATGGGAGACCGGTCGAAGGTGTCTCAAGGAGGCCTGGGTCGAAGCCGGCACCCTCAATCCGGATACTCCGCCATCCACCTCTGTCGCTCGATGAAGTCTTCGGGATACATGGTGACCTTCTCCGGGGTGAAGGGAAAGTCTTCGCCCTCGGCGGCGATGGTGTCGACGATCAGCCCGGCGTCGAAGCGGAGCCCGCTGAAGCGGCCCGGGGGTTGGGAGGCGAGCCAGACGAAGGCCTTGCCGAGTTCGGCCGGGTCGGTCCAGCTGGACTTGGTGGCTTCAGGAGTACGCTCGAGCTCCTCCCAGGTGAGGCGGGTCGGTTTGATGAGTTTGCCGGGTCCGATGGTGTTGATGGCGATCTTATAGGGCTCGGCCTCGAGCGCGAGCGCCTTGATGAAGCCCTCTTGGGCGTGTTTGATGGCGCAGTAGGTGGTCTCTTCTTTGTAGCCGCGGATGCTCGAGCCGCTGGCGATGCCGATGATGTGGCCGCCCCCCTGGCGTTTGAAGTGCTTCCAGGCGGCGCGGGTGCCGTTGTAGAGACCCCCCAGCCCGACCTGGAGCTGGCGCCAGAAGGACTCGGGCGTGGTGTCTTCGAAGCTGATGAGCGGCATGTAGACGGCGTTTTGGACCAAGATGTCGAAGCGGTTCCAGCGAGCGACGGTCTCTTCGACGACGCGCTCGAACTCTGATAACTCGCTGACATCCAGGTGAGCGCCGATGGCGCTAAAGCCTTCGGCGTGGATGTCGCCAAGGGTCCGCTCGATGTCGTCATCGTTGATGTCAGTCACGCAAACCTCTGCTCCGGCGCGGGCCAGCGCGCGGGCGATGCCCCAGCCGAAACCGCGGCCGGCGCCGGTGACGAGGGCGACTTTGCCAGATAAGTCCATAAAATATCCTTACAGTTTCAGGCGGGGGTCGAGCGCGTCGCGCAGCCCGTCACCGAGCAGGTTGAAGCCGAGCACGGCGATGGCGATGGCGATGCCGGGGATGGTGGCGATGTGGGGGGCGCTGGTGATGTAGTTGCGGCCCGAGGCGATCATGCCCGCCCAAGAAGCCTGCGGCGGCTGCACCCCGAGCCCGAGGAACGACAGCGCCGACTCCATCAGGATGGCGTAGGCCAAGTAGAGGCTGGCATAGACCAAAAGGGGGGCCACGAAGTTGGGGGTCACGTGGTCCCGGAGGATCTTGGGATCGCCCGCGCCGAGCGCCCGGGCGGCCTGGATGTAGTCGCGCTCTTTGATGCTGGTGACCGCGCCGCGGGTGATGCGGGCGAAGGCCGGCGTGGTCCAGATGCCGATGGCGATGATGGTGTTGGTCAGGCCGGGGCCGAGCGCGGTGACGATGATGATGGCCAGCAGCAGGTAGGGGAAGGCGAGCAACAGGTCCATGCTGCGCATGATGAGGGTGTCGGTGGTGCCGCCCGCATAGCCGGCTACGGCGCCCAAGAAGGTGCCGAGCAGCAGGCCGAAACCGACCGAGGTCAAGCTGATCAGCATCGAGGCGCGGGTGCCGAAGATGATGCGCGAGAGGATGTCGCGCCCGAACTCATCAGCCCCGAGCAGGTACTCCTTGCCCGGGGGATCGCGGCGGTTGCGGAGGCTCTGCTCGACCGGATCCTTAGGGGCGAGCAGCGGGGCGAAGAGGGCGGTGACCGCCAGCAGGAGGACGATCACCAGCCCCACCATCGCCAGCCGGTTGCGGCGGAAACGCCGCCACACGTCGGCGCTGCGGCTGCTCGGTAGGGCTTGGGTGGGAGCCGTGCTCACTGGTAGCTCACCCGGGGGTCGAACAGGCCGTAGGAGAGGTCGACCGCGAGGTTGACGAAGACGTAGATGAGGGCCAGGATCAGCACGATCCCCTGGACCAGCACGAAGTCGCGGTTGAAGATCGCGAAGACCGTCAGGCGGCCGAGGCCGGGCCAGGCGAAGACCGTCTCGGTGAGGACGGCGCCGCCCAGCATCTGGCCGAGCTGGAGGCCGAGGGCGGTCACCACCGGGATGAGGGCGTTTCGCAGCGTGTGTTTGTAGAGCACGATGCGTTCGCCCAGGCCCTTCGACCTGGCGGTGCGCACGAAGTCCTCGCTTAAGATCTCGAGCACGCTCGAGCGGGTCATCCGCGCCAAGATGGCTACCGAAGGGAGCGCCAGGGTAACGGCCGGGAGGATGATGTGGCGCCACGACTCCCTGCCGGCGACCGGGAACCACCCCAGGTTGACGCTGAAAATGACAATGAACACGAGCCCGGTCCAGAAGACGGGCATCGAGAGGCCTGCGAGCGAGATGACCCTGACGATGTTGTCGACCACGGAGTACGGTTTAGCGGCAGAGATGACCCCGAGCGGCACGCCGAGCCCGATGGTGATCAAAATGGCCACGGCGGCCAGCTCCAGGGTGGCGGGCAGCGTCTCGCCGATGATCACCGATACCTCGCGGCGGTCCTTGATCGAGCGGCCCAAGTCGCCCTGCAGCAGGTCGCCGATGTAGCTGACATAGCGGACCGGCAGGCTCTGGTCGAGCCCGAGCGAAGACCTGAGCGAGGCGATCGCCTCGGGCGTGGCGAACTCGCCCAGCATCAGCGCCACCGGGTCGCCGGGGATCAGCTCGAAGCTCAAGGTGACGATGAGGATCACCCCGAGCACGATGGGGATGGTGAGGAGGAGGCGCCTCAAGAAGAAAGAGAACATGATCGACCGAAGCCTTATAGGCGGTCACAGAAGGTGGGGAGTAAGGGCGATCACGCCCTTACTCCCGTGCGGTGACCAGGCCCCTACTGCCCTTCGAGGCTGACTGGGAAGAGGTCGAGGATGTACTCGATGGGGTGGGAGTTAAAGCCCTGAACGTCACCGGAAAGGGCTACCACTTCGATGGTGTTGTAGACGGGGATATTCGGGACTTGTTCGGCGAGGATGGTCTGAACTTCGGCGTAGAGCTGGGCCCGTTCCGCCGCGTCGACGCTCGCGCGCGCAGCGGTCAGCAGCCCATCGATGGCATCGTCGGCGTAGCGCCAGGTGTTCCATCCCGCCGTTGGGAACTGGTCGCTTCGGTAGTTGGAGTAGAGGGTGTAGTCGGCGTCGGTGGTGGTGGTGAGCCAGCCGATGCTGAACAGGTGGTAATCGAACTGTTCCTTGCGCAGTTCGGTAAAGGTGGTCGCCCACTCGAAGATATCGAGGTCGAGCTGGATGCCGACCTGGCGCAGGAACTCCTGGATGACCTCGGCGATCTCGCGGTCTTTGAGGTAGCGCCCTGATGCGGGCAGCATGTTGAGGACTAAAGGCTCACCGTCTTTCTCCATGATCCCATCGGCGTTCATGCTGTAGCCTGCCTCTTCGAGCAGGGCGATGGCGCCTTCGGGATTGTAGGGGTAGCGGTCGAGCAGCTCCATGTCGATGTAGCCGAACACGCCCGGTGAGACCACGCCGGAGGCTACCGTCGCGGCATCCTCCAGGATGCTTTCGACGAGCAGGGGGATGTCGAGTGCGTGGTGGATCGCCTGCCGGATGCGCACGTCCTCCATCGGGGGCTTGGCCAGGTTGAAGCCGACCAGG
The DNA here is from genome assembly GCA_020354625.1 of Trueperaceae bacterium. Taxonomy (GTDB): domain Bacteria; phylum Deinococcota; class Deinococci; order Deinococcales; family Trueperaceae. Next base: position 2,794,561 of record CP070651.1, read on the forward strand.
AAGACGCGCAGGCCCGTGGCTGAGGCCACCCCGAAGCCGGGGTCGGCCTCGAGCGCCGGCAAGTCGGCCGGCGAGGGCTTGAGCACCATGTGGGCTTCACCAGAACGTAGCGCCAGCATGCGCGCGCCCTCCTCAGGG
>CP070651.1:2794798-2797953 GCA_020354625.1 Trueperaceae bacterium
GAGCGAGGTTGGGTCTCAGGAGCGCGTAGCTTGCGTCTCGCGGCCGCCCTCAGGTCCGTTGCCGCAAACATGACTTGGACGTGCCTAAAGCCGGAGTCGCGCGCGGAAACTGTTTGCCTTTAGGGTGCCTTTAAGTCAGTGAACGCCCTACAAGCTTGCTCACCGTCTCCTGGAGCTCGAGCTCGTAAAAAGGTTTTCGGAGCGCGTTGGCTCTCGGTTTGAAAAACCGCCCGAGAAAGCCCTTTTGGGGTTCTTCTGCCGAGAGCACGACCACCGGTAGATGGCTTTGGCCCGGGAGTTTGCGTAGCCCTTTGACAAAGTCCCAACCCTCTCCGTCGCTATCGTCCACCACGATGGCGCTAGGCCGGAGTTTTGGTATCTCCTTCATACCCTGTTCGATCGAGGGCACTACCTTTATCTGTAGTCCCGCTCGTAGCAGCGTGAGGCGCAAGAGGCTCTGCAAGGTGATGCTCTCGGAGATGATGAGAATCAGCGGTGCTTCTAGTTTGAAGGGGAGCTCCTCGAGCACGCCGAGTTCCTCGAGTTCATACATGATCCGGTAGACCCGTCGTTCGCTGATGTCGAGTTCGGCGGCGATGGTGCGCGCCGAGCGCTTGCCGTCGATATGGCTCAGGACCTCCCAACCACTCATAGGCATTTTGACCTTGGTCGGGTCGCCGGCGCGTTGAAAGATATTTTCTGGAGCGACGCTCCCCTCTCTCCATTCTTCCAAGTTCTGAGCTGCATCCAAGAGGAGCTTCATCGCATCGAGGCTGTGCTCCAAGGGGACTTGGGAGGCTGCAATGGATCGCTCCTCGAATCTGAACTCCCCCTTTTTCCAGGTCAGCAGCTCGAGCAGGACCTCGTGAACCTGATGGGCGAGTGCTTTGTGTAGGTCGTCGTTGCTCAGGAGCCCCAACGCTACAGCGGTGATGCCAAACGGTGTTCCGGGGTTCTCTTCGCTCTGCCTGAAGAGGATCTCTTGTGCTTCGTGTGCGCTGATAAACTCTTTTCTGACGAGGATCTCACCGAGGTGCACGCCAGGAGCGATGTGCGCGTATTGAATCCGCCCCAGTTCAAAATAGATGCGGGCACGGTTGGAAGACTGGATAGCCGTCAAAATACCGGATTTTTGGCCGGTTACAACGACTTGAAAGACATCGGTTAGGGGAACGTTGCGCAGGCTGCCTTCGATCATGGTCCATCGACCAGCATAGGACCGAACCCCCGGGCTGTCTATTCAGTTCTGAACAGTTCCTGTTGTCCCCCGGTCGGCAGTGGGTAACCGAGATGATGGTAGGCGCGGTCGGTGGCCACGCGGCCCCGCGGGGTGCGTTTGAGAAGACCCCGTTGGATCAAGAACGGTTCGTACACCTCTTCCAAGGTCGTTTTGTCTTCCCCGACTGCAGTCGCAAGCGTCTCGAGCCCTACTGGCCCCCCCGCAAACTTTTCGATCAGGCTTGTCAAGATGGCGCGGTCGCGGCGGTCGAGTCCGATCCCGTCGATACCGAGTTCGGTCAGCGAGTGTTCGGTGCGGTTGAGGTTGACGACGGCATCACCTGCTACTTCGGCGTAGTCTCGTACGCGTCGGAGAAGCCTCTTCGCGATTCGCATCGTACCTCTGGCTCGCCGTCCGATCTCGAGGGCTGCTTCCGGGGCGACTTTGAAGCCGAGCAGATCTGCATCGCGCGCCACTCCCTGGGCGAGTTCCTCCTCGCTGTAGAACTCGAGGTGTTCGATGATGCCGAAGCGCGATAGCATAGGGCCGGTGATGAGTCCGGGGCGGGTGGTAGCGCCGACAAGGGTAAAACGGGGTAGATCCAGGCGAATGGTGCGTGCTGCGGGTCCCTGCCCGAGTACGATGTCGATCTTGAAATCCTCCATGGCGGGGTAGAGGTGTTCTTCGGCCACACGGCCGAGGCGGTGGATCTCGTCGATAAAGAGCACGTCGCCTTCCTCTAGTGAGTTGGTGAGGATCGCGGCCAGATCGCCGGGTTTTTCGATCGCTGGCCCGCTGGTGATGCGAATTCCAACGCCGAGCTCATAGGCGATGATATGGGCAAGAGTCGTCTTGCCTAGACCGGGTGGCCCATAGAGAAGCACGTGATCGAGCGCCTCACCACGGCTCTTGGCTGCTCCCAAGTAGATATGGAACTTTTCTTTGAGCTTCTTTTGGCCGACATAATCCTCCAACGACCTCGGTCTTAACGCGCCATCTTCCACTCCCCCAAGGTATCACGGGTACTCGGGCTCAACCACATGTGAGTTGACGGCACATCGGACCGAGAATCCACGCTCCAAAGGAATTGCATGCCTTCGCGAAACCGAGACGGTTGCAGTGAGGTGGCGCAAGGGAACTTCGATGCTGACATAATGTTACTTACGTGCCTAGGAGGGAAGTTGTGATGAAGACTCACGCCATTCAGATCGGCCAGCAACACCGTGAACTCCAGATTGTAAACGTAGGCGAGGTTTCGGTGGCGCTTTTGAACCTGCTCGGTGATGCGGCGCTTACCGAGGCGGCGGCCGAGGCGCTCCATGCGGCGATGCCTGATGATATCGATGCCTTCGTGACACCAGAGGTCAAGGCGGTCCCACTCGCACACGCGATCAGCTACCGGACCGGGATTCCCTATGTCGTTGCACGCAAGACTGAAAAGCCCTACATGGTGAATGTGGTCAAAAAGACTGTCGTTTCGATCACAACGGGAGAACCTCAGAACCTCGTCATCGACGGATCCGATCTCGATAAGATCAGAGGGAAGAAGGTGGCGATTATCGATGATGTGGTAAGCACAGGCGGAACGTTGAACGGGTTGCAAGAGTTGCTCGAGGAGGTTGGGGGCACGGTGATAGCCATCCTGGTCGTATTTACTGAAGGCGATCGGCGTGACGACGTGATCGCTTTAGGTCACCTCCCACTCTTTCCCAAGGAGGCTGGGGTTTAGGCGCGTCACGGCGTCACGGCCAGGGCTGAAGTCGGACGTTTGAGCTCATGAACACGATGGTGAGTTGGGCTGGATTGGGTCAGCATTGGGCGTAACCTTCGTACCGTGGCGGTCAGCGGTCTTCTGAAGGGAATCCAACAAATATTCGTGACCGAGAAGATTTACAGGTCGATAGTCGCAGTAAAGCAGGTATCATCTGGTCATAGA
>CP070651.1:2798053-2804029 GCA_020354625.1 Trueperaceae bacterium
ACCACGTGCCAATTGGTGACCACCAGGCCGTGTGTGTCATTGACCCCGACCAGGGCCCCCGAGCCGTATGAGACCCCGCCGCGTTCCGGCACGATCACTCGGACCACGGCCGAATGTGCACCTTGCCGCGGCAAGGCGGTCTCGCCCGGCGCAGCCGATGCCGCCCAGAGCACGATCGCCATCGCGAAGACGTGCTTCACGGCACTTTGAACTGTCCGAGCCTGAGCGGCTTGCGTGGCCATAAAGTCAGGGTACGTGCCGCCAGGATCGCCATCGGTGCGGCGGCCGGCAATAGGTATTGGAACCCTTTGGTAGGCCACAGTTGGAAAAATGCCACCGGTACCAAGATCCAAAGGAACAGGAGTTTCTCGCGCCAGCTGTTCTCGGAGCGGAGTAACCACAGACCTACCAGAGCAGCTGCGATCACCAAGAATCCCATAGCCGGCGGTACTACGGTTGGGTAGAAGTCCCAGGTATGGTTGGGTCGGCGAAAGAGTTGCCAGACCAGGTACTGCTGGGTCTTGCCACCTCCGCCTCCACCGGCCAGCGAGACTGACAAGGGGTAGACGGCTACGACGAGCCCCATGGTGAAGAGCGATACGATCAGATCCGTGAGCCGGACTCTTACTTTGGGGGTGAGGGCGATGAATGCGTAGATGGCCCCGACCATCAGGATACCGGTCTCCTTGGCCAGCACGGTTAGCCCCATGGCGGCACCAGCTGCGTAGAGCAAGATAGGCCGTTCGGTGGCGCTGAAGCGTGCCAGCAAAAAGAGCGTCAGGGTGGCGGCGAATGTCATCGACCCGTCGAGAAGAACCTGCCGGGTCGGTACCACGTGGTAGGGCATCAGCGCCAGGAATAGTGCGGCGAGTACGCCCACTTGGAAACCGTAGAGCCGCTTGCCGAGGGCGTAGGTCAAAAGCACGGTGGCGATGCCGATAAAGGCTGAGAGCGCTCTGCCCAGCCATTCGTTGGCTCCAAACGTGTAGACCACGGCCAGTGCGAACTGAAACAAGAGCGGATGCGCCCGGAAGATCGGGAAGTGTTCGGTGAGGATCGGTACCTTGGCGATCGCTGCGGCTTGTCCCGAGTAGACGGCTTCGTCGCTGTTGTAGCCCACCTCGGTCAGGTTGTAGAGGCGGTAGGTCGCTGCTAGGCCGATCACCAGTGCCAAAACCACCCCTTGGAAGATGAGGCGTGTCAGCTCCTGCCGCTTCCGGTCGGTTTCGGTCTCGGGCGTCGCAGTCAGGGTTGTATGTGTCGGTTGGGAATCGATCATAAAGCAGAGGAAGAAGGTGTCAGAAAACGGTGTTTCATGGAGTGATACACCTTAGATACCAGCATTGAGGATTCGTGGCTTTTAGGTGGTAAGGCTTCTCACAGCGCCTCAGCACGGTAAAAAGACGGGGCCGTCATCGATCTCGGTTCACCCCTTTTAGGAGACTGTCAAATACCGAAAATCCTGTCCTCGCTTGGTAGCAAAGGACAGGAACGGGAACTAGTTCCTCGTAAGAGAATCCGTTGAGCTGTTAGGGGGTCGACACGGAGCCGGGCCAGTACTCGGGTTCCTCCACGAGTTGCGGGAACCGCTTGTACCAGCTGTAGTTCGAGCTGCTCAGGTGCAGGCCCGGCTTGCCTTCGATCGCTTCGGTGACGATGTCTCGTTCCGCTTCGTGAAGCGACGCGCCTTCCCAGCTGCTGAGCTCGTCAGCCAAGACCGGATAGGGGGGGAAACCGTAGGCGTCGTCGGCGTTCTCGAGCAGGAGCCCCACCATGTCGCCGGCTTCGAGTGGCGCCTCGAAGTCTGGGCCGCGCTCGATGAGGACGATGTGGTTGAGCTCGGCCACTTCGGCGTAGTGTGCCCCTGGAATCAGTCGATCGACCATGAATTTCGGTGGCGGTATCACGAACTGCACGATGGCGTTGAGGGTCGCTGCTGGAAACCCCGAGTCGCTGAGCCACATGCCGGCTCGGCGGCCGCCCCGGGAGTGGAGCCGGCTCTGCAACTGCAAGAACAGATTCTCACCAAACGTCAGCGGCGCAGCCCCGACCGCTTGCAGGGTGTGCTGACTGATCGTCAGGGGCTTGGGGTAGGATCTCGCCAGGCCGTCTCTGCTAAAAATCGTCATATCGTCCGACAGGAACTGGCACGACTCGACGTTGTTACGCATTGTCTGGAGGATGGTGGTCGTCTTGCCGGTATCGGTCCTGGCGGTGATGAAGATGGCTTGTCCTTCGAAGGTAATGCAGGCGCCGTGCATCAGCGCGAAGCCTTTGCGCACAAGGGTCCAGCGGAGCAGCGGCTCGACCACGTTGGTGTAGAGCACGTGTGGCGAAAGGCCGATCAGGGGAGAGGCGAAGATCTCGGATTTCTCCGGATCTCTGTTGATCACGATCGAGAAGCCGAAGTTTCCAAAGAGCTCCTGGTAGCTTATGGAGTCGTCCCGCTTGTGCGCTGCAGGGTTCCCGACCGTGCGGACCTCGATGTCCACCTTTTCGAGGGGTTCCTCAGTCTTGAAGAAAGCTAACTCGGGGAGCCGATGGGTAGAACGGATGCGGATGATGCCGTGGATATCGTAGTGGTGACTCGCTCTCATGGTCATTAACTTCATCAATGAACTATTTCTTGCTCACTAAGGATGAGATCGTTAACATTGGGTCGATTCGTCCTGCTGGTTTCAAGCTTCCCGATTCACGCCAGATGAGCTTGTCCGAGATGACAAAGCGCAGTGCCGTCATCGCTAAGAGCGAGAGGATATTGGCAAAGAGGTAATTGACTCCTAAAAAGCTCACCAGAAGTGCCAGCAGGGGACCGCGCAGCAAGAGCGCCCCGTTGTTGATGGCGAAGTAGCTCACGAGGCGGTTTACGAAGTAGCGTTGATCTTGCCGGCGATCGTGGTAGACCCACTTCTCGGTCCAGGCGAAGTTCCACAGCGTCGAGCCCTGGGTAGCCAGGATGGCCGAGAGCAGGTAGTAGATCGCCAGGCCTTCGGTAAAGAGCGCCAAGAGCGCGGTGTTGATGAGGAGGCCGGTCACGCCTACGCCGATAAAGCGCAGCAGGTGCCGTTGCGACTGAAGCCCCAGCCTGAGCATCTGTTTAAAGAGCAGCATCGCTTCCCGCGTGCTCGCCTTGCTCTCTCCGTTCACCCGCTCACCGAACTCGAAAGGCACTTCGGCAACCTCGATTTTGGGGGAGCGGATCAGGACTTCTAGGAGGATCTTGAAGCCTTCGGGTTGGAGCTTGTCCGGATCGAGCCGGTCGCGCCGCACCAGGAAGAAACCGGTCAGCGGATCGGTGACCTTCTTGAGGCGTTTCGGGAATGCCAGGCGAGAGAAGAGTGCTAATCCGTAGGAGACCAGCTTCCGAAAAAGGCTCAATCCCTCGGTCCCACCGCCTTCGGTGAGCCGGCTCGCCGCGACCAGTGTGGCACCGTCTTCTTGTGCCTTGGCCAAGAGTTGCGGAATGACTTCGGGTGGGTGTTGCAGGTCCCCGTCCATTACGCAGATCCAGTCGGACTCAGCTACTCGCATGCCTTCGACCACGGCCTTACCGAGACCGTTGCGACGTTCGGGGGGTCTTTCGATGAGCTTGATGTCGAAGGGAAACTGGCTGCTGGCGCGCTTGATTACAGAGGGGGTTTCATCGTCGCTATCGTCGACGTAGATGACCTCGACCCGCGGCAGTTCAGATTTGGCAGCTTCTATGCGGGTGAGCAGCGGGAAGACGTTGCCGGCTTCGTTCCGCGTCGGAACGATGATGGAGAGCGTCGGCTCTCGCTTGGCATCGGTCGGTTGTTCGGGAAGGGTCGGCTGCGGTGCATGGTGGTGGGGTGTAGGTTGATGAGGGGTGTAATCGATCATAGAATCCCAAGCCAGCCGGCAGGCTCGATGTCACAACGCGCGTGGTGGCGGGTTGGTACCTCGACATCGAAGTTCTTCTTGTTGAGGCGCTGAATGCTGGTGTACGTGATTACCCGTTCCCTTGCTCTCAGGTTCAACTGAGTGCGATTCGGTCCGATCAGAGACGCTCCATCCCTATCGAGGAGTCTGATCGAGGCGTTCGCACCCGAGTGGGTGTTACCCGGTGTTGTCCATTTGTCCTCCGTGAACTGTGTGTACATGTCGTTAACTCCAGGTGGGAACCGGCGCTCAAAGGTTTCGCCGATGATTTTCTCAGTGTGGTGCCGAAGCCGAGAGTTCGCAGTGACGGCTGTACATCCCCCCGCGCAGGGATGAGGGCTTCTTGGCAATCAGCGGGGACAAGGTGCAGACCGTGTGCGCTTTGTACCTAGGGGATTGTGGCCGGGGCGCTATCCTGATGAAAGAAGTACGGTAGTCTCAGCCTGCCTCACCCCGACGAGGCAGAACGCTACCCTCCCCTCTACCTTCTTGTGAGGTTGCGTCGTGAATCGCGTTTACAATCTCCGAAAGCTCTTGTTCGTGTCCTTCAAATTCCTGCTCCTCACAGCCCTGTTTGTTCTTGTGACCAGTTGCTCGAAGAGCACAGCGGTTACCCCAGGTCCCAATCCTGTTCCCATCGTTTCGCCGTTCGAAAGGCGGATCTCGAGCGGGGACGGCGACGCCGAGGAGCGGGTCGACGGCTCCGTGAACCGCAGTAGCACCTCACTCGATATCGTCGACGATCCCTCGACCTCACCCGCGCAAGTCATCGGCCTGCATTTCGACGATATTTATGTCCCCAACGGTGCAACCGTGAGGAGTGTGTTTGTACGGTTCACGACGAAAGAGGGATCGTTTGACGCCACCGACCTGACGATTCGAGCCCAAGCCAGCTCGAATGCGCCACCGATAGGATCGAGTAGTTTCGGGATCTCGGTGCGCGCGCGCACCGAGGCTTCCGTCTCCTGGTCTCCCGAGGACTGGCTGACCTTGGGAGATGCGGGGCTTGCACAGACGACGCCCAACCTCGCCCCCCTCATCCAGGAGATCATCGATCGACCTGGTTGGCAGCCGGGTAACGCGTTGCTCCTGATGATCGAGGGGACTGGCCGGCGGGTAGCGCAGTCGTTCGATTCCGATCCGGCACATGCGCCTCTTTTTCACGTGGAGTTCGACAACAGCGTGCACATCGATCAGTTTTGGGTAGAGCCCGAGCCGGTCGATTTCGGCCAGGAAGTGACGTTCAGCTGGTCGGTCGCCGATTCCGACGGAGATCCGCTCTCTTGCGAGCTCGACATCGACGACGATGGGGTTGTCGATTATGCGCTGCAAGATTGTGAGGCGGTGTCCTCTCAAACTCATACCTACCAACAACCGGGGACGTACATTGCGCGCTTGACGGCATCAGACGACACCGGTGCCTCGAGGGGAAAGACGAACCTGGTGAGGGTGTTGATTCCCCAGTCGGTAACGGTGGCCGCGGCGGGAGATATCGCCTGCGATCCGGCCAATCCACAATTCAGAGGGGGCGGCGGCACGCCAAACCATTGCCGCATGAAAGCCGTTTCCGACCTGATGCTCGACATGGATTTGGATGCCGTCTTTGCGCTTGGAGACATCCAGTACGACGACGGGGCGTATGAGAAGTTCCTCGAGTCCTATGACCCGAGTTGGGGACGCTTGAAAGACATCACCTATCCGGCGGTCGGAAACCACGAGTACCAGGTTCCTGGCGCAGCGGGTTACTACCAGTATTTCGGCGAGGCGGCAGGGGACCCCACCAAGGGTTATTACAGCTTCGACCTCGGCAACTGGCACATCGTGGTGCTCAATTCGGAGTGCTCACAAGTGGGTGGCTGCGGTGAGTTTTCCCCCCAGGGACAATGGCTCAAGGCTGACTTGGCGGCCAACCCGACCAAGTGTGCGCTGGCTTATTGGCACATTCCGCTCTACAGTTCGGGGGGAAGGGCCGAAGAGAATATGAGGTCCTTATGGGAAATGCTCTATTCGGCCGGAGTGGATGTGGTGCTCACCGGTCACGATCACACCTACGAACGATTTGCCCGCATGGATTCA
>CP070651.1:2804129-2850047 GCA_020354625.1 Trueperaceae bacterium
TTACCAGTCGATCATCCGGGGAGGACATATCTTCCTCACCATCCGGCTGGGTGACGGGGCACTCGAAAGCCACGGAGACAAGCTCGACCTCTTGGTCTGCCTGAACCAAGACACCATGAACCGGCACCTCGAGCACATGGGCCCCGGTAGCCGCGTCATCTACAACAGCAACACCATCAAGCCGGGCGAAACCCAAGATGGGGCCTCGCTCTGCCCGATGCCCGTGGTGGAGTTGACGGATGGTAGCAAGAATAAACTCGTCCAGAACACGGTGGCCTTGGGCGTCATCATGTCGCTCCTCGGGCTCGAGTTCGAGGTGCTCGAGGAGGCCTTGACCCTGCAGCTATCGCGCAAGGGCCAAGCGGTGGTCGATGAGAACGTAAGCGTCGCCCGGGCCGGCTATCAGTTCGCCGGTGACAACTTCGAACCGTACCCCTTCTCGGTACCCAGAGGCCCCAAGCCGCTGGCCGTGTGGACCGGCAACGATGCGCTCGCCATGGGCGGCGCGGCCTCTGGGGTGAAGTTCTACTGCGCCTACCCGATGAGCCCCTCTTCTGGGGTCTTGCACTGGATGGCCAAAAACGGCCGCGACCTCGACATCATGGTGCGCCAGGGCGAGAGCGAGATCGCGGTGGCCAACATGGTGGTCGGGGCGGCGCACACCGGTGTGCGCGCCATGTGTGCGACCTCCGGGGGAGGCTTTGCGCTGATGACCGAGGCGCTGGGGATGGCCGGCATGCTCGAGGTACCCGCCGTATTCATCAACGTGATGCGCGCCGGTCCTTCGACCGGAGTGCCGACCAAGACCGAGCAGGGGGATCTCTGGCAGGTGCTGGGGGCGAGCCAAGGCGATTTCGAGCGCTTCATCGTGGCTCCCAAGAACCCGCTCGACGCTTTCAATACCCTGCCCGAGCTGTTCAATTTGACCGATAAGGCCCAATGTCCCGGCATCCTCATCTCGGACCTGCTCATCTCCGAAGGGACCTTCAGCGTCGACCCGGACGCGATCGACATGCACCCTGCCATCGACCGCGGAGAGCTGATCAACGAACCAGCTCCCGGCAAGAACGGTGGCCTAGCCGACCCCGGCACGCGCGAAGGGGGCGGCTACAAACGCTATGAGATCACCGAGAGCGGCATCTCCCCACGGGCCATTCCAGGGCTCGCGGGCTACGTCCACGTGGTCGCCACCGACGAGCAAGACGAGGACGGGGTGCTGATCAGCGACGAGTTCACCAACCCGCACAAGCGGCGCAGCATGGTCGAGAAACGCGCCCGTAAGTTCGTAGGGGTGGCAAGCGAAGTCGCTCCGCCGGTCCTGGAAGGTCCTGAAGACGCCGAGATCACGCTGGTCGGCTGGGGTTCGACCCACGGTGTCATCAAGGAAGCCGCCGAACAACTAGGTGCCAGGGGCATCACCGTCAATCGACTGGCGATCAAGTGGATCGTACCCTTCCATGGAGACGTGGTCGGCGACATCCTCGAAAAAGCTGAGAAGGTGATCATCGTCGAGAACAACCATTCGGGGCAGTTCGCTCGCTATCTGCGCAGCGAGACCGGCTTCAAGGCGGATGGTCACATCCGAAAGTACGATGGCGAACCGTTTATGCCGCACCACATCGTCGACGGCGTCTTGGAACAGGTGGCTGGTAAGACCGACGTGTTCGTCCCTTACCAGGAGTATGTGGTGTGAGAAGGCACTGTCAAAGCGACGGCACAAGTTTCGATCGGATCAGAATGTTCCCAGGGAGATGGTGACATGGCGGTATCGACAAACACCGACGCGAGCGCGTTAAAGGCAAGAGACTTCCAGGGCAAGGTGCGCCCCGACTGGTGCCCGGGCTGCGGGGATTTCGGCGTTCTCAACGCCCTGCAGCGGGCCTGTGCCGAGCTCGGCATTCTGCCGCACGAACTCTTGGTGGTAAGCGGCATCGGTTGTTCCTCGAACTTCCCCGGCTTTTTCAACGCCTACGGGGTACACAGCCTGCACGGGCGCGCTCTGGCGGTAGCGACGGGAGCCAAGATGGCCAACCATGAACTGAACGTGGTGGTCACCGGCGGTGACGGGGACGGCTACGGCATCGGCGGCAACCACTTCACCCACACGGCGCGCCGCAATGTCGACCTGACCTACCTCGTCATGAACAACCAGATCTACGGCCTGACCACCGGACAACTCTCCCCGACCAGCACCGAGGGGATGCAGACCAAGAGCAGTCCCTTCGGCAGCGTCGAGCGCCCTGTGAACCCCACCACGGCGGCGATCATGAACGGCGCCACCTTCGTTGCGCGGGGCTTCAGCGGTCACGGGCCGCACCTGGTCGAGTTGATGAAACAGGCGATCCAACACAGGGGCTTCGCCCACATCGACATCTTCAGCCCCTGCGTGACCTTCAACCACGACAACGACTACCCGTTTTTCAGGGAGCGGGTCAAGGCGCTCGAGGACGAAGGCCACGACCCGAGCGACTGGAAGGCCGCCTGCGAAAAGGCTATGGTCTGGGACGACACCATCTACACCGGGCTCTTTTTCAAGGCTGAAGGTGTACCGACTCTGGGTAGGAAGGAACCGGTCTTGGCAGGCGGGCCGCTGGCCCACCACCCGCTCGGCTTGAGCGAAGAACAGGCGCAAAAGATCCTGAAGCGGATGTTGTAGCCTTACCTCTGTTCAAACCGTAGAAGTCACCCGTACCAGGTGTGAGCGGGACGCTCACTCACTCGTTGGAGACGTCGGCAAATAGCTACAGAACGTCCGACTTCATGAAGGGAGATCGTGAAGCAAACAGAAGTGGAGTTTCAGAACAAGGTCGCGCTCGTCACCGGCGGCGCCATGGGTATCGGTGAGGGGGTGGCCAGGCTCTTGGCCGAGCGCGGCGCCAACGTGGCTATCGTCGACAGGGCAGCAGAGGCCGCTCATAGCGTGGCGCGCGAGATCATCGAGCAGGGAGGCGTAGCCCAGGTCATCACCGCCGACCTGGCCAAGGCCGAGGAGTGCCAACGCGCGGTTTCAGAAACCGTGAGGGCTTTCGGCAGGCTCGATATCGTGTCCAACAACGCAGGCATCCAACGCTACGGTACCGTCGAATCGACCCCGGAATCAGTCTGGGACGAGGTGATGGATGTCAACCTGAAAAGCGTCTACCTCGTTTGCCACTACGCCATGAAGCACCTGAAAGCCACTCGAGGGGCAGTCGTCAATATGGCGTCGGTGCAGGCTTTTGGGACCCAGCAAAATGTGGTGGCCTACGCCACCTCCAAAAACGCTCTGGTGGGCCTTACCAAAAGCATGGCACTCGATCATGCTCGAGACGGCGTCCGCGTCAACTGCGTGGCACCGGGCTCGGTCGACACTCCGATGCTGCGTTGGGCCCTGTCGCTCGACCCGGACCCGGAAGGGCTGCAACAAGTGGTGAACGACATGCACCCACTCGGTCGCATCGCCACCCCCCGCGAGGTCGCGGAAGTGGTCGCTTTCCTGGCCTCAGAGCGTGCCTCGTTCGTCACAGGAGCGACCTACCTCGTCGACGGTGGGCTGCTGCTGCCGCTCGGGGGCGCACCAAAGGCAGAGAAATGAAAAGGGATATGAAGCGCTGGCTCCTCGAAAACGACAAGGTACGGGTGGGTGTCACCGAGGAGGGCGGTCACTTGGGCCCTGTGGCCTTCCGAACCGAACGAGGCGAGATCGCACCGATGCACGTCGCCCCCTGGGCCGGAGAAACCCTTAGCCCAGACATCCCTCCGATCTTGCAGATCCTACAGGGCGACTTCTTTTGCGCCCCCTTCAGCGACAGCGATCTCATCCCGGATGAAGATCGCCCCCACGGCACCACCGCCAACGACCGCTGGCGAGAGGTCGCCATTCGCGACGACCGGCTCACGCTCGAGCTCGCCAAACGGGTAATGGGCGCGATGGTGCAAAAACACCTCCACATTCGCCCCGGCGAGTGCATGGTCTACCAGCAGCACGACTTTATCGGGGGCGACGGGGCATTGCCCGTGGGGCACCACGCCATGTTGCGCGTGCCGGAGACCGTCACTCTCAGCTTTTCGAAGTGGCTTTTTGGCGCGACTCCACCGGCACCGGTCGAAACCCCCCCGGCAGGCCGCTCCCTTCTGGGCTACCCGCAACGGTTCGAAGATCTCGCCCACGTCGAGTTGGCTGACGGTTCCGTGGCGGACATGAGCCGCTATCCGACCCTAGAGCGGCACGAAGACCTCTTGATGGTCATCGCTGACCCCTCTCTCCCCTTCGCCTGGTCGGCCGTCACCGCGCCCGAGCACGGCTGGGTCTGGTTTAGCCTCAAATCCCCCCGAACGCTGCGCGGAACCATGCTCTGGCTAAGCCACGGTGGGCGCGACTATCCACCCTTCTCGGGGAGGCACACCCATGTACTCGGCGTCGAGGAGGTCACGAGCTACTTCCACCTCGGTCACCGGGCCTCGGTCGAAGCCAATGCGTTTTCGGATCGAGGCGTTCCCACGGCGCTTACCCTCTCTCCAGACCAGACACTCAGCATCCGCTACGCTTTTGGGCTCGTCACCATCCCACCCCAATTCGAATCCGTGAAGGCGATCGAAGCCCACCCAGGTGGTGTCTTATTGAGAGGAAACCAGGGTCTGGAGGTCTTCACCCCTTGCGATCTCGGCTTCATTACAGGGTGATGAGTGATGAGAGATGAGAGATGAGTAGGGTAACGAATCGAGTAATGGGAAATGGGTGATGGGGAATGGGTAAAAGGCCTGCGAATGGCGCGGTTCAGCCGCATGTGTTCGCAACACCCATCACTCATTACTCATTACCCATCACCTCTCTTTCAGACGCTGTAACCAGAGCAGACTAGCTCGAGCACGACCTTTCGCAGCTCTTATCACCGTCAGGTTTGCTGCTGGTACCAATCGCTTGTCTTGTAGTAGTCCCGGTAGAGGAGCTGCAAGAAGGCCACCGTGGGGATCGACAGCAAGACGCCCCAAAATCCGAGCAGACCTCCACCGATGATCACAGCCGAAAGGATCGCCACGGGGTGGACATCCACTCCTTTCGACAACAACATCGGCCCCAACAAGTTCCCATCGAGCTGTTCGATCACGCTCATCACCACCAACACCACGAGCGCCAGCTGCCAACTCACGGTCAGGGCCATCAGCGTCTCGATCAAGGTTGAAATCAACGGTCCGACATAGGGAACGGGATTGAGAAGGGCGTTGATCAGACCGAGCGCGGCGGCGTTGGGAACACCGAGTAGCGAGAGCACCAGCCAGGCGACAAAAAACATGATCGTCGCTTCGAGCAACTTGGCGCGACAGTAGCCGCCCACAGCGCTGTCGAGCTTCCCGGCGAGTTCTCTGACCACGCCTTGGTGGCGCTTCGGGAAGAGTTCGTAGAGGCTCTGGCGAATCACCGGGAACCCTGCAACGGTAAAGCCGATGAACACGAACAGGATGAAGAGGTTGAAAAGGTTCTGCAAGAAACCCTGGGTGCCCTGCAGGAGCGAGTTGACGAGGCCGTTGGCATTCGCCTCGAGCCAGGTCACCAGATTCTGCTGTGCCCGGTCCCAGAAAGCGATCAGGTCCTGCTGGTTGCGGGTGATCAGGTTCTGGAGCCAGGCAGGGGCGTCGGTCTGCAACCAGTCTGGAATCTGCGTCAGCATCTGACCCAAGGTCACCGGCAACTGAGCCAGGTCGATCAGGATGCGGCTGAGCAGAAACATGGCGACCACTACCAGAACCACCAAGATGCTCATAGCGAGGGCGACGCCTAGGCTGCGCCGGACTTTCCTGCGCTCGAGCCAGAGCAGGAATGGATCGACCAGGTAGGCGACCAAGAATGCGATGAGAAAACTCCGCCAGGCCAGCTGCGTCCGGCTCAGCACCACAAAGAGCAAGACCAGGCCGAGAGCGATCAAGAGGGTACGCAGGTAGACGTTCTGCCAGATTCGTAAAAAGCCGTCTACCATCCGCCCATTATAGGGGATCGCTTCATCTCTGTCCTACAGTAGTTCGGCTCGGTTTCGCCAACCCACCTCGTAGGAGATGACCTATGGCTACCTCGTCTCTAAGGACCTCAAACTTAAGGCGAGCGGAGCGAGGTTGGACCGCGGCCGCCCGCAGGGCGCAGGCTCGGCGCTTCGCTGACCCAATTCTGCAAACATAACTTGATGTGCTTAAAGACCACTCGGGGTCAACGCTTCGAGATCCAATCCATCGTCTTCGAGGCGAGCCTGTCCATGGCCGCCACCGAGAGCTCGATATGCTCTTCTTTGCTGTCCTCGATCTTGTTGTGCGAGATCCCGTGGAGGCTCTGCAGAAACATCATCACCGTGGGCACGCCGGCGCGGGCCACTTCAGCGGCATCGTGCAGCGGTCCGCTCGGAAGCCGGTGGCTCACGCCGCAGGTCTCACGGATGGCCGCGTCGCAGAGATCGATGAGGCCGGGATCGAAGAGCACCGGATCGATCTGCCAGAGGCGATTCCAAGCGACGCCGACGTTGCCCTCTTCGGCAAAACGCTCGCTCGCCTCTTTCGCCTCCTTGAGCATCTGGGCCAAGGCGGCACCGTCGAGGTGTCTTTGATCCAAGGTGATCTGGCACTCCTCGACCACGCTGGTGACGATACCTGGCTTGGTCACGCAACTGCCGATGGTACAGACCCCACCGTTGCGGTCGGTGATGCGGTAGATCTCCTGGGACATCTTGCCGGCGGCCAGAAACGCGTCACGCCGCCGGTCCATCGGTGTAGAGCCCGAGTGAGCCGCCTGACCACTGAAGGCCATGGCGTGGCGTTCGACACCGAAGGTGCCGAGCACTACACCGAGCGGGAGGTCGAGGTCGAGCAACACAGGGCCCTGTTCGATGTGGAGCTCGAGATAGGCCGCGGCGTTGGTAAACTCCTTCCCCGACTCGAGTACTCGCTCGAAGTCGACGCCGTACTCCCTTACGGCATCGGGGAGGGCGATGCCGTCTCTATCCACCAGCCCACGCGCCTCGTCCATATCCAAAAAACCCGAGGCGGCACTCGAACCGAACAGGCTCTTGCCGAAACGGGCTCCTTCTTCATCGGCCCAATCGACCAGCCTCACGGTCACCGGCGGCCTGCCGCCGTATTCATCGGTAAGCCGCCGCAAGATCTCGACGCCCGCCAGGGTGTTGAGACAACCGTCGAGCCAACCTCCGTTGGGAACAGAATCCATGTGTCCACCGATCAACAGCGCCCGGTCGGATTCTCCCTCCATGGTGGCCCAGAGGTTGGCGGCTTCATCCTGGTGAATCTCGAGCGGGAGCGCCTCGAGCTTGCTACGCAGCCACTTACGGGACTCGGCCCAGGTCGGGGTAAAGGCGACGCGCTGGGCGCCGTCCGCATCAGCTGTGAACGACCGCAAGTCCTTGAGTTCTTCGACGGTGCGTTTGGGTTGGACGCTGGCCATGATGTCCTCCTCATCTAGCGCGGTGATAGTAGGTCAAGTGTACCGTCGTAACGAGTGTGTGCGAAAGTGCCCGGGTTGAGAACTGCAAAAGGTCGTGCTCGAGCTAGCCTGCTCTGGTTGTGGTGTCTGAAAAAGAGGTGATGGGTGATGAGTAATGCGTGATGGGTACCTCAAAGGGTAGGGGTCCAGCCGTTCCCGAGCACGTCACCCACGCATTCCCCATTTCCCATTACCCATTACCCGATTCATCGCCCTACTCATCACTCATGACTGCTCACTCATCACCGCTTAGTTGAGACCGCCATCGCTCGCCGGAATACCTAGGGCGTGCGCGGCCTGGATCAACTTCCGGTCGAGCGAGTAGATCTCGGCACCGTGCCTCTTGGCCACAGCGAGGTGCAAGGCATCCGAGGTGCGAAGCTCGAGCGAGGGATGAGCGAGGAGGAGCCGTGAAGCGAGTTCGAACTCGTAGGCTCCCAGCGGAAGCAGCGTGAACGCCTTTTCGATATCCATCTCCAGGGCTTCTACCAGCGCGCTCACAGCTTGCTCAGAGAGGAGTTTCAACCTCAGGGCCCGGGCCAGTGTGCTGGCGAACTCGGTTTGGGTCCACACGCTAAGGCAGAGCCGGCCCACCGGAGCATTTTTCAGCGCGGTCTCGACGGCTCGGCTACTCGGCTCCTCGAGATAGTAGGGGATCAAAAAGCTGGTATCGAGGTAGATCAATCAATACCTGGCCTCACTGCGCATCGTCAAAAGCCCCTCGAAGAGGCTGGCCTCGAGCCGGCCATGCTCTCGCCTGAAATCGGCGCGCGAGGGCAGGGGCTGCTTGAGTCTGGACATGACGATCACCGGTTTCCCCCGGCGGGTAATGGTCACGTCCTCCCCCGCTTCTACACGCCTGATGATCTCGCTCAGCTTGGCTTTGGCTTCTGCAACGCTTACCTCTACCACCGGGTCTCCTAGCTCACGTATCGCTGGAACAGATGTCGAAGACGGTTTGGTCTAGCTTAGCACGCGCCTACCGGAACATCTGCCTATCTCACCCTGCTTCGCCAAATCTGGTCGCAAATACTAAACCAGCTTTCAGTGCACTTGTCACGCAAACTGAATGCATTTGCTTAACCTCGCTCTACTCGGGTGATCTTGGCAGTGCCAAGATCACCGAAAGGCGGTTTAAGCACGTCCAAGTTACGTTTGCAGCAACGGACCTGAGACCGGCCGCGATTCCAACCTCGCTCCGCTCGCCCCCCGTTTGGGGCAATGCCCCAAACTCAAGTTGGAGGTTCTTAAACCGTGACATCGCAACGTCCGACGCACTTTATCTGGGATGAAATCAACTTGCGAAAGGTGGAAAGACATCGACTTACACCAGAGGAAATCGAGGAAGTCTTTACGGATCCAACTGGTGACGTGAGGCGTACCCGAAAATCAGTGGGGGGACAGGTTCGTTATCAGATTATCGGCCGCACCGAAAGTGGTCGGTTGCTAAAGGTGCCTTTTGAGATCAGCAAGCGAGGGATTCGACCCATTACAGCGTTTGATGCCGGCAAGCGAGATTATCATCTATACTGGAGAAAGCGATGAATAAGAACACGGTTATAATAAGGGATACCGAACGCACCCTCATTACGCAGCCGGAGGATCTCCCTGACTTTTCAACCATGACGGCTGAGCAAGAAGCCGACTGGTGGGAGAAACACGACATCGCGCCTGATCTCCTGGTGAGCAGCCCAAGCGTTCGCGCTGAAGTATACCAGGCGCTGGGTAGGAGTGATCCGGCAAAAAAACGTGCCTGAGAGAGAAACAACAGGGTCTTACAGGGACACAGCACCTGTCTCTGCCGCGGCCTCTTGGCGGCGTCTCGACATCTCTCCCGCTACGTTTTGGAGCACCTCGTCCGGGTCACGCTGCTCGGGAAAGTGTCGGTAGTAGTTGCAGTGATCGCACACCAGAACCGGGTAGGGGGTCTCATCAGAAAATTGTTGCCATTTTAGGGTCGTTGCACAAGCAGGGCACAGGGGCGCGTAGCTGTGATGAAAAACGTCATCGGAGGACCACTCCAGCTTCCAATTTACGCCATCGATGCCGTTTTCTTCGCCCTTCCCCAGACCGATCGACTGCAGCGTGCGAACGATCCAGAAAATGCCTCTACCCCAGAAGTGGGTCTTGAGCACTACAAACGACCACGTTGCAAATCTGAATACGACCATCTTCGACCCAGCAAGTGCCGGGGACACCTCCGCTTCCTACAGTCTTAGGCCGGGAGTCATCTTAGCTCTAGCCTATACGCTCACCGTCGCATAGAGCCCTCAACGGTCACACTCTGCGTTGGCTACTGCACGACCTGGCACCGTAGGATGGGGATCGAACCGCTGCTGGGCCTGGAGCACCCGCAACGCCGCACAGGCAGCCCCATAACCGTTATCGATGTTGACGGCCAGAACACCCGGGCTACAGCTGCCGAGAGCGGCCTCTAGTGCCGTCTTTCCCCCTGCCGACACGCCGTAACCGACAGAGGTAGGAACTGCGATTAGGACACTGGGAATGAGGCCACCGAGAACGCTAAAGAGCGCTCCCTCCATACCGGCAAGCGCGATGACGACCGGGTGCGAAGCGATCGCATCCCGCCGCTCAAGAAGCCGCCAGAGACCGGCCACCCCGACATCGGTAAACGCCGTGCTCGCCTCACCGAAGTAGGCGAGGGTCCTTGAAGCCTCGCCGGCAACCTGCACGTCCGAGGTTCCGGCCGACACAACAGCCACCCGTGCCGGAACGAGCGGCTCGACACCCTCCCCTATGATCCCCGTACGTGACACGGGATCGTAATCGAGCTTCGCCAGCAGTTCCTCCGGAATCCGGGCTGCCTTTTCGGGATCCAAGCGGGTCAAGAGCATGCGCACGCCCTTACGTTGCGCGTAAGCGATCGCATCAGCAACCTGCTCGGGTGTCTTCGACAGGCAGAAGACGGCCTCTTCTAGTCCGGTCCGGTCTTTGCGAAAGGTGTCGAATAGGTAGTTATCGGGCATCGGAATAGTCTCTCAGGAAAGCACTCCCCATCTTGTACGGCCCAAACTGCACATCCCCGTAGCCATCACACAGGTCGCCGATCTCCACCCGTAACTTCAGATACTCGTCCCTGCCGAGCTCCTCGAGCGAGACGTCATCGAGCTGGACCTCGATGCCTCTCGCCTTGACGCGGCAGCGTACGATCCGGTCAGGGCCCAGATGAGCTTTCAAAAGTTTTTCGACCCGGTGAACGAGGGTGAGACGCTCGACGGTCACTGGCACACCGGTGACGAGGCGGCTCGAGAGACAAGGCGAGGCCGGGAGTTCCGCCACGTCATCGAGACCGGCCTCCCGCGCCAACTCCCGTACCGCCTCTTTTCCGAGGCCCGCCTCGATGAGTGGATGCCGCACCCCATAGGACTCGGCCGCCTTGAGTCCGGGCCGGTAGTCGCCGAGATCGTCGGCGTTGGCTCCAGAGATCATCGCCGCGTCTGTGCGCCTAGAGATCGCCTCATAGAGGTTCATCTTGCAGAAGAAACAGCGGTTCACGGGGTTTTGTAGATAGTTCGGATCGCTGAACTCGTTCGCTCGCAAGACCTCGAACCTCCAGCCGTAACGCCCGGCCAAACGCTCGATACGCTCGGTCGCCTCGGGCGGTACCGCGGGGGAAACCGCGTGGTACATCGCAGCCGCCGGGCCGAGTACCTGATGGCACTGATAGGCGAGCACGGTGCTATCCACTCCCCCACTGACAGCTACCGCCACCCGCGAGAATCCCCTTAGTACACGGGCGAGCCGCTCACGACTCGGCACGTTCGATCCCTCACACTCACTCATCCGCACCCTCCAAAGCCGCCGCCTCGATTCGCCGGCGCAGCGCCGCCCGCTCGGACTCGTTCAGATCGAGCTGGGCGATATCATCCGATTCGGCTTTCGCCGTACGTATACCGTGAGGACGCACGACCCGTTTGACCCCCATGGCCTTCCCAGCCACCGTTACCTCGCGGGCGTCTCTGGTGAGCACGGCGCGATGCTCGACATGCCACCTGAGACCGATGGTGGTGGTCTCCTCGAAACAGGCCTCTGCCACGAGGTCGACGGCGACCGGATCACACAGGATCTGCACGCTGAATAGCACCCGGCCCTTCTTACCGTATACAGGCCACTGGCAAATGTCGCGCACGGCCGGCAAACCGGCGATTCTGGCGAGGCCGATAGAGAGGTCCTCAGGTGTCTGATCGTCGACCTCGAAGCGCAGCACGGCGATCTGCTCGCGTGAGAACCGGTCATCGCGTGAGAAGCGGTCGCCAGCAGCGCCAAAGGCCAGAAGCCGCAAGGTGTTGGCCAGGCCCGGTAAGCGCCGGGTGCCAAAACCGTACCCCGAGGCCGTAATCTGCAGGGTCCCTTCGGGCGGGCGTCGGCCGGGCTCGAGCGAACGGAGAATCGCAGCGCCTGTCGGGGTCACCCGTTCTCCGGCAATGCCGTCATCGCTGACCGGAAACCCTTCGAGGAGGTGCACGGTGGCCGGAGCAGGGACCGGCAGAGGTCCGTGGGAGGTCACGACCCTGCCGCTGCCGAGCGGTAAGACCCCAACCGACCAGGTGGCTCGTTCGAACAGCTCGATCATATAGGCGGCACCCACGATATCCGCCACCGAATCCCAATCGGCGATCTCATGAAAATGAACCTCGTCGGGTTGCCCGCCATGTACCCGCGCTTCGGCCTCAGCGAGGAGGGTAAAGATCGCAAGAGCCCGGCGCAACACCTTCGGCGCCAACGGCGAGGCTTCGAGCCGTGCACGAATATCGCGAAAGGTACCGGTCGGCCGCTCGGGCCCTCCCTCGGGCGCTGCGATCGCCAATCTCGAACCTGTCAGACCGTGATCGCGCGCCGGCCGATGCACAACCGACCACTCCTCCGGCAGACCGGCCGCTCGCATCGCCTCGACCATACCGCCGTAGAGATTGGGCCAGGCATCGAGCACGGCGGCCAAGAACATATCCCCGGCGAGGCCTCCTAGCGGATCGAGGTGCAGGTGCACCACCTCTCGCACGGAAACCGTGCCCTGTCTGGTGGTCGGCCCAGTCGTTACCGAGCCGTGGTCAGTTTGCTCTGGCGACACAACTCCCTTTCACACAGAGCGAATACACCTGCCGGGTCTGCTCGCATTCGCTTTAAGCACGTCCAAGTTATGTTTGCAGAATTGGACCGCAGACGGCCGCGGGACGCAAGCTCGGCGCTCCGCTGACCCACACTCGCTTCTGTAGCCTTAAGTTTGAGATACCATCTCAAACTTAAGTTGGAGGTTCTTAGGTGGGCGATGAGACACCCCTCAGGAGGTAAAGAGGGGTTCCATGTGCCGGACCCCGACGACCGCCTCCATCTCCGCATCCGAAACCGGACCCTCGAAGCGCTCCGCCGCTGACAAGACCTTCGGGAGCACGTAAATGTCTCCTACGGTGTTCAAAAACACCTCCGGACGACCGAGTACCCAGTGGACCGCCTTGTCGATATCGCGCTGGTCTTCGAGCGGTTGGTACCAGGTTGCACGGTTCTGGGCAATGTCCCCCCACGGTCGCCGCGTGATCGATTTGATCGTCTGCACCGCAACCTTGCGCTCGCGGCAAACGGCCATTAGCGCTTCGAAATC
Organism: Trueperaceae bacterium; assembly: GCA_020354625.1. Lineage (GTDB taxonomy): Bacteria > Deinococcota > Deinococci > Deinococcales > Trueperaceae. The sequence goes on from CP070651.1 coordinate 2,817,206, forward strand.
GGCAGCGTACTGCTCGTTTTGCATCAGGACGTAGCTGTAGGGGAGCAAGACCGCATCGAAGTCGAAACGCTCCAAGCTCTGCTTGTGCCTCGCAGCGACTCCGAGGCCGTGACCGGTCACGCCGATGTAGCGAACCAAGCCCTCTTCCCGCGCCTCGATGGCGGCATCGAGCGCGCCACCGGCGTTCATCGCTACCTCCCACTCCTCAGCATCGACGAGGTTGTGAAGCTGAATCAGATCGACCTGGTCGACGCGGAGCCGCTCGAGCGAACGTCGAATCTCATCACGAGCCCCTTCGAAGGTTCGCTCTCCCGTCTTGGTAGCCAGGAAGAAATCCTCACGGTGCCGCGCCATCCACGGGCCGATTCGCAGTTCGGCCTCACCGTAGCTCGCAGCGGTGTCGATATGGTTGATCCCGTGCTCGAGGATGAGTTCCAGGGTGCGGTCGGCCTCTCCTTGGGTCACCTGACCCAGGGCCGCCGCACCGAAGATGGTGCGCGTACTACTATGATCGGTGCGACCAAAAGCCTGTTTCGCGATCACGACCTGCCTCCTCTCGGTAGTCGAGGTTGCTATGGTTTTAGTGTACCAGGGAAACGAGAGCCACTCGCATCGATGGGGAGGTAATGAGTTGAACGACTGCCGGCTGAGAGCCGGCAGTCGTTCACTCCCTTATCACTCTATCTGCTCTGCCAGCGCCGGCAAGACCTCTCCCAACTTGCCGTCGATACGAACCGAAGCGTCGGCGTCTCCCCGGGTCGGCCCCCGGTTGACGATCGCCACCGGCTTTCCTTGCTGACTGGCCCTGGCTACGAAACGATATCCCGAATAGACCGTCAGCGACGAACCGACGACCAATAACGCCTCGGCTCGCTCGAGCATCTTCCAGGCTCGTTCAAGGCGGTCTTTGGGGACGTTCTCACCGAAGAACACCACATCGGGCTTGAGCAGACCCCGGCAACGGAGGCAGACCGGCACCCGAAAGCCGTCCTCCTGGGCTCGTGGGAGATCGGCATCTCCATCGGGAGCCAGCTCGATACGCCCGGGCCGGAAGTCGGGGTTGAGCTCGAGCAACCGGCGCTGAAAAGCCGACCTCGCCTCCGGTACGCGACAATGAAGGCAGCGAACCACAGCTAGCGTTCCGTGTAGCTCGAGGACATTGCGGCTGCCGGCTCGCTGGTGGAGGCCGTCGACGTTCTGGGTAATGATTCCATCTAGATCTACCTTCACCTGCATGTGCACGAGCGCGCGGTGTCCGAGGTTGGGCTCCGCCTGGTCGATGCGCGGCCAACCGACCAGGCTGCGTACCCAGTAACGCCGCCTCGCTTCCGGGCTCCGGACGAACTGTTGGTAACGCATGGGCCGGCGCGACCGCTGCGAACGCTCCGGACTCCGGTAGTCGGGAATGCCGGACTCGGTACTGATCCCCGCACCACTCAAGACGAGGAGTCGCCGGCCTCGCAGCATCTCCACGAGGTGCTCAAGACGCGTTTCGCCCTCGAGGATCACCGGCTCTACATCCCAACCCGGTTACGGGAAAAAGGTAAGGCAGACCGGGCTCGGCACCTCGGCCACATGACCGGTAGGCTGCAGCCGTCCCGTGTTCTCATCGATACGGAAGGTCACGACCGTGTCCGAATCCTGGTTGGCAGCCAGCAGAAACGTGCCGGTAGGGTCGATGGCGAAGTCACGCGGGGTCTGCCCCAGGGTGGGCTCGTGACCGACCGGGGCTAAAGAGGCTGTGGCCTCGTCGAAAGAGAAGATGGCGACGCTATCGTGGCCGCGGTTCGACCCGTACACGAAGCGGCCGGATGGGCTTACGCGGATCGCGGCACAGGAAGATCCCGGGTATGAGCCCGGCGGCAGGGTCGAAAGCGTCTGTAGAGACGTGAACACTCCACGGTCGTAGGCGAAGAGCGTGAGAGTGGTATCGAGCTCGTTGATCACAAAACAGAACCTCCCGCTCGGATGAAAGGCCAGGTGCCGGGGGCCTGCGCCGGGGTGGAGCGGCGCCGAGGGGGGATCGTGCGGGGACAGCGCGCCCTTCTCCGGATCGAACGCGTAGACCATGACCTTGTCGAGTCCCAAGTCCGCAACAAACACATAGCGGTTTTCCTGGTCGAACACGGCCGCGTGCGCATGTGGTCCTTCCTGCCGTTCACGATCGACGCTAGAGCCCTGGTGCTGAAGAATTTGGCTGGCAGGACCGAGGCTGCCGTCCTCGAGCACCGGATAGACCGGCACGCTCCCCGAACCGTAGTTGGCCACCACCACGAAGCGCCCGGTCTGATCCGTCGCCACGTGACAAGGGAGGCTCCCATGGGCAGGCTGGTGGTTCAAATACTGCAAGCCGTGGGAGGCGGGATCGACCCGGTACGCGAAAAGGGCCGGATCCTGAGCATAGTCCGTCTCTTGGGTTGCATAGAGCGTACGGCATTCGGGGTCGAGCGTGAGGTACGAAGGGTTGACGATCCCCGGCGTGACCTCGACCGAAATCAACTCACCGGTCGAGCTGTCGAACCGGCAGGTATGGATGCCCCGGCTCTTGCCGTCGACGTGCAGGAGTTGGGAGGTATAGGTGCCGATATAGACGGTTACGGCTTCCGATTCATATCGCTTCATTTACACGATTGTATGGCATCGCCGTCCCGGTTTCGGTAAGGCCGGCAGAATTTCGGCGATCTACCCCAGGAGCGGCTCGATGCCTCTCGAATCGAATCCTGCGGAGATGGCTGGCAATCCCAAGATCGTTTTATATATCATATTTCAACACCGAATACCGGTGCCGCGACGTCCCGGGCCACGGTATCGAGAACGAGAAAGGAGTACCATCTGTGGCACTACCAGACTGGTCATCGAACGAAGAGACGATATCCGCCCTCAAACGCGTCAGTACAGCCACGCTCACCACCCAGCTCTTCAGACGAGGGTTTCGAACCCGCTTCATGCAAGGCGTGGCGCCGGTCAAGCCGGGTAGGCGTATGGTCGGCTCAGCACGGACGCTGCGCTACATCCCCATGCGTGAGGATCTCGATACTCTAGCGACGCTGGGCTCGCGAAGCAACGCCCAGCGGGCGGTCATCGAGGACATCAGAAGAGGCGAAGTGTTGGTAATCGACGGCATGAGAAAGGCTCAGGCCGGATCGCTGGGAAATATCCTCGCCTTACGACTACAGGTCCGTGGCGCTGCCGGCATCGTCACCGACGGAGCCTTCAGGGACACCCCTTCGATTCGCGCCCTCGACATCCCTACCTATGCCGCCGGGCAGAATGCCAACACCAATCTGACCACCTACCATCCCGCCGATTACGACCTACCGATCGGCTGTGGCGGCGTCCTGGTCGAGCCGGGCGACGCCGTGGTGGGAGATGACGAGGGGGTAGTGATCATTCCGGCCTCGCTCGCCGAGGAGGTCGCGCACGATGCGCTCGAACAAGAGATTCGCGAGCATTTCATCTACCAGCAGGTGCGAGGGGGCGAGAGCGTCTTCGACGTCTACCCCATGAACGAGCAGACGGCCCGAGCGTACGAGCGCTGGCGCCAGGAGCTCACAGACGAGCAGTTGGATCTGTTGGACTAACGTACAGGCAACATCTTTGGAGAGTGAGGAAACGAGATGCCGGAACAGACAACACCATACCTATGGGCACAGATGCGCCGAGAGCAGTTCGAGCGCGTGCTCAAAGAGCGCCCAGTAGTGGTCCTACCGATCGGTTCGATCGAGCAACACGGACCCCACTGCCCCGTCGATGTAGACTTGAGTATCCCGCTTCACATCGCTCTCGAGGCCTCTCGAACGGCCGACGACTTTCCGCTGGTGGTCGCCCCCCCGGTGCCCTTCGGTTTCACCCACTACAACCAGGGGTTTGTCGGCACCATCACCCTGCAACTCGAAACCTTCATCGCCCTGGTGAGCGATGTCTGCCTCAGCATCTACCGCAACGGCTTCGAACGGCTGGTCTTGTTGAACGGACACGGCGGCAACCATCACCCGATCCGGGCCATTTCGGTCAAACTTGCCGAGCATAACCTCTTCTCGCTCGCCTTCAGTCATTGGGACCTGGTCGCCGAGGAGATGAAGAGTTGGGGCGACAAGGAAGGCCGCATCGGCCACGGTGGAGAGTGGGAAACGTCGCTTCAGCTGTACCTGAGACCCGAACTCGTCGATAGAGAGAAACAGGTAGCCGAAACCTGGGTATCTTCGGTAAGTCCAGAGTATTCCGGTTTTGCCGTCTTCCCCGAACGCCAAAGAGAGACGCCATACGGTGTGATGGGGGACCCCTTTGTGGCCTCGGCAGAAAAGGGGCGACGCTATGTCGAACTCGCGGTCCAACGGCTGCAGGAGCTGTCTCGTGCCTACCGCGAGCAACCCGTCCGGCAGTACCGGCACGGGTCCTAGACCGATCGGCCTCCTCGAAATCGTATCATATTGAAAACTTGAAATATCATAGCTCTGAAAGCTATACTCTCTTCAGTCGATCCCGGCTCGTAGCAAACATCTCTTTTGAGTGGAGGTTCCACTTATGATTGTCGATTGTCATACGCACGTGATGTGGTACCCCGATCACTTGGCCGATCAGTACGTCGACGAAGCGCTGCAATCCAAGTTGGTCAAGCTCAAACGCTCAGGTGGAGAGGCCTACGCCGCGAGGCTCGACCGGCACTCGTACGATTCCAAGCCGGAAGATCATTGGAAGGCGTCCGAAACCGCTGACAAGGTGGTGGTGTTCGGCCTGCAAGCCAAAGCTTCTGGCATCTGGGTCCCCAACGAACTGATCGCCGACTACGTCAAAGAGCACCCAGAAAAGCTCGAGGGTTGGGCCAGCGTGGATCCGACCGAACCCGATTGTGTCGAGCAGCTCGAGCACTGCGTCAACGATTTGGGCCTACGAGGCCTCAAGCTCGGCCCGGTCTACCAGCACTTCGACCCGCAAGACCGCAAACACTGGCCGCTTTTCAAAAAGGCCGAGGAACTCGGCCTCCCCATCATGTGGCACCAGGGCACCACCTTCCCTTCCAAGTCGAGACTCAAATGGAGCCTGCCATTGCAACTTGAAGACATCGCCATGGACTTCCCCGACCTGAAGATGATCATCGCCCACCTCGGACACCCTTGGGAGATCGACACCATCGTATTGATCCGCAAATGCCCCAACCTCTACACCGATCTGAGCGCGGTGCACTACCGCCCCTGGCGCTACTGGCAATCGATGATTTCGGCTATGGAATACGGGGTGGAACACAAGATCCTGCTCGCATCCGACTTCCCCTCCGGCACCATCGACAACGTCATCAACGGGCTTCGCAATGTCAACAAAGTCGTCGAGGGGACCGGTCTGCCCCAGGTACCCAAAGACGTACAAGACATGATTATTTATGAAAACTGGAAGGCGTTTTTCCCGTACTGGGCTTGATGGAAAAGATCGATAGGTTAATGAGTAAACAGTAAACCTTGATGAGTGTGGAGTAGCAAGAGGGGAATGGGCGATGGGGAATGGGGAATGGGTAAAAGACCGGTAAACAGCTCGGTTCAGGCGCGTGTGTTCGCAGCACCCATCACTCATTACTCATCACCCATCACCTTTTTTGCAGACGCCACCATCAGAGCAGACTGGCTCGACCACAACCTTTCGCAGCACCCATCACTCATTACTCATTACCCATTACCAAAAGGGTTTTCACGAGGCTCGCTCTAAAAGGGAATGGGCCTGGGAAGGGACGGACTCGATGGCCAACACCAGCTACCAATCCCTGAGCCGCGAAGAGATCGGAGAGCTTGCGCCCCATGCCACGGTGGTGCTTCCGGTGGCAGCCATCGAACAGCACGGGCCCCATCTGCCGGTTTGGGTCGACAGCCTGCTCGGTGAAACCATCGCCACGGCTGCGGCAGAGGCGATCAGCGATGAGGTTCCGGTTCTGGTCTGCCCGGTCGTAAGTTGTGGCGCCTCACACCACCACCTCGATTACCCCGGAGCGCTTTCGCTCTCTCAAGACACGCTCCTCAAGGTGCTCATCGACCTGACCGAGTCGCTCGTCAAGAGCGGATTCCGCCGCATCTATCTCCTCAATAGCCATGGAGGCAACGAAGAGTTGGTGCGACTGGCAGTCCGGGAACTCGTCTTACGGCACGATGTCCTCGCCGGTGCCGCTTCGTACTGGATGCTCGCCTGGCAGGCGCTGATGACCGAAGGTCGGGCGCTCGAGCTCGGTAGGGTACCAGGCCACGCCGGAGGCTTTGAAACGTCGCTGATGCTGGCCGTAAGACCGGATTTGGTACGGCGCGACCTCTTGCCCTTACCACTGCGGCAGCAAGCGGAGCTGTCAAATGCCAACCCCGCCGGTTCCCCTCTCATTCAACGGCACGGCAGCTGGCGGGACTCGGGTGGCTACAGTGATGACGCGGCACAGGCCTCTGCCGAACGCGGGAAAGAGCTCTTGGATCTGATCGTGCGCGAGGTCGCGCAGGCGCTATCGAGTTTTCATCGGCAGCTGAGCAACTGAAGCCGGTCCGGTAAGTTCGCAGCCAGCGACTCCATCTAAAATTGGATGTATCAGATTCGACGTGCTATACTCCAACGTTGCCCATACATATTGAGGAATATGCCGATGAACCGACCTTCGAAAAACCGAGAACTGGAAAGCCTGAAAACCAACTATAAGTCGATCGCCGATGTAACCTGCGAGAAATTGCGAAAAGCGATCCTTGAGGGTGTTTTCAGCCCGGGTGAACAGCTCAAAGAACGAGAACTCGCCACCCTCATGGGTGTCAGCACCACCCCGATCAAAGCGGCGCTGCAACGCCTGGGAATGGAAGGATTGGTCACCAGCCTGCCCATGCGTGGGAGTTTCGTCGCGGAAAACATCTCCGCCATCCTGACCGAAGTAGGGCTCATCCGGGCTGCTCTCGAAGGGACCGCAGCGTATCTCGCCGCCATGAAAGCGACCGATGAAGAGATCACCACACTTCAGGGGCAGATCGAAAAGATGGAACGGTGCACAGCGGATCGAGACATCGGTCGAGCGATCGAGGCCAACACGAACTTCCACGAGATCATCCACCAGATCAGCGGCAACCACTCGCTCCAACAGATGACCGGCATCGTGCGCCAGTACGACGACATCACACGTCCCCAAGCGCTTTCCGACGAATCTCAGATGGTGCAGGGTCTCCAAGAGCACAAAGCGATCTTCGAGGCTATTAAAGCCGGAGATCCCGAGGGGGCGGACGCGAGTATGCGCGCCCACGTCCTAAGGAACACGCGCTTTTTGAAGCAACAGGGTCTCGGCGTAGGGAAGTGATGAGTGAACAGTAATGAGTTATGAGTAGCAGGAGGGTAATGGGTCATGGGGAATGGGGAATGCGTGGTTGAACCACCAAGGATAGGCTGCACCCGTGCCTTTCGCAGCACCCATCACCCATTACTCATCACCCATCACCAAATGGATTCTGGACAACAGAAAACACGGACTCAGCCGTTGCCTTTCGCAGCACCCATCACCCATTACTCATCACCCATCACCAAATAGGTTTTGGACCGAATTGCGAAAACTCGCTTTTAGGCTCGCAACCCCTCCAGCGCCTCCAGATCCGGTTCTACGCCGAGGCCGGGGCCCTCGGGTACCTTGATCCAGCCGACTTCGCTCTCGAGCGGCTCGAGGATCGCCCGTTCGGTGTGGAAGTTCGGTCCCATCACATCGGCGGCGTAGCGCTCGACGTGGATGTTGGGGAGCGCCACCGCCACATGGGCCATGGCAGCCGAAGCGATATCCCACTCGAGGTTGCTGCCGATGGCGCAGTGAACTCCCGCCGCTTCGGCCAGGGCGGCGATCGCCACCACCTGGTGAATGCCGCCGTTCTTACCCGGGTAGACGCTGATGATGTCGGCTGCACCCTTCTCGATACAAGCGAGCGCATCCTGGACCGTGAAGATCGCTTCATCGGCCATCACGGGCAAGCGAACGTTCGCACGGACGCGGGCCAAACCGTCGAGATCCAAGCGGTGTACGGGTTGCTCCATAAAGGCGACCCCCAACTCCTCGAGCGCCGGCGCGATACGGATGGCGTCGTTCACCGTCCAACCGCCGTTGGCATCGACCGTAAGGCGCACGTCAGAACCGATGGCCTCTCGAACCGCCCCGACGCGCTCGATATCCGCCGCGAGCTCATCGCGGCCGACCTTGACTTTGACGGTGCGGCAGCCTTCGGCGACTACTTGGGCCGCCACGCTACCGGCCTCGATGGGGTCGACCGGCATGAGGGGAAACCGCAGCGGGATGGTGGTCGAGCGAACCGTCCCGCCGAGCAGGCGGAATAGCGGGGCACCGAGCGACTTGCCGAGCACGTCGAACAGAGCCATTTCGACTGCGGCCTTGGCAAAGGGGTTGGCATGAATTCGCTCGAGCTTCTTCATGCAGCGGCGGATCTCACGGGGATCCTCTCCGACCAAGAGAGGCGTCATGTGGTGATCGATCAACTGCTTGGCACCCACATGCGTCTCACCGCTCCAATCAGCCGAACCGTTCGCCTCACCGACACCGTAAAGACCTTCGTCCGTCTTGACGACCACCACGACCAGATGGGAGGTGAAGCGAAACCCCTTGGTCTCTTTTACCGTCACCCGTCGGTCGACACCGACGCGAACAGCAATGGTCTCGATACCCGTGATCTTCATAACGAGCCCCTCTCTTTCGCAAGGCTGAAACACCGAATCATACCTCTTGCACGCCCAACCGAACTTGATCCCACGCTCTACCCTCATTACTCTATGGACAAACCAGGAGGACACCATGGCCACCCACCGTTTTACGCCCCGTCACTACCACATCACCCTAGGCCCGCACGAACCCGTGCTAGAGATCGCCGACGGAGACACCGTGATCACCACCACCGTAGACGCCAGCGGCCACGACGCTGCCCGGGAACAGGTAGCGCCAAGAGGTAATCCCCAGACCGGTCCCTTCTTCATCACGGGGGCCGAGCCGGGCGACATGCTCAAAGTCCGGCTCGACCGGCTCACCCCCAACCGCACCTTCGGCTACTCCGACCAGATGATCGCCCCCAACGTGGTCGAACCCGAGTTCATCCCGCGATTACCCTGGCCCGAAGAAGGACAGACAGGCCGTACCGAGTGGTATGTCGACGTGGCGGCAGGAACCGCCACGCTCACAAGACCCGAGAGCAAACTGGGCAACCTATGCCTGCCGCTCGAACCGATGCTCGGCTGTTTCGGAGTGGCTCCTCCCCGTACGCAAGCGATCTCCACGGCCACCTCCGGCCAGCACGGCGGCAACATGGACTACCGCGGCTTCATCAGCGGGACGACCGTCTACCTCCCCGTGTTCGAACCGGGTGCTCTCTTTTTCGTCGGCGACGGCCACGCCTTGCAAGGAGATGGGGAGATCGTCGGATCGGGCATCGAGATCTCGTTCGACGTCACGTTTACCGTCTCACTTATCAAGAACAAACCGAGCCACTGGCCGCGCGGCGAAAACGAGACGAGCATCTTTACGGTCGGCAACGCTCGCCCCCTAGACCAAGCGGTGCAACACGCCACCACCGAGATGCTGCGCTGGCTCGAGCAGGATTACCGGCTCGATCCCGTAAGCGCCAACGTGCTCATGAGTCAGTGCGTCCGTTACGACCTCGGCAACATCTACGATCCGGCCTACACCATGGTGTGCAAGCTGCCCAAAGCGCTACTGCCGTAGGAGTCTACTCTTACTGTCTCGTCTGAGAGAAGGGTGATGGGTGATGAGTAATGAGTGATGGGTGCTGCGAAGTTCGAGACGGAGCCCGTCTGCTCTTGCGGCTTTGTCTGAAAAAAGAGGTGATGGGTGATGAGTAATGAGGGATGGGTGCTGCGAACACACGCGCCTGAACCGAGCCGTTCGCTGGTCTTTTACCCATTCCCCATCACCCATTTCCCATTACCTTGTATCGTTGCCCTACTCATTACTCATCACTGTTTACTCATCACTCATAACTTTAAGCGCATTCGTGAGCACCTCGACGATGCGGTCGGCTTCAGCTTCAGAAAGGACCAGCGGCGGCGCCAACACGATGCAGTTGCCCAGGCCCGCCCCCGTGCCGGTAGAGCGGCCGACGATCACGCCGCCTTCCGAACAAGCACCGACCACCGCGGCCACTCGCGCTCCACTCAGCGGGGTCCGAGCCTCTTTTTCTTCCACCAGCTCGACGGCCAGGAGCAAGCCGAGACCCCTTACGTCTCCGACGATCGGCAGCTCCAGCAATTCGCGCAGTTGCTCGAGTAGGTAGGTGCCGGTATAGGCGGCGCGCTTCGGCAGCTCCTCCGCCGTCATGATCTCCAGATTGGCCAGCGCCCCGGCACAGGCGGCGGCGTGCCCACCCCAGGTGTTGACCTGCAACGCCTCCTTATGCTCCCCGGGTTCCCCTAAAAAGGCGTCGAACACTCCTGTGGTGGCCATCACCGCACCGAGTGGCTGGTAGCCGCTGGTAAGCCCCTTGGCGATACAGAGCAGGTCGGGCGTCACGCCGAAATGCTGGTGGGCGAACCACGCGCCGGTGCGACCGAAGCCGTTGATGACCTCGTCGACGATCAAGAGCACACCGTGCCGCTCACACGCCGCCGCTACCTCGGACAAGTATTCGGGTGGTGGCACCAGCACCCCCACCGCACTCGACACAGGTTCGACCACCACGGCACCGACCGTCTCCGGCCCTTCAGCCTGGATGGCGTACTCCACTTGTTTGGCACAGGCCAGGTCACACGAGGGATAGGACAGGCCGAACGGACAACGGTAGCAGTAGACCGGCGGCACGTGCACAACATCGCCGGGCAGCGGTTCGAACTTGCTCTTCCGCTCGGGGAAAGCACCAGCTGCCAAGGTCGACAGGCTGGTGCCGTGATAGGAGAGGTAGCGGCTCACCACTTTATGCCGTGGTTCGGTCGGATGCACCTGACGCTGGTATTGCCGGGCCAGTTTGAAGGCCGCCTCGTTCGCTTCGGTACCGCTATTGACGAAATAACTACGGCTGGGCTCACCGCCGGTGAGTTCGGAGAGGCGTTCCGCCAACCGTGACGCAGGTGGGTTGGCCTGTGTGTGTGGGTAGTAGGGCAGCTCGAGCAGTTGCTGGTAGACCGCTTCAGCGATCTCGCTGCGGCCGTAACCGACGTTGACGCACCAGAGGCCCGCCATACCGTCGAGATAGTCGTTTCCTTTCGCATCGGTGATGGTCGCTCCCTCACCCCGTACCATCATTTTGGGCGGGCGATCGGCCAGCTTCTTGTGCTGTGTCAGTGGGTGCCAGACGTGATCGAGATCGGCCTTTAGAACGGAACTCGTCTCTTCTCGCGGGTGTGACATGGGGTGGCGCCTCCTAAGGGGGTGTGGCGTCGCCGGCTTGCCGAACGCGTAGTCCAAGCGTACCGCAACCAGATTCGTGAGGAGGCTTGGGTCAGGGCCTGGCGACGTAGAACGGGCTCGTCCAAGCCCTCCCTTCATCGAGTTGCGTGACCCTCAAGAAGTAGGGCATCTCTTCGATGTGGTCGATCTCGAGCTCAAAGGCCGTCTCGAGCTCGAGTGGCAAGCCCTTACGCTCAAGCACCAGCGCCTCGACCCGCTGGTCCAGGGGGGCTTCGAACAACGTGGTGGGCTGTCGGCCGAGCGAGTCGAGCTCGAACTCGAGGTCAGTAACGTTGCTGACGAACTCCAGACGCCCAAACAGGCCATCTCGAAAGGCGAGCTCGAGGTTGACCAGATTGCCGGTGGTCACGCAGGAAAAGCCTAGATCACGCTCATTCTGGCCGGTGATTCCGTACATGGGGCTATAGATCCCATGCATCGCAGCATCTGCGATGACGGTACCAGAAACGGTTATGCGCCCCTCCCAAGGCACCATCCGAGCCCGGCCCTTCACTCTGGCGCCGCCGAAGCGCAGTAAAAGCGTATCGGGGGAACTCTCTGCTCCCGGATAGACCCCACGGATCACCTCGGTCCCCCGTAAGAGCTCGACGGCCACCAGCGGAGAGGTGCCGACCACCCGAACCCCGATCCTGGCTTGTGCTGCTCTGACCTCGGCTCCCGGCGGGCACCCGTTCAACTCCGTCTCGACCACGATGCGCTGGCCGGTGGTCCCGTAAGTACGACGCCGTCTCAAGGCCTCCCAGAAGCCATCCCGGTCCCGGGTTTTCGAGAGGACGCAGGTCAGTCCGCCGAGGGTGCCGAACACTCCCGCACCCGGGTAAGATGCCCCGGGCCTGCCCTTGTGACCATCGCTACCGCAGACGAAACCGATCTTGAACCCCCGTTTAAACACCTCCTGGTAGACCCATTCGAAGGTGCCCCAGGCACTGTGGATCTCCACCAGAGGTTCCACCTCGGGATCGGACTCGGTCAGCGCGGCCGGGCGACCACCGATATGCGCGATCGTCATGGCGTTATGGCTCTTAAGCACCCGGTAGAGTTCTGTGAGCGGGGCGGTCTCCTCGAAGGGGTGGCTGTCCAACCAGCCGCTACTGCGGTAGATGGGTGGATCGTCTTCGAAGTAGATCACGTTGTGATCCCCACCCATGGCGGTGGTCCCCGACCACTCATAACCGGGAAAGGTGACAAACACGCCAGGCTGGTAGGCTTCGTTCGACGCCTGCTTGATCTCTTCCCATAGCGGCAGGGTGATCTGGAAGTCGTTGCCCTGGTGAACGCTGCCGTCCAAAAAACCGAAGTGGCGACCGAAGGAGAAGTAGTCTTGGATGGTACCGGCACCGACCGTCTCACCACTCTGACCGTGCAGATCGCACCAGTGGAAACCGAACTCGGGGAGCTCGGCAGCCGTGGCGACGACCCGCACGCCATTGCTCATCGAAGGGGTCTCACCGGTGGCCTCAAAAAAATAACTGCCCGGCTCATCGAAGTCGAGCCGGTAGGACCAGACACCGCGGTCGTGTCGGCCCGGGGCCTCGAGCGGACGGCGCGTGCCATCTTTGATGAGCGTAAGTCCCGGCACGCCGTCTGAAGTGTCGCGCAAGGGATTTCCCCAGGCGTCCTCGGCTTTGAGCCTCAGCGTAACGGTCTCCCCCACCACTGCGTGCGACGGTACGTTCAGAACGTACCGGGCGACGGGTCCGGCCACGATGTTCCAGCCGAGATCCCGCGGTAACCCCTGATAAAGATGCGTCCCAAATGGATCGACCGCCACCCGGATGGGAAAGGGCGTCTCCACGAAGGTCTGCTGCCGCCAGCCGCGGCTGCCGGCCGCTGTATCTCCGAGCACCAGCGTGATCTCATCGCCTTCGGTGAACCCCGCGTTTCTGACGTTCACCCGCAAGGTTCGCTGGAACGGCCGACGGCTCCCCTTGCGCTCAAAGCGTAGTTCGATGTCGGCAGACCCAGACGTGCTTGCACTCACGTAGTTGTCCGCCTGCGGGTCGGTCGTCTGCAAGGGACTCACGTCGCTCACGAACCGAAACGACAACGCGAGACCGCCGTCCTCATCGAGGCCGAGGCTGCCCACACGGTAGCGGAGCCGCACCGTCTGGTAGGAACCGGCGATCACGCCCCCAGCCGGAAGCTCGCTTATGACCTCCAGCAAGCCCCACTGACGGGCGAGCTCGCTATCGCTCCGGCCACCCCGGTTGAGGTCGTCGCGGTGGTAGCGGGAAAGTGGATGCGTTTTGTCGATCAGACTCATACGTATGATTGCCGCTGGCCGATGGGCACTTCGGACCGGCTAGACCCAGCTAAAGCCAGCACAAAGACCCAGAGGAGCGATACTCGGATATCCCGATCAGTGAACAGGAAGTCTTATCCACAAAATCTCCCTCGGGTAGTGAGACTCCGCTTTAGTTACCGGAGTTCCGACGCGTGACCGGATGGGTGCTGGGCAGGTTGGTGGCGATCTCGGTAGCACCGTCGGCACACGCAGGGTGTCCCCAGCCCGAGGCGCTGACGCCGTCGGTGATGTCGTAGACGATATTGTCATCGCCGGTGGGGCTGACACCGCCAGGGAGGTTGTCGAGACCGAGGGCGCTGCGCACTTTCCAGGCGATGATATGATCTGCACACGAGCTGTCCCCACTCACCCCGATCGCCCCGACGAGCGTACCGTCCGCTGCGTAGAGGGCGAGACCACCTCCAAACACGTTGACGCCGCCGATCTTGCCACCGGCCATCGGGTCGTTGACGGTACCGATGTGGTCAGAAGGCCCGCGGTAGGCGACCTCGGTATTGACCGGATTGCTGTGCTGGAGGCCGTAGAGGCTCCCTCCCGGCTGGACGGCCGTAAACAGGTTGGCTGTCGACAGGGCCAGGCCTGGCAGGCTGAAGGCGTTGGCCGTGTTCGCTTTCTGGGCCGAGACCACCCGGCTTCCCGGCCACTGGTCGCCCCGATTTTCACCCGAGAACGCCACGGCCACGACGACACCATCCCGATCGACCACCGTGGCCCACATGTGTAAGCCGAAACCGCCGTTTTCTTCAGCCACCACAGCTCTTAAAGCAGCGCGCAACTCGTCGAAACTTGGGTATCCTGAAACGCTCATATGTCCTCCTCAATCGACCTTTAGAGTAGATCACACAACGTAATCAATAAAGAGCGAATCTACTCGCTGACGGTCGACCTTTTGATGGATGCTATCACTCCTAGGCTCAACATTGAAACCATGCCTGCACCAAAAACGGGGTTCATCACGCCCGCAGGCATCCCCCACTCCAAACCGCCTAGCGATACACCAAGACGGCTTTAGTTATCGTCTTGATGATCGTGCTACGGAGGGCACTTCAGCTATGACCGGGGCATAAGACAGCGGCTGCTCGAGGACGGAGTACGAACTCGGATGGCACACAACCCATCTTGCAAGGCTGGCGCTACACCCTGTATGAAGGAATTGCGTGGAGAACATCCGACTCAACACCCTGCCGGAACAAAAACTCCGGCAACTTCTACACTGCATTCGCAGCTGAGCCAGGGAGCATCAAAATCACGGGTGCGTGGTGGGCAGATTGTTCGCAATCTCTGTCGCACCCGTGGCACACTCGGGATGCCCCCACCCAGACGCGCTGACACCGTCGGTAATGTCGTAGACGATATTGTCATCGCCTGTTGGGCTGACGCCACCAGGAACGTTATCGAGATCGAGTGCACTGCGAACCTTCCAGGCGATGTTGTGATCCGCACAAGAGCTGTCCCCGCTCACCCCGATCGCCCCGACGAGCGTACCGTCCGTAGCATAGAGGGCGAGACCTCCTCCAAACACGTTGACGCCACCGATCTTGCCACCGACCATCGGATCGTTGACGATACCGATGTTGTGTGATGGCCCGCGGTAGGCGACCTCGGTGTCGACTGGATTGCTGTGCTGCAGGCCAAAGAGGCTTCCTCCTGGCTGGACGGCCGTAAAAAGGTTGGCCGTCGACAAGGCCAGGCCCGGCAAGCTAAAGGCGTTGGCTGTGTTCGCTTTCTGGGCCGAGATCACGCGGCTACCCGGCCACTGATCACCCCGGTGTTCACCCGAGAACGCCACCGCCGTGACCACGCCGTCCCGATCGATTACCGTAGCCCACATGTATAAGCCAAAACCGCCGTTTTCTTCTGCCACTACAGTGCTAAGTGCAGCTCGCAAGTCCTCAAAACTCGGCAGGTCTTGAGCCAAGCCTGACGTCTGAAAAAGGATGGCCGCCAAAATCATGAAGGCTACGGCTCTGAAACGCATGACACTCCCCATCTCCTCCTTGGAACATACTTTCAAGTTCGCCTGGCCATACAAGTCGAGGTAGGAAAAAATCAGTCACCAGCCGATCCACCGATCTTCATGTCTCGTACAATCACCCCCCAACACAAAGCATTGGATTCAAAACCATAACTGTATCGACGATGTTATTAGGAGACAGGAGTCATGTAGCTGGTTTCGACAATCCTAACACAGCGGCCGCTGTTCTCGATCAAGCCACGAGGTGAGCGACACGGTCTGCAATGACCGAAGCCAACAGTTCGTCAAAGGACAGGTGTTCGGTAGACTCGATGAGTACCCCAGCGTGCTGTCTTTGAGCTTGCCCGATGAGGTTCGGCAAGTCCTCGGCAACGTGCCCACCGAGCTGCACGAAGTAGGGTAGCGCCAAGACTCGAGACAGCTCTTCGGTTACCTGGTAACGGCTTCGGGTCCGGTCGAACGACCGCACCCATTCAGCAGCGTCGCCGCAGCTTCGGCCTAACGACAAGGCCCGCGCAGATCCTAATAAGGGGGATCCGCAGGCCCCTCGTAGCCGCACATGCCCACTCGCGGCGAGTTCACGAGCGGGAAAAGCCCACCGTAATCGTCGTGCGGGTGGCGTTTGGCATGCCGGTCACAGAGCGTCCCGTCACGTTCGTACTCATAGACGCATTCCAGGCACAACCACGTAGCCGGTTGGTCGCACTTCATGCAGGGCACCTCCGGCCGGTGATTGCGAGCCATCAAGAAGATGGGGGGTTTCGTCAGCGGCATTCCCTCACGCTCCCCTACAGCTCTGATCAACGTTTCCGAGGAGGTTCCGAAGTCATAGATGTGGGTGAGCTCGACATCTAGGTCGAAAACTTCTTCCACCCTCGTCTCCTTCGAGATCTCCTCCCCACTCCAGCCACCTATCGAAAAGCGGCTGAGGTGGCCACAACACTCGAGCCAGATGGCACGCAAGTAGGCGTCTAAATCCGCCAGCGTGGCTGAGCCCTTCATTTCGAGATGCAACCAAAAATCGGGGAGGTCGGCATCGCGAACCTGCAGTTGAAAGATGGGCTGCGCCTTACCCTGTTTCTGATCGGCTGCATCGATCATCCGTTGGCGCTCCGGACAGCTAGAAAGATGCCTCAACACACCACTTTTCGCCATCTCTTTACCGCAAAAGACGCAAGTTCCTCGAGACTGCTTTCTTCTCG
This sequence comes from Trueperaceae bacterium, assembly GCA_020354625.1. Lineage (GTDB taxonomy): Bacteria > Deinococcota > Deinococci > Deinococcales > Trueperaceae. The sequence goes on from CP070651.1 coordinate 2,834,095, forward strand.
CCATGGTGCTCTCCTCAGTGCTCGTGGTGATGATCGTGCAGCGGCACGTGCTCGTGGTAGATGCCGCGCCGGTGCATCCGCTGATGAAGCCGGTTGTAGGCCGACTCGAGGGTGGCGCGGAGCTGTTTGTATCGCTCTGCTTCGGGCCGCGGAGCGATGGTGTCGACGTAGGCGATGGCCCCTTCGATCTGGTCCAACACCAGACCGGCATCGCGCGGCGAGAAGAGCGGCTTTTCCGCCACCAAAACCTGGACAGCGCTTGTATGGGCCGCGATCTCACCGTGCGTTCCCCGGTAGCTACCGCGCACCCGCAGGGCAATCCAACTGGAATCGGTGATCTTCAGCTCGACGCTACCTGCAGCGCTCAGTTTCTTGTCCACGTTGACCTGCTCGACGACCAGACCGCCTTGGACGACCTCCACCTGGTCGATCGGCAGGCTGACGGATTCCACCCGCCAAGAGACGTCGACGGGACCGCCGGTCGAAGGGAGTTCAAACCGGTCCCCGGGTGAATGCCCCTCTACCGTCAGCTCAGCCAGCGGCCCGACCGTGACAAAGGTATTGCCGCTGCGAACGGCGGCCATCCAGTTCTCATAGCTGAACGCTGCCTCGCCAAGGTGGGCGTAGGTCCTGATGCCTCCTAAGAGGGACGAGGCCGACATCTTGTCCGAGCCACCCACCACCGGGAGCTGGTAGCCGAGGTTCAGGTAGCGGTACCAGTCGGCCAAGCCGTAGGGATTGATCTGAGCATCGAAAGGGTTGAAGGTCATCATCTCTACCGCGTTGATAACACCGAGGACGATGTCTGCGGCCCGCTCGCACTGCGGGTTGGGCGCGTGCGGCATCACTACCAGGCCACCCTGATCGATGCAGCGCCTGGCCCACTCGGCCATGGTGACTTCCAGCGGGTCGCCCAGCGCCGACTCCGAAGGACCGCCGCTGCAAAGGGGGTGGATCATAGAACCGGAATAGCCCAGCAGCGAGACGTGTCCGAGAACCTGCATGCGGTTCTCAGTGCCCACGCGCACCAGAAACTCGCCATCTCCACCGAACTCTTTGGCGCCGACGGTAGTCTTGCCGTCGAAATCGCTAACGTTGCTGAACATCTCGCCCCACTGGCTGGCGAGCAAGTTGACGACGTTCACGCCTTCGGCCTGCCCTTCGAGGTGGGCGGTCTGGGGGCTCAGAAAGTGCACGTGCGTGTCGGCGCTGACCCAGCCTTTTTCACGCCAGTTTAAAACACGCTCGAGCTCGAAGGTCTGCTCGCTCATCTCCGGAGTGACGGTGAAACTGGTACGCAAGGGTTTGATCTCGTAACCGCGGGTGACCTCGATGAACACCTCACCGAGCGGTAGGTCGGCGACGCACTCGCCTGGGACGTAGGCGTATTGGTTGCGGCCGTTGACAAACTCCCCGTAGTTGTCCTCGAACCAGTAGGGATTCACCTGCCGGTGATTCCCCTTGGGGGGGAGGTACTCACCGGCTTGACCGTGGAGGTGGAGCCGGACCGCCACGGGCCGCCCCGATCCCTTTTCGACGATCCGCAGGCGAACCGGCCGCGTGGCCGGCGCGATACGCTCCACCCGATCTCCTCCCTTACCCACGGGCTCTGCAGCCAGTTGCGACAGGTCGAACACCTCGAACGCGCCTGGGTTGGTCCCGACATATAGCTTCGCCTGGGGGTGAGCAGCGTACTCAACGATCACGGCACGGTCTTCGCGCAGCGGTTGGACGTTTGGCGCTGTCCCCTGCCAGCTTCCAGGGTCGTATCGTAGAGCGGCTCGGGCCGAGATGACCTCGCCGAGATCGATGCCGATCTCCTCGAGCTCCCCTAGATAGTTGAGCGCAGCACCGTCCGGTAGCTCGAGTCGAAGCTTCTCGCGGGTTCCGGGACGCAAGGGATGAGAGTCGAGGCTCGTCCAAGAGACCGCGTAGATAAGAGAACGCTCCTGGCCGGGAGCGCAGACGATGCGGCGGATGGGTTGGTCTGGCCGAGGGTTGGGCAGGGCGTAGAGCCATAAGATTTCGCTCGAGCGTTCCCGGCCCGACTCGGTGCGGGTCTCCCCCCTGCCGTAACTCCCTTGCGATAGACGCCCGAGCTCCTGCAATTCGCTAAATGAGGGGAAGACCGCTGGGGTCGCGGCGGGCACGGCAGCAAACGGGCTCGCGCCCCACCCGATCCGGCTCTGCTGGATAGCGAAACGCCGCAAGATCGGCTTGCTGACCGAGCTGCCATCGGCGTACTCGAGTCGGTACTCCGAAACGCGTTGCCCCAGTTCGTTGCCATCAATTGCGTGATCCGCCAGCTCCTCGAGGTAGTTGCTGGCGCGGTCCTCGACCGCGTGCACGAAGAGGAGGTAGTTGGCCTTGATACCGCCGAGTTCGATGCCGACCTCCGTATCGTCCAGCAAGATGACGTTCGGCTTCCCGGGCACGCCCAGTTCGAATGGAAGCCCTCGAAAAGTTTGGCTCCCGAAGGTGGTAGTCGCATCCGCCACAGGGCGCAGACCTCCCGTCAGCTCGCTCCTATCCGTGTTGAAGACGCCGGTGAGCGAAAGCGTCGTCGCGTGGGCAGTGGGTGGAACCTTCATGATCGAACCTCCAACGGGTGAACATGTGCGCGCTCCTCGAGCACAACCCCTATGAGCCTCCTGGCGTAAGACCTGGCGATTTGGCGGCGGTCCATGCGCAGTCTATTCGGTTCTAGTCCGTATTGTACTTTGGCCTATTCGGTTCGGGCTCACTTCTCTCCATCGACGCATCGCAAGCATCAGAACAAGGCTTCAGAACGGAGATACCGCCATCCGTATTGGCCTCAACGGGCTAGAATGACCGCAGGAGGAAAAGCCGTGTCCATCTACCAGCGCTTCGGAGTCAGACCCCTCATCAACGCCGCCGGCACCAAGACCCGCCTCGGTGGAGCCCACATGCCCCCTGAAGTCCTCGAGGCCATGGCTGAAGCCGCCCAGGAAGCCGTCGACATGGCCGCTCTCCAGGCGGCGGCGAGCCGAGTCATCGCCCGCGTCACCGGCGCCGAAGCCGGCTACGTCACCAGCGGCGCTGCGGCCGCGCTCACGCTCGGCGCCGCGGCCTGCATCACGGGTCTCGACCCCGCCAAGATCGACCAGCTCCCCAACACCGGCGACCTCCCCAACGAAATCCTCATCTTCCGCTCGCACCGGAACTCTTACGACCACGGCTGGCGCGCTGCGGGCGCCCGCCTCGTCGAGATCGGCATGGACGACCGCACCGCCGGGAGCGGCGTCCGCCTGCTCGAGCCCTGGGAGATCGAGGCTGCGGTGAACGAGCGCACCGTGGCGCTGGCCTACGTGGCCAACTTACGAAACGAACCGGCGCTCGAACCGCTGATCGAAACAGCCCACGCTTGCGGCATCCCGGTCCTGGTCGACGCCGCCGGGAGGCTCCCGCCCGAGGAGAATCTCCGCTATTTCATCGAGGCCGGCGCCGATCTGGTCGCTTTCAGCGGCGGCAAGGCGATCGGCGGACCACAGAGCACGGGCATCCTCTGCGGCAAAAAACACCTCATCCAAGCCGTGCTCCTGAACCACCTCGACATGGATATGGATCTCGATCTCTGGGACCCGCCCGAGGATCTCTTGCCCCGGGCAGCCTTCAAAGCGCTGCCGCACCACGGGATCGGCCGCGGCTTCAAGGTCAGCCGGGAGAACATCATCGCCTTGCTGGTGGCGCTCGAGCGCTTCGCCAGCGGCGCCTGGCGCGAGGAGCTCGGTGATCGCCGAGAGATCGCACAGGCCGTATTACGCGTTGTAGAAGACCGACCCGGCATCTCCGGACAGCTCGTCGACAGCGGCGGCTACCCGCGCGTGAAGTTGACCTTCCCCGACACCGCTACCGCGCGGAGGATCTACCAGCAATTACTCGACGGGGAACCGGGCATCGCCTTCGACCCCAGTGACGTCTACAGCGGTGTGCTCTTAGTCGACACCACCACGCTTCGTCCCGAAGAAACCCCTGTTATCGTCGCGCGGCTGCAGGCAATTCTGAGCAATTGAACAACTACCGGCAGAAAGCCGGTAGTTGTTCAATCATCACCCAATACCCCTCGATCCGTTTGGTCTTCACAGGAAAAGCTCATACAGTTGAAATCTCATACAGTTGAAATAAGGTGGTAGGCAAGGGAGGAGCCGCGATGGAACGAGTCACACCTGACTGGAGAACGCAAGGGGTTCGCATCGTCCGGGGAGACCAGTTGGACCTAAACACCCCACAGACCATGGGCATGACCCGGGCCGCGGCCATCACCCACGCCAGGGCCGGGGCCGAGAAGCTCTGGGCCGGCACCGTCAGCATCAAACCCGATGTGAAGACCGGTGCCCACCATCACGGCGAGCTAGAGAGCATCATCTACGTCGTCAAGGGGCGCGCCCGGATGCGTTGGGGGGAGCAGCTCGAGTTCACGGCCGAGGCCGGTCCCGGCGACTTTATCTTCGTCCCCCCCTATGTTCCCCACCAGGAGATCAACGCCAGCCCCGACGAGGTGCTGGAGTGTGTACTCGTCCGGAGCGGACAGGAGCCGATCGTGGTGAACCTCGACATTCCAGTGGTGGATGACCCCGAGACGGTCGCCTGGGAAGAGGACGACCGCTTTCACCAGAAGCCTTGAGCTAGCGCATCTCGCTTGCCGTTCGGTCGCACCACCTGCCCCTTCCTAAAGTTTTGCCGCCGCTTGGAAAGGGTGCTCTTATATGACATCCTGCTGATCGACCCGTTTCCACATCATCGTTTCTCTTAATATGCCACGCTTTCTGTTGTTTGACCCTGCTACGCCGGGCCAAACGAAAGGACCTCATAGTACAAGGGTACACCCACATATCGTCCGTAACCAGACGAACCCGAACGTACATCCGGACATAGCCAAAATCTGCGTAACCTAGGTTCGGCACCGTGTGATTCATCCTCAATACTCCTACAACACACGTCAGAAATTTACCGATGATATCTTCTGCCCTGTGGCATAAATAGAGTGATACGGTCTAAGCTCGCTCATCAATTTTCTACTCGTTCAATCAAATACGTACGGTTTCATCAAAGGGAGGAGTGACAGATTGAAAAGGATCCTGACCGTGCTGTCCGAGTGGGGCTTTTGGGGTGAGGAGCTGATCGGTCCACTCGATATCTTCGACGATAAGGGCTACGAAACCGTGCTGATGACGCCCACCGGTAAGCGCCCTCCGGCTCTCCCACCCAGCATGGATGAGACCTTTCTCGACCCGCCTCTGAACCGCCTCGTCACCGACGAATACTACGCGGCAAAGACACGTGAAATCAACATCTCCCCGCGCTTGGACAACCCACTCGACTTGTCCGCTTGGTTCCCTGAACGACCTTACTTCAGCGCTGAGAACTATCTTCGCGAGCTCGAAGTCTACAACGATGCCGTCGATGAGGCACAAGCCTCGTTGGCAACGTACGACGCCCTGCTGATCGTGGGCGGCAGCGGGCCAATCATAGACATGGTCAACAACCAACGCTTGCACGACGTCATCCTCGGTTTCCACAAACTGGACAAGCCGATCGCCGCCCAGTGTTACGGCGTGACCTGTTTGGCGTTCGCCCGTGACTGGTACGAACGCAAGAGCATCATCTGGGGCAAACACGTCACCGGCCACCCGCTCGAATACGACTACAAAGACGGTACCGGCTTTGTGGGCACGGACTTCAACATGGGTCCCCCACCCTATCCGCTCGAATACATCCTCCGGGACGCAACCGGGCCAGATGGCGGCTACCACAGCGGGGTGGGCCGCAAGATCTCCTGTTTGGTCGACTACCCGTTCATCACCAGTCGCTCGACCGCGTCCTCACGCACCTGTGCGGAGAAGCTCGTCGAGGTACTCGAAGAAGACCTCAGGCGGTTCGGCTGGTAACCCTACGCGTTCATCTGAATAAAGGGAGAATCACGACATGCGCTTAACGGGCAAGAAAATCGGCATTCTCATGGAAAGCGACTTCTATGAGCCGGAGATCTTCTACTATCGTCACCGGTTCGCTGAGGAAGAGGTGGACCTACACTTTCTGACAAACTTGTGGGGTCAGCCTTCACTCACCTTCAAAGGCCACGAACAGCACTACCCGTTCGACGTACACGAGAGTTTTGTGGACATGCCAGAGGATGAACTCAAAACCTATGCCGCCATCATCGTCCCAGCGGGCATGGTGTCGGACCGGCTCCGTTATACGCCCGACGTGTCCGTGTTACCGCCGGCCGTGCAGTTTTTAAAGCGCGCCTTCGCCGACCCAGGTATTCTGAAAGGCATTATCTGCCACGGGCTGTGGATCGTTGCGGCCGCACCGGAGCTGGTGCGGGGCCGGCGTATTACGACCCACAACAATCTCTACGGTGACGCCAAGAATATGGGAGCGATCTATGTCGATGAGGACGTCGTCATAGACGGCGATCTCATTACCGGCCGCACCGGTGGACACTGCCACCTCTTCGCGCGCACCATCATCGAAACATTGGTTGAGAGCCAGTAAAAAAGACAGCGTTCGGGACATTTTGAGGAGATAAGGAATGGACAAGATCGATTTTTCATTCTCGGATCTGATCGCCGGTTACGTGATCCAGTTCGATGAAGAGAAAGACTCCTTCCAGTTGAAGACGTCGGACGGTCGGGAATTCAGCGTCAAGTTTGCAGCCAACACCTACGCCTGGATCGCAAACAACCTGCTCGAACCGAGGCAGTGGTGCGGCGAGCAGATGCGGGACATGCTCGTGCCGGGTCGCTACCTGTTCACCTACGGCACCTTCTATCAGGAGCATGACGCCTTCAACTTCGAGGCGCAGTATCTGGTGTTCCCCGGCCGGAAACCAGGAGAATTTCTCCCTGAAAAGCAGGATTGGTGGGTCCGGCAGATCGAGGCCCTCGGCGAGTTCTACCTCAAAGCCCAATTCGGCGACGAGGTCATCAATTATGACAACTACCGGACGACGATCACCCTTACCGGGGAAAAGCCTCTTGATCACTTTCGCCAAGAGACCGACACCATCTCACGACTGGTCTACGGCTTCGCATCCGCATACATGTTTACCGGAGAAGAGCGTTTTTTAGAGGCCGCGCAGAAAGGCACCGACTACCTTCGTGAGCACATGCGCTTTGTGGATCTCGATGAAGACATCGTCTACTGGTACCACGGCATCGACGTGCATGGAGACCGGGAAACGAAGATCTTCGCCTCGGAGTTCGGCGATGACTTCGACGCCATCCCTGCCTATGAACAGATCTATGCCCTGGCCGGACCGACCCAGACCTATCGCATCACCGGTGATCCGCGCATTTTGAAAGACGCCGAACAGACGGTCGACCTATTCGACCGGTTCTTCCTCGACCAGGAAAAGGGCGGCTATTTCTCACACCTCGACCCCATCACGCTCGATCCCCGCAGCGATGCACTCGGTGAGAATCGGGCCAAGAAGAACTGGAACTCCGTCGGCGACCACGCGCCGGCTTATCTCATCAACCTCTACCTGGCGACGGGCGAAGAGCGCTACCGAAAGATGCTGGAGTACACCTTCGATACCATTACCCACCATTTCCAAGACTACGACAACAGCCCCTTTGTCCAAGAGAAGTTCTACCAGGACTGGTCGCACGACACCACGCACATGTGGCAGCAAAACCGTGGGGTCGTCGGCCACAACCTAAAGATCGCCTGGAACTTGATGCGGATGTACGGTCTTGCACCCAAAGAGGAGTACGAGGCCTTCGCCCGCAAGATCGCCAAGGTCATGCCGGCCGTCGGGGGAGATTCTCAGCGTGGTGGCTGGTTCGATGTCATGGAGCGCAGACTCTGCCCGGGTCAGGAGCGACACCGCTACGCCTTTCACGACCGGAAGGCCTGGTGGCAGCAAGAACAGGGTATCCTCGCCTACCTGATTCTGCACGGCATTCTCAAAGACGAGGAGTACCTCAGGATCGCTCGAGAGTCGTCAGCGTTTTACAACGCCTTCTTCCTCGACCACGACGATGGTGCAGTGTATTTCAACGTGCTGGCGAACGGCGTACCCTACTTGATGGGCACCGAGCGCTTCAAGGGGAGTCACTCGATGAGCGGCTACCACTCCTTCGAGCTGGCCTTTCTGGCCCAGACCTACACCAACCTCCTCATCACCGGCAGACCTTTGGAACTCTACTTCAAACCGCTCCCAGATGGTTTCCAAGACCGTTTGCTACGAGTCTCACCCGACATCCTTCCCCCAGGGCGAGTTCGTATCGAGCAGGTTTGGATCGACGGTGCCCCTTACCATGAGTACGATGCCGAAGGGTTGAGCGTCGCACTGCCGCAATCTGAAGAGCCCCTGCAGGTCAAGGTGGTAGTGGCACCCACCAAGGACTAGTCATGGAACTCAACATCAAAACGGTAGATCAACTGACCGTCGTCGAACCACTCGGCGATATCGATGGCAAAACGGCTCCCACCTTCCAAGATGGGGTGCTCGCCATCATCGAGCCCGGCAGCCGCATCCTGATCGATATGAGCGGCGTGAGTTTCATGTCCAGCGCCGGGCTGCGCGTCATGCTATTGACCCACCGGAAGGCCACGGGAAGCGAAGCCCGCATCGTTCTTGTGGGGCTGAACGAAAACATCCTTAACAGCATGACGGCGACCGGATTCATCAACTTCTTTACCGTCAGGAATACCTTGGACGAGGGTAGAGAGGCACTGGGGTAGCTTATGGAAAGGATCGACGTCCACCCAACCCACGTATACCAAGGCTTCAGAATCCGTTCCGGAAAGCCTTACCCCTTTGGGGCAACCCTGGTTCCCGGGGGCATCAACTTTTCGATTTTTTCGCGCCACGCCGACTATTGCGTCCTGGTTCTTTTCAACCGGGGAGCGAAAGAACCGCTCGTCGAGATTCCTTTTAGGGGCATGTTCCAAAAAGCAGATAACAAAGAGCCCGTCTGGGGGGAGTTTCGCACCGGCAACGTCTTCAATATGACGGTACTGGAACTCGATCATGAAGATCTTGAGTACGCCTTCCGCATGGATAGCAACTACCAGAGCACACCTCGTGGCAAGCCTGGGATCCACCGGTTCGATCCCTCGCGCTACCTGATGGACCCTTACGCTCGGGCGATCGGCGGCAGAGACGAGTGGGGCAAGCTTGCCGATTGGGCCGACCCGTACCAGCACCGGGCGCGCATCGTCTTCGACGACTTCGACTGGGAGGGCGACCGCCAGCTCGAGATCCCCATGGAGGACCTCATCATCTACGAGATGCACGTTCGCGGCTTTACCCGACACCCCTCGTCGGGTGTGCCCTCCGGGCAGGCCGGTACCTTTTCTGCGATCCGAGAAAAGATCCCCTATCTCAAAGATCTCGGCGTCAACTGCATCGAGCTCATGCCCATCTTCGAATTCGACGAACTCGAGCACAGCGCCCGAGACGAGTTGAGTGAAGGCTGGGCTCGCATGAATTACTGGGGCTACAGTACCGTCGGTTTCTTCGCGCCAAAGGCTGCTTACGCAGCTACCGGTCCAATGAAGGACGGGACCATGGTTGCTGACGAACTCAAGAATCTGGTCAAGGAGCTCCACAAAAACGGCATCGAAGTCATCCTGGATGTGGTCTTCAACCACACGGCCGAAGGGAACGAACAGGGGCCGACGATCTCCTACCGAGGCATCGACAACGCCACCTACTACATGCTCAACGAAGAAGGGTACTACTACAACTTCAGCGGCACGGGCAACACCTTGAACTGCAATAACCCCATCGTGCGAGACATGGTGCTCGACGCCTTACGGTACTGGGCGGCGGAGTACCACATCGACGGCTTCCGATTCGATCTCGCCTCGATCCTCGGGCGCGATCCCTGGGGAGCTCCCCTGGCCAATCCACCCCTCCTTGAAGCCCTAGCCTACGATCCGATCCTCGGAAAGTGCAAGCTGATCGCCGAAGCTTGGGACGCCGGCGGCCTCTATCAGGTGGGCTCCTTTCCAGCTTATGGACGCTGGGCCGAGTGGAACGGCAAGTGCCGCGACGCCATCCGCCGGTTCTTGAAGGGGGACTCCGCAATGAGTGGCGCTATGAGTATGGTCGTGCAGGGATCCCCCGACCTCTATGCAGGCAGGGGGCCGACGGCATCGATCAACTTCGTCACCTGCCACGACGGTTTCACGCTCAACGATCTCGTCTCTTACAACGAAAAGCACAACGAAGCCAACGGTGAGGAAAACCGCGATGGCGCCAACGACAACAACAGTTGGAACTGTGGCTGGGAAGGGCCAACTTGTGAGCTCGCCATCAACGAGCTCCGCCGGCGGCAGATGAAAAATGCGGTGGCCATGCTGATGCTCAGCCAAGGCGTGCCGATGATCCTGATGGGAGACGAAATCGCCAGGTCGAAGCTGGGAAACAACAACACCTACTGCCACGACAACGAATTGAACTGGCTGGATTGGGACCTGCAAGAGAAGAACGCCGACCTCTACCGTTTCTTCAAGAACACCATCGCCTTCAGGATAGCCCATCCGGTCCTGCGAAATAGGGATCATTTCCAGCAGCAAGACAGCCGGAACGGGTTTGCAAGCATCTCCTGGCACGGTACCCAAGCGTGGAGACCTGACTGGAACGGTAACGCGCTGGCCTTCATGCTCTCTTCGCGTGCAAACGGAAAGGCGGACGGCGACAACCCCATCTACGTGGCGATGAATATGCACTGGGACGCCTTGCCCTTTGAACTCCCCAGCCCACCCGACAACTTGAGCTGGCACCTCTCCACCAACACCAGCATGCCGGCACCACAAGATATCTACGAACCGGGCACAGAACCCCCCTTTGAGAACAGCTCGTCCTTTTTGGTCGGCGGAAGATCGGTCGCGATCTTGGTGGCGAAATAGGGCGAACCAACCATACCCAGGAGGATCACATGTCTTTTCAGCTATCGATAGATGAACGTCAAAACGAAGCGCGGATCACCCTTAGCGGTGAACTCGATGCCGCCGCTGCACCTCAGTTCAAAGACACGATCGAGAAGGTGGCTTCCGCATCGCCTAAGAGGTTGGTTCTCTTCATGGATGAACTCGCTTTCCTGGCAAGTGCTGGACTGCGGGTACTCATCTTCGCCCGCCAGAAGATGGGAGATGTCGATATCTATGTGGTCGGCAGCAAAGGGCCTGTCTTGAACACGCTCAAGATGAGCGGTTTCCACCAGAGCGTCTACTTGCAAGACAGCTATGCGACGTAGATACCCCATGCGATCATGGAAACACTTATCGTACCGGCCTCGATGGACAACTTGACCAGCATCCGAAACTACGTTAAGGAGGCGGCAAGCGCCGCCGGGGTCTCCGACGAGAAGCTCTACCAACTGCAACTCGCCGCAGACGAAATCGCGACGAACATCATCACCTACGGCTACAGCGGAAAGGGGGGTGAAATCTCGGTGCGAGGGGAGATCGAAGACGATGCCCTCACCATTACGCTCGAGGACAGCGGCCCTGCCTTCGATCCGCGCGAGAGAGAGTTGCCGAGCGAAGAAGACTTGTCAAAACCCCTCGAGGAGCGGGCGATCGGTGGGCTTGGCATCTTCTTGGCCGTGCAGGGAGTCGATCGCTTCGATTACCGGCGCGAGGGGGGGAAAAACGTGAACGCTTTGACGGTTTTCCGGCACAGCGCCTCGTGATCAGCAGGGATAAGGGCGCGGCCAAAGAAGCAACCGTTGCCTTTCTCAGGGATCTTTCCCGAAGCGCTCGAGGGGAGAAGTGGCAATGAAACTATCCTTACGGGCGAAGATCCTCGGGGTGGTCTTTGCCATCATCACCCTCTGCACCGTCGTCTTTACTTGGGACACCTACCTCGACGACAGGAATCTGTTCCTCACAGATATCGACAACACGCTGGTGACTGCAGCTCACGCTGTCCCCCAAATTCTTCCCGACGACTTTCAGGGCGCTATCGAGAGCCCCTCCTCGCTCACGCTTGAAAATCAACTCGCTCTCGGCCGCTTGGCAAGATACATCACCAACGTGGATCAGGATCTCGAGAACCTCAACACCAGCAAGAATAAGACCGTCACGATAAGCGATATCTATACGATCGTCCGCAAGGGAAAAGACTTCTATATTTTCTACACACACGCCTGCGAAAAAGATGCGGCTGCCATCGGGCAAGAGGGTGAAGTTGAACAGGAGCAAGAAGTTGCCTGTGCAACCTATGAGGAGTATCCAACATACCCCCAAGGACTCGCCGAGGCTTGGGAAACACAAAGCCTCACCTTCGCGTCTTACGAAGACACCTATGGTCGCTGGCGATCCGCTTTCATCCCTAAGCAGACATCGAGTGGCAGCATGTATCTTGTCGGCGTCGATGCGAATCTCGACCTGGTACAAAACGCTCTCAAGCACCTTTTGATCGAGGCCGCGCAACTGGGTCTCGCCATCCTGGTCGTCATCTGGCTGTTGAGTTACCTGCTACTGAGGAGGATGCTTTCACCCATCGGTAAGCTGACTACCTACACCGAAAACCTTGCCACCAGCGACTTCGAACTCTTGGAGTCGCAGCGTTCCGAACTCTCCCGCATCGCCAAAACGCAAACCGACGAAATCGGTACTTTGGCCGGCGAGTTTGTGGAGATGGTCGACAAGCTAGAGATGTACGTCGAGGACCTGAAGGTGACCACTGCCGCCAAACAGAGGGTCGAAGACGAGCTCAAGATCGCCCACGACATCCAGATGAGCTTCCTCAAAAAGACCTTCCCCCCCTTCCCCGAGTGTCCAGATTTCGACCTCTTCGCCACGATCGATCCGGCCAAGGAGGTCGGAGGTGATCTCTACGATTTCTCGCTGATCGATGACGAACATCTCGTCGTCAGCATCGGAGACGTATCCGACAAAGGAGTACCCGCCGCGCTGTTCATGGCCGTAACCATGACGCTGCTCAAGCAGGCCACTCAGCGCCAAGGACTCGACCCGGCCGACGCCCTGAGGCAGATCAACTCCGCTCTGGTACAAGGCAACGAAAGCTTTATGTTCGTCACCTTTTTCCTGGGCGTGCTGAATTTACGCACAGGGGAGTTACGCTACTCGAACGCGGGTCACAACCCGCCGGTTGTGATCCGGTCTCGCGGTGAGAGCAGGCAGATCCCGATGCCGGATGGCCTGGTTCTCGGTGTTATGCCAGACGCGGTCTATCGCACAGAAAAGCTCCATCTCGGGAGCGGAGACTCCATCGTCCTGTACACCGACGGCATTACCGAAGCGATGAGCCCGCAGCGAGAGATCTACACCGAAGAGCGGCTCCTACGCGTGACCGAAATGCTGGCCGGAACTCCTCCTGCAGAACTGGCGCAAAAGATCGTGGATTCCGTCAAGTTGCACGTAGCCCAGGCACCACAATCGGATGACATTACCCTGCTCACCCTGAAGTACAGTCCACCTGCAGCCGCCAACCCTGAGATGTGAAAGCTACCGAGGAAGGATGGAGACATGAACCAAACGGAGACGATGTCACCGATATCGCTGGGCATAGATTTTGCCAAATCCGGGGACCCTTCGAAGGTCCACACCTGGCTGGAAGAAGGCAACAGCCCGAACCAGTACGATTCCGATGGCTGGACTCCGCTCCTGTGGGCTTCCGCCCGCGGCCACGATGCAGTGGTGCGGTTACTGGTGGAAAACCCCTTCGAACAGGCCGATCTCGCGATGGCGCACCGCGAATCGGGAGCTCTGGCCGTCCACATGGCCGGACAATCGGGCGACGTCGAGACGGCCGAGATCCTTCTCAGCCATAGGCCGGAGCACTTGAACGCCATATTGAATCTCAACGGCCACACCGTCTTGTTGCAAGCCGTGTTTTACGGTCACCTCGAGCTCACCGAGATGCTTCTGGAAAGTGGTGCGGACACCTCTATCACCACCGCTCGAGGGTTGGGGCCTATGGAACTCGCCACCCAATTCCAGAATCAGGCCATGATGGACCTTCTCCGACCTTTCGATAGCCCGGCAGAAGCCAAGGCCGCGTACTACCAAACCTATCTTGAGAGGATTGTGCCGGTAATCCCGGAGGGAGAGCAGGAGGCGCAAGCACTGGCAGACGAGCTGGTATCCACTATCGAAGAGGGCATCAAGGAGGCCGCTCAGAATCCCGATGCGGTGGCCGCCACCCTGGCAAAGGTTGCAGCGTTGGTCGAGAACCGTCAGGCCGATGTCAACCGCCTCGGCGGCCCGCTCCAGCAACCGGCGCTGATCGTCACCGCCACCGGAAACAACGGCTGGCCCGCCATTCCCGCCGTGGCAGAGCTGCGCAACCGACTCGCACGCTACCTCCTCGATCACGGGGCCGATCCAACTTTGCATGAAAAGCACCCCATGGCCGTTCAGACTGTGATTCGCGCCGCGGTCTTCAACCACCTCGACATCCTCAAGATGTGTGCGGAGGTGTTGAGCCCCCAGGAGATGGCTGACGCCATCAACGAATACCCTGCCGTGAACGGCCTGACGGCCATGCACGACACCGTGCTGCGGGCCAGCATGGCCGGCCCGGACCGCTTCGACGGTTATGTAGAGCAGATCCGCTTCTTTTTGGCTCACGGCGGGCGAACCGACATCGAGGATTTCGCCGGTGTGACGCAGCGGAACATCGCCGAGAGCACTGCCAATCTGACAGTGAGAAAGCGTCTTCTCGATGTCATAGATAGTGTGCATCGATCCTAATACGCGTTTTGGTAGTCTTGTCGCTGCAATTTCTTTGGTAATAGGTGATGAGTGATGAGTAATGGGTGCTGCAAAAGGTTGAGCTCGAACCAGTCCACTTTGCCGTTACCCCGCTCACCACTGTTTACTCATCTCATCACCATATTGGCCTTATTTAAGATAACTTCCCTGTACAGCCACCCACATTAAGGAGGATCAACTATGAACGCACAAGGACTGCGGGAACCGAACCGGCTCAAGCGCGATCTCGCCGCAGGTAAGGTATGCATCGGGGCAACCATCACCATGAACAGCCCTGTGGTCGCCGAGATCATGTCGCACGTTGGGCTCGACTGGCTCTGGTTCGAGATGGAGCATACCTCCCTCGACTTCGAGGCCGTTCTCACCATGCTCCAGGTCACCAACGGCGCCGAGGTGAGCACCGTGGTTCGAGTTCCCTGGAACGACAAAACCATGATCAAACGGGCCTTGGAAACTGGCCCCGACGGGATCATCATCCCCCTGATCACCACCAAGGAAGAAGCCGAATACGCGGTCCGTGCCATGAAGTATCCGCCCTTGGGCGAACGCGGTGGCGGCCTGTCACGAGCGCAGGCCTACGGCCTGCACATGGGCGAGTACATGGAGAGTGCCAACGACGAAGTGATGACGATCCTCATGATCGAACACATCACGGCGGTAGAGAACATCGATGAAATCTTGCAGGTGCAAGGCGTCGACTCGGTGATGGTCGGTGCACTCGATCTATCGGGGAGCATGGGCATGCTCGGGCAAACCGCAGACCCGGCAGTCGAAGGGGCGATCCAGAAGGTCTTGGCGGCCTCCAAGCGTGCTGGCGTGCCCTGTGGCATCATCACGGTGGCACCCGAACAAGCCAATGAGAGGATCGCGCAGGGCTTCACCAACCTCATCATCGGCATCGACGTGCTCTACCTTCACGGCGCCATCACCCAGGCGCTGGGGCAGATCGAACGGCCAGGGTGATCTAAGGCGAGATCAGAACTTTGACCGCCGAAACCTTATTGGTGATGAGTGATGAGTGATGGGTAATGAGTGATGAGTGCTGCAAAGGTCACGGCTGAGCCATAATCGATCATCTGTCGCCCACTCATTCCTCATTACTGTTTACTCATCACCCTTGCGATCATATCGAGAAAACCACTCCGAAAACCGCTTTAGAACAACTTCTCCCCTACCGCCTTGGCCTCCATGAAGTTCATCAGATAGTCTGGGCCACCACCCTTGGTGTT
>CP070651.1:2850147-2873569 GCA_020354625.1 Trueperaceae bacterium
TCAGGCGAACCGGAAACCAGACGTGTGAGCGCCTCTTTGTGAGCGAATGTCAGCTGGGCATCGGTGCCGAGGTGGTGGCTGGGGTCGGCATGGCACACAAGAGAGCCGGGGGGAAGGTGGCCTTTGGAGCAGCCGCCGTCCACCAGGCGTTTACGTTCAAATCCTTTTCCTCGAAGATTCTGGTGGATGGAGACCGTGAGTTCAACGGTCGCTTTATCGGACTCACCATCGGCAACGGTTCAAGCTGTGCCGGTGGGATGCGGCTTACGCCACAGGCTCGTCCCGATGACGGGATCTTCGACGTCCTGCTCATGCGTGAGATGACGATCGGCCGGAGGCTTCAGGGTCTCTCCAAGGCCTACGCCGGCGCGCACCTTCGCTTGCCGTTTTTTTCGGTGGAGCAGGGGAGGGGGTTCGAGATCGATTCTGTAGAAGAGGTTCTCGTGGCTGCTGATGGGGAACTGTTGGGCACCACCCCCTGCTCCTGTTTCGTGCTCGATGAAAAGTTGCGTGTCAAGGGGAGACTGCCGCCGATGGAGGGTGGACATGAACAAGCGTGTTGTAGACCTTCAGAAGCTTGAGTTCGAGGCGCGGATTTTTGTTTCGCTCGCCATTGTGACCGTGTTCTGCCTGTTGTCTTGGCCCGTATTCAGGGCGGCACCCAACAACATCGTGCTGGCCGGCTCGACACTTGGCCTGAGTGCCAATCACTCCTTGCGAATCGGGTATCTGCTCATCGCGTTTTTGTTGCTGGTCGCGACGTTGCTCCGCATGTGGGCCGGGAGCGTACTCTCGGCGCCGCGAATCATGGCCTTTCGTGTTCAGAAAGATGTGCTCATCACCACTGGGCCTTATGCCCTCATCAGGAACCCGATCTACCTGGCCGACCTGATCGCCTTTTGTGCATTCAGCCTCGTCCTCGAGCCGATCGCCTTGGCGCTTCCGGTGGTTCTCTTTCTGCACTATCTGCAGCTGATCAAATACGAGGAACGCTCGCTGGAAGATCGCTTTGGAGTGGCCTACCGAACCTACAGGGAGAGCACTCCGCGTTTCCTACCGAGTCTTTCGGGTTTCAGGCGGCTTGGATCCACCCTGAAAAGCTTTCACGTCGATTACGAGGGGTTCAGGCACAACGCCCTCTATCTACTCTTCGTTCCGGGTTTTTTGGTCGCTGCCGCTACCGAATCATTCCTACACGCTTTCCTCATAGGCATCGTCGGCCTGGCCGACTGGGCCGTTTTGCATATTAGGGTCGGCCGTAAACCCTATCCGGGGACCGAGCTGAAGTCTAGTAGTGGCGGTGTGTTCGATAGCGTCCTCTACGCTCAGTGCTGGGAAGACCCCGACATCGACCGCGAGGCGCTCCAGATTACCTCCGACGATGTCGTGTTTTCAATCACTTCGGGCGGCTGCAACTTGCTGGCGTTTCTGGCCGACGATCCGCGCAAGATTATCGCCCTGGACGTCAATCCATTCCAGAACTACCTGCTCGAGCTGAAGATGGCTGCATTTCGGATGCTGGCTTATGAAGAACTGCTCGCCTTTGTGGGAGTGGCACCGTGTTCAGAGCGTCTGGCGACCTATCGAACGCTACGACCGCGGCTGGGCGAGGAGAGCAGGCTCTTTTGGGATGCCAACCCGGAATTGATTGAGGGGGGCATCATTCATGGTGGCCGTTATGAGCAGTATCTGAAGCTGTTGAGGACGTGGTTGGGTAGGTTGTTGGGCAGATCTCTGTTTAAGGAGCTGTTTGCCGTTGAAACCCCGGAAGAACGGAAAGAGCTCTTTGAAAAACGATGGGACAACGTCCGTTGGCACCTCTTTACAAGGATCTTCCTCAGCCGCACGGTGATGACACTGCTTTTCGACAAGGCGTTCTTTGCGCAGCTCAAAGAAGATTTTTCGTTCGGTCGTCACTTCGAACGGATCGCCCGTAGAGCGATAACCGGGCTGCCGCTCGAGAGAAACCCCTACCTGGCCTATATCTTGCTTGGAACCTACGACAGCCTCGAGCGTTTGCCCGCCTACTTGCAACGGTCTAACTACCAGCAGATCCGGGAACGCCTCGATCGCATCGAGATCATCACGGGATCCTGTCAGGACTTCTTCGCAGGGTTGCCCCCGGGTTCCATTACCAAGTTCAACTTCTCCAACATCTTCGAATGGATGCCGGTTGAGGCCTTCGAGTCGCTGTTGGCAGACACGATCCGGGTTGCGCGGGACGGGGCGATTCTCACCTATCGCAACCTGCTGGTGCCGAGGTCTCGCCCGGAGTCCCTCTCCACGTGGATCGTTCCGCAACAGGAGCTCGCCCAAAGACTCCACCGACAAGACCTATCGTTCATCTACCAGGCATACATCGTAGAGCGGATTGTGAGGGATCATGGACTACCGAGTTGAAGAGATCGAAAGCGAGCGTGCTGAAGTTGACTTTCTCGACCTGCCCGAGAAGATCTATCGGGGAGATGCGAACTGGGTGGCTCCTATCAAGGCCGAGGTTCGGAGGGTGCTCGATAGCGACAAGAATCCCTACTTCAGCGAGGCATGTTTGCGACGGTTCATCTGTTACCGCTCGGCGGAGCCTGTCGCCCGAGCAGCCGTTGTCATCGACAAGAGGTACTGGTTGAGGTGGGGGACGAAAGCAGCCACGTTCGGATATTTCGAATCCGAGGACGATCCGGAAGCTGCCGATGTACTGTTCGGTGCGGTGGAGAGGTATTGCCGGGAGTGGGGCGCTGAAGTGCTGGAAGGTCCTTTCAACCCCAACCACTATTCAGAGGTGGGTATGCTCATCGGACCCTTCGATTCACCACCGCGCTTTTTTGAACCCTACAATCCCGCGTACTATCCCAAGTTGCTAGAAGATCTGGGCTATAGGGTGCAAAAGCGACTACACACTCGGAGCAACCGCTGGATGAGCACTGAACGAACCGTGGGCGTTTCAAACCCTGGGCTCACTAGCCCCGGTGGCGGCTTTACGATCCGGCCCTTCGACCTACGGCGTATGTCAGGTGATCTCGAGCGCATGCGGCAAGTCTTCAACGACGCCTTTTTAGAGAATTGGCACTTCCTTCCGCTTTCAAAAGAAGAGTACCGGTTTACCTCGAAGTACCTCTTTTTCGTCACCCAACCCAGACTTGTGCTCATCGTAGAGCGTGGGAGGGAACCGGTAGGTGTTCTCTCTTGCGCACTCAACATCAACACGGTGTTACAGCCTTACCGGGGTGAGAGTAGGACCTGGCAATACCCTGAGCTTCTCTGGAAACGCCGTTCGATTCAAGAGATCATTGTCTATGCTGCCGGTATCAAGAGGCAATATCGGGGTACGGACGTACGCGAGCATATGCGCAACGCCATGTTCGACATCACTCGTCGCTACCCACTCGTGGCGACCACCTGGATGACCGACGATAACGTGCCACCGTTACGTGAGACATCTCGTTGGGGTTTGAGACCAGATAGGTGGTTTGCGATCTATGAAAAAGCTCTTTGATGCCCGCAGTGCACTTCTACCTAAGCGGTGGGGTCTCGACATCGATACCGATGGTGCCCTGATCCACGGAGGTTGTCGCCTGGTCGATGTGGCGCAGACGTTCGGCACACCGCTCCACGTCGTAAACGAGCAGCGGTTGGCGGAGACGGCCAGACGTTTTCTCCATGCGGTCGATGACCTCTATCCCGGAAAGACCTCTGTTCACTTCGCCTTCAAGTGTAACCCGGTGCCGGGTGTGATCGAGATCGTCAGGCGGGCGGGACTCAAGGCGGAGGTGGCCAGCGAGTATGAGTTGAGACTCGCTCTAAAACTAGGCTACTCGGGAAGAGATATCGTCGTCAACGGTCCCTACAAGCCGGCTCCTCTCTTGAAGTTGTGCCTCGCCAGTAACGTGAGGTTTATCGTTGTCGACGCGCTCTACGAGTTGGAGGAGTTGAACGCACTGTGCGAGGCAGAGAGGTGTGAAGTCGATGTATTGCTGCGCATCAATCCGGATGTCGTCCCCAAAGGGATGAACCAGGGCAGCGCCACGGGTAGCCGCAAGGGGTGTGCGTTCGGCCTCGACCTGAAAGGTGGGGAGGTGGTTGAGGCGCTAGCAAGGCTGAAACGCTCGGAGCGGGTTCATTTTTGTGGTTATCACTTCCACATCGGAACCGGAATCTACCTGCCAGATGAGTATCGCAGGGCGCTCGAGCAGCTCAAACAGATAGTCGAACATACACACCGAGAGGGGTTTGTAATCCGCGTCTTCGATGTCGGCGGTGGTTTCGCCACCATGAACTCTAGAGAGATGACCGCTAGGGAGCTGCTCTTGTATCAAGGATGGGAACGCCTCCCAGCGGGAGTTCCCTCCCGTCGTGACCTCACCTTTGGTGATTTTGCACGGGCAGTTTCGGGTGGGCTTCACGCGGTTTTCGGCTCCGGAACCTTACCCGAGCTCATCGTGGAGCCCGGTAGGAGTATCGCTAGTTCGAGCCAGGTTCTGCTCTTGACGGTTCACCGAGTCAAAGAGCGCAGCGGTTTGAGAAAGTGGCTCATCACCGACGGAGGGATCAGCAACGTGACGATGCCGACCTATTACGAGTACCACGAAGTCTTTTTGTGCGATGACGCCCGTCGTCCCCGTAGCGAGACGGTGACGATCACCGGGCCGGCTTGCTTTGCCGCAGATATCGTCTACCGGAACAAGAGCATGCCCGCAGTCGAGCCCGGGATGGTGCTTGCGATCATGGATAGCGGCGCTTATTTCACCTCTTGGGAATCCTCTTTCGGCTTTCCGAGACCGGCGATCGCAGCCGTCAAGAACGGCCGGGTTCGTGTTATCCGGAAGCGCGAGACATTCGATCAGATGATCGAGAGAGATGTGGTCTATTCCTAGCGTAGGGAGGGGAAGATGAAATTCACGGTGGTAAAGACAAGCCCCGAACCGTTGCTCGCAAGCTGCGTCGCCGCAATCGTCGAAGAGTGCCTCCGACAGGGACATGCGCTCGTGGCGCGTGATGAACATCATAAGTTCGTGTTGAACATCACCGATCTTGTTCACCCAGCAGTACACCGACGGCGATCTCGCGACGAAATGGTGGTATCGATCGGGATCGTGGACCCGGCGACCGACGACATACGCTCGGTTTGCTACTCTGCGTTGATTCAAACCGTATCCAATATGCTTTTCGGTATCCAGCCGTCCGCTAATGGCAGCCCTCCGAAGGTCTATACCGTTACGCCCGAGGTGGGGTTTTTCGAAACGTCTTTTGATCCCGCAAAGATCTACCAAGTCATGCTCCCTGTCGTCAGCGCCCACTTCGTTCTGGGCAACCGGATTTCAGTCGGTCTGCCCCCGGTAGAAGAGCTAGACGCTTTTGAGGTGGATGACTTGATCCGCTACGGCAGCGTTCTAGACCGACTCGGCCTCCTCCCTGCACCCTTTCCGCTGGGTGACGTGTTGAGCGAAGAGTTGCAGCAACACCTGTTTCGGATCTTTGAGATCAAAGGTCTCAGCTACGGTAATTTGAGTGCTAGGGCAACGGTGCCGGGTTTTGATGACCCCGTCTTTTGGATGACGGCCCGAGGCGTCGATAAGGCACACCTGAGGAGGGTTGGCAAGGATATCCTGTTGGTGACCGGGTATGACGAAGCGAGTGGCACCATGAACGTCAGCGTTCCCCCCGAGTACGACAGGAGGGCCCGAGTTTCTGTGGACGCGGTGGAGCACTACCTGATCTACAGCACCTTTCCAGATGTTGGCGCGATCGTTCATGTCCACGCTTGGATAGATGGTGTTTCCTGCACTCGCCAGAACTACCCTTGTGGCACCAGGGAGCTAGCAGATGAAGTCGTCCGGCTGCTGAAGTGCGCGAACACTCCGGAAAAGGCTTTAGTGGGGCTCAAGAACCACGGTCTTACTGTCACCGGGGCCGACCTAGGCGATATCTTCGGGCGGATCGAGGGCAAGCTTCTCACGACCGTCCCCATGTACTCGTGACCGCAGTGGCAGCCATAGGGTATACTCCCGCCACCCTGCTTCGTGGAGGTACCACTGGTGAGCCGCGCGGCTCACCGCGCAAGTCAACATCGCGGCCCACGATGTTTTCGGAGGCAACTTCGCCAACACCGCCAGATCACATCGGCACCGGTTGCACTTCACCACGGCGGTTGTAGCGCCGTTAGCTTCAAAAGAAAGCCCGCCAGGAGAACCGATCCTGGCGGGGGTGTCGATAACGTGCCGGTGAGCGGGGGGGGTGAGGACTCCCCTCTACGGACCTTGCACCGGTTCTGTTTGGCTGTATACTTCGGGGCTGTTTTCGTAGGCACGAGCCTCCAATGCCAGGGCCTCTGCGCGCACCTCGGCTAAGGCGTCTGCATCGAGCTGTACCAGATCGACGAGCTCCAACTCCTCTTGCTCGGCGTCTTCACCCCTCCAGCCGACACGAACGTTGCCTACCCCGGCCGCATAGTACTTGAGCTGGAAGGCCCCCGGTTCGTCTTCGTTGAACTCATCGATCACGAGTACGCCCTGATAGCAGTCGACAGAAACACACGTCTCTTGACCGACCTGGTTTACCTGACCACGGTCGTTCCAATCGACGGCTGGTCCCCACCCCTGCGGATAGCTGGGTGTTCCTTCCTGAGGCGAAGACCACATTTTGATACCCGCTCTCGCACCTTCAAGCCCGGAGATCCAGGTAGGAGCGTCGACGAACTCTCCATCCTCGTACTCCTCGGGATATTCACCCAAGAACCAAACATTACCGTCGTTGTCCTGAGCGTAGAAGGCGAGCTCCGCTTCCACCAGCTCGTCATCGCTGAAATCCAGAATCCAGACGACGACCGTATTCACACCCTCAATCACTTTGGTGAGGTCGGTGACGGTAAACTCGATGCGGCGAGGGATGCGCTCACCATCCTCGGTTGTGGCCCCGTCCAAGACGAGTTGCCTCCCCGGTGGTAGTGGGAGCCATTCGTTGTCGACCACAGTCGAGCGGTCGAAGTTCCCGGGGTCGAACTCTGCGAAGACGGGATCGTCTTGTGCACTTGCGATTGAAAGGACGATCATACCCATCAGTAGGACGCTTGCGAGAAACTGTCGAACGTTCATCATCTCAGACCCCCAAGGGCTTTTCGGCTAGATTTCGGCCTTTGCCAAATCGCAAGTAAAGAGGCGGGATGATAAAGAGGTTGACGAGGGTAGATGTTACCAGACCTCCTAGAATGACGACAGCCATGGGGTGTTCGATTTCATGTCCGGCGATGCTTCCCGCCAGGACGAGCGGTACCAAGGCGAGCCCCGTGGTCAACGCCGTCATCAGAATCGGTGCCAGCCTCTCTTTGGCCCCGCGCAGCACTAGCTGGGGGCCGAAGGTTTCGCCTTCATACCGTTCTAGATGTTCGAAATGAGTGATCATCATGATGCCGTTGCGAGCAGCGATCCCTAGGACTGTGAGGAAGCCGACCAAGGAACCTAATGAGAGGATGCCGCTGGTGAAATAGGCGGCTAGCACACCGCCAACCAGCGCCGCAGGTAACGTTAGGCCCGACAGCGCTGCCAACCGCCAACTGCCAAACACCGTTTGAAGAAGGATGAAGATTGCGATCACAGCAGCGATGGCCATGCCCTGTAAACGTCTCTGAGAGGCTTGTAGCTCGGCGAACTCCCCGAGGAGGACTGGGTGATACTCGAGCGGAAACTCGACGGAGTCGAGCGCACGCTCCACATCGGCAACAACAGAACCTAGATCCCGACCATCCACATTGGCTTCGACGTCGATGCGACGGTTGATGTTTTCCCGGTTGATGGTATTGGCGGTGGGCACGATGTCGATGTTGGCAACTTCCTCCAGCCGTACGTAACCACCACCAGGTATATTGATAGGCAAGTTATAAAGGTCCGTCATGCTGTTGCGGTATTCGGGGGTGCTCCAGACCTGTACATCGAAAGTTCGATTTGAGGTGTGGATGTCTCCGGCCTCGATACCGGCGATCATGGTGCTCGTTGCGCGGCGCACGTCGCCTGGCTTTAGGCCAAAGGCTTGGGCTCTTTCCAGGTCGACCTTGATGTCGATATTGGGTATTTCGGTCACCAGCTCCACGTGTAGGTCGACAATGCCCGGAATGCGATCGAGCGCATTGAAGACCTCATCCGCCTTTTCTCTCAACACAGGTAGCTCAGGACCGAAAATGCGTACCACGATAGCGTCACTAGAGCCGGTTAGCACCTCCCGAATCCTCTCTTTTAGGTAGGTCTGTACGTCCCGAAAGAGCCCGGGATAGCCGTCGACCGCGGTCTGAATGGCATTGACGGTGTCGTCGTAGTCGACCTTAGGATCGACGCTCACCCAGTTCTCGCCAAAGTAGATGCCAACGACCTCATCCATCAACAAGGCTTGACCGATATGCGCCCCAAAGTTGCGAACACCAGGAATTTCCAACAACTCTTTGCCCGCCTGGATGGTGATGCGGTCCATCTCGGTTACCGAGGTGCCCGGCTTGGCCAACCAGTGCATCAGAAAGTCGCGTTCCTTGAAATCAGGTAACAGCTCTTGGCCTAGGCGCGGTACGATCAAGATCCCGGCTAAGGCGATGACCCCGAAGGTCACATAGGAGGTTACAGGCGTTCGCAAGATGCCCTTGAGCACGGCGTTATAGCCCCGTTGCAGGAAAGGAATCAACGGCGATTCGCGGCGCTCGAGCTTGGTGTCGCGCAAGAGGATCAGGCACATGGCCGGTGTAACGGTTAGGGCGACGACGAGAGAGGCGAGCACCGCCAGAACGTAGGAAAAGGCGAGGGGTTTAAAGAACGACCCTGACAGACCCTCCATGAAAAAGACAGGCGCCAAGGCGATGACTTCGATAAGCGTAGCAAAGACGATGGCGTGACGAACCTCTAGTGATGACTCGAGAATGATTCTCGCGGTCGAGACGTTGCTACCGGCCCTACGGTGCTGCCGCAGACGCCTGGTGATGTTCTCTACATCGATGATGGCGTCGTCGACCACGGCGCCCAAGGCGATGATCAAGCCGGCAAGAATCATGACGTTGATAGTTGCCCCACGCATGTAAAGGACGAGCACCGCTCCCATCAGGGATAGCGGCATCGCGATGAGACTAATCATGGCCACGCGCCACTCGTACAAAAAGGCGATGAGAACGAGGATCACCAAAATGCCACCTAGGAGCAAGGCGTTGGTCAGATTCTTCATCGACAGTTCGACAAAGGTTGCCGGTCTAAAGATCTCGGTATCGATATCGATACCCTGTAAGCCCGGACGCATTTCGTCGATGGCTTCTTCAACGCCACGGGTGACTTCCAAGGTGTTGCCCCAGGGGAACTTTTCCACGATGAGCAAAAGCCCGACATCGTGATTGATGACGCCATCGCCGATGAGGGGTTGGTGGTCTTCGACCAGCTTAGCAACGTCTTTTAGCCGTAATGTCTCGCCCGTGTCGCTCACTTTGAGCGCAACTTCTCCGAGGTCTTCCGGGGTGACGACGGGGGAGTTGAGGTGAATGCTGAGGCGTTGACCGTCAGCTTCGATAAAGCCGCCCGTACCCACATATGTGCCTTCTGAGTACTGGACCAAGCCTACGTCCAGGGCGTCAGACGTGGCCTCGAGCACGTCATCGAGTGTGACGCCCGCAGCGACCATGCGCTCAGGTTCGACTTGAACCTGCAACATCTGCAGACGCTCACCCCAGATGGCGACATGTGCCACCCCGCGTACCCCTAACAATCGTTCGCGGATCTTCCAATAGGCAATCATGGACAGGTCGATGACCGAATACTCTTCCGACGATAGACCGATCTTCATGACGCGACTGGTGGCCGATAGCGGTTGCAGCATAAACGGGGGGCTAGACCAGGTGGGCAGGGTGGGCGTGACGAGCGCGAGCCGCTCTGCAACTACCTGCCGAGCCTCGATCAAGTCGGTGCCGGGCTCGAAGATCATCTTGATATCAGAGAGTTGCTCAACCGACTTCGAGCGCATCACATCGAGGCCAGGTACCCCTTGCAAGACCTCTTCCAGGGGAATCGTGACGAGCGTTTCCACCTCTTCGGCGGAGAGTCCCAGGGTGGGTGTTTGAATTTCCACCAAGGGGGGAGCGAATTCTGGGAAGACGTCAACAGGCATATCTCCGAGCCGGCTGAAGCCAAAAACCATGAGCATGATGGCAAGGGCAACCACGATGAATCTGAACGTGAGACTGGAGGCAACAATCGTTCGCATTATGGTTGATTCCCTCCTCCGGCTGTCATTTCCCGATCCCCGTTTCAGCGCCATAAAGCTCCGCTGCGGCAACTGTCACGACGAGCGTACCTTCCTTAGGCGCAGCGGTCATATGGACCCAATCTCCTTCAATGACATCTACGGTGACCGCTTCCCGGACAAATACCCGAGGTTCGGGGTTGGTGTAGGCCCACGTGTCTCCGTATAGGTCGTAAATGAGAGCAGAGTAGGGCATGAGGAGCTGGCCATTACTGCCGGTGGTGATTTCGGTCGTTTGGACATCGATGCGTTCGATGGCCCTTTCGGTCAGCGTAAGACGGTAGATTCCCGACTCGAGCTTCTCCTTTGTGGCGGGTTCGACCTTGGTGTGAACCACCTTGGCCTCACAGCCGACGAGGAGGAGAGGGGTCAGCAAGAACGCCAGCACAAGGAAAAGATTAGTCATCCGCAGCATGGATAGAACTCCCTCGGGTAGTAGTCGTAGGAAGCCACTGTTCGGCGGGGCCGAAGTCAAACTCCTCTTCAGGTTGGGCGTGTACGCTCAGATATAGCGTGGGCACCAAAAAGAGGCTAGCAAACGTTGTGGTGATAAGCCCGCCCAAGATGGTGACGGATATCGACGTGAGCACCTCGAGCCCGGCCCGGTTGCCAAGAATCAGCAGTGGTATGGCGACTGCAGCGAGGGCGAGGATCCCAGTTAAGATCGGGGCGATTTTCTCGCGCGTAGCGCGTTCAATCAAGGTGCTGTCGAGGTTTTGATGACCATTGAGCTGGTACGTCCCGTAATGACTGATCAACGTGATGCCGTTACGTGCTGCTAAAGCGATGATTGCCATTGTGCCTGCAACTACACCAACCGTCGTATTCCCTACAACAAATGCAGCCAGTACACTACCCGTGATCGCAACGAGCAAGCTGACAAAAGCCACGGCCGCGGAACGCCAGCTTCTAAAGGCGGCTTGTTGCAAGAGGAAGACGCCTACAATGGCCGCGATCAGAAAACCGAGGAGGTTTCTACCTGCGGCAATTCGCTCGGCGTAGTCGTTGAGCAGCTCAGCGTGGAATTCGATCGGCCAGTCGATCCTATCTACCGCCGCCTCGACATCCCTGGCGACCGCCGTGATGTTGCGTCCTCTTACCGTAGCTACCACGTCGAGGTAGCGCGATACTCGGTATCTGTTTATCGCGTCAAAGGTTGGCACGATATCGACGCGTGCTACCGCATCCAAGCGCACCTGGTCTCCCAAAGGAGTGTCGATTTGTAGGGCTCTAATGCTATCGACATCACTGCGGATTTCGGGTTTGCCCCAAACTACGACGTCAAAGACTTTCTGTTCCTCAAAGAGATTTCCAACTTCGATGCCCGAGAGGAGTGCAGCGGCGGCGCGGCGCACATCACCCGGCTTGAGACCATACTGTTCCGCGCGGGCGAGATCGACTTCTATGAGTACATTGGGCTTTTCGATCAAGCTGTCAACCTGGGAGCTGGCGACACCGCTAAGGTTGGCAATTTGTTGGCTGACTTCATCGGCTTTAGCCTTTAGCGCTTCGATGTTGTCGCCAAAGACCCTCACGGTTAAGGTGTTGTTGGGTTTCGAGTCGACACCCTCCGTCACTTCTTGTAAATAGGTAAGCGTGTCTCGTGCAACGTCCGAATAGCCTGCAACGACCCCTTCGATCGCGCGAACGGTTGCGTTGAAGTCGGTGGCTGGATCGAGGCTAATCCAGATTTCACCCGAATGGACATCGACGACCTCATCCGAGGTAACGGCGCGACCGATGTGTGCTGCTACATTGTCGACTCCACGCACGTCGCGCAGTTCTGCCGTGATTTGGCTGGCAGTTTCGTTCATGGCTCGTCGTGAGGTGCCGGGCTCACCGACCAAACGAACGATAAGGTTCGACTCTTTGAAGGTGGGCAGGAATGATTCTCCACGTAGTTGAGGAAGGGCTATCAGGCCGAGTACCACCAGAATTCCGCCGATAATCAAGGTACCCAGAGGTCTTTCAATCGTGCCTTTGCTGACCACATTTTGTAACCGTCTCGTCAGAGGCGAGTCTTGCACAGTGGGTGCTTCTGAAGCTGAACTTGCCGGTGTGTTCGCAAAGAGAACGAGGCTAAGGGCGGGGGTGACGACAAGCGCCACTAGCAAAGACGTCACAACCGCCAAGGCATAGGTTGTGGTCAGCGGGCTCAGTAAGGCTCCTGCCATACCGTCGACAACATAGAGGGGAATTGCTGTTACGAGCAGCAAGATGGTGGCAAACATCATGGGGCCGCGCACTTCTAGCATTGCGTCGAGCACAACCTTTGCCACCGGCACACCTTCGCCGCTTTCTTGCGTTTGCCGAAGGCGCAACTTGATGGTTTCCACATTGAGAACCGCGTCATCGATCACTGCAGCAAGCGCCACTAGCAAGCCCGCCAACACCATGACGTTGAGGGTTTCACCGCGTACGTAGAGCACCAACAAGGCGCTCAGGATAGACAAGGGGATGGCGATGATGCTGATGAGTGCGCTGCGCCAGCTGAAAGAAAAAGCCACAAGGACCAGAACGACCAGAATGCCACCGAAGACGATGGCCATGCTTACATTGCTGGTTGCTTGTTCGATGTAGGAAGCCGGCCGGTAGATGCCGGTATCAAAATCGACACCTGGCAACCCTGGTGTCACATCGGCAACGGCTTGTTCGATACCGTTCACAACGTCGAGGGTATTGGTATCTGGGAATTTTTCGATGACCAACAACAGACCAGGTTCGTCGTTGATCATTGCATCACCGATCAGTGGTTGGTGATTTTCGACGATGGTTGAAACGTCGCCTAGGTTCAGGCTTTCGGCACCTTCAACCATCACTTTGGCAAGATCCTCAGGGGTTGTAATAGGTAAGAGGTGTCGAATGCCGAGTCGCTGGTTGGGCGTTTCGATCCAACCACCCGTGCCCGGATAGGAGGCGTTTAAGTAACTGAGGGGTGAAACCCAAAGTGCGTTACCGGACGTGCTAATGATCTGATGGAGGGTCACGTCGTTGGCATGCAATTCCTCTGGATCTACCAGTACCTGTAATTGGCGCTTGCGCTGACCCCAAATCGACACATTGGCTACCCCAGGTACGCCCATCAGTTTCGGCTTGATGTTCCAGCGAGCCAAGACGGACATGTCGATCAGGGATAGGGTCTCTGAGGAGAGCGCTATCATCATGACACGGTTGGTCGACGATAGAGGTTGAAGCATGGTAGGGGGTTTCGAGACGTTCGGTAGCGCATGTGCCTGCGTCAAGCGTTCCTGTACCATCTGCCGCGCACGAATAATGTCGGTACCCGGTTCGAAGATCATCAGGATGGACGACAGACCCGTGATCGACGTCGAGCTGATCGATTCGAGCCACGCGACCCCGTTTAGCAAGTCGGCTTCCAGGGGCACGGTAATGAGCTCCTCGACCTCTTCGGCGGATAACCCCAGCGCTTCTGTTTGGACTTCGATAAGGGGTGGATTCAGCTCTGGCAGCACATCGGCTGGCATGTTGCGAAGCTGACTAATCCCTAGGGCGAGAAGACCTACCGATAAGATGAGAACGACAAACCTCAACTTCATGCTGGACTCGATAACGGATCGTATCATCTCTTCCAAACCTCCCTTTTGACCGGACGTCTTCTTGACGACATTCTGTCGGGCTGCGAAGGATGCAAATAGCTCTTAGATTGGAAGGTGACCTCTTGCCGTAACGGAGTGTGAAATGCGGATGATCCGGTACGTGGCGCGGTCTCTGTTTGCGAGCCGGTCTTTACGGATCGACCGATGGGAATTGTAACGTGGGGCGTCTTCAACATCCTTGTGCCGCTCCACGGCAGCGTGCATAAAGGTGAGATGATTGCTCCCAGTCATCTCACCTTCGGTAGGTAGTCCCACAAGGGACAGCATCTTGCTCAAAAATGCGTTTGAACTATATGTTCGCACCAAGCACCTCCCAACGGTTAGGTAGTTCTCTTCCGAATCAACCTCTGCCTGTAAACGATCGCCATCCGCTAAAACATAAGGAGGGGCAAGGGATTCTCGCGTCAGCTACGTCCGACTACATACAGAGTATGCTTACCACCAAGTCGCACAGTTACGACAGGAGCACACCTCCCATGCCTGCAAAAACCGGCTAAACTGACGCCAGGAGCCTTTCGCTCCTGCCGACACTATGAAATGCTTTAACTTTCTCATAGTGAATCATGTGGCTCGCTTTGTCAACTCGTTACCATACCTAGGTCGCTGTTGTGGTTGTACTGCCCGTAGATCGACATCGGGTCGATATCGTGCGAGGGGGCTGATACGGTCATCGATTGGGAAAGGCACGCTGACACAGGGCTTTATGAGTGTATGGCAATGTTATCGACTGAGTGCAGGGGCAGAGCATGCGCTGTTGGATGGATGGGGGTGTTTTGATGAACGAGGTTGTCATTGTGAGCGCGGTGCGCACGCCTATCGGCAGGATACGGGGTGCGCTTTCAAACGTCCGTCCCGATGATCTGGCCGCCCTGGTGATCGGGGAAGCGGTCGAGCGGGCTGGGATTGACCCGGCTAGCGTAGAGGAGGTCTATTTCGGGTGCGCCAACCAGGCCGGTGAAGATAACCGGAATGTGGCGCGTATGGGACTTTTGCTGGCCGGTCTACCCGAGCATGTCGCCGGCGTCACCATCAATCGACTCTGCGCCAGCGGTTTGAATGCGGTCAACCAAGCTGCCCGTGCGATCAGATGTGGAGAAGGGGATGTCTACGTGGCGGGGGGAGTCGAAAGTATGACTCGAGCCCCCTACTCGCTTCCCAAAAACGACTCAGCCTTTGGGCCGTCTGGCAACGTCACCGCCTGGGATACTACCCTGGGTTGGCGCTACCCCAACCCCCGTTTGGAGGCGATGTTTCCTCTCGAGGCGATGGGAGAGACAGCCGAAAACATCGTGGCCATGAGCTGTGCGGGCGAGATCCGGGGGGGGGAGATCACGCGTGAAGACCAGGACCGATTCGCTTTGCAAAGCCACAGCAGGGCTGTCGATGCGCTTCAGCGAGGCTATTTCAGGCGAGAGACCGCGCCCGTAACCGTGCCGCAGCGTAGGGGTGAGCCCGTTCGCTTCGAGATCGATGAACACCCACGCTATATACGAACCGAGGCTGGGTTTGAGCTAGCGACCAGGTTGGCCGAGCTCGGCAAACTCAAGCCGGCATTTCGTAACGGGGGCAGTGTCACTGCTGGAAACTCGAGCGGCCTCAACGATGGCGCATGTGCCCTGGTACTGATGTCGAGCGCCAAAGCGGATCAGCTCGGACTGAGGCCGCTCGCACGATGGGTCGCATCCGCTGCAGCCGGCGTCGATCCCCGGGTGATGGGGCTCGGTCCCGTGGAGGCTACCCGTAAGGTGTTAAAACGCGTGGGACTCACCACCGCTGATCTCGATCTCATCGAGCTGAACGAGGCCTTTGCGGCACAAGCGATCGCGGTCTTGCGCGAGCTTGGCCTGGCAGAGGAGATCACCAACGTCAATGGGGGTGCGATCGCACTCGGGCACCCCTTGGGCTGCTCCGGGGCGCGGATTTTGACCACCCTTATCCACGAGATGCGGCGTCGTGCGGGGGAGGGACAGACGATGAAGTACGGACTCGCAACGCTCTGTGTCGGGGTAGGACAAGGGGAAGCCACCATCATCGAGCGCCTATAGATGGGTTCATGCAGATGTTAGGACGCCCCAAAGGAAAACCGTTAAGGGTAATGGGTGATGGGTAATGAGTCATGCGTGGGTCGACTGCAAACGCACGATTGGAGACAGCTCTCTTACGCTTTTAAACGCAAACGTACGAGCCAATAGAGTTCGACACGAAAGTTTGCAACACTCATCACTCATGACTCATCCCTCATCACCAACAAGATGAGGCGACAGAGATCTGGAACTCGTCTTTAGGAATGGGGATGTATCCGTCATGAAACGCGTTCCGCAGATTACAACTGAAGAAGCTGCTGCCAAGGTCAGCAGCGGCGACACC
The DNA here is from genome assembly GCA_020354625.1 of Trueperaceae bacterium. Classification (GTDB taxonomy): domain Bacteria; phylum Deinococcota; class Deinococci; order Deinococcales; family Trueperaceae. The sequence goes on from CP070651.1 coordinate 2,866,386, forward strand.
TTGCTCGTGGGCGGTTTCGGCATGACCGGCACGCCGGTGCACCTCCTTCATGCCCTCGCCACGACGAATACGAAAGACCTGACCTATGTAGCCAACAACGTCGGTGAGGCCGGCTTGGGTGGTGGCCGTCTGCTCCGTAACGGGCAGATCAGAAAAGCGATCGGATCGTTTTTTACCAGTAACCCTGAAGCCGTTGCAGCTGCCCAGAGTGGCGCCATCACCGTCGAGCTCATCCCCCAGGGCTCGCTTGCCGAAGCGCTTCGGGCAGGTGGAGCCGGAATCGGAGGCTTCTACACGCCGACGGCTGCAGGCACCGTGATGGCGGCGGGTTGTGATACCAGGGTGATTGCAGGTCAGACCCAGGTCTTTGTGCCGGGGTTGAGGGGGGATGTCGCTTTTATTCGTGCCTGGAAAGCCGACACGGCAGGCAACCTGGTGTACCGCATGACCGAGCAGAACTTCAACAGAGCGATGGCGACGGCGGCCGACCTGGTGGTTGCCGAAGTAGAGCATATCGTTGAGACCGGGGAGCTCGAGCCCGAACAAATCCACACCCCGGGGTGCTATGTCGACTTCCTGGTGCAGGCCAGGTTGACGCTCGAGGATTTGGGATCCTCTGCTTCAATCGCAGGTAGCGCCAAGAAGTCCGATGACCAGCGCATCGATATCGCCAGGCGCGCCCTGGAGGAGTTGCGGCGCGGTGACGTGGTCAATCTCGGCGTCGGGATTCCTACGCTGGTGGCCGATTTGATCACGCCGGAGCACGAGATCCTCCTCCACACCGAGAACGGGATGTTGGGTGTGGGTCCCGCTCCTGAGGAGGGCGGGGCGATGGAATACCCTGTAAACGCGGGCAAAATCCCTGTCACCGCTCTCCCGGGAAGTAGCTATTTCGACAGCGCCGACTCTTTCGCGATGATTCGTGGTGGGCACGTAGACGTGGCCATTATGGGTGGGTTACAAGTGGATGAAGCGGCGAACCTTGCCAACTGGGCGGTGCCTGGCAAGCCTCTGTTGGGTGTGGGGGGAGCGATGGATCTCGCCGTAGGGGTGAAAAAACTCGTGATCACCATGATGCATACCAACAGGGATGGCTCGCCTAAGATCGTCCCGGAGTGCTCCTTCCCACTCACTGCGACAGCTGCGGTCGATGTAATCATCACCGAGCTGGCCGTGTTTCGTTTTGTTGGTGGCCGTCTGACCCTGGTTGAACTCATGCCCGGCGTCTCGCGAGAGGAGATCCGGGCCAAGACGGCGGCGGCGTTTGCCGAGCGGCTGGAGCCTTGACCGTTACCTCACCCACCGACGCGAGCCCTGGAAAGGTAGTTGGTGTCGATCTCGAACCACATCTCCGGGGTCGCTTCGTATACGTACTTGTGCCGGACCGAACCGCCAGTCGGGTTCCCGGTAAGGCCAAAGAAACTTTCGGTCTCAGGGTCGAATACCGTCTGGTGTGATCTCTAGGCGGCGTGGGCGAGCTTCCGACCGGGGGAGGTCAATCTCTCGAAGCCCCATCGTTTCCGGGTCGGGACATTTGACTCTTGCACCGAACTCCTTCTATGGGTTCAATGAGATTGACGCGAGAGATTTGAGGGTGTTACGCCGAAGCTTCTGGCTGCACTCACCCCAATTCCGTGCAACTTTTCCTTTCAGTTGGAGTAGAGACACCCTCGGTCTTACGACCCTTTTGATCAGATCGTGATTTTGAGGCCATGACGGGTATAAGGAAGGCGACTTCTGTCAGAGTACAAGAAAGGAGAGAGGCCATGACGAAGGTTCTCATCAGCCTGGCTCTAGTGGTATCGGTTGTGTTTGTCTCGATAGCGGTAGGTGAGACGAATCTGGTCGACCAGGATTCGTATCGAGCCTGGCGTCAGATGGAGTGGAGTCTTTACCAAGAGGTTGATCTGGCACACGCGGTTTGGCATGAAGCCTACGACGAGGCGTGCTCAGTTTGGCGTCAGATGGAGTGGGCGCTTTATGAACGTCCTGTCCAGGATCTACAGACGGCTTGGGACGTCGCGTACGACCAGGCGTGCTCGGCCTGGCGCCAGCTGGAGTGGGATCTGTACGATGACTACCAAGCCGAGTTGGCGCACGCGGCCTGGCACCGAGAGTACGACGAAGCGTGCTCGACCTGGCGCCAGCTGGAGTGGGCGCTCTATCAACGCCCCACCGCAGAGGATCCACACTTCGTGTGGCAAAAAGCCTACGACGATGCCTGCCATATGTGGTTGGAGGCCGAGTGGGCGTCCTACCAGTTGCACGAAGAAGGCGTGTGGGAAGTCCAGTAAAGCAGGTATCATCTGGTCATAGATAAAGTCAGTGGGTGAAAACCTGTCCTGTAGCCTATTTCTTGGATGATACCTGCTTACATAACTATGGCAACCACTTTAAAGGAGCCTCCTGAAGCTATCTCAGTCCTATGATCCGACCCAGAAAGCTTTTTCTAGGTCGCCGAACTCGGACGTCGGCCCTTGGTACTTGTTGCGGCCGAGTTCGAGCACATAGACGTAGTCTGCGATCTTGAGCGCCTGGCGGATCTCCTGATCGACCAGCAATATGGTGAGGTCTTCTGAGTCGCGGAGGTCTTGGAGCATCTGGTAGACCTCCTCGGAGAGCAATTTGGCGAGCCCGGCTGTCGGCTCGTCGACCAGCAGGACTTTGGGGTCCGACATGAGGGTGCGGCCGATCTCCACCATCCGCTGCTGTCCACCGGAGAGCTCACCGGTCATCTGGCGGCGTTTGTCGCGCAAGACGGGGAAGCGTTGGTAGTTCTCATCCAGCTTGGCCTTGATGCGCTTGTGGTCGCGCCGGAAGGTCCAGGCGCCCACCTCGAGGTTCTCCTCGACGGACATGTGTCTGAAGATCCCCGGTTGTTGCGGGATATAGGCGAGCCCCTTTTCGATCCGCTTATGCGTCGGCGTGGCGTTGATGCTCTCTCCGTCGAGCAGGATATCGCCCTGATTGGGTTTGAGAAAGCCGTAGATCGCTTTGAGAGCGGTGGACTTGCCCACCCCGTTCGCTCCCAAGATCGTGGTGATCTTCCCTCGTTCAGCGGTGATGTCGAGATCCTGCAAGATATTTAGATCTTTGTAGTAGCCGACATAGAGTCCTTTGACTTCAAGCATCGCGTTCTCCACTGACGTCTTGGGGTGGATTCTCGGGCTCGCTACTCTCTGTCGTTTGTGGAGAGGAGCGCTTCTGGTGGGCAGACGACTCGGCCCTGTCAGCCTCCTCTTCCTGACCCAAATACGCCTCGATCACGAGGGGATCCCGTTTTACCTCTTCGGGACCTCCGTCAGCGATCAGATCGCCGTAATTGAGTACCAAAAGACGCTTGCTGAGCGTGAAGATGGTATCCATATCGTGGCTGATGATGATCACTGCTTTGCCTTCCCCATTCACGCGGTGGATCCACTGATAGATGATCTCCATTAGCTTTGGGTGCACCCCGGCGAAGGGCTCATCGAGAATGATGATGTCGGGGTCGAGCATGAGGAGGCGCCCTAGCTCGAGGAGTTTCTGCTGCCCCCCAGAGAGTGCCCGGGCAAACTCGTTTTTCAAGTGCTCGATAGTGAGGAACTCGAGCACCTCGTGCGCACGCTCCTGAAAATCCCGTTGTCTGGCGGTAGGGTTCATGGCGAGCGCGGGGACGTAGAGGTTTTCGAGCACGGTCATGCGCCTGAATGACCGTGTCACCTGAAAGGTGCGGCCGAGTCCGGCCTGCGCGACCTTATAGGGTGGAAAGGGGTCGATCCGTTTGCCGTTCAGATAGACGGTGCCGCTACTGGGCTTGAGCGCTCCGTCGAGAATGTTGGTGAGCGTCGTCTTCCCAGCGCCGTTCGGTCCGATGAGGCCGATCAATTCGGGGCCGTTGATTTCGAACGAGACATCGCTCAAAACCTGGAGCCCGCCGAAGTTCTTGTGGATGTGATTCACTTTCAGCTCAATCATCGTGCGCCTCGAGAGTCTTCCCCCTCAGGGAGCTGCTGTCTCTTGGCGACGGTCTCTCTGGCCACTCCAGCCCGCGAGAACCGGACGAGGATCGGATAGACGAGGCCGTTGCGCCAGAAGCGCAAGGTGAGCATGAGGAGTAATCCAAAAAAGACCAGCCGCCAAATGCTCATATCGACGGTGATGGTGCCGATGGTGAAGCTGTTTCGTAGCAGTTCGAGAGCGAACTGGACGATGATGGCGCCGACGGCTGCGCCGACGATGCTCTCTAGGCCACCGATGACGGCCATGGAGATTACCAGGCTCATCTGCAAGATGATGAGGATGTTGGGCGTGATGATGCCGATGTAGTGTCCCTGCACGGCTCCAGCAGCCGCGGCCATCATCGAGGTGATCACGAAGACGAGAATTCTGTAGCGAACGGTGTTTACGCCGAGGGCGGCAGCCGCCTCTTCATCTTCTCGCAGTGAGCGGATGAAAAGGCCGAAGCGCGACCGTTCCAGCCAGGCCATGATCGCCATGCAGCCGAGGAACAATAAGAGCATGGTGTAGTAGGGGGGGATCTTGTCGGTCGCGTCGAAAAACCGTCCCAAGACGGTGATGCCGTTTGGGTAGAGCGGCGGGAGTTCGAGCCCTGCCTGCCCGCGGGTGACGGGGATTTCGGCGCTGATGGTTGCCCTGAGGATTTCCGAAAAGCCGATGGTGAAGAGCGCCAGATAGGTTGCCCTCAACCGCAGCACCAGCGCCCCGATGATAAAGCCGAAGAAGCCGCCTAGAAGGATGCCGAACAGGATGCCGAACCAGAGGGAAGGTTGCGTGACCACCACGCTACTGGGCCAAGCGGCGATCGCCCGGTCCAAACAGGTATTTTGGGTCGAAGTAACCCCGATCGGGTCGAGCAGTACCAACCAGCGCCCACCGAGTTGGATCTCGTAGCAGAGGTTGGTCGGCTCGCTGGTCCAGAAGAGGTAGTTGCTGAACAGACCGCTCCCGTAGGCTCCGATCGCCATAAAGGCCATATGCCCGAACGAAAACTGCCCGGCATATCCCGCCAACAGCGACCAGCTCGAGGCGAGAATGGCGTAGAAAAACGCGGTGATCCACAGGTGCATGATGAAGTTGTAATCGGACCGGCTGTAGACCAAAGGGAAGAGTAGGAGTATCAGAATGGCGAGTCCCGCCAGGGCTTGTGGGAGCCACCGCCTCATAGTTCCCTGCCGAAGAGCCCGGTGGGTTTGAGTAAGAGCACCAGGGTGAGGACGATCATGCCGTAGGCAGGGATGTAGGACGAGGCGCGGGTCGGATCGGGAATACAGCCGGTTCCGGCGGCCTCGATGAGGCCGACCATCAACCCTCCGAGGAATGCTCCTGGCAGTGAGCCCATACCGCCCAGAACGATGATGACGAACGAGCGCAAGGCCGCTATCGCCCCGACCTGAGGCAACCACGAGAAGGCCTGAACCAAGGTGGCACCGGAGAGTCCTGCCAGCATGCCGCCGAGCGCGAACGCCAGCGTGTTCATGGTGGTGGGGTTGATGCCTGCTACTGCTGCCGCCTGCCGGTCTTGGCTGACCGCGCGGAGCGCCTTACCGGTCCAGGTACGGTACAAAAAGAGTAAGAGCAAGCCCAACATGACTAGGGCGATCACCGCAGCCGTGAAGCGTGGGTTAGAGATCGATACCGTATCGAAAAGGGTCAGATTGCCGCGGCTGGTCTTGAGTAACCAGGCGTTTTCGGCGCTTGGGAATGCCAATCGGGGAAAGTCGAAGAAGCGGCTGGCCTTGACCGGGTTGGCCCCGGCTACGGCCTGCACCAGATATTGTAGGAAGAATGCCAAGCCGAACGTGACCAGAATCGCGTACTCACCTGGTCTCTCCACCTTCCCGGTGTGCATCGGCTGTAAGAAGATGCGTTCGAAGACCGTGCCGATGGCAAAGGTGATGAGGCAGGCTGCTACCAGCGCCAGGAGTGGGTGGCTGCCTGGGAACCAGACTTTGGTGAAGTAGTAGACCACCATGCCACCGATCATGTAGAACTCGCCGTGGGCGAAGCTCACGATTCCCAGGATCGAAAAGATCAGGGTAAGCCCCAGCGCCATCAAACCGTAGATGATGCCGATGACGATGCCGTTGGTGAGCTGTGATGCCACGAAGCTACCGCTGGAGACGCAGTAGTTATCTGGATCGGCCAGTGAAAAGCTCACCACGAAGATGCCGACCATGCCGATGATCGACAAGATGCTCCACACCGGCCGGAGTTTGGGCGTGTAGAGCCAGACGGGTACGAGGCCGAAAGGGCCTGTGGCCGCTCCGATCGTCGCCCCGGCAAAGCCGGCTTGTGAGACGTCGAGGTCTCTGCGCAGGTAGATACGGGGCGTCACGACGCCGCCGACGGTGCCCCAGACGATCATCCACAAAATAGCCGAGGTAAAGATAAGGGGGTGTTCCATAGTAGATGAGGCTTGTTACGAATCTTCTTGGGTCGACTTGGCACTACAGCTGCAGGGTATCGAAACCAGCGGATCTGATTACGCAGGGGTGGCCAGCCACCCCTGCGTGTAATAGCTATAAGAGGCTAGCGACCGACAAGAATAGCTTCGGCAGTCTGGTAGGTGGACGGGAAGACGATGGGGGCTACCGTCGAGTCCTGCCCCTCTTCTTGGTATTGCACGATGGTGATGGCGGGGTCGGGGAACTGGTGCCACCACTTATCTTCCACGCCTGCGGTGGCCGGGTCGTTGTTGCGGTTGATGGGGAAGGTGATGGTACCAAGCGCACCCTCATACTCGATGTTTTCCAGGGCGGTGATGATCGCTTCGGCCTCGGTCGAGCCCGCTTCGTTGATGGCCTGGGCGAGAATGACGATGGAGTCGTACGCCTCGAGCGCGTAGGATTCCGCTGCCTGCTTCCCCGTCACCTCGATGTAGCGCGCTTCAAAGGCCTTGGCCACATCGTTGTAGAGGTTCGACGGCAGGCCGATCCGGCGCACGAAGCAGTAGTTGCCGTCGGGAACGTTGGTCCAGTACGACTGACTTTCGAGCGCGACCTGGTTGCACAAGAAGGGGATGTCGCCCGGTCCGATGCCGGCGTCTGCGGCTTGTTGCTGGAAGTTGAAAGAAGCCTCACCGGTGGTGTAGACCGCGATGAAGTCGGGGTTCTCCACCCGCACGCGCTCCACGATACCTGAGAAGTCCTGGGTGCCGATGTCGACGCCGAAGGTCACGGAGT
>CP070651.1:2873669-2876952 GCA_020354625.1 Trueperaceae bacterium
CACGGTCGACGCCGACACCGAGACCGCTCAACAGTTCGTCGAATACTTGCTGACCGACGCCTACCTCGACTGGCTCTCCTTTGCGCCCGAAGGGCTCTTCCCCGTGCGCAGAGGCACCCCTGACAACCCGACGCAGTTCGTCGACGGCTGGGCAGATCTTCCGGTCGGCGTGGACCGCAAGGCCCCGCTGTCCGACTTCTATCCGCCGGACGTCATCTCGGCCATCGTAGCCGGCATGGACGTGGCCAACCGCTGGGGCTTCAGCCAAGGCCAGGGCGCCCTGGTCGGCCGCCTCTACGGCACCCGCGTGATGTCGGAACTGGTGCGCGAGTTCATCGACGGCGAGCGCTCGGCCGAGGAGACTGCCGCGCTGCTCCAGCTCGAGGTGGAAGCGCTTCAGTAACCAGTACGAGTAATCTCTAACAGGTGGGGGCGGCTTACCACCCCCACCTCAACCGCTCAGTAGAATCACCCGGCCAGTCATAGTGGGCTGTTGGGAAGTTAGCGATAGAGGATACGAGAGCTGGTGACAGCGTGACACGATCCGAGAGGGAAACCCGTAGGCCCACGCTGGCTGCCCGGGAAGCGCGGCTCGCCTACATGCTACTGGCGCCGACCTTCCTGATCGTCTTCGCCATCGTCCTCTTCCCTGTGATCGCCAACTTCTGGATCAGCTTCAAACCCGTAAAACTGGCCAACTTGCGCCCGCCGACGCCGATCGTGCGCGAGCGCGTGCGCGAAACGCCCGAGGCGCCGGGCGACACGCTCCTGATCCGCTACCAGATGCGGAACAGCTCGCAAGAGATCACCATTGAAGATGTGCTCCTCACCGACGTGCTGCCCGACGGTCTCACGCTGACCACCGATGAGCCCCGCTGCAGCATGACAACCACGAATTTGCGCTGCGAGTTGGGGAGCTGGGAAGGGGGCTACCGGGAAAACCTCGAGCTCTCCTTCGAAACCTCTGAACGCTATTTTGCAACCCAGGCAGACCCGCGCGACACCGATCCCTCCATACAGGGAAGCGCACCCAATATCCTCACCAACTTGGTATTTACCTTCCAGAACTTCACCGAGATCTTTCGCCGTGGGGATTTCTGGCCCACGCTGCGAATCACGCTCTACTACACGATTTTTGGCACCATCGGCTCGATCTTGTTGGGACTCTTCGCGGCGCAGCTCCTGAACGTGAAGTTCCCAGGACAAGGTATCCTGCGAGGGCTCTTTCTCTTTCCTTACGTGGCCCCGGTCATCGCCGTGGCCTTCGCCTGGGCCTTTCTGCTCGACCCCACCAGCGGCGCGGTGAGCGCCCTCGGTATGCGCTTTGGGCTGCTCGAAGGCCCGATCAACTTCCTCGGCCAACGGAGTATCGCCGTCGATCTCTTCGGTTTCAGTTTCCGCTTCCCGGTGGCCCTGACGACCGTGATCCTCTTCGAGGCCTGGCGCTACTTCCCCTTCGCCTTCCTCTTCATCCTGGCGCGGTTTCAGGCCATCCCCCGCGACATGTACGAGGCCGCCGAGGTCGATGGCGCCAGCTACTTCCAGCAGTTCTGGTACATCACGCTCCCCCAACTCGTCGGCATCATCTCGACGCTCTTTCTGCTCCGCTTCATCTGGACCTTCAACAAGTTCGACGATATCTTCCTGCTCACCGGCGGTGCAGCAGGTACCAAGACCCTCACCGTGCAAGTTTACGATCAAGCCTTCGCCCTCGCCGACCTCGGTACCGGAGCCGCGGTGGCGGTGGTGCTCTTTGCGATCCTGGCGATCTTCCTCCTCATCTACTTCCGCTACGCGCCGGAGGGTGATTGATGACTGTTACCTCACAGACTCGTTTCCATAGCCAGGGAGCGAGCTCGCCGGCAGGTATCTTGCTGGCCACCATCCTCGGTACGCTATCAACCACCCTCACCGTCACGCTCTGGACCGTAGCGGCTACCATCTTCGGCGATCTCGAGACCGTCCTCCCCCTCGGTTGGGCGCTCCTCAGCGGAGCCGTGATCGGTGCGGTGGTAGGCGCCTTTCGCCAAGGCAAGGACACCCCCACTGCCGTCACCCTCATCACCGGTCTCGGTACCGGTATCTTGTGGCTCATCCTGAGCGGCGGCAGACCGCTGAATATGAATATGCCTGAACTGCACCTCTTCTGGGGCGTAGCTGGGGCGCTGCTCACCTTCACCGCCGCAGCCCACCTCACCCGCTACGGGCTTCGCGACCTCGGCTTGGGGCGCATCGATCGCAACCACCTGGAACTCCTCTTGCTCCGCGTCACCCGAGCTGCCGGCTTCGTCTTCTTCCTCACCGTGGTGATCTTCCCCTTCTACTTCATGGTGGCCTCGAGCCTCAAGCCGCGCGCGGAGCTGCTGCAAAACCCGAGCTACCTGGGGGTGGACCTCGCCCGTAAGCTGAGCGATCTCCTCATCGGCTACCGGGAGGTTCTCATCACCCACGAGTTCTGGCGCTTTATCTTGAACAGCACCTTCGTATCGCTGGTCACGGTAGCCATCACATTGGTGCTCTCGGTCTTGGGAGCCTACGCAGTTACCCGGCTGGCCTTCCCCGGCCGCCACCTGCTCTCTCGCTCGATCCTGCTCATCTACATGTTCCCCGCCATCGTGCTGGTCATCCCCCTCTACTCGGTCTTTTCGCAGCTCGGTCTGCGCGACACGCTGCCCGGTCTGCTCATCGTCTACCCGGCCACCACCCTGCCGGTCGCCCTCTACATGCTGCGAAGTTACTTCCAGACCCTGCCAAAAGATCTCGAAGAGGCCGGCATGATCGACGGCTGCACCCGTCTCAGCGTTATCTGGCGCATCACGCTGCCGCTCAGCCTCCCCGCCCTCGCCTCGGTCGGATTGTATGTCTTTATGATCGCTTGGAACGAGTTTCTGTTCGCCTTCATGTTTCTGGACACCCCAGCGATCTTCACGCTCTCGCGGGGGATGGTCGGCTTGAACTCCCAAGAGGTGCCAAGGCAGTTCCTGATGGCCGGCGCCGTGATCGTCACCGTACCTATCATGGTGATCTTCTTCTGGTTCGAAAAGTACCTGGTCGGCGGCCTGACGGCAGGGGGCGTCAAGGGGTAGCAACCCATTTCCGAAACGGAAGGCACTCTGATGAAGGCACTCTATCTGTCCATGCGTTTATCCGGCACCGACGGCGTCAGCCTCGAGACCGAAAAGCTGGCCTCGGTCCTGGCCTCCTTTGGCTTCGAACGCGTCGACTGTGCCGGCGAGGTGTCGACCCATGGGGCCTATCTGATCCCGGAGATGCACTTCACCGA
>CP070651.1:2877052-2891513 GCA_020354625.1 Trueperaceae bacterium
ATCTCCAAGGTAGCAGGCAACGTTTCAGCCGTGCTAAGAAACGCCTGGGCAACCCTTCATCGAGCGTTCATGGCCGCGAAAGCTGCTCCTCAAGCCACCGGCCTTCGATCGAGAACCGTGGTGTGCACACTTAAAACCTCTCCTCTGCCAGGGCTTGTTGATAGATGCGATACCGCTTTTCGAAGTATCTGGGTACGGGGACATCCCACCAACCCGGCGCCAAACCACCGGATCTCCCGAACGCCGCATCTACCATCACCTCGATAACGGCAGGTTTGGCGCTGTCGAGCGCCCGCTCCATAGCGGGCGCGATGTCTTCCGCACGATCGATGCGAACGGCGTGTGCGCCGAACGCTTTTGCGGCGTCCGCGATGTGTGGGCTCACGGGCGCACCGGCGGCTTCAAACATCGTCGCGTAGTCCGTGTCGTCCCCAAAGGCGATCCGCTGCAAGTCACGAATCGCCTGCCAGCCCTGATTGTTGACGACCACCGCGATTGCTGGGATGTCGTATTGGACTGCGGTGGCGATCTCTTGAATCGTCATCAGGAAGTCCCCGTCACCCACCAGCGCTACCACGGGTACGTCCGGAGACGCCAGTTTGGCCCCAAGTGCGGCTGGATAAGACCACCCCATGGTGCTAAAGCCGCCGGCGGACAGGTACGTTCGCGGCCGCTTGAAGGCCAGCTCCTGGAACACCTGTGCCTGGGTATTGCCAGATGAGGATAGGATGATGGCCTCCTCGGGCAGGAGCTTGCGCACCTCGGCAAAGACCCGTCCCATCGTTGGCGGTTCTTCATCGGCCTCACGCAGCGGAGTGATGCTTTGACACCACTTTGCAACCTTCTCTTCGATCTCTCGCGTATAGGGTGCACCTCGCCACTCACGCGCGTCGGTCCGCTCGGAAACCGAGCGGTGCAGCGCCGCAACGACCGCTTTGGCATCGCCGACAATGCCTACCTCAACCGGGTAGTTCTTGCCGATTTCAAAGGGATCGATATCGACGTGAATCAGACGCGTGGGTGGGATGTTGAAGGACTGACCCGGACGATAGGAACACGCAGCCTTATCTGCAAAGCGCATCCCGATCGCCAAGAGGACATCGGCGGTCGTCGTCATATGGTTACCGCAAGTCGTGGCGTTCGTTCCCATATGCCAGGCGTACAGGGGGTGATCCTCGGGAAAACAGCTCTTTCCCTGCATGGTCGTCACTACACAGACGCCCAGATGCTCCGCCAGCTGCAGGAGTTCCTGTTCAGCGTTCGAGAGGATCACGCCACCTCCGGCAACGATCACCGGACGTTCGGCAGCGATGAGAAGCTCAGCCGCCTGCTCGATAGCACTCAGATCGCCCGCAGGACGCTGCTTCGGTCGCCGCGTCTGCGGGTTCGGCAACTGTTCGAGGTCGACCGTCTGCGCCTGCACGTCCATCGGCAACGTCAGCATGGCTGGGCCGGAGCGTCCCGTCAGCATCGTGTTCAGCGCTTGGCTGACAGCGCGTGTGATCTGTCCGGCATCGTCGATCTGCCATGCACGTTTGACCACCGGCTCGAACAGGCGCGGAATATCCGCCCAGGTCTGCCGCTCGAGCTCTTGCAGAACACCCGTGCCGCGCATATAGGTGTGCGTATCGCCGATGAGGAGTAGCAGGGGGATGGAATCGACGTACGCCGTCGCCAAACCGATGACGGTGTTGGTCGCCCCTGCCCCGATCGAGGTGAAGACCGCCAACGGTTGACCCTTGACACGGAAGTAACCGTCTGCCATATGAACAGCTGCTTGTTCATGGCGCGGCATGATGACCTCGATACGGTCCCGATACCGGCGAAACGCGTCCACTAGCGGCAGATTGCCGTGTCCGGCGATGCCTATGACGTAGGGCATCTCTTCTTGGATCAACATTTCCGCGACGACTTCAGATCCTGTGCGCTCCATGCTCTCTCCTTTATAGGGTCACCACCTGGCCTAGGCGCGCCGATTCCTGGGCTGCTAGAGCGAAGCGGAGGACTTCACGTCCTTCGAAGCCACTTAGCTTCGGAGCCTCACCGGCAAAGTAGGCATCGATAAAATGCTGGCTCGAGTTGATAAAACTGTGTTCCCAACCGACGAACATGTCGGAATAGGTCCGTGTTTGGCGATCCCGGTACAGGATGACGGGGGGAACATCCATCATTTTGCCGTGACCCCGAGTAACCCAGATCACCCCCTCGGTGCCACTGATCTCGATACGGTCGTCCTGGGCGTAATGCCTTGTGTCGAGCAGGAGTTCGGGGGAGTGAACGACCTCGAGAGAGCCGCAGCGGTCGTCGGGGTATTTCCAGGAGACGATGGCGGGTGCATCCAAAACCGCCCCCGATGTAAGCTCTGACGATCCGATCCAGGCGTGCACCTGTTCGGGCACGCCCATAAAGTGCCAGGCCAGGGCAAACTTATGATGCCCGTCATCGAACACCAAAGGGCCACCACCACAGGTTTCTGGGTTTAACCGCCAGGCCGTGGCCGAAGCCGGGATCTCCCACATCGTTGGGCTCACTCCAGCATGGCTTTTTAAGCGGATGGTCCTTATTTCGCCGATCTCACCCTGATCGATGAGATCCTTGGCGCGCTGCACAGGCGGATAGAAGATGAAATTCTCGAAGACCTTGAGGATGACCCCGGCCTTGTCGGCAGCATCGACCATGGCATCGGCCTCTTCGACACTCAGCGCCATCGGCTTCTGCACCGACACGTGCTTCCCTGCTTTGATCGCATCCAGGGCCACCTGGCAGTGCAGATGATGAGGTAAGAGGATCTCGACAAGATCGATGTCTGCCAACGAAAGAAGGTCGTGGTAGTCTGGGAATATCCGCTCTTCGGGAACGCCCCAGGCCTGTGCTCTTCTTTGGGCGATGGCAAGGTTTGTGTCGCACACCGCAACGATCTCTGCCCGGCCGCTGCTCAGGTAGGCCAGGGCGTGCAAATCCGATATCCGCCCGGTCCCTATGATGCCAACGCGCAATCTGTTCATCTTGTTCCCCTTTTCCCGATACCCTGCCTTTGACGGTGGCACCGCGCCGGGCGAGCAGCCTCAACGGCGCTTCAGTCACCGCCTCCATACCGTGCACGAGTCGAGCTTGACGACACGACTATTTCCTCTCGAAGCGCAGTTGCCTGGTCAACGCCTCGCTGATCCGCTTTACGATCTCGGCGAACTCCGGTATGCGCTCTAAGGTAACGCGGCCCGTCGGACCCGAAATACCGATCGCGCCCGCCAGATCACCGTTCACGTCGTACACGGGAGCAGCCACGCAGCGCACGCCGACGTTGTACTCTTCGTCATCGATGGCGTAACCTAATTGCCGTACTTGCTCCAAATGGGAACGCAGGCTGTCTTGCGTCACGATGGTGCGGGCAGTAAACCCCTTTAGCTCACCGGGGATGGGGACCTCAGCGAACGCCAGCAGCACTTTGCCCAGTGCGGTGCAGTGAAGCGGCCCCAGCGTGCCGACGTCGGTCGAGACGCGCAGCGACGCCGGCGTGTCCACTTGGTCGATATAGAGCGCCCCGCCGTTGGCTAGCTTGGCCAGGTGCGCGCATTCACCGGTCTGAGCGACCAACTGCCGCAAAAAGGGTCTGGCTTGATCCCGAAATGAGATCTTGTTGAGGACGCTCTGGCCCAAGCTGACCAAGCGCGGCCCCAGCTTATAGAGGCGCGTTGCGGGATCCTGCTCTGCGTAACCGTAGCTCACGAGCGTCTTTATGAAGCGCGAGGCGCTGCTCTTGTCCACACCGAACATCTCGGCAATGCTGGTAACGGACATGCCGGCAGCGGAAGCCTCCAGCTGGTCGATGATCTGTAAACCGCGAGCAAGCGTCTGAATTTCCGACATAAATCGTTCCTTGGCCAACCTGCTTGGGTTGAAGCTTGTGTTGAGTATAGTACAATTGCTTTCTCATATTAGTCAATAATTCAGACTGATAATAGGTAAATTTGACAAATATGCAACGTATATGTATCATGCGCAATAACCTTTGGCTTGACGTCAATACAGAAAGATCCGGGCAAAACGCCTTGTATCGCTTTTGGGAGGTGCATATCGAGAGTTGCCCAGCGTAACGATTCGCGAACCAGCCCGACAGGAATCACGAACCACCACAGATTAGGGAGAAGCCACATGATCAAAAGGCGACTTGCCATCTCAATCATTCCGATCCTGGTGACGCTCTTCGCCGTCACCCCCACCTTCGCTCAGGGTGAAGCCTTAGCAGGCGACTTCACCGTGTCCCACTACTTCGGCGGTTTTGGTGGAGAGTTCATCGAAGAGATCGTCGACGGCTTCGTGGCGGAAAACCCCGGCCTCAATCGCGAAGAGAGCCCTGTTGATCACGAACAGTTCAAAACTTCGATCCTGGTGCAGTTAGCCGGCGGCAACCCACCCGATACCTTCAGCTATTGGGCCGGTGCGCGGATCCAATTCATCGTAGACGGCGACCGCCTGCAACCCATCGATGACGTCTGGACCGAGAACGACCTGGGGTCGATGTTCCCACAAGCCGTGATCGACACCGGCTTGACCTACAACGGTCAGATCTACGCCGTACCCCTGACGCTGCACTGGGTGGGCATGTTCTACAACACCGCACTCTTCGAGCAGGTGGGCGCCGGCGTTCCACAAACGTGGGATGAACTCGTCGAGGTGGCTGAACGCTTCAAGGAAGCCGGTATTCCCGCCTTTTCGTTGGGTTCACGGGAGCGCTGGCCAGCACAGTTCTGGTTCGACATGATCCTGCTCCGCACGGCTGGAAACGACTACCGCAACAGGCTGATGAACGGCGAAGCGTCCTATACCGACCCCGAAGTAGTGCGTGCCTTTTCGCTCTGGAAAGAGTTGGTGGACGCCGAATATTTCCACCCCGATGCCAACGCCTACGACTACATCCAGTCCGCTGATTTTGTCGCTAACGGTGAAGCGGCGATGACCCTGATGGGAACGTGGATCGGCGGGCACTATACCAGTGATTTGGGCATGGTACCGGGCGAGGATTATGACTACTTCGCCTTCCCCATCATCGACGAAGGCGTACCCCATGCGTCGCTCGGCCCGGTCGACACGTTTGTGGTCTCAAAAGAGGCTGCCAACTCTGATGCCGCCAAGGCCTTCCTTGTATATCTCACCGATCCTGAGGTGCAGCTAGCCTTCGCCGATGGCGCCGGCAACTTAGCGCCCAGCCTGATGGCCGACACCAGCGGGTACGACCCGGTGAAACAGCGCATCGCTGAAGAGATCGCCCGAGATCCGGTCTTCGCCTATAACTACGACCTGGCCACACCGCCACCCGTTGCAGAAGTCGGTCTGAACGCCTTCTCCGAGTTCATGGCCAGACCCGGTAACTTCGAGGCGTTGCTCGAGCGCGTTCAACAGGACGCGGCAGCAGAATTCGCCGACCTAAACTGAGGAGCGTGATATCTCCGACCGGGGAAAGCCCGTTCGTGAGAGGATGTCAAGGCGGCAAATTGTCTTGCGGGCCGTGCCGGTAAACCTTTAAACGTGTTGGTTGTGTGCAGGGATACTGTCGCCGCTATCCCTGCACATTCCTGTCGAGGCCGAACGAGGAGACCTCATGTACAAGCGGTACAAATGGATCGTACCGGCAACCTTTCTCTTCTTGCCCGTCACCGTTTATCTCGCTTTCGTCATCATCCCTACACTCAATTCTCTGTTTTACTCCTTTACCGATTGGGCAGGTTACGGCGCCGACTTCGATCTCATCTGGCTGGACAACTTCGCACGGATCTTCACCGATCGTCTTTTCAGCAATGCCATCAAGAACACCGCCACCTGGTTGGCCTTGGCTATGAGCGTGCCGACGCTCGCTGGGCTCTGTCTCGCTCTGGCCTTACAGGGGAAAAACGCAGTCAACACTGCCTATAAGTCGCTCTTCTACCTACCTATCGCCCTGTCGCCGATCATCGTCGGCATTATCTGGGTTTGGATCTACAGCCCCCAGCTCGGCATCGTGAACCTCACCCTGAAAGCGATCGGCCAGGAGCACCTGGCTCGAGCCTGGCTCGCCAATCCCGATACCGCACTGATCGCCGTTTTCGTGGCCTGGGCCTGGCAGCAAACAGGTCTAAACATGGTCATCTTTCTCGCAGGATTGACGTCTGTGCCCGTGCCGCTCGTAGAAGCCGCCCGCGTCGACGGGGCCAACTATTGGCAGACCCTCAGAAGAGTGACCATCCCGATGTTGCGTCCCGCCACGGTGGTCGTCATGGCGCTAACGGCGATCAATGCGCTCAAGAGTTTCGAGGTCATCTGGGTCATGACCAAAGGGGGACCCTTCAACAGCTCCGATACCCTGGCTGTTTTCATGTACAGCGAGTCGTTCCGAAAATACAAGATGGGTTACGGCAGCTCGATCGCAGTCGTTCTCTTTTTGATGACCTTGATCATCATCGTGCTCTACTTCCGTCAGACAGCAGCCGCCGAGGAACTCTATGATTAGGGTAGGCTCGGGTAAGGTCGGCAAACCGATCAAGTGGTCCTACCTTCTGGGGCGCACTGTGCTATTCATCGTCCTCACGGCGCTCCTCATCGTGTTCATGCTCCCGGTGTACGGCGTCATCGTAACTTCGTTCAAATCGGTTGCCGAAGTCTCGACCAGCGGGTACTGGAATCTGCCGCAAAGCTTGAACCTGGCCAACTTCATCAAAGTTCTCAACCCTGACGATGGCAACCTCGGTCTCTACCTGAAAAACTCCCTGCTCTTGACTATCCCGGCATCCGTCTTTTCGATCGCCTTGGGAACGTTGGCCGGGTACGGACTCGCCAAATACTCCTTTAACGGAAATGCGGCGCTATTCGTGTTCATGGTGGCCGGGATGTTTTTGCCGCCCCAAATCGCCTTGATCCCGATCTTTCGCCTGATGAACGATATCGGTTTGTACGATACGCTGTGGGCCGTCATCATTATTCACACCGCCTTCGGCATCCCGATCTGCACGCTGATCATGCGAAATTTCTTCTATACGGTGCCCAACGCACTGCGCGAAGCTGCCCTCATCGACGGAGCCAACGACTACGGCATCTTCGTCAGGATCATGCTGCCGCTCACCCGACCCGCCCTAGCGGTATTGGCGACCTTGCAGTTCACCTGGATCTGGAACGACTTTTTGTGGCCGTTTATCTTGACCCAACGGGCCGACAGTCGGACGGTCATGGTCGGGATTTTGAACCTCACGGGTCAGTACAGCGTCGACTGGGGTGGCCAGGCGGCAGCCTCGTTCGTCGCGTCCCTCCCCACGCTGGTTATCTTCATCTTCTTCCAGCGCTACTTCATACGGGGACTGACGGTTGGAGCGGTCAAAGGGTAACGGGTGATCTCGCAGCGATAAGTGAAGACCGAGGCACGTCAACGAGTTGGCAACAGACTTGAAGGTCTGACCACGGTGTGCATAGCGCACTGCTGCAGTCCACCCTCTTGAAAACGGCGCCTTAAACCGGCTTTCAGTGCACCTGTCACGCCAACTGAACGCCTCGCTCTGCACGGGTTATCTTGGCAGTGCCAAGATAACCGAAAGACGGTTTAAAAGACACGCGATCGCCTCGAAGCAGGTGATGCGGCCTCGGTTATCGGCCAAGCGCCATGCAGCAGTGCCCCCACACCGTTTTGAAATAGACTTTACAATTCTAGAATGTACATCCAAGTCAAAAGCCAAAACAGAAGAGCCGACCCCAGATCTCTCACGATCCGCTGCCCCAACTGCCATCGACTCGGAACCTTCCAACTCATCTCAAGCGACGTAGAACTCCAAATCGACGACGACAAAGTAGTAAGCACCCGCCAATGTCCCAACGAGACGTGTGCCAACCTGGTCTTCTTCGTCTATAGCGCAAGCACGCTAGAGATCGTAGCCTCCTATCCCATCGAACGCCTCGATTTCGACATTGAAAATATCCCTCCGCTGGTAGCGAACGCCCTGGAAGAGGCGATCACGTGCCATGCCAACGAAGCCTATATGGCTGCTGGGATGATGGTGCGAAGAGCATTGGAAGAGCTATGCCGGGAGAGAGACGCACAGGGCAAAGACCTCTACCACCGCATCGAAGAGCTCAAGAATAGAGTGGTACTTCCCAAAGAGCTCTTCGATGCCATGCACAGGATCAGACTCTTTGGCAACGACGCCGCTCTCATCGAGGCCGAGACCTATCATCGAGTTTCCAGAGAAGAGGTAGAAGTGGCCATCGATCTCTCAAAAGAGCTGCTCAAGGCCGTATACCAGTACAGCAACCTCGTCGAGCGCCTCGAAAGGCTATCATCCGAGCAGAAGAACTCAACTAGATAGAGACCTCTTTCGAGAGCTCGAGTCTGGCCAGGTAGACGGCATTTGCCTGAGAGACCGCTTTAGGTCGAACCCGGAGACAGTTCCTGTAGGAGCGCTTTTGCCTTCTTTACATCTCGTGTGCCGTGGCCCTCGGTGAACCAGGTGTAAACCGGCGCCAGCAGGTCGCGGGCCTCCTCTGCCCTCCCTTGAGATTGCCACAAGCGCGCCAGGCTCGTGGCCGCCCTGAGCTCTAAGGACTTCGAGCGTTGCACGCGCGCGACCTCGAGCGCCTCTGTATAGGCGTTCTCGGCACGGGTTTTGGCTTGCATCGACGATAGGATCTCGCCTTCGAGCCGGTATATTTCGGCCTCCCACCAGCGACCGTCGGTGCTGATCCCGAAATCCCGGGCTTTGCCGAGAGCGGCCAACGCCTCCTCCCACTGCCTGCGGCGGGCGAGCGCTTCGGCCAACAGGGTCAGCGAGTGAGGCTGCAAAAACTGTGCCCCGGTATCCTGAGAGCGGGAAATCCCCTCGCGAATCTGCGAGGTTCCGACCTCGATCTCGCCCCGTTCGACCATCGCCCAACCTTGAATGACGATCCCAATCGCCCGCCACATGACGAACCCTTGCTCCTCGGCCAAGGTGACGAGGGCACCGGCATCATCGTCGGCAGCGGAAACATCTCCGCAGAACTGATGGATCATGGTGCGGCTGTAGCCGAGGGTGTTGGCGATCGTGTGCATGTGGTTGAGCGCCCGGGCGTTTTCGAGGCCTTCCTTGGCCGACCTAAGCGCCTGGTCCGGGTAGCCCAGATGCCACAACACCCACGAAAACCAGCCTTGGGTCGAGGCCAGCGGGTCCTGCCCGTAGCGGTAGGCCAGCGACGCATGTTCTTCGGGATCGTAGAGGCTGAGCGTCTGTTCGAGGTGGGGGCGCGCCGTCGCCGGCTCACCCCGGTAGAGATGGCTGAGGCCGATACACCGGTGCGCCACCAGGAGCGGCGCGGTGTCCTGCTGGCGCTCTGCCAGCTCCAGAAACTGGTCGGCCACGCGCTGCGCCTTTAGGTGTTCGGCACGAACCGCATGGTGAACCCACTGCCCGTATAGAACGGGGAACAGCTGCCTGGTGGCGCCCAACCGGTCGCACAACTCGCGCGCTCGAATATAGGCTTCCCCCGTTTCAGGCGCACCGTATCCCCTGGCGGCGATGAAGGCGCCACCCATGGTAATCCGGCAGGCAAGCTCTTTGCGGGCCCGGTCCGGCGTATCCGGCAAGGATCGGATCTGCGCCAGGCCTTTGGAGAGCTGTACGATCGCTTCCTGGTTGGCCGAGCTCCTGATGGCGCGCTCGCCGGCCCGTTGCCAGTAGCCGATGGCTTTTTCGACGTTCCCAGCCTCGGTATGGTGATGGGCGAGCAGCTCCGGTTCGGTCTCCACGCGTTCGGGGAAGCGTTGCTCGAAGACGTCGGCGATCCGCGCATGTAACTGTTTCCTCCGGCTCTTTAACAGTCCGTCGTACGCCGCGTCCTGCACCAAGGCGTGCTTGAAGGTGTACTCCACTTCGGACGGGTTGCCCCGGCAATAGACCAAGCCCGAATCGACCAGGCGACCGAGGAGAGGGCTGAGCTCTTCCTCCGTCTTGAGCACCACACGGGCCAGTAGAGAATGGGTGAACTCACGCCCGATGACCGCGCCTACTTGCGCGATATCCCTCGCCTCCTCGAGCCGGTCCAAACGCTCCATGAGCAAGCCCTGCAGCGTTTCCGGGATGCTTGCATCCTCCGAGAGGCCACCGGACTCGAGCACGGCATGGGTCAGCTCTTCGAGAAAGAGCGGCACGCCGTCGGCGCGCTCCAAGATCCGGCGAATCACGCTCTCCGGGAGCTCTACTCCGTGGGCGGCATGCACCATCTCAGCACCCTGCGACCGGCTGAATCGACTCAGCGTGAGCGAGGTGACATGGGCAAACCTTCCCCAGTCGGCGTTGAAGTCGGGCCGGTGGCTGATCAGCAGCAAAACCGGGGCGTCGACGATACGGGAAACGATCTGCTCTACGAACTCCCAACTCGACGGATCGATCCAATGCGCATCCTCGACGATCAGCACCATTGGGCTGCGGCGCGCCGTGGCCAAGACCTGGGTCGTCAGGGCATCGAGGGTCCGCGCCTTCACTTGCGGCGGTGGGAGGTCGATCGGTCCTCCGTAGCGCTCCTCTCCCGGCAAGTCGAGCAGCGACGCGAGGAAGCGCGTGAGCACCCAGTCATCGTCGACCGACCGCGCCAGGTACGACTCCAACTTGTCCAATCGAGCAGTGCCCGTGTCATCCGCTCTGAACCCGGCCGCTTGCTGCAGTTGAGCGATGATCGGGAAAAAGGCGCTCTCTCGATGCAGAGGTGAGCATTGGTATCGCAGACATGCGTGCGGCTCGTGACGGATCCGCTCGCGTAACGCCTCGATGATGCGGGATTTGCCGATGCCCGCCTCCCCTGCGAGCAGCACGGCCTGACCCTCGTTCTCCTTGGCAACCCCCCAACGGCCCAGCAGCAGGGCGATCTCGCTCTCGCGGCCGACGAAGTCCGTCAGCCCGGCTCGCCGCGTTGCCTCGAACCGGGTGGCAGCGCGCCCCTCTCCCAAGACCCGCCAAACCGGGGTGGGAGAGGCCATGACCTTGATGGCCCGCTCTCCCAACGCTTCAACGTCGAACAGTTCGCCGGCCAACTGTTGGGTCGCATCGGCGATCACGACCGTGTCGGGATCCGCAAGTCCTTGCAGGCGGGCCGCCAGGTTGGGCGTCTCGCCCGCCACCATCCATTCCTCTGAAGAACCCTCGCCGACGAGGTCACCCACCACCACCTGGCCGGTGGCGATGCCGACCCGGGTACGCAGCGGCGTCGCTTCGACCGTTTGCGTTGAGACCGCCGCCACCACCGCCAACCCGGCGCGGATCGCGCGCTCGACCGCATTCTCGCGAGCGCGCGGATAGCCGAAATAGGCCAACACGCCATCACCCATAAAACGGGCGATAAATCCGTGATAGCGAGCGATCGCACCGGCGCAGGCGTCGTGGTAACGACGGATCAATTCGCGATATTCCTCGGGGTCGAGTCGCGTCGACAGCTCGGTTGAGCCCACCAGATCGCAAAACATCACCGTGAGCTGACGCCGTTCACCCTGTGGGAGCTTCGGCTCTTCGGTCCGGTTTGCCGGCGCCGGCACTACGGCCCCAGAGAGCTTGGCGATCTCTTTGAGAAGCCGCTTTCGGTCAGCTAAGCGCGCCACGCCCAGATCCTTGAGGTCTTCGTTGGTGAGTTCAGAGAGCAGCGACGCGTCCACACCGTTCTCGGCGAACGATTCGGCGTGTTCCCCTAGCCCAAGTGTTCTCAGCCAAGACCCGACATTCATTCTCGTCCACCAGCGCTGTTCCACCCGAACTCTATCACGGGTTTCGCAGGGGGGACGACACACGACACACGAACGTTGTTCGGTTGCATCCGGCTCGAGCCCGGGAGGGATGATCCTTCATAAGCTATCCCAAGAACGCCCGAACCCTAGCGTTGAAGCGGCCAGCATTCTCCATGCACATGAAATGGGACCCACCATCGTCGGAATCGAAGATTTCGAGCTGCGCCCCAGGAATGATTTGGGCAATCCACTCTTGGGATTCGACCGGAAAGACGCTCTGGCGAGCGCCGACGACAAGGGTTGGCAAGCGGATCGTCTTCAAAAGATCCCGCCAGTCGCGGGTCGCATGATCGAGCATCAGTGATGCTGCATGCCGGCGCGGCATCTTCAAGATCTCGCCCACGATCGCCTCCGCCTCTTCGCGAGGGAAGGTCTCCGTAAAGAGGCCGGTAAACATTTCGTGGGTAAACCGCTCGCCCTGCAGTCCCGAAAGATCCTCGCAAAACGCAAACAGCTCTTCAGAGGTCTGGGTGCATCCAAAGTTCAGCCGGTCTTCTGCCGACCACCACGGCTGGACGAGTTGGGTGGCCGCCTGATCGACAAGAACGAGTGCCGATGCACGCTTGGGACCGAACACGTCGAGATAGGACCAGATGACCGAACAGCCCATAGAGTGACCCATGAGCACGGCATCTTCGACATTGAACGCTGTCAACAGCTCCTCCAGATCAGCCGCAATTCGGCTCACCCGGTAGCCGTGATCCGTCTTTTCAGATTCGCCGTGACCACGCATGTCGATCGCGATCACGCGGTGATCCTGGGCGAACTCGGTAATCTGTCTCCAGTAGGCGATCGCGGCGTTGGTCCAAGCGGGCAAAATGACAAAAGGCCGGCCTCGGCCAACCTCTACAAGACTCAGTTGCACACCGTCGCTCGTTTGAAAAGTTTTCCGGTTGGCCGCCAACGCGTCTGACTGCTGTGCGATAGTAATGTCCCGTCTCCTCACCAGCGCCCAGCGATAACCCGTCGGTCGAGCCCAGTCTGAGCCGGCCCTGATCGATTGAGCTTACGTCACAGGCACCTCAAATCACCGCCGCTCGGTACCGGGATCCTATCACAGACAGAGCTGGCGAAGTTCCCCACCAGGAGATCCCCATCACCTGCAAGCCTGCCGAACATCCTGTCGGATGCGATCATGGCGGATAAGCAGCGCTGCCAGCCGACAGGTTGTGCCCTGGGCCGTAGTACGCTTCTGGTCTCATGTTCGAAACGGAGCGGCTACGCCCGAGATTATGAACGGCGGACGACGCCGAAGCGGCCTTCGAGCTGTGGGGCGATCCGGAATGGGCACGCCCTCGCCCGCTGGGGTTTCGAACAGCTGCAGCTCGAGGAGATCAATGTGGTCGTCATCCCCGAGAACGAGGCATCGCCGGCGGTCGCTCGGCGTCTCGCCCTCCCCGACCACGGCACGACAGAAGCCTATTACGGCCTGCCGCTAAGGCACTTCGTGCTGACCCGGGAGGAGTGGACCTGCCGCACCGAACCAGTCAATCGCCGGTGACCCGGCCGTCGGAAGTTCCGGGGGCACCGAGCTGTACACGGCGGTCTGAAATCGGCAGGTGCACGATTGCAGCGACCAGGCCCAGCGCCACCGCCGCCAGCCATACCCCCGTGTAGGAGCCGGTGCTGTCGAACACTCTCCCAGCCAGCCAAACCCCGAGAAAAGCGCCCAGCTGGTGGCTCAGGAACACGATGCCGTAGAGCGTCGACAGGTAGCGGGTACCGAAGATTTGCGCCACCATGCCGCTGGTCAAAGGCACCGTCGCCAACCACAGAAAGCCGATCGCAGCGCCGAACGCCAGCGCGCTCACCGCGCTCAGGGGCACCGCCAGGAACAGGCTGATGACGACCGCACGGCCGAAGTAGAGGCCACTTAAGAGCAGCTTCTTGCGGTAGCGGTCGCCGAGCCAACCGAAGATCGACGAGCCGAACAGGTTGAAAAGGCCCACCAGTGACAGCGCCGTGGCGCCCAGCGCCGGCGCCAGCCCGTTATCGGTCAGGAAGGCCGGTAGGTGGGTAGCTACGAAGGCGACGTGGAAGCCGCACACGAAGAAGCCGGCAATCAGCAGCCAGTAGCCGCCGTGGCGACTCGCGCGCAGCAGCGTTCGGCCGAGACCGGCTTCCTCGAGCGGCTCCGCCCCTGCAGATTCCACGGGCACCGCCCCACGCCCAGGGAAACCGAGGGCAACGATCGCGACGAGCGCCAGCGCCAGCGCCAGGCTGGTGGCTGCCCCCTGCCAACCGAAGATCGACAGTAGCACCTGGACGCCGGGAACCAAACCGAACATCCCCAGCGAACCGGCCATGGTGATGAGGCCAAAGGCGGTGCTCCGCCGCTGCGCCGGCACCACCCGGGCGACCGCGCCCAGCACCACCACGTAGCTCACCGCGCTGAGCGCCAAGCCCATCAGCAGGCCCACCGTGAGGTAGAGACCGGCCGGCGTGCTGATGGTGCCGAGCAGCAAGAAGGCAGCGGCGTACAATAGCGCCCCACCCAGGAGCACCAGCCGCGGCCCGATCCGGTCGGCCAGCATCCCCAAAAAGGGCAGTCCGAAGATCAGGTTCGACAGCGCCACCGCCAAACTGAAGCTCTCGCGGCCGATACCCAGGTCGCCGGTGATGGGGCTCAGGAACAACCCTAGCGCCTGCCGCGCCCCCATGGCCAGGAACACCGTCAGCCCACCCAAGACGATGACC
>CP070651.1:2891613-2919339 GCA_020354625.1 Trueperaceae bacterium
ACCGCACCCTACGGCCTGAGGACGCCGCGAAGTACCGGCAACTTCGCCTCGAGAGCTTGCGCCAGCATCCCGACATGTTCGGCTCGAGCTACCTAGAGCAGTCACAGCTCAAAAAATTGATGTTCGAACGGGCGATCGAAGAGCGCGCCGGCGACCGCTTGATGATGGGTGCCTGGCACCGCGACGCGTTGATCGGTATTTGTGGCCTGTTGGCGTTCAATTTCTACGACGTGCCCAAGCACGGCGGGATCATCCAGATGTACGTGCAAGATTTGTATCGCGGCAAGCGTATCGGTTTGGCACTGGTGCGTGCCACGCTGGAGGCGGCCTTCGGCGCGTTCGATATAGACGGCGTCGTGCTAGAGGTCAAGATACACAACGAGCGGGCCATCCGGGTGTATCGGCAGGCCGGTTTCGAGCGCTTTGAAGTAGACGCGTCGAAGGCGGAACCAGACTCGATCTATATGCGGATCGGAAGGGTTTAATAAACCATCATCAGGTGCGCAACGTGATCCCCTAAGATGACATTCGGTTTCGACAGCATCGTGTCATAGGGCACCTGCCTATGGCGCTTCCTCCGGGGATCGAGATGGCGTTATTTTGCCCGAAGATGAGCTTCTTATCTCTTTTTAAACTTCTTTATCCAAGGTCCTTACGGAGATGCGTGTCTATGTCACAAAGAAGCGGAAGAACCACTCCTTACATAACCTTGAAGTTATATATTACTATGAAGTCATCTAAGGTGACGGGGTAAACGCATGCCTTATTCCGTCATCGTATCACTGGAGTTCGAGGAATGGTTCACCGAACAAATGGAGGATCTACAAGACAAGATCGCTGTCACGGTGGCACTTTTGGAGGAACACGGTCCGAGTCTTCGTCGCCCGTTCGCCGACACCCTTACAGGTTCGACGTTGAGCCATCTCGAAGAACTGAGGGTAAAGCATCGAGGCAAACCCTACCGAATTCTGTTCGCTTTCGATCCAAATCGTGAAGCCCTTCTCCTCATCGGATGTATCAAGTCAGGTGATACGCGCTGGTACAAGCGGATGATTCCGATTGCCGAAGAGATCTTTCAACGGCATGTCGCGTCCCTGCACGAGGAGTGAAACCGTGTCAAAACCTTTCAATGAACTCACAAAGCACTTCAGTGATGAACGCAAAGCCAGAATAGAGAAGGAGCAGCAGCTGCTCTTTCTCGAGTACGACCTGATCTCTCAGCTCAGAAAAGATCGAGAGCTAACCCAGCAGGAACTTGCCGAGATTCTAGATATCCGTCAAGCGGCGATCTCCAAGATCGAGGGGCAGGACGATATCCTGGTTGGGACACTCGAGAAGTACGTTCGGGCCTTGGGCGGTGAGCTTGAAATCATCGCTCGGTTTCCCAACAAGCTGGTCAAACTCAACCAGTTCGTGTGCGGGAACCTGGCTCAAGAGGGGAATACACAGTAGTCGGACATTTTTTGGTCCTGTGCTGGTCGGCGTGGGCAGTACATCGAGCTGCGGTACCCGAAGGTGTCGTTTTCGTATGACCTGTGTTTCCATAGTCTGGCTTTGCCAGGGTTTAACGACTGCATGGAATCCCTCATGCTGATATCGCCAGTTATTCGGTAAGCAAAGGGGTAGTCAGTCTTTTCGCCGGGGTGGCGGCCGATCGCTTCAGTCGCAAGCGCCTATTGGTGGCAGGCTGGCTGGTCGGCTTGCCGGTGCCACTTCTGCACATCTGGGCTCCGACCTGGCAGTGGGTCCTCACGGCCAACGTACTCCCGACGAGTGCAATAGGTGGACGCTTTGACAAACGGCTGCGGTGACCGTGTGTTCTTAACTTCCTGACCACGGGCGAGTGCGGTGAGCGTGTTCCACGACGTGCGGGGCCGTTAACTCGACAAGAGCCGAAGTCCGTCAGAGCGGTATTGCTCGGTTCTCCTGTCTTGGGTGATCAGGATATAGTCGTTGGAGATGGCTTGCCATACAAGTAAACGGTCAAACGGGTCTCGATGATCGTCTTTTCGGGGTAGTCGATGGTAGCTAGCCAACAGGTGACTGTCCAAGTCAGCGACTCCAAACCCAGCCTCGAGCAGTGAATCGAATACGTCGCTCGGATCTGCGCCGCCAAGATCGAGTTTTCCGAGTGAATATTTTAGCGAGATTTCCCACAAATTGACGCCCGATATCAATTTTGTGTCCGCGTCGTTTTCGAGAATCTGGCGCACAGGTCCCGCAATCTTATCTGGTTCAAACAGAGACCAGAGAACATAGTGTGTGTCGAGCAGAAAGATCACGAGCCCAACAGCTCTTCCTCAGTCATCTTAAAGTCATCATGAATTTTGAGTGATCTATCCTGCAACAGTCCCAGACGAATCTTTTTGGTTTTGTACGCAGCATACGGGATGAGAACGGCAACATTCTCTTTTTTCTTGCCATAGCTGATGATGATTTCTTCGCCAGCCCGTACGCGCTCGATGATCTCTGAAAAATTCGCTTTGAATTCGCCAACAGCATAGGTCTTCACACAACCAGGTTATCGCTTTCTTGACAAGTTGTCTAGAAAACTCACGGTCTCGTTCACTGAACTTCTTTTGACTGAGAGCCCCGGGCTCAGCACCACCCCGATATGCACCGAGCACGCCCTGACAGCCGACGCCGCCAGCGGAAACCGGTTGCCGCAGTCGGTACCACAGGTAGAAGAGGCTCCTGCACCTTACCGATTTGATAAGATCGCGTCCAACCCGAGTCTGGAGTCATCACTAATGCGAGCCGGACCGAACACCGAGGTGGAACCGTGAGTTACAAACCGCTATCCGAGGTCAAAAAGACGCTGAGGGTCGACTGGTACCGCAGCCCGATCGACCCGAAAAAGCTGCGCGAGCTCTCGACCCGCAGCGACGCGCAAGGCTGGTTTCAAACGGCGGGGCATCTCGGGCTCTTTGTTCTGGCTGGAGCGCTCGCCATTCTTTTTTGGAGCCTGCAGAGCTGGGTGCTGTTTGCGCTTGCTCTTTTTGCCCAGGGCACGGTGGCAAGTTTCTATGCCGGCACCGCCCCGCATGAACTCGGTCACGGCTCGGTGTTCAAGACCAAGCGCCTCAACAAGATCTTTCTCTACCTGACCAGCTTCATCGGCTGGTGGGATCCTTTCGACTACGCCAGCAGCCATACCTTCCACCACCGCTACACCCTGCACCCCGAAGGCGACCGCGAAAACCTGCTCCCCTTGAAACCGACCGTGGGGCGCACGTTCTTGTTGCAGCTCTTTACCATCAACCTGCTGACCCAACCCGGGCGCACCTTCGGCAAGGGGGGCTTGATCTCCACTCTCGTCGTCACGTTCCAGTCGGCCTTCGGGAGGGTCGGCACGACCGAGATTCCGAGCAACGAGTGGCTCGAGGCGCTGCACGAAGACCAGCCCGACGAACACCGCAAATCGATTCGGTGGTCGCGGTTCTTGCTCGTGGGCCACGGGCTCATCCTGGTCGCCGGGATCGCCTCGGGTTTTTGGGTGGTGCCGCTCGTCGTGAGCCTGCCCGTCTTTGTCGCCAACTGGAGCTCGTACTTCGTCGGCATGACCCAGCACTGCGGCCTGCGCGACAACAGCCCTGATTTTCGCAAGAACACCCGCTCCTTGAAGCTCAACCCCTTTTACGCCTTTCTCTACTGGCACATGAACTGGCATATCGAACACCACATGTTCGCCGGCGTCCCCTGGTACAACCTCAAGAGGCTCTACCAGGAGATCGCCCACGATATGCCGGAGCCCCGCACGCTGCGGCAGGCGTGGCAGGAGATGATCGAAACCTGGAACCGGCAACAGAGCGACCCCGACTTTCAGTACGACACGCCCCTACCGCAGACCGCCCGCACCGCGCGGGAGGGCGAAGGGCCTCCTAGGGAACTAGAGGCATCGATCGGCGATCTGGCGCCAGAGGGTCTGCGCTAGGCGCGCGTTACCGGTAGCGAACGGTGTCGGAGGAGGCGTTTAAATGGGACGCGACCCGATACCGCACCGGCAGGGCCGACCGGGGAGCGCTTGGCGACTCGAGGACCCGAGGCGGCCAACCGCCGACCCGCGACTGACGGTTCAGCGGGTGTGCGCGAGCGGCACGCGCGTACCCGCCGCCGCCGCCTCGGCGATGGCCTCGATGACCTTGAGATTTTCGAGGCCGTCCCGAACGCTGACCCGCGGTTCGACCTGGTGGCGGATGACCGCGCAGAAGTGCTCGAGCTGCGCCTCGAGCGGGTCGCTTCGCTCGAGCGGAACCCGCGCCTGGTCGAAGGGTTGCCACCAGGAGCGCTCGCCGGGGTAGGTTCGAAGCCTCATCGTGGGGACGTCGAGCGACCCGAGTGTCCCTGCGAGGTGGTAGCAGTCCTCCTCGGGGTACGCGGCGTAGCTGCGGTTTTCGAGTGAGGTCTGCTCCCAGCTCTTGGCCGAGGCCGCGGCATCGGAGAGCAAAAAGGTTCCCAAGGCCCCCGACTCGAAGCGCAAGATGATGGCGACGGTATCCTCTACGGGGAAGTTTCGTGTCTCGTTCGAGGCGAGGGCCTGCACCGAATGGATCTCGCCGCAGAGCATGCGCAGGTTGTGGACCTCGTGGATCAGGTTGATGAGAATCGGCCCGCCACCCGGTTTTGTGCGCCAGGGAGCAGCATCGAAATAGCTGTCGGGTTTATAAAACGTGGCGTGGCCGCTGACCGCGACCAGCGTGCCCAAGCGTCCGCTCTCGACAATTCGTTGGGCCTCGAGCATGATCGGGCTGTGGGCGCGGTGGTGGCCGATCAAAATCGGGATGCCTGAGCGCGTTTCAGCCTCGAGCAACTCGAGTCCTTCATCGACCGTTTCAGCCACCGGTTTCTCGATCAGGCAGGGGATACCGGCTTCCAAACAGGCGAGACCCTGCTCCACGTGGACGCTGTTCGGGGTCGCAATAATGATCCCGTCAGGTCTTGAGACGGACAACAGGTCCTCAAGCGTGGAGAACAGGGGTACCCTTTTGCCGGAGGCGGAGCGTGCTTGGGGAGAGGTGTCGACCACGGCCGAAAGGACGCAGTGCCGGCTCCGCTCGATCGTATCGATGTGGCTGCGGCCGATCAGCCCGGCACCGACGACGGCGAGCGACAGGGCGCTCCGTTGGTTTTCGGTAGCGTTGTGGGTCACTGCAACCGCCCGTCCATCCCGATACGCATGAAACCATATCGCAAGCTCTTTTTGTACAGTCTCGCTACGGTCGTGCCCGACGTAAGCGCGTCACGCCAGAACAGACCTTCTTTGCGGTTTGGGGCGACGGGGCGCTCGAAGCGTACAGCGCCGCCTTCGCTCACCCGCCCCACTCTTTTTTGAACTCGGGTGCCAGGCGAAGGCTCTGCTCAAGGTGCTCCGCCAAGGCGTGGCGTAACCTGCTCTTGAGGCCGGAGAGCCCGGCTTCGTGCCAACGGTTGCGTAGCTCAAAGGGGTCGCTGCGTAGATCGAACAGCTGTCCGTCCGGTTCGTCGGTGAAGTCTACCAGCTTCCAACGTTCGGTTCGCACCATGGTCATCGAGCCGACGCCTCTCAGCACATTGTCGCCGCGCTGCTCGGCGATGACCAGCTCACGTACCCTCTTGCGAGCCCCGGTCAGCGCCGGTACCAGCGAGAGGGCGTCCATGGGTTCGGGGTTCTCGACCTGGGCGAGTTCCAAGATGGTCGCGCCGACGTCCATCAGTTGGCATAGGGACTCGATGCGTCGACCGCCGCTGAATCTTTGAGGTGACCAGACGACGAGCGGCACCCGGGTCACGACGTCGTACATGGTCCACTTCTGGCTGTGGCCGTGATCGCCCAAGCAGTCTCCGTGGTCAGACGTGAAGATCACGACCGCGTCGTCGAGGTAGCCGTGCCGTTCAAGAGCGTCCAGAATCTGCCCCAGTTTGCGGTCGATCATGGTGACGTTGGCGCAGTAAAAGGCCCGCTGCCGGTGCAGCTGTTCTGGTGAGGGCTCGAGCAGGTGCCGGCAGGCGTCGTGGTCGTTTCGGGCGTGCTCCTCGCGAAGGGCGCGCAACGGAGCGGGCTGCTGCTTGAGCTCTGCGTCTGTGACCGTGGGGAGGGGCAGGTCTCGCTGCAGATACGGCTCGGCGAAGCGGAGGATCGGATCGTACGGCGGGTGCGGGCCCGGGAAGCCGATCTGCAAGAAGAGCGGCCCGGTCTCGGTGGAACGCTTCGCATGTTGTTCGATCCACCTCGCGGCCAGATCGCCGACAAAGAAGTCGGGATGCGCATCTTCGGGCAGCTCCCACTCGAAGGCTCCGAGGCTGGACTCGTAGTCTTCTCGTTCGCGGTAAGACTGTCGCCCCGGCTTGATAAGGCCGCGAGCGCGCAGGGCCCGGTCCCACTCGTCCTCAACGTACGGACGCGTTGGGTTCGATCCTCGCGGACGGTCTTTGTTCTCGACGATGAAGCGCTCATGAAACCCGAGCGGCGTGTCGAGCGGACCGGTGTGCATCTTGCCGATGTTGACGCAGTGATAGCCGGACACGGCAAGATCCTCGACCCACGAGCTCTGCCATGTGTCACCGTTGACGAACACGCCATTCGCGTGCGGGTATTGCCCGGTGAAGAGGCTGGCGCGTGACGGCGCGCAGGAAGGGGCCGTCACATGGCAGTCGGTGAAGCTGACCCCTTCTGCCACCAAGCGATCGAGGTTCGGCGTGTCCATGTGCTCAAAACCGAGGGCGCGAATGGTATCGAAGCGCTGCTGATCGGTGATCATCAGGATGATATTGGGCCTCGTGTCGCTCTCTGGCACCGGCACCTCCAAGAATGACAGCGCAACCGATGCGTCGAATTTGTTGGATCTCCCCGGTCTCGGTGCGCTCGGCGCAGCCGTTACCTCTTTCGAAGCACGAAAGCGTACGCTGCCGCTCCAGGATATGCGAGGCGGGCACAGCCGTACAAGCAATTCCGGGTTCCGAGGGCGTGCACAGCCGTTAGTTATCGAGCAGAAAACGGGTAGGCTGCCAGAACCGGAGTCCCTACACGTGAGAACTCAGGGTTGACAACCAGCGCTCGTCAGTGTATTTTACTAATAGGTTAAATAAACAAACGGTTAAATAAAGGGTAGGGAGAGCATGACAGGTGACGACGACACTTTAAACAAGA
Source organism: Trueperaceae bacterium (assembly GCA_020354625.1). GTDB lineage: Bacteria > Deinococcota > Deinococci > Deinococcales > Trueperaceae. Next base: position 2,898,740 of record CP070651.1, read on the forward strand.
CCTTTGCGGCGCTGGCGAACGCGACCCGCCGAGCCATCTTGGCGCGTCTGGCCGAAGGGGAAGCGACCGTCAACGAGCTTGCGGAACCCTTCGACCTGAGCCTGCCGGCGGTTTCCAAGCACATCAGGGTCTTGGAACGAGCGGGGCTGATCACCCAAGGGCAAAACGCGCAGTACCGGCCCTGTACCATCGACGTCACGCCCCTACGGGAAGTTTCCCGGTGGACCGAGCAGTACCGCCACATCTGGGAGGCGAGCTTCGAGCGGATGGACGCCTATATGCAGCAGATTATTGAAAAGGAGAGTCAGAATGACTAACCACCCCGCCACGCACGATGCTGTCGTTGCCACACGCACCTTCGACGCGCCCATCACCCTGGTCTGGCAGATGTGGACCGATGCCGAGCACTTCAGGAGCTGGAACGGCCCTACAGGCTTCAGCGTGCCCGTCGCAGAGATGGATCTCCGCGTCGGCGGCAAGCGCCTGGTCTGCATGCAGTCGCCAGACGGCAGCAGAACGATGTGGACCACGGGAGAGTTTACAGAGATCGTTCCCAACACACGCCTCGTCTACACCGAGAGCCCTTGTGACGAAAACGGCGACGCGGTGTCCCCGGCAGCGATGGGGATGCCGGAAGGAACTCCACAAACGACCGTCGTCACCGTGGCGCTCCAAGACCTGGGCGGTCGGACCGCGATGGTGATGACCCACGCCGGTGTGCCTGCCAGCTCAGGTGCCGGTGCCGGGTGGGAACAGGCCTTCGACAAGTTGGCCGGCTACATGGAGACCGCCCTCAAGCAAGATTCATAGCGCCAACCTTTTCCGTTCGACACGTCCGCTCGGGGCAGTCACGAAAAACGGCACCTGAGTGTCTCGAGCAGACGGTAGTTGAAAGCGGTACTGGATACGGGCATTTTCGCCTCCGCCGTGATCTCTAATCAAGGAGTTCCCGTCAAGGCGGTTGACGTCTGGATAGACAATCGCGTCCAGCTCGTCTCCTGGGTCTTGAAGATGCAAAACCAGCACGAGTGGGATGTGCCACGCCAAGCCCGTGCCTCGCCTGAGAGCGAGCCGGGGCACGAAGCGCTTCCTGGTTGTGCAGATGCCCGGAAGAATGGGCAATAAAGTGCACCAGGACAGCAATTCTCTTTTGAAAGACCACCACCTGCAGGGGGCTCGCGTCGTTGACAAGCACCGCGCATTTTCGATATAGTCTCCCAACTCGATACGATCGATAGAGAGGGGTCCAATAGGCTATCCGGTGTGGAGGTATCAGGAAAGAAAAAAACACGCCGGAGACCGTTTGGCTCTTTTTGTAAGAACGATCTATCTTGAATTCCCAACCCGTAGATAGGAGATCTGATATGAACTCGATCATGATGCGTCGTACGCTAGTGCTCGCGGCCCTCGCAGTAGCACTTGTTGTCTCGGCTCTCTCCAATGCTTTTGCGCAAGACACCATCACCCTGCGCCTCTCCACGCCTGCAACCGAGACCGACCAGCGTTCGGTCGCCCTGGCGACGGTCTTCGGACCGGCCGTGGCCGACTTCGCAACCTACCAACCGCACTACAACGCCTCGCTTGTGGCCCAGGGCAGCGAGCTTGAAGCGATTGCCACCGGTGATCTCGAGATGTCGATCGCGTCGGCTCAGGAACTCGCGACCTTCTTCCCCGAGTTCTCGATCTTCGCCACGGGTTACGTCCACCAGGACGCCGCTCACCAGGTTCGGGTGTTCAACGACCCGCTGATGGATCCCTTCAAGCAGACGGTCGAGGAAGAGCTGGGGGTCAAACTACTGGCCGTCATGTACCTCGGGCGCCGCCACGTCAACTTGCGCTTTCCGCGCTCCGAGAAGAACATCATGACGCCTGAAGATCTGGCCGGGGTGAACCTGCGGATGCCCGGCACCGATGCCTGGCAGTTCCTCGGCAAAGCGCTCGGCGCCAACCCGACGCCGATGGCGTTCACCGAGGTCTACACCGCGCTTCAGACGGGCTCCGTCGATGGCCAGGACAACCCATTGCCTACGGTGGTCGACTCGAAGTTCTTTGAGGTCACCAAGCAGATCTCGTTGACCTCGCACCTGGTCGACCTGAACTATGTCGCATTCTCCAAAGCTGTTTGGGATAGCCTGACACCCGAGCAACAAGCGACCGTGCAGAAAGCTGCGGAGGACGCCGCCGAAGCTGGTCGACAGGCACAGCTCGGATTGGAAGACGAGCTCGTCGCTTTCCTAGAAGAGCAGGGTCTTGAAATCTACGAACCGGATCTCAAGGCCTTCCGCGAACACGTGCAGGCCCAGTACGTCGGTACGGAGTTTGCTGCGTCCTGGCCAGAAGGCGTACTCGAACAGATCAACGCACTCGGCGACAACTAAGCTGCCGCTACGATGGTCGTTTGAGGTAGTGACGAAATCGACTCTGTCCTCCCCAGGTTTGGGGAGGACTTTTTTCTGAATCGAGAAGGTCCGATCGTGAAAGGTGACACCACAGGCTCACACCACCGCAGTCTGGCCCGAGCCGCGAACTGTGGCACACGCGTGAGGGTAGGTACGACATGACCTCGTTGGGCAAACTGCTGCGGCGGGTGGCTGAAGTCGTGGCTGCCGTCTTGATGTTCACGATGTTCGCAACCTTTATCTTGCAGGTTGCGATCCGTTACTCAGCGCGCCTCACCTGGATCGGCGAAAGCATACCCCTCCTCGAACCCACCAATTTCGGCTGGACGCTCGAGTTCTGCCTCGCGCTTTGGGTCTGGCTCATCTTTCTCGGCAACGCCTTCGTGGTTCGCGATCAGGACCACGTGACCTTCGATATCGTCTATCATGCGGTGCATCCGCGTGTGCGCCGGTGGTTTATCATCGTCGCCGGACTGGCGATTTGCATCGCGCTGCTCCCGTCGATTGCACCGACCTGGGACCGTTTTCACATTCTGCGCCTCAAGAGGACGGCGACGCTGTCCAACCTTTTTGGCGACTGGATTCGGATGCGCGACATCTACTCCGTGTATATCCTCTTCCTCGTCGTCGTGCCTGCCCGCTACGGATGGAAGGCGTGGCTTGCGATTCGCCAGGGTGGGGTTAACAGGCAACAACCGAGCGAGGGGCAGAAGCCGTGACGCTAGAGTTCTTCTTGTGCATCGTTTCCCTGTTTGTCGTTGCCGGCATCGGCGCTCCGATTGCATATGCGATCCTCGTCGCCGCCATCGTCTACCTGGCCGCCGGTGGTCAGAGCATCGGAGTTGCCGGCAAGGTATTGATGGACGGGCTCTACCAGAGCTTCATCATCCTGGCTGTGCCGCTCTTTGTGGTGGCGGCGAACATCATGAATGCCGGCACCATCACCGACCGGCTCTTGCGCTTCTGCGTCGCTTGGGTCGGGCGGTTCCGTGGTGGTCTCGGGCACGTGAACGTGGTGGCTTCGCTGATCTTTTCGGGCATGTCGGGTTCCGCGGTCGCCGACGCCGCCGGCATCGGCAAGATCATCATCGTCATGATGACCAGGTCGGGCCAATACCCGCGCGGCTACGCCGCTGCGCTCACGGCGGCGTCTGCGACCATCGGCCCCATCATTCCACCGTCTATTCCGATGGTGCTGTACGCCCTGGTATCGAATAGCTCGATCGGCTACCTCTTCTTGGGTGGCATCATCCCAGGCCTCCTTATGGGCATCTTGCTGATGGCGATGAACTCGTGGCTCAGTTACCGCCGCGGGTACGCTCTCGAGGACCCTGTACCCATTAGAAAGTTGCCGGGTCTGACCGTCAATGCCGTGCCGGCCTTGTTGATGCCGGTGATCCTTTTGTACGGTATCTACGGCGGGGTCACGACGCCCACCGAGGCAGCCGCTGTGGCCGCTGCTTACGCTCTTATCCTGGCCGCCGCTTTCTACCGGGCCCTATCGATCAAGAAGTTCTTTCAAATTCTGGTGGATAGCGCCCGTACTTCGGCTTCGATCGGCCTCGTTATCGGTGGTGCACTCATCCTGAACTATGTGGTCGCCTCGGAGAACATCCCGAGCCGGGTAGCCCAGGCTCTGGTCGGGCTCGAGGTCTCCCCAATCTTGTTCATTCTCGGGGTGAACCTCTTGCTCTTGCTGCTCGGCGCGCTGCTCGACGCGACCACCATCATCCTCGTCATCATCCCGCTGTTTATTCCGACCTGCACGCTGCTCGGCATCGATCTGGTGCATTTTGGCGTGGTGGTCGTGGTGAACTGCATGATCGGTCTGATTACACCGCCCTACGGCATCTTGCTCTTTGTCATCAATGCGGTTACGCGCATCCCGATCGTAGAGATCATCACCGAGAGCTGGCTCTTTCTCGCCGTTCTGGTGTCGGCTCTTCTCTTGATGATCGTTATTCCAGATATCGTTCTCTGGCTGCCTCGCCAGTTTGGCTATTCGCCCTCACCGTAATCTGTAGACGTTGCCTGAGAATTGGCCACAAACCGAGATCGGGAGATTTCGCCTGTGGTGTTCGCATCACGCTCGTGTAGAAGTTCTCGCGTTCTCTATGACGTGCGACGACGCCTAGGAGTTGGATACCGGTAGCGAAACGTGGTACGCTAGGGGCCTCAACCGGTACAAGGATCCATCATGTCGGACTCACACAAAGACGACGTCGACTTCAGGCACCGCGCGGAAGGTGACTACCCCATCCTTTCACAACGTGGGACGGCCTCAAACCGGCAGTGGAGGGCGGTGGCTGATGAGGCAGGTACCTTCCTTCAGCTACTCGCAAAGCTCGAACAGACCGCCACCGATGCGCTCGAAAGAGAACGGTTCGAGGAACAGATCGTCGCTTCGCTAACGCGGCTTGCGGTGCGTAGTTCGTCCCTTTGTGATGTCATCGAGAAGACGTTTGGTGTTGCAACAGGTGAGGGTGGAGTTGCTACCGACAAAGGTGGGACCGGCAGACAGTCCGGCGGTCCCGCGGCAGACCCCTTTGTTGAATCGTTATCCCGAGGCAAGGGGGCAGCGAGACAGATCGAAGCCCTCCTGCAAAACTTTTCGATCTCCTCGGAGCAGATGACAGAAGAGATCTCTACCCACCTGACCAGCTTGGATATTGCGAGCAGGAGCAGGGGACCGGACTCGACAAGGCGCCTGAGATCGGCTGCACACGAAGCCGCAACGGCGATGACGGGTTACGCGGACGAGTTGGCAATAAACATACCCCCGTTCCGCCGCAGCGTCGCGTCGATCGGGGAGACGTTTACAGCCCTCCGGCCCTGGCTCAAAGAGAACCAGCCGGACAAGAGGGTGGCCGAGTCGCTCAGAGCTCCGCTCGGTGAACTCAAACAACCTGTGGGACAGGCGATAAAGAGCACGTCCACCTTCCACGATAGGATCGCCGAGCCGAAAGGCGTCACCAGAGAACTCACGCGAGCTCGAAGCCGGCTGGCTCGGCTGTTGCTGACCCTGTTGGAGTCGCTCTGGGAGTTCGAAGTGTTGCGGATCGAGTTCCTGAGTAGGTTCGAAGCGGGATCTTACCCGGCACGGTAGTCAGCTTTCCGGCGTTTATCGTGTCGGTGCGTGATCGGATTACACGCCACCGGCGTCTAGCTGACCCTCCTCGATAAGGTCTGTATCTTCCTCGAGCGCAACCACAGCGAGATCGCCTTGCTCGACAGGGTAGATCGTTTCTCGAATCGGAATCGCTGTTGCGCTCCACAACTCGTTTGGGCGCGCGAAGGCGAGCAAGAAGCGCCTCATCACCATCACTTGCGTTCTGTGTTTACAGATCGCTTCCGCCTTCCGTCTCACCTGTGCGGGTGTGATGGAGACGCGCCGCCAGGAGAGGCCGCGCCCCCTAGGTGGCGGGTAGAGAGGTAGGGTTGGAAAGTACCCCTTGGGGAGGGGGTACTCGTAAGCCCCGTGAACGATGTAATAACGGACCGCGTTTTCCTCATGCCGTTCACCTTGCAAACGCATGGCGAGATAGGCTGCGGCCCGGTGGTCCCTGTGGGCATCCTTGGGGGACGGTGCGTAAACGATGGTAGGGGCAATACGGGTGATGACGTCGGAGAGGTCGCGCTCCAGATTCTTCCCGGTATAGTGAGCTCCGAAGCGGTGTGCCCGGTCGTAGGGTACAGTATTTACGCGCGTGTAGGGAGAGAGGTAGGGATGAATATAGTGGTTTAGAAATAGTCGCATGAGACCGCCGTCGGGATAGCCTAAAAAGATCAGGTTATCGAGCGGCAGCCCGAGTACGGCCGCAGCCTCCAGCGCCTCATCGATGCGCCGCTCACCGAGTTTGAGCATCTCGCTAGCGCTCGGTAAGGGTGTTCGCTCGAGCACCATGCTGTTCCACTCGAACCCATCACCGCAGGTCAGGAACAAGACGAATACCTGCGCGCCTGCAGCGAGTGCCGTTTGGATCTGTCCACCAGCGGCGAGCGTTTCATCGTCGGGGTGCGGAGCGATGATGAGCACCGTGTCACTGGTTGTGAAAGGATCTGCTTCGGGCAGAGATCTCACACGCAGCCCGGCCCTTAGATCGTGAAAGCGGACAAATATCCACTGACCGTTGATATAGGCCCAGACGAGGAGGGCCGCAGCGACGACGAGCACGCGCTGTATGGTTGCCGGCCGGAACAGGGGTCGAGCAAACTCAGACCCAAGCAAAAAGAGCGCTACCAGGGCGAGAAGCCACAGAAGGCGAGAAAATACCTGAGACATCTAGCCCTATTGTATTTCGTGCAGCAAGAAAACCGTCTTGCTCGCTTACCTGACAGCAAATTACTACACGGGAAGACGTATGATAACGAGGTGTACACTGTGCGCCCCACCGAGGAAGCCGACGAAGGAGCCATCAATACCATCGCCTTCCTCACCGGTTTTTTTGGCGACTCGGCCGAGATCTTTTTTCCGGATCGACAGCTCTTTGTCGATCTGTGGGTGAAACCGTATCTAAAGGGATTTGGCTGCTGCAACCATGTAGCGTCGGAATATGGTCATGTCAAGGGGTATATCCTGGGCGCGTGTGATACAGCTGCCTACCAACGCTACTTCCTGCGAGAGAGTTTGGATATTTTGCGAGGCCTTTTTTCGAACCGATATCCAAGGTGGCGTTTGTGCCTGCCTTACCTATGGCGTCTCGTTCGTTTCGGTTCGCGCTTTGCACCTTCGGATCTCTACCCGGCTCACCTCCACATCAACCTGCTACCGGAAGTGAGAGGGCGGGGAATCGGTAGCGCGTTGTTGGCCCGGTATCTGGATTGCCTAGGCACGTTTGGAGTTCCCGGTGTACAGCTCACCACCACCCATGAAAACCGAGCGGCCCTCAAGCTTTACCAGCGGTTCGGCTTCCGTCTTTTCGAAGAGTATCAGAGCTCATTATGGCAGCCTTGGTTGGGACGGGCTACCCGCCACGCGGTGCTGGTTCGAGACCTGTCGGTTCCCACGTCGCAAGACATTTCTGCTGGGCGACCTGCACCAACCTGAGCACGTAGCGATCCACAGCCGAGCCGGCACATTCCCGCGGGTTGCGCCGTCGTAGATTCACCATGGAGAAGGTTGGCTGTCGTGGGATGCTCTCGATTCACCAAGGTGTCCCGCCCTGCACAGGCCGCGACACGTTGTTTCGCAGCGAGTCGAGTTGTGGTCAGTGAGTGTGCCGCTCCGTTTCTCGTTTGGGCATGAACTGTTGATACCAGTCGAGCTCTTTTACGATCCCTTGCTCGAGGGAAACTTCGGGTAGGTAACCTAGCACCGCAAAAGACTTGCCAATATCGAACTCGGTGTAGTTCGGCTCCCATAACCGATTGGGAGCGCTGATCGGTGCCCTGATCGTCAGCGAAGGGAACCTGCGTAAGATCTCGTGCTCGAGCATCGTGAACAGCTCGATCTGGGTCGTGCCGTGTCCAGATCCGATATCGTACGCTTGGAACGAGCTCACGTTCGTTGCGGTCGCGGCGAGCAAATTGGCCTTCACGATGTCGTCGACATGGCATAGGTCACGGGAGCGTTGCGGGCTGCCATAGACGATACAAGGGCTCTCATGCAACATGCATTCGAGCCACCAGGTGACGATGCAAGCGTCGGCTGAGGCTGTGTCTTGCCGCGATCCGAAGACCTCTGAATACCTGAGCAGGATACAAACAAGCTCATTCATGCCGGCTACGGTGGCAACATACTGCTCGGTGATTCGCTCCCCCAACGTTTGGTTGCCCGTTGCCGAGCAACCACGGTGCGGGCTTGAGGCGGCCAAGACGACACGCTCCACAGCTTCCAACTTTGCTGCTGTCATGATGGTGGCAACCGAAGCCAAATGCAGGCTGAGAGGTTCGATCGAAGCTGATAGAGACCCGGTCTCGGCTTTCGAACGCTGACCGGCATGGTGGATGACGTAATCGACCCCTTTCAAAGCCTCCCTGCAAGTTCCGAACTCGGTTACGTCACCCTCGATCAGGCGAAAGCGTGACCAGGCCTCACGACCGACGATGGCCCGAACCTCGATGAGATTCCGGCGCCGACCGGTGCTGAAGTTATCGATCCCCACAACCTCTTGGTGCAGTTTGAGCAATTTCTCTAGCAGATGGGAGCCGATAAACCCCGCCACTCCGGTAAGGAGCCAACGTTTGGTCGTGGCCCGGAGACATATCATGGCTTGGTCAGTACTGTCGGGCACATCCGACTCCTTTATGCCGAACCTCAAAAGCGACCCCGGACAGTAACGCCTTAGAGCACCAGCAACCAAACGCCTCCATGAAAAGAGAAACCCTGGGGCAGTGCACGGCACGTCATGATGCTCCCATCGCCGTCGAAAAAGTGTCGAATGGTGGCCCCTAAGGAGCGAGGGAGTGAGTCGTGGTCTATGTTAGGGTTAGTTCAGGTGATGGATGACCAGGTTGGAAGCAAACACGTTGCCCTGTCTCTTAAACTGCTTGGAGCTCCACGTCTTCTACATCTAGGCGTGCCCGTAAACCTCAGGACGCGGAAGTCGCTCGCGCTACTCGCGTACCTGGCGGTCAAAAACCGCGAAGTACGCCGCAGTGAGCTCGACGCGCTATTGTGGCCCGAGCAGGCCCAGCACAACGCCCGGCGAAGCTTACGGGACGAACTGTCTCGCATCAACCATGTGCTCGACTACGAAATCATCATCAGCAACCAGCAAGAAGTAAGCCTGACACGGCACGGCCTCGAGGTCGACCTGTGGCAGCTCGAGCAGATGCTTGGCGCCGGCAGGTTTACCGAGGCGGTAGAGCTCTACCGGGGAGTCCTGCTCGAAGGGTTTCACGTGCGAGACGCTGCGCCCTTTGAGAGCTGGCTCGAAGCCGAACGAGGCAAGGTACAAGAGAAGATCGTCGACGCTCTCGGGAAGCTCTACAGGCTCGAGGAGACCAGAGGCGATCACACGGAAGCTCTCCGCTATGCGAGGTGCATGATCGAGATCGAACCGCTCGACGAAGAGGCCTACGTCCTGGCGATGCGCTCCGCAGCGCTGTTCGGAGATCGGGTGGGGGCCTTACGACTCTACCGGGATCTCGTTTTGACCCTCTCCGAGGAGCTTCAAATCGAGCCGAGTCCAGAAGTGCGGGCTTTCGCAGACCGTATCGAGCGGGGATGGGAAGAGGTGGCTCACAAACCCGAGGTCTCGTTCAATCCTCTCCCCAACGCAGCCACTGACTCGGGTGAGACGGGTCCGGTTAGGTTCAAGACACGCACGATCCGACATAACTTGCCCGCCGCCACGACTACCTTTGTGGGCCGCAGACGTGAGCTCGAGATCATCACTTCACACCTTCGCCAGCAAGAGTGCCGCCACCTGACAATCGTGGGAATGGGTGGCATCGGCAAGACGCGTTTGGCGCGAGAAGCTGCCGCACAGCTCCTGACCAGCTACAGAGATGGAGTTTGGTTCGTGCCGATGGTGTCTGCAAGCACCCTGGATTTCCTCTTTTTCGCGGTCGCGAAAGCCATCGAGTTTTCTTTCGACGAAGATAGCTCCAGCAGAGAACAGCTTGTAGCCTATCTCGAGGACAAAGAGATCCTATTCGTCCTCGATGGCCTCGAGCATCTCACAAGCGACGTCGAACCGTTTCGAACACTTCTCAACGCGGCGCCGGAGATCAGAATCTTGGCCACCTCGCGGAGACGCCTCGGTCTCTCTGGTGAGTACGTACTGGATCTCAAGGGAATGCGCTTTCCCGAAGGAGGTGATGCGACGAGTGATACCCCGTATGAGGCGATCGATCTTTTTGTCGAACGTGCACGACGGGTCAACCCGGCGGTCGTGTTTAGCTCTGGCGACGAGCGACTTATCCAGCGCATCTGCCAGATGATGGCTGGCGTGCCGCTTGCCATCGAGCTGGCGGCAGCCCTGGTAAGAACGCTCTCTTGTGTGGAAATCATAGACGCGATCGAGGAGAAAATCGATAATCTGGATTCCAACCTGATCGATCTCCCGCAGAGACATCGGGGCTTGCGCACTGTGCTCGAAGAGACCTGGAACAATCTATCGTCCGAGCAGCAACGGGTGTTTAGCGCCCTATCGGTACTGCGCGGTCACTTCAGCAGAGAAGAGGCCTATGAGATTGCGGGTGCCGACCTAAAGATGTTGTCGAGCTTGGTAGAGTGCTCGCTCTTGCGGCGCTACGCCTCCGATAACTTTCAGCTTCTAGAAGTCATGCGGCGTTATGCCTGGGAGAAGCTCAACACCTTGCGGGAAACCAAGCAGGAAGTAGTAGCTGCCCATCTAGACTACTACAGTCTCGAGCGGGAAGGGGCCTAGATCGTTTTCGGGTCGATGATCACGTTCGACACTTATTCGATACCCCAAAGATAACATTCACATCTGTGCCATTTAGCGAATGCCTAGCGGGTCATCTTTTGTTTCAGGAGTAGCTCTTCTCGTCGAGCTCGCGATGCGAATCGACGGCTCGAACCGTACCCTTCATCGCCCAACAGTAGGTGTAGCATCCCTTACCAGGCGCGGACTATCTACGCTCGAACGGAAGGAGACCGCCTTGAAGGAGTTTGACGCGTGAACCTCATCGGTGAGCTCGCCCGAACGCTTATCGAAACCCATCCGAGCGATACCGCTCGCGTCCTTGAGCGCTTCGAACCAAAAGAGACCTGGGATGAGCTCACGGAACTCGACCTCGAGGCCCAAGCCGGCATCGTCGAGGCGTTTAGCCCAGCCTATGGTGCGAGGCTTCTGCTCGAGCTTCCAGTTGAAACGAGGACCGACCTCATTCGCGAGCTTTCGTCTGAAACGGCTGCCGATATCCTCGAGTACTTGCCAGAAGAGGATAGGTCGTCGCTTCTCTCTTCTCTATCGCACCTGCACGCCGAGGAGCTCGAAACGCTGTTTGAGTACGATGAAGGTACCGCCGGCAGTATCATGTCTCCCGAGTTTGTCGCGTTGCGCCAAGATGCGACGGTTGCCAACGCCTTACGGCGACTCCGCCGGATGGCGATTTTGGGCAAACCGTCCACCTACATCTACGTCATCGACGAAGAGAGGGTGCTCACCGGTGTGCTGCTTTTGCGTGACCTCGCGCTGGCACGACCCGAGAACCCGCTTCATGACGTCATGATCGCCGACGTGGTTAGGGCGCTGGTGGACGAGGAGCTAACGGGTGTTGCGAGGAGGCTCCGAGAACACAACTTGTTGGCGGTGCCCATTACCGATGCAACTGGGCGTCTCGTCGGCGTGGTCAGTGCCACACAGCTGGTGAGCGAGCTACAAGAAGAGGGTTTCGAAGACGCCCAGAAGATGTTCGGTGCCGGCTCGGACGAACACGCCTCATCCACAGCGCGGTTCACGATCGGTAAGCGCCTGCCCTGGCTCAGCATCAACCTGGCGACCGCTTTTTTGGCTGCGGGCGTGATCCGGGTTTTCGATCCCCTCATTGCCCAAGTAACCATCCTTGCAGCCTTCTTGCCGGTGGTCGCGGGTCAGAGCGGTAATGCCGGAGCGCAGGCTCTTGCCGTCATGCTACGTTCGCTCGCCCTCGAGGAGATCGACCCTCGCAGGCCACGAAAAGTAATCTTGAAAGAGAGTTTTGTCGGCTTCGTCAACGGTCTTGCAACCGGGTTGCTGGCTGGAACGTTCAGCGCCTGGATCAGTGGAAGCACCGTTCTCGGCGGTGTAGTGGCGGTGGCGATGACCATCAACCTAACGATCGCCGGCGTCGCAGGCGCACTGATTCCCATTGTGATGGAACGGCTTGGACGAGACCCAGCACAGTCTTCAAACATCATATTGACAACCGTGACCGATGTCTTCGGCTTTGCTACGTTTTTAGGCTTGGCTCTGCTGGCTCGTCCTTTATAGCGCTCTATCGATGAATCCTTCGGGGCGCTTCATCGGTCTGTTGATCGCCACTACCCTAGGGTGTGGCGGATAAGATGAGGAGAGGCCCTTGGGTGGAAGCCGTCTGGAACGAATATCTGTCAGCGACGCTACGATGAACAGGCCGAAGAAAACCGAAGTGAAAGCACCGTGAATCAGAGAGCGAAGGCTATCCGTTTGTTGCGAGATACCGTTCAGGCCTGGCACACGGACAGCGTGCCGCGCCTGGCCGCCGCGCTCACCTTCTATCTCTTGCTGTCGCTAGCCCCTCTGTTCATCGTTGCGGTTTCAATTGCCAGCTTCATCTTGGACCGACCTGATGCGAGGGGACGACTTATCGAGCAAATCGACGTCGTGATCGGACCCGCCGGCGAGCAACTTGCCGCAACGCTATTACGTAGCGCCTATGATGCCTACGATATAAGCACGGGGATTATCGCTTCAGTCATCGGTACCCTCATACTCTTCTTTAGTGCTTCGTTGGTCTTCAATGAGCTACGTTCTGCTTTCGATAGCATCTGGAACGTCGCTCCGAAACATCGGCGTCGGGCGCACCGTTTCGTTCGTAACCGCCTTGTCGCCTTCGGGATGGTGCTGGGAACGGGACTCCTCCTTCTCTGCTCCCTGGTCGGTCAGACCGCCCTCACCACACTAAAAGACAGGCTGAGTCGCTCCTCGTCCGTGTCTTTTACTCTGCTCGGTGCACTCGACTTCGTCGTCAACATCGTCGTTCTCACCTTGCTTTTCGCCGTGCTGTACCGACTCTTGCCCCAGGCGAAGGTACGGTGGAAGGATGTCGGGCTCGGCGCGGGTGTGGCCGGGCTACTCTTCGTATTCGGCCGATCGTTGATCGGGCTCTACCTCGGCAACAGCGCCTTGCGTTCTGTCTACGGCGCAGCAGGCTCGCTGGTGGTCTTTTTGGTCTGGACCTACTACTCGACACAGATTTTCTTGCTCGGCGCCGAACTGAGCAAGGTGTACTCGATCATCTATGAGGGCAGGGGTTGGATGTGGTCGCGCAAGGCGCGAACCGAGGAAAAAACGGAGGGCCCCACCTGATTGGGTGAGGTGTTTCTCGCGCGCCGCATGCAACCCGAGAGACGTATCATCGGTACGGCTCGATGCGGTTGCCATCTCCAGGTCACCAGGATGAGCCGGTGCCGGCACCGAATGACCGCCCCCGCCAACGGTTCCACCCCGCTTCGGGGTTACACGCAAGCCCTTTGCTCCCATCACTCATACCGATCACCATGAAACCGATATCGGCGGTAAACCGAGCAGAAAAATGGAGTTCGAAAGTCACAGATCGCCTCTCCTGATTTCGACAACTCTTCGACATATTTTCGACGCCACTACCGCCATACTCCGGTCACGTGGGGCTCATCGATATAGACCCATTGGAGGTGACTGTAGATGAGAAGTACCCTGATCTTCCTACTCTTGCTTTGTGGCTGGATCACTTCGTTTGCCCAGCCGGCTCAAACTCCGACTCCCGAAACGAGCGAGCGCTTCTGGATCGGTGTCTCTACCGGCTTCCCGTTGGGACCGGGCATCTATATAGGGCTGAGTGATGTTCTGGGTCGTGTCGACTTGCGGGCCAACACCTCGCTCTTTTTGGGCGGTGGGATCGACTTGGGTGTCGACGCTCTGATCGATCTGCCCGTGGTGATCACTCCGCTGCCCGCTATCGTCTACGCGGGGTTGGGACCGACGTTTACAGTGGCAGCGGAAGATAGCGGCTTCGCGCTCCAAGCATTTCTCGGAACCGAGGTCCGTCTCGGCGCCGAAGGCAACCAACCTGGTGGTGTGTTTTTGGAGGTTGGCCCGACGGTCGAGCTGGTGCCGGCAACCGATGCAGGCTTCCTGGCCAGAGCCGGGTTCAACTACCACTTCAAGTAGAAGCTGAGACACGAACACCCCTCTCCAGACACGAGGGCCAAGTGGCTGGGCGACACCCGCGTCGATCCATCGTCTCTCTGTTACCGGTGCGCTCTATAGACCAGCAGGGTGTTTGGCTCCGGTTAGGAGGTCGGTACGCCTGCCCGTGTGGGCGAGTGGCACGTCCATTCCTAAGATCCGTGTCCGTAGTCGAAGTCCTGCGGTGCTCTAGCCACATTCTTGTCGGCAGCTTGTCAGATATAGCGAGTCATAACACGAAGGAGATTCGAGATAACTCGAAAGGAGTACCGATCTTGAAACGAACCTTGACCATCCTCCTCACATGGTGCTTCGTCGGCCACGTCTTCGCCCAAGCCACGCCCTTCACCGACGTGCCGAGGGGGCATTGGGCTCAAGATGCGGTTAGCCGCATCGCTGATTTGGGCATCATCATCGGCTTCCCCGATGGCACGTTTCGCGGGAACGAAGCCTTTACCCGCTACCAGTCGGCACTGGTGATCGAGCGGCTGTTATCCGTGATCCGTGCCGAACTAGACGCTGTTCGCAACCTAGGGGAGGACAACCTGGCATCTCTACAGATGGCCATCGATGAGCTCGTTACAGAAGGTGGGGACCTTAGTGACCGGGTCACAAGGTTGGAAGATTCCAGAGCCGACACCCTAGCGAGCGGAAGCCGTCTCGAAGCGCTCGAGCGCAGCTTTGTGTTACTCGAAATCAGGAACGCGGAATTGATGGCTGAGCTCGACGAATTGAAAGAGCAGATCGCTTCCGGTGCGCTGCAGGGGCCCGAGGGTCCGGCGGGCCCTCCCGGCCCTATAGGTCCTCCGGGGCCACAAGGCCCTGAGGGTGTGCAGGGTTCTATTGGCCCCGAAGGCGAGCGTGGTGCCGAAGGTGCGCAAGGCCCCGAAGGTCCGGTGGGTCCGCCAGGTCCCGTAGTGCGGCGGACTCCTCCCACCCCGGCGGTCCCAGACGTTCCTCCTATAGAAGAAGCCGAGGCACAACCTGAACCACCTGTACTGGCAGATTCCAGGCCCTTTTACATCAGCCTCGCCGCAATTGGAGACATAGAGTCATTTACCGGTAGCACAGGTCTGCGATTCTTCCCGCGCGTCGGACTCGGCTTTGAGGATCCTGGGTCTGGATTTGGTGTGCGCGTGACGGGTGATTACGGACGGCAAAGCCCCATCAGCCAGGGCACCGTGGCAGCAGCCGGACATCTGACCGTTGCCCTTGCACGATCGCTCGTGAGTGCAACCGTGGGTGCTGGTGGCGGCTACCAGTTCAACCTATTCGACTGGCCTCTCGCCAACGAAGGAGCCTTCGCCGGCGGGGTGATCAATGTTGAACTCGGAGGCGATACCGGTACGAGCCTATTTGTAGAAGGCACGGCCGACTACTACTTCAACGACCCTCCGGCTGCTGCGCCAACGGGTCGGTTCTACGCCCTCGTCGGTGTCGGCTTGAGGATCAGACCCTAGATTCCTCCCTTCTTCTGGGGGAGGGCGGCGTTTGCGCCGCATGGCGCATGTTGGATTTGGGCAGATGACGGCATCACCGTTGCGGCCGTTAAAGCCGATAGGTTCGCCGGTGGCACGATGAGTGATCGACAAGACACCGGCGAGCCTGGCTACCTCGAACGTGAGGCGTTCAGGTGTCGACCGATCCCAGGACTACCGAAGTTCGGGTTTGAGCACGTGAGGAGCGCTCCCGATGAGTAAGGGGAACCCTACCAGGGAGGGAAAACGTCGCCTGTCAGGCCGGTAAAGCCAGTTTTTTTTCAAGCATGCGGTTTGTCACGACCACAAAACAGGAGGTAGAACCATGTATAGATTGGTTGTCATTCTCTCGGTTGTTCTGTCTGTTAGCTCATGTGCCATCTTGAACCCTCCCAACCTTACCGGTTCCTGGTTCGGTGCAGCAGACACAGACACGGGTGAGCTCGTTTTCACCGTCAGCCTCAGCGTCACAGACAACAGAGGGCATCTTGGGGGCTCTGGTACCACGACGGGAACAGCGGGCACGAGGGTCGTTTCGATATCTGGTTCGAGGTCGAAAAGCGATGTAACCATCACCTTGACCGATAACGCCGGTGGGGTAACGATGATCAACGGCACGCTCGAGAACTCGTCTGGCATCGAGGGTATATGGAGTGACGAGGCGGACGGTGCGGGAGTGATAACGCTGGCGAGAACCGAGCAGAACTAGAGGGGGGCTTCGTTCACGTGAATCGGGCATCCGATTTGGGTTTTGTGAACCTGCGGATGACGCGAACGTGCGCTCGGCACCCTACGCGCGGATCGGCTCCACTCCGAGTCGCCTTCCAGGTCGGCCCCGCAGCGATGGGGGGAGCAAAACGGTAGCGAGAGACGACCCGAGCCGTTACGGTACAATGGCCAGACGAAAGGGTCGTATGGCACTGCTCTTGCGCAACCACGAAATCCGAGGTCTGATGACCATGCCCGACTACATCGCGGCGGTAGAAGAGGGGTACCGCGAGGTGGGACTGTCGCAAGGGGCCGCTTTCCCACGAGAGAACCTCTGGATCGAGGGTGAAGCCGACCCGGACGTTCGCGGTGGCCACCTCCGGTCGGGCTCCCGAGCCTCGTTCAAGTTCAAAGCGGCGCTGCTCCCTGGACTCGGAGGGGCCGGCGTTCAGGCCTACACCGCGGGCCTTGGGCGTGGACTCGAGACCTACATGTTCCTGTTCGATGCTCGCAGCGGAGCCTTGGCAGCGGTCATGGAGGTCCTCTACTACGACTGGTTGAAAACGGCAGCGGTGGCGGCGGTGGCAGCCGACTACCTGGCGCCCGTAGCGAGCCGGGTGGTCGCGCTCTTCGGCACGGGCCGTCATGCTCGAAGCCAGCTCTACGGTCTTATGGAGGTCCGGTCCTTGGAGCGGGTCCAGGCCTACAGCCGGAACCCCGAGGCTCGGCAGGCCTTTTGTGAGAAGATGACGGCCGAGCTGGGGATCGAAGTGGTCGCCGCTGCATCGCCCGTCGAGGCCTTGCAGGGAGCCGACATCGTCACCACCATCACCACCTCGCCCACACCCGTCTTTGACAACACGATGTTGCCCGCAACCCCCCTTCACATCAACGCCATGGGCGCACACTACCCTTGGGTTCGGGAAATCGACGAGCAGACCGTGGTGGGGAGCCGGGTGTTCGTAGATGAAATGAAGCAAGGGCTGCAAGAGCAAGGGGAGATCCTGATCCCCTTGGCTGCGGGGCGCATCGACGACGCCCACGTAGTCGGTGACCTCGGGGCCGTCGTCGCGGGTCGGGTAATTGGTCGCGAGCCAGAGTCCCGATGGACGCTGTTTCTCTCTGGTGGGACCGGGGTCGAGGATGTAGCGGTGGCGACCCGGCTCGTGGAGCGGGCGAGGGAGATGGGCGTCGGTACCGAGTTCGCGTTTCAACAGCCCTACGAGTTCGAGCTTTGAGGCGCGGTAGCGCGCGACTCAGAGGTCTAGTCGGTTCGAAGCAGCTTTCCTCTGTGGATGGTGAATGGACCGCGAGACATCTCCGGCACGAGCCGGCAACCCGCTCGGTCCCGCCCCCGACCGCGTGACCGGGCAATGTGCGACCGTGACGCCGAGCTGGTTTGGCAACGCGCAACTCGCTGCTGTCAGAAATCCGTAATGAAATCGTAAGAACCGCGTTAGAGAGCGGCGGGTAGATTGTTTTCAGGCATTACCTCCTCTCCCTCCCCCCTTGCCTGGCCCGCCACCCCAAACAATGGCGGGCTCCCCTTTTTTGTCAGCTTCGAAATCGTGGGGTCACCTGCCGCGTCGCGACCGAAGAGCCGAGCCGTATCCGAGATGCGGCCAGAGGGTGTCGCCTGGCTCCCCTTTGAAGAACCTAAAGCATAGACATATTGACATATATCTATGTGATGTGCTACAGTGCCGGTATGGAAAACCTGGCCACTACCTTCAAGGCGTTGGGCGATCCGGTTCGGCTCGCCATACTCGAGTTTCTCAAAGATCCTGTTCAGGACTGTTGTTCTCGTAGTGATGGGGTCTGCGCTTGCGATCTCGAGGCTTTTTTGGGTGTGTCACAGCCGACCGTTAGCCACCACATGAAGATTCTCGTTCAAGCGGGTCTTATCAGAGCCGAAAAGCGTGGGCGCTGGGTCTACTATTCACTCAACGCGGAAGCCTTTGCAACCGTTTGCAGAGAACTCGAACCCTTCCACGAACAACCGGCCACCGTTTAAGCCAACCAACCGACAAAGGAGAGACCATGCTACAGATCCATCTCATCGAACGCTTGGCGAAAGAGCGGGCAGCCGAAAGTCGGCAGCAGGCCGACAGAACGCGCCTCGTCAAATCCCTTCTAAAGAGCTGCAACGAGCCCCTGTTCGAGAAGATCTTGAGCCGGCTTTCTGCTCTGGGCGCAAGAGCAGGCGAGACGCCGTCGTACCCGGGGACCTGCTGTGCAGAAGGAGCCTGACATGAACGTACGCGAATCGGTCAAGCGTTTCTATGGCGAGCGTATCTCACGTGATCAGGACTGCTGCAAGGCGACGGTGACGGCCAGCGATCCGTCGACCGAACCCCTCCTCGAGGTACCGAGCTACGGGTGCGGTGACCCCACACGTTTCGCCGGGCTCAACGAGGGCGAGACGGTTGTCGATCTCGGCAGCGGCGCTGGGTTGGACTGCTTCCGTTCGGCTACGGCGGTAGGTTCAGGTGGCAGGGTGATCGGTGTGGACATGACCCCAGAGATGCTCGAGCGGGCCCGGCGCGGCGGCGCAGCGCTGGGCTTGGGAAACGTCTCGTTTGTCGAGGGGTTTATCGAAGAGCTCCCACTCGATGACGCCAGCGCCGACGTGGTGATCTCCAACTGCGTGATCAACCTCTCAGACGATAAACCAGCGGTGTTTGCCGAGATCGCACGAGTGCTGAAACCGGGGGGACGGCTCGCGGTGAGCGATATCCTTCGGCGTGGTGACGTTCCTACGGAACCGAGTGAAATGGGATGGTGCGCCTGCATCGACGGGGCCGAGACGATGGAGACCTACCAGGGCAGGCTCGAGCTGGCCGGTTTTACGGAGGTGACCTTCGGTCCTGCCGAGCCGCCTTGTTGTGGAGGCGACACCTATAGCGCCACCATAACGGCGCGCAAGCCGGTCTGATTCCACACGCCGCGGAATGATAAAGGACCAGGCACGACCGGTGGGCTGTTTGGCAAACCGCCAGGGACGCTAACGTCTCGCTTGTAACGGTTGTGAGACTCCTTCGCCGCGATCGACCTGAGCCTCGCGACCGCTCCTGTGCACTTTCTTAAGCACCGCGGCGACCGTCGTGTCACTCACCCCGACCGGCATGTTCGGCGAGGCCCAGCAGTTGCCGAGCCGGTCGTCTCGCCGCCGGCTGTGACAGGGCCATGCCCATCGCACCTTAGGCGGAGGGTGCAGGTTCCGTTCGTCTACAGAAACGCCACGAGAGCAAGAAGAGTGCCCCTGTGAGAACAGCCGGTCCCGCAATCACCAGGTATGCGATCCAATCGTCATTCTGCCGAAACACCAGAAGAGCCAGTGCGCCGAGCAAGATGAATCCGATCCCACCCGACCGTTCCTTGTACCAGGAAAAAGCCAGCACCACGAGAAGTGTCGCCGCGGGCACGAGATGAATCAACAGGGCGAGCATCGCCTCCCACCTTCCGTACCCTTCGTTAAATACGTCAACGGCGAGCAGGCTCATGAAGATGGTAACGAGCAGACCGAGCACCCGTGGTGCCCAATAGAGGAGGCGGTACGTTCCGCTGTGTTGTTCGGTTAGAGGCCTGGACACGAGATACCTCCTTGTGTGTGATGAGGATAAGCAGCAGTAGGCCCAGAATCGAAGCTGAGAAGCCGTCGACCAAGACGTCCGCCCTTACGGACTCGGTACCCTTCGGACTGCTGGCACGCCCGGCCGTTACAAAACGCAGCACAAACAGGGTACGAGCCGGTCCGGCACCATCGGGCGCTTTGCACCTCTGCCGACAGAGAAGCGAACGGTCGGAAGCGCTCCGCAAAAGAGCGTGAGAGAGCCTGCGATCGTGACCCTGAAACCCACAGCGTGCCTCCACCCGAGGAGAAGGTGTCGTTTGTGTTGGTGAAAATGAGACGCGTTGCAGGCACATACTCATGGTACGTACCCCGATCGGATGCGGGATCCACAAGTCTCTTACACCTTGTGTAAGGTTTTGACGGACAGAGGCGTCGTTGCGGCCCGAGAGCGGCTCGTCTCATAGGCTCGGTAGACTGCGGCTGGGGGCCGAGGATATTGCCATATGGGCGAGCGACACATGTAGAGACGCTCGGTTTAAGCGCGACGACTTTGGTCTGTACGAGCCGGTCGAGAACGAGACCCGGGTCGGTCCGACGACGTATGCGGTGCGTTACGTGCGGG
>CP070651.1:2919439-2925067 GCA_020354625.1 Trueperaceae bacterium
CACATCGGGACGTATGACCGAAGTTCTCGCTGCCATGAAGCCGTTTATGCGGTTTTTCGAAACCTCTACCTGGGCGCGCCGGCGCTTTGAGCCGGGCATCAGCGACTTCGCTATTGGGAATCCTCACGAGATGCCGCTTCCCGGATTCGTTTCCGCCTTGCAGCGTCAAGTCCAGCCCCAGAACAAGGACTGGTTCGCCTACAAAACGAGCGAAGCCGAGGCGCGAGCCGTGATCGCCGCTTCGCTTTGCGAGCGGCGTGGTCTTCCGTTTGAAGAGGAAGATATCCAGCTCACCAATGGCTGCACCGGTGCGATCGCAGTATCTCTATGCACCTTGCTCGACCCGGGTGACGAAGTAATTTTCAACAGCCCTCCCTGGTTTTTCTATGAAGCCTATATCACCGCCTATGGTGGGAAGCCCGTACGCGTCAAGGTGGACCCCGAAAATTACGATCTGGATATCTCCGCTATCGAGCAGGCCATCACAGAGCGGACGAGGGCGATTATCGTCAACTCACCCAACAATCCGACTGGAAAGATCTATCCGCCCGAGACGCTCCATCGTCTCTCTCAGGTGCTTACTGCCGCCAGCGAGCGCAACGGTCGTACGATCTACCTGCTCTCCGATGAGGCCTACAGTCGCATCATCTTCGATGACCGAGACTATCCCAGCCCCACTGCCTTCTATCCGAACAGCTTGCTTCTCTATACCTACGGCAAGACCCTCCTCACCCCAGGTCAGCGCCTCGGCTACATCGCGCTGCCACCTACCATGCCGGACAGGGAGGGGTTGCGCCGAGCGCTGTTCGCCGCGCAGATCGTGGTCGGCTTTGCTTTCCCCAACGCCCTGATGCAGTACGCGTTGGATGATCTCGAGAAGCTCTCTCTCGACATCGACCATCTTCAGGTCAGACGCGACCGGATGGTGGGGGCACTGCGCGGTATGGGCTACGAGCTGTACGTTCCCGAAGGTACCTTCTACGTGATGGTCTGGACTCCTATCGAGGACGATGTCGCCTTTTCCGAGATCCTTGCAGAGTATGACGTCTTCGTCTTACCCGGTTCGGTGGTCGAACTCCCCGGAACCTTCCGGCTGTCCTTGACCGCCAACGATGAGATGGTCGAGCGTTCGTTGCCGGGCTTTGAGGCGGCGATGAAGGGTGTGGGGGTTACAGCGCGGTAGAGAGAGGTTCTCATCACTCATCACGGTTTACTCATCACCTGTTCTGGTGATGCACTCTACAAATTGATGCGTTCGAGCCCATCTGCTCGTCAACCGCACGGTTACGACCAGTAATCGTACTCCATTCCTCGAGCGGTCTCACTCGCCACCTCGCTGCCGTAGAGCTTTGCGGTGATGAAGAGCGCCATATCGATGCCGGCACTCACGCCGGCGCTGCTGATGATGTTACCTGCCTCGACCCAGCGGATATTCTCCTTCACCTCGACTTCTGGATATCGCTGCCGTAGCTGCTCGATGCTGCCCCAGTGGGTGGTGGTGGCTTTGCCCGTCAACAGGCCGGCTTCGGCGAGGAGGAAGCTGCCGGTGCAGACGCTGGTCGTGAGTTCCGTGGTTTCGCTCCTCTCCGCAATCCAGTCGATGAGTGCGGGTCGCCGCACCGCGGTGCGTGTGCCGCGGCCGCCCGGCACCACCATAAGGTCGAACGCCGGACAGCTGTCGAGCGTATGGTCTGGCTTGACCACGAGGCCGTTACGACAGGTCACGAGCTCGCTGACCTCAGCGACCGTGAAGACCTCCAGCAACCGTTCCGTGTCGCTTCCGGGTTTCCGTACCGAGCTGAATACCTCGTAGGGGCCGGCGAAATCGAGTAACTCGACGTCCTCGAAGATGAGGATGGCGACGGTTCGTTTTTCTACGGGCATAGCTTTCCTCCTCGTTCAGACTCTGCTTGTTGCCGACGCGGTATGGTAATGAGTAAATAGAGATGAGATATGAGTAGGGCAACGGATTAAGGCAATGGGGAATGGGTGATGGGTAATGCGTTGGCAACCGCTTTTATGAGAGCGCCCACGGGGCTCGTTTGCCCCAAAGATACCAACGTCAGAGTTGACGAGTTCAATCGCGGATTTCGCAGCACCCATTACCCATCACTCATCACTCATCACCAAAAAGTCTAAGGGTTGCTGTGATGCGGCTAGGTGAGATAGGCGCCGACAGGTGCCGGAAGGAATGAGAATGCGGATCTTCGACACACACGTGCACTTCAAGTGGTGGGCCAGCGGCAACTACGTCGGCCAGAACGTGATGAAGCGAGGGGCGGACGGCTTTCTCGAGGCCTTGGCCGAAAAGGCCCAGGAGCTGGGCATGACCAAAATCGCGCTCCTGGGAAACCCTGGGGCCAAAAACCACGATGCGCTCGAGGCGGCCCTCCAGGCCTACCCGGATCTCTTGGTGGGGCTCGGGTGGCTGCGGCTCGACGAGGATCCGCCCGGGCTCATCGACGAGTTCCACATGCGCGGCTTCCACGGCATCAAGATCCTCGGCGTCAGCCGCAACTACGACGATGAAAAGTACTACCGTCACTATGAGAAGGCGCAGGCGCGCGGCATGCGCCTCCTCTTTCACACCGGCATCCTCGGCGGCCCGATCGACTATCTGGTGGGGGGAGCGGAGGATGCCTGGAAGTCGATCCCTACCGGCAAGGACGAAGCCGAGTTGGTGGCGCGGCTCGGACGGGAGGCCAGGGGCCGCGCCTACGGTTTTTCCTCGGCGCGAATGCAACCGATTTACCTCGATACCATCGCCTTCGCTTTCCCCGAGCTCTACATCATCGGAGCGCACCTCGGCTGGCCCGACTACCGCACCGCCTGCGCCATCGCCCGCTGGCGGCCGCGTCTCTACTTCGACGTGTCGGGGGGCGACGTGGTGAGAGACCATATCGTCGAGGGTGGCTACGTCAAGAACGAGATCAACCCCCTCAAGCTGACCTACGGCTCAGACTGCGACCTGGACCGCATGAAGCACCACATCGACGCGTGGAAGCGTGCCTTTGACGAGATGGGTCTCACCGAGGAGGAACAAGATGCCGTCTTCTACCGGAATGCGGCGCGCATGTTCGGCTTCGAAGACTAAGATGCGTTTCCTAGTCGTTGTGCTGGCGTTGGTCGGTTGGTCTGGCGCCCACGTACCCCAGTTCGATGCCCCTCTCCTGCCTGTTGCGGTCGATAGCGCACCGCTCGCAGCAGCGACGGCGTGCGAGGATACCTTTGTCCCCCACACCTTCGATCACGTGACGACCGTCCCCGGTGGAGACGAGGTGCGCAGTTTCGAAGCCAACGGTGGGGGCGTCGCCATCAACGACCTCGATAACGACGGGGATCTCGATATCGTGCTGGCGAACCACGCGGGTCCCAACACCATTTTCTGGAACGACGGCGGGATGGTGTTTCGCAAAAAGCACCTTTCTCACGGAGACTCTCGGGCGGTGACCATCGTCGATGTGGACGGGGATGGCTGGCTCGATATCGTCTTCAGCCGCCGCGCCGCCGCGCCGAACTACTGGCGCAACCTGGGTGGTCGCTTTACGCAGGAGCTGTTACCCGCCGTGGCCGCTCCCCTCTACGCCATCAACTGGGCAGATCTCGATGGGGATGGTGACCTCGACTTGGTCGGCGCCAGCTACGATGCCGAGCTGCTGAACGCCTTCGGCAACGATTTCCTGACGAGTGGGCAGGGAGGGGTGTACTACTACCTGAACCAGGAGGGGAGTTTCGATGCCGGCACCCTGGCCTTGGGGGCCCAAGCGCTCGCCCTGGCGCTGGTCGACCTGAACGGTGA
The DNA here is from genome assembly GCA_020354625.1 of Trueperaceae bacterium. GTDB lineage: Bacteria > Deinococcota > Deinococci > Deinococcales > Trueperaceae. Next base: position 2,923,239 of record CP070651.1, read on the forward strand.
CGCCGCTCTCGACATCCTGGTCGGCAACGACTTTGCCGTCCCCGACATGGTTTGGTATCAGATGCCGGATGGCTGGTTGGCGGCGAGCCCCTTTACCTCTACCAGCCACAGCACCATGGGTTTCGATACCGGCGATATCGACAACGACGGCTGGTGGGAACTCTTCTCCACCGACATGAGGCCGTATCGAGACGACGACGCCAGCCGTCTGGCCTGGGAGCCGGTGATGGCGTCCCTGGACGATCCGCGTGTCGAAGGCGATCTGCAGGTGGTGGCCAACGTGTTGCAGGTGGGTGCCGGTGGGGCATTTGTGGACGAAGCCGTCACCAGGGGGGTCGAGGCGTCCGGCTGGAGCTGGTCGGGCAAGTTCGGGGACCTCGATCGGGACGGCTTTATGGATTTGTACGTGGTCAACGGCATGATCGAGCGATCCATCTTTTCGCATTTGCCGAATCACGAGCTGGTGGAGGAGAACCAGGCGTTTCGGAACGGCGGAGGCCATTTCGAACGCGTATCTGACTGGGGCCTCGGCTCTCGTCACAGCGGCCGGGGCATGAGCATGGCTGACCTGGACGGTGACGGCGATCTCGACATCGTGGTCAACAACCTGCGTGGGCCGGCGCAGCTTTTCGAGAACCGGCTCTGCGGCGGCTCGAGCCTGCTGGTCGATCTCTTTTGGCCGGAAAGCGGCAACACGCGCGCCATCGGTGCTGTCGCGACCCTGCACACCAGTGGGGGGCACTACTACCGGGATGTGCGCGCCGCCAGCGGTTACCTGTCGGGGGATCCGGCACGGCTCCACTTCGGGGTGCCTGTGGGCTCGAGCGTAGAAGCGCTGGAGATTCGCTGGCCCGATGGCAGGGTGTCGCTGCTGGAGGGGTTGAAGATGGGGAGCCTGCTGAGAGTTCGGCGGGACTGACGCCCTTGACCCCGTCACACATGCAGCAGGTGCTCGGCGTCGATGCCGGCAACAGCAAGACCGTGGCCTTGGTGGCGCGGTTGGATGGCACCGTCATGGGTTGGGGGCGGAGCGGTTGTGGAGACATCTCCAACCGAGACGTCGGTGAGGAAGCTGCCCTTGCCAACATCGTCGAAGCGGTAGCAGCAGCCCTGGAGATGGCAGAGGTGAGGCCCGAGGGGTTGAGCGCCAAGGCGCTGAGCCTCGCCGGGGCAGACTGGCCCGAAGATTTCGACTTCTTGCGTGCTTCATTGGGACGTTTCCCATGGGGTGGTGGCGCCTTGATCGTCAACGACGCGATCGGTGCGCTGCGCGCGGGGTCGCCCGACGGCTACGGCGTGGCGGTGGTCTGCGGCACCTATGCGGTGAGCGCTGCGCGTGCTCCTGGTGGACGATCGTGGCACGCCAGCTTCTGGCAGGAGACGGGGGGTGGTTTCAAGCTGGGTGAAGCGGCTCTCTGGGCGGTCTACCGTGCCGAGCTCGGCATCGATGCGCCGACGTCTCTCACAACGGCTGTGCTGGCGTCCGCTGCTCAGGACACGGTGGAGGAGATGCTCCACGCCTTCACGGCGCGGCATTCCGAGCCGCCGGTCGAGGTCACTGCGCTGGCCCGCATCTTGCTCGAGCAGGCCGAGGTGGGTGACGCCACCGCTCGCCGGATCGTCGAAGAACAAGGCGCCATCCTCGGCGACTACGCCCTGGCTGCCGCGCGGCAGGTGGGGTTGGAGGGGTCTAGCTTCACGCTCGTACTCACTGGGGGCGTGTTCCGCCACCCGTCTGAGCTTTTGGCCGAGGCCGTGGTGGCCAGGGTCTGCGAGAGCGTTCCCGGGGTGCGCCCCCTGCGCAGCCGTTTCGAGCCGGTGGTGGGGGC
>CP070651.1:2925167-2934143 GCA_020354625.1 Trueperaceae bacterium
ACACCAACCTGATGCCGTTTTTGTGCGTCCACTTCATCGTGGCGCTCTATGGCATCTATCCGTCACGCCAATAGGAGGCGAGCATGTCTGATCCCTTCATCGCCGAGATCCGCATCTTCGCGGGCAACTTCGCACCGCGCAACTGGGCTTTTTGCAACGGGCAGCTGCTCCCGATTGCCCAGAACACCGCCCTCTTCTCTCTGATCGGCACTACCTACGGCGGCGACGGGCGCACCACCACCGCGCTGCCCAACCTTAAGGGCCGCGCCCCCATGCACCCGGGCAGGGGACCGGGGCTTACCAGTCGGCGGCTAGGTGAGAAAGGCGGCGTCGAGGCGGTCACCCTGACCGAAGCGCAGATGCCGAACCACACCCATACCATGACGGCCAGCCCTAACCCAGGCGAAGAAGCCGACCCAGCAGGGAACAGCCTCGCCAGGTCGGTGGGAGGAAGCGTCTATAGCACAAACACCACCAACCTCGTCTCTCTCGCCTCCCAACCGCTACCTGCTACAGGTGGCAACCAGGCCCACAACAACCTGCAACCCTTCCTGGTCCTCAACTTCATCATCGCCCTCCAGGGCACCTTCCCCTCACGGAGCTAGGGTCTCTCATGAAGAAGCAATCATCACCTGGCCGGCGCAGATTCCTGCAAACCCTCATGGCCGGTACCGCGGCGGCGCTCAGCGCCCCGGGCCTCGCTAGAGCCCATGCTCGGCGGCCCTTCAGAATCGGCCTGTTACTGCCCCGCACGAGCCTCTGCCCGCAGCTCGGCGAGAACCTGATGCGGGGCGTTCGGCTTCAGCTCGAAATGCAGGGCGGCAGCCTAGCGGAGCGCCCTATCGACCTCGTTCCTGAAGAGTTCGGCACCACCCCCGGCCAAGCCGTCACGAAGGCCAGCCGGTTGCTCGAATTGCAGCGGGTCGATCTGCTCATCGGGCCACTCAGCTCCGCTGCGGTTGAGCGGCTGGCGCCGCTCCTTCAAAGCCACCGGGTCCCCTTGCTCGTTACCGGACCCGGAGCGAACACGGTGAGACCAGAGGAGCGTACCCCGACTATTTTCCACAACACCCTCCACCACTGGCAGGGCAACTTCGCCCTCGGCGCTTGGGCGGCGCGGCATCTCGGCCTCAACGGGGCCATGCTGACCTCGATCTACGACAGTGGCTTCGACCACCTCTACGCCTTCGAAGCGGGGGTGCTGTCGGTCGGTGGAAGGGTCGAAACCATCGTGACCGATGCGACTCCAGGCGAGCACCGGCTCACCGAAACGCTCGACGCACTTCAGGCAGCGAAGCCCGAGTTTATCCACCTGCTACACAGCGACCTGCTCGCCACGCACCTGGTCCGGCAGCTGCAGGCAAGTGGCACCTCCGTCCCGGTGATCGGTTCGGACCTGGCCATCACGAGCAGAGAGTTCACCTCTCGAGGACCGACTCTGCCCGATCTAAAAGTGGCCACCAGCTGGACGCCCCACCTCCCCACCATCGCCAACCGCGACTTCGTGCAGCTCTACCGGCACCGCTACCGGAGCGATCCGGACGCCTTCGCCATGCTCGGCTACGAGAGCACGCAGCTGCTCGAGCAGGCGCTGCAACACGTAGCCGGTGGAAGCAGCTTGCAGCAGGCGCTGGCAACCGTCAGCGTCGAGGGTCCACGCGGCAAGGTGCGTATGGGCGCCGAGCAGCAGAGCATCCAAGCCCCGCTCTACCTGTTCGATACGGTTTCGGAACGAGTCCTCACCGAGCTGACCCCCGTAACCGAGGAGCACGAAGCCATCCGGCAGCTTCACGCCGGCCCCCGCACCGGTTGGCTCACCGACTATCTGAGAGTATAGGATAGGGCCATGCCCACCTCGGATCTTCTCACCGAGCTCGACTTTCGCCCGATCACCCCCGGTGACCTGCCCTTTCTGTCGCGCCTCTACGCCAGCACCCGGCAAGACGAGCTGGCCGTCACGGACTGGACGGACGAGGAGAAGACCGCCTTCTTGCAGATGCAGTTCGAAGCCCAGCACAGCCACTACCAGAAGCACTATCCGAACGCCTCGTTCGAGGTCATCGAACAGGGCGGTTCCCCCATCGGCCGCCTCTACGTCGACAGCTGGGAGGATGAATACCGCCTCATCGACATCGCCCTCTTGCCCGAGCACCGCAACCACGGCATCGGCAGCGCCATCCTGCACGATCTTTTGGCCAAGGCCGAGGCCGCCAACAAAGCGATCCGCATTCACGTGGAGCACGACAACCCCGCGCTCAAGCTCTACCAGCGTCTAGGATTCCGGCAGGTCAAGGACGTCGGCGTCTACGCGTTTATGGAGTGGCTGCCAACCAAGGCCGAGCCGGTGTCAGAACAGGGTACTCATGGAACTCCATAACGCAACGCTCGAGGCGTTCGAGGCCGTAACCGGCGAGGGCTTTCGCCTGGCCTTCGACGACGGAGAGGAGTTGGAACTGAGGCTTCACGAGGTCAGAGCCTTGGCCGAGCAACCCCGGGGGAACACCGAGCGCATCCCCTTTTCCCTCCTCTTCACGGGTCCTGCCACACCGATCTTGGAGCAACGCATCTACCCACTCGAGCACGAGCGCCTCGGCAGGTTGGAAATCTTCCTGGTGCCCTTGGGCCCCGTAGAGAACAAGATCCACTACGAAGCGATCTTTACCTGAGACAGCGTCCGACCCGTGCTCCTCTTCAGCTCGGTGCCCGGCCTCGTGGCGAGCGTGGCCTTCTGGGCATTGACACGCTTTCTACCCAGGACCGCCCGCACCGCTTTCCTGGCGCTCTCCGCGCTCGTGTACATCGCCTTTTTCTTCGGACCCTTCCAGGCGGCAACCGACACCTTGACAACCTGGACCTTGGAGCTCATGCACCTCGGGGCAACGGTGCCGATCGTGGGGATGCTTTTGCGGGTGGAGAGAGGTTGAGTTATCTCAACCCAACAACTTCGCTTTCAGCAACCTATCGACGAAGCTGGTCTTTCTGGTGTGCTGGCGGTAAAGGGCGCTCAAACGCTGAAAAAACGCAACCCTGTCACCCTCCATTTCAGCCAGATCACGAAGGTCCTCGAGCAGCAAGACCGCCTCGTCATATTTTTTGGGTTGCTTGGCAGCGACGAGGCTTTCGATTTTTGCCCAGAGCTTCTCCTCCTTGCCAAACAGCGATTCAAGGTACTCCTGACGCTGTTCGGCTTCCTCTTGCTCTATCCTGGCCTGCTCGCGCGCGTACTCCTCGGCCTCTCTCTTGACGCGCGCTTCGGTCAGAAGCTCTGTGTACGCAACAAGCTCGCCGACAGTCCTGCGCGCCCCTCGATCACTTTCGCTTCCACCACGAAGCTCGAGGGTGGCGCGTTGCTCGAGTACCACAGCAAGGTTTGGATCATCACCTTCGACCAACCGAAAGAGCAGCTCGTCTTTCTCAGCAACCGGTAGCGCCGCGATCCAGGCTCTGATCTCCTCCCTGGAAAGGGCCGTGGCCCGCTTGCCGGGGCTTCTCTCTGCTGCAGCCGCGATGAGATCGGAGTCGATCCGCAGAAAATCGCAGAAGCGAACGAGCGAGGCGTTCAGCTCGCCGAGACCAGGTGGCACGGCAGGCTCCAGAACGTCACGACCGACCTCTTCAGACTGCACAGCGAGCAGCCAACCGAGGTAGAGGGCACGATGATCACCGCGCATCAGATCCGAACGCAGAGGTACCAGGGAGCCCAACCAGCCCTCTCCGTCGACCCATTCGTAATCCTCTTCCAAGGATTCGAACGACAGGATGAGGTTGCCATCACTCTGGCGACAAGTGAAACTGTCACCGGCGCAATAGGACGCTGCAAGTTCCTGACTGAGAAGTTTTTCGGGCAGCCGCAGCATGAACCAGCGGCTCCCCCAGTTGGCCAGATAGAGAAAGGTGTCGAAGTACTCCTCGATCCACCGCTCGGGATCACCCCTTAAATCGCCCCAATCGTAGAAGTTGACGAAGCTGCTGGGCGTGATCTGAGCACGGGTGGAATACTCCCGAAGTTCATCCATCTGCTGCCGGGTCAGCGGGCGATCCACAGCCTGAAACTCGTAGTACTGATAGGTGCTCACGGGTAGCTCATCTCAGATACCTGAAGAATGTCTCTGCAAATCGGATCAGTCCCTTACAAATAAAACTCTTCGTCCTCGAGCCAAGATTCGACCACCATGGCTTCGGCGGCAGCCCAGGCAACGTCTTGATCATCAGAATCGACGAGCTTATCGAGGATCTCCACCGCCCCTTGTGGGCGGATACTCGACAGGGCCCCGATGGCGGCGAGCAGTAGCGACTTTGGCGTCTCTTGTGAGGTAACGAGCGCGGTGATGTGGGGCCAGGCTTCCTGAAGCTCTTGCTCACCCGCCGCACAGACCGCTTCGTATTGAATGTCCAGGTTTCCACTGTCCAGCGATTCCAGGATCTCCTCATCGAAGCCATCTAAGAACCTCATGCAGAAGACCGCCGTTACCTTCCAAGCCGCATCCTCACTACCGTAGGCGGAACGGACCGCACCCTCTTGCCAGTCCTGTGGGGCCCGCACGGCAGCCTCCAAGACCCGGCGTCGCACTTCCTTGGAAACGCTCGTATCGAGATAGAGCCTGTGGAGGGTCTTTTGGATCTCGTGAAAGGTGGGCTCGCTGATCGGCGCATCACTATAAAAGCCGAACCCTTCCATATCTGCCGACTCGAGGGCCGGCCCGAGTGCGATCGCCGCCCGGGCACGCACCTGATCCACCTCATCATCTCTGGCAAGAATCGATAGCAGTGCAGCGACCAGATCGTCATCTACTACGGTGAAATCTCCAGCCAAACCGACCGCGGTCAAACGGTCGGATTCACTGGTCGCAGCGTCGCGAAGAACTTGCAAGAGCAGGTCGCCAGCATCCGGGGGCCACTCCCAAGAGGGGGTATCTTTTAACAGCTCGAGATCCACGCCACGTCACTCCCTGGTCCACGATACCCAAAAACGGGCTCGAGCGCACGCGACTAGGTGTAAAAAAGATCCCGACGGCTGCTACCGTCGGAATCCTACCCTTCCAGGCCGAGTTTTGGCTCCGCGGGTAGGATTCGAACCTACGACCAATCGGTTAACAGCCGACCGCTCTTCCACTGAGCTACCGCGGATCACGCGCCTCCATCAAAAGGCGATAGGTAGTCTATCAGAGGGCGGGCGCTTTTGGCAAGGGTAAAACGCACCTGATGAGCAGTAGCCTAAAAGCACGAATATTGTGACGCACTTCTGGGATACCATACGGGTGGGTTGAGTCAAACCTCCGAGGTCTCGCACCGGCCGGTTTAAGATAAGGGAAGAGAGTGAAACAGGTCCTACAATCTTTGGAAAGCGGCTCCACCGAAGTCATCGACGTCCCGGTGCCAAAACTCCGTCCCGGCCACCTCTTAATCCGCAGCCAGGCGACGGTCGTATCGTCGGGTACCGAGCGCATGCTGGTGGACTTCGGTCGTGCCAACCTGTTGCAAAAAGCTCGCCAGCAACCAGAGAGGGTACGGGATGTCATCCAGAAAGCCAGGACGGACGGCATCGTACCGACCCTTCGTGCGGTTCGATCACGGTTAGGAGAGCCCATCGCGCTCGGATACTGCAACGCCGGCGTCGTCATCGGCGTCGGAGACGGCGTGGAGGGCTACCAGCTCGGAGACCGGGTGATCTCGAACGGACCCCACGCCGAAATCGTTTGCGTGCCGGTGAACCTCTGCGCCAAAATCCCCAAGAGCGAACCCTCGATCGACTTCGAGACAGCCGCTTTCACCGTGCCCGCAGCCATCGGTCTGCAAGGCATCCGCCTGGCGGCTCCGACGCTCGGGGAGTCCTTCGTCGTTATTGGTTTGGGGCTGATCGGGCTCCTTACCGTACAGCTACTCAAAGCTCACGGGTGCAGAGTCCTCGGGCTCGATCTCGATGCCGGGCGGCTCGATCTCGCCCGGACGGTCGGAATTCAAACCACCGATATCGCTGCCGGGGAAGACCCGCTCGAAGCCGCCAGGCACTTCTCGGGGGACCGCGGTGTCGACGGCGTGCTCATCACTGCCTCGACGAGTTCCTCGGAGCCCGTCCATCAAGCCGCAACGATGTGCCGGAAGCGCGGTCGCATCGTCCTGATTGGGGTTACGGGCTTGGAATTGCGGCGCGCCGACTTCTACGAAAAAGAACTCTCGTTCCAAGTGTCCTGCTCCTACGGTCCCGGGCGCTACGATCCGGACTACGAGGAAAAAGGCCAAGACTACCCCTTCGGCTTCGTGCGCTGGACCGAGGGGCGCAACTTCGAGGCCGTGCTCGAGCTGATGAGGGATCAAAAGCTGCAGATCACCCCGCTCATCTCGCACCACTTCGGCATAGATGATGCAGCCAAAGCGTACGACCTGGTCACCGGCGATACCCCGAGCCTGGGGATCGTGCTGAATTACCCGCCGCTCGAAGCCCTCGAGGAAGCGCCACTGATACAGCGCCTGATCCCTGCCGGTTCCAGCTCCTTCCAGGCAAGTGGAAAACCTGTTGTTGGTGTCATCGGAGCGGGAAACCACACCCGGCAGATGCTCCTCCCAGCGCTCACTGCTAGCGGCGCCGCCGTCAAGATTATCGGCTCGAGCGGCGGCGTGAGCGCCGTGACGGCAGCGCGCAAGTTCGGCATCGCCGCCACGACCACCGACGTAGATCACATCTTCTCGGATCCCGAGATCGATACAGTGTTCATTACCACCAGGCACGACTCGCACGCCGACCTCTGCTTACAGACCCTCGAGGCCGGCAAACACACCTTCGTCGAAAAGCCTCTGGCCATTACCAGAACCCAACTCGCAGCGATCGAAAAGCGCTATCAGGAGCTCGTCGAGCAAGAAAAGGCACCACTCCTCACCGTCGGCTTCAACCGGCGCTTTGCACCCCATAGCCAAAAGATCAAAGCCCTGCTCGGCACGGTGGGCGAGCCGAAGGCGTTCATCATGACGGTCAACGCCGGAGCTGTCCCTGAGGACCACTGGACCCAAGACCCCGAGGTTGGTGGAGGACGCCTGATCGGCGAGGCGTGCCACTTTGTCGACCTGTTGCGCTTCCTGGCTGACGCTCCCATCACCGGTGTTCAGGCGACGAGCCTGGGTGACAGCGCGCGAAATCGCCACGACCGCGTATCAGCCACCCTGACCTTTGGCGACGGCTCGATCGGCACCGTCCACTACCTCGCCAACGGTCACCGGTCGTTCCCCAAGGAACGGCTCGAGGTCTTCACCGCAGGCCGCATCCTGGTGATGGACAACTTTGTAAAGCTCAGAGGCTACGGCTGGCCTCGCTTCCGGCCCGTGAACCTGCGAACTCAGGACAAAGGCCACCGCGGAGCCGTCGAGGCCTTTGTGAAAGCTGTTCAAGGAGAGGCGCCGGCCCCGATTCCCGTCGATCAGATCTTCGAAGTCAGCCGCGCGGTCTTCGACCTGGTCGACGCGCTTCAGCCCTGAAGAACTGGTTCCTCGATCGGTGTGAGCTCCTCAGCATCAGCTATAGGCGCTTGGCTGACCAAACCCGTCAACATAAATGCGAGAAAGGATGTCGAGTGGTTGAAGGTAAGGTTACCATCCATCAATCCGTGAACCAAGATCGCTAGAAGCGCAAACTTGCCACCAAAGAGCCAGGGCGATCGGCTTCCATGCCGAAAGAGCACCAAGAGCCAAAAGGTAACAAAGGCGACCAGCGCAAATATCCCTTCTTCACTGGCAATCTGCAGGTAGTCGTTGTGGGCGTAGTTCACAAACCTGTGGGTAACACTCGCGTACCGGTGGGTCTTCGTGGTCTCAAGTCGAAATTCAGTGACTGCATAGATGAAATTCCCCGGCCCAACGCCAAACCAGGGGTGTTCTTCAATGATTGGCAACGTCACTCTGGCGATCGTCAGGCGGTCCCCAAAACGGCCCAAGCCTTCTCCGATAAGCGTCCCGTTCTCATCTCGTTCTCCCAACAGCTGAACAAGCCTCTGGCTCAAGGTGCCATGCAAACGCGGTGAAAATTGCACGAAGGCACCCACTGCAAGAACACCGACAAGGAGGAGTGATCCGACCACAGCGCTTCTCGAACGGCGCGTACCATTGGGCCCGCGACCCCACCACCACAACAAAAGTAAGACCGTTGCCAGTCCCAGCGACCCCCAACCGGCGTTAGAAAAGGTTAGTCCCGCATTAGCGTAGCTAAGAAGGGTCAAGAGGATCAGCAAGACCTTGAATATGCCCCGCTGGATCATCAGGGCAGCGCCAAGTACAACCGGTCCGGCAAGGTCGAGAAAACCCGCATAGTGAGAGTAGTGATAGAAGGTACTGGTAATCCGGTCGGTCACGACCGATGGCGTAAAACCATAGCCGAGATACTGCACCACACCGTAAAGTCCCATCACGGCACCTGCAAAGAACAGGGCCAGAATCAGAACTTGCTGTTTCCTTTCATCGGAAGCTAAGAGCGTTACCAGAAAGAATCCACTTATATGAACGAAAATATCGAGTAGCGCTTGCTCACTTTCAAAAGGGCTTTCACTAAAAACGCCACTAATCACAGAGAGCCCCAAAAATATGAGTAAGGCGCTGGCTAATGGGATAGATGGTTGACTCAGTTTCGCTTTAAAGACGAAGGCAGCACCAGTTAAGGCAATCAAGAGAGCAACGAGCACGCGCAAGCCGGCAAGACTCCATACGTATAGACTCCCAAGCGCAACTGGAGCGTAAACTATGGTCACAGCGAGAGTGGCGATCGCCAACCAGTGAAGCACTCGGCCTACCGCCGACACATTAGTCACCGCCACCTTCTTGCAATCTTGTCGTGACCCCTTCAATGAGGCGTTGTACGCTCCCAGGACGGATCTCATCGACGATGTGGTAAGCAGCTAAAGCGCCTTCAAGGTCACCCTCTGCCTCACGAAGAAGACCAACTAGCCCCCAAATGTATGAGCTACGTGGATCCCGCTCCAACGCTTCAGCGAGAGC
>CP070651.1:2934243-2954743 GCA_020354625.1 Trueperaceae bacterium
TTCCTCGCTGGTTATCCATCTGGGGCTTTGTTGGGGCCGCGGTGTCATTGGTCAATTACTTGCCCCCGTTTTTCGGCATCGATTCGGTGGAGATTCTATTTCTCCCGATCGGCGTTCAAGAGATGGTTTTTGCGCTCTGGCTGATGGTAAAGGGATTCAATCCGTCAGCAATCGTCTCCGGGTCTGCCAAAGCAGAAGCGCACGGAGCCTAAAGGAGCAATACCAAGAAGAAATTGGGTGGAGATCCACGTGAAGGCGATGGGTTTTACCAGATACGGTGTTCTTCAGCTCAAAATAGAAAAACCACCCTCAAAGACAATCAAGTGTTGGCAAGGATTGATGCGACAAACGTCGGCTCGGTTACGCTCGATGTTCTTGGTGGTGGCTCGGTTGGCCTTGCAATCGGGGGTTTCGGCTGCTTGGTAAATGCGATTTCTTGGAGTGGTGATGATTGTACTGGACCGTTCGTCATCGGTGTTGCTCTTGCCGCCACCCCCATCATCGTTGACGCGGCTACCGGGGCCATGTATAGGCTCGAGCCCCAGGCGGTGAGAGTGGAGTTCGAGTAGCCGCTGCACATAGAGAGCAGGCCGCTACCACGCCCCCAAGCCCTCAGCTCGCATCTGGCGCTTCGCGCCGGCATCTCACTGCAACCGAAGATCTCGAGCTAACTGACGTGATCCTGGTCGGGCACTCCTCGGGCTCGAGCACCGTGGTCAGCTACGCCGCCGACCATCCGGAGGATGTGGCCAAAATCGTGCTCATCAGCAGCATCCCGATGTCGCCGAGCGAGGTGACCCGTGAACAGGGTGGCGACTTTTCAAACTTTGTCTCGGGCGATTTCGACACCTTTGTCCAGGTGATGGTGGCCGGGGTCTTCTCCGAGGACGGAACCGAGATGCACCGCGCCGCGCTCGCAGACGTCATGCACCTGTCGACCCCCGACATCGCCGTAGAGAGTTACTGGAACTATATCGCGCCTGATAGAACCCCGCTGCTGGCCCAGATAGCGGTGCCGACGCTGGTCGTTCACGGAGCCGCTGACGTCAACATCCCCGTAGCGGTGAGCCAGTCGATCGCGGACGGAGTCGGAGACGCCACAATGCACGTCATCACCGGCAAGGGCCACGCCCCTCACATCACCAGTCCCGACCTGTTCAACGTCTTGATGTACCAGTTTTTGAAAAACTGACTTGCACGGTGTCCGAACCAAGACGCTTGCTAGGCCTTCAGGTGCTCACAACCGAGGTCGTGCTCGACGTCAAAGCCTTTTCTGACAAGAAGTGTCATGATGCAACTATTTGGTAACCGACATGCTACGTAACGTGCTACGAAGTTCCATGAACTCTGGTGTCTAGAGCCGTTCGCTCTCACGGTTGCCCTACTAACAAGAAAGAGAGCTTCAAGTTGCTCGTTCCTCGTTCGCGATTAGATGTATCACCATTTGGCTCTAGGCACCCACCTCGAACTAACCCACACAATTCCGGCGCCTGTTTCAGATGACCTCATGCAAGACGCAAAGCCGAGCCCGGACCGGGTGGCGGCCGCTTCTCGAGCACGGCTTCCAGGTCGGCGACTGCGAGGGTAAAGCGTCAGTCAAGCACCCATCTGCAAGAACTAGGCATCTGACCACGTTCAAAGGAGGTAGATTCCCACGATACAATTAAACCGAAGTGAGGCGAACATGACAAAGCGCAAGATTGTACCCTACCTGTCACGCATGATGGCGCTGCTGATCATAAGCACCATCGTGCTCGCAGTGGGATCGCGTCTAACTGGCGAGAGGTCTTTATGGCACGCGGCCGTAGCCCAGGAAAGCGTGGCCTTCCAGCTCGACGAGCTCAACACCATCGAGGTGGTCGAGCGCTACGGCCCCAGCGTGGTGGCGGTCACGGTGCGGGTCAGGGGCCGCCAGCTCGACCCGTTCACCGACCTCTTTGAGAGCCTGCCGCCACAATTTCGCGAGCTGTTCCCGCCCCCCAGCGCCGAACCCCAAGAGCGTACCGAGACCGGCAGCGGCAGCGGGTTTCTGATCGACCCTAGCGGGCAGCTCATCACCAACTACCACGTGGTGCAAAACGCGCTCGAGCCCGGTGCCGTCGCGCTGCTCGAAAACGCTAGCGTCACCGTCACCTTCCCGGGTGACGAGGACCGGGAGCTGCCGGTAGAGGTCATCGGCGTCAACCCCTCATTCGACCTGGCGCTGCTCGTGCTCGAAGACCCTTCCGAGGTCCCGGTGGGTAGCCTGCCGGTCCCCTTTGCGGACTCTGAGTCCGTGAAGGTCGGGCAGAAGGTCATCGCCATCGGCAACCCGTTCGGGCTCCAGTCGACGGTGACCACCGGCATCGTCTCGGCTGTCGGACGCGACTTCCCCTCGATCGGTCGCATCGAGGTACCGATGATCCAGACCGATGCCGCCATCAACCCCGGAAACTCGGGCGGACCGCTCCTCAATTCGCGCGGGGAGCTGATCGGCGTCAACACGGCCATCATCCCCGGGCTCGGGGCCGGCGGCCAACGGGGTTTTTTGGGGATCGGTTTCGCGGTGCCGAGCTCGCTGCTCGACCAGAACCTGGCCAGTCTGCGTGAGGGCGGCTACCGCGATGTGTTCAGCACCCGTCCCAGGCTCGGGGCCACCATCCAAACGGTCGGAACCTACCCCGACACGGTGCGCGAGGCCCTCAGCATGCCAGAAGCGGGGGTGGCGATCATCTCGGTCCAAGCGGGCAGTCCCGCCGAACGAGCCGGACTACGCGGCTCGCAGTTCGAGATTACCGCCGACGAACAGACCTTCCCCGTCGGTGGTGACATCATCACCGCCATCGACGGCGCAGCGGTGCGCTCGGGTGAAGACGTGCAACAGATCGTGTTCAACAAGAGCCCCGGCGACACCGTCACCCTGACCGTGGTCCGCAGCGGTGATGAGCTCCAGATCGACGTGGTGCTCGAGATCGTGCCGCTCGAGCCCGAAGGCTAGCCGCCGAGCCGTCCCCGTTCGACGTAGCGGGCGCACTCGGGCGTCAATACCCGTTGGACGGTCTCGTGGTAGAGCGCGAGGTCGTCTTCGGTCAATACCTCACGCCAGCGACCGTTGGTGCCTTTGTGAATAAAGCTGGTCTCGCCCCCCCGAAACCCGTCGGGGAAGTCTTCACCGGGGGCGAGACCGAGCTCTTTACGCCTGTCGGCGTCTTTTTTGATGGCGTCTGCCTTCATCGCGCCGAAGCCGACGGAGCGGGCTACTGAGGCCACGCCCTCGTCGGTCACGGGGATCTCAAGAAACGTGGCCAGTCTGCGGATCTCGCCTTCGAGGTCTCGCAACAGATCGCTGTAGTGCACAAAGTAGATGTTGGGAAGGCGGCGGAAGTCCCAGTAGGTCTTGGTATGGTGCAAGTTCCCCCAAAACGGGTAGCCTTCTACCTCCCACTCGAACCAGCCCCGGCCCATCCACTGGCGCCAGAAGGCGCGGATGTCGTCGGGGCAGACCGGAAAGGGCGTGTCGGAGGCGAAGGCGTTCAGCCTGGCCAGAAAGTCCTCGGTGTAGTTGTGGTAGTGGTTGTAAAGCGACATGAACACGTCGCGCGCGTCGCGAACCACGATCACATAGTTCACTTCGGGATAGTACGGGAGCCCGTCGAGCGCCAGGTGGCTCTTGATGACCCGCCGGTGGGTCTGTGCCTCGAGCTTGGCCTCGATGTCTTCTAGGGAGCGGATGCGCATCCCGATCCAGGGCGAGACGTCGAGAGGGTCGGGGGCGTCCTGGCCCTGAAAGACGAGGTGCACCAAGATCCACTGCATCCAGGTGGTACCCGATTTATACGAGGTAGAGACGATGATATCTCCGGGACGCGCCCGGTAGATCCTCCAGCGGGTGCTGTCGAGGTGGTGGTTTTGGTAGAGGCGGGTTACGCTCGGGAGCTCGAAAGCCATCGCTTGTACCTGCTCGTGGAGTGTTTTCGAGGCGCGAACGCCCCGGCGGCTCTAGCCTACCATGTCGAGGGTGCCGGCTCGGCTCAAGTCGTTCTCATGCTCCGAGGGTAGCCTCAGCCTCGTGAATGTGTCGATGAGGGACCTCATGAGGTGTGGGTGTGTCGCGCTGGCACTGCTCTTCGGGTGCCTGACCTCTGCCCAGAGCAGTCTTGACGATTCGTTTGGGTATACAGAAGGACGGATCATCGATATTTCGACGGACGGAGACGAGAACTGTGTCGGCGGTGGAGCGATTGTGCTCCTCGAGGGCGGGCGGGTGGTGAGCGCCGATTTGCCCCAGAGCGACCCTTTCGTTACGGTCGACCTGCCGCCGTTTCGCGTGGGCCAACGGGTCGAGGTCTACTACTCCAACGGACCAGATGGCCGGCGCACCTACGTGGTGACCGATTGGATCAGACGACGGCCGCTCATCGGCCTTGGGGTTCTCTTTCTGTTGGCCTCGGTGGTCGTGGCGCGCTTCAAAGGTCTCAGGGCGTTTGTGGCAACGGGGACAAGCCTGGTGATCATTGTGAGCTTTATCGTGCCGCGAATCTTGGAGGGGTGGAACCCGGTCGTGGTATCGATCATCGGTATCGGGGGGATACTCATCCTGGCGATCTACTTCGTGCACGGTGTCAACTGGTCGACCAGCGCCGCGATGGCCGGTACCTTTCTGGCGGTGCTCATCACTATGGGGCTGGGGGTGCTCTTTAGCGAGCTCGCATTTCTGACGGGCCTCGGCACAGAGGAAGCGATGATGATCAGCGCTGCGGCGGGCCAAATCAATTTGAAGGGCCTGTTGCTGGCCGGGCTCTTGGTCGGGGCGCTCGGGGCGCTGACCGATATCACCATCGTTCAGGCCGCCGTCGTGCGGGAGCTGGCCCACGCGAACCCGGAAATGGGAGCGGCCGAACTGTACCGGCGCGGCATGAACGTAGGGACCGATCACGTCGGTTCACTGATCAATACGCTGGTGCTCGCCTACACCGGTGCAGCGCTCCCTCTGCTGCTCCTGCTCACCTTGAGTGATTTCACCCTCCTCCGGGCGCTCAACCTCGAGCTTGTGGCCGCCGAGATCGTGCACACCTTGGTCGGATCGATCGGCCTCATTCTCGGCGTACCCGTCACCACGTATCTTGCGGCACTCCTGTTCAGGGGTGACCGGCTCCCGTTGCGGCCCGGCGAACTCGATCACGCCCACCATCATTAGGCTGCCGCCGTTCTCGGCTCGGCACAATCCACACCTCGACCGAGCCGGATCTACACGTTTGGGTGGAAGGGTTGAAGGCAGGCGGTAGAGGCTACGACCCCTCGAGGCGTATCCTGCTAAAGGGGTGTGGAGAGGCAATGTGTCACGGTAGAGCGCTCACAGCCTGTAGGGCGAGTACAATTTCGCATGAGAAGCGGAATGTGAGTCTGGTCTACGGAATCGATCTCAATTGTCGCTCACAATGGCCCGTGGCGGTGGCTAACGCGCTGCGCTCGTCGCGACCCCTACCCTCTCTGCAGAGAATGAGGAGCACCCATGTCGATCGTCCAACTCGTCGATGTCCATAAAACGTACCCGCTCGGCAAAACCGAGGTCCAGGCCGTAAAAGGCGTGACCTTTACGATTGAAAAGGGCGATTTCGTATCGATCGCCGGTCCGTCCGGCTCAGGAAAATCGACGATCTTGAATATGATCGGCTGTATCGATACCGCCACCAGTGGCCAGGTCTTGATCAACGACGTCGACACCGCTGGGTTGACCGACCGCCAGATCACCAAGCTACGGCACGAAGTGCTCGGGTTCATCTTTCAGTCGTTCAATTTGATCCCGGTGTTGAGCGTGTTTGAGAACGTCGAGTTCCCGCTCTTGCTAGGCAAGGATGCACCGTCCCGAAGCGAACGGTACCGGTGGGTCGAGTTTCTGATCGAGGACGTCGGGCTCAGCAAGTGGAAAGACCACAAACCGAACGAGCTCTCGGGTGGGCAGCGGCAACGCGTCGCCATCGCACGGGCGCTCGCCACCAAGCCGAGCATCGTCATGGCCGACGAGCCGACCGCCAACCTCGACTCGGTCACCAGCCAGGCCATCATCGAGCTGATGAAGAAGATGAACCGGGAGCTGGAGACGACCTTTATCTTTTCGACCCACGATCCCGACATCATCGAGATCGCCGATCACGTGATCAAGCTACACGATGGCCAGGTGCTCGAGGACTACAAAACGGATGAGGTCGAGCGCGGCCTGGGTGCGCTCACGCAGGACAAGGAAATGGCGTGATCTTACTCACCATCGCCTTCAGGAACCTGCGTGAGCACAAGGTAAAGACGCTCATCATCGGCAGCCTGATCGCCATCGGCATCGCATTTTTGGTGGTGGGAAACTCGGTGATGGAGAGCGTGACCGACGGTATGCGCCAGAGTTACGTCTCCAACTTTACCGGTGAACTCATCATCCGCGGTGCGACCGAAGAAGAGATCTCCTTCATAGGGGGTTTCGGCGGTGCGCCGCCCCCACTAGAGAACTACACCCGGATCACCGAGTACCTGGACCGCGAGCCGGGAATCGCGGCGTATACCCCGATGCTCACCGGCACCGCGAGCATCAACAAAGACGACCAGACGCTCTCGTTCGCTCTCCTCTGGGGCATTCAGCCGTCGAGCTACCGCGCGATGTTCGAGGGCAGGTTTGAACTGGTGGAGGGTGAGTATCTCAAAGATGGCGAAGAGGGAATCATGCTCTCAAAGGCGACCATCGATGAGATCAGTGAAGAGTACGGGGTCGCACTAGAGCCGGGCGACACCATCTTACTGTCGGGCCGAAACAACATCACCGGGACCAAGATCCGCGAGGTCACGCTCCGCGGTGTGGGCACATTCGCGAACAGCGTGGGTCTTCTCGACCGGATCTCGTTTGTCGACGTGACCACTCTCAGGTCGCTCACCGGCCTCACCTCGGTACAGATCGACCGCTCAGGGCAGACCGAAGCCGCGCCGATCAGTGAAGACGATCTGTTCGGCGACTCGTCGATGTTCGGTGACGCGCTCGTTCGCGAGACCGAGACGAACGCCGAGACTCTCGACCTCGAGAACATCCTCGGAGACGTATCGGTGCGCGAGCAGTTCTTGAGCCTCGACAACAACGCCTGGAACTACCTGTTGCTCGAGCTCGAAGATGGGTTCTCGGAGGCGAGCGTGCAGCGCTCGATCGAACGAGGCGGCCTGGGCGACGGGTTCTCGGTCGAAAACTGGCGCTGGGGCGCCGGATTTATCGCCAACCTCGCCTTCGGGGTAAGAAACATCTTGAATATCGTGATCCTGGTCATCGCGGTCGTCGCGGTGATCATCATCATGAACACCCTGGTCATCTCGGTCACCGAGCGGTTCGCCGAGATCGGGACCATCCGGGCGATCGGCGGCCAGAAGTTCTTCGTCAGGCGCATGATCACGGCTGAGGTGCTGATGATCACGATCGTCTTCGGTGTCATCGGCATGGCGCTCGGGTGCGCCATCATCGCCGTGCTGAACGTGGCCGGCCTGCCGGCCTCTGGACTCTTCATGCAAATCTTGTTCGGCGGCCCCGAATTGAAGCCTCTCTTGTCGGTCGGCTCGCTCTTCTCTTCGATCGTGATCGTGGCCGTCATCGGGGTGGTGGCGAGCCTCTACCCCGTGTCGGTGGCGCTCGGGATCACACCGGTTCAAGCCATGCAACGACAGTGACCTCGGAGGACCGACCGCTATGCAACTAGCCAAAATCGCCTTGCGAAACACGACCCGTCAGCTCAAACGCACCTTGCTCCTCGGGGGTGCCATCGCCTTTGGGTTCTTTGTATTTACGGTTCTAAACGGCTTTACGGGCGGCCTGATCGAGACGGTGCAGTTCAATTTTGCCAGCGCGCTCGGCGGGCATATCTACATCTCTGGCACCGAGGTGAGCGAGCTCGGCAGCGAGATCTCCGTCATCGGCGACACCGAGGCGGTGCTAGGAGCTCTCGGCACCATCGACCAGCTGATCGCGAGCTACAACACCCGCTCATCGGCCAACACGAGCATTATCTTCGGCGCACGCGAGGAGAACCAACGCCTTATCGGGGCAGACTTCGGGCAAGAGGACAAGGTATTGGGGGCCATGAACTTCGTCGAGGGCACGCCCGAAGCGTTCCTCGAGCGTCCCGATGGCCTCCTCCTCCCCCAAGACGTGATCGAAAAACTGGGGCTGGAGATCGGTGAGAGCGTCATCGTCAAGACCAACACCATTTCCGGGCAGCAAAACGTCGCCGACCTGGTGGTGGTAGGTAGCCTAAACCCACAGGACGCAGGGTTCGGTATCACCCTCGGATTCGCCCACATCGAAGCCCTCAACACCCTGCTCGACATGGAACCGAACGAGTTCCAGACGCTCAACATCTACCTCGACGACCTCGCTCTTCTGCCGGCTGCCACCGGAACGCTCTACCGCGAGCTCAAAAACGTTGCTACGGTTGAACCGCGCACAGGCGGCAGCCGCGGCCCCAATTTCGCCCGTGCCTTCGGCTTGGGGCGCGTCAACCGCGTCGCCGAAGATGAACGCTGGCAGGGCACCAAATTTTCGGTCACCAACCTCGAAGACCGGATGGAGGGCGTAATGTCGATGATCGGGGTGATGGAGAACATCTCTCTGATCATATTCTTGGTGATTCTCGTGATCATCATGGTGGGGGTGATGAACTCCTACCGGATGGTCATGATCGAGCGCACGGTCGAGATCGGAACCATGAGGGCCATGGGGGTCCAGCGCTCAGGGATCAGGAGCGTCTTTATCTGGGAGGCCTTTTTCATCGCGCTCGGCGGGGCTCTCGCCGGTCTGGTGGCGGCGTTCGCTGTGATGGCCGGTCTGGAACTGTTCGATTTCAGCTCGAGCAGTTGGAGCTTCTTTTTGAAGCAGGGGCATATCCAGTTCGGGGTCGGCTTCTTCGACACCGTCGTGAACATGGCGCTCCTCTGCGTGATGAGCATCGCTTCTGTCTACCTGCCGGCACGCAGCGCAGCCCAACTGCGCCCGGCCGAGGCCTTGCGGGCCAGTTTTTAGAACTCTGACGTCGGGTCACCAACGTCTTGGAGGTACGAGATGAACGTTTATTCCATTGTACGCACGCTGTCGATCGTCTCCGTCTTGAGCGGTCTCGGTACCGTGTTCGCTCAGGATTTTGTGGAGATGCTCAGGACGATCGACCAGCGCTCGAACTTCGCGGCAGACTTCGCGGCCACCTTCACCATGGAGAGGATCGACCCCGAAGCGGGCGAGGACAACCGCACCGTACAGGTCTTTCGGCGTGATGAAGACGACGCATTCTTGTTGCTCATCCAGAAACCGGAAACCCAGCTCGGCCAGGGCTACCTGCGGATCGAGGACGGGCTCTGGTTCTACGACCCCGAGAGCCGGCAGTTCACCTTCACGTCGTTGTCGGAAGCCTTCGAAGGGAGCGACGCTCGCAACGACGATTTCGGCCGCTCTAGCTTGGCCGATGACTACCAGATCGTCGAGACCCGAGAGGGTACCTTGGGTCGCTTCGAGGTGTGGATCATCGAGCTCGAAGCGCTGAACGACGAGGTCCCCTACCCCTTCAAGACCCTCTCGATCACCAAAGAGGGCGCCTTGCTCTTGAAGAGCGAGGATTACAGCCTGACCAAACGCTTGCTTCGCACCTCGTTTTTTCCGAGCTACGCCCGTGTGGGCGATAACCTCATCGCGGACCAGCGGATCTTCGTCGACGCCCTGGTCGAAAACAAGCGGACGAGCTTCACCATCTCCAACATCTCGACCACCGACCTCCCGGACTCGGTCTTTACCAAGGCCTATGTAGAACGCGTCAATCGCTGATGCCCCGGCTTACGAGAGTCCTCTTGCTGGCGCTGATGGCGCTCGGCACGCCGTCGCTCGCCCAAGACAACCTCGACGACGCACTGTTTGGAGGCGGTGACGACCTCTTCGGCGACTCGATCGTCTCTGAGGCCGAAGCCGATCCGGGTTTCGACCCCGCCGCAGCGCTCCTTGAGACCGACGGTGTGGTCATCGGAGGCTCGTTTTCGGTTTCGGCCGAGATCGACCTCGATCTCGACGCTGCGGAGGGAGCAGACCCGTTCTCGAGTGGGGTCGCAGAGCTCAACACCCGGCTCTTTTTGGACGCGAGACCCACGAGCGACTTCGCCGTGTTTGTAAAGGGCGACGCCTCCTATACGACCCGGAGCGGGGTCGAGTTCGAGCTGCGCGAGATGTTCGCCGACCTCGATATCGCCAACCGGCTCTTCTTGCGTGCCGGGAAGCAGACCATCAATTGGGGGGTCGGTCTCTATTTCAGCCCGGCGAACTTGATCAATATCGAGTCGATCGACCCTGAAGACCCCGATGCGGAGCTTGCGGGACCGGTCGCCATCAAGGCCCAGTGGCCGATGGGGACCAATAACCTGACCGGGTACGTGGTCATGGAAGATGTCGAAAGTCCGATCGAGATCGCGCTCGGCTCGCGCTACGAGTTTCTGGTTGGAGATGTCGAGGTCACCACCGGAGGCGTTATACAGCTCGACGGTCCGTGGGCGCTGATGGCCACGGCCACCGGGGCCGTCGAGGGCGTCACCCTGTTCGCCGAGGGCGTCGTCGAGGGCAACAGTGACAAGGTCTTTCTTACCGCCGGCCCTGCGGGTCTCCAGACCGAGACGCGGCCCGGGGCCGTGTACGCTTCGGGCACGTTCGGGGCGAGGGCCAGCTATAGCAACGAGGACGACACCTTTAGCGTGGCCGGGAGCGCACAATACCTCTTCAACGGTCTCGGCTACGCCGATCCGGGGCTTTTGAGCGCAAACCGGGCCGCCGTCGCCGAGCTGCTAGCGGCCGGTGAGATCACCTTTCGCGACCTGCGCGAGCGGGGCAAGCACAACGCCGCTGCCAGCCTGCGCTTTGCAGATGTCGCCGGTAGCGATCTCACCCCCTCGCTCTTTTGGATCGGCAACGTCAGCGACGGGTCGGGCTTCGCCACCGCCACGCTCCGTTACGGCGGCATCGACCACGTCTCCCCGAGCGTCCGCTACCGCTACGCCTATGGCGCCGCAGGATCCGAATACAGCCCGTTCGGACCCGACCACAGCCTCACCTTCGCGGTGAGCGTCAGCGGCAACTTTTATGGACTCGAGATGACGGTTGGAATCTGGGATGGCCGCCTGAGGGGCATCGAGGGGCAGCGAGTTCTCGTTACCGCCGGCGCGGGCGGGATCGGTGCCCAGATCGCCGGAACCCTGGCCGGAATGGGGGCCCAGGTGGCGGTGTGTGATGTCTCCACGGACGCGATCGCCGCCGCCCGGAGCAATCGACTCCTGGCGCTCGAGGCCGATGTAGCCGACGAGCGTGCGGTCGACCAGATGTTCGAGGCGCTCGTCGAGCGTTTCGGTGGGCTCGACGCCCTCGTCAACAACGCCGGTATCGCCGGGCCGACCGCTCCCATCGAGGAGATCACCCCAGAGGAGTGGCGCCGCTGCCTCGAGGTCGGTCTCACCGGTCAGTTTCTCTGCGCTCGCAGGGCGGTTCCGCTCCTCAAGGCCGCCGGGGGCGGTTCGATCGTGAACATGTCCTCGTCTGCGGGCCGCCACGGCTACCCCTACCGGAGCCCCTATTCTTCGGCGAAGTTCGGGGTGATCGGCTTGACGCAGAGCCTGGCCAAAGAGCTCGGTCCTTGTAACATCCGGGTCAACGCCATCTTGCCCGGGATCGTTGAGGGGCCGCGCATGGACGGCGTCATCCGCGACCGGGCCGAGCAGCTCGGCCTCTCCGTGGAAGAGATGACCGAGCGCTACGTGGAGCGGGTGTCGTTGCGAAAGATGGTCAGCGCCGGCGACGTGGCGGCAACGGTCGCCTTTCTGCTCTCGGACGCGGGCCAAAACCTGTCGGGACAGTCGCTCGGGGTGGATGGTAACGTAGAGACCTTATGAGTGCAGAGCCAACGCGGGGCGCAGTAGGAGCCGGGAAGGTCATCATTACCTGCGCGCTCACCGGCGCAATCCACACGCCGTCGATGTCTCCTTATCTGCCCGTAACCCCAGAGCAGATTACGGCCGAAGCGATAGCCGCAAGCGAGGCGGGGGCGGCGATCTTGCACCTCCACGCACGGGACCCGGAAACCGGCAAGCCCGACCAGTCCCCCGAAGCCTTTGCCCGCATGCTCCCAACGATCAAGGCTGCGACCGGCGCAGTGCTCAATATCACCACCGGCGGCAGCCCCTACATGCTCGTGGAAGAGCGGCTGAAACCGGCGGCTGCCTTTCGCCCCGAACTCGCGTCTCTCAACATGGGCTCGTTCAATTTCGGGCTCTACCAGCTGCTCGACAAGTATCGCGACTTCGAGCACGAGTGGGAGCGTGCCCACCTCGAGGCCACCCGCGAGCTGATCTTCAAAAACACCTTCGCAGACATCGAAGTGATCCTCCAGACCTGCTCCCACCAGGGCACGCGCTTCGAGTTCGAATGCTACGACATCGGGCACCTCTACACCCTGGCTCACTTCGTGGCACGCGGTCTGGTCACACCACCCTACTTCGTGCAGTCGATCTTCGGGATCTTGGGTGGAATCGGCGCCCACCCCGAAGACGTGGCCCACATGAGACGGACGGCCGAGCGCCTGTTCGGAGCCGATCTCCGCTGGTCGGTGCTCGGGGCCGGCGCTGCCCAGCTCCGAATCGCCGCCCAGTCGGTGGCGCTGGGTGGCCACCTCCGGGTCGGTCTCGAAGACTCGCTCTGGGCCGGTAAGGGGAGGCTTGCGACCACAAACGCCGAACAGGTGGAGCTGGCGGTCAAGATCGTCCGTGGTCTCGGTCTCGACGTCGCCAGCCCCGACGAGGCCAGGGCGATCTTGGACCTCAAGGGTGCAGATACGGTAGGCTTCTGACGAGGGCGCGGCCGCTTCCTTCGGCCGGGCCCGCCTGGAGGCAGCCATGTCGAATGACGAAGCCGTTCGCAAGGCCTGGCAGACCAATCTCGACGTCAACCTGGAGCTGGTGCGGCACCTGACCCCCGAGATGCTCAGCGCCCAGACGCCCGGTGGGGGTTTTAGCGTTGCTCAGCACCTCGCCCATATCGTCGCCAGCGTCAAATACTGGGGGATGGCGCTCGAAAAGGGGGCGTTTGCGGGTCTGGCCGACCTCTACGACCCTGACGCGGAGGAGTTTGTCGCCGAGAACGACCGGGAAAAGATCGAAACGGTGCTCAAAGAGACCTATGAATGTGCACGGGCAGCGGCCGAGCGCCACCCCCGCGGCTCCGCGGAGCTACCCCACGCCGACGCTTCGGCCTTCTTGCTCCACATGATGGTCCACGATGCCCACCACCGGGGCCAGGTGCTCTTGGCCCTGAAGGTCTCGGGCCATCCGCTGCCCGCCGAGCAGGCCTTGTGGGCGCCGTGGCGCGAATGAGCTGAGAGCGCCAGAGTTGCTCGGGTGACTCGGGTTACCCTCGCCGGTTCATCATGGCACCGAACCACACCCCACAGAGGACCAAGAGGGCGCCGGCCAAAAAGACTCCGGTGATGCGCTCATCGGCCAAGGTGGCCGCCAACACCACCGTGATCAGCGGGGTAAGCACCAACCCGTAGGCCGTCGCCGAAGCCGTCCAACGCTGCAACACGTGCAGATAGAGCAAAAACGAGATCACCGAGGGGCCGATCACCAAGTAGCCGAAGGCCCACCACATGGCAGAACCGCTCGGCAAGACCCAGGTCTCGCCGGCAAGGAGCGAGAACAGCGCCATCATCGACGAGCCGATGCTGAGACCGATGGCGCTGGTGGCGATGGGGTGGCTCGGTGGATAGTGTTTGACCAGCACGCTCGCTTCGGCCAGCAGCGCCGCGCCGGCCACCACCGACAGAATCCGAATCAGCGACAACTCGCCGCTCACGGTGCCGCCGAAGGCGACCGTGATGCCCGCGATCACGAGCAGGGCGCCGAATATCGTGCGGGGCCGGAGCCTCTCCTGGCCGTGGAGCACGGCGAAAAAGAGGGTAAGGAGCGGCCCTACCGCCCCGATAATCTGAAAGAGGCTGGCGGGGGTCTTCTCGAGGCCCCAGTAGTAGAGGCTGAGCCCGCCACCGATACTGACAACCCCGAAGAGCGTCGCCCCGGTCAGAGCCGGACCTCGCGGCAGCTCGACTCTCCGCAGGAGCACGAGCAGCCAAAAGATCACCGCCGACAGGCCGAATCGCGAGGCGCCGCTCCAAAACACCGGCAGCTGGCTGTAGGTGTAGCGGATCGCCACCGACGAGCCGCCGATCAAGACTACAAAGGTTAGAAAAGCCCACAAGGTCGGGTCGATCATCGACCTTTTCGGGATCTGGCTCCACACACGCGACATGACGATGACCCCTTCGCACCTACCGAGACTTCGAGTGTACCCTAGCGAGGCCGGCTAGACGCCGGCCTCGGTCTGCTGTCTCATCGCCCCCACCCAGACGCCGCCCAAGACCGCAACCGCTCCAACGGCGTAGAGGAGGCCGACGTGCTCACCGGCCAGCGTGGACGCCATCTCGACCGGGGCGCAAGGCGACCGTCAATCGTGCCGCTCGGGACAGTCACCGGCGGCACGGCGTGGTAGCGTCGCTGCGTGAGAGAGCCGTTATGTGGTTTCTGCACCGGCAGCGTGCGGTACGAGGGCGTTCAGTGAAGGTCTTGGTGACCGGAGCGACCGGCTATATCGGTGGCCGCTTGATCCCGCGGCTTCTGGCGGCGAGACACCAGGTGCGGGTACTGGTACGCGACCCCGGGCGGGTGCGCGGCCGCCCCTGGATCGACGGCGTCGAGGTAGCGGTCGGCGATCTTCTGGCACCGGACTCGCTTGCAAGTGCGCTCGAGGGCGTAGACGCGGCCTACTACCTGGTCCACTCGATGTACGGGGGAGCCGATTTCGCCGCCCAAGACCGGCTCGCAGCCCAGCACTTCGTCGAAGCCGCACAGGGCCTGGCGCACGTCATCTACCTCGGCGGCCTCGTGCCGCAGACCGACGACCTCTCGGCCCACCTGTCGAGCCGGGCCGAGGTCGGCCGCATTCTCCGCGAGGGGCTCCCGACCACCGAGTTTCAAGCCGGGCCCATCATCGGTTCGGGCTCGGCCAGTTTCGAAATGGTGCGTTACCTCACAGAGCGGCTCCCAGCCATGATCGCCCCCAAGTGGATTCTCAACGATGTACAACCGGTCGCGGTGCGCGATGTGCTCGCTTACTTGGTGTCCGCGCTGGACAAGGGGCCTTCGGGTGTGGTCGAGATCGGCGCCGACCGGCTCAGCTTCAAAGAGATGATGCTCGGCTACGCCCGGGTACGTGGCCTCTCCAGGCTGATCCAACCGGTACCGGTCTTGGCCCCGGCGCTGGCGGCCCGCTGGGTCGGCCTGGTCACACCGATTCCCAATACCTTGGCGGTCCCGCTGGTCGAGGGCGTGGTGCACC
Source organism: Trueperaceae bacterium (assembly GCA_020354625.1). GTDB lineage: Bacteria > Deinococcota > Deinococci > Deinococcales > Trueperaceae. The sequence goes on from CP070651.1 coordinate 2,949,650, forward strand.
CGGTGGTGGCCGATACCGAGAGGGCGCAAGAGCTCTTCCCCGAAATCGATCCCACGCCCTACGAAAAAGCGGTCGAACTCGCGCTAAAACGCATCGAAGAGGGCGTGGTGGAGACGCGCTGGAGCGGCTCGCTCGCCAACGGTCGCTCGTTTCGGCTCGAGGACCGCGAGGGGCTCATCAGAGAAGTTCAGGCGGTTGCGGTCGCCGCCTCGCGCGAGCAGGTCTTTCAGGCCTTTACCAGCCTGGGTGGCGACCGTGGCTGGCTGGTGTGGGACTGGGCGTGGCGCTTGCGCGGGCTGTTGGACAAGCTCATTGGAGGTCCGGGCCTAAGGCGCGGCCGCCGCCACCCGAGCGAACTGTTGGCCGGTGAGGCCCTCGACTTTTGGCGGGTCGAAGAGGTCGTTGCGCCCACGGTGCTGCGGCTGCGGGCCGAGATGAGGGTCCCGGGACGGGCCTGGTTGCAGTTCGAAGCGGTGGAGCAAGAGGGAAAGACCAATCTGATTCAGACCGCACTCTTCGAGCCGAAGGGGCTCGCAGGCGTGCTCTACTGGTATGGGCTCTACCCGCTTCACCGGCTCATCTTTCGAGATATGGTGCGGGCCGTAGCCCGCCGCGCGGAAGGCCTGTGAGCGTGACCCGCACGGGTCGAGCGGCGATCAGATAGCAAGGCATCCCCACCGCCCCTGCCGGCTACGGTCGTGGTGGTTCTGACCGGGGGTGCCGAGCGCACCGCCCGCCTCTTTCTGTGTTATGGTAGTTGGGCAACAAGACAAAGGAGGCTTGCTATGGCGCTGTATATGACGCAGGCGAAGATGGCCACATCGGTGATCGGGGGCATGGCATCGGGGCGCGATCGACGCGAAGTCCTCGACGAAGTGATGCAAGCAGCCGGTGGACGGCTGGTGGCCTACTACTTCACCTTTGGTGAATACGATCTCATGGTGATTTATGAAGGTGTGGACAACGTCTCGATCGCTTCGATTCTGATGTCGGTCGCGGGCTCGGGCGCGGTCACCGACCTCAAGACAACCGTCTTGTTGAGCTACGAAGAGGGCATCGAGGCACTCTCGCGGGCTTCGGGCGTGGAGTACACCCCACCTGGCAGCTAGCCGTCCTTGTGCGGGACGTTGGGCGTGTGTGGACCATTGCCCGACCCCGGAAAAAATTGTCGTCACACTGCGAACCCCGCCGGCTCATCTGAGCCGGTCTTTTTTGTGTGCTCGAGGACAACCGAGAGGTCCAAAGTACCCCGGCCTCAGCTCACATTCCCGCGCAAGGGCTCGGTACCGACACGCTTCGGTCCCCGGTCTTGCAAATCGCGCTGCAACGTCGTAAGATGCGCCGTTTGGCTTCGGTCATAGCGGGGTGCCGGGCCAGCGCTTACTTCTCTCGTTCTGGGGGGGCCGTGTCTGAATCCGCGTTGATTCGCACCCTAAAGCTGTCGATTGTAGAGGGTAGCCTGAGCCAGATCTTTTTGATGTGGACGACCGGGAGCGTGTTGGTCGGCTATATGCTACATTTCGGTGCCACGCCGAGCCAGATCGCGCTGGTTTCGAGCGTTCCACTGCTGGCGCAACTCTTCAGCCCGCTTGCGGCTTGGTGGGCGACGAGATTACCGGGTCGTCGGATATTTGCCACCAGCCTGGCTCTTTTCGGCCGTTGCCTCTGGTTGGTCGCCGCGGTCTTGCCCTCTCTCGCGGTCGACGCCTCCCTTATGCCGGTCTATCTGCTCATACTGGTGGGTCTCTCGAGCGTGTTTCAAGCCGCATTGGTCGTCGTGTGGACCGACTGGATGGGCGACGTCGTACCCGAAGACAAACGTGGCCGTTACTTCGGCATACGAACCGGGCTCGTCGGTGTCATCGGGATGATCGGGAACCTTGCAGCCGGTCGGTTTCTCGACGCTTTTGCCGCACCCGAAAGTTTTCAGATCATCTTGGGGGCGGCTGTGGTCGTTTCGATCATCGCATCCGGCTTGCTGTTTCTCCACCACGAACCCGTCGCGACCCGTCAACCCATCGAATTGAGACGAGCGCTCAGCCTCCCGTGGCTGAACCCGAACTTCCGGCAATTCTTGACATTCGCTGGGTTTCTCTTTTTCGGCATGTTCCTTTCGGCAGCGCTTGTCACGGCCTATTTCCTAGACGTCCTCGATATGTCGTTCACCCAAGTCGCCTATTGGACCGTGATCGCCTCAGGTTCAGCCCTCGTCACAACACCCCTGTGGGGTCGCTTGGCCGATCGGATCGGCAACAGACCGGTCCTGCAGTCTGGAATCGTGATCATGGCCGTGGGGTTCCCTACCTGCTGGATTCTGGCCGATCTTCGGCACAATCTCAATTACATCTGGCTTAGTGCCGTCGTAGACGCCATAGCCTGGGGTGCCACCGGACCGGCAATATTCAATCTCGCGCTTTTCACCGCGCCTCGGCAGGGACGCTTGACCTATCTCGCCATGTACTCCGTCACCACCGGGCTCTTCGGATTCATCGGTGGTGCGCTGGCGGGACCCCTCTTCGAGACCTTACAGAGAATTCCACACGCCAGTTGGAGTGGCTACCACAGCCTCTTTGTGGTCTCAGGTCTGTTGCGACTCGCCTCGGTGCTCTTGCTACGGCGCGTCAAGGAGACAAAAGTCTGGAACCCCAGACCGCTCTTCAGACACCTTCGAGCCTGGCGGCGGCTCGGGTTCCCGTGGCGGTAACACCGGCACCGGGCACCCACAGCCCGGCAACCGTGCGAAGCGCTTCCTGGCACGCTTCTATGCCCCAAAGCGTCACCCAGAACGCTCGTTCACGTAGGCTCGAGCTCTTATGCCGGGGGGCTTCAAAAGAGATGGAGTAGTCGGGGCGCAACGGCGCGCAAGCACCGGTTATTCGCGCTCCCTTTCACAGCTATCGAAGGTTGCCTGGAAGTGGTATCTTCGAGTCATTGACAGGAGGCCCCATGAACTGGCGAGAGCACTTGGCCCACCGCAGCCAAAACATCAAACCCTCCGCGATCCGTGAGATCTTCAAGCTTACCCAAGGCAAGAAGATCCTTTCATTTGCGGGGGGTATGCCCGCCCCCGGTCTCTTCCCGGTGGCGAGGCTCACCGAGGCAGCCAATACGGTTCTCGACGAACAGGGCGCCAAGGCGCTCCAGTACAGCACCACCGAGGGGTACCCTCCGCTCAGAGAGTGGGTGGCGCAGCAGCTCGACGGGGCCTCGCCAGAAGGGGTCCAGGTCGTTTCCGGCTCCCAACAGGGGCTCGACATGATCGCCCGTATCCTGCTCGATCCAGGAGACAAGGTAGCGGTAACCGCTCCGACCTATATGGGTGCACTGCTCGCCTTCGACGCTTTTGAGGCGAGCTATCTGCCGGTATCGATCGACGACGACGGTATGGAGCTCGAGTCGCTCGAACGGGCGCTCGAGAGCGGCGCCAAGCTGATCTATGCCATCGCCAACTTCGACAACCCGACCGGAATTACCATGAGCCTCGAACGGCGCCACGGGGTGGTGGAGTTGGCGCGGCGTTACGGCGTTCCCATCTACGAGGACAATCCCTACGGCGAGCTCCGCTTCGAAGGAGACGACCTCCCCCACCTCTATGAACTCGCGCCCGACCTGGTGATCTATGGCGGGACCTTTTCCAAGATCGTGGTTCCCGGCTTCCGTCTGGGTTGGCTGGTGGCAGATCCAGAGCTGCTCACCACGGTCACCCGTACCAAGCAGGCATCGGACCTCCACACGGCTACCTTTACCCAGATGGTAGCCTATGAGGTGCTGCGCGACGGTTTTATCGACGGACAGGTCGAGCAAATTCGTGACTACTACCGTAAGCAACGCGACGCCATGTTGGCAGCCCTGGAGAAGAGCTTCCCCAAGGAGGTTCATTGGACCAGGCCTCGTGGTGGCATGTTCGTTTGGGTGACGTTGCCGCAGGGGATGGATGCCATGGAGGTGCTCAAAGAGGCTGTCTCCCGCGGGGTAGCCTTTGTGCCCGGGGGGCCCTTTTACACAGATGACACGGGCGGTAACACCTTCCGTCTCAGCTATTCGGTGGCGACGCTCGATGAGATCGATATCGGAATGCATACCATAGGAGAGATTTTAAAAAGCGTGAAGGTTTGACCGGCGGTAAGACCCCCAGGGGGGGGTACACCGAGACGAGCTCGTCAGGCCGGTTCGCTCGCGTCGCGGATGGCAAAAAAGGGCACCAGGCCCAGCGCCTGAGCCGGCACGCAAAAGACCTTCGCATCCGCGTGACGTAGGAGTCGAGCGGACCAGAGAAGACGCGTGTTAGAGATTCGTTCGACGGTGGCCCCCTCTGGCGGTTACAAAAGGGGAGGGAGCCGTAGACTTCCGTATTCCGGTGAATCGATGTGACCCGGTGAATCGAGGTGTCGTCGTGGAGAAGTTCAACCCGTTTAGGTTTGCCGGCCGACTCGGCCGCAGGGCCTATTTCGGCTATAGCTTTTTGTGGCTCGCAATCACCTACGGTGTGGCCATTCTGGTCGCCTTCGCTTCCTCGCCCGGCGAAGAGATTACGCCGGGCGGGACCGCGGTGATGCTGATGGTTAGTCTGGTGTACTCGGTCGCCACCGTCAGCTACGGCGTGAGGCGTCTGCACGATTTCAACCAGAGCGGCTGGTGGTACCTGCTCTTTTTCGTCCCGCTGGTGAACTTCGGAATGGGCTTGATCCTGCTCTTTGCCGGACCGAGCGAGGGCGAGAACCGTTACGGTCTGCGCTGAGTCACCACGCGACCTCGACCCGCCGTCTCCCTGAAGCGCTTTCGACGGCTGAAAAGACCATCGCCAGGCTCTTGATGTTGTCGCTGCAGACCGTCTCAGGGGTCAGACCCCGTTCGATCGCTTCGATAAACGCGAGGATCGCGCCCTTATGGCCAGACGGTTCGGCCCCATCAGCCGTCGGGATGTCGATCGACCGAACCGCTCGCAGGAACCCGTCGTCACCCGCCACGACCTCGGCCCGGATCTCACCGGCGCCGTCCCAGCGAAGGCTCCCTCTGGTGCCGACCAAGCGCCACTCGCTCTCCCACGTGGTTCGTAGCCCTTCTGCGCACCAGCTCCCGCGGTAGTCGAACACC
>CP070651.1:2954843-2959642 GCA_020354625.1 Trueperaceae bacterium
ACGTGATCGAGCATCGAAGAGAGGTTGACCACTCGTCCTGAGCCATGCGCAAGTAGAGCCGGTCCCGCCGCCTTACACATGCGAAAAGTACCGGTCAGGTTGATATCGATAAGCTCTTCGAACTCCTCGACCGAGAGGTCGCTGATCGGCTTGCGATTGTTGATACCGGCCGAGTTGACCAGGATATCGAGTTTGCCGAAGGCTTCGACTGCGGTACGAACGATGCGCTCGGCATCTGTCATGAGGGTCACGTCAGCGCGTACACCGATCACCCGCCGGCCAGTCTCGGCGGCAAGTTCCTGGGCGACGCTCTGGATCTCGCTCTCGTTGCGACTGGCGATCACCAGGTCGGCACCAGCCTGAGTGAGGGCCAGGGCGATGGCCCGACCGAGACCCTTTGAGCCACCGGTGACGATAGCAGCCTGGCCGGTGAGTCTGAAGAGGTCGAGGATATTCGAAGGTGCGTTCATGGCTAACCATAACAGTGATGGGTAATGGGTGATGGGTAATGGGTGCTTCGAAGGGTAGTACTTCAGCCTCATCGTGTGCCGGTCGACCACGCATTACCCATTCCCCATTTCCCATTACCGCCTTCTTCTAGCTTACCGTTCGCTGCACTATCTCCTACTGAACAAGCACGAAAAGAGCTCCACGACACGCCGCAGGCCGAACGGACCCTGGCAGCGACCTTCGGCTTGCATATACACTGTCCCTGCCGAGACGTTGGCATCCTGCCAAGCGTGTGAGAGCTCCTCGAGCAGGTTTTCGGTGCGCTCGAGCAGGTGGTCTTCGAGGAAGACGCCGCGCGCGGTTTCGGTGTAGGTCTCCTCCACGAAGGCGATGTAACGAAGCCCCGACAAGACGTAGTGGTCGTCGAAGAAGTCGGTGCCGGCGTATTCGCCTACCTGCAAAGAGAGCGCGTAACCATACGACCCCGGTTCGTAGCCACGATATATCTCGGGATCGAGATAGGTGATACGCACGGAAGCCACAACAAAGGCGTCACTTGGGCTGCAACTTTGGCGGAACTCCACATCGAGATCGTGCCTTTCGAGTGACGTTTCCAAAAGATCGCTCAGCCCTCGCTTCAACCTTGCGGTGTGAAGGTTGGCCCGCGAAGGATTGGCACCAGAATAGGCCGTGAAAACGGAGTCTTCCCCAACACAGAGCACGGTTCCTGCCAAGTGGTTGAGTTCTTCGTCGTGTGATGAGGTAGGTGTCTCCTCGTGGGAGAAGGCAAACCCGGTCAGCGTAACCAGTAGCACAAAGAGAAGAAGGAGCACTGAGGAGGCATGTCGATGTTTCGGTATTCTGTAGCTCATCCTCTGCACGACCTTTGTCATTCGTGGCACAGCTCCGATCCCGAATCCGTGAAGCCATCAGCAGTCTCGGGAACGAACTCCCAATCATAGCGGTCCGACCGTAAAGTCATCTTCAATACTCCGTAGGTATCGCCGTTGAACACCTCGCTATTGAGAGCCAACCGATCGATCTTGGTCAGATTGCTCCCTCCGGTCCCGACCACGAACTGGCGGATACCGCGCTCGAGATCGAGATTATCGCTTGAATCCATGCGGGCAAACCTTTCGTAGGTATGGTCATGAGCAGTAAGTACCACATCCGCTCCGGCCGCATAGAGCGTTTCCCAAACGGACCTCATATTCTCAGAGGCCCTTCCTCCCGAACTATAGAGTGGAATGTGCCAATAAGCGAGCGTACACTTGGTCGGATTGGCGGCCAAGTCGGCCCTGAGCCAAGTACCCTGCGGTGAGAACTCCCCGCAACCACCCACTTGCGAACACTCCGAATTGAGCACCACGATGTGCCAGTTGCCGAGGTCGAAACTGTAGTACCCCTTGGCGGGATCCCCTGCCAACTCACCGAAATACTGGTAGTAGCCCGCTGCACCGGGAACCAAGTACTCATGGTTTCCGACCGCCGGATAGGTGATGTCTTTCAAGCGTCCCCAGCTCGGGTCATAGGACTCGAGGAACTTCTCATATGCCCCGTCTTCATACTGGATGTCTCCTAGAGCGAAGACGGCATCCAGGTTCATGTCGAGCATCAGGTCGGAAACGGCTTTCATGCGGCAATGGTTTGGCGTGCCGCCGCCCCCTTTGAATTGTGGATTGGCCGGATCGCAAGCGATATCCCCCGCCGCGGCCACCGTTACCGCCTGGGGAATCAATACTCTCACCAGTCTCGTCTTTTCCCTCGAGGCACCGGTGTCGTCTGATACCGTCAAGCGCGCAATGTACGTCCCCGGTTCCTGGTAGGTATGAGTTTGAGAGGACACCGCCTCACAATCTTGCAGCGCATAATCGACAACTCCATCGTCATCGATATCGAGGTCGCACGAGAGGGGATCTCCGTCGGTATCGGTGACCGACCAGCGGAACGTCACTTCCTGGTCGAAATCGACCGGCTCGGGCTCTACCGAAAACTGATCGATCTGTACGCTGTTGTCGAACTCCACGTGCAAAAGGGGTGCACTTGCCGGATCGCTATCGAACGACTTGGCTGCCCGACTGCCAGTCCCCTCGATAATCAGGAGCAACGCGTTACCCGGTTGCCAACCGGGCCGATCGATGATCTCCTGAATGAGGGGGGCGAGGTTGGGCGTCGTCTGTGCAAGCCCCGCGTCTCCCAAAGTCAGCCACTCTTCAGGGGTCCAGGAGACAGAAGCCTCGGTGCGCGCGCGCACCGAGATCCCGAAGCGACTCGAACCTATCGGCGGCGCATCTGAACTGGCTTGGGCTTGAATCGTCAGGTCGGTCGCGTCAAACGCCCCCTCTTTCGCTGTGAACCGTACAAACGCATTCGTAACGGTTGCACCGTTGGAGATGTAAATATCGTCGAAATGCAGGCCGATGACTTGCCCGGATAGGGTTGCAGGATCTTCGACGATATCGAGCGTGGTACTACTCCGGTTCACGGTGCCGTCAACCCGCTCCTCAGCGTCACCGTCGCTGCTCGAGATCCGAGCCTCGAATGGGGAGACGATGGGAACAGGGTTTGGACCTGGAGTGTTCTTCGAGCAACTGGTCACCATGATAAGAACAAACAGTGAAGAGAGTAGCAGGAATCGGGTTAGGGAAGGCCTTCGCAAAATCTCTCCTTGGTATCGATGGTCGCCGCGATTCACAATGTAACCCCCAGAATGACAGGGTGATGGGTGAGATATCGCCTCATCGAGGTGAGTCTGGAACTACCGTACCTCCTTCATCAGGATAGAGTCCCGACCACAGTCCCTTATGTGCAAAGCGCACACGGTCTTCACCTTGTCCCCGCTGACCGCCAAGGAGTCCTAGCTCTACACGGGTCATGTACAGCCGTCACTGCGAACTCTCGGCTTCGGCACCACACTGAGAAAATCATCGGCGAAACCTTTGAGCGCCGGTTCCCATCTGGAGAACGACATGATCACGCACTTCACGGAGGACATATGGACAACACCGGATAACACCCACATGGGTGCAGACGCTTCGATCAGACCCCTCGATGTAGATGGGGCGTCTCGGATCGGACCGAATCGCACTCAGTTGAATCTAAGAGCAAGGGGACAGGTGATCGCTATTCCTTCTTTCAGCGCCTCAACAAGAAGCACATCGATGTCGAGGTACCAACTCGCCACTGCGCGCGTTGCGACATCGAGCATACCGGCTGGCCTGGGAAACTATGATCGATTACACCCCTCATCAACGCACACGCCACCACCAAGCACAACAGCCGCTTCTCATAGACCAACCGACCGATGCCAAGCTAGAGCCGACACTCTCTATCATCGTTCCGACACGAAACGAAGCCGGCAACGTCTTCCCGCTGCTCGCCCGTATAGAAGCTGCAAAATCCGAACTACCGCGAGTCGAGGTCATCTACGTCGATGACAGTGACGATGAAACCCCCTCAGTAATCAAGCGCGCCAGCAGCCAGTTCCCCTTCGACATCAAGCTCATCGAAAGACCCCCCGAACGTCGCAACGGTCTCGGTAAGGCCGTGGTCGAAGGCATGCGAGTAGCTGAATCCGACTGGATCTGCGTAATGGACGGGGACCTGCAACACCCACCCGAAGTCATTCCGCAACTCTTGGCCAAGGCACAAGAAGACGGCGCCACACTGGTCGCGGCGAGCCGGCTCACCGAAGGCGGTGGGACCGAGGGGTTGAGCTTTTTTCGGAAGCTGGTCTCCTACGGATTAGCACTCTTCTCTCGCCTGGCGTTCCCGAAACGCCTGAAGAAGGTCACCGATCCGCTGACCGGCTTCTTTCTGGTGCAGCGTGATCAGCTCAATCCAGACAAGCTCCAACCCGAAGGTTTCAAGATCCTCTTAGAAGTCCTGATCCGGTCCCCCAAGATCGAAGTTACTGAAGTGCCTTTCGAGTTCGGTGAGCGCGTGAACGGAGAGAGCAAGGCCAGCTCGAAAGAGGCGTTGCTCCTCTTTAAACAGATGTTCCGGTTAGGGCTTCAGTCGCAACGGCACCTGCTGCGCTTTATCGGCGTAGGCGTGACCGGCCTCCTCATCAACACCGCGCTCTTGGCGCTCTTTACCGAAGGCCTGGCGATCTTCTACCTGCTCTCAGCCATCCTGGCTACCCAGGGCTCGACGCTGTGGAACTTCGCCTGGACAGAGAAGTGGGTCTATAGTGATCGCCGGCAAGATCAGCGCTACTTCGTAAACCGCCTCGTGAGCTACTTCGCCATCAACAACGGGGCGCTCTTGCTGCGCGGTCCCCTGCTGGCACTTCTGGTGAGCTTTTTAGGAGTCAATTACCTCTTTGCCAATATCCTCTCGCTCTTAGC
>CP070651.1:2959742-2974757 GCA_020354625.1 Trueperaceae bacterium
ACGGGCAGCGACGCGGTGTGGCACGTCCCTTAGGCCGCTCCCCTTGCCTCGTTGTGCGGATTCTACTTCGCGTGGTGTGCGTCAAATCTGCAGCGCAAGACGAAATCGCCCTGCGAGCCTTGAAGCACATGACCCGGCGCGTCGGCATAGACGGTTTTACCAAGCGGTCCCGCCGTGAAACGTGAAGTAGCCCGCATCATGGGCCCAACTTCGATTGCGGTCGCTCTGTCGCGGCTAATCTGGGGATCGTGGTCATCCGATGCTGTGATTCCTCTATCACTGGCAGCGAAGCCGCCACCATGCTTTTGCAGGTACGGCGCGTGCAGTTGGGGGCCGCGGCGAGGAGAATTGTCCCGCTCGAGGATAATGGCGAAAGCGCGCACCTGCGATCCTGGCAAACCCCTGCGGAGAACAGGCCCTCTATTCGGGTTGAGAAACAGGCGCCTGATCTCTAGGCCACGCGCGCGGCGCTGCCGACTCTTGAACGTCGGTCCCTCACAGAGACCGTAAAGCTTCACGCATGGAGGGGGTACAATCTGAGAAGGCAGCGAGCGTACCCGTGAGGAGGAGCGCGATGAATAGACCCGTCCGCTGGGGCATACTGAGCACAGCGAAGATTGCCGAGACCGCCTTCATCCCGGCCCTACGCCAGAGCACACGTGGTGAGGTCGTCGCCGTGGCGAGCCGTTCACGGGAACGGGCCGAAGCGTTCGCGGGCCGCCACCGACTGCCGATGGCGTTCGGGAGCTACGCAGAGTTGCTTGCGTGCGGTGACGTCGATGCGATCTACAACCCAATGCCCAATACCCTCCACGCCGAGTGGACCGTCGCAGCGGCTAGGTCCGGGAAACACGTCTTTTGCGAAAAGCCGCTCGCCATGTCGCCGGCTGAAGCAGAGCTCATGATCGAGGCCTGCGCGGCTGCGGGCGTCGTGTTGGTCGAGGCCTTCGTCTTTCTCTTTCATCCGCAGACGCTCAAACTCAGGCAGCTCCTCGACCGCGGAGCGATCGGCAGACTGTTGCACGTGCACGCGTACATGACGTTCTCGGTCCGGCGCCCTTCTGAAAACATCCGCCTGAACCGCTCGCTCGGCGGGGGCAGTCTCCTCGACACGGGCGGCTACCCGATCACCTTTTCACGGTTCGCCTTCGGTGAGGAACCGGTCTCGGTGCAGGCAGAGACCCATATCGACCCACTGTACGGGGTCGACACCCGGGCCGGGTTGATCTTGCGCTTTCCAGGCGACGGCATCGCCACGCTGAGCACGGGGCTCGATGCCGTCGGAGGTCCCGGCGCCGCGCTCTTTGGCGACGAAGGTTGGATCGAGCTTCCCACACCGTACCACCCGACACCGAAGAGCGAGTTTACCCTTCACACCCGCACCGCTACCGAAACCTTCGAGTTCGATACCGGGGTCGTTCCCTTCAGCCCCGCGATCGAGCACTTCCACACCTGCGTGGCGGAAGGCGAGAGACCCCTGGTCGGACCCGAGAACGCCCTCGGAACCTTGAGGGTGATCGAAGCGGCGCTCGAGGCCGGGCGGACGGGCCAGCGCATCGAAGTCTAAGGCCGGCTTGTCGGAAAATCGACCTCGCTAAAGGTCCACACTCGACGGGGCCGCTCAAACCCGTGAGAACCAGAGGGTCAGGAACCGGGCCACGCCCACGCCGCGCGGGGTCGACCGTTGACGGCGCACGACCAGCTAGCGGTAGCGCCGGGCGGCGTAATATCGGTTTATAGACCCGGTAAGATAGCCTCCCAGACGGCATCTAAGATCATCTGCATCCGTGACTCCCAGGCGGTGATGGCGATGACCGCATCGAGCTTGGGAAGCACGATACAGAACTGTCCGCCGGAGCCGTCACCCCGGTAGGCCCCGTGGCGGCAGACCCAGAACTGATAGCCGTACCCCAAGGTCCAGTCGACCCCGCTCGTCTCGTGACCGGTGTCGATCTGCTTCGTGGTCGCCTGCTCGAGATACCGTTCCGGAACGAGCTCTGTGCCCTGCCAGCGCCCCCGCTGCAGCAGGAGCCGGCCGAAGCGGTTGAGGTCGCTCACGCTCAAGAAGAGACCGGCCCCACCGAGGGTACGCCCCTGAGGGCAAGACTCCCAGCGCGGGTCGACGATTCCTAGCGGTTCGAAGAGCCGTGGTGTCAGGTAGCTGAGGAGCGTCTCACGCGTGACCTCCTGGAGCACGGCGGAGAGCAGGTAGGTCGCACCGGTGTCGTAGCAAAAGCGCGCTCCCGGCGAGACCTGGAGTGGAGCGGTGAGGTAGAAGCGCACCCAATCGGTGTCCGCGATGACCGCCCGCTGATCCGACATCATGACCGGTGCGGTACGACCGTGAGCCATCTGGAGCAGGTGTCGAACCGTGAGGTCCGACATCCGCACATCCGCCCCGCACCGCTGACCCGCCGAAAAAAAATCGGCTGCCCGGTCGTCGAGCGAGAGAACCCCCTCTGCCTCCGCGATCCCCACGGCACAGGAGGTAAAGCTCTTGCTGATCGACCGTAGGACGTGGGGCGCCTCAGGGATGAAGTGGTGCTCGGCCAAGACCGAACCCGCGCGGCTGATCACGATGCCGTGCAGGTTCAGACGCTCGCGCTCGACGCGCTCGACGAAAGTGGTGAGAAAGCTATGGGTCATCTCGGTCGCTATCAAACGGTTGGCGTTCCCGGGGCAGATGACGGTTCTTGAGACCCGCACGCGTGCCCGCCCCGGTAATCGGCCAACCCCAGTGCTCCGAATCGTAGCACGAGGTTGCAAGGATCTGTCCCGCTCCGTACGATCGACGGGGGCTCGTTTGGACCGATACCAGAGACGGGGAGCGCGCCGCAGCCTAGTTGAACGCCTGGCGCGGCCTCCCGGCGCCGCAGCGATCCCTTACGATGCAGCCGGCACCGCGGTTTGGGGAGACGCTGGGGGCGGTTCCCGCACCCCTCGCCTCGCATCACGCCAGACCAGCCAGAGAGAACCGAGGCCGAAGAGCGAGACCGCGATGGCGAACATTGGCCCGAAGTACGGGATGGCCGTGAGCACCAAAACGATCAGCAGGCCGAGCAGTAGAGGCCAGAGCGGTCCAGACGTGCGTTCCGCGCTGTAGCGGTCGAGCACCCAGCGGCCGACGAGGAACCCCACCAGAACCTGGGAGAGGTAGATCACCGCGAGCCCGAAAAGAATCGTCACAGGAACCAGCAGCGCAGCGCCTATCGTCGCGACGACGAAGCTGAGCTCCCCGAGCGTAGCGGTCCCGAAAAGGATCGCCAAGGCGATCACCAGCGCAGCGCATAGCACGATTGCGAGTGGAACCCCCACGAGTATGACCGCTCCTAACCCGAGGCTGTGAGCCGCTCTCTCTTCGATGGCTGTTGCCGAGTTGCGCATGAGCTGAGGCGTGAGCCAGAGCAGCAGCAGGCCGATCACGGCCAGGACGAAGTAGCGCCGTACGGCGGAGAGAAACGGGTTCTGGCGGGTGGTCAAGAACGAATCGATCTCCTCGAGAACGACCTCTCCAGCCACCAGCCCGCTCGGGATCGGGAACGACTCGTTGGTCGTCAGGTTCAGATTTCCGCCGATCACCGCGCCGTCGTCTGCGCGGAGGCCGGCATGTACCTCTGCGACCGCGGGCAACCCGGGCAGCCATACGTTGGGGTCGAATCCGGCCTGGGTTCCCGGGGCAGCGAGCGAGGCCTCGACGTTCCCGGCGACGGTGCCGTAGAGCTCGAGCCCGTAGGCACTGATGAGGAGGTCTTCCGCTATGGTGCCCGCCAACGTCGCCTGGCGACCGGTAAAGCCTAGACCGCCATCGACGACGCTGCCAGGCTCGGCTTCGAAGCTGTAACCGGCCGCTGATACGTCGTCACCGATCCGGGACCCGTGCCCCAGTAGCAAGACGGCTCCACCGAGCCGCACGTCATCTGTGACCGAACCGTTTATGGTGATCGTCTGGCCTCCGGCCATGAGGTCGCCCTCAATCGTGCCGTTCACCGTGAGGTTCTGGCCCGCAAAGAGAACATCACCCCGCACGATTCCGTCGAGTACGAACGTGGTCGCGGTTACGTATAGATCGTCCTCGAGCACCTCATCTGGGGCGAGCCAGACCGAGTCTCCACTACGCAACTCGCCCGAAAAGGCCACGGGCGCGAGCAGCAAGGTGGCGAGTCCGAGGAGGATCGTCAGGCGGGATATGTGTCTGAGCCGCTTCTCACTCTGTGTCATCGCATGACTCTTTTCTGCGCGTGGTCATCTCGGGGCGCTCTGTTCAGCGCCCGTCGTTACCCTCCTTGGAACCCTCGACCAGACGCACGTTCCAAGCAGTGGCTGGAGCATCCAGGGTCTCCATATCATGGCTATCAGAGTTGGCTTGGGTCCCGCAAGAGACAAATGTCCTGGTCTCCGACGCCTCGAGACCCCGCCGCTAGGCAGCTCGTTATTCGTCGCCAGAACACGTTCTCATCCGCTGCTCGCGTGGGTCTCGTAGGATCATAGGGATGCGTGTTGCGACCGTTCTCCTCATCGTGTACCTCGTAGCCTGCGCCGCCTCCCAGACGCTGCCCGACGGCGCCAGCGCGGTGCCCTTCGATTGCCCGGCGCCAGAGAATCTCAGGGAGCCCAGGAACGAGTCCGAGCGACTCGAGTTCGAAAGACGTGCGCGGTACCGGGCGATCTTCCCTGCCTACCTCGCCGCCGTGCCCGAGCAGCCCGATGCAGAACTGCTGATGCCGGTCGACGGGGTGAGGGTTTCTCAAGTCGCCGACACCTGGGGTGCCCCACGTGGTGGGGGACGGAGCCACGAGGGACAAGATATCTTCGCCCCGAGGGGTACCTCGGTACGAAGTGTGGTACCCGGGTATGTCTACCGAGTCGGGGAGAGCCGTCTCGGTGGGAACGTAGTGGTGGTGGTCGGGGGCGGTGGCCGCCGCTACTATTACGCCCACCTCCACGGCTTTGCCGACGTTCGTGAGGGGCAACGGGTCGAACAGGGTGATCTGCTCGGCTATGTCGGCACCACGGGAAATGCTGCCGGGACCCCGCCCCACCTCCACTTTGGGGTCTACGTGGGCGACGCCAATCCGTGTGCCTGGCATGCGGTCGATCCGCTGCCGCTACTTGTCGACCGCTGAACGCTCCCGTGACGCGATAGTGCCGTTCGTTGCTCACACACGTCCCACTTCGGTTCATGAAAGGGCTCGGACCCTGTGCCGGTAGCACGCTTTGCCATCCGTGAAACCCTCGGAATCGTGGTGATGGGCGTGGCCCTGTTCTGGTCGTCGGGCACCCTCGACTGGTGGCCTGCGTGGGCTCTTCTTTCGGTACTGGTGTGGTGGGTGGCCGCTACGGCTTGGGTCATCGTACGGTTTCACCCTAGCCTGTTACCCGAGCGACTGGGACCCGTCAAGGGAGCCAAAGGATGGGATACAGCCATCATGAGTGCGGTGGGTATGTTGAGCCTGGTGCAATTCGTCGTCGCCGGTTTCGATCTTCGCTTCGGCTGGACCCCGGCCGTTCCGGCGGCCGCTCAACCCGTCGGCCTGTCACTAAGCATCTTCGGCTACGGCCTCGGCATCTGGGCCTTGGCCTATAACCCGTTCTTCTCGCAAATCGTCCGGATCCAGGTCGAGCGTAACCACACGGTCGCCACCGGTGGACCCTACCGCTACGTCCGGCATCCTGCGTACGTCGGTACGATTCTGTTTCAGGTGGCGGTGCCGATGTTGCTCGCGTCGTGGTGGGCCCTGATCCCCGGCGGGTTGACCGTACTCCTCTTGCTCGTCCGGACCGCCCTCGAAGACCGTACCCTACACGCGGAGCTCCAAGGGTACTCCGATTACGCCCAAGACGTGCGTCACCGGCTGATCCCCGGCATCTGGTAGGGCTCAGCCCAAACGGGGCCTCAAAGCCAGAGCTACGGTTACCCGGAACCAGGGAAACGTAGAACCGCTGGTCGGCTCGGACGCACGTTTTTCAAAGAGGTATCTTCCGCGACGGCGTGACACGCACGTCTCTACAGAGCGTTGCGGACTGGACCCTCGTTCGAAAGGTGCAGCTCGGCGAGCTGGCCGTAGCTCTTGTTGAGCTCGAGGGCGACCCCTCCTGTCGTTTTGGTGGTGCCGCTCGTAACCTCGGCAACTTCGTACTCGAAACCGTGGGGGAGCCGGATCTGTGCCCGGTGGACGTTGCCGGTAACGGGGTTACGGATCGGTTCGCTGGACCCGTCGATGATGCCGTCGACGAATAGCCTGGCCGTCCCCGACTCGATGTCGACCTCTAGATCGATCGGCTTGACCAGAGGATCGAGAAACGTGGCCGTCATCGCAGAATAGACCGCAAACATGGTAGCCATCGGCTCCGTGTCCTCACCCCCCATGATCCTCAACAGCGCATTTTGTTGAGCCTGGTCCGCCCGTTCATCGACGATAAACTGGCTGGTGCCGCCACCTTCGTGGACCGGGCCGGGCCAGGTGCCCACGGCAGCGCAGCGGAGACCGTCGAGACGAACGTCACCGTGGTGCCCCTCGATGATGTGAAATCCGGCGGCGTATTGACAGTTCCCGTGCGTGGGCAGGGCATTGAATTGACACGGACAGCCGTAATCGCAGTTGCAGTTCCCGAATTGTAGGGCCTTGATTCTCCACGTTGCCATATCGCGAGCCTCCTTCATGGGTGGTTGGTGTTCGGCGACAGCACTATTATACACAAGTTTTGTATATTTAATAGCAGGGGTGTAGCGACACGATGAGGGCGAAGGGATCGTCACCATGAACCGTGCCACAAGCGATCGTCTGCAGCGCACCACAGAGGTACCCGCCCAGGTCCCGTGGAACAACAATGCCCTCCAGTACGCGCGCATCAAGGACGAACTCGCCCCCGAGGTCGAACGCGTTCTCGCCAGTGGTGCCTACGTCTTAAGCGAGGACGTGACCGGCTTCGAGCGGGAGTTCGCCGCCTACTGCGGCGTCCGCCACGGGGTGGGGGTACACTCAGGCACCGACGCCATCTCCATCCTGTTGCGGGCCATCGGTCTCGGCCCCGGTGACGAAGTGTTAGTGCCCGTCAACTCCTGCTCGAGCGAACCCAACGCCATCATGCTGGCGGGCGCCACCCCGGTGCCGGTCGACATCGATGCCCGAACCTACAACCTCGATCCAGAGGCGGTCGCGGCCGCCATCGGTCCAAACACGCGGCTCATCCACGCTGTGCACGCCTACGGCCAGCCCTGCGCCATGGGTGACATCATTAAGATCGCACGCGACCACGGCGTGCCGGTCCTGGAGGACATCTCCTTAGCGCCCGGCACCACCATCGACGGCGAGCGGGTCGGCCGCTTCGGTGACTTCGCGGTCGCCAGCTTCGGGCACGGCAAGATCCTCAACGCCGCCGGCAACGGCGGCGGGATCATCATCACAGACGATGCCACCGTCGCCGAGCGGGCTCGGGACCTCGCCACCTACGGCAGCGGGTTCGTCTCCGAAGCGCAGCCGGTGGCCGAAGCCTACCTCGGCCCCAGCGGTCGCGCCTGGCTCGAGCCGGCCTTCAATAGCTTCCTCGACGCGATCCAAGCAGCGACGCTGCGGGTGAAGCTGCGCCACCTCGACCGTTGGTTGGCCGAGCGTGGCGAGCGGGCCCGCTGGTACGATGAGTGCCTGGCGGAGCTCGACGTCGTCACGCCGCACATCGCCGAGGGCGTCACCTGTGCCTACCGGGGGTACATCATTCGGGTTCGGGACCGGAACCGGGTCCAAGCGCACCTGCTCGAGGCCGGCGTGGAGACCAGAGCCTGGTACACCCCGCCGGTCCACCTGCAGCCAGCCATGGCCCGTTATGGCTACCGCGAGGGGGACTTCCCCGCCGGAGAAGCGTTCGCCCGGGAGCTGATCTTGCTGCCGCTCTACCCGGAACTCGAAACGAGTCAGGTCGAGCACGTCGCCCGGACGCTCCGGGACGCACTCGGAGGTGCCTAACATGCTCTACGCAGACCGAACCCTCATCGACGAACGGCATAGCCGCGTCCGGCGCGCGATGGAAAGGGCCGGCATGATGCGCGGGGTGATGGCGGCTCTCACAGGCGAGGAGGTGCGCCAAGCCGAGGAGACCCACGGCTACCTGACCATGATCTGGGACCGGCTCGCCCGCGACCTCAAACCCGGCCGCAGACGGGTACCGAAATAGAGCACCGTTACGAACGTTGTAGTGCGGGTCCACGATACACGTAGAGGGCCTCGCTGAGGCAAGCCCTTCGCCAGAACCTCCCCAAACCGGTCTAATTGGATTTATACTGTCGTCAGATGTTCCGAAGCGCCATGACAAAGCCGGCCCGAAAGTGCGGTGTGCGCACTGCTTTTCAACATAGGTGGATCTGCTTGCTCGACCGAATGACCTCCCCTTCTCATCTGTCGCAGCTGGTCACCTGCCACTTGCTCACCGGGGAGGTCGAGACTCGGATAGCCGAAGGTGACGCGCGGTGGTGGCTCGAGCAACTCTTCCCCGGCGGCACGCCCACAAGGAGCTGACGATGGTTCGGCTCGTGTTCGTTTGGATTCTCATTGGACTCGTCGTGGCGGCGATTGCCGCCCTCACCGTAGACAGGGATGTCAGGGTTGGCCGCCGCTGGTTTATCTATCGTGTTGTACTGTGGCCCGCTGTTGTGGTCTATATGCTCGTCGTGCTCCCGAGACGTGAGTTGATGGACCAGAGGGAGCTCATGGGCGGAACCAAAAAGAAGTGTCCCTACTGTGCGGAGGTCATCTTAGCCGAGGCGAAGGTGTGTAAACATTGCAAGAGGGATCTTGTGCTCGACTGGCCAGAGACGAGATAAGTAGGGCGGCGCGCCACGTAAGGGATTGCAAACGGGGCTACCATCCTCGATACGGCTGTTTCGCCGACGGAACCGAGTGCCTGTGGCGTTTCGGTGAGCACCTTGCTACCTAATTCCGTGTCAAGCCGTCGCGGCGGTGCAAAACGGTATGCCGGCACACGGCTGGACCGAGCGAGGTGGATCCTCCTGAAATTGCAGGGTAATGTGTGGGTACGATAGAGTGTAGCGAGGTTAAGACCTTATTCGTGCTCGGCGAGACTTGGTTAGGGAATACGGGTCTCTCTTTGCCGTGTAGGGCTTCACCGCCATGGCACGTTTAACAACGTTGCAGGTGACTAGGAGGAAGTGCGCATGAAACAAGCCCAAAGGTTGCTCGCCGTAGCAATAGGACCCCTCGTCCTCATGCTGGTGACCAGCGTCTTGGCCCAGGAGGTACGGATCTTTACCTTTGAGGGATACACCGACGACGCCTGGGTACAGGAGTTTGAGGCGGATACCGGGTGCGGGGTCAACGTCACTTACACCGGCTCGGTCGACGAGATGTTTGCGCGTATGGTCGGTTCGGACGGTGCGGATTTCGACCTGATTTCGATCGACACCAGCCTCTTTGGGCGCTACACCGAACAGGGCCTATTGCGACCCTACGATGTCTCGGCGCTGCCAAACGTGGCAAACCTGCTGCCGGCCTTCCAGCGCGTCGAAGAGGCGATCGTGGATGATGAGGTTTACGGTATACCGATCGCGTGGGGATCCCTTGGGCTTATCTACGACGTCGATGAGGTTTCACCGGCGCCGACCTCGTGGGACGTGCTCTGGTCCGAAGAGTACGAGAATCAAATCATCGTGCTCGACGACACCAACAACAACATCGTCAACGCCGCCATCATTCTCGGGTTCGACGATCCCTTCAATCTCAACGAAGCGCAGATGGAAGAGGTCAAAGCCTTGCTTATCGACCAGAAGCGGGTCTTGCAGAGCTACTACGCCGGCTTCGAAGAGGGGAACAACATCTGGGAGAGCGGCGGCGCGGTGCTGATGTTCTCGATGGGTGAGTTTCAAGCCGTGGATCTTCGCGACCGGGGCTATAACGTCGAATACATCATCCCCGACGAGGGCGGGATCGGCTGGCTCGACACCTGGGCCATGTCGAAAGGCGTTCAAGACGTGGAGTGCGCCCAGGCCTGGGTGGACTTCTTTTTGCGGCCTGAGCTCGGTACCGACATGAGCGTGAAGTACGGTTACGGCAACACCACCGCCGAGGTCGAAGGTCTCGACTACGCCGGACGCCTCACCTGGTTGGCCCCAGCTGAAGACTTCAACTGGCGTACGCAGGTCTGGAACGAGATCAAGGCCACGCCGGTCCAATAGGCCGTTGTTGGGTAGCTGGACCCGGTCTGTGACCGGGTCCAAGAACCGATTGAAGCGATCCGTGACACCGGGGCGAATGCCCGCCCACGGGGCGCACCGCGAGGTGCGAATGAAGACGCCGTGATGTGGATAGGGGATCACGTTGACGGCTGAAACGAAAAGCGGCCGACTGGTTTTACACGGGGTAAGCAAGCACTACGGCACGACCCGGGTGCTCGACGGCATCGACCTCAGCGTCGAGAGCGGCGAGTTCTTGACGATCCTGGGGCCGAGCGGATCGGGTAAGACCACGATCTTGCGCATGATCGGTGGCTTTACCGAGCCGACCAGCGGTTCGATCCTCTTCGACGAGGTCGACGTCACCGATGTGCCGATCCACCGGCGGCCTTTTAATACCGTCTTTCAAGACTATGCGCTCTTTCCCCACATGACCGTGGTCCAAAACGTCGGGTACGGCTTGCGGGTTCGGGGTCTCAGGCGGCGTGAGATCGAAACCCGGGCACACGAGGTACTGGCTTTGGTTGCGCTCGAGGGGCTCGAGCAACGCTACCCTGCCCAGCTGAGCGGCGGGCAGAAACAGCGGGTCGCCCTCGCCCGGGCCCTTATCTGCGAGCCCCGGCTGATCTTGCTCGACGAACCCTTAGCCGCCCTCGACGCCGAGCTGAGGCGGCGGATGCAACAGTTTCTGAAGTCGCTGCAAAGGCGCGTCGATATCACCTTCATCTACGTGACGCACGACCAAGAAGAGGCGATCGGCATGTCCGACCGGATCTGCGTGATCAACCACGGGGTCATCGAACAGGTCGGCCCGCCGCTCGAGGTCTATTACCGGCCCCGGTCCGGGTTTGTGGCCACGTTTTTTGGCGACAACAACCTCATCAACGGGCGGGTGGTCGAACGGACAGAACCGGGGATCTGGCGGCTTGAGACCGGTCTCGGCCCGATCACCTGCAGCGACGATTTGCTTTCTGGTTACGAAGAAGGCGCACCGGTTACCTTGGCGGTGCGTCCCGAAGCCATCGGTCTCCGTGCTGTAGTTGGCGCAGGCACCGAAGCGGGCGAGGCGGACAATGCGCTGCGCGGGACGGTAAACCGGGTGGAGTTCAGCGGACCGATCAGCGAGGTGACGGTACAGGTCGGAGAACAGACCCTGCTCGCCAAGATGACCAGCACGGTGTCGGCCCTGCCGGTGCAACCCGGAGACGCTGTGCGGGTGACCTGGAACTCGGGTGACGGTGCAATCATCGCGGGGGACGCGGAGCACCACTACCGGCCCGACGAGGAATCCACGTGAGCGGGCCCGGGTTACAAACCACGGCCGCTGAACGCACGCGAGAGCGAGGAGCCGAGCTTCTCCGCTTGGCCTTGATCTTCGGCTTGCCCGCGGTCTTTATCGTGATTCCCCTGGTGACATTTTTGATCTACAGTTTTTGGCGCGTCGAAGACGGTCAGCTCGTGCGCGAGTTCGGACTGGGCAACTATGTCGAGTTTCTTCGGAGCGATTCCTACCGGTTTGTCTTCGGCCGCACCCTCTTTATGTCGCTCCAGGTCACCGCCATCAACCTCGTGTTGGGGTACGCGGCCGCCCTCTTTATCTCGCAGCGGCGCGGCCGAACCAAATACCTCATGGTCCTCGCGCTGATCGTGCCGCTGTTGATGAGTTACATCATCAAGATCTACGCCATGCGGGGGCTCTTAGGGACCAACGGGCAGCTGAACCAACTCCTGATGGCGATCGGTCTGTTGTCCGAGCCTTCAGACCTCTTTCTCTTTAACCTCACCGCGGTGCGCATCACCTTGAGCGTGGTGCTCTTACCGTTCATGATCTTGCCGATCTTCGTCGCGCTCGAGCGCATCCCTGCGAGCTTTTTGCACGCGTCGGCCGACCTCGGCGCCTCACCGTGGCAGACCTTCCGGCTGGTGACCTTGCCGATGAGCCTGCCGGGTGCGGTGGCGGGGGCGATGTTTTGCTATGTCCTTGCCAGCGGCGATTTTCTGGCCCCGGAGCTCGTGGGCGGCACCCGGGGGTTCACCTACGGCCGGGCGGTCTTCAGCCAGTTCGGAATGGCCTTCAACTGGCCCTTTGGGGCCGCGTTATCGGTCATCTTGCTGGGGGTGGCGATGAGCGTCATCTTGTTGGCCGGCCGGCTTGCCAGGTCGAGATGGGCCGACCGGTGAGTCTTGTGCGCCGGTCCCTGCTCGCCAGGTTGACGGGTCGGCGCCTGGTGGCTAGCTCGCTCGGAGCGGTGACGGGGTTTGTTTTTCTGGCGCTGTACGCCCCGATCCTTTTGGTCGCCGTCCTCTCGTTTTTCAGACTGCGGCGCGGCAAGATCCTGTGGGATAGCTTTTCGTTCCAGTGGTATGCCGAGCTGCTCTCCAACCGGCAGCTGGCAGAGGCCCTCACAAGCAGCCTCGTGGTCGGGTTCTTCTCGGTACTGGTAACCTTGGTGTTGGCGACGCTGATGGCCTTTTACACCGACCGTCAGGACACCCGCTGGACGCTGGCATTGCGTTTTGTGATCTTCCTCCCCTTCTTGTTGCCCCCGATCATTACCGGGCTTTCGCTGCTCGTGTTCTTCAAAGAGATCGGCTTGTCGCGGGGTCTCATTACGGTGATCATCGGTCACAGCGTCTTCGTGTTGGCGCTGGTGTACCAGACGATTCTCACGAGGCTGCAAGCGTTGAGCCGCACACTGGTCGAGGCCTCGCAAGATCTGGGGGCAACGCGCTGGCAGACGGTCCGCTTCGTTCTCTTGCCGAACCTGCGAATGGCCTTGGTCACAGCCTCCCTGCTCGCCTTCGCCCTTTCGTTCGATGAGACCATGATCACCCTCTTTTTGGTAGGAGACAACGCCACCCTTCCGGTGCGGCTCTATGCGATGATGAGGGTCGGGTTCACGCCCGAAATCAATGCCCTGGTCACCCTGATCTTGCTCTTTTCCACCCTGTTGACCATCGGCATCGCTCGCTTCGTCGGTCGTGACGCAGGGGCACAGGTCGGGTTGTGAGGAGTGACGATGAACCGTGAAGCACCTCTTGCCGGCAAGGTGGCGATCGTGACCGGTGGCGCCCGAGGGA
Organism: Trueperaceae bacterium; assembly: GCA_020354625.1. GTDB lineage: Bacteria > Deinococcota > Deinococci > Deinococcales > Trueperaceae. The sequence goes on from CP070651.1 coordinate 2,973,004, forward strand.
TCGGCTTGGCCACCGCGGAGCGCCTGGCACGGGCTGGCGCGACCGTGGTCATCGGCGATATCGACGGGAACGATGCCGTGGCGGCCGCAGACGCCCTGCGTCCCGAATTGAACGTCCACGCCCAGCGCCTCGACATCACCGACGAGCGCAGTACCGCATCCGTTGTCGCCACAGTCGAAGAGCGTTTCGGCCGCTTGGATATCTTGATCAACAACGCCGCCATACACGATCTCAGCCCCTTCGATGAGCTGAGTTACCGCCGCTTTGGGGAGGTCATGAGGGCCAACCTCGACGGGGCGCTCTTGATGAGCATGGCGGCCGTACCCGCCATAGAGCGCTCGGGTGGTGGCCGGATCGTCAATGTCGCCTCGATCATGGGGCTCTACGCCATGAAAGATTCGATCCCCTATTCGACCGCCAAGGGCGCCCTGGTGAACCTAACGCGCTGCCTGGCCGTCGACCTGGCAGGACGTAACATCACCGTCAACGCCGTCGCGCCGGGATTTATCGATACGCGTATGGCTCGGGCAGCCGACGGGAGCCATGAGCACGAGAGCGAAACCTTCAAGACGGTCTACCTTCACTTTGAGAAGATACCCTCCGGGAGGGCCGGGTTGCCAGAAGACGTCGCCGGACCGATCTACTTCTTCTGTTCGGACGACAGTAGGTATGTGACGGGCCAGGTTTTGCTGGTCGACGGGGGCGTGTCGGCAACCTTTTAGCATTCCGGTTGATTCCCGAACAAACAGCATCTGGAACGAATACGGGCGCCGAACTCCAAGCCTGATCGACCGCTAATGATGTAGATCTCACACTCCGGTTTATTAGGCGCCGCTGCTGATGACGTGTTGACAGGGGGTGGTGGAAATTGTACGGTGTGCAATTCATGAATGACGACGCCTTGGATCGAACCAGCGGCCACGTCTACATCGCGGTCAGTCTCGACGGCTTCGTGGCGCGCAGCGATCGGACGATCGACTGGCTGACGAAGCAGGAGACGGAGGGGGAGGAGCACGGGTACGCGGCGTTCGTCGAGAGCATGGACGGCATCGTGATGGGGCGGGGGTCGTTCGAGACGGTGCTGGGTTTCGGCGGGAACTGGCCCTACCAGAAGCCGGTGGTGGTGATGAGTGGGACACTGACGGCGGGCGACGTGCCGGATGAGCTGATCGGGAGGGTGCGGTTGAGCGATCTCGATCCGGTGGAGCAGATGCGGGCACTCCGACGCGAAGGGTGGCGGCGCGCCTACGTCGACGGCGGCGGGCTGGTGCAGGCGTTCGTGCGGCTGGGGCTGATCGAGGACTTCGTGCTGACCACCATCCCCATCCTGATCGGCGACGGCATCCGTCTGTTCGGCGAGCTCGACGGCGACCTCGACCTGGAGCTGCTTGGGGTCACCCCCTACCCCTCTGGACTAGTGCAGAGCCACTACCGGGTGCGGCGGGAGTGAGCAGGGCGGACCGGCGCGGCCGAGGCAGCCCCAGACGTCTCGGTCGTGTTCGCGCCTTCGTCCCAGACGGGTTTGTGGAGGAAAGAGGGGCGTGATGTGAAGCCAATGTTCTTCTGTCAATTTGGTCGCCAGTTTTGACTACCGGGCTCTTGATGATCGCAAGGTTTTCAATGGTCTTGACCTGCTGGGCCATCGGATCATCGTCAGCGATCTTCTGATTTCTTTCGCAACGTCGGTATTTTTAACCCTGCCTGAGCTGAAGCAATCAATATGCCAAGCCTTTTACGCCGTGTTTCTTCTTTCT
>CP070651.1:2974857-2990042 GCA_020354625.1 Trueperaceae bacterium
GCGTCGAAACGCGTTTCAGGGGTCAGGTTGTGAGACGTGGGCACCATGCTGAGGACGTGCCGCTCTAACAGATACGGCCCGAATGCCCGCCCGCTGAGAAACAACGTCACGCTGCCGACCAAGATGACCAGCAGGTAGGATGCTAGCAGGCGCCCAAAGAGTCCCACATCACGTTTGAGTACCACTATGAGTCCTCCACCAGCTTGTATCCCACTCCTCGAACGGTTAAAAGGAGCACCGGATGGCTGGGATCGATTTCGAGTTTGTGCCTTAGGTTTGAAACGTGCACGTCGACTACTCGATCGACCCCCATGAAATCACCACCCCATACCCGTTCGAGGAGCTCGTCACGTCGAAAGACGCGTCCAGGATACTGAGCAAAGGTGTAGAGCAGATCGAACTCGAGCGTGGTCAAATCCAGCTCCTCACCTTCCCGCGTCACGGTGCGCTTATGCGAATCGATAACCAACGACCCAACCCGTAAAAAGGTTTCTCTCGACAACCCGGCGATCTCGACGCGGCGCAACACGGCTTTGACCCGAGCCACCAGTTCACGTGGGCTAAACGGCTTGGTGACGTAATCATCGGCACCAAACTCCAGCCCAAGGATGCGATCACTCTCCTCGGTACGGGCCGTGAGCATGATGACCGGGGTAGTCCGCTCCTTGCGCAAGCGCTTCATAAAAGCGAGCCCATCCAATGCCGGCAACATCCAGTCCAGGATGATCAGGGCCGGCGAGGAAACCAAGGCTCGTTCGAGACCACTCAAGCCGTCAAACGCAACCTCCACCTGGTAGCCTTCACGCTCGAGATAGGTTTTTACCACCCGCACGATATCTCTGTCGTCTTCGACCAGGAGTATGCTCTCTACCACGTATCTCATCATACTCTGGAGAGTTAAAGCAGGTATCATCTGGTCATAGACAAAGTCAGTGGGTGAAAACCTGTCCAGTAGCCCGTTTCTTGGATGATACCTGCTTACATAACTATGGCAACCGCTTTAATCACTAGCACTTCCAGATCAACCCAACTAGCTCCACTATGACAATCAGATCTCTCTGGCTGAGCAACGTCAATACCTGAAGGCTAACGTGCCAAAGAGCGGTAGAAGAAAGGTGAAGCGTCACCCTCGTATTGCGTTCCGCTCCTTGCGACCGAGGGCACCAGCTCATACAGAGCTCTCCTGGGACGTTAGGTAGTAGTGTGCAAAGGTGGGGATAGTTGGCTTTCCGTTTTTGTCGACTCCTAGTCAGGGTTCACCGTGATGACGACTTTTCCTCGGGAGTGACCTTCTTCGACGTACCCCAACGCTTCGGGAATCTGGTCAAATCCATACCGCCGATCGATGACGGGTTTGACCTCACCAGCTTCGATCAGGCCTTTCAGAACACCGAGATCGCGTTGGTTTGCAGTAGCGTTCATCAGCGCGACTTTCTGGCCACCCGTCACCGACGCTACGGTCGCCTGGAACATCAACTTGAACAGAAGACTCATGGCTTTAAATCCGATGACCACGAATATCCCTTTGGGAGCCAGCACGCGCCTACAATCCGCCGCCGAGAGATTGCCGACGACATCGAGGATCAGGTCATAGATCTGGCCGCTCTGGGTGAAGTCTTCTTTGGTGTAATCGACGACGTGATCGGCCCCGATCGAACGCACCATGTCTACATTCCTCGTGCTGCACACCCCGGTCACCTTGGCTCCGAACGACTTGGCGATCTGCACTGCAAAGGTACCCACACCACCTGAGGCACCGTTGACCAGTACGGTCTGCCCGGACTGTACCTTCCCTTTATCGCGCAGCCCTTGCAGGGCCGTGATTGCCGCCAACGGCACTGCTGCTGCTTCAGCAAACGACAGGTTGGATGGTTTTAAGGCCAACTTGCGTTCAGTCGCACAGACATATTCAGCAAAACCGCCGGTGGCGAGTTCGCCATACACCTCATCACCCGGTTTGAACTGGGTGACCTTTGCGCCCACCGCTTCGACCAGCCCTGCAATATCGGCGCCAAGGATCCCGTCTTTGGGTTTGAACAGCCCGGTGTCCAGGCGAATAAAGAATGGATCGCCACGCATACGACGCCAGTCGGCCGGGTTTACGGACATCGCCTGTACCTTGACCAGAACCTCATCGACTTTTGGCGACGCCCGTTCAACCTCTTTTAGTTCGAGGACATCAGGTGGCCCGTACTCTTCGCGTACGAATGCTCTCATCGCTGCTCTCCTTCGGCGTGCAGCGGTCTGTTCGTACAGGAATAGCCTCCGCCACGCTCACTCTGCCCAGAAGGATACCTTCTGGAAGGTGTTGGCGAACAGACACCAACGTACTTCCGGGGTACTGCTTGACGGTATGGTCGTGGAGTGCCCGAGCGGCAGAGAGTCGGAAGCAGTCTCCCGCCACCGCCTTCAGAGGTTCTGCAGCTCTGACAGTAAAGACGGCCTGATCGATCGTCGTGGGGAGCGGGAGGGGGCGAGCTAGGTTATCTCGGCATTCACCAGACCGTAGATCACCCCTGTCAGCTGTTCCGAGACATCCCACAGGCGCTGGGCCAGGTCGTCGTCTCTGGCAGCGTCGGCCATGCCGACCAGTTTCGGATACCCGCGCACCTCCTGTAATCCGCCCGGGCCTGCGTAGGCGTTGGCTTCCAGGTCTTCCGTGGCGGCATACAGGGTGGGCAAGGCACCCATCGGCGGCTGTTGGGCAAAGAAGGGGTTGAGCCGGCTGAACAGTCGCGAATGGACCTGCAGGTTCGTCGCCGTCCAGCCGGGGTGGGCAGAGGTGGCGACCGCGTCGATGCCCGCCTCCCCGAAGTACCGGTTCAGGCCTCTGGTGAAAAGCAGGTTCGCCAGTTTGCTCTGGGCGTAGGAGGTCTGGGACTGGTAGCGTTTCTCAGCGTTCAGGTCGTCGAAGTTGATGGTGCCGGTGCCCATGCGGTGCGCGGCGCTGCTGACGGTCACGACTCGAGCTCTGTCCGTTCTTGCGATCACATCGGTGAGCAACCCCGTCAACGCGAAGTGCCCGAGGTGGTTGGCGCCGAACTGCACTTCGAAGCCGTCCTTGGTCCTGGTGTAAGGCGGCATCATGATGCCCGCGTTGTTAACCAGGATGTCGAGCCGGTCGAATCTGTCCTGGAAGGTCTTGGCGAACGCCTTGACCGATGCGAGATCGGCGAGATCGAGTGGGATGATTTCGAGCTTGGCATCTCTGATCTCATCTCGGATGGCATCGACTGCGGCCCGGGCTTTGTCCAGGTTGCGGCACGCCATCACCACGGTCGCGCCCTTGGCTGCCAGGGCCTTGGCGGTCTCGAATCCGATACCGCTGTTCGCCCCGGTCACGATACTTACTCTCCCCGTGAGGTCGGGTATGGCGTCTACTGTCCAGTTACTCATGGGAGTTATCCTCCGTCAATGATCAGCGGATTTGCCGCTTCATAGCGGTCAAGATAACAAGCCTCCCCGCTCAGGTCAGTAGCAGAACGCGACAATTTTCGGGCACAGTACGCCAATGCGTTATCCGGCTGCTGGTCTATTCTGGATGCCGGCCAGGATCCAGAAGTTTAGGGATGAGCGGTCCACGCGTACCTCACCACCGACACCCGGTAGAAATCCGGCCAAGCCTCGGCTCCCTCGATTCACCCGAGATGCTGGAACGTTGAGAAATCGATGCGAAGACGGCTTGGTCGTTAAGAACCTCCAACTTAAGTTTGAGATGGTATCTCAAACTCAAGGCTACAGAAGCGAGTGTGGGTCAGCGGAGCGCCGAGCTTGCGTCCCGCGGCCGTCCGCGGTCCAATTCTGCAAACAGTACTTGGATGTGCTGAAACCGGTACTCGCCGTAAGACCGGCGGGACTCATTCCACGAATCCCTTCTCGACGAAGTGCGAATCTGGAGTCGGTCGCCATTCGCCAAAATCGTGCAAAGAGTGCATGGCCAGGTAACGTTGTTGGCGACCATACGTCTCGATACGGTGTAGATGTGCCGTCAGCTGTATCGTGTGCCAAAACGTGCTTGCATGATGGGAGAATAGGTATATGGAAAAGATACGTTGGGGAACGTTGAGCACCGGTTACATCGCCAACCTGTTTGCCGAGGGCCTCAGCGCCGTTGCCGATGCCGATCTGGTGGCGGTCGGCTCGCGGAACCGGGAGACAGCCGATGCATTTGGTGACAAGTGGGATGTGCCCCATCGTCACGGTAGTTATGAGGCGCTGGCGAACGATCCGGATGTCGATGTCATCTACGTCGCCTCCCCTCATCCCTATCATTACGAGCATACGCTGCTCTGCCTGAATGCTGGTAAGCACGTGCTGGTGGAGAAGCCATTTGCAATGAATGCCAGACAGGCCAAAGAGATGATCGATCTGGCGCAGGCCAAGGGACTTTTCTTGATGGAGGCCATGTGGACTCGTTTTCTTCCGGCCATGGTTCAGACGCGCCGGTGGATCGCTGATGGTGAGATCGGTGACGTCGAGTTGGTGCGAGCCAACCTCTCTTTCATGGCAGCTTATAACGCGGCCGGTCGCCTATTCGCGCCGGAGCTGGGGGGTGGCGCCCTGCTGGATGTGGGTATCTACCCCATCTCTTTTGCGTACATGATCCTCGGTTCGCCGCAAACGGTCAGCAGTACCGCTTATTTGGGCGAGACCGGTACCGATGATCGCTCGACGTATACTTTCGGTTACCCAGGCGGCAAGACGGCGCTGCTCTCGTCGGCGGTACGGTTGAGTGTGCCGGTGGAAGCTGAGGTGATCGGCACGAAGGGGTATATCAAGTTGCACCAGCCCTGGATCAACCCGCGCACAGTTACCCTGGCCAGAATGTCGCAGTCCGAAGCGAGTCTGATTTTTGACGGCAACCTATATGATACACAGACCGTGCATGTACCCACACAAGGGAATGGATACAATTACGAGGCCGTGGAGGTAGGGGCCTGTATCCGGGCCGGCAAACAGGAAAGTGATCTTATGTCTCTGAGTGAGTCGCTCGACATCATGGAGACGATGGATCTGATTCGCGCACAATGGGGGCTGACCTATCCGAACGAGTGAACTGCAGCTCTTTTGGTCGCCGGAAAAACGCCAGTCATCCCTACTTCGCGTGATGGTGGACGCCAGATATGCTACCGAGTTCGTTGTGGCGGCGCGACGGTTTGCTTCGCGCCGTTGGTGCCTGGGTCCCAGCGGTCGCGTGCACCATCAGCGCTTTCAAACCGGTGCAATCGTACCGGTTGTAGTTCAGCAACCGCGTCCACTTCCCCTTGGCGACGGGGGTGAGCGCCTCGTAGCTTCCCCGCTGCTCGAGCATGTCGCGCACATCTTGAAGCCTGCTCGTGGCATTCCCGTAGCCGAGGTAGCGCGGCCGGGAAGAGCCGATGAATCGCATGAAGCTCTGGAGACTCCAGTCGGGTAGCGCGTCTTTTGAGTGCTCTTTCTTGAACCAGCGTTTGGCAATCTTGCGGCCGTCCTTATAGACGGCCTCGAACTTCTCTCCGAATTTGGTGTGCTCGCCGACGACTTTTGCTTCGTGTCTCGAATAGGCGAAGATGAACCGTCCGGTCTTCTTGCTCTCTTTCATGAGGCGCTTCATCTCTTTAGGCAGGGTGCTGACGCGTAAGCCCTTGGCTTCGGCTGCGAGGGCCAGCGCCGGGTCGAGTACCACCTGCTCGAACGCTTCATCCACCGAGATGCCTAGGAGGGCCGGTGGGCTGTCTTTGAAGCCTTCGAAGTCGAGGTAGATCCCCCGAACAGCTTCTTTGTGGCTGGCTCTGCGGCTCTTATCATTATTTCTAGGCATGGGATTCAAGTATGTAGGGTCGGTTGCCGCCCAGGCATTTTGAAATTTCACATGTACGCGTTCCTCTGTGCGGCCGGAGAGACAGGTTTGACCCGAGATCATCGCTCTAGTTGTTGATTGAAGGGCCAGTCCGCTTCGGTCAACGGCTCTCCCTTCATGACCGGCGCCGGGAGGCTCTCGAAAGGTTCGTCGAGATCGTTCGGGATGAACAACCGGTGCCCCGGTGGGTCGAGCGCACACCCTCAGGGCTACGAGTAAGAGACCTGTAAGAAAATTCTCGGAATTTCGTGACAAAGGACGTTGTAACCTCGATCTAGCCAGCTCCCACGATGCCCGCCCGTACCTCGGCGGGTATTCTTTTTGTGTTCAGAACCCAGAACGTCTATTGGGCGGACTGCTCGGACGATCTCTGGCAAGATCGATATGTCTTGGAGCTATGCGGAAGATATCTAGGGGTATCACGAGCTCGAAAGCCTGCCACCGTGCGGGCCCTAGGGAAAGGGGACGTCATCGCAGAAACGGATAAGACCTTCGGCGTCGAGCGAGAGCGGGTCTCAAGCTGGGAAGCTTGTTGGGTAGGAGGGTGTCCTGCTGGTAGTTGGGAAAGGCGATGAAGGCGTGAACGCGTTGCCCTGTCACCGTCTTCTGAATGTTTGAGTGTTCCAGGTGGTGCTGGATCGTGCGAATACTGTTACCTTCATTGGCGGACTTTTACCTGCAGGTGTGCCTGTGCATATGCGGATGAGTCGAAGAGGGCACGTTCGAGGCTTGACCGATCCTGGCTAAGGTATTCCTGAGTCTGGCCGGTGTCATCGGGGTGCCAGACCCACCGAGAAAGACATAAAGGTGAGGGGACGCTGTTCTGCTCGAGTTTCTTTAGCGCTCTGTGGCCTGAGTTCAAGCCATTTTCCTCAGGTGTGGTTGTTGCGAGAGCTGCCCCCGGTGAGCTACGGCGACTATTGCAACGATGAGCCACAATGCGGCTGCCCATACGAGATCATACGTCACAGCAATCACCCCTGCTACCTCATGAGGCTGGAGTATCTGCATGCTGGCGGTAAGACTCGCGTGCATGAGCATCACCATAAGCAGGCTCTTTGTACGGTCGTACACCCACACCATGAGTACCCTAAAAGGTGGCAGAACGGAGAAGAGGAGTATGGGCAGGAAGATGGCTGACGGAAGCTCTCCTGGATCACTGCCCGTGAAGAGCGGGTAGTGCCACGCGCCCCACAGTAGCCCTACGATAAGCCCCGTAGTAAGCACGCCGTAACGCAACCTCAGTCGAGGAATTGCAAAGCCCGTCCAACCTATCTCTTCGAAGACACCTACCACCAGCCCCGCTATGATGCCAGATAGCAGCAAGGTGGCCTTTTCGTCGACCACAAATATACTGGGTAGGTAACCAGGGGAGAGACGCGAGAGCGTAAGGAGCACTACCAGGATCAGAAGCGGAGCGGTAAAGAGCGCCACCATGTACCATACAGTGCTTGCTCGCCACTTGAGCAAACGGCCGAGCAAATCACGAAACCCTCCCCTTCCATAAACAAGACTGGTCAACAAGATGCCTGCCACGCCGGTTCCGGCGAGCATTGCCAAGAACATGAATGGAACTCGTGTGGAAGGTGGCTCTTTCGTACCCATGAATCCACCAGGACCAACCACGATGAGCAGGCCACCCCATGAGATGGCGAACACGAGAGCGAAGTAGGTTGGCAGAGGGTGCCTTTTGATGAAATCCTTGGCACTTATCAAGGGGTTCTCCTTTCACTCTTGTCCTTCGCCACCGAGTCTGGAATAAGCGAGATGGTGATGCGCATGCTGCGGATGCACGGACGCCCGCTAGCGATTCACGCGTTCGACGTAGGCCTTGGTAAAGACGTTGTCGGGTATGGCGGCGGTGGTGATCTCGGTGATGGTGATCTCGGTCATTTTGTCTGCAACCAGCGCGTCGACGAAGATCATCCGGTCTGGGATGATGTTGTCGCCGACTCTGGCGTAGCTCGGAAAGAACGAGGTGCGCAGTAGTCGTTGGGTCAGGCTGTAGCCTTCGCTCTTCAGGAGCAGGTTGTCCTTCTGGGTGACCCAGATCTTCTGAAATGGATAGGTCACCTCGTCGTTGGTTGCCTCGAGTTCTAAGATCCACACCTCGAAATTGCCCAGCGTGCCTTCGCTCGAGGAGACGACGTCATAGTCTTCGGCGAGCGAGGAGGCACCGAAATCATCGTTGTTGGCGTCGCTGTCTTCGAAGCTCTCGCTCAGCGAGGTGTAGGTAAACTGGCGGCTTTCGGGGTCGTAGAACCAGAGGCCGTCCTCGATGTTGAGGTAGCCCTGTCCCAGCTGCGTTTCGGGCTTCAAGATGAGTAGTAAGAACTTGTCCTCGCCGTCTCTGCGGAAGAACCGGACTTGATTGGTCTCGTTGCCCTCCTCAGGGTCAGTGGAAACCAGGGTGAAGGTTGCCGAGAGGTCACCCTGAAAATTGCTGCGCGCGTCGATGGTCTGGAGCACTTCTTCGAAATCCGGCTGCTGCGCGAGTGTCCACGAGAGGGCGAGGAGGAGTCCCGACACTATGAGTAGGGTTCGGGTGGTTTGGCAGATTCGGACGGACATGGTTGTCTCCTTGTTCGCTTCAGGTGTTCGGAGAGGTTCGCTCGAGCTCGGCGAAGTTTCTCTTTGCGAAAGTGGCCTAAGAACCTCCACCATCGCGGCCGCCCTCAGGCCTGTTGCCGCAAACAGTACTTGGACGTGCTTAATAACTTGCACGCAGTGCCTCCGCGGGCTTCAACCTGGCCGCGGCACGGGCGGGGATGAGCACCGAGGCGATGCTCATGGCGCAGATGAGGAGGATGTTGCCGAGCGTCTCTGGGACGGTGATGATGAATCTAAGGTGCCCCTGCTCCAGGAAGAAGCTGAAATCGTTCGGGCCGAAGTCGATGAGGCCGAGGCCGCCCATGGTCAAAAGGGCGACGACCAACCCGGTGGCGGCTCCGCTGAAAGCGATGAAGAACGCCTCCCAGACAAAAATATTGCGGATTCCCTCCCGCTGCACCCCCATCGCGCGCATGGTACCGATCTCGGGGGTCCGTTCGATCATTACCATCCGGTAGGAGTTCATCACGCCCACCATGATGATCAGGATGATGATCAGGAATATGGTCAGGCTAATGCCGTTCATCACGTTTACCAGCGTGTTGAGGCCTTCGAGGACGTCGTTCACGTTGGTGACTTCGAACTTCGTGCCTTCCCAGCGTTCGTCTTCATCGACGCTGATCAGGCCGCCTAGGCCGAACGCCAGGCGGAAGTCGGGTCCGCCGTCGTCGGCGTCGCGGGGCACGGTGACGGCGGTGGCATCGAGCTCCTGGTAGAGCCTGTCGGTCGCTGTCTCGACCGCACTCAGATCTACAAGGTCGATGCTGAGCGTCTGGTACTGCCCCGGTTCCATGTCTAAGAGGGTGTTGAGCGCGCCGATGCGGGCGTAGCCGACGGCGAAGCCGAAATTCTCCTGACCGATGATGCTCCCGGTGATGATGAAATCGGCGATGTTCAGCTGCCCGTTGATGGTGGTGGCCTTGACGATGACGCTCTCTCCGACTTCGAGGTCGAGCTTCTCGAGGGTGTTGCCGGGGAGTAGAAGACCGGTTTCGGTGGTGAGGAACGCTTCTACGTCCCCCTCGACGAAAGTGAGATTGTTCAGGAAGCCCTCCTCCTGGGTTGTATCTACCCCCACGAGGAACTGGATCTCCTCTTTCTTTCCAAAGATCAGGCTGGCGTTGGCCGAAGAACGCGCGTTGTACGAGGCGACTGAATCCTCGAGTACCTGCAGGGCGTCTTCGAGGACGGAGGTGTCCCGGATCACCGAGATCTCGCTACCCTGCTCGCTCACCTCGGTACCCGACACGTAGATGTGTCCACCGAAAGCGTTGGCGACGTTGCCCTCCACCGTGTCGAGTAGGCCGCCGGTGAAGCCGTTGATGAGGGTGAAGATGAAGAAGCCGAAGGCGACTGCGCTACCCAGCAGTAGGGTGCGCCTGAACTGCCTCGTGACGTTCCGGAAAGCGATACGAATGCTCTGCATGGTGCGTCCTAGGCTCTCTGCATCGCCTGAACCGGCGAGATGCGGAGCGCCACGGATACGGGGTAGAGGCTGGCGATGACGCCGATGACGGCGACGACAAAGAGCGAGATGAACAGGGAGCTTATGGACAGGATAGGGTTGAGGGTAGAGCCGCCGAAGAGGATCTGGAAGAACAGGTTGCCGGCGCTCAAGCCGACGATATTGAAGATCCCGATTACCAGGCTGCCGATCGCCATGCCGGCGACACCGAAGACGACGGTGATCATGAGCACTTCGAGGGTGATCATGCGCCGTACGAACGATTTCTGGCCGCCGATAGCTCGGACCGTGCCGATTTCGGAGATGCGCTCGGTCACGGAGATCACCAGCGTGTTCATGATGATGATGATGGCGACCACGGAGATGACCAGGATGATGATGTTTAAGATGATGCGGATTCCGAACGCGAGTTCGGCGATGAAACCCGCTGCCCAACGCCAATTCTCGACCACCACGGTCTCGTTGAGTCTGGCTGAACGCTCGAGTTCGCCGGTGATCGCCGGTAGGGAGGTGTTTTCGTTGACGTCGAGCAGCAGGAAGTGCCAGGCGTTGTTGTCGACCGCCAGGAACTGTTCCCGCACCGAGGTGTCCCCGAGGATATTGTCGAAGTCGAGGGTTTCGCCGCCCGCTCCCTCCTCGACCAGGGGGGTGCTGAACAGGGAGTCGGCGTCACCGCCGAACAGGGAGTCCTCGGAGATGGCCGGGGCGTTTCCCTCGCCCTCGCGGCTCTCCACCCGCACCGCTGTCAATCCCGTGAGGGTGCGCAGGGTGTTGGCGTCGACGAACGAGATTCGGTCGAGCAGACCGACGGCATTCTCGTAAAACCCGATGCCGCGGATGGTGACCTCCCGAATCTTGGTTCCTGTCACGTCGTTCTGCCCAGAGAGGAGGATGGTATCACCGACGGTTAGTTCGATCCCGTCCTCTTCAAGAACGTCGTCGACGATGGCCTGTGACATCAGCACGCCCTCCTCGCCGTCTTGCAGGCGTTCGCCGTCTGTCAGTACGAAGCGGTTGGGGAACAGCTCGAAATAGCTGCTCGGTTCGATTCCCCAGAGAAGGGCGAACGAGAGGGTCTCCTCACCCTTGCCGATTCCGGCGGCGCTCGACAGGATGGGGGTGAAGCCCTCGACACCGTCGAGTGTTTCCACGTAGGCGGCGATGTCAAGGTAGTTTTCGAGGATCTCCGGCGCGACCCCGAAGCCGCCGATGAACGCCACGTCTTCCTCGCTCGCTGTTCTTAAGATCAGATCACCGGTGAAGTTCTCGACGAAACTCGCCTCCATGCCCCTGGTGACGGTCACCATCAAGGAATTGCCGATGACCAGGAAAGCGATGCCGACGGCGATCAGCGTACCGATGATGATCGTCTTGATCTTGTGCTCGCGGAGATTACGGAAGGCGATTTTGAAGAGGATCATTTCGGCGCTCCCTGCGCTTTGACCGGCTGCTGGGGGTGGTGCGTGGAGGATCCAACCGGTCGCACGGTAACACGAGGTGTCATCTTCGCACAGATACCCGGTTCTGGAGACGGCACACAAGAGACAAACGTCCCACCCACGGAGGGCGTAATGTCCCTATCAGCTTACAACCGGAGTATGCTCCGCCGCCGGCTAGGCGAGCCGCCTTTGCAAGGCCTGTATCTCCTTCATTTGATCGTGCACATCCAGCGGTTCGAGTGGGCCTACCGACCGCCCGTGTCGGGCCTGAGTTCGATCACGGCGTGGGGATCCAGCTCCTGATCACGCTTTGCGGTGACCTCCTCGGTCGTGTAAGGTGGGTACTCTTCTGGCAGCAACGCGTCGTTCTCCCAGGCGGTCAGCAGATGGTTGAGGATGGCGGCTAGCTCTGTGTCAGACAGGTGTGCCCAGGCGGGCATCACGTTGGTGTAGCTCTCGCCCAGGACCTCGATTCGGCCCTGCAGTCCGTAGAGCAGCAACGTCGGTAGGTAGTCTCGTCCCCCCTCCGCGTTGTAGAGGGCGGGGATGTGGCCGACCAGGGGAGGGAAGACGCCTGGGACACCGAGGCCGTTCGGCTGGTGACAACTCGCGCAATTCGAGGTGTAAAGCGACTCGCCTTCCGTGGTGACCCCTGCCAAGGTTTCACCTGGCTGCGCGTGGCCTTCATCCGTTTGCGGCGTGTCATCACCGGTTGTGGCCAGGAGGGGAGGGGCTGGGGGCGGGTTCGGGCCCATATAGGTCGTCAGGTAGGTGAGGAGCTTCGTCTTCTCTTCGTCGGTAACCCTCATTCCGAGTTGGATCATCAGGTTGACCGTATCCTCCCAGAGGAAAGCCGGCATCCCCTTGGACTCGGTCACGTACCGGAGGTTGTGGCAGACCTGGCAGTTGGCGTACACCAGGTTGACGTCCGGTCCTAGCGGCAGTGGTCCTTCGGCCGTCTCACCCTGCGCCGCGACTCGTAGGTCGAATGTGGGTGCGAGCCAGAGTGATATGGCTGCCACGATGGCGGTTATGATCCAACGCGCGGTGCGGGGGCTCCTCCGGAGGAGCCCCCGTACCTTACGGTTTTCGTGCCTCAACCGATCACCACATCTACGTAGTCCGCCCCGTTCCACTCGTAGCCCGAAGGGTTCCAGCGAACGGTGCCGTTCAGCGGTTGGGAGTTGCCGAGTTCGTCGATTGCCCTCACCCAGATGCGCTGCTCACCGCTGGCCACCTCCAGCTCGGCGCTGAAGTGGTGCCAGGCCCAGGTGCTACCCGGGGTTTGCAGGTTCGCCGCCTGCCAGGAGGCACCGTTATCTGCCGATACCTGCACCATCGTGATCGGGGCGTCGCCGCCCCAGGCCACACCGCGTACCGTCACCGTGCCTGCTGCCAGCTCCGCGCCATTAAGCGGCTCGAAAATGACGCTCTTGACCCGCTGGCGCCAGTTGGCCGTGCTGTTGTCGAAAGTGTAGTCGATGGGGGTCCCTGGTTCGATGGGATCCTTGGGAACGCGGTACCGGGGGATCTGGTTGACGTTGTTGGTCTCTTCTGTCTCAAAGCGCAGGGTCGAGACCCATTTGACGTTCATGGTGCCGTAGTACCCAGGGATGACCAGCCGCACCGGGCCGCCGTGGGCCCCGGGAAGCGGTTCGCCGTTCATAGTGATCGCCAGCATACCTCGGTTCAGGGCATCCTCCAAGGGGACGCTGTGTTCGAAGTCGGGGCGTGAGGCCCCTTCTGGTGGGGCGTCTGCGCCCTCGGCCGTAATAAAGGCGACCTCCGGTCTAGGGTTCAGCGGCGGGTCGAAACTCGCCAGCACATCTCTCAGCATGACACCGCCGAAGGTCACATTGCCCATGCCGCCGTGCGCCCACTGGGTGCCGCGTGTCCGCACTGCCCTGGCGTAGAAGGAGCGGCCGTTGCCCGAGCACTGCAGCACCATCTCCACCTCGGTCTGCGGCATCGCCGCCAGCATGGCGCCCGTTACCACACGCGGAAAGGCGACCAGCCCACTCAACTCGACCGTCCAGTCGTCGAGTGATACGCCACCGAGGTTACGCCCCTCGGGCTCGAGGATCTGGTTGTTGCGCAAATAGAGGATGTCCTTCGGCGTTACCGCGTGCTCGCGAAGCAGCTCGAGTGGGGTCTCCATCACGCCGACACGGTCGTTGTGGACGATCATCAGATCGCTCTTGCCGGCAATGAGCTCACTCGCTGCTTTCAACTCGTCCTGGGCACGGGCGTACTGCAAGATGCCCGGCAGCCCTGCGGTGGCCATCGTCGTCAAACCCATCAGGCGGAGTATCTCGCGCCGTTCGAGTTTTTCTTCCGCAATGCGGTCCATGGCTCGCTTCAAGGTGTTCGACATGACCCCTCCTAAACGTGAATTGGCCCTTGATCGTTATTCATCCCTATTTTTGCATTGCTGTCTAGGAGAGGTCAATCTTGATATCGGGGGCATCTCGTTTCCAGGTGTACTACGTTGTAACGAGGTGGGGCGCCGAAGTCGATGGGGATATCCACGTCACTGGCGGCCTCGTTGCGAGCTACCGAACCGAAAATTGCACGAATGTGCCGATCAGACCAATGCGTGGTCATCCAGTATCGTCAATAGACCTACTCTTGGATAAAGGTGAAATCTTCGATGATTGCTTCCACGCTTTGCTGATCACTAGGGGGAGTACCATCGAGCAGCCAAAGGTTCAGCCTCACGTTACCGGATCCTGCCGGGGGGACGTCTTCACCAGAGTAGTTCCAGGAGGCAGTGACGATGTCGGCACTCCCAGCGGGCTGGTTGCTTATGCTCCTAAATTGAACCCGGTCAGCGTTCCATTCGAACGAGTGCGTGGTGGCAACCTCTCCTGCTAGGTTCGGGACGTTGAAACGGAAGATGTTGCCGGCCGTGGTGAATGGCTGCACCACATATTGAGCATTATTCGGGTTGCCCGCATCGCCCCATTTCGAGAACTCGATATCGATCTCTCGGTGGTTGAATTCATCGATCGGATCCCAGGTAAATAGACCCAAGACCACTGTCGGTGGAAAGTCGGTCACATCGCTGGCAAGGCGGAACATGTAGGTGCCGAACTCTAGAACGTCTTCGCTGACTACCTCGGTAGCCCACCAGCGGCCGTCTCGTTGGGTGATCGTTAGGTGCAAACGCCCCTGTTCATCCACGTACACATCCTCTTCACGGTCGCTGAAGGTATTGGGACCTGGCCCGACCAAGGTGTTACTTGCCTTCACCTGCCATGTAGATCCCGACCATTCAATGGTCCGCGACCGATCAACAATTTCGTAGGCGAGTGCATGATCGAAAACGTCTTGAGGAATTTTGTTTTCTCCACTTGCCAAGGGCGGTGAGAATTCGCCGGAAACAAGGAAGGCGGCAATTTTCGTAGCGAGATGATCGAAGTCGCCAGTGGTAATGTCGACAGAAAACGTACCATCTGCATCGATGCTAGTCAAAGGATGATCGAAAAACGGTTTTGTCCACCAGCCCCCATCTACTTGAATGTACACAGCCACTCCATGGTCTAACGGGTTTGCATCACACACTTCACCCTCAAGATCTTCAAAACTCCCTAATGAGGGAACGAAGGTAAACTGAATGGTAGGACAGTTGAGGTTGGTGACCGTGACCTGCAGGTCTTGGACGTCGGTGAGACCGGCTGAATCGGCCACTTTCACCTGGACTTCATAGACGTTGTCGGTGTTGACGTCACCAGGGGTTTCGAAATCTGGAGCAGCGTTGAAGGTCAGCACCCCCGTGTTGGTGTCGATCGAGAACAGAGCCTGATCGGCGCCACCAGTGAGGCTGTAGGTC
>CP070651.1:2990142-2995021 GCA_020354625.1 Trueperaceae bacterium
CTCCAACTTGAAGCGGTGAAGCGCATCCGAGGCGTTGGAGATGAGCTCTCTCAAGAAGACTTCGCGCTCGCTGTAAAGCGAGTGGATCAGGATGTCCAGGACCTGCTGGATTTCGGCTTTGAACTCGATTCGTTCTGCGTGGGTGGTCGCCACTCTCTCCCCCTCATCGGCCCTGGGGCCGGAGAACTTCAACCCACAAGCCTACCAGAGGGTCAGGGTGTCATCAAGGGATGCCGAACAGGCGAAAGGCCCCCTGAGCGGTGACGGTTCCGATGGGGCGCAGCAGCGTCTCTTCGAGCACCAGGCCTTCGTCGCGGGTGCGTAGGCAGGTGGGCCAGCAGGGTGAGGGGTCGTAGGGATCGGCTCCCGAGGCGTCGACCTGGTAGCCGAGGTCGGCCAGTGAGAAGACGGTGATAGCGCTCAAGGGGGTGGTGCCTTTTTCCAAGAAGCCGGTCATGAGCTCTGCCGACATGGATTGCTCGTCCCAGTGGCCGCACTGCGTACCCGGGCCGAACTCGTCCTCGACCGGGACATCGCCGTAGCCGCCCGTAGCCGCGTAGGGGTTCCGTGCCGCTGCTCCTGTGTAGTGAGGCTGGACCGTAAAGTTTACGACGCTGTTGCACGGCTCTTCCGGGTCGGCACTCTGGTAGTCGAGTAGGTCGAAGACGACCACCTCTTGAAGGCCGCTCTGCACCGTATATTCCCAGAGGATGCCGAAGCCGAGCACGTGCCCCATTTCGTGGAGTATTACCTCTTCGAGCTGGCCGCTCACCTCGAGCTGAGACAGGTCAGCACTGTCGAAACGCATGATGCCGTATATGGGAAGCGAACCCTCGCTCCTCTCTCGCAGCAGGCACGGTCCTGCCGAACCGAGAATGCCCCCCACCCCATCGATCGGTTCGATGAAGATGTGGATCAACAGGTCGTCGACCATAGTGCTCACCGAGGGAGCGCCCGGGCTGCATAGGCCAGCGGGTATGGTCAAGACGCTGTCGGGAAGATCGCCGGTGATCAGCTGCATCCACCGCGCGGCGGCACCCTCGAAAACGAGTTTGCGTTCTTGGGTCGTGCCGTTACCCAAAAAGCCGAGGTCGATCGAGAAGTGGCTGTCCACGCTGCAAAGGAGCTTGACGTCTACGGTGTGCTCCCCGTCGCTAGAGTCGTTGCTGCTGACCGTCAGCTCACCGCTCTGACTCCCTGCAGTGGCGCCGCAGTTCGCCCGTATGCTCACGGTCTGGTTGCCACCGGCTGATACGGTACCGCTATCAGGATCTGCTGATAGGAAGGTGTCGGTGGCGGAAACAGCGTAGCTGAGCTCTTGATCACCGGTGTTCCGTAAGGTCACAGAGCCGGTGGCGGTCTCACCGACGAAGCTGCTGAGTAGAAGACTCCCAGGATTGGGCTGGCACAAGTCGGGCCCTGTGCTAACGACCTCGAGGTCGATGCTGGCCCTGACGTGAGGATCGGCCGTGCTGCTGGCGGTGATCCGGTGGCTGCCGGCACACCCTGGAGCCGTCCAGTTCACCACGCTCCCCGAACTGCTCAGGCTGCCGCCGGTCGCGTCCCAGCTGATCCCGGTATTGCTGGTCCCCTCGACGATGGCTTTGACGCTCACGCTTCCGGCGACCTCCACACTGGTGCTGCTCGCTATGAGGCTCATCGTTGGGTGAACGTCGATGGTGGCGCTGGCGCTGACCTCTGGGTTTTGGGTACTCCGCACCGTCAGCTCGTAGGTACCGGACATGCCGGGAGCCTGATAGGTCACGGTGTTACCCGTGCCTGCGACGCTCCCACCACTTGTTTCCCACTGCAGCTCTAAGACGCCTCCGAACACGAGGGCAGTGAACACCCTGCTCTCGCCGATGTCGAGGCTGGCGCTGTGGGGGCTCAGCGTGACGATGGCGTCGGGCTGGCAGGCGGTGAGCAGGGTGAGAAGAATCGACAACAATAGACCAGCTCTGAGCAATTGAGCCCGTGTACCGAGGTGGGGGATATACACGTCTCCTAGCATAGATCCGGACCCTTCGAACCGGTATGAAGAACTGAACCGTGGGTTGAGGGTTGGCCACCGGAGATGTATGGGAGTAGGTGCCCGGGCCGGCTGGTCGATGTGAGTCCGGTCGAGACCGAGGTGATCGATTGTTGTAAGGATATACTCGGCTTTTAGATATTCAACAGACTGCGGGATCGTCGAAGGAGTATCCTTGAGTACCAGTACCCTATACGTGTACTGGCATACCAGACCCTCGGAGGCGAGGAAGCCTGATCACCGATTTTGGGCGCCTAGATCAGGTGGAGCTAGTGGCGCAACCGGCCGCGACAGTAGCTGACACCTTACTTCACCTGTATCCTCCGGGTCTCGCACCAAGGCCTCGCCTTGGGTGGAGACGAGTAGTTGTGTTTTTTAGGAGAGGTGATGAAGAAAATCAGTGGTGTAAGCCAAACGTCGACCCTCAACAACCTGCTAGCGGCCAGGTCACTGATCGTGATGCTCGGAGTTCTCATCACTCTGGTGATAGCAGGCTGTAACAGCCTGGATGTGTTCCAGTTAAAGACAACCAATGTCCGTTTCATTAGCGGTAGTAATTCCACGGATTCACAGCTGCTCGATGGCAGTACGATATCCGGAATGGTGACGGTCTTTGTGGAGGGTGTACCGAAGTCCTCGTCAGTACGATTCTTTCTCGATAATCCGGGTCGCTCGGGTAACCCGAACAAGATCGATGAGAGTTCCCCTTACGAGTTTGGTTTCAACACGATGGATTTGCCTGATGGCGTACACAGTATGGCGGTCGAAGTCGTGCGTCAGAAGGGGAGACGATTAGATCAACAGATACTAGATCTATCCTTTACGAGTAACAATAGTGGGGGTACCGACGGTGGAGATCCAGATGGTGGAGATCCAGACGGTGGAGATCCTGTAGGGGGGAACCCTCCTAGCATCGACCTCTTTGCTGCCGATCCCACCGGGGTGGAGCCGGGTCAGGAGGTCAGCTTTTCCTGGACGGTGTTCGACCTAGACGGTGGAACACTCAGCTGTACCTTGGATGTAGATGACGATGGCGTAACAGACTACGACGTGTCCGATTGTGGAGCAGTGACGAGTCAGACCCACGCGTATGCAAGCGAAGGGACGTTCAGCGCCAGATTGACTGTCACAGATAGCGACGGCACTTCCGCGAGCGCCACGGCTTCGGTCACCGTTGCGAGCGCTACGCCCCCACCCCCACCCCCCTCGAGCGACATCACGCTCCCGGCGCGGGCCATTTTCTACTATCCCTGGTTCCCAGAGACCTGGACAGTGAACGGCAGCCATGTGTTCTACCACCCCACGCTCGGGTACTACGATAGCAGCGATCAAGCCGTGGCCGATGCACATATCAAGGCTATCGGTGACGCCAAGATCGATGTCAGCATCGCTTCTTGGTGGGGGCCGGATACCCAAAAGGAGAGCGAACGAATCCCTCTGCTTTTCGACCGTACCCAGGCGCTCGGCTCGAGCCTCAAGTGGGCGTTTTACTACGAAAAGGAAGGCTTTGGCAACCCGAGCTTGGCCGAGCTGCAGAACGACCTCGCCTACATCAAGTCCAACTACGTTTCATCCCCGGTCTACGCCCATGTCGACGGCAAACCGGTCCTCTTCGTCTACAATGCCGACGACTTCGATTGTGGGATTGCCGACCGTTGGGCCGAGGCTACGGCGGGCGAGTGGTATCTGGTCCTCAAAGTCTTTTCAGGGTACCGCGACTGCGCCAATCAACCGAGTTCCTGGCATCAGTATTCTCCTGCCGTCCCTTCCGACCACCAGTCGGGCTACTCCTACGCCATCGCAGCAGGTTTCTGGCGGGCCGACGAGCCTGCGCCACGCCTCGCACGCGATCTGGAGCGTTGGCGTCAGAACGTGCGCGACATGGTGGCGTCGAACGAACCCTGGCAGCTCATTGCCACCTTCAACGAGTGGGGTGAGGGGACTGCCCTCGAAGCAGCCAGTGAGTGGGGTACCTCCTACCTCGATGCCCTGGCAACCGATGGCGTCGGGGGAGATCCTATCGTAAGCGTCCGCATCAGTCCCATCGGCGCCGGTTTGAAAGTCGGTGAGAGCACCACCTTCACGGCGACGGTCGAGGGGGATAGTGGCGATGGCGTGACCTGGAGTGCAACGGGAGGGAGCCTGAGCGGAAGCGGCGCTTCGGTGTCCTATACCGCTCCGGCATCACCGGGGAACTTTACGGTTACAGCGACCAGCATAGCCGATAGCAGCAAGTCCGCTTCAGCTTCGGTCACGGTAACAGACAGCGATCCCGGACCGGGTGTCGGCTCTGTCAGCTTTGCAGCCGGTGGCGACTTTGGAGGGAAGGACAGTCGTGGGGGCACGGTGTTGAACGACCTGGCTATGCGGGACGTTGCCGCCTTCTTGTTGCTGGGCGACGTTTCGTATAACGAGCTGTCGGCGCAGGGGTGGTGCGATTGGGTCCACTGGTACCTTGGAGATACGTTCCCGATGCAGCTTATTGTGGGCAATCACGAGGACGATAACCGCGTGGACGGTTTCATTCGCGATTTTACAGACTGCATGCCAGACCGGTTGGGTTCGGCTCTGGGCCCTGGTGGCTACGGGGTCAACTATGCCTTCGACCTGGGGCCGGTGACGGTCATCGGGACGGCACCGGACTTACCGATCGACGGGGTCGACTACCGTTATGAGGTCGGTTCTGCAGAGCGTCAGTGGCTTGTGGAAACTATTCGTACGGCAAAGAGTGAAGGCGACTGGGTGGTCGTGGGTTTTCACAAGGCGTGCGTGACGATCGGGAACAAGCCCTGTGAGATCGGTGAGTCTTTTGCACAGCTGTTGATCGATGAGGGCGTGGACATGGCGATG
>CP070651.1:2995121-3010138 GCA_020354625.1 Trueperaceae bacterium
CGAACTGACCGTTGGGGTCGTAGTCGAAGGTGCCGTCCCCATTATCACTCACCAAGCCTTTGGTTGTGGTGGTGTCGACGGCACCGACGCTGAGAATATCGCCGTCCGGGTCGGTGTCGTTGGCGAGTACATTGCTGGTGGTGAAGGGAGTGTCCTCATCGGTCGTGAAACCCGTTCCCGCGTCGTCGCCGGCAGCGGGGGAGTCCGGTCCCGGGTCGACGGTGATGGTGAAGCTCTGGCTGCTGCTGGTGTCGCTTCCACCGTCGGCGGTGCCGCCGTCGTCTTGTACGGTGACGTCGAAGCTGCTGCTGCCGTTGATATTGGCGGCCGGGGTGAAGCTCAGAGTCCCGTTCGTATCGACCGCCGGTGCGACCGAGAAGAGGGTAGGGTTGCTGAGATCGGTGACCGTGTAGCCGACGACGCCCTGACCGGCTTCGTCTGTGGGGCCTGGGTTGAAAACGGCCCAAGCGTTGACCGTCTGTGTCCCGGCGTCTTCGGGGACTGCCGGTGGGTTGGTGGCTGTGAAGCTTGGAGCGTCGTTGACAGAAATAACGGTGATATCCACGATCGCAGGAGTGCTGCTTGTAGAGCCATCCGATGCCGTGAAGGTGAAGCCATCCGAGCCGTTGAAGTCGGCGTTGGGGGTGTAGGTCAGGTTCGGAGCGGTGCCGCTTAGTGAGCCGTTGGTGGGGTTGGTGGCAACAGAGAAGCTGAGATTGTCGCCGTCCACATCGGAGCCGGTAAGAGTGATAGCTAGGGGTATGTCCTCATGGGTATTGAGCGTCTGTTCGTTCGCTACCGGACCGTCCCCTTGAGGGGTAACCGTGATCGAGACGGTGGCGGGCTCTGAAGTGACGGTGCCGTCCGACACGGTGAAGCTGAAACTATCAGCGCCGTTGAAGTTGGGGTTGGGAGTATAGGTCACTTGGGCATTGGAGGTGCTCTCGGTTGTCAGGGTGGTAAGCTCTCCGAGCGAGCCGTTACTAGGCTGGCTGGTAATGGTGAAGGTGAGGGGATCGTCGTCGGGATCGCTGCCTGAGAGGGTAACCAGCAAGGGTTGGTCTTCGCTGACCGCCAGTTCTCGACCCAGAGCAATAGGCCCGTCGTTACAGCTGTAGGCCTCTTCGAGTACAGCCTCCTGACCATCAGGCAAGGTGACGACCACGTCAGAGGTGTCTGATGTCGCCGGTGAGGTCGTACCTGTCAAGGTAGCGCCGATACGGATGGTGGTGGTCACCCCTGGGGGCAAGGTGATGGTCTTTACTTCGCCTTCAATGGCGATATCTTGGAGCGGTGAACCGCAGACAGAGATGCTGAGTTGACCGGTGAGGCCAGTACCACCGACCACCTCGAAGAGGGCTTCACCGGTGAGGGTGATTCGGTCTCCACCAGAACTTGAACCGTTTGATGGGGTAATGCTCGTGACGATGAGTTCCGGTATGAGGGTGGCCGGACCGAAGCAGCCTGCCATCACCAGGGTAAGTAGGATGGCGATGGCGAAGGGAACCGTGAGCTTGCGTCTCACTGGGAACCCCCGAGGCGATACTCAAGCCCCAAGCCGATGCTGGGAGCGAGGAAGTCTGTACCCGAGCCGCTGAGGTTGAGCTCAACCACCCCATGAAGCCTTTCTGCCAAGGGCACTCTGGCACCTGTGAAGAGTTGAAACGAGACCAGGGGGCCTTGGAGAGGCGAGGGTACGAAGGATAGACCGGTTCCCAGTCCCAGGTAGGTTTCGATGGTTGGGTCTATTGGATCGCGGCCGCTCAGAAGGACGCTGGCTGCGATAGCTGGCAGGCTCCCAGATGTGAGCGCTTGGCTCACATCGGCTCTCACTGAGAGTTGCAGGGGCTCCCCGGGGATCGGCAGCTCGGAAAGCGGGTAGACGGCTCGAGCGTTCAATACCGCCGAGCCGCCGACCGAAGTGCTTCCAAAGATGCCGAGGCTGAAGCCGTCGTAGGCGAGGGCTGTTCCGAGACCCGTCAACAAGAGGAGCCAACAGGTGAAGAGTTTTAGTTTGTAGCGAGTGGTTCCAAACTTCTGTAAAGGTTTCTTCACCGAACCATAAGGACTTCCAAGGAGGGGGTCGAGTGCCATAATTTCATCTCTCTGTAAGGTACAAGAAAACACGGTTGGAAAGCGGCGTGATCCTAGAACGGATCTGAGTTTACCTGTGGTCGCGTGCAGATCAATGATGAGTAATCAACACCTGACCGCTAACGAGCTGCAGGCGCATGGTTTAAATGCGTTTAACGCACGACGTCGAAAGCCCTTCGAAGGTCACGTCCAAACCGAAAGATACCGAAGTCATTGTCAAAGGAAGCGACGCGATAAATGCCGAGCCGCTGCATCAGAGCGAAACAGGTGCGATCGACGATCGAGAAATCCTGATCTGAGAACGTCTCGCCGAGTGCAAAGGCGACCTCCAGATCAGCACTCGAAACGGTCTCGATGCGTGCAACGCCGGCGCGTAAGCCTGCCCAAAAACGTTCCGCCGCACGCTGGTGAATACGGTGTCTGAGGAGTAACCACGTCTCGATCAACACGTGATCGGAGGTGACAAGTCTCTCGCCTTTCGAGAGAATACTCTTGGCGCGATCGTGGCTTCGATCGCCACGATCTGCTGCCGCATACCAAACGGAGCTATCGACAAAAAGACTCACGCTGGTGACTCAGGCTCGTTTGCCGGTGCTCGCCGCCTCGCCGAGCATTCGGTCCTTATCTCGGGCGATGTCGGATCCGCCCGAGTCTCCAAGATTGAAAACTGCGCTGATGTCGACCGGTTCCGGCTCAAGTCCCTCGAGGTCTCGCGCCACAAGCCTCCGCACGTATTCTGCAAAAGAGATTCCCATCGCCGCAGCCTTTTGCCTGGCTCGACGCTGCAATTCAGGGTCTAGCGTGACCTGTGTCCGAATAGTCATAACATCACCATCATACCATCACAAAACTGGCTCAGCAGATCGTTTGACCACAAGAAAGCCTGTCTTTAGTGCGCAGGTTGACACGATCCGAGGTCGAGAGGGCGCAGAAAGCAAGAAATGACCAGGTACGACTCGGTTGCGATCGGGTTAGTGACGGCTTGTACTGGTACGATTTTCTCCCACAAACACTGTCGGAGATTCGCGGATGCGGCGATCGGGCGGGTCGATTAGCGTAAATTCGTAAACGCCGCTGAGGTTGCGTTTCGTGGCGTAAGGATAGGGTCTTCTCTGATGGCTTCTCGCCTCGACCTTGAGCGCAAGACCTTTGGACGTCCTGGTCCGGAGG
This sequence comes from Trueperaceae bacterium, assembly GCA_020354625.1. Taxonomy (GTDB): domain Bacteria; phylum Deinococcota; class Deinococci; order Deinococcales; family Trueperaceae. The sequence goes on from CP070651.1 coordinate 2,998,386, forward strand.
GTGGCGAAGCCGTGATGCCAACGCATGGGCTTACCGTACGCCACTACCTTCCCGGCCGGGTGCGCTTTTCGGTTTCCGGGCTTCGCCGCAACCCACCCTTGCGCGAGCGGCTCGAGGAACAGTTGGTCGGGCAAGTCGGGGTTCATTACACTTCGGCGAGCGACGTTACCGGAAACGTGCTGATCGAGTTCGATGAAACCGTGCCCATCGAGAGGGTCGGGGGCTGGGTGGAGCGGATTCTCCAAGGGAACCTGCCGACGGGGTCCCGGCGGGTGTTGCCGGAAAAGCCCTGGCACCTCCTCGCTGAAGAGGAGGCGCTCGGTTACTGGGAGAGTTGCAGCAGCAGCGGACTCCGGGGTGAAGTCGTCCCTGGGAGGCGCGCTGAGTTCGGGCCGAACCTCTTGCCCCAAGCGCGCCCGCGGGCGTCATTGGCGATCTTCTTCGACCAGTTCAAGAGCCTGCCGGTGGCGCTGTTGGGCGCCTCGGCCGGCCTCTCTGTGCTCACCGGTGGCCTGGCGGACGGGGCGATCATCCTCGGGGTCGTATTCACCAACGCCATCATCGGTTACGCCACCGAGCGGTGGGCCGAGAAGACCATCGCCGGGCTCAGCCGTGCGGTGCGGCCGAAGGCCAAGGTGCTGCGCAACGGGGTCGAGCTCGAGATTCCGGGTGAGGAACTCGTCCCGGGCGACCTGATCGAGCTCGAGCGGGGTACCTATGTTCCGGCAGACGGCCGACTCTTGTGGACCCACGAGTTGACGGTCGACGAGTCGTCGTTGACAGGGGAGAGCGTGCCGGTGGTCAAGCGTCCGGCCGCGCTCAGCCAAGCCGAGGTGCCCCTCGGCAGCCGCGTCAACATGGTCTACCGCGGCACCGTGGTGACCGGTGGCGCGGCTCGTGCCTTGGTGGTCGAGACCGGCGCCGCGACCGAAGTCGGCCGCATCCAGCGTCTATTAGCCGAAGTGCGTCCACCGGAGACGCCGCTGCAGCGGCAACTCCGGGAGCTCGGTGGCCAGCTGGCCGTCGTCTCGATGGTGATTTGCGGTGGCGTCTTCGGACTCGGCCTGGCTCGGGGACGGAGCGTTATGCCGATGCTGAAAACAGCTGTCTCGTTGGCGGTCGCTGCCGTTCCGGAGGGCCTGCCGACGGTGGCGACGACCACGCTCGCCTTGGGGATGCGGAAGCTCAGGGAGCAAAACGTGCTCGTTCGCAAACTCAACGCTGTCGAGACGCTCGGTGCGCTTCAAGTCGTCTGTTTGGACAAGACCGGCACCGTCACCCAGAACCGTATGGAGCTCGTCTCGGCCTTCGTGGGCATGGAGCGTTTCGAGGTATCCGCCGGTATGATCTACCGTCACGGACAGGTGGTCGATTTCCTGATGGTCGGCGAGCTGGTGCGGCTTTTCGAGATGGCGTCGCTCTGCAGCGAGGTGGAGTTGGATTCCAGTAACGGCGAAGTCACCCTCAGAGGCACCCCCACCGAGTCGGCGCTGGTGCGTGCGGCTGTCGAGATCGGTGTCGACGTGCAGGCGTTGCGCCGAAGATACCCGTTGAAACACAAGCGACTACGGAGCGAACAGCGCAACTTCATGGACACCCTGCACACCGATGCGGTGGGTGGCGAGTCGCTCCTGGTGGTGAAAGGAACCCCGGTCGAGGTGTTGCCCCTTTGTACACATCGCCTCGAGGACGGGGTAGTGCGCGCGCTCGAGGAGCGCGATATCGAGCGTATCCGCCTCGAGAACGAGCGAATGGCCGGTAGAGCCCTTCGGGTCCTGGCGGTAGCTTACGGCGAAGAGACTGGCGTACCCGAGCAGAGTCGCAACCTGATCTGGATCGGTCTGGCTGGGATCGCCGACCCCCCGCGCGCGCAGATGGCCGAACTGATGGGCGAGTTTCATCGTGCTGGGATCCACACGGTGATGATCACCGGTGATCAGAGCGCCACCGCGACCGCGATCGCCAAAGAGATCGAGCTGAACCCGTCCGAGCAACTGCAGAGCCTAGACGCCGCCCGTTTGGAGACGATGGCGCCCGAGGTGCTCAGCAGCCTGGCGAAGCGCGTCGATATCTTTTCCCGCGTCAGCCCATCCCAGAAACTGCAGATCGTCAAGGCCCTGCAGGCTTCGGGGCAGGTGGTGGCCATGACCGGTGACGGGGTGAACGACGGCCCGGCGCTCCGGGCGGCCGATATCGGCATCGCCATGGGCCGAAGCGGCAGCGAGGTCGCTCAGGAGGTCGCGGCTATCGTCATCAGCGACGACGAGTTGACCACCATCATCGCTTCGATCGAACAGGGCCGAACCATCTACGACGACATCAAAAAGGCCGTCCACTTCATCCTCTCGAGCAACACCTCGGAGATCCTGATGACGGTGACGGCCACGGCGGCAGGGCTCGGCCAACCGCTCAACCCGATGCAACTTCTCTGGATCAACCTCGTTTCCGACGTGTTTCCAGAGTTGGCGCTCGGTGTCGAGCCGCCGGAGCCCGAGGTGCTCCACCGGCCGCCACGCGATCCCCTGGCGCCCATGTTTACCCGCGAAGAGCTCCGGAAAGTCTTTTTCGAGGGCTCGCTGATCACTAGCAGTGCCATGAGCGCCTACCTGTGGGGGCTCCTCCGCTACGGTAGCGGTGTGCACGCGAGCACGGTCGGCTTTACCTCCCTGACCACCGCGCAACTCCTCCACGCCATCACCTGCCGTTCCGAGCCCCACAGCATCTTCGACGAGGTTCCCCTGCCCCGAAACCCCTACATCCCGCTCTCGGTGGGTGGCGGCCTGGCCGTTACGGGATTGGCCACGCTCGTCCCGAGCTTGAGACGCGTCCTGGGGGTGACCAGGTTGGGGTTCGTCGATTGGTTGATCGCCGGCGTGACGGCCATAGCCCCCCTCTTCACCAACGAAATTCTCAAGGTCGTGAGGCGCAACAGAACCCAGGGTCACGAGAACCTACCAGGCGTAGATCTTGTAGAACGCAGCGATCGTTTAGAACACCATCCACGTCGGCAAGACGATGGGCAGCAGGAATAGAGGTGGTCGATCATGGCCGGCAACTACGTCTTCACCTCGGAATCCGTCACTGAGGGACACCCGGATAAACTCTGCGACCAGATCAGCGACACCCTGGTCAGTCACTATCTCAGGCAGGATCCTCTGGCGCGGGTGATCGCCGAGTGTGCGGTCTCGACCGGGATCCTGTTCGTGTCGGTCAAGGCCGTGGCCGACGCGACGGTCGACGTACCCAACGCTGCCAGGGAGGTGATCCTCGACGTCGGCTACGACAGCGGCAACTTCAACGGCAAGACCTGCGCCATCATGACGAGCCTGAGCGGTTTGCCGCTCGGCGAGCGGCGCCTCGACGAGTCCGGTATGGACGATGAACAGTTGCGGCAGCTGGTCGCCAAGGAGAACGTGACCGTCTTCGGTTACGCCTGCGAACACACGCCACCCCTGATGCCGCTGCCGATCTGGCTGGCTCACAAGCTGGTACGCCGGCTCGACGCGTGCCGCAAAGAGACCCTCGGCTACCTGGCCCCGGACGGCAAGTGCCAGGTCGGCATCGAGTACCAAGATCACACCCCGGTCCGTATCGACGGCATTACCCTGGTGACCAGCCAACGCGAGGATGGAACGCCTTTAGAGCAACTGCGACGCGACCTGCGAGAGCAGGTCATCGAGCCCGTCTTTGCAGGACAGTCGATGCGACCCGATCCGAAGACGCGCATCGTCATCAACCCCGAAGGCCCGATGTTGGAAGGAGGCCCCGACAAACACGCCGGGCTGACCGGACGCAAAAACGGCGTCGATACCTACGGGGGCTTTTCCAGACAGAGCGAGGCCGCCCTGAGTGGCAAAGACCCGACCCGGATCGATCGCATCGGCGCCTACGCCGCTAGGCACGCCGCCAAGAACATCGTGGCGGCGGGTCTCGCCGCGCGCTGCGAGGTCCAACTCAGCTACTCGATCGGTTTACACGAACCCGTGAGCGTGCGGGTGGAGTCGTTCGGGACAGGCCGGTTGCCAGACGATCGGCTGGCCGAGCGTCTCGTCGCAGCATTCGATTTCCGGCTCGGGGGCATCATCCGCCGCTTCGACCTGCGCCGGCTCGCCCAAGCGCAAGACGGACAGCTCTACCGGAGACTCGCGGTGTACGGCCACGTGGGCCGGGCAGACCTCGAGCTCCCCTGGGAGTCGACAGCCGATGTCGAAGCGCTTGCAGAGTCGGTGCCAGCAGCTTGAAAAGCTCCAATTCGAGTTTTGAGCCGGCGCCTCGACGAGCAGGTTGGGGTCGCTCGGTTTCGGATGGTAGCTTCGGAATCTCACGCCGCAAGGTCGTCGTTGTACACTACCCTTCTCTTCTCGGGAGATGATCCCTCGCGTGCCGAGCCGCTTCCATGTGGCTGCGTGTAGGGAGGGTATGTTCGGAGGTTGTTGTGAGGCGCGTTTTTTGTCGCCGCTATCGTCAGTTGGCGCTTTTGATCTCGGTTGCGACAGCCTTGATCGGTTGTCAGAGCGGGGATACCTTGCCCCCGGCGAACGCTGTGCCGAGCTTCGAGACGGCCCCCCGTACCCAGGTGGTGATCCGGAACACCCTCGACCCAAACCGCGTCAGCGTGGTATTCACCGTCGATGATCCGGATGGGGATACGCTCACCGCCACGGCCACTTCCAGCGACCAGATTGTCGTCTCCGACGAGGCGCTCACACCCAGTTGCAGCCAAGGCCGCTGCGAGCTCACTTTCGTGCCCAACGCCGCTGCGACCGCCAGCACCACCGTTACGCTCCGCGTGTCCGACCCCCGTGGCGCCCAGGTAAGCCGTAGCTTCCTCGTCGAGGTAGTGCCGCGTCTGGTACGCACCCTTAACGACAGTGGAACCGGTTCGCTCCGTCAGGCGATCCGCGAGGCGGATCCGGGAGATGTGATCGGCTTCGATACCGAATCGACCTTCTCCACGGCGAAGACGATCACCCTGACGAGCGGTTCACTCCTTATCAAAAAACCTCTTACCTTCGAGGGCCCGGGTCGCGACCGGCTTACCGTGAGTGCTTCGGGCAAGAGCCGGCTGCTCGAACTCAGCGGAGAGGCCGAGGTGCGCCTCAACGCGCTCAGCCTCACGCAAGGCGAGGCACCCGAGACGTGTGGACCGCTAGAAGGATTCGCCTGTGGTGGTGGCGTGTTTCTCGGTACCGGCACCAGCTTGACGCTCTTCGACGTGCGCGTAAGCGGCAATAACGCCGAACTCGGCGGGGGTCTCTACAATGATGGCGGTACCTTGATCATCGAAGGCAGTACCATCAGTGACAACAGCGCCCGCAAGAGCGGCGGCATCTTCAACCTCGGCACCCTGAAACTGATCGGCAGCACGGTTCGCGGTAACCAGGCGTTCTTCGGTGGCGGCATCTACAATCAGGGCACGGCCCACCTGATCAACAGTTTCGTGAGCGACAATCCCGCCGAACTCGGTGGGGGCCTCTACAACATCTACGGCAGCCTCACGTTCGAACACAGCACCGTGAGCGGCAACGAAGCTGGAGAGGGCGGCGGCGTCTACAACCTCTATGGCGAGTTGACCTTCCGAAATAGCCTCATCGCCGGTCAGGCTAAAGGGGGTGACTGCTTCAACTTCGAAGGAATGCTCGTTTCACAAGGGTATAACCTCGACAACGACGGCAGTTGCAACCTTACCCAGGAGACCGATATCAGCGCGAGCGACCCGATGCTCGCCACTTGGCAAGAGGTGGGAGGTGCCAACGCATCCATGGTCCTGTTACCGGGGAGCCCGGCCATCGATGCCGGAACCTGCAGCCTCGCTTCTGGCCAGACGATCGGTTTTGATCAGCGTAGGGTAGTCCGGCCGCAAGATGGGGATGGCGATGCGCTGGCCCGCTGCGACATCGGTGCCTTCGAGTTTGCCCCAGAACCGCCAGCTGTCCGGCTCGAGCTCATCCTCGCTGAAGGCCAACGTTGCCTCGGTGATGGATCCACCCCCTTCGCGCTGGCGCTTCTGGGCACGGTCGAGTTCGACGTGACCGTACTCGACCCAACCACCATCGCGTTCGTCGGATTCGCTTCAGAAGCCCTCGGCCCAGCGGTTAGCACCGCTACCGAGGACGTCAACGCAGACGGCACATCCGACCTGCTCATTCACTTCGACGCTGATGGCTTCCCCTTGAGCGATTCTACCGTCACGGTCACCGCCTCGACGGCCGACGGTCTACCGGTCGAGGGCATGATGTCTGCCTGCCTCGGTGAGAAGATGCCCCTTCGATAACAAGCTCTACCCCAGCGGGCCGGGCCCCCCGCTTACGTAGAGGACTTGCCCGCTTAGATAGCTCGAGTCCTCGCTGCACAGGAAACAGACCACGTTGGCGACGTCTCGCGGTTGGCCGATACGCCGAAGGGCGATCTGTTCGGCTCTCGAGCGTTTAAACTCGTCGGGATCGTAACCGAGCCGCTCAGCTACCGAGCGGGTCATCTCGGTGTCGATGAAGCCTGGCGCCACCGCGTTCACGTTGATGTTGAACGGTCCGAGCTCGAGCGCCAAGGTACGGGTGAAGCCCTGGATGCCGGCCTTGGCTGCAGCGTAGTTGGCCTGGCCGCGCCGGCCCGCCGCCGAGGTGGAGGAGAGGTTGACGATCTTGCCGAACTGCTGGGCCACCATCTGCTTTTGCGCGGCTCGGGAGCACAAAAACGCCCCCTTTAAGTGCACGTTCATCACCGCATCCCAGTCCTCATCACTCATCTTGAAGAGCAGGTTGTCGCGGATGACTCCGGCGTTATTGATCAGGATATCGAGGCGTCCGAAACGATCGATGATCTTACCGATCATCACCTCGACCTCACCCTTGTCTGTCACGTCGCAGCGCAGCGGCAGCGCCTCGACCCCCAGCTTCCGGATCTCCGCAGCGACCTGCTGAACGCCCTCCTCCTCGAGGTCGCAGAGACAGATGTGTGCACCTTCTTCTGCCAGCCGCAGGGCCGTGGCCGCGCCGATCCCCCGCGCCGCGCCGGTCACGAGGGCGACGCGGGAGCCTAGTTGTTGTGTCACGAAGAAACCCCCTAGCGTCACGTTTGGGCAGACGTCCAGAGGTGATGAGGAATGAGTTATGAGTGATGAGAAAAGCGAACGGTCGGGGTTCAACCTAACCGTTCGCAGCTACACCACTCATTACCCATTACCCATTACTCATCACCAAGATAGGCGATCATCTCGATCTCGATCAGCAGTCCCGGCAGCGCCAGCGCCGAGGTACCGACCGTGCTACGCGCCGGGGGATCCGTGGGGAGGTATTCGCGGTAGACCTCGTTCATGCCGGAAAAATCGCTCATGTCGGTCAAAAAGACGTTGACCTTGATCACGTCGTCGAGGCTCGCGCCGGCGTGCTCGAGGGTATGGATCAGGTTCTTGAAGGTCTGGTGGGTCTGTGGGCCGATCCCGCCGGTGACCACCTGACCATCTTTGGTCGGCACGTGGCCCGAGAGGTAGAGAAAATCTCCTGAGCGCACCGCGAGCGATAGCGGCGCTTTCGAACTGGTTCCTGGAGGCTGAACGGTTTTTCTGGGCATGGTGAACTCCTTTCTAAATCCACATGGATGATACCTGTTTTTAAGGACCGTAATGGGTAATGCGGAATGGGTAATGCGTGGGTAACGTGCACTGGAGTGGCTGAACCTCAATACTTCGAAACACTCATCACCCATTACCCATTACTCATCACCTCTCTTTCAAAAGCAGCAGTCGATGTAAACTAGCTCAGATACGAACGTTTGCTGCACCCATCACCAGCCTCTGATACCCATAACTCCGCGCGTACACGCTTTCACCCCGCCTCATCAGCACCGTCGCCGCCCCGGGACCTCGCGGATCGGCGGCTCCCGCAAGAGAACCCCCTTGCCGCTCGACGATCTGCATGATGGCGATGCCGGCTTCCGGCCGGATGCGGTGACCCAAGGCCTCGAGCCGCCCCGACACGGCCCGGTCTAGCGGGGGTTCGACTTCGACCTCGGGCCCGTGGCAGTGGACGCGGGCCGCCCCGGCGCAGGCGCGCAGGTCCATACCGAAGTCGATGCGGTTCACCAACGCTTGGAGGGTGGCGCTAACGATCCTGGGACCGCCGGCTGCTCCTGCGGCCACCACATCGCCGGTGGTGGGATTCAGCGCCAGGACCGGGCTCTGGCTGCTGGCCGGCTCTGCACCGGGCTCGAGCAGGTTGTAGTCGCGGTAACGTACCCCTTGGTCGGTGGCGCCGCCGACTTCCAAGCTAAAATCGCCGATCATATCGTTGAGCACAATACCGCTCGTCGGCTCCACCACCCCGGAGCCGAAGTGGTTGCGGACCGTCTGGGTTTGCGAGACGACGTTGCCGTCGGCGTCGGCGACACAGAAGTGGCTGGTGCAGCTCCCTTCGTCGAGGGCGTTTCGGTGTGCAGCGAAGGGGGTGGTGCGTTCGAGCGTAATCTCTTTGGCAAGCGCTGCCGCGCGCCTCCGATCGGCAAACGAGAGCGCGTCGGCGTCGCCCGTCAGCCCGGCTCGAGCCCGGTAGGAGAGCTTGAGCGCTTCTGCGACAAGGTGGAGGTGCTCGGCAGAACCAGGGGTCAGTTCCTCGATGGCGAAGTGGTCTAAGATCTGCAGCGACAGCATCACTTGCAGGGCGCCGATCGTCGGTACTGCCGGCGTCAGGATCTGCCAGCCACGGTAGCTGCCCTCGAGGAGGGCCTGGTGTTGGGGCCGGTAGGTCTCCAGGTCCGAATTCGACAGCACGCCTCCCAAGTCCTGAACGCGCTCGACGATGGCCTGCCCGATCTCTCCCGTGTAGAGGCTATCGGGATCATCGGCCAGGAGCTCCAAGGTGGCGGCCAACTGCGGCTGTTTCAGGTATTCCCCCTCGGAGAGGGGGCGTTCAAAGGGCGTCGACTTGGCGTACCGTGCGAGCTTTTCGACCGTGGGCGCTCGGTTCGAGACCCTCTGCATGTAGAAGTCGGTGTAGAACCCATCCCGTGCCAGCGGGACTGGAGCCGAGCAGACCTCGCGCCACGGCAGCCGGCCGCGCGAGTCGTGAAGGGCCCGCAGGCCACGGATCAACGCCGGGACCGCCACGGCCAGACCTCCGGCGTGGGCCAGGTGGTGCTCTGGGCTGCCGTCTGCCCCGAGGAACATCGAGCGTTCCAGGCGCTGCGGGGCGCTGCCGCGGGCCCCGACGCTGCCGCGGGTTCCGTCTGCCGTCAGGTAGGTCGCGGAGCAGCCGCCACCGATGCCGGAGTGGTAGGGCTGCACCACCCCGATGGCCAGGGATACTGCCACCGCTGCATCGAAGGCGTTACCCCCTCTCCGGAGGACCTCTATGCCGGTTTCGCTTGCCAGGTGGTGGGGCGCAGCCACTACGCCGAGATGTTTGGGTTCCGTCATGCTCGCATCCTAACCTGAACGCCGTGAGCATTGGCCACAGGTTGCTGAAGGCACCTGCTGGGCTGCCAGGGGGTCTGAGGTGTCCTGCGGCCGTCGGAGTTTAGGGTATCATCACCGGTATCGAACCGCCCTGAGCAGTGAGGAGAAGGCGTTATGGCTCACAAGACGGTATCCGCGGCCCAGGAGATCCTGGAGAAGAACGAAAAATACATTGCAGGGGGCGTCTTTTCGCTCAACCGCAAGATCGATCCGATGCGCGTCTTCGTGCGCGCCAAAGGGGCTTACGTCTGGGATATCGAGGGGAAGCGCTACACCGACTATCACGCCGCCTTCGCCCCCTACTTCCTGGGTCATGCCGATGATGATGTCGACCAAGCGGTGATCGACATCGTAAAGGACTCGGCCTCGCTGTTCGGGGCGGGAACCACCCCCTGGGAGGCAGAGCTGGCCGAACTTCTGGTCGCCTGCGTGCCGACGCTCGAGCAGGTGCAGGTGACCAACACCGGCTCGGAGGCCACCGCGCTCGCTCTGCGGCTGGCCCGGGCTGTGACGGGTCGCGACGGTGTCTTGTTGATGCAAGGTGGCTACAACGGCTGGGAGGACGAGGTCGCTTTCAACCTCATGGATCCGCCCGAAAGGCAGCAGCCGGACAGCGAGGGCAACTTGCCCCTGAACCCCATCTCGGCCGGGATTCCCGCTTCGGTCAATCGCAACGTCCACGTGGTGCAGTTCAACGACCTGGAAGCGGCGGAGCGGCAGCTCGCCGGCGGTGAGATCGCTGCTGTGATGCTCGAGCCGATCTTGCAAAACGTCGGCGTGGTCAAGCCCGAGCCGGGCTACCTAGCGGGCCTGCGGCGCCTCTGTGACGAGTACGGTGCGCTCCTGGTCTTCGACGAGGTCAAGACCGGCTTCCGGCACGCGCTCGGCGGCTACCAGTCGCTCTGTGGCGTCACCCCGGATCTGTCGACCTTCGGCAAGGCCGTGGCCAACGGCTACCCCATGGGGGTGATCGGCGGCAAGAAGGCCTATATGCAGCACTTCAGCCACCCCGATCCGAGCCGCCGGGCGCTGATCGCCGGCACCTACAACGGCCACCCGGTCACGGTGGCGGCCACTCTCGCCACCCTCAAGAAGCTCAAGAGCCGCGAAGCGGAGATCTACGGTCACACCGACCGTCTCGGCCGGCTCATGGAAGAGGGCCTCAAGGAGCTCTTCGCCGCTCAGGACTACCCGACCACGGTAGTGCGGCAGGGCTCGGCCTTCGTGGTCTACTTCATGGATCACGCCCCCAGAGACTGGCTCGACATCGCCCGGCACAACGACATGGAGCGCGACGTCCGCTACCGCAAGGCCCTACTCGATGAGGGCGTGTTCCATTTCCCGGTGGCCACCAAACAGGGGAGCATCTCGTTTGCGCACACCGAGAAAGACATCGCAGAGACGTTGGAGATCACCGAGAAGGTGTTGGCAGAACTCTAGTGTCGCGGTGGGCTTTGGACAACTTGATGTAAAATAGGGACAAGTTGTTTGGAGGTTGAGCCGTGAGCACAACCAGAGCGATACCGCGCCCTGATCGTGGGCTTGAGCGAAACGCCTACACCCACCTGACCTACGCCGTGGCCGAGCGAATTCGCGATCGGGCCGGGCTCGACACGCGGGGCATGGCCGCCTTTCTCGGCGTGAGCGAGAAGACCTACGGCCGCCGTTTCGACGAAGGCGTGCTCAAAGCGGCCGAGAGCCTGAAGCTCGAGATGCTCGAGCGCGTCATGGACACGGCCTGCGAAGTCTTTCCCGACCAGGCTACGGTACGTCGCTGGCTGCACACCCCGGTCGTCGGACTCGGAAACGCCACCCCGTTCGAGACGCTCACAAGCATCAGCGGCTACGAGCGGGTCCGCAATTCCCTCTACCAACTGGCCCACGGCATGTTCTGAGGTGCGGGTCTGGCGGATCTTCGATCATCGCGCCCTTTGGGCACGCCAAGCCGGCGCTGATCCGTTGGATGGGCGTGGCGGGCTCGTTGCGGCGGGCCGCTGGAACACCTTGGGCACGCGCATCGTCTACACCACGGCGTCGCCTAGCCTCGCGGTGCTAGAAACTCTTGTTCATATCGACCCCACTCTTTTTGGCGAGCGAACCCTGATCGAGTTGGAGGTTCCTGAGGGTTCTGTAGAACGCGTCTCGGAGCAGGCCCTCGTACAGTTGTTGCGGAACGCCCCGCGAGACGAACCCGAACAGGAGACACAGCGGTACGGCTCGAACTGGGTACGGGAGAAGCGCGGCCTGGTGCTCGAGGTGCCGTCGATGGTCATGCCGATCGAGCGCATCTATCTGCTCAATCCGC
>CP070651.1:3010238-3171675 GCA_020354625.1 Trueperaceae bacterium
TGCGGCCCCCCGTCTCCGCCCCCACCCGGAGGTGCCTCGCCACCGCACGCCGACAAAAGCACGACGCTCAAAAACCCTACGATCCAACCGCCTCTCGCCTGAGACAGTTCCGGGAACAAACGCTTGATTCCGAATAGGTGTTGCAAGGCCACTCACTCACTCTCTAGTAGCACCTATGCCCCAACTCCAAATCGGATCCGGAGGGTACAAACGTCTGCCTTGCGTGTCTTCCCTAGCAGCAATTGTAGGTCAATCGACTGAAAACAATCGTGCATATGCACGATAGCGCGTCTTCGGCCGGTGTAGAAAAATAGAGAAACTCTATTCTCGGTTATCTATTTGCGACGTCACCTCTGGCAAGGCAGATGGGGGGATGGCCTGCGATGGACCTCCGATTTCACCACTCGATGCCACCCACGTTGCCTCGCTCGATCACCGGGTCGAACGCGATCGAACGAGGCAGAACGAACTTGAAGGCACCGATCGACTTTCTACCCCAGCTGTCAGAACCCTGTAAGAACGTATAACCTACGATACGTTTTGGCCGTAAAACAGGTGTTTCGTAACCCGCTCAAAGCTCTTGGGCGGGTTCAAACCATTGCATTTCTCATCATGAGAACCGTCCAACCTACGACAACAGGTCCTAAGGCTCCCCAACTGGGTTGTCTAGGTCCAATCCGAGATGATCCATGATGCGATCGATATCAGCTCTCATCTGGTCGATCTCATGCCTCAATTCGGCCACGGCATCCCCCTTGGGCACCTGACCTTGCTGCGTCGCCCGCACGCGTGGCCGCATATCGCTGCTCGGACCGAGCGTATGTACCCACCGATCTTGGCTCTGCCCCGGAGCCCGACCGAGGTTTCTGGTGAGTGGAGGTCGATGACCTTCCAAGCGCTGCAAGGACGCCTCGACCTCTGAAATGTCACGAAAGAACACGTACCTTTCGGTACGTGTTCGCAACTCTCCCGGGGTCTGTGGACCACGCAACATGAGCACGGCCAACACCGCAAACTCCTTCTGGCCGATATCGAGTGATTCTTGCAGCATATGACTATGCTTGAAAACGCGCTCCGCTACGCCGCGCACGGTGCTGGTGAGACCCTTGTCGTGCAAATTGCGCAACGCCTCCTCGATTTCGATTTGCGAATAGCTGGTCACGGGATCCCGATTGGTCTTTTGGTTGCAGGCGAGGACCAGCGCGTTGGTGGAGAGCGGGTAATTTTCGGGAGTGGTACGTTCCTTCTCGACGAGCGAGCCTAGAATCCGAATCTCGATTTCCCTCAGACTCACCTGGAACCACTACACCGATCAATGGAAATAGGGGGCGTCTCTATCCACGCCATGGTGTGAGTGTAACACGAGAACGCCTCCTGACCGAAGCCACGCCCCCCTGGGATGCAGCGCTCGATACGTTATTCGTATACGCAACTTTATGCGCCTTGAAGTGGGGTATTAAGTAATTTGATGCAACATATTCAATCGATAAGAGAAATTCTTCATACTGCTGAAACCACAGATTTTCTACTATCGTGCTAGGTAGTGCTGGCGTTTTTTTGGCATGAGCACAGAGTCGAACGCGTTGGGGCGTCCTTGAATAGGTCTTCGGATCGGGACAACGGTTCCGGCAAGTAAAAACCTTTCGGTTAATCACTTCCGTATCTCGTTTTTACCGCTGGTGCTACCGTACCTCCCTTCCCGCCGATCGCCATACCAGGCACGGCGGGCAAGTTTTGCTGATCGCGCAAGCGTGCGAAGTGTGTCACTGGCAATATCCTACGACTCGATATCCCGCAAGAAACCACAACCCGGAGCGTCAAACGTGCCCCGCTCGGGTTCGCGTGCAGGCAAAACCGATCCGGCATAGTGGGACGGGTACCACGGGTGTCGGAAAATGCCCGACAGCCCCTGTGGGAAACTCGTGGATGCCTCCCGTCCTGGTGTCATCGTAGGCTGAAGCGAGGATCCTGGGCGGCAAAACACGGAGAGCCAGTGCCCAGATAGCAGCACACCAACGCTGGTTTTCGCTGTCGAACCGGGTTCTTTGCAGGAAGGAGATTGCTATGCTCGTAGGGGACTGGATGATCTCCAACCCGATCACTGTGTCGAGCGATTTCTCGATTCTGGAAGCCCAAAGGCTCTTACGTACTCACGGCTTTCGTCGGCTACCGGTCGTCGACAAGGGCGTCTTGGTCGGCATCGTCACCGATCGCGATCTCAAGGACGCAGCGCCTTCGAAGGCGACCTCTCTATCGGTGTTCGAACTCAACTACCTACTCAGCAAGCTAACGATCAGAGACATCATGCACACACCGGTCTATACGGTAAGCCCTGACGACCCCATCGAAGTCGCTGCGCTCATGATGGAGGAGCATAAGATCTCTGGGTTGCCCGTAGTAGAAGATGGTGACATCGTCGGCATGATTACCATCACCGATCTTCTCCAGGCGTTCATTAGCATCTTGTCGCTTCGCGAGGGGGGACGTCTGACCGTCGAGACCCCAAGCCCCGTGGCAGCAAGACCGGGCTCCTGAGCAACTTGTAAACTCGGGCACGGGAATAGGCCGTCTATCGTTCGGGTTCCCCGGTCCATCCCCAATGCGAGTTCCAACGCGTAGGTGTGGCCGTGCCAGACCCCTTATTTCATGCACCAGCCTCTTTGAGGTGAATCCCTACGATCTCGCGCACCGATACTTCGAGGCGCACCAGAGCCCCTTCGAGCTCCGGCGACAATCCTCGACCGAGTTCGAAACACTCCCCTTCCACACCCAAAACGATGAAAGTGGGGGCAAGCTTGTCGAGTGTACGTGCCAGCTCGATGACGGTCGCCAGGCCGACGAGGTGGGAGGAAGTGGCAAACGGTCCAGCTGGGAGCGGATCTCGATGTACATCGAAGCGTCGTACGGTTCCAGGAACCTCAGTTGAACGAGTTGCGTCTATGAGAACGACGAGCTGAGCATCACTCCAGATATCGATCAAACCGACCGGATCACCCTCATAGCTTATGAGTTCGACCCCCTCGGGCGGTTTGCGCTCGAGCCTGGATAGGAACTCCGGACCGAACCCGTCATCCCCACGGAGACGGTTCCCTAGTCCGATGACAAGCACTCTCCCCTTTCGATGTTCACTTCTCACCCTTCAGATCACATCCCGTGGGGCGATCGCACAAGCCTGCCCGCTTTCCGGGCCTTTCCATCTTTCGTACTTCATACTCTCCATCTCGTTGGTCTGATTAAAGCAGGTATCATCTGGTCATGGACAAAGTCAGCGGGTGAAGTTCTGTTCTGTAGCCTGTTTCTTGGATGATGCCTGCTTACATAACTATGGCAACCACTTTAGGTCTGACGGGTCGAAAAATCTGTCAATCCCGTTCGATATGAAGATCGAGAAAGTGGGTTGCGCATGAGATACACGGGTCGTAGTTGCGTATCGCCTGTTCACACTGCCACTGCAACTCGGCCGCTGGCAAGTCGACGTTCTTGGCGACAAAGGCGCGCAAATCGCTCTCGACGCTCTTCTGATTCTGTGAGGTGGGTGGTATGATATTCGCGTCCAGAATCGTACCCTCGGCGTCCAAGGTGTAGCGGTGGTAGAGCATACCTCGCGGCGCCTCGCTCCAACCGAAACCGGTACCCGCCTGGGGCTCGACCTTCACGAAGGGTTGCTCCGGCGGCTCATAGGCGTCGCTGATCCGCAACGCCTCCTCACAGGCCTAGACGAGTTCGACAGAACGCACCACGATGCTCATGAAGGGATTGCGGCAACTCGAACCCAGGCCCGCATCGCGCGCGCTTTGCTGCGCAAGCGGAGAGAGCTGGTCGAAGTTGAGGCTGTAGCGGGCTTGCGGGCCGACGAAGTATGCGCCCCGTTCCTTGATGCGGGCGTGCAGGGCGTTGCTGTGGGCGACGTGCTCTTCTTCGACATGAGATTCGAACTCCGCAGCCTCGATCGACAGGCCGCGATCAGATACCAAGATCCCATCTTCGATCGCATACTCTTCCGGATGCCGTAGTGCCACGAACTCATAGTCCTGGGTGAAGTCGGGAAAATCGAACCCGGCCACCCATCGAACCGTTTCCAAAGAGGCCTCTAATGCGCGCGCCAGTCGATCCCTCAAACCAGAAAGTTGACTCTCGGTCGGCACGCGGTAGAAACCACCCACGCGGACGTTGATCGGATGCACCGCACGGCCGCCGACAACTTCCATGAGCTCGTTACCGGTCTTTTTGAGCTCCAAGCCGCGCTTGACGATCTCTGGGTGGTCCTTGGCGAGCTGCAAGGCATCTTGGTACCCGAAGAAATCCGGGGCGTGAAGCATGTAGACGTGTAAGGCGTGGCTCTGGATCCACTCTCCACAGTAAAGGAGCCTACGTAACCTGCGTAGCTGGCCGTCGACTTTCACACCACAGGCATCTTCGATGGCGTTGCAGGAACTGATCTGGTAGGCCACCGGACA
The DNA here is from genome assembly GCA_020354625.1 of Trueperaceae bacterium. Lineage (GTDB taxonomy): Bacteria > Deinococcota > Deinococci > Deinococcales > Trueperaceae. The sequence continues at coordinate 3,014,696 of CP070651.1, forward strand.
GATTCCGCAGATGCGGGCGGTGATATCGGGCGGCTCTTTATGAGAGCGGCCGCGCAAAAAGGCCTCGAAGAAGCGCGGCGGTTCGTAGATATCCAGCCTCACATCCTTGACGACTCCGCCGCTGACCTTCACATAAAGAGCACCTTCACCTTCAACCCGTGCCAGGGCGTCGACCTTGATGGTGCGGTTCTTGACGTTTCCCTCAGACATCATGCACTTCACTCTCTTCGCGAAATGCCGTGGCGTTGGTGTTGAAGGTTCTAAGCGCCCGCAACACATCCTCTTCGCTCGCACCCAAGCGTTCCAACCACCACGCGGACAGCGAGCCGGCGTTCGGGCTCTCCATCGGCCCGAAACACCCGAAGCACCCGCGCGCAAAGGACGGGCACAGCGCCCCACAGCCGGCCTGGGTCACAGGGCCCAGGCAAGGGGTTCGACCCGCCACCATCACGCAGACGGCACCCCTTCGTTTACACTCCATGCAGACGCTATAAGGCGACACGTTCGGCTTTCGGCCGTTCAAAAAAGCGTTGACTACCTCGAGAAGCTGCCCCTTGTCGATGGGGCAACCACGCAATTCGAAGTCGACAGCGACGTGATCGCTGATCGGTGTCGAGGTCTCGAGCGTATCGATGTAGTCTGGGCGAGCATAGACGAGGTCCACAAAATCGGCTACGTCCTTGAAATTGCGCAACGCTTGAATCCCCCCGGAGGTCGCGCAGGCGCCAATAGTGATCAGAGCTTCGGATTCGTCCCGGATCTTCTTGATGCGCTCGACGTCGTGTGGGGTGGTGATCGACCCCTCGACCAACGAGAGATCGAAGGGGCCCTTGACGGTCGCCCGGGTCGCTTCGAGAAAATAGGCGATCTCGATCTTTTCCGAAAGGGGGAGGAGTTCGTCCTCGCAGTCGAGCAGCGTCAACTGGCACCCGTCGCACGAGGCGAACTTCCAGACGGCGAGCTTGGGCTTTTTCGAACGCGCCATCTTAGACCTCCCTCACTTTCATGAGCGGTGCAACCAGACTGAAGGGGAAGACGGGGCCGTCTTTGCATACGAAATGTGGACCGAACTGGCAATGTCCGCAAAACCCCACAGCACACTTCATGTTCCGCTCCTGAGACACGTAGATCTGATCTCGGGCCATCCCCCTTTTTTCCAACTCGAGAGCAGAGTAGCGCATCATGATCTCGGGACCGCAAATCACCGCGCTGGCGTGCGATACATCGAACTGAACACGCGGGATGAGCGTGGTCACCACCCCGACATTTCCCCGCCAGGCTACCGTGCCCCTATCCACGGTAAGGTGGACCTCGAGAGCCGTCTTCTCATCCCACTTGGCCAACTGTTTTTGAAAGAGCAGATCTCCCGGTGTCCTGGCACCGTAGAGGAGAACCAACCTCCCATAACGCCGGCGCTCTGACAATAGGTGGTGAATCAGCGGTCGCAGTGGGGCCAAACCGATACCACCAGCTACGATGATCACGTCTTGTCGTTGTAACGCCTCAAACGGCCAAGAACTGCCGTAAGGACCGCGAAGACCCACGACATCACCGACTTTGAGCTCCTTCATAGCAGTGGTCACGGTGCCGAGAGCACGTACGGTGTGAGCGAGCAGCTCTGGCCGCGCCGGATCTCCGCTGATCGATATGGGGACCTCACCGATCCCGAAGAGATAGAGCATGTTGAACTGCCCCGGTCGGAATCCGTGCGGTTCCTCATCGCCGAGCGGGACGAGCTCTAGCGTAAACGTATCGTAGTTCTCCTCGCGCCTACCTGCGATTCGATACGGTTGGGGCACCATCGGGTCGTTCACGTGAGGTGCAGTAAATGCAGGGTTAGGCGGGAGCGCCATAAAGATCCAGACACTGCAAGCGGGCCGCTTGGAGGCGCCCAACCATGACTTCGGCGAAGCGGCTCATCAGTTGGTAGCCGAGCTCGTGGTCGGCGTCGCACTTTTCGCGCACACATACGCCGTCGAATGCGAACGCCCGCACCAGCGATAGCGCGCGTGCATCGAAGTGCCAGGTATAGGGTGGGAACAACCAAGACCAGCCCAAAACATCGTCTTCATGGAGGCTCTGAAAACGTATCTGGCCCTTTCTCGGCCCGTGGACTTCTAAAGCCACTTGGCCGTAACGTAACAGATAGAAGACCCCAGCCTTTTCTCCCTCACGAAAGATAAAGGTCCCCTGATCAAAGAGGACATTCTTGGCACAGCCGGCAAGGAACACCAGATGCTTCTCGTCCATGCCCCTGAAAAAGGCGTGTTGCGCCAAGCTACGACTCAAATCGCGCGTCACCATCTACTCGCCCCTTTCGCTCGCGCCTGATCCAGGCGTGTGGCGGATCGCATTCAACTCTTCGACGACATCGATGCCCACCGGACACCACGTGATGCACCGGCCGCAGCCGACACAACCCGAGGTTCCGAACTGATCGAACCAGGTACCGAATTTGTGGGTCAGCCACTGACGGTAGCGCGAAGCAGACGAAGACCGAACGCTGCCACCAGGTGATAGGGTAAGAGGCAAGGAGATCGTCACGCGCGGCCTGACATGCAGGTAGCTGAACTCGGTCGTGAAACAAGAGTCCCACAGCCTGCGCCGCTCAGCAGACTCGCCGCCTAGGTCGGTTACGTCCTCTACCGTAGTGCAAAAGCAGGTTGGACAGACCATCGTGCAGTTGCCACAGGTTAGACATCGATCTGCCACCTCGAGCCAGCGTGGGTGCTCCAAATTGTCGTACAGGAGCTCTTTCAAGCCCTCCGTGTCGAGCGACCGGCCCATCTGCTCGACGGCGTTTTGAACAGACCTGTCCGCCTCCTGACATTCTGCCGCGGTCGCCTCTCGGCTCGCAACCTCATCGAGTACCTCGGCACCGAGATCACTCCCCACCTCCACCGTAAAGAAGTGGCGGTTCTCAACGAGAACCTCGGTCAGAGAGAGATCGAACCCTTCGTTCACCTTGGGACCGGTATTCATCGAGACGCAAAAGCAGGTACCCCCCGCCTGAGAGCAGTTCACAGCCAGCACAAAGGCGTTTTCGCGACGTGCCCGATAGTGAGAATCTACGTGCTCACCTTGTAAAAAGACGCGGTCTTGGATCCCGATGGCGTGCAGTTCACAAGCGCGAACTCCGATGAAGGCGACCTTATCGGCCTCGGCTCTCTCCTCATTGATGGTGAATCCCTGTTCCTCGCTACGTTCCGCCCGCCACAAGGTGAGGGCCGGCGGGTGCAAGTAACGCTTCCACGAATGGGGTCCCACTACGTAACCGAATACGGCCTCGTCCTCGCGACGAAGCAACCGGTAGGACCCGGCCTCTTGCTCATCTGTCCAACCGATGGGCAAGTCCTGGTGGGAGTCGATTTCGTCGTAGACGATGGCCCCATCCCTGATGGTCGGAGCGAGCAGACGATACCCACGCTGCGCAAGGGCTGCTAGAATCTCACCGAGTTCCGAAACCTCCAAGGTTTGCAACGCCATCCACATCTCCTTCCGAGAGGCCCGGGACACCGCCGCAGCAAGCCGCTATCGTCTGTCGCGAAGACGACGTCGGCAGCTACCCGGGCTCTACCTATCACAACGCTTCAGCCGACCCTCGCAACAAGGTAGGAGACGGCGCTATTTATGGTGGCGAGTTTGGCGTAGTCCCTCTCCGGTACGTCGACCCCTGTCTTCTCGTGCAGACCCATCATAAAATTCAGGTAGTCGATCGAGTCGATGTCGAGCTCATCTTGGATGTTTTCGTCGGGATCGATCGAGCTGGGATCTGCCTCAGGAGCAACGTCTTTTAGGGCCGTGAACACGGTGTCTTTGATCTGGTTCTCTGTCATAACGCCTCCGGGTCTTGCAGAACCTTGGCTATCGTGGTGAGAAAGATCCCTCCACGGTGACCGTCACTGGCTCGGTGATCGGCTGCCAGAGTTACGGTGAGAATGGGGCGCGCTCCGATCATACCGTTCTCCACCCAGGGCTGATCGGTGATCTTGCCAAACCCGATCAGGGCAACCTGTGGTGGATAGATCACACCGTAGACGAGGTCCACTCCGAGATCGCCCATGTTGGTCACGGTGACGGTTGCATCGGTCATTTCAGAGCTTTTCAAGCCGCCGCTGCGGCTCCGCTTGACCAGATCACGAAGATCGGCCATCAGCTCATCGAGATCTTTTTGGTCGGCGTTGTGGATCGCTGGGGCGATTAAACCCCCGCCACGCAAGGAGATGCCCATGCCCAGATGAATATCCTCAGAGGGCTTGAAACCACCGTCGAGCCAAAAGCCGTTCATCTCCGGAACCTCACGAATGGCCAGAGCCGTGGCTTTGAGCAAGAGAACTGCAGGGACCAACCGGTTGGTGATCGGACGCTCGAGGTTCTCTTCTTCGAGCCAGCTCAGAGACCGGCTCACATCGATCCGGTTGCTCAAGTAGTAGTGAGGGATCTCTCGCTTCGACTTCGCCATGGCAGCGCCAATAGCGCGACGCATGGCAGCCTGTTTTTGCTCTCTGGGAGAGCTTTCAGCCTTCACGGGCTCGACTCTCGTTGCGGCCGGCTTTGGCTCCGGTTTGGGAACCGCGGGTACAGCCGCCCTCTCGAGATCGGCTTTGGTCACGGTGCCACCCGGACCGGTACCCTCGATGGTGGCGAGGTCGAGGCCGAGCTCTTTTACGAGGCGTCGTGCCAGTGGAGAGATCCGCTTGCGACTCGGTTTCGGTTGGGGTTCAGGCTCTGCTGGTAGGGTAGCCTCGAGCTCTTTTGCGACCGCTTCGACATCGGCTTTGGTCACGGTACCGTGGCGTCCCGTTCCGGAGACATCACTGAGCTCCACGCCTCGCTCCTGGGCATGGCGCCGCGCTGCCGGCGTGGCGTGAACGCTCGAGACAGCCTGTGTAACCGGTACCTCGGGAGGCACGGGTTTACCAACGGTTTCGATGACCGTTTCGGGAGCGACTGCGGGAGGGGTCTCTGGGAGAGTCGCCGCCATCCCTCCCGCTGCACCCTCTCCAGAACCACCGATACGAGCGAGCGGCGTTCCGACAGGGACCTTCTCCCCTTCTGGCACCAATAGCTCGCTGACCACGCCGTCTTCGAAAATTTCGATCTCGATCGCAGCCTTATCGGTATCGACCAGAGCGACGATATCACCCCGTTTTACCGCATCTCCAGGTTTGACATACCACTCGAGCAGGCGACCATCGTCCATATCGGCGCCGAGCGAGGGCATCACAAAATCATTCATCGAATCCCATAACCTCTCTGGCTGCGGCTACGATTTTCGGGACCTGCGGGATCGCTGCCTCCTCCATATGTTTGGCGTAGGGTATGGGTACCTCTTCGCTACACACGCGGGCTACGGGTGCATCGAGATCGTAAAAGGCCTCCTCGACCAGCCGGGTGGTGATCTCTGCAGAAATGCCGCCGCTTCGCCAACCTTCGTCGACAATGAGCGCCCGGTTCGTCTTTCTGACCGAAGCGAGAACCGTCCCCATATCGAGCGGCCGTAGCGTCCGCAGATCGATAACCTCTGCACCAATGCCGTCACGTTGAAGCTCTTTAGCCGCCTGGAGCGTCTTTCCGAGAGATCCCCCATAGGTGATGAGGGTGATGTCCGTCCCAGAATGGCGCACGATCGCTTGATCGATCGAGACCGGTCCAGCATCTTCGGCGATCTCGCCCTCGAGGTTGTAAAGGAGAGCATTCTCAAAGATCAATACCGGATCGGGGTCCATAAGGGCCGGCCAGAGCATCCCCCGGGCGTCTTCGACGGTAGCGGGCGTTAGCACTCTGATACCCGGAATATGGGCATACCATCCTTCTAGGCTGTGCGAGTGTTGGGCTGCCAGCTGGCGTCCGGCCCCGGTCGCCATGCGAATCACCAAGGGCACGTTAAACTGCCCGCCAGACATGTGGAGGATCGTCGCGGCGTTATTCAAGATCTGATCGAGCGCCAACAGGCTGAAGTTGACGGTCATGACTTCGACAATTGGGCGCATCCCAGCCAGAGCCGCTCCGATCCCGGCTCCGACAAACGCCGATTCCGAGAGGGGTGTGTCGCGAATGCGCTCTGGGCCAAACTCCTCCAGGAGTCCGAGGCTTACGGCGTAACAGCCGCCGTAGGCACCCACATCCTCACCCATGAGAAACACGCGATCATCTCGCTCGAGTGCCTCTTGCATCGCAGCCCTCACGGCCTCACGGTATGTCGTCTTTACCAACGTAGGCGCTACCGGCACCGGGTCACCTCCTCAACAAATCGTGGCGCAGGTCGGCTACCACAACGCTGCTTGCGTCATCACAGCGCAGCCATAGCCCACAAAAGGGGAATAGAGCGACCGAACGCCCCCAGAGATCGGATGAAGCACGCCGGTTCATAGGCCGCTCCCATCGCTATACACGAACCGCGTCAACTCGCTTACGGGTTCCCACGTGCCTCCCTCAGCAAAGGCGACCGCCGCTTCGACTTCAGCCGCGACCATCTCCTCGATCTGCACGAGCTCTCCATCTTCGATGAGTTCTTGCTCTTTCAGGAGCTCTGTAAACGTCTTGATCGGATCCCGGTCGCGCCAAAACGCCACCTCGGCTTTGTCACGGTAGAGTTCAGGGTCGAACATGCTGTGCGCGCGGAAGCGGTAGGTGCGAAACTCCAGAAAGTGAGGCCCTCCACCTTGCCTGGTGGCATCGACCGCTTTGCGAACGGCGTCTTCCACGGCGAGTACATTCATCCCATCGACAGTCCAGGCCGGCATCTCGTAGCTAGCCGCCTTGATGGCGATATTGGTATCCGACTCGGAACGCTCGAGCGCTGTACCCATGGCGTAGAGGTTGTTTTCACAACAGAACACCACAGGGAGATCCCAGAGCGAGGCTAGGTTGAGCGATTCGTGAAATTCACCTTCGGCTACGGCTCCCTCGCCGAAAAAGCAGAGGGTGACGTTGCGACGGTTCTGCAGCTTGTCGGCTAGAGCCAGGCCTACTGCAATGGGTAGGCCACCGCCAACGATACCGTTGCCCCCATAAAAGCGTGTTTCGGAATCGAAAAGGTGCATCGAGCCACCGCGTCCACGGCTACACCCCTCCTGTTTGCCGTACATTTCTGCCATGATCGATCCACCCGAAACGCCTCGGACGAGGGCGTGACCGTGCTCTCTATAGGTGGCTACTACCGCATCGTCTGGCTCGAGTACGCCCATGGCACCCACGGCGATCGCCTCTTCGCCGATGTAGAGGTGCAAAAAGCCTCGGATCTTGGTGGCCTGGTACAGTTCGGCACACTTCTCTTCGAAACGGCGGACGCGCAACATCTGATGCAAGAGGTAGTGAGCGTGATCGCGGTCGAGGTGCTGTATTCTTTCAGACGTCATTCTCAGTCCTCCAGGGTTGAGGTATCACCTTCGGGAAGGCCGAGTTCTCTGGCTTTGAGCAAACGACGCATGATCTTGCCGCTCCGGGTTTTGGGTAGCCGGTCTTGGAACTCGATCTCTTTCGGTGCTACCACTGCGCCGAGGCGCTTGCGTGCAAAACCTTGTAGTTCGCGCCGCAAGTCTTCGCTCCCTTCAAACCCCGAATTGAGGGAGACAAACGCTTTGACGATCTCCCCAACCACAGGATCGGGCTTGCCGATCACCCCGGCCTCAGCGATGGCCGGGTGCTCGATGAGCGCGCTCTCGACCTCGAACGGACCGATCAAGTGCCCTGCCGACTTGATAACGTCGTCAGCACGGCCAACAAACCAGAAATAACCGTCCTCATCACGTTTGGCGAGATCCCCACTAAAGTACCATCCACCGTTGAAACACTTGTTGTAGCGCGTTTCGTTGTTGAGATAGGCCCGGAACATCGAGGGCCATCCGGGCCTGAGCGCAAGCTCACCCTCGGTATTCGGAGCTAGAATTTCGGCTACGCTACCGTCTGGTTCGCGTTTGACGATGCTCGCCTCAATCCCTGGCAGCGGCTTCCCCATCGAACCGGGCTTGATGTCCATGGCGGCGTAGTTGGCAATCATGATGCCGCCTGTCTCGGTCTGCCACCAGTTATCGTGAATGGGGAGGCCGAAGGCTTCCTGACCCCAGACCACTGCTTCGGGGTTGAGCGGCTCACCGACGCTTGCGATGAAGCGGAGGCTCGAAAGATCGAAATCTTTGACCACATCGATCCCGATCTTCATCATCATGCGAACGGCAGTGGGGGCTGTGTACCAGACGCTCACTCGCTGGTCTTGAATGATTCCGTACCAGCGCTCGGCATCGAACTCCGCTTCATCGATCACGTTGGTAATGCCGTGTAGAAGCGGAGAGATGATGCCGTAGGAGGTACCGGTGACCCAGCCAGGATCTGCCGTACACCAGAAAATGTCATCGGGCTGCAAATCGAGTGCATATTTGCTCGTCATGTAGTGATTGACCACAGCCTGGTGTACATGTACTGCACCCTTCGGTGTCCCGGTCGTACCGCTTGTAAAGTGCAAAAGCGCCATGTCTTCCGGATCGGTCTCAGGAATCGTAAAATCGACTGGCGCTTGCGCCATCAGGGTGTGATAATCGAGCGTACCGGGAACGTCGGTGGCCTCTCCTGGCTTGCCGACCAAAATGATGTACTCGAGTTTTGGGAGTTCCGAGCGAATGACCGCTACCTTACGCCGATATAGATTCGGAGTAGTCACCAGGACCCTACCCTCACCGATCGTGAGCCGTTGCTTGATCGGTTCGGGTCCAAATGCTGAGAAGAGAGGCGAGAGGACGCTGGTGTTCTTGAGGGTTCCCAAGGCAGTGACGTAGAGTTCGGGAATACGCCCCATGAGTGCAAATACCCGGTCGCCCTTTCCGATACCGAGGCTTCTCAACACGTTTGCGAACTGAGATGTCTGATCGCGCAACTCACCGTAGGTGAAGTCCCTGGCCTCTCCCTTCTTGCTGAGCCAGCGAAGAGCCAACCGGTAGCTTCCCGACCCCAAGGCGTGCCGGTCAACGGCTTCATGTGCGATATTGATGCCTTTGCCACCGGGAAGACCAGACAGCTCGTGACGGATTTCTTCCCAGGAAAACGAGGTCCTCGTCGCCGCATAATCGAGGAGGTTCGGCTGTACTCTCAAGTCGGTCGGCGACTTGGCAATTTTTGGCCATCCACCCGTCGCAACTGCGATCGGTGCTATCATTTCAGCCATTTGTCGATTCCTCTCCAACACGATCTGAGTCGAGCACCCTGTATGACGGTGCCGTGCAACTCAAGGTATCCACACTCGTACCGATGTACGATAGGCACGCCTCTTTAGGGTGGAATACCTGTGGCCAGATGGATATTCCCTCGCTCTGTAACGGTTTGGTAGAACATGATGCACCCCGACTCCTGCATGAACAGACAAGGCGCCTTTCTTGGCCTAAGCGTAGTCGGCCACAGACAAAGTCAACACCGCAAAGCTCCCACACGACGTGTCGGAATTTCTCTGACCCTAAGAACTCACGCCTGACACAGAGCCTTACAAGACCCTTTCTCACCTCACTAACCATTTCTTCAGATACAAGGAAATCATGAAGTATTGCCACGTTGCAGCTATCACCACGCTGGTCTTCATCATCACTGCTAGTGTGGCCTGGGCCCAATCCGTTCACATCGGCATCGTCGCCTCTTTGAGCGGATCTGCAAGCGACGCCGGAATGGCTCAAGAGGCAGCGATTGCAGCGCTCAAGGCAGAGCTCGCAGCCACCGGTATACACGGCTTAGACGTAGAGCTATCGATCATCGACGATCGCAGCCTGCCAGACCTAACCCTCGACATCGTGCGCGGACTCGTTGAAGAGGGAGCTCACGCCCTCATCTGCTGCACCACGCTTTCTGCTACACGGCTCGTCGCCCCCTACCTCCATCAGCAGGGCGTCCTCATGCTCTCACCGAGCGGCCTGCCCAGCTCCTCAGGCGACCTCGAACGGCCGTTTTGGACCTTTTCACTACGAGCAGACGAGCGCACCATCATGGCCGCCATCGCCCTCCACCTCGCCAATTCCGGAGTGCATTCGGTAGGTCTCATGACGCTCGATAATAGCTTCGGCAGAGTGGTACGCAATGCTCTATCGGAGAGCTTGGCTACAGCCCACGTCGATCTCGCCGGTGAGGCTCTTTATCGTCCGGGTGTCACCGTCTTGACACCCGAAGCGCTCTGGGTCGCCACCAAGCAACCGGGTGCTGTGGTCGTCTGGGGTCTCGAGCCGGACGTGGCTTTAGCGGTAAGCGGCTTAAGACAACGAGGTTATGAAGGCCCCATCTACGTATCCTCGGAGTTTGCGCCCCGCATCGATATCGGGTACGAAACGATACGAGTTGGCGAGCTGAGGTCTACGGTCATGCCGATTGCGGTGGTGGATACTCTCGACGAAACCCACGCGAGTTATGTCGAAAGCACGTCTTTTGCGAACATCATGAGGGCGCGTTACGGGCGCGAGCGCGTACCGGTCGAGGGTGCAAGTACCTACGACGCAGTCAGGCTGTTGGTCAAGGGTATCGAGCAGGTCATGGTGCTCGGCATATCCCCCCGGGAAATCAGCCAGTTTCGGCAAGCGCTGCGGGATTCTGTCATCGGTCTTCAGCCGACCACCGGAGCGAGCGGTATCTTGGACCTGATCGAACAGAGCGTCAACGCCACGCTCCCAAAAGGTCTCGCTGTGGCCGTGGTACGAGCCGGCACCCTTCACCACCTACCCTAAGCACGCCCAAGTACTCTCTACACCGATAGTTCACTGGCGTCCACTTGAGGCAAGCTACGCGACCCCAAGACCCAACCTCGCCCCGCTCGCTTTACGTTCTTGTCAATTGCCTCAAACTCGAGTCAAGCACGTCCAAGTACTGTTTGCGGCAACGGACCTGAGGCCGGCCGCGAGACGCAAGCTACGCGCTCCACTCGCCCCCCGTTTGGGGCAATGCCCCAAACTCAATTTGGAGGTTCTTAATGGTTCTTCACACCGGGTCGGTGTGACGTCTCTCGCCACTTCGGCACTCGACAATGGCTAGTGAGACAGACTCGCTCGGCACCCACAGCCGACTCGCGTTACACTAAGGCTAATGATTGAGAAACTCGAAAACCTCAAAGCTGAATTCGAGGCCCTAGAAGGGCGTCTCGGGGATCCTGAGCTGGTCAAAGACCAGAACCGGTACCGAGAAGCGATGCAGCGCTACAGCGAACTGAAGGCCATCATCGATGTATACCGCCAATACGCGTCTGTGCTGGCGGGGCTCGAAGAGGCGACCGAACTGCTGGAAGACAGCGAGCTTAGCGAAGTGGCTGCCGAAGAGATCGCCGTGCTCGAACCGAAAAAGCTCGTCTTGGAGGCTGAGCTCGAGCGATTACTCCTCCCCAAAGATCCGTTCGACGACAAAAACGTAGTCGTCGAAATCCGCGCCGCAGCCGGTGGAGACGAAGCCTCCCTATTCACTGCGGAAGTACTCTCGATGTACCTCAAGTACGCCGAGTCGCTCGGGTTCAAAACAGAACTCCTCGACTCGCACCCCAACAGCCTCGGCGGACTCACCAAGGTATCTTTCGAAATCACCGGGCGGGGCGCCTACAGCAAGTTCAAATTCGAATCCGGTGTGCACCGGGTTCAACGGGTACCACAAACAGAGACGCAGGGGCGCATTCACACCAGCACCGTCACCGTGGCTGTGTTACCCGAGGCGGAAGATGTCGATGTGAATCTCTCCCCGAACGATTACCGGGTGGACGTCTTTCGCTCGAGTGGTCCGGGAGGGCAGTCGGTCAACACCACCGACTCCGCAGTTCGAATCACATATAAGGCGGGGACCACCGAGGAGATCGTGGTAAGCTGCCAAGACGGGAAGTCGCAGATCAAAAACAAAGAGAAGGCGTTGACCGTGTTGCGGGCCAGGCTTTTGGAGCGGGAGCGAACAAAAATGGCGGCCGAAGCCAGAGAGGCTCGTCTGGTTCAGATCGGCACCGGCGAGCGTTCTGAGAAGATACGGACGTACAACTTCCCTCAGTCGCGTGTTACCGACCACCGAATCGGTTACTCGACGCGCAACCTCTCTGAAGTGATGCTCGGTAGCCTCGAAGCGTTCACCACCGCCCTCACGCTCGCCGAACAGAGCCGACGGCTAGACGAGATGGCAGCACCCTCAGCACCGGGCGTCGAGACGCACCAAACACAAGCCGGTGGCACGGCGTGAGTTCGTCGTTGCCGCGGCCATTTTGCTCGATTCACAAAATCGCGTGCTGCTCGTAGGCAACGACTGGCAAGGATACGGAAACGTTCGCTACACCCTCCCTGGCGGCGTGGTCGAACGAGGGGAGTCCACGTTTGACGCACTCAGCCGGGAGGTCAAAGAAGAGACTGGGCTACAGCTCACCGAGATTCAACACTTAGCCTATGCTGTTCACGTCGAAGATGTCCGGCGCAACGACCGCGCCGTTTCTTTCGTATTTCTGGCGAGTTACGAAGGGCTCTTAAACCCACGAGACCCCGACGGATTTATCGTGGAGGCACGGTTCGTTCCCGCCGATGAAGTCGATACCATCATTCCCATCCGCCCACTCAGAGAACCTCTGGTTCACTACCTCACCAACCGGACACCTGGGCGCTTCTACTCCTACGCCGGTTGGGATGGACGCGGAGTGAAAGGGGTCTAAGGACCTCCAACTTAAGTTTGGGGCAATGCCTCAAACGTAAGGCTACAGAAGCTAGGTTGGGTTCAGCCTTTCAATAGTGCGATGCTCATGAGGCATCTCTCATCACTCATTACCGACTCAACCGGCTTTCAGCGCGCTTGTCACGCTTACTGAACGCTATTGCTTAACCTCGCTCTGATCAATTGATCTTGGCAGTGCCAAGATCACCGAAAGACGGTTTAGGTTTTGGGGCCTCTCCAATTCAATTCGAGCTTCTTTGTAGCCTACATGTTCTCAATCAAAGCGGTTCCGAACTCGCTGCAACGCAATAGCGTCGCGCCCTCCATCAAGCGGTGGAAATCGTAAGTGACCCGCTTTTGGCTGATCGTCTTGCTCATGGAGTCGACGATGAGGTCAGCCGCCTCGTTCCAACCGAGATGCCGCAACATCATCTCACCCGATAGGATGACGCTCGAGGGGTTGACCTTGTCCTGCCCAGCATACTTGGGTGCAGTCCCGTGGGTCGCTTCGAACACTGCATGGCCCGTTTGGTAGTTGATATTGGCGCCGGGCGCAATACCGATACCGCCGACCTGTGCAGCGAGCGCATCGCTGATATAGTCACCGTTGAGATTGAGCGTGGCCAGGACGCTATACTCCGCAGGCCGAGTGAGGATCTGCTGCAACATCGCGTCAGCGATGACGTCTTTGACGGTTATGGTACGGCCCGTTTTTGGGCTTGTAAAGGTACACCAGGGACCACCATCGAGCTCCACGGCTCCGTACTCACGTTTGGCGAGTGCGTATCCCCAGTCTCGGAAAGAGCCCTCGGTAAACTTCATGATGTTACCCTTGTGAACCAGGGTGACGCTCTCCATATCGTTGTCTATCGCATAGTCCATCGCTGCTTTGACCAGGCGTTCCGTTCCCTCGATCGAGACGGGTTTGATACCGATGCCGGCCGTATCAGGGAAGCGGATTTTGGCATATGACTCTGGGAACGAGGCTTGAAGGAGCCCGAGAAACCGCTCTGCTTCATCTGTCCCCTGGCGATATTCGATCCCGGCATAGATGTCTTCGGTGTTTTCGCGAAAGATCACCATGTTGACATCTTGTGGATTCCGCACGGGGCTCGGCACACCCTCGAAGTATTGGACGGGTCGCACGCACGCGTAGAGATCGAGTCGTTGCCGCAGTGCCACGTTGATCGAACGAATTCCCCCACCTACCGGCGTCGTCAGGGGCCCTTTGATACCGATCAGATACTCGCGCAGCACATCTTCGGTCTCCTGAGGCAACCAGACCGTTTCGCCGTAAACGGCATTGGCCTTATCCCCAGCGTAGACTTCCATCCAAGCAATACTCCGCTTCCCGCTGTAGGCCTTTTCGACGGCGGCATCGAGCACGCGCTGAGACGCACGCCAAATATCTGGCCCGGTGCCATCGCCTTCGATGAAGGCGATGATGGGACGCTCGCCCACTTGAATCTTGCCGTCGACCAACGCGATCTTATCCCCTTGCGGTACTTCGATCTTCTTGTAACTCATCTCACTCCTTTACAGTGGCACATCTGTGCAGCAGCTCCTCGAAACTGCGGTCGACCGCTTCGATACTCTCGGCTTTTGAGCAGCGATTCGCTTCTGCAAGAGCTCGTTTTCTCCGATGTTGTGCCGCTTGCATGACTTCAGCACAAGCAGAAGTCAGCGAAAGTCGCTACCGAGTCTACCATGCAGCTGTTACCATGCCGTTATGCAGGTCTCACCACTATCTGTCGAACAAGCGATCAGGTCGATCCAACAACAGACACCCGTGGGTGCTATCGAGAAGGTGGCTATCTCGGAGAGTTATGCGAGGATCCTGGCGGAGGATCTAGCGAGCAGGGTCGATCATCCTAGCGTAGACAACTCGGCTTTAGACGGCTACGCCTGCCGTGAACGAGATACCTTGAGCGCTACCCAAGATCATCCGATCACCCTGAAACTGATCGGTGAAGTCCCTGCCGGCCGTCACTTCGACGGATTTGTCGGTCGGGGTCAGGCAGTCGGTATCTACACGGGTGCACCCGTCCCACGGGGAGCAGATGCGATCGTTCCGGTCGAGGTGACGCGTGAATCTGAAGACACGGTTGTGATCAGAAGACCTGCCCGCCCTTCTGACATCCGACCGAGAGCCCAAGACCTGAAATGCGGAGAAACGTATCTCCGGGCCGGGCAGGAACTTACCGCTTCCACACTAGGCCTTGCGGCGGCTATGGGGTACGCCGAGCTCCAGGTGGTCGAGAAACCTCGTATCGGAATCCTCTCCACAGGGGATGAGGTGGTAGAACCGGGAGAAGAGCTTTATCTCGGTCAGGTCTATAACGCCAACTCCTATTCACTCGCCGGGATGGTACACAGAGCAGGCGCGCTACCGGTCTTGTTACCCAGCGTACAAGACGATCTGAATCACCTCGAAAATGCGCTCGACCGAGCAGGCCCTTTGGACCTTCTGCTCACGACAGGTGGCGTTTCGATGGGTAAGTACGATTTCGTTCGGGATCTGCTTTTCGAGCAAGGAGAGGTTCTCTTCTGGAAGGTCGCCATGAAACCGGGGGGACCCGTATTGTTTGGGCGATGGCGAGAACGTCTGGTGTTGGGTCTTCCGGGAAACCCTGTATCGTGCATGGTAGGGTTCTTGCTCCTGGGAAGGGCGTTCACCGACGGTTTCTTGCGGCGCCTCAGCCCGTTACCCTACCAACAACGACTCACGGCGACCGCTAGCCAGGTCTTTCGAGCGTCGGGTTTCAAAGAGACCTTTCAGCGAGTGGTGCTCACCCACGAGGTTGGGGGTCCGATGGTCTCCTCCACCGGGAATCAGAGTTCGGGCGTACTCAACTCGATGGCGACGGCAAGAGCACTCGCCGTCTTACCACCACACGCTACAGTACATGAGGGTGAGAGGCTCGAGGTCATACCGCTAGGCCCGCACCTGTAGATCGAGTACTCATAGCCTTGCCGAGAAGACGTCTTTGGTGATGGGTGATGCGTGATGGGTTATGGGTATTGCGAAGGTCAAGGTTGTACCCGCCTCAGGCCCCGTTTTTCTTTTGAGGTGGACCCACGCATACTCGATCACCCATTTCCCACTACCGCTCTCCCTCTCCCCCACTCAACACGGATCACTGTTTAAAGCGGTTGCCAATTATGTAAGCAGGTATCATCCAAGAAACGGGCTACAGGACAATATTTCACTCACTGACTTTGTCTATGACCAGATGATACCTGCTTTACTCATCACCTCGGATTCTTATCGGGACAGAATCGTAAGGCCACGTTACGAAGCGACCGCTCGGTAAGGATAGCTGATAAACGCAGCCACCTTCTCGGCCAACTCGGGTCCGAATCGATAATCCAGAAGCGCCAGAGCGAGATCGATACCAGCAGTCATCCCACCAGCACACCAGATACCAGTAGGATTCATCACCAGACGGTCGTCTGAAACCAGTGCAACTTCGAACGCTTCGAGTTCCTCACGCACCTCGGGGTGACTGGTCACTTTCTGATCGCGCAGGAAACCGAGATCTCCGAGCAGGAGGGCACCGCTCGAGACGCTGGCTAGGACTTGTAGGTGGGCGCGCTGGGCATCCAAAAAAGCCTGTACCGCCTTATCCCGACTCGCTTTTCGCACCCCCGCACCACCAGGCACGATGAGCACTTCGTAATCGGGGGCGCTAGCGAAAGCCCAGCCAGGCGTCAAGGTAAGACCGGCGGTCGTTTGGACCGAGAAACGCGACCGCGCAACCGTCGATACCTCGAGGGCTTCGGGATCTTCTAGAAAACGTTTTGCCGCGTTCAACACCGCGATCGGTCCGACGACGTCGAGTTCGCTGACCGCGTGAAATAACAATACCCCAACCCGCATACACCCTATGGTAGCCCTCCACCGCACAGGTAGCTAGCATGCCGCAAATAGATCTCCCTCAGTTCTCTTCCTCTACACGCCCACTCGGCCCATCTTGTTCAGCCAGTTCATCCAACAAAACATCCAATTCCTGACCCTGATAATCGGTCACCGTCTCTTCGATGAGCGCCAAAGCGCGTTCGGCCTGATCCTCTGGGACGAGTACGTAGTTCACACCGAGGCTGTGAGTTCCTAGGTGCGAAAAGATGTCTGTAAGGTTGTCAGGCCCACGAGTCATCACTACAAATCCTTCGTCTTCCAGAAGCGCCGCCACCATTTCGCCCAGAGGGGCTGCCGGGGCCACGTCGACGATGGTCCAACGATCGCCATTGATGAGAACAGTATCACCCTTCATCGTTCCTCCAGAAAGGCCAACGCCAAAGCCTTATAGGCTCCTCTGGCCACATGTAGATGTTCCAAGGGTACGTTTTCCGAGGTCGTGTGTGCGAGCTCTGGATTACCAGGACCACATCCGATCACGGGAGCGCCTGACAGTGCCAAGTGAGGGGCGTCGGTGGCAAACCACCACGAACCTTCGCAAAAGGGGATTCCTGAAGCCGGCAACTTCTCAGCGAGAACCTTCCTCGCCTTCTCGACCGCCGGATGATCCTCGGCAAGGAGATAGGGTGGATTGATCCGAGGGAAGCTAAGGCGCACTCCGCCCGACTCGCTCACAGCCTGTTCAACGGGTATCTGAAACTCCGCCTCTGGCGCCAGTTTCTCGAGCCGGGTGAGGATCGCTTCGGGCTCGTCTCCGAAAATATTACGGTAGTCGACTGTGAGACGGGCCGCTCCAGGAACCACGTTGGCGCTCTCCTCGGGAAAGCTCCTCAGGTTTGTCGGCGTCACGGTAGAGGCTTTCAACCACCCCCCCTTCGGCAGATCGAGTTTCTCGAGTCCGGTGAGAAACCGCGCCACATGATAAAGGGCGTTGTCGCCCAACTCTGATTTGGCCGCGTGGGCAATCCGCCCCGGAAAACCGACCTCGACCTCGACCCGACCGCGATGACCGAGCATCAGTTTCAACTCACTCGGCTCGCCGAGGATGAAGAGATCGGGCTTGAGCGTTTGCGATAGATGTCGGGCACCAAGACCCCCTACCTCTTCCTGAACCACGGCCGTTACCATTAGAGTTCCCGAAAAGCCCACCTCGGCCGCGTCGCGAGCGGCGAAGGCCATACAGGCGATCGCGCTCTTCATATCGCACGCACCTCGCCCCCAGAGTCGGCTATCCGCCACAACGCCACCGAGGGGAGGGTATGGCCAGAGGGATTCATCGCCGAACGGGACCGTATCGATGTGCCCGTTGAAGACGACCACCGGACCTGGACCACGGTCGAGTACGCCGATGGCATTACCTGCCGCATCGATATAGGACTCGTCGAAACCGAGCTGCACGAAGGCCTCGAGCAAGCGGCGCGCCACCTCCTCTTCACGCCCTGAGGGGCTCGGAATCCGTATGAGATCGCTGGCTAGCTCGACCAGTGAGCTGTCTCTCATCGTTGGCATAATACGAACTTTCTCCCAGAATAGGTTACCATTTCCCCCCTACACTTCAGGCGAAGATGATGTATGGCAACGATGCCGTGTTGGCATATTGGCACTGTACCTCGTGTGACCACACCAACTCAGAGATCCGGGTCACCTGCGACCTGTGCGGGTTGGCAAGGCGCCATATCGAGGATCCTCTCATCGATATCCCCCACCCCCCACGTTTCACCCACCATCCACGGTTTCTGCTCTTTTGCGTATGGGCCGGTCTCGGCTTCGTAGGCCTGGCGCTCCTCTCGAAACCGGCCTGGCGCGAGACGCTAGGTATCGGCGCCCCCTTTTTGATACTCGAGATGCTCGCAGCCTACCTCTCAGCCGCCGACAACGTAGTGGCGGTGATTTGGGACCGCTGGTTCAACCAGATCGAACTCGAAGTGCCCGAAAAGGCGGCCACGGGAAAACGGTTTGGTGCCGCAATCAAGTTGGTACCGTACCGCAGGATCGAACGCATACGAATCAGCATGTGCTTGATCGATCGCTACTTCGAACGCCCCGGGAGCGATCAACCCTCCACCAGAAAGGTGCATCGGATCGCTTGCCACGAACTGCCTGTCGGCCGACCTTTGAAGGGCCGTCGAGAGTACGTGTTACGAGAGAACTTCATCGCCCCCTTCCCCATCACCTCCCACCACGATATCGGTGCCGAAATAACGGCTTCATTCCTCGCCCTGTTCGCCTGGCTGATCCCCTCGTTGGGTTTGATGGCACGGAATCTACGAGAACACGGCGGTTACTACCTGCGGGTCAAGATTCAGGTAGGTCTCCTATCTCGCACCATAGAAAGACGAGTGCTCGTCTATCACCTGGGATACGATCTGTTCGTCGGATGAACCGTACGCATCAACCTTCAGCATCGTCGAAGTGCCACCGGTACCTGGCCAAATCGATCGCCCGCCCCGTAAAGGTAATGCCTTCGCTCTCCAACAAGGCGCGTTGTAACTCGCCTAGAGCAACTTTATAGGTGGATAACTCTCCTCGAGCGTTCACGACACGCTGCCAAGGAATATCCTCGTCCTCTTTGATCCCGCGGAGAATCGTACCGACTTGCCGAGCCGCCCTCGGAGAACCGGCCAGATAGGCCACCTGGCCATACGTCACGACGTGACCTTTGGGTACGGCTCTGATGATCCTAAGTACTCGGCTTCGAAACGTTACCGTGGCCCTGTCTTCTTTCCTGTCCATATTCCCGAGGTCGATCTCACACGCTCCGCTTCATTCGTTCTCCCCGTTTTCCAGCGACCTAAAAATGTCTGTCGGCAGCAGCCCCGACGCCGGCACACCAACTCCAGAGCAGCAATCCACCGCAGAGCCTACCAGCCCCCTCCGTCCGAGGTATACCAGATACGCACCGTCTTCGAAACATAAACGGTAGACCTGCGACCCCTCAAAAGGCTATACTCTGCCGGCAGCAGGGCTGCTAGGCTTCTTGAGGAGGAATCGAGATCAGAGCTCACGTCATCACCTACGGGTGCCAGATGAACGAATACGATACCCACACCATCCAGTCGGAACTGGTAGCGGGAGGACACCAGCTCGTCGAAAGCCCTGCCGACGCCAATCTCGTCATCCTCAACACCTGCGCAATTCGCGGCAAACCCGTTGAAAAAGTCAACTCGCTCCTGGGCGAGCTACGTAAAGAGAGGCGAAGTGGGAGGGACCTTACCATCGCGCTGATGGGATGTTTGGCTCAGCTCGAAGAGGGACAAGAACTCGCCCGACGTTTCGGGGTAGACATTCTGATCGGCCCGGGGGCCATTACCGATATCGTACCGGCGATCCGAAGCCTCGACGAAGGGGCTGAAACCTTTTCGAGCCTCGACTTCCAACCTGGGCTCGACACTCATCTCACACCCGCCCCCAGCTCTCTGAGTGGCTTCCTCACCATCATGCGTGGCTGCAACCACCACTGCACCTACTGTATCGTTCCGAGTACCCGCGGACCGGAGGTTTCACGCCCGGTCGAGATCATCATGCGCGAGGTCGAAGCGATGCGCGATGCGGGTGTACAAGAGATCTATCTGCTCGGGCAGAACGTCAACAGCTACGGCCTCGGTGATCCGGGACTTCCGTCGTTTGCAGAGCTGTTGCGCCTCGTCGCATCTAGCGGCATCCCCAGAGTCAAGTTCACCACCAGCCACCCGATGAACTTCAGCTCCGATATCGTCGATGCCATCGCAGAAACGCAAAACATCTGCAACTATATCCACCTCCCGGTACAGTCTGGCAGCAACCGCGTTCTAAGGCGCATGGCACGCGAGTACCGGCGTGATAGATACCTGGCGATCGTCGACGAGATACGTGCCAAGATCGATGACGTGGTCATTTCGACCGATATCATCGTCGGATTTCCGGGCGAATCCGACGATGACTTCGAGGCGACACTCTCCCTTTACGACGAAGCCCAATTCGACCACGCCTTCACTTTTATCTACAGCGCTCGGCCCGGAACTCCGTCGCACAGGCACTTCGAAGACATGCCTCGAGAAATCAAGACCGAACGCCTCAAGCGGCTGATCGAACGGCAAAAAGCGTGGGCGCAGACCAGCAATCAGCGCTTTCTCGATAGAGAGGTGCGTGTCTTGTTCAAAGATATGGCTAGAGATGGGGATTACGTTGTCGGTCATAGCGACCAGAACCACACGGTGCTCGTGCCGAAAGAGCAGGTGCTACGTCTAGGGCTGTACCGAGTAAGAGTCGACCACGTTACGCCCCATACCCTCTACGGACACGTAGCCGGAAGCAGACCGGAGGCTATTCCGCTGATGATGGCCTCATAGCACTCGTGCCCAGATCGCGATTTCGCGCGTTCGTGAAAGAGTAAAATGGTGTGTGCAGGGGTTGCTGTAGCGAAAACTTTCCAGTATACTTTTGTGGCCTCCGAAGCAGATGGGGTCGATCGGGGCGTAGCGCAGTCTGGTAGCGCACCTGCTTTGGGAGCAGGGGGTCGCTGGTTCGAATCCAGCCGCCCCGACCAGAGGTGGAGGCCTACTTGCGGAGTTTCGATGGCGATTCCGGGAACTGTTGTGCCAGGAGCTCTGCTGGTGACTTGCGGGAGTAGCTCAGTTGGTAGAGCGACAGCCTTCCAAGCTGTAAGTCGCGGGTTCGAATCCCGTCTCCCGCTCCAGAAGGGTGGGTCGTAAGACACCCCCAGACGTGCACCAGTAGCTCAGTCGGATAGAGCAGTCGCCTTCTAAGCGATAGGTCGAGGGTTCGAGTCCTTCCTGGTGCACCACCTACCAGCCCGCGGTGGTAGTTTTGCGCCGACCGAGGCGCCCCGCGTCTGGTACACTTGGGAGCGCTGGCGTGGTGGATGTAGCTCAGCTGGTTAGAGCACCGGATTGTGGTTCCGGGGGTCGTGGGTTCAAATCCCATCATCCACCCCAGACGAGCGGAGGTGCCGGCCTGAAAAGGCCTGCGCCTCTCGCCGAGCGAGGATGGCGGAATTGGTAGACGCGCTAGACTTAGGATCTAGTACCTTCGGGTGTATGGGTTCAAGTCCCATTCCTCGCACCACCCCCGGCAAGCGTTCGCTTGCCACTTTTTTTCGTTAACCGCCCAGCCACGGGCTCGTGTGTCTACCGTGGACCCGATGATGACAGAACTTCGTCGGTGGGCATTACAATAGTCCTGTGCAAGCGTGTGACCGGATGCTACGGACAAAGGAGATGGCATGGAGGCACAACTAATCGATCGACAGGCGGTACAGGCGACAATTCGGATCAGCGTACCCGCCCAAGAAGTTGACGAGGCCTATAATGATGTGCTCCGCGGACTGGCCCACCAGGTAAAAATCCCAGGATTTCGTCCTGGGAAGGCACCCCGCGGCGTGCTGGTGCGTCGAATCGGCAAGGAGGCGCTCGGTCAGGAAGTCAAAGAGGCGCTACTCGATGAACACTACCCTAACGCCGTACGCCAGCTCGAGCTCTCTGTGGTCCACGCACACTTCAGTGGCGAAGCGCCTGAAGAAGGGAACGATTACGTTTTTGAGGTAGAGGTCGATCTCTATCCCGATTTCACGCTCCCGAAAATCGATGAAATCGTGATCGATACCGAGAGACGCGCCGTCACCGAAGAGATGATCTCTTCTACCGTAGAGCGGCTTAAGCGGGACTATGCCACCCTGATACCGGTCGAGCGCCCTGCTGCAGCGGGAGATTACCTCCTGATCGAAACCGTCAACGACGAGGGAGAGTCTGGCAGCTCGATGCCCGTCGATCTCGAAACGGCCGGTGAAGAGGTGGCTGAACAGTTCATCGGCCGGGAACTCGACGATGTGTTCGAACTCGAACTACAAGCCCCGGACGCGGAACCAGGTAGTACGGAAGACGAAGAAGCGGGAGAAGCGGAAGCAGAAGCCGAGGCCCACAAACTGCGCGTCAAGATCACCGATATCAAAGAGAGAGAGAAGCCCGAACCCGATGATGAGTTCGCGCAAACCCTGGGGTTTGAAACGTGGGAGGAGACGCACGAGCGAATCAAAAGCGATCTACAGGCGCAACTAGATCAGCAGGTGTTTGAAGAACAACGGGAGGAGCTGATCGAAAAATTGGTCGCCGAAACGAACTTCGAGGTCCCGAAAAGCCTCCTCGGCCGGCGCAAACGGACGATTCTGGAAGATCTAAGCAGGGATCTCAAACGTCAAAACCTAACGCTTGAAGCCTACCTGAGCAAACTCGAAGAGGACGAGGGGCGGGCAGCGTTCGACGAACAGCTCAATGAAAACGCCCTCCTCGGAGTACGGCGCGATCTGGTGCTCGAGCGGCTCTTGGAGGAGAGAAAGACCACCATCTCGGATGAAGAGTTTTCAACCGCACTCAGAAGGCTCGCCGCTGCAGAGGGGAAAGACGTATCGAGATTCAGGCGAGAAGCCGGAGATGCTTGGCTCAACAGTTATCGCTTTTTGTTGGCCCGCGATCGGGCCCTGAAAGAGACCGTCGAGGAGCTCACCCAGGCCGGTGAGCAGGATCAGACCGCAACCGAAGAAGGGCCCGAAGAGACAGAAGGGGCGTGAGCTCGTAATGTTGCTAACGGCAAAGCGGCTCTGTTGCATGGATACTAACCGTATGCGACGATGCGAAGCAGACCTCGTAGAGACGAGTCGACGCGCGCTCTCGATTGCAGAGGCCGTACCAGGGGGTTCTCGGTGCCTTTGATTCCATATGTGATTGAACAGACAGGTCGTGGAGAGAGAACCTATGACGTCTACAGCCGTCTGCTCAAAGAGCGCATCATCTTCCTCGGCACGCCGATCAATTCAGAGATCGCCAACGTAGTGGTAGCTCAGCTCCTCTTGCTCGACTCCCAATCGAGAGAACAGCCGATCAACCTCTTCATCAACTGTCCAGGAGGTGAAGTCTATGCAGGGCTGGCCATCTACGACGTGATGCAATATATCTCCGCCCCCGTTCACACGAACTGCGTCGGAATCGCGATGTCGATGGGATCTGTTATCTTGATGGCCGGAGAGCCCGGACACCGGGTGGCGCTCCCAAATAGCCGTATCATGATCCATCAAGGTTCGGCTGGGTTCCGAGGTAATACTCCCGATATCGAGGTACAAGCCCGGGAGATCTTGAGCCTTCGCGATATCATGGAGAGCATCTACCAAAAACACACCGGTCACGATCGCGAAAAGTTGCGCTTCGATATGGAGCGGGACAACTTCATGTCTCCTGCAGAAGCCAAAGAGTACGGGATCATCGATCAGGTGATCTCGCCGCGTGAGGCGGCACGCTTCCAAACCAGCTTGGCAGAGGATCGCTAGCGTGGCTCAAGCACGCTGCAGCTTCTGCAACCGGACCTATGCTGAGGTCCGGCACTTGGTCGCCTCAGAAAACAGTGCCACCCACATCTGCGGCGAATGTGTGGAAAGTATAGCTGACGTGCTCGATTCGACCAGAACCAGCTACAGCGCTTCCACCCCTCAACTACGATTGCCCACACCACGGGAGATCAAGACCTACCTGGATCAATACGTTATCGAGCAGGACGAAGCCAAACGAATCCTGGCGGTCGCTGTCTACAATCACTACCGAAGATTGCAGAACCCAGGAGCGGAACTCCAAAAATCGAACATCCTCCTGCTCGGATCGAGCGGCACGGGAAAGACACTCCTGGCGCAGACCTTGGCGCGACTGCTACACGTCCCCTTCGCAATCGCTGACGCCACCACCCTCACCGAAGCCGGGTATGTGGGCGACGATGTGGAGAACATCATCCTAAGGCTCCTGCAAACGGCAAACTACGATGTCGATGCGGCAGAGCGCGGCATTATCTACCTCGATGAGATCGATAAGATCGCCCGCAAGTCCGAAGGGGTCTCGATCACCCGGGACGTTTCTGGGGAGGGTGTTCAACAAGCACTGCTCAAAATGATCGAGGGGACGATTACGCACGTACCACCTCAGGGAGGGCGAAAACACCCTCACCAGGAACTGATCCCCGTCGATACCAGCAATATCCTTTTTATCTGCGGTGGAGCCTTCGAGGGAATCGACGACATCATCCGAAACCGGATCGATATTTCACGAATCGGTTTCCAGACGAACCGCAAGCCCAACGTACCGGACCCGGTACTCGGCGCTGAGGTCTTACCCGAAGACCTCATGAAGTTCGGTTTGATCCCCGAGTTGATCGGTCGCCTGGCCATCAACGTGCGGTTGAACAACCTCAGCATCGAGGCTTTGGTCGCCGTCTTGACCAAACCGAAAAATGCTCTGGTCAAGCAGTACCAACAACTCTTCGCCCTCGAAGGGGTGGAGCTCGACTTTACGGAGTCTTCGCTTCGAGCCTTGGCAGAACGTGCCAGCCGGCGTCAGACCGGAGCGAGGGGTCTACGATCGGTGATGGAACAGACCCTTTTGGACCTCATGTACGAAGTACCGGGTAGCGATATCTCTCGTCTGATCATCGACGAGCACAATCTCGATCATCCCGACCGAGTGATGCACCAGGCCGAGCGGCGCAAGAGCGCCTGACTCCCATTCAGCGGAACCCGACTCCAACCGACCGGCACCGCTTTACAGCCTCACGAATATGGCTGACGGCCCTCTCTAGATCTACCCTCTCAAGCTGTCTCCCAAAGGAGAAGCGGATGCTGGTATTCGCTTCGCGTTCTGTCAAGCCCATGGCAGTAAGGACGTGACTCGCCTCGACGCTCCCCGCGGCGCAGGCAGAACCGCCGCTGGCGCAGATACCGAAAGTATCGAGCGCCATGAGTAGCGCTTGCGTGTCGACACCGTCGAAGCGGAGGTTGGAATGTTTGACACCCCGCGGCGCCGCCCCTCCGTTGACCGACACACCGGGTAAGGAAACGAGCCCGGCCTCAAACGTATCGCGTAACTCACCGGTTTTTTCGGCATCGGAGGTCCAACGACGCCCAGCCAAAGACGCCGCTTCGCCCATACCTACGATCGCTGCGGTGTTATAGGTTCCGGGACGACGACCCCGCTCCTGACTACCACCGAACATGAGAGGTGGTAGCCCTAGACCTGAACGCACGTAGATCGCTCCGACACCTTTGGGGCCATAGACCTTATGACCCGACACAGTCAATAGGTCCACTCCGAGCGCGTCCACCGTTACCGCCTCGAAACCGAAGGCTTGAACGGCATCACAGAAAAGGAGAGCTCCTGCCTCGTGAACCGACTCGCTGATAGCAGCGATATCTGAGCGGACACCGGTCTCGTTGTTAACGAGCATCAACGCCACCAGAGCCGTTTCGGGTAAGAGGGCTTCGCTGACCATCTCTGGCGTGATCTCTCCCACGGCATTTGGAGAGAGGTAGGTCACCGGGTGCCCCAGCGCCTCGAGATGCCGGGCTGTTGCGAGTACCGCAGCGTGCTCGAGATTACTGGTGATCAGGTGTCCACCAGGATACAGGCTCATCATCCCTCGCAACACCTGATTGATGGCTTCGGTGGCTCCAGAGGTAAAGATGATCTCAGAAGATGTCGCCCCGAGCGCACAGGCCACGGCATCACGAGCACTTTCCACTGCGCGACGAGTGCGTTGGCCGGCACGATGGACGCTTGACGGGTTGCCATGAAACTCGGTCAGATATGGCAACATCGCCTCGAGCACCAGAGGATCGAGCGGCGTGCTGGAAGCGTAATCGAGATAGACGGTCACGTCTGGGCCTGGCGGACGCCCGCGAAAGCCTCGGGCAGAGGTTCGAGCTGCAGCAGTCTACGCTCGGCAACAAGATCCGCCAGTGTGGTCTTGCCGAGCACCTGCCTTACCGCTGAATCGACGCGACGCCACAATGCCTCAGTCGAGCACTGTCCCGTCCAATTGCAAGCATCCGCATCTTCTATGCAAGTCACGGGTGCAACGGTCCCCTCCAACAATTCCACCACCGAGAGGGCATCTATCTCATCGAGAGAGAGTGCAACGCGATACCCCCCGTGCGCTCCTCGAACCGACTCGACCACACCCGCACGACGCAACACGGAAAAGATCTGCTCGAGATATTGGTGGCTCAGATTCTGGCGATCGGCCACACTCTTGAGACTGGTCGGCTTGTCGCCACCGAGAGCGACTTCCACGAGGGCACGCATACCGTACTGTGCCTTGGTTGAAACCCACATACCAACTCCTTTTAAGACATGGGCAGAAGCTGGTTGACAAACGGCCACCAACCCGCAATAACCACGTTTAGTATAGCCGGGGGTGGGGAAAGGGTCAACGAAAGCTAATTCAGGTAAGGGAGTGGGTCTACGGCCCGCCCGTCGAACCTGAGTTCAAAGTGCAGATGAGGACCGGTCGATGCACCCGTGCTACCGACCAAACCGATCGGATCCCCCTGCCGTAGCGCTTCCCCAAGGGTCACGTCGATCCGGCTCATATGCGCATAACGGGTCTGACTCCCATCGCCGTGCTCCAAAAAGACGGCGTAACCGTAGGCGCCGACCCAAGCTGCCCTTACCACTACACCGTCCCTCGCTGCCCGAATGATCGACCCATGAGGCGCAGCGAGATCGATGCCTGCGTGATACCGATTACCACCGACCGAGATATTGCGCCAACCGAAGCCCGAAGACAAGCGGCCGGTGAGGGGGTAGACAAAGGTCTCTGCGCTCGGTTCGAAGGACGCGAGCAAGATCGAACTGCGGTGGAGCGCCTGCTGCTGCAACCGACCGTGAAGATCACGTGGGGCGTCGAAGTTCGGCCGTGCGACCGAAGCCGACAACTCTTCGGCTTGCGGGATGAAGATCAATTGGCCGGGTTCGGTATTCGACAGGTTGGCCAAGCCGTTGACCGCCACCAACTCAGCAGGGGCGATTCGATAGGTAAGGGCCAAGGAGAGCAAGCTTACCTCTCCTGAAAGACGAACCGAAATCCCCTCACCCGGTGGGATCAATACCGTAACATCTGCAAGCGGCCAGCCTTCCACCAAAGCAGGGTTGGCAGAGAGAAGTGCTTGCACCGAAACCTCGTAACGGCTCGCCAAGGACGCCAGCGTCTCGCCGGGAACCGCCGGGTGACGGGTATATCCGACACGCTCCAGTACACCCGGGACCTTGAGCACCTGTCCGACCTGGATCACATCGCTACGAAGCTCGTTGACCGTTTTGATCTGCTCGACCGTGGTATCGAAACGGCTCGCCAGAGCGAAGAGCGTATCACCCTTGGCAACGGTGTGGGTTTTATCGGCAAATGCCGTACAGGTGACGGCTAGGATGATGGCAGCGAGGACAGAACCCAAACGCTTGCGACACGCCATAGGTTCATGGTGCCAGCTACCCCTGACCTAGTGTGGCAAGAAACTCCTCATTCGTCTTGGTCCGGCCCAGACGGGAGAGCAACATCTCCATCGCTTCGGCTGGATCCATATCGCTGATAACCTTGCGTAAGAGCCACATCTTGGCGAGAATCTCCTCGTCCAGAAGCAGATCCTCACGCCGGGTCCCAGACTTGAGAATATCGATAGCCGGGAAGATACGTCGCTCTTCGAGGCGACGTGAGAGGTGGAGTTCCATGTTACCTGTCCCTTTGAACTCCTCAAAGATCACGTCGTCCATTCGCGAACCGGTCTCTACCAGCGCGGTCGCGAGGATACTCAGGCTACCACCACCACGAATGTTCCTGGCAGCGCCCAAGAAACGCTTGGGCCAGTGAAGGGCGCTCGAGTCGAGACCTCCTGACAAGGTACGGCCGGTCGGCGGCGTCACCAGGTTGTTGGCACGAGCTAGACGCGTGATCGAATCCAAGAGGATCATGACGTGACCGCCATCTTCAACGATGCGCCTTGAACGCTCGTGAACGAACTCCGCCACACGTATGTGGTTCGAAGGAGGCTCATCGAAGGTACTCGCAACGACCTCGACACCGTCCACCGATTCACGAAAGTCGGTGACCTCCTCCGGGCGTTCATCGACCAGCAAGACGATGACCTTGATGTCGGATTCATTGGTGATGACGGAGTTGGCGATCTTTTTCAAGAGGGTCGTCTTACCCGCCTTTGGAGGCGCAACGATGAGACCGCGCTGCCCCCGGCCGATAGGGGCCAACAGATCGATGACCCGTGATGACAGCTCGCTCTGCAAGGTCTCCAGCCGGATCCTGGTCTCGGGAAACGTAGGGATGAGATCGTCGAAACGAGGGCGCTTGGAGGCCTGAAAGGGTTCGACGCCGTTGACGGCTTCGACGCGGATCAGCGTGCCGTAACGCTCGTTATCGCGCGGCTTGCGGGCCTTGCCGAGGATGAAATCCCCGGTACGCAGTTTGAACTGTTTGATGAGACCGGCAGAAACGATCACCGAACGAGTGTTTTCTTGTAATAGGGACTCTTGAAGGAAGCCGTAGCCATCAGAGGAGATCTCAAGGAATCCGCGAACCAGCTTGAGCCCTTCACTCTCGGTGCTCCGCTCGAGGATCGCCGTGACCAGTTCATCCTTGCTCATCTGACGATATTCTTCGAGCGCCACCTCTTTGGCCAACAGATGGAGCTCCGGCAAGATCTTACCTTGCAAATCCCGGTAGTTGAGACTCTGCTTTCGCTGGTTGCCCCGTGAGCGACGCGGCCTCGACGATCCAGATTTTTGACTAGCAGCCGTTTCGGTAGACGCGGGTCGATCCTTTTCAGCACGAGACTGAGGCGCAGAGGTAGACTCAGATCGCCTGGACGTTTGCGGCTCGGCTCGTTCCTCAGCAACCTGTTTCGCTGAAGTCTTCGTGCGACGCTTCGCTTTCGATACGTCCTGCTCGCTCTTGGCAGCGTCTGCCGAGGCCGTATCGGAAGCGCTCTTCTTACGGGAGCGCGGCGGACGCTTAGGAGTATCTTCTTGTGCCTTATCGGCCTCTTTGTCCAAAGCGGCAGCTTCCACGTCAGCACCTTTTCTCTTTGCTTTTGGGCTCATCTCTTCTCCACCCCGCGTTTTTCAAGTGCTAGCACCAACAGATAACCACTTACCAGCCATCAAACGGCTTGTGTTACCAAACCACTTCTAGGGAGTAGGGGCATTGTTTGTATGTTAACGAACGGTTCAGCAGAACACACGTCCTAAAATACTCCCCAGGATTGACTTGACGCAAAGGGTGTAAGTTTGTACCGAGGAGAAGCAGCGTGTTGACTTAATGAAAACCCGCTGCTAGCCTAGTATATGCAGGTTCGCTATAGGATGTAAAGCGAAAATGCAACGGTGGCGCAAATAAGCTGCTTCCGCCACCGATCACCTACAGGCGTTGACGGGAACGAGTACATCTCAAAACTGCCACCAGCGAGCCGATGTTGGTGTGAGATCGGCGGCAAGTCGAGATGGAAGATCCTCCCCGAGCCGCCCCCCGAAAGGTCCACTTTGCAAGTCCGAGTAGGCGGGGCCGTGTGACGTGCGTGACAACGTCAAACTTTCTCGTAGGGGAAGTTGCTGAGGTCTTCGACCGAAAGGCGGAGATGGAGTTGGGTGGTACCGCGCTGCTTGCGCCCCGACACGTTACGGTGCTTGGGGTCTTTTCTTTGGTCCTGAAAGCGAGGTCTTTATGTTTAAAGAAGTACCTGCAGGTGTACAATTTCCGGCCTTGGAACAGCGAATCATCGCATTTTGGCAGAACCGTGATATCTTCGGAAAATCGATTGTGAAGGAGGCACCTCGGGGGAACTATACCTTTTATGAAGGTCCTCCGACCGCCAACGGAAAACCGGGGGTCCACCATGTGATTAGCCGCGCCTACAAGGATCTGTTCCCCCGCTTCAAGACGATGCAGGGATACCGCGTGGGACGCAAAGGCGGTTGGGATACACATGGACTTCCAGTCGAGATCGCCATCGAAAAGCGTCTCGGGTTCACGAGCAAGACACAGATAGAAGACTACGGAATCGAGCAGTTCAACGCGCTGTGTCGGGAGTCGGTGTTCGAAAACATTCAAGACTGGAACAAGATGACCGAGCGCATCGGCTTCTGGCTCGACCTCGAACACGCCTACATTACCTTTGAAAACAGCTATATCGAATCGTGCTGGTGGGTGATGAAAGAGCTCTGGAAGAGAGGACTCTTGGTCGAAGATTACAAGACCACCTGGCACAGCCCGAGCAGCAATACTACGCTGGCGTCCCACGAAGTTGCGCTCGGCTACCGAGAAGACGTCGAAGATCCTTCTGTCTACCCGAAGTTCCCGGTCGAGCGGGAAAGCCTTTTGGACAGAGGCATTATCGATTCAAAAGAGACTCGCCCCGTCTTCCTGATGGCCTGGACCACGACCCCTTGGACGTTGGCAGCCAATACCGGCCTCGCCGTCTCCGCCGAGGCCGATTACGCCTTGGTTGCGGCTTCAGCCCACTACGGCGAGACAGGGAGCGACCACCTCTACATATTGGCAGCTCCTCTTTTGGAAGACGTCTTCGGCGAAACGCCTTTTGAACGTCTCGCCACGTTCAAAGGGCGTGCTCTCGAGGGCCTCCGCTACGACCCCATCCTGAAGGGGAGGGTGGAACCCGGTGAGGATATCGAAAAGGGTTGGCGTGTGGTCGTCGATGAGTTCGTCAGTCTAGAAGACGGCACCGGTATCGTCCACCTAGCTCCGGCTTATGGGGATCTCGATCTCGGTCGAAAACACGGCCTCCCAACCCTCTTCTCAGTCGATCTTTCTGGCCTGGTCTATCCAGAGGTAAAACCGCTCGACCGAGCGGAAAG
Source organism: Trueperaceae bacterium (assembly GCA_020354625.1). Lineage (GTDB taxonomy): Bacteria > Deinococcota > Deinococci > Deinococcales > Trueperaceae. The sequence goes on from CP070651.1 coordinate 3,045,926, forward strand.
AGACGGGCCCTATGCGGGACAGTGGTTCAAAGATGCCGATCCATCGATCGCACGAGATCTCATGGAACGAGGACTCCTTTTTAGGGAAACGACCATCTTGCACGCCTACCCGTTCAACTGGCGTGACGGAACACCGCTGCTGAGTTATGCCAAGCGGAGTTGGTACATCCGCACCACTGCCGTCAAGGACAAGCTGCTGGCGAACAACGATCGGATCAACTGGTACCCCGATCACATCCGCACCGGCCGCTTCGGACGGTGGCTCGAGAACAACGTCGATTGGGCTCTGTCGAGAGAGCGTTTCTGGGGCACACCACTCCCCATCTGGGTGAGCGAGGATGGCGAGCAACACTGTGTCGGGAGCGTGTCTGAGCTCGAAGAGTTGACCCAACGAGATTTGAGCGGCCTGGAGTTGCATCGACCCTACGTCGATGAGATCACGTTTTCCAAAGAGGGCAAAGTGTTCAAGCGCGTCCCTTACACAGTAGATGTCTGGTTTGAGTCAGGCGCCATGCCCTATGCCCAGTGGCACTTTCTAGGCGACGCCAGTAACGAAGATGTACGAGGCGCGTTCAGGGACAACTTTCCAGCCGACTACATCTGTGAAGCGATCGATCAGACGCGCGGATGGTTTTACAGCCTTCACGCGCTCGCCACGCTCCTCACCGACAGCGGCAACGGTTCGGGTGAGCGCTCACCCGGACCAATCGCCGACATCGCAACGGACACAAGTGCCTTTAAAAACGTCATCGTTCTGGGGCATATCGTGGACGAAAAGGGCGAAAAGATGTCCAAGTCGAAGGGGAATGTCGTCGATCCCTGGAGCGTTCTCGACAGCCAGGGAGCCGATGCGCTCAGGTGGTACCTTTATAGCTCTTCCCCACCGGAAAGCACCAAACGCTTTTCTCAGAACCTCGTTGAGGAAACGCTTCGCGATTTTTTCATGACGCTCTGGAACACCTATAGTTTCTTCGTTCTCTACGCCAACCTCGATAACCCGGATCTAAAACGCTCTCCCCCGGTACACCAGAGGCCTGATGTCGATCGGTGGTTGATCGCCAAGGTTCATCGTCTCGTTTGGGACGTAACAGAGTCGTTAGAGAGGTACGACCCAACCAGCGCCAGCCGGACGATACGCGATTTCGTGGTGGATGAACTCAGCAACTGGTACGTGCGTCGCAACCGGCGCCGTTTCTGGAAGTCGGCGAACGACGCCGACAAAGCGGCAGCCTACGCATCCCTCTATGAGGTTCTGATAACCGTGTGCAAGCTCATGGCTCCCATGGCGCCTTTTGTCAGCGAAGAACTCTATCAAAATCTGGTACGGAGTCTCGACCGAGGAGCACCCGAGTCTGTTCATCTCACGACCTGGCCACGGTACGACGAAGCGCTGATCGATGATGACCTGATACGCGATATGAAAGCCCTCGTTCGGGTCGTCGAGCTGGGTAGAAGCGCTCGGGCGGCCTCAGGCATCAAGACCCGGCAACCGCTACCCGAGGTGCTCGTGCGGGTCAGGAGTGAACCCGAACTCGCAGGGCTCAAACGTCTTGAGGCTCATCTACTGGAGGAATTGAACGTCAAATCAGCACGCTACCTCGACGTCGCCACCGATTTTGTGGAATACGACGTAAAGCCGAACCTTCCTCGAATCGGCAAGCGCTTGGGCAGGCTCGTACCGGTTCTGCGCAAGGCCTTGGCAGAGATCTCGGGCAAAGATATCGCCAAGAACGTTCGCGAGGGCAGAGAGACAATCATCGAACTCGAAGGGGAGCAGCACGCCTTCGAACCCGAAGCATTTCTGCTTGACGCAAGGAGCCCACAAGGTTATGCAGCGGTCGAGGAGCGAGGATATCTCGCTGCTCTCAACACGACGCTCACGCCAGAACTCTTGCAAGAAGGTCTGATGCGGGATCTGATCCGGCTGATCCAAAATGCCCGTAAAAACGCCGGCTTCGAGGTGTCGGACACGATCACTCTGGGAATCGACGGCCCAAAGGAGGTGGTCGCAGCTGTCACGGCACACCTAGAGACCGTATTACAGGAAGTTTTGGCGCAAGAAGTAGAGCTCTCACCGTTGGCTGAAGCCACTCACACCGAGGAGGTTGACATCGACGATAGCCACGTCAAACTCTTCTTGAAAAAACTCGAAGTGTAGCCAGACTAACGAGCCACCGCCTCCCTATAAGGCACCAAGACATGATCGTTGAACGCCTGGCGCGTACAAGCGTTAGAATAGGAGGGCGCAAGCGGTGCTCGGAGAGTAGCGGGCACACCTCTACCGAGGGCTCTCGGTGTGATAGGGCGCGAGGAGCCTCGACGAGTCGGTGCGCATCCGCTCTGAATCAGCACGCCGGCTCTCATCTCCTGAGATGCCGCCGGGCGCTGGGCGACAACAGACTTCTCTTCATTTTTGGAGGCAGCCATGAAGATCGGCATCAACGGCTTTGGACGCATTGGGCGTCAAATCTTTCGTATCCTTCACGAGCGCGGCCACACCGCCAATGTGGTGCTCATCAACGACCTGACCGATAACAAAACGCTCGGCGCACTGCTCAAGTACGATTCGAACTACGGCCGTTTCCCAGGCTCGGTAACCTTCGATGATCGCCATCTCGTTGTCGATGGTCAAGCTATTCGTGCAACCGCCATCCGAAATCCCGAAGAGCTCCCCTGGGGTGAGCTCGGGGTCGACGTGGTAGTGGAGTCCACCGGCTTTTTTACCAAACGGGAGCAGGCAGCCATGCACCTGAAAGCCGGCGCCAAAAAAGTCCTCATCAGCGCACCCTCACCCGACAGCGACTTCGACATCATGATCGGCGTCAACGCCCTGAGCTACGATAACGATACCGGTGACGTTATCTCCAACGCGTCTTGCACCACCAACTCTCTGGCCGCTGTGATGAAGGTGCTCGACGACACCTTTGGGGTCGAGCAGGCCATGATGACGACCATTCATAGCTATACAAACGATCAGAAAATCCTCGACGCACCCCACAAAGACCTCCGCCGTGCCCGCAACGCGGCTACCAACATCATCCCCACCACCACCGGAGCGGCCAAGGCCGTCGCCAAGGTGTTACCGCAGTTCACGGGGATCTTCGACGGTGTAGCGGTGAGGGTGCCGACACCGACGGGATCGCTCTCAGATGTCACGGCTCTTCTCAAGCAGGAGGTGAGCGTTGACGACATCAACCGTGCGTTAGAACAAGCGGCTGAAGGACCCCTCAAGGGCGTGATCGAATACAGCAGCGATGCGCTGGTCTCGACGGATATCGTTGGAAATCCCCACTCCGCAATCGTCGACAGCCTGATGACAAAGACCATGGGAAAGATGGCCAAACTCTTCCTCTGGTACGACAACGAGTGGGGTTACTCCAACCGGATGGTTGACGTGCTCGAGCTGATGGGGGAAAACCTTTGAGGTAGGGGGTTCTTTACGGCAAGGCCTCCCGAAAAGCAAAGTGTTGCATCGTAAGGTAATGAGTCATGAGTGATGAATCATGCGTGGGTCGATTACAAACGACCGGTGGCGCACCAGTCCTTTGCCCCACTCATCACTCATCCCTGATCACTCATCACCTTTACCGTGGCCAAATGGGTGAGGTAAAAGATGACGATACGCATGATGGACCAGCTCGACGTCACCGGCAAACGCGCGCTGGTCCGGGTCGACTTCAACGTCCCACTTAAGGATAAAGAAGTCATAGACGACACGAGAATTCGCGCCGCGCTCCCGACTCTTGAAACGCTGCTCGACCGAGGGGCAACCCTCGTGCTGATGAGCCACCTCGGAAGGCCTAAAGGCCCCGAGGATCGCTATCGTATGGGTCCGGTTGCCGCGCGGCTCGCCGCACTCTTAGGGCGGGAGGTGCGTTACCTGCCGGCACCCGGACCGGCGGCGAAAGAGACGCAGGATTTCGTTCGCCACGCCCCCAGGGGTAGCGTGACCCTGCTCGAAAACACACGCTTCGATCCTGGTGAGGCGAAAAACGATCCCGAACTCGCCATGATGCTCGCAACCTATGCAGAGGTTTATGTCAACGACGCCTTCGGCGCCGCACACCGGGCTCACGCCAGTACCACGGGGGTGGCGGCCCTATTGCCGTCGGCAGCCGGCTTGCTCCTCGCCAAGGAACTCACTGTCTTGGGACGGCTGCTTCGCGATCCGGCACGGCCCTTCAAGGTAATCCTCGGAGGGGCCAAGGTCTCGGATAAGATCGGGGTGATCGAACACCTACTCGATCGTGTCGACGCCATCCTCATCGGTGGGGCGATGGCCTACACCTTCTTCAAAGCCCAAGGCGGAAAGGTCGGCAAGTCGTTGGTGGAAGACGATAAACTCGCGGTTGCAACCGAGCTGTTATCGAGCGCCCGGTCGAACGGTGTCGACCTCTACCTCCCCGAAGACTCGGTCTGCGCCGCGGAGCTCTCGGAAGGGGTCGGCACGAGCATCCATGCGTCCGACGCCATTCCCGACTCACTCATGGGCCTCGATGCAGGCCCGGCTGCCATCTCGACCTTCAGACAAGCGCTTACAGGCGCGAAGACGGTCTTATGGAACGGTCCGCTCGGCGTCTTCGAAGTCCCACCGTTCGACCGGGCGACCCGTGCCCTGGCAGAAACGGTGGCCGACCTCCCAGCCTTTTCGGTCGTCGGAGGGGGCGATTCTGTCGCCGCCCTGCGGGCGACCGGGGTCGAGCAGAAAATCGATCATGTGTCCACAGGAGGTGGGGCATCGTTGGAATTCCTCGAGGGGAAGACGCTGCCAGGTGTGGCCGTACTGACCGATGAAACTTGATACGAAGGGCGAGACGAGCCGGCGATAATCTAAAGCGGTTGCCAAAATCATGTAAGCAGGTATCATCCAAGAAACGGGCTACAGGACAGGTTTTCAACCACTGACTTTGTCTATGACCAGATGATACCTGCTTTACTCCAACTCCTTGAGCGCCGCCCTCAGTGCCGGAACCACTGCATGCACATCACCCACAATCCCATAATCGGCGACCTTGAAGATCGGCGCGTCGGCATCTTTGTTGATGGCTGCCACAATCGTCGAACGGTTCATCCCCGAAAGGTGCTGCACCGCCCCGGAAACCCCAAGGGCCAGGTAGAGCTTGGGGGCTACCGTCTTCCCCGTCTGGCCCACCTGTTCGGCATAGGTGCGCCAACCTGCATCTACCACAGCCCGGGTCGAAGCGACCCCGGCACTGAGCTGATCGGCCAACGGCTCGACCAAAGCCGCAAACCCTTCGGCGCTTCCGAGCCCGCGACCACCTGCCACAACCACATCGGCTTCCTCCAAAGCAACCCGACCCCCCTGCCCGGTCTGCTTCTCACCAACCTGGACGCGAAGGTCGGATTCGCCCCAAGACGGTCTCATCTGCTCGGCCAGTCCCGGGGTACCCGCTTGAGCGACCGGAAAAAGGTTCGGCTTCACGCTCATGACGACCGGCCAGGTGAGTGCTCTGACCGTCTCGGTAACTCTGGAGAGATAGCTGAAGCGGGTGGCGACGAGCTGATCCCCCTCTACCTCTACCGAGGTGACATCTTCGAGCAGCGGGGCGTCGAGGCGCAATGCTACGCGCGGACTATACGACAAACCGGAGCGCGAAGCCGCCACCAGTACAGCCCTGGCTTCGACCTGCTTGCAAAGCCCTGTGATCACCGTGGTAAGGGGCTCCGCCCGCATCTCAGCCAGCTCGGGATCTTGTGCAACAACGACCTTAGGGACGAATCGTGCTAGTTCATCGGCTACAGGTGACACATCAGAACCCATCACCAGACCGGTGATCTCGCTCTTTAGGCCGCTCGCGAGGCGGCGAGCGACGGTCACAAGTTCGAGGGTACTCTTGCGAAGCTTTCCACCGGCATGTTCGGCTACGACTACGATCATCTCTGCCACCCCACCTAGAGGACCTTGGCCTCTTCCCGCAACAATCTCACCAGCTCTCGAGCTGCCTCAACCGGATCTCCTTCGATCACACGGTTGAGTCGTTCTCGCACCTGGATCGCCTCACCTACTACCGCAGTCTTGGCCTGCACTCCCCCCCACTGATCGAGAGGGAGCTTTTTCAACTCTTTCCGCTTGGCCTTCATGATATTCGGCAGCGTCGGATACCGAGGTTCGTTCAACCCCTGCTGGGTGGTAATGACCGCCGGCAGAGGGAGCGACAAGTCTTCTTGGCCTTCATCGGTATCGTGGGTCACAGTCAGCGTACCCGCACCAATATCGAGTTTCGTTGTCCAATCGCTGTGTGGCCAACCGAGGGCCTCGGCCAGCGCCGGTCCGAGAGCAGCGCTATCCCAATCCGCCTGCTTGCCACCGACAAAGACGAGCTCGGCCTCCTCCTCAGAGACGAGGTTGGAGAGCACTTTGGCCTGCGTGATCGGATCGAGCACCGTATCGGTCTCGATGTGTATGGCACGGTCGGCACCTAGGGCGAGGGCGGTGCGAATCGCCTCCTCGTACCGTTGAGGACCGAGGGCCACGGCGATGATCTCTGCGTCAAACCCCTGTTCGCGTAAGCGGAGGGCCTCCTCGACACCGTATTCATCCATGCCGTCGATGACGAAGGTGACTCCGTCTAAGTCGATGCCTTCTTCAGCCGGGTGCAGGCGAGCCTCGGCGTCTGGAACCTGTTTGATGATGGTGATGATCTTCAACGATTTCCTCCAACTCTTTTTTGCCAGGCGCTCTCGGTATCGATCGGGAGCACCACACGTCGACAGGGATTGTGGCGTTCATCTCGAAATAGCGGCAGCACGATCACCGCACCCTCTCTTTGAAAATCTGGCGTCCGATCACCACCCGCTGGATCTCACTGGTTCCTTCGTAGATCTCGGTAACCCTCGCATCCCTGAAATAGCGCTCGACCGGATAATCCTTACTATAGCCGTAGCCTCCAAAAATCTGAACGGCGTGGTGGGTGATCTCCGCCGCCGCTTCAGATGCGAACAGCTTGGCCATCGACGCCTCCCTGGTGACTCGCCGCGCTCGATCTTGCTGCCAAGCGGCCCGGTGGGTGAGTAACCGGGCCGCTTCAAGCTTCGTTACCATATCGGCGAGCTTGAAGCTGATACCTTGAAACTCCCGAATGGGTCTACCGAACGCCTCTCTCTCGCCGGCGTAATCTCTAGCCGCCTCGAATGCAGCCCGAGCGATCCCGACTGCCAAAGCGGCAATACCGATCCGGCCACTATCTAAAGACGCCATCGCCATGCTGAAACCCTGCCCTTCGGAACCGACTAGGTTCTCTTCCGGCACAAAGCAACGATCGAAGGTGAGAGTGGTGGTTACGGCAGCGTGCTGGCCGAGTTTCTCTTCAGGTTTCCCAAAGACCATCCCCTCCGTTTTTTCAACGGCAAAGCAACTTACGCCCCGCGCACCAGCCGAGGGCTCGGTCTTGGCGAGCACCAGGTAGAGCTGCGCTTCGCCGCCGGACGTGATCCAAGCTTTGGTGCCGCTGAGAAGATAGCCACCATCGACCTTTTTCGCTCGCGTTGTCATCGCAGCCGCGTCCGATCCGCAGTGGGGTTCACTGAGGCAAAACGAGCCAACCCACTCGCCGCTCGCAAGCTTGGGCAGATATCTCTGCCTCTGTGCCTCGCTACCGTACTTGAGGAGCAACTGTTGGGGAAGGCCGTTGGTGACGCTCATAATGGTGCCGTGCGAGGCGTCTGCTGCCGAGATCTCTTCGAGGAGGACGACATAGCTCAGCATATCGAGCCCAGCCCCACCATAGGCCTCCGGGGTGAGGATTCCCAACAGACCGAGCTCTCCCATCATCTTGAGCGTCTTCCATGGAAAAGACGGCTTCCGGTCGAGTTGTGGAGCGAGGGGTGCAATCTCCGCTTGCGCGAACTCGCGCACGTGCCGTACCATCAGTGAAAGCTCTTCGGATAGACCAAAGTCCACAGGTAAGAATCGACTCCTTTACGCGCCGAGTATACCTCTACGACCGCCTTCGAAACCGGATAGTGATCCCCGTGGTCCGCCACAAGGTAGACTGAACGGTATGACTGCCAAAGAGTTTCTCAAACGGCTACCTGAGGCTTTGAACGCCAGGGCCGCGGCTGGAACCGAAGCCACCATACAGTTCGAACTCCCAGAACCGGTCCATCAAGTGCTCAAAGACGGTTCGCTTACGGTCTTCGAAGGAGCGGCAGAGAGCCCGGATCTCACGATCGTTATCGGCGATGAGAATCTGGTGCAACTCTTCCGGGGAGAGCTGAACCCCATGACCGCCTTCGCAACCGGGAAGGTCAAGCTTAAGGGCAATATGATGCTGGCTCAGAAGTTCATGGGGATGTTCGACCAGAAAAAAATCGCCTCCTTCGAAAGCTGACAACGGCATACGGCACCCCGCCACACGGCCAGTGCCACCTTCGCACGCTACAAAATAGTTTCCTCCACCGGTGGGTAAAACGTAACGGTATAGTCTTTGAATACTCCAACCTCATAAATCAATTTGGCAGAGAAGAAACGATCCTGGTCCAACCAAGGGAGAAATACCCGGTCGCCAGGCCATACGTTGAGATGCGGGACCTCGTGGTCGGGAATCCAACTGAGCTCCCCCTCTCTCGAGGAGCGTAGATCGCCTGAAAACGCGGTGCCGATGTAGATAAAGGCGTACCAATCATCCTTACCATCGAACATCGGGAAGGTGATAATGCCTTTCAGATGCGCCTGTGTTAAGGACAGCCCCGATTCCTCATACACCTCTCGGCGCAAACACTCTTCCGGCGACTCACCAGGTTCGAACTTGCCCCCCAACCCGTTCCACTTCCCCGCATGGTGGTCGCCGGGCCTGTCGTAACGTCTCAACATCAGGGTACGACCCTCACGCTTGAGATAACAGAGCGTCGCGAGGATCAAATCGCCTCCACCTGGTCGAGGCCGAAGGCGCTATGCACCGCCCTTAGAGCCTCCTCCGCCTTTTCGACCGGGATCACCACCGAGATCCTGACCTCACTGGTCGCGATCATCTCGATGTTGGCACCGACCGCCGCGACTGCGTCGAACATCCGTCCGGCGACGCCAGGCGTCGAGCCGATGGCGATGCCGACGATCGACAGTTTGGCGATCTCGGTGTCGGCGGTAACGGTGCCGCCGATGTCGGCGAGTACGGCTTGTACGGCTTCGAGCGCTTCCGAAACAAGATCCTGGCTGATGGTGAAAGCCATCTGCTGACGGCTGCCCTCGGCACCGGGAACGCCTTGAATGATCATGTCAGCGCTCACACCGGCATCACCCAATCTCCGAAACAAGCGGGCGGCGATCCCCGGTTGATCGGGGACACCGAAGACGTTGATGCGAGCATGGTTTAGGTCCAAGGCGACACCCGTGACAGGTCTCTCGGTTCTCATGGCTCCCTCCTCCGATGGTTCGAGTGTACTGACGATTGTGCCCCGGTTGAAACTGAATGACGAACGTACGTGGATCTTTACACCGTAGCGTCTGGCATACCAAACGCTCCTGGGGTGAAGCACATTGGCGCCGAGCGAAGCCAGTTCAAGCATCTCGTCGTAGTCGATGTGATCGAGCTTCGTGGCTGAAGGGACGAGGTGGGGATCGGTTGTAAAAACCCCTTCGGTATCGGTCAAGATCTCGACCTCGCCCGCCCCCAACGCAGCAGCCACCGCTACGGCAGTGGTGTCGGAACCGCCGCGACCGAGCGTGGTGATATTTCCAGTAGCGTCGACACCCTGGAAACCCGCTACCACCACCACATCGTGAGACCGGAACGCATCGAGCATATCGGCCGGTTCGACCTCGACGATTCGAGCGCTGCCGAATAGACTGTCGGTAAGAATACCCGCTTGCCTACCGGTGAAAGAGCGCGCTTTCACCCCGAGATGCTCAAGTGCGAGACACAGAAGGGCGATCGACTGTTGCTCTCCTGTGGAGAGGAGCACGTCGAGTTCGCGCTTGGAGGGGCGCTCGCTGAGTTCCTTGGCCATGGTGACCAACTGGTCGGTGCCACGACCCATGGCCGAAACGGTAACCGCCACTTTGGACCCGTCCTGAACGGTACGAGCGATGCGACTCGCCACCTTCCGCATCCGCTCGAGATCTCCCACGCTGGTGCCACCGTACTTCTGCACGATGAGCCGAAAGGATTCGGGCTCAGAGATTCTCGCTTCCATAAGTCTCAAGGATACCCGAGTCTCGAAGGCGGGTAAACCGAAAAAGGAGCGTCACAGGCAAAAGAGTGAACCGGTCGGCTCAAAGCGGACCGAGTACGAAGGTTCGGTCGAACAGAATATTCCTCCGGCCATTCCTGTTAGGCTCCGTTCCACCCCACCACAGTCCTCGTTCAAGCACCGAGAAGGGTTTATCGAGATGGCTTCGACTCGCTACGGTTCGTGGTAAAACGGAGCATGAGCGCTTCAGCTGAATCCACCGTGCGTGTCGCTATCATCGGAGCCGGGCCCAGTGGTTTCTACGCCGCCGATGCCCTACTCAAGAGCGACAGAGACGTCTCCGTCGATCTGTATGATAAACTCCCCACACCGTATGGCCTGGTTCGCTACGGGGTCGCACCAGACCACCAAAAGATCAAGTCGGTGATCAGGCTCTATGAGCGCACGTGCAAAGACCCCCGTCTGCGCTTTCTCGGCAACGTGACCTTCGGCCGCGATCTCACGGTCGAGGACATCAAAGCGCACTACCACGCGATCATCTATACGGTTGGCTCACCTGCCGACCGCAACCTCGGCATCCCCGGCGAAACGCTACCTGGGAGCATGTCGGCTACCGAGTTCGTCGCTTGGTACAACGGCCATCCGGATTATACCGATCTCGAACCCGATCTCTCGGCGCAGAGTGTAGCCGTGATCGGGATGGGCAACGTGGCGGTCGACGTCACCCGCATCTTGGCCAAATCCGTCGATGAGCTACGGACCACCGACATCGCCGACCACGCGCTCGAGGCCCTCGCCGAGAGTCAGGTCAAAGACATCTACATGATCGGCCGGCGAGGGCCGGCTCAGGGCAAGTTCACCACCAAAGAGCTCCGCGAGCTCGGAGAACTCGAAAATGCCGACATCATCGTTCACCCCTTCGAGTTAGCTGTCGACGAGGCGAGCCTCACCTCGATCGAAGGCGATGCCATCGCCATGAAAAACCTTGAAGTCCTAAGACTTTTTGCAGCCAAGGAGCCCGAGGGGAAAGCGCGCCGGGTCCACCTCCGCTTCCTCTTCTCACCGGTCGAAATCCACGGAAACGGCCATGTCAACGCGATCAAACTCGAGCGCAACCGGCTTGAACAGACCGAAAGTGGGTATATTTCGGCGGTCGGATGCGACGTGTATGAGGAGCTGATCGTTCAACTGGTATTTCGTTCGGTCGGCTACCGGGGTGAGCCGCTGCCGGGGGTGCCCTTCGACGAGCGGCGCAACACGATCCCCCACCACGAAGGCAGAGTGTTGGAGCGCCCTGGGGGCGATCCCGTACCCGGCTCTTACGTGGCCGGTTGGATCAAGCGTGGCCCGACCGGCGTGATCGGCACCAACAAGGCCGATGCCATGGAGACGGTGAAGTCGCTGCTCGCCGACACACTCCCCGAGGTTCCCACCGAGCGATCGAACCCGCAAGCGATCCTCGATCTGCTCGCGTTCAAAGGGGTACGGTACTGCACCTTAGAGGGCTGGCAGGCCCTCGACAAGATCGAGCTCGAGGCGGGCGCCGCCCAGGGACGGCCGAGGGTCAAGGTCACCGCCTTAGAAGAGATGCTCGAGCACACCGGGGTAGACAGGTAACGGTCACGTAATGGGGCTTTCAGGTGAGTCGCCCCTAAAGACCACCCAAGGTGATGAGTAATGGGTGATGAGTAATGGGTTGGTCGACTGCAAAAGAGAAAGTCCCTGGGGTGTCTGGTTTCGAAAGCGCTAGCGTCAGAGCAGGCGGAGCTTAGCCGCGACCTTTGCAGTGCCCATTACCCATCACGCATCACGCATTACCCGTCACATCTCCCCAAGGTAGGCGCGCGTCATGGCCTCGTTGTGAAGGAGCTCCTGGGCCGGGCCGGAGAGAACCACCTCACCCGTCTGCAGCACGTAGCCCCGGTCGGCGATCGACAGCGCCACATTGGCGTTCTGTTCGACCACGAACACGCTGATGCCCCGCTCGTTGACTTGCTTGATGATCTCGAAGATGCGCTCGACGAAAAGGGGCGCCAAGCCCATGGAGGGCTCGTCCATGAGGATGAGCTGGGGGCGGCTCATCAGCGCCCGGCCCATGGCGAGCATCTGCTGCTCCCCACCCGACATGGTGCCACCTTGTTGGTAGAGCCGCTCCGCGAGCCGTGGGAAAAGTTCGAACACGTAGTCGAGATCTTCACGAATCGCGTCGCGGTCATCACGCAGATAGGCGCCCATTTCGAGGTTCTCGCGCACGGTCATCTTGGGAAAGATACGGCGGTTTTCCGGTACTACCGCCATGCCGCGCTCGATCCGCTCCGCTGTGCTGAGGTTGTCAGCTCTCTTACCGCGGAAGTAGAGCTCTCCTTCAGATACACGCACCACGCCCAAGATGGTCTTTAAGGTAGTGCTCTTACCTGAGGCGTTGCCACCCAAGAGGCACACCATCTCCCCAGGATAGATGACCATGTCGACATCATGAAGCGCGCGGATCGAGCCGTAGTGGGCACTCACACCTTTCAACTCGAGCAGCTTGTCGCGCCCATCCCGGCTCATCGAGGCAACCCCGGTTCTTCTGGGGAGGCGCCCTCATCATCATCAACCCGCTTGCCGAGATACGCCTCGATCACCTTGGGATCGTTGACCACCTGTTGATACGCCCCCTCAGCGATCTTCTCACCGTAGTCGAGCACCACCACCCGGTCGCTGATCTCGCCGACCAGGTTCATCTTGTGCTCGACCAACAAGATGGTATAGCCGCCCTCATCGCGCATGCGGCGGATGATCTGGGTGATTTCGGTCGTCTCCTTGGGGTTCATGCCCGCGCTCGGCTCGTCGAGCAGGAGCAACTTGGCACCGGTGGCCATGGCCCGAGCGATCTCGGTGCGCCGCCGGTTGGCGTACGAAAGGACATATACCGGCTGGTAGAGCCTGAAGCTCATCAGGCGCGGGCCAAAAAAGGAGAGCTTCTCGAGGGCGAACTCCCGCATCTCCTGCTCCTTACGCCGGTAAGCTGGCGTCTTGAGCACCGCCGAGAACCAGGTGCTATTGAGCTTGTGGTGTTGGGGGATGAGCACGTTGTCGAGCACGGTGAGGTTGGTGAACAGGCGGAGGTTCTGAAAAGTGCGCGCCACACCGAGATCGACGATCTGATTCGGCTTCTTGCCGACGATCGACCTGCCTTGAAATTGGATATTACCCGAGTCGGGCCGGTAGACGCCCGTGATGAGGTTGAAAAGCGTGGTCTTACCAGCCCCGTTGGGTCCGATGACCGAGACGATCTCGCCTTTCTCGACCCGCAAATCGAGACTCGTGATGGCCTGCAGCCCTCCAAAAGCCTTGTTGACCCCTTCGATCTCGAGCATGGCCATCTCAGCTCTCCCCTTTCGAGTCGCCATCGATCGAGTGGAGGTTTTCTTCGTCACCCGCAAGGCGCCTTTGCAGCTCAGGGTTTGTGAGCCAGGCGTCCTGAGCGCGTTCCTCCTCGGTCGGCTGGTCACGACGCTCTCCGAAGACCCAGGCCCAGCTGAACTCGCTGCGCCCCACGATCCCCGAGGGACGGAAGATCATGATGACAATCAACAGGACGGAGAGGAAGATGGCGCGCATCCCGAAACCACGGAAGGTCTCTTGCCAAAAGTCGAAACTAGGAGCGACCAGACCGAGCAGGATGGCAACGAGCGCCGCAGTGCCGAGGAGGTAAACGACGGGATGGACACGCGGTCGCACGCGCCGGGCACTCCGGTAGACAATCACGGCCCCGGCTGCAATCAGGAACACCACACCGACCAGTTGAGCCCAGGTCGACACGGCGTAGGACTGCTCGAGCGGGTCGCCATATTGGCGGATGAACACCACCAGCGCCGTGCCCAAAAGCACTCCCGTGATCGAACCGGTTCCTCCTACACTGATGGCCACCAGGAAGAAGAACGTGAGTTGGAACAAGAAGAAGTCGAGCCGCACACCACCGAGCCAAGAGACCCACAAGCCACCGGCAACGCCTGCAAAGAAGGCAGCGATCACGAAGCCGAGCACCTTGTGGTAGGCGAGGTTGATGCCCATCGCCTCGGCGGCGATCTCATCTTCGCGGATCGCCTCCATAGCCCGGCCGTACGAGCTGTACTTGAGCTTGGCCATCACGAACACGGTCAAGGCCAGCAGGCCGAAGGGCCACAAGAGCTGGTCGCTGGCAAACCGCTGGGGTACGCCCGGAAAACCGAGGGCGCCGTTGGTGAGGGGTGCAAACAGGCGGGTCGAAGCCGACAGGCGAATGATCTCACCGAAGCCGAAAGTGACAATGGCCAGGTAGTCACCTCTGAGGCGGAGGCTGGGAATCCCCACGATGAGACCTGCAAAAGCGGCGACAAGCCCACCCACCACGATGGCCACCAGATAACGCAGCCACAAGGTGTCGTCGGTGGTGAGAGCGTCGAGGCCGAGTGATTCGAACCAACTGTGGACGCTGAGGCCCAGGGTACGCTCCGTCATGGTACTCCGACCGCTCACGAGAATACGGTTCCGGGCATCTTCCGATAGGATCAACAAACCGGTGGCGTAGCCGCCGATCAACATGAAACCGTGGTGTCCGAGAGAGAGGATACCGAGAGTACCGTTGATCAGGTTGAGGCTGACGGCGGCGATCCCCCAGATAGCGAATAGTGTAAGGGCACCATTGAACTTGGCAACACCTCTAAGGGGGTCTTCAGCGGTAGCAAGAGACTGAACAAAAAGGAGAACGAGTACCAGCGCAGCAATCCCAAGAAATCCGAGTAGGGTATTTCGCGCGTCCTTGTTCTTGACGCCAACGTCTGCAGCCATCACACCTTCTCCGACAGGTCTTCACCGACGATCCCACTCGGCCTTACCAACAAGACGAAGATCAGCAACAGAAAGGCGAAGGTATCCTTGAACTCGGTGATACCTCGAAAATCGGGCGTACGGGGGAAGATGGCGGTGAGAAAGTTCTCGGAAAAACCGATCACCATGGCACCGATCACCGCACCCGGCAGGCTGCCGATGCCACCGATCACCGCCGCGGCAAAGGCCTTGATGCCCGGTAAGATCCCCATCACAGCCGGCTGGTTGATACTCCCGAAGTTGAGCCCCCACATGGCGCCGCCGGCAGCGGCTAGCATCGAACCGAGCAAGAAGGTGGTGGCGATCACCCGGTTGACGCTGACTCCCATCATCTGGGCCACCTCGGCGTCCTGTGCGGTGGCGCGCATGGCCTTGCCGAGCCGGGTCCGGTTGACAAAGAGGGTGAGCACTACCACCAGAACCGTGGTGATAAGCGGAATGGCGACGATCAGCCAGCTGGTCCGAACCTCGCCGCCCAAAATGGTAAATGAAAACGCGTTGTTGATGGGGGTGTCGGGCCGAAAGGGTGTCTGGCGGTTGGTAAACACCAGAAGCCCTGCATTTTGTAACAGGAACGATACCGCGATCGCGGTGATCAAGAGCGAGTTTCTCGGGGCCGTACGAAGTGGATGATAGGCCACACGGTCGATGGTGATGCCGACCACCCCGGTAAGCAGCATGCTGAAAATAAGAGCAAAGACAAGATTCACCGTGAGGGTGGCGAGCATTAGGGTCGACACGAGAAGCGCTACGGCACCACCTACCAGAACCAGCGGGTCGGTCAGCCGGCCACGCCAGAACTCGAGGACCCGCATGAAACCGTAAGCGATACAGAGACCGTATAGGGCAGCTACAGGCCAGGAGTACGGAGAGCCCGAGAAGAGGAAGTAGGTGAGAAACGCCCCCACCATGAACACCTCACCGTGGGCGAAGTTGATCAGCCGGATGATGCCGTACACCATGGTGTAACCGAGAGCGATCAGCGCGTAGAGGCTACCGAGTTTCAACGACTCGATCCCGGCCCGGGTAAAAAACGCGGCGTTGAAGCGCTCAGAGATAGTCCCCAAGTAGAGAATGCGACCGATGATCACTAGCAAAATCGCACCTATGACCAGCCAGGGGATCCAATTCCGCCCAGTAGCTGCCGATTGAAGTTTTGAACCCGACAAACCCGTCACCCCTCGTGGTGCGAAATCGCACCCTCCACACAACAACCTGATGCCATGTCGATCATGCAGAAACCCTTTGACGACCTGTACCCTTTAGAGAGCAACACACCGACGGCAACCAAACGATGATACCTGCTGTACTTCACCGTTCACAACCCAAAACGAGATTCTGTAGTCTTTTTGGCACTATCCTCACCTACGTAATGCGTCATTAGGGATGCGTGTAGAGAGTCGTCGACCCTACCACGAAACCAGATCGGTTGTCTGAAAGCACCACATCATCCACCACTATGTACTCCATCAACCTGTCTATGTGATTCGAAATATCTTCACACCTTACTTAACTCCAAAGCTCTTGATTTTGGAGCGAGCCAAACAGCAAAAAGAATATAAAAAGGGCGGGAGATTTCCCGCCCCACGAAATGCGAAAGAAACAACTATCTGGTGGTGATCCCGATCTTGCTGACCGACTCCCACCCCAAATCGTTGTCCGCCGGCACCACGTACTCGAAGAAAGCGATGGTACGGTCGCTCGGAGTCCCATCGGTCCCATCGTAGGTGATTTCGCCCGACACGCCAGGGAAGTTTACCGTGGCCTGCAAGGCGTCGCGAACGGCGGCGATATCGGTCGACCCGGCCCGCTTGATAGCATCGACCATCACGCTGAGGCTATCCGCCCCCGCCAAGGTAAAACCGTTGAAATCAGGGGCATCCGGGTTCTGGACACGGAAGAAGGTCTCGAAAGCCGTGGCGCGGACAGCCGCCTCACCGGTCAACACTTCGGGGCCGCCGAAGCCGGTGAAGAGGTAACCGTTGAAAGCCTCACCACCGCCATCGGGACACTGCGAGTCGTCCGAGGCATCGGCGCCGAGGATCTGCTGGTCGAACCCCGCTGCCCGGAGCGCTGGAACCAGCACTGCACCTTCGAAGCAGAAGCCGCTGTTGTAGATCACGTCTGCCGGCAAGCCCAAGATGTCGTTGATCTGCGCCGTGAAGTCGTTGGTGTTGGCGACGTAGTCGACGACCACCGTCTCACCGCCGAGGACCTGGAACTCCTCGTCGAAGAAGTTGGCCAGGCCGAAGCTATAATCGTCGTCTTGTTGGCGGAAGATGATAACGCTACGAGCACCGAGATCGTTGAAGGCGTAGCGGGCAGCGACCTTCCCTTGGAAGTCGTCGGTATAGGCCATGCGGAAGATATGGTCGCCGATCTGGGTAGTGGCAGGGTTGGTCGAGCTGGTCGAGATCATGATGATGCCGTTCTCTTGCAGAATTTGGGCAGCGGGAATGCTCATGCTCGAAGAGATCGCCCCAAGCACAGCCAGCGCACCTTCATCTACAAAGCGGTTGGCGCACGCCACCGAGCCCTCGACCGTGGTTGCGTTGTCGCAAATGCTCAAGTTGACATCGGCAGCTTCCGGCAACTGAGCCAAGGCCGCCTCGATACCTTGCAAGGTCGAGGTGCCGATGGTCACGAAACGTCCCGATAGTTCCAGATTTACACCGATCGTGACCGGCCCCGGGAGCTGGGCGAAGGCGCCGCTCACCAACGTTACCAGTAGAAAGACCGCTAACTTCCTCATGACTTACCTCCAAATATCGTTCGTGCGACTCCCCAACTATTCCCCCATCGAAATCTTTACGATCCGTAATGATAACGATTTACCGAGAATAGTTGGTCAGCAACTCGGAATCATACCGAGTACTCTGTCGATCTGTCAAACCATTGAGGTGTGGCCCGCCCCGGAAAGGAGCCGTGCCACCTATGGCTACCGAGCTCGGCACTCTACATTGCAAGGTAACGTGTGTGGGTCAAGCGTCCAGTGAATCGAAAATTGTCTTTGCGGCACGTCTATATTTGACTATTTGCGAATATTTTTGCCATTATTGCGCAAAAAGATTGACAAAGTAGCTTACTGTGAGCAAGAATCAGCACAGCTGGTCTATTATTGAAATTCGTTAGGAGGAAACATCGTGGCACGAACGGCAAGCGAAATCAGAAAAGAGCTCGAAAAGGAAGACGTTCACTTCCTACGGCTTCAATTCACCGACATCATGGGGCACAACAAAAACGTTGAGGTTCCCGCCTCTCAGTTCGAAAAGGCGCTCGATGGCGAGATCATGTTCGACGGTTCGTCGGTGGAAGGTTTCACCCGTATCGAGGAGTCGGACATGCTCCTCAAACCCGACTACAACACCTTTTGTATCTTTCCCTTGGTCGTAGAGGACGACCGCCAGGGTAGAGTCGCCCGGCTGATCTGCGACATCACCTACCCCGACGACCGCCCCTTCCCCGGCGATCCCCGCCAGGTCCTCAAGCGCCAGATCGAAAGATTGCAGGCGCTCGGCTTCGACAACATGTACGCCGGGCCCGAACCCGAGTTCTTCCTCTTCACGCGCGACAGCGCCGGCGCGCCGACCACCAATACCCAGGATGCGGCCGGGTACTTCGACTTGGCTCCGATCGACCTCGGCGAAGAAGCCCGGCGCGACATGGTCAACGCACTGGTCGATATGGGCTTCGAGATCGAAGCGGCCCACCACGAAGTCGCCCCGGGACAGCACGAGATCGACTTCAAGTACGAAGACGCCCTCACCACCGCAGACAACATCGCCACCTTCAAGTTCGTGGTCAAGCGGATCGCCCTAAAACACGGCCTCCACGCCACCTTCATGCCGAAACCGGTAGCCGGTATCAACGGCTCGGGGATGCACACCCACCTGTCGGTATTCCGTGACGGCCAGAACGCCTTTTACGATGAAAAGGCCGAGTATCAACTCTCTCACACGGCCTTGAATTGGATCGCCGGTCTCCTGGAGCACGCCTCGGGCATGGTGGCGATCACCAACCCCACCGTCAACAGCTATAAGCGGCTCACGCCAGGCTTTGAAGCGCCCACCAACATCGCCTGGTCCGCTTCGAACCGGAGCGCCATGATCCGGATCCCGGCGCGCCGTGGCGTCGGTACCCGAAGCGAGCTGCGCATGCCCGATCCCTCCTGCAGCCCCTACCTCGCGCTGGCGGTCATGCTGGCTTCGGGTCTCGACGGCATCGAAAAGAATCTCACACCGCCACCGGCCATCCAGCGCAACATCTACGACATGAGCGTGCGCGACCGCCGCAGGCACAAGATCCGCGAACTCCCCGGCACACTGCGCGAAGCGGTAGCCGCGCTCAATAAAGACCCGTTGATGAAAGAAGCCCTCGGCGACCACGTCTTCAATCACTTCGTCAACGCCAAGACCGCCGAGTTCGACGACTACCGCGTTACGGTACACCAGTGGGAGCTCGACACCTACTTGGCTGAATACTAAATAGAGAGATGACGCAAGTGGGTTGTGGGATAAACCCCACAACCCACTATTTTTTTGCAGCCGCTCTACAGCAACTTGTCCTGGGGCTGCCTGCACCGGTTCGTTCTGACGTGGTAAGAAGGGTCTAATGGCTCTTGCAGGGATGAAACAGTCGCAACACGACTCCCAGACCGTAGTCGGAATCGACCCGGGGCTGGCCAACTTGGGTCTCGGCGCCGTGCGCGAGGAGGGTCGTCAAGCGCGTTACCTCGGCTCGACCCTCGTACGCACCTCCAGTAAAAAAGACCAGGCTGAACGCCTCCACTACCTCTACGAGAGCGTAACCGAATTCCTAAGACGGCATAAACCTAATGCGGTCGCTATCGAAGGGCAATACTTCCACCACCAACGAGAGATGTCTTTCAAACTCGGACAGGCGTACGGAATCTGCCTGCTCGCCGCACGGTCCCTCAACATCGAGGTCTTTGAATACGGTCCCATGCAGGTCAAACAGGCGCTGGTCGGAGCGGGCCGGGCCAGTAAGGCCCAGGTCAGCTTCATGGTAAGGGCACTCCTGACAGAAGCACCTGTAATCAAAGATCTTCACGTCACCGACGCGCTGGCCCTCGCTCTGACCTATCTCAGTTCGCGCCGTATCAGCCACCTCTGATCCGCCTCTACACTACTGCTCTGACGAGTCGAGCTCGCCGGTTTCCACGGTGTCCGTTCCCGTGAGCAGCTCGAGCAAGGCCTCAAGCTCGTATCCACTCTCCAACTCCACCTCGAAAAGACTATGCTCAAGATCGCGCAACGGTGAGGGATCCCTGTTGTCTGAACGCCACACGAGCCGTACTACCGCCAGCAAGGTTCTGATGAGCAAGCGATAGGCCTCGCGACTAAACCAGTAGGTCCCCTCCGCTTTGTGAACCCGCAAATAGTCGCGCACATCGCTATCATCGAATAGTGGCGCAAACGCAGCTTTTTCCAATGCCTCTTGTTCGGCGAGGGATTCTGCATACCGCAAGACCAATCCAGCGAGCAGGCCAAACCGTGTGGGACTCGCATCGAGGGATGGTGCTTCGGCTTGAACTTCGCTTTCAAACACCGTTGCGAGACGTAAAGCGCTCCAATGCTCCATCGCCCGTGGTAAGGAGCCGACCACCAACCAGGCGATCAACACCGGTACGAGTCCGTCCTCGACAGTCTTTCCAGAGTCGAGGAAGCGCCACAAGGTCAGAGAGCGCTGCTTCGATTCGTCGGAAAACGGACCGGGTCCATACACCGCGGCGTGGTCGATAAAAGCATCGTACGCCGCTTGAAACACCACCTTTGAAGAGGACGGCTCCATGTCCACAAGGCGCTTGAAGCTTAGGTGCAATGGCCGCAGACGGAGCAAGGTGAGGGCCTCGTCGACACTCGGAACCCCCTCACCGGCAAGATCCTCGCAGAGCCGGCGATACCAATCTTCAGCGCTGTCTTGAAGCTCCTGGATATCCAAAAAAACCTGATACTTGAAGGCCCCGAGTTCAACGTAGAGCCCCCGCTCGACCACCTCATCACTCGACCTTAAATACTCGAGACCACTCACGTGATCGCGCAGCAACAGGTAGCGCCCTGCATCACCCGATATAGCGAGTCCTTCGGCGAGAGAGCGTTCAACGGCTTCTTCAGATTCGGATGCTTTGATGGGAACGCTCTTTTTCAACCACCCTTTGGTCTCGGCAAAACGGTTGTGGAAAAGCACCAACGAAACCCGATCACCGTGACGATTCGAGTAAGCAAAAACGTCTTCGTTGACGCTCCCCTCAGGAGTCATGAGGTCGTAGAGCGCAAAATCGTCTACCTCGGCGAATTCTTGTCTTCGCCTTAAGAGCGGAAAGATCTCGCGGCGGTGCCGTGCCAGCAACACCTCATCCACCGCCTCCTGCAATTTGGACCTTCGATACTCCATGCCGTACTTCTCTTCGAAACCCTCGATCTGACCGTGGCCGAACATGGGCAAGCCAGGCATGGTGCACATAAGCGTGCAGACGCCGAAGTACTTGTCATCCTTGCCGAACTGTGCGATCGCCGGCTCTTCGTCCGGGTTGTTCATGAAGTTGACAAAACGCTTGAGGATCTGTGGCTCGAACGCCAACACGTTCTTGATGACCTGCCGGTACTTCTGATTCTCCTCACGCTTCAGCATGTTCATAAAGGCACTGTTGTAGACGCGGTGCATCCCGAGCGTACGCACGAAGTAACCCTCCATCATCCAAAACGCCTCTGCCAAAAGAAGGGTGTCGGGTACTTCCTCGGCAACACGGTCTACGACTTCGCGCCAGAACTCGTCGGGGAGGAGCTCATCGAATCTTTCAGCAGATACGCTTCCGTGTTGAGCGCGCGAGGGGATGGCGCCTCCTTGGCCCGGCTCGGGAAACCACAAGCGCTGGATATGCTGCTTGGCGAGCGTCATAGCGGCGTCGAAGCGGATGATGGGAAACATTCGCGCGACCTGCAAGATGGTCTGGATCACGGCCTCACGAACCTCGGCGTTGAGGTAGTCGAGTTGGGCGGTGTCGTTCCAAGGCATCGAGGTGCCGTCGTTACCGTGATAGATATAACGTGCTTCACCCGTATCGCGGTCGAGGCGTTTAAAAACCACGGCGGCATCCGAATGGTCGTAGTAGTGATCTTCGAGAAAAATGCCCACCCGCTGGTCCGAACATAGGTCCGGGCCCTCAAAGCTGTAGCTCGGATAGGGCGGGTGAGCGAGTTGTACAAACCAGTCGGGGTGCTCCACAACCCAGTGCGCATCGATTCCCACGTGATTCGGCACCATGTCGCTCGCCAGTCGAATACCCCTCTGCCAAGCACGATCACGCAAATTGAGATAGGCTGGGTGACCACCCAGCACATCAGCGATCTGATAATCGTAAAGAGCGTATGCCGATGCTAGTGCATCGGTCTGATTCCGCACATGTTTGATACGCCGGGACGCTTCGCTGCGCTGCCACAAACCGATCAACCACAGACCTGAAAACCCCGCACGGGCGATCTCATCGAGTACCTCGTCGGGAATCTGGTCGAGGCGGTGAATCCCTTGCTGATAACGCCTCGAAAGTTGATCGAGCCACACGTGCGTACTCTTGGCCAAGAGCACTACTCGCGGCATCCATGAGCGATCGGGGCTAAAGCGCCGAACCTCCTTTGGGCCTCGGTCCGGACCCCGCAGATCCTCGACCTCGAGTAGAGCGCTGGGACCGGGTCCGCCAAACTCCGGCCGGTCTTCTTCACGTAAGATGTCTACAGATGTGAGCAGCCTCTCGAACAGTACTTCATAATCAGCACCCAAAAGCGCGCCCCACTTCTCGCGTATAAAATTGAGTTGCCCGATGAGTGAGGTAGGGCTTGCCAACGCGGGCGCCCGCAACAGATCGAAGAGCGACTCGGAACCCTCCAACTCCGGCTGTTCCGAAACGAACCGCTGCAAGACGTCGATCGCTTCAGTATAGGCACTATCCGATGCCAACGACGCATCGTCGAATAGCTCTTGAAACCGCTCGAGGGCTGGGTTCTGATTGGCGATCCAGAGCATCAGCATCTCCTCGAGGGCGATGACGGCGTTCGACTCCCCTCCAACATCAGCCGTCAGATAGGCCTCGACGCTCAGCTCACCTCTCGCCACCGCGACGGTAGGGAAAGCAGTGGCAAACTTTAACAGCGTCTCGCGATACTCACTCCCCAATTCAGCAGCAAGCTGTCTATCGGCATGAACAAAAAGTTGTGGGCCGACCTGCTCTCTATAGCGCGCTACCACCAGATGCAAAATCTCATCGATCAGGCCGGCAGCATAGAGATCTCCTGCCTTTACGCTCACTTCCGGAAAGTGTTTCGCGTCTCGCACGGTGTTGATCGACTGCGCGAGTTTCTGAGCAGCAGCGAGATCGGCTAGAAGCACCGTGCCGCGAAGCGATACGAGACTCTCGTCGAGCTCATATTTGGTACGCATGGCACCAGAAATGTGAAATTCCCGATACAACCGAGCTGCTGAGGAGGGTAGTGCGAAGACCATCACGTTGGACATATCGATCGGCTCTTGTCGTATCATCGCTCCCCCTCAAACAACCACCCAAAGCTTAGCACGGGTATGTTATCTCTCCGACTGCTCGCCTTTGCAAACCCTCACCTTCGCTAGGTAGAATCTTTGGGCCGGAGGGCGACATGCCGAGTGGAAAAGAAGGGGACAAATCGCTAAAGGGGCTGCCGTGGTTCAAAACCTCGATCCTCTACGAACTATACGTCCGAGCCTTCAAAGACTCCGACGGTGACGGTCATGGCGATCTAAAAGGTGTGATCGAAAAACTCGACTATATCGCCAGCTTGGGGATCGATGTGATCTGGCTACTCCCCATCTCCCCTTCCCCACTTCGCGACGATGGGTACGATGTCACGGACTACTACGACATCCACGAACAGTACGGAACCCTCGAGGATTTCAAACTCCTCATCAGAGAGGCCCACAAGCGGAAGCTGAAGGTCATTACCGACCTTGTCATGAACCATACCAGCAGCGATCATCCGTGGTTTCAAAGCTCGAGGAGGGGTCCAGACCAGCCGAAGGGGAACTGGTACGTCTGGAGTGATGATCCGGAACGCTATAGCGGTACACGCGTCATCTTCACCGACACCGAATCCTCGAACTGGTCGTTCGATCCCCTGCGCAAGCAATATTACTGGCACCGTTTCTTCAGCCACCAACCCGACCTCAACTTCGACAACTCCGAGGTACGCCGGGAGATGAAGCGGGTCGTGCGCTTCTGGCTCGAGCTGGGCATCGACGGATTCCGGTTCGACGCCATCCCTTACCTCTTCGAACGAGAGGGGACAAACAACGAAAACTTGAGCGAAACGCACGCCTTTCTCAGGGAACTCAGGGCGTATATCGACGAGCTCAAACCCGACGCCTTCCTGCTCGGTGAGGTCAACCAGTGGCCCGAAGACACCGTGCCATACTTTGGGACCGGTACCGACGAGATCCCTTTGCTCTTTCACTTTCCCGTGATGCCCAGGCTCTTCAAAGCCGTCGCCGAAGGTGTACGAGACAGCGTAGAGTGGATTCTCGAGCGCACACCCGATATTCCGAAACCTTGCCAGTGGGTCATCTTCTTGCGCAACCACGACGAACTCACGCTCGAGATGGTAACGCCTGAAGAACGCAACTTCCTGTACCAGACCTATGCACCAGAGCCACGCATGAGGCTGAATTTGGGCATTCGCCGCCGGCTAGCACCACTGCTCGGCAACGACATGCGGAAGATCAAGCTGATGAATTCGTTATTGTTGACGTTGCCAGGGACGCCGATCCTCTATTATGGAGATGAGATCGGCATGGGTGATCACATCTGGCTGGACGACCGCAACGGGGTAAGGACCCCCATGCAGTGGCAAGAGACCGAAAACGCCGGCTTCAGTACAGCCGAAGAGCTGTTTGCTCCGGTAGTCGACGATGCGGTATACGGGTACCGTCACCGCAACGTCGACGTTCAGGAGCGCGATCCGGAAAGCCTGCTCCACTGGATGCGCACCGCCATCAGGACAAGACGCCGGCACCCGAGCCTCGGCGCCGGCAGCTTCGAGCTCATGACGCCTGCCAACAGGGCGATCCTGGCGTTTATTCGCGAGCTATCGTCCGATCGTCTGCTGGCTATCCACAACCTCTCGGGTGCCGCTCAACAGTTCGACCTCGATCTGGAACGCTTCGAGAGCCGGCCGATCACGGATGCCTTCTCTCAGCGTCGCGTTGGGTCCGGCCAGCACCGGACAGAGTTCGAGCTCGAGCCGTACGGTTTCAGCTGGTTCGCCCTCGAAGGGGATGAAAGGTGATGATCGAAACGAAAGCGTTATTGTCAAGAGGTCTCGCCCCGATACTATGGCTCCTACTACTCGTTTCCTGCACGAGCGAGATCGCAACGCCTGGCGAGACACTCCGTATTTTTGGAAGATCACTGCCGCCGGCGTTCATCGACGAACCCTACAACACGACCATCCAGGTCGTCGGCGGCCTCAGACCGTTCACCTTTTCGGTGGAGTCGGGAACGCTCCCTCCAGGTATCAGCCTCCAAGCAGGTACCCTACAAGGTATCCCGAGCAACCTCGGTACGTTCACGTTCACCATTACCGTCTCGGACGCCAACCTCTCGCGCACCTTCCAAGAGTATTCTTTGCGGGTGAGCGAACCTCCACCGGCGGAGTTCAGTCTGAATGTTCCCTCTACCGAATTACAGCGCCCTACGACGTTACGGGCCGTCGTTCGCAACGCACGAAATCTTCAGGCTCTGCGCACCGCAATTCGCTGGGATACAGAGCTCTTCGAGCTGACACCGGGGAGCATCCGGGCGACCAGCGAAGGGTTTGCGCTCTTTGCGAAGGAGGAGCCCGGGCAGCTTCAGATCGACCTAGCCGTGCTCGGGGGAACCATCGACGGAGAAGAGCGCGTCTTCAGCTTCGAGCTCCGTCCGCTCGAGCCCACCACCCTAGAGATCGTAAGCGACACCGAGTTTCTGTCTCAAGGTGGACGGCACGGCTTTGCCACGCTCCGAGAAGGCGTGGCACCTCCTGAGCCTAGCGAACCTCTTGAAGAGGACGGACCCCCCGAAGAAGAAGCTAGTGGTGAGGATGAGGAAGGTGAGATGCCGTGAGAAAACTAGTGCTCCTACTCGGCTTGCTCTGCCTGCCAGCGGCGCTTGCCACCACCTACCTGGAACTAGATTTCGAAACGATGACGACAAAGGCCGAGTTGGCTTTTTTCGGCACGGTTCGTACCGTGGCCGTCGAAGAACGCAGCGGTGATCCTTGGACAATCGTCTCATTCGATGTGGTGCAACGGTTCAAAGGGCTCGAGGAAGAGGTGCTGGAGCTCGAGCTGGCCTTCCTAGGAGGCGCCTTGCCAGATGGCACAAGCCTCACCGTAAACCTGATGCCCCGCTTCGAAGCGGGTGAGGAGGTGCTCCTGTTCGCTTACAAACGAACAAGCTACTCACCGATTGTCGGCTTCCGGCAAGGTCTTTGGCGCCTGGGCGACCTCGGGTTTCGTGACGAGGCGGACCGCTTATTGACCGTCGATGACGAGGGAGCTCTACAACTCGATGGTGCCGGCACCAACAGAGAACTCGTGCTTGAAGCCCTCGTTACGTTATTCGAGGATGGGCCGTGAGACACCCTGCCCTCTTGGCGATCCTACTCGGCCTTACAACAGCGCTGGCCGTTACCTACCGAGTAGACCCCAGCGGAGGCCCTCTGACGCTGGCCGAAGATATCAGCTCAGCGTTCGAGAGCTGGTTCGAGGTTTCTCAAGATCTACTCGAAGCGATCGAAGACGACGCTGCCACCACCGAAGTGCGCTTTGGCGACCCAGCCCTGTTCGGACCAGACACGTTCTCGCTAACGGTACAGCGCAGTGGTGAAGAAGCTAGCGTTGAAGTCCTTTTCAACCCAACAGGCTACCGGGGACGACCCACGTCCCTCCTTCACGAAACGGGGATTCTGCTCGGCCTCGGTGCTTCCGGCAACGGCGTGATGCGAGCCGCTCTCAGCGACGACAGCCCGACGGAACCGACGGCAGAAGATATCGAGGCCTTGAACACCTTACGCACCTTCGCCCCTGAAGACCTCACCAAGGACGGTGTGGTCGATTTCTACGATCTAGCCGCCTTCGCAGAGCAATACGGGCGCCAAGGCGTCAACCTACCCGCCGACTTCGATAAGGATGGCGTGGTCGGTGAAAACGATCTCTCCACGCTCCGGTCGGCATACACCTTCACGCCCCCTTCTCCGACGCCTCCGACCTCGCAACCGGAATCTGCTCTGGATTTCGAGAGTCCAGGCGAGGGGAGCGCGGACGCCGAGCCCGAAGCCGAGGCCGTCCCTGAGGGCAACGATGAACTGCCAGGAGGAGGGTTGGAGCCTGAAGACGAGCAGGAGGACGGTCCTTTGCAAGAGACTGATACCGATAAAGAGTCGTCTGGTGAGGCGAGCGAAGAGGAGAACGAAACGAGCGAGTAGCGTGATCAATACCGAGAGCCAAGGTGGCGGCCTTTGAGGCTGCTCCAACTCAAGTTGGAGATGGTTGGGACAGTAGAGACTCGATGCGTTCGGCAAGCGCGAAGTCACGCTCGCTGATCCCACCGGCATCGTGGGTCGTGAGTTCTAGCTCGACCGTACGGTAGACATTATAGATTTCCGGATGGTGACCCAACTTCTCCGATTCGAGTGCCACCTGGGTAAGAAACCCAAACGCCTCTACGAAATTGCCGAAGGTGAAGCTCTTATAGAGTTTTTCAGCCCTTAGCTGCCAACCTCCCATTTCAGCCAGTTTCGCTTCGATCGTGGTCTTCTCCAACCGCTCAGCCATATGTTGCACCTCAATCAAAAGACTTGTAGGGATCGTAACTGAAATCCTACCGATCGGGTTTCTGATAACCGCTTCTTTCGTATACCACACTCGGTGCTTGGCCCGGCTGCACCGGACCAAGCGACAGTACGGCAAACCGCGTTCCAGGAACGCTTCTGCCGGCTTGCAACTGAGGCAAAGCCATACGTGCTCGGGTTGGCTCTTAAAACAGTCCGATGCCCGGATCGGTCGCCTGCTCGAGATTGAGCTTCACATCCGAATAGATGACCGCCAGCTCCCGATCTGCCCAGACGGCAATCAAGGTTCCCTCGCCGAGCGGTGTGATCAGAAAATCCGAGAACGACCCCAATACCTGTCCCGGTATCATCACAACCAGACTCGCCTGGCCATCGTTGGTACGGCCTCGGTATTCTCGCGCCGTTAGTTGGTATCCTCCGAGCTCAAAGCCGATGGGTTCACCGGTCAGCTGATGGACCGCTATATCGGCATCTTCCAGGCCGTTTAGCAACTTGTAGAGGTCAGTAGCGGAGACGGTCATCGCCGTGAAAAAGTGCTCGGCCAGCTCCTCGATCAATAGTTCACTCAGGTTGACCGATGCTGCCTTGGCCGAACCACGAACAAATCCCTCGATCGCTTGTGGGCGATCGGCTGCCTTTTCACTAAACGAACCGAGGCGCCCCACCACACGGCGGATCAAGGCTTGGGGTTCACCGATCACGGTGCCGGCAATCACTTTCAAAACGGTCAACAGGTCGTCTTTCTGCTTGGAGCCGAGCACGAAAAATACGGCCAACGCCTCGGCTACCAGCACCGCAAGAGAGCGCGCTCGTTCAACCACCTTCAAGTGGAGATAATCTCCCTCATGGAAGACCAAGACGTGACGCCAGCCGACCTCGATGAAAAGCCTCGGCATCAACGCATAGTCTTTCCCATCGACAAAGAGTGACAACGCCCTGCCCGAACCCATCACCGCGATATCCAAACCACCGAGGTTGAAGCGCACGGGACCGACGAGCTTGACCGTAACCCCCGTCGCATTGGGAGGGACGTTCTCCCAGCGCAAACCCGGATTCACACCGAAAAGAATCCCCCCGGTAAGCTGTGGACCACTCCCCTCACCACCGATCGAGCCCGGAAGATGTTGGGCCATCCAATCGAAAAAGCTGTTGACGAGCTCGGTGAAGCGGAGCACATCCCGCTGGAACAGACTCTTCTGGTTGCGTTCGTAGGCGAGCGCCTTGGCGAGTTGGTGTTCCAACTCCTGTCGCTGTGCCATACGCTGGTCGTCCCGGAGGCGTTCTTTCGAGAGTGCCTGGATCGCCAAACGTATCTGACGGCTCCCCGATCCCTTGCTCTGAATCGGTGACAGTTGGCCTGCATAGGGATCTTTTGCCACGGCCAGAGCAAATCGCCTGAGATAGTCGAGCGAGATCTTTTCGGAGATTTGCAGAGAGGCGAATGGACTGTTGGGGTCCTTGAGCGTAGTGGCAACCTCGATGAACTCTCGAACAATCTCGGCGAGACTGTCGAGATCATTGAGCGAAACGAGCGGGCTATCCCACTCCGGAATCGGTTCGATGACCCGGAATTTGAAGACGTTGACGTCTCTATCGAAGCCATCATGTTGACTATAGAGCACCAAATTACGGAGCATTCCGTAGATCAGGCGGGCAGCGTAATGCTCTCTCTCGGCTTTCCAGCTGGCCGCCACTCGCAAAACGAGTTCCTCGATATCCTGCCACCAAATACGATGGGCGAGACGTTGAAGGATCTCGTGCTCTTCGAGTATCTCGGGGTCGGTCACCGCAAACGATCCCAGATCGGAATCGTCGGGCGATGCGGCGCTCTCCCCTACCTGGGTCAGGCTCGTCACCACACTCGTATCGGCATCGAGCGTGAGCGCGTCAAAACCGTTGGACTGGCTCTTCACATCACGGTACGACTCGGTCTCTTCTTTGAGTACCGTACCAGCTTTTTGAAGCCGTCCCTTCTCTTCCTCGGAGAGTACGGCTGCCAACTTGTTCAGAAAATTGAAGAGTTCCCAGGCGCTGGCGATTCCCCCATTCAGCTCGCGCTTGGCACGAATATCTTCTACTTTGTATTCAAATAGCTCGAGCGCAACCCGTTCTAGCTTCAACATCCTCGTGTTACTCTACGCCGATTTCAACCGAGAGCTCAGCAAAAAACCTCACCTTGGCGTAATTTGGTGTGATAGTACACAGCGAAACCCTACACCCTCCCTAGTCGCACAGACCAAACTCAAGGCTCTCACTCAGATCCCGGCCAAGGTGTTCATCACACCGACCAAGACCGAAACCGATTTGAGGTAATCTTCAACGGGGAGGTGTTCGTCCGGAGTGTGATCCAGACTCGAATCACCCGGTCCGTAAGCGAGCATCGGCCCATCCCAGACCGGGGCCACTACATTCATATCGGAAGTACCGGTCTTCACCTTCTGACGAGGACTGACCCCACTCTGTCGTATCGCGACACGAAAAGCACGTGCCAATCTGGAATCCCTATCCCCCTTGTACGCAGCTTCGCCTCCTGAGAACCGGCACGAGAGCCCCCGCTCGACTACAAGGGGACGGAGCTGCTCGATCGCGTCATGAGGCGGTACGGTAAGGGGGAGACGGAAGCCTACAGTCGCCTTTGCACTCTGATACAATCCATCGCTTTGGGAGCAAATATCTTGCAAGCTCGCCTGAATCCTATCGAACACTCGCCCAGATTCGACTCCCACCTTCTCCGCCCACGCCCGCACGATTTCCCAGGCGCTCACGATATCTTCGGCCGCCGTGGTGTCGTTACCCGCAGAATGAAAGTTCTGCTTGCGCTGTTCTAGTGTAAGCACCAGCCTCCCCTTGTAACCGAGCGTAACGGCGTCCCAACCGCTCGGCTCACCGATAATTACCAGATCCGGTTTGCCATAGGTTTCGATCGCATACCTCGCCCCCCTACTCGAGGGCGCCTCCTCTTCGACCGCACCGATTACGGTTACCGTCAAGCGCTCGAGAACCTCGGCTTGTAAACGACTCATCGCCACGATCGCCGCACAGAGCGCACCCTTGGCGTCGACACTACCGCGCCCGTATAGGGAGTTTTGGTAGAGGCGCACCGGTATCGCACCCGGCGCGGTATCGATATGACCCAAGAAAGTCACATTGAGAGGACCTCGTCCCCACCTGGCAACGGCGTTACCCACCTCGTCGACAAACACCTCGTCGGCGTAGCGATCCAACTGCTCTGCAAGATATCTGGCCAGCCGAGCTTCTCGTCCCGAAGGGCTCGGTATCTCCACCACCCGGCGGAGGAAATCGACCGCTTCGAGGCCTTCTGGACTCAAGCGGTCAAGACCTCGCGCACATGCCTCACAACCTCATCGACCTCGTCTCGCGTGATGATGAGCGGTGGCACGAAACGGATGATGGTAGCTCCGGCGTTGATGACGAGCACACCACGTTCCATAAGGGCCGCAATGTATGGCGCGGCTTTCTCTTTCAACTCGAGTCCGATCATGAGACCGAGCCCCCGAACGGCCCGTATCCGCTCGGAAGGGATGGCGGCAAGCTGTTCCTGGAAGTAGCCTCCGACCTCACTCGCGTGGGCGAGCAGATCTCTCGCCTCGATCTCTTCGAGCACGGCCAGCGCTGCAGCGCTGGCGAGCGGGTTCCCACCGAAGGTGGTACCGTGCCCACCAGCCGGCATGGCGGCAGCAACTTCGTCGGTCATCACCAGAGCGCCGATGGGGAATCCCCCCCCGAGACCCTTAGCGAGGGTGACCATATCGGCTTCGACTCCATACTGTTCAGTAGCCAAAAAGGTACCGGTACGCCCCGCGCCCGACTGCACTTCATCCATGATCAAAAGCGCTCCCCGTTCGCGTGTGAGTTCGCGAGCAGCCTGCAAGAAACCAGCCGAGATGGGGTGAATCCCCCCCTCTCCCTGTACCGGTTCTAGCATCACCGCGGCCGTCTCGTCGGTCACCAGGTGATCGAGATCCTCGATCCTATCGAAACTGATGAAATCCGCCTCGTAGCGAAGCGGTTCAAAAGGCTCACGGTATTTCTTCTCCCACGTCACCGACAGGGCACCGATCGTTCGCCCAGCAAACCCCCGCTTGGCCGCCACAAAACGCTTGCGACCGGTAGCAACCCTGGCCCATTTGAGCGCCGCCTCATTGGCCTCTGCACCGGAGTTCGCCATGAAAACACGATTCAACGGCGGTTTGATGAAGCTGAAAAGCTTTTCCAAAAACGCTGCACGGGCATCGTTTCCGAGGTTTTGTGGACAGACCATCAACCTTCCGGCTTGGTGCGAAATGGCTCGCACGAGGCGCTCGTTAGCGTGACCCACGCTGGCGACGGCGATACCGGCCATGCAGTCTAGGTAGCGCTTCCCGTCAGCGTCCCACAAGTAGACGCCCTCACCACGGACGAAAACGATGTCTTGCTTCCACAAGCCGCTGTTGTGGGCAGCCTCACCTTGCAAGATCTCACTGGTGCTCGTCAACGCTTGAGACATACAACCTCCCTACGGATCCCTAGCATACGCCTTCGACCCCTCGGCTGGAACCACAAGCCCTCCCAGATTCACGAAATCACTGTACCGCGTCCCGCCAACGCTCGCCGGACAGGATGCTGCCCGCGGGCATCTGCGAATACCACTCGCTCGACCCCGCCCGCCACTGCCTCGGCAGCCCCTAGAACCTTTTTCTTCATTCGACCTTCGGCCACGTCCAGATACTCTTCGACGCGATCAGCAGGGATCTCAGGAATGAGGCTCGCCTCATCGGGGAAGTCTTCGAGAAGGCCTGGTACGTTGGATAGGAGGAGCAAAGCTTCAGCCGATAGAGATGTCGCCAGCGCCGCAGCAGCCCGATCCCCATCCACGTTGACAGCGACCCCCTCATAACTCGAACCCGGAGGTGAGAGGACCGGTAGGTAGCCGTGATCCAGGAGCAGCCGCAGGAGCTCCACATTCACCTTCTCTACCGTACCGGTGTGATCACCACGGAGCACCTTGGTCTTACCCTCTTCCACGCTACGTACCCTCTCCTTGTGACGCCCTTCCAAGATACGACCATCCAACCCTGACAACCCGACAGCGTTGACACCACGGCGTTGCAAGCGCTCGACAAGACCCTTGTTCATCTTTCCGCAGTAGACCATTTCGAAGATCTCGAGCGTCTCTCGATCGGTAAAGCGACTGGTAAAACCGCTCGGACTGGTGACGAACTTCGGTGGATGGCCGAGCAAGGTGGCGATGCGATTGGTCTCGCTGCTCCCACCGTGCACCAAGACCATCCTCATCCCCTCTCTCCAGAGGGTCGCAATATCCTCACTGAGCGCGTCGTAGTCGATCCCCTCCGCCCCTCCTACCTTGACGACAATCACCGGTGGTGCGCTCACGGATGAAGCCCCAAAAACTCGAGCCCCGACGTCTCTGGCCAACCCATTCGGATGTTCAAGGCCTGGAGCGCGTGCCCCGCTGTCCCTTTGACCAGGTTGTCGATCGCACTCATGACGACCACACGACTCGTGTCGTGGTCCATGGCGAACCCGATATCGCAGTAGTTGGTGCCGTCCAAGATCTTCGGATCCGGCACGCGGTGGATGCCTTTTCGGGCCGTCACGAGCCTGATAAACGGTTCGTCTTGGTAACTTTCACGATAGGCGGCGAGCACATCACGCTCACTGGTTCCATCGGGAAGAAACGGATGAGCAGTGACCAGAATGCCACGAACACGCTCCACCGCCGTAGCAGTCAGGTGGACTTGCAACGAGTCTTCAAGCGCCTGGTCCACTTCAGCCGTATGTCTGTGTCCGGTCGGTGCATACGTTCGTACCACACCCATGCGCTCGGGATGGTGTCCCGATAAGCCGGGCCGGTTACCCGCCGCACTCGAACCGATTTTCGCCTCGACGATGACATCCCTCCGTGCTACCAGTCCTTGCTGCACGAGCGGATAGAGCGCCAAAATCGTGGCGGTTGCGATACACCCCGCCCCACTAATCCTGTCCGCTTTCAAAATTTGATTGCGATAAAGCTCCGGATTTCCATAAACGAAGGAGCTGAGCAGATCGGGTCTCGGATGGGGTTTGCGGTAGTAACGGTTGTAGCGCTCAGGACTATCTAGACGAAAGTCGGCGGAGAGATCGATAAAGAGAGGCGCCATGCCCTGCAGCGACTCAAACCGGTCGGCAGCCGTGGTATGAGGCAGAGCCATAACGATAAGATCTGCCTCACGAAGCTCCTCCAGGCTGGTAAAGCGCAACCGGGTGGCAGCCCTCAGGTTCGGGTGGACCAAGTGAAGGGGCAGGCCTTTGTTGCGTTCACTCGTTACTTGCGCGACATCGAGATGCGGATGGCCGAGCGCGAGGCGGAGGAACTCCCCCCCCGCGTATCCAGACCCCCCGACGATCGCGACCCTCAGATTCGAACTCACCGACACACCACCACCGCCACTCCGGCAGCCACGACCAACGAAGAGGCGTAACGTGCAAGCAGACCAGGGATATCGACGCCCGTCGTCGTGACCGAATTACGAAACTCCATCGTGTGGTTGACCTCGACCACCAGTAGGCCACGATCCGACTCGACGAGATCGACGGCAAGGACTCCTCCACCCACCGCCCGGGCCGACTGCAAAGCCACATCGACCAGTTCATCCGTGAGCGGGCAATTGGAAGCCGTAGCCCCTCGCGCCGTATTGGTAATCCAGTGCTCAGCGTGACGGTAGATGGCAGCAACCACCGCATCTCCTACGACGAAAGCCCGGATATCCCGGCCGGGTTTCAAAATGAACTCCTGAATATAAAAGATTTTGTGCTGTGGTCCACCGAGAACCTCTTTGTGTTCCAATACGGCTTCGACCGCGTCGCGATCATTGAGTTTCGCGACCATCCTCCCCCAGGAACCGACCGTAGGTTTTAGCACCACCGGATACCCGAAGGAATCACAGATCTTCAAAACCGCTTCGGCCGTGAAACCGATCGCGGTACGAGGAGTTGGGACGCCACGACTCCCCAAAACAGCACTGGTCGCCAGCTTATCTCCGCAGACTTCGATGACAGAAGGACGGTTGATCACCGCCGCACCAGAGGCTTCAAAGAGCCGCGCAAAAGCCAATCCGCGAGCCTGAGACAAACACCGCTCGATCACCACATCGTACGCCTGACTGGAATCGGTGAGTTCAAGCACCTGATGAGGGGCATAGAGTTGATCGAAAGGTATGCCGTGTCGCTCAAACGCGTCAAAAAGCATGCGTTCTTCCGGTCTCAGTCGATCGTAGACGACGGCTATGCGTGGTCTGGTACTTACAGGCGGCACATCAACCTACTCTCCCCAGTCTTCGTCTTCCTCGGGAGCTAGCTCAAAGCGTAACGGGTTCAGATCGACGACCTCCAGCTCTGTACCTTCATCTGTCACCAC
Source organism: Trueperaceae bacterium (assembly GCA_020354625.1). Lineage (GTDB taxonomy): Bacteria > Deinococcota > Deinococci > Deinococcales > Trueperaceae. Next base: position 3,081,218 of record CP070651.1, read on the forward strand.
AAGCTCACCGAGCTCAAGTGTATCGGGATCGACCTCAACAAGTCCGTAGGGGGTTTCGATTGTCTGTACCATGATCATTGTTTCCTTTCGACTCGACCTTCAGACCAATTCGAACAACGGTGCCATATCTCGTAGATCACTTTCTAGGAGAGCCGTCCCTCTCCTGGAAACTTCTTATACTTCTTGTAATAGGCCAACACAGATCCTTCTGCAAGCACTTCGTGAAGAAACAGAGGTGGCTTGGGCAGGGAAAAAGACTCCGCTCCACGATGAACGATGCCCTCAGCCCATTCATAACGCACGTTATCCCCATCTTGCAAAAGCTCGACGAGCTCTGGTGCCTCAAACGCCGGGATCCCTAAATTGAGCAGATTCCGATAATGTATTCTGGCGAATGATTTGGCTATGATGGCGCCGATACCGAGCTTCTTGAGCGCCTGTGGGGCGTACTCCCGGCTACTGCCGAGGCCCCAGTTTCGGCCTCCGACCAAGATGTCACCAGGCCGGACGTCGGCAGCAAACTCGGGCCGTAGATGAGCAAAGGCATACCGTTGGAACTCGGTCTCCCCAACCATAAACGGAGCATACTTGCCAGGCAGAATATCGTCGGTATTGATCGAATCACCGAAGCGCCAGATACGCTGCAGACATTCGCTCACCGGTCTCCTCCGAAGCTCGGCGTTTCCGGAAGGGCGATAGCTCCTGCGAGCGCAGATGCGGCCGCAACTTCCGGGCTGGCCAGGAAGATCTTCGCCTCAGGGCTCCCCATCCGCCCCATGAAGTTTCGGTTGCTGGTCGATACGCAAACCTCACCTGGTGCGAGGACACCCATGTGGCGGCCCATACACGGACCACACCCCGGCGTACCGAAGACGGCTCCGGCCGCCAAAAGGGTGGCAACCGTGCCGTCGGCCACCGCTTGTTCCAGCACGGTCGAGCTGGCAGGAATGATGAGGAGCCGGGTTCTTTCAGCGACACGTCTCCCCTCAAGGATTGCAGCTACGGCTCGCAGGTCATCCAACCTCCCGTTCGTACAAGTTCCTACGAAGACCTGATCGACAGGCACGCCCAGATGGTTCTCGACCGGGTGAACATTGTCGACGAAAAACGGCACGGACAGAGATGGACGGAGGCCAGATAGATCGATCTCCACCGTCGTCTCATAGGACGCCTCGTCTACAGCCAACCAGTCGGGAACCTCATAGGCTCCGAGCGCCTCACCGACCGTCGGCACCAAACCCACTTTGGCCCCCGCTTCGACAGCAAGATTCGCCAAGGTCATACGCTCAGACAGGCTGAACGTTTCAGTCCCGTGATACTCGATGCTCGCATACGTCGCCCCATCAGCCGTCAAAACCCTCACGACTTCGAGCGCTATATCTTTTGCCGTCACGCCGGCTGGTCGAGACCCTTTGAAGAGAATCCGTACCGTCTCAGGCACCCTGAACCAGGTTCGGCCCGACGCCACTGCCAATGCGATATCGGTCGCCCCCATACCGGTACCGAACGCCCCGACCGCACCGTAAATGGTCGAATGCGAATCCGAGCCGACCACGACCCAACCCGGCTGGGCAAGCCTCTCCTCGATCAGGACTTGATGGCAGATGCCACGTCCCACATCGAAGAGGTTGATCTGGTGCTCTCGAGCGAACTCGCGCACCTGCTTCTGTGTGGTGGCGACCTCAACGTTTGCAGCCGGGGCCACGTGATCGATGACAAAAGATACTCGCTCAGGATATCGAATTTCGCCTGCAAGCTCCTCTTTGAGTAGACGTATGACGCTCGGAGCAATCGAGTCTACGACCATCACCTGGTCGACAGGAACCACCACGAGATCACCTGCTTTCACGCGGCGTCCCGAACGGACCGACAGAATCCTTTCGGCTAAGGTCAACCCCTTTAGATCATACGTCACGACACGACCCCACTAACCGCTGCCTCCATGAGAAGTCGATCGATCTCTTCCATGGGCAGATCTCCTTCATCTGCGAGGGCCTTGACCTGACGAGTCACCGCGCGGAGAACATCGTCACTGAGATCGAGGTTGAGATCTCTGGCCCGTACCGCTAGAGCATGCCGACCGGTAAGGCGACTTCCAACCTGTAGCCGCCTGGTAACCCCAAAAACCTCGGGAGGGATGATCTCATAGCTCCCCGGGTTGAGGTAGATGGCCTTGAGGTGCATTCCCGCCTTGTGATTATAAGCATAAGAACCGGTCAGATAGTTGTTGAAAGGGAGCGCCACCCCCGTTATCCTGGCGACCATCGTATCGAGTTCAGGGAGCATGTCGAGGCGGTATCTCGACTTCAACCGCTCTGGATTGAGCGTATACATACGCGCCAGAAAACCCCCCAATGGAGTGATGCCATTGCGCTCACCGATCCCCAGGATACTGCAATCGATATGAGTAGCACCGGCGCGAACGGCCTCAAAGGCGTTTGCCACGGCACAACCCGTATCGTTGTGCCCATGAAACTCGATATCGCAACCCACCACGGCCCGAACATCTGCGACCAGTTCTCGAACCTGATTGGGGGTCGCAACACCGACGGTATCAGCTAGACCGACACGGTTCACACCCGCTCCGTCCGCTGCACGGTATACCGACAAGAGATCTCTCTTATCGCTCCGAAACGTGTCTTCAGAGGAAAAACGGACGTTCCTACCTGCGGCCTTGACAAATTCGATGACCTCAAGACTCTCGTCGATGATCTCACCGACACTCCGTCCGTGACTGAATTGCCTGAGCTCAGAAGAAGTCCCAAAAAGAATGTCGACACCATAAACACCGCAGTCGAGAGCGACTCTGGCATCGTCCATATTTGCACGAATATGGGTGAGAATCTTGGCGCGCAAACCCAAAGAGGCGATCGCTTCGCACGCTCGACGGGATGCGGGGGAGGCGATCGGAGTCGTCAGCTCGATAAAATCGATTCCGAAAGCATCGAGCGCCTTTACGATCTCTAATTTATCGGCCAAGCCAAAGCTGCCCAGGGCAAACTGTTCACCCTCTCGAAGGGTCGAATCGATGATAAACCAGTCACGTTGTGCCATACTGCTCCAGAGTCGGGAAAACCGCTGAGGGTACTTCGAGCGCTTAAGATTCGTAAGTGACTAGGGGGTGGTGACCAGATTGTGAGTTCATCGCACTCAACCAGAACCACTCCCCAGACCCCCATACTAGACGTCTATCGCAAACTTGTCAAGAGTCGCTTATATCCGTTACAGACGCGTAATACTCGATTATAAAGCTCAGGGATTCGATTGCCTGCGAAAAACAAGTGGCAGGATGACCTAATACCGACAATTTAGTCCGTGGAGTTATTGACTTTCGTTTCGTAAGTATCAGGAGGCCATAGTCCAGAAGGTATCAACACGGCACCCTGCCGATTGAGGCGGTCTGCTCGATGGTAGACATAGACCCAGACCTCCGCTGAGAAACCGTGTACCTTATGGCGTTCACGCCGGTACTCAGGTGGTGAGAGATCGACGCCTTCCAACACATCGAGAAGAGCCAGCCCGCTCTCTTTTATCTCCAATACGACTCCGGTGACGGTGCCATCACCAGGTACGATGGCCGGATATCCTTCGGGTTCAAGATGATAGAGGTCGAATCGTGAGAGCGTAGCAGAGTAGGTCTTGCTTAGCCCTGCCTTGATAGCAACGTCTGCGTAGCGGAGGCCCGGTTTGAGTGTACCGTAGGCAAATACCCACTCCCTCAACGACTCAACAGCACCACGCAAAGCGGTACCTCACTCACACCATCGACCTGAAGGAGCCTTGCCAATTCGTCATCGTAATAGTCAGCACGAAACGTGGCGACCAAACCGAGGCTTACCGCCGAGATCACGGCACACTGTGCAGCAGCCCCAGCCTCATGGTAGAGATATCTATAGGCGCGGTCCTTTGCCCCACTCTCCAAGCGAGCCGGAATGCCGGTAAAAACCAGGGCCGCTGCATGGGCATCGATATCGTCCACCTGAAATAGCGCATTGCCGAGGGCCTCACTCGGATCACCACGTTGCAGATATTCCAAGGTATGATCCCTCGGATTATAGTGATAGACACCCGCAAACATATCCTGTACGGAACGAACGATAAGATAGGTTTCTATGGCAGAAACCCCCAAGACTGACAGGTGTGTTCTCTGTTTGCCGTAGGTAAATCCAGCCGCACTCCAAAGGATCTGAGAGACCTGCTTCTGCCTTAGGCGTCCTCCTTCGGGTGTATGTTCGCGCGTTTTCGACAGCGCGCTCCAAAATCCCTTTCCACCGGACAGGTCTGGCACCGGCAACGACGCAACCTCCAGAGGATTGGCATATACTTTGAAGGCAGGAGCCGCCTTACCGGAACGACTCGGTAGTTGCCCGCGGCGGTACTTGGTCTGGACATGAAAACTTGCGCCGATCGACTTTTCCTTGCTGTTCGACACACCCACTCCTCAAAGGACTTAGTGTACCATCTCGATACGGCACTACCGTAACGGTACGTGTACGTGTCTGGTAGCCTGCAGACGTGACCGATCTGCTTTTGACGTGGTTTAAAGAACACGGACGGAACCTACCGTGGCGACAAGCCCGCAGTCCCTATCGCGTCCTGGTAGCAGAAACCATGCTTCAACAGACGCGGGTCGAGACTGTCATTCCTTACTACCAGAGGTGGATGAGACGTTTCCCTTCGCTCGCCGAATTGGCGTCGGCATCCTTCGATGACGTCTTGAAGTGTTGGGAAGGATTAGGATATTACCGCAGAGCCAGGTACCTTCACCAGACCGCTCAGTTGCTCATGAAAGACCACCAGGGACGCCTTCCACGCGACTACCGCACGCTGCTGACGCTACCAGGTGTAGGGTCTTACACCGCGGCTGCCCTCTCCTCGCTGGTCTTCGACGAGCCCTACGTAGCTGTCGATGGAAACCTCAAACGGATTGCATCACGCCTCTTTACCGTAGCTGGACAGGTAACGAGCAACGAGGTAACACGTCGACTCGAACCCTACTTGCCGGCAACCCAGCCCGGGGCGTTCAACGAAGCCCTTATGGATCTAGGGGCGACCGTGTGCATTCCGAAAAGACCGGTCTGTTCTGAATGCCCGCTTACGTCACGCTGCCAGGCTTTTTTGACAGGTCAGACCGAAGCATTCCCTCAAAAAACGTCAGGGCGAAAAATACCACGTCGAACACGCTATGGCCTCATCCACATCGCTGCGAAAGACATCTGGCTCGAACGCCGCAGCCATAACGAGATGCTCGCTGGTCTCTGGGGCTTCGTGCAGGTCCAGAATCGGCCGGTAACAGGAATAATCCTCCAAGACGTCCACCATACCTACACTCACTTCAAATTACGCCTCATACCCGTAATCGTTCCGAGTGACGATCCGGTGCTAAACCGCTCGAGAGCGGTACGCATCCCGTTGACAAAACTCACCGAGCTGGCGTTTTCCGTTCTCGACCGAAAGATTCTGGCGCTCCTCGAGCAGAGCAAGTACCTCACCACCGATAACCGCGAACCTTCGCCGGTAAGCGCGAGAATAGCGGCTCCCACATGAGTTTTTTGCTCTTTGCGGTCGTTCGCTCCGGCTACGCCAACAACGGAAACGGGCATAAAATACTCGCTGCAATACGACGTACTTCAATTCGCTCGATCCACGACCAGGAAGTTGGGTGATGGCGACCGTGAAACTGCGAGTCAGATACGCTGAAACCGATCAGATGGGAATTGCTCACCACAGCGCATACGTGGTGTGGCTCGAGGCGGCACGCATCGAGTGGCTACGCAATAATGGCCTGAACTATCGCCTTCTGGAAGCAGATGGCATCCTCTTACCCGTGCATCGACTCACGATCGAATACCGGAGCAGCGCGCGCTTCGACGACCTCCTTGAAACCGAAGCACGCCTCACCTCGGCACAGAGCCGCCGCCTCCGCTTCGACTATCGACTCCTACGCCGTACGGGCATCGAGAATCGAGACGAAGACCGAAGTCAAAGTAGGCATAGGGGCGCCGGTGAGACCACGCTGCTCGCGAGCGCCACCACCTTTCACACTCCCACCGACCACCACGGTCGGGCCGTTCGTATGCCAGGAACGTGGCTGGAGAAGCTGCGCAAACACCTCGATGAGGGGGAATCATAAGTTCCCGAAAAGCTATACTAAACGTGGTGTAGAGCTGCCGCGCACTCTTTCTGCACAAGATCGGGTCAGGCGTATAAAGCGGGAGCGATGGGATCGATCGTGTTTTGAGTAGTTTTTTTCCCCATACCGGCAAGGACCGCCGTAATCGGTAAGGAGTGGTAGCCGATGGACAAGCTTGCAACGAGACAGGCAGAAGTAGCGCAACAGAGATCGAACAAGCTACGGGGCCACGCCTTGACGTTCGATGACGTGTTATTGGTGCCGGCGCGTTCGGCGATCTTACCCAAAGAGGTCGACACCCGCACCGTCTTTACGCGCAACCTCAAGCTCAACCTCCCGGTGGTTTCCGCCGCGATGGACACGGTCACAGAGACCGAAATGGCGATCGCCATGGCGCGCCAGGGTGGCATCGGCGTCATCCATAAGCGGATGGGGATCGAGGAGCAAGCAGAGATGGTCCGCAAGGTCAAACGCTCCGAATCGGGAATGATCGTCGATCCGATTACCCTGCACCGCCAGGCATCTGTAGGCGAGGCCAAACGGCTCATGGCCGAGTACAAGATCAGCGGGGTTCCGATTATCGAGCCAGACGGTCTGTTAGTCGGAATACTCACCAACCGTGACCTACGGTTTGAAGATGACGATCACCAACGTGTTGAAACGCTCATGACCAAACGTGATCTCATCACGGTACCGATCGGCACGACCTTGGAAGATGCACGCGATATCCTTCGCAAGAACAAGGTGGAGAAGCTTCTGGTCGTCGACGAAAAGTACACCTTAAAGGGACTCATCACCATCAAAGACATCATGAAAAAGATCGAGTACCCAAACGCTGCAAAAGACGACCTCGGTCGTCTACGTGTCGCTGCTGCCGTCGGGAGCTCTGAAGATCTGGAGCTCCGAGCACAAATCTTGGTGGAGGCAGGCGTCGATGCATTGGTACTCGACAGTGCTCACGGTCACTCCGAAAGCATCCTGGAGGCTTTGAGCCACCTCAAAATGAGACACCAGGTAGACATCGTCGCCGGCAACATCGCCACAGCTGAAGCGGCTGAAGATCTCATCGCAAGAGGTGCAGATGCGGTCAAGGTCGGTATCGGACCGGGGAGCATCTGTACCACCCGGGTCGTCACGGGGGTCGGTATGCCACAACTCACTGCCATCATGGAGGTTGCCGCGATAGCAAGGGCCGCCGGCATACCGGTCATCGCCGACGGGGGAATCAAGAATACCGGTGACGTTCCCAAGGCGGTTGCTGCCGGTGCAGATTGCGTCATGATCGGCTCGATGCTGGCAGGCACCAGCGAAGCACCAGGCGAGACCATTCTTCGAGATGGGCGACGCTATAAGGTGTTTCGCGGCATGGGGAGCCTAGGCGCCATGGGAGGTGGAGGCGCAGACCGTTATTTTCAAGAGGGCGAAGTTGCCAAGAAACTCGTTCCAGAAGGAGTCGAAGGTATCGTCGCTTACAAAGGACCTGCTGCCGAAGTCATCTACCAGATGATCGGTGGGTTACGGGCAGCGATGGGGTATTGCGGCGCCTCAAAGCTGACGAAGTTACAAGAGGAGGCCCAGTTCGTCACCGTGACCCAAGCGAGTCTCACCGAATCTCACCCACACAATGTGACCATCACCAAGGACGCACCTAACTACTCGATCTCGCGACGAAGCTCCTGACTTCATAGAGGTTGATACAACGCGAATGTCACGGGCGAACGGTGTGCTGCCCTGAGCTCGGCAACGCTGCAAACGCCTCGAGCAACGGCTCGATCCCGAACTTAAGAAAAAAGCTGAAGGGGCTGATGAGTCGTTCCTGAGGGGTGGCGAGCGGGAAGAGGTGCGAAACGAGCCGACCAAACTGCCGGTCTGTCAGCTCATCTTGCCGTGCCACCGCGGCAGCAGTCTTGAACTTCAGCCGCTCGAGCGCATGCTCGATTCGCCCCTCGGTACGCATTACTGGCCCCGTGAGCGTCGTATCGATGGCATCGACCTGCTCGATCAGTCTTCTGGCGATCTGGTGCAGCTGATCAACGCTATCTCGGAATACGCTTGCGTGTCCGTGACGCTCTAGCAGTACCTGTGCCTTGCTACCCTCTGGATCGATTAGATAGTCTTCGAGTGAGAGCTCGTACTTCGCCAAGATGCGCCTGATTGGAGGCTCTAACACCGTAGCGACGGTCCTAGGCCACACCAGCGGCATCTCGACCCCATGATGGGCATACACCCCTCTGAGTTGAGCAAAGTAGCGTAGCTCCCCAGGCCCTACCACCGTAACGGCCGTAGGGAGCACGGCATCTTGGGTAATCGGCCTGAGACCAGCTGCCGGAGTGATACTTCTCGGCTCCTCCGCTAAACGCTCGAGCAGATCTTCGGCACGATAAGAAGCGCTGCGCGAGAAAAAGTGCCGGCCGTCGAATCGCAACAACTCACGCCTCACGCTCCCGCCGTACCACTCCTCGACAAACAGGTTGGAGGCGTTCGCACCACGTCCCAATTGAGGCTCGACACCCAACCTTTTGAGGCCGTGAGCCGCCTCCTGAATAGCCGCCACCGAGATCTGTGGCCGGCGGATTTCCGCGGTTAAAATGTCTTTGAAAAGGGTAGCCGTGTCGGGCTCCATGGGGTTGAGGATCACCAAACCACGTGCACCCAGCAACTCGTACAGGACTGCTGCAAACCAGTCGGCAAAGGTCGTAGCACGCGACGCAGCCCGCTCAAGTAGTGCCAGTACCTCCGAGGTATGTTCGGGTACCCAAGCCCCTTCGGCGATCGACCGCTCGATTCGGGAGAGCATCGACGGTTCAAACGGTATGCGTCCTGCCGGGGTATCGGGAGGCAAGGTGACCTCGAGTCGATGGAGATTCTCCTCTTTGTCCAAGAGGTAGCAGTGATCGATTTCGAGATGGTCGTGGTCTTGGCTCGCCAACCAGAAGATCGGGATCACCGGGTGTTCTTGCCGCGTCAGCTCTTCCGCTACCTTGAGGGCGGTGAAGGCCTTGGAAAGCGTAAAAGTCGGTCCGAGAAGGAGTCCCACCTGTTGACCGGTCACAACAACCTGTGAGGTCGGATCCCTCAACAACTCGATCTGCTCGAACACTCGCGGCGGTGCCCCGGTCTTTTCGGCATACCCGGTTAGTGCACTCACCAGCCGCCGCCTCGGGACCCGGCGAGTCAACTCGAGCGCAGACCGGTGATCGTGAGGCCGTAGTGAGAAAAAGTCGCTCAGCTCCCCCGCATAGTAGCGTTCGAGGAAAGATCGCTGCTTGGAAGGTAACCCTCTATCTGGCACGCGTCAGCTTACCTCGCCTCGATGATCGGTTGCGTTGTCTGGCAAGCACATTCAGGGCACTCTCCTGGGTGCCGAGATCCCATAGCCGTGGTAGAATCTCAATCGTGACGGCGCTCGAAACATACCTGAGGAGCCAAAAACGTTGCCGCAGAGCTCGAAGGACATCTGCCTCCACGACTTGGCGCCCATCAAAACGATGTGTACAGATCTTTTGAGGTATCGATGCTGATCCACGTCGATCTTGTTCCGAGACGAGACCGCCACAAAGATGTTCGTCCAGATGTCGTAGTGGTGGTCGACGTGTTACGTGCCTGCACGCTCGCGCCGATTCTTTTCGACAATGGGCTCGCACAGCTCACCATCACCAACCGAATCAAGCTAGCCCGCCAAGCCGGAGACGGTCAGATCCTTCTCGGTGAGCGCAACGGTCTTCCACCCCAAGGTTTCAATCACGGCATATCCCCGGCCGAACTTATGGAGGTCGACCTCTCAGGAAAAAACGCCGTTATGGTCTCTGAAAATGTACCGTACGCGCTCAGACTCTCCAGCGGAGCTCAACATGCGCTTTTGGCTTCGCTTTACAACGCTGAAGCTGTCACTCTGTATGCCCTCAGTGTGGCAAGGTCGAAGATCGACATCGTCTGTTGTGGGTATAAGCAACAAGAAGATCTCGATGATGCGCTCACTGCCGGGTATCTCACGGCCCTATTCAAGGACCTCGATCAGGATGTCACCCTAAGTGGTGCCGCCCGCTTTTCCCTGAGTTTGCTACGAGCATTCCCGGATCCGCTCGAAGCATTTTGGCAATCTATCTCGGGCCACCACTTGAGAAAGCTCAATCTCGTGCAAGATCTCGCACCCGCGGCATCCATCTCGCAGTCGAACCAGATACCGTATCTCGTCGAAGCCATCTCGAAACCGGATGGCGACGTTTATCGATTCCACTCCAGACGAGTCGTGTGAATCGGTGGGGAACGTGAAAACGGTCGATGTATTGGGGTACCGGGTTGCCACGTGTACCGTAGAGCAAGCGGCACACTGGGTTATCGAAGCAACCGAGGGGTTACCGTCCAAACTACTCATCACCCTAAATCCCGAGATCGTCGTTCGAGCCCAGATCGACCGCGAGCTTCACCAGACGATCTGTGGAGCGGAACTCATCGTGGCAGACGGGATCGGGGTCGTCTGGGCCGCTCGCCGGTCTGGACAGATACTCCCAGAACGCGTTCCCGGGGTAGACCTGACGACACGTATCTTGGAGCTTGGAGGGCAGAGCTTGAGAGTATATCTCCTGGGGGCAGAGCCGGGGATAGCAGCGCAAGCGGCCGACTACATCTCGAACAGATACCACTGCACAGTGGTCGGTACGCACCACGGATACTTCAACACGGTCGATGAAATCGCCGAAGTGGTGGCGAAAGTGCGATCGAGCCGTCCTCACTTGTTGCTTGCTGGCCTAGGAGAGGACCAAGAGCTGTTTTTGCAGCGCCACCGGGATGCTCTCGGCGTCCCCGTCATGATCGGCGTCGGTGGGACCTTGGACGTTCTCGCCGGAGCCGCCAAACGCACGCCTGCGTGGACGAGGCGCGTAGGGCTCGAGTGGGCCTGGCGGGTCGGCTTCGATCCCAATCGGTGGCACCGACTACCGCGCCTACTCCGCTTCGTGCGCATCGTATGTACCCGTGAAAGATCGAACCAGTTTCTATGAGCTGTTGATGTTGACCCCTAACAGACCGTGCTGCTATGATGCAGTGCTGGGCCGAGATGGCGGAATTGGTAGACGCAGTAGACTCAAAATCTACCGACTTCGGTCGTGCGGGTTCGAGTCCCGCTCTCGGCACCACTCCTTTGCAGCAGTCAGGCTTGGTTGCTGCTAACGGTAAGAGGCCCGTGTGGGTCGTACGGTCTGCTTAGGCAAGACCAGGAGGCGTTTTTGATGTTTTGGATCGTTCTTGTATTCTTTATCCTTCTGTCAGCCCTATTACCGGTCATTATCCTCATGCAAGAGCCCAAACAACCGGGCCTGGGCGAGGGACTCGGGGGCGGAGCCGCCGATTTCAGCACCACGGGTGGCGTGGCCAGCGGCCTCCACCGCCTCACGATCTACATCGGTGTAATCTGGGGTCTTTTGGCGCTCCTGTTACAGATCATCCCGCGCTAGACGCCCAACGCCACACCTAGCATGGACCTCCCGCTGTACCCCCACCGATGCAGTAGAAACGGTTCACTGTTTCGATAGCGCGACGAATCGAAAATGGGTCTGGTCGATATTTCTCAAAATCGTCTAGTGATATGATTTGGGGGTGGGTTAGAAGTTTGGCGTCTTTGGGTACGTTGCCACACTCAGGCTCTACTATTTCGATCGACAAGACGTGAGCCGAGACGTTTCGATCACGTTACGAACGTAACGGCACCTTTGCAATGCCTGCATCTGCCACCACCAAACACCCTCACACCTGCGGAGGAATCATGAAGAGATACCTGGTTACAGTTACCGTCCTTGCGCTCGCATCGCTCGCTCTCGCCGAGCCGTTCGTGTGGCTCAACGCCTGGACTACCGCTGCGCCCGGAGAGGCCGTCTACGGCGGCACCTTCCGAGACTACGACACGAGCGACCCGCGCACCTTCAACCCCTTTGTATCCGCCGAGCAAAACGCCCTGCTCGACCTGGCCGACACCGGCGGCGCCAGCTTGCTCACTCGCGGCCCCGACTCCGACGAGTGGCTCCCCTACGCGGCCGAGAGCTTTACGGTCTCTGAAGACGGCCTGGTGGTCGAAGTCGTTCTACGCGACAATATCAAGTGGAGCGACGGCACCCCGGTCACGGTGCAGGACTACCTCTTTCGCTACCAGGCCGAAACCGATCCCGAGGTCCAATCCAATGGCTTTGACGGCTGGTTTATCGAAGACGAACCGATCTTGCTCGAGCAGGTCGGCGAGAACGGCTTGCGCTTCACCTTCCCGGTAGCCGACCGCACCGCCTTTTTCAAGTTGGCGATCCACCGCCCCTCACCCGATCACATCCTCGGCGAACTCTACCGCGAGGGTGGTGCCGAAGCGCTTCGGGGCGCGTGGGGCACCGAAACACCCCTGAGTGAAACGGTGTGGACCAGCCCTTGGATCCCGACGGCCTACACGCCCGGGGAGCGGCTCGTCTTCGAGCGCAACCCCACCTTCGGCGAGTGGAACGTCGACGAACAGGGCAACGCACTGCCCTATCTCGACACCTATACAATCCTCTTGGTAGAGAGCGGCGACGCGGCACTGAACCTCTACCTGGCCGGTGAGCTCGACGCCTTCTCTCCGCGGACCCTAGACGACATCGGGGTCATCAACGTGGCGGTGCAGAACGGTGACATCGACGCCACCGTCATCGAAAACGCCAGCCCGGTCGCCTCGAGCCAGTTCATCGTCTTCAACTGGAACAAAGCGAGTGATCCCGTCAAGGAAGGCCTGTTCCGGGCCAGTGAGTTCCGGCAGGCCATGAGCCACCTGGTCGACCGCGAAGCCATCACCGAACTGGTCTACGGTGGGGCCGCCTCGCCCATGTGGACAAGCGTCTACCAAGTGTATACCTTCTGGGTGAACGAGGACACGGCCAAGTTCGGGTACGATCCTGAAGCGGCCACCGAACTTCTGGCCGGCCTCGGCTTCGACCAGAAGAACGCAGATGGTGTGCTCACCGACGGTGAGGGGAATGCGCTCGCGATCACACTGGCCACCAACGCCGGCAACACCCAGCGTGAGCAGATCGCCCAGATCTTTGCCGACTCCGCCCGCGAGAGCGGCGTCGACGTCGAGGTGCAGGCGCTCGACTTCAACTTGCTGGTCGACCAGCTCCTCTCGACCGGCCCCGACCGTCCCTTCGACGCCATCCTCATCGGCCTCCGTGGCGGGAGCCGCGACTGGCCGTTTGGCGCCAGCGTCGTCCCTTGCGATGGCAACCTCCACATGTACAACCAGGACCTAGACGCCGGTTGCCTCACATCCGAGGAGCAGGAAGCGGAAGAACTCTACGTCCAAGGGCGCAAGACGCTCGACACCCAGGCGGCGCGCGAGATCGGCCTGGAGATCCAGCGCATCGAGGCCGAACTGCAACCGATCATCTACACGGTCAGCCCGAACGGGCACTACAGTTGGTTGACCTCGCTGCGGGGCGAGCACCCAAGCGAGTTCGTCAACGCCATCGTCGGCTCGCGGGAACTGGTGCTGACCTTTAAGGCTGAGTAAGCAGGACGTACAGCCGGTGGCATAACCTACAAAGGGCCACCGGCTGTCTCCAAACTCTCTCGACACCAGCGACGGCTCCGGAGGCAGGTAGGCTTGCTCCCCTTCATCATCCGCCGTTTCTTCCATCTCATCCCGACTTTCATCGGGGCGACGCTCCTGGCCTTCGTGATCAGCCAGCTCGTCCCCGGGGATTTTCTGACCCAGAAGGCGCTCGAGCCCGACGTACGGCCCGAGACGATCGATCGCCTGCGCCAGCAGTTCGGACTCGATCTGCCCTGGCCCGTCCAGTACGGAAAGTGGATCTGGAACATCGTCCGAGGTGACCTCGGGATGTCTTTTGACAGCAACCAACCGGTCATCAACGTCGTCAGGCGACCGATCCAGAACTCGATGTATCTGGTCATCCTGTCGATCGTTCTTCTTTATGCGGTCGCCATACCGCTCGGTGTCTACTCTGCTGTGCGGCAATACTCGATCGGCGACCAAGTGGTGAGCGTGGTGAGTTACTTCGGGCTGGCCATCCCCAACTTCTTCTTCGCCCAGGTCCTCATTCTCGGAATCTTCGTTACGCGCTCTTGGACACGAGAGGCCTTCGGCTTCAATGAGCTCTTGTTGCCTGTGGCACAGATGACCAGCAGCAACTATTTGGACCTCAGTCCATTGAGGAAGTTTCTCGACATCTTGTGGCACATGCTGATGCCCGCTTTCGTAGTGGCCACCGCCGGCATGGCCGGCTTTACCCGGGTGCTGCGCGCACAGATGTTGGAGGTTTTGGGGAGCGATTTCATACGAACGGCTCGAGCCAAAGGGCTTGGTCACCAGACCGTGACCTACAAGCACGCGCTGCGAAACGCCGTCATCCCCTTCATCGCCGGTATCGGCGGCCTGTTGCCGGGCCTTATCGGCGGTGCGGGCCTGGTCGAAGTCGTCGTCTCGTGGCCCGGCATCACGCCGACTTTCTTACAGGCGCTGAGCCGCCAGGATATCTACGTGGTGCTAGGGCTGTTGGTGGTCTCGTCGATTCTGCTTATGATCGGCAACCTCATTTCTGATCTGCTGTTGGCGGTTGTCGACCCCCGCATCCGCTATCACTAGAGAGGGACCCGTGGCAGAAGATCCTTCAGCGACAACGTTTTCCGTGACCGATGCCGGCGAACCTCTGAGCCAGCGCAGCAAGAGCCAGGCTCAAATCATATGGGAGCAGTTCCGCAAGCACGAAGCCGCCCTCATCGGTGGGGGTATTCTGATCATCATGTATCTGATGACGGCCTTGGCGGGCTTTATAGCACCCTACGGCCTCAATGAGTACCGGCGTTTCCCGGTCACCGCCTTCCACCCACCGAGCAAGATCCACTGGTTCGATCCTGAGACGAAAAGGTTGGCCAAGCCTTTTGTGTACGTCACCACAGCCGAGCGCGACCCCGTCACCCGGCAACGCGTATACAGAGAGCAACCGCAAGAGGGCGAGTACCCGATACGGTTTTTTGTAAGGCGCCCAGAACACTCCTACAAAATCTTGGGGCTTTTCAGGAGCGACCTCAAACTCTTCGGTGTCGATGAGCCCGCGAGGCTCTTCCTTTGGGGCACCAACAACCTCGGCAAAGACCTCTTCTCCAGGGTTCTCTTCGGAGGTCAGATCAGCCTAACCATCGGCCTCTTAGCCGTCTGGGTCTCTCTCTTTCTCGGTTTGTTACTCGGAGGTGTGGCGGGATTCTACGGGGGCCGCATAGACGACTTGATCATGCGCCTCGTGGAAATTTTCGACGCCATACCGGGGCTCTTTTTGCTGATCGTACTCGCCTCGCTGCTCAAAGATCCACGCAATCCTCTGGCACAGGCCTTCGGCCTGAAGATGACCTCGGCCGAAACCTTTTTGATGGTGGTGATCGTACTCGGCCTCGTCGGGTGGGGTGGTCTGGCACGAACGATAAGGAGCCTGATCTTGAGTATTCGCGAACAGGATTACGCTCAAGCCGCCAAGGCGCTCGGCGCGAGTGAAAGCCGCATCCTCTGGCGCCACCTGCTCCCCGCTACCGCCAGCTACGTCATCGTGGTGTTAACGCTGGCGATCCCAGGATTTATATTGGCAGAGACAGGACTCTCGTTTATCGGTTTGGGGCCGAGCGAGGTCGACTCCGCAAGTTGGGGACTCTTGCTGCGTGACGCAACCGCCCGGGGTATCAGCATTCAGTTCGTGCCCTGGCTGCTCCTCCCAGGAATCCCTATTTTCTTGGCCGTCCTAAGCTGGAATTTGGTCGGTGATGGGTTGCGTGATGCCTTCGATCCGAAAAAGCGTCGCTAAAACGCCCCATTATGTTTTATACTTAGGGTGCTCAAACTCTAGGGTCGCTTTTTGTGGGGTTACTCGGTTTTTAGATGTCTGCGCGCAAAGCCCTGGGAGTATAGCGTAAAATGGCCAGCTATGAGGAGTGTGCTTGAGGATGGCGAGTTCTGACCGACTGGTAGAAGTTTCCGATCTGAAAACTTATTTTGACACCGACGAGGGCACGGTCAAAGCGGTGGATGGGGTGAGCTTCCACATCGATCGCGGCGAAACGCTAGCAGTGGTCGGCGAGTCGGGCTCGGGCAAATCTGTCATGAGTCTCTCGATCATGAGGCTGATCCCTCAACCCCCTGGTCGTATCGCTGGTGGAGATATTATTTTCGACGGGCAAAAGCTCATCACCAAGAGCGAACGCGAGATGCGCCGCATCCGGGGCAATGAAATCTCCATGATCTTTCAAGAGCCTATGACCAGCCTCAACCCTGTCTACACTGTCGGAGACCAGATCGCCGAGGCGATCGTTCTGCACCAAGGTAAAAGCTACCGTGAAGCAGTCAAGCTCGCCGCCGAAATGCTCGATCTCGTCGGGATTCCCGAACCGGCAAAAAGAGTGAAGAACTACCCGCACCAGATGTCGGGGGGTATGCGGCAACGCGTCATGATCGCCATGGCCCTGTCGTGTGGCCCCAAGCTTCTTATCGCGGATGAGCCGACTACCGCGCTCGACGTGACTATCCAAGCACAAATTCTGGACCTAATGAGAACCCTTCAGAAAGAGATCGGCATGAGCATCATGTTTATCACACACGACCTGGGTGTGGTTGCAGAGATGGCTGATCGTGTGGTGGTGATGTATGCGGGTCGAGCTGTAGAGGAAGGGAATGTCGAGGAGATCTTTGGGAGGCCGAGGATGCCTTACACCGTCGGCTTGCTCAACTCGATTCCGCGCGTCGACAAGGCTGCACTACACCAAGAGCGGCTCGAGGCGATCCCTGGAAACGTACCCAACCCGCTCTACCTCCCCGAAGGTTGCTCTTTTCATCCGAGATGTAAGTTTGCAATCGATCAGTGCAAAGACGCTATCCCCAATCTCGAGGATTCTGGAAGTGGACACATGGTACGTTGCATCCGCTGGCAAGAACTCAGCCTGAACGAGGAGGTCGTAGCATGACCTCGGCCGTACAACAAACGACTCAAGAGAGCGAAACTAGTGGCGCCAGCACCGAGCCACTCCTCGATGTGCGCAATTTACGCAAGTATTTCCCCATTCGTGGCGGGGTCTTCTCACGCGTGGTTGCCAACGTAAAGGCTGTCGAAGACATCAGTTTCACGGTCAATAAGGGAGAAGTCGTCGGGCTAGTGGGGGAATCGGGCTCGGGTAAGACGACGGCCGGTCGGAGCATTCTCAGGCTGATCGAGCCGACCTCCGGCGAAGTCGTCTTCGAGGGGACTGACGTCACCACCCTATCCAAATCCCAGATGCGGGAATACCGCAAGAAGATGCAGATCATCTTCCAAGATCCCTTCGCAAGCCTCAATCCCCGGATGACGGTAGGCGACATCATCGGTGAGGCGCTTCAAATCCATAATCTTGCCAGAGGAAAAGCCCGAGAGGAACGGGTGGCCAACCTCCTTGAACGGGTCGGCTTGGCTGCCGCTCACATGCGGCGCTATCCCCACGAGTTTTCCGGGGGGCAACGTCAGCGTATCGGGGTTGCCCGCGCGTTAGCGGTCGATCCGGTGTTCATTGTGGCCGATGAGCCCGTCTCGGCTCTCGATGTATCGATCCAGGCTCAGGTTGTCAACCTCCTTCAAGATCTCAAGGACGACTTGGGTCTTACACTCCTCTTTATCGCCCACGACCTCGGTGTGGTCGAATACATCTCCGATAAGGTAGTGGTGATGTATCTCGGTAAAATCATGGAGATTGCACCTTCTAAAGAGCTCTATGCCAATCCCGTCCACCCGTATACAGAAGCCCTCCTGTCCGCCGTGCCCATTCCGGACCCGACACTGAAACGTGAGCGCATCCTCCTGCAAGGCGACATCCCGAGCCCGATCAACCCACCCTCAGGTTGTGTGTTCCGCACCCGTTGCCCGATCGCTATCGAAGACTGCAAGCACATTTCTCCACCGCTCGAAGAAGTGAGCCCTGGGCATTTCAAAGCTTGCATCCGGAGGCCGTAAGTTTGGGATACAGGGCCTGTGGACGATCGTAACGAGCGACAACCTTTCAGCCGGCGTGAGATCTTGGCTCTCATCTTCGCAACGTACCGCGCTTCTTTGCCATACGTCTTGTTCTTTATCATCGGCCTTCTCGTCGCCACCTGGTTGGTAACGACGATCTTGTTCTAGTCTCCCCTGTACCTTATCGGGGGCTGGAGACTATGCGAAGCTGGCACGATAACTGGCAAGAGGTCTTCCCTAAAAAGATTCGCGAGACTGTCCTCGCGACGTTGCCGAAGCAGCACCGCTTAGAAGAGCTCACCCGCTTCTACCAACTCCTCGGTGACTACCCCCACCGAACGGGCAAGGTATTGCGGGGTCAACTCTTGCTCTTGTCGACCACCGCACACGGCGGGCGCTGGCGTCATGCATTGACCGTGGCTGCCGCGCTCGAGCTTTTCCAAAACTGGGTATTGATCCACGACGACATCGAAGACGCATCGGAAGAGAGACGAGGATCGCCCACACTCCATAAGCTTGCTGGAATCCCCCTAGCTCTAAACGCAGGCGATGCACTGCACGTCTATATGTGGGATCTACTGCTTACACCGCCGGTGCAAACGTTACCGCGTGCAGATGAGATATTGCGCGAGTTCGTGTGGATGATTCACCGTACCGCGGAGGGGCAACATCTCGACCTAAGCTGGATCGACGAAAAGCGCTTCGATATCAGTGAAGAGGCTTATCTCGAAATGGTGACGTTAAAGACGGCCTTTTATACGGTCGCCTGTCCGCTCCGCATGGGGGCGCTTTGTGCTGACCAAGAACCGAGTGAGGATCTTTGGAAGGCTGGGCGAGAGTTGGGCGTTGCCTTCCAAATCCGGGATGACGTGCTCAATCTCTCTCCCGGCATTTCATACGGTAAAGAGTTTGCCGGCGACCTATACGAAGGAAAGCGTACACTTATCCTCGTTCACCTCTTCGCTCACGCCACCGCTGACGAAAAGACGGAGCTCAGCGAACGCCTCGGAAGGTCACGTTCGCTAAAACGGCCTGAAGATATCGAGCGCATCCTCGAGCTCATCGAACGCTACGACTCGCTCACCTACGCCCAGAAAGTCGCTGATAACAAAGCGAAGGCCGGGTTGAGGCAACTGCGAGAAGTAGCTGCCGATTTTCCAGAAAAGAGAGCGTCCGCTACGCTTATTGGGCTCCTACAAACGCTATCCCACCGGAACAAGTAGCTGTGTTCCCGTAAAACGCTCATTCAGTGTTGCCGCTACCTCACGGAGACGGGAACTCAGGTCGAGGGGGTGTTTGCTAGGCGTCATCAAGTAGAGAAAATATCGGCGTTGCAAGAACCAGTGGACGAAAAACGCGTGGTTTTGGCCGACGAGCATCCACTCATCTATCTTCTCACCACTAAACGCCTCGAACGTCTTAAATGGGAACTCCGTCAAGTAGGCGGCCAAACCCTCGTGCCTCATATCGGCATGATGCCCATGGCTAAAAACGACCAACCCGTTGACATCCACCACACCGACTCCCAAACCACCCGTCTCGTCGTGTAGGGGCACTAGCAGTCGACTCAAGTCATGACCCATGCCTATAAGGTAGAGGATCGAGCGGGAATTTACCGTAACTTTTTCATGTGATCCACAATGTTGTTTCAACTTAGCCGTTGCCCGATCTGCCAACGAAGGGGAAATCGTCGTGACGGCTGCTGCCACCAGTGCCGCCAGACGCTCTTTCAACCACAGAGGGAGGGGAAGCTCATCTCGTTAGGCCTCTACCGAAAGGAGCTAGAACGAGCGGTGAGAGCCCTTAAATATCGCCACGCCGTCAGCCTCGCCAACCTCTTTGCGACAAAGATGGCTGAAGAGATCAGCCACAGTGGATGGTTGCTCGACGTGGTGTGCGCTGTACCTCTACACCGTAACAGGCACTTCCAGCGCGGCTACAATCAGTCTACCCTCATCGCGAAACCGCTCGCAAAAAAGCTCGGAAAGCCCTATCGTCCGCTCCTAAAGCGCGTGAGGCCTACCGAGCCACAAACCTTTCTCACACAAGAATCTCGATTCACCAACGTGCAAAGCGCCTTTTGGGCCGTTGCGGCACACGACCTTACCGTACTTTTGGTCGACGATGTCATCACTACCGGGGCCACCTTCGCTGCCTGTCAGCGTGCGTTGAAGCAGGCCGGAGCGAGATTCGTCTACTCGGCAGTCGTGGCCCGTACCGTAGTGGACGATATCTCCCCTAAGCACCGCACATACAACTCAGAGCTAACCCGAGAAGATCCTTAGAGCGTGACAACCGCGCCGGTACCTATCCCGATGAGCGCGCCGACGATCACTTGGGGGTAGGTGTGACCGAGTAACGTCTTCAGCGCTTGTGGTTGAAACCCCTCATCAAACAGGTGGGCCAGTTCCTGAACAAGCTCGTTGATCAACTCTGCTTGCATCCCCGCCGCGCGACGAATTCCACTCGCGTCATAGATAACGATCGATCCAAAAACGGCTGCCAACGCGAAAAAAGGACTTCCCCAACCGTGTACCATCCCCAAGCTCGTCGCCAGCGCTGCCACTGCAGCCGAATGAGAAGATGGCATCCCTCCGGTATCGAGAATCCGATCGAACGCCCAACGTCGCTCGGTGGCAAGCACCAACAACACCTTGAGGCTCTGGGCCACAATTACAGAGATAAAGGCAGCCCAAAGAGGAGTGTTGGTGGCGAGGCTAATCATTTCCACCCCGCCGAAGCAACGCGGCAGTCACCGTGTTTTTGATGACCATAGCCACCGTTACCAAGCCGGTACCGCCCGGCATAGGTGTCAGATACGAAGCCACCTCCGCCACATCAGGGCGAACATCACCTTTGATCTTGCCATCGTCACGGCTGAAACCGACATCGAGCACCACTGCCCCCTGCTTGATCATGTCCGGAGTGATCAGCCCCGCTTTGCCAACTGCGCTCACCAAGATGTCAGCCTGACGAACCAGGGCGGGAAGATCCTTTGTCCGAGAATGTGCGATAGAAACGGTTGCATGCCGCCTGAGAAAAAGGGCTGCGGCCGGCTTACCCACCAGGTTGGAGCGCCCTACTATAACCACATGCTTGGACTCGATCTCGATCCCGAAGTGATCGAGGATCGTGATCAGACCTGTGGGTGTACACGGAAATAGCCCAACCTGGCCACTCCACAACCTCCCTACGTTGACCGGATGAAACCCGTCGACATCTTTCTCTGGATCGATGGCGTTGAGGATCGCCGTTTCATCCAAACGGTCCGGCAGTGGGAGTTGCACGAGCACCCCATCGACTCGATCGTTCTCATTGAGCCGTGCGATTAGAGAGAGGAGTTCTTGCTGATCTGCATCTGCTGGTAAGACAACGACTTCGGAGAAGATACCTGCACGTCTGGCCAGGCGCTCTTTACTACGAACGTACGAGATACTGGCAGGATCATCACCCACCCGCACGAACACCAATTTCGGAGGGAGATCGAGAGACCGTATCGCCTCCATGACCTCGTCTAGCAGCGCATCTGCAACCTCGCGCCCATCGAGACGATATGCAGACACCCCTCCCACCCTACCCTTGTAGCGGCGTTGTGGTTGCTAACTTCTTATAGAGTTTTGCCAACACACCGTTGACGAAACGACCAGACTCTTCTCCGCCAAACTTCTTGGCAGTTCTCACAGCCATCTCGATGGTTACTTCCTTGGGAATCTTTGGGGCAAAAAGAAGTTCGGCAACCGCAAGACGCAATACATTGAGGTCCGTCTGGGCCATCTGAGAAAAGCTCCACCCTTCGATGAGGTCGAGCAGCTGGCGTTCGATCTCCTGCTGGTGTTCCGCATACGCACGAATAAGCTGGTCGGCAAAGCGGATCGTTTCGAGCTCGAGGGTAGAACCGTAGAGCTCTTCAGTCTCGACATCGGATGAACCCGGCTGAAGATCCTCACGGACTTGCTGCCAGACATCGAGGAGAGGCAACCCACCACGTTCTGCCTGAAAGAGAGTCTGGAACGCGATCTCTCGAGCTCTCTGCCTAGCCACGCCCAAGACCCTCTGGTAGTTCGATCGCTTCCACTTTGACGTTTACCGTATCGACCTGCAGACCGGTCATCGAAGTAATGGCCTCGCGAACGGCCACCTGAGCCTTCACAGCCACCTCTGGGATTCGAACCCCGTAGACGACACTCACCGTCAGATCGACAGTCACCTGTTGACCTTCACGTGCGATGCGAATGCCTTTTAGACGACGCCCACTCAACACCTCGCCCACCCGAGCAACCGGAGAGGCAGGCCTTACACCGTCGACCTGATCCAGGGCAAGCTGAGCAATCCCAAAGAGTACGTCTTGTGAAATCGCTAGCTCGCTACCTTCAGTCACATCATCCTCCTCGCAACGAAGTTAGTGTACACCGCACCACGTTGAAAAAAGGCGTTCTCAAGTACGCGAAGATGGAAAGGGATGGTCGTTTTGACACCCTCTAGGACCGTCTCCTTCAAGGCACGACGCATGCGTTCGATCGCCTGCTCACGATCCGGCGCCCACGCGATGAGCTTACCGATGAGACTGTCGTAGTTCGGAGGGATCTTGTATCCAGAATAGACGTGAGAATCCACTCGGATACCCGGACCGCCTGGCCAATGCACATCGCTCAGCGTACCAGCTGCTGGCCGAAAATCGTTCTCTGGGTCCTCGGCATTGATGCGTACCTCGATGGCGTGACCGTTGAGGACTACATCCTCCTGGTTCAGAGGGAGACCCATTCCAGCCGCCACCTTCAACTGTTCACGGACCAGATCTAGCCCAGTGATCATCTCCGTCACCGGATGTTCGACCTGAAGCCGCGTATTCATCTCACTAAAATAGAAATTCCCATCTCGATCTACCAAAAACTCACAGGTACCGGCTCCCCGGTAGTCGATATGCGCGGCAAGCCGCACCGCTGCATCGGCAATTCTCTGTCGCAATGGGTCGGGGATCAGGCTCGGCGCCTCTTCAAGAAGCTTCTGATAGCGCCGTTGGATCGAGCAATCTCGATCGAAAATATGTAACACTTTACCTTCACCATCTCCGAAGACTTGGATCTCGATATGGCGTGGCTCTTCGATATACTTTTCTACGTACATCTCCGGATTCCCGAAGGCCGCTCTGGCCTCTTCTTGGGCATTGACCATATTACGCTCAAGATCATCAGCGCTGTGCACCACGCGCATACCACGCCCTCCACCACCCGCACTCGCCTTGAGGATAACAGGATAGCGCACCTGTTCTGCAAAGACGAGAGCATCTTCGACAGAAGACAAGTCACCCGAGCCCGGTGTGACCGGCACATCTGCTTCTTCGGCCAATTTCCGCGCTTCTATCTTATTCCCTATTCGCCGAATGCTATCGGGTCGTGGTCCTATGAACACGAGATTGTGTTCCTCGCACTTCTGTGCAAACTCTGCGTTTTCAGCCAAAAACCCATAGCCCGGATGGATTGCATCGGCACCCGTCACCAACGCAGCAGAGAGCAGGTTTCTTACGTTGAGATACGATCCCGCAGCAGGAGCTGGTCCGATGCAGATCGCTTCATCGGCGAGCAAGACCGGCAGTGAAGCTTCGTCTGCTTGCGAGTAGGCGACGACACAGTGAACACCTAGCTCCTGAGCGGTTCTAAGGACACGGAGAGCGATTTCACCTCGGTTGGCGATAAGAATCTTCTTGAACACAGTCGGTCCAGGAGGGGGGCTCAGCCCGGATCGATTCGGAACAAGACCTGGCCGTATTCAACCGGTTCCTCGTTACGGACCAGAACCTCGACAACAGTACCGACTGTTTCGGCTTCGATTTCATTCATGAGCTTCATCGCTTCGATAATGCAAAGCACCGTACCGGCACT
Organism: Trueperaceae bacterium; assembly: GCA_020354625.1. Taxonomy (GTDB): domain Bacteria; phylum Deinococcota; class Deinococci; order Deinococcales; family Trueperaceae. The sequence goes on from CP070651.1 coordinate 3,105,223, forward strand.
GACCCGATCCCCCACCTTGACATAGGGCTCCGCATCTGGGGCCGGAGCCGAATAGAAGGTGCCGACGATCGGGGCTATGACCTCGACGTGGTGTCCACCCGTCTCCTCCTCGGGCTCGACGCGCTCTCCTTCACTCACTAGCACAGGCCGCTGGCTCGGTTGCGGAAGCAGTTGCGATATCGCATCCGGCAACTGCTGAGGAGCGGACATCTGTGCCACGGACTGGTGAAGATCGATACCCCGTTTTAAAGAGAGTTTGTACTCACCCGTTTCAAAGGTAAACTCACTCACATCCGCACCGGCAACTGCATCGAGTAGCTTCTTGATGTCTTTGACATCCATCAGGCACGCCCCAGGTACTCCCCAGTACGGGTGTCGACGCGGATCGCCTCCCCTTGATCGATAAATAGCGGAACATTTACGACCGCCCCCGATTCTAAAACCGCAGGTTTCGATCCTCCCGACACGGTATCCCCTTTGATACCAGGATCGGTCTGTACGATGGTGAGTTCAACCACGATCGGCAAGGTTACCTTGAGAGGACGCCCTTGATAGTAATCGACCGTGACCTCGAGGTTTTCCGTGAGAAACTTGGCCGCATCCCCAATCTGCTCCTTAGAGAACACGGGTTGATCGAAGGTCTCCATATCCATCAAGGTATAGGAATCACCATCTGAATAGAGAAACTGCAGCGTACGATAATCGATGAAGATATCCTTCAACTTTTCACCGGCGTTGAAGGTTCGCTCTACGATAGCCCCCGTCTCCAAGCTCCGGAATTTGGCGACGACCTTGGCACCACCTCGCCCGATCTTTTGATGTTGATACTCAAGACACTCCCAAAGGCCCCCATCCATTTCGACCTTGGTGCCGTTGCGAAGATCTGTCACACTGATCACTACTTGCCCTCCATCACTTACACGCTGCGCGCCACTTCTGCCAGCAGCTCGCCCGATGCTGTCTCAACATAGCTCAATTAGTGTACCACTTTACATCGGTGCGGAACGATCCTGATTCAGCGCCCGCTGAAGATGTGATTCCGAGCAGCTCGAGGCCAGAGAACAGACTCGTCTAGCCCAACTGACTACAGTCGATTCCCGTCTATTCCTGCGGCATCTGGTTAGCGATCAACGACGTGATCAACTGATCATACGCTTCACGAGTCAGACCCCTCCGACGACCCAAGTTGACCTTGGCATCCGGGGGAAAGTATTGCAGCCCCAGAGAGATCGCCTCTTCAACCTCGTCATCTTTACCAAGTGAAGAGGCGAGTTCCGCCCAGCGCAAGTAATTTCTAGGATGTTGAAACGGGAAACGAAGTGAGGTCTCCTTGATAATCCGTAGCCTCTCTTCGGGTTGCACTGCATAGAGAAGGTCGGCCTGCAGCACCCATAAGCTCTGCGGATAGAGGCTTCGTGCCATTTCGAGCACTTCGTCACGCGATGCCGGATCGGCCTCCGCAAGCCGCGGCAGTACCTTTTCGGGGTGGCCCAAATGACGCTCCACGCTGCACACGTCACTCTGACATGGGAGGTACCACCACAGAACCAACCCGAATGCGAGCACGACCCCAAGCGGCTTTACATTCACCGAACGTGACACGGTGGGCGCCTCGCCCTCAGCGAGTTTCCAAAGAGCACCGAGGCTCCAAAAGGCCACCAGCATCATTGCCGGTGACATCGTATGAATATCGAAAATAAACGTGGACCAAAAACCACCCACCGCTAGAGCAAAAGGCCAGTGACCGCTCGGCCACACCTTTATCATGGGCCAACCGAGCAACAAAAGGAGTAGCAACAGACCGACCCATCCGCTCTGAGCCAGCGTTTCCATCAGCACGTTGTGTGGATTGTTGGACCAGAGCATCGGATACTGCTGATAAGCGTGAATCACGGCCGGAAAACTGCCTGCCCCCGCGCCAAACGGTCTCTTGAGTGCGATGTCGCCCGTCTGCTCCCACATCCGTAAACGCCACTCCACCGTACCGAAACCTCGGCTACCTACACCACCCTCTTCTGAACGTATCAACTGATTGGTGGCTACAAGATTGCGGGCCAAAGCAGCTCTGACTGGATGATAGCTGAGCAAACCATCCACGAGAGCCAAGGAACCAACGACTACCAGAGCAGCCAGCAGGATACGCTTTCGGTCCATTCCCTCACGAACAATCCGGTAACCTCCGAGCATAACGACAACGAGAAGTGGAAGGTACACGGCTCTCGCCCCGGAAATAAGAGTAGAAAAGAGAGCGGCTGACAGAAGTAACGCCAAGAGCACAAGCGTCCAATTCCTGCCTTGCTTGAGCGTTGTAACCGCTAGCAGAGGTACAAGGAGCAACGCCTGGGCTCCGTAAGCATACTGAAAAAGCGGTTCCTCTCCAGTGGTATAGCCGAAGTGATAGAGGAGCAATCCGGCATCGATGCCGAGAAAGAGAAGGGGGAGATTCAAGAGCCAGAAGCCCGGTAGCCAACGGCCGGCCATCATGGCTGCCAAAAAGACGATACTCCATAGCGTCCAGACGAGCGTGTGTCCGGGAGCAAGGCTCCATAACAGCGTGATCCCCCCCCAGCCCCAATAGAGCCAGGCTGGCCACGGGACACGCCGACTATAAAGCGCGAGGACACCTAGCCCTAATGCGGCGACCCACCAGGGGGGAGCCTGGAAAGTCACCATCTGCGCCGACCACAAAAAGTAACCGAGCGGCAGGAGCAAGAGGGCGGCGGGAACAGCCTTGCGATACAGCGTTTTGAGATTCGACAAGAGTCCTCCAGATACGAACGCAGCACAGCACGTTAGTGCAAACGAAAGGGAGGTACGATGAACAGTGCCAACGTCTCGGCCGCTATTTTTCAAACCGAACTCTAAAAGAGCACCAAAAAGAGAAGGGCCACCCGAGACAGCTCGGGTGGCAACCTTCTTATAACGATAGGTTAAGGCTTATGGCCAGACGTGAGCCGTGCCAAACACGTCGGTGACGGTAACACTAAATTCGCTACCACCGAGATCGGCAATCGCGCAAGCATTGACGGCAGCACCCGGATCGTCGACCGAGTAGACGTTACCGGCGGTAGTCGTGAAGATGGCGCCAGCGCTGCAGTCTGCAGCAGCGGCGGCCACATCGCTACCCAAGGCACCGATGTCTTCGGCGAGGTAGGCGTTACCCGCGGTATAGACGTTTTGGCCGAACGCTTGGGCCGCACGGACTTGAGCATTCGCTCGAGCACTGAGCAGATTGGGAATCAACACGGCGGCAAGAATCCCGATGATGGCGATAACGATCAGCAACTCGATCAGGGTAAAACCCTGGCTCCTCTTATTGCGCATTTGGCGCGTCCTTTCTGAGAGCCCGATAAATGAGGATGATGGCAGACTCTCCTTCGGAAATTCGATGTGAACTGCAGGCCACCTAAGAAAAGACTGTAGCAAAAGGCTCTTACAAGATTCTTACAAGATTCTTACGCGGTAACGTCACGACACTCACTGCAAACTTACCCTGAGTAGGCAAGCGCCGGGCACCGCTACTCGCCCAACCCCTCTGTGAAGCTTGTCGTGTTGTCATCTGCCACTCCTCAATTCGCAATATCGGCGCCATCTACATCGATGGCACCTGCTCCCACGTTGAGGCTAGGTTACGGCTGGGCGATCTTCCGGCCTGCTGACGTCACAATGACGACTTCCGGACGGCCATCGCCATCTGCATCAGAAACAACACACGAAACCACCGCCGAACCTCGAGGTGCGTCGACAGAGTAATTGCCGGCAACGTAACCGTCGGTGCAATCACCTACCACCAAGGTATTGCCGGTTTCTTCTGCAAGATAGGCGAAACTGGCCGTATACACGTTCTTGGCGTGGATTTCGGCACCTCGATGACGAGCTGAATCCCGTGCATTCATGAGACTTGGCGCCAATACCGCAGCGAGCACACCGATAATCACAACGGTAATCAGCAATTCAAGGACTGTGACACCACCACGGTCGTTCATCACCGGCCCCCTAAAAAACGAAGAGAGCTTACTGCCACCACCGGCACAAAATTCTTACAAAATGCTTACACGCCCCCCCAGCCAGACACCCCCTCTCGCCAAATGAGTCGCATTGACAACACAAAACCACGTCTTTTGTGGTACTCTTCTAGCCGCCCCGTCGGTTCAGCGCGGTGGCGACCCCCGAACCAGGTCAGGTCGGAAGAAGCAGCCTTAAGGGGTGATCGTCAGGTGCCGCTGATGTCCGGCGGGGTCTTTCTACATGTCAACTGGCATGTAAGCGCGTCTTCAACACCTCAAAAAAGACCCGGCATGCCTGTTCGATAAGATCGATGACGCGCTCGAAATCCCTTGGACCACCGTAGTACGGATCCGGGATATCCTGCTCTTTCATCTCGATCGTGAAATCGAGCAGTCTGTAGAGCGTATCGATCCCTGGACAGAGGCGTCTGAGGTAGCTCAGGTTGGCTCCGTCCATCGCGACGATATAGTCGAAGTAGTGACAATCTTCGGGGGCGACCTGGCGAGCACGCAGGGTAGATAGATCGTACCCACGCCGTGCCGCCTCTCGAACCGCGCGCCGATCGGGAGGTGCACCGAGATGATACTTGCTGGTTCCTGCAGAATCGATACTGATCTGGTCCGTCAGTCCGGCTTTCACCACCAAGGCACGTAGAATTCCTTCGGCCGTAGGAGAGCGGCAGATGTTTCCCTCACAGACGAAGAGAACGGAAATTCTGCTCTCTTTCACCACGAAACCACTCAGGCTTTTAGACCCGGCTTGGATCGATAGATCTGAATGACGTCAGCGATACGCCCCACATGGTCTTTGATATGGTCGATTTCTGTCTGGTCCCTCACATCCACCCGGAAGTGAATGCGGGCGTTGGTAGCATTCTGAACATCGGCAGTGACGCGGGTGGCAGACTTGTTCATCGCGACAATGACGTCGAGTACGTCTTTAAGCAGACCGGGACGATCGATGGCGATGATCTCGAAGTCGACTGGAAAGACCTCTCCCGAGGGAACATCCCACGTCACATTGACAAACCTTTCGGACTGTTGGGTCATGAGATGTTTTACGTTTGGGCAATCGACGCGGTGGACCGAAACACCTCTCCCTCGGGTGATATAACCGAGCACATCGTCACCACGAACGGGCGAACAACACTGAGCGAGTTTGGCCGGAGAGTCTAGGCCATCGACATAGACCCCATTGATACTACGCCTTTGAGGCTCTGAAGCAACGGGGGGTGGCGGCGCTTTAGAGAGCCCCGGAACCAACTCCTCGAGCACCTGTTTGGCGAGCAGCCGACGGCTGCCGAGCGCGAGATAGAGGTCATCGACGCTATCGGAGTCGAGCAACGAACGAACCACGCCAAGAAGCTTGTTCTTGGTGGTATATGCACCGATCGGCAGACTCTTACGCCTGAGGGCCCTCTCAAGCACTTTACGTCCGGCTTCCAACTGACCTTGCCGCTCTTGCAACCTAAAGTAGTGGCGGATCTTCTGTTTGGCGCTGCGCGTCGCCACAATGTTGAGCCAATCGCTGCTCGGACCGTACTGGTTACTACGGTTGGTGAGGATCTCCACCCGGTCACCCGTCTGCAGTTCGTAGCTAAGGGGCACGATGACACCGTTCACCCGAGAACCGATACACCGATGACCGACCTCAGTGTGTACCTGATAGGCGAAATCGATCGGTGTGCTACCCCTCGGCAAGTTGATGACATCACCGGCCGGGGTAAACACCAGAACTCTTTCGGAGAGCACGTCGACCTTTACCGTCTCGACGAAAGCCCCTGCGCTCTCAGAGGTGGTATCGAAATCGAGTAGTTGCTGCATCCACGCAAGCCTCTTTTGAATCTCCTGGGCGTCTTCCAATCCCTGCTTATAGGCCCAGTGCGCTGCCACCCCATACTCTGCAACCTCATGCATGTTCCGGGTCCTGATCTGCACCTCGATCGGCTGACCGAGCAGACCGATCACGGTCGTATGCAGAGACTGATAGCCATTCGGTTTCGGCACGGCAACGTAGTCCTTGAACCGTCCCGGTATGGGTGTCCACAGGTTGTGAACGATCCCCAGGGCACGGTAGCAGACCGCCTTCTCGTAGGTTTCGTTCGAGAGTCCCGCCTCGTACGAACCCGCTTCGATAATTACGCGGATCGCCATCAGATCGAAGATCTGATCGAGCGACTTATTATCGCGCTGCATCTTCCGGTAAATGCTGTACAGATGCTTGCTACGACCGGCAATTTCAAAGGTAAGACCTTCCACACCGAGACGATCCTGGAGCAGACTGATCGATTCCCCGACATAGGCTTCGCGCTCTGCATGCCGCATCTTCACTTGCCGCTCGAGCTGATGATAGCGCTCCGGCTCGAGATACGAGAAGCTGAGATCCTCGAGTTCGCTTTTGATGTGGTTGATGCCCAATCGGTGTGCCAGGGGCGCGAAAATTTCCAAGGTCTCCTTGGCGATTCGAAGCTGTTTTTCTGGTGGCATACTGCCCAAGGTGCGCATGTTATGGAGGCGGTCGGCAAGCTTGACCAGGATAATGCGGACATCGCTCACCATCGCCAGAAGCATCTGCCTCAGATTCTCAGACTGTTCGTCTTCATAGGCACGTACAGCCAGTTTGCTGATCTTGGTCTCACCTTCGACAATGCGCCTTACGACAGGACCAAAGCGCTCTTCGATCTGCTCGAAGGTTACATCTGTATCTTCTACCGTATCGTGCAAGAGACCAGCGATCAGCGCATCGACATCGAGATGCATCTCAGCCAACAACGCCGTCACCGCCACCGGATGGATAATATAAGGCTCTCCAGACCGGCGCATCATACCCCGGTGAGCCTCTTCAGCCAAGCAGTACGCCTCCTCCAACCGTTCCCGTGCCTGCAAGCCGAGGTATGCCATCTTCTGTTTCAGACTATCCATGAGCCCCTGCATTCAGCGGCCTTCAGTCTACCACTGAACCCGAGTAACAATCGTGCCATGGTCTCAACGATAGCGGATACGACCCACTATAAGAACGGCACCGATTGCCAATAGAACGACGTTTCCGAACCACAGACCGAACCATACCGGCACCGTGCCCGCCTGCGAGACTGCCTGGCCAAACGTGAACAACACATACCAACCCAAGGTCACGACCAACGAGAGGCCGAACGCCAGTCCTCGACTCCGTCCGTAGAGGATGCTAAGAGGCAAAGCGACCAACAGAAGGCTCAGGTTCGCAAACGGTTCGGCCAACTTGCGGTGCCACAACACGGCAGCCAGGCGGCGCTCTCTGGGATTCAGATTCGTGTCGCGAGCATCCCGGAAGGCCTGACGGATGGAACGAGGATCTTCAAATCCTCCTCGGTCATAGCGGGCAATCAGTTCATCTAGGGTCGTCGACGTAGTAATGTGCAGGCTCGACTCTTGCGAAGCAGGTCGATTGACGGCCCGCACCAAGCGGGAGAGAAGCTCATCTGGCTCGCCCACCGCTCCTTCTAGGGCCTCGAGATCGATCACGGAAATCTGATAGTCGAAGAGTCGAAGGCCGTTCTGCTCGAAGATCGCGCGATCGGCAAAAATGACGGTCAACTGACGGTCTTGCCACCGTTCTATCCGAACCTCGAACATCTCTTCTGTGACGCGGTCCTCGCGGTTGAACGTGAGGGTCATCCCTTCCACCGGCAAGTTCTGCTGTGCCAGCCTCCAGATACCGCTGTTTCCCCCGGTTGTGAGCCGCCAGTAGCTACTGGCGATTTTAGCATTGGTATGGGGTAGCACCCACTCGTTCAAGGAGAGGGCACTCAGAGCACTCAACACACCCAATAACAACAGGCTTCTCGTAACACTGCGGAGCGAGATCGCACCGACCTGCATGGCTAAAAGCTCATTACCTGCCGAGAGGCGCCCAAAGGTCAACAGCACAGACAAGACCAAGGCTACGGGGAGCGCCCAAACGACCGCCGCAGGAAATTGCCACAAGAGCCAACGCGCAATCTCCAACAAGGGAGCACCGGCGATCCACTGAAGGCGTACCAGCGTTGCGCTGACAACCGCCAGACAGCTGTAGAGAATCAGTCCAAAGAGGAGGGTGGGGAGGCTTTCAATGAGGATGTAACGGTCGATTCGCGTCATGTCGGTTCTGGTGGTACCGACCGGAATCATCGATCGGCCTCTTCAGTCGGTGCATCACTATACCCTAGCTCTAGCCGTCAAGGGATCTACTCTCGCTCTGCGGGAACCCCCTCGAAACGGACCCCGAAGCTTGTCTGTAATTCGGCATCGATCCAGCGGTAGGAGCCGATAAGCGTACCACAACATGTACGCCACTCGGCTTCGAGGCCATGCCCTCTTAAAAACGCCCCACCCGTCCCTGTCCAGAATGGAGCAACATTGACAGCGACAAATGGGCGCAAGAAGAGCGGCTCTACTTCTAACGGGAAACTGAGTTGCAAATCCAACCGAGTCAGCCTGTCTTCGGGCTCGAGCAGATCGTATCGCAACCCGACACCTCCTCTGTAGTTGCCGAGGGTGCCGACAAGCTCGGCATCGAAAAAGGCCTCGATCTCTTCTGTACGGCTCGAGTTGAGCACTCCTGCGAGTTCGAGCTCCAGCTTCGGCTCGAGCACGAACCTCGGACCCTCATAGTGAAGTGTGCTCGTGACGCGAAAGCGATCGACCCCGGTCACATCATCCATATCCGTCGACTCGAAATCGTACGCGCTCACCAAGACCAGGCTCCCCCGTAGACGCGGCGTCAGGCGATCAGACCACGACACCTGTCCGGATAGACGATGGTCTGCTTGAAGACGGTCGAGTTCGACGCTAAAGGGAGAAGCGCTGTTGGTCCAGCGCTTGAGATGACGTACGGTGATTTGAAACGGCTCCGGATGTGATGTCCAACTTGAACTCAGGGTGAAGCCGTATTGTGTCTCTTCAAATGACGGATAGCGGGTCGCCTCGAGATCTGCCACCACTTCGAACTGGCCCAAAGGTGACGGGACCGACCTCAAACGAACCGATCCACCCGCCCCAAGCCGGACATCGGCAACGGTAGCGGAAGAAAACGTCTGACTAGAGGCGGCAGCAAAAAGGTTGGCAGAGGCGGTTGCGCGCGCGCCTCCCATCAAAACCGGTGATGTTGTAGAGGCCTCGAGCTCGATCACACCTTGGTGGAGAAAATCTACGTCGGGATCGTGGAGGTTCTGGAAGCGGAACACGGTATCGAGCCATTTTGCAAGCCGCTGACGCACGACCACACTGGAACGGATCCCGTCTCTCCCCCGACCGAACTCCGCTTGCAGGCCGGGGCCGGTAATATCTAGAAGCGCAAAGGCCTTCAACGGAAAATCTCTATCGAGACCGGTCACACCCGCTTGCAAGACGAGTTCATCGTCTAACCTGATGCCGGGAACGACCAAACCGAGTCCCGTGCCGCCCTTTCCCGTTTCCGGGTCGTTCCCTCGATACTCGAGCTCGAAAGGGGGTTCGATTTCCTCGAGCGCCTCCGAGCCGATCTCGACCTCTTCGGCAAGCGGAATTCGGCTACCGGCCACCAACAACACGCCTTCACGAATGTGGATGCGCCGATCCTCGGCAGCGATCTCGGCGCGTGTCCCTTCGATCAGGTAGGAGGGTGGACCGTCGCAGACACAGGTAGTGGCGACGGCCTGTTCCAACAAAAGAGAAGGGCCGCTGAGTGTGGCACGCGCCGCTCCCACACGGTAGCTAGGGCCCCGGACGAAGACCTCATCGAGCAGCACCTCACCCGAGTTCACGTCGACCGTGAGCACGAGGGCCGTACCTGATACCCCAGTTCCTCGGAAGGTGGTTTCGTCGAGCACGAGCAGGTTCTCATCGGTACGCAACATCCTGGCATCGACTTCCCACTCTGGCAGAGTGAGATGGGGCTGCTCGATTTCGAGGCGTTGTGCAAGGCTGAGATCTAGAAATCGAACACGCTCGGCCCTCACGGTCCAGTTCTGCTCGATCCCCGTCAGGCAGACCTGGCCGTACAATTCGGCCTCATCCGCCGCTCGGTCGGTACGAATATTCTGGTAGTAAAACCTCGCCAACCCAGCGACTTCCAACTCCGAAGCGCCCGGGACGATGGGACACTGGGCCATAGCCATCCCAACAATGCTCAAAACCGAGCACATCCACGTACTGTTTGCGGAGAGGACCTGCGGGCGGCCACGATCCGACCTCGCTTCTGTAGCCTTGAGGTTGAGGCACTGCCTCACACTCAAGTAGAAGGCTCTTGACCATAAAAGAGTCTGGTTGAGGTGCCTCATAAACGTTCAGCACCCAAGGTAACACTCTCGAACGACATGATCGGCGGATCGTCCGGGGTCGAGCTCGTGGTCGCGTCGACTCAGGGGAGATAGCCCCGCAAACGCTCCATAAGCTCGCCAGATACCTCGCTCGCTGCATCGTAGACAAGATCGCCTTCGATATCACGGGCGATGAGCTCGAGCAGGGCACCCTCCTCTGAAGAGGCGAGGGTAAAGAGCGGTTCCTCGTATCGATAAGGGCCGACCAAGAGTACATTCCCCGTCAAAAGATCGAGCAGTACGGCCTGCGCCTCAAAGGTCGGCGTGGTCCCGGTAACCTCGCCGAGGAAACGTACGATCGCTGGTTCTGCAAGGTATTCTACTCGGGACGACACAACGTTCAACTCCTCTCGCACGAGGAGGAGTTCTTGTTTGGCGAGAAACGTACCGCGTACGATATCGATCTCCATCGAACCGGCCCGTAAGTACCCGAATTCCCCGCTGGCCTCGATGTCGGTGCCTTCGATCAGAACACCCTCTTCGATCCGGAGAAAGGCCGCTGAAACGGTCACACCGGTGTTCGCATCGATCACCTCTCCACCACCAGGGAGTGTCGTTACGCCGGTTGCGATATCGAAGACCTGCTCGCCGTAAGCCGTAACGGAAAGCGCAGCGAAAGGGCTTGCGGCCGAGGCGGTTGCCACGATGGCGTTGAGGGCCAGAAGTAGGATGAAGAACGGCATCAGCAATAAGATACGATGCTACAGCATGAGGAACTCACGACTTACGTGAAGGGTCGGGCCCTAAAGATAGGGTAAAAAGGGCATCGAAGGGGCGCGCTTGCAAAAGATCCATACCGTCTTCAAGGCGCGCTGCCAAGATCTTTTGCAAGGCATCCTCAAGGCGGTAATACGTCCATGTGTAGAGGTAGCTCGACCCGAGAGACATGAGGCGCCCGAACGGGGTCTCCCCCCCTAGCGTGAGCACGGTCGCAAGCTTTCGCTGAGCCCGCTGCCACTCTTCGACGGTAGGACCTTCAGCCTGAAATCGTAGTAGGTCCTCTCTCAGGCGTTCACGCACCTCTTCGAGCAATGCCGGGGTCGTCGAAAGATAGCCCATGAAGGTTCCCACTCCGTCTGCGCTGTCGTGAGATAGGGTGGCCGTATCGACGAGACCCTGGTCCACCAGGGACCAATACAAGCGGCTTCCACTGACATCACCCATACAAGCTGCAAGCACGGCCGCACAGTAGCGCCGTTCGTCCTGAGCACTAACCCCCGGCGCATAGACGGCGAGGTGGGCCCTGGAGAGGTGATCCTCAAAAAGGGTGACATCGCCCTCGTCTGGCTGAAGGTCAGGATAGGATCGAGTCACATGGGAAGGCACCCAACCCACCGTCAACCGCTCGAGGGCTTCGACGATGACACCCCAATCATATGCTCCTGCGACGGCGACGATCATGTTGTTGGGCGCATATCGAGAACCGTGATAGCGCTGCATCTGCCGGATCGAGAGTCCTTCGATTGAATCCCGTGTCCCGAGGATGGAGTTGCCCACGGGGTGATTCCTGAAATAGACCTTGTTCCCCTCATCGAACACACGGAAGTTGGGACGATCTTCGTACATCGCGATCTCTTCCAAGATCACCTGCTTTTCAAGCTCGAAATCGACGGAGCGCAGGCTGGGTCGCATCATATCGGTCAACAGGTCCAACAGTTCGCCAGCCCGCTCAGGTAATACCGAACCGTAGTAAACGGTGCGATCCTCGCTCGTATAGGCATTGTGACGCGCACCAAGCTCGTCGAACTCACGGTTGATATCCTCGGCCGTGCGCCGAGATGTCCCTTTGAACATCATGTGCTCGAGAAAGTGGGAGACACCGGCGTTGCCCGAGGTCTCATCACGGGCACCCGTATTGACAAAGTAGCCCGCTGCAAAGCTCTGTGCCTGGTCGTTATGTTCTCCTACCACGGTCAGACCGTTGGCCAAAACCGTCTCCTGGTGCGTGATGTCAGGCAACAGCCTCACCCACCAGGCAGCACATAGCAAATCTCACAAACTTTGTCATGAGACATCACACCCCTCCACCTGCAAGTGGCCTCCGTCCCAAGGTGAGCACGGTCGGACGCACCTGCTGTCTCGCCTCGAGAAATTGATTGATGTCGGACAAAGAGACGTCCGAAATCGCGCGTTTGATTTCACCGAGTGAGCGTGGACGCCCCATCTGAAAGGTATCTTGGGCCAGGGCAGCGGCACGTGCGCCACTGGATTCACCCTGCATCACGAGCTGGGACAGAAGGCCGGTGCGCGCGCGGCGCAGTTCCCCCTCGGTCAGGCCACTTTTCAACCGGTATATCTCCTCAAGCACGACCGATAAAGTCTCCTCAGCGCGCTCCTCGGTCGTAGCAGCATAGCCCAACGTGTAACCGAAACCCCGCAGGGTTCTGACCACAGCCATGACGCTATAGACCAGACCCCGTCTCTCACGCACCTCGTTCCACAACCTCGAACCTGCTCCACCACTCAATACCTGAATCGCTAAATAATAAGCGTACCAATCAGAATCCAGAGCACTCGGGCTCGGGTACGCCAATCCGATCTGGGTCTGTGCGGCATCGGTGTCGATATGTTTCTGATGAGGGGCATTCAACTCGACCTCGTGCCGAGCAGGTATACCCCCTCTCCAGTCCGAAAAGAGCTCGGTCACCCACTCCAAAAGCGCTCCCCAACCAACCGCTCCGGCGACGCCGAGAATCGCACCTCCTGGTCCGAACCTTCTGCTGTAGTCCTCGCGGACGCTCTCCGGTGTCAGAGCCGAGAGCCCCTGGTCGGTACCGTAGGCGCTCCGCTTGTGACGCGAACGAAAAAACCGCTGCGAAAGCGCCTCGAACAGCTGTTGAGACGGCTGGTCAGTCAAAGAGGCTCGCTCCTGCTGCGCAAGCGCCCGAGCGCTTTCAAACTCATCAGAACTCAGCTCCGGAACCCGAAGCATGTCGGCAAAGAGGCGCAACGCTTCAGGGAGCATCTCGGTAAGAAGCGAGGCGGAAAAGGTACTGTACTCTCGACCAGCGCCCCCGCTATAACGTACCCCCAGGTGATCGAGGGCCTGGCTGAACGCCCGTGAATCCCTCCCTCCTGCACCACGATGCATCCAATCGACCAGCACGGTGGCACTCCCCTCTTGTCCCTCTGGATCGGTCATCGCCCCCAGAGGAACCACAAACGTCAAACTCACCGTCGACAACCATGGCATCGGCTCAAAAACCAGGTTCAACCCGTTAGAAAAGGTATGACGCAGAGTAGACATGTCGTTGGGCATAACAATGAATATAGCGTATCAGCTGACCGATCCGATCAGGGTTCTTCAATCGGTCGTCAATTTACGAAGAGACGCTTCGAGATCTTCGCTCCCAGCGAGACTGGTCCCCACCAACACGGCATCGGCCAGGCCACGAAGTTCTTTCAACTCGTGGGACGCACGATACCCTGATTCCGCCACCAAAACCCCATCGTAACCACGTCCTCGCGCCTCAGCGATCAGTCGCGGGGCCGTTTTCAGATCGATCTCGAGCGTACGCAGGTCGCGGTTGTTCACCCCGATAATGCGAGCACCGACCTCGATGGCAAACGAGAGCTCTCGTTCATCGTGAACCTCGACCAGAGCGTCGAGATGGAGTGAGGAAGCGAAGTCGACATACGCGCCCAGCCTTTGCCCGAGCAACGCCACGATGAGCAACACTGCGCTGGCACCCGCCCGCTTGGCCTCAGGGAGTTGGGCCGGGTGAACCGTAAAGTCCTTGCATAATAGGGGGAGATCGATCTCGGAGGCCACCCGCTCGAGATGTTCGATCGATCCGCTGAAGTGTCTGGGCTCGGTCAACACGCTGATCGCAGCCGCACCACCGGCAGCGTAAGCCTCTGCTGCCCGGAGGGGATCGAGCGGGGCGATGACCCCTTGCGAGGGGCTCGCCCGCTTGACTTCGGCAATCACACTCAAACCCGGACGCCTCAGGGCATCGGCAAAGCTCGGTCGGTCTGAGGGCCTCACAGTATCTATCGGAGCTTGGGAACCTCCATAATCGGCGAGTCGACCAAGAGCGATACGTGAGAGCACACCCGATACCTTCTCGATCTCCTCCGGATCGAGCGGTTCAGGCCAGGAAGACGCCTCCGACTCAGTAGACATAGAACCCTTGGAGGTCACTTCTCTCACCCCAACTGACGTCGATATGGGTCACGATTGCATGGGCTGGTCCCATTCTCAACTTCACCAGGAAGTGCTCGAGATCGCTCCGATCCCCTTCGGCTACAACTTCAACGCGTCCATCACTCAAGTTCTCAGCATATCCCGCCAGATCGAGGTCCAGCGCATGACGCCTGGCGTACGCTCGGTAGCCGACACCCTGAACCTCACCGGCGATGATAGCAGTCAACCGTTCTAGCTGGAAGTCGACCATGAACACGCCATGTTACCCCAGCGACCCGGCAAGAACCAGCATCCAGACTGATTCACGGTTTGCTTGAGGCAATCCTATGAAGCGCGGGCCAAGTACACCTGTGACTCAACCCCACCTCTCTCATCTCGAAATCTAGGCAACAGCTCAAACGCAAGCCAGCTGTTATCAACTCGCTCCCGGCTCGTACCTCGCCAGCCTATAGCTACCAAAAAAGAGCGGTAGTGCTGTAGCCAATACGGTTACGACCACCAGAAGCAGCAATAGCAACATCCCCTCCCTATGCATCCAGAAGAGGTAATCAGGTCGCTCGATCGCCTGCCAGGCGGGATAAGCGAGCATGATCGTCATGAGTGCCGCATAAACCAGTGACAAAGTCATGTAGAGCAGGCCCCCCGGCGATAGCGGTATCTCAGCCGGGTTGGTCGCATCGAAACGTGGGTAGGCGGCACCCAACCCCACCCCGATCGCAGTGATGACGGTAGCCGCGCTGAAACCGGCGATGGGGGATGCCAAGGCCAATGTCGGGGATAAGTCGAGGAGTTCAGCCGCAGCCAGTCCGAGCCCTCCCCCGAGCAATAACATGACAGGCAGTGCGTTGAGGAATTTAGCTGCCACGATCTGAGACGATGCGATCGGTCCGGTCCGGAGCATCCAAAACCCTTCTCCTTCGAGAGAGACGATCGGGTAAGCGGTACGTACCCCGACACCTGCCAACAAGAAGCCCAAAAACATGAGGTTCATGGTACCTACCGCGTCTTTGAACCTCTGGATATCGACCTCGAAACTCGAAGTGCTCACCAGATAGACACCCGCCAACGCCACGAGGACCAAGAGCTGCGACCATTGGGTCGGATCTCGAAAGAGCAACCTGTTATCTTTGACCATGATACTGCCACTACGCCCAAAGGCATAAAACGGGGTCTCCCAAAAGGCGGGGCGGCGTACCGCGCTGTCGAACCGAAACGGCCTCGAATCGAGCGATCTTATCCAGCCCTCACGATACGCGAGCGCGGCGAGACGGGCCACCAAGAGGAGCAAGATAAGCGATACGCCTGCCAGTACAACGGCCGCGTTCGGAACACGTCCCGCAAGGGCACTCCACACGACCTCGGACGCCCAAGATGGTGGCGACCAGCCGATCTCGAAGCGAGCGAAGCGCTGCAAGAGTAGCTCGAACTCACCCGGACTCAACGCGCTGAGCCGCTCAGGACGGAGAACCCGCAGGCCGAAAATGAGCGCCGCGGCAAACAGTACGCTCACGGCGGTGGCGATCTCTTTGACTCGACCAGCCGGCGAGATCCTGATCAGAATCAGAGCGAGCAAGCTACCGATCGCCACCGGTATCGCATAGAGCGCCAAGACGGCAGCGATACCGATGGGATAGTAGATGAGTGGGGCTCCCTTCTCCAAGCCGAGACCGATCAGCACCGGCAGGGTAAAGAGAGCGGGCAAAAACGCTGCACTGAGATAGGTCTCCACCACTTTCAAGCTAAAGACCTCCAAGCCAGAGGCCGGGAGACTGAGTAGAAAGCTGAGATCTTCAGAACTGTAGAGCGTGGTGATCGCCGTGGTCAGCACACTGAAGGCGACGCCGAGCATCAAAAGCAAGAAGAGCGCCTCCAAGCTCCGTTGGGCCACGGCATCGGCGATCGTACCGATGGCAGGGAACTGATCGAGAAAGCGAACGCCGCGACGCGTAAGAAAGAGAATCCCCCAGTAGACGAGCGCCAAAAAGACGAGCCCGACCGAGTAGAGTATCGGTGCACGGATGACACTGTTTTTAAAGGCCGTGAGCCGGAACAGGAAAACCGTCACGAAGCAGCCGGCAACTGTTCGGCAGTCATCTGCAAAAAGATCGACTCCAGATCTGCTTGGGAATGACCGATCTGCAAACGCAGCTCCTCCATGGTCCCTTCCGCAGCGATCTGGCCCCGGTTCAACAAGATCACGCGATCGGCGACCGTCTCGGCCACATCCATGGAGTGCGTCGTCAACAATACCGTCCGACCCTTACGCGCATACCCCGCCATGAGATCCTTGACCTGCCTGGCCGCTCTCGGATCGAGGCCCACCATCGGCTCGTCGATCACCAATACCTCAGGGTCGTGAAGCAGGGCGGCGATGAAGGTGAGCTTCTGCCGCATACCGTGCGAGTAGCCCTCTATCAGCTCATTGGCAAAACCGTCGAGGCCGAAAAAGACAAACCACTCCTGGGCCAACGACTCACCGTCTTCCACACCCCGGAGACGGGCGAGGAACCTCAGTAGCTCGCGCCCCGTCAATTTGGGATAGAGATAGGGGCGATCAGGAACGTAACCGAGCTTCGCCTTGGCAGCCACTGCATCGGAGACCACATCCGATCCAGCGAGACGGATGTTTCCCGAAGATGGACGAATAAGCCCTGTCAGGCACTTGATCGTTGTCGATTTGCCGGCCCCGTTCGGACCCAAGAGGGCGAGTACTTCACCAGCACGTGCCTCAAACGAAATCTCATTTACAGCCAGTAGCTTCCCATAACGCTTCACCAAGCGATGGACCTCGATCATCCATCACCTCAAACCCAACATACGAACCCGTTCTACAGACCGCTCTTTATCGATCATCGCTATTCCACTCGTCAAGACCTGCCGGGCCAACGCCCAGAAAGCTCGTGTTCTGCCTCGGTAACACGGATGAAGGCTCAAAAATCAGTTCGCCGATGCAGCTACCTGCTCGAGGAGTTGCTGATGGGCGATCTGAAGCAGGCTATCGTTCTCGAAATCGACGAGCGCCTCCCCTTGAACCTCACTGTATTCCCGCGGAGCGATCGAAGAGATGAAGCGGAACTCCCCCTCTTCATCGACCGTCGACGTACCCACCAACTCTCCATCGATGAATATCTCGACCTGTTGGCCTTCGGCAGCACCCTGGCCTTCGACACCGATGATTCGTGGGAAGCGGGTATCTTCAGCCGAAATATCTGGTTCGATACCCTGCTGATTGATGCTCCGCCTATTCGGTGTGAGCCATTCGAATGCCAAGTAGACGAGCTGTCCCCCGTCAGAGAGCGAAATGACGTTTTGCGCCACCCCTTTGCCAAACGTCTCTTCTCCGATCACGATGGCCCGACCGTTTTCCTGCAAGGCGCCGGCGACGATTTCAGAAGCAGAGGCCGAATTTTCGTTGACGAGGACGACCATCGGGAGGTCGAAAGCGGGGGGTTGTGCTGACGCCAGCCGCTGTGTCACCCCACGCGCCCGCTGAAAGACGATATCGCCCGAGCTGAGAAACTCGTCGGCTACCAAGATACCCTGGTTGAGAAACCCTCCACCGTTATCACGCAGGTCGAGGACCAGAGAGTTGATCCCGTCACGTTCAAGGCTCTCGAGTTGGTCGACGAGCTGGTCGTGCAGGCGCTGGTTGGCAAACGTCGAAAGGCTAATATACCCGACGTTATTCGGCAAGATCGTCGACTCGACCGCGAAAATTTCGATCGTGCCCCGCTTGATATCAAAGGAGACGAAGTCTACAACACCTGGGCGTTGCATGAGGAGACTCACCTCTGTACCCTTAGGCCCCCGAACAAGTTCTGCCACCTCACTCGGAGTCGACTCCGCAACATTCACCCCATCGACTTCCAGGAAGATATCACCACGTTTCAGTCCCGCATTCCAGGCCGGACCGTCTCGGTACACGGTGAGAATCTCAACGCCGGCACCGGTCTCCCTATCACGAGGAGTAAGCACGGCACCGATACCCTCGAAACTCCCTGCTTGGTCACGTAAATCGTCGGCCGCAAGTGTCGGCGTCTTGTAATACGAATACGGGTCCTCGAGCGCCTCGATCATGCCGTCGATCGCACCTTGGATGATCTGCTGCTCGTCGACGTCGTCGAGGTAACTGGTCATCAGGGCGCCATAGGTCTGCATAAAAGCCCGACCCGTGGGGTTTCTCAAGAACTCGTCTGTGAAATCACGACTGAATTGAGCGTGGACGACCACGACAAAGAGCCCAAGCCCCACCGCGGCCAACAGGAGCCACCTACGTCTCATCTTTCCTCCATACGCCTAGCAATAGCCTCGGCAATCATAGCTTAGTATAAGGAGGAACATTTATTAGAAGGGTAAGGTCATTAACTCATGCCTCGAAAAGAGTGCATCGGGTCCCTGGTTGCGAGATCGAGACCGCGGCTGGCCGCGCCACCGAACACGCTGTAGTAACGCTTGGGCCATCTGTGAGACAGGTATACTTGAGGGCGATGCGAATCTTGTTCGTCAGCAGCGAAGTCTTCCCATTCAGCAAAACGGGGGGGTTGGCTGACGTATCTGGCGCGCTCCCCAAATCGTTGGTCGACCTCGGGTCAGAGATCCTGGTTATCACCCCCTGGTACCGAACGCTACAGGCGACGCCTCCACCCCTGTGGATCGGGGATGTGGAAGTACCTTTCGACGGTGATTTCGAATCGGTCGGTGTCGGCACGCTCGAGCGCGACGGAGTCCGTTACGCCTTCGTGGGACACCCCGACTACCAGAGAGAGGAGCTCTATGGCTACCCTGACGATGTGCGGCGCTTTGCACGGTTTACCCGTTCGGCACCGCAGATCGCCGCCCGTTTGGGCTTCAAGCCCGACATCGTGCACGTCAACGACTGGCACTCAGCCTACCTGCCGTTGGTCCTCACCCACGGCTGGCACCTACCAAAAGGCTTTGCGGGACTCCCGAGCATTCTAACGATTCACAATGTTCAATACCAGGGGTCCTCAGGCATCGAAGAGGTGCTCTACTGGCTACGTCTCCCTGGGGCATTTCGACACAGTTATCTGAACCACTTCGGGGCGGCGAACGCCCTGCAAGCAGGACTCGGCTTTGCAAACCGCGTCACCACGGTCAGCCCCAGCTATGCTCAAGAGATCACGCTCCCTGAGTACGGCTACGGTCTCGACGGCACCTTACGACACATTGCCCATAAGCTCTTTGGCATCTTGAACGGCTTGGACACGGAAGTGTGGAACCCCCAAAAAGATCCCTACCTGGTCTCGAGCTATTGCTGCAACCACCTGGAAGGCAAGGTGGTTGCGAAAAAGCACCTATGCGACAAACTTCAACTCGACTCGGATCGTCCTCTACTCGCGGTCGTTTCGAGGTTGGTAGAGCAAAAGGGGATCGATCTCTTTCTCGCCGCGAGCGATGAGCTGATTCTAAAGGGGTGGTCGCTCGCCCTGCTCGGAAGTGGTGACAAAAAGCTCGAGGTCGCGGCAGAGCAACTCGCTGCAAAGTACCCAGGACGTATGACGACCTACCTCGGCTACGATGAGCCCCTGGCACACCAGGTCTACGCGGGCGCCGATGCTCTAGCCATTCCCAGTCGGTTCGAACCCTGTGGTTTGAACCAGATGATCGCCATGCGCTACGGCACGCTACCGATCGCAAGGGCAACAGGTGGCCTCAAAGACACCATCACTCACGAACAGACCGGTTTTCTATTCGACAAAGCGAGCTCAAAAGACTTTCTCGAGACAGCCTCCTACGCCAAATCTCTCTATGGGACACCCGAGTGGGATCGCCTCGTGGAGCACGCCATGCGCCAGGACTTCTCCTGGCAGGTCTCTGCCGCGGCGTATCATAAACTCTATTCTGCTACGATCTTTCCGTTACCCTAAAGAGGGCAAAAAGAGCATAGCGCAGACGGGCAAGACGGTGAATCCTACATGAACGAACAGAGACAAACGCACGACGAAACCTCTTGGCGAGAACGGTTCGAACAAGGGCGGTACGGCGAAGCGCATCACACATACCGTCTGACAGGAGAGGGCGACACACACGTGGAGGAAGCCCTCGATTGCCTGTCCGATATCGAAAAGCACCTACGCAATAAATCGTGGAACGGCGCCATTCGCAGACTGCAGCGCCTGGAAAGCCGCCCACAACTCCTCGACTGGCAACGACTCGAGACCGAGCTCGCAACGCTAAAAGAGAGCAGCTCAGCGCTCGACCAGCGCCATACTGATGAAGCTCTCGAGAAACTTCAGACCATCTCTATCCCCGGCTTGGAGGCCGAAGTACTCACGCAACGGGGAACCGCCTATATCTTCGATGGCGACCTTGCCAGAGCCAAAGAGGCGTTCAACGAGGCGCTGGTGCTCGATCCAAAACACTATCGCGCGCTGACCAATCTCGGGAACATCGCCTTGGAAGAAGGCGATATCGATGAGGCGATCACCACCTACGAAACAGCGCTCAAACTCAATGACGATTTTGCGAACGCCCACCACAATCTTGCGGTAGCTTACAGGAAGAAGGGGCAGATCGGAAAAAGTGTTCGGTCGTTGCGAAAAGCGCAGCGCACCGTACAGCGCAAAGATGCCGAGGAAGCTCGCGCTGCACTAAGCCAGAGCAGCAAAACGCACGGTATCAAGCTCTTTCGTTGGGTCCTTTACGGTCTGGCTGCGGTGGTACTCTACTTCATCCTCCGCAACCGGGGCTTCTTCTGACTTTCACTCTCTCCCCCTCCCAAGCCCTTCCCCTGACGATGCGAGTAAGAGCAGCCCTGTAAACTGGTAGCAAAATGACATGTGCCTTGAGAGGACAACTGGTCGGTCCAAATGGTGTGTATGGTGGTGAGATCACCTTCAACAGCCACATCGAAACGGTAACGGCGTCGCCCACAACCGGCCCGTACCTGCTGCCAGGATTCATCGACGCACACGTTCACGGTGGCGGTGGAGCCGATACCATGGACGGGGCCGAAGGGATAAGGACGCTGAGCCGCTTCCACCTCGAGCACGGCACCACCACGCTCTACCCGACCACGATCACCAACCCCTGGGAAAAGATCGTTCACGCCCTAGAAGGCCTCAGCGAAGTCATCGAGGAAGCAGATCCCCATCTGCCCTCAATCCCCGGAGCCCATCTCGAAGGACCTTTCATCAACCCCAAAAGGCTCGGCGCTCAGCCTCCATACACCGTCACCCCTACCGCCGACCGGGTAGCGGAACTGCTCGAGTTCTCAGTCATCCGTTTGGTGACGATGGCACCCGAGATACCTGGGGCTCTAGATGCAGCACTCCGCTTCACTTCGGCCGGGGTTCGGGTGAGCACCGGCCATACCACCGCGAGCTTCGAACAGGTTCAGAGCTTTGTGGTCGCCGTGCAAGGAGCGGGCGGAACCACAGGATTCACTCACCTGTTCAACGCTATGGGTGGCCTGGCCGGAAGGGAGCCCGGCGTAGTCGGCGCAGCGTTCGCCGACACGAACAGTTTCGCTGAGCTCATCCTCGACGGTCATCACGTCCACCAGGGGAGTTTCCTCGCTGCCCTAACCGCTAAAGGAGATCATCTTTTGCTAGTCACTGACGCCATCCGTGCCGCCGGACTCCCAGAAGGCACCAGCGAGCTCGGGGGACAGATTGTCACCGTACGAAAGGGAGCAGCTCGCCTTCCAGACGGTACCTTGGCAGGTAGTGTGCTCACGCTAGACCAGGCCTTCCGTAATGCTGTAGGCTACGGCCTACCGCTGGAAAGAGCGAGTGCGCTGCTCTCTACCATTCCGGCCCAGTACCTAGGAACCCACGACAGGGGGAGCCTCGAAGCCGGGAAGCGGGCAGATCTTATCGTGATGAACAACGATCTCGTCATCGAAGAAGTGTATGTTGCCGGAAGAAGGGTGGTGGGCTAAGAGCGTGCGACAATCCTTAACAGGCCTTATCGTCTCTTGCCAGGCGCAAGCGGACAACCCGCTCCACGGAGGGGTGTTTATGGCTGCTATGGCCAGAGCAGCTGCTCAAGGGGGCGCCAAGGGCATCCGGGCAAACGGCCCCGAGGACATCCGTGCCGTCAAGGCGGTGGTCGACCTTCCCATCATCGGAATCCTCAAACGGGTGATCGATGGATACGATGTCTACATCACGCCGGACCTCGATAGCGCTCGTAGCGTCGCCGAGGCAGGCGCCGACGTGATCGCTGTCGACGCAACCGACCGCCCTCACCCCGAGGGTAGCGCAACTGAGCACATCGTCACGATCAAGGCGGAACTCCAGCTCCCCGTCATGGCGGACGTCGCCACGCTCGAAGAGGGCGTGTCGGCCGCCGAGGCGGGTGCCGACTACGTCGCCACCACGCTCTCCGGTTACACGCCAACCAGCCCGTCCAGCGACCAACCCGACCTGAAGCTGGTGGATGAGCTCGTTCAGGCTCTCGATGTGCCTGTCATTGCCGAAGGCCGCTACTGGGCACCCGAACAGATCGCCAGGGCGTTCGAGTTGGGTGCCCGTGCGGTCGTAGTCGGCACCGCGATCACCAACCCCCGCGAAATCACCCGACGCTTTGCTTCGGTCGTTCCCGGAACGGGTCGTGCGTGATCGGACTCGGCATCGACGCGGGCGCCTCCAGTGCTCGCTGGCTCTTACTCGATAACCGAGACCGCGAACTCGGCCGCGGTAGCACCGGCCCGATCACTGGTCATCTGTTTACCGACAAAGAACGTTCTGAGACCTTTCACCACCTCGACACCGCCCTGACCGAAATTCTCACCATCGCCCAGCCGGACGCCGTGGTGGCGGGCATTACCGGGCTTCATGGCGGCACCGAAGCCAAGGAGATCTTAACGCAAAGAATTGCCGAACGGCTTCGGCTCGAGCCGAGCACAATCGCGCTCGAAGACGACATGTACGTCGCCTATAGAAACGCCTTCGAACCCGCGGAGGGGGTGCTCCTCTACGCCGGTACCGGCAGCGTCGCCTATCACCTACGCAACGACGGTTCAATCGTCCGCGCCGGCGGCTACGGCTACCTGATCGACGACGCTGGGGCCGGTTTCTGGATCGGTCAGATGGGGATCCGACAGACCATGCGTTGGGTCGATGAACTCGGACACCCGGCCCAGAGGCCGCTGGCCGCTGAGATATACGATTCACTCGGCGCCCGCGACTGGCCTGGAATCATGGCTTGTGTCTACGGCGAAGGACGCAGCAGAGTCGCCAGTTTGGCCCCGGCCGTAGCCAGGGCTGCTCGAGCCGGCGACGAGGCCGCCCGCGCAATCTTGGAACAGGCCGGTCGCGAGCTCGCCCAGCTGGCGAGTGCGGTGCTGGGACGAACGCCCCACGGTCTCCCCGTCGCCTTCTGCGGCGGTATCACCCGTTGCGGCCCCCTGCTCAGCCGAGCGCTCGAAGAGGCGCTACCGGCTAGAACAGAGCTTAGGGTAATCACCACCGAACCGGTCCTGGCTGCTGCCAGGCTCGCACTACGAGAAACCGCTTGATCCACCACCTCAACGCCATCCGAAACAGGCGGTTTGCGGTATAAAGGTCGATATGCTCGGGGCCGCGCTCTCGGTACAACGTTGGGTCAAAGGGCTCTACTTCGGGTGGTGGGTCCTCAGTGGCACCATCGCCTTTCAGATCCTCACCTCGGTCTTTCTGATGCAGTCCTATGGCGCTTACGTGGCGGTGATGGAAAAGGAGTTCAGCTGGAGCAAGACCACCTTCGCAGTCGCCTTCGCCGTACAACAGGCCGGCGGCGGCGTGATCGGACCGTTCCAAGGTTGGCTACTGCAACGCCTCGGTCCGCAGCTGGTGATCCGTCTTGGACTCGGCTTTCTGGCAGGCGGTCTCATGGCTCTCAGCCAGGTGACGAACCTCTTGAGCTTCTACCTCGCCATCTTGCTGCTGGCCCTCGGGGGCAGCCTGGCCGGCTTTTTGTCGACCAATACCGTGGCCGTATACTGGTTCCAACGCTGGCGCTCCACCGCGCTCGCCCTGTTGCAGACCGGGATCAGCATCGGCGGGTTGCTGGTGCCGCTCGTCGCCTGGTCACTCGCAACGCACGGCTGGCGCAGCACCGCTTTCGCCTCGGGCCTGTTGGCGCTATTTATCGGCCTCCCTCTGACCTTCCTGATCCAAAACCAACCTGAAGACCGCGGCCTGTTGCCCGATGGGGCTCACCATCCACCACAGCGTCGACCGGGCGAGAACGGCACACCCACCGAAGCTCCGCAGCGCGACTTCAGCGCCTACGAAGCCCTTCGAACCCGCGCCTTCTGGTTGATCGGTTTCGGCCACGCCCTGGCGCTGACGGTGGTGTTCGCCGTCGTCAACCACCTGGTGCTCCACCTCACCACGGATTTAGGGTTTTCGCTGCAGCGCGCTGCCGCCATGGTGGCGCTCATGACGAGCTTCGCCATCGCCGGCCAACTGCTCGGAGGCTTGTTGGGCGACTACTTCGACAAGCGCATCCTCGCGACCGCAGCCATGGCCGGGCACGCCACGGCGCTCCTGTGTCTCGCCTTCGGAACAACGCAGCTCTGGGTGGTGGCATTTTGCGTCGTTCACGGTCTGGCCTGGGGATTACGCGGACCGATTATGCAGTCGCTCCGGGCCGACTACTTCGGCCGGGCCGCTTTTGCACAGATCATGGGGTTTTCGATCGCCATCGTCACGCTCGGCATCGTCACGGGTCCCATCCTTGCGGGCGCACTTGCCGACCAGACCGGCTCCTACCGACTCGCGTTCACGATCCTGGCGGGGCTGGCCATCTTGGGCTCGGGCTTCTTCTTGTTCGCTACCAAGCCGGTGCCGCCAGCGGCGGGCAGCGAAGCTACTTGAGAGCTCCGGCCGTCAACCCGGCGATGAACTGGCGCGACAAGATGACGTAGAGGACGATCACCGGAATCGCCGCGGCGGTGAGCCCGGCGAAGAGTACCGCCCAATCGGTACTGTACTGGCCCATGAACACGGTGAGGCCGAGCGGTAGAGTCTTGAGGTTTTCTGATTGGATGAAGACCAGTGGGAAGAAAAAATCGTTCCACACCGGCACCAGGTTGTAGATCGACACGATCACCAGCGCCGGCCTGGTCAGCGGCAGCATGACCCGCAAGAGGATCTGCAGCTCGCTGGCGCCATCGATGCGGGCAGCGTTCTCGAGATCGGATGGGAGCGTGCGCAAAAAGCCCGTCATGATAAAGACCGCCGAAGGGAGCCCCTGGGCGGCGTAGATGAAGATCAGGCCGAGATGGCTGTTGATCAGCCCGAAGGCCTTGAGCTCTATAAAGAGCGGGATCAGCGCCAGGCGCAAGGGGAGCATCAAGCCGGACAGGAAGAAGAGGTAGAGCAACTCGTTGCCCCGAAACTGGTAGCGACCCAGAGCGTAAGCGGCCATGATTCCCAAGATCAGGATGAGCACGATCGAGCCGCTGGTGACCACAACGGAGTTGCGGAAGTAAAGCGGAAAGTTGGTCTGCTGCCAGATCTTGATGAAGTTGTCGAGGTTGAAACTCTCAGGCAACCCGAACGGGTTACGAAAGATCTCGCGGGTGCTCTTGAAGCTCGAAAGACTCATCACCCAGATCGGATAGAGCACCATCACCGTGTTGAAGATCAGAAGCAGCTGGATGAGGGTGGTGGTGCTGAGGCGTCTCAAGCTCACTGCAGCTCGACCTCACGGCTCCTCAAGGCGCGGGTCCAGACCACCGATACGACCAGGATAAAGAGGAACATCAGCACCGCCAGGGCGCTCCCCTGCCCGAAGTTCTGAAGCCCTCCGCTGACTTCGCCGAAGGCAGTCCGGTAGAAGTAGAGCCCCAAAACGTCGGTCGACTTGCCGGGCGGACCGTCGAGCCCGGCCATCACGTAGGGCAGGTCGAACCAGTTGAAAGAGCCGATGAAGGTCAGAATCACGATGATGGTCACCGCCGGGGCCAGCAGCGGCCAGGTCACGTGGCGGGCCACCTGCCACTCGTTGGCCCCGTCGAGGCGAGCCGCCTCGAAGTACTCGTGGGGGATGGAGCGGATGCCGGCCAAAAAGACGATGGTGGGGAAGCCGAGCCAGCGCCAGGCATTGACCAGAATCAGCGCAACGAGCGCAGTGGACTCCTGGCCGAGCCAGGGTTGCGACAGGTCGACCTGTAACCCTACAAGCCGCTCGATCCCCTGTGACAAGGCGTCGAGGAGCTTATTGACCACGCCGAACATCGGGTTCAAAAAGAGCTTCCACTGGAAGCCGACCAACACCAACGCCAGGGTCACGGGCAGAAAGAAGACCACTTGGTAGAAGCGGGAGCCGCGCGGGTTGCTGCCCAAGATCAGCGCCAACACGAGCGCTACCGCGTTCTGGACCACCATCAAGGTTACAAACACCACCACGTTGTGCCAGAAGGCGTTGATGGTCCAGGCTTGCCAGGGCTGGTCGAAGAGGAGCGTGCGGAAGTTCTCCAGCCCGTAGAAGCCGAGCCGGCTGATCCCCCGCCACTCGTAGAGGCTGTAGACGAGGGCCGAGATCATCGGGTAGACGACGAAGGTGAGAAAGAGGAGCGCCGGCGGCACCAGCAAGGTGGCCAACCAGATCGCACGGCTGGCCCGCCGGCCGAGGCGGAAACCACCTTTGGCCGGCGGGGTACGCGTGAGGTTTGGACCGTCTTTCATCTAGCCGTTACGGCCAACAATTCGATGGGATTCGCTTAGTTTTGGAAGGGCGCGAAGTAGGTGGCGATCCCTTCGGTGACCTCGCTACCAACCTGCTCCGGCGTGATCTCGCCGGCGAACATGCCGGGTAGGCGCTCCTGCATCATTACCGACCCCGACGGGGTCTCATAGCGGAAGCCGACCAGCATGATGTAGGGGGTCGAGGTCTGGTTGAGCTCCGCCACCTTGGCGAGTAGCGGATCGGTGGAGACCACACCGGGGATCGGCGAGATGTTTTGCAACATATCGGTCAGCTGCTGGCCGAACTCCTGGGTGGCCAGAAAGCGCACGAATTCCAGCGCCTCCTCTTGGTTCGGGCTCGCAGCATTTACCGCGTAACCGCCGTCGAGGAACCAGGAGACGAGCTGGGGTTGCCCCGCCTCCGCCGCCGGGCCGGGCATGAGGTCGAAGTTGAGATCGGGGTTGAGATCACGGAAGTTGGCGATCTCCCAGGAGCCGCCGGCGAACATGGCCGCCAGGCCGTTGGCAAACAGATTTTGGGCAGTGGCGTAATCGATCCCTTCAAAATCCGGCGTCATATAGGGCCTGAGCTCGAGCAGCTTCTCGAGCGCCCCGGTGAAGCGCGCGTCGGTGAAGTCGGCCTCACCAGCCATGATGTCGTCGAAGAACTCGGCGCCGTAGAAATTAGGGCCAAATACTCCCATGAAGACTTCGTTCATCCAGGTAGTAGCGGTGCCGTTGGCGAGAGGGATATAGCCGTTGTCCTTGATCGTCTGAGCGGTGCTCAGAAACTCGTCCCAGGTCTCGGGGGGTGCCAGGCCGAGCTCACTAAAGATATCGGTGTTGTAGTAGACGACCAGCGTCTGCGAGGCGAAGGGGACGGCGTAGACACGGCCGTCCGAGCGGCGCCGCTCTCCGTCGAGCGCCAGTCTTGGAAAGTCAGCCAACGCCGGCACTTGATCGTCCAGAGGGAGCAGGAAATCCGCGATCGTCTCGAAGTTGCCGTAGGCACGCACGTGGACGATGTCCCCGGCCTCTCCTGCCGAAAGTGCAGCTGAAAGTACAGTCTGGTAGGTAGATGTCTCATAAGCCTGAAATTCGATGTCAACGCCAGGATGCTCGGCCTCGTAGCCGGCGATGATCTCGTTATACTCGTCGACATCCTCGGTACGCCAGCTCCAGAAGGTGAGCTTGGTCTGGGCCAACCCGAAGCCGACCAGGCTCAAAACCAAGGTGATCAACAGGAGTCTTTTGGTCGTGCTTTTTGCCATCATCGTAAATCCTCCTCGACAAATCGGGGTGCGGTTTCCATGCAGGCTTCAGTTTCTTTTGGTGCCACACACCCCATATTTTGGATGTTCCAACTCGAAGTATATCACCGCCGAAGCCGACGATTCGAACGACAAGAATGAATACATATTTAGGTAGGTGTCGGCCGGCAGAGCTTCCCGGCGATCACCGGACGCTTCGCTCCGGTAGCCGAAGGCAAGGTGTTGGGCAGGCCGTGATAGGCGTAGTAGGCCATCACCGCGAAGGCGAGGGCCTCGCGATCCTTGGCGTTCCAGCCGAGGCTTTCGAAGGTCTTCACCGGTACGGGCAGCCGCTCTTGGATCATCGCTATCAGCGTGGGGTTGAGCGCACCGCCACCAGCGACGAGTACCTCATCGAGACCGTGCGGCAGCACGAAGCGCCGGTAGTCGAGGGCGATCGACTCGGCCGTGAGCGCCGTGAGCGTGGCGAGTACATCGTCGGCAGTGAGGGCAGAGAGATCTGCCAGCGCGCCCATCTCTTTGAGATTGAACGCCTCGCGGCCGGTGGTCTTGGGCGGCTCGAGCGCGAAGTAGGGGTGCTCGAGGAGTCGCTCTAGCACGCCCAAGTCGACCCGACCGGCAGCAGCATGCCGGCCATTACGATCGAGGGCTTCACCGTAGTGGCGCATCGCCGCCTCGTTGATCAGGCAGGTTGCAGGGCCCGTATCGAACGCCACCACCTCCTCCGGCTCACCGGAAGCCGGCACGTAGGTGAGGTTCGAGATCCCGCCCAAATTGTGCACCGCTCTCGCGGTGCCGGGGCTTCCGTACAGCTTGAGATCCCCAAAAGACACCATCGGAGCACCTTGCCCACCGGCGGCGAGATCGAACTGCCGGAAATCTGCCATGACCGGCACCCGGCATCGCTCGGTGACGATCGCTGCCTCGCCGAGTTGCAGGGTGCTCACGGTATGCCAGCCCCGCTCGGGCTCGATACGAGGGATGTGGTACACCGTCTGTCCAGATATGGCGACGAGGTCTACTCGCTTTGACTGCCGGATGCCTTGCACGACCTCGGCGTAGACTTCACCAACCTCGGTGTGAAGCTGGGTCAAGAGGAGAACGTCGGAGTGCTCCGGCGTCAAGGCACGATGCAGACGACGCGCCAACTCAGGACTATAGGCGACACTCTCCCTGGCAAGCACGGACCACACGAGCGCGTCTCCAACAGGCTCAAAGGTGGCCAGCACCGCATCGACCCCATCGAGGGAGGTACCCGACATCACGCCGAGTACGTTCAACTTGGGAAGCCTCACTTAGCCAGCGCCTTCGTAACCACCTCGTAATAATCGCGACGCAGGGTATCGATCCCCTTACCCCGGCTCCTGTCGGGGTGCACCCTATTGGTCAATAGAGCCGCAAACCAGCCCTGGTCCGGATCGAGCCATAAGCTGGTGCCGGTAAACCCCTCGTGACCATAAGCGTTCAAGCTGGCGTAACGCCCCACAACGGATTGGTCTCCCGCCAACTTCCAACCGAGGGCACGCCTCTCCTTGTTATCGCGCGCGTGCTCCTTGACTGCAGCGAGGAGTAACGCGTCCGGACCGAGCTCGCCAGCGAGGGAGAGCCACGCCTGAGAGTAGATGGCGAGATCTTCTGCGGTCCCAAAAAGACCGGCATGACCGGCAACACCCTCCATGATATAGGCGTTTTCATCGTGAACCACCCCCTCAAGAAGCACGCCGCGCCACCCACAGTCTTCCGTAGCAGCAACCGGTACGCCGACAAGCGGGCCATAATCGGTGTTGAGCATCTGTAACGGCTCGAACACACTCGTTCGCACGAACACGTCTTGCCGCTGGGTGCTTACCCGTTCGATGATCGCACCCAATAAGATCATGCCGAGATCGCTATACATCAGGTGTCCAGAGGGATACTTCAAAGGCGTCTGAAGCACATTGGCAATCGCGGTATGCCGGTCATTGGTCAAGGCAAAAAGCGGTTTCCAAGCAGGCAGTCCTGAGGTGTGGGTAAGGAGTTGTGCGATCGTCGCATTTGCCACGCTCGGCATCTGAATCCACCCGGCATTGGCAAAAAAACGCTGTACTGTATCGCTAAAACGGACCTCACCGTCGGCAACGAGCTTCAGAATCGCCGGCAACGTAGAGACGACCTTTGTCAGAGAAGCGAGGTCGTAGCGGGTGTCGGGAGTCACAGGCTCTCCGCCGAGGCGTCTCGCACCACCCACGGATACGATCCAGCGCTCTGTATCGGTGCCGGCGATGGCTACAGCACCGGGGACGACCCCATCTTCGACAGCGCGTTCGATGACGGCACGGGCAGGTGAGAGCGCGGAAAGCATAGCGTAGACTAGCATGTTTGATCACGGTCGACCGAATGGTAAAGTCAACGTGTCAGAATCGTAAGGAGGCATCAATGCGCAAGCTCATCTTTCTTTTCCTGCTCGTCCTAGGGACCGCGGTGGCACAGTCGGGAACGCTCGAAATCGCTGTCGATCAGCAACCTGTCGGCCTCGACCCACACATCGCCACCGCTTTTTCCAGCCGAAATGTCTACGACCAGATTTACGACGGTCTGTTGGAGGTCAATGCCGGCCTGCAACTCGAGCCGGCACTGGCTGAATCGTTCTCGGTTTCCGATGACGGTCTTACCTACCGCTTCGTTTTGCGTGACGGAATCAGCTTCCACAACGGACGTGCCCTCACGAGTGAGGATGTGGTGTACTCCTATGAGCGGGTGATGGCCGAAGAGACAGGCTCACCCCAAGCGAGTCGCTTCACTGGTGTGGCGTCTGTAATCGCCATCGACGATCGCACGGTCGAGTTCACGCTCGCGGAGGCTTTCGCCCCCTTCTTGGCCAACGTACCGAACCTGAAGATCGTTCCTCAAGAGGTGGTAGAGGCCAACGGGGATCTGCAACAGGTAGCCGTCGGCACAGGCCCCTTTGTGCTCAAGGAGTTTGTCCCCGACACCTTTTTTCTCCTCGAGGCAAACCCGAACTACTACCGTGAGGGACAACCCGGCGTGGCGGCCCTCAAGTTCAATGTGGTGGCCGACTCGTCGACCAGGGCTGCCGGCCTCCGAACGGGAACGTTTCATTTCGTCCCGGCCGTCGACTTCGCCACGGCTGAGATCCTTCGTGGGCAGAGTGGTGTGACTCTGGTCGGTACCCAGGATCTCGCCTACAGCCTCCTTGGCATCAACACCACCAGACCACCACTCAACAACGCGGTCGTTAGAGAGGCGATCAACCTCGCCATCGACCGAGATGAGATCGTCGAGGCGGCATACTTCGGCAATGCGCTTCCCGGCGGTCCGCTCAGCCCCGGGTTGACCGATTGGGCTCTCGACACCGGCGAGTACAGCTGTTACCGGCACGATGCAGATGCTGCCAGAGAGCTCCTGGCAAACGCAGGTGCCGAGGGCTTCGAACTCGAAATCATCACCTTCGGAACGATGCAGATCGTTCTCGACGTAGCCCAGATCGTCCAGGCCCAACTGAAAGACGCCGGCATCGACGCAACCCTCACCGTCGAAGAGTTCGGCAATTTCGTACAGCGCTGGCGCAACTCCGACTTCGACGCCTTTGTAAGCCTCAACGGTGGCAACATCGATCCCGACGGCTACCTCTTCAGGACCTTCCATAGCGGCGGCTCGACCAACGTCTTCAAGTACGACAATGTAGCCATCGACGCGCTTCTCGAAGCCGGTCGCATCAACACGGCCTCTAAAACCCGACAGGATGTCTACAGTCAGATCCAGAGGCTTCTGGCCTGTGACGGACCGATCGCCCATGTCGCCTATGGCACGCTCTTTACAGCCCATCGCGACAACGTAAACGGATTCCAGCCGGTCCCTGACCGGAGCTTGCGCTACCTAAGAACCGTCACCCTCGAGTAGCTGCTATCGAACCCGTTCCGGTTCAAACCTCTCGGCAACCGACCGAAACGAGAGAAACGACTGGGAAACCGGTGTCTCAGGCAGAGAAACGCGGCAGAAATTGTGAGTTAGGGGCTCGGCGCGAGCCCCTACCCACTCTCCTCACGACTGAGACTCCATGACCACATATATCTTCCGCCGCCTGGTCGATCTCATACTGGTCCTCTTCGGGGTTTCGATCCTGGTCTTTTTGATGATTCGGCTGATCCCCGGCGATGCAGTGGCCATCATGCTCGGCGCCAACGTCGACATTACACCGGAACGAATCGAGGCCTTGAGACGCCAATTGGGCCTCCACTTACCGATCCACCAACAGTACCTCACGTGGCTCCAATCGATACTCCAGGGAGATCTCGGCAAGAGCATCTGGACAGGACAACCCGTGAGTAGTGAAATTCTGGCACGGCTCCCGGTAACCCTCGAGCTGACTGCCCTCGCGCTCTTTTTTTCTCTGATCTGTAGCCTGCCCCTCGGCGTAATGGCGGCCAGAGCCCGCGGGTCTTGGAGCGATACTCTCATCCGCATCTTGTCGATTCTCGGTCTCACCCTGCCGTCATTCTGGGTAGGGGTTTTGCTCCTTTTGGTGTTCTCCCTCTACCTACCCAGCTGGCCCACCATCGGCTACGTTCCGCTCCGCGAAGACCCGCTCGGAAACCTGTCTCGCATGGCGTTGCCCGTCGTAGCCGTATCGTTCCCCATCACAGCTGGAATAAGCCGGATCCTGCGCTCGAGCCTGCTCGATGTGTTGTCGATGGACTACATCCGGACCGCCAAATCCAAAGGCCTGGGATCAGGCATCGTGCTCTATAAACACGCACTTCGTAACGCGCTCATCCCAGTAATCACCATCATCGGCGTCTACGTCGGCTATCTGCTGAGCGGTGTGGTGGTGATCGAGCAGGTGTTTGCCATTCCTGGAGTGGGCCGGCTGGTGATCGGAGCCATCAGCGAGCGCAACTACCCATTGGTACAGGGGATCATCTTGATGATCACCTCGTTTTTCGTACTGGTCAATCTATTGGTCGATATTGCGTACGCTTGGATCGATCCGAGAGTGGAATACGATTAGCTCTCCGTCAGATTACGAAGGCCTGGTCACAAAGAGTGACAGGCCAGGTAGGTTTCACATGCACGTCCTGTCACGCCTCATCCACAACCGTGTCGGCTTCACCGGTTTCATCCTGTCCACGCTGGTGATCTCAGCAGCGCTATTGGCGCCGCTGGTAAGCACGCACGATCCGGTCTCACAACATATTCGCGATCGCTTCGAAGGACCGGGGCAAGAATACTGGTTGGGGACCGATAACTTCGGACGAGATGTGTTCTCACGAATCCTTTTCGGTTACCGAACCAGCCTGATCATCTCTTTTTCCGCGGTAGGTCTCGCCGCTCTGAGCGGGTCTGCGATCGGTCTGGTGGCAGCGTTCTACGGCGGCTTGAGTGATCGTCTTCTCATGCGGTTCATGGACGTACTGCTGGCCTTCCCGATTATCTTACTGGCGATCGGGATCCTCGCCGTTCTCGGACCGGGCACCTTCAATACCGCTTTGGCCATAGGTATCGTCTACCTACCGATCTTTGCCCGACTGGCCCGGGGGCCGGCGTTGAGTGTATTGTCCTGGGACTACGTGACAGCGGCTTGGGCGCTAGGGGCGTCGGGCCGACGCATCATCTTGCGGCACGTGACACCCAACATCATCGCACCGATTCTGGTTCAGACTACGCTCTCTCTTTCCACGGCCATTTTGGTCGAGGCATCGCTCTCCTTTTTGGGCCTCGGAACGCAACCCCCCACCCCCTCACTCGGGTTGATGCTCTCAGAAAGCCGCAACTTCATGCTCTTGTCGCCATGGGTATCGATCTTTTCGGGGCTGGCGATCCTGCTCGCTTCGCTGGGGTTCAACCTACTGGGTGATGGCTTGCGCGACCTGCTCGATCCGACGCTGCGCGATGTCGTCACCTAAGCACCCCCCACCTAAAGTTTGAGGCACCTTGCCTCAAACTTAGGGCCACAAAAGCGAGTTACCCATCACCCATTACCCTTCACCAAAACCGTAATGGGTAATGCGTAATGGGGAATGCGTGGGTCACTTGCAAACCGAAAGCGAAGCTAGAAATCGGCCTTTACGATGGCACAAAAGAAGCAAACCAGCTCAGCCACGAAGGTTCGCAACACCCATCACTCATCACTCATTCCTCATCACCCTTTCATCAGCCATAACGTTCGGCGCAGAAAGGCTCAGACGTGACCGGCCGCAACACCCATTACCCATCACCATCTATACGGTCTTAGTGACCTTGCTGAGATGCCTCGGCGAGTCGGGGTCGAGACCTTTTGAGAGCGCAGTATACAGGGTGAGCAACTGCCCCGCTAAAACGGTGAGAAAGCTACTGCTGACCGGATGGAGATCTCGGGGCAAGGGTACGGCGGCGCTGGCAACTTGCAGCAGCTCGGGAGCCCCGCTGATCACGGTAAGATCTGCTCCGAGTTCCCTGAGGCGATCAGCCACAAGTTTGTTCGAGGTGAGGCTGGCGTCTTGATTGGCCAATAACACCACCGGGTCGTTGGGGTGCAAGGCGGCGATGGGACCGTGTTGAAACTCGGCAGACGAGTACGCTTGGGCGTGGAGGTAGCACGTCTCTTTGAGCTTCAGGGCTACCTCCAAAGCCGGACCGAACGAGAGCCCACGTCCTAACACGTACGTGCTACGGGCGTGCGTAAACCTGAGGGCGGCACGTTCGACCTCGTTCCGGTTTTCGAGGATTCGTTCCATCTGCAAAGGGATCTCTTCGAGCGCCTGGAGCAGTGAGGTATCACCTGACCAATGTGCCACCAAGCTGGCCAACACCATCATCTGACCACTGAAGGTCTTGCTGGCTGCAACGGCACGCTCGGGACCGGCGTGTTTCAACAGGCTGTACACCGCTTCCCGCTCGAGCGAGCTGCCCGGCTGATTGCTCACCGCCACAGTGATCGCTCCCCCGCGCTTGAGAGTTGCCAACCCTTCGACGACATCGGTGCTCTCCCCCGACTGACTGACCCCTATCGCGAGCGTATCACCGAGCCGCAATTTTGCGCGGTAGAGCGTTAGCAGGCTGGGTGGGAGGCTGGCGACAGGTATACCCAGATATTGCCCGGCGAGATACGTGAAGAAGGTCACGGCATTGTCAGAAGATCCACGGGCCAGCGTCAGGATCAACCCGACAGACCTGTCGCGAAGATCCTCAGCGACCCGGCGTGGGTTCGGATCGTCCAAGATTCGCCTCAAGACGTCCGGTTGCTCAGCGACCTCGCGTTCGAAATGACTTGTGGGTCGGCTCATAACGGTTCCTCTCCAGCTGCAAGGAGGGCATCTCTCACCCGTTGATGGTGGTCTTTGAGCAGGGCTGTTGCCCGCTCTACGGTCAGGCCCGTCTTGAGCATCACGATCGCTTCACGGATACGGTATCCGCTCGCCTCGAGGGCGCGTGTGGCTTCGTTCGAGGTCACACCGGTAGCGGTCACAACAATGCCGAGGGCCCGCTGTCGTAGTTTCGCGTTTCGGGGGCGCATACCGACCATGAGGTTTCCGTAGGCACCACCGAGCTTGGCCATCACGCTGGTCGAGAGGGCATTGAGAACCACCTTCTGGGCTGTCCCAGCCGCCATCCGAGTCGAACCGGCGAGGACTTCAGGGCCGCTATCCAACAAGATGCCGACCTCAGCGGCATCGAGCAGCGGACTTCCAGCGTTGTTGGCGATCCCGACGGTAAAAGCACCCCGGCGCCTGGCCTCGCTTACGCCGGCAAGCGTGAACGGCGTTCTACCGCTGGCAGCTAGACCGATCACAGCATCCCCGGATTCGACAGCTGCACGGTCCACAGCCTGCAGCGCACTCTCTTGGTCGTCCTCTGCTCCTTCTTCGGCTCGACTCCCAGCATCGCTACCACCGGCCATCAGCACGAGGGTCTTGTCGAACCCGAAGGTTGGTGATAACTCGGCAGCGTCCTGCAGAGCGAGGCGACCCGAAGTTCCAGCCCCGATGTAGACAAGCCGTCCTCCCCTCCCGAGCCTTTCGGCGAGGCCGGTGGCAGCCCGGCCCAACTCCGGCAAAGACGCAGCAACCGCATCGATGGCGCGACGGTTACTATCGATGATCGCTCGGAGACTCTGCTCCAAAGACCAGCTATCGAGGTCTCGATAATCGCAAGCGGCACTTTCAGTTTTCACGGGCTCCCAAGAACCCACTATACCACTGCCCTCTGCCCGCCACCAGCGTTGAGGCGTTGAGCATGCTCCTATTCGACAGTAACGCTCTTGGCGAGATTCCTCGGCCGGTCCACATCGAGCCCTAGGAGGCATGCCGTCTCATATGCGAGCAGTTGCAAGGCGACTACGTTGACCAGAGGAGACAGAGGCTCTTCCGTATGGGGAACGCGAATGATGTGATCGGCATACCGGTCGATCATCGTGTCCCCTGCGCTCGCCAAGGCGATGACGATACCCCCGCGCGCCTTGACCTCCTGAATGTTGGAGACGGTCTTATGGTAGAGCTCAGAGTCTGTCACAACGACCAACACCGGCATTTGTTCGTCGATGAGCGCGATCGGCCCGTGCTTCATCTCACCGGTGGCATACGCTTCGGCATGGATGTAGCTGATCTCTTTGAGTTTCAACGCCCCTTCAAGTGCGGTCGGAAAGTTGATACCCCGACCTAAGAAGAGGAAGTCTCTGCTCTCTTTGTATTTTTGAGCCACTTCTGCAATCGATCCCCTAAGTAGAAGTGTCTGTTCGATCAGTGATGGAAGCTGTTTGAGACCCTTGATCAGGTCTCGAGCACAAGTTATGGATAAGGTTCCGTGAGCACGCCCGAACCAGATAGCCAAAAGCTCGAAAGCGGCCACCATCGCTAGGTATGCCTTGGTGCTAGCCACCCCAATTTCGGGTCCGGCACGGGTTAAAAGTACATCGTCCACCTCACGGCTGAGAGAAGAGCTTCTGACGTTGAGAATACCCAGCGTCATTGCCCCCCTTCGCTTCGCCTCACGCAGGGCCTCGAGCGTATCGATCGTCTCGCCAGACTGAGACACCGCTATGCAGAGCGTGCCAGCACCCAACACGGGATCACGGTACCGAAACTCGCTAGCGACCTCTACCTCGACCGGGATGCGGGCAAGCTTTTCGATCAGGTACTCCCCCACGAGACCCGCGTAATAAGCGGTCCCGGCAGCGACAACGACCACGCGTTCGACCTGCCGTGGCTCGAGGGTCAACTCGAGCCGCACACCGGCGTCATCATGGGTGAAGCGACCCCCAAAGGTATTCAGTAAGACACCAGGCTGCTCGAGGATCTCTTTGAGC
This sequence comes from Trueperaceae bacterium, assembly GCA_020354625.1. Lineage (GTDB taxonomy): Bacteria > Deinococcota > Deinococci > Deinococcales > Trueperaceae. The sequence continues at coordinate 3,142,883 of CP070651.1, forward strand.
ATGAAGTGCGGATGGCCACCTTTCTCTGCCGCCTCCGCATCCCAATCGACCGTCGTGACCGGTCTCTTGAGCGGTCGCCCGAGAGCATCGCGCAGCTCGATCTGACTCTCGGTGATGACAGCTACATCCCCATCATGGAGATAGATGACCTGCCGCGTGTGCGGTAGCAGCGCCGTTACATCGCTGGCAACGAGGTTTTCATCCGCACCCAGACCGATCACCAGCGGACTCGTCTCTCGCGCCGCTACGATCTCGTGGTGATCCACGTGTGCAACGACCAAGGCATAGGCACCCGCTACCTCGGCCAGGGCAGCCTGAACAGCCGAGACCAAATCTCCGCGATACCACTCCTCGATGAGATGGACGAGCACTTCACTGTCTGTTTCGGAGCTAAAACGGTGTCCCCTCGCTTCAAGGCGAGCTCGCAGCGAGAGAAAGTTCTCGATAATACCGTTATGGATGATGGCTAGTTTGCCGTCCTCTGAAAGGTGGGGGTGTGCATTGAGATCGTCGGGCTTTCCGTGGGTTGCCCAGCGCGTATGGCCCAAGCCCACCCCCCCAGTAAGCGGATGGGAACGCAGGGCGTCTTGCAATACATCTAGCTTACCGGCCCGCTTGACGACGTCGAGGCTCTCCCCCGAACGCTTTTGACCTCCTGGAACGGTGACGATCCCCGCCGAGTCGTAACCACGATACTCGAGCCGCTTCAGCCCTTCTAATAGAACTTCAGCAGCCTGACGACTTCCTACATAACCGACAATTCCACACATGCTCTTTCCCCTTACCCGTTTGCGACTGTGATCTGAAAATCTATCCCAGTTCACAACCCCAAATCCGGCCCGACTCTCCACCAAACGCAGTACGCTGCAACCGTTTGGCTTGCTCACCAAACAGAAAGCATTCAATCGGGTGGTAAGCCCAAAAAACCCGGACTATATCGAGTGAGGGGTTAGCTCAGGAGGGGCCCGCAGACTTGTGCGCTTCAGGGCGCGCTCGCGTTTTCAGTGTCGATCGTACACCTATCCCCCAGCCACTCCCAGGAGTGAATACCGGGGGCCCTCCACCTCGTCACCTACGGTGAAATCACCATTAGGGCTTGCGCTTCCTCGAGTCCCATTCCATTCTCAATACCGCTCTACCCACTCTCCCAGGGCTCACCGATGATAAAGAACGCATGGAGACCCTGTAACACCTTGCGCTCACCAGAACCTCGATCCGTAAAACCTCCCTGCGAATCGAGAAGTGGGAACAGGAGAATATCTCGTCCTACGCTTACCAGCCGCGAAGAAGCGACGGGTTGCGCCAGCGGGCTGGGAAGATTTTGCGGGGGATAGTAGATGCGATTCTCAAAATTGCGTTCGATGGGAAAAGAGGTCACCATCGCCAACACCAAGGCGATCCCCAGTAAAAATCCTCCCACTCCTCCCAGGTAGGCCGTAAGGTTCTCCTGTGAACGGGTGACCCTAGCCAACAGATGGCGAGCAGCCCAGCTAACACCGAAGCCGACAGCCAAAGCAACCAAGAGCGCAATGAAGGGGCTGGCAGAGGAAAGCAAGAGAATCGGCCTGAAGAGCAGTAGACCGCCTAGAGCAGTAAGGAAACCCGACAGACGGCGCTTCGTCCCTAGAGACGTCAACGATGCCACTACAATGATAAGAACTACATCAAACAAGCTCATCCGCGGATATCATAGCCCGCCTTGCGAAGACCTGACATGACATTCCCCATATAGCTATCCACCTCAGGATCGTTCAGAGCACGCTCGGGATGCCGGAAGGTGAAGCGGAGAGCAACGCTACGCTGGCCTTTGGGGATCTGATTTCCAGTGTACACATCGAAAGGGAGCACCGACTCCAGATATTCCCCTGCACTGGCAGTCACGATCTCCTGAAGCTCCGCATAAGCAACGTCCACAGGTGCAACGATCGCAAGATCTCGCTCGGCGTGAGGCTGCCTGAGGATATCGGTAAAGCCGATCGGCCTCCCCGAAAGTGGGAGCTTCAATTCAGCAACGTAGGTCTCCCCTAACTCGTAGCGGGCTTCCACGGCTGGATGAACTCGGCCCGCGGTTCCGACATCGCTACCGTTCCACGTCAAGGAGGCAGCGATGCCCGGATGGAGGTGGGGTACCTCTGTCGATTCCCACGTCAAGGTTGCGTTGTAAGAACAGGCCAATTTTTCTAGGAGCCCTTTGAGGAGAAAGAAATCGAGGGGTTGGGCCTCGCGCCAGTAGGATTCGGTCCAAGCACCGGTGAGAAGAAGGCAGAGGTGTTCAGCCTCCTCTTCTCGAAACACGTGACCGATCTCGAAAAGCGCAAGCGAGTCGAACGATCGGTTGGTGTTGGCAGCTGCCAACAGTCCAGGGAAGAGGGCCGTTCGGAGCATGCTCCTCTCCAGTCCTTGCGGGTTTTTCAGCGTTACGCCGTCGAGCGGTGCTCCAGCCCGCTCCAGTTCAGCCTTGCTACTAAAGGAGTACGTCAACGTCTCTTGCAGGCCAAAGCCGACCAACAATGCCCGCAAAGAGCGATGGGTGGCATCAGTCTGACTCGGGACGAAGTACATATTCGGCACCGATTCACCGATGTGTTCATAGCCGTGTAAACGGGCCACCTCTTCAACGAGATCTTCTTCGAGCGCAAGATCGAAACGCCAGCTCGGTACGATCACTCGCCAAGTGTCTTCAGAAAGAATGTCGACCTTGCAACCGAGCGCCTCGAGATACGTTCGTTGCATATCCGATGGGACACCGAAAGCCATGAGGAAGCTCACTCTTGAAGGACGAAACTCCACCACATCGAGTGGACGATCCGCACCCACTTCGGTGCAACCAGCGTGAACGCGCCCACCCCCCAATTCAGCGATAAGGTGAGCAGCACGGGCCGAGGCGATCGGAGGTAAGTTAGGATCCACCCCTCGCTCAAAACGGTAGTGCGCATCCGTAACTTGACCGTGTCGCCTGGCTGTCTTACGAACCGTTGCGGGATCGAAGTGAGCAGCTTCGAGAGCGACCGTGTTGGTTGTAGGTGAAACGCTGTCTTCTAAGCCCCCGATCACTCCGGCCAAGCCGATAGCCCGACCAACACCACCATCTGGCGTCGTGATCAGCAAGTCTTCCGGAACCAAATCGAGCTCCGCTTCGTTCAACGTGGTCAGCTTTTCCCCAAGTGTAGCCCTGCGAACGACAATGGTCCCGTCGGCAAGCGCATCGTAATCGTATGCGTGCGAAGGCTGCCCCAGCTCGAAAGTAACGTAGTTGGTAACGTCTACCACATTGTTCCGCGGACGCAAATCCAAACTGGCGAGCCGGCGTTGCAGCCAGATTGGGCTCGGCTTCACCGTAACGCCTTCGATCAGCTGAAGCGTGAAGCGCGGACACGCAGCCTCATCTTCGACGAGCACCCGCAACCCGTCGTCGATCGTGGGATCTGAACGTTTGGCCCCGGCGGCCGGATGCCTGCAGACCAGCCCTAGCTTGGCGGCCAGATCGCGCGCTACCCCGAGCAAACTAAAGGCGTCGGCGCGGTTGGGTGTCAGCTCGAGCTCGATCACATCTTCAGCCGGCCAGAGATCGGCCAACTGTTCACCCAGCCCCACGTCGTCAGCAAACTCGATCAATCCTCGAGCATAGTCATATAGACCGAGCTCTCGAGGGCTACACACTACCCCCTCACTCTCCCTGCCCATAACGACACGCCGCTCCACGACGAGGTCGACAGCAGGCAAGTTCGTTCCTGGCAAAGCCAACGCCGTGCGTAACCCGACATCCACATTGGGCGCTCCAGAAACGACCCTGTGTTCTCGCCGACCGTCTGTTACCTTGAGGTAGATGAGGTGTTCTGACCCCTCGATCGATTGCGCCTCGGTCACCTCAGCCACAACGACCCCATCAGGAGCAGCAGGAAGTCGGTGAACGGCCTCTACACCGAGCCCGAGGCCATCGAGTAGCTCGACCGTCTCATCGAGTGGCGGTAAGCCATCGACGAGTTCTTTCAGCCAGGAGTAGGGGAATTTCACAACACACCTCTGAACTGCTTGAGCACGCGGAGATCGCTCTGGTACAGGTAGCGGATATCGGGGATACCGTACGAAACGAGCGCGAGCCGCTCGATACCGAACCCGAAGGCAAAACCCGTCGCATCCTGGTAACCGACCGCTTCGAACACCTTCGGGTGAACCATACCGCACCCCCCCAATTCGAGCCACTCTTCTTTGCCAGACCTGGGATTTTCCCACCAAATGGCGAACTCCGCCCCTGGCTCGACAAAAGGAAAAAAAGATGGCTGAAGTCTCGTTTTGGTCTCGCTACCGATCAAGGCCGTGGCCATCTCGCTGATCGCCCCCTTGAGATCGGCCATGGTGATATGCTCACCCACCACCAGCGCCTCGAGTTGGTGGAACATTGCCTCGTGCGTTGCATCCACCGCTTCATTTCGAAAGACCTTACCGGGGACCACGATTTTGAAAGGTGGCTTGTGCCGCTCCATATACCGCACCTGCATCGGGCTGGTATGGGTGCGAAGCAATCGTCCATCAACGGTAAAGAAGGTATCTTGCTCATCCCGGGCAGGATGATCGTCGGGGAAATTGAGCGCTGAGAAATTGTAGTAGTCGGTCTCGAGCTCAGGGCCGGTGACCACATCGTATCCCAGAGAGACAAAGACATCTAACAACCTGTTGATCACGTGAGTGAGGAGGTGGAAACCACCGGCTTTGAAAGGCACGCCCGGCAACGTCACGTCGACCCGCTCGCCCTCGAGTTTTTGCCTCAACTCACTCTGCTGGAGTTCATGTTTCCGGTGACTGATCGCCTGCTCGAGCTCCGCTTTCATGGCATTGATCTCACGCCCCAACTGCCGGCGCTCTTCGGCTGGAAGGTTGCCGAGTTCACGAAGCCGCTGTGTCAGGCGACCCTTCTTTCCCAAATACTTGACACGAACCTCTTGTAGCTCTTGTTGTGTCGTTGAAGTAGCGATCTCTCGTATCGCTTGGTCTCGCATCACGAACTCCTTACGAAATTTGAAAGCTCTATATTGGGACTCTCTAAAAAATCGAAGACTCTATTCAAAAGCCCCCTAACCGAGCCAAAAAAAAGACCACCCGAACCGGGCAGCGTGACAAGGGCGCACGGGTCGATCCCGCGCTACGAGCTAAAGGGCGAAGCCGTTAGGCCTACCATGGCCCAGAGTGTAGCGCCCGATCGCTCGCGGTGTCAACAGTTCTGGCATCAATGGAACGTCTGATAAGACCGTGGCGTCAAGTGTTGGGACACTTGTCACCGACAATATACACACACAGCCTCTATGCTACCGGGCAGAGAAACGACACCACCGAAAGCGCTTGAAAGGAGACATCCGATAATGTTGCGCTGGGCAGTCCCCCTCAACGAACACACCCGCTCCAAACTGTCCGAAGCCGAGCTTCAACTCGGTTCACCCCACAAAAACTTCAAGGGCGACGCTGTCCTCGCTTTCAGAGATAGGTTTTTGGCCCTAAAAGTGGCTAAGGCCGTCGGAATGGAACGTCCAGACGATCTCTTTCAAAGCCATCGTTGACTCCGAACGTAGCATCATCTTTGTAGGCCTCTCGCTGACTGATCGGGTTAAACAGATCCATTCTTTCGTAACTGCGTGATGTTTTTTCGGTCTGGTTACATACCAGACCGAGAAGCGAACGCCAGCACCGGTAATAACGTACGCCAGACAACAAAAACTGATCGGCGACTCACAACCCCTTGTCAGCATAGGAGAACCTCTAGTATACTACAAAACGGTTTTCCCGACGACCTCTCGTGGGTGGGTGCCTTGGGACCCGCCCTTTTTCTTGGTCCGGGACTGGAGGTAGCATGGATCTGGCACAGGTCGCGACCGAGCTACTTGCGCCGCTCGGCTTCGAGGTGCTGGAACTCAAAATCAGCGATTCGAGCCGCAATCGCCGGCTCTTACTAAGAATCGACCGCCTGGATGAGCAGGCTGTTTCGATTGAAGACGTGGCCACCGTCTCGGAAGTTTTTGGCCTCGAGCTCGATCGCCTCGATCCTATCGCACGTGCTTACCAACTAGAGGTAGAATCGCCCGGCCCAGAGCGACCGCTCAAACGCATTCGGCACTTCGAACGCTTTCACGATCTGCTCGCAAAAGTGCGCGTTGGCGAAGAGACGTTCAGGGGAATTATCCGCGAGGTGTCAGGCGAGATGATCGCCTTCGACGTCGGAAATACTCGAAAGATGGTCAGGCTGGCCGATATCGAAAGCGCGCAGCTTGCGGAGTGGCCAACGGAGCCGAGATAGGGAGAACAGACTGTGAATCAAGGTGGCAGGGCATACAGGGAGAAGGCATGAACAAAGAATTTATGGATGCGCTCAACCAACTTGCGGCTGAAAGAAACCTCGACAAAGACCAGCTGCTCTCCAGTTTTGAAGAGGCGCTCGAGCAGGCCTTCGAGCGAAACGTGATGCCGGGCAAACAGATCGAGGTCGTCCTCGATCCGGATAGTGGCGAGATGGAAGTGCTTGTTATTCGTCGCGTGGTAGAAGAGATCGAAGATGCCGACAAGGAGATTTTGCTTTCCGAAGCGGTCACCCTCGACGACGGCGTAGAGGTCGGTATGGAGATGGAGTTTCCCGTCGACCCCGACAAGTTTACACGCATCGCCGTACAGACGACAAAGCAGGTCATCACCCAGAAAATACGTGAGGCCGAACGGGCGATCGTTTTTGAAGAGTATAAGGATCGTACCGGGGACGTACTCACTGCCGTGGTCTCTCGGAGCGACAACAAGCGAAACGTATTCATGGAGCTGGGACGGGGCGAAGCGATCATGCCCCCCAAAGAGCAGATCCAGGGCGAACGCTATATGGTCGGTATGAGACTCAAGGTCTACGTGATGAAAGTCGAGCTCTCCAATCGCGGGCCGAGCATTCTCGTCTCGCGTGCGGCGCCCGAGCTGCTCGAGTACCTAATGCGTCAGGAGATTCCCGAGGTAACCGACGGAACGGTCGAAATCAAATCGGTCGCGCGTGAAGCAGGTCAGCGCTCCAAGGTTGCCGTGACGAGCACAAATCCAAATGTAGATCCTATCGGAGCCTGTATCGGCCATCGTGGAAGCCGCATTCAGGCAGTCACCTCCGAGTTACAGCGCGAGCGGGTCGATATCATCCTTTGGGATCCCAACCCCCGAGAGTTCATCCGGAACGCACTTTCTCCAGCCAAGGTCGGAAGCATCGACATCGACACCGACAGCAACGAAGCAAAGGTCACGGTCGCCAACGACCAACTCTCGCTCGCCATCGGCAAAGGTGGTCAGAATGTCCGCTTGGCCGCCAAGCTCACCGGCTTCAAGATCGATTTGGACGCTTCCGAGACCGTGAGCGACCTAGATGCCGCCCTCCAAGCTGCAGCATCTCGACTCGATGACACCACAAGCAGTGAGAGCAAGCGCGCTGCGTTCGAGGCGCTCTTCTCAGAAGAAACCGAAGGGTCCCCGGAAGAGTCTGAGGAGGCAACCTCATAAGATGATGAGCTATCCCAAAAAACACGTCCCGACGCGCCGCTGTGTGGTGTGCTATCGTGCACTTCCGCAAGGCGAGCTCTTACGGTTCTTCCGCACGAACGAAGGGGTATGGCAACTCGACCCTCACCGCCGAGCAGGTGGACGTGGAGCTTGGATCTGTCAAGACTGCAAGGATAGTGTTATGCAAGGAACAGTGAACCGCAAAGCACTGAAGCGATTCTTCAAAAGCCAAGCGCCTCGAGTCGAAACGCTTCTCAAATCACACCTTGCCGAGGTGCAAGATGCCTCGCCTCAGATTGGAGGGGTGAATGTCGGCTAAGGTTCGAATTTACCAGCTAGCGAAAGATCTCGGTGTCAACTCAAAAGAGGTGCTCGCTGTACTCGATACGGTAGGGGTGGAGTATAAGTCGCACTCGAGCACGCTAGAAGAAGAGGTGGCAGACACGGTCAGGCAACTTATCTCCCAAGAGAGAGGGATAGCTGAAGCGGGAGCAGAAGCCGAAGGCGAAGCAGAAGTTGCAAAGACCGCTGCAAGTACGACCGTTGCAGAGCAACCTACGACCGATGCGGAGCGACCAGTCACCGAGCCGGCCAAGACCGCATCGACCCTTCCCAGGCGAGCTCCTGTAGTTACCGTGATGGGACACGTCGATCACGGTAAGACGACACTTCTCGATTACATTCGTCAAACGAGGGTGGCTGACCGTGAAGCCGGAGGAATTACACAGCACATCGGTGCCTATCAGGTCGAAACACCTCACGGTGCGATTACCTTTTTGGATACTCCGGGACACGAGGCATTCACCACCATCCGCCAACGGGGAGCCAACGCCACCGACATCGCCATTATCGTGATCGCAGCTGATGACGGAGTCATGCCGCAGACACGCGAGGCGATCGCCCATGCACGAGCGGCCAACGTCCCCATCATTGTCGCCATCAACAAGACCGACTTGCCACAAGCAAATCCAGACAAGGTCAAGCAGGATCTTATGCGGCTCGAGCTCGTGCCCGAGGAGTACGGTGGCGACACCATTACCGTAGAAATCAGTGCTAAAGACGGTCGTGGAGTCGCTGAGCTACTAGAGATGGTTTCACTGGTGGCGGAACTCGAGGATTACCGTGCAGATCCCGAAGGTGAAATCAGAGGGGTTGTAATCGAATCATTTCTCGATAAGCGCGCCGGAGTGCTCGCTACAGTTCTGGTTCAAGAAGGGACCCTCAACGTAACGGACTACATCGTGTGTGGCGAGGCCTGGGCACGTGTGCGCCGTCTCACCGATCACGCCGGAAAGCAGTTGGATAGTGCCGGACCGTCGGTACCGGTCCAGATCCTCGGCTTCAGCCAACAACCCGGTGCAGGAGATACCGTCGTGAGCGCGCCAGATGAGCAGACTGCGAAGGGCATCACCGGAGAGAAGCGCGCAACGCGCGAAGAGCAGGAACGTGAACTCATCGGCAAAAAGAACGTCACCTTGGCCGATCTGTTCCAAAAGAGCAATGTAAAAACCATCAACCTCATCTTGAGAGCGGATACTCAGGGATCCCTGGAGGCGATCAAAGGCGTCCTCGAAAGAGAGGCGGACTCGAGCGACGAAGTCGATCTTGAAATCATGCTGGCCGACGTAGGGTCCCCAACAGAATCGGACTTGCTGCTAGCGAGCACAGCAGAAGCAACGGTCCTCTGTTTCGGGGTGAACGCACCTGGTAGCGTGAAGAAATCAGCCGAACGACAGGGAGTACCTCTCAAGTCCTACCGGATTATTTACAACCTCATCGAAGACGTGCAACGCATGATTCGCGGGCAGATCGAACCAGAATATGAAGAGCATGTCTTAGGGCACGCCGAGGTGAGACAAGTCATACGGGTTCCTCGTTCAGGGAATATCGCCGGCTCCTACATTACCGACGGCCTGGTTCGGCGGGGCGCCAAAGCGAGGGTCTTCCGTGAAGGTCGAGAGGTGTACAAAGGCTCGATTGCCCAACTAAGACGCTTCAAAGACGACGTGCGTGAAGTGACATCAGGCTTCGAGTGTGGCATCAATCTTCAAAACTACGACAATATCCAAGAAGGCGACGTTATCGAAATCTATGAAATGGTGGAGATAGCGGTATGATCAGATGTCCAGGGCACGCGACACGTATCGAGTTGCTAGGAGAGGTGCGGGGACTCTTGGGGGTTCTCGTTTCGATCGAGATCGCTCACATGGAGCCGGCAAGCCCGGTTGACGGCCCGGTAGCCAAACTAGGGAGTGGTTACTCAATATCCCGAACCCATCTAGGAGACCATTCATGACCCGACGTTCCCTCACGGGGTTTCTCGTACTGGCTGCCCTTCTAACCTCGTTACTCTATCTCTGGAAGCCTTGGGATCTCAGTGATCCGAGCCTCAAGCTCGGCTTGGACCTCCAAGGTGGGCTCAGAGTCGTCCTTCAGTCCGAAGTGCCAAACCCCGATCGCGAAGATCTCGACACGGCACGCAACATCATCGAAAACCGCGTAAACGAGTTTGGCGTCTCCGAACCGCTCATACAGACCAGCGGAACAGATCGGATTATCGTCGAGCTCCCTGGGCTCACTGCAGAAGATCAAAATCGAGCGCTCGGGCTGATCGGTCAGCAAGCGATTTTGGAGTTCAGACTCGTCCGCCAGAGCGCTTCGACGCAGCCGCACAATACGCTTACCCTCGATGATCTCGAAGAGGTGGCCTTCACAGGTGAGGTCATCCGCACCGCCCGTGCGGACTTCGATAGGGTGGGTGGAACGGCTTTGGGGCCGGCAGTATTTTTCGATATCAGACGCGAATTTGTAAATGATTTTGGGAACTTTACCGGCAGCAATATCGGCCGGAGGATGGCGATCGTCCTCGATGGGCGTATTCAGACGGCACCGGTCTTGCAAGCGCGCATTAGCGATTCGGGGCAGATTACCGGCATCGAGTCGCTTGAAGAGGCGAGCGACATCGCGCTCGTCCTACGCTCGGGTAGCCTCCCCATCAATCTAGAGGTCGAAGAGATCCGCGCGATCGGCCCGACTCTGGGGCAAGATTCGATTGCTGCCGGCACCCGTGCGGCTATCGTTGGTGGACTCTTGGTGATAGCAGCCATCGTTCTCTATTACGGCCCACTATTCGGTTCGGTGTTGATGCTGGGTCTAGTGTTGGCGATGATCTTTATTTTTGGAGCGTTAGCAGGTCTCGGTGCAGCACTCACGCTCCCAGGTCTCGCCGGCTTGGTACTCACCATCGGGGCAGCCGTCGATGGTAATGTCATCAGCTTCGAACGCATCAAAGAAGAGCTTCGTAGCGGCAAGAGTTTGCGCCTCGCCATGCGTGGCGGGTTCGGTAATTCGTTATCCGCTATCATCGATGCCAACGTGACCACGTTGCTCGCCGCAGCATCTCTTTACCAATACACCAGCGGTCCTGTACGGGGGTTCGCAATCACCCTGGCGATCGGTATCATCTCCGCCGTCTTCGTCAACACGGTCGTCGTACCGTTCCTGCTCGATGTATTGACCATACGAATCAAACGACCGCTCATCCCCAAGGGCTTCTACGCTCGTGGGATGCGCTTTATCAGCAAGGCCCCACTGGTCATGAGCATCTCTGGTCTGCTCGCCGCCACCGCCATAGCACTCGTTCTCTTTCTCGGCCTCGAACTATCCACTGATTTCACAGGGGGTACCAATATCTTGCTCGGTGTGCCAGAAGGCACGAGCGTGGCGAGTGTTCGAACAACAATTGATGAGCTGGGATTTGAAAGTCTTCAAGGTGATCAGGCGAACATCGTAGAGGTGCAGGACAACACCATCGAGGGGGATCTGATCTCTGTGCGTGTCGGCATCGGTGCGTCGAGCGAGATTTCCGATCAGTTCCCAGGAGCGTTATCAGGAGCCTTGGGGGCTGATCTGCTGTCAGCGGATTTCGTCGGTCCGGCGGTCGGCAGCGACCTACGTCAGGGAGCCATCCTAGCCGTTCTTGCAGCTCTCGCCCTCATCATGCTCTACGTCACCTGGCGTTTCTGGCCGAACTGGATCGTAGCCATCGCTGCAATTACGGCGGCCTGCCACGATGTTGCCATCGTCTTGGGCGTGCTCAACATCATAGATGCCGAATTCGGCATCCCTGTGCTTGCGGCACTCCTTTTCGTGGTGGGATATTCCTTGAACGACTCGATTATCATCGCCGACCGTATTCGCGAAAACCTTCGGAGAGTGCGTGATAAGAGCTACGCAGAAATTGTCGACCTTTCGGTCAACCAGACCCTGTCACGAACGCTAGTCACTTCGGGAACTACCATGCTACCGGTTCTGGCGCTCCTCTTTTTAGGCGGCAGCGTGCTGCGCGATTTTAGCATCACACTCCTCATCGGTATCGCAGTAGGAACCTATTCGAGCATTTTCATCCTCTCACCGATGGTGGTGTGGTTCAAAAAGCAGCAGCGTAGTTTCCGTACGACCCGCCGAGCCGTCTAGTACATACGTGCAAATCGATCCTGCCCGCTTTGGATCGAGATGGTGAGACGCTGACCTGCTCGGCTAAGCCGAGCAGGTCAGCCGCTATCACCGATCACGATGCTGAATTGGCGGATGATACGAGAATCAAAGGACACAACCACACGCCACTCACCGGACGAAAGTGGAACGGTCTCGGGTAGGTCCAACCTTCGCCGAACAGCCCTTTGGGAGGGTGAAATCCAAAAGCTTTCCGAAGCGACCTCCCGGTTTCTTGGATCGAACCACTGTAACGCTAGCCACCCCTCTTCGGGTAGTTCATAGAAAGAGAGCACGAGTTGCAAACGATCCTCGAAACGAATGAGCTCACTCGTTTCGTCTAGCCGAAACCGGGGCTGCAAGGGTACACCCTCTGGAACAAACGGCACGTAGAGGGGGCGACAACCAAACAGCAACAGGGTGAAGCATGCCAGCAAGCCTAGACCTCTATGCTTCACGAGTCTTTCTCCAGCATAGTTTGCAACACTTCCCACACGATCGTCACAGAGCTCCAGGAACCAAAATAGCCGAAGTGAGAGCAAGGGGTGCCGTCTCCGCTCTGAGTTGACGGGCTCCGAGGGTGACGAGCTGAGCACCGCGCTGCTGGAGAATGGAGACTTCTTGCGGATCAAACCCTCCTTCTGGACCCGTTACCAGCGTCAACCGCTCGGGTAAGGAGACCGGTAGCAGCGAGAGCAACGTTGCAGTTGCCCTGGGATCAGCGACCAGACTGATCGAACTTAACGGTAGCGAGGCGAGGTTGACAATCTCAGAGATCACAGGCACACGACTACGTCCACACTGCTTGGCCGCCTCTTGGGCGACACGTCGCAAGCGCTCCATCTTATTGGTTGACAACTCTCGAATCTGACAACGCGAGCAGACATAGGGTTGAAAGGTGGTGATTCCGAGTTCCGTGCCACGTCTGACGACCTCACTTAGCTTGTCGCCTTTTAACAAGGCGACTGCAAGCGTAATGAGAACTGGAGCCTCAACTACGCTAGGATAGGGCTTGGAAAACTCTACCTCGATCACAGGATCATCTACGCGTACCACGCTGCCATCCGCCTCTAATCCCTGACCATCAAAGGCTTTGATCTTCGCCCCAGGACGTATTCGCAGCACTTTGATGAGATGCCTCGATTCAGAACCCGAAAGAATATGAAGACCCTCTGCAAGGACAGGCGAGTAGACGCGGTGTGTTCTCAAAAAAGCGTCTCCTTCTCCGCCTGAACCAATACCCAATCCCCTTCGCAAAGGCTTCTTCGGAGGGAAAAGTTTGACCCTAGAGCCTCTCGTACCATCGATATCTTGTCACGTAGAATACCCGTCGCAAGCAATATTCCACCAGGGCGGAGAAGGTGGTGGTAGGTGTCGGCCAAGAGCACATGAAGTTCCGCGTAGAGGTTGGCTACAACAATATCGACGCTCGACGCAGGATGCTTGTGGTCGATGGTGCCGAACTCGAAGCGTGCACGAGAGCAGTTAGCGAGCGCATTGTCCACCGCAATGGGAACCGTATCGGGATCGATATCGACACCCACAGCCTCACCGGCACCTAGTAAGTCCGCCGCAACCGCAAGGATTCCCGATCCCGCACCCACATCGAGAACGGTCCTTCCCATAAGTGGAACGCTCTCAAGAGCCCTGAGCGCCAAGCGGGTCGTCTCGTGATGTCCAGTTCCGAAAGCCATACCGGGATCGACCCACAATACCTTCTGACCAGCACTGATCCGGACCTGGCAGTGAGTCGGAGCCACCACCAAACGACCGATAGTGACCGGCCGAAGCTCGGCGTAGTAGGTTTCGAGATAGCCCTCTTCGGCAACGACCTGCCATTTCCCAGATATCGGTAACTCTCGGCGCTCGGAGAAGTAAGCGACGATCTCATCACCATCTTGCAACAACCCCGAGCAACCGTAAGCCCACAACAACGCGGCCTCGGGTGAATCGTCTTCAAGCAGCCCAGGAAAACGAAACGCATAGATCAATTCAGCCATTTAACATCCCACGAGGAAACTCACACGACCTCTTCGAGTTCAGCGACCCGCTCGTCACGTGTCACCACCTCGAAACCGAGGCGCTTGCCCTCTCGTAAATAGAATGCGATATCGGCCGTTTTTGTTGCGGGCCCCAACGAAGCCCGATCGAAAGCTTTGGTCGCCGTCATTATCATGGTTTCAGCCATGCAGGCAGGAACCATACCATCACCAAAATGGATATTGATGCTGCTCCGCATCTCACCAGGCGGCTTGACAACGCCACCTGGGATGATATGTACACCCGGAACCTCCCTGACACTCGGGGCGATATCGGCCGGACGACCGAGATCGTATAACCAGGCGCCCGGTTTCACATGTTCGGGAAACACCACCGGATTTGGATCGGATGTCGCGGTAAAGACGAGGTCGGCTACTCCGATCGAAGCGATGTCTGTATGAGCCACGATCTTTGTGTCAACGAATTTTCTACGAAGCGTGTCGGCGCTCCTCTCGAGCCGGTCGATATCCGTACCGACCAAGATCAGGCTCTTGACATGTGGAGCGATCATTCGCGCCACCCCAAATCCCACCACACCATTGGCTCCGATGACTGCTGCCGTGGCACTCTCTAGTACACCCCCCTCGAGACGGTAACGCTCCAAGAGACCGGGGACCGCCTCCCGTACCGTGGCTGCCGTGTACGCTCCACCATTTGTAATGGTAATCCCTGGTACGGCCGACTGAACATCGAGACCCTTACGACCCACAGTCGATAGAAAGGCGCCCAATCCAAACGCTTCTGCCCCGAACTCCTTGGCCAGACGAGCTCCTCGGATCGCCAAACGTGTGGCGAGGTCGGGATGGTCTCGGATCTGATCGGGCAAGAAGGTGCCACTGATCAATAGAACTCGGAGCTCGCGACCGTCCTCTAAACGGATCCCAGTAATCTCTCCATGAACCTGAGGCCGGAGAAGCATCATAAAGCGGCGGAGGATCGGCTCAGGCAACCGCCCGCGCCGTACCAATGTACCGAGCCAACCTAGACTACGCGGTTGCCAAAGGTCATCGACGGTCATCGGGTGGACCATAAAGGCTGCAAGGACCGCCTCAGGATTTGCTCCGCGTACGTGAGGGGGCGTGCCAAGCTTCGCCTCCGTTCCGTCGACAATCCTGGAAAAACCCGACTTGTTCTGCCATAGGACCACGAGCAACAAGAGGATGGTAACGATCTTGAACGACTCTGGACCCGCGGTAAATAACGTGAGCGCAGTCAAGAGGAAGAGTCCCCCCACCGTGGCAATCGCTGCATATCCGGTGAGTGCCAGCAGAGCTGCATAGAACAGCACCGGGAAAGCAAGCACCCAGTAGTTGATCTCGGTGAAACTCGAAAGGCCGGCCAGGACACCGAGTAAAACGCCGTTACCACGTCCCCGCGGTTGATCGATGAGACGAAGGCGTGGTAGTGGAAAGAGGTGACCCGATACAACCCCAAGGGCTGCCCAAGGGTTTCCCTGAGTCAGGGCCAAGACCAAAAATCCCTTCACACAATCCAGGAAAAACGCTACCAACGCAGCCGGAGCACCGAGAAAACGGAAGGTGTTCTCAATCCCGAGGGCGTGAGCATTGACATCGACAGGGTCCTTCCCCGTAGTCCACTTGACAAAGAGCCCACCGATGGATAGCGAGCCGATTGCGAAACCGAAAAGAAAGGGGGCTACAAGAGAGAGAATGGGGGCGATCACTCCCTTATTCTACTCAGAACTACGCTGGAGGAAGCATCGCTACAACCTTCACAACACCATTTTGTGCCTGAATCGGAGAAGCTGTTTGGAAGATCGATCCCGATCCGTACCGAGCCATGAAGATCGTATATGTTCGAGCGTACACAGCTCGATACCGTTCACAAGTCCTGGCAGGTCACGTACAATAAACGTCAGTGGAAAGTCGTACCCCACCTCAGAATATGGAAGCCGAACAGAGTGTTCTCGGTAGCATCTTGCTAGATAACGAGGCGTTCGCAGTGATTGAAGGCCTGATCTCTGCTGAGCACTTCTACAAAGAGGGCCATCGAAAGATCTTTCGTGCAATGGACCGGCTGTTCCGGCGTGGGGAGCCCCTCGACCTCGTCACTTTGACAGAAGAACTCCGCCAGAGTGGGGAACTCGAGGGGGTTGGCAGTGTTCCGTACCTTATCGGGCTTGTGGACAGCGTCCCCACAGCAGCGTATGTAGAAAACTACGCAAGAATTGTGCTCGAAAAATCTACCTTGCGTGAGCTGATCTCTGCTAGCGGTACCATCATGCAGCACGCCTTTGACCAGATGCTGCCCTTGGAACAGATTCTCGACAAGGCCGAGTCGAGCATCTTTGAATTGTCGAGCATAAAGCGGAGTCACAGTTTTATCGGTATGTCGACGCTGGTAACGGATACCTTCGCCCACATCAACGAACTCTTTTCAAATCCCGATCCTGTATCTGGGTTGCGTACCGGATTCGGAGAGCTCGACCTCCTGACCGCAGGGCTGCAAGCGAGTAGTTTAAACGTATTGGCAGCCAGGCCTTCTATGGGGAAAACCGCCTTTGCGCTTACCATTGGACTCCATGCTGCCCTTAGAGAGAAACAACCGATCGGAATCTTTTCGCTTGAAATGTCTGCGATACAGCTCGTCACCAGGATGCTCTGTTCCGAAGCACGAGTCGATATGAGCCGGGTCAGAAACGGACAACTCTCCGACCGTGATTTCCAACGGCTAGCCGACACCGCAGGAAAGATGTCAGAAGCCAAGATCTATATCGATGACAACCCTGACCTGACCGCCATGGAACTACGGTCGCGAGCACGCCGCTTGATGGCTGAACAAGGTCTCGGAATGATCATTATCGACTACCTCCAACTCATGAGTGGTGCTGGTCGTCCTGGGAACGAAAATAGGCAGCAGGAGATCTCAACGATTTCCAGAAGCCTTAAAGCGCTTGCTCGAGAGCTCGACATCCCCATCCTGGTTCTCTCCCAGTTGTCGCGGGCTGTTGAGGCTCGCCCCAACAAACGCCCTATGTTATCGGACTTGCGGGAATCTGGCGCCATAGAGCAAGATGCCGATCTGGTCATGTTTATATACCGGGACGAATACTACGACCAGCAGTCGGAAAAGCAAGGCATCGCGGAGATAATCATCGGCAAGCAACGAAACGGCCCGGTCGGCACGGTGGAACTGCAATTTCACAACAGCCACGTGCGGTTCAACGACCTGGCACGAACGCCACCTTAACGAATCTGAGAGCCGATTTTGAATCACACACGATAGCCAACGTAGAGGTTAGACTAACGTATGGGCCAGCTGCCGATAAGAGGGTTCTTAATCGCCGTCGTCATTATAGGCTTGGTCGTCTTTATCGCTTCACAAAGCAATAACCGAAACAGAGGCGAAGTCAAAAGTTTTTCTTACTTTCAGCAGCAGGTCGCAGCTGAGCGCGTCGCCAGCATACGCGTCAAGGACACTGAATTACAGGTCACACCGAAGGGCGGCGATCCGTTCGTCACCCATCTGCCTAGCCCACCACAAGACCTAAGCATCTACAGTTCTCAAGGTATTGAAGTCGAAGTCGTGCCACGGGGACAGAATTGGAATAGCCTCGTTTTCTACCTGATCCCGGTACTCCTTATGGTAGGGTTCCTTTTTTACCTCATGCGTGGCGTGCGCAGCGGTGGGGACGGGGCGGTCTCGTTTGGTAAAAGCCGTGCAAGATTGGTGACAGAAGAGAGTAGCAACGTCTTGTTCAAGGATGTGGCTGGTGTTGAGGAAGCGAAAAACGACCTTACCGAAGTCGTGGAGTTTCTCAAGAGCCCAGGGAAGTTCCACGCGCTCGGGGCCCGTATTCCTCATGGCGTTCTGATGGTAGGCCCTCCGGGATCGGGCAAAACTCATCTCGCCAAAGCCGTAGCCGGTGAGGCCAAAGTACCCTTCTTTAGCATATCCGGTTCTGATTTTGTCGAAATGTTTGTCGGTGTCGGTGCTGCACGGGTTCGAGATCTGTTCGAAAATGCTAAGAAGAACGCTCCTTGCATCGTTTTTATCGACGAGATCGACGCGGTTGGGCGGCGGCGCGGTGTAAGCATGAACGGTGGCAATGACGAGCGCGAACAGACGCTCAATGCCCTACTTGTAGAGATGGATGGCTTTGAATCGCAACACGATATTATCATCATCGCTGCAACCAACAGGCCGGATGTCCTCGACCCAGCTCTGTTGCGTCCGGGTCGTTTCGACCGACAAGTAGTCGTGGATGCCCCCGATGTAAGGGGAAGAGAAGCGATACTTCGGATCCATGCAAGGAACAAACCGCTTGCCAGTACTGTCGATCTTCACACGGTTGCCAAACGCACACCCGGATTTGTGGGTGCTGACCTCGAAAACCTACTGAACGAAGCGGCGTTGGTCGCCGCACGCAACAACCGGCGTGAAATCAATTCCAAAGATTTAGACGATGCTGCCGATCGCGTCATCATGGGACCTGAGCGCCGCAGCCGTGTCATTAGCGACTGGGAAAAACGGGTGACGGCTTATCACGAAGCTGGACACGCCTTGGCAGCGGAGATGCTCGAGCGTGCCGATCCTGTACACAAGATCACCATCGTCCCGCGCGGGAGAGCCATGGGATACGTCATGCAATTCCCAGAAGAAGACCGTATGTCTGCCAGTAGACTGGCCTTGCTCGACCGCATCGCAGTTGCATTGGCCGGACGGGCAACCGAAGAGCTCATCTTTGGAGATGTCACCACAGGCGCACAAAACGATTTTCAACAGGCAACCGATATCGCCCGTCGCATGGTCACCCGTTGGGGTATGAGCAGTAATCTCGGCAAGATTGCTCTTTCGAGCGGTGCTGACTCCTATCTCGGTGAGTTCGAAGGCATGAGAAGCTATAGTGAAGAGACCGCGAAGCTGATCGACATCGAGGTCAAAGACATCATCGATGAACAGTACCAGCGTGTCCTCGCGCTCCTCGAAAAGAACCGTGAATTGGTAGAGAGTGTCGTCTCGGTTCTGCTCGAGCGCGAAACGCTTCATGCCGATGAGTTCGAGATCGTCATGAAAGGCGAAGTACTCCCTGAGTTGGAACCAGAAAATCCTGAGGAACCACCTCAGCGTTCAGCTGCTCAAGCACCGGCTCCAGGCGAGGAGAAATCGCAAGAGCAACGGTTGCCACCCGGAATGATGCCTAAACCGGGGTAGGACGAAATCTCGAACTGGGCACGGACAGAGACCGACTCTAAACGGATCCAGGCAATCTCTGAATCCTCAATAGAGAGGGTATCTACAAGAGTACAGCTCTCACGACCTATTTGCGATATTTAACCCCTATCCGGGAAAGTAGCGTGCTAAACTCCCTGTGGTTCTCAAGGAGGAGACGTTATGACCTCATTGCGCGGGAGGTTAGCGCGCTTACTCACCCCGAAAATCGAAGCTGCCGGTCTTGAAATTGGAACGAGCGCCTTAAAGGTCGTCGAGTTGCGGCCCGGCAATCCTCCCAGTCTTTCAGCACTGGCCATGCGCCCAATGCCCCCCGGCCTCATCCAAGACGACGAAATCGTCGATGCTGAAGGATTGGCGGAGGAAATCAAGGTGCTCTTCGATGAAGCCAAGATCTCGAAGCGCTTTGCCGTCACCGCGGTAAGCAACCGACAAGCCATCACTCGAAACATCAATGTACCCAAAATGACGTTGCAAGAGCTCGACGAGGCCATCAAGTGGGAAGCAGAACGCTATATCCCCTTCCCTATCGATGAGGTGGTGCTCGACTACTTCGTGCTCGATAACCCCGACGATGTCGAAGATGGTGAACAGCTCGAAGTCGTTATCGCGGCTGCACGGCTAGATCTTATCACCCAACAGATCGACTATCTCAAACTCGCTGGCCTCGAACCGGTCGTGGTTGATATCAAACCGTTTGCCCTACTTCGATCCCTTACGATGTCGCTCTCTTCCGAACATCTCGGCAAAACGACGCTTTCGGGCACTGGAATCGATAACGAAATCGGTGTTGTGCTCGAGATCGCAGCTTCGAATACCACCATCACCCTCGTGCGCGGTGATCGGGTGTTGATGAACCGCAATATCGGCGTCTCCGGCGACGATTTTACGGCTGCCATCCAACGATCATTCGGCCTCGATTTCGATAGCGCCGAAGAGGTCAAGATCGATTATGGCACCGCCACTATCCCGACCGAGGATGAAGAAGAACTACTCAACTTCGACGCCAAAAGAGAACAGTTTAGTCCGAGTCGTGTTTACGAGGCTCTGCGACCTATCCTTGTCGACCTCACCACCGAGATTCGCCGCAGCCTGGAGTTCTTTCGAGTCCAAGCAGGTGAAGCAAACATCAACCGTATGGTCATTGCCGGTGGTGGTGCCAAGCTTAGGGGTCTCGCGGAAGCGATCGGAGATGCACTCGGCTTCCGGGTCGAGTTGAGCGATCCGTGGCTCACCGTCACGGCAGACACCAACCGGTTCGACACCGAGTACCTAAAGAAGGTAGCGCCAGAGTTCGCCGTTCCACTCGGCCTGGCCTTAAGGGGGGTGACGGGCATTGATTAATGTCAACCTCGTACCTAAGAATCTGCGGCGAGTCAGCGAACCCGGCTACTGGAGGCTTTTAGCGATCTTGTTCCCGCTTCTAGTGGTTGGAACGATCTTTGCATTCCAGTTTACAGCCTCGCAGACGGCTAAAAACCTCGACCAGGAAAAACTCCTTAAAGAACAGAAATTGGCGCTATTACAACCGGTTTTGCGCGAACAGCGAGAATTGCGAAACCGGCAACAGCAGCTCAACGAGCTCATCTCTATCGCCCAATCGGTACGGGAAAATCGGATCATTTGGTCAGCAGAAGTAGCTGCCATGTTGGAGCTTCTCCCCGCCAGAGGTGGTGCTCCTCGACCCACTATCGACTTCACATCACTCAACCTCAGATCGATCGTGCCCGCAACTGTCGATGAGAACCGGTACGAAGGTGAAGCCGTAGTAGGTGAGATGAAGGTCAGCGGGAACGTAGTCGATAGCGCTGTCCTGGCACAGTACATCCGTGCCCTGGAGAGTTCCCAGCAATTCGGAGTGCTTTTCCAGACAACTACCCGTGTTGACGAGAGAGAAGATTTGGAGCTCTACCAGTACCAGCTCACCGTCGGCTTGCTAGCAGGAGAAGTTCGATGAACCTTGGCAACTTCAATCTTCGCGATCTCAGACAGAGAGACATCGCCATCATCTGTATCGTCATCACCGTCGCGATAGCACTCGCCTGGTTCTTCTATATGTATAGACCTACACTCGAGAAAATCGACTTGCTCGAAACCGAAATCGCGCAGCTAGATGTGCAGATCGAAGATGGTGAACGTGCCAGGAGGAACCTCCCAGACCTGCGACTGACGGTGGCTCAACTTGAAGAGGAGCGCCGTGAGTTCCTACTACAACTTCCACGTGAAAGCGAAGTATCCAACCTCATGGATCAACTGAGGGTATCGGCGACAAATAGTGAAGTAATCTTCGAAAGACTGAGCCAGGAGTCGAGACGTCCAGGGGAAATAATCGATGGAGTTAGGCCGATCGGCTTTAAGTTCACCACCACAGGTACCTACAGCAATACCGCAAACTTCCTAACGAAACTCGAATCTCTTCAGCGTTTCACAAAGATTCAGGAGGTTAACTTCTCTGTCACAAACGAAGAGTCGGACGATCCCGAACTCAGTACGAACTTCGATTTCTTGGTCTACGTCTTCACCGGCGAAGATCCCGGGGAGCTGTAAGTCATGACACTTGCCGGTAATCTACGCATATCACGCACTTCACGTATTGTCATCGGATTCCTCTTGCTGGCAGCTGCTGTGTTTTTCTGGGTAAACTTCTTTATCCAACAATCTCCCTGGTTTTCGCCGTCTTCTTTTGATGCGCCGGGAGTAGTTGTCCGTACGCCGTCCAGTGCGGAATCCGTGACGAGGCCATCTACTCCATCTTCCTCTGCGGAAGCGACACCCACCACGGCAGAGGCGACACCCACCACGGCAGAGGCGACACCCACCACGGCAGAGGCGACACCCACCACGGCAGAGGCCACCGGAGCTGGTGCTGTGGTCGAGACCACCTCGGTTCCACAAGTTGGGGTGCTTCCTGCAGACGTCGGCGTAGTTACACGGGAAGTCGTCATCGCTGATCTACCGTTTCTCATCACAGAAGCACCTACCACAACGCCTGGTGAAGAGATAGTAGCTGAGGATGACGGTGTATCGCGTCCGCTGGCGGGCCGCAGGGCGACAGTCAATCCCTTCTCGCCTATCGTCTTCCAAGAGCCGAGCCTGAGCGCTGTGGCAGAAGTACCACCGAGCACCACACCCGAGGTGGTCGAAGTCAAGGTTCCCCCGGCACCTTCCCCCACAGCTGTGGCCGAAGCGACGGCTGTTCAAGAGGTGATCGTGCCGACGCCGAATGCGCTCGCACCACCCACACCGACACAACAAGCTCGCGAGCTACCACGTCCTCTTCCCAGCGGAAACGTATTGCCAACGACACCCGAAATCCTCAGAACAGCTCGTTCCGAGACGGCAATTCCGCCGGCTACCACGGTCGAAGAGCCTACGAGTATCCTCCCAGAGCTCACCCAAGTCGCCCTCATCAGAGAACCTAGTACAACGACAAACAGCTTGCGTAATGTCGATTCCACACTACCTGGCAGCGATGCGAACACAGTACCGAATCCCATCAGGTCGGTTCCCGAACCTGTAGCCGGAGCCGCAGATTCGCTCGCCGGTGAAAACGGCACCACCTTGCCCACAGATACCCCTCTCGTTGCCGGTAGCACACCTTTGAGCCGCTATTTACGAGACGAAGGGTATAGCTTTACCGGTTCAGTCCTCGGGCCCATCAGCATAGGGGTATTCCGTTCCTCTATTGCCCGTTCGCCAGTAGTTATCCAACTCGGCCAGACGCTTCCAGATACCGACATCGTGCTTACTGACCTGAGGGGTCAATACGCAGAATTTACACTCGATGGGGAATCGGAACAACTCATCCTGGATCTCAGGCGGTGATCATGAAACAATTAGTGTCCTTTCTATCGCTTCTTATCGTATTCAACCTCGCCTTCTCCCAAGCGCAACAGCTCGAGGCATTGCCCGATGATAGCCGCTTCGACCAACTAGTAGAATTCAAAACGGGTGCAGAAGGCGAATCGCTTCGCACGATGGTAGAGGCACTCGCCAAATCGATCGATCTTACGGCTGTCGCAGACGATGTACCAGACGACGTGATCATCTACGATATCGCCGATCCAAAACCGTTCCGACAGATCTGGGATATCGTGCTCACACTCCACGATCTCGACTTCGTTTTGCTCGATAACGACGTCGTAGTGGTAGGTCCTTCCGCTTCAATCAGCAAATTCCGTAGCCCCGTCGAGACCATTACGACCGACATGGACACGGCTGAAACCGAAGAAGAGATTCTCCAACGCTTCTACCGGGTCAATAACGATGCACAGGATGTCGCTGCTATCATTCGCGGCGCAGTACCCGGTGTGGGAGTAGATGTACTCAAAAGCGTCAACAGTATCTCCGTAATCGGGACTCAAGCCCAACAAGACAGAGTTCAGTCGACCTTAGATCAGTTCGATCGAGACGTCGAACAAGTCCCTGTCGAGCAGCGCATCTACTTCTTGGCCAACGCTGTCGCCAAAGATCTGGCTACTGTTCTAGAGGACTCAGCTCTCGCAATCTTACAAGACGAAGGTGATGGGTCCCAAGGGTCTCCTTCCGATTTTGCCGTAACGGCTGATGCACGCACCAACAGCATCATCGTTACGGGTACCGCAGCAGCACAAGCACGTATCGCCGAACTCATTCCCGAGCTCGACACCCCTCAACAACAGGTCAACATCCAGGTCCGCATTCAAGAGATTTCCACCCGTGCAGCTTCGAATCTTGGAATCAACTTGACGGCTGCTGCAGGCAATCTCGCCGCCAGCATACTGGATACAGGTCTCAAGTTTGTATTCGATGCTCAAAATGCTATTTCAGGACTCAACCTCGGAGCAGTGCTCGACACCTTGGAAAGTCAGGGGCTCTCACGTCGAGTAGACGATTCGACCGTGACCGTGCTCAATAACGACACCGGGACGATTCAGTCTGGAGGAACCATCTTCATCTCCATTCCAGGCGCCGATTCGAACATCGAAAGAACGATCCCTTACGGCGTTCAAGTCGATGTCACACCACGGATTGCAAACGACGGTCGAGTCACACTCATGGTCGAGGCCAGAGTGGAGGATATTCTTTCAGAGTCGGATAATCCGAACTTCCTCAATCTTTCAACTCGTCAAGTCGCCTCTACCGTAACCTTGACACCTGGGCAGACTGTACTCCTCGGCGGTCTCTTACAAAATCAGCTAAACCAATCAGAGAACCGCGTTCCCGTGCTCGGAGATCTGCCCATTGTGGGGAGCCTGTTCGGAAGCACCACCTCAGAAGAGGACAACACCGAACTTCTCCTGATCGTAACAGCGGATGTCATTCAGTAACATGTCAGGCTCCTCGTAGCGTTATAGCTGCTCTACACGACCCGCCCGTGCAATGCACGGGCGGGTTTTTCGGTGCATGGCGCTGTGTTAGGCTAAGTCGATGTTACGATACCTTTCTGCAGGAGAATCTCACGGACCAGCACTCACGGTGCTACTCGACGGTGTTCCTGCCGGCTTGAATCTGATTGCCACCGAACACATCGATCCTTGGCTACGGCGGAGGCAGGGCGGTTATGGGCGTGGACGCCGCATGGTGATCGAGTCAGATTGCGCCAAGATTCTAGGTGGCGTACGTGCCGGCCAAACGACCGGTGCTCCTGTTGCACTGCAAATCGAAAATCGCGACTGGAAAAATTGGAGCGAGACGATGTCGCCTGAGCCCGGAAACGTACCCCGCAAACGCTCACTAACCGAGGCTAGGCCAGGACATGCAGATTTAGCTGGCGGCATCAAGTATAGACACAAGGATCTTCGCGACGTTCTCGAACGGGCTTCAGCTCGTGAAACAGCCAGCCGCGTCGCTGCAGGTGCTATTGCGCTGCGACTCCTGGAACACCTCGGGCTGCAAGGGTGTGCCCGAGTGATCAGCTTAGGTGGCATCGACTGCAGCGGCGAAATGGATTGGGACAATCTTCATGCGCTCGACGAAAGCCCAATTCGAAGCTTCGATGCAGCAGCCGAGGAAGAGATCATCGAGCGCATCGATCAGGCTAAACACGATGGCGACACGCTTGGTGGAATCATCGAAGCACGATTCCGCGGCGTACCCGTGGGCTTGGGTAGTCACACTCAGTGGGATCGAAAACTAGACGGCCGTCTCGCTCAGGCAGCACTTAGCATCCAGGCGATCAAAGGAGTCGAGATCGGTGATGGCTGGCATGCCGCCAGCCTCCCGGGGAGTTCCGTTCACGACGCTATATATCATAATGACGAAGGCTATTTTCGGCGCACTAACCGTTCGGGTGGCCTCGAAGCCGGTATCACCACCGGTGAAGAGTTGGTGGTTCGAGCCGCGATGAAGCCGATCGCCACTCTGATGAAACCTCTGCCCACCGTCGACGTGGTGTCGCATCGAGCTGCCGATGCGGCACGAGAACGTTCGGATACCACAGCCGTTCCAGCCGCTTCGATCGTTCTTTTGGCGATGACCTCACTCATTCTGGCCGACGCTTCACTTGAAAAGTTCGGTGGCGATACCGTACAAGAAATGGTCGAGCGGCTCGACGACCACCGTAGCTATGTGTCTCAGTATTAACCTACACTAGGTAGGTCGAGTAGGCTAGCTCTATGGAGCGACGGCACCTCCCCAAGGATCGTCTGGTAACCTGGGTCGCACTCGCCGGCTTTATGGGTACGGGTAAGAGTCGGATCGGTTGGGAATTATCGCGGCGCCTCAGCTTGACTTTCATCGACACCGATCGCGTCATCGAACGGGTCAGTTGCATGCGCATCAGCGATATCTTCGAAGTCTATGGGGAGCCGGTTTTTCGTGACTACGAGACCGAAATCGTCAGGCGCTGTTTGCGACTCGATGAGGTAGTGATCTCCACTGGTGGGGGCGTAGTAACCAGAAAAGAAAACAGAGAGTTGCTCAAAAAACGTGGGCCTGTAGTCGTCTTGTCAGCTACTCCAGAGACGATCTACCGCAGGACGCGAAGAAACCGGAGACCGTTGCTGGAAGGCTCGGATCCCACAGCAAGAATCCGAGCTCTAATCGACGAACGCCGAACCGCTTACGAGGAAGTAGCAACCCTGCACGTCTGCACCGAAAACCGTGCTTCGAGTGAGGTGGTGGAAGAGATCGTGCAAAAGCTGAAGATCTGGAAGGCGACAGGAGGATGAAGATCGACGTGGGTGTGACCCCACCCTATTCGATCCACGTCGCTTCCAATCTCCTCGGGAGCCTCGCCAGGTACATCGACGAGACACACATCGCCATCATCACCGATAACACGGTGGGACGCCTTTATGCACCGATGGCAAAAGATGCTCTGGCACAAGCCGGCAAGGAGTTCCACTGCTATT
The DNA here is from genome assembly GCA_020354625.1 of Trueperaceae bacterium. Taxonomy (GTDB): domain Bacteria; phylum Deinococcota; class Deinococci; order Deinococcales; family Trueperaceae. The sequence continues at coordinate 3,169,453 of CP070651.1, forward strand.
GCGTAGCACCTGGTGAACAGAGCAAGAGCCTGGCATCATTCGAACACCTATTGCGTCAGATGGTTCGCGACGGCTTCACACGCTCGGCAGCTGTACTTGCACTCGGTGGGGGTGTCGTTGGAGATCTCGCGGGCTACGTTGCTGCAAGCTTCATGCGAGGAGTTGCATTTTATCAGTGCCCAACAAGCCTCCTCGCTATGGTCGATGCCAGTATCGGTGGGAAGACTGCAATCAATATGCCGGAGGGTAAGAACCTGGTGGGAGCATTCTGGCAACCCCGTGCCGTGATCATCGATATAGGTACCCTGCGTACACTCCCTACCAAAGCGTTTCGTCACGGTGCAGTAGAGCTATTCAAGCACGGCCTGTTGGCCAACGAACGCTTGCTCGAATCGGTACGTGCAGAAGAGTTCCAACCAGGCGGCCCACCGGATTTTCTCATCGAAGCAGTAGCCGAGTCGGCTGCGGTGAAGGCCAACATTGTGGTTGCGGATGAACGAGAAACGAACCTACGAGCGACCTTGAATCTAGGGCACACCCTCGGTCACGCTCTGGAAGCCGTCAGCGATCATGCCCTACCCCACGGAGAGGCTGTGGCCTACGGGCTCTACTTTGCAGCCGTGCTTGCAAAGAATCGAGGCTGGAAAGATCTCACTCCCATGGTTGGGGATTTCTTGCAATGGGTTCAGCCCGCACCACTCCCAACAACCGAGTTCGAGCGACTCGAATCCTTTTTGGCTAGAGACAAAAAACGCCTCTCAGACCGCCTTCGCTATGTTTTGCTTAGAGGGATCTCCAAACCGGTGATTGTCGACGATGTTACGCTTCAAGAACAGCAGGCCGCATGGATGGAACTCTTGGAGGTAGCAGCGTGATCTTAATAATCAACGGACCGAATCTGAACCTGCTCGGCAAACGTGAGCCAGAGGTCTATGGCCAAGCGACACTGGCAACGTTAGAGCAGGCCTGCCAGCAGTGGGGCCAGTCACTCGGTGTCACTGTAGTGTGCAGACAGAGTAATCACGAGGGCGTTTTGATCGACTGGTTGCACATGGCAGAGGAGGAAGGGTTTGAAGGGATCGTACTCAATCCCGGAGGACTAACCCATACCTCGGTCGCGCTGCGAGATGCCGTTGCAGGAATCAATCCACCAGTTATCGAGGTTCATCTCTCCAACATCCACGCGCGCGAGGCGTTCCGCCACCAGAGTTTTACGGCGGGGGTCTGTATAGGGAGTATCTCCGGGTTGGGTTTTGAGGGGTACCACGCCGCTATCCGGCACCTCACTGCCAGTAACTGATAGATATGCTTTCCTTCGGTTTGGTCCGACTGAGCAAGGCCAACCACACCAGCGTGACATACGAAAGAAACGCTGATCAGCCACACATTGATCAGCAGAATTTCATCAAAGTGGATGTCCTGTTGAAAGAACAGGGTATTGGATCGGCTTAGCGCAAGAAACCGGTTGCCTGCTCTTTTAATGGGGGCAGATCCTCGAGTGATGCAAGCCCAAACTCGATAAGGAAGCGCTCGGTCGTAGCGTAAAGCATCGGCTTTCCAACCACATCTTTCCTACCGACCACTTTGACGAGTTCACGCTCCTGAAGGGTATCCAGTGTCGAAGCACAAGACGCCCCACGGGCGACCTCGAGCTCGCCACGGGTTACCGGCTGATAATACGCGACGAGCGCCAGCGTCTCTAGGGCAGCGCCGGAAAGACGCGGCAGCGGAGCCGGAGATAAGAGATCGGCTAGCGCTGGTATCAGATCTGGATCGACGACAAGGCGATAGCCACCGGCGACTTCATCGATCACGATTCCTAGCTGTTCTTCTTTGAGAATCCGTTGCAAGGTTGCGACGGCACGCGGGACGGTTTCAGGCTGTAGCCCGAGCACATCAGCGAGTTCAATGACAGATAGAGGTCGCCCCGCAGCAAGAAGAGCGGCACAAAGCAAGCCGTTCGTATGCATCTCAAGGCATCGTCGCAGAGCCAAGACGCGCTGTCAAGAACCCGTGTCGATGTCATGTGAATGTGAACATTTTTAATTCTTCACTACAAATGTGAAAGATTTAATTGCATCCTCCCCCATTTGGTGGTGCCGCTCCCCACAGCTCGCCCTCTACCCTGAATACCATGAGGGAACAACATGGCCTTTCAATCGTAGAACTCCTCATCGTCCTCGTCATCCTAGGCATCATGGTCGGTATCGGTCTCGTTACCTT
>CP070651.1:3171775-3265553 GCA_020354625.1 Trueperaceae bacterium
CGTCGAGTTTGCCGACGAAACCCCTATCCCGGAAACGCTCCAGTTCGTCTCGGTGGCGGTCGGAGATTCGAATGAGCTCTTCCCGGGCGACCTCATCACCATCGTCGGCTATCCGGGTATCTCCGGATCGACCGTGACCTTTACCGCCGGTCTCATGAGCGGTTGGCTCGGCGAAGACTTCGAGGCCGGCGGCAAGCAGTGGATCAAGACCGACGCCAAGATCGCCCACGGAAACTCCGGCGGTGCTGCCTTCAATCAACGCGGCGAACTGGTCGGCATCCCCACCGCGGGCATCACGGTCAAGTACGACGAGCTTGACGTCGAGGAACAAGCCTACGTGCGCCCCATCAGCCTGGCCTGGGCCTTGATCGGTCCTAATGTGGCTAACGTGGTGCGGCCAGGCAGTCAGCCCGTCGTCTCCACCACCAGCCCAACAACGCCTCCCGCCACCACACCTTCAGCACAAACCTCCGGCGGAGATCCGAGCGGGGACTACGGCGCCCTCACCATCAACCAGAGCGTCACCAGGACGATCGCGGCGCCTCCGAGCGAAAACGATCTGGTATACCACGCCTACTCGGTCGACGTACCAGCCGGGGTCTCCCGACTCACCATCCAGGTCACGGGCGAAGGTCACGACTTCGACCTGGCCGTAAACGCCGGTGCGCCCATCCAAAACTACGAAGGGATCGATTACCTCGACACCTCCGAGGAGCCCAATCCGAGCTATCTGCTCGACAACCCTGCGCCGGGACCCGTCTATATCGACGTACTCAATCTCATCGCATCGCCCGCCCGTTACCAATTGAGCGTTAGCGGTGGGGCTTCTGCAGCGAACCCGCTGGCACCCCAAAACCCGCTGGCGCCCCAAAACCCGCTGGCACCCCAAGCCCCAGCCGGTCCCGTCATCACGGCAGGTACCACCGGCTCGGGCACCATCAGCGACCAGATGCAGATCGGCCAGAGCGCCACCGGCTCCCTGGTAGGGGCTTCCGAGGGGGGGAGTTTTCACACCTACGTCGTCAACGTCGCCACCGGCACACCTCGCCTCACCATTCGCATGACAGCAGACGTCGATATGGATCTGGCCGCTAAGTTCGGCAGCGATATGACCTCCTGGGGGGATGACGGCGACTGGCAGTACCGCGACAACAGTCTTGAGCAAAAAGCAGAGTTCATCATCGACAACCCCCAAGCAGGCCGCTGGTTCATCGACGTGATCAACTTCCTGGGTCCCACGGTGACCGGAAGCTACACCCTCACGGTCGAGTAATCTGAAATCCTGCTGATCGTTCGAATCTCCGATTATCGATTCTTTCGATCGAAACGCCGTTGTCGGGCCCGGCTACGCCGGGCCAGACAACGGGAATCCCTTCCGCCCTGCGGCCCCACTGCGAAGTTCCTAATCACCCACACCCGGCCAGAGGAGCTAGCCTTAAGGAGAGGTGAGTTCCCCTGGCCATCATGATTGAAGTCAATAACATCACCAAGCGCTTCGGGTTGATCCAGGCGGTCCGGAATCTGAGTTTCTCCGTGGCGGCGGGCGAGGTATTCGGTCTTCTCGGTCCCAACGGCGCCGGCAAAACGACCACGTTGCGAATCTTGGCCACACTACTCAAAGCCGACGCGGGAACCGCCACCATCGGCGGGCTCGATATCGTTCGAGACGCCGAGCGTATCCGTACCAACATCGGAGTAGTCAACGGTGGTATGGGGCTCTACGACCGCCTGAGCGGCAGGGAAATCCTCCACTACTTCGGCAAGCTCTACGGCATGAACCGCAGCGCGATCGAAGATCGGATTCGGGAGCTAGACGGCTTGCTCGAGCTCGGAGACACGCTCGAACGGCGGGCCGGTGGCTTCTCGACCGGAATGAAACAGAAAATCGTCATCGCCCGAGCCGTCCTGCACGATCCACCCGTGATCTTCTTCGACGAGGCCACCAGCGGTCTCGACGTCATGGCGCGCCGGGCGGTCCTGGACTTCGTCGGAAACTATGCGAGCCGTGCTCGAGCCGTGATCTACTCGACGCACGTCATGAGCGAAATCGAGGAGCTCTGCAAGCGGGTTGCGGTGGTCTACCGGGGCGAACTCATCGCCCTGGATCGAGTAGACGCGCTGCGCCTCAAGACGGGGGCCATCAACTTGGAACAGGCCTTTTTCCGCATCATCGAAAGCTCCGACCAGCCGCGAGAGCAGGTGGCTCTGACATGAGGGGGAGAGTGATCTGGCAACTCGCTGGAAAGGAGATCCTCTCGACCATACGCGACCGCCGGGCGATCGTTTCGAACCTCCTGATCCCACTTCTCATCCTTCCACTCCTCATGCTCGGCCTACCCCTTATGGTCGGGGGCCTGTTCGAACGAGAACAAGAGACCCTTACAAGCGTGGCAATACGCGGCCTCGACGATCTACCCGGTGAATTGCACGACCTTATCACCGCACAAAACACCGTCCTCGAAGAGGTCGTCGACCCCGAAGCCGCCGTGTCTCGAGGAGACTATCAGGTGGCCATCTCGGTGTCACCGGGCACCAGGGAGCTGCTCGAAAGCGGCATACCGGTGGAGCTCGAAGTCTATAGCAAACGGAGCAACCTGCGCAGCGAACTCAGCGCCAACAAGATCGAAGCTGCCGTGGGGAGCTACTCTCGTGGGCTCGTCGCCACCAGGCTACACCAGGCCGGTGTCGACCCCAGCCTCCTGGAACCGATCGACATCGTCTCGATCGATACCCGTTCCGAGGCAGAGCAGTCGAGCGGTCAACTCTCCTGGTTGATCCCCTTCTTTATCGCGATCTGGACGCTGGCCGGAGGGCAGATGGCTGCCATCGATGCCACCGCCGGCGAGAAAGAACGGGGCACCCTCGAAGTCTTGTTGGTCGCGCCCGTGCGCCGTAGCGAGGTAGTGGTCGGAAAATTCATCGCCACGCTCCTATTCGGTCTAACGGCCGCTGTGATGGCGATCATCGGCTATGTAGCGGGCGGCGTTGTGATCCGCATCCTGCTCGTACCCCAACTCGGTACCGGTGGCAGCCAGGCGCTCGAGGTCTTGGGTGGGTCTATGAGTGTAGCGCCCTCATCGGTGTTCCTCCTGTTGGTGAGTGCGCTTCTGCTCGCCTCGCTGATCGCCGGTATCCTCCTCGGGCTGACCATGTTCGCGAGGTCTTTCAAGGAGGCACAATCGTATGTGGCCCCACTCAGCTTCTTGCTGATCCTGCCCGCTCTAGGGCTCCAATTCAAGGACCTGCTCACCTTGGGAGAAGCGGTCTATCTGATCCCGGTGTTCAACGTGCTCGTACTGATGGACGACATCGTCAAGGGCAGCGTCAGCACGGTCGCAGTGGCAGCGACGTGGCTCTCTCTATCAGCCGTTATCGGTGTATTGCTGCTCCTGTCGTACCGGAACTTCAGGCGCGAGTCCGTGATCTTTAGAACCTAGTCGCTAGACGCAGTTCGAGCTCAGCCCTCGACCGTCTCGACCGCCACCTCGGTGACCGACTGACGGTAGGGCGTGTCCTCGGCGACCTCGGTTGCAACGCGCCCATAGAGTTCGGCCATCTCGTAAAGTTGCGAAGCGAGCCAGCTCGGCAACTGCTCCCACCGGAAACGCCAGGACCAATTGCCGGTAGCAACCCCTGGCGTGTTCATACGGGCCCCGCTATCCAAACCGAGGAGATCTTGCAAGGGGATGACCACCAGGTCGGCCACCGAACTGCTCGCCAGACGCACCAGCTCCCAAGAGATATTCGAGTCATCGCGGGCCAAGTAGCGCCTCACCAAGTCGCGTTCGGCTTCGGGCGCGGTCCGGTACCACCCGAGGGTGGTGTCGTTGTCGTGGGTTCCGGTATAGACCACGCAGTTGCGGGTATAGTTGTGCGGCAAATAGGGATCCGAAGCGTTCCCTGCGAAGGCGAACTGCAAGACCCTCATGCCGGGAAGATCGTTTTGGTCACGCAGCTCCTCGACCTCAGGGGTGATCACGCCGAGGTCTTCAGCGATGATCGGTAACTCACCCAGAGCTGCCTTGATGGCGTCGAAAAAAGCTTGTCCCGGACCGCGGACCCAACGACCCCTTACCGCTGTCGGTTCTGCTGCCGGTATCTCCCAGTACGCTTCGAAGCCGCGGAAGTGATCGACCCGAATGACGTCGAAAAACGTCAGCGTGGCCCGGAAGCGCTCGATCCACCAGCGAAAACCGTCCTCGGCCATCCGGTCCCAACGGTAGATGGGATTCCCCCAACGTTGACCCGTCTCGCTAAAGTAGTCCGGCGGCACACCGGCCACCACCGTAGGTTCCCCGTGCGCATCGAAATGGAACAGGTCGGGACTGGCCCAGGCATCGGCCGAATCGTATGCGATGAAGATGGGGATGTCACCGATGATGGTGATGTCCTTCCCAGCCGCATACCACTTGACCACCTGCCACTGCTCGAAAAAGAGCCACTGCCAGAACTGGTGCCTCCGGATATCATCTGAAAGGTTCTTGCGCCATACCTCCAGAGCTGTCAGCTCACGGAGCCGGATATCCGGGTCCCACAGGTTCCAGGGCTGCCCCCCGTGGTCCTCTTTGAGGGCCATAAAGAGGGCGTAGTCATCGAGCCAGGACGCATGCTGCTTTTGGAATTTTTCGAAATGCTCCCGCTGCGCTCTGTTCGCCCCGCGCGCAAACGAGGTGTAAGCGCGCGTCAACAGCTCGAGCTTGCGGGGGATGACGGTACCGTAATCGACCGAGTCAACCGCCTCCGACCGAGCATCTTTGAGATCCTCTTTTGTCAAAAACCCTTCATCAGCCAACGCATCGAGGCTGATGAGGTAGGGATTACCCGCAAACGCACTGAAGCACTGATAGGGGCTATCTCCATAGCCCGTAGGCCCGAGCGGCATGACCTGCCAGAGTCGCTGCCCTGCAGCCTCCAGAAAATCCAACCAGTCGAATGCCGACTGCCCCAAGTCTCCGATTCCATACTCGCCTGGGAGGGATGTCGGATGAAGCAGAATTCCGGCGCTACGTGTAAACGGCATCTTTTGCCTCCATGACCACTGTGTCTCGCTGACCAAGGCGCCTACCGACCATGGCGCGCGCCGTTATCTCAAGTGACCGGCTCACGGATAACCCCGCGCTTAGCTACCGGGTAAGGGTGATGATACCCGCTTTCAGGTGCCCCCGGCAACGCCACCTCAACGCCCACTCTTGCAATCACCTTGCAGGACGCGGACTTGTTCACTTACGGCTCATAGGGCTTCCCGATCGACTTGGGCGGTGTAGCCCGCCCCACAAACCCGGCCAGGGCCAGGATCGTCAACACAAAGGGGATTGCCTGGACGATGGTGGGCGGCAACAGCTGCCTCCCCTGCAAGAGCGTGGCAGCCGCTTCAAACGAACCGAAGAGCAGGGTGGATCCGAGCACGCCGATCGGGTGCCACTTGCCGAAAATCAGGGCGGCGAGCGCGATAAAGCCGCGCCCACCCGACATCTCACCGATAAACTGATTAAAGTTTCCGATGCTTAAGTACGCACCGCCGAGCCCAGCCAGGATCCCCGACAAGATCACCCCATAATAGCGCATACGCCGAACGTTGATCCCAACGCTATCGGCGGCTTCGGGGTGCTCCCCTACAGAACGGAGACGCAAGCCGAAGGGGGTGCGGAACACCACGTACCAGACCACCGGAACCAACAAAAAGGCCAAATAGATCAGGGGGCTGAACGCGAGCGGCTCAATCCCCCATAACGGCAGCCTGTTCCTGATCGGCTCACTCGTGGTCGAGTTATCGTAAAGCCCGGTCAAAAGCACCGCGGGAATGCCTACCGCCATGAGGTTGATCGCGGTCCCCGAAATAATCTGATCCGCTTTGTAGCGGATACTGACCACAGCGTGGATCGAAGCGATGAGACCCCCGACGATCATCGCGGCCAGCAGACCCACCCAGGGCGCAAACGCAACGACAGCGCTCGGATTCTCAGCGACGAATGGGGCTTCGATCAGCTGCGCCGCAATAGCAGCGGCCATGGCACCGAAGATCATGATGCCTTCGAGCGCGATGTTGACGACGCCGGAGCGCTCGCTAAAGAGGCCGCCGAGTGCTGCCAACAGTAGGGGCGCTGTCGCCCTCAAGGCGGAGGCGATCAGGGCGAACATCAGCGCAGCTTCCATCAACGACCCCCTTCGTCCGCGGTAACGGTCTGAGAAGAATCTGGTACAGCAGGCTCGAGGACCTCGCGATCGATCTTCTTGAGCGGATTCGTGAATCGCTCGGGCAAGAATCCCCGCGCCGCGATAAACAGCACCACCAGAGCCAGAATCATGCTCACCACATCACGAGTGAGATCGCTGTAGGTGATATTGAGAACAGAACCGCCATGTTTGAGCACCCCGAAGAGGAAGGCGGAGAGGATGACGCCGACCGGGGTATTGTTCCCTAGAAGGGCGACGGCAATCCCGTCGAAGCCGTCATTTGTGGGGAGGGATTGGCGGAGCGAGTAATCCTCTAGCGCCCCTCCCAATACGTAGTGACAGGCCGTAAGACCTGCAAAGGCGCCTCTCACCACCATCGCCAAGACGGTATTGCGGGGCACACTGGCGCCACCATACTCCGCCGCCTTGGGAGCGAGCCCGACCGCACGCAGCTCGTAGCCCCACTTGGTACGCCACATGAGATAGTGCATGAAGACGGCTGCCAACAGGGCGATCCCAAAAGATAGATTGAGTTTGGAGGGGGGAATCTCGGTGTCGACCGAGGTCAACCCCGCAGCTGCGGCAATCCCATAGGCGACGAGACCGATCAGGACAGCCCCTACAACACGCCTGACCCATCCCATTCGGAACGCGGTGAACCTCGGCAACAAGAGCAAGGCGAGCAAGGCGAGAAGTGGGGCGATCATCAGAGCGTAGTTCACCGCCACCACGTTGACGCCCGGAGTCTCCTCGATATCGATCCCAAACAGGTGAGGTATCTGAGGCAACCGTGCAGCTTCGGACAACTCGGAAGATTTGGGCTCCGATCCGGCTACCTTGAACGGGAGATTCAAGGTGATGGGCTCATCACCGGCTCGCGGGAGGCCAAACAGGATGACACCGAAGAGCACCAGTACACCGATGACCGCCAAGCTCACCCTGGGCGACCGGCTCAGAAACCGCCGTAACAGGGGGATCAACAAACCCACGATGGAGGCAGCAATTACAGCGGCCAAGAAGAAGATAATGCGTTTGGCCGGGGCTGCGAAGGTAGGATTGGAAGAGAGGATAAAAAGGAGCAGCGAAGCGGCTACGAAGTTGAGCAAGATGGTGTTGATCACCTCGTGCGCCCCAAAACGCGCCTTGAGCCAACCAGGAATGGCCCCCCACAAACCGCCCCCTAACGCGGCCACCAACACGGAGACAGGCAATACCAAGAACCGTGGACCGGGCAAGTAGACACCGACCAACATCGCAAAGATAGCGCCCAAGACCATCTGTCCTGGCGCCCCGATATTGAAAAGACCGGCCTGAAACCCGAACGCCACCGCTAGACCGGTAAAGATGAGCGGCGTGGCGAACTTGAGCGATTCCATAAAGCCCGGAAGCGTCCCGAGCGAATCGGCGAAGAGGGAAAAGTAGGCGTGCCAGAGCGTGTCCAACCTCCCGATGAACGCCATGAAGGGGCCGCTTATTTCAGTCGAACGGCCGAGTGGCGTCGACTGGAGAGCAAGAACCACCACCGCAGCCGCCACCAGCGAGAGCATAATGGATACGGCCGGCACAGCGATCATGGACACCAGGCGGTCGACTGTCTGATCGAAAGATGGGAGGAGGCGCAAGCCGAAGAACACCGCCAACACGCCGACTACAAAGCTGAGGAAGGCGGCAGGGCCGAAATCCGCTCCGCTGTAGGGTAGGCGGCGAACGGTAAGACCGGCTTCTCGTGCAGCGGCCAAAGAATCTTCTAGCGACCTGCCAGGCGCCTGCTCGGCCACTCGCTCGAGCTGCGGCACATCATAGCCCGATCGTGGGTTGGCGATGGCCCTCTCAACCGTCTGGACAAACGCTCCGACACGAGCCACGGCGACCGCATCCGCCAACTGGTTGAGACCCCATGAATTTGCAGCGATGAGACTGGCGCCTGCCACCACCCAGATCGTATAGCGCCGTCTGCCCCTGAAACCGGCGCCTGCGAGGATCGATCCGATCGCCACGAAACTCAGGGCCAGCACGGTAGTCTGACCCGGCACTCGCACCGGTTCGGTCCGACCGGTAAAGTCGATCACCCGATTGGGGAGAAGCAAGACAGTGCCACGCGCTCCCGTCTCTCGATTGATCGCTGCCCAAGGCGCAAACCACAAGCCCAGCAACGCCACTAGAGCCAGGAGCGTCACACCTAAACGTTCATTCACCCAGCCATTCTATCTGACGAACGAAAACATGCAAGGCACCCCTAGCCAAATCTCTAACAGGATCTGCCTAACGCTTGACCAAAATCCCTTCACGAATCAGCGAGGCGAAGGCCCCTCGCTCCAACTCATCCGCTGATTCGCGCCTAGCGATGAGGAGCGAATGGCGAAAACCGGCCTGCAAAATCGCCGCGCGCGTATGGCGCAGAAAGGTTTGCACAGCTCGCCGGTAGGAACGTACCTCCTCAGGGCCCACGTATAGCCTCTCTCTGCTCTCCACGTCCACCAGCTCGAATTGCCCCTCCTGGGGGTGTAGATCCTCCTCGGCCATTACCTGGAGGAAGCCACCGTCAAACCCACGCGCTCGTAGCGCTGCCAAGGCAGGCTGGAGAGGGCCTTCATCGAAAAGATCTGAAATGATCAGGACCAGCGACGCCCCTTGATGAAGCGGCATGCCGAGAACCAGCTCTTTGAGCGACAAGAAAGGGGGCAGAACCTCACCTTCGAGAACCGGGGCATCATCGATAAACTGCCAGGCCTCACCGATGCCCACCTTACCTTGAGAAGGGTTGCTGTGCTGGCCGTTCAGCAAATGGATCTGGCTCCGGTTGTCCCGCTGGGCCACATAGCTAAGCAACTCCGCAACGATGCGGGCATAGCGGAGTTTTCCACCCAGCTGCATACTCGAACTGGTATCGAGAACCAGGTGGAGATCGATGGTGCGCTCCGCTTGGTAGAGCCTGGTATACAAACGATTGGTCCTGGCATAGACACGCCAATCGACATAGCGTAACTCGTCCCCCGGCTGGTAGGGTCTGAAGTCGTGAAACTCGACGCTCTGACCGGCTTCGGTCGCAAGCCGCTCCCCAGAACTGCGGCTGAGGGCTTTGGAGGCGAGAGCGTAGCGGTCGAGGAGCGCCCGACTACGGGGAGAGATCACGGTACTTATCGGCCGATCTTGTCGGCCTTATCGAGCACTTCACTGATAATGTCATCAGGATCGGCCGCTTCGACTTCTGCCTCGAAGCTCAAAAGCAAGCGGTGGCGCAACGCAGCGGGTGCCGAGCGGCGGATGTCTTCGAGTTCGACGTTGGGCCGGCCTTCTGCCAGAGCGTACCCTTTGGCCGCAAGGATCATCGCCTGCGCACCACGTGGACTCGCCCCGAGACGCACCAGTGGGTGTTGGTGGGTGGCGTCCACCAGGCCCACCACATACTCTAGCGCATGGCTTGCGACGGGTACCGCGCGTAACATCGACTGCAACTCGAGCAGCTCTTCTCTGGTAAAGATCGGTTCGAGTACGGCCTCGCTGGAACCGGTGGTGGCCGCCAGGATACGTTGCAAAGTGTGAGAATCGGGCCGGCGAATCATGACCTTGAACAGAAAGCGGTCCAACTGCGCTTCGGGTAACGGGTACGTCCCCTCCATCTCAATAGGGTTTTGAGTCGCGAGCACCACAAAGGGCTCCGGCAAAGGGTAACTGGTTCCCGAGGCGGTCACCGCCCGCTCCTGCATGGCTTCCAGAAGAGCGGATTGAGTTTTGGGAGTCGCGCGGTTGATCTCGTCTGCCAGTAACACGTTGGAGAAAACCGGACCCTGTTGAAATTCGAAACGAGACCCACTCGCAAGCTCGATAAAGACTGTGGTTCCCGTCACATCTGCCGGCATCAGATCCGGCGTGAATTGGATGCGACCGAAGCTCAGATCGGTCGCTTCGGCAAAGGCACGAACCAGGCGCGTCTTCCCGAGACCAGGCGCCCCTTCGATCAGCACATGACCCCGTGCAAGCGAGGCGATCAGCAGATCCTCAACCACCTGCTCTTGCCCGATAATGACCCTCCCGATAGCGTCCCGTAACGCCTTGAATTTTTCGGCAAAGGTCGAAAATTCGGCTTGTGTCTCGGTCCTATCCATCGTGTCCCTTTCGGTGTCTACGTAACCAAAACTCCTTCTTACGTACACTATAACGCCAGACTTTCAGCATCCGTGGCCTCCCAGACTGCTTTTCCTACTGCCAATTTCACGAAAAGCCACGCCCGTCACGGTAAACTATTGAATATGAGGCCAGGGTATGGACGCGTTTCCTTGAAGCCTCTGAACGAACTCGACCAGCGCGCGTGGAGACGCGTCCAAGCGCACTTCAGGGACCCCGAAATCGCTCATCTCAATGGGACTCCACCGAACCGTCTACCGCTCTGGCTCTTGAAGCGCATCCTCAAAGCCGAAGGCCGACGCGCCGACCGTGAGACGTTTGGAATCTTCGACGAAACCGGTCAATACATCGGAACGATCGAGCTCTACGATATCCGCTATGCCAGCGCAACCCTGGGGATCATCATCGGTGAGCGGAGTCACTGGGGTCGAGGGTACGGCCCGGAAGCCATGCACGCCTTGCTCGATTACGCCTTTCACGCTCTCGACCTCGAAAACATCCGGCTGAGCGCCTTTGCCGACAACCTCCGTGCCCTCTCAGCGTACGAGAAGGTCGGCTTCCAGGAGATCCGGCGCGTCAAGGCGTCAGGGGGCCGTGTCGATGTTCAGATGGAGATCCGGAAACGGGACTGGCTTGCGCACGCCGGCACGAGCGCCGCGATGCCTTCAGAAGGGTAGTCCGGCGTGCGAGCGATCCACCTCCGAATCATCCTGCTGCTCATCAGCGTAACCCTACTGACCGCAATCGCCCTCTCACTCACGCGAAATACGCGCTTGGGCATCGAAGAAACAAATGGCGCAAGCGGGGCTTTGACCGTGGAGACGACCTTGCCCAATGCGACTTGTCAGAAGGTGCTTACGACCACCTTCCCCTTTGTAACGATTCGATGCAAAGAGCTGCAAGGCCTTGACTAAGCACCCGCAAAATAGTCCTTGACCGCCTCGGCTGCTGCCACGCCCATACCTGGGATGGTAGCTAGGTCTTCCAACTTGGCCATCTTGATCTGATCGATGCTCGAGAAGTGTGCGAGAAGCGCATCCCGGCGCTTGGGACCGATACCGGGGATCTCTTCGAGGATACTCCGGGTCATGGCTCGCCCGCGGCGCTGCCGGTTATACCCCACTGCAGTCCGGTGAGCTTCATCTCTCACACTCACCAGCAACCTCAGAGCCGGATGCGTTTCGGGGACGAGGATCTCGGGCCCTGATTCACGAATGATGGCTTCACGCTTCTTGGCGAGACCGAGCATTGGGATGTCGATCCCAGCGTCGTCGAGCGCTCGCCGAGCCGCGCTCAACTGCCCCTTGCCACCGTCGATGAGAAGCAAGTCGGGGAGGGGTAAGCTGTCGGCCAACGACCCGGTAAAGCGGCGATGTACAGCCTGATGCATACTGTAGAAGTCGTCCGGTTTATCCAGACCACGGATTCGGATTCGGCGATACTCCGACTTCCTGGCCCTGCCCCCTTCGAAAACGACTAAGCTGGCAACGGTGTGACTCCCCATCAGGTTGCTGATATCGAACCCTTCTATACGGTAAGGCGGGTGCACGAGAGAGGCGAGATGCTGAAGCTCGCTCACGCCCGGCGCCTCCCCACGACGCTCCAACAGAGCGAGTTCGGCCTCGACACCCGTACGTGCATTGCGTTCGGCCATCTCCATCAGTTCCAGTTTGTCGCCCCGTTGCGGAGTTCGCAGCTCCACCTTCTTTTGCGAGACCTGGCGTAAAAAAGCCTGCCACACTTCTACATCGAGATCGCTTTCAGGCACGAGCACCAGGGGCGGGAGATGAGTGGCCTGACGATAATAGTCCACCATGAACGCCTCGAGAATCTCGGTGTGGGAGGCATCGCTCGCGTTGGTCAAGAATCGTTTATCCCGACCGATCACTCGTCCCCTACGCATCTGAAAGAGCTGCACCATGGCGTAGTTTCCCGCCTGAGCCAGGCCGAGGAAGTCGAGGTCTTCAGCCCGCACCTTGGCAACCTCACCACCACCTACCAAACGCTGTAACGCTTGCAGCCGGTCGCGATAAACAGTAGCCAACTCGAAATCCTTCCGACCGGCAGCAGCCCTCATCTGCTCTTCGAGAGAGTCGATGACGTCTCCCATCCGCCCCTCGAGAAATGCCCGGACCTGCTCGACGACTCGAGCGTACACAGCCGGGGTAGTCTCCCCCACACAAGGCGCCAGACAGCGACCCATGTGAAAACGCAAACAAGGCTTTTTGCGCTTTTGCATGGGGCTGCCACTGTTTTCTCGCAGCGGGAAGATCGAGGCGATAAGCTCCCTAACCTGGCGAACCGCACCGGGATTCGGATAGGGTCCGAAGTAGATTCCACCATCGGGTAAAACCCGGCGCGTGAACTCCAACTTGGGATAGGTCTCGTGGGTGAGCTTGAGAAAGGGGTAGCTCTTGTCGTCTTTTAAAAGGACGTTGTAGTGCGGTTTGTGGCGCTTGATCAAGTTCGCTTCCAAGATCAGCGCTTCGACTTCGTTCTTGGTGACGATGAACTCCAAGCGCTCCGCCTCATGTGCAATACGCTTCGCCTTGGACTCAGCACTCCTGCCGAAGTAGCTGGCCACCCGACTGCGCAGGTTGACGGCCTTGCCTACATAGATCACGGTACCGTCTTGATGGTGGTACAGGTAACAGCCTGGCTGGATGGGTAAGACGGGGAGATCGTCACGCGTCATGGGGTTTTCCGGGTACGCTTTTCGCCCTTCCTAGTCTTCGAGCAGCAGCGCTTCAGGGCTCTCGAGGAGCTCGATCACATGTCCGGTGAACTGGGCAGCTTCCGCCCCGTCGACGAGACGATGGTCGAAAGACAGGCTCAAATAGAGCATCTGCCGGGCGGCGATGGTGTCATCTGCCAAAACCACCGGCCGCTTCTTGATCGAGTGAACGCCGAGAATGGCTGCCTCTGGCACGTTGATGATCGGAAAGCTAAAGAGCCCCCCCAGGTTTCCGATGTTGGTGACCGAAAAGGTGCCATCTCCGACATCATTCGGCTCGAGCCGGCCCTGCCGGGCCTTGTCGGCGACAGCGCGCACCTCGGCCGCGAGGTCGAGCAGGCTCTTTCGATCGACGTCTCTGACGACAGGCACCACCAAGCCGGGCTCGGTAGCGACCGCGATGCCCAGGTGATAGTAATACTTACGAACGATTTCACCGGCCGACTCGTCCATGCAAGCGTTGATCATCGGGAAAGCCTTGAGCCCCGACACTACCGCCTTCATGACAAACGGTAAGTAAGACAACCTGACCCCCCGCTTTTCTGCACGCGGCAGGAGACGCTTTCTCATCGCCACCAACTCGGTCACATCGGCCTCGTCGACGTGCAGGGTACGTACCGACTCGAGGTGCGATGCCATCATCTGATTGGCAATGGCGCGCCTGAGGCCACGGAAGGGGATGCGCTCTTCACGCGCTGCCGCGTCAACGGGGGCGTGCACGGACCTGCTCGCCGGGGTAGGCATGACCCGAACCCCCTGTTCGACCTCATCGTAGTAGGCCCTTACGTCCTCGATACGGATCCGACCGTTCGGCCCGCTGCCCTGAACCGATTCGATATCGATTCCGAGTGTTCGCGCCAATTTTCTGGCTGCGGGTACTGCCAGCACGCGCCCATACGGGCCTGTGACCCGCTTCCCTGGTTCAGGTGGACTGCCACGACCCCCACCGTGGACGCGCAAATAGGGTTCTTGCACCTCGCTCGACGGCGTAAAGAGGCTTAGTGCTTCACCGTCATCGTGCTCCTCGACCAGTACCGGTTCGACGAGCGAACGCTCCTCTCGCGCCTGAAACGGGGGCTGTGCTTGAGATGCCGCACTCCCCTGCTGGTCTGTATCTTCGCGGCTAGCGAAACGGGCGATGGGCTCGTGAACGGGGACCACATCCCCCTCTTTGACAAGGTGCCTTTCAAGTACACCGGCATAGGGGCTGGGTAACTCCACGGTTACCTTGTCGGTCATCACTTCGACCAGCGGCTGATCCTCTTCGACGGTTTCACCCTCGGCAACGAGCCACTTGATGATTTCACCCTCAACCACCGACTCGGCAAGTTCCGGCATTCGAAATTCTCTGGCCATGGCGTCTCCTCGTTATACCAGTTCACCAGACCCTGGGTCGTACCACAAGATCCCGAACCGCATTCATAAGATACGGTGTTCAACCGACGAGTGCTACCAGCGTAGCAGGGTCGTCCCCACCAAAAAGTCGTACCGAACGGTATCGGTGAGAGATTATCCGGCTCTGCCAGATGAAAACCCCTCCCTCAGTAGCTCAACACCTTCTGCACCGCCTTCAAGATCCGGTTGGGACCCGGCAAATACTCCCGGTCATACGCATAAGGATAAGGCGTATCGAAACCCGTGACGCGTATCGGAGGTGCGAGCAACGCATCCAAGATCTCTTCAGTAAGGGTGGCAGACACCTCGCTCATGAAGTTGGCCATACGAGGGGCCTCGCTGACAAGCACCACCCGTCCCACCCTGGCCACCGAGCGGCAGACGGTCGTTTTATCCCAAGGGAGGAGCGAACGGAGGTCGATCACCTCAGCCGAGATACCCTGTTCGTGGAGTGCATCGGCGGCTTTCAACGTCTCTGCCATTGTGGCGCCGTAGGAGACCAGTACCACATCGTCCCCTTTTCTGCGGAGATGGGCCTTGCCGAACTCGATGCAGTAGTCCTCTTCCGGCACCTCTTCTTTGATCGCCCGGTAGAGCCTTTTCGGCTCCATGAAGACTACCGGATCGTCATCGCGAATCGCAGTTTTGAGGAGGCCTTTGGTATCGTGCGGGGTCGATGGATAGACGACCTTGAGGCCTGGGGTGTGAACAAAGTGCGTCTCGGGGCTCTGGGAGTGGTGATGCCCCCCTTTGACACCTCCCCCGGCCGGCATGCGGATCACCATGGGAGCACTAAACTGACCGCCGGAACGGTAGCGCAGTTTGGCAGCCTGGGACACCAGTTGATCGAAGCCCGGAAAGATGTAATCGGCGAACTGAATCTCCGCCACCGGCCTGAGACCGTGAACAGCCATGCCTACGGCCGCGCCGATAATGGCCGCTTCAGATAGGGGCGTATCGATGACACGATCAGGCCCATACTTCTGGAAGAGCGCCTCGGTGGCCAGGAACACGCCCCCACGCTTGCCGACATCTTCACCCAGAATCACCACCCGGTCGTCTCGTCGCATCTCCTCGTCGAGGGTATGCGCAATGGTCTGTACGATCGTCGCCAAGCCCACAGAATGCTCCGTCCGTCATCAGGTGGCCAGATTGTAATACCACCCAAAGGCTATAGCAGGTCCCTCCGCTGTTCCCGCAAGTGATCTGGGAGCTCGGCAAAGACATCTTCGAACATCCACTCGAGTGGCACAGCACCTGCCCTCTGGGCATCTTCGACCGCCTGTCGGAACTCGCGCTCGATCTCCGTTCGCAGGGCAAGATCTTCTTCTCGGCTCCAAAGACCCCGGTGGGCAAGAAAACGATGCATACGAGCCAAGGGATCACGCGTCTTCCAGGTCTCGACCTCTTCGACCGGACGATAGCGGGTGTCGTCATCGGCAGACGAGTGGGGACCGAGCCGGTAGACTTGCATTTCGACCAACGACGGACCGAACCCTTGGCGCGCACGGGCCACAGCTTCCCTCATGACGAAGAAGCAGGCGAGAACATCCATGCCGTCGACGAGGTATCCAGGTAACCCGTAGGCCTCTGCCTTGGACGCGATCGTCTCGGCCGCAGTCTGCTTGTGGTATTCCACGCTGATGGCATACCGGTTGTTTTGGCAGACAAACACGATGGGGGCGCCCTGGACACCAGCAAAGTTGAGCCCGGCATGAAAGTCACCTTCGGAGGTGGCACCATCACCGAAGCTGGCCACCACCACTTCCCCTGTGTTACGCACCTTCATGCTGATCGCCGTACCGACAGCCGGAGGCAGGTGCGAGGCGATCACAGACGCCACCGTGAACACGTTGAAATCTCGCGAGCCCGGATGAGCGGGCATCTGGCGCCCACGGTTCGGATCTGCTCGCGTCGCCATGGCCTGCCCGAAGAGCTCCACCGCCGGAACCCCGAGAGCGAGCAAGAGCCCCGGCTCCCGATAGTAGGGGAAGACCCAATCTTTTTTCGGCTTGAGGGCAGCAGCGACTGCAACCTGGGCCGCCTCGTGACCGGCAGAAGGCGCCACAAAGCTTACCTGTCCTCTACGATGGAGTAGGAGCAGACGCTCGTCGAAAAGCCTCGCCCGCAACATATCGCGGTAGAATTTGAGCAACGTATCGGAATCCAGATTCAGTTCGAAAGAACCGAGCCACTCGCCGGCATCACCCATCAACCGGATCGGCTTTTCTGAAAAGGGCTGGAAGAGCTGAGAATCTTTGATCATCGAGAGACCTCCGAATAACAACCGCTGAACAAGCTTGTTATGTGAGGTTCATCCTGCCAGATCGGGAGGTTGTACATCGGCACCCGCCGGCAGCCCGGGGAGAAAGAGCCTGGAAGACGTGTAGGTCGAGGCTACCACCCGCATCGACCTGCACGTGTAGCGAATTATACAGAAAGACTCTGTAGATTCGACGGAAGTGGTCCGCTCAGAATCCGCTACACTAAACTATAGATGAGGCTTGGACATCTACGGAGAAGATGGTCTCGTACCTTCCCAAGTTTCGCCTGCAGACCACAACGCTGCTCTCCAAACCGACGTGCCTTAAGGGGGAGTCGACCATGAAAAACCAACAGCTCATCGCATACGCACTGATCGCCATCGGAGCTGTCACCCTGTTAACGCGTATCAACTTCTTGGCACAGTGGCTCTGGATCGGCCTGATCGCAGTAGGTTTCTTGGCAGCCTATCTCAACAAGAGGCAGTACGGATTTTTGGTGGCCGGTTCGATTCTCACCGGTATCGCGTTCGGCATCATGCTCGAGCGTAGCTTGGGCTCCGGCGCGTTTCTCATCAGCCTCGGGTTCGGCTGTATCGCCATCGACCAGGTGGAACGCAGAGACAATCGCTGGCCCAGATCGCTCGGTGGGCTGTTGATCGCCTTGGGCATCTTCGCCGGGCTGCTCGACTCGGGCTTCTTTGCTTCGGCGTGGTTCCCCCTCATCCTGATCGCCCTGGGCATCTTCCTCTTTATCCGCCGTCAGCGCAGCGGAGCGGGGCAACGTCCCTTCTCGACTTTCCCGATACCCGACATCACCGTCCCAGCAGAACCGGCACCGGTCGAGACCGAGAGCCCCCTTCAAGAAGAGGGGGTCACCGCGCAACCGGAGCTGCAGGGGTCTTCGCAAGATGAGAACGAAACGGCTCTCGACGAAACGACCCAACACCGCCTGCAGATTCTGGAAGGGTGGCGCCGCGACCGAGCCGAGCGCGACAATCGAGCCCCCTACCTCATTCTCAACAACGAGACGCTCGGGTTGGTGGCGCAGGCGAACCCGAAGACGCTCGAGGCGCTCTTGGCGATCAAGGGCATCGGACCGGTCAAGCTCGAACGCTATGGGCCCGACATCCTCGACGTGTTGAAAGACTCTTAGGGCGCCCTAGAGAGTCTCGCCACATGTACCTAGCCCTCACAACACCACTACCGAACACAGCACCACCTACCGAGGGATTAAGGTCGTTTTATCGCTTCACGCCATCAGAGGGCGCGGCCATATCTACGTTGTTGGAGGATCCCACCGACATCGTGGTTTGGTGGTAGGACATGGATTCAGCAACTCCTATCTGGTCGCTTCTCAGCGCTGCACTTCTGGGACTGCTCATCGGTCTTGAGCGGGAGCGAAAGCGCAACTTACTCGGCTCGATCGTCGCTGGCGTGCGCACCTTTCCACTCATCGCCCTGATTGGATCCAGTGTCGGACAGCTATCGGCTTTCACACCTCTTCTGCCCATCGCAGGCTTTCTCGCCATCACCACTTTGATCGGTCTTGCGTACTGGCGATCCTCGGAAGGTGAAAAGATGGGGGCTACGACCGAGGTCGCGGCCTTGGTAGCCTTCGGTCTCGGGGTGTTGGCGGGCTATGGGGAGTTCGTGGTAGCGCTAGCCGGAGCCGTCATCACCACAGGGATCCTCTCCCTGCGCGAAGAGCTTCGCAGTTTCGTAGGAGCGATCACCCGTGAAGATCTCTTCGCCACCGTGCAATTCCTGGCGCTCTCCCTCGTCATCCTCCCGCTCGTACCGAACCGATCCTTGGGTCCTTGGGGGGTGTGGAATCCTCGCACCATCTGGCTGTTGGTAGTGCTGATCTCCGGTATCTCCTTTGTAGGTTACATCGCCACAAAGATCGTCGGCACCCGACGGGGCATCGGCATAAGCGGGCTACTCGGAGGCCTGGCCTCCAGCACAGCGGTTACGCTCTCGTTCAGCGAGCAGAGCAGGAAACAGACCGACCTCAGCCACCTCTACTCGGTCGGTGTGTTCGGCGCATCGGCCATAGCAGCCCCCAGATTGCTGTTCCTGATCGGGGTGGTGCAGCCTGCCTTGATCCCCTACGCCCTCGTTCCGCTCGGTACACTCTTGCTCATCCCTACCCTGATGGGTCTGATCATGGCAAAACGGCTCTCCGCAACCGAGATCGAGAGCATTCAGCTTACCAATCCCTTCGAACTCAGACCCGCCCTCCAATTTGCTGCCCTTTTCGTTCTCATCTTACTCCTGACTCGAGCGGCAGACGAATTTTTCGGCCAAGAGGGACTGTATCTGGCGATCGTGCTGGCCGGCGTGACACAGCTCGACGCCGTTACGTTGTCACTTGGGAAGCAGATTGGCGGAGGTCTCGATTATCACGTGGCCTCCAAAAGCCTCGCCATCGCCATCGCCAGCAACAACGTCTTCAAGGCCGCTTTGGCTCTGGCGATCGGAAGCCGCCCGTTTGGTCGCATCGTCACCGGCACCTTACTCCTCACCGCCTTGGGCTGCATCGCGGTCACCTGGTTCCTCTTGCCCCGACTGCCGCTCTGACCAGGGGTTTGCTGGTTTATCTGTGGGATCAGACCGGCGTCCTCTACCACGGAAACTTCAACCCCGACGGGATATTCGTGGGGTAAAATGGAAATCTATCGTGGGGACGACACGTTTCCCCTTGAGGCGACAGGTCTAGGAAAATGCGTGTGCCCGGATAATGCTTCACCTCTAACAGGCGCAGCGAGCGGGCTGTTGACGGGCTTAATGGAGGACTGATGGAACCGACAATCAATCGTGGTTTAGACGGAATCAATATCGACACGAGTCAGATCTGCAGCATCGATGGCATGAAGGGCGAGCTCATCTACCGTGGGTACGATATTAGCGAACTCGCCGACAAGGTGTCGCTCGAGGAGGTCATCTACCTCCTTTGGGAGGGTGAACTACCCGATCGGCAACAGCTCGATGCGTTCCGCCAAGAACTGAGCGAGCTCTTCACGGTTCCGACCGAAGTGATCGACATCTTTAGAACCCTACCCAAAGATGCTCACCCCATGCACGCGATGCGTACTGCCGTATCGGCACTCGCCTCCTTCGATGAAAATCCCGATGATGTCGGCGCCGCCAACATACGCCGCATCGGCGCGAAACTCGTGGCGCAGTTCCCAACGTTTACCGCAGCGTTCGAACGCATTCGCAACGGTCAGGAGCCGATCGACCCCGATCCCGGGCTGAGCATCGCCGGCAACTTCCTCTTCATGCTCAGCGGTGAGCGCCCCTCGGAAGCAGCGACGAAGGTGATGGATGTAGCGCTGGTGCTCCACGCCGAACACGGAACCAATGCCAGCACCTTCGTCGCCAGGGCAACAGCGTCTACCCTGACCGACGTCTACAGCGCCATCACAGCAGCCGTCTCCTCTCTCAAAGGGCCCTTGCACGGAGGTGCCAACACCGCCGTCATGCAGACGCTCGAGCAGATCGGCAGCGTCGAAGGCATCGAACCCTATGTGCTCGATACGCTGTCCCAGCCGGGCGGCCGGATCATGGGATTTGGCCACCGCGTCTACCGGGTACTCGATCCGCGCGCCATCATCCTCAAAGAGGTTTCTCGGCACCTGGCACAAGAGTCGGGTGATAGCAAGTGGTTCGAGATGAGCCTCGAAATGGAACGAGTAATGGACCGGGAAATGGCGAGGGACGGTAAGCAGATCAAACCCAATGTAGACTTCTTCTCGGCCAGTGTCTACCGTATGCTCGGCTTCCCCTCTGACATGTACACCCCGATTTTCGCGGTGGCACGCATCTCCGGCTGGATGGCACACCTCTACGAACAGTATGGAGACAATCGCATCATGCGTCCCAGGCTGATCTATGAGGGACCGATGGGGAGGGCGTTCAAGCCGCTGGGAGAACGCTGAGCACATCGTTCAAAAACGTTTTCAACCACCCCTGGTAGGCCTCGGGATCGCTGTTCCAAGCCTCGACGTGATCGACACCTTCGAGCCGCCGGTAGCTGAGGGGTGCTTGTAGCCGTTCGGCGAACCGGTCGATCAGATGGATCGGGATGGTTTGATCTGCGGTTCCAGCCACCAACAACACCGGCACCGTGATCTCGGCTGCGCTCTGAGGCTGATCGAGGGCCGACCAGTTGAGCTTGGCCCGTCGCCCACCGACCAACAAAACCAATTCGATCAAGGGGTGACTGAAGATTCCCATCCCCATGGCCCTGGCACCCTGCTTGAACACCGTACGCGGATCGAGGAGCGGCGAGTCGAAGATCAAGGCGAGCGGCTGCGCGAGGGTGGCCGGCCAACGTTTCAGTGCCTCGAGCGCCACCGCCCCTCCCATGGAGAAGCCGTAGATAACGATGTGCCGCACCCCATGCTCGGTGAGGAACTCGACCGCAGTGAGCACATCACGGTACTCACCGGCACCGTAGCGATAGAAACCGCTGGAGCAAGGATCGCTCTGGTCGTGATTCCGATATGCGAGCGAGAGCACCGAAAGACCCGTTTCGACCACAACCGGCATGGCCCGCAACGTCTCGGTACGGTCCGCACGCCGCCGGCCGTGCAACATCAGCACCGCCGTCTCCGCACCCTGATCGACCCACCAAGCCCTGAGCAGACCGCTCTCCCCGCTCAGGCTGAGATCTTCAAAGGGGATCTCATGATCTTGCCAAGGGTCTCGGCGAAAGACCGTGATATCGATTCGGGCAGCGTCACCGGTCTGGGGCGGACGACCACAAACGATCTCGAGTTTCCGGACCACCCGGTGATCGCCCTGCTCCAACATCTCCCCCAAACGACCGTATCCACCTTGCCAAAGCAGGTTGTAGACGCCGGTTCTCAAGGTATCGGCAAACTGTTCTTTACGCGACGGGAGAGGTAGGGTCACGGTGCCGTCTCCAGCTTCGAGGACCTCGAACTCCGGCATGAGCGTGTACGGCTTGGGCACGAGGATATGGTTGGAAAAATGCCACCCGACCAGCACCAGAGCCAACACGGTGATCGCTAGGGAGAAGACGATCCAGAAAAGCACGGTTCAGTATAGCGAAGGTCGAGATCCACGCGCTGAGAGCGATCCGACGACCGATCTTCAGCCGGTCGTCGAGCACCCACTACCCTTCGAAGTGTATCTCCCCATAGGTGTCCTCACGATCCGGACTGGTCGAAAACATAGAGACCGGCGTGCGGGTATAGCTCTCGATCAACTCGAGGTAGCCGTGAACCTCAGCCGGCAACTCCTCTCGACTCCCCAAGCCGCGCAGTTCACCCCAGCCTGGCAGATCACGGTAGACGGGCCGACCATCTTTATAGGCGACGCAGACGCGCAAGGGGTCGATGCCCGACAGCACATCGAGTTTGGTAACGACCAAGCCATCAAAACCGTTGATCTCACAGGCATAGCGAAGTTGCACCAGATCGAGCCACCCGACACGCCGAGGTCGACCGGTAGTGGTGCCGTACTCATCCCACTGGTTCTTCCCCGTACCACGCAAGCGGAGCGCCATATCCCCTTCGATCTCGGTCATGAAAGGACCGTGACCGACGCGACTCGTAAAGGCCTTGACCACCCCAAATACTCCACCCAGCGCTCGGTGACTCACCCCCGCACCGACCAAAATGCCACCTACGGTCGGATGGCTACTCGTCACATAGGGATAGGTGCCGTAGGAGAGGTCGAGCATGGTCCCCTGCCCCCCCTCGAAGAGTACCCGTTTCCCACGCCTGAGCTCCTCCCTAACCAGCTTCCCGGTGTCTTGAATAAACGGTAGGACGAACTCCCTGAGCTCGTCTAGCTCAGCAAAGGCTATTTCGACATCGGTCCAGCCGACGCGAGCGGTTGAGTTGGGCTTGGCCGCGAGCAGGCGCTCGAGCCGCTCTCGTAAAACACCCTCCTCCCGGAGGTCGCCGAAACGCAAGCCGACACGACGTGCCTTATCGCTATAACAGGGCCCAATACCGCGCCGGGTCGTACCGATAAAACTCCCGCTCTCATCGTTTTTGCGGTGGTGAGGCAAGACCAGATGTGCCTCGTGAGAGATCGCTACTTCACCCGGTTCCCGCCTCTCGGAGAGCCCCTGGTACTCCTCACGAAAAGCCCAGGGATCGACCACCATCCCACCGCCCAAGATCGATGTGGCCCTGTCGTGGAGCACCCCACAAGGAAGGTGGTGGAGTTTAAAGATCTCCTCTCCCACGACAACGGTATGACCGGCGTTAGCACCGCCTGAGAAACGGACGACGTAATCCGCTTCGCTGGCTAAGGCGTCGACGACCTTTCCCTTACCTTCATCACCCCACTGGGCACCGATGACAGCTACTCCAGGCATGCAACCTCCAAAAACCACCCGCTAGTATGACACGCCGCCCCAACCCAGGTCAGCCCGCCTCCCCCAAACGACGCACCGGTTGATAGAATCCAGCTGTATGAAAGTAGTCCTAACAGCGGCGCTCTTCTTTTTCAGCCACCTCTGTGCAGCTCAATCCCTGACCATCTTCGCCGCGTCAAGCCTCACCAACGCCTTCACCGCCATCGCCAAGGCGTTCGAAATCTCCCATCCAAACGTCGAGATCGTGCTCCATTTCGCCGGCTCCTCTACGCTTGCTACGCAGCTTCTCCAAGGGGCTCAGGCCGATCTCTTTGCAAGTGCCGACGCCTGGCAGATGGAACGAGTCGTCGGCGCCGACCTGGCTCAGCCTTCAACCACACCCTTTACCACCAACCGGCTCGTCATCCTGGTCCCTGAAGACTCGACCATCGACAGTTGGCAGGATCTGAAAGATCCTGGAACGCTCTTGGTCTTGGCCGCTCCCGAGGTTCCAGCAGGGAGTTACGCACGCACCCTGATCGACGACTTGAACCAACTCTACGGGCAGGACTACCCCGCGGCAGTGCTGGCCAACGTCGTCTCTTTTGAACCCAACGTACGCCAGAGCGCTGCCAAAGTAGCGTTGGGAGAAGCAGATGCTGCGGTGGTCTATCACACCGATGCCCAGGGGCTCGTCGCCACCCGTTCGATCGACCCACCAGCGCCGTACCACCTCACGGCGGAATACTGGTTGGTGCCGCTCGACGGAAGCCAACATCCGGAACTAGCCGGATCGTGGATCGATTTTGTGCACTCGGAAACCGGGCAATCGATCTTGGTCGACTTCGGCTTCTCCGCTCCACCGTGATCCGGCTACCCCCCGTCCTGCTCGCCGCCTCCAGCGCCCTTATGGTCGTGCTACTCGGATTACCGACTGTGGTGTTGCTCACGCGGGCGTTTCGCCCCGCCTTCATCGAAGCGCTGATGAGTTCGGTGGCGCTCGAGGCTTTGCGCCTGAGCTTTACCACAACTGCTATCAGCCTGGGGCTCACCATTCTCTTCGGTACCCCGATTGCCTACCTCCTGGCCCGCTACTCTTTCCCGGGCCACCGGCTTTTGGATGCCCTGCTCGACCTCCCCTTGGTGCTTCCACCGGTAGTCGCCGGCGTGGGACTCCTCCTTGTCATCGGCCGTCAAGGGCTCCTCGGGAAACCACTCAGCCAACTCGGTATCGGGCTCGCTTTCACCACAACAGCTGTCGTCTTGGCACAACTTTTTGTGGCTGCTCCGCTGTTTATCCGGGCGATGAAAGCGGGCTTCGGCAGCATCCCCCCTCACCTCGAAGCTGCTGCCGTGACACTGCACGCCAGTCGCTGGCGGGCCTTTTGGCGGGTGACGCTGCCGCTGACCGGTCCAAACTTCGTCGAGGGTTGCGTCCTGACCTGGACACGTGCCTTGGGAGAGTTCGGCGCTACCATCGTAGTAGCAGGTAGCCTGATCGGCCGTACCCAGACCATGCCGCTGGCGATCTACGCCACGCTCGAGCGTGACCTTGATGCTGCGCTGAGCCTATCGGCGCTGCTAGCGGTCACAGCCTTCAGCCTCCTCTTTCTCTTCCGGCTGCTGATCCGCTCCGGACATAGATGATCAGGAAGCCTTTGTTAGACTAAAACCATGAGACTTTCGGCGACGGATATCTACGCCTTTCAAGCCTTAGGATATCTCGGCACACAACCGAGAGAGCGCTGGGTTGCGAGCGAGGACATAAGCGAGGCGACAGGAGTGGCACGCCCCTACCTGGTGCGCATCCTGGCAACCTTGACCAATAACCAGATCGTCGTCTCGAAGAAGGGGAGCGGAGGCGGTTACGCCCTCTCTAGAGATGCGCGAGACATCAACCTTCGAGACGTCATGCGCGCCATCGACGGTCCGGTCGCACCGCTCTCCTGCGTAAGCCTGAAGTGGCACGCTTCTTGTTCTGAAGAGTCGCGGTGCCACGTCCGATCTGCCGTTTGGGAACGCGTGCGCGATGCCCTTCTCGAGGTCTTGGCCGCCGTTACCATTGAAGACCTGGCCTCCGATTTCCGCCAAGGGGTCAACTACCGTCTCTGCCTAGAACATCTTCTCAGACCCAGTGCGTAACCCCCCGCACCACGGGTGAAGATCGACCGGAGATACCCCGTCACCATGAAATCGGGAGGGACTGGTTGACACCCCTGAAAATTCTGATAAACTCCAAAGCATGTCGAATCAGCCACGTGGAGGTGATGCCATGGAAGATGGCTATGGCTATGCGTTGGTAACCTCAGTGGCTCTCCTGCCCAGGGTTTTCTGACAACTAGACAACGCCAGCCGTTGGGATCCAGACTCCGGATCGCCGTGCATGGCTGCTGAACCCCCGGCAGACCTTGGGGGGCACGATCAGCACGGGAAAGAAGCTACAACCTTACCTAAAACCGAGCATAGGAGAGAATATGTTACAGGAGGAACTATGGTAATCGTCATGCGCAAAGGCTCCTCGAACGAGACCGTAGAAACCATCATCAAAGAGATCGAAGCACTCGGCTTCACAGCACACGTAAGCGAAGGAGAAACTCGAACCTTGATCGGGGCGATCGGTCCTGCACCCACCCCAGAAATACGCGAACATCTGCGCGCCTTCAACGACGTCGAGAGCGTCGTCGCTATTACCAAGCCGTTCAAACTCGCCTCACGAGAGTTCAAACACGATCCCAGCCGGATTTCGATCGGTGGCGTCGATACGGGCGATGGACACTTTGTGGTCGCCGCCGGTCCCTGTGGGGTCGAGACACGAGAGCAGACCGTGGAAGCGGCGAAGATTGCCAAAAAACACGGCGCCCGCGTCCTTCGTGGCGGCGCTTTCAAACCTCGGACAAGCCCCTACTCCTTTCAGGGACTCGGGCAACAGGGGCTCGATATCTTGGCCGAAGCCCGCGAACTCACCGATATGCCGGTGGTGACGGAGGTGACGGCGCCGGAGCTGGTAGAAGTTGTAGGCACAACCGCCGATATGTTGCAGATCGGCGCCCGCAACACGCAGAACTTCGCACTACTCGAAGAGGTCGGTAGGATCGGCAAGCCGGTTCTATTCAAACGCGGCATGTCGACAACCCTCAACGAGTTCCTACAAGCCGCCGAGTACATCCTTTCACAAGGCAATCCCAATGTGATTCTCTGTGAACGTGGGATCCGGACCTTCGAAACGGCCACGCGGTTTACGCTCGACGTCAGCGCCGTCCCAGTCCTCAAGGAGCTCTCCCACCTGCCGGTCTGGGTAGACCCGAGCCATGCCGCAGGCAGACGGAGCTTGGTGGCTTCACTGGCCCTGGCTGCAACAGCTGCTGGAGCCGATGGGCTCATCATCGAAGTCCACCCTCACCCTGAGGAGGCGAAGTCTGATGCAGCGCAACAGCTTACCGAAGGTGAGTTCGGGGCGCTTATGACGCAGCTCCAAGCCGTGGTCGAGGCGATGGGGAAAACGCTGTAAGCTGATCAGATGCGCCCAGCAGCTCTTTTTCACACTGTCGCCATCGTCGGCGTTGGGCTCATCGGTGGCTCGATGGGGATCGGCATCAGGCAACGTTTTCTGGCAGAGCATGTCATCGGGATGGACCTCGACCCGGTAGCGCTCGACGCCGCCCGAGGGTTGGGGGCAATCGATGAAGCCCAGCTCGCCGCCGGCCCCTGGCTCGAGCAGGTGGATCTGATCGTGCTGGCCACGCCGGTGAGAACCCTGGTCCCGGTAGCTTCCACCCTGGAACCCTTCTTGACAAGTGACACCATCATCACGGACGTGGGCAGCGTCAAACAGGATGTAGTGAAAGACCTACAGCACCTCCGCTTCGTCGGTGGCCACCCGATGACAGGCAGCGAGAAGGTCGGCGTACAAAACGCCGATGCAGCCCTGTTGGAAAACGCCGTCTGGGTACTCACACCGACCGAAACGACCCCCCGAGATGCCTTGGTGCGCGTCCAGGAATTCATCACCCATCTCGGAGCCAAAACACTTACCACCACACCCGTTCAGCACGATCGTTTGGTCGCTGCCGTAAGCCACGTCCCCTACCTCGTCGCCGTTGCACTCACCCGGCTCGTGGCCGAAGACCAGGATCACGACCTGATGATGCTCTTGGCTGCAGGCGGGTTTCGCGACCTCACCCGCGTCGCCTCGGGAAACCCCCTGATGAGTCGTGACATGGTCGTCGGCAACCGGGAAGCGGTCGAGGCAACGCTACACAGTTTCACCGACCAGCTTCACAACCTAGCAACACTGCTCGAGCAACCCGAAAACCTTCTCAGGCAAGCAGAATCGGCCAAGCGCCACCGCGATAGCTTCCCCATCGTAAAGCGCAGCCTGCTACCTGCCCGCCACGAAGTGGTGATCGCGGTACCCGACCGCCCCGGCGAGTTTGCCAAAATCACCAGCGCACTGGGGAAAGCCGAGGTCAACATCAAAGATATCGAAGTACTGGGCATACGAGAAGCGGGCGGCGCGGTCCGTTTGGCGTTCGATAGCGAAGAGGCGCTCAGGCGTGGTAGCGAAGCGCTCGAGCAGGTCGGCTACGAGGTCAGGGGCCGTGGCTGATCCTGGTTCGGTCGTGCGCGTACCGTGCCAGACTGCACACGATAGACCGTGAACCGAGCGACGCTCTTCGACCTAGCCGTCAACCGCGCCCTTAGCTATCTCGAACGACTAGGCGCACTCGAGGAATCCTTCGACCGGGAGGGGTGGAGTGACCATCTACAGACCTGGCAACGCAACACGCGCTTCGCATACCGTATACCGCTCGAGACGCTTCTGGAAGCCCTATCTAGCTATCCCGGCAAAGATCACTACTGGCAAGGTGGACCGCTCGGGCGGTGGTGCCGGGGTATGAACCCTCGGCCGTGAACGCGAGGGCTCAAAGCTCTCGAGTCCGGGCGTAGGCCCGAATCGACCGTACGAATCGTGTCAGGTTGCCGTGATAGTGGACGACCATAGGGCCATTGTGCAACGATAGTCGAACGCCGGCACCGAATCGCCGGTCGAATGCGACTGATGACGGTAGGGAGTTAACATATGAGGTCTCTGGTAGACCGCTATGGGCGAGTCGTGCGCGATCTGCGTATCAGCGTTACACCTCGTTGTAACTACAAATGTTTCTATTGCGACCCCTTGGGGGAAGGTTTCAACGATCCGACCGGAACCGTGACCGTTCAGGAAGTCGCTTGGGTACTGGAGGCCGGCGCTGGGCTCGGCATGAACTCGGTGCGTTTCACCGGTGGGGAGCCGCTTCTTCGCAAGGAATTGCCCGAGATGATCGAACACGCCCGGCGAGTGGTGGGAATCGAAGACGTTGCCTTGACCACCAATGCCAGTCTCCTGAAAAGACGCCTGCCCGAACTTCTGGAAGCGGGCCTGAACCGAGTCAACATCTCCCTGGACGCGATCGATCCGGACGCCTTCAAACGCGCGACCAAGGGGGGAACCATCCGGCAAGTATGGCAGGGCATCGAAGCCGTAGCCGAGGCCGGGCTGACGCCCGTGAAGCTCAATGCCGTCATCGTCCGCGGCATCAACGACGGTGAGATCATTGCACTGGCCAGGCTTACGAAACACCATCCCTTTCACTTCCGCTTCATCGAATATATGCATCTCAACAACGCTGACCACAACACCTACAAAGAGCACTTCATGCCCGGCCGAGAGATCAGGGCGCTGATCGAAGAGAGTCTCGGGTCGCTCGAGCCCCTCGAAACGGATCCGGCCGCTCCGGCCCGGCTCTTCAAAATCCCCGGCTGGCAGGGAGCGATCGGGTTCATCAACCCCGTCTCGGAACCCTTTTGTGGCACATGCAGCCGCATGCGCCTCACCAGTGACGCCAAACTGAGACCCTGTCTCTTGACAGACCGGGAACTCGATCTAAGACCCGCCCTTCAAGCCGCCGATCCAGTCGCCGCGATCCAAGAATCATTTCTCATCGCTGCACACAGGAAGGTTGCTTCTGGGGTTACCACACCGACCCAACGCCCCCGCACCATGGTCGCGATAGGTGGTTAACTTCCCAGCTACGTTTTAGGCGAGAGGCCTGGTAACTGGAGTTCCTGCTTTAAAGCGGTTGCCAAAATTATGTAAGCAGGTATCATCCAAGAAACGGGCTACAGGACAGGTTTTCAACCACTGACTTTGTCTATGACCAGATGATACCTGCTTTAAACCGGCTTTCAGGGCAGTTGTTGCGCTGACTGAACGCCTCTGCTTTTACTCGCTCTGCTCGGGTGGTCTTGGCGCTGCCAAGACCACCGAAAGACGGTTTAAAGCAGCTGGAATAGCCCCGCCATCCCCTGACCACCACCTACACACATCGAGATAAGGCCGAACTCCTTGCCGCCCCGCTTCATCTCGGCAAAGAGATCTGCGGCGATGCGGGCCCCGGTCGCACCGAGCGGGTGCCCGATGGCGATCGCCCCACCGTTGACGTTGAGCTTCTCGTCCGGGATACCGAGCTGCTGTTGACAGTAAAAACACTGGCTGGCAAACGCCTCGTTGATCTCGACGAGATCGATATCGGCCAGTCTCATCCCCGTCTCGGCCAAGAGTCGCTCGATGGCCGGCACGGGGCCGATGCCCATGATCTCCGGAGGGACACCGACCGCCACCGCGTGCACCAACTTCACGAGCGGCGTCACCCCCAGCGTTTCCGCCTCTTCCCTACACATCACCACCGTCATGGCTGCGCCGTCATTCAGTGGGCTCGAGTTTCCAGCTGTGACGGTGGCCGCACCGTCGCTTGCAAACACCGTCTTGAGCGCCGCCAACTTCTCTAGATCGGTATCTTCCCGGGGCCCCTCATCGCGCAAAAGCGTCACGTCACCCCACTCGCCCTGGTCGTCTTTCACACGCGTCCGAACCGGCACGAGCTGCTCGGCGAACTTCCCACCCCGATACGCAGCCAGCGCCTTCTGATGAGACTTGAGGGCAAAAGTATCCTGTTCTCGCCGGCTAATGCCGAACATCCTCGCTACCGCCTCTGCGGTCTGCCCCATGGTGTGATACGCTTCTGGGTGATCCCGGTAGAGCGCACGGTTGATGCTCATGGTGTGCCCTCCCATCGGTACGCGACTGGTGCAATCGCTCCCCCCTGCCAACACCACCCGGCTCATACCGAACGAAACCGCATGCACACCCTGTACGATCGTTTGCAAGCTACTGGCGCAAAAACGGTTGATGGTGGCAGCAGCGACTCGGGTCGGTAACCCGGCGATCTGTGTCGCAATTCGAGCCAGGTTGTAGCCCGCCTCCCCTTCGGGATGAGCGTTCCCGATCAACACATCGTCGATCCGCCCCAAATCGAGATCAGGAATCTTGGCCAGCGCTTCACGGATCACCAACGCCGCCAGATCGTCCGGTCGGGTATCTTTGAGCCTTCCTTTGTGGGCGCGGCCTACCGGCGTGCGAACGGCGGCGACGATAACGGCTTCGTTCATTGGCTTCTCCTTCAAACGAACTCGGGGGTACGTTGAACGGCTTCTCGGCCCATCATGAGATGACACGGGAGGAACGCTGGGTCTTGGGAATATGTTCGCCGAGATCGCCTGACGGGTATACCATCACTCTCACCCTAGCCCCTCGCCACCTCGCAGATCCGCGCAAGGCATCTAGACGGTCCTACCAGGGACGCAAAACGATCTGTCCATCTTGGAGGTGAGCGACTTCGGGTCCACCGCTAGTCTTATCGATCCCTGAGGCTTGTGCCAGCGCGTCACCGATGCGCAGCTGAGGCGAGAGGATCTGCCGCGCCCAAATCACGGCGTTCTCATTCCCGTTTGCACCGGCATGGGCTACCCCACGCAAGATACCGACCACGATGACATCGTCATTGGCGATGATCTCTGCACCGGCGTTGACATCGCCCAGGACCACTACGGAACCGCTCGATTCCACGCGTCCGCCACTCCGGATCGTCTTCGCCACAATCACCGTCTCACCGCGTGCCTGCGAAAGGATTGGGGGCGGACGCACCTCCAAAACCGTCCCCCCCACAGAGGCCACCTTCTGCACGATCAGATCGATCACCGGCCAGGAAACAGCGTCGCCGATTTCGATCACGATGTTGTTCTCGAGCAGATGTTGATGATCGTTCAAGGTATCGGGCAAGTTCTCCAGCGTATCGCCTGAATCCAAGCTCAGCAAGATACCACCACGTGTACCGCGCGCTCTCATCGATCGACCCCCCAGTAACCCGCCATAAAGTCTCGGGCGATCGGCACGGAAACGCGCGAGCTCGAGCCACCATACTCAACAAACACAACTACCGCCAACTCGGGACTCTCAATGGGGCCATAACCCATGAACCAGGAGTGGGTATAGGGTTCACCGCGCGGCGTCTGAGAGGTGCCGGTCTTGCCCGCCACCTCTATAGGAAAGACGCCGGGACCCATGATGTAGCGTGATGGAAATTCGGTAAACATCAGTCGCATACCATCTTTCAACGTGCTCCAGTGACGCCCGGGGATCTGGTGACTCTCCGGATCGATCTTCACACCCCCCGTCGCCGCGACCAGATGAGGCTGCACTCGCAACCCATCGAGCGCCAAGGTTGCAATCATTTGCGCTACTTGGATCGGGGTCGCAAGCACATCTCCCTGGCCGATCACGGTGTTGAGCGTGAAGCCGGGCAGCCAGCCGTGCTGGTACTGAGGTTGCGCCTCCACCCAGCTCTTATCGGGAATCCGCCCCGTTTTCTCCTCGCCCACGCCGATCCCGACCGGTTCATCGTACCCGAATTCGCGCGCGCGCCTCACGAGATCTTCGATGAAAGGACCCCAACCCTTGGTGGCGTTCGGGGTGTTCGACACCGCGTGCCAAAAATAGGTGTTGCAGCTATCGGCAATCGCCTCTTTGACCGTATAGGACCCCTTGTGTCCAGGATGCCAATTCCTCCAGGTGATGCCACCCAACGAAAAGCTCGCAGAGCAAGGCAAAAGGCTATCACTTTTCACGTAGCCTCTTTCAAGGAGAACCGAGCTCGTTACCAATTTGAAAGTCGAGGCCGGAGGATAGGCTTCGACAGCACGGTTGCTGAGAGGGAAATTCAAGGTATCGTTGAGCAGCGGATTCACTTTTTCGGCATCGATTGGACGCTTGGTAAACAGGTTCTGATCGAACGTAGGCAGGCTCGCCATAGCCAAGATCTCACCACTTCGCGGGTCCAAGGCGATCAACGCTCCCCTGATGACCTCTTCGAATTCTACATCGTAACGGGCCCTGTCTTCGTTGACGTAGGAAAGCGCATTTTGCAAGGTATCCTCGGCGAGACGCTGCAACCTGGGATCGAGCGTCAACACCACATCCTTACCCGGCTGGGCCGGCAAGAGTTCTTGCGACCGCAATACCACACGGCGGTTATCGAGTTCGACGAGCTTCATGCCCGGTGAACCGAAAAGCTCCCGCTCCTGGCTCGCCTCGATGCCCATGATGCCGATCAGATCGTCATTGCCGTATCCTGGGAAACGCTCGGAATCGGCCGCGCTGGTATAGCCGACGACCTGGGCCGCGAGGTTGGTCGGGTAGGTCCGCTCTACACGTTCGCGTAGATACAGGTTCGGCTGTCCAGCGGCAAGCTCTTCGACCGCCGGGATGAACCGGTCAGGGATATTCCAAGCCAGAACCGCTCCGTTGCGACGCTCATCCGGCTTGCTCCGATCGGGGCCGCGCGGCTCTCCTGCAAGGTTCAGCAGGTATGCCAAACGCTCCCAATTCTCGATCGCCCCACCCCAATACATGAGATCGTAAGCCACCCGGTTATCTGCCAACACCGTCCCGTCCCGCGCCAGAATTCGACCTCGCAGGGGCGAAATACGCCGCTCCTCCAAAAAGTTCTGTTCGCTTAGGACGGTAAACTCCTCAGCCATCGCCAACTGCAAATACATGAGGCGCCCCGTAAAGAGCACGAGGCTGGTCAGAAGAGCAGCGAGCAAAAAGCGGAGACGCGTTGTCACAACAACTCCTTTCGCATGACCGAGCGACGCTTGACGAAGCGCTCAGCGACCGATAAGAGCCAGACACCGACCAGCACGGTAAAGACCGTTTCGAGCGCGGCCACCGGTAGGCTCCTTAGCAAGGCCTCCGGCGTTGTGCTGAGCCAGAGCAACAGACCACCTACCGCAAGCCACTTGCCTACCTCTGCAGCCAAAATCACCACCGAGCGCTCGAACACCCCCTGTTGCGAGAGCTGCGCTCGCACCAGGGCCGCCAGGAGCGCCCCGCCGGCCAAGCCGAAGGCGTGAAGCCCCAACTCACCGTGTCCCACCAAGTCCTGAAACAGACCTACCCCATAAGCGACCGCCACAAGCTGCCAAGGGCTCAGGCGCCGAAGCAAGGTCAGCACCCCGATCAAAAACAGATCGGGCGCAGGCCAGGGACCGAGTACTGCCGACAAAAAACCCTGTGCGACGAGCAGCACAAGGTAGAAGAGCAGCAGCCTCATAGTTCCCTATACTACATGCCTCAACCTGTACAAGATGAGGACAAAACAGACAACAGATGGACCGTGTGCTCTCTGTACCAGCGACAACGAGGGCGCGAGCGAAGCGGCTGCCAACATCAGATCGTGATCCATACCGTTACCGCCATCCCAACCCTCGACTTGAGCTACCGGGTCTCAAAATTGATGGGGACGAAAAGGGTTCTCGCCTATGTTGTTATGCTGTTCTGGCGAGAAAGACGACCCCGTCCTACCCACTCGTTCGAAGTTGGCCCACGCATTGCTCATTACTAAAGCGGTTGCCATAATTACGTAAGCAGGTATCATCCAAGAAACGGAATACAGGACAGTATTTCACCCACTGACTTTGTCTATGACCAGATGATACCTGCTTTACTCCCTGATCACCGTTCTTATTTCCCAAAGATCTCCGGCAGCTCTTCGGTGGCCACCAGCACCTCGCGGGGTTTGCTACCGAGGTGTGGCCCCACAACTCCGAGCGCTTCGAGGGAGTCCATGAGCTTGCCGGCTCGAGCGTGGCCGACGCTGAGGCGTCGCTGCAACCTCGATACGCTGGCGTGCCCTTCAGCGATGACAAGCTCAGCAGCAGACCTCAGCTTATCGTCGTTCCAATCGATGAGACCTTCTCCCTCTGCCTCGGACACCACCGGAGGGTCGAAGTCGTCGCCATACGCCTCGACAAACTCATCGTCGAAGTACTGCCTGCGCAAGAACCCGCTCAAGTTGGCGATCTCCGACTCACTGATAAAGGGCCCTTGCAACCGCGCTGCTTTGACCATACCCGGCTGGTAAAAGAGCATGTCCCCCAACCCCACCAGGCGCTCGGCACCCATGGAGTCGAGGATGGTTCGCGAGTCGTGACCGCTGCTAACGGCAAAGGCGATGCGCGCCGGCACATTCACCTTGATCAGGCTGGTCAAGATATCGACGCTGGGGCGCTGCGTCGCCAGCACCAGATGCATCCCCGTCGCTCGCGCCATCTGGGCAAGACGCATGATGGCACTTTCGACTTCCTTGGGGCTGGTGATCATGAGATCGGCCAACTCGTCGATGATGACGATGATAAAAGGCATCTGTGGCAAGTCGAGATTGCGAGCCTTCTCGTTGTACTGGTCGAGATTCTTGGCACCGATCTTGCTCATCATCTTGTAACGCCGCTCCATATGAGCCACCGCGCCGAGGAGCACACCGGCACTATCGCTCGGGTTGGTCACTACTGGGCGCAAGAGGTGTGGGATACCGTCGTAGGGGGTCAGCTCCACCATCTTGGGGTCGATCATGAGAAAACGCAACTCCGTCGGCAGAAACTTGTAGAGCAGGCTGCCGATCAGGGTGTTGACCGCGACCGACTTTCCAGAACCGGTCGAACCTGCGATGAGCAGATGGGGCATCCTGGCCAGATCCTTGATGACCATCTCACCGTCGATCGATTTGCCGAGAATCAGGGGCAGCCTCGCCTTGCTGCGCCGGAAGCCCACCGACTCCGCTGCCTCGCGAAACTTGATGAGGTCGCGCCTGGCGTTGGGGACTTCGAGGCCGATAACGCTCTTACCTGGGATGGGCGCCTCGATTCGAACGCTGCCAACCGCCATCGCCAAGGCCAAATCGTCACTCAGATTGGCAAAACGGCTGATCTTCTCTCCTGGGGCGGGTTCGACCTCAAAGCGGGTGACTGTAGGACCCCGCACCGAAGCGACGACCCGACCCTGGAGACTAAAGTTCGAGAGCGTTTCGTCGATCTTGCGCACGCGCTCCTGTACCTCTTTGGCCAGCTGGGCCGGGTCTTCATTCTGCTGCTCCGACGGATCGAGGTGTTCGAAACTAGGGAGCTGGATCGGGATACCTCCAAACTCGACCACTTCCGGCGCCCGACCCTCCTCGAGCGACTCATCCTCGTCAGCGGCTTCCACCAGACCTGGTTCAGAAACAACCCATCCGCCTGCGGCGTCAATGGCATCGAGCCCCTCGAACCGAACCTCTCCCTCTAGCGGCATCTCGAAAAAGTCTGCGTCGATCCCACCCCCGTCGGCAGCAGCGTAGCGCTCGAACGGGTCGTGTCCACCGACCGCAACACCCGGTGGCGAGATCTCCTGGCCGCCCACAGCTGCGATGCCCCCCGACACAACCGCATCTCGCTTCCGGAGATCGATCTCGACCGCGTCGAGCTCCCGCTGCCATTCCTCGAAGACCATGAGCTGCTTCCGACCCTCACTACGGAGTTCCCGGATCAAACGTTCCTCAAACGTCTCGAGCGGCTCGGCTTGAGGAAACTCACCACAAAGCCGCAGAAACCGGCCGCTGAGCTCACGCCAGACCTCGAGCAGATCGGCATCGGCTTCGAGCCCGGTCGCGTCAGCCGAGATCTGCTGGTACTCGAGCAAGCGCTCAGCGTGACGAGAGGAGGCTTTGGCCAATTCACGCGGCCGTAATTCGGGCAGAGCGACAACCGTCACGTCGCGTTCATGCAACAGGCGTTGGTGCCGCGTGACCAGCCCGGTGAGATCGAGCGCAAGCGTGTTGCGTAATCCGTCTAATTGGCGTCCAAGACGACTGGTCTCGCCGATGGGGTCTTCGAGCTGTACCCTGAGCCCTTGGGACCACTCGAAGAAGTTCGCCACCCCCTCCGCCTGAAAGTGGGTCTGTAGGTCGATAGCACGATCCCGGGCGAAATCGACCACCGCACTCTGCCAAGCCGAGAGATTGGCTTGTGCGTCCTCGAACTCCCCCCTATCCGGATTCCGCAAGCTCTCATGCGAAGCCTTGAGGGCTTTGCGCCACTTGCCGAGTTCAGCGCTGCCAGGATAGAGAGTCATCAAAGCCAATAGATCCCGGTCTAGCTCTGCCAACGCCCCCTTGACGAGTGCAACGTCAGCGTAGAAGGAGGCCCGGTCTTTCATGCGCCGACGGAGCGACCAACCGGCCTTGAGAGCATCCTTGGCCAGTTCGATCGACAAGATGGCAGCAGACCGGAAGATACGCGTAGGACGCCAAGCCATGATCAGTTCAAAACCGAGCGTGGCAAAGAAGAGAAAGGGGAAGAAGGCGAGCCACCCCCCACCGCTGAGCGCGCGGCGAAGCGCTGCTCCCCAAACACCGCTGTAACGCGTCGCACCGAGCATCAACAGTCCCCAGAGACCGAAGACCAACACGAGGTAACCCACCAACATTCGCGGCCACGTCCGGGGATTGCGCCTGAGCAGAAACAAGCCACCCAGCACCAGGGCGGGCCAAGGGAGTCCATACGCCCCCCAACCGATCCGAGACAAGACTGCGTCTCGGAGGCGTTGACCCAGCTCTCCCGTCGGCACCACGGGGACCAAAAAGCCCAACACGAACACCCCGAGCGCCAACAGGATCAGACCGATGGCCTCGAGATCCAACTGGTTGCTTCGCCTTCCAGATTTCTTTCCAGCCTTACCCTTGCTCGCCACGGAGTCAGTGTAACGCGTTTAGCTGGGAGCTTACGACCCGATCCAAACCTCCCACTGCACAAGGGGCCGTCTTACACCACAAATGTGATCGACTTCACACCGAACGGCTCACACCGTGCCACGCAAAGTGCCGCACAAAGTGCCGCGCAAAGCCCCGTTTCCCGGTCCGGCTATGCCGGATCAGAGGTTCGGCCGCTCACTCCTCCTCGACCAGCTCCTCACCGGAAGGCTCTGGCTCATAGGGTGGCGCTTGAGCATCGGGAACCTGAAACGCAGGGCGCTTGAGCAGATATTCTTCGAGGATCACCTTGCTGAGAGCTACTACGGGCACGGCTAGCAGCGCCCCCACAAAGCCCAACAGGCCGAGGCCGGTGATGATCGCCAACAAAACCGTCACCGGGTGCAGGTTGACGCTCCTCGAAAGGATCAGTGGGGCCAGGAGATTCCCCTCTAGCTGATTGACGATGGTAAAGACAGCAATCGCCAAGAATGATGTCAACAAGGGAGAAAACGGGCCGTCGGTGGTAAAACCGAGCAGCACCGCAGGCGTCACACCGATTATCGCACCGAGATAGGGGACCAGGTTGAAGACGGCTGCAAGGAAGCTGATCGCCAGCGCCAACGGCACCCCGATGAGGCTCAAACCGATCCATATCAAGAATCCGAGAATGGTCGTGATCAAGAGCTGGCCCCGCAGGTATCCGCCCACGGCCCGGTCCGCCTTGGCGATGACATCGTCGTAAAAAACACGCCAGCGGAGCGGAGCGAAGCGGCGAAAGTTGCTTGTGAACTTCGGGAAATCGTAAAGGAAGTAGGCGCTGGCCAGCAAAATCAAGAAGATCTGCAGGGTAGCCGAAATAAGGCTGGTGGCACCGGTCAAGAGGAGGTTGGGGCCACCGGTAATCAAACGTTCGAGGAGGGCGTTTACCCCTTCGGCAGCACGCGCCAGCAAATTGGTGAGTTGCTCCTGTACCTGCTGAGAGACCTCATCGTTGGTGGTCTCGACCCCAAAGCGGTCGGATAGAAACTGGGGGAGGCGGTCGATCAGCCCGTAGAACCAGATCGAGAATTCCTCGGCATAGGTGCTCATGTTGTCGAAGGCGGTCGGGATGAGGTTGATAAAACGCCGGGTCTCGGTGACTACCTGCGAGATGAGCAGCGACCCGAGCACGAAGAGCTGCAGCAGCAGCAGGTAGACGAGCACCACCGCCAGGGTCCGGTGCAAGCGGATCCGTTCCAATAACTCGACGATCGGATTGAGGATATAGGCAATGACAAAACCGATCAGACCGACCTGCAACGCGAAGGTATACCCGGCGCGAAAGCGCCACAATACCCAGAAGACGAAGATGAACGCACCGACATAGGTGATCGACCGCACCCAGGGGTTACGCCACACCGTCTCGACGGCGGTGACCTCGGGAGTGTCGTTGCCAGGCGTCACCGGTCCACCTCCGCCAGAGCACTACGCATATCTGAGTCTACGCCGCGAGCCCCGCACCCCGCTAACCCGACCTCGCTCAGCTTTTCCTCAGTTTGAGATCCTCAGGCCGCCAGCGTCTTACCGTCACGGATACACGAGGTACAGACCCGCATGGTGCGCGCTGCACCGTTGCGCCAGACCTTGACCCGCTGAAGGTTGGGGGACTTCCACTTTTTGGTGATGCCGGTCGTCTTCTTGCCGACACCGCCCTCACGCTTCGCCTTACCGCTTTGTACGACATCATTTCGTACAATCGGCCTCTTGCCACAAATCGAACAGACCTTTGCCATAGTCAAGTACCACCTCGAGCCGCCTTATACCAAGACGAGAGCCTTAAGAGTCTAGCATATGGGGAAGCCACCAGTAAAGATGTGCGCTGCCCACGGTAGTGCCTGAAGGTGATGAGTGATGAGTCATGGGTAATGGGTAATGGGTGCTACGAAGGTTTGCGGATACGCCAATCTTCCGCAACAGCTACGTAAATAACGGATAAGGTGATGAGTGATGGGTAATGGACGTTGCGAAATTCGCGCTTCGGCTCACCACCCGTTACGTTCGCATGGTCAAAGCGAACTCAATATGCGTGTTCTCTCGCAATGGTCTCACGCATTACTCATAACCCATTCCTCATTACCTTATATGACTATTTGGTGGCAACGC
Organism: Trueperaceae bacterium; assembly: GCA_020354625.1. Classification (GTDB taxonomy): domain Bacteria; phylum Deinococcota; class Deinococci; order Deinococcales; family Trueperaceae. The sequence goes on from CP070651.1 coordinate 3,210,887, forward strand.
CTCTGAATCTCGCCTTATGCCTCCGGCCGGAGCAGATAGATCCTCGGATAGTGCCCACCGTGATAGACACGCCTCACGTCGACAACGCGCCAGCTCCGCTGAGCAGCCAACACGCCTTCAAACAGCTTGATGTCGTGGGTAAGAAGCACCATACGTGCCGCGGGCGCGGCGACGCGCCGCATCTCTTCTAAAAAAGCTGGGTATAGATCCAGATTGCTCTGATGGGATCCCACAGCATCACCCCAAGGGAGGTCGGCCGTGATCACGTCGATGCCCCCCTCAGGGAGCGACAGGCGCGTCGCGTCCTCTTGAACGAGCCGTACGCGGTCTACCATCCCGGCGGCTTGGAGGTTGCACCGGGCACAGGCCACGGCCTCTCGGTCGAGATCACAGCCTGTGAGCTGGGAGGCCGGAGCCATCTCGGCACGTTCGATCAGCAAGGTACCGGAACCGCACATGGCGTTCAGGTAACGGTCGCGGTCGCCTGTACCCGAGAGCCGATTCATCGCCGCCGCCAGCGAGGCGTTCAGACCCCCGGGCATGTTACAAACCCGCCAGGAGCGTGCCGAAAGCGGCCTAGGCGTGACTCGGGTGAGCACCTCCCAACCCGAACCCTCCGGCGAAGGGCGAAAGCGCAAGAGAAGCTCCCCATCATCAGGGTCGAACCTGAGGCCGGTCGCTTCCTGGAGGGCATCTGCGAGCCGCTGCATCACTTTCGACTCGCGACCTGCAGCACCGAAACGGAAGCTCTGGAACGCGTCTTCACGCGTAACGGCACCGACCGTGGCCACGAGACGCCTGAAGTGCTGGTCACCGAGCATCGCCTTGGGCCTGGGAATATCGAAGTGGTCGAGACGGTAGACGGCCTTGACGGTCCGGAGGCCTTTGACTAGCCTCAAGGCACCTTTGGCCAGGAGGTGGATCGCATCCTCACGCAACGGTTCGGCGCGTAGACCCACATCGCGCGCTTCGGCCAACGCAACCGGTGCCAAACCTGCCAGCACCTCGGCTTCAAAAATCTGCGGCCGCCGCCGCCGTGCATTCGGCATCTCGATTCGAAAAAACGCGCCGGGATGAGGGCTAGCCCCCAGCCGGCACACCCCCTCTCGCCCCGGTAGCTTACCAGGTAACCCCCACTTGAACGTGCAACCGTCGTACCGATGATATGACTACCCACCTACTCTGTTCGTTATAGTAATCTCGGATGAAACCACGGCCCGAAGCCTCCCTCATCCTCCCACCCTCACGAAACGAAGTGGGGCGCTGGCAGACGCCGCTTTGGCTCACGACCCTATTCGTGACCATCACGGCGCTGGGGTGCTCGGGTATCTACCTGCTCGAGCTCCTCGGGCCCGAAGCCACACCCACCCTCGAACCTCTGGCCATCTTTTTCGTCGCCCTGGCAGCTGCATCGCTTGCGCTACTCGGATCCCTGCAACAGGGACCTTCACGCTGGTTTGGACCCACCGCCGGCGCCCTGATGATCCTCTCGCTCACGTTCGCGCCTGACCCCCCACTTATCGGGTTCGTGGCGGCCGGGCTCACATCGATCGTAGGCTTGATGAGCATCTACGGCTTCGCCCGTGAGCAGCTCAGCGAGAAGACCCTCGATCACCTGAGCGGTTGGCTGTTTGTTCTCCCCGCTCTGCTCCTGATGCTGGTCTGGATCTACTTCCCAGCCATCTACGCGTTCTGGATCAGCCTCTTCAAGGACTTCAACTATCTCGGGGCGGCCGAGTACGTCGGCTTGGAGAACTATGCCATCGCTTTCCGCGATCCGCTCTTCTTACGAGCCCTTACCAACACCGCATGGTATGTGGTAGGTACCGTCCCCATCAGCATCTTTCTCGGGGGTTTCGTCGCCATCTTGTTGAATGAGCGCATCAAGGGCCTCCCACTCTTTCGGCTCGTGTACTTCTTGCCCTATATCACTGCCCTCACAGCAGCAGCTGCGGTGTGGCGCTGGATCTACAACCCAAACGTCGGGCTCCTCAACTGGGTGCTCGGCCTGGAAGGGTTTCGGTGGTTGGCCAATCCCGACGGGCTATTCGAGCTGCTCTTGGCACCCCTCGGCCTCTCTTTACCGCAGTTCCTGGCCGGTCCCAGCGTGGCCCTTTGCGCCATCATGCTCATGAGCATCTGGCACTTCCTCGGCTACAACGTGGTGATCTTCCTCGCCGGCCTCCAGGCGATCCCCCGCGAGTACTACGAAGCGGCCCGCATCGACGGGGCCAGCTGGCTGCAACAGGTTCGTTACCTGACTTGGCCGCTGCTCTCCCCCACCACGTTCTTCGTCCTCATCATCAGCTTGATCGGCTCACTCAACGTCTTTACGCAGATCTTTATCATGACCCCGACCGGAGGCGTACTCAACGACACCCTGTCGGCCGTGATGTACCTCTATTTCAAAGGCTTCCGCGATTTCGACTTCGGCTACGCTTCCGCCCTCGCCTTTATCCTCTTCGTGCTCACCCTGGCCCTGACGCTCTTGCAACGCCGCATTTTTACCCGCCTACAGGGCGCTGATCGCGAGGCGATATGAGCTTCCGCCAGTTCGGCAGCCGCCTCAGCATCTACCTGCTGCTCTCGATCGGCGCGGTCGCCATGGTCTTCCCGTTCTACTGGATGCTATCCACCTCATTCAAAACGCAGCGAGAGGCCTCGTCGATCGTACCGGTCTTGCTCCCCGAGCAGTTGCGACCCCAAAACTGGTCCGCCGCCTACCGTCTCGGTTCACAGGGACGCCCCGGCCTCATAGGTGGCCTTCTCGGGGGGTTTTTCCCCGGACGCTCGGTCACCCTCGAGATCGTGCTGCAAGAAGAGGAAGAGGGCGCGGGCGTGAGCGTCACCATACCCAAACCCTTGGGAGTACTGAGCTTTCCCCTCAGCGACGACACCCTCATCGAGACCGACCCGGTGACCGTAACCGGTGACGGGAACCTCTACCGCATCCACCTCACCAACACCGGCACCGAACGCTACAGCCGGCTCCCGGTCGAACTGCGCATTCCCAAAGAGAGTTCCTTCGTGTCGAGTACTCTAGCCCCAGATGGAGTTCGGAGTGCGCGGCGCTCTAACCGCATCAGCTTCGACGACATCGCGCCGGGGGCGCTTTCATATCTCTTTCGAAACTACCTCTCGGCCTGGAACGCCGCCCCCTTCGGACGCTACTTCTTCAATTCCGCCTTCACCGCGGTAATCCAAGTTCTCGCCGGCCTCTGGGTGGCCAGCATGGCGGCTTTCGCCCTGGCGCGTATCCCCTTCTGGGGACGCGAGGTGATCTTCATTTTGATCCTCGGCACGCTGATGATCCCGGGCGAAGTCCTGCTGATCCCCAACTACGTACTGCTGGCGAGATTGGATTGGATCGACACCTACTACGCCTTGATCGTTCCCTTCGTGGCCAGTGCCTTCGGCATCTTCTTGTTGCGCCAGTTCTTCCTCACGTTGCCACAAGAGCTATTCGACGCCGCACGCATCGATGGTGCCGGCTGGTCGGTTCAACTCTGGCAGATCGCCCTACCGTTAGCCCTCCCCGGCCTGCTGACCTATGCACTCTTCGCCTTCTTGGGTGCCTGGAACGCACTCCTTTGGCCGCTGATCGTTACCAACAGCGAGCACATGCGCACCGTCCAGGTCGGTTTGCGCTTCTTTGTCGAGGAGTCTGGGACCGACTACAGCCAGCTGATGGCTGCCTCTACACTCGCCATCCTACCTATCATCATCGGCTTCTTCTTCGTACAGAAGCAGTTCATCCAAGGCATCGCGCGATCGGGGTTGAAATAGCGATCTACCGTGCATAGAGGGGGTGGGTGGGTACTGCGAAACGGAACCACACGGCGGTTACGTTGATATGATGACGTTCCAAGCGGTTGAGAGCTCACACGCTCTTTCAGAATCGATGGTGCGCTCAATCGACTCGAAAGGTCGCAATCATAGGGAGAACATCATGATCGAGGTCTTCACGAAAAAGGTCTTGCTCGCCTGCGTCACGTTCCTGCTAGTGCTGCTTGCTTCCGGGGCTGCCCTAGGCCAAACGGTCGAAGAGGAGATCCAAACCCTCTGCAACGAAAGCCCACAAGTGCTCGAGTTCTGGCACGGCTTCCGCAGTGGGGCGCCCCGTGAGGCGCTCGAGAACCTGACGCTCGAGTTCGATCGGGCAAACCGCGGCCAGATCTGTGTAAAGCCTATCAGCCAGGGCAGTTATCGCGATCTCTCCACCAAGATCCTGGCCGCCTCTGCCGCGGGAGAACTACCCGTCTTGGCACAGGGCTTTGAGAACAACATCGCCACCTACCTCGCTGCCGGCGTGGTCAGCGATCTCGAGTCGATCGGCGTGAGTGCTGAAGGCCTCTACGACAACTTCGTCGAGGCCGTGAGGTGGGATGGCACGCTCTACGGAATCCCTTTCAACAAGTCGGTGCACGTCCTTTACTACAACCGCGACCTCTTACTCGAGTCGGCCGACGCCTTGGCGGAAGCCGGCATCCCTGAAAACGAAGACGGCGTTCGCGTACCCACGACCGTCGACGAGTTCATCGCTGCGTCCTCTGTTCTCACCGCAACCTACGGCGAACCGGTCTACTGGTTCCGCCCGAGCGACCTGGCCACCTATGAAGACTGGTTCTGGACGCTCGGTGGCTCGTACTTCGATGATGCAGGCAACCTCACGCTCAATAGCGAGACCGGTGTCGAGGCGCTCGAGCTGCTGGTTAGCTTCGTACACGAACTCGGCATCGCCCGACCGATCACCGACGGGAGCTTCATCAACGAGAACTTCGCCACCGGCGTGTTCGGCTTCGCCACCGACACCACCGCCGGCTACCGCTTCTACCTGCGAGCTGCCGAGTTCGATGTAGGCTTGGCAACCATGCCGGGCCGGAACCCGGGTACGATCGGCGCCAGCGTCTTCCAGGGCACCAACATTTTGGTCTTCAACACCGCTTCCAGCGAGGATCAAAATGCGGCTGCCGAATACATCAATTTCCTGATCGCACCTCAGATCAACGCCGTCTTCGCCACCGCCACCGGATACGCTCCGCTCGGCAACGCCGCCGCTATGGAACCCGGCTTCGAACTCTACCTGGACGACAACCCCGACTTTAGCGCCATCATCGACCAACTCCCCGCTGCCCGCTTCGAACCGAACCTGCCGGAGTGGGAACAGATCCGCTTCGATATCCTCGGCCAGGCGATCGTAAAAGCGGTCTTGCAAGAAGCGACACCACAAGAAGCGCTCGACGAGGCCCAGGCTGCCACAGAAGCCCTCTTGGCTGGTGAGACACGCTAACACCAAGAAACCGAGACCGTTAGCGGGCTCTATGCCCGGTATTACCGCGAAGAGCGGCGTGATTTGCCCCGCTGGTCTGTCCGAAACAGAGAATACAGCGGGCAACAAACCGAGAGGGCCGTTGATCGAGCATTCCGGTCGATCGGCAGGGATGCCTGTGAAAGAGCCCTCTCATCAGGTAGTGCCGGTGAGTGAGCCGCGCTCGCTCTACCTGCACATCCCCTTCTGTCCGAGCATCTGCCCCTATTGCAACTTTCACAAGATGCGCCGCAACGAGGGGTTGGTCGCGGCCTTTCTCGAAAGGCTCACAGAGGAAGCCGGAGCGCTCTACGCACACTTTGGGGGGGAGCTCGACACCATCTACTTCGGCGGGGGAACCCCTTCACACCTGAGCGATGGCGAGTTGGCAGCGGTGATCGCCATCTTGGAGCGTACCTGGGGTTGGCCCGCCAAAAAGGAGACCACGCTCGAAGCCGATCCGCTGACGTTCGATCGAAACAGACTCGACACCTTTGGGGTGCTCGGCTTCGACCGGCTCTCGATCGGCGTGCAGTCGAGCCAAGACGATGTATTACGCTTCCTCGGACGCCTCCACCGTGGCCACGAGGGATTGGCAGCAATCGACATGGCGTTGGAAGCGGGTTTCAACGTGTCAGCCGACCTCATGACCGCCGTGCCGGGACAAGATACCGCCCGAGACCTCCATACCCTGGCGCAAACCGGCGTACCCCACCTGAGTGTCTACACCCTCACGATCGAACCCCAAACGCCTTTTGCACGGCGCGGCGTTACCGTCGATCAGGACCGGGATGCAGACGACTTCGAATTGGCACATACCGTTCTCCACGGGTACGGCTTGGAGCGCTACGAGGTCTCGAGCCACGCCCGTCCCGGCTTCGAATCGGTGCACAACCGGGTGTACTGGCGCGGCTCGACCTTCTTCGGGCTCGGCCCCTCGGCAGCGAGCTTCTTGCCGGTTAGGGGTGCGATCGGCGAGCGCCGCAAGAACCACGTGATCAAGGCGTGGTTGGCGGGCGAACCCGCCGAGGTGCTGCCGGTGACAGCCGAGGATTACCTTCTCGAGATGCTCATGACCGGCTTGAGGACCAGGCACGGTGTAGAGCTCGACACTCTTGCAGCCCGTACGGGCCTACACCTCGAAGAACGCTACCGGCCGGTCCTCGAGGATGCGTTCAAGCAGGGGCTGCTCCGACGGGTGGGAAGACGACTCATCGCCACCGAACAGGGCCTTTTGAGACTCGACGGGCTCCTGAGACGCTTTTTTCAGCAGCCGCCACAAGATTGATACGGAGGTAGGTAGGTCCAGGCTACGCTGGCCTGCAACACAAAGGATCATCCCAGCGCCATCGGCCGCGCCGGCACACTAGCGAGCTCGAGTGCCCGGAAGAGGAGGCGCGTGAGCACCTTGCCACTCGCCAAAGAGAGCATCTCTCCCTCGCGTATCTCGTTGAGCGTCAGATCGTACCGAATGAGGTCGAGCTCCGCCTCCAAAAAGCGCTTCACGCTCAAGGACTCGTCACCCTTTTGAGCTTCGAGATAAAGGCAGACCAGGTTGCGCTGGGCCCTACGCAGCTCGATCACCAAACCGCTCACAGCGATCTTCTCCCACTTGTCCTTCGACGGTAACGCCACCAGACCGTCCCGCAACCACCCGAGCCCCAGACGCTCACCCAGAACGAAGTAGCTCTTGGCGACCACCTTGAGCTCGACGCCAGAGCTATGGTTCGCCTCCACCACCCCGATGCCACTCGCCAGGTAGTCGAAGCTGGCGACGTCCTGAGCGAGGTGGGTTGGGACCCCTTGGTGCTCCAAACGCCTCACGACACTACGGTAGTTCCTCCGCTCAGAAGGGGGTAACAGCTTCACAAGATCCCCTCGCAGGCTGCGAAGTGGCTTGCGGTAAAAGGAGACGAAATCGGTTACCGGTTCGATGGTTAGATCGCTGAGGAGCATCCAGTTGGCGATGGCCTCGACCGAAGCGACCATCTTGTCGAGCACATGGTACTGCAACGCCGTCGGCACCTCACCATCGAGGTTGAAGAGCCCCTCGAGGAACGTCTGCGCTTCCAAGATCTCCAACGTCACCAGGGCGGCCTTGATGATCTCCTCGGGCGTCGCACCCGTTTCGTTGATGCCCCGGTGTACAAAGGAGATTCCGAGGATGTCTACCACTGTGTTGGTGAACTGGGTAGCGATGATTTCACGGCGGAGCGGGTGGGAACCGATCGCCTCGGGGAACCGTTCCCTTACCCCGGTCGGAAAGTAAGAAGTCAGGTAGTGCTGGAAGCGGGGATCGTCCGGAAAAGAGGTCGTGAGTAGATGACGATAGAGCCCCTGCTTGACATAGGACAGCAAGATCGTCAGCTCCGGACGAGTCAACCCCTCCCCTGCGCGTTCACGATCTAGAAATTGCTTGTGTGTAGGCAAAAACTCGACCCGTGGTCGCAACCCACCCCGCTCGGAAAGATACTCTTGCAGCGAGACAAAGAGCGATAGATCCTGACGACTGCGCCGCTCAGCCGACGAGAGCGCCAGCGACTGATGGTAGTTGTTGCGCAACACCAAACTGCTGACTTCGGACGTCCAGTCTTTCAAGAGCCGGTTGCGCTGCACCTCGGTGAGATCACCAGAATCGACCAGGGATTGGAGCAGAATCTTGAGATTCACTTCCCGGTCGCTCATATCGACTCCGGCTGAATTATCGATGGCGTCAGTATTGATCTTACCCCCGGCCCGCGCGTATTCGACGCGGGCGAGTTGGGTAAGACCGAGGTTTCCACCCTCCCCAACCACACGCGCCCGCAGCTCGCTCGCATCGATCCTCACGGCGTCATTTCCAGCGTCGCCGACATCGGCATTACGCTCGCTACTGGCCTTGACATAGGTTCCGACCCCACCGTTCCAAAGAAGATCGACCGGCATCTTGAGTAGGGCATGTATTAAATCCTGACCGCTCAAAGCGTCGTTCTCGAGACCGAGGAGCGCTCTGATTTGGGGGCTGAGAGGGATCGACTTGGCAGCACGATCGAACACCCCCCCACCGGCGCTGATCAGCGCTCGGTCGTAGTCTTGCCAGCTCGAGCGGGAGAGCTCGAATAGGCGCCTGCGCTCCCGGTAGCTCGCACGCGGATCGGGATCAGGATCGAGAAAGATATGCAGGTGGTTGAAAGCGGCGAGCAGCCGGATCTTTTCGGTAAAGAGCATGCCGTTGCCAAAAACGTCACCCGACATGTCGCCGATGCCGAGCACCGTTATCGGATCCTCGAACACATTCACCCCAAGCTCCCTGAAGTGACGGCCCACACACTCCCAGGCACCTCGGGCAGTGATGCCTTCAGCCTTGTGATCGTATCCCTGGGAACCGCCCGAGGCGAAGGCGTCTCCCAACCAGAAGTTGTACTCGGCGGCGGTCTCATTAGCGAGGTCGCTGAACGCAGCCGTCCCCTTGTCGGCGGCAACGACAAGATAGGGATCGGGATCGTCATAGCAAAGGACGCCGTCGGGTTGAACCGTGCGACCGTTCACGATGTTGTCGGTCACATCGAGCAAGCCCCGAATAAAGGTTTGGTACTTCATGCGAACGTATTCCCTCAACGCCACGCGATCGCTAGGGGGGTGCTTGAGAACGAACCCCCCCTTCGAACCGACCGGGACGATCACGGCATTCTTGGTCATCTGAGTCTTCATAAGCCCCAGGATCTCGGAGCGAAAATCGTCGGGACGATCGCTCCACCGCACCCCACCGCGTGCGACCCGCCCACCACGTAAGTGAGTCCCTTCGATACCCGGTCCCATCACCGCGATCTCGAACATCGGGCGGGGATCAGGCATGTCGAACACATCGGCCGAGGCGATCTTGAAGCTGATGTGATCACGTCCCAGGTAGAAATTGGTCCGTAGGGTAGCCTCTATGAGGTTGAAAAGGCCGCGCAAGACACGGTCTTCTGAGAGCGAGGAGACTGCCGCCAATGCCTCGGACAGCTCTTCTGCGATGCGTGCCGATTCTGCAGAGCGCTCCCCCTCAAAGCCGGGATCGAACTTGGCGGCAAAGTAGCGATACAACTGACAGGCGATCGAGGGATGGTTGAGGAGGGTAGAGGCGATGTAACCCCGGCTCGTTCCGGTGCTGAGCTGGGCGTAGTACATCTGGTAGGCTCTCAACAAGAGTACCTGGCGAACCGTCAGTCCCGCATAGAGCACCAGGTGGTTCAGGTGATCGTTCTCATAAGCTCCCTCTAATAGGCTCTCTAGCGCCTCGATCAGCCGCAGACGGTGGTTGCGTATGTCGAGACGCCCACCACCCAAGTCCTGAACCCGAAAGACATCGATGCCCTTTGCTCCACGTGGGGCGAGCTGGTAGGAGACCTGCTCGAGCACCTTGAGCCCAAGATTCTCGAGGATGGGGAGCACCTCGCTGAGCACCAAGCCCCGACTGTGGTGGTAGATTTTTAGGAGCGTAACCTCATCCCCATGCACGCCTCCAACCCCCACCGGGTTGAACAGATCGACCCGGTAGGTGCCTGTAATCCGCTCCAGATTCAAGATGTCTCGCACGGCAGATCGGCTATTGCTAGACGCTTTGTAGCGCTCGTCGAACGCGAACTGGTAACGCTCAGCAAGCCCTCTTCCCTCAGCCTCCCCAACCTCGGTGACGAGCGCCTCAACCAGGTGATCGTCCCAGCTGCGGATCAGCTCGGTGACCTCACGCTGGATGAGCTTGATATCCACCTCGAAAGGGGTCATCTCGGTGGTCAGAAAGAAGTGGAACCGCACCTGCGCCTCGTCCTCACCCATCGCCAACTGGTAGTCGACGTGGCTCGCCCGAAGCTTGTCGGCCAAGAGCTCCTGTATCCTGCCCCGCACCACCGCGTTGAACCGGTCGCGTGGCATGATCACCATAATGGCCAAACCACGCCCCAGCGGGTCGGGGCGCGAGGTAAGGCGAACGCCCCGTTCCTGTTCGAGACTCATGATGGTACGAATCTCTTGATGCAGGCTCCCGGCATCGGCCCAGAAGAGTTCGCCGCGCGGCATCGAGTTGAAGATGGTGCTGATCTGCTTGTAGTCGTGTGATTCGGGAGCGGCATTGTCGAGCTCGAGCACCTGCCTCAATTTGTGCCGCAGGATCGGCGTCTCTTCGACGGGCGTCGAAAGCGCCTTGGAGGTAAAGAGACCGAGCAAACGCTGCTCCCCTCGGACTTGCCAGCTATGGGACAACTTCTTGACCCCGATGTAATCCATCCGCGCGGGGCGGTGCACACTCGACTCGGCATTGGTCTTGGTTACGATCAAGAGCCGTCCACCTGTCACCCGCTCACGCAAGCCCTCAGAGATATCGGCCAGCCGCACCGGCTCCCGGTAAGCGCTCTTCTCGGTCTTACGGAGGATGCCGAGCCCACTCCCTTCGGTCAACTGCAGGTACGGAACCTCGTCGCGGGTGAGGATATCGTACTCGCGGTACCCAAGATAGACGAAATGGTCGTCGTCGAGCCAATCCAGAAAGGCGGCGTACTCCTCGAGCTCTTCAGCCCGGTCTCGGTAGTACCCCTGAGCGCTCATCCGCCGCAGCTGCCGCAGGTAATCACCCAACCTGCTCCCTTGTTCCCGCATGGCCTGGTAATCCTCGGTGGCCAAGACCACGTCTTCGAGCACCTCGGTTACGGCCTGCTCGAGCTTTTTCAGGGCACGTTCGTCCTCCTGTTTTTGCACGAAGTAGAGTTCGAAGGCCTCGTTCTTCCCCTTGCGCCTATGATCTTCGAGGTTGGTGATCACACCCGCTTCGTCACGCTCGATGCTGTAGATGGGGTGGAGGAGGTGATAGAGCTCATATCCCTGCCGGCGCAGTTCGGCCCTTACAGAATCGACGATAAATGGCCGGTTATCGAGAGCGAGCATGAGGACGGTATAGGGTCCCTCCCACCCGTCGGCTGGGAAGCTGGGGTTGAAGACGCGCACCCGAATGCTCCTGTCACCGCGATCTTGCAACAGCGAGAGGCCACTGACCGCCATAGCGAAGAGGCCGTCACAGTCGAACGCCTCCAAAAATTCTGGGGCCGCTTTATCGAAAAGGACCTCGCCGAACCGGCGGAGCAGAATCTCACTATCCGACAACCGAGTAAAACGTTCCCGGATCCGTTCAAGTGTGGTCGACATGTTCTCACTAACTTTCTACGATAATCGCTCAATCTGGCTACGGCGAGTCGGATACCGACACAGACGAGGCGCTGCTTTCGATAGTTCACCTTAAACGCCCCGCGTATTCTTCGTATGCAAGGTATTATACTGGCTCCGCCTCTACAGCCGCGCTACGCTGAGGGAGCGAGAAGAACCCCCAGTCCATAGCCTCCGAACGAACTTCGGGCCGGCATGCCGTACACGACATATAGAAAGAATCCCGCCCGTATACTAAGAATCATGTTCCTGCTGCTTGCCGCCGTCCTTATCGCCGCCGATCAGATCAGCAAATTCTGGGTCAAGGGTAGCTTCAGTCTGGGCCATGAGTTTCCACTCGGGCTCGGCTTCTCCCTCACCTACGTCCAGAACAACGGTGCGGCCTTCGGCATGCTTCGCGACCTGTCGGTCCCACTCGGCTCGTTGACCCTCGACGGCACCTTGCTGTTGGGGCTCCTTTCGGCCGCGGTGGCCACCGTCTTGCTGGTCTATCTACTGGTAAACGGCCGACGGCTCCCCGCATTGCCCCTCCTCGGCTTGACGCTGATCTTCAGCGGCGCTGTCGGCAACATGATCGATCGCCTGAGACTCGGATACGTGGTCGATTTCATCCACTTCCAAGTGCCAAACTTCAACTTTCCCGTGTTCAATCTAGCCGACAGTTGCGTGGTCGTCGGGGCCGCTCTGGTGCTCTTGAGCAACGTGCTGCCGAAGCGGAGCGCACCACGAACTGCCCATCAGCAAGACGACGCCGAACTATTTCGTGACTTCGAGTTCGATCCCGGTCTCGAGCTCAACTCGCCAGACCGCGATTGATCCGCGATCCCAAAGGATCGTAGCCGTGCCGAACCGAACCACCCTCCTCAGCGTAACGGGGATGGACTGTGCCGACTGCACCAGACAGGTCGAAAGAGCGCTTTGTAGCGTCTCCGGCGTTCACGCGGTCGAGGTATCCCTCGCTTCAGAACGAGCGAAGGTCACGTTCGATCCGGCGCTGGTCACGATCAGTGAGTTGACAGCGGCCGTGACCAAACAAGGGTACGGCTGTTCGCTCCCAGGTACTGGGCCAGACAATGCCGACCTCACAACGAGAGCCGAGTGGCCGTTCGCCTGGCTCATCGCCGCATTCTTGATGCTGGTGGTCGTGGCGGAGTGGTTCGGACTGTTCGACCGGCTCGACGACCGGCTCCCCTGGTTCGCCTGGCTGCTCGCTGTCCTCGGGGCCGGCTATCCCGTCTTTCGTAAGGTCGTTGAGGCCGCATTACGGCGCCAGATCATCGCCCACACGCTCATGACCTTGGGGGTGACCGCGGCCATGCTGGTCGGTGAGTATTCGGCTGCCATCGTCATCGTGCTCTTTATGCGCGTCGCCAACTACACCGAACACTTCACCATGACGCGCGCCCGGCAGGCCATCAAGGATCTCACCAAGCTGGCGCCCCAGAACGCCCGGGTGCTTCGGAACGGTGTGGAACAGACCCTTCCTATCGAGCAGGTCCAGCGCGGGGATATCGTAGTGGTGCGCCCTGGAGATCGCATCCCCGTCGACGGCGTCGTGATCGAAGGAGCTGCCACCGTCAATCAGTCGACCATCACCGGCGAATCGATGCCGGTCGAGGTGGGGCCGGGAACAGAGGTGTTCGCCGCCAGCCTGGCGGAGCTCGGTAGCCTGAGAATCGAAGTCTGGCGGAGGGGTGAGCAGACGACATTCGGGCGCATCATCACGCTAGTCGAGGAGGCCGAAACCGGCCGTTCCGATGCCCAGCAGCTCGCCGACAGAGTCGCCAGCTACTACCTACCGGTCATCTCGGGTGTAGCGGCTCTGACCTTCGTACTGAGCCGCGATCCCCTGGCCACCGCTGCAGTGCTTTTGGTCGCCTGTGCCTGCGCATTTGCCATGGCGACCCCCGTGGCGATGCTCGCCTCGATCGGTGCAGCTGCCAAACAGGGGCTCCTCATCAAAGGCGGCAGGCACCTCGAAGCGCTCGCGCGCGCAGATGTGCTCTTGGTGGACAAGACCGGCACACTGACGCTCGGCACTCCCGAAATCACCGATATCGTGTCCCTAGGAACCCACACCGAAGAGGCTATTCTCACCTGCGCCGCCTCGGCCGAACAGGACTCCGAACATCCACTCGCTGAAGCTGTAAGACGGGCCGCCGACGAGAAGGGTCTCAGCTTCTCCCCTCCCGACACCTTCAGCGCCCTCCCCGGTTTCGGGATCAGGGCCCGCTTCGGCACACAGGAGGTGACCGTCGGCAGCCACCGTGTGCTCGACGGCCAAACCGTACCGAAGCGCGTCAGGGAGTTGCAAAAAGAGGGAAAGACCCTGCTCTACCTCTTGGTGAATGGCGAGCTCGAAGGCGTGCTAGCAGCGGCTGATCGACTGCGATCTGATGCCGTCTGGAACGTACGAAATCTTAAAACACTCGGCTTCTCCACCGTAGAAATGCTCACTGGCGACCACGAAGCCACCGCACAGGCGCTGGCCGAGAAGCTCGACATCGCCTACCGGGCGAACCTCCTCCCAGAAGAAAAGATCGCGGTCGTGCGCCGCTACCAAGCCGAAGGACACCGGGTAGTGATGGTGGGCGATGGGGTCAACGACGCACCTGCTTTGGCCCAAGCCGACGTCGGCATCGCGATGGGGAACGTGGGCACCGAAGTGGCGATGGAGGCCGCTCACCTGATATTGATGCGCGACGACTGGGCACTGGTCCCCGAAGCCGTGCGGATCGCCCGCCGTACTATGCAGATCGTCCGCAGCAACCTCGGCTTTACCATCGCCTTCAACACGGTAGGGGTATCGCTGGCGGCCTTCGGCATCTTACCCCCCATCTTCGCCGCCGCCGCCCAATCGATCCCCGATCTCGGCATCATGGCTAATTCCGCACGTCTCTTGCGCCAGCCCCACGCCCGGCATGAAGAGGAAGGCCCAGACCACTCGACTCGCGGCGGCTAAGCACCTTAAGGCTCACTTTTTACTCGGTCGCACGGCCCTACCGGGTACCAGGGTCTCACCCTTTCACAAGCTTCAAAAACCGCTCTCGACCAGCCAAATCCTCGAAGATCGAAGCATCGGCCCAGCCGCGGCTGCTCTCTAGCGCCGCACGAACGTTTCGTGGATCGAGTTCCATCAACAAGACCGCCCCGGGGGTAAGCAAGCGGCGCGCCTGGCGCTCCAGCCGCCGGGCCTGGCGCAACCCCGAGCGGCCCCCGTAAAGCGCCGATTCCGGATCGCGCTTTACCTCCGGGCTCACCACCGCGCGGTCCCGATCGGGCAGGTAGGGTGGGTTGGAGACCATCAGACCGACCCTGGCAGCAATCTCTTTCACCGCGGGCGTATCCAAGAGATCTGCCCTCAAAAAAGATACTGCCAACCCGAGTCTCTGCGCGTTGGTTGCCGCGACGTTGAGCGCTTCTGTCGAGATGTCGGTGGCCACCACTTCGGCATCGGGACGCCGGCACTTGATGGCCAACGCGATGGCCCCACTGCCGGTGCCGACCTCGAGCACCTTAGGATCGGCGACGCCTCGGAGCGTCTCGAGACACAGAACTACCAGCTGTTCGGTCTCCGGCCTGGGGATGAACACTCCTGGCCCCACCACGAGCTCCAAGCCATAGAAGTGGCTCCTCGCAAGAATGTGTTGCAGGGGCTCGCGGCCTTCACGACGCACGAGCCACTGCTCGAGTACGGTCTGCTCGCGAGCCGTCAGCTCCCGCGACGGAGAAAGGATCAGCTCCGAACGAGACAGCTTAACAGCAGCCTCGAGCAAGAGCAGTGCCTCCACTTCCGCACTGACGATCCCAGCAGCCCGTAGTCTGTTGGCGACCTGGGCCCTCGCCTCCTCAAGCGTCATCGGGTGCTGGGTCCACTTCGAGCACGCAGAGAACTCATCAATAAAACACCGTGCGGGTGCGGTGCCGCGGCAACCGCTTGTAGCGTGGTTCCTGCCCCCTATTCCACAGGGCGATGTCGATCTGCCGAGCACTTACCTCGAGACCCCGTCCGCGCAACTCCCGTACCAACTCTTCGACCGCGTGGAGCGCCACCGCCCGGATCTCGACCTCCTCGGGAGATCCAGGGGCGACGAGCTCTCCACGCGCCAGCTTCGTTGCCAACTCCGGGCCGTAGACCAACAATCCGTCGGTCCGAAGAACGTGGGGCACCAGATTGTCTGCGAACATCGTCAGCTGGTCGAGATCTTCGAAAAAACCGTATCCACGTCCCCCAAACGCCAACGCCAGATCCGAGACGGTGATCTGGGCGCGCTTATAAAACGGCACCTCGAAACCTCGGTAGTAGGCTATGTCTCGAAAGTCCTTCAGCCTGCTCAAGCCGGCAACCAACCGGCCGGCCGAGTGGTCGGCCTCTTCGAGCAACGCCGCATAACGCCCCTGGTACTTCTCTACCAGCAGAGAACCCAACTCGTTGAGCGCGCCTGCGTAGAGGGACATGAGTTCTGCCCGCACAGGATCTTCGAGGTCCTGACCCAAGAGGCTCGTAACCTGTTCGGGTGAGAGCTCGGACAACTCCTGAGCGCTCGGCGCCCCACGGGCCTCGAAGACATCCTTGAGGCGCGAAGCGACGGTGAAGTAGCCCGACATACCCTTACGCTTGATCAGCCTGGGGAAGTACCCCGAACCGAAATTGACGGTGTCCAGCATGAGGAGATACGCCACCGTCGCCTCGGCATCACCTCTGAAATGATGTCGTTCGTCGTAACTGGGAACGCTGACACTACGAGGGTCGAATCGGTCGGCGTAGAGCGTGATATCCCCCACTAGCCTGACGTGATCGGCTACTGCAGCTACCCGGGCACAAGCCTCACGAACGGTCTCGAACAAGCCTTTGCCCATCTGTCACCAGTATCCTCACATCGAACCGAGCCGACCAATCACCGTGAACTCCTGCGGGTCGAATGTTTGAACCTACCTCGTCTTTCAGGCTTGTACGCGTAGGCATGAACCGAACAGCAGCCTCGGCTGTTAGGAACCGAGGTACCGCACCAACGCCTCGAGGTCGGTCGTGATCAGGTCCGGGCTGAAGCCGAGCGCCTCCGGAGGGGCTCCGGAGCGATTGAGCCAGCAGGTCCAAAATCCGAACGCCTTGGCACCGCTCACATCCCACGCGTTGGCAGAGATGAAGCCGATCGACGCCCTGTCGAGCCCTCCCTCCAACACGAGGGCGTATACGCGTGGATCCGGTTTGAAAGAGCGTACCTCATCAGCGCTCAAAACAGCGACCAGCTCGCCGGTCAATCCAGCTGCAGACACCACTTCGTTCAACATGCGGGGCGAACCGTTGGACAGAATCACACGCTCATACGCTGAGAGCGCACCGAGCGACGCTTTCACTTCGGGATAGAGTTCTAGCTGGGTATAACTCTCCATGACCTCTGCTGCCCACGCCACATCGAGCTCGAGCGTACGCATGGCGTACGTCAAGGCCTCCTCGGTAACCGACCAAAAATCCACATAACGCCCCATCAGCGCCCGTAACCAGCTGTACTCGAGCTGCTTTTGCCGCCAGAGCCGGCTGAGCTCCCCACCACGACCAGGGAATAGCGCTTCACAGGTCGTCACCACCGAGTGCACGTCGAAAAGAGTGCCGTAGGCGTCGAACGCCAGCAGCTGGAGTTGGGGCCGCATCGAAATGCCTGTTCTATAGCGTGGGGGCCGCTACGAATCCTCTTGGGTATCGGGTATAATCACCACCCGGCGGTCGCGTCCCTCGCCGGTCGACTCGCTCTTCACGTAAGGATCGTCAGCCAACGCCAGATGGATCACGCGGCGTTCGGCCGCACTCATCGGCTCGAGCTCGACGGGCTGGCCGGTCTTCTGAACCTCGCTCGACACCCGGCGAGCTTGATCCTGCAAACGCTCGTCCCGACGGCGTTTGTACCCGCCCACATCGATGTTGACCCGCACGTTCTGCCCCTCTTCACGGTTCATGACGGCGTTGGTGACATACTCCAGCGCGTGGAGCGTCCGACCGCTGCGGCCGATGATCTTCCCGGGATCGCCGCCGAACACCTCTACCTCGATCCGATCTTCTTCCACATGCGAGATCTCTACCGCATAAGCCGGATCGAAGTTGAGGAGCAAATTGACCAGGAACGATTCACACCGCTCCGACGCGTCTCCCTCGACCCGTACACTGCTAGGGATCGTGAAGGTCTCCTCCGCATCGACCGCTTCCAAGAACTGCGGTTCGGTCTCTTCCTCCATGTCGATCCCGATATCTTCGAGGTACTTGTCCAGATCGTTGTCTGCCATCATACATCCTTACGCCCTACTTGGCTGCAGCCGTCGACGGTTGCTGGCGGCTGATAAGCCAGTATTGTAGCACCTGAATCAACATCGACACCACAAAGTACAGGATGACACCCGCTGGGAAATTGATAATGATAAAGACGAAGACCAGGTTGATGATCACCTGCTGCCTGAGGCTCTGTGGGTTTCCGCGGGCGGCAAAGTAGGACTGGCCGAGCATCACCGCCACGTAGAGCGCCGGCAGGATGTAGATAGGGTCGGCTTGCCCGAGATCGGGTAACCACAGAAAGCCCTCGTTGAACTCGAAGTTGACAAAGACGCGCCACAAGATGATAAAGAGCGGCATCTGCAAAATCACAGGCAGGCAGCCCCCCGCCGGGTTGACTCCCGCCTCACGATAGAGCTTCATGGTCTCTTGAGTAAGCTTCTCGCGGTCATCTTTATGCTTTTTCTGCAGCGCTTGAATCTTGGGTTGGAGCTGCTGCATGCCGTACATCGACTTGGTCTGGGTCGAAATGAGCGGCCAGACCACCGCCCGAAACAGCAGGGTCAGCACGATGATGGAGAGTCCCCAGTTACCCACAAACCCATGGATCCACTCGAGCACCCAGATGATCGCCAGCGACAAGCGACCGAGGATATTGGGCGTGAACAGGCCGGGCAGCTCCGCATACCCCTCTTGGTCGTACCGGACGAGCTCGTTGGGGCCGGTGTACACCCCAAGAGCGAACGAAACACTGCTACCGGCATCGGCCGCAAGGGGTTTTTGCATGGCGATGCGGTTCGACGGAAGAGATTGCGCCTCGAGTCCCTCGAAGCGACTTTCGCCGGGCCGCATGATGATGGCAATTCCCCTGGTCTGATTGGACTGCAGCGAGATATAAGTGGGATCGGCGACAGGTTGGGGGAGCGGATCCTGACTGAAGGTCGCCCCTTGGCCGAGTTTTATGATAGGATTTTGCGCGCGCCCAATGCCCGGAAACGCATACTGCACGGTTACAGCGTCTTCCTCAGCGATACCGGTCTCTCCCGCATCCTCCGAAGCCCCCGCTTGCCCAACCCTGGCTACCTCGAGCGAGATCTCGAGCGTGTGGCTGACGTTGCTGACAAGCACCGTCTTGTCGACTTGAAGATCCGCCACCCGGTAACGGAACGTACCCAGAAAGCTGGTCCGTCCTGTCCGCTCCCACTCCCCTTCCAGGTCTTCGGGCGCGAAGAACTCGCCGTCCAAGAGCACCGAACCACCTGGGATCGCCGCCTCGAAGGGGATAAGGTCTTGACCGTTATCGACAGTGTAAGAGCGGAGATTTTGGCCTTTCTGATGCTTGGCGAAAGCAGCCACCAGATGACCGGCCTGATCGAAGAAAAAGTCGACCCCTTTGGTGGAGATCTTGGTCAAGGTAGCATCGAGATCGTGGCAGAAAAACGATGCGGCCGCGGGTTGGCCGCAGTGCTCCTCGATCTTTCCAAAATCACGGAACTCTGAAAGGTCGAAGGGGGTTGCCTCAAACTCCGTCTGGGCAACCGCTGCAGTGAAAAGCGATCCCACAAGCAGCCCGAGGCATACGACAAACAAACGTAGGCTCTTCAAAATTCCTCCGTCAGCTGTTCGGTTCTCGGAGGGACGGGATCCACACCTCCGGGGTGGAAGGGATGGCACTTGGCGAGACGCTGCAACGCCAGAACCGACCCCTTGAGCACTCCATGGCGCTCGACGGCTTCGAGCGCATAAGCGCTACAAGTCGGGTGGAAGCGGCAGCTCCCCTGCAACTTTAGGGGTGAAAGATAACGGCGATAGCCACGAATCGACGACATCAGCAAACCCTTGACCAGCCGCATCATAGGAGCTTTCCTCGCTCGAGAGCGCGTCGCAACGCATCTTTGAGCTGCCAGAAACTCGCGCCGGCTGCTTCGGGGCGCGCGATCACAACCAGATCGAAACTGGCAGCGCCGCGATGCCGGACCGAGACCTCTTCATCGAGCAAGAGACTACGCAGGGCCTCCCGTAGACGGCGGCGCACAAGGTTGCGTACCACAGCTTTACCGACTCTCTTACTCACCACAATTCCTACACGCACCTGCCCTCTTCTCGTCGCCTGCCAACGTAGGCTGAGCAATTTGGCACCGCCGGAACGGCCTCTACGCAAGCGCCGAAAGGCACGGTCACCCTTTAACGAGCGAAGGACCACGGCGGAGAACGAACGACCCCATCAGCTCCTAGTGATCGGATACCGTCAGCCTCTTACGACCCTTGGCACGGCGGCGCCTTAGAATATTGCGCCCCCCTGGAGTGCTCATGCGGGATCGAAATCCGTGTGTCTTGGCACGCTTACGGCGGTTCGGTTGGTAGGTGCGTTTCATAGGTCGACTCCTTGAAGTCTCTTTCTAAGTCCGTAAATGAGGCGTCCGCAGAATACTCGATCGCGGCACGGCCGAGCTGGCTCCCGGCCCCGTTTCGGCTCACCACCTAGCAGGCGGAGCGCAAGCCGTCAGAGCATACCACACCAGAGCCCCAAACGCCAACTCCCAAGCCACGTACCAGACCCCGCTCAAAGAGGTGCCAAAGGCGCAAATTTCTCACCTACGTGGCGCTCGAGCAACGCTGTCACTCCGACCAAACGCTCATCCTGGAGAGCCGGTGCCATGAACTGAACCCCACAAGGGAGTCGCTCCGCCGTGAATCCGGCCGGGACGCTGATAGCTGCGATCCCCACCAAGTTGGCCAGACAGGTATCGATATCCCCCAAATACATAGCGAGTGGGTCATCTACCTTTTCACCCAGCGGGTAGGCGACAGAGGGGACGGTTGGCGTCAACAGCAGATCGACTTCCTCGAAAGCACGCTCGATCTCATGAGCGATCAGGCGCCGTACCTTGAGCGCCTTTCCGTAGTAGGCATCGTAATACCCCGCAGATAGGGCATAGGTCCCCATGAGAATCCGTCGGCGCACCTCCGGACCGAGACTCGAGCCCCGACTCTTCATCATCACATCGGCCTGTCCGAGGCGATCCTCTCCGGTGCGAGAACTGTATACCATGCCGTCGTAACGAGCCAAGTTGCTGCTCGCTTCAGCCATCGCCACCAGGTAGTAAGCGGGGATCCCGTCACGAGCCGTAGGTACGGATACCTGCTGCAATTCTGCGCCGAGCTGGACAAGGCGCTCGCAGGTCAGCTCCAATGCAGCCATTACCCCGGCACTGTTCCCTTCACCCGTCAGTTCCTCGATGAGTCCCACCCGAACCCCCGTGAGATCGGAGGCCCCAGTCACGGCCTTTGCAAATGCCGGAGCGACTCCCGCCAGGCTGGTGGCATCTTTGGGATCGTGCCCAGCCATCACATCCATCGAGAGTGCTAGATCCTCGGCACTTCGGCACAGAACCCCCACTTGGTCGAGGGAGCTGGCGTAAGCGATCACACCGTAACGAGACAAGCGGCCGTAGGTCGGTTTGAAACCGATCACACCCGTAAAACTTCCCGGCTGCCTCACCGAGCCGCCGGTATCGGTTCCCAGGGCGATCGGCACAACCCCGGTGGCCACCGCAACAGCCGATCCGCCCGAAGAGCCCCCCGGTACCCGGCTGGTGTCCCAAGGGTTCTTGACCGCTCCAAACGCGGAGTTCTCGTTACTGCTCCCCATCCCGAACTCATCCAGGTTGGCCTTGGCAACGACCACGGCTCCAGCCTGCTCGAGCCGCTCCACCACGGTTGCGCTATAAGGCGGCACAAAGCTGGCCAGGCTTTCGGAAGCAGCAGTCGAGCGCAGGCCCTCGGTACAGATGTTGTCTTTGACCACGATCGGTACGCCCGCCAGCGGTCCGACGTCCTCGCCGGCAGCGAGCCGCTCATCGATCTTCTCGGCCTGCTCGAGCGCGGACTCATGGGCGATGGTGATAAAGGCGTTCAGCTCGACCTGGGTAAGCTCCGCACGCTCTAGCGCTGCCCGCACGATCTCTTGGGCCCGGACGCGCCCCGAGGCCACCTGCCTGCCGATCTCAACCGCTGTCATCATGAGAGGAGCATAACAGATGCCCGACACCGGCTTGCGCCCAGTCCAGAACCTATGACAGGCTAGGGAGACACCGATGAACGACCCGATTCCCCCATCGATCGTGCAAAACCCCAACGCTCGCCTCACAGCAGGGCTCGAGCCCGCCACCCGCGAGCCGCTCGACTTCCACCGGCGGCTTCCAGGATACGCCGCCACCCCCCTTTTGGAGGCGCCCGCCATCGCCGAAGCACTCGGGGTCGCCACAGTGCTCATCAAGGACGAAGCGTCACGCTTCGGCCTCCCCGCCTACAAGATGCTCGGCGCATCGTGGGCAACCTACCGAAGCCTGCGCCAGCGCTTGGGGACGACGGCGAACTGGCACGCCATCGACGATCTCAAACGGCAATTCGCCCCTTTGAAACCGCTCACGCTGGTCGCCGCCACCGACGGCAACCACGGTCGTGCCGTAGCCCGCGTGGCGAGCTGGTTCGACTTCTCGGCCCATATCTATGTACCAAACGATATGGTTCCGGCGCGCATCGAAGCGATCCGTAGCGAAGGGGCAGAGGTCACGGTCGTTCCCGGTAGCTACGATGACGCGGTGGAGGTGGCTGCCACGCAGGTGGGAAATCACCTCCACGTCATCTCGGACACGGCCTGGGAAGGGTATGAACAGATCCCCCATTGGGTAGTCGAAGGCTACGGCACCATCTTCTGGGAGCTCGAGGACCAACTCGCTGCCAAGGCCACACGCTACCCCGATCTGGTCGCCGTTCAGATCGGTGTCGGCTCGTTGGCGGCTTCGGTCGTCCGCCACTTCCGCTGTGAAGGGCGATCCAAATGCCCCACCATCCTCGGGGTGGAACCGCTCGCCGCTGCCTGTCTCCAGGCGTCTATCCGCGCTGGAGAGATCCAGTCGATACCGGGGCCACACCGCTCGATCATGTCCGGCCTCAACGCCGGCAGACCGTCCCTTACCGCCTGGCCACTCGTATCCAAAGGAGTAGATGCCTTCAGCGCCATCAGCGACGAGACAGCAAGGGAAGCGATGCGCCTGTTGGCACACTCGGGCATCGTCGCCGGTGAGAGCGGTGCCGCCGGACTCGGAGGCGTACTGGAGATCGTCGAGAACACCCGTTGGCGCAAGGCGCTCGGGATAGGGCGAGACAGCTGCCTCCTCTTTCTCAACACAGAAGCCGATACCGATCCCACAGGCTACCGCGTCATCACCGGGGCATCTTCAGCCGAAGTACGGCGTCGAATCCGGCGCGGACAGAGCTAACAGCTGAACACGACGACCGACAGTGGTGTTTTTCAATGATGACCTGTTCGGACCACCAGATATAATGATTTTCTATGGGGTCGCAAAGCCCAGCGCTGCCTAGGCCGCGCTCCACCACTGTGCGGCTGGGTGGGTATAGCGAACCGGGTCGCGTTCGCACAGTCAATCAGGACAGTTATTTTGTCGGCGAAATCCCCGGCAAGGGGTTTCTCGCTGCTGTAGCAGACGGCATGGGCGGTCATCAAACAGGCGAGGTGGCCAGCCAAAAAGCTGTTTCCATCTTGCACCACGAAGTGTTGAGAAGCCGCACTCAGCCGCCCGCCGCCATCGCGAAGGCCGTCCAGAGCGCCAACTTGGAAGTGTTCAACTACGCCTCGGCCCACCCCGAGCACCGCGGCATGGGCACCACGCTGACCACAGTCTTCATCGATGATCAGGTTGGGCTGGTAGGGCATGTGGGCGACTCCCGGGCCTATCTGGTACGCGACGGCGATATCCGGCAGCTGACTCACGACCACAGCTGGGTGGCCGACCGTGTGCGGCAAGGCCTCCTCACCGCGGCCGAAGCCAAACACCATCGCTGGCGCAACGTCATCACCAACGCTCTCGGCGCCACGCCGAGTTTCAAGCTCGATATCCTGCACTTCAAGATCCAAAAGGGCGACCGGCTCCTGTTATGCAGCGACGGGGTCAGCATGCTGCTCTCCGAGATCATGATGATGCAGATCGTGACCGAATACACACCAGAGCAGGCTGCCAGGGAACTCGTCTACGAGGCCAACGACCGCGGCAGCCCCGACAATGTCACCGCTGTGGTTTTGGAAGTGTGCGAACTCGAGGAAAACCCGAAACGCTACACCTTGCCCCCCCACTATCGCCAACCTGCCTCGGTAAGCATCAGCGAGTCCGAAAGCGGTATACGCAAGATCGAAAAAGACTTCCCCATCCGAGATCTCTTCACGAAACTGCGCGAAAAACCGTGGTATCCCTATAGATTCTGGATCGTCGGAAGCCTCTATCTGATCCTGCTCTTTTTGCTCTTTAGCCTCTGGCCACGTTTCTAGAGAGCTCCAAAGACCGTCTCGGCGAGACCATCAAGAAGACCAGAGGGTGATGAGTCGTGAGTGATGCGTGATGAGAGCAGCGAAAGCCGTGGTCTGGAAAAAACCGTTTGCCTGCCCCCCACTCATCACTCATCCCTGTTTACTCATCACTGTGAAAGGTTTCTTTCGCCTGCCCTTTCGACCGTCACAACAGGGTAAGGTATCGCTATGGACAAAAGTGCTGTTCAAACCGAATCCGCCCCCGCCGCTATCGGTCCCTACTCCCAAGCCATCCGCACCGGCAATCTGGTGTTCACCTCTGGACAGATCCCGCTCCACCCCGATGGAACACTGGTCGAGGGAGGGATCGAGGTGCAGACCACACAGGTGATGCACAACCTCCAAGCCGTGCTTGAAGCCGCCGGCTCGAGCCTCGAGCACGTCGTCAAGTGTACCTGTTTCGTCGCCGACTTGAACGACTTCGGTGCGATCAACAAGGTCTACGGGAGTTTCTTCAAGAAAACGCCGCCGGCCCGTAGTGCGGTCGAAGTGGCGAGGCTTCCACTCGACGTCAAGATCGAAATCGAAGCCGTGGCCGTATTGGCAGACGGTTGATCACCGCGTCCTAGCTGGCCTCCAGAACTTTCAACACGGCCTTCGGATCGAGCCTGCCTTTGAACCAGACAATGCGTGCCGAGGCGCTGTTGAACTCGACACCCGCCTTCTCGAGGTTGAGCCGTTCGGAGAAGGCCAGCACGACGTGATCCAATTTCGCCTTGCGGAGCTCTGCCACCTTCTTGCGCAGGTGTTCAGGGCGCCAGTAGCCGAAGATCTCGAGCAAGAAGCTCTGACCGCCGGGATCGATCAGCCGAAAGCTCGGTACGATAGCCCCACCAGCAAACGGTAACAGATCGACCTCCTTTTCGAGCTGCCACTCGGTTTTGGTCTTCTGCCAGCGCTCCCAAAAGGCCCGTTCGACCTCGGTTTCACCCCCTCCGGTCTTGTAGTGCGAAACCAAAGCACAACTCGAGTCGAGCGTAAAGAGCGCACTCTCGGGGGTGGTTTCATAAACCGGCTTCGGAATGAGCTCGGCGCTAAGCCGCCAATCGTCTAAGTGCAACAGGGCTGGTACGAACTTGGCAAGGTCGGTACCGTAACGGGTGTTGGCACCGAAGAGGCTGGTCGGCCCATCGATGGTGATGGTGAAACCAACACGCGGCTCCCCTTCGATAGTCGCCATCAGGCCGAAGAGCTTGAGGTAACGAAAGAGCTGCCGGTACGCTGCCGGAGCGTGTCGCCCAGTGGTGATGACGATCTCTTTCGCCCGGTAGAACACCCCCTGAACCTGAGCCAGGTTGTAGCGATGAATCAGCGCTTCGGGGTCGGGGGGATCGAAGTGGACCAAGACCGCATTCTCCTTTAGGTCAGCGTAAAGACCGTCGACCACCTCTTCTTCGCTCACGGCTCGGCCTACCTCCTCACCGAGTCGCTGGGCGATCCCAGAGAGAATTCGCCGGCTCGTCTGCTCACCCGGCATCTCTACAGCGCTGAGCGCGAACGCGCGCCGGCGCAGCTCTCCAGGCTCGAGAGGGCTGATGGTCTCGAACTCGCAAAAGCCTGTCTGGACCAGGTGAACCAGGCCACGCCGCACCCGGTAATCGGTATCGTCTCCTTCGAGCACCGCGAGTTGCTCGTCGAGTTCAGCGCGCCTCTTACCCCGGTGGTCGGCAAAGAACTCGATGATCGTCTCGGCCATGGCCAGAGACCGCTCGTCGAGCGGGAGCCTCTTGGGTACGATCACCCCCCCACGGTAGCGGTGCATCAGCAAACTGCTCGGCAACATCAGAGATCGTCGAAGCGTAACGTCTGATCGGCTTCGATGGGCTCGAGCTCAAAAAGGCCCCGCCGCGAACTGTGACCTTCCCCAGGACGGTCGGCACGGCGGCGCCTGGCCACTCCCTCTTCGCCGGTACCCTCAGCAATCACCTCGTAAAGGATCGCCACCTTGCCCTCGATGCGGCGCAAGATCCTACCGAGACGCTGAACGTGCTCGCGGCGCGAACCCGTTCCCGACAGCACGACTGCGATATTCGCCTCGGGCACATCGACACCCTCGTTGAGCACCCTCGAAGTAACGATACGCGGATAGCCCCCCTGGCGGAAGGCCTGCAAGATCGCATGTCGTTCTTTGACGGCCGTCTGGTGCGTCACAGCAGGGATAAAGAAGGTCTGGGAAATGCGGTAGACAGTCGCGTTGTCATCCGTGAAAATGAGCACCCGGTCCTGGTGGTGCCGGGCCAGCAGATCGGCGAGCACCCGCAGCTTGGCTTCTGTCCCAAAGGCGATCTTGCGCGCCTTGCGGTGAGCCAACATGGCAGAGCGACCCTCTCTTGAGCGCCCGCTGGCCTTCACAAAGGCCTGCCAACCCTCGAGCGAGCCGAGTCGGATACCGGCACGTGCGAGAAAGCCGTTTCGCTGGTCGATCAGCTCATCGTATTCGCTGCGTTCACGCCTTGAAAGCCCCACCTTGATCTGCCTGACCTCATGAGTCGACAGGGCAGTTCCGGCGAGCTCCTCTGGGGCCTTGCGGTAGACGATCGATCCGATCAGCCCGTCGAGATCGACGTGCCGGTTGTCGCTTCGCTCCGGCGTAGCCGTGAGCCCCAAACGGTACGGCGCCAACGAGTACTCGGCGACGGTTCGAAAGAACTCGCCCGGAAGGTGATGGCATTCGTCGAAGATAAGCAGGCCATAGCGGTTGCCGATTTTCTCGGCAAAGATCGCCGCGCTGTCGTAGGTGGCGACCAGAAGCGGGCTCTCATCTTTCGAGCCACCACCGAGGAGCCCGATCTCAACGTCTGGAAAGGCAGCTTTCAGATGAGCGTACCACTGATGCATGAGGTCTAAGGTCGGAACCACGATCAGGCTGCTACGGGGAGTCGCCTGCAGGGCGAGTTGGGCCAAGTAGGTCTTCCCCGCACCAGTCGGTAAAACAACCACACCTTGCCGTCCGTGGTGCAACCAGGCCCGAAGCGCTTCTCGCTGGTGGGGATAGGGCTCGAGCACGAGCGAGGGGCTCAGCTCGAGGGTCTCGAAGGCGCGCGCCCGGTCGACGATATCCCCCCCCTCGGCCTGTACCACCTCACAGAGCCGACGGTAGCGATAAGCCGGCAGCCTGAATCGCTCGATTCGGTCATCCCAATCGGCAAAATCGAGCCAATTCTTACCCTTGGGAGGTGGATGCAGGATCAGGGTACCCCGCTGGTAGGTAAGCGTAGATTTTCGAGGCACGGTCCCGCTATTGTATCACCTCGATTCACGCACTCGATTGCCGGACAAGCGACAGGGACACCCTCAGGCGAAGTCGTCTCGCGTGTCTGTTTTTTTGCCTGGTCGCGCTCGGCGGGAAAACCCTCGGAGTCACCCGGGTCCTCAGTCTATTTTGAGATCAGATGCGAACCGCCTTCAAGGAGGCTTCTCAAAACTTATTCTCAAAATGTCTCATCAAGATTGGGTAAGCTTGGGGTGTGGAGAGAGGAACCGACACATCCCCATGAAAGACCGCCTCATCGATATCGCCTTGCTCACCACTTTGGTGGTAGTCGGTTTCGCGATTATGTGGACGCTGTTTACGCTCGGCGGCGACTCGAGTGCGAACCGCACCGAGCAACCAGACGAACGTCCACCTACACTGTCACAAGATAGCGACATCGTCCCTATCGCGCCCGAAGAGCTGGCACCGACTACTCCGGCACCCTCGATCCCGCTTGTCAGCGATACCTTGAGCGGTACCCCCACCCCGGTCAGCCCAGAGGAGCCCCCTCCCGAACCCGAACCACCTGCCAGCCGGCCAGAGCCAGAGACGATTGCTGTAACCCCAGAACCACCTGTCGCCGAGGCGCCCACCCCGAGCCCGGTGGTGCGAGCTGAAGGCGCCGTCGTGCTCCAACGCATCGGCTTCAGCTTCGTAACAGGCGGTGCAGGCGCTTGCGGCGTCACCCTGGAAGCCTGGAAGCATATCGCGGTGAGCCGTGAACTCCTGGCCGAATACGGCTGCGGGGCAGAACTAACGCTCACCCTCGACGAGGAGATCGCCGGCCGGACCAGCTTCCAAGCCGTCATCGGCGACACCATGAACCCCACCCACAGCTCGACCGCCAACATCTACGTCGGCCAGGAAGAACCGGCCCTGGAGTACGGGGTCACCACCGGGGCGCTCGGTAGCCCCTAAGGAAACGTCTGCTCCAACAATCGGGGGAGGTCATCCGTCACGCTAACGCTCGAGGTGATGGGTGATGCGTAATGGAATTCCTGTTTTTTGACCCGGCTGCGCCAGGTCAAAAAACAGCTTGATAAAGGGTCGTTACGATGTCCGCCAAAGGAGCACCCGCTTGACGTCCTCGATCGCCTTGGTAACGGGTATGTCGCGCGGACAGGCCTCGGTACAGTTATAGGCGGTACGGCAGCGCCATAGACCGTTGGGCTGGTTCAAAACCTCGAGCCGCTGATCGGTCCCTCGGTCGCGCGAGTCGAAGATAAAGCGGTGGGCGTTGACGATCGCAGCCGGCCCGAGGTAGCGACCGTTGACCCAAAATACAGGGCAACTGGTGGTACAACACGCACAGAGGATGCACTTGGTGCTGGCGTCGAAGATCTCGCGTTCTTCTGGGCTCTGGAGGCGCTCACCAGCCGGAACCGGATCATCGTTGATAAAGTAGGGGAGCACCGCTTCGTAGGAGTCGAAGAACGACTCCATATCGACGATCAGATCCTTTTCGACGGGCAGGCCACGGATCGGTTCGATCGCAATATCGTTGCCGAGGTCTTTGATCAGCACCTTGCACGCCAAACGATTGACGCCGTTGATGAGCATGGCATCCGAACCACAGATGCCGTGTGCGCAACTGCGCCGGTAGGACAGGGAGCCATCTTGCTCCCATTTGATCTCATTCAATACGTCCAAAACACGATCCATGGGGTTCGCTTCGAGCCGATACTCTGTCCATCTCGATCGCTTGTCTTTCTCGGGATCGAAGCGTTTGATTTTGACGGTAATCTGCATCCGGGCTCCTCTAGTAGACGCGGGGTTTCGGCTCGTACTTCCCGAGCGTTACCGGCTTGAAATCGATTCGGACGCCGTCCCCTTCTCGGTAAATCAGCGTGTGTTTGAGCCAGGAATCGTCATCCCGTTCCTTATAGTCCTCGCGCGAGTGCGCACCCCGCGATTCGGTGCGGTTCAGGGCGCCGTGGACGAGTTGTTCGGCGTTGTCGAGCAAGAAGCCGAGCTCCACAG
Organism: Trueperaceae bacterium; assembly: GCA_020354625.1. Taxonomy (GTDB): domain Bacteria; phylum Deinococcota; class Deinococci; order Deinococcales; family Trueperaceae. The sequence goes on from CP070651.1 coordinate 3,240,252, forward strand.
CCTCCATCAGCTCGGTATTGTACTGCTGCCCACCATCTTCGACCCCAACCGACTGGTAGCGCTCCTTGAGTTCACGTAAGATCTCCACCTGGCGGCTGAGCGTCTCTTGGGTACGAAACACCGAGGCGTGATCCATCATAGTGGTCTGCAACTCCTTGCGGATGTGCGCCACTTTCTCTTTACCGAGTCCGTGACGCAAGCGCTGAAGCAGTTCATGAGTGTAGTCCTGTACCGTCTTGGGGAGCTCGCCATACGGAGAAGCAGCTGCAAAGCGAGCCGCATTGACCCCCGCGCGCCGACCGAACACGATGAGATCACCGAGCGAGTTCGTCCCCAAACGGTTGGCCCCGTGGAGGCTGGCGCAAGCGACCTCGCCCGCGGCATAGAGTCCTGGAACCACGGTGTCGTTACCGTCTCTGATCACTTCGGTATCGATATTGGTGGGAATGCCACCCATAGCGTAGTGGGCAGTAGGTTGAACCGGGACGGGCTCGGTAACGGGGTCTACCCCGAGATAGATACGGGCAAACTCGGTGATGTCGGGTAGCCTCGACTCGATGATCTCGCGATCGATATGGGTGAGATCGAGGTGGATATAGTCCTTATCCGGCCCCACGCCGTTCCCATCGCGAATCTCGAAATACATGGCCCGGGAGACCATATCGCGGGGTGCCAGGTCCTTGATGGTGGGCGCATAACGTTCCATGAACCGTTCTCCAGAGCCGTTGCGGAGAATACCGCCCTCTCCCCGCGCCCCCTCGGTCAGCAGCACCCCGATTCTGTAGAGTCCCGTCGGATGAAACTGGTAGAACTCGGGATCCTCAATCGGGATCCCCCGGCGGTACACCACGCTCATCAAGTCACCCGTCAAAGCGTGAGCATTCGAGGTGACCTTGAACATGCGGCCGTTCCCTCCAGAAGCGATCACCGTCGACTTAGCATGGAAGGTGTGGAGCTCGCCGGTCGCAAGCTCAAAAGCCACCACGCCGCGGCACTCCCCATCGACAATCACGATGTCGAGGACATGGAACTCATTGAAGAAAGTCACGTTGTCCTTGATCGACTGTTGATACAGGGTCTGGAGAATCATGTGGCCGGTACGGTCGGCGGCGTAACAGGCCCGTTCGACGGCGGATTTGCCGAACTCCCGGGTGTGGCCGCCGAACTTGCGTTGGGCGATGCGCCCATCAGGCGTCCGACTAAAGGGTAGGCCCATGTGCTCAAGCTCGTACACAGCGTCGATCACCTCGTAGGCGAACGCCTCGGCGACGTCTTGGTCGGTCAGGTAGTCCCCCCCTTTGATGGTGTCGAAGGCGTGCCATTCAGGGCGGTCTTCGGTGATATTTCCGAGGGCGGCTCCGACCCCGCCCTGGGCAGCACCCGTGTGCGAGCGGGTCGGGTAGAGCTTCGAGATGACCGCCACCGAGACGTTGGGGTTCTGCGCGGCGTAGCGTGCCGCCATCAACCCCGCCCCTCCGGCGCCGACCACGATGACATCGTATCTGTGTGCCCGTTTCATGATAACGCTCCCCGTATCCCGCTTCGCCAGTCGCTAATTACTGTGTCGCTAATTACTGTGTTGTAGGCCACGTACCGCATCCCCCATCTCTTCGAACGAAAAGGCCCAGAGCGTCATGACCCCCAAAACGAAGATGACAGCAGCCACCGTAAAGAGCACGACTTTGGCCCAAAAGCGCCTCCCAGGCCTCTGAATATAGTCTTCGAGGCTGTAGCGGAGCCCGTTGATGCCGTGCAGCATGGCGAACCCCAGCAAGAACGAATCGTAGATCTTGACCCAGCTTTTCGAAAAGCGCTTGGCAACGTAGGCGTAGTCGACATCGGCCACGTTGATCTGAATGTTGTTGAAAAACATGTGGCCGAAGACGAGAAAGATCAAAAAGAGACCCGAGATGCGCATGAACACCCACCAAGCGAGCTCGCTGTTGGTGCTATAGACCGCCCTCGCCTCGCTCAGCGTTTTCGGCTTCACCGCCATTAGACGCCTCCAAAAATCTCAGGGATGACCTTGACGAGCACGGGTATGCCGATCGCTGTAGTCAAAACGAGTACGCCATACCACATGGCGCGCTGGTAACGGATTCCCCACTCGGAAAAGTCCATGATGATGATCCTGAGACCATTGAGTGCGTGGTAGACGACGCCTGCCATGACCAGCACCAGGCCGATACGAAAGGGCCACTGATGGTAGAAGGCCAAAAACGTGTTGAAGGGACCGTCGGGGCCATACATGACTAGACTGATATCGAGCACATGGATAATCAGATAGAGTGCGATCGCCACACCGGAAAGCCTGTGTAACAGAAAAGCCCACTGACCTTCTTTACCTCGGTACATACCATGCTCCTCCTCGCTCGAGCCGGCCGAACTCGCCACCCAACGCGGCAGCGAAAGACTCCCGCCAGGCACCGAGCGAAAGAGCGGCGCGAGTCAAAATAACACGTCGACTTGGTGTTACACACCACCGTTAAGAGGAAGTGTAGCATTCTGTCGAGCCTACAGTTCGTGAGCGGAAGCGAAATTGCACCCATGACGGGTCAGGCGTAAAACTCCGCCTGGTCGGTCAACGCTTCGATGTTGAGCCGGTACTCACCCCGCGTGCCCTCGAGCACGCCTTCGTCACGGAGTTCGGCGATCGCCATCGATACGCTGACGCGGGTCGCCGTGATCATGGAAGCCAACTCCTCGTGTTTGAGTTCGGTCGACAACTTGACCCAATCTTCGTCCAACACCTCTCCGAAGCGCTCCGCTTGCTCGAGCAACGCCTTGATGACGCGTACTTTCACAGGAGCATACGAGTTGCTTAATTGTTCACGACAGTAAAAGAGATGACTGGCCAAAATCTCAGCGAAGGTGAGCGCAAAACTCGGGGCCTCAAGCGACATCTTCATAAACTGATCTCGACTGATGGGGCAACTCATGACTTCGGTGAGCGCTACCGCATCGACCCGGTACTGGGCATCGTCTGACAAGAAAGCCTCACCGATAAAATCGTTCGGACCGCATATCGCCAGGATTCGCTCGCTCCCCGCCGCAGTAGGAGTCACCAACTTCACTTGACCCTGTGCGATCACGTGCAGGTCGGTAGCAGAATCCCCCGCGTGGAAGATCAGATCGCCCTTACGGTAGCGCCTGTCTGGGCAAACGCGCCTGAAGGTGGACATGTCCTTTTCGCTCACGACGTTGGTAAAACCGGTGTCTTTGATATACCAAGGCTTCATCCGCTAGCCTCCTCACGCCATCTTCGCACCGTAACAGCGACCACGCAAGGGCCTTGTGACCACCCTGCTGATCTCGATTCATAAAGCAGGAGCATCTTTCACACCTCACACCCTTGTACGCTACCGGTACAACGCTTGACATAGCACCGTCCCACCAACTCTTAGTCTATGAAAAACGTGCCCCCCACCCTGCCAGAGCGCTCCTAAGCTATCCCTGAAGTGGTGATACCATGATCGACCGCGACCCAAAAACCACCAAGATCCGGCTTGTAAGCCCGATCGCCAGATGGCTCGGCAACGCCTCGCCCATCACCCTCTGCGGACTGGCACTCGCCACGCTCCTCAGCCTCGCCCTGGGCCAATCCCCCCTCAGCGGAGGCAGCGCACCCGCCCGCTGGATTGCCCCAAAGGATAACGACGGCTTGGTAGCGCTGTTAGCCGACGGGACCGTGGTGTCGGTCTCCGCAGACGGTGTGTCGGTGCTGGCTCGCTCCTGGCAAAGCGATTCCTTGGTGCCGTGTGGTGACGACTTCCTCGGCATCGACAGCACCGGCCGGATCGCCCAGCTCGAAAGCGGTTTGACGGGCCCTGAAGTCAGCCCACACAGCACCCCGGCCTGTCTACCCAGTGGGGGGATCGGGGCTCTCTCCAAAGATGCGGACGCTCTCCTCGTGCTCGACGAGCGGCTCGAGCCACATAGCCGCACCGAGATCGACGCCCTACCTGACGCGGAGCTCGTGGTCACGCAGCTCCGCGACCCGGCATCTTATGAACTGGCCCTCCTCACAGATCCCACGACCCGCTACCAACACGGTGTGCTCGGCGACCTGTTCGAAGCGGCCAGCCTCTCGGTATTCGACGCCGGAGACGCCTCACAGCTCGCAAGCTACACCCTGCCACGATCCTTCGTATTCGAACAGCGGCGCGTGACCCCAGTCGCCTCCGGCCTACTCACCACCCGCTCGTCGGGCGCGGGGGGCGCGGGGGTCGTCTTGTTTGAGCTCGAAGGGGACACGCTCCGACTCGTAGCCGAAGGTCCCGACATCGGCCTGGGCCACCGCTGGCTCAACCTTTTTGGAAGTTCAGGTGGCCGGGCTTATTCGGTACGCACCCCGCACATCGGCGGTCCGCTCGAACGCTACACCATCGACCCGACCGAGCCACGGCTCGAGGTCGAACGCTTTCAGCTCGGCGTGACCAACCACCGCATCGGCGACCGCAACCTCGACCTCGGTATCCTGTTGCCGCCGGAAGACGCCGGAGCCGATCTGCTCGCGTTGCCCTCGCGCGACCTCCGCTCGATCCACCTGATCCGCTGCGATCCTATGAGCTGCCGTATCGAGACCGTCTTTTCGTTACGAGGACGCCTCAGCAGCAACCTAGCCTTTACCGAAGGTGACGGGGGGCTCGAACTGCTCGCCGCCGACAACAGTCACAACTACTACCGCTTCCCCATCCGAGCAAAATAACTGCCCCACTCGGTAGGCAACTTATGTGTTGTTTCTGGTCTGGGGTAGCCTGACCAGGGCACGACTGATGAGACCCATGTGAGCTTGTGCGACACTGCCCTGACAAGCAAACGCTAAGCTAGAGCCATGCTACTCGCATTCGACTTGGACAAAACGGTCGTCACCCAAGACGGCCGCTTGCCGCCCGCCATTCGGCAGGCCATTCACAAGGCGCGGGAGGACGGTCACCTCGTTACCGTGCTTACAGGCCGCCCCCAGGTCTCGGCCGCACCCTTTATTCGAGAGCTCGACCTCACCGGCCCTTACAGCGTCAATCACGGCGTAAAGGTCCTAGACACCGGTGGGAACACCCTCCGGCACAAGCGCATCTCAGCCAGAGAAGTTAGCCGGCTCCTGGAAACCTACGGCCGGCGAGCAGACCTCGAGTTCTCTTGTATGCTCGAAGACACGCTCTTTGTCAAAAACCCCCAAGACGCACGCTGGTCCTGGGCCCACACCCTGAACCGCCGGCTTGAGAAGTACAATCCGAAGCGCGAGCTCGAGGCCGACAAAATCGTCTTTAGCGCCAACGGCGGCAGCACCCTGCTCGAACGCGAGATCAGTGAAGAGCACCCCGAGTTCATCACCTACCTCTGGGACGACGGCTACCTGGAAATCACCGGCCCGGAGACGGACAAAGGCGCTGCGCTCGAGCTGATCGCCGAGACGCTGGGCGTACCACGTCAGCAGACGATCGCTTTCGGAGACGGCCCCAACGACATCACCATGCTCGCTTGGGCCGGGCGCAGCATCGCGGTCGGACCCGATGCCCACCCCGAGGTGAGGCGGGTGGCCCACGAGCACATCCCCTCTCCCGAGGAGGGGGGCGTGGCAAGCTGGTTGGAAACCAATCTATAGCGCCTGTGGTACGTCAGCTACCCAGCAACGCCGGTTTGGTAATGCGTGATGCGTAATGAGTAATGGGTGCTGCGAACACTCGTGGCTGAGCTGAATCGTTCGTCGATTTTTTACCCATTCCCCATCACCCATTCCCCATTACCCTCTTGCCGTTGACCCACTCATCACTCATAACTCATCCCTCATCACCGGACTTATTTCCTATCCTGGGCCAACAAGATCCCCAACGAAAACGAAGAGACCAGCACCAACAAGATCGCATAAGGCGCGGCCTGGGCGAAAAACGCCTCTTCGGTCCACGACCAGACGCGTGTCGCCAGGGTGTCGAAGCCGGTGGGGCGCAAGAGCAGGGTTGCGGGCAGCTCCTTCATGGTCGTCAAAAAGACCAGCATGGCGCTGGTCACCAGTCCCGAGCGCAAGAGCGGTAAGGTCACCTCGAGCAGCACCCGCCCAGGAGACCGGCCCAGACTGCGCGCTGCCTCTTCGACGTGGGGGTTGGTCTGGAGCAAAGTCGCCCGCAGGTTGCCGACCGCCTGGGGGAGGAAAAGGAGGACGTAGGCGACCACCAGCATTGCCAAGCTCTGGTAGAGCCAAGGGAGGTAACGAACCCCAAAAAAGACGAGTGCCAGGGCGACGACGATACCGGGGAGCGCATAACCGACATAGGTAAGCCGCTCGAGAACGGCACTCAGCCTCGAAGGGAAACGCACGACCAGCACGGCCACCGGCACCGAAAACACCACCGCCACCAACGCGGCGAGGAGGGAGACACCAGCGGCGTTCACGATCGCGAGCCAGTCGAACGAGAAGCGTTGGGCACCGACCAAGCCCCGCCCGAACCAGAACGTGATGATCGTCAAGGGCCCCAAAAGCGCCACCAGCACCGTCGCACCCAAAAAGAGCATCGCGGGGAACCGCCAGCGCCCGAGGGACTGCTTTGCGGTTCGCTGCGCCTCACCGACGCCCGTCCTCTGTATTCGCCCTCGCCCCCGCAGCTGCGCATCGATAAGCAGCAACAGGGCAGCGAGCGCAACCAACATCAGCGCCAAAACGGCAGCATTGCTCCGGTTGAACGAGTTCTCATACTGGATATAGATGGCGCGCGTAAAGGTGGAGTAACGCAACATCGACACGGCACCGAAATCGCTCAGCACGTAGAGTGCGACCAGCAGGCTCCCCACCGCGATCGAGGGGCGCAATAGCGGCAGTGTCACCTTGAAAAACGTCTTCCAAGGCGAAAGGCCCAGGCTTCGAGACGCCTCCTCGAGGCTCGGATCGATCCCACGGAACCCCGCCCGCAAGGTCAGAAGCAGGTAGGGATAGGTAAAGAGCGTCAGCACCATAAGCGCACCCCAAAACCCGTAGACGGGTGGGCCGACACCGAGCAGCCCGGAGACCAAGCCACCGGGCGCGAAGGCCGAAACGTAGGCGTACGCCCCGACATAACTCGGAATCACCAATGGCAATGTGGTCAACACGAACCATAGCCTCCTACCCGGAAGGTCCGTACGCGAGGTCAACCATGCCACCGGCAAAGCGATACATAGGCTAGCGCCCGATACGCTCCCCACCAAGAGCAAGGTATTACCCAACACCGCGAGGGTTCGCGGCCTGAGCATATACTCCCAGATCCCACCCGCTGCCCCCGAAGCGCGCAGCACGAGATAGATAATGGGTAAGAGCGTCGCAGCCGCCACGACCAGGCTCGGCAACAAAATAACCAGGGGCGGAATCCTCTGCTGCCGGGCGAAGAGGGGCCTCGAACCCGCCGCCCGTGCAGGTTGGGTCACTCGAGCGCACCCGTATCGAGCAACAGCTCGAGAGTCCCCTCCAAATCAGCCAGGTCCGTCAGATCGATCTCGGGAGTTCGTAGCTCGCTCAACGGGGGGAGTCCGGCACCGGTTGGCACTCCCGTCAGCAAGGGATACTCGTTCACTTCGGAAGCGAAGTGCCGCTGCGAGATGGGGGTCAGCAAAAAGGATACGAATCGCAACGCCACCTCCCTGTTTTCGCTGCTCGCCAGCACTCCCGCACCCGCCACATTGACCAGCGACCCGATATCGGCATCGGGGAGGTAGTAGTTCGAAGCTGGAAACTCAGGGCTCTCGGCGGTGAAGCGGTGGAGGTAGTAGTGATTGACCAGCCCAAAATCGATCTCGCCTCGACCCACGGCCTCTACCTGAGAAGTGTTGTTGGGGTAGGCCTGCACGTCGTTGGCGACCATCCCACCCAACCACTCAGCCGTCCGCTTTTCACCGTATAGTACCCGCATACCGGTCACAAACGACTGGAAGGAACCGTTGGTCGGCGCCCAACCGACCCGGCCTCGATAGCGCTCTTCAGTGAGCTCGAAAACGCTAGCAGGGAGGTCGAGCACCGCGGATCCGACGACCAGCACCCGTGCCCGCCCCGTGATTCCCACCCAGGCACCCTCCTGACTTCGGAAGCGCGCCTCGACCTTGGCGAGTAGGGACTCGGGCAGGGTCTCGAAAAGACCAGCGTCGGCAATCGCCCCCAAAGCCCCCGCATCCTGCGCCAGAAAGACATCCGCCGGCGAAGCAGATCCCTCCTCGAGCAGTTGGGCCGCTAGCGGGGCCGTCCCCCCGTACCGGACCTTGATCTCGATCCCAGTGGCGGTTTCAAACGCCTCGATCACCGGCCCTACGAAGGCCTCGTTACGTCCAGAGTAGACGGTCAACGTCTGAGCAAGGCTACCCCATCCGAGTTGCAGCCAGCACAGAAACAAGAGGACAGATACGGTGCATTTCCTAGTCGAAGAGACCCTTGGTTTCACTTATTTCTCGATTCTAAACTTAATCCCGAGTATTTTACTCGGCATTAAACTTGCGATCATGCTACCGGAAGCGCTCAAGCGGTGTCAATAGCGCCCTGGAGAGGCACAAAAGAGGGGTCGGGAAGCCCCTAGTTGCAGACTTCCCGGCCAAATTTCCCTATTGCATCACCGCAACGCTTCGAAGAACTCCTGCCTGGTGCGGGAATCACTCTTAAACACGCCACGCATAGCACTCGTTCGGGTGGTCGAACCTTGCTTCTCGACCCCCCGCATCATCATGCAGAGGTGACTGGCCTCGGTCACCACCGCCAATCCTTGCGGCTCGAGCACCAAAGAGAGCGCGTCGGCAACCTGCGAGGTCAACCGCTCTTGCACCTGCATGCGCCGGGCGAACACATCGACGACCCGCGCAAACTTGCTAAGACCCAAGATCTTCTTTTCCGGGATGTAGGCGACGTGCGCCTTACCGAAAAATGGGAGCATGTGGTGTTCGCAAAGAGAGTAGAACTCGATGTCTTTGACCACAATCATTTCACTCCCCTCAGAACCGAACACCGCGTCGTTGACCACCGCCTCGACATCGGTGTGGTACCCACTCGTCAAAAAGCGCAGCGAGCGCTCGACTCGCTTCGGGGTCTTTACGAGGCCCTCTCGCTCGACATCCTCTCCCAAGCTGATGATCAGGTCGCTGATGAGGTGATCGAAACTGGTATCACCGACTTCATCGAATTCCAAGTCGGTCGCCCGGTATCCGTACGAGAGGCGCTCCTCAACGACATCAACCGCCCGACTCAGATCCATTTCTGTGTCGTGAGCCATCATTACCCTTTCCTGAGACAAACCACTTCACGCCAAGCCCGAGTAGTGTACGGAATCTACCTACAAACAACCGTATCTGAACTGACGTTTTAAAACCTGGGACCGAAGAGTTCACACCGTCCCCTTGGAAATCTTGTGTTTTATAGTTTACGGAGCCGGGGCGACAGCTACGCTCAGACTAGACAGTAGTTAACGTCATCGTTCGTAAAACGGACGTTTGGAGGAAATATGAAAGGTTGGGGTTTCGTACTCGCCGCAGGGGTCGCTATCTCCCTCTTGCTCGGTATTATCGCGCTATCACAAATAGATAATGCCAGGAACCAGCTCGGCAGCGTGAGCAGGAGCCTACAGAGTCTCAACGACCAACTCGGCGATCTCGATCTCGACGGCATCAGCGGACAGGTTGGCGATTTGAACGGCCAACTCGAAGGATTGAGCGCTCAGATCGAGGGCCTAGCACTCGGCAACCTACAGGATCAGATCGATGGCCTGAGCAAGCGGATCGGCTCGGGCAGCTCCTTTATCCTCACCGCCGACAACCTACGGGAGGCGAACGATGAGATGTTGGCAACCCAATTCTTCGATCTCGTCAACAGAGAGGCCTACCAATTCACCTGGCACTACGAAACCGATCCCCCACCTGGCTTCTATGAGGGGAGCACACCGCACGGCGCGATCTTGCGCGCGTACCTCAACAACATCGCCTACGACGCCGTCATGCGGAAAGCAGGCACCTTCCCTCCCGGGTCGATCTTGGTCAAAGAGAACCACATCCCGGGCGACCTCGTGCTCGACCGAAGCGATGAAGACCGGGCCGTAGAAGGCTTTGCAGGCAACCTCGACTCGGTTACCCTGATGGTCAAGATCGAAGGCTACAACCCCGAAGTCGGTGACTGGTTCTGGGCCAAACTGCAACCCGACGGCACCATCGACGCCGCCGGCAAGCCGGCCGGCTGCATCGGCTGCCACACCCAAGTCGCAGCCAACAACTACGTGTTCGACGCCCAGATCACCGACGCCTCGCCGATGTCGGGCATGCCGTAGCCACCAGCGGTGAATGGCCTGTCAAAATGCAGGCAGGCCCACACCGTTTGTCATGACTCAGCCCGGAAAAGCCGGGCTGTTCCATTACGGAAGCCCGCCCACGTTGGGACGAGCCCGATCCGATCTCTCTACTCCGCCCGTTATTACAAGGCGGAGCGTATTAGCATGGGGCCTATGGAACCTGCCGACTTCTCGCAAAATCCGAATCCGACAACCCGTTTGGATCAGCTCAACAGCTACCTGGACGCTTTTGAAAGCCGCGTGGTCTCCCACGAAGACCGGGGCGACGGCCGCTGGGTCGCCCTCGCCGAAAGCGCCTTTTACCCGACCTCGGGCGGCCAACTTCACGACACCGGTACCCTTAACGACGTGGCGGTGACCGAGGTGGTCAAGCGCCAAGAGAGCGTCTGGCACCGCCTCGAACGTCCAGCACTCGAAACCGGTCAGTGCGTCAGCGGCATGATCGACTGGGAGCGGCGCTATCGCCACATGCAACGCCACAGCGGACAGCACCTGCTCTCCCAGGCCCTGCTGCGGGTGAACCCAGCTTTCGAAACGCATTCGGTCAGCCTCTCCGGTCCGCCCTGCACCATCGACTTCGCCGGCGACCCCGTAGCAGAAGATCTCGAGCAAGTGGAGACCTTGGTCAACCGGGCAGCCTACCAAAATCTCGCCATCACCGCCTTCGAAGTCGACGAGGGCGAGCTTTCAGGTTTCTCTTTGCGGCGCCCACCGAAGGTCAGCGGCCGCATCCGCCTGGTCAACATGGGAGATTGGGAGCTCACAGCCTGCGGCGGTACGCACCTGAGAGCGAGCGCCGAAGCGCTCCCCCTCAAAACGCTCAGGTTCGAACGCATCCGGGGTGGGCTCACCCGGCTCTACTTCCTGGCAGGACTCGAGGCACTCGAAGACTACCAGCTCAAACATCGGGTAGGCTACCAGCTGGCAGTCTCGTTCAGCGCCAAGGTCGCCGAGCTCCCCGAGCGCATTTCCACCCTGCGACAACAGCTCAGCGAAGCCAAACAGGAGGCTGGCACGTGGGTCACAAAGCTGGTGCATGTCGTCGCTACCGAGCTCATCCACAAGGCCACTCCGATCCCAGGTGGCCGGCTTGTGACCCACGTGCTCCCCGAAGCCGACACCGGTCTCTTGAAAGAACTCGCCCAAACCCTCCAGGCCTACGACAGCACCGTGGCCCTGCTCGCCACCCGAGGTGACGACCGCATCAGGTTCCTATTTACCCGCAGCGCTGATATCGACCTAGACATGAATGCGCTGCTCCAAGGAGTCCTACCAGCTGTTTCCGGTAAGGGAGGAGGGCGCCCGGAGCTGGCTCAGGGATCGGGCGTGAAGCCCGCGGGGCTCGAACGGGCACTAGCGCTGGCGCAAAACCATTTGCTAGGCCTGGTCGGCAAAGCCGACCAGGCCTAATCACCCCAACTTCTCGTTCAAAAGCTCGCGCACCGCATCCGGTTTGGCCTTGCCCCGACTCTCTTTCATCACCTGGCCCAACAGGACGTTGATGACTTTGGGGTTCTCTTTGACACGCTCGACCACCGCAGGGTTGGCAGCGATTACCGCATCGACCAGTGCCTCGATCGCACCCAGGTCGGTAATCTGCTTCAAACCGCGCTCCTCGACGATCGTCTTCGGATCGCCGCCGTCGATCACCAGAGGCAACACGTCTTTGGCCGTCTTGCCCGAAATCGCCCCTTCATCGACCAACGTGAGCAGGGAAGCCAGGTTCTCAGGGCTCAGTTTCGACCTGGAGAGGGCGAGGTCGTTGGCGTTGAGATGCCCTGCCACATCACCGTTTAGCCAGTTGGCCAGCAGCTGCGCCTCTCCCTCGTAAACACGCACCGCCCGATCGAAAAAGGTGGCCAACTCTACATCGAACGCGATCAGTCCAGCGTCGAAAGCCCGCAGACCGAGCTCCCGATACCGCTCACGCTTGGCATCAGGGAGCTCCGGTGTCGCCGCACGGACGGTCTCGAGCCACTTTTCAGCCACTCGCATGGGCGGTAAGTCGGGATCGGGGAAGTAGCGGTAATCCGCTGTCTCCTCTTTCGAGCGCATCGAATAGGTCCTCTGCCCACCTTCGTTCCAACCGCGCGTCTCCTGCAACACACTGCGGCCGGACTCGAGCAGGTCCGTCTGGCGTTTGATCTCAAAAGCCAGTGCATTCTGCACGCTCTTGAACGAGTTGAGGTTCTTGACCTCCACCTTGGTCCCCAGCGCCTCCCCAGGCAGGCGAATCGACACGTTCACATCGGCCCGCATCTTGCCCGCTTCCGGTGAGGCGTCGGAGACATCCAACGCCTGGGCGATCGCACGAATCTTGACCAGAAACTCTCGCGCCTCCTCGGGCGTCCTCAGATCGGGCTCTGTAACCATTTCGATCAGCGGTGCCCCAGCCCGGTTCAGGTCGACCAGGCTGTAGGGGGCGTACGGTGGGTGGACCGAGCGTCCGGCATCCTCCTCGACATGACAGCGGGTGACCCCGATCCTACGTCCGGCCTCGAGCTCGACAAAGCCGTGCTCCCCTACCGGCCGATCGAATTGGCTGATCTGATAGTTCTTGGGGGCATCGGGGTAGTAGTAGTGCTTGCGGTGGAACTGCGTCACCTCGGGAACCTGGCAGTTCAACGCCAGACTAAACCGGAGCGCCTTTTCGATCGCCTCTCGGTTGACGACCGGCAGGCTGCCGGGGAGCCCCAGACAGACCGGGCAGGTGTTGACGTTCGGCAAGAGTCCCAAACTCTCGGCGGCACACCCACAGAACATCTTCGAGCCAGTCCGCAAGGCCAGGTGGATCTCCAAACCGATCACGGCTTCAAACATGCAGGTAGTGTACCAACGTCTTACGTAAAGGGGCCGGCCCAGAACTCGACTACGCCTGAAAGCTCTCCCCAGAACCGCCGCTGTAATCTTCTGTCAGCGCGTTCTGCTCCAGCACATGCTCAGCGATCCAGATCGGCGCCTTCACCCGCACCGCCAACGCCATGGCGTCGCTCGGCCGGGCGTCCACCTCGAACTGGACCCCACCACGCACGAGCACCAAGATGGCATAGTAGGTCCCATCGACCAGATCGGTGATCTCGATCCTGTCGATCTGCGCATCGAAGAGCTCGATCAGCGACAGTAAGAGATCGTGGGTGAGGGGGCGTTCGATCTTCTCTTGATTGCGCCCTGCGGCGATCGAAATCGCCTGCAAGGCATCGATCACGATGGGGAGGATATCGTCATCTTTGGTCCTCAACAAGACCAGGAACTGATTGCCGTCTCCGGCGACGGCGATGTCTTCGAGAACCGCTTCGACCATGGCCACACCTTACGGTACCACTTCCGTGTGGGGTGAGGTGTGTTCCTGGCCCAAAGCCACAGTTTTTCGAAGAGACAAAAACGGTGATGGGGAATGGGGAATGGGGAATGCGTGGTCAACGTGCAAACGGCTTGGGTGAACCTGTGCCCTTCGCAGCACTCATCACTCATCACCCATCACCCATCACCTTTCATTACGGCGCACCTGTCGGCAGAGACTGGTTCACCCGCACGCAGATGCTTACAAGAAGATATCTTTCACCTCCGGCAGGTGAACGAACAGATCGGCCGCGTCGACCAGCGCCTGGCTGGCGGTCTCCCTGAACGCCATCACCTCTACCCGGCCACCACGCTCTTGGGACAGCTCCACGATCGGCACGAAGTCACCATCACCGCTCGCCAAAACCACCACGTCCAGATGATCCCAGCTGCGAACGATCTCGGCCACGATGCCCATATCCCAGTCACCCTCGAGCACCAGGTGGCCCTGGTCGTCGAGACGGTGCAGCTTGAGGGTGCGGCGCCGCACACGGTAGCCGATGGCAGAGAGTTTGGTAATGAAACCGTACGAGGTCGACTCACCCTCCCTTTCAACCACGAATGCGGTCGCGTGTGCGAGCCGCCTACCGCGCACGGCCACCTGCAGGAGCCGGTGATAGTCGAGGTGTTTACGATAGCCGTCCCGGGCCGGATAGTAGAGGTTTTGGGTATCGACAAAGAGGCCGACCCGTTGCTCGGGCCACTCCCCGAACTCGCGCAATGCCAGCTCGGTCACGACCCCACCCCGTCATCACCCCGCGATAGAAACTTCGCCATGATCAGGTTGTCCTCAAAGCGGTCCCCGAGTCGGATGTGATTGCGTTCACACCCCTCAAGCACAAAGCCCTGATCCTGATAGAGGGCCACGGCAGCTCGGTTCTCGGCCCGCACGTTCAAGCTGATTTTTCCGACCCCGACGCGAATCCCCCAGCGGTAGGACCGTGCGAGCATCTCTCTGGCCACACCCCGGCGCCGCCACGCGCTTCCCACCGCCAACGTCAAGATGGCCACGTGGCGCACCTTGGAAGGGTGCAGCCGGTGCAGTTCAAGCCAACCACAGAACTCATCGTTACAAACCGCGATCAGGTAGAGAGACATTTTCGGATCGGTACTGCGCAGGCGCCTCGTCAACGACTCTGGGCTCGGGGGGGAATCGCCGATAAACCAACGGGATTCACGATAGATCGCAGCCTGTAGGTGATAGAGCTCACCAGCATCGTTGGGTGTAGCACCCCGTACCAAGACCTGTGAGCCCGTCCGCTGCATAGGTCGATTATACTTCCCGCGGGTTCGGCGACCGGCCGGCAGGGTCTCACCTGGCCGGCATGTAATGCCACCCCGAGACCGGAGCCTCCCGTACGAGTATCCTTGGTAGAATCGTAAGGCCGCCACTACATTTTTCGGTTTGACACTGTCGACCTTACCCGTTGAGGAGAGAGATCTTGAGCAAACTCATCACCTCCGAATCTGTAACCGAAGGCCACCCGGACAAGTTGGCCGACCGGATCAGCGACCGTGTACTCGATGCCATACTCGCCATCGACCCGCAGGCGAGGGTCGCAGCCGAAACCATCCTGACCACCGGCCTGGCGCTGATCGCCGGCGAGATCACCTGTAACGGCTACGTCGATTTGCAGGCCATCGTGCGGGAGACAGTACGGGAGGTCGGCTATACCGATAGCTCGTACGGAATCGACGCCGACTATAGCGCGGTGTTGATCGCCCTCAACGAGCAATCCCCCGACATCGCCCAAGGTGTCGACCGAGCTCAGGAATCGGGTTCGGGCGACAACTACGATCAGATAGGCGCAGGCGATCAGGGTCTGATGTTCGGTTATGCCACCGACGAAACGCCAGAGCTGATGCCCCTGCCGATCACACTGGCCCACAAGCTCACCGAGAGGCTCGCTGCGGTCCGCAAAGACGGTACCCTCCCCTACCTGCGACCCGACGGCAAAGCCCAGGTTACGGTAGCGTATGACGGCGATACCCCAGTCGGCGTCACTACGGTGGTCCTCTCGGCCCAACACGATCCCGATGTAACCCAAGAGGTGCTCCGCAGCGATCTCAAAGAGCACGTCATCGCAACGGTGATCCCCGCAACGATGCTCTTGCCCGAAACCAAGTACTACATCAACCCGACCGGCCGCTTCGTGACCGGAGGTCCCCAGGCTGATGCCGGCTTGACCGGGCGCAAGATCATCGTCGATACCTACGGCGGCGCTGTTCCCCACGGGGGAGGTGCCTTCAGTGGTAAGGATCCGACCAAGGTGGATCGCAGCGCCAGCTACTACGCACGCTACATCGCCAAGAACATCGTGGCGGCCGGACTGGCCCGCCGCTGCCAGATACAGCTCGCCTACGCCATCGGCTTGGCCCACCCGGTCGGCTTGTATGTCGATACCTTCGGCACCGGTACACTTTCCGATACACACCTCGGCCAGCGCGTGAGCGAGCTCTTCGACGCTCGCCCCGCCTCGATTATCGATCAACTCGACCTTAGGCGCCCCATCTACGCGGCGACGAGCGCGTATGGCCACTTCGGTCGCAACGGATTCCCTTGGGAACAGACCGACCGAATCGAAGTGTTGCGGGCCGAGCTGGTGAAGAATCGCTAAGGCCTCACCAGCAGGCTGTATATGATAAAAAAGTGCTATGGCAAGAATCGTGATGGGCAATCTCGGCGGTGCTCTGGCGGTCATTCAGTCTAGGGAGGTTCTCGCCGAACTCACCAGCGAATGGTCTGACGTCACCATCATACAGCGCACGATCCGAAACGATCAGAGCGGTGATGAGGCGCTCCTAGCCGCTCTACAAGAGGGGGTCATCAACATCGGTATCCAGCGCATCGATCAGATCCCCACGGCACTCCCAGACGGAATCGTGTTGGCTGCTGTTACCAGGAGGCTCGAGCCCCGTAGCGCCCTGGTGGCCCGGGGCACAAAGCACCTCGACGACCTCGCCGAAAATGCGACCATCGGCGTGATGACAGACCGGGACGGTAGCGTCCTCAACAGTGGACACAAGCGCTTTCAGATCACCCGGCTCAGTGGTAACCTCGAAGAGAATCTGGGGCTTTTGGCTTCCCGGGAAATAACGGCGCTCATCGTACCCGCCTCGACACTCTTGGCCCTGGATTTACGGCCCCATATCGACGCCCTGCTCGACCACGAAACCTTCTGCCCTCCTCCTGGGCAAGGCGCCGTCGGCTTGCTGGTACGCGAAGACGACGACCTCGCCATCGACATCGCCTACTCGCTGCAACACCGGCCCAGTTTCGAGCGCATCTCCGCCGAGCGCAGCTTCGCGAGCAGCGTAGCAGCACCCTATCAAGTGGGGGCCTTGGCCACCCTTACCGACGATGGAGGTCTCAAGCTCTTCGCCACCATCACCGACCCCACTACCACCTTGAAAGCCAGCCTCATCGGGAAGATCGATCGCGCCGGACAGCTCGGCAAGGAGCTTGCTGAGGACATGCTCGAGCAACTCGCCGCCGCCAATTGAGCGCGGCGATTCGGTCCGCCGAAGCCTCGCTCTATACCGCTTGACGATTGCCTTCAAGCACGAGCGCATCGGCTTGATCGAGGGGCTTTTCTCTGCCCTGAGACCAGGCGGTAACAAAAGTGAGGTCATCTAAGCGGCAACGGACGGCAGACACCTCCTGCTCATACCGGCTACGCTCGATAAGCAGCAACGGAGCCCGAATGGCTTCCCGCAACTTTTCTGCCGCCCCCCAGAGACGCGCTGCCCGCTCAGGTTCCCCCCGTGAAACCGAGCTCGCCATCCCCTCCAGCGACACGGCGACGCCGTGCCTATCGCCCAACGACCGGTGAATCGTCAGGCTTTCGCGATAGTGGGCTTGGGCCGAGATCTCATCATTCTCGGCGCAGGCTACCAGACCCAGGCCGCTATGGGCTACCGCCACGCCTTTCTTGTCACCCACGCCCTCCATAATGGTTAGGCTCTCTTTGAACAGGACACGGGCGGAGGCTAGATCCTTCTCGGCGCAAGCGACCCACCCCAAACTCTGGAGCGCGTGAGCGGTGATGACCACCTTGTGCCCCAGGGCGCGCGCCGTGGCCAGAGCTTCTTCAAGCAGCGAGCGCGCCCGAGCAAAATCCCCTCGATAATAGCTCAAGCTCCCTAGTTTGATAAGCGCCCCGGCAGCACCGATCTCATCGCCTATCTCTCGCCTGACCTTCAGGCTCTCTTCATACTGTTCGTGGGCCGCAGCGTGATCGCCTTGAACCAGCAGCACGTTTCCCAAGTTGTTGAGCACGTGGCCAAGACCCCACAGGTTTCCCAACTCCCGCATCATGCCGAGGCTCTCTTCATACAGCGCGTAAGCCCTGGCAAAGTCACTCTCCCGGTAAGACAGATCTCCCAAGTTGAGAAGCGTAAAGGAGATGCGTTCCTTATCCCCTATTTCGCGGTTTATCGCCAGGCACTCCTCGAAATGCAACCTCGCCAACTCGTAATCTCCCTGCTGTTTGAAGAGAAGCGCCAGCGTGTGGAGCGTGTGGGAAATGCCCTTCTTGTTCCCAAGGTCCCGTGCTACCTTCAGACTCTCCTCGAGCAGCGAGCGGGCCAAACCCCATTCGCCTCGACCGAACTCAAGATCTCCCGTTTTTCTTAGCGCTTCAGCTATGTTGTACTTGTCACCCAGCTCTCGAGCCCGTTCTAAGCTTTCCTCCAGCAACGAGCTCGACTTACGGTAGAAATCGGTGTGCCCGACTAATCCTACTAGGCTGAGGAGCGACTCTACGATATCTAGCTTATTACCCAAGGCCTTTCGAATCACCAGGCTCTCTTCGATCAAGTCGCGGGCCAAGGGAAAATCGCTCTGTATCTTGGCCAGCTCTCCCGCCCCCTGGAGGGCTTTCGCTCGTTCGGCGGTCCACTCAACTGCTGCGGGGAGGGCCAAAGCACGTGTCAACCACGCCCGGCCCTCGTAAAGATAGCCGCGTATGCGCCAAAAACGCCACAGCGCCCCGGTGAGTTGCAAACCGAGCTTCGCGTTGCCGGTTTCAACCGCCCAGCCGAGGGCGAGGCGAAGGTTGTCGTGCTCCTCATCCAAACGCTCCAACCAAGCAGGGTCTTCCACCGTCCAGGACTTGGCTTCGGCCTCTTCTGCCAAAGACAGAAAATACTGGGCGTGACGCTCTTGAACTGCCTGCTGCTCACCGGGGTGTTCGGCCAGCTTCTCCTCGGTATATTGGTACAGAAGCGGGTGACGGTCGAAGCGGCCGCTCGCCAGCACCCGCATCAGCGACTTGTCCACCAGCGACGCCAGGACCGGAATGGTGGCCCCGACCACCTCAGCAGCCGCCTCACGCCTGAACCCACCCCGGAACACCGACAGCCTCCGAAGCACGCTCTGCTCGTTGGATGAGAGTAGATTCCACGAGTGCTCGAACGTGGCGCGAAGGCTCCTGTGACGCCCCGCCACATTCCGGGTCGGGTTGGTCAAAAAGTCGATGTTCCTCTCGATCTCCCCTGCAATCTCCGGTAGCGGGATCAGCCTCACCCACGCAGCCGCCAGCTCGATCCCCAACGGAAACCCCTCCACCAACCGGCAGATCTCCCACACCGACTCGGCGTTCTCCTTCGTGAACGAAAAGCTCGGGTCGGCGCGCCTCGCTCGCTGCACGAACAGGCGGACCGCATCGATCCCCTCAGCTTCCTCGTGGGGGGCATCCCCCTTGGGAACCGCGAGCCCGCCTAGCGGGTACAACCACTCCTCCATGACATTCAACCTCTCCCGCGACGTCACCACAACCTTCAAAGTGGGACACGAACGCACCAACTCGGAAGCGAACCCCACCCCCTCCATCAGCTGCTCGAAATTGTCGAGCACCAGGAGCAGCTCCCTCGTCTTCAACTGCCTTACAACCTGGGACGACACCTCGTCGCTCCCCCGCACGGAGAGCCCCACCAGCTGAGCGATCTGCGACGGTATCAGCGAAGCGTCCGTGAGCGAGTCCAACTCGATAAAGTACACCCCGTCTTTAAAGCGACCCCCCCGCAACTCTTCCCGAGCCAGTCTCAGCGCCAGACGCGACTTGCCCACGCCTCCAGGCCCTACCAACGTGATCAGCCGGCACTCGGCTTCGAAAAGCTGCTCTTTGAGCTTCGCTAGTTCCACATCCCGCCCCACAAAAGACGTAACTACGGGCGGTAGAACACTCGGTATAGAACCCTCGCCGGGCACAACCTCCCGCAGCCGCCCCCGCGCTTCCTCACGGCTCAGCTCGAGCATCAGGCCGTACGCCTGCGCTTCGCGCCGCAAGGTATCCGCATGCACGCTCCCCCCAGCCAACAGCAAGGTGTAAAGGTGTTCGATCCCTTCAAGTTCAGGCGGGGCAGCAGCCGGTATATGAAAGGCCTGCTCGGCATGCCAAGCTGCAGCCTTGAAATCCCCTCGAAACGCAACTTCTGCAGCCAAACCTAGACGGGCTCTCCCGGCTTGAGCCGCCAAGAACTCGCGGGTTTCATACACCCACTCCTCCAATTCGACCCCAACGTTTGCAAGCTCGACACCGTAGAGGAAAGAACCGCGGTACATCTCCACGGCCTCAAAATGCGACCCCTTCTCGACCGCCCGAAGAAACTCGTTGGCGTCACACCTGATCGGTGTTCGAACCTGCACCTCATCGGCCTCGAAGACAGCTGGAAGCCCCTTCCGGAGTTGATGAAGCGCCGTGCTCAAACTGTGCCGCGGGTTCGCCGAGCCCATCCAGAAGAGTTCCGCCAGAAACCGGCGTTCTTTGGGACCCTCGAGCGCTAGGTAACAGAGCAATAGCAGCGGCTTGGGACGATGAAAACTAGCACCCGCGAGCCCGAGTTCTCCCAGGGTGCGCAAAATCACACCTTAATTATAGAGCACCCTCAACGGGTCGTTGAGGGTGGATTGATACCGTTTGTGATACTCCTGCGTCACGATCGAAGCAACTGTCGGCAGCTGTTGCGGAAAGGGGGAACACGAGAACACCTTAGGTTGCCCATCAAACGTGAAGATCGAAATAGGGAAAGTGAGGAACAAAAATGAATAGACCTATCCTGTTCTTGTCATCCGTTACCCTACTTTTCACCCTGTCCGCTTTCGTCTCGGCACAGAACGCTCCGGTGCAGATCGAGCTTTTTCACTTAGAAGGTTGTACTACCTACATGCAGGCTTGGAACGATGTGGCGGTCGCTCTGACCGAGACAGGGATCGACGCCACCGTCAGGCTGGTCCCCTTCGCCACCATCGAAGAAGCGGATGCCCTACACGTACCCGGCTCACCCACCATCAAGATCAACGGGCTGGATCTTGAGTATTACCAGGGCCCAGGTGCATTAGGTTGCCGTGTATATGCAGAAAACGACGGCAAGGGCTGGCCCAGCATGTCGCTGTTGACAGATCAGCTCTTCAAAGCGGCGAGGGTGGCAAATACAAACATGCTCTAGGCCACGCCACGTTTTGTCAACGATGTTCTCATTTCATTGAACGATCGTCCAGGTTGCCTTCTGCCAGTGTTCCTGCTGACAGCAGTCAGCCAGAAAGGGGAAAGCCGTGAGAAGGTTTCTCATCCTGCTCCTTGCGGTAACGACAGCAGTTATGGGTTTGGCCCTAGCCGACAACTATCTCTTTGAAGGACTCATCGACTTTGAAGAAGTCATCGACATCGAACAAGTACAGGTCACCCCGCCGGATCGACTCGAGCCCGCGCTCGATCCCCTGATGGTCTTTTTCACCTTCGATGATAGCGGTTTCGACTACACCGCCGACTATACGGACGACGAAACTGACGCAGCCTACTTGAAGCTCGCTTTCAAAGACGGTACCTTCGAAGTAACGTTCAACGACCACATGCTCGAAGGGGCGCTGCCCACCATCGCCATCAAGGTTCCCAAACGCGTCGAGACAGACGACTACGGCAACGAAACCATCGTAACGGACCTCAGAGACCTGGTAGGGATCGAATGGTACGACTCGGGGAGCGAAGTTCTGGGCTTCAAAGTGACCCACGAAGATATGAGGCTCAGAGACGTCTCGGCAGCCTACTTCGCCGCCTTCGAGATGTACGGCTTCGAACTCGTAGAAGAGACCACGGGCAATAACCTCATCGCCTGCGTTTTCGGCGATGGCGTCTATCAGCTCAGGACCGTATTCACACGCCATGGTGAAGATATCGTCGCTTACCTGCACACGACGTAAGCTCATGGGGCGTCTGGCAACGAGACCGGGGTTCTCCCGGCCTCGTCCATCTTTTTCACGCTTCGAGGACTATCGCGACTCCACCGTCACCACTATCACACGGGCTTGAGCCTATCGGTGAACTGCCTGCGAAACTTCGCTACCTTGGGCGCGACGACCACGCGGCAGTACCCTTGCTCGCGGTTTTCGGCAAAGTAGTTCTGGTGATAGTCTTCCGCCGGGTAGGAGATCTTGACGACTTCGGCGTGGCCCGTCTGCCCGCTGCAGACCTGCTGGTAGCTGGGATTGGCCACGGTTCCACCGGCGTAGCCCGAGACCACATCCACAACCCCATCAAGTCCGTCGTAGACCGCCTCGAGACACCAGAAACACCCTCCACCGAGGGTAGCGGTCTCGAGACTCGATGCTTGCGATGGCTGTTGCATACATCCACTCTAAACCCCTCAGCCCTCCCGGTCTAAGGTAGCCCAGAGGTGGCTCTCCTGAAAGAAAACCCAGATTCCCGGCAAGCCCTCGGGAGACCCCGTATAAGAGTTGACCTGGGTCAACTCTTATACGGTCACGTTCCTCTCGTCTGGCTATCATCACACCTATCAGGAGGTACACCCCAACCCTAGTACCGTCCAAGCCCTTTTTCGGTAGGAGTGATGATGAAGCGACGTGTGTTTCCAACAGTACTACTTTTACTCATTTTGCTGATGACCACCCTGGCGTCGGCTGTAAGCCCCGGCAAGCCCGCGCCCGACTTTACCCTGGTCGACGAGAACGGCCAGGTCATCAAGCTTTCCGATTTTCAGGGCAGCCCGGTGGTCCTCAACGCCTGGGCTACCTGGTGCCCCTTTTGCATCGAAGAGATCCCCCTGTTCCAACAAGCCCACGACGCGGTCAGCAGTGCGGGCGGTGAGGTCGCCTTCTTGCTGGTCAACCTCGCCGAGCCCTTCGAGATGGCGAGAGACTTTCTCGAGCAGGAAGTCGGCACCACCCTGACCTCTGTCTACGACGCTTCTACCGAACAGAAACAACAGTTCGCCGACATCGACTTCGATACCACGCGCAACGTCCTAAACAAGGTCTACCGTGTGCGGGGCATGCCGACGACCTTCTTCATCGACGCCGAAGGCGTGGTGGCCTCGGTCAAGATCGGCCCCCTCACCGCAGGCGAGCTCACCGATCACCTGGCCGGCATCGGGGTAGAGTGGAGCCGATGAGCGACGTCACCCGCACCGAAGACCACGCTGAAGCCGTCAACCACACAGAAGGCGGGAGCAACGCACCTGCCGTGTCCGTACGCTTGAACCTCACCCTGCACACCTTCGCCTTCGTGTTGGGCCTGAGCGCCGTTTTTATCGCCCTCGGCTTCAGCGCCGGGCTGGTCAGCAACGTGCTCTTCGAGTACGGCACTATCATCCGGGTCGTCGCCGGCGTGTTCCTGGTCCTCATGGGGCTCCTCATGTTGAAGGTCATTCCGCTCCCGTTTTTGCAGCGCGACATGCGGGTACACATGCAATACAAGCCGACCGGCTACGCCGGCTCGGCGCTGGTCGGCGTCGCCTTCGCGGCCGGTTGGACACCCTGCATCGGCCCGATCCTGGCCGGCATCCTCGGAATCGCAGCCACCACCGGGGGCGCTTCGCAGGGCGGTCTGCTCTTAGGCGTCTACGCGCTCGGCTTCGCCGTCCCCTTCCTGGTCTTTGCGCAGCTCCTCCCCGCCTGGAAAGCGCTCCGGCGCTACGCCGGCGTCATCGAGAAGGTCGGTGCGGTCCTCTTGATCGCCGTCGGGCTCCTGCTCGCCACCGGCGCCGTCAACGCCTTCGCCCCCTACCTGGCGAGTCTCGGCAGCGTCGAGGGCGCTGTCTTGGACGGCGCCAGCACCCCGACTCTCGGCATCGCCTTCGCCGCCGGCGCGCTCTCGTTCCTCTCCCCTTGCGTACTCCCCATCCTGCCATCGTTTTTGGCCTACCTCACCGGCATGAACGTCAACCAGCTCATGGAGAAGGCGGCCGCCTAAGCCCGAGCTTCAACGGGTAATGGGTCATGCGTAATGAGTAATGAGTAGGTTGCCAGCAAAGGGTTTAGGCACCTAAATATGTAATGTTCGCGGTTGGAGGTTCTTAGTTGCACCCCTTCGCTTCGAAACACCCATCACCCATTCCTCATCACCCATCACCTTCCCTTCTTCTGTTCGCAAAAAATCTCAACGCCAGTGAACGAACGGTCGCTGTTTAGGCGACCGTTCGTTCTCACGAACCACCCGCATCTGGCGTCCGCAGCGGCTACAGACCACCGTCGCCACAACGTAGAGGACCACACACTGCTTGCAACCGCTACACCGGTAACAAACCTCCTGCTCAACCGGCATCGCTTGCCGAGACCTCACACCGCAATATCGTGGCTGCTGCTACGAGCAACGTTCCAAACCTCGAGCGCTTCGGTTTCGGTGAGGTTGGTAAAATTACCAACCCTCCGCCCCAGCACCGCCGAGGCGAACTCAGCTTGTTCTCTGCGAGCGAGGCCGAGCTTCTCGAGCTCGCGGCGCATCGCCTCCGCCCGGTCGGTCGTGAGGGTCATCGCCGCATCGGGCACCGCACCTGCCTCCATATCGCTCGGAGCGAAGCGCCCACTCAACTCCGGAGTTTCACGTAACCGGCCCCGGCCCTCATCAAAATCGACCCAGACGATGGGGATGTCGTAGAGGTAACGCCCGAGACCGAACTTGCTACAGGCACGCTTGAAGGCCTGCGCCTCGGCGGCGGTGCCCTGGGCGATCCGGTCGCCGGCATCGAACTCACCCGTCGAGGCCCGAGTAACGCCGTAAATGGTCAACTCACAGACGATGCGCGTGTCCCCCCACGGCTTGAAATGTACACTCCAACCACCCGGACACGCCCGGTTCAACCGGTCCTCGTAGAGGCGCGGATCGACAAAGGGGAGTGCTTGGGCGCGCCGCTTATCACGCGACACCACCCCTGCACGCCAAGAGACGGAGCGAGCCGGAAAGGGTTGGGCGAGTTCCTCGTGAAGTTCGGGCCAATCTGGTTGCAGATCTGATTCAAACGGTGATTTGTTGGTGTTCATGATTCCCCTTATCTATTAAGGTGATGAGTAATGAGTGATGGGTGATGCGTGGGTCACGAGCAAACGCTTCGGTTGTCCCTCTATCCTTCGAAGGTTCTACCGCCACAAGGTAATGAGTGATGGGTGATGCGTGGGTCACGAGCAAACGCTTCGGTTATCCCTCTATCCTTCGAAGCTTCTACCCCCACAAGGTGATGGGTGATGGGTGTTACGTGATGGGTGATGGGTGTTGCGAACGTTCGTATCTACCCCCGTCTGCTCTGACTATTGCGGCTTCAAAGGCAGTACGATCTGGTGTCTCTATTCCGTTCGCAAGTGACCCACGCATTACCCATTACGCATTACCCATTACCTGCGAGGGCTACGCTGCTCGAGCCAGCCCGCCTTCTCTCCAAATTGCAGCCG
>CP070651.1:3265653-3297468 GCA_020354625.1 Trueperaceae bacterium
ACGTCATCCCGTCCGTTCTTGATGCTGCGATGGCCGTCGCGGAAGCGTGTACAGACTTGCGTCAGAGTATACTATAACTGTTAATTGTTAACAGTTGTCAAATTCTTGAAAGGGGACCATATGACAACAGAGAGACCCTTGAGGGTTGCGGTTATCGGTGCCGATCGAGACGGCCGTGGCTTCGGCGCTCGAGCCCACCTGCCGGCTGTTCTCGCCGCTCCGGGTGTGGAACTGGCGGCCGTTTGTACCACACGGCAAGAGACGGCCGACCTGGCAGCGGAGCGTTACGGAGCCGAGAGGGCCTATGCAGGGATCGAGTCGCTGGTCGGAGACCCCGAGATCGATCTCATCACTATCGCCGTCAGGGTGCGATCTCACTACCCCTTGGCGTGGACTGCCCTCAAGGCCGGTAAGATGGTCTATTGCGAGTGGCCGCTCGGTTTGAACGCGCTCGAAGCGAGAACGCTCGCCCGGCTCGCCCAACAGACGGGTGTCCTCACGGCAGTAGGTACTCAGGGGCGCTTTGCCCCCGGCATCCTCTATCTTCAGGAATTGCTGGCGCAAGGTTTTATCGGCCGCCCCCTCTTTTTTCATATGACCCATCTGTTGCCCCGTTTTCCGGTGCGCTCCGACCACTGGTTGTCGGCGATGGAAGAGGAGCACAGTGGTGCGTTGGGCGTAGCGGCTTCTCACGCGACCGATACCTTGCAGGCGATCCTCGGCCCCGTGGTGGAGCTGAGCGGCTACGCCGAGACGCTCAGGCCTCAAGACCGCTACGCCGATACCGGCGAGGCGTTCGCGTGGACCACCATGGATACCATCAGCTACCAGGCTCGTTTGCAAAGTGGGGTGAGCGGAACCGTTCACGTCAGCAATCTCACCACGTACCAGATGGGCTTTCGACTCGACATCTTTGGCGAGGAAGGCCAACTGACCGCATCAGCGCCATACTATGTTTCTTACAGCCCGGTGCGCCTCCAAGCTGCACGTACGGGGGCGCAAGAACCGGAAGAGCTTTCGATCCCGGCGGAGTTCTACCACGTAGCCGGGCTCGAGGAGGCGAGCCCCGGTTACAACATCTCACAGGCTTTGGTTGCGTTGCGGAGGTCCTGGTTGTCGGTTGAGGACTTCGGGCCGAGTTTTTCGGATGCCTACCGCTTGCATCGTCTGGTCGAGACCGTCAAGCGCTCGTGGGAGTCGAGGCGCTGGTTGGCGGTCCCCGATGACGATGGGGTCGTCTAGGTCGTTTCCGGGTCTGGGAATCACGTAGGGTGAGGTGATCGGCATGACGGCAGTGGACGCCTTCGTCTTGGAAAAGATGGTCGAGAGCAAGTTGCCAGGAGTCGGTTATGTGCTTTTGGAAGGGGAGACGGTCAGCTACCGGTCGTTCGGGTTTCGGGACATGCAGAGGCGGCTTTCACCGACACCCGACTCCCTTTTCGGATTGGGGAGCATTACCAAGGTCTTCACGGCCTTGGCGATCATGCAGCTTCGAGATCGGGGAGAGCTGTCACTAGAAGATCCCCTGGGCAAACACCTCGACATCGACGTTGAAGTACGTGGTCAGGAGGTGACTATCGAGCACCTTCTATCTCACACCAGCGGCGTGCCGGCGCTCGGCTATTCCGAGTCCAAGATGTCGAAGCACTGGTTTATGGACGGATATCCGATCAACTCGTATAGTGATCTGCTTACCTTTATGAGAGGTGCCGAATCCTGGGCGCACGCCGACCCCGGTAAGGTGTGGCACTATCTCAATGAAGGATATATCTTGCTCGGGGCGATCATCGAGAGATGCTCGGGCATGCCGTACTGCGACTACATCGTCAGGAACATCTTGGAACCGCTCGGGATGGAGCGGAGTACTTTCGATCAAGACCGGGTTGAGGGAGATCCTGATCGGGCGATCCCCTATCTGAAAAGAGATGGAGCGCTCTTTGTCGGGTCGAACCTTTATGGGGAGATCCCAGCCGCCGGAGGGTTGGTCAGCACGTGCCGTGACATGGCCTCGTTTGCCCAGATGTTCTTGCAAGATGGTGGCGGTCTCATCAGCTCCGAGGGACTGGCGCTGATGGGACGTCGTTATGTAGCCTTGCCTGCCGAAGCCGTTGACGTCTTTTCACGTAGTAAGAAGAGACCGATGCGTACGAGCTTTTATGGTCTCGGTTTGCAGATCCAGACCGACTTCTTCGGCCATGATGTGATCGGCCACGGCGGGGGAGTGAT
This sequence comes from Trueperaceae bacterium, assembly GCA_020354625.1. GTDB lineage: Bacteria > Deinococcota > Deinococci > Deinococcales > Trueperaceae. The sequence goes on from CP070651.1 coordinate 3,267,880, forward strand.
GGGGGGAACCTCCTACCTCGCGGCCATCCCCGCGCGCCGACTGGCGGTCGTGTTGCTGGCCAACGCTCACGGTTATCCGCTGAGCCAACTCGCCTTCGTATTGCTTGCGGCGGCCTTGGGTGAAGAGGTGGAAGCGCTCCCCTTCGTCCGCTTTGAGCGTCTGCTCAATCGGTTGGCCGGTTCGTATGCGTCTTTCCGGGAGACGATGTTGGCCGATGTAACCTGCCAGGATGGTGAACTGACCCTGTCGATACACTTTGCCCATGAGGACCGTGTTTACCGGCTCAACCCCGAGAGAGTGGGTCGCAACCGGGCCAGGTTCCAGACCACCTCGGGCATACGCCGCCTCCCGGTCGAGTTCGCGTTCACCGCCGAAGGGGTCGAACTGGTGATCGAACGCTACAAGTTCAGGAAATTCATTTAGTGCCAACAGAGATGTCGTTCAACCACACGTGGTAGTAAGGAGCGTACCCTTCATGACTGAAGCAGCGAAACCGACCGTACCGTCGGGACGGCCCATGGCCGCTCGCGACCTGTTCAAGTTTCAGATGGTCGACGATCCGCAGGTGTCCCCCGACGGTCGAGAGGTCGCCTGGGTGAAGACATGGCTCGATGCCGAAGATAACGGTTATCGGTCCACAATCGTAGTGACCGATCTGGTGGATGGTTCCAGTCGCCCACTCACCCCAGATCTGAGTCGTGCGAGTCATCCACGCTGGTCTCCCGATGGACGTTACATCGCCTTTTTGGCTCCGGTGTCACCTACCGATGAAGAAGCGGACACGCCCCTGGCCGTCTCTTTTTTGGGGCATCTTCCTCAGCTCATGATCGTACCTGCGACCGGTGGTGAAACGCGTGCGCTCACGGCCTTAGGCGGTGGCGCTGCCCAGGTGAGTTGGTCGCCTGATGGGTCCCGGCTCGCGTTTACGACCTTGGTCGACCCGGAAAAAGGGCTCGAGACGCTCGGGGCTCCACTTCCGCAGGACCCCTATCTCCGGTTCAACCGCGATGTGCTGGTGACCGACCGGATTCGCTGGAAGTCCGACTCGCTCGGTCTGGTCGGTAACTACTATCGTCAGATAGCGACGGTCACACCCGAGGGCGAGGGGCTGTCTCTTTTGACAAAAGGCCGTTCAGACTTCTCCGTGCCCACCTGGTCTCCTGACGGCACGCTCCTGGCGGTCGTCGGCAATCTAGATCCCAACGCCGATAGGCAGCGGAGACAGTCGATCTATCTCCTCACTGCGCAACCTGAACAGGGGGCCGAACCACAAGAGCTCTTCGGTCTCGAGGAGATGCGCAGCACCGATCTCTGTTGGTCGCCCGATGGCACGACGCTGGCCGTGTGTGGTCACAACGATCCCGTGAAGGGGCACTACGGGTTTCAGAAGCTCTGGCTGGTCGAGGTGGCGGACGGTTCGGCGACGTGTGTCACCGAGCACATCGACAAGACGCTTGGGGACTATTCGCGCAACTACGACATGCGGCGTTTTGGGGGAGCGGATGGTCCGAGGTGGCTCCCAGACGGACACGGCCTGTTCGTGCTCGTCAACGAGAGAGGCGCCATCCATCTACACCGGTTCGATGTCGCGAGCAAGCAGCTTACCCCGCTCACGACCGGTGATCAGGTTGTGACCGCGTTTAGCGCGGACCGCTCGTTTGAGCGCGTGGTCTTGTTGATCGGCGATAGCCTCAATCCTGCCGATCTCTACCTGCTCGAGCCGGGGCGGTCTTCTGCGTTGCGAAGGCTGACGCACGTGAACAAAGCACTCTTTGAGGAGGTGGCGTTATCCGCACCCATCCGGTTCGAATCTCGCTCGAGCGGCGTTCCGGTGGACGGTTGGATCATGCCGCCCGTTGTGCGCGAGCCAGGAAAAAAGGCTCCGGTCATTCTCTACACCGGGGGCGGGCCTGGTGGGATGCGCGCCAGCGTCTTTTGCCAGGAGTGGCAGCTCTATGCCGCGCAGGGATACGCGGTGATCAACTGCAACGCCCGGGGCAATTACGGCTACGGCGAGGACTTCTCGGTGGCGACGCGCGGAAAGTGGGGTGATCTCGACTACCGAGACAACATCGCGTACTTGCGTGACGCCTTGGAGGCGTTCGACTTCTTGGATCCCGAGCGACTCGCCGTGGCCGGGGGCAGTTACGGTGGCTATATGGCAACCTGGATCATCAGCCGGCACACCGAGTTCAAAGCGGCTGTGGTCGATCGCTGCCTCTACAACCGCTACTCGTTCAACGGCACAGGGGATATCGGTTTCCTGCTCGATCAGGTCGAGTTCGACAAGCGCCTGCCCTGGGAGGCGACCGAAGTCTACCTAGAGAGGTCTCCGGCACAGTATATCGAAGCCGTAAAGACGCCCACCCTCGTCGTTCACTCCGAGCAAGACCACCGTTGCCCCATCGATCAGGGTGAGCAGCTCTTTATGTCGTTAAAGCACCTGGGAGTTCCCACAGAGCTGGTTCGATTCCCCAACGAAACACACGAGCTTTCACGCGGAGGTCGTCCTTGGCACCGCGTGTTTCGTCTCGAGCGCTACCTCGACTGGTTTGCCCGCTACCTCTGATGCGCCCTCTCACTTCACGTGACCTGTTCAGCCTTGAGACGGTCGATGATCCCCAGCTATCTCCTGATGGGGAGTGGGTCGCGTGGGTCAGGACGCGCACGCTAGCAGATGAGAATCGCTATCAGTCCACGATCTTTCTCACGGAGATTGCTAGCGGGGAGAGTCGGCGGTTGGCCGAAGGCGTGCACCCTCGCTGGTCTCCCGACGGCCGCACCGTCGCCTATCTGGTGCGCCCTTCGCGTCGAGCTTCGATACCGGGTGCGGAGGGGGGGTCTCAGCTCGAGCTGATCGCTGCGGCCGGTGGGGTGCCTAGGAGGCTGACCGCCCTCTCCGGCGGCGTCGCCGAACACGCGTGGGCACCGAGCGGTGACCGCATCGCCTTTACCACCCTGGTCGATCCCGACCGTGGGCTCGAGTCGCCGCCGACAGATGTCGATGACACGGACCCCTATCACCGTTTCAACCGCGATGTGATCATTGCGAGGCGTCTAAAGTGGAAGATGGATGGTCAGGGCTACTTGGGGGATCTCAGGAGGCAGGTGGCGCTGGTGCCGTGTGGCGTTGAAAGGACCGGTGGTGAGGGTGAGGAGCTCCCACCAGTCACCCTCCTGACCGATGGGCCGAGCGATTTTTCAGGACCCGTCTGGTCGCCGCGGGGCGATGTGCTGGCCGCGGTGGGAAACGTGAATCCGGACGAAGACCGGGTACGGCGCCGCTACCTCTACCTGCTCGATGCGAGCAGGGCCAGGGTGCCGCGAGAGCTAATGGGCCTCGAAGACATTCGCCACGATGGGATGACGTGGTCGCCAGACGGTGCCCAAATCGCTCTCACAGGGCATGATAATCCCGATATTGGGCACTACGGCAACCAGCGACTTTGGCTTGTAGAGGTCGCCTCGGGTGTGAGCACATGTCTGAGCGGAGCGTTGGACCGCACGCTCGGAAACGCCGCGAGCAGCTCGACCGATGTGGGTGGCTACGGTGGTGAGAGCGGGGTGCGCTGGTTGTCAGGAGAAGATGCTCTTTTGGCGCTGGTGAGCGATCGAGGCGAGGTGCGTCTCACTCGGTTCTCGCTTCGTGGCAAAGATCCGGTTGCGCTCACCCCCGAAGGGGCGCTGGTGGCGTCTTTCACCATCGATCAGAAGGGTGCGCGTGCCGCTCTTTTGGTGCGGGGCCCGAGCGATCCGGGGAACATCCACCTGCTCGAGCTTTCAGATGGAGGGTCTGCTGCTCTGATAAGGCTTACCGACGTCAACTTGTCTGCACTCGCCACGCTCGACTTCTCACCCCCTGTGGCCTTTCGTGTCGAGTCCGACGGGACCGAGATCGATGCATGGCTGATCGCCCCCCCGGAACGTCGTCCGGGAGAAACCTACCCCTCGGTACTCTACACGGGCGGTGGACCTGGAGGCATGCGAACAGACGCGTATATGTTCGAGTTTCAGCTGCTCGCTTCTCAAGGGTACGCGGTGGTGTATGGCAATGTCCGCGGTTGTCAGGGGTATGGAGAAGCGTTTTGTACGGCGATCTTGGGTGACTGGGGTGGGGCTGACTACCGAGATAACCTCCGCATATTGGAGGCTGCCCACGCCCGTTACGCATTTCTCGATCCATCGAGGCAGGCGATTGCAGGTGGGAGTTATGGTGGTTACTTGGTCAATTGGGCCATCGGCCACACAAAACGGTTTCGTGCAGCTATTTCCGATCGGAGCGTGACCAACCGGGTTGCGTCTTTCGGTTCGAGCGACATCGGCCACCTGCGCGAGTTCGAGTTCGGTGGAGGTCCCCCGTGGCGGACTACGAAAGACTATCTGCGGCAGTCTCCGCTACAGTACATCGCTGCTGCCGAGACGCCGACACTGGTCGTGCACTCTGCCCAGGACCTACGTTGCCCGGTCGAGCAGGGTGAACAGCTCTATCTGGCGCTGAAGCGCTTGGGGGTGCCGGCCGAACTCGTACGATTTCCGAACGAGAGTCACGGTCTATCACGTGGTGGTCGGCCATGGCACCGAGTGTTTCGTCTCGAGCGCTACCTCGACTGGTTTTCGCGGTGGTTGTAGTCGTGCCGTCTCTCATGAAACGCGTTTGTGAGTGAAGGAAGGGAGCATCAGTATGGGCAAGACGTTACAGATCGGTCCACTCTCGGTACCAGCCGGGGGCAAGGCCTTTGGGTATCTGCCGGTGACGACCTTGGCGAGTGGGGCGGAATTGGGCGTGCCTGTTCACGTGGTGGCCGGCGATGAGCCGGGCCCTGGACTTGCGCTCGTGGTCGGTCTACACGGCCATGAATACAGCGCCATCAATATTCTTCGAGAGGTCTTGCAATCGGTCGATCCGGCTCGGTTGCGCGGCCATCTGATCATGGTGCCGATGGCCAACCCCGTGGCCTTCGAGTACGGTTCGAAATCGACCTGGATCGACGGCCTCTATGGCGGTCCGGGTGACTTGAACCGGTCCTGGCCTGGGAGTCCCGACGGTTGGTTGACCGAGAGACTAGCACACGCAATGGCTCATGAGGTCTTCCCGCATATCGATGTGGTGATCGATTTTCATGGTGAGGCGCTAGGCGCACGCAACCGCAACTACTACGGCTACGTCCTCAAGACGACGGCCGAGGCAATGAGCAACGAGCGGCTCGAGGAGTTGGCGGTCAACTTCGGTATGGAGGTGTTGATCGAACGGCACGTCGAACCCGGTCCAGGCTCGATGACGTCTTTCGCTTTCAGTCAGGGTGTCTACGTCATCGGTGCCGAGATCAGCGACTTCTACGGTTTGGAGCTCCCCGAGGGGGGACGGTCCTTGCCGGGCGTACGCACGCTTACAGAGACCGGTGTGACAGGTGTGGAGAATACCATGAAGCTCCTCGGTATGATCGAAGGGGAGCCGGAGCTGCCGGCGGTTCAAGCACGACTTCGCGGTATGGCCGGTGTTGGGCCGCGCCACGGTGGCCTGCTCATACCCGCATATTCCCCCGCGGATCTCGGGCGGCTCTTCCCTTCGGGCACGGCGCTCGGCACGGTGATAAGCGCCAACTCCTTTGAGCAGCTCGATGTTTTGCGTATGCCCTACGAGAGGGGCATGTTGGTGATGGTCAAGGGGGATCTCCCCTTCGTTCATGTGAATCCGGGCGCAGGCGACTTCGGTTCCTATGTCGCTGATGCCGAGGGAATGGTTTGGATAAGACGGTAACGATATCGAGAAGGGGAACGATCGCGTGTGGGAGCGATAATACTATCTATGACCACCATCGATCGGAATTGACTTGGGAAAGGGCATGTGCTACGTTTGATGCGTCGTAAAGAACGTGAAAGCTGTTGCTTTGAAAAAACCTATTGTCAACAATTGACAGTTGTCAGAAAGGAAATATGACGGCATCTAGCCTGCCAGACATCGATCCCATCACGCTCGAGATCCAATGGCAGCGTCTCATCGCCATTATGGATGAGGTCGACAACGCTGTGATTCGCACCTCATTTTCTACTATCGTGGGCGAGAGTCACGATTTTGCCTGTATTCTCCTCGATCACAATGGCGCCTCGATTTGCCAGTCGAGCTTCAGCCCTCCTGACTTCTGTGTCATCTTGCCACGGACGGCCAAGATCATCCTCCAGAAATTCCCGGTTGACAGCCTGCGTGAGGGCGATGTCCTCTTTACCAACGATCCTTGGATTGCAGCGGGCCACTTGCCCGATTATGCGATCCTCACCCCGATCTTCCATCACGGCAAGGTGGTGGCGTTTATGGGGACCATCGCACACGTGTCTGACGTGGGTGGGCACAGCGGTGATATCATCGCGCCCGACGTCTTTACCGAAGGGGTGTGTGTCCCGCCGGCCAAACTCTATGAGGCCGGCGAGGAGAACGAGCTCCTCTTCGAGATCATCGGCCAGAATTGCCGTGTCCCCGATCTCGTTTTGGGAGATGTTCGTGCCATCGCCGGTACACATCAGGTGGGCTCGAGACGCCTCAAGGAGTTTTTGGCCGATTATCAACTCACCGATATCGCCGACCTATCACAGGTCATCCACCACCGCTCCGAAGCGCTGATGCGCCAGCGCATCTCGGAATTACCCGACGGTGTGTTCGAGTTCGGCCTCGATATCGACGGCTACATCGACATCGTGCATCTGCACGCTGAAGTCGAGGTCAAAGGCTCCGACATCTACGTCGATTACCAGGGCACCTCGCCCCAAACAAAAAAGGCTGCGATCAACTGCGTCTACAACGTCACGTACTCGAGCACGCTCTACCCCTTCAAGTGCGCCTTGGCCTCGAGTATTCCGAACAACGAGGGTCTTTTCAGGCCGATCCACGTCTCGGCACCGGAAGGCTCTATTTTGAACTGCACCTTCCCTCACCCCGTGAACGCCCGTGCGAAGACGACCAACAATATCAATCAGGTCATTTTCGGTGCGGTCTGGCCCGCTTTGGGGGAACACGCCCAGGCCGGGAGCGGTTCGATCTGGCCGTTTAGCGTCAGCGGGCAGGCCCCAGGTTACGGTACCTTCTCGGTGCACATCCTGCCCCACGGTGGCCGCGGTTCGATGCGCGACCTAGACGGCCTGGTGCCGATCGCCTTTCCACATAACAGCGTGGTGACCCCGGTAGAGGTGATGGAGTCACGTGCACCGGTGGTCATTCTCAACAAGGAGCTTCTACCCGACTCTGCCGGCGCCGGCCGGCGCCGAGGTGGGGTCGGTCAGCTGATGACCTTCAAGAATGTCTCCGAGGTGACCTTCAACGCTCGTGTCAGGCCCGACAAGGTCTTTTGCGCCCCACCGGGGCTCGGCGGTGGTCAACCCGGCAAAGTGGGCGAGGTACGCTTCAACGGTGAGGTCATCACGGAGTTTCCCATCCTGCCCTTTCGCCCAGGCGACGAGATCGAACTACGTATGCCTGGTGGAGCAGGGTTCGGTCCGGCGAGCGAACGGGAGCCCGAGTTGGTGCGTGCTGATCTGGAACTGGGGTACATTAGTGTCGAGAACGCTCGCCATGAATATGGCCTAGAAGCCGAGGAGAACTGAGGCTTGAGATGACCAGCCCCTCCATTCATGGGTTCGCTAGATACCCGAGTCCTCTTGTCACGCTGCCGCGTTGTAGTGTCGATTCACACCGAATGAACGGGGTGCTGAGCGGGATCTACGGTCTCGTTGGTGCAGCTCTCGAAGGGTTGTCGCGACTATGAAGATCGTTGAAGTCAAAACCACTGTCGTCAGCTTGCCTCGTGCGGAGACGCTCACTACGTCGTACGGTAGCGGAGACAAGGCCACCACCGTGGTGGTGGAGCTCGTCACCGACGAAGGGCTGGTCGGTATCGGACAGACTGCGGTCGCCCCTAGGTCTTACGGTGAGACGGCGGAAGGGATCGCCGTCAACATCGATACCCACCTGGTGCCGGCGGTTCTCGGCGAGGCCCCTTTCGATCTCGAGCGCCTCAACCGGAAACTCCAGGCTGCTCTGCCGCATCATTGGTCTTCTCATGCCGGTGTGGAGCTGGCGCTATGGGATCTCAAGGGCAAGGCATTGGGCGTCCCCGTCTACCAATTGCTCGGCGGCAAGCTGAGGCCCGGCGTCGATCTGATGGGGTTTGTACATCACGCTGAACCCGAGGAGATGGCCGCCGAGGCCCGAGAGGTGCTTGACGCTCACGGCTTTCCGGTACTCAAGATGAAAGTGGGTCTCGATCCGCGGGACGATGTCAAGCGCTACCGTGCGGTGGCGGAGGCGGTGGAAGAGAGGGCCGTGATCCAGGTCGATGGCAACACCGGCTACCTGATGTCACAAGCTGTGCCCGCCTTGACCGCCATGGAGAAGATCGGTGCGCTCGGTGCGGTGGAGCAACCGGTCGCTCGCCGTAGCGACATGGCAGAACTGGCCCGTCGACTGGCAACGCCCTTGATGGCGGACGAGGCGATCTATGGCCCGGAGGATGCCATCGAGGTCGTTCGTACCAGAGCGGCTAATCTCGCGCTGATGAAGATCACCAAGCACGGTGGCCTTTTGAATGTCCAGAAGATCGCTGCTGTGTTCGAGGCGGCGGGTTTATCGCTCTCGATCGCCATCTACTTCGATCTCATCGCTGCTGTGGCTGCTCACGCTGCTGCTGCGCTTCCGTGTGTGCGCTGGCCATCGCCCTTTACATATCTCGAGGATACTTTGCTAACAGAACCCTTCGAACCACAGGGATTGCTCTTGCCGGTACCTGAAAAACCCGGCTTTGGTGTCGAGCTCGATTCTGATAAGCTACGCAGATACCAGGTGGCACGCTCTGTGAGCGGCTAAGACGAGAGGAGGCATTTGGTCGTAACACGTTGATTTGGTTCGAGACAAGCTTTGGTCCGTACTCCAGAACCGAGGAGGTAAGAATGGAGTCCATGAATAGACTAGTCAAGCCCACCCTTATCGCCATGCTAGCGCTGATCTTGGTGATGCCTGCGCTCAACACTGCCCAAGCCCAAGGCAAAACGCTCACTATCGGTATGAACGAGTTGCCGTCGCTGCTCGATCCACCTAGGGATTGGGCCATCGCTGCGACCTGGATTCATATGAACATGTTCGACTGCCTGGTGTGGCGAAACCGTGCCACGGCGGAGTTCGAGCCGTGGTTGGCCGAGTCGTGGGAGAACGTGAACGACACCACCTGGCGTTTCAAACTTCGTGAAGGGGTGATGTTCCACAACGGCGAGGAGTTAAATGCCGACGCGGTCAAGTACACGTATGAGCGCATCACCAGCGCTTCGAGAGCCGAGTACATCACCTACGGCCAGTGGACTTTTATCGTCGAGATCAACATCCTCAGCCCATACGAAGTCGAACTCGTCACCGCTACCCCTGAGCCTGCCATGCTCAGTAAGATGGCCGGTACCGGCTGTGGCATCCAGGCCCCGGTTGCGGGTGCCGGTATGGTGCCCGTAGGCGATGGCGACTACACGCCGATCGGCACAGGCCCCTACAAATTTGATTCAATGACCCAAGACGAAGTCGTGGTCCTCACAGCCAACGAGAACTACTGGCAGGGCAAACCCGACATCGACACCATCATCTGGCGCTCGATCCCCGAGACGTCGACCCGTATCGCCAACCTGCTTACTGGCGACATCGATTTGATGGTCGGCGTACCCCCACAGGACTGGGACCGCATCAACGCCAACGACGGCACCTCGGTCGAGGATTTCCTCACCACGCGGACCATGCTGCTTTCGCTTCGTGCCGGCCCCTCCGAGGACCTGCCCGACTGGTCTGGTCCGACCTCTGATATCCGTATTCGCAGGGCCATCAGCCTGGCGATCGACCGTGAGACCTTGATCGAGGTCATCGACGGGCTCGGTATCCCCACCATTTCACGCATCACCCCACCGACACTCGGCTGGGATGAAAGGCACTACGACACCTTCGGGGAATACGATCCCGAGAAGGCGATGGGTCTTCTGGCGGAAGCCGGCTACAACGGCGAAGAGCTCACCTTCCACAGCAGCACCTCCTGGCTGCTGCAAAAAGAGGTCAGCGAAGTGCTCGAGGCGATGCTCGAAGCCGTCGGCCTCAATGTCGACCTTCAGGTGCTCGACGTGACCACATTCCGAGAGCAGATCTACCGTCCTAACAAGAACGAAGAGATCTACATGGACGCGCTCGGCAACTCTTTCTTCGATCCCTGGATCACCGTGCGGTCGTTTGAAGAGGGTCGGCGGTTCCGCACCGGTTGGGAAGGCATGGTCGCCGACCAGGCCCACTCGCTGATTCAGCAGGCTGCGGTGAACATGGATCCGGCCTCGCGCGGAGCACAGTACACCGAGGTCTTCGACCTGGTGCTCGAAGAAGCCATCATGCTGCCCCTATACCAGATGAAAGATGCCCTCGGGCGCACCGACGCGCTGGAGTGGGATATGCCGCTCGACGGCTTCTTGTGGATGGGCGACGCCGTACTCAACCGTTAGCCATTCGATGTCGAACGGGGTGTGCTGAACCACCTCTATGCTGAGACGAGTTTCAAGACATTGGTGTGGGGGCGAGGGAGTTTCTCTCCCTTGCTCCCGCTTCGGTGCCTCGCATATGGTTGTTCTGCATAAAGACGGACTGGGGTTGGCTAAGTGATCCGCTACTTCCTCTCCCGCCTCGTTCAAATGATCCCCCCGCTATTGGGCCTCACCGTCATCTTGTTCATCTTGATCCGTGTAGGTGGTGATCCCGTCGCCCACATGGTGGAGCCTGACGCTACCGATGAGGAAGTCCAGTTGGTCCGTGAGGCGTACGGCTTTGACCGTCCCTTCATCGAGCAGTACTTCACGCAGTTCGGCCTTATCATCCGGGGTGATTTCGGTGACTCCCTGCGCTTCCATGAACCTGCGATGCCGCTGGTGATCGACCGCCTCCCCGCCACTCTGGAGCTGGCCCTGGCGTCGATCGTGGTGGCTCTTCTGATCGCGATTCCGGCGGGTATCCTCTCTGCTGTCTACCAGAACACCTGGATCGATTTCTTGGTGACCACGGCCAGTACGCTCGGCCGCGCCATGCCGAACTTTTGGATCGGCATCATGCTGATTCTGATCGTCGGGGTGCAACTCCGCTGGCTGCCACCATCGGGAAGACTCGAGTTCTCCTCGATCATCTTGCCCGCCGTTACGCTGGGCACCAGCATCGCCACCACCTTGGCGCGGGTACTCCGTTCAAGTCTGCTCGAGGTGATGCGCCGCGACTATATGACCACCGCTCACGCCAAAGGGTTAAAGCGATGGACGGTGATCATCCGTCATGGGCTTCGCAACGCGCTCATCGCTGTCGTTACCGTATTCGGTTTGCAAATGGCTTGGCTGCTCGGTGGTTCGGTGATTATCGAAGAAGTCTTTGCTTGGCCCGGCATGGGGCGTCTACTGCTCCGCTCGGTGCTCCTCAGGGACTTAGCGGTAGTGCAGGCCGGCGTTCTCGTCTTTGCCCTCGTGGTCATGGGCACCAATTTGCTGGTAGATCTCCTTTACGCCTATCTGGATCCCCGGATTCGTTATAGCTGATGAGTACGGCAAACCTCTCGTCCCAGAACGCTTCAGAAGTTCGCAGCGGCCTCCGCCTGCGTTGGGTTAGGAGCTTGCTGAGAAGCCCGGTAGGCCTACTCGGTTTTTTCCTGGTGTCGGGGGCTTTTCTGATGGCCATCGGGGCGGATTTTATTGCACCTCACGATCCGGCCGAGTTCAACTTCCGCTCGAGGTTGGAAGCACCGAGCTGGCTCGGTGGAGAACCCGGTTTCTTTCTCGGTACCGATCAATTGGGCCGAGATCTACTGAGCCGCCTGATCCATGGGTCGCGAATCTCGCTCTTGGTAGGCGTCTTGGGCGTATTGATATCGATGCTGATCGGGGTAACCCTCGGTCTCGTCAGCGGGTATGTGGGCGGTTTCGTCGACAGCTTTATTTCCCGTGTCATCGACACCTTTATGGCCATCCCCTTTATTTTGTTGGCCCTCGCCGTGGTCGGGGTGGTCGGAACCCGCGGTGGAAACAGCTTGGTCATCTTGGTGGTGGTGTTGGGCCTCACCGGTTGGGTCACCTTCGCCCGCGTGGTGCGAGGCGAGGTGTTATCGGTCAAGAATCTCGAGTACGTCGAGGCTGCCAATGCTCTGGGGCAACACAATTTCTTCATCATCTTCCGGCATGTTTTGCCGAATTTCACGGCCTCTATCATCGTGCTGGCGACCTTGCAGATCGCTACCGTGATCATCGCTGAGTCGTCTCTCAGCTTCCTCGGGCTCGGCGTTCAACCGCCGACGGTGACCTGGGGCATCATGCTGGCTGATGGCCGTGATCATCTCGCCACTTCGTGGTGGCTATCTACGTTTCCAGGCATCGCGATTACGTTGACGACCTTGGGGATGATCCTTTTGGGCGACTGGTTACGCGATGTGCTCGATCCCAGAATGAAGACCTAGGCGTCCGTTCGCGTTTTACTCATTTACAAGAAACACTTGGAGGGAAAGGTATGCCAAAAGAAGCTGTAGAACTTGCAGGCAACACGATCAGACCCGGAGAGAGGGGTTTTGGGTATCTGCACGTCGGAACCCTCTCGGCTCGCACCGAAGTCAGGATCCCCTATCAGGTCATCAATGGGGCGAAGGAAGGACCGATCCTCTGCCTCGAGGCCACCTTGCAGGGTTGGGAGCCGATGGGCGCGGAGATCATCCGCCGGGTGACCGTACAGCTCGATCCGCAAGAGCTTTCCGGAACGATCTACTGCCTACCCTTCTCTCAGCCACTCGGCGTCGATTTCGGGGGATCGATCGAGAGTGCCGGCCAACGTATCAGCCCGGCGGATCACCTCGATCTGAACCAGGTTTGGCCGGGTGCCAAGACCAACGCATGGCTGTCTCAACAGCAAGCCTACGTGCTTTGGAACGAAGTGATTTCGCGCTGTGAGTACATCGTCGACTTCCACGACGGGACCGGTGCCTGCAACGAACTACCCGTCGCCTTCCCCCATGCGTTTCCCGATGAGCCCCCCTACCTCGTCGGTGGGGCCGTCGAAGGCGTCGGCGATGGGGAGAAGCCGGCCAGGGTGCTGGACGAGACCTATACGAGCGAGATGAACGCAAAGATCTTGGAGCTGGCCAGAGCCTTCGGTTCTTCGGTGATCTGGTGGCGTAAAAACCCGCTCAATCCGAGGATGCTGTCCGCTCAGTGCGCCATAAACGGTATCGTGCCGCTGGTGGTGGAGGCCGGTGGCGGTGGCATCATCGACGAGAGCATCGATCAAGCGGCGGAGTGCACGATGAATGTCCTTAAGCATCTCGGGATGATTGCTGGTTCGCCTGTACCACCGGAGCGGCAGATCCAGGTGGAGAACTATGTGGTCTACCGCTCTCTCATGGGCGGCTTCTACCTCAAAGAGCCCGATGCGGATATCGGAGCTACCGTGACCAAGGGACAGGTGCTCGGCAAGGTGGTCGATCCTGTTACCAGTGAAGTGGTGGAAACGTGTACCTCGCCTGTCAACGGCATCGTCGTCAGCAGCCGCATCCGCATGCCGATCAACCCCGGAGGGTACATCGCCCATATCGCCGACACCGATACGATCACCTGGGAACGGTAAAAGAGAGCGTACCGGAGGAGCTGTGAGGGTCCTTGTAACCGGTGCCTTGGGCTTCGTCGGTGTGAATATCGTTCGCCAGCAGGCTGAGCGAGGTCAGCAGGTGGTAGCGCTCGCGCGGCGTGAGCCTGACCCAGACAGCGTGCGCTTCCTGGGTGACGCCGGCGCCGAGGTGGAGTGGGTCAGGGGAGATGTGACCGACCGGCCGCTCATGGCCGAGTTGGTCGGGGAGGTGGGCATTACCCATATCCTACATGCTGCTGCCTTTACGGCGACTCCTGAACAGGAAGCTGCGCAACCGGCTAGACTCTTCGATGTCAATGCCGGAGGAACGTTGAATCTCCTCGAGGCCGCCCGCGAGGGCGGGGTTCAACGATTGGTCTTCGTCAGCTCGAGCGGCGTTTACGGCGCAGCCCCACCGGAGCCACTCAAACGTGAAGACGCTCCCCTCACCATTCGCAACCTCTACGCCGTTTGCAAGGAGACCTCCGAACGTCTCTGCCGGCGCTACAGCGAGTTGTGCGGGTTCGATGCGGTGGTCGGACGTCTCGGAACCGCCTACGGGCCTATGGAGCGCACCACCCGTTCCCGCCACGGCATGTCTGCTGTATATTCTGCCGCCCACGCGGCCTTGGCAGACCGGCGGCTTACGGTACACGGTGCCGAAATAGCCCGCGACTTCTGCCACGTCGTCGATGTGGCCGATGCCTATATCGCCTTGCTCTTCGCCGACGTGCTTTGTCACGGGGTCTACAACGTGGCTGCTGACGGAGCCTTTCCACTCAGCGATGCGTTACACGCTCTTGCGGATGCCCGGCCTGCGTTCAGTTGGACGGAGGCCGAAGCCGGTGACGCCGAGCTGGTACAGGTTCCTGCCAACGCCCGAGCTGGACTCGACATCAGTCGCCTAAAAGAGGATACCGGCTGGCGGCCACGTTTCGATCTCTCGGCAGGCGCCACAGCCTATTTGGATTGGCTCGAAAACGGGTGGGGGCACGTCTGAGATGACGTTTCTGCAAACTCGCTTCGATAAGATCGATCACGAGAAGGTGATGAGTACTATAACTTCCAGTTGTTTGGCCCGGCGCAGCCGGGCCAAACAATCAGCGTGGTACACGAAAGAAGTGATGATCAGAAACCCGATTGATCAGCAGGATTTCATATAAGCAGTGATGAGTGCGTGATGGATGGACATTTTGACTCAGCCGAGACCTCGGTACTTCTCATCACTCATCTCTCATAGCTCATCACCCTCACGGTGTTTGTTCGCCTGAAAGGCCGTGTCGGCAGGCGAAGAAGGAGACGATGGTGGACTTGAGAGTAGGAATCATCGGGGCGGGACAAGCGGGTGAGCGCCACGCTGTGGGGTTTGCCGCAACGCCCGGTACAACGCTCGTCGGGGTCGCTGATTTGGCGGAAGATCGGGCCCTAGGGCTCACTCAACAGGTCGGTGGCAGAGCCTTTCGCGACTGGCGTGAGCTGCTCGAGGCGGGCCTCGACATCTTGGTGGTGAGCTTGCCGCATAACATGCATGTGGAGCCGGCTGAAGAGGCAGCGGCGCGCGGTGTGCACGTCTTGATGGAAAAGCCGCTGGCGACCACCTTGGAGGATGCCCGGCGCATTGTAACGGTCTGCGAAGACGCAGGGGTCAAGCTAACGATCAGTTTTGTTCACCGGTTTCGTGAGGAGTTGCAGCAAGCCCGTCGTTGGTTGGATGCAGGTCTGCTAGGAGACCCGCTTGTGGCCAGCGAACGTATGGGTGGACAGAGGGGAAGCCACCTGCCGGCTTGGGTAGGGAGCAAGGAGGTGGCTGGGGGTGGGGTGCTCATGTACAGTGCCATCCACGGTATCGACCGTCTCCGCTGGCTGCTGTCGAGTGACGTGCGGCGGGTGACCGCCGAGACACGGCAGCTCTCTGGAGATACCGAAGTCGAAGAGGCGGTGACGGCACTTCTGACCTTTGAAAGCGGTGCTACAGCCACCCTCACTGCCGAGGCTCCCCTGTATAGAGCCCAACCTGCCGTGTGGGAGACCGAGCTCTATGGCACAGGCGGTATGCTCCGGGTCAGGACACGCCAGTTCGCCGAGCGGAGCAACGACCAGGGCGAAGAACATCTCGATACCAGACCGTGGTCTGCAGAGCAAGGCCCACACTATAATTTTGCCCGTCAGGCACAGGCGTTTGTGCGCGCCATCCGTGAGGACCGGGTACCCGACATAACGCCTGAAGACGGTTTGAAGTCTCTCGAGGTCGCTGTCGCCGTCTACCACTCAGCCTCGAGTGGTAAGACGGTCGAACTCGGTTGAAGCACAATCGCCCCCAGGGTTTTAGGTACACTGTCTCTGTGCCGACATCGAGGGCCGGGATATCCCGACGTCCGGCGCGGTTGGGAGGAGCGATGCCGAAAAAGGAATACAGTAGCGATGGCAAGACCTGCAAGGTGACGTTCGAAGTCTCGGCGGAAGCCGGTGCCAACAAAGCCTACCTCTGTGGCGAGTTCAACGACTGGGATCAGACCTGTACGCCCATGGCGATTCAAAAAGACGGTTCGTTCAACACCACCATAGAGCTCAAGGCGGGTCGCAGCTACCGGTATCGCTTTATCGTAGATGGTCAAAGCTGGGTAAACGATTGGTTTGCCGACGACTACGCTATGAATCCCTTCGGTGGCGAGGACTGCGTGGTGGAGGTGTGACGGCGAGCGGGATCGGGTCCCAAGTCGGTCTCTCGCTCTGGAGTGAGCGAGCGATGCCGTCTAGATTCCGAGCGTTGCTTACTGGCGAAGCCACCTACTTGGGTTCTTCGCAAGATACACCTGACAACCCTCTCGCAAAGCTGGCTTCGGCTCACGCCGCCATAGCTTCCGTGATGCGCTACGACGATGCGCTTTTCGACCGAGCTCCCTTGCTGCGCGTGATTTCCCGAACCGGGATCGGGGTGGACAACATCGATATCGCCGCAGCTACCCGTCGGGGTATCGCTGTGTGCAACACGCCGGATGCCCCAACGATCTCTACCGTGGAACATACGGTGCTGCTCATGCTCGCGGCCCTACGCAGGCTTACCAGCGTTCGACGTCACGTTATGGCTGGGGACACGGTAAATCTCTTCGACCGCCTCTCTGGGCTCGATGCTTGCGGGCTCACCCTCGGCCTGGTGGGCCTAGGCCGCATCGGAAGTGGAGTGGCTCGTGTCGCCAACGTGCTCGGCATGGAGGTACAGGCCTACGATCCCTACCTCGAATCCGCTCGTGCTGAGGAGCGAGGGGTACGGGCGGTCGATAACCTCGATGAGCTCCTTGGGAGTAGCGACGTGGTTTCGCTCCATCTGCCTCTAAGCGCTGCCACCCAGAACTTCATGAACCGTGAACGTTTCGAACAACTGAAGCCTGGTGCTGTCTTCATCAATGCTGCTCGTGGTGGCTTGGTCGACGAGGTTGCACTCCTGGCCGCCCTCGAGAGCGGGCATGTGCGGGCGGCCGGTTTGGATGTGACCCAGGTAGAGCCGCCGTCACCAGATCACCCGCTTTTGAACCGAGATGAGGTGGTTCTCACTCCCCACATCGCCACCGCTACCGAGCAGGGGAGGGTTCGACTGTGGACCGCCGCCATTACCCAGGCCGTGCAAGTGCTGAAGGGTGAGAGACCTCTTGGGCTCGTCAACCCAGAAGTGTGGGAACGTCTGAGGACTTAGCGAACAAGAAGTTCTCGATGTGCGTGCAAGCGGTCGACGAGCCGGTCGATATCGTCTCCGTTGTTGTATAGGTGAGGGGACACACGAAGATTTCCGTCTCGACTCGAAACGATGATGCCCTCTTGCTCGAGCCGGGCGACCAGCTCTTCAACACGATGGGAGCGTAGAGCGATGAGTGCTCCGTGTCGCTCGGGATCTTTCGGCGTGGCGAGTCGATAGTTGCGCTTGTGAGCAGCCTCTTTCAGGATGCCTGTGAGCTCCTGTAGGTGCGCTGCGATCTTCCCGGTGCCCACAGACTGTATGAGAGTAATGCCAGCCGTGGCCGCGTAGAGGTTGGGTACAGGAGGCGTTCCCGATTCGAAGCGGCGCGCTGAATCGGCAGGTTTATGCCGGGTGATATCCAGGGCGAAGATATCTTCTTGGGCAAACCACCCGGTCGTGATCGGCTGGAGCTGGGAGATGAGTTCCTTACGCACGTAGAGAAACGCCAGACCGCTCGAGCCGAGAAGATACTTGAGTGCACCCCCTACCAAGAGATCGACTCCGAGCGCCTTGACATCTATGGGCATCGTGCCCAAGGTCTGATAGCTATCGAGTAGCGTCAGCGCACCTTGCCTGTGGGCGATTGCGGCGATGGCGGCTGGGTCTTGCCTGCTTCCGTGGCGGTAGCAGGCGTGGCTTATGGAGACGACCGCTGTCTGCTCATCGATAGTCGCCTCGTATCGATCGAGTGGGATGATCCCGTCCGTCTCCGGAACGTGGATGATTTTGGCACCCCGGTGCTCCTGGGCGTGCCACACTTGAGCTACGGTGGGGAACTCAAAGTCGCTCACGACCACTTTATGTCGAGCGCCGGCGAAGTCGAACGCGCTGGCGAGAGCACTCACCGCCGCCGATACCGAGGTGGTAACGGCAACTTCGTCAGGCTCTGCATTGATCAGTGCGGCGAAAGCCGAGCGACAGGTTGAGAGTTTCTCCATCCAGAGCTCCCACGGGGAGCCGTGATCGTTCCAGTCACGCAGGTAGTCGAGATACGCACTCTCGACCTCACGAGAGAGGGCACCCTTGGAGCAACTGTTCAGAAAGATCTTGTCTTCAAAGATCGGGAAGTGATTGCGGAGCAACACGACTCTATTTTACCGGCCCAAGTAGGCTTTGCGGAGGGCTTCGTTCTGAAGGAGCTTGCCAGCAGTATCGGTCAAGGCGATGCGCCCCGTTTGCAGCACATAGCCGCGATCGGCGATCGATAAAGCCATGTTGGCGTTTTGCTCCACCATGAATACGGTGGTGCCTTGGGCGTTGATCTCTCTGATCAGCTCGAAGTTTTGCTTCACCAAGACCGGGGCGAGTCCCATCGAAGGTTCGTCCATAAGAAGCAACGTGGGGCGCGACATCAGCGCTCGAGCCATGGCCAACATCTGCTGCTCCCCACCAGAGAGGGTGCTTCCCAGCTGTTGGATCCGTTCTGCGAGGCGCGGAAAGAGATCGAGCATGCGCTTCATGTCAGCCTCTATGCCCTCTTGGTCTTGCCGGAGATAAGCTCCCATCAACAGGTTTTCCCTCACGGTCATATCACCAAAAATACGCCGGTTTTCGGGAACTACTGCCATGCCGTTTTTGATGCGGTGGCTCGTCGACCGATCTGTCACGGTCTTACCGAGGAACTCCACACTGCCGCTCGCCGGGCTCACGATTCCCAAAACGGTTTTCAGAGTCGTCGATTTCCCACTCGCATTACCACCCAAAAGGCAGACGAGTTCTCCTGGATAGATCTCCAAATCGACGTCTTGTAAGATATGGATCGGTCCGTAAAAGGTGTTGATACCTTTCAGACGCAGGATGGGCGCTGAGTCTTCTCGACTCATGCTTCGCCCCCTGTCTGGTGGCCAAGGTACGCCTCGATTACTTTTGGATCCGAGGTGACCGATTCGAAAGTACCCTCCGCAATCTTCTGGCCATAATCGAGAGCGATGACTCTGTCGGAGATGTTTCCGACCACGTTCATATCGTGTTCGATCAACAAAATGGTGTACCCGGCCTCGTCTCTGAGTTTACCGATCAGTTCGGTCATCTCAGCGCTCTCGTTGGGATTCATGCCGGCAGCTGGTTCGTCGAGAAGCAGAAGGGTTGCGCCGGTGGTCATGGCCCGGGCGATCTCTAGACGGCGGCGGTTGGCATATGAGAGGCTGTAGGCCGGCTGATCGTGGCGGTAGCCCATGAGCCTATCTCCGAAAAATGCCAGGTTCTTTTCAGCAAGCGATCGGATGCGCATCTCCTCCCGTCGCCAGCTCGGTAATCGAAGCGCAGTGGCGAGCAGGCTGCTGTGGCTGTGACAGTAGGCACCGGTCATCACATTTTCGATCACACTCAAGTTGAGAAAGACGCGGAGCGTCTGGAAGGTGCGAGCCACCCCCAGTGCTGTAATGGCGTGCGGTTTCAGGCCCAAAAGAGAGGTCCCACGGTAGCGGATTTCGCCGCTATCAGGTGGGTAGATGCCGGTCAACACGTTCAGCGCCGTAGATTTTCCTGCACCGTTGGGACCGATTAGACTGACGATTTCCTGGTCTTCGACCTCGAAGGAGAGATTCTGTATGGCCCTCAGGCCTCCGAAACTGAGGTTTACGCCGTTCACTTCCAGCAGGGGCACGGTTACACCACCCGCACTTCCGGTTTGCCGAGAAGGCCGTGTGGCCGGACGATCATCAACACGACCAGCGTGGCCCCCACGATAAGGATTCTGGTCGCTGACGGCTCGAGGGCGAGCCTGGTCTCCCATGAGAATGCGAGCATGTAGATCGAAATGCCGAGAAGGGGATAGAAGAGGCGTGGGCGCTGCCTGGCCAATATGGTGAGCAGGAGAACCAAAGCGCTCAAACCGGTCACCACGTTGCCGACCAGTTTGTAGTCGGCTGGGATCACCAACCAGCTCTGTACCGCTTGGTTCAAAATCGAACCCGGCTCTGGTAGCCCGGTGTGGAGTCCTGGTAGCAAGGTGAGCACCAAGAACTTTAAAAGAAAACCGCTGGAGACGGTTCCGATCAAGATCAGCGCATAGCGTTTGAACGGTTTGAGTAGGAAATAGAGCCCGATCAGCCCCGCACCATAAAAGAGTACGCCGGCGACCGCGCTACTTCGCAAGACTTCTGGGAGTACTGTGAAGATGAAGGCCCCGATAACCACTCCGGTGAGGCTGCCGATTCCGCCAAGTACGACCATGGCGTAAAGGTTGATGAGCGTCAAGACGCTGTAGCGGGGTACCGGTACGACGTTGCCTTGCCAAGCGGCATCGACGCTTCCGGCAAGTGCGGCGATCCCTGCGCCGATTACGAAGGCGAGAATCTTGAGTCTTCCGGTCGGTGCCCCCATGACCTCAGCGGCGAGTTCGTCCTCGCGGATCGAACGCCAGGCCCGGCCGACGCGTGAAAAGTTGAGGTGGCGCACCCCTATGTAGACGAGGACCAGCAGGACCAAGAACAGATAGTAGTACTGGATGGTCGATTCGAAGGTATAGCCGAAGAGGGTAACGTCGTCGAGACGGTTGATGCCGTTCGGGCCCCGCGTAAAGTTTACGGGCCGATCCTGCCAAGGGACCCTGACCCGGGTGGACGTGAGTACCAGCTGAACAAATACCTGGCCGAAACCGAGTGTCACGATGGCGAGGTAGTCGCCCGAAAGTCGCAAAGAGATCGTTCCGATCAGCCAGCCGACCATGGCGGTGACCGCGATGATGAGGGGGATGCTGAGGAGTGCAGGGACGTGCAGCCCGTCGATACCGAGGCTCCCGATACGCACGAAATCTGACGACAGGTAGGCGTAGAGGTAGCCGGCAATACCGTAAAAGGCGACGTAACCGAGATCTAAAAGACCGGCGTACCCTACTACTACGTTGAGGCCGATTGCGAGGAGTGCGAAGACCAGAAACCGGGTCGCAGTTCGCACGATAAAGGCGTTGTTTGAAATTCCGAGAAGGTCGAGGAAGGCTTGGGTGTTGGTAGCGAGTGGGATCAGAATCAATAGGGACAACACCATACCGAAGCGCCAACCGAGCGGGATACGCTCCCAGCGCATGGCCAGCCACCCCGAGAAGCCC
This sequence comes from Trueperaceae bacterium, assembly GCA_020354625.1. Taxonomy (GTDB): domain Bacteria; phylum Deinococcota; class Deinococci; order Deinococcales; family Trueperaceae. Next base: position 3,289,304 of record CP070651.1, read on the forward strand.
CGGGTTTGCCGTTTCCGGCTGGCAACTTGGGCCACCCACTCGTCGGTGCCGATACGGGGTGGTTCCGTTCCGGCACCTTTCTCGGGCGTGGTTTTGCCGTTTTCGCTCGGATCGCTCGGCACGTTTATACCTTCTGGAGGAGCGGTTTGCCCATGAGACCGCTCGGCTTGACAAGCAAGATAAAGATCAGCATGACAAAGGCGACGACATCTTTATACGTTGCGGATAGATAGACGCTGGTGAAGGCTTCGGCCAATCCGAGTAGGAGTCCTCCCAGGACTGCGCCCGGCATGCTGCCGATCCCGCCCACCACTGCTGCGGTAAAGCCTTTGAGTCCAGCCAGAAAGCCCATCGTATGGCGGAGGCTAAAAAAGACGATGCCTACCAGTACTCCGCCGGCCCCTGCGAGCGCCGCGCCGATAAAGAAGGTCAGCACGATCACTTGGTTGACATCGACCCCCATCATCGCTGCCCCATCGAGGTCGGTCGACACCGCTCGCATCGCTCGACCGAGTCGCGTCTGGCGCACAAAGTAGGTGAGGAACAGCATGAAGATCATGGCTGCACCGATGACTAGCAGCCGTGAGGCGTGGATCCTCAGGTCACCGAGCTCGAAGATGGCGTTGCGGGGGATCAGGGTATCGCTGCCGTAGCTGAGCGGCCTCGGGCTAACGGTAATTTGCACCATGTTCTGCAAGATAAAAGAGACCCCCAAGGCGCTGATCAAGGGGGCGATTCGAGGTGCATAACGCAGCGGCCGGTAGGCGAAACGCTCGACGACGATGCTGATTACACCGGCGCCGGTCATGGCCACCACGAGCATCAATACGATGATGAGAGCGGTGGGGATGAGGGCTCCCTGTTCGGTAAAGAACATGATGAAGACCCCATAACCGAGATAAGCGCCGATCATGTAGATGTCGCCGTGTGCGAAGTTCAAGAGCTTGAGGATGCCGTAAACCATCGAGTACCCCAGGGCGATCAGCGCGTAGACGCTGCCCAGGGTCAGGCCGTTGACGAGGGTTTGTGGGAGGAGGCTGAAAAATGTCTCCATGACGTCTCATAAGAAAACGCTTTGATCGTGCGAGCGAGCCCCTTGGGGTTCGAAGGAGCTCGCTCGATGTCGCTTCGCTACCGTTGGATGAGGTTGAAGGTGCCTTCTTGCACCTGGTACAGGAAGAAAGCGCCCTCGCCCTGATTCCCGGGACCGAAGCTGACCGACACGCCCATCGGGGTTGTGTCGAGCTCGAGGTTGGTGAGGGCGTCGACCATGCAGCTACGGCTCAGGTCCTCAGCAGCGGCGCACACTTCCACCGCTCCCAAGACCGTGAAGGCGGCGATGGCGGCACCGCCACCGAAGGCGCCGAAGTCCTCGTTGAACTCCGCCTGGTAGGCGAGATTATACGGCCCCATGGTCGGTACGCCGTGGGGGTCCGGCGCAAAAAAGGTCACGTAAGCGCCGTTGGCAATGTCGCCGGCGATGTTGACCCACTCTGCGGTAAAGCCGCCGTCGGGCATGAAGAAGATGCCGTCATATCCCTGCTCGTCGAGCTGGATGGCTAGCGCTGCCGCTTGAGAGGTGATCTGATTCGGGAAGAACACGACGTCGAAGGCGCCCGACACCGCTGCCGTAGCGATCGAGGAGAAATCCGTTTCGTCCTGGGTCACAGAAATCCGGTCGATATCGCTGATGCCGGCGTCGAAGAGCAGATTTTCCACTTCGTCGTTGAGATTCACTGCGTAGGTCGACTGATCGTCGACGAGTAGCGCTGAATCGACACCCAAGTCGGTTAACCAGACGTCGACGACGGTTTGGCTCTGCAACGCATCGTTGGGGATGGGCCGGAAGAAGGTGGGGGTGCCGGGATCGGTGAGGAAGATCGCGGTGCAAGATGGGGTCACGTGCGCGAGACCGCCCTCTTCGAAGATGGGCTGGGTGGCGTCGCAGACCTGGCTTCCTGACGGACCGATCACCGCGATGATGTCTTCATCCGCGACGAAGCGCTCCGCCACGATGCGCCCGGTGTCGGGGTTGATCTCGGTGTCGCCCTCGACGATCTCTACGTTCAGACCGGAACGGGTATTGAAGATGTCGGTTGCGACCTTGGCGAAACCGTACTGTTCTACACCGATGAAGGCGGCCCCACCGGTAAGCGGTCCCATAAAACCGATTTTGATCGAATCTCCTTGTGCGAGCGCAAGCGGGAGCAAGGCGAACAACAAGGTAATGGTGGCGAGTTTCTTCATGTTGGCTCCTTTCTATCTGATCCTTTGTGGATCGGGCCGGTAAGCGTGGCGAGGCGAAGTCGGACCTGTGTTAGGAGGGGGTCCGTCAACAGGCTCCTTTCGAGGACGAGCTTATGTGTCGATGCGTTCCTGGCTCGAGGCTTGATTTGGCCGGTGTTTTGAAGGGTAGTCGACAATTCGGTCCCACTCATCGGCTGCCGAACGAGCGACCACAGCGATGAGGGGCTCGTCACCGATATTGAAGACCTCGTGGGGTACCCCGGGCTCGATGTAGATAAAATCTCCCGCCTCGTTCTCGATGGAGTAGTTGAGGTCTGGTCCGAAATCGTGTCTGACGCGGCCCTGAAGAATAAAGAGCATGACCTCGAAGCCGTCGTGGATATGGGCATAGGCGATGGCGCCTGGGGGGACTCTGGCCAGGTTCATCGACAATCCCACAGATCCCACGTTTTTACCCGAAAGCCCTGTTTTATAGCGAATGCCGTTCCAAGAACGGTTTTCTGCTCCTCCACCGCGCACCACAAGGACGCCATCGTGGCCTTCGACGTATGCCATCAGGTCCTGCCGTTTTTCACTCAATCTTCCGAACCTCCCTACCCCTTCTGTTTTCGGAAACCTCCAACGATCCGTGACCCCCGGCTCCCTCCGGCCCTGCTAGTTTTCACCGTAAGTCAAAACATCAATAGAGATATCTCAGGTACTATAAAACAAAACGGTTTACAGCGTCGAGATCTTCAATTGAGTTGCGCCCACAAGTCTCGTGGTCTGTTCCCAACGTACCATCTAGCCGCGGCGCCCCCTCTGCGCCATCCAGGCGCCGGCGGGTACGGCTCCAGCAGCGAAAGAGATCGCATAAAGAAGGAACGCGTTCTGATCTGAAAAAGCGAATTGCAGATAGGGGGCGGTGATTACCAGAACACCGACGCCCACACCAAAGGCGAAGCCGACGACAGAAGCAGTGTCTCCCTCGGACATGACCATAAGGATATCAAGTGCGTTGCAGTTCGGCAATCGGAGGCGGACAGAAGATTCCCCTCACGTTACGAGTCGGGTCGTTTGCTCCCGCCGATAGTCGCCCGCATCGAGGAGCTGCCGCAACACCTCGACCGTACGATCGAGTTCGTCCTCGGTGTTGTAAAGCGCTACCGGTGCGAGCCGAACCACCGAAGGGGGGCGGAAATCGGGTACGATGTCGCGTTCACGAAGCGCCTGGCTCAAGCGGTCGGCTTCGGGGTGTTCCAAGGCGACGTGTCCCCCTCGCTCACCTGCTGCGCGCGGGGTGCGAACCGAGCACTCGGGAAGCTTCTCGTCGATGTTGGCGATTAGGTATTCGGTTAGCTCGAGCGATCGCGCCCTCACCTGGTCGATACCGATCTCTTCGAAGATGGCCAATGCGCCTTCGAGCCCAGCCAAGGCCAGGATGCTCGGAGTGCTGATCTGGTAGGCAGGGGCCCCTGCGGCTTTTGTGAATGCGGAGCGCATGGCGAACTGCGTCTTCTTTTCGTGACCCCACCAGCCGGGAAGGCCGGGTTTGAGGTGATGGTGCCTGCGGTGGATAAACAAGCCCCCGGGAGCACCCGGTCCGGCACAGAGGTATTTGTAGCTGCACCACACCGCGAAGTCCACCTCATCAGCATGGAGCTCATGGGGGAGGGCACCGATCGAGTGCGCCGCATCCCAGCCGATGACGATTCCACGCTGCTTGGCCCAGGCGGTAATGGTGGCTACATCGAGGAGTTGACCGCTGCTGTAGAGCACGGTAGGGAGCCAGGCCAAAGCGATTTCCTCTGTAAGTGACTCTACGATGTCGTCGTGGTCGAGCGTAAAACCGTCTCGTGAAGGGATCAGCCTTAGCTCTGCATCCATGCGCTCGGCCCACGCCTGAAGGGCATAGAGATCGCTGGGAAAATCGAGGCTGGTCGCAAGCAGATGGCGGCGTGTCCCCTGCGGTTTGTAGAAGGTTGCGAGCAGCGCGTGGAGGTTCGAGGTGATGCCGCCGGTCGTGATGACCTCGTCGGGGTGGGCTCCGATCAATTTCGCCAACGCAGGCGATAGGCGTTCGGCTAGAGTAAACCACTCCTCCCATGCGTTGACCCCATACACCTGCCACTGATTCATGCGACGCTCGATCGCAGCCCGGGCTGCATAGCTGAGCGGGCCGAGTGAGTTTCCGTCGAGGTAGATGCCGCGTGGCAGTAAAAAGGCGTCCCGCTTCATGGTGTCTTCTCCGCCGGTGATGTGAGGATGGCCCGAGCCGGCGAAGCGTCGGCACCTACGAGGGCAAGGGGGAGACAGATGAGGTGGTAACGCCCAACCGCGACGCCCTGCAGGTTCAAGCTTTCGAGGATCGTGATACCCCTCGTACCGCAGGCCTTGTGGGCGGGGAGGGTTTTGCTATCCAAGGCGTCGACGCTCGGCGCGTCCGTACCGATCAACCGAACGCCTCGATCGGCGAGGGAGTGGATGAGATCTGGGGCGAACGCGGTGATGGATTCGGGAAAGCTCTGCCAGCGTTCAGGTTGCCCAGTAAAAAAGAGGATGCGTTTTGGGAGGTTTTCTGGGAGGGGGAGGTGCTCTGCATGGAGCACTCGTTGGCGTGGGGTATGCACGATCAGCGCCTCGCCGATGAGTAGCTCGAGGGGGATGCGTTCGAGCGTGGCTCCCGTTTCGTCGTAGTGATAGGGTGCATCGAGGTGGGTACCACCGTGTGTTGAGGTTTCGAGCTTCATGAGGTTTACGGTCGAACCCTGGCTGATGTCGCTCGTCTGCGCGAGAGAATAGGGCGTGTCGCCCGGCCAGTTGGGGTGGTCTGGGTAGAGGGTTCTCGTGATATCGATCATCGGCTGGTATACGAGCTCATGAGCCTGGGCGATCAGTTTCGCTCACCCGTTTGACGACATCTGCTAGTTCCTGGGCCAAACTTCCTACGGTGCTGTCGTCTTTTCCCTCCACCAGCACGCGGATCAGCGGTTCGGTACCGCTGGGACGGAGGTTGATCCGTCCCTCACCGGCGAGCTTTTCCTCCGCTTTGAAGAGGGCGTTGCGGATCTCTGGATCGTCGATCAAGGTGTGCTTCATCGCTGCTTTTACGCCGACGTTGAGCAACACCTGTGGATAGGCCGGTATCTCATCGATCCACTCCTCGAGCGGCTTATCGGATTTTCGGATGGCGGATAGGGTTTGGAGCGCAGTGAGGATACCGTCTCCTGTGGCAGCACGATCGAGAAACAGAAGGTGTCCGGACTGCTCACCTCCGAGCTTGAGAGTGCGCCTGCGCAGCTCTTCGTAGACGTAGCGATCGCCGACTTTGGTGCGGTGCAGGGTGATGCCGCGCTCGGCGAGATACTGCTCCATCCCCAAATTGCTCATCACCGTGGCCACGACCTCCTTTTCGCCGCGGCTCAGGGCGCAGATGGCGAGGATATGATCGCCGGTGACGAGTCGGCCGTATCGATCGATCAGGATGGCACGATCCGCATCTCCATCGAAACACACCCCCACATCGAGCTCGTGGTCGATCACGCGTCGGCGAAGCGAGTCGGGATGGGTTGAGCCGCACTGTAGATTGATGTTGGTGCCGCTCGGGTTCTGGTTGATGACATCGAGTCGTGCACCGATCTGTTTGAAAACGCGTGGGGCAATTTCGAAGCTCGCCCCGTTGGCACAATCGAGGCCGACCCGAAGACCGTCCAAATAGGGTGCGTTCGCCAGCAGGAACTGCACGTACTCCCCGTCGTCGTGACGGTAACGCGTCGATCTGCCGATCGCCTCACCAGTGAGTGTGGGGAGGGCGTCGAGTTCCTGGTCGAGCAGTTTTTCGATGCGCGCTTCCACCTCATCGCTCAACTTCTCACCGAGGTGATTGAAGAACTTGATCCCGTTGTCGTCGTAGGGATTGTGGGATGCGCTAATCACCACGCCCGCATGCGCATTGAGTGCCCGGGTGAGATAGGAGACACCAGGAGAGGGCATGACCCCGAGCCAGTGGACATCTCCACCCCTGGCCGTCACGCCGGCTGCCACGGCGTGGGCCAGCATCGGTCCGGATTGGCGGGTGTCCATGCCGATGACGAGCAACGGGTGCTGTTCGCCAGGCTGCTTGATGGCTTCGGTGGCGGCACTGCCCAACCTCGTGGCAAAGGCGGCTGTCATGGGGTGTTCTCCAGCCACACCTCGCACGCCGTCGGTGCCGAAGTATCGTCTGAGCGTCATGAGCGTCATTCTAGCCCGAAACGGGCAAAGAGTTACGATCTCGGAGAGACCGGGCGCTCAGGCTTACGTTGTGTCGAGAGGTGGGGTACACTAACAGGAAAATAATGTCGAGTCTGCCGAAAGAACGTGCCACCAGCATTCCGGCCCTCTTGCAGAGGCGCGCCGGCTCCACGAGCGTTGCCCTCCGCGTGAAACGCTTGGGGCTGTGGGAATCGGTTTCGTGGCAACGCTATGCCAGATCGGTTCGTGCGCTTACGGCCTACCTCCTCAAAAAGGGGTTGGAGCCGGGAGAGAGGGTGGCGGTTTTTAGTGAGAACCGACCCGAATGGCTGGTGGCCGACATGGGTATTCAGGGTGCAGGGGCCATCACCGTCGGTGTCTATGTGACGAGTGGGCCTGAGCAGCTACGCTACTACCTCGAACACTCCGGTGCAAAAGGCCTGATCCTCGAGGGTGCCGAGCAGTTGGAGAAGTGGCTTCTGCTCGAGCGTGAAGGGCTAGGAGTCGAATGGGTGGTCGCCTTCGATCCGGAAGGCAGGGACGATATCCTCGATTGGCAGCAGATCATGGAAGAGGGGGCACGAATCGATGAGATGGAGCCGGGTGTCGTAGACGAGCGTCTCGCCACACTCAGTCCTGAAGACCCAGCTCTTTTTATCTACACATCGGGAACCACCGGTCTTCCCAAGGCCGCCGTACTCAGCCATCAGAACTTGTTGTGGGCGGCCGAAACAGTGATCGAGACCTTCTCTTTCAACTCTGATGATGAGCTTTTATCGTTTCTTCCACTGTCTCATATCGTCGAACGTCTGATCACGGTGGCCGCGCCACTCCTGGCCGGCTATACCGTGAGCTTTACCGAAAATCCAGATACGGTCCTCACCAATTTACAAGAGATACGCCCCACACTCTTTTTCGCTGTGCCGCGCATTTGGGAGAAGATCTACTCGCTCGTGGAGATCCACATGCAAGAAGTGGATCTACTCAAACGAAGCGCCTATCGCTGGGCCATGGCCACTACAAGGCGTCAGCAACGCATTTCCGTGTGGCTGGCCCATCTCTTGGTCCTCAAGTGGCTCAGAGCGAGGTTGGGTCTCGACCGGGTCAGGCTGGCCATTTCGGGGGCCGCTCCCATCAGTCCTCACCTGCTGGCCTATTTTCGAGCCATCGGTCTCGATATGCGTGAAGGGTACGGTATGACGGAAAACAGCGGTCTGACCAGCATCCACCAGAGAAGGTTGTCGCTCGGCACTGTGGGTGAACCGTTCCCTGGAGTGGAGGTGAAGATCGGTCACGATGGAGAAATTCTCACCCGGAGCGAGGGGGTCTTTCTCGGCTATTTCTCGAACAGGAAAGCGACCGAGGAGGTGCTGCGCGATGGCTGGCTCCATACCGGAGACGTGGGTGAGTTCGATGCTGAGGGACAACTCTCGATTACCGATCGCAAAAAGGACATCATCGTAACCGCTGGCGGCAAGAATATCGCTCCACAGAAGATCGAGAACGTGCTGAAAGCGTCGATCTACGTGAGCGACGCCGTCGTGTTCGGTGACCGGCGGAAATATCTGGTCGCCCTTCTGGTTCTAGACGAGGATACGCTATCGAGGTGGGCGGCAGATCACCAGATTCCTTACACCACCTACCGCGACCTCATGGAAAACGCAGAGGTCGGCCGCTTGATCTCGGCTACCGTAGCCGAGATCAAC
>CP070651.1:3297568-3330251 GCA_020354625.1 Trueperaceae bacterium
CCCCATTACGGGTTTTGGTTTTGGGTGTTACGAAGGGTAGAGGCTCAGCCTTTACCTTTGCAGCTTGCCCACCCATCACGCATTCCCCATTCCCCATTACGGGTTTTGGTTTTGGGTGTTACGAAGGGTAGAGGCTCAGCCTCTGCATTTGCTGACTGCCACCCATCACGCATTCCCCATTCCCCATTACGGGTTTTGGTTTTGGGTGTTACGAACGGTAGAGGCTCAGCCTCTGCATTTGCCGACTGCCACCCATCACGCATTCCCCATTCCCCATTACGGGTTTTGTGTTTCGAAAGACATTGGGTTCGGACAACGTATTTGCCTGTCACCCACGCATTACTCATGACTCATTACCCATGACTGTTTGGAGGTGTCTGCGACATTGTGAGCTGGGCTCAAGTCTTGCCGCAGCGGTTCGACTACCTTTGTGTGTATAGGGTATGTACAAACTTTGAATAATCCTTGACATACCTTGAACCGCATCACCGCGGACGATTGAGCCGCACTCGAAAGGAGCAAGACATGAAAAAAGTAATTCTCTCCCTCCTCCTGTCCCTGACCCTTCTCCCCGCCATGGCTGAAGATCACATGCCCGCTACCGTGGTGGACATCGCTGTGAACAACGAAGGGTTCAGCACCCTGGTTGCAGCCGTAACCGAAGCCGAGTTGGTCGACGTTCTCTCCAGCGAAGGCCCCTTTACCGTCTTTGCGCCCACCGATGACGCCTTCGCCGCCGCCCTCGAAGCCCTCGGCCTCACCGCTGAAGAACTGCTGGCCAGCGACGGCCTGAGCGGTATCCTCACCTACCACGTGGTTGCTGGTAAGCTCCTCGCTGCCGACGTGATCGCTGCCGTGGAAGCTGCTGAGAACAACGTCGCCATGGTCGAGACCGTCAACGGCGCTTCGATCAGCGTAGAGATCCGAGACGGCAACGTCATCATCGACGGTACCGCCACGGTCGCCATCACCGACCTCGAGGCTGGTAACGGCGTCGTACACGTCATCGACGCGGTCATTCTCCCCCCCTCGTAAGCTGCAACTCCCCACGATACAGTGCCCTATAGAGGCCGGCATGCGCCGGCCTCTATACGTTGTTTTTGCGACTCGAAGCCGAGTTTGGTAGGGACATTTGCCCCTTGCCAAATACCGCACACTCTGGAAGCCTGAAGGTGCATGTGGGAGATGGATTCGTCATTACGCCACCTCCCCTTGGTTGAGGAAGTAACGGATGATGCACCACTTCAACTACCGGTTGTACATGCGCTATGCGGAAGAGCGGCTCATGGATCTTCGGGGGGCGGGTCTCTCCGAAGGGGCGATGGCGCAAGAATCTGAGCGGCAGGCGGCTCCACCAGATGAAGAGAAGGAGACCCTCCGCCACAGCGCTTCGTATCGGGCAAAGGTCCTTCCTGCGCGCAATCGCGCAAGAGGCCAGCGCCGCAAGCGTAGGGTTGCCTGAGGGGCGCGCCGAGTACATCCGGTAGCTTACTCGAGTTCGATCTCCACCACTTCGCCGAAGTCGCTGAGTGGGCGGTCGAACTGTGTCTTGTCACCGACTACCAGTACGATCATTTCGTCAGGGCGAAGTTCGCTACGAGCGACCTCTTGAACGCTTTCAGGGGTGATCGCTTGGACCTGTTCGATATAGGTCTCGTAGTAGTTGGGTGCCAACTCCAGCAGTTCAACCCTGGCTGCCCGGCGGGCGATCGCCGCCGGGGAGGAGAAGCGGAACACCGCCCGGTTGAGGATGATATTGCGCTGCACATCGAGCTCCTCTTGGCTGACGCCTTCCTCTTGTAAGCGGCGAATCTCTCCGAGGAGGCGCTCGATGACCTCGCCGGTCCGTTCCACCCTGGTGACCGAAAAGGCGTAGAAGTACCCTGGAAACTCGAATCCTTGGGTCAGCGCGCTGCCGGTCGAGTAGGCCAGGCCGCGCTTGGTGCGGATCTCGGTGGTGATGCGGCTGGAAAACCCCTCTCCGCCCAAGATGCCGTTGGCGACGTCGAGGGCGTTGTAGGCATCGGTATAGGCCAGCACGCTGGGATGGCCTACAAGGACGATGCTCTGTCCCACCTCTTTGTTCACGTAATAGATCTTGGGTTCCGGATGGGGGTTGAGGGGTGGGAGTTCCGGGAAGTCGACCTCTCGCGCCCGCCAGGTGCCGAGTGCCTCCTCCAGCAGCTCGACCATCGCTTCGGTCTCGAAGTCGCCACTGAGGGCCATATAGGTGATGTTCGGCTTGAAATAGCGATCGTGGAAATCGATCAGATCTCGGCGGGTGACCGCATTCAGGGTCTCTTCGGTCGGTGTGAAGCTGGCGGGATGCCCTTCTGCCAAGCGATTGAAGAACTCTCGCGAGGCGATCCGCATGGGCTGGTCGTTCTGACGGCGCACGCTTTCGAGCGCCTGCCCACGAGCCACCTCGAGCCGCTCCTCGTCAAAGTCCGGACGCATGATGACATCGGCAAAGATGTCGAGAACCTCTTCGACATTATCCACCAGCGACGAGAAGCTGACCGAGGTCAACAGGCCGGAACTCGACACCTCGACCGAGGCGGCCAAGAACTCGAGATCCTCGTCGATCTCATCGGGTGAACGGCCTCCGGCACCTCCCGTACGCATCACGCCGGCGGTCAGGTCGGCCAGGCCGACCTTGTCTTCGGGCTCATAGAGGCTGCCCACGTCGAGGTAGGCGATGCCATCGATGAGTGGAAGGGAGTGGTCTTCCAGTAGGTATACGACGATGCCGTTGGAGAGCTCCACCCGCGTCGGTTCCGGTGGGGAGAGGGTGATTTCTGGAAACTCGAGCGCCTCGGCCGCAGGCCAGTCGGAGGGGATGGTGCCCTCCCGCAGCGCGGCTTCCCGGCTCAGCGTGGTGACGCGAGCGTCCAACTGGTCGAGGTCGGACTCGAGCCCAGCCAGCACCTCCGTTAGGCTCGGGCTCCCTTCTGGTGGCACCAGCGTCTCGCTGAGCGTATCGACTTGAGGGGCGAGATCGCCCAACAACGTTTGCAAGCTTTCGACGCCTTCCGTCTGGCTCGCGAGCGTGTCGCCGACGGTCTCTACCTGCGTTTCGAGTTCGGCCAAGCGAGCCTGGAGCGTCGCTTGTTGCTCGGTCAGGGTATCGAGTTGCGCACGGTTACAGGCCGTGAGCGTGAGTAGTAGGGCGAGCACGGCGACGACCGATCTCATCAGATGCGTCCGAGGTTGTCTCTGAGAAAGGCGATCTCGGAACCGTTCCTCTGCCTGGAAAGCCATCACTGATCCTCCGAACCTTCGCTGATGAGTGTAGCCACCGTGCGGTTCTCCGGCACCAGGTAGCGGCGAGCGGCTTCCCGCACCTCCTCAGCGGTAACGGTCTCGATAATCGATTCGTAGCTGACCAGGTTCTCCCAGCCGCCCAAAAAGAGTTCATAAAAGGCGATCTGCGAGGCCAGGCCGCTGCTCGAAGCCAGGCTGCGGATAAAACCGGCCCGCACCTGATTCTTGACCTTTTCGAGCTCGCGCTCGTCGACCAGATCGGTCTGCAGGCGCTCGACTTCCTGATAGAATGCCTCTTCCAACTCGGTGGTGGTATGTGGAGACCGTGGCAGGGCGTAGAAGATGAACAGGTTGGGGTAGCGCGTGCCGGGAAAGCTCGAGCCGGTAAAGGCGCTCAGCGCGGTGCGCTCCTCCACCACCATCCGCTTGTAGATGCGTGAGGTTCGTCCCGAACTCAGGATGGCGCTCGCCACATCCAAAACGTAGGCGCTCCGGTCGGGATAGGTCGGCTTGTGGTACCCGGCGATCACTTGAGGCTCGGCATCGAATGAAAACTCCACCCGCCTCTCGCTCGATTGCAAGGGTTCAGACGGGATGTCGATGTGCGTCTCGGATCCTTCGGGCAGGGCGCCGAAGAAGTTTTCGATGATGGCGAGGTCCCGTTCTGGCTCGACGTCTCCGGCCAGCACCAGCACCGCACGGTTGGGTTGGTAGAAGGTGTCGAAAAAATCGAGCGCGATCTCGGTGCGGTAGGCCGCGATTTCCTCGGGGTCACCGATCAGTGGGCGGCCGTAGGGGTGCACCTTGAAGGCCTCCCGCAAAAACACCTCGAACAGGGCACCCCGTGGGTCGTCCTCGCTCCTTTGCCGCCGTTCCTCCCGTACTACATCGGCCTCTTCATAAAACGAGCGGAACACGGGATCGAGCAGGATATCGGCGTAGATACGTGCGTAGAGTTCCAGGCGGTTGTTGGGAAGGGACACCACGTAAGAGGTCCGGTCGTAGCCGGTGCTCGCGTTCAAACCGACCGCTCCGTTCTGATCCATGAGGCGTTCTAGGTAGTTGACGTCCTGAAGCTCCAGGGCGCGCTCCTGTGCTTCGTTCAACGCTTGCTCGAGTTCGGCCAGCTCTTCTTCCGAAGCGCCGTTCTCGCGTGCCTCGGCCAGCGTATTGACGTTGAGCTCCACCTCAGCCAAAAGCTCTAGCTCACGCACGGGATCCTTGCTGCCGATCGACCGGGTTCCCTTGAAGGCCATATGCTCCACCATATGGGCAATACCGCCGAGTCCTGGGGGTTCGTCTACCCCCCCGACGTCGAACATCAGGTTGAAGCTGATGGTCGGGGCAAACTCCTGATCGACCATGATGACGCGTAGACCGTTATCGAGCGTGAAGTCATACACACTATCGGCCAGATCCTGTGCTGAAACGGTGGAGAGCGTCAGCACAGCCAGAAGCGATAGCGCCACGATGTGATGGATAGACATTCGTAGGTTCATCGATCTCCTCAACTTTTTTGCCAGTTAAAGGCTCCGCTGCCTTACCTAGGGTTTAGCCTATCAGTTCGGAGGTTTTCCGTAGGTCATCTCTAAAAAAGGTTCGTTTGACTGTTGCATCTGAAAAGCTAAGGTAATGAGGGATGAGTTATGAGTGATGAGTACGGCGAAGGGCAGAGGTTCAGCCAAAGCGTTTGCTCGCCACCCACGCATTACTCATTACCCATCACCCATTACCGTATTTACCTTAGATCGGTCCCCCCGGCCAGCGTCATGATGGCGTGGGCGGCGGCGTCCGCCATCTGCTCGAGCACGTTGAAGTCGACATTTTCAATCGTGTCGCAGGCCCGGTGGTAGCAGGGATCGAAGGCGCGCTCTGCCTCGCCGCCGAAGCGAGCTGCCCCCCTAGCACCCTTGAGATCCTCCGCACCGGTGAAGAGTCCTCCGACCGGGATGCCGGCTCGGACGAAGGCTGCGTGGTCGGAGCGCTGGCCGATGCTGATGGGGGAAATCGGCAGTTCTTGCGTCTCGAAGTATGCTTCAAAGATCAGCTCGATCGTCCCCGAACCTTCGGGGAGCGGTATCCCGGAGGTTTGTTCCGAGCTGTCTCCGTCGTATACGAACCGTCCGAAATTCGGCGAGCCGATCATGTCGAGATTGAGATAAGCGTCGATTCTCTCTAGCTCTTCAGGTGAGAGGCTGTCGACGTAGTGCCTCGAGCCGAGGAGCCCCTGTTCCTCGGCGCCCCACCAGGCGAAGCGGACCCGGCCCGTCATCGACGAAGAGGCCGGGTCGTTGACGGCGAAGTGTTCGGCGAGTTGGAGTGCGACCTCCAGCAGCGTGACCGAGCCGCTGCCGTTATCTTGGATTCCGGGGCCTTCACGGACTGAATCGAGATGGGCTCCACTCATGAGGATCTGGCTCGGGTCGCCGGTGCGGCTCTCTGCGATGAGGTTGCTCGTCGAGGCCCGTTCGGAGAGGGTATCGGTTTTCAGGTGCGCTGTGCCGCCCGCCTGCGCCAACGCCAGGCCGGTATCGAAGCTTGTGCTCAGGACGGGGATGGTGAGTTCGCTTCGCCCTAGCGAACCGGGGAAAAGCTCCCGTCGCCCAGCCTGTCCTTCGTTGAATATGATGACGGCACTCGCCCCTGCGGCCACGGCATTTTGTGCCTTGACCAGGAAGGTGCAGGTGCCTCGTTGCAAGAGGGCGATATGGCCGGTCGTGAAAGATGCGAAATCGGCCGCTTCACAGCCGCTGGTGGAGCTGTTCACCGCTCCCGGGGGGAGTCGGAGGTCGATGGGTTCTACGGCGGCCGTCACCTCGCCGCTACCGGAAAATGCCATGGTGGTAACGTCTGTGCCCTCCACAAAGGCTTGTACGTCAGGAGACAGCTGCTCGAGCACGGCGGGGGAGAGCACGTCGAAGACGTCGACCTCGAAAGGTTGAACGGTGATATCGTAGCCGGCGCTCTCCAACAGTGCCCGGAAGTAGTCTACAGAAGCGTCGTAGCCGGCACTCCCCGCGCTCCGGTGGCCACCGCTTTGCTCGGCGATCGTCTGAAGGGTGTTGAGGTGCTGCTCGAGAGCTCCACGGGTGACGGCTTCGCGCAAGGCCGCGGAGTTGGCGACGGCGTCGCTGGCTTCGGCGTCGATCATGAGGCTCTGCATCGAGATGACAAGCCCCAAAATGAGAATAAGGATCGGTCGTTTCGAGTTCATAACCTACGTTGTCTCACGTTGCAAGATGAAAAACTAGTAGCTGTTTGACAAACTTTCGGTGGGAGGGGTTATGTCTCCCTCTGTTGCAACTGCTGGTAGAACTCCTGCCAGTGGGGTTGCCGGCCGTCGAGGCGTGGATTTTGGGGGTGGCGAGCGTGAGAGGCATCGGTCGGTACGATAGTATGGGAACGAGCCATGAAACCGATTCATACCTTTGTTGCGATCCCTTCGTTGCCGGCTCCTTTGAAGCGGTTACGGGAGTTGGCCTTCAATCTTCGCTGGGCCTGGAATCACGAGACTATCGAGCTTTTCCGCCGGCTAGACATCGATCTCTGGGAAGAGGTGGGGCACAACCCTGTTCTCATGTTGGGGACGATCGATCAGGAAAAGCTCGAGTATCTTGCCGATGACGAAGGCTTCTTGGCACAGCTGGGGCGCGTCGTCGAGGAGTTCGACAGATATCAGGCGGGGGAGTCCAGTTGGTTCCAGCGGGCTTGTGGAGGACGTGAAACCCCCTCGATCGCCTATTTTTCAGCCGAGTTTGGATTGACCGAGTGCCTCTCCATCTTCGCGGGCGGCCTCGGTGTGTTGGCCGGTGATCACCTCAAATCGGCCAGCGATCTCGGCGTACCGCTCGTCGGGGTGGGCCTGCTCTACCAGCAGGGCTACTTTAGACAGCTTCTCAACGAAGCCGGTTGGCAGCAGGAGGTCTATGAGAACAACGATTTTCACAACCTGCCCCTCACCCTGGAAAAAAAGCCTGATGGAACACCGCTGATCGTCACCGTACCCCATCCGGACCGGCAGGTAAGCGCTCAGGTATGGCGAGCGCAGGTGGGGCGGGTCGTGCTCTACCTGCTCGATACCAACCTCCCCTACAACCGCCCAGAAGATCGTGACATCACCGACCAGCTATATGGCGGTGACCGGGAACTCCGGATCAAGCAAGAGATCGTGCTCGGCATCGGTGGGTACCGGGCGCTCGAGGCGCTGGGGATCGAGCCGACCGTATTTCATATGAACGAGGGGCACGCGGCCTTCTTGGTATTTGAGGTCGTGCGCCGGTTGATGGAGCGCCGGAAGCTCTCGTTTGCCGAGGCGAGGGAGGCGGCGGTGCCCAGCTTGGTGTTCACCAGCCACACTGCCGTTCCGGCGGGTCACGATTTCTTTCCGGCAGAGCTGATGGACCGCTATTTTGCAGATTACGCCCGTATGTTCGGCTTGTCCCAGCAGGATCTCCTGGCGTTGGGCAGAAAAGATCCGCTCAATGCTAGCGAGGACTTTTGCATGACGGTTTTGGCGCTCCGCTTCGCTGCATACAGCAACGGCGTCAGCGCGCTCCACGGTGAGGTGACCCGGGACATGTGGCGAGATCTCTGGCCGAATCTGCCTGAAAAAGAGATTCCGATTTCGCACGTCACCAACGGAGTACACTTTCAGTCTTGGATTTCGATGGAGATGAAAGAGCTCTATGATCGTTACTTAGGTCCTCGGTGGCGCGAAGAACCGGCGGATCATGAGGTTTGGGAGCGTGTGCACCGTATCGCCCCCGAAGAATTATGGCGTACCCACGAGCTGCGCCGGGAACGGTTGGTGGCGTTCAGCCGTCGTAGGTTGAGAGGGCAGCTGAAGAGGCGTGGTGCCTCGAGGGCGGTCCTCGAACTCGCTGATGAAGTGCTCGATTCCGAGACGCTCACCATCGGCTTTGCACGTCGCTTCGCCACCTACAAACGCGCCAACCTTCTCTTTCGCGATCCGGAGCGGTTGGCCAGGATCCTCAACGATTCCATGCGTCCCGTACAGATCATCATTACCGGTAAGGCCCACCCACGTGACGATCCTGGCAAGGAGATCGTCCGGCAGATCGTGAACCTGGCCCGTCAAGAGCCTTTTAGACGGCGGCTCGTCTTTCTCGAAGACTACGATATGGCCGTCGCCCGCTATCTCGTCCAGGGTGCGGATATATGGCTGAACACGCCACTGCGTTTGCGTGAAGCGTGTGGCACGAGTGGGATGAAGGCCACGGCAAATGGAGTGCTCAACCTAAGCATTCTCGACGGTTGGTGGGATGAAGCGTATCAACCCGAGCTCGGCTGGTCGATCGGTCGCAGGGAGACCTACGCCGATCAGAGTTATCAGGATCAGGTCGAAGCGGAAGCCCTTTACAACCTGCTGGAACAGGAGGTGATTCCACGCTTTTACGACCGTGGTAGCGACGGGCTCCCCCGGCGTTGGATCGAGACCGTGAAAGCCTCCAGTCAGTATCTATGTCACGTCTTCAATACCCACCGAATGGTGAGTGAATATACCGAAAGGGCCTATCTTCCCGCCACCGAGCACTATCGCCAACTATCGGCCAACGGGGTTACCCGTGCCAAGGCTTTAGCTGCCTGGAGAGATCGGATCGAGGCGGCCTGGTCGACGGTGAAAGTCGAAGTGGAAAACGGTAGGCCTGCGAACGAGGTGCGGGTCGGCGAGACCTTTCAGGTGAGGGCCCGTCTGTGCCTCGGTATGCTCGAGCCACAAGACGTGGTGGTCGAGCTCTATTTGGGCCGAATCGGCGCTGCGGGCGAGGTGGAGGATGCCGAGGTCATCCCCATGCAACTCGACAAGACGTCGGGGGATGGGTTTTCCTATAAGACCAAACCTCTAACCTGCCGAAGGAGCGGTCTGCACGGCTATACGGTGCGGGTTCGCCCGCATCATCCCGACCTGGCGAATCCGTTTATACCGGGATGGATCACTTGGGCTTCGGGGTAAGGTTCGTGCTCGTCGAATGGAAGCGGTGGAAGGTGATGAGTAAACAGTAATGAGTGATGAGTAGGGCAACCGTAAGAGGGGTATGGGTCATGGGGAATGGGTAATGCGTGGGGCAACCGCGAACGCCAGCGGAACTGGAGTTTGTTTGCCCCAAAGGCACAAGCATCATAGCAGTCCGGCCCAATCGCAACCTTCACAGCACCCATCACTCATCACCCTAAACCGTAATGGGTAAGCGGTAATGGGTCATGTGTGGGTGAAGGGCACATGGATAGGTTGAACCGCCACGCTTCGAAGCACCCATCACCATTTTTCCAGTCATACCCACCACAGGAGACTGGATCAGCCGCGACCTTCGCAGCACCCATCACTCATCACCCATCACCATTCTTCCAGTCATACCCACCACAGGAGACTGTATCAGCTGCGACCTTCGCAGCACCCATCACTCATCACTCATAACCCATCACCAAGAAGGTAAGCGGTACAAAACCACGTAAACGCTCACTACTCTTGCGCAGTAGCCGAGTGTTCCTGATAGTTTCGGGTCATCACCACCCAGGTCTTGAAGGGGGCCAGATCGATGATCTCGCCCTGGGCGGAGGTAAAGGCGATGCCCTGGTCTTTGCGCCAGGAGCCTTCGATGGCCCGGCCGCGCAGGTAGAGGGTGGCCTCGCCGTCTCGCAAGGGGATGTAGAGCCTCCCCTCGGGATCGTTGGGGAGCGGCCTGGCGCTGATGCCGGCTATCAGCACCGCATCGACATAGACCGCCTCACCGTAGGCGTCGTTGGCCCGTTCCCCGTTTCGAACCCAACGGTACAAGTTCAGCTCCGGCACGTAGCCGAAACCGCTCTGGTAGTTCTGACCGAAGCGGACCTCGATCCGCCCGACCTCCGGCGCCTCCTCGGCAGGACGGTGGATCACCCCGCGCACCTCCCGGCTGTCCCCTAGCTCCAGGCGGTTCACCGCCTCGCGCAACGAGTTGCCACCCGCATAGAGGTTATAGGGTGCGCTCCGGCCTTCCTGGCGGCTGAAAAGATCACCCCGCTGATACGCGTTCAGAGTCGGTATCCTGCTCCCCGCAATCGCCACCATCGCGTCGGGGGAGCCTCCATCGTGCACCAGCACCGCTCCCATGGTGAGCGCCAACTCGTGGAAGTAGGGCCGGGCACTCCGCACTGGGCCCACCCGCTCCGCATCCAAGCGGTCGTACACCGTCATCAGGCGCGTCAAGCCACCCTCTACCGGCATCTCGATGATGACCGATGCCTCGAGGAGTCCCGCTTGCGGGTAGCCCCAGACGTTGTCGAGTAACACCGCTACCGCTCGTTCCCGCTCTTCGCGGTAGGAGCGCTCCGGCTCAACGAGCGCCGCTCCACTCGAACGATCGCTTCCGGTCGGCGAGGCAGCGGCACCCAAGTTGTTCGCGTCTGCTCCTTCTGCAGCCCGGCTCTGTCCCGCCTGGAGCGCGTTACCACCGGCTTCCTCGCCATCGGTTCGCTCGCTCAGAACCTCGCTGCTCCCCTCCGGACCCTCTCCCTCTACCGGCGCGCCCGCTTCTACGACCTCGGAAACTTCCTCACCGACCTCACCCTCACTCCCCTCAGCCACTGCGTCGATCTCGACCTGTGGGGTCACTGCCTCAGAACTCGCAACGGCCTCTGCTTCCACCTGAGCAGGTTCTTCTTCAACGACAGCCGTGACCTGTGCAGCGACCTGAGGGCTCGGCACCGGGCGGGAAGCCACAACGCTCGCAGCGACCGTGGGAGTTGGAACGGCACCGGCGGTCGCCACCTGTGCTGCGACCTGCGGAGTGGGTACCTCAGCAACCTGAGCCACGCTCGCACTTACGGAAGGCGCAGGAACATCCCTAGCCTGCACAACATCGGTTTTGATCTGAGGTGTGGGCACATCTGTTGCTTGGGAAACACTCACCTTCAAATCGGGAGACGGGACCTCTCGCAAGTCCACTTTGGCTTCCACTTGTGGAGTAGGTACGGCAGCGGCAACAGCGACACTCACATCGAAAGCAGGAGATGGAACCTCCCGCATCTCGAATACTTCGACGTCCGGTGTCACCATGATCGACTTCGCCTCAGGGACTTGGGCCGCGACCGTCGGCTTCGGAATCATCAGGTCCTGGGCAGAGCTGTTCGAGTTGAGCTCAACCTCGTCGATTTCTGGAAGCGGCGTACGCAGCGGTGGCGATGTATCGACCGGGACCTCGGCGAGGGGCTCGGTCTGTGACACGGCCTCTTCTACCTGAGAGGTCTGCTCGCGGGGCACCTCTTGTGCCGGTGCCTGTACGCTCACATCTGGTTGTCGAGGCACCGAAGCCGAAACATCGCGAGGCACCGCTTCGCTCTGTGCAGCCTGTGGAGACTGAACGGATCTATTCTGGGGTTGTGTCTGGGGAGCAGTAGCGACCCGCCGACTCGCCGTCCGCCGTTGCGGCTCACCGATATCCGACGAGGCCACCTGCGCTGTGGCACTCTGGGGTGCTGGGTCACTCGACGTAGGCGCCTCGGTTACCACTTCGGATTCGGCCGGCGTTCCGATGTCGATAACAATAAACGTTTCGATCGGCTGCGGCTGAGGCAAGACCAGCGACCACGCGAGCAGCAAGGTACCGAGCATGTGAACAAGTACCGACAAGAGTAGCGCTCTACGCTTATCGATATCTTGCAACAGCACCTGAAAATTCACGGCTCTAGCCCCCTGTCGCGATAGCGATCCTTTGCGCCCCAGCCTGCCTGATGAGATCCATGACTTGCACGGTCATACCGTGGGGTACCGTCTGATCGGCGCGTAAGACTACAACCCCCTGACCACTCCTGGATAGTAGCTGCCTGAGCGCCACAACCAAGTCTTCTTGGGCAACCTCGGTTCCCGAAAGAAATATTCCTCGTTCTTTCGTGATCGTAACGGTGGGCAGCTCGGAAGCTTGCGTCTGAGAGGTTTGAGCCTGAGGAAGATCGACGGGCAACCCCGACTCGAGGGTGATGAAGGTCGTGGAAACCATAAAGAAGATGATCAACAGGAACACGACATCGACCATCGGCGTGAGGTTGAGGTTGATGCTCTGCCGACCAAAACGGCTTAGGCTACGATTTCTCACCTGGCACCTGAGATCGCTTCCCTAGGAGTTTCACCTCGACGCTCTTCGCGCCTTGCAGCCACCACTTGCACCACATTGGCCATGAGTTCCTCTCGCCGCCTGTCGATCTCGATCAGAATGTTATCGACACGATTGGCAAGGTAGTTCTGTCCGATGAGCACGGGGATGGCTACAATGAGACCTGCAGCCGTAGTCACCAACGCTTGACCGATCCCATCTGCGAGTGCCGCCGGATTCCCCGTCCCCTGCTGCGATATTTCAGAAAAGGCGACGATCATACCAGTTACGGTACCGAGGAGACCCAATAATGGCGCAATCTGAGCGATGGTGGCCAGTGATCTCAAGCCTTGCGTGAGCCGTTGTTCTTCTTGAAGCGAGGCCTCTTGGAAAGCTGCTTCCACAGCCGAACGACCATACGGCAGCCGCAACAACGCGGCATTGATGACGCGAGCGATCGGTCCACCATGCCGCTCACAAGCCGTGAGGGCCAGCTCCAAATCTCGCTCCCTCACTGCTGCATTGACCTTGGTCATGAGCGTGTCCGCCTCGACACGCTCTCTAGATAGCTTGAATACCCGCTCCAAAAAGAGATAGACGGCATAGAGGGATACAAGCAGTATCGCCACCAGAACGGGACCACCACTCCTTAGTAGGTCCATATAACTCTCCTCAACATGATGTCATCATCAACGATGTCGCCAACACCGACAATGATTTCATCATCATCACGTCTAAGATATCGTATGAAGCAGGGGTTTGAACCACATGAGAAATTTCCTGCACTCGGCACCTTCATGAAGGGCAAGGTGGGCAACCACCTGCACCGATTCGGATGAGTTACGAACCCGAGGGACGATCGTGAGCCTCTGGCTACCGTAACAAAATCGATCAACGCCATCTAACCGGTATTCCTCACACCAGCCGATACCCCGATCATGCTGACTTGGACTGCATATTCGAGCCCATCTCGTTCTGGGCTCCCAGTCATGGACGCCCTAAGGCGCTTGAGCAGTTCGACCTGTAGGTAGCTTATCGGATCTACGTACGGATTACGTAGTTCAATCCCTCGAGCCAAGGTCGGGTCGTGCCCGAGCAAGCTCGAACCCGTCACGACCTCGATCTGGGCCACGGTACGATCATACTCCCGCTTTATTCGTGGCCAGAACTCAGAAACCGAGGAGTCCGGCACGAGCTCGAGGTAACTCTCGAAAATATCGAGATCCGCTTTGGCCAGGCTCATCTGTGCAAAATCGATCATCGTCTTGAAAAATGGCCAATCTGCGTACATCTCACCCAAGAGTTCACCTTCGAGCACGGCCAATCCGGTACCGAGACCGAACCAACCTGGCAAATTGGCCCGACACTGCGTCCAAGAAAAGACCCACGGAATCGCGCGGAGATTCTCGAGAGAGGGGTCCCCCTTACGCCGGGTGGGGCGCGAACCGATGTTGAGACGGCTGATCTCTTCGATCGGCGTCACGGTATGGTAAAAATCCAAGAATCCTTCGGTCTCGAGCAGATCACGATAGTGATCTTTGGCAACGGCCGACGCACGGGTAATGGCGTTGCGGTACGCCGGAGGGAGTTCAGGAATCGGACCGGTATCCCGTGCCGACGAGAGGATAAATGCATGCGCGACCTGCTCTAGATGACGGTGTGCCAAGTCCGGATCCGCGTATCGCTCTGATAAGGCCTCTCCCTGTTCGGTGAGACGCATACGCCCGTTCAGCGATCCCGGAGGTTGCGCCAGGATCGCTTGACCGGTCGGGCCACCTCCTCTACCGATACTGGTACCACGACCGTGAAATAGCCGAAGCGGGATACCGGCCCGCTGACAGACGGCAGCAACGCCTTCTTGCGCCTGGTATAAGGCCCAGTTTGCCGCCAAGAACCCGGCATCTTTGTTCGAATCGGAATAGCCGATCATCACTTCTTGAACGCCACGCTCCTCGACATGGCGCCGATACACCGGTAGTCGAAAGAGGGCATCGAGGATTCCCGGAGCACGTTCGAGGTCCACTTGGGTTTCAAAAAGGGGCGTGGCATCGATATCTAGTATTCCGGCTTGCTTGGCGAGCACCAAGACTTCGAGGACGTCCGATACGCCCTCGGTCATCGAAACGATATAGGACCCGGCCGCCCCATCACCATAGCGACGGCGTACACGTCGGTACGTCTTCAAGAACTCGAGCGCGCGACCGAGTTCTTGTCCAAACGGCGCATCGTCAGGCGCCAGGGGACGTTTCGAGTTCAACTCAGCCTCAAGAACCGCGATTCGCTCCGTCTCATCGAGAGATGCGTAGTTCTCACAGACCTCCGCACGTGCGAGCAACTCATCCACCGCCCTCTCATGCACGGCGGAGTGCTCTCGCAAGTCGAGCGGAGCCAGGTGGAAACGGAAAGCGGATGCACGGTAGATGGGTGGCCTCACAAACGCCTGGGCAGCACGACTCCCTTGCCCTTGCTCGAGCGTCTGCTCGATCAGCGCCAGGTCATTCACATATCCACTAGAACCGCCAGGGTAGATCGACTCCCCCGCAAACCCCGACTCGGAAAGCTGCTCGAGCTCTCTCGACAACAAGCTGTGCATCAGCAAAATCTTTTGGCGATAGGGTTCTTGAGGGAAGCGATCTGGCCGCCCAAAGACCTCCACCCACTCCTGAAGATCGTCGCGGAAGCGAGGGGTCAACGTGATACGCCTTTCCCACTGCGATAGGCGCTGAACGAGTATGTCGAGATCCGACATGTGACGCTCGATCGCGAGCTGCAGCTGTAACCGGTAGGTCTCCGCCATCACCTCGGGTGTGACGAGCGGGTTTCCGTCACGATCGCCACCGATCCAAGAGCGCAGGCTGACGACAGATGAAAGCGGTGCCCGTGGTCGGTGCCCATAGTAGGCGTCGAGCGCACTCTCCATATCGACCATAAGACGAGGCAGTGCGACGAACAGCGAACGCCGATAGTAGTAAAGTGCGCTTTTCACCTCATCGAGCACGGTCGGCTTCTCACTCAAAAGCTCACGCGTTTGCCAGAGGGTAGCGATCTCAGCGTAGATCTCACCTTCGAAGGCTTGGCGTTGCTGGGGACTTAGATCGCGTTCGCTCAGGTGCCTCATGGCCGAGGCGATGCGCTCGAGCTTCAAACGAACCGTATACCGTTTAACTTCGGTGGGATGAGCAGTGAGGGTGAGTTGAATGTCGAGATCCTCGATAAATTGTTGCACGTCTCGACGAGACCATCCTTGGTCTCGCAAAACTTTCACGGCTGCGGCAACCGATTCGGATCGGGGTTGCTCGAGGGTAGCCATCCCCTCACGTAACCGATTGACCCGAACCCGGTGGATCTCCTCCGCAAGATTGACCAGCTGAAAAAAAAGTGTAAAGGCTCTCAACAACCGCTCCGCTGTGTCCAAGGTGAGGCCGGAAAGGAGCTCCTTCAGTTCTTTTTTGAGCGCAGTTTGACCCGATTCCTGCCGTAACCGTTTCGTGGTCGCGCGAATCGATTCGACGAGCTCGAACAGTCGCTCTCCTTCGAGTTCACGGAGCACTTGACCGAGTGCTGAACCGAGAAAGTCGACATCGAGCCTAAGTTGCTTAAAAGTATCATCTGCCGCGGCCTGCAACCGGCCCACCCCCTCAACAACTCGCTCGTAGCGCGCGACCGACACATCGGCCATTCAACAGAGCGCCCAACGGTTCACTCTCGGATTCCCCTGCAACCTCGTACAGCACTCTCTCCATCACGCTCCATTGTATCTAGGGTACTCGGGCAGCACTCGCGTCCGGCCGCGCACACCCCCAACTGTGAAAAACCTCACTCGTCGCAGGCGTCACGAAGCTCGCCACTGTACGCGCTCGATCCCGGTCGCTTTGCCATCGACAAGGGTCAGAGCCACAGCACACACCGTTCCTACGCTCTCAGCCGGACGAAATCTTTTTGGAAGCTTTCTTACAAAACGGTAATGGACCTCTTCAAAGTTCATGCCGATAGAAGAGCTTTGCACACCGGTCATACCGACATCGGTAATGTACGCAGTTCCGTTCAGAATTGTTTCGTCGGCCGTCTGCACGTGAGTGTGCGTCCCGATCACAGCGCTGGCCCGCCCCGCTAGATGGTAACCCATTACCTTCTTCTCACTGGTCGCTTCCGCGTGGAAATCGACTACCAGCGTCTTGCCTACTCCATGCTCTTCAGCAAGCACATCGAGTGCGCGGAACGGATCATCGAGCGGATCCATAAACACCCTACCCATGGCCTGCGCCACCGTGATGGAATCTCCTGCTCGACTCTCAAAGGTAGCCCACCCAAGACCTGGCGTACCGGGTGGATAGTTGAGGGGTCGTATGAGGTGAGGCGTCTCTTCGATGAACTCGAGCACCTCTGGTTGATCCCACGCGTGGTTGCCCAGAGTGACTACATCGACACCTGCCGTACGAAGTTGATCGAAGTGTTTTCTCGTGATCCCGAATCCGCCGGCGACATTTTCACCATTGGCGATAATGAAGTCGAATTGGCCTGCTACTTCTTTCAAGAAAGCTCTCACGACTCTGAGACCAGGCTTTCCGAAAATATCACCGATGAATAAGACCCGCATGCCCTACCCCACGTACCGGTTACTGGGCAATTCCCGTTCGAAATGGATCGGTGGAATCAAGATGCCCGCACCTGATCGAACCACGTGCGCCAAAAGGTTTCCTGCCAACCGATCGCAATGTCGCGCCCACTTCGTATTAGAGGCTGGATCAGTAAACCAGGCTTGTCGACCAAGAGATCGAGGAGGTCATCATCTCTGAGGCGCATCACCTCGAGACCCGACTCACGATAGGGTTTCGAACCCTCGTCGATAAGGGCTTCGACACCATATTTTTGAGCAAAGCGGATCAGCTCACCCCGAGATGGTTTTCGAACACTCAGATCGACAAAGTGAGCTTTGATCGCTCGCTCTTTGAAAAAGCGCAGCGCCTTCTTCGTAGCTTGTGACTTTTTGGTACCAAACACTTGAACAGTGATCTTTTCCAGCATGCTCCTCGACTATACCCCGTTGATAACGACCCGTACACGTTGTGGCCGACGACTCCGGCACATCGGACAGCCCTGGCGTGATCGATTACCGTGATAAGCTATCCGACGTGTTCGACGCCATCGACCAACAAATTCTCCGTATCCTGCGAACAGAAGGTCGGGCCTCGCACGCGATGATCGCCAAAGACGTCGGCTTGTCTGCACCAGCGGTGGGTGAGCGAATCCGCAAGCTCGAGCAGGTAGGAGTGATCACCGGATATGGTGCCGTGTTCGATCCTGAGAAAATCGGCGTCTCAATCTGTGCGTTCGTGGCTATCTCACCACAACCCCGCAAACCTGGGGCTTCCCTCGTCAAGAGCCTTCTTGAGCTACCGGAAATTGAAGAGCTTCACGCCGTAGCAGGACAATACAGTTATATTGCCAAGGTACGAGTTGGCAACACCGAGGAACTAGATGCTTTTCTAGATCGGTTATTCATGCTCGAGGGCGTAGAGCGCACCGAGACGACCATGGTGCTTAAAACCAACATCGAACGCCCGATGCACCTGCCCTTCATCTGATTTCCTGTTTTTTTGCCCGGCTGCACCGGAACAAACAAACATCGTAGTATCGCAAAAGACCCAATGATCGGGAGCCGTTTGATCAACGGAGGTTCATATCACTCCGAGCCGTGCTTCGAACCGAAAGGGCTATGGGAGAGTCGCCTATGGCACCCCTACGGAGAGCGGTCATGACACGTGTGCGGGTCGACTACGGGGACCACACGTGGCGCAGTCCTTCCCCGTTGGAGCCACCCGTCCCCGGCGCGTGTCAGAGATGAATCGCCTCGAGAAACCAAGGTGGCAAGCGACTTCGTTGACGCTTCAAAAATCGTGGGAAATCGGCATCGAGTAGGTACGTGACCGCAAAATCATCCTCGCTTCGCACGCTGCGACCATACGCTTGTACCACCGTAAGACAGGTACGCCAGTCGTACCAGGCGGCATCGATCTCCTTCCTACGAGCCACCTGCGGGTCTCCCAGATACGGATAGGGGATCTTGCAGATGACCTGCCACCGCGAGAGCTCGTCAGTGAGATCGATCCCTTCGGTCATACTCGGAGTCAAAAGGACTGTCGGTTCCCGGCTATTCAGGTGTTTCTCAAGAGCTACATCTCGTCCTTCACTGGTGAAATGCGTGACGAGTCTCTTCCGGTGCTGGGGAGATAGATTCCTGGCGATATAGCCTGCGATTTTGTACGAGTGGGCGTGGATCAGGCCCTTTTCCGTAGAGTGCGAAGTAAAGAGAAGGTTTAGCTGATCGACGATCTTCGGCAATGCTTGCTCGAGGTAGTGGCGTGTCAGCCGAGCTGTAGGCTTCAAGAATACCGGGCGGTTTTCTGCAGGAAACCCCGATCCGATGCGGATCACTTCGACTTGTTCACGCTCGATGCCTAGGCTCCTAAGGAAGGTGGGGGCGTCGAGTATCGTCGCCGAGAGCATCAGAATGCGATCGGCGAACCCAAAGAGGAGCGGTTCAGCGAACGCGGCCACCTCGACCGGTTTAAATGAGATCGTCTCTCCTTCACTGGAGCGACGCCGCTCGACCACCCACTCCACAAAGTTCTCCTCGCGGCTGTCACGTAAGAGCTCGAGGCGTTTCCACTGGTTATCGAGCCAATGCTTGCTCTGCATCGACGCGAGGCTCATCTTGCTGCCAAAGTTGGCATCTCGCAACTCGGCATCGAGCTCGCGACTCCGTCGCTTGATCAGAGGCAAGACCTCTTCCGCAAAATCGAAGTAGTCTTCGTCATCGAACGCTACAGGTAGACTTTCGCCGATCCCAACACGCGCCAAAGCTACGTCGCTTAGGTCGATCTGAATAAAACTCATCAGGGCTGCTTCGGCGTTATGAGCCTCATCGAGCACCAGCAGGTCACGGGGACCGAATCCGCCGGAGTAGTTGAGTTCTGCCAGATAGTAGGCGTAGTTCATAATCGTACTATCGGCGGCGATTGCACCATCTTTGGCACAAAAGTAGGGGCAGGCATCGCACTCAGGCAGCCTGCGACCCGCGATACAGGGCGCAGCTGCCGCGTGAGTGGGTGCGATCAGACACGGGTAGTTCCCACGTCCCTTCATGAGTGCCAACTCGGGAAACGTGCGCACGTACTGGTCCTGCAACACTTTTTGTGCCGTCAACACATAGGCGCTCTCTGCTTCGCGAGTCAAGGTGACAGCGATCGCCGATTTGCCAGAGCCCGTCGGCGCTTCAACGATCACAAAACGTTTTCCGGAAGCGAAGGAATCACGGGCCCGGTCGATCACCTCTCTCTGCCCCTGTCGATATCGCTGGAAGGGAAAGGTCGGTTCGGACACCCCACAGGCTACCACGTTCATGTTCGACCCGGCCCACTAGGAAATGGCACACAAAAAGCCAGCCCGAAAGCTGGCCAATTGGTGCCGAGGACGGGACTTGAACCCGTACGACCTAAGCGGTCACTAGCCCCTCAAGCTAGCGCGTCTACCAATTCCGCCACCTCGGCATAGGATACGAGACGCAACCTGGATGATACGTTTTCGGCTGGAAACTGTCAAGCTATACTCGTTCGTAGGGATTGAAACCAACCCTCATATACTCCGTGCGACGCATCCTGGCAGACAAGTAACTTTCGACCGCCGAACCTCTTCCGAGCGCGGTATCCTCTAAAGCGTGACAGCGAGACGCTATCAGCGGATCATGACCGTGCTCGAAAAGCGGCAACCCGATCTCACCATCATGGCCGAAAGTGTGTACAAACCACACAACCTGTCAGCCATGCTCCGCTCGTGCGATGCCGTCGGGATCGGTCGCATCTTGGCTGTTAACCCTACCGGTGGGGTCGAAACCTTTACCACGACGAGCGCGAGTGCTGAAAAGTGGGTTGAGGTTGAGACGTATTCCGCAACAGATAAGGCCCTTACGCACGTTGAGGATCAGGGCATGCAGATCTTGGCAGCACACTTTTCTGAACGTGCCGTCGATTACCGCAGTGTCGATTACTGCCGCCCCACCTGTATCGTCTTCGGAAATGAAAAGGACGGTGTGAGTACCATCGCCGCCCGGCGGGCCGACGCCCACATCATCATTCCGATGATCGGCATGGTGAGGTCTCTCAATGTCTCGGTCGCCACAGCTGTGATCCTGTTCGAAGCGCAGCGGCAACGGAGTATTTCAGGACACTACGCGTCGCCAAAACTCGACGCGGTACAAAGGCACGAGATGGCCTTTGAATGGCTCTATCCGCGAGAAGCATTGCTGTGCCGGGAGAGCGGACGCGCCTACCCACCACTCGACGAAGAGGGTTCGATCATCCGTAGCGAATGACGCTTCGATCCAAATCGTAATCTGGCTTCTACATACAACCAGGAATTGAAGGTTGCATTGCAGGGCGCTCCTTAGGGCTCTGGTATGATCGAGGTGTGGATACGCCTTTTGTCGTGCGCGATCTCGGCCTTCTCGAATACCGCAAAGCACACGAGGTACAGCTCGAAACCCACGCAGCCGTCGTCGCAAACGAACGACCAGCTACCCTGCTCTTGGTCGAGCACCCCCCCGTGATCACCTTCGGCAAAAAAGGGGGCCGCGAACACCTCCTCGTGAGTGAGACCCACCTACGTTCACAGGGGTTTACCCTCTACGACATCGAACGTGGTGGAGACATCACCTATCACGGTCCCGGTCAATTGGTCGGCTATCCGATCTTCCCTGTGGGAAGACGTGTCCGCGAATTTCTACGGAAGCTCGAAAACGTGATCATCGCAGTCCTCGAGGGCTATGGGATTACCAGTGTCGGAAGCCCGGGCTATGCCGGTGTGTGGGTAGGTAACGAAAAGGTGGCTGCCATAGGGGTAGCCGTCAAACGCGACGTTTCCTTTCACGGTTTCGCCCTCAACGTGTGCACCGAACTCGAGCATTTCAAAACGATCGTCCCTTGTGGCATTGTGGACAAAGGCGTGACCAGTCTAAGCCGCCTACTCGACCGCAAGATCGTCATTGACGAGGTGAAGCCAAAAGTGATCGAGGAAATGAAACAGGTGTTCTCCATAAAACGAGAGGTCGTCAAATGAGTCAGCGGACGCCCGACCGAGATGGCATAAAAATCGTCAAGCACGGGATTCGTAGCAAGAATCCCGCTCCCGTCCCCAGGCAACCGAAGCCAGAGTGGCTCAAGGTTCGCCTCCCGTCTGGAGGCCGCTATCAAGCCGTGCGCGAGACCATGCGCGAAAATCGCCTCAGCACCGTCTGCGAAGAAGCGATGTGTCCCAACATTGCCGAATGCTGGAATGCTGGTACCGCTACCATCATGCTGTTGGGATCGGTCTGCACCCGGGCTTGCCGCTTCTGTGCGGTCGACACCGGAAATCCGGGCGGATACCTCGACCCAGCCGAACCCGAGTTGGCAGCTCGGTCCGTTTCGCTCATGGGCCTGAAATACGTTGTACTGACCTCAGTCGACCGCGACGATCTCCCCGACGGTGGGGCAGAACAGTACGCCCGCTGTGTACGGGCCATCAAAGCGGCTAATCCAGATACCGCTATCGAAGCACTTACCCCTGATTTTCAAGGCGTCACAGATCACGTCCAGATCGTACTCGATTCGGGAATAGAAGTCTTCGCCCAAAACGTCGAGACGGTGAGACGCCTTACGCATCCGGTGCGAGATCGTCGCGCCAGTTACGACCAGACTCTCAGGGTCCTCGCGTATGCCAAACAGGCACGCCCAGATGTCTTGACCAAGACCAGCCTGATGGTCGGGCTCGGTGAGACCGATGAGGAACTCCTCGAAACGATGGACGACCTGCGGGAGATCGGCGTAGATATCCTCACTTTCGGCCAGTACCTGCGACCGACACCGCATCACCTACCGGTCAGACGCTTCGTCACGCCCGACGAGTTTAAAAGCTATCGACGTTGGGGGCTCGACCGAGGGTTTCTCGAAGTCGTTTCCGGACCCCTGGTTCGCAGTAGTTACCGAGCAGAACGGGCGCTCGAAAAGAACAATGTGGGTCTCGCACCCTAACCCACCGTAATGGGTCATCGGCTACAACCTTCGCCCCTGGTCGTCTGCAAAAACGGCGCGACGTGTAACGGGTGAAGCTCGCGTGATCGTGCTCGGTGTGGCCTTGGGGGGAGCGCTCGGAGCGCTCTGTCGATACTATGCGTCCCTGATGCTCTTACCGGCTTTACAGGGTACCGCATTGGCCGGCTACCCACTGGCCACCGTGCTCGTCAACGTCAGCGGATCGTTTCTACTCTCCCTGCTCCTGTTTCAAGAGCTGTTCACGATCCCTCCAGCGCTGCGAGCCGCCGTAGGGACCGGTTTCATCGGTTCGTTTACCACCTTTTCCACCTTCGAGTTTGAAAGTGACTTGTTGATTCGCAGAGACGGTTGGGGAATAGCGAGTACCTATATCTTCGCGAACTTACTCCTCGGCTATATGGCGATTCTACTGGGACGCTGGCTGGTACTGCGATTCAACTGAACAGAGTCGATCGAGAAAATAACCGTGGATCCGGTCATCTCCACTGAGCTCAGGATGGAACACCGTCGCCATTATCCGTCCCTGCCGCACCATAACCGGCGCACCGGCATAGGACGCCACCACTCGAACAGAAGGTGCGATACCGACGATTCTGGGCGCACGGATAAAGATAGCTCGAAACGGGGTTACGAAGTCGGCGATCTCGAGATCCACTTCGAACGAATCGACCTGTCTGCCGTATGCGTTACGCGCCACTGAAATCGGCATCAGCCCCAAGCGGGGTTGATCTGGAAAGTCGACGATCTCACTGGAAACAGCGATCGCACCCGCGCAGGTACCCCAGAGCGCACCCCCACCCCGATAGAAGTCTGTGAGCGCTCGGTCCAACCCGTAGATCTTCATCAGCTTGGCCATGGTCGTGGATTCTCCACCAGGAATCACGATTCCCAAAAGCCCTTCGAGCTGTTCAGGGAGACGCACTTCCGTGACCGACGCTCCCAAACGTTCGAACGCGAGCTTGTGCTCACGAAACGCTCCTTGCAAAGCCAAGACACCAACACGCATAGGAGGTATCATGCCACACAGTAGCGCGATGGAAGTGTTGCGTGGTCTAACATCGCAAACAGCGGCTAGCCACCGCTTCTTCTCACTGCCCGAATTCCTTGCAACACAGCCTCGACCACGACTTCCTGGACCGCAACCGACAGTGCAGCGAGGGGGAGCGCGGGTCCTCGTGCGGTACTCAACACGAACGCGGAGTCACCATCAAAAACCGTCGTCGGCCGCGTGACCCGCGCCAACCCGTAGTAAGCGTGTTGAGCGAGCAGATTCGCCCCGGCCTTGGCTAGCGGCGCATCGGTGGCGACTACGATCAAGGTGGTATTCGTACCCATCGATTGATCACCGAAGCCGGTCACAAGGTCTTGCAAAGTCCCCAGGCGACCGGCTACCTCTCTACCTGTGTTTGGATCCACCACACACCCGAGCGCATTACAGACCACCAAGGCGGCAACGGTCACCCCTTGAAACTCGAGGGCGGCGCAACCGAGACCTCCTGCAACAGCTCTTTCCACACCGAGGTGCTTACCGATCGTCGCGCCGGTCCCGGCACCGACAGCACCCGTCTCGACAACCCCATAGGTAGCCTCACAAGCCGCCCTGTACCCCTCTTGTTCACCGGGCCGTACGTCGGCACGTCCGACACCGAGATCGTAAATAACCGAAGCAGGCACGATGGGAACCAGACCAAACGGTGTCGGAAAACCGATGCCATGCTCTTCTAACCAGCGCATCACGCCGCCTGCCGAAGCCAACCCGTAGGCACTGCCACCAGAAAAAACCAGACCGTGGATGCGCTCGACCGTCTTGGCCGGATCGAGCAACGCACTCTCCCGCGAACCCGGCGCACTCCCCATGATCACACCCGAAGCGAGACAGCCTTCGGGGGGACAGAGCACCACGGTGCATCCGGTCTTTGCCTCGGGATCAGACCAGTGCCCCACCTTCAAACCCTCGACAGCTGTAAGCGTTCTGTTCTGGACCGTCATGGAGAACCAGGGTCTGACCGACCCAAATAGGCATCGACCTCTGAAGGGCTTATCCGCACGATCTCTATATGTTCTGGCGGTGTGTCGGAACTGGCACGCACACCTGTGCGTGTATCGATCGGCAGTTCAATCTTTAGTTGGGCGGCACTATCGATCCCACGCAGATCGGTATCACTCCGAAACGCGGCTCTCGAACCACCTGGTACGGGCCGTCCCGACTTCCGGTCGATCGTATGGAAGGCGATCCCCTCAGGTACGGGAAACCCCTCGGGATCTGCAAGAGTACCGCGCAAGGCGTTCTCGACAAAGTCCCTCCAAATATAGATAGGCTGTCGTGAGCTCGTCACGATCTCACCCTGGCCGTCACGGCGCGTCATGTTTTTCGGCAAGGCCGTGTTGTCATCGTTACCGATCCAAACTGCGGCCACAAACCCCGGAGTAGTACCCACAAACCAGATATCGCGATCTTCATTGGTGGTACCCGTTTTACCCGCCACCCAGCGCCCTTCGATAGCGGCCCGCCAGCTCAGGGCGGTCGGGTCCCTGTCGACGACGTTGCCGTGCAACATGTCGAGAACGATATAGGCCGTCTGTTCTGTCCATACCTGCGAACGCCGCGGTCTGGCCTCATAGAGTACGTTCCCGTCCGAATCCTCCACGCGCGCAACGAAGTGGGCCTCGACCTGAACCCCCTTGTTGGCAAAGGCTGAGAAAGCAGATGCATGCTGCAACGGCGTCACTTCAAACGAACCCAACGCCAGTGAGTAGTAGGGCGCAATATTGGTATACCCGAGCTCGCGCGCACGATCGGCCACCGCCTGCGGAGAAGCAGCCTCGAGCGCCTTTACGGCCGGGATATTACGCGAGCGATTGACGTGTTCGCGGATGGTCTGATAACCATCGAAGTCTTCATCCCAGTTTTGGGGTTCGTAGTCCTCTTCACCTCGCTGTACAAACGTGGCCGGTTCATCTACAAGCACGGTTGCTTGCGAAAAACCGTTGAGTTCGATAGCGGTAGCATAAACGACCGGCTTAAAGGAACTTCCAGGCTGGCGGAGGGCCTGCGTCACACGATTGAACTCCTTCGATTCGACGCCCTCTTGGAGGCGCTCACCCACCATCGCCAACACTTCACCCGACTCCGGAACCAAGCCGACAATGGCGAGCTGCGAACCTTGGGGAATATCCGCCTTTCTGGAGGCCTCGTTAGCCGCCTGTTGTGCCTGGATATCGATGGTCGTCGTCACCCTGAGTCCACCCCGCCCAAAAACCAGGCTCTCTCCATAGCGGTCGGTCAGCCAATTACGGACCGCCAAGACAACGTGCCGCGACAGTTCTGAACTGACACTCGTCCGGATGATCGCTTCCTCGCCTGTCCTCTCAACCGTCAACAACTCACCATCCGCATCGTAGGAGACACGCCATCCACGAGGTTGGAGTGGGTAGCGCCAGGCTCGATCTCTGGCGTCAGCGCTGACCATACCTTGGCGCACCATACGGTCGAGGACTTCTTTCATGCTGGCACGCGTTCCCTCGAAATTATTGTGGCGTTCGTTCGGTGCAGGAATCAGGCGCGCAAGGTAGAGACCCTCAGCCAGGTTCAACTCGATGGGCTCTTTGCCGAAATAGGCTTGCGCTGCCGCGCGGATGCCGTATACATTTCCACCCCAGAACACCACGTTGATGTAGCGTTGAAGTATTTCGGCTTTTGTCAGACGACGCTCGAGTTCGATCGCAAGCATCAACTCTTTGGCCTTGCGTTCGAGAGATCGCTCACTACGAATATCTTCTAGCACCGTATTTTTGATGACCTGAGTGGTGATAGTGGAACCGCCACGACCGGCTTCACCGAAAAACTCCTCGTAGGTCGCCCGTACGAGGCCAGGCACGTCGAACCCGTAGTGCTTGAAGAACTGATCGTCTTCATAAGCGATGATGGCCTGCAGGGCTGCCGGTGAGATATCGTCTAGGCCGACTGGAATTCGATTGGTGCCAGCACGGTCTTCACCGACGACCGGGACGATCTCCCCAATCAAGGTGGTACCATCCCGAGCAAAAATCTGCGAGGTAGCCGTAAAGTCGAGCGCATCGAGCTCGCTCAGGTCAGGCAGGTCTTGGGCCCATTTGAGAGCTGAAGCGGACAACAATGAGGTGATCGATAACACCCCTGCCAGCAGCAGGATAAAAGAGGCTTGCAAGATTTTCACAAGGGCATCTTATCAATCTTGCCAGTGAGAGACGTGTGGTATCGAACCACGTAGTCGGCGCGAGCTACCAACCGCGACTTGCCAACAACTCCTCTTCGGACAACGTATCGATATTTATGCCGACCATCGCCTCACCCAGGTTGCGAGAAACCTCGGCCAACACGGAAGGATTCTGGTAGTGGGTAACAGCTTGAACGATAGCCTGGGCACGTTTCATCCAGGCTTCACTACGGTCTTTTCCACTGAGGCTGGCCGCCGATTTGAAGATGCCCGAGCCGACGAATACACCATCCATACCGAGCTGCATCATGAGCGCCGCATCCGCAGGAGTCGCCACGCCACCGGCAGCGAAATTGACGACGGGAAGCCTGCCCTCTTCGTGAACGGACAAAACGAGTTCAAAGGGGGCGCCGTGATCTTTGGCAAAGGTCATGAGTTCATCACGCGACATCGACTGTAACTGACGGATACTACCCACTACAGATCTTGCGTGACGCACCGCCTCGACGACGTTACCCGTACCGGCTTCTCCCTTGGTACGGATCATACTGGCACCCTCGCCAACCCGGCGAAGCGCCTCGCCGATATTGGTGGCACCGCACACAAAAGGAACCGTAAAGGCGTGCTTATCGATATGAAAGCTCTCGTCTGCCGGGGTGAGAACCTCGGACTCATCGACAAAATCGACCCCGAGCGACTCCAAAATCTGAGCCTCGACAAAATGGCCGATGCGCACCTTGGCCATCACCGGGATCGACACCGCTCCAATAATACTTTCGATCATCCCAGGATCGGACATCCGCGCCACCCCACCTTGCACACGAATGTCGGCGGGGACACGCTCGAGCGCCATCACGGCAACGGCGCCGGCTTCTTCGGCGATTCTCGCCTGTTCTGCATCGACAACGTCCATGATGACGCCGCCTTTGAACATCTCGGCGAAACCTGTTTTGACCGTAATACTACCCTTTGTCTTCTCAACCATGATCCACCCCAAATCTATCTACCATATGAAACACATAGCCCCCACATTGTAGCCTTACACCCGCTCCTTTACACTTGGGTAACAGACACCACTCGCTCATCTTATCTCCCACACAAGCCCTCAATCGTGGCGACACCTACGTAGCAGGGGCGGTTTTGTACTCTCCTCCGGCTCGTAACGCCCCTGTCACGGTGGCCCCTCCCCTTTGAATCGCCCTTTTCGGAACTTCCGGGCACGGATGACATCACCGAATTGCCGTTTTTGTGTCCACAAAATGTTAAAGAGAGACTGGCGAGAAACGGTCACGCCACGGTGAGAGACCTAACGATCAACGCCCTTGGAACGCCAGGAAACGCTCGAGCGTGTCTTGAGCTGTACCTGAATCGATCAGCTCTGCCGCCCGCACGACACCAGCAGCCAAGGAGGGGACGTGATCCGCAAGGTAGAGGACCGCCCCGGCATTGAAGAGAACGACATCGCGGCGGGCACCCCGAATCTCTCCCGCAAGGATTCCTCGCAAGGTGGCTGCATTCTCATCAGGACCACCCCCGTAGAGATCTTCGAGCCTGTGACGAGACAGCCCGACCGCTTCGGGCGTTACAGTAAAGGCCTCGACAGTACCGTCAGCGGTGAGCTCACACACCTCGGTCTCTCCGGTAACGGTGAAGTCATCGATCCCGTCACCATGGACGACGAGTGCCCGTTCGAGTCCCAAACCGTGGAGCACGCGAGCGATCTTCTCCAAAAGCGACGGGGAGTAGAGCCCCATGAGCTGCCTGCTTGCCCCCGCTGGGTTCGTGAGCGGCCCCAATACATTGAACACGGTACGAGCCTTGAGCTCGGCCCGAATAGGAGCTACAAACTTCATAGCGGGATGGTGCGCTCTGGCGAAGATAAAGGCGATCCCGATCTCCTCGAGGCTTTGTGTCAACCGATCCGGCGAAGCGTCGAGGTCCACACCGAGAGCCTCGAGCACATCGGCCGAGCCCGAACTCTTGGTCACCCCGCGATTCCCATGCTTCGCTACCTTCACCCCTCCAGACGCCGCCACAAAGGCAGCGGTGGTGCTGATGTTGAGGGTATCGATACCGGTGCCACCCGTCCCACAGGTATCCAAGATGGGCTCGGTAGAGGTGGACTGCACCTTGATCGAACGCGCACGCATGGCCTCGGCAAAGCCGACAATCTCTTCTACGGTCTCCCCTCGCGTGCGCAATGCCGCGAGCAAGGCAGAGGCCTGCACCGATGAGACCGCACCATCCATGAGGTATCCCATTACGCTTCGAGCCTGCTCACGCGACAATACGTCACCATCAAAAACCGTAGATAACACCGAAGCGATATCTTGCGTGGCTTGTTTCTGCTCAGACATGTTATATCCCCCTCAATCGATCCTCAGCACCTTCTAAGTAGGCACGTTCGTAAGCATACCGCTGGGGCGCAAAACCTTTCATCAACGTACCAAACGGAGTTCTAAACAGGGCCCGTTTGAGGGCGAGCAGCTGGGGGTGGACCCCGAGCCTAAAGGCGAGCCGGGGGTAGCGGCGAGCGATGAGCACCGCATTTCCTCCAGCACTACGGGCCTTGGCAAGATCGGTGGCTCGCATCGGATTCGCTCCCACATGATCTACCATTGCACCCTGTAAAGCGTCGATTTCCAGGCCTCTAGCGAACACTTTATAACCGAGGAGCAGATCTTCGCCACCGTAGTCGACCAGCCACTCATCGAACCCATCCACCTCTTGGAAGATAGCTGCCGGCAGACTGGTATTGGCTCCGTTTACATTCCAGTAGTGAGCCCGATTAGGAGACCAGCACACAACCTCCGGGCCGTCGATGAAACGGATCCCACCGACCAAGAGACGTGGCGCTACGCGCTGGGCTTGCCAATGTAGCTCGAGGGTGCGCTCGGCGAGCAGACAATCGTCATCGGAAAGGTAGTAATATTCACCCCGTGCTCGACGCGCACACGCGTTACGCGCCCGAGAGACCGACACGGCCTCATCCAACTCGATCACGTGCAGCGCAAAGGGGTAATGCTGACCCCTGAGAAACGCCTCGGTTTCAGCACAGGGACCGTTGACACAAACGATCCACTCGAAGCGTGCATAGGATACTGTCTGATCGACGAGCGATGCACCTTTGAGGCGGAGGATATCCGGGCGGTTACGGGTTACCGTTAGCACGCTGATGTCAGGCTTATCCATTACGTCCTATAAACGCCAAACCGGCTTTCAGCGCACGAGTTGGGCAAACAGGTTTCTTCTCTTTCTCGCTCTTTTTGGGTGATTTCGACGCTACCAAAAGGCGATTTGATTGACCCTGCGGGCACGCTCATAACAGCAATACTCAGCACAAATCGAGAAAGTTTTGAAGGAGCCGATAACCGTCTACCGTCAAAATGCTCTCAGGATGGAACTGCACCCCCCAAACCGGATGCTCGACGTGCCGAAAACCCATGATCACCCGCTCGCCATCATCGTCCGTCCACGCGTTGACCGTGAGTTCCGGAGGCGGATTCTTGACGATGAGTGAATGATACCTGGTAGCGGTCAACGCTTCAGGCAGACCTGCAAACGTGCCCGTACCATCGTGGTGTATACGGCTCGTTTTACCGTGCATGATCTTCGGGGCCGCAACCACCTCGGCTCCGTAAGCCGTTCCGATGCTCTGATGCCCGAGACACACGCCATAGATGGGAATGCGGCTGCCGTAGCTCCGGATCACGTCGACCGAAAGCCCAGCCTCGTGCGGCGTGCAGGGTCCGGGGGAGATCACAATACCGTCTGGATGTAAGGTGTCGATCTCGCTGAGCTCGAACCGGTCGTTGCGCCAGATGGTGAGGTCGACACCGAGGTGCCCCAAGTATTGGACCAGGTTATAGGTGAACGAA
The DNA here is from genome assembly GCA_020354625.1 of Trueperaceae bacterium. GTDB lineage: Bacteria > Deinococcota > Deinococci > Deinococcales > Trueperaceae. The sequence continues at coordinate 3,328,084 of CP070651.1, forward strand.
TCGTAGTTGTCGATAACGAGTATCTTTTTCACGATGATCGATATGGCTCCTTCGCACAGCCACCTGTGCAGGTTACGCCAAGCCCTCGGTCGCCATTTCGACCGCCTTGCGAAGGGCTGCAAGCTTGTTGAGCGACTCCTGATACTCGAACTCCGGATCGCTGTCAGCCACCACACCCCCACCAGCTTGAAGATGCAAGCGACCCGCTGTGATCACCACGGTACGGAGCGTGAGGGCCATATCCATGGCCCCAGCAGCGCTGATGTAGCCAAACGCACCGGCATAGGGTCCGCGCCTGACGGGTTCGAGTTCATCGATAATTTCCATGGCCCTGATCTTCGGGGCGCCGCTGGCGGTACCCATGGGGAGGGTGCTGGCCAGTGCATCGAGAGGCGTCTTCCCTTCGGCCAGCTCGCCTGTGACGGTCGAGACGATATGCATGACGTGACTATAGCGCTCGATTCGCATCAGGTCCGAAACCTTGACAGAACCGTAGCTACAAACGCGGCCGAGATCGTTCCGCCCGAGATCGACTAGCATGATGTGCTCGGCACGCTCTTTCTCATCGGCGAGCAACTCCTTTGCCAAGGCCTCGTCTTCAGCAGGCGTGCTCCCCCGCTTGCGCGTTCCCGCAATCGGGAGGGTTTCAACCGTTCGCCCATCACTCCTCACGAGGCTCTCGGGGCTGCTCGCGACCAGAGTGACCGGCCCTAGATCGAGATACCCGAGGTAGGGGCTGGGATTCACGGTCCGCAGCGCCCGGTAGATCGCAAAGGGGTGTACACCGAGTTCAGCGGTCATCCGCTGGCTCGGGACGACCTGAAAGATGTCTCCGGCACGGATATATTCGACCGACTTGGCGACCGCCGCCATGTAACTTTCCTTGGTGAAGTTGGACGTAAACTCCGTGAGACGTCCCGCCCTGTCACCCGGTACACCCGGTAGGGGCCCGCGCAGTCTCTGGTAGGTCTCTTCCACCAGCTCGCCGGCCCGCGCCTCGTCCGCCTCATTGCCCACTTCAGCGGGCGCAACGATAAAAATCTTGCGCTTCAAGTGGTCGAAGATGACTAATACCTCGGGTTGAATAAAGAGCAGATCAGGAACGCCGAGTTCATCGGGATTCCCATCGGGGAGAGTCTCGTAGCGCCGGATCAGATCGTAACTGGAGTATCCGACCGAACCCGCCCAGAAACTCGGCAGCGCCTCCGCGGGTTCGCTATCCCGAACGGTCATATCCCACAACACTTTCAAGGGATCGGTTACCTGCGTTCGTTTTGCGCCGTCAGCACTCGTCAGAACGATCTCGGCACCACGCGCCTCGAGACGCCGACGTTCTCCTGTGCCGATGAACGAGTAGCGCGCGACGCGTTCCCCTTGTTCTACACTCTCGAGCAGAAAGCTCGGATGCCCCGCGACCTTGAGATACGCAGTAAGGGGGGTCTCGAGGTCTGCCAAGACCTCTTTGTAGACGGCTCGGATTTTCGTGCGTGATTCTTCTTCGTTCGTCAAGTGCTTTCTCTCCTATATACCTGGTAATGCGGGCGTTCTAACAAGGCCGAGTAGCCGAAGGCAAAGATGATACGCTGCGCGAACGCCGCCATCGCCCAAGCACGCCCGTCCAGGAAGGGGGAACGACCATGGAGCGAGTATACCTCAATGTTGTCCCCCCATCAGACTCGAAATCGACGCCCCCGACATTCCAAACATACGGAATGAGGATACCCAAAAGCCGACCGACAGGAGCAGGACATTTGTCTCTACGAACCACCCCACTCACTCTGACCATAATCGTAAGCATGAGTTACGGCCTGTCTCCAGATTCAACCTTTGCCACTGTGTGTTTCGGTATCGACCTAGGGCAACGAGCAGCAGGGCTTAGATGAGGTGAAGACTTCAGTGATTCAACAAAAACATAGACGAGAGAAAGGGTTCTTGTTTGATCTCACGACCTCACGCGCACAGCAAAGGAGCGCTCTAATGAAACGTGTACCGAGACTCGCTATTCTATTGGGTCTTCTCGTCGGGAGCTGGTGCCTGGCACAAGGCTTTCAACAGGAAATCATTATCAACATGGGCGAGATGTTCTTCCAACGCACAGGACAGGCTCAAAACGAGACAATCTCACTCGAGACGGCCGTACCCTACCGCCTGACGTTCCGAAATATCGG
>CP070651.1:3330351-3333895 GCA_020354625.1 Trueperaceae bacterium
CGACATCGACCTGCCACGGGGTACGAGCCGAAGATAAAGAGAACGGTAGGGGTTCAACGCTACTGCATATACTATATATGATACATCTGATACTATCGAATCTAACGTCTCTGGATGGCCTCTGGGCCAAGATTGTGACCGAGTGGCCTTTGACATACGGTGACACGTTCCCATGGAGGTAACAAAGGGGTGGCTCGAACGGTAATCGTCGGCGGCGTCCAGCTCGAGAGAACGTTTGGGGACAGAGGGTACAACCTCGAGCATGGCAGTGAACTGGTGCGCTGCGCCGCAGACAGGGGCGCCACCATCATCGCCCTCCCCGAACTGTTCACAACCGGTTATTTTCCCGGGACCGGCCGGGTGGATGATTCCTACTTCGACTGGGCCGAACCTATCCCCGGCCCCACCACCGACGCGCTTGGGAAGCTCGCCCACGAATTGACGATTACCATCATCGCTCCGATCTTCGAGATCGATCCACTCCACCAGCTCTTTTTCAACAGCGCCGCCATCGTCGGTCCCCAGGGCTTGATGGGGAGGTATCGAAAACGCCACGTTCCTAGTACGGCGAACGCCTTCGAAAAGCACTACTTTTCGACCGGTGACCTGGGATATCCCGTCTTCTCTACCGACGAGCTTCGGTTCGGTGTCTCCATCTGCTACGACCGTCACTTTCCTGAGACGTACCGGCATCTCGCGTTGGGGGGTGCCGAGCTGGTATTCAGCGTCAACAACACCGGCTCACCCAGGAGCAAACGAATGTGGGCACCGGAAATCCAGGTGGCGAGTTCGTCCAACGGGATCTTTATGGTGCAAATCAACACCGTGGGAGAAGCGTCAAACTACTTCGGCTTGACATTCGCTTGTAGCCCTTTCGGAGAAGTGCTCGAGCAGCTCCCTGAAGGCCAGGAAGGGGTGCTCGTTGCGGAGCTCGATCTCGAGGAGATCCGGCGGGCCAGGCGCCAATACGGCTCGATCAGGGATACCCACCGATCAGATCTCGGTCTCCAGGACCGGTAGAAGGGAGGGTTCGGCAGTGAAACCACCAGCAACCCGCCAGGTCACCAAACGGCTCACGGTGATCGACGACGAAATCCGTCACAAGGTGCTCGAGGTGCTCGAACGCACCCCCTACTACGCAGGCCCTGAGACCGAAGCGTTTGAGCGGGAAGTGGCGGCCTATTGTGAAGCGAATCACGGTATAGCTGCCAACTCGGGAACCTCCTGTCTGTTGCTCGCCCTCATGGCACTCGAAATCGGTAAGGGCGATGAGGTGATCTTGCCATCACATACATTTGTTTCGGTCATCGAGTGCGTGTTGGCGGTCGGCGCCGCACCGGTGTTGACCGATGTCGAAGAAGATGGCAATCTGAGCTGCTCGATCGTCGAACGCCACCTGAGCAAGCACACCCGCGCGGTCATCCCGGTGCACATGTACGGTCATCCCGTCGACCTGGATCCGATCCTCAATCTAGCGAAGGAGAGAGAGTTTTTCGTGATCGAAGACGCGGCCCACGCCCTCGGATCCCGCTATCGCGGAAAGCGGGTAGGCGGCTTGGGCCACATCGGCTTCTTCAGCTTCGCCGGTAAATCGATCACCGTCTGTGGTCAGGCAGGCATGGCTGTCACCAACGACGAGGAGCTGGCCGAGCGCATGACAGCGTTGCGAGTCCACGGTTGGCGGCAGCGGGTCGGGAACGTCTGGCACGTTTCCGAGCGGCTCGGCCTCAACCTGCGAACCAGCGAACTCCTCTCAGCCATCGGGCGGATCAATCTGACCAGGCTCGACGGCTGGACCGAGGTGCGAGCCGGTAATGCAGCCAAGCTGACCGAACTACTGACGAACAGAAGCCTTCCGCTCACGACACCGCGAACACGCGACGATCAGGAGCCCGGTTGGCTCCATTACGTCGTGAGAGCCCCCCGCCGCGACGAACTTGAAGCCTATTTGGCCGAGCAGGGTATCGAGACGGCGGTCCATTACCGCGTGCCCCTCCACCGTCAACCGGCCTTCCAGAAACTCGCCCCCGATCCAGAGGCGTTCCCAATCACCGAGCAACTCAGCCGCGAAATCCTGACTTTGCCGTCTCACCCTTGGCTCTCGGATGATGACCTCGGCTACATGGCCGACTCTATCGAGGCCTTTTTTCGGGCGTAAGGGGGAGGCATGTGGTGTAACGGAGAGAACCTAGTAAAAGAACATCGATGGTGCCGACCATGAAAGACAAGCCCCACAACCCGCTTCAGAAACTGCTTGAGAAAACTCCTCCAGTAAACCTAAGCCCGGACGCCACGGCGCTGCTGGTAGTCGATATGCAGTATTTCGATGCCCATCCCGACTGGGGCGAAGGACGTACCGCCAAAGAGCTGGGCGTCGCCCACTGCTTCGCACCCTATTTTGCCGAGGTCGATAACGTTATTCCTCGCATCCAGCAGCTCCTCACGCTGTTTCGCAAAAAAAGTATGGAAGTGATTCATATACGTGTATCTGAGCTCACCGAAGACTCGCGAGATGTCGGTCGCAAGCAGTTGGTACGGGGTTTGGTGGTGCCTCCTGGCAGCAAAGAGGCAACGTTTTTGGAAGAGCTCAACCCAGCCAGTGACGAACTGGTCATCAGCAAGTCGTCGTCCGGGGTGTTTCCCGTCACCAACCTCGACCGCCTGCTGCGCAACATGGGCATCACCACCTTGGTCTTTACCGGCACCTCGACCGGTGGTTGTGTGGAAAGTGCGGTGCGCGACGCTGCGGATCTGGGCTACGACGTGGTGGTCGTGTCCGACGCCTGCGTTGGATCGAGTGCAGCCGACCACGAACATGCGCTAGCGGGTATGGAGGGCGGCTTGACGCACATTGTCACCACCGCCGACCTATCCGCACGCCTGGCAGACATACCACCGGCCGACCGAAAAGAGCGAAGTGGGGTGGAGCGCGTGAAACGCTATCTCCCCAGCCCACCAAACGGAGAGCTCGGTAGCGCTACAAGCCCCTACGATCTGATCTTTCCACCCGCTATCGAACTCCCCCTCGTTCGCGAGAGCACGGCGCTCTTGCTCATCGACGTTCAGAGGTTCACTTGCGATCCGGCACACGGGCTCGGACGCTTGTCCAAAACGAGCGGTCAGGCTGCATCACTCGCCAACTACTACCGGCGAGTAGAGACGGCTCTGGTGGAGATGCAAACGCTCCTCGAAGCGTGCCGAGCCAAAGATCTCCAGATCATTCACCTACGCACCGCCGGACAGCGACCCGACGGCCGGGATCTGAGCCGCAAGCTCAAAACACAGGGGCTGCGCCTTGGGCGTGAGAGCCCCGAGGTCGAGATCATGCCCGAGGTGATGCCCCGAGCTGGAGAAATCGTGCGCGACAAACCGGCATCGGGAATCTTTACCGGTACCGGCTTGGACGAACTCTTGCGCAACCTCGAGCTCGACACCCTCATCATCGCCGGTATCTCATTTGATGGGGCCGTCGAGGGCTCGATACGCAGCGCAACCGATCGCGGCTATGGAGTCATCCTGATTCCCTCAGCCTGCGCGGCTTCCT
>CP070651.1:3333995-3354565 GCA_020354625.1 Trueperaceae bacterium
CGTGGTCGGCAAGAAGTAGATCGAGACCATCGCCCCGAGAAGGTAGCGTCCACCCGGGACAGGCAAGCGCGACAGGGCGTACGCCGCCGGCAGGGCAAACACCAAGCAGACCGTGGCGGTCAATAGCGAGACCACCGCGCTGTTGGTCATCGCCTCGCGGATCGGCACGATATGACCCGGACGGAGCACCTCTCGAAAGTGGTCGGAGATCGGATTTCGTGGCAAGAACTGGACGTTTCGGCTTCGGATCACACTCTCGGGTTGTACGCTGGTGAGAAAGAGTCCGTAGAGGGGAAAGGTCATCACCGCAAAGACCGCAACGGCGGCCAGGTAGATGAGGATCTGGCGGCGGATCGAACTGCGCTTCACGCGTCGATCACCCCACGGCGGCCGAGAATCCACCTGAGCCCATAGAGCGCGGCGATCATCAGCACTGTCAGCGCCAGGAGCACGTAGGCGGCGGCCGAGGCCCTACCGAGGTCGAAAAACTGAAAACCTTCTTGGTAGACGAAGTAGTTCAAGGTGGTCGTGCTCCGGGCCGGGCCGCCGCGGGTCAACACGAAGATGGTGTCGAAGGCCTTCATCGACCAGACGAACTGGATCATCATCAAAGGGATGGCGATCGGCGCAAGGAGGGGGAGCAACACGTGGCCGAAACGCTGCCACGCATTCGCTCCGTCGAGCGATGCCGCCTCGAATAGATGACCGGGGAGACTCTGCAACCCGGCGAGAAAAAAGAGCACCATAAAGGGGAGCGCCCGCCATACTTCGACGATGACGATGGCGTGGAGAGCGGTCGACGGCTGTCCCAACCAGATACGGTATTGGTCGATCAAGCCGAGTCGAAAGAGGAAGGCGTTGATAAAACCCATCTCGGCGTGGAACATCTGTCCCCACAAGACGCCGGCGACCACCGGCGGCACCGCCCACGGCAAGAGGACCACCATCCGCAACAGGGTGCGGCCGCGAAACGGTTCGTTGAGCAGAAGCGCGATCAGGAACGCCACCACGCTCGTCAAGGCCACGATGAGCGAGCCGAAGTAGAGGGTACGCAGGGCGACGGCCACAAAGCCGGGACTTTTCAGCAGCTCGAGGTAGTGCTGAAAGCCGACGAAACGGCTGACACGGAGCCGCACCAGATCGAAGTCGACCAGGCTGTAGATCACCGTCATCACCGCGGGGTAGAGGTAGATGCCTGCGATCAGCAACAGAGCGGGAGCGGTCATGGCGATGCCCAAGAGCGTCTCCCGCCGGGCCAGCAGGTGGCCGGCGCGGCGGGAGGAGGGGGCTAGAGGAACCCCTCGCGGCTCGTTGGGGAGCTCCATGGAGACCTTTGCGTTAGCTGCGGCTCTGGTTGATCAACCTCACCGCATCGTCGAGGGCCGCTTGGGGGCTCTTGCTCTGGTTGAAGGCGAGCGAGAGCTCGCTGGTCAAGATCTCGACCCAACGGGCGCGGTCGGCCGAGAAGCCACCGTCGACCGGGTAGAGGTACGACTGACGGATGACTTCGGCCACCTGGAGGGCCGAGGTCACGTCGGGGTGTTCGAGCGCGGGGCCGAGCACCGGAGCCCAGACACCGAGCGCGCCCTGTTTCACTTGATTTTCGAAGCTGGTGGCGAGCTCGATGTATTGCAAGGCACCCTCTTTGTTACCGGCGAACGTCGGGACCCCGAGGAACTCCGAACCGTCGACCGAGGCTGAGGTCTCCACAGATGGGTTGGGGGCGAAGCCGTTGCGGCCTTTGAGCTGAGACTCTTCGGCGAAGTCGGCCACCCCGGCGATAAAGGGCCAGGTGAAGAAGATGCCGCGCTGGCCCGCCAGGTAGCTCGGAGAGGCGTCGAAGACCCAGGTATAGGTCACGGTAGCGGGGTCGATCACCTTTTCCACGTGCAAGAGATCGACCATCTTGGCGAGCGCTGCCACGCCGGCTTCTGAGTTCATTACGGGCTGCAGATCGTCGTCCAAAAAGCGGCCGCCGTGCATCTGCAAGAGCGCACCGAAGGTGAAGATCGAGTGGGTCCCGGCCCAAGCGTCGACGATGCCGTAGACGTTGTTGGCAGGATCGTTGATCTCACGGGCGGCCTCGAGCATGGTGTCCCAGCTCCCCGGCTGCGCGTGCCAGTCTGCCGGCGCCTCGGCGTCGAGACCGTGGGCCTCAAAGAGATTGTTGTTCCAGTGCATGATCGGCGCGCCGATGGTGATCGGTACCCCGTAGATCCCGCCCCGGTACCGGGCAGCGGTGAGCGCGTTCTCCAACAGTCCTTCTGGGCGCAGCTTTTCGTCGATAAACTCCGACAGCTCTTCGAGCCAGCCGTTCTCGGCCATGCCGGAGATGAGCGCCGCGGTCAGAAAGACGACGTCACCGGGACTGCGCCGGGCGATAAAGCTCGAGTTCAGCTTCACCTCCAAGTCGGGCGTGGTTACGAGCTCGATCGAGGGGGACACCCCGTACTCGGCCTCGTAGTCCGGGGCCAGGTTCTGCAAGTAGTCCATGTGTGAGCCGAGCAACAGGCTGACAGCGGACGAATTCTGGGCCAGTGCCCTCGAGGGCTGGAAACCCATCAAGGTGCTCGCCACCGCCGTGGTGCCGGCCAGCTTCAGGAAATCCCGGCGGGTAACCCGCTTTTTCATGCGCTTATACCTCCCAGGTTGATATCTAACCTCGCTCGTGGACGTATCGAGGACGTTTTGGTTGCCTCAATTATCCCGAACGAGCATGAAGCTTGTCAAGAACTCGTTCCATCTGCCGGCATTTCTGTTCCATTTGCTAGAATGGCGGGCATGGCACATGAGCGCGGTTTGTCCTACCCCCAATCCGAACGGTGGAGCGAGCGGGCGCGGCGCTCGCTCGCCGGTGGCGTGAGCAGCCAGTTCCGCATGTCGAAAGACCCACACCCGATGTTCTACGAGCGCGCTGTGGGTGCCCGAATCTGGGACGTCGACGGCAACGAGCTCATCGACTACACACTTTCGCAAGGCCCATTGATCCTGGGGCACTCCCACCCGGACGTGCTCGCGGCGGTCAAAGAGGCGATCGATCGTGGCCAGCTCTACGCCGGGCAATTCGAGGAAGAAGTCGTATTGGCCGAAGCGCTCCAGCGGCTGATACCTTCTGCCGAACGGCTCCGTTTCGGCTCGAGCGGTTCCGAAGCTGTACATGCCGCGTTGCGGCTGGCCCGGTATGTAAGCGGAAAACCGAAAATCATCAAGTTCGAAGGCCACTACCACGGCTGGCTCGATAACGTCTCGTTCAGCGTCAACCCGTCGTTGGACGCCGCTGGTGAGCGGGAAGCCCCAAGAAGAGTACCGTGGGGGGGCGGTGTTCCCCAAGAGGCCGGACGGGACCTGATCGTCTTGCCATGGAACGACCTTGGGGCGGTCGAAGCGGCGTTTGCGGCCCACCCCGGGGAGATCGGCGCCCTGATCACCGAGCCGATCATGTGCAACCAGGGGTGCATCGCGCCACGACCCGGATTCTTAGAGTGTCTACGAGCCGCGTGCGACCGCTACGAGGCAGCGCTGATCTTCGATGAGATCATCACCGGGATCAGGCTCGATCTCGGAGGAGCCCAGCGCTACTACGGGGTCACGCCAGACCTGTCGATATTCGGTAAGGCGCTTGCGAGCGGCTTCCCCCTTTCGGCCCTCGTCGGCCGTGAGCGTTTTATGGCCCCACTCGAGCGCAACGAGGTCTATCACGCCGGTACGCTCAACGCCAACAACGCCTCGGTAGCTGCTGCTCTTGCGACCTTGCGGGTACTCGAAGCAGATGACGGGGCAGCGCAGAGACGCTTGTGGGCTACCAGCCGGGAGCTTTGCGAGCAGTTGCGGGCGCTGGCTGAGAGCCACCCACTACCGCTACGTGTCTCGGGCCCGGGTCCGATGTTCCACCTCGGGTTTCACGAGCGGGGTGACGTGACGGAGTACCGTCACACCCTCGAGTATGACGGGGCTCGCTACCAGCGCTTTTGCGCGCTGATGCTCGAGCGAGGCGTACGGTTGATCGGGCGCGGTCTTTGGTATGTGTCGGCTGCACACGGCATGGACGACGTGGCGATGACGATCGAACGGACCCGGGACGCCTTAGACCAGCTTCTATGAGCCGTTCGCTCATCGAAAAGACCTTCGGCGTGCTCGAGGTCTTGACCGAGCGCGATCACCCGCAAGGACTCAAGAATCTCGCCGAAGCGACGAGCCTACCGAAGTCGACCCTCCACCGGATCCTCCAGATACTCGTCGAACTAGGCTACGTCGAGCAGCAAGACACAAAAGGTGAATATGGGCTAACACCGCGACTCTCCCGCCTCGGACAGGGGAGGCGGCAAGAGGCGCTGAAACAGAGGGCACTCCCCCTGATGCAGAGTCTGCACCGGCGCTTTGCCGAGACGGTGAACCTGGGGGTGTTGCAGGGACGGTACGTGTACTACCTGCACACGATTGAGACCGACCGGCCGCTCAGGTCGATCGTCTCGCCTGGGTCGCGCGACGCCTTTCACTGCACAGCCCTGGGCAAGGCGATCGCAGCCTTCTTGCCGGAGCACCAGCTGTCGGCGCTGTTGCACAGGGCCGATCTCGAAGCCCGGACCGAACGCACCGTGACCTCAAAACGGCGCCTGCGGGACGAGCTCGAGCGCATCAGGCTCGACGGGGTGGCCTGCGACGACGAGGAGAACGACGCCGGCGTGGTGTGTTACGGCGCCCCCTTGCTCGCCGGAGGATACCCGCTGGCGGCAGTGAGTGTTTCTGTGCCGAAAGTGCGCCTCAGCGAAGAGGTGGCGGCCAAGCTGGTAGCCTCATTGTGTGAGGTCGCGGGAGAGGCCGAGCGGCAGTTCGAAGCTCTAGCCTGAGGTGTATGATGGGCAAATCGGTATTCTTCGCTGGGCTATTTCATGAAACGCACACCTTTTTGGACGAGACGACCGACCTAACGGCCTTCTCCTGCCGGCGCGATGGGGAACTTTTCAGCGATCGAGGTGACAGCTCGCCGCTGGCGGTGTTTTTGGCAGAGGCCGATCGATATGGCTGGCGTGCGGTCCCGGGGGTAGATTATCGTGCCTCGCCGAGTGGCACCGTCGCAGACGAGGTCTTCGAAACCTTCTGGAGCGAGCTCGAGCCGAGATTACGTCGTGCCGTGGATGGAGGTCTCGACGGGATCTTCCTCGTCTTGCACGGCGCGATGGCTACCGCCTCGGTCACCGACGTGGAGGGCGATCTCCTGCGGCGCATCCGGTCGCTCGAGGGGGCAGCGTCGCTTCCGCTTTTCGGCGTATACGACCTACACGCCAACTTCACCCCCCTGATGGGAGAGTGTGCCGACGGCCTGGTAGCGTACCGTGAAAATCCCCATACCGACGCCCGCGAGGCTGCACAGCGTGCGGCGCGGCTCCTGGCGCGCTGCTTCGAGTGCGGCCATCGCCCGTCGATGGCATACCGGCACGCTACCCTCATGTGGCCGCCGACAGGCACCGGCACCCGCAGCGAGCCGATGCGCGCGCTTGAGCTGCGTGCCCGCGAGCTTGAGAAGGCGAACGCCGCTCTGTGGGCGGTGAACGTAAATGCCGGCTTCTCGTTCGCAGACACACCCGAAACCGGCCTGAGCTTCTCGGTGGTGACGCGCAACCTAATCTCGGCCGAGCCGGCCCTCAGCGAACTCGTCAGCTCGGCTGTGGCCACAAGAGCCCTCGGAAACGTGCTCGAAACGCCGGTCGACGACGTCCTTGCCCGACTAAAACCGAACCCGAGGGGTCCGGTTCTCCTTGTCGAGCCGTCGGACAATATCGGCGGCGGTGCGCCGGGAGATGGGACAGGACTGTTGCGGGCGTTCTTACGGAACCGCACCGAAAATGCCGGGGTGATTCTGAACGACCCGGAGGCGGTAAAGCGCATGGGTCAACTCTCTAGGGGCCAGAGCCTCACGGTAGCCCTAGGCGGCCGCGGCAGCCGGCTCGATCCCGGCCCGCTAGAACTTTCGGTGGAGCTCGTCTCGACTTCGAACGGCCAGTTCCGGCTCGAAGACCCTCACAGCCACCTCGCATCGATGCACGGTAGCGCGATCGATATGGGACCTTGCGCGGTCGTCGTTCATGGTGGGATCACCGTTCTCTTGACCAGCATCAAAACACCGCCTTTCGACCTCGGACAGTGGCGCAGCCAAGGGATCACACCAGAGCACTTCTCCTTTATCGGCGTCAAGGCGGCGGTGGCTCACCGCCAAGCCTACGACCCGATCGCCGCAGAGAGTTATACGGTGGCCACGCCAGGACCTTGCTCGAGCGACCTGCGGGCCTTTCCGTACAGCCGCGTGCGGAGGCCGATCTACCCTCTGGACGAACTGGGTTGATCGGGAGCGATGTCGGCTGCGCGGGCTGCAGCGGCGACAAGGGCGAGCGCAACGACCACCAGCCAGAGCGCCACCGCAAGACCGACCAGTTCAGCTGCCAAGCCGATCAACGGGGGACCGATCAAAAACCCGGCGTACCCGGCCGTGGCCACCGCGGCGATACCCGCGCCGGGGTGAACGCCTGGAACACGCCCACCGGCGCTGAAAAGAACGGGGATGAGGTTCGAAAGACCCAAGCCGACCAGGCCGAAGCCGATCACAGCCGCCAGAGGGTGCGACAGGAGCAAGCCTCCCGCGAGGCCGGACACGGCCAGGCTCGCACTCCCCCGTATCAGCGCGGTGGTGCCGAGCCGCGCAACCAGCCGGTCTCCCAGTAGGCGTCCGAGGGCCATCATGCCCGAGAACGAGGCGAAACCGGCTGCGGCGATGCCCGGACCCGTACCCAGCGAATCGCGGAGGTAGACCGCTGTCCAGTCGGCCATGGCACCCTCTCCGACGAGGACGAAAAAAGCGAGCAAGCCGAGCACCGCTACGGCTCCTTTGGGACGTACAAAGGTCGGTGCGCTGCCTCCGGCGCCGTCTCCGGCTACCAGGCTCCGTCCCGCATATACCGCGCCTGACAGAGCCAACGGGATGACCAGAGCGACGTGCTGCCACGGCAGTACGGCTGCCGAAAGCGCGAGGCCGCCCAGGCCAGAGCCGAGCAGGCCCCCGATGCTGAAAAGCGCGTGAAACGAGGACATCACCGGTCGTTTCAAGGCCTTTTCAACCTCGAGCCCTTGGGAGTTCATCGCCACGTCCATGGCTCCGTTGAGGGCGCCGAACAAGAAGAGCCCCGCGGCAAGGGCTGCAAGGCTCGGTGCCAACACCGGCAACGGCAGCGTTACGCAGAAGCCGATGGCGGAGATGCGGGTCACGGCCCGGCTACCGAAACGAGCCGTCAGGGCTCCGCTTACCGGCATGGCGATGATCGCCCCGGCAGCCATCACCAAGAGTGCCAAGCCGAGAACTCCCTCGCCGATCCCGAGCCTCTCTTTGACGACGGGGATGTGGGGCACCCAACTCGACAAAACGATTCCGTTGACCAAGAAGATCGACAACACGGCGCGCCGGGCGCGCTCTGGGTTAGTTTCTGGTAGGCTCACATCTTCCCTTCACCGGCTTCATATAGCCGACCGTGCTGGTCAGCTTACCCTATCTTTGTCGGTGCGGCTCAGGTCGGACACGCGCGCTTTGCCGAGCAGTTTCGTGGACCCTCGGTTGCCTCGCCCCCCGAGCAAAAAGACCGAGGTCGCCCGACGACCTGTCTCCTGGTACGGTCGGGCGACCTCTCCAACGTCGCAAACGGCACGTCGTACCGGTGCAACGTACCACTGCAAGCCTACAAACGGCTGCTTTTTGGTACCAGGGACATTTGTCCCGGTCTTCGGGGGGCGGGGTGTGAGCTCGACGTCTCCCCGAGGTACGGCTGGCTGCGTGTAGGGGAGGGCACCGGGGGGAGGGAGCCTGGGTACAGCGGGGGTTCAACCGGCCTCGGTGAGCAGGTGGCATCTCGCCTCCCTGTTTTGGAACGTCGCGAGCGCTGGCTGCTCACGGCGGCAACGTTCTTCTACCAGTGGGCAACGGGGGTGGACGCGGCAGCCTGTCGGCGGATACGCCGGGCTCGGCACCGTAGCGGGGAGGGTATCTTGGGAGGTGCGGCGCTCAGGGTGGAGCGTCGGTACGGCCTCGAGGAGCTCTATGGTGTAGGGGTGTTGGGGGTGGCCAAAGATCTCTTCGGCGGGACCCGACTCCACCACCTGACCGAGATACATCACCGCGATGCGGTCGCTGAGGTGCTGAACCACGCTGAGGTCGTGGGAGATAAAGAGGTAGGCGAGACCGTGCTCGCGCTGGAGGCGCCTCAGAAGGTTGAGGATTTGTGCCTGGACGCTGATATCGAGGGCGGCTGTCGGTTCGTCCAAGACGAGCAGCTTGGGGTTGAGCGCGAGAGCTCGAGCCAGCACCACCCGTTGTGCCTGGCCACCGGAGAGCTCGTGAGGGTGTCGGTCGAGAAACTCAGGGGTGAGCCCTACCTCACGGAGCAGGTGGGGCACGTGCTCGTCGATCTCGGTAGGAGCCGCTTCCCGGTGGGCTCGAAGCGGTTCGGCCACCGCGTCGAAAACGCGAAGTCTCGGGTTGAGCGCGCTGTAGGGGTTTTGAAAGACGATCTGTATCTCTCGTGTCACCCGGCGCACCATTTTGGCGCGCAAGCGGAGCAGATCGGCTCCCTGAAAGGAGACCTCGCCCCGCTCCACGGGCACCAGCCCCAAGAGCGCGTTTGCCAAGGTGGTCTTTCCGCTGCCAGACTCACCCACCACACCGAGCGTCTCGCCCTCAGCCAGCTCGAGATCGAGGTCTTCGAGCACCGTCACCGAACGGCGCCGACCACCCAACCATCCGCCTACCGCTGGGTAGCTCACGGTAAGGCCACGGATGTGCATGAGCATGTTCCCTACCGCCCTTCGCTGTCGTAGAGATGGCACTCGGTGCGGTGGCTGGGCTCGAACCGAACCTCGGGCGGCGCGGTGTCTTTACAGGCCGGCAGCGCGGAATCACAGCGCGGGGCGAAGGCGCAACCTGGTAGGGCTTCGAGCCCCGAGGGGACCGAACCCAGGATCACCGGCAGGTCTTGCGACCTCTTTTCGGGCTCGGGCAACGAGGCCAGCAAACCACGGGTGTAGGGGTGGTATGGCTGGCTGAAGACCGTGGTGACAGGGCCCTCTTCGACCACCCGGCCGGCGTAGAGCACCGCAACGCGTTTGCAGGTTGCGGCCACCACACCCATGTCGTGGGTGATAAGCAAGACAGCGACCCTGTGGCGCTCGCTCAGCGTCGTAAGGAGCGACAAGATTTGGGCTTGAATGGTCACGTCGAGCGCGGTTGTCGGCTCATCGGCTATCAGTAATTCCGGTTCGGAAGCCAGAGCCATACCGATCATGACGCGTTGCTGCATGCCCCCAGAGAGGTGATGGGGGTAGGCGTTTATGATCTCACCAGGATTCGGCAGGCCTACCTCGTGCAAAAGGGTCCTGGTCCGAGCGCGCAACTCACGTCCTCGCAACGAGCGGTGGTGCCGTACGATGGCCGCCATCTGTTGGCCCACGGTAAAGACCGGATTGAGCGCCTGGCCAGGGTTCTGAAAGATCATCCCCAACTGACGACCGCGCACCTCGCGCCGCCGCTTGGGAGATAGCTCCTCTAGGTTGCGGCCGTGCAGGCTAACGCTACCCCGGACATGAGCGTTGGGCGGCACCAACCCTAAAATCGTCCTTCCGGTGAGGGTTTTACCGCAACCTGACTCTCCGACCAGCCCGAAGACCTCCCCGCTCTCGACGGCAAACGACACCCCACGCAGGGCGCGAGAAAGCCCGAAGGGTGTCTCGAAATCGACCTCGAGACCCGTGACTCGGAGCAGCTCACCGCTCACGACAGCCGCCTGGTACGGGGGTCGGCAGCGACTTGGATGCCGTCACCGAGCAAGTTGAAGGCGAGCGAGCTCACGAAGATGGCCAGCCCCGGAAAGGTCGCGACCCACCAGACACCGCTCTGCACAAAGAGCCGCCCCTCGCTGATCATCGTGCCCCAGTCCGCCGTCGGGGGCCTCACTCCGAGCCCCAAGAAATTTAGCCCTGAGACGGTGAGGATAGCGCTGCCGAGGTCGAGGGTGCCTTGTACCAGGACCGGAGCGAGAATGTTGGGCAACACGTGGCGGCGGATGATGGTCGGGCGTGAAACCCCCATGACTTGGGCTGCTTTCACGAAGTGACGCTCGCGCAGGGTAAGGGTGAGCCCACGGACGATGCGGGCGTACCAGGGCCACCAGGTGACGCTGATGGCGAGCACGGTGTTTTTGAGCCCCGGCTCGAGCACGGTGGCGATGGTGATCGCCAAGAGAAGGGGGGGGAAGGCGAGAAAGATATCGGTTGCACGCATGATCGCTTCGTCGAGCCAACCTCCGATGAAGCCTGCCACGGCACCCATCACCGTGCCGAAGCCTGCGGCCAAGATCACCACGGCAAACGCCGACAGGAGCGACGAGCGCCCCCCGAATAGGACCCTGGCGTAAACGTCTCGGCCCAATTGATCGGTACCGAACGGATGGCTCTGGCTTGGGGCTTGGAAGCGCTCCACGATGTTTGGTTCGCCCCGACCTTGATTGGGGTGGCGCGTCAGAAAGGGGGCGAACAGGGCCGAGGCGCAGATAACGGTGAGCGCAACCAGACTGGTGACGGCGATACGGTCGCGTCTAAAGAACCAGACCGTACCGCCCGTTTTGACCGGGTCTCGTACCAAGCTCCCAAAAAGTCTCTGGGCGAAGCCGGCCGGTGTCATCACTTGAGCTCGATCCTCGGGTCGAGCACCAGCTGCACGAGGTCGATCACGAGGTTGATCGAGACGTAGATGACGGTTACCACCAACGTCACTCCCACGATCACCGGGAAGTCGGTGCGTACGATCGCGTCGGTTACATACTTGCCCAATCCGGGCCAAGAGAAGACCAGCTCGATCAAAACCGCGCCGGTCCGCGAGTATGCGAACGAGAGTCCGAGCACGGTTAGGGTCGGAATGAGGGCGTTTTTAAGGGCCAGCCGGAACAGAATGGTACGGCGGGGGAGACCCGCTGCTTCGGCAGCGGTGATATAGGGTTCGGTTAGCACCTCGAGCATGGCCGCACGGGTCATACGTGCGACCAGCGCCACCGGGTAGGTGGCGAGGACCGCTGTTGGCAGCACCAGGTGCCGAAGCGCGTCACGCCAGGCGAACCAGTTGCCCTGAAGCGCGGCATCGACCAGATGGAATCCTGTTCGGACGTGAATCGGCGCTTCCAGCAAGACGTCACGGCCGATTCGTCCACCGGCTGGAAGCCAGCCAAGGGAGCTGAAAAAGAGGAGTTGAAAGAGGATCGCGAGCCAAAAAGCGGGGATGGAAACGCCAGAAATAGTCACAAGCCGGCCCAGGGTGTCAAAGGCTTTACCGTGGTCAGCTGCAGCCAAGACCCCGATGGATATCCCACCTACGAGTGCCACAATCGTGCTCAGCAGCACGAGCTCGAGTGTGGCCGGCAAAAACACCTTGAGATCCTCGACGATCGGCCGCCGGGTGCGGAACGACTCACCGAGGTCACCCCTTAGTAGACGCCCGGCGTATTTTTGAAACTGGCGTACGATCGACTCATCGAGCCCCAACTGCTGGCGTATCGCGGCTACCTGCTCGGGCCGGGCCCGAGCGCCGGCATAGAGGCGGGCGGGATCGCTCGGTACCACCTGCGAAAGCGTAAATGTGATCACCGTGACCCCGGCTATGACGCCGAGCGCCATGATGAGCCTCCGCACCAAGTACTCGACGCGGCTCAAGCGAACCCCTGCAGCCGAGGTTCAGGGGTGATGAGATGGCGCGGCTTCAGCCACGGGTTGCGGAGACCGTTCGAAGCCGAGTCTCCTCGCTTCGGCCGGCAAACTGTCCTCAGCTCAACCTCGTGTCGCTGCCACTCAGCTCGTCTCATCGCCTACTCTCTCTACCAGGCCCTCATACCGATCGGCGGTCGACCGTACAAAGCGAGATGCAAAGGAACAGAGAACCTTACCGGAGAATTATAAAACCCGCTGGGGAATCTTGACTAGAGCCTTTGAAATCGCGATAATATTGCGATTTGTACGCCTGTGAGCGGCGGCCGATGGTTGCTGTGGGAGGTCTGATGACGACGAATAAACGCCTGGCCATCGACGTCGGGGGGACCTTCCTCGACTTTGTGAGCTTCGACCCGGAGAGTGGGCGGGTGACTACGGAAAAGGTGTCTGCCAGCGGCCCGCTCGAGGAGCGGTTTTTCGACGGCTGGAGCGGATTGGGGCTTGAGGCAGGAGAGATCGACATGATCGTCCACGGTTCGACGATGGTCATCAACACCATCGTGCAGGAGGCGGGCGCTCGGGTGGCCGTCGTAACCACCGCCGGCTTTCGCGACGTGTTGGAACTCGGCAGGGGCAACCGCGCGGAGATCTACAACCTGTTTTATCGTCCACCGCAGCCACTGGTGCCGCGCCACCTCCGTTTCGAGGTGTCCGAGCGACTCAACTGGCGTGGCGAGGTGCTCGAGCCGCTCGACACCGGCGCCGCGCTCGAGGTGGTTACCGCCATCGAGGAGGCGCAGGTCGAGGCCGTGGCGATCGTCTTTCTGCACGCGTACGCCAACCCAGACCACGAAAAGCAGATGGGAGAACTCCTTCGCAACCGGCTCCCATCGGTCAAGCTTTCGCTCTCGTCGGAGGTCGTGCGCGAGTGGCGCGAATACGAGCGTACCAGCACCACCGTGCTCAACGCCTATACCCAACCGAAAATGGCGAGGTATCTGGCGGCGCTCGACGCCGAACTCGACAGGAGGCGCTACCGTGGCGCCTTTACCGTGATGCAGTCGTCAGGCGGCGTCACCAGCAGCCAGGCCGCACAGGACGCGCCGATTCGCACCGTTCAGTCCGGCCCAGCCGGTGGCGTCATCGGCGCCAGGCAGCTAGGGGCTACGCTCGGCTTGCCGAACCTGGTCGCGGCTGACGTCGGCGGAACCACGTTCGATGTCGCCTTGATCGCCGGCGGGAGCTCGCTCGAGCGTTCCGACAGCCGGCTCGACGGCCGGCCGGTGTTGCAACCGACCATCGATATCGTTTCGATCGGTGCTGGGGGTGGTAGTGTGGCGTGGCTCGACCCTGAACAGGCGCTCCACGTCGGTCCAGCGAGTGCGGGCGCGGACCCGGGCCCGGCCTGCTTCGCCCGTGGGGGCAGCGAACCGACCGTCACCGACGCGCAGCTGGTGCTCGGCTACCTCGACGCCACGACCTACCTCGGGAGCCGGATGGCGCTCGATCTCGCGGCTGCCGAGGAGGCGATCGAGCGGCGTGTCGGCGCGCCGCTCGGGCTCACCCTCGTGCGAGCAGCGGCTGGGATCGTTCGTATGGCCAACATGAACATGGTCCACGCCATACGCCAGGTCACCATCGAGCGTGGGCACGACCCGAGAGAGTTCAGCCTGATCGGTTACGGCGGGGGAGGGGGGCTGTTTGTGTCGGCGCTGTTGGACGAGCTCGAGTTCGAACGCGCCATCGTCCCGGTCGAACCGGCAACCTTTTCGGCCTGGGGCCTTCTGAACGCCGACTGCCGTGAGGACGTAAGCCGAACCTTCGTGCGGAGCGCCGAGCACGTGACGCCGGCTGAGCTGCACGAACAGTTCCAGGATCTCGTCAGTGAAGCCCGCACGTGGCTCGAACGCCAGGCGGTTCACGTTGAGTCGCTCGCCTTCGACAAGATGGCCGAGCTACGCTATCTCGGCCAGGAACACACCGTGAAGGTGCCCATTCTGGAGAGCGACTTCGGCGCCCGAGACCTCGGTGAGCTGAAGCAGCGCTTCGACCAACGCTACCTGCACGCCTATGCCCACAACCTACCCGACCACAAGCTCGAGTTTGTCGCCTTGCGTCTCGCTGCCGTCGGGTCTCTGCAAAAACCACCTCTCGTGCCGCTACGAGAGGATGCGGATGGCGCCAAACCGGTGTCGCCCGGCGAACGGCGGTTGGTCTTGGCGGCCGAGGCCGGAGCGTTGCAGTGCCCGCTCTACCAGCGCCAAGACCTACGTTGCGGATTCCAGGGCACCGGCCCGGCCGTAGTCGAAGAGTGGAACGCCACTACCTTTGTACAGGACGGCCAGCGCTTCACGGTCGACGCTTACGGCAACCTGGTGTTGGAGCGCTCACGGTGACGCGCGTCGATCCGATCACCCGTCAGGTGATCCGAAACGCTCTGCGTGCCGCAGCCGGAGAGATGCAGGCCAGTCTCGTCAAGACGGCCCACAACCCGCTCCTCTATGAGGTGCAGGACTTCGGTATGGTGCTGACCAACCGATTCGGCGAGCTGATCGCCGAGGGTTCGGGGCTTCCGGGCTTCTTGGCTTGCTTGCCACCGACCATCAAGAGCGGTCGTTCGGTGATCGGCGCCGAGAACTTTCGGGACGGCGACGTGGTCTTGACGAACGAGCCCGACGACACCGGCACCCATATCAGCGATACGGTGCTATACACGCCTGTGTTCTACCGCGGCGAGCTGGTGGCCTTTGCCGCCGTGATGGCCCACTGGGCCGACATCGGTGGCATCACCCCGAGCGGCTGGTGCCCCTATTCGACCAGCCTCCACCAAGAAGGGATGATCTTTTCGCACAACAAGCTCTTTGACGGTGGGGACCTCAACCGCGAACTCCTGCGGTTCATCCTGCGAAACGTGCGCTTCCCCGGTCTGGTCGAAGGGGACCTCAACGCCAAGATCGCCTGCTGCCGCACCGGCGCAGCCCGCTACCTGGCGCTCTGCGAGCGATACGGTGCGGAGCTGGTCGAGGAAGCCATGCTCGAGGCATTCGCCTTGGCCGAAAGGCGCATGCGCGCCGAGATTCGGGCCATCCCCGACGGCACCTACCGGGCCGAGGGGGCCTTGGACCACGACGGGGTCGTTCTCGAGCGTCCCCGTTCGGTCGCTGTGGCGGTGACGGTAGAGGGTGAGGAGCTGACCGTCGATTGGAACGGCACCTCGGAGGTGGCCAAAGGCCCGGTCAATCATCCGTTGGTGGGTACCGCAGCGCTCTGCGCTACGGTGCTCAAGTCTCTGACCACCCCAGACGACGCCACCAACGAGGGGCACTTGCGACCGCTGGTGGTGAAAGCGCCGCCCGACACATTGGTGAGCGCCCGCTACCCTGCGCCGTGCGACTCGTACGGCTACGCAGCCGAATTGATCATCCACCTGGTGATCAAGGCGCTCGCGCAGGCGGTGCCCGAACGTTGTCCTGCAGCGACCTACCAGATGGCGGCCTTCAACCTGGTTCGTGACGACCCCCGCTTTGGCCGCCCCTTCATCTACGGCGAGCCGCTCGACGGGGGAGGTGGAGCCTTCCCTCACGACGACGGACCGAGCGGCATCATGTTTCTCGGAAACGGCGACGCCCCCAATACGCCGGTCGAGATCGTCGAGGCGCGTTACCCGGTGCTCGTGACCCGCTACACCTTCAACCCAGAGCATCGTGGCGTGGGACGATTTCGAGGCGGCTACGGCGTCATCCGCGACTACCGCATCTTGGAAGACCACATATATTTGCAGACGAGTACCGAGAACAACCGGCACCCGATGTGGGGTCTTGAGGGCGGCGGTGACGCCGGAGAGACGGTGGTGGTCATCAACGAGGGCACACCGCGCCAGGTGACGCTCGACGACCGGGTAACCGATTTCGGGCCGTTCGGTCCCGGTGACACCATTAGCTTCCGGACCGCCAACGGGGGCGGTTGGGGCAGCCCAGAGGACCGCGACATCGCCAAGATCGCCCAGGACGTTCGCAACGGGCTGCTCACTGTAGAGGCAGCCCACCGTCTGTACCGGGTCGACCGTGGAGAGCTCGAGCGCGAGCTCGAACGCCTGCACGGCCCAGGTCGAAAGGGGTTTTCATGAAGCTCACCGTTCGCTTGCCGATATGCCTCGTTCTGGCGCTCGTTCTGGGGGTGCTCGGGCTCGCCTCCGCCCAGATACCCCAGCACGTCGCCACCTACGCCCACCCGGGCACCTTCCCAGACCTCGATCCCCGTTCGGGCTTCAGCAACGAAAACGTAGTGATGTCGAACGTCTACGAAACGCTGACCCGTTACCAGCTCGACGGCACGGTTGCACCGCTACTAGCCAGCTCATGGGAGGCGAGCGAGGACGGTCTCAATTGGACTTTCACCCTGGCGATCGGACCCTGTTTCCACGACGGCAGCCCGGTAGACGCAGCTGCCGTCAAGGCCTCGCTCGAACGGACCAAGGAGCTCAACCTCGGGGCGGCGTTTATCCTCGATCCGATCGAGACCATTACGGTGGTCGACTACCGCACGGTGAACTTCGAGCTGTCCTACGCCGCCCCCCTCGATCTGATCCTCTCCAGCGGCTACGGCGCGTGGATCATGAGTCTTGATTCTATCGACCAGGATAACGCCTGGTTCAACGATGGGAATGACGGCGGCAGCGGGCCCTACACCAGCCGCAGCTACGCACCGGGCCAAAACCTGGTTTTGGACGCCTACGGGGAGTACTGGCAGGGCTGGGAGGACGACCAGTTTGCCACGGTGGTATTCGAGATCATCGAAGAACCGACCTTGCGCGAACAGATGATCCGGAGCGGCGAGGCGGATTTCACCTACCAGCTACCGTTCGACAGCTACCTGCCGCTCTCCAGCGCCCCCGACGTCGTCGTCGATACCACGCCCTCATTCCAGAGCCTCTATGGGCTCCTCAATACCCGTAAGGCCCCGCTCGACGACCCGCGGGTACGCCGGGCGCTGCAGCACAGCTTCCCCTACGGCGTGGTGGTCGACAACCTCTGGGGCGGTCTCGGTAACCGCGCCACCGGAGCGGTGCCCACGGGCATCTGGGGATCGGTCGCCGAGCCGGCGGTCGGGTACGATCTCAATGAGGCCAAACGCCTCCTTACCGAGGCAGGGGTGAGCGATCTCGAGCTGGTCTACACCTACATCGCCGGCGCTCTCGAGGAGCAGATGGTCGGGGAGCTGTGGCGTAGTGAACTCTCCAAGCTCGGTATCGACCTCGAGGTTCTCGGTCTCGCTTGGGAGGCCCAATGGGACTTGGCGCAGAGCGACCCCGAAAACGCCCAGGATATCTTCGTGATGTACTGGTGGCCGACCTATATCACCCCGTATGACTTCCTCTTTAGCATGTTCCACAGTGAGGACACGCCCTTTTTCAACCTCGGCTACTACGCCAATGAAGCGTTCGACGCGCTTATCGACGAGGCTGCGTCCCTCTCGGGGACCGACCGTGAGCGGGCGGCAGCGCTCTTCGAAGAGTCACAGCAGGTGCTCGACGCCGACGCAGCGGCGGTGTACATGATCGAAGTCCCCGACACCCACGTCGTACGTAGCGACATCGTCGGTTACCAGAACAACCCGGCCTACCCGCACGTGGTCTTCTGGTACGAGCTGAGCCGGTAAGCGCGAGCAAGCCCTCGTCTCGCGGGTGTGAGGTAATAGGATCGGCGTTCGCACCGGGCACATCGATGATCGAGATCCCGCCCCTTTTATGGGGCGGGATTCACGCGGGAAGCGACATGACCCAGCAGTTAGCCGGCGAAGACGTTGACGCCTCTGTTCTGACGCGCTGATGTTGGATTGACCTCTACGAACCAGGCGTTTCCGACGGGTACGACCTGCTGGCTGTAGGCTTCATAGAGCCCGAAGTCGACGACGCTGTTGGCGAAATAACCCGCCACGTCCCGGCTCGAAAACGGTCCCACCAGGCAGTCTGCTTCGCCCTGCCAGCGGTTGGGTGTGATCGGTTGGTACTCTCTATCGGGTCCGGTGACGGTACGGACCGTGACCGTCGAAAATGCTCGCATGCTTGCGCCCTCCTCCAGGCCTCCTAGGCCTGATGATATCTCAGTCTCGCGGCTCGGTTGTGACAACAGTCACAAACAGCCTCACCCAGTTTGCTGCATGGGCAAGAGCGAAACGTAGGGACAAATGTCCCGGGCCCTCTTACGGTTCGCTTTGCAGGTGCGACAGGCAGGCTTCGATGGTGGCGACCTCGCGCACCTCGACAGGCGATGTCCGCTCGAGCTGCTCTCTCACCCGCTCGCGCTCATCAGGCGCGACGGCGAGCCCGACGACCGCTTCCCCGGCAGCGGCGACCGTGATGGAGGCCGAGGCCTTGAAGGGGCCGAGACGCGCCGCGACCCGCGCGGCGTGACGGCCCGAGGGGGTGGTGACGATCGTCGCTTCCAGCACCTCTGCGTTCCCAAGCAGCCCGAAGAGGATTTCAAACAGCAGCCCTAGCGGCCCGCCCGCCACGAAACCCGACACGCCGCTGACGCGCCGGTAGCGCACCAGCTCCCCCCCTGCGAGGTAGTCGATCTGGTAATGCGTGACGCGCTCCTGAACCACTTCGAGGCGGCCGCCGGGGATCTGGGCGGTGTAGGCAAAGGCGTCCTGGCCGCCTTCTCGCACCGGCCACGCCCCCAGGGCGGTCAGCGAGAGCTCGTGGGACCCTTCGGGAGGTTCGACCCGCAACAGGTAGTCTTGGCCGTATTCGAAGGGCACCCGCAGGTGGGCAGGGGCTTGCATGGGATCCTGGCCCGACAGGTCCAGAAAGGCCCCATAGTAAGCGCCTTGAGGCACCAAGAGCAGGCTGCCGGGCTCGAGATCGCGCGCTACATGGTAGAAGACCTTGGCCTGCAAAGGGACTCCGTTGGCCGGGGCGGCGAGGTCGAAACCGGCGGCGGCGATCTCGGCCATGGCACCGCGGAGCTGCATCTGGGTGGTGCTGGGGACGCTGCTACAGGCGGGCTGGGGCGACTGGGCCAGGGCGAACCCGAGCCAGGTGAAACACGCCAGTGCCAAACGCCCGCTCATCCACTCTCACCATACAGAGTGGTCCGATGAATTTCCAGCGATCGAAAGTAGAAGGTGGGGAATCGCAACAATTCCCCACCGATGAAAGGTGACGGTGCTCTGGAGGCGGCTTGCCTTACTCCAAGACCCGCCAGCTCCACGACACAGACATCTCGCAGTTGTCCGTCCCGTCGAACCTCTCGCCGCGAAGCGTAGCCACCTCGCTCCCCCCGAATATAGGGTAGTCGTAGCTGAAGGAGAAGTGGCCGTAGTCGGCGATGTCTTCCTGGTCGAGTCCGAGGGTGTACGACTCGCTCTCTTCGAAGATGTTGCTGCTAAACACCCTAAAGCCCTGGTCGCGGCCGACCACGAAGCGCTGCGGATCATCGGGGAAGGCCACCGTGCCACCTTGGGCGGAGCGGCTGATGACACTGTTCGCCGTAGCGACGGTGGTCACGCTCAGGCCGGTTGAATCCGGGAACTCGAAGTTGAAGTTCCCCTGGAAGTTGCCTGAGGTGAGCTGGCCCGAATCGAAGGCAGTGGTAATGGTGTCCTGACCCGCCTTGCTGAGGGTAGGGTTGTCGAAGCCGAGGCCTGCGAAAACGCTGGTCACATTCAGACCAAAGAACGAATTATCGTTTGGCAGCTCGTATGCCCCGCTAATGTTCAAACCAACTATGTTATTCAGCACGTTTTCGAAATCCGTTTTTTCGACCTGAGCTCCGAAATTTTTTCCGGCGGGTGGGACGAAATAGATCCAGTTAGTTTCGTTCAGCGAAACATCGATGGTGGTCCAAGCGGTCGACTCGTGCTTCGTGCCGGGTTTAATTACCACGACGCCATTTCCACCGTATATCACGACGTTCGGTGTGAACCTGGTCTGAAGAGCGTCTTTGACATACTCTCTCAGATCGAACGACAGGGTTCCGTCGTAGTAGGCGCTTTTGTCTCCAAGAAAATCTGCGGGCGCATTGAAGCTGATGGTCGGATTGTTTACAAAGGCGATGGCTGCCGGCCAGATGTAGCCGCCTGGATTACCCCCAAAGGCGTTGTAGAACGGTTTGGCGAAAGCCTCCGAGAACGTAAGCGTCCACCCCTCGAAACTCTCCTCGCCTGGGATCTGGTAGCACGTGTTGAGCATGGTTGCATTTTCGTAGTTGAACTCGACTACCTGATCGGGTACGAGTGGGTTGCGGGAGTAGATCGAAGCGGCTTCACCCTTATCGTCGACACCGTCGCCGTCTGTGTCGAAGAGGTTCGGGTCGCTTAGGAGCGCGCGCTCCTCGGTATCGGTCAGCCCGTCCAAGTCGCGGTCACTGCTCAGCGGGTCGGAGAGCGTCTTGTAGGGCGTCTCACCGGTGACGATCACGGTCCAAGAATCGGTCGCCTCTATGCCGTCGGAACGCGAATCGCCGTCGGTGTCGGCGTTGAGCACATTGGTGAAGCGCACCGGGTCGCCGGCGTCTGGTGGGAAGTCGACACCAGCGATCTCTTCTGCGTCGGTGAGCCCGTCGCCGTCGGTGTCGCGCCGGGTCGGATCGGTGTGGAGGGCGCGCTCTTCTGCGTCGGTGAGACCGTCGAGGTCGGTGTCGACACTGTTCTTATCGGAGGACACGCGAGCCGGCAAACCGACACCCGCGAGCACCAGCGCCCGGTAGTCGACCGGATTGCCGCTGGCGTCGATCGCCACCGGGTTCCCGGCAGCGTCGAGCAGGGTATCGCTCGGGTCGACCTTCAAGGGATCCCCGTTGGTATCGACCCATGTTCCGCTCAGGTCGCGATAGACG
>CP070651.1:3354665-3359758 GCA_020354625.1 Trueperaceae bacterium
ACCCTGACGGGCCTCTGTATCTTTGTCACCGTGCTCGGTTTCAATCTATTTGGAGATGGCCTTAGAGATGCCCTCGATCCGCGGAGTCAGCAGCGTTGACCTGAGCGGTTACCGAAGAATCGATCGATAGCTGGTATGTTTCGAACATCGTTATCGCCAAGGAGGAGATCGTGAAGATTCAACTGATCCACGCCATTACCGGGATCAACTCGGCCTTTCTGGAGTACGAGACCGAGGTGCTCGCGAGCTACAAGCGCCCCGGCACCGAGATCCGTATTCGCAAGATCGACAACGGCTCGGCATCGATCGAGTCCCACTTCGACGAATACCTCGGGGCGGTCGATACCTTCAGGCTTGTCAAACAGGCGGAAGCTGAGGGGTTCGACGCCGTCATCGTCACCTGTTTTGCCAATGCCAACGTCGACCCTTCGCGGGAGATCGCACGAATTCCGGTGATCGGTTCGGGTATGGCGGCGATGAGTTACGCCTCGCTGCTCGGTCATCGATTCTCACTGATCATGGCGTCTGAGAGTTCGGATTACCGCCACTATCATGAAGCCTCCAAGTTGGGCTTCAAGGACAAACTCGTGTCCGTGCGGCGGACCGAGTTTCGTGTGCTGGATCTACTCAAAGATCGTGACAAGACCCTGGCAGGGTTCCTGGTGGCGGCGCGCCAGGCGATCGAAGAAGACGGAGCCGACGTGATCGTTCCGGCCTGCTTCGGCATGATCGGTCTCGCCCACGAGGCCCAGGAGATCTTGGGCGTTCCCGTCATCGATCCCGCCGGCGCCGCTATCACCATGGCGGAGTCGCTGGTTCGGATGAACCTCTCCCAGAGCAAGATCGCCTACCCCTTTCCTCCGGAAAAGCGTCGCACCATCGACATCGAGCCGAAAACGGAAAGGGAGCTGGCGTGACGGAGCTGGACAGTCTGATTCGCGAGGCCGTATCGCGCCAGGCGGCCTGGCAACACGTCGAGGAACTCTCATCGATCGATAGAACCTCGGCGACCGAAGGGGATTACCAGGCGGTGCGCTATGTGGAAAAGCAGCTCGAAGCGCACGGGATCCCCTTTACCACCCACGAGTTCGACTCCTATATCAGCTGGCCTGGCGAGGCCAGGCTCGAGTTGCTCAGCCCAGACTCGCGATCTGTCGAGGTAAAATCACACGCCTTTAGCGGTAGTACACCCGAGGGAGGTGTGGTCGCGGAGCTCGCTTTTGTCGAGGGGGGCGAGGCGGTCGATTACCGTGGGATCGATGTGAGGGGGAAGATCGTGCTCTTGCGCGGTCCCTTGGGCTTGATCATGCCGGAAAAGGTATTCAATGCCCAGCGCCATGGCGCTGCCGGCATCGTCATGATCGCCGGTGAGCATATCGAGCACACCAGCGGCCATCTCCACGAAATGATCGTGACGCCGATCTGGGGCACGCCCGAAGTCGGTGACCTCGATGATATCCCGCAGATTCCGGCGGTATCGATCAAGTACACAGACGGCATGACGCTCAAGTCGATGTTGGACGAGCAGCCGGTCAGGGTGAGGTTGCAAGCGGGGAGCGATACCGCTTGGCGCAAGCTCAAACTGCCGGTCGCGTCGATCCAAGCGCCCGCGACGAGTCCGGAGTCTGAAGACTTCGTACTGTTGTCAGGACATCTCGATTCCTGGTATCTGGGTACGACCGATAACGCTACCGGAGACGCCGTGTTGCTCGAGCTGGCCAGAGTGCTGCACGAAAAGCGTGCTGGCTTGCGTCGTTCGGTCCGCATCGCTTGGTGGCCCGGGCATTCGACCGGGCGGTATTCGGGCTCGACCTGGTATGCCGATCACTTCTGGGCGGAGCTGGATCAGCACTGCGTGGCTGTCTGTATCGTCGACTCGCCAGGGGTGCGCGGCGCCACCGTGCAGCGCCTCAAGAGCATGGATGAGCTTCGGGACTTCAACCTCGGAAAATTACGTGATCTCGAGCAAGAAGACGTCAGCCTTCTCTACCCCGGGAAAAATGGTGACCAGTCCTTTTGGGGGGTCGGAGTGAGCGCGATGGCGCTCAACTCCGAGCTCACGCAAGATCATGAAGATCGGGCTCCGGTCGGCGGTTGCGGGGGCGGATGGTGGTGGCACACGCCCACCGACACTATCGACAAAGGGGATGCCGATGCGCTCGCGCGCGACAGCTGGGTGATCGGCAGCGTGATCGCCGGTCTCGCCAGCGAGCCGCTCTTGCCTTTCCACTTCGATCAGACGCTGGCGGCGTTCGCGCGGCATTTAGCTACCTGGCAGGAAAAAGCAGGAACACGTTTCGATCTCGGTTCGGTGATAGATCAGACCGAGGCACTTCAGGCGCGCGCAGCCGACCTCCAAGAGCGGTTGAAGACCGTTCCAGAGCAGGAGCTCGTGGCAGTAAACCGTTCTCTGATGAGGCTGGGCCGTATCCTCAACCCCGTACTCTATACCCGGGTCGGTCGTTTTGGACAGGACCGTGCCGTGCCCCACCCCTTTATTCCGGGTCTTCAGGAGATCGATGAGCTGGCAGGAGTCGGTGACCGTGAGGGGTTTTTGCGAACCCGCTTGGTACGCGAGCGCAACCGTATTCAAGACGCCCTCTTTCAGGTCGGTCGAGAACTCGCTTTGCTCGAGTCGTCTCTAATGTGAGTTCAACACAACAAGATATGGGGGCGGTATCGTTATCTTTCCCGATATCGTACGCACGAAGAGAAGCGGGACCGATGATAGCATTCACCGATCGATCGTTAGGGTGTCGAGCGAGACTCCGCACCTCTGGTGGTGCGTGGAATGAGGACGACTGATCATGGAGCTTACAGAGACGATCGAGACAATCCTCGCTCACCGAAGTGTTCGCACCTACCGGTCCGAATCACTCTCCGAAGCACACCTTCAGCTTCTGACCGAGGCCATGCGGCGGGGGCCGAGCTCCTCTGCGTTGCAGAACTATACGGTCATCCTGATTACCGAGCAGGATCTGAAGGAACAACTTGCGCGTTTGTGCGGTAACCAGGCCTACATCGCTCAATGTCCTCTCTTTATCGTCACCTGTGTAGATCTTCGCCGCGTGGAGAAAGCGGCTTTGGCCAGAGATTATCCCTACCGAGCCAGCGATCTACGCATCCTCCTCTCAGCCACCGAGGACGTCGCTATTGCCGTGCAGAATGCCTCACTGGCAGCGCAGTCGCTCGGCCTAGCGACGGTGATGATCGGAGGTGTCATGAATGGGAGCAGGGAGATCGCTGCGTTGCTCGGCTTGCCCCCACGAGTCGCGCCGCTGCTCGGTTTGTGCGTGGGCTACAGCGATGAAGACCCCAAGGTCATTCCGCCGCGACCCCGACTACCCAAAGAAGTCGTCTTTCACCGCGAGCGCTACCAGCTGTCAGAGCGAGAAGAGGAGCGGCTCCTCGACCGGCACGATCAAGAGGTGATCTCGAGCGGTTTCTACCACGCCCGTCACATCCCCTTCGATGAGCTCTTCCCTGCCGCTTCTGTCGATCCCGTCGGGCCAGATGGTTACGGTTGGACCGAGCACGTCGCGCGCAAACAGGCGCGGTTGTGGTGGGAAGGGGCGACCGAGAAGCTTTGGGAGGATTTTGAAGCGATGGGTCTGCGCCTGCGCCGCGAGTAGCTGCGGTTGTGCTATCGTCTCCGGGGTCGACACCACACGAAGTGTTTGCCAAGAAGGGAAGGAGCAGTACGATGCGCGTCGGTATCGTCGGGGCAGGTTCGATGGGGCAAGCCCACGCAGCCGCATGGGCTACAACCGGGGCTCAGCTCGTAGGGGTGCTCTCCAAGAGTCGTACCTCAGCCGCAGCTTTGGCGAGTCGAATCGGGACGAGATCCTTCGAGAATTTCGAAGCGCTTTTGAGCCAGGTCGATATCGTCGATCTGTGCGTGCCGACCGATCTGCACTGTGAGATGACGCTCAGAGCTGCCGAAGCGGGGAAGCACGTGATCTGTGAAAAGCCTGTGGCCTTGACGCTCGAAGATGGGAAGGCGATGATCGACGCTTGTGAGCAAGCCGGTGTGCGGCTCTTTATTGCCATGGTGGTCCGCTTTTTCCCTCAGTATCTGGCAGCTCAGCAGATCGTCGCTGCCGGCCAGCTCGGTGAGTTGGGGGTGATCAGGCTCAAACGCATCGCCTATCAGCCCTCATCCGGCGACGACTGGTTCGTGGATGAAGTGCGCTCGGGCGGCATGGTCCTCGATCTGATGGTTCACGATTTCGATTATGCCTGCTGGTTGGCTGGTGAGGTGGAGCGCGTCTTCGCCAAGTCCGTTCGCAGCGGGCGCCCTGGAGCGCCCGGAGATTATGCTCTGGCGACGCTGCGCTTCAAGAGCGGTGCCATGGCGCTTGTTGAGGGGGGATGGGCCTACCCACCCGGCGTGTTCAGGACAGCGCTCGATATCGCCGGAACCAGCGGCTTGATCGAGTGGGCTTCAGACGACACCGACTCGATCCGACTCGATCTGCTGCCTTCAGGCCCTCAGGAGGTGGAGCGAGTGGGTCTGCCCCTTACGGTGTTTGCCGAGGATCCGTATGCCGTACAGATCAGGCATGCCTATCGGGCGATTCTTACGGATGAACCTTTTGCGGTCACTGCTGAGGAGGCGCTCGAGGCGTTGCGCGTGGGTCTGGCGGTGAGAGAGTCGATGAAGACCGGTCGCTCTGTCACCCTAGAGGAGGTAGTGTAGTGCGCGTCGGCATCATGAGCTTCGCTCACGTTCACGCCGAGGACTATCTGAGGCATCTACTCACGTCGAAAGGTGTCGAGCTGGTCGGGATTTCTGATACCGATCGTCATCGTGGCCGAGAGGTTGAGGCGTCGTACGGCGTGCGCTGGTTCGCCCAGCATCAGGATCTGCTGTCACAAGGCCTCGACGGGGTGGTGGTCTGTCCGGAAAATGCGCGCCGCTGCCCTTTGGTAGAGATGGCTGCCGAGGCGGGAGCCCACGTGCTTTGTGAGAAGCCGATCGAGGTGACGCTGGAGGCGGCTGAGGCGATGCAGAAGGCCTGTCTCCGGTCAGGTGTTCGTTTCATGACCGCCTTCTACATGCGCTTCGAACCGTCGATTGCCAGAGTTAAGAA
>CP070651.1:3359858-3386993 GCA_020354625.1 Trueperaceae bacterium
CATGGTCCTGGGAGCGTTTTTTACCACCCAGATCGAGCTGTGGAACACACGCAACGACGCAACCTTTACCCAGGCCAACTACGCCGCACAAGCCGGACTCCAGAAGTACAAGTCCTCGCTCTTCCAGTACTACCGCTGGTTAGAGGACTATTTCGAGCCCGGCGCGAACCCTGAACGTACGGCTTGCTACAACCGTCTAGGTCAGGGGATCGACTGGAACCGAGACAAGAGCGACGGATTCAGTGCCTGGAGCAACAACCAGTTCACAGTCGCCCAGGAGATCGTCTACGAAGCAGACGGCGTCACCCCGATCGGTACCTATGACGTCACCGTCTTCAGAGATCCGGGCAACAACAACCTCTACAGCGTCCAGTCGATAGGACGCTCCGGTGGCGCCCGCTCCACTATCAGAGCGACCTTTCTGATCACGAACTCAGGTATCTTGGAGCAAGCCATCTTCACCGGCGACGGCGGCAACAACCGCAGTATCAACGGTGGCGCTACGATCCGCGGTGGCGTCTATGTAGTCGGCGACCGCACACAGCCCGAACAGACGCTCATCAACTCAAACGGTGATTTTTCCATGCTGAACAGTTACGATCTCAATGAGACGGCCTACACCAACCGCCAAGGCATACCTGCCAAGAACTATGTGAGTAGCGCCAACCACACGGCTGAAAATCTCTGCTCCATGCTCCGCGTCGAACACGGCCAGGTAGCGATCGGTGGTAGTAGCGTGTTGGGCGCACCTGATAACAAGCTCTTGGGCGTCTATGTGAGCGATGGTGGCAGAGACGATATCGTATCGACCGACACATTTTTGTCGACATGCGCTAACAACAAAGGTGTCTGCACCGACGAACTCAGTCACTTCGACATCACGAACCCTCCCGACTTCCCAGACTTCGACGGCGAGCCCAACCGAGCCGAATGCCAACTCGACACTTGGCGAGACTGTATCCATCATGAGACTCAGACCAATGGTCTCACTATCATAGGCGGAAGCGGTCCCGTCTGGCCAGAAGGGGCAGCCTACGCGGGTGATCTCACCGATCTAGCAACGTGCCAAGCTGCGCTTAGTGGAACCGAACTCGTGCTGGACAGTCAGGTCTTCGATTGCACCTACACAGATGCAGACGGTAAGCGTTACGGCCTGCGCTTCGATGGCAGCACCACACCCGCAGTCCTCGAGGTCCACGGAAGCGTAAGGCTGCAGGGGGTCAACGTAACGATGGCGCGCGATATCGAGTTTGTCGCACGCTCTTATGGACGCGTCGGCGTGAACAACAACGCATCGTTGGTGCTCGAAGATGACGGCAGTGGGCTTTACGGGAACCTCGATCTCAACGGTGACTTCGTACCCCATGTCGATAGCAGTAACCAAGACGCCACCAGCTTCCCAAACCACGTTCTGGCGTTGGTCGCCGAGAGCGATGTCTACCAACGCGGCCAATTCGTCATGGCACCCATCTACGCCGGAGGCGTTTTCCGCAATGTGAGGGACAATGTTCTCTTCGGCCAAGTGGTGACTCGCCAATTCTGTACCACCAGCGCTGCTGACAGGCTCGACTGCGCCGCGGGTCAGAAGTCCGAAATCGTCTACATCAATACCGCCAATAACAAGCCAGAGATCATGCGTCAGATCAACGACAAGGCGGGCGATCCAACCTTCCGGGTGCTCTCTTACGAACTCCGCTGATCTAAAATCTCAACTGTCAGGGCCTCCCCTTTTTGCTGGGGAGGCCTCTCTCTTGGGTAACCACAGCCCTAACGACGACTGATCAAGCGAAGGATCGGAGGGCCGCTCCCAGGCAAATATCTATTTGCAACGCCAGCTGCGAAACTCAACGTCATCGAACTTTCCGCTGCCGCCGCAGTAACCGCCCCACGTGTAACCACCGCCCCACGGTACGAGGTAAGACCTGTCAAATCGACACCACCGTTCGACCACGTAACCCCACTAAATTGACTGGCACCTGAAAACTGCACCGTTCCTTCGGTAGCGAACAGGCTGCGTACCATATCATCGAAGGACACGATGTCTCCGGTTATCATCAGGTCCTGCTTGGCAACAACCACAACTTCACCTGACATGTGCTCCGCCGTACCGAAAACGACCTGTCCACTCACAATGGTCGTAGCCCCGGCAGCACCACCATCTAACCGGACCGAAGTGCTTGCATCACCGAGAATCGAGGCGTCGACCACCCCTTCTGTGACGGTAAGCGTAGCGCCCCCTTCAAGACAGATGGTTTCGCGGTCGAGTCGCGTGAGCACAACGTCTTGCCCCGAGAAGGTCCGGTTACAAGCTCGAGCACTTGAAGCCACATCACGCCTAAGGTGTTCGAAGTCTACCTCCGGCACGACTGGTGATTCAACGCCTGTCGGGCAAGAGATCGATCCGACCTGGCAGTCTGCACCTGCAGCCTTAGCTGTGACGTGATCTTCAAAATGCGTGTCTAGATTGGAAAGATCGATCGTTCCACCTGCCCATAGGTTCGCAGCTGAACGGATCGCTCCAGTCATTGCAATCGAACCGCCCGCCACGATACCGGTTCGAAACAACGCATCAGGAGCACCGGGATCGAAACGTATGAGCGCCTCTCCTTTAAAGCGGCCCGCCCCGCTACCCGCCTCGACTGCCAATCTCGCACTCCGGAATGTGTAACGCTGGTAGTCGACCACACGATACTCATACCCCTGCGTGGTGGGCGTCTCAGTCAACACTTCTGGCAAACTATTCTCGCTGACAAAGAGCTCGTGGAGAAGCACCAGAACCGAGGTGAGCCCGGCATCTACCTGAGCACGCACCATAACAGCAGAGCGAGCATTCTCGGCGATCCGGAACTGAAAACGGATCAAGAAGAGTGTGCTTCCTGCTAATGCCGTCACGGAAACGAGGACGATCAGACTCGTCACGAGTGCGACACCGGCACGATTCATGGGCTCATCCCTTCGAGTTGTGGATGTTGGAGGTTGCTGAAAGCAACATTGAAGCGGTGTTGCTCTTGCCATGCAAACGTCAGCTCGAGCACTAGGCCGCTTAGATCAGCTGGAATGGGGGTGACTTGGGTCGAGACGACCATCGAGCCATCAGGGCGTAGATATCCGAGCAGCTTCAGACCGATAACATCCTCAACGGCCGGTTGGCGTACCGCCGATTCCTCGCGCCTGTAGAGGTTGGAGCGCCCTCGGCGATCACGCCCGATCTCGAAGGTGATCGTCTTTTGTTGCGGCTCTGCCAAGAAACGATCTTCGAGATAACGTACCGTGATCGCATCCGGCTGGGATGCCTCCCCACCTTTATGTACCGTCAGCGTAGGAAGTACTTCGGTACAAGTCCGGCATAGAGCCGCCTGACCCGTACCGGTATAGCCGGCGAGCCCAAGCTCGTAGTTCAGCAAAGAGGTTGCGGCCCGCCTTGAAGCGAGCCGCATACCCGACGACTCACTCTGCTGGTAGCTACGCTGGGACGCAGAGGTGATCGAGGCGAGTCCCAACAACAACAGGCCGAAAAGAGCGAGCACCAGAACGAATTCGTGGAGGGTGAGGCCCTGATGATGGCGCACGGCTCATCCTCCGACCCAGTTCAAGGTGCTTAGGGTGAAAGAACTGTGCCCAGATAGCGTAACCGTCACTCTGATCTCGACAGCCGGGCCCTCAACCAGACCGTCCCCACACACCAACTCCAGCCCAACGAGTTCGCACCAGATCCGCTCGACACGGCAGTCGATTCCATCTCCTTCCACTATCCCCACCCGCTCCGGCATGGGCGTGCGGCACGGTGTGGGAGCGAGGGCTCCCGTCGCCGAAGCACGCTGCAACGCAAGCTCCGCTTGAGCCGTATCGACGAGGAGTTGCAAGGCCCTCGCCTCAGCGCTCCAGCGCACGGCGCTAAGCTGGCCAGCCACGAGGACCAGGACCCCCAGAGCCAACAGAGAGAAAGCTACCATGACTTCTACCAAGGTCAATCCCGACCGATTCATTGAACCGCCTCCGTACGCACTCGACCCGCCCTAGATATCACCACTTTGTAGGTGAGCCGGCCGTCTTCGAGTACGATGGTGCCGTTGAAGACGCCACCCCCTTGACACGTGCGGGCCAAACCTGTGGGCAGCCAGACTAAATCATCTCGCAAGCGCCGTGTAACCGACACCCCGCTGTAGATCTCGGAACGCACGCGTTCTAGAATCGTCCCGCTACGACAAAGCGTCGCCAAAGAATCGGCCAGCGGATCGACCCTCATAGCGAAAGCAGACGCTTCAGGCTGCCACACCACCGCGACCGGGACATCTCGTTTCACCGCTTCGAATCGTGCGGCCAGCAGGAGTGCCTTGACATCGCTCGCCATAAGCCTCGACCCACCACCACGAACACCGACTCCTGCAAATAGGAGCAGCAGCCCGAAAAGCGCTATGACAACACAGAGTTCTACAAGGGTCGTACCGTGCTTGCGCGCCATCTCTCTCCATGGCGCAGGCCGTCTCGATCTACCCTGCCATCACCAGACCGAACGAGTCTTCCGCTCGCTCCAGGCCGGCAGAACGCCCGCGCTCGTCTTCCGAGCCTACGGCATCGACGCAGATCGCGATGCCGACATCACGGCAAAAGTCCAAGCTGCTGGGCGCGTCGCAACGCAGAAACACGGTCCCGTACGTCTAGCTTACGGTAGACACCATTGAGGTAATCTTTCACGGTTTGCGGACTGATGTCGAGGCGTTTGGCCATCTCTTTATTACTGCATCCCTCAGCCAGAAGCTCGAGAACCTGGGCTTCACGACCCGTCAAAGCAGGAACCTCCACCCTCGGCATCCAATCGCGGTCAGGCTCCTCCATGATTCTTCTCAAGAGTCGAGCCAGCTTTGCCGGGGGCGTTTCCTTGGTGAGGTACGCGACCGCTCCGGCCTCTTGCGAAGCCTGAATAATAGCCGGCTCATCGAAAGTCGTCAACATTACAGCCAGCGGCGCAGGCTCGAGCTCCCGAATCGCCTTACACGCCTCAATACCGTCCATGACAGGCATTTTTACATCTAGTAGCACCACGTCAATTGCCGAGGATCGACACACCTCCACGACCTCACGACCGTTGGAGGCCTCACCAATGACCTCGAACCCTTGGGCCTTCAAAGCATAAGCCAACCCCATCCGAAAGAGGGGATGGTCATCAGCGATGAGAACTCGCAATCGTGTCACCGCACCCCAGACCCGACATAAATGAGAATCACGGTACCCTTGCCGCCGGTCATCTCAGTCACCAGCTTCCCACCGTGCGCCTCGACGATACGGCGAGCGATAAACAACCCTAATCCACCCGCACCTGCCGGATACCGTTCTCCCGCAATCTCGACGGGTTGAATGCTAAACGGCTGAGCCAGCTTTTCTAAAGGGGCAGGTAGACCTGGGCCATCATCACTCAGACGAACGACACCCGAATATATCTCGATCGTAATTCTCGAATGGGCATATCTGACCGCATTACTTAGCAAATTATAGAGGGCCCGCTCAAACTCTTTGGGATCGACGCTGACTGTAGCCTCACCTCGTACCTCCAGCTGGATTCCACGCTCTTCTGCCAGCGGTCTCATGCGAGCTACGATCGCCTCGATAAGCGTTCCAAGCGGGGTCACCTGGCGCTTCAGAGCCACATCTTCTCGCTCAAACCTATGTGCATCCACCATTTTCTGGACGAGATCGATCAGCGCCTGGTTCTCATCTACCAGCTGAGAAACGACCTCGACGCGTTCTTCGCGACTGAGATGCTGATCATCGAGCACGACATCGAGCAGGTGATTGGCAGCGATCAGCGGCGTTTTCAAATCGTGCATCAGAGTCGCCATAAATGCGTTGCGCCTCGACTGCTCTAGTTGGACCTGCTCAAGTAGATCGTTAAAGGAATGTTTCAAGGAAAGCACCTCATGGGGCTCCTTGCCAGATACGGGGAGCCGAGCCGCTGCCAAGCGCCTCACCGTCTGTGGAAGCACAGAGACATCACGGCCGAGATTCAAAAGAGGCTCGAGCAAGCGTTTCGACAGCAAAAATCCGATGGCGGCCGAGATCATGACTACACCGACCATCCACAAAATGAGGCTCATCCACGTCGCAGGCGTCAACTCACCAGCGCGTTGGTAAGCAGGCAGAAGAACGGTCGTCGCCATCACCAAATTAGGTAGGGCCGATAACACGATGATGACGAGCGCCGTCTGAACTCGGAGGCTGGTGCCGAACCTCCTACGTACCGCCACCACCATTACTCGTCTCCCGAAAGCACCGCCAAAAAGGCTTCTTGTGGAACCTCCACGGAACCGAGTTGCTTCATCCTAGCCTTACCCTTCTTCTGCTTTTCCAACAATTTACGTTTGCGCGTGATATCTCCACCGTAACACTTTGCGGTCACATCCTTTCGAAATGCCCGTACGGTAGCGCGAGCCACAACCTTACCGGAAATCGCCGCCTGAATGGGAACCGCAAAGAGCTGACGCGGAATCACCGTCGCCATCTTATCGACAATCTTTCGACCGACTTCATAGGCCTTGTCGCGATGCGCAATCACCGAAAGTGCATCGACCTTGTCCTCGTTTACAAGGATGTCGAGCCTGACCAGACTACCGGGGCGATAATCCAAAAAATCGTAGTCCATACTTGCATACCCACGACTCAGGCTCTTTAGGCGATCGTGGAAATCGTACAGGATTTCTCCAAAAGGTACCTCATAACGAAGTTCGACTCGGCGCCCATGATAGACCATATCCTTCATCACACCACGACGATCCTGAAGCAATTTCATGATCCCACCGATATACTCTTCAGGTGAAAACACGCTCATCATCACGTAGGGCTCGCTGATCGTCTCCGTCACATCGGGTGGAGGTAACTCCGAAGGATTCTGAATACGCCGGATCCGACCATCTGTGGTCTTGATCTCGTAGACGACGGCCGGGGCTGTAGCGATGAGATTGAGTCCGAACTCACGCTCGAGCCTAGCCTGAACGATATCGGCATGGAGCAGGCCCAAAAACCCACACCGAAATCCGAAGCCGAGCGCCTCGCTGGTCTCGGGTTCGAAGGTAAAAGCCGCATCGTTGAGGCTGAGTTTTTCCAGGGCCTCTCGCATGCGACCGTAGTCCTCTGAGTCTGTAGGGTAGAGTCCACTAAAAACAACAGGCTGGGCAGGCTTGAAGCCGGGGATAATATCCTTGCAAGGGTTCCCTGCAGAGGTTACGGTGTCACCGATCTGCGTGTCATTGATATCTTTGATGCTGGCTGTAAACCAACCCACCTCACCTGGACCGAGCGAATCAGATACCGCCGGCTCCGGCTGGAAGAACCCGACTTGGTCCACTTCAAAAGCTTTACCGGTACTGATGATCCGCACGACATCACCACGCCTCAAACTACCGTCGAAGACACGGATGAAAGGGATCACGCCCTGGTAGCTGTCGTAAACGGCATCAAAAATCAGACTGCGGAGTGGCGCACTCGGGTCGCCGGTCGGCTCAGGCAAAAGTTCGATGATCGCTTCGAGAACGGCTTCGACATTTTCACCAGTCTTCGCAGACACCTTCACGGCATGATCCGCAGGAATACCGACGATCTCCTCTAGCTCAGCAATAGCACCCTCCGGATCGGCGTTCGGTAGATCGATCTTGTTAATCACTGGTAGAATTTCGAGGCCGTTGTCAAAGGCCAGGTAGGCGTTCTGAATGGTCTGGGCCTCCACGCCTTGACTGGCATCGACTACCAGGATCACACCTTCACAAGCCCGCAACGCCCGAGACACCTCGTAGTTGAAATCGACGTGACCCGGGGTATCGATCAGGTTGAAGAGGTACGCTATCCCATCACGACCGGTGTAGTGGAGCCGGATCGGGGTCGCCTTGATTGTGATGCCACGTTCCCGTTCGAGCTCCAGGGTATCGAGCATTTGATCTTTGCGATCGCGCACCGAAACGGTCTCGGTCAGATCCAAAATTCGGTCGGCTAGCGTGGACTTACCATGATCTACATGAGCGATGATCGAGAAATTGCGTATCCTCACGGATGTATTGTACCGGACTACATCGAATTTGCAGCTAGCTTGTCCACACCAGAGCAGGTTCCGCACCCATCAGCTTGAAAACGCGATACCGAGACAGAGCCATGATTCACACGGCGAGCACCCGACACAGCCTGTTTGTAGGCGAGTCTCAGGCCTCCGAGCGGCGCGTTTTGAAAAAATCGATTAGCAGTTCTGAACAGGAAGCCTCAAGGACACCTCGCCTCACCTCGAGACTACGCTTCCACGCAAAACAGCGGAGGTCGACGATCGTTCCCAAGGCCCCATCTCGCTTGTTTGAGGCTCCAAAGACGACTCGCTTGAGATGAGCCTGCAACACCGCCCCCAAACACATGGGACAGGGTTCGAGGGTGACATAGAGCGTCGCCCCACTCAAGCGCCAATCCCCGTGGCTACCTGCAGCCGCACGAATCGCCACGAGCTCCGCATGAGCAGTGGGATCAGATAATGCCTCGGTACGATTATGGCCCTCGGCCAAAACCTGCCCCTCTTTGACAACAACCGCACCGACAGGGAGCTCCCGCTGGTCTTGTGCTTGTCGAGCTTGGGAGATTGCCCTCTGCATAAAGACCAGATCCGGATCGATGGGCGAACGCCCCACACCCGACGCAGAACCGATCCCTTC
This sequence comes from Trueperaceae bacterium, assembly GCA_020354625.1. Taxonomy (GTDB): domain Bacteria; phylum Deinococcota; class Deinococci; order Deinococcales; family Trueperaceae. Next base: position 3,368,537 of record CP070651.1, read on the forward strand.
TATCCACAAAACCTCACTACCTGAAGCGAGCAGGATGATCTCGTCACGTTCTTCACGAGGAACCTTGCGGTCGATCATCAGCCTACCCACCTTCTTGCTTCCGAAAGGCAAACGGATCCGATCACCAGGTTGGCGGGTACGATAGACCAGATCGGGATAGCTTTCGAGAAGATCTTCTGCAAGTCCCGCGGGCAACTGATCGGACCGGGTGACAGGCTCTGGTTCGAACCGACGCGGTCTGGTCCGAATAACTGCGATCTTCCCATAAGCGACTCTTACCATGAGGTCCTTAGCCAGCTGGAAACGACGCGGCGACATCTCTCCAATGGCGCTACGTACCGCTTCGATTCGCTCCAGATTCACCGACGCGCCCGAACACCGAAGCAAGCCGGCTATCGCCTCACGCTGCACAGCAGGTGGTACTCGACATAGTTCGCTCGCGTCGACCCCTTCACTTTGGAGGAAACGGCTGGCACTAGATTGGATCGATTCCTTTTGATCCCTCTGCAGTTGAGACAGAGATGTAATGGTCTTTACGACACCGTCGTAACGCCTTTGCAAAATAGGGAACACCAGATGACGAAGCCAAGCACGCGTTCGGCTGATGTCCAGATTGCTTCGATCGTTGCAGTAAGCCTGCTCCAAACGGGCCAGGTAAGAGAGCACCTCCTCCCGACTTACATCGAGCAAGGGCCGAATCAGCCGTCCACGTTTCGCAGGCATGCCGCTGAGGTACGCCGACCCACGTAAAAGCTGCATCATCACCGTCTCCGCTTGGTCGTTCATGGTGTGCCCGGTAGCAACTGCCTCTGCACCAACGCGCTGCGCCACACGAAAAAGGAAGGCATATCTCAGGCGCCGGGCTGCACTCTCGAGGTTCCAACCCCTGGCACGAGCGATCTCTGCCACCTCAACGCGTTCACAGAGCACCCGCAGCCCCAAGCGATCGGCAAGCGTCTCAACAAAACGGGTGTCAAAAGACGAGGTGGGACGGAGTCCATGATCGAAATGGGCCACAACCAAATGCCACGGCCCGTCGACCATGGCTCGAAGTAGGGCGACTGAATCGGCTCCACCAGACACGGCTACGACGATGCTTTGGGCTCCCGGAACCAGGTCGCTTACCGTCTGCTGCACCCGCTGTGAGAACGATAGCACCCCCCCATTATGACCTCGTGATTTTGTGCAAGACGTATACTGGCTCATGACCGTTACGTTGCTGGTCCTGGATTCTGTCGGTATCGGTTCCTTGCCCGATGCTGACGAGTTCGGGGACAGCGGTGCCCATACCCTAGACCACACACTCAAGGTAACGGGTACCGAACTTCCTGGCTTCCAGAGGCTCGGTCTCGGCAACATCGAAGGCGTCACCAGCATCGCCAGCATCCCAGCCCCCCTAGCCGCACACGGCCGACTTCACGAGCGTTCGTCAGGGAAAGACACGACGACCGGGCACTGGGAGTTTATGGGAGTGGTGCTCGAGCACGCCTTTCGCACCTTCCAACACTTTCCGGCCGAAGTGATGGAAGCGTTTGATCGCGTTACGGGAGCAAACCACTTGGGAAATGTATCCGCCTCGGGCACAGCAATCATAGAAGAACTCGGGGTATCTCACCTCGAGAGCGGTTCACCCATTGTCTATACGAGCGCCGACAGCGTCTTCCAAATCGCCGCACACGTCGACATCGTCCCCCTAGAAACGCTCTACCGCTGGTGCGAGCAAGCCCGAACGATCTTGCAGGGGGAGCACGCCGTCGCACGCGTGATCGCCAGGCCATTCAAGGGAGTGCCGGGAAACTTCACTCGGCTCGGTGAAGCACGTAGAGACTACTCGCTTCCCCCTCCTCACAAGACGATCCTCGATGCGATCAAGGCCTCCGGCAAAGAGGTCATCGGGTTAGGGAAGATCCCCGACATCTATAGCCATCAAGGCTTTACAAAAGAGGTAAAGACCGGCTCCAATCGAGCTGGAATCGAGAAGACGATCGAGGAAATAAAGAAGCACCCTGACGGGTTGGTGTTTTGTAACCTGGTCGAGTTCGACTCGCTCTACGGACACCGAAGAGATCCGAGTGGGTACGCCCAGGCACTGCTAGAAGTCGACTCACGACTCAAGGATCTACTCGACGTCCTACGAGGGGACGATGTGCTAATGCTTGTGAGTGACCATGGGAACGACCCCACCTGGCCAGGTAGCGACCACACTCGCGAGTACGGACTTCTCCTTGCGTTTGGGCCTAGTATCCACCCCTGCCCAATCGGAACACGCTCGAGTTTTGCAGACGTCGGTGCAACCGTAGCCGAGCTTCTCCATGTAGAGTGGCGGGGCGAGGGAGAGAGCTTCGCGAGGCTGTTACGACGATAAGGGCCCGACCTTTCGATCGAACCCTACCCAGGCGACGCCGGACACCTGTTCGCGCTCCGGCCCACCAGATCGATTGGAACCGCGCCTCCTTACTTGTTCTTACTCGGTCGGCAGCAGCTCGATCAGCGCTTGCTGGGCGTTGTCACCCTGCCTCGGCACCATACGGTAGATGCGCGTATACCCCCCATTACGCCCCGAGAAAGAGGGGGCGATATCATCAAAGAGCTTTCGCAACACTTCCTGGTCGTGGATCTCTTTTGCCACCAGCCTCCTGGCGTGCAAGTCACCTTTTCGAGCTGTGGTAATGAGTTTCTCCACATAGGGTTGAAGGTTCTTGGCCTTTGCCAAGGTCGTCTTGATCCGACCGTGCCTAAAAAGGGATGTCGCCTGGCTACGGGCTAAGGCGGTCCGATGGCTGCTGTGGCGGTTCAGTTTCCGCCCTCGAGAAAGATGTCTCATTCCATTACCCCTTCAACTTTAGCCCACGTACAGACAGTCGCTCTTTGATCTCCTCGAGCGACTTCTCACCGACCCCCCCAACCTTTTTGAGGTCGCGTTCAGATAGGGCCAGCAGGGCGTTCACCGAATCGATGCCCTCCTCTTGCAAGGAGTGCAAAACACGGCTAGAGAGCTCGAGGCTTTCCAGGCTCATCTGAACCTGGTCAGCAGGGACCGGAGTCTCTTCGTTTACCATACTCGAAATACTGATCGTCGGAGCCACCTCGAGACTCTCCTCACTCACTTCGCTGCCAAAAACGGACAACTGACTTCGGAGAATCTCTACGGCTTGATCGAGTGTTTCGCGCGGACCGATACTCCCATCCGTCCAGATACGCAACACCAATCGGTCGAGGTCGGTTTTCTGACCCACGCGGGTATCTTCCACACGATAGGCCACCCGACGAACCGGAGTAAACACCGCATCTACCGGGATCGAATTGATGCGATCCTTTGTACCGTGTATTTCAGCAGGCACGTACCCCACACCGGGCTCCACCCGGACTTCCATGACTAATTTGCCACCTTTGGTAATAGTAGCGATGTGAAGCTCTGGATTGACTACCTCGGCGTTGGGGGGACAGTCGAATTGCCCCGCAGTCACATCGCCCTCGGTCTCAGCCCGTAAGGTCAGGGTGATCGGCTCGTCATCGTGCAATCTCACCACGAGCTCTTTTAGATTGAGGATGATCTGCATAACATCCTCTTTCAGTCCTTCTATCGTTGAAAACTCGTGGAGCACGTCTTCAATATAGACGCTCGTTACCGCCGACCCCGGAATCGAAGAGAGCAAGAGTCTCCTCAGCGGATTGCCGAGCGTGACTCCATAGCCCCTCGGCAGGGGCTCGACCACAAACTCTCCGTACTTGTCCGTGGCTTTAGCTTTGAATTCAGGTTTGATCTGTATCAAGATGATCCCCTCTCGAGTACCTGCAGGCTGGGGCGACTACCTGGAGTAGTACTCGATGACCTGTAGTTCGTTCACCGGCACGACGATATCTTCACGATCCGGCAGGTGCAGAAATTTCCCAGTAAGCTTTTCACTGTCGAACTCGAGCCAGGGACTCATCCTACCGCGCTTGCGCTCCTCGACATTGGCACGGATAAAGGGATTATTGCGCCTTTTCTGGGCTACCGCCACCTCATCACCCGGTTTCACACGGTAAGATGGAATATCGATTCGCTTTCCATTGACCACGATGTGGCCATGGGCAACGAACTGCCGTGCTTGGCGACGCGTGTGTGCAATACCGAGACGGTACACCACATTGTCTAGGCGCGACTCGAGGAGCTGGAGAAAGACTGCACCTGTCGCCCCTTGCTTTTTGACCGCCTCATTGAAGAGATTGTGGAACTGCTTTTCGCTCATATTGTAGAGAAAGCGGAGCTTCTGCTTCTCTCTCAACCGAACGCCGTAGTCACTCGGTTTACGGCGACGACGCTGGCCGTGTTGTCCGGGAGGATACGGCCGGCGCTCCATATAGCGCTGTGCTTTGGGCGTCTCAACGAGGTTTACACCTTCACGCCGACAAATCTTTACCGCTGGACCTCTGTAGCGACCCATAGTACTCCTTCACCAACCAATCATTGACGCTTGCGCTTACGCGGGCGACAACCGTTATGTGGAGCCGGTGTGTCGTCGATAATCGACCGAACGTTTACCCCGGTTGCTTGAATCGAACGGATCGCCTGCTCTCGACCTGAACCCGTGCCTCGGATCACAATATCGATCTGGGACACTCCCATATTCTGTGCCTTTCTCACGGCATCTGCCGCAGCGAGCTGAGCTGCATACGGCGTGCCCTTCTTCGAACCCTTATACCCGATGGTGCCGGAACTTGACCACGCCACCGTGTTACCACTCATGTCGGAGATGGTGATGATGGTGTTGTTATAGCTAGCGTGGATGTAAGCTTTGGCCTCGGTAAGGCTCCGCTTGACGCGCTTTTTGGTTTTCGCTGATTTCGCTGCCTTCGCCATAATGTAGATATCCTCAACTTATCCTGGTAGCGTTACTTTTTCGGAGCCCGCTTCTTGCCCGCCACCGTACGACGAGGACCTTTGCGCGTACGAGCATTTGTCTTACTAGACTGGCCCCGAACCGGCAAACCTCGACGGTGGCGCAGGCCTCGGTACGACCCGATATCCATGAGCCGCTTGATATTGACCTGAACCTCGCGCCTTAAATCACCCTCCACCTTATACTCACTCTCGACCATCGAGCGGAGTGAGATGACCTCGGTTTCGGTAAGATCCTTGACTCGTGTATCGGGGTCGACCCCGGCCTTATCCAAAATCGCCTTCGAGCGGCTCAGGCCGATGCCATAAATATAGGGGAGTGCGTGCTCGACGCGCTTTTCACGTGGTAGATCTACTCCTGCAATACGTGCCACTTCTCACCCCTGTCTCTGTTTGTGTTTGGGATTCACCGAGCAGATAATGAAGACTTTGCCGTGCCTACGGACCACCTTACACTTATCACACATCGGTTTGACGGATGCTCTTACTTTCATGACTCTACTCCCACCTTACTCACTACTTACGGTACACAATACGACCTTTTTCCGGATCGTACGTGCTTATCTCGACCACCACTCGATCTCCTGGCAATATACGTATATAGTGACGCCGCATCTTCCCACCCACATGGGCGAGGATTTCTGGCCCGGCGTCGAGCTGCACCAGAAACGTGGTGTTGGGACGAGCCTCGAGCACCACTCCCTCGGTCCGTATCGTATCCTGCGTGGTCTCTTCTGACCGCGTACGTTTACTCGGTTGTCGCGATCGCGATCTCTTATGCGCCATGGACACCTCCTCCACTCACGGCAAACGGTTCTGGATCGTAAGCGGTAAGCACCCTAGGACCGTCTTTCGTGATAGCAACCGTGTGTTCAAAATGTGCCGCCAGGCTTCCATCTACGGTGGGTGCCGTCCATTGGTCATCGAGTATCTTCACACGCGTTTGCCTCTGGGTAACCATCGGTTCAATAGCGAGCACGAGCCCGGGACGGAGCAGAGGACCTTTACCGGCTCGACCGAAATTTGGGACTTCAGGGGCTTCGTGAAAATCCCGCCCGATACCGTGTCCGACAAACTCGCGGACGACCCAAAATCCAGCCTCCTCTACCACAGCCTGTACCGCAGCAGATACGTCGCCCAGTCGCCCCCCTACGCGGATAGCTGCGATACCCGCAAAGAGCGAATGCTCCGTTACATCAAGTAGGCGCTGCGCCTCCTGGGAGATCGTTCCGATCGCATAGGTCTTGGCCATATCAGCAGCATAGCCTCTAAAAAACGTACCGATATCGATCGATAGAATGTCCCCGTCTCTGAGCAGACGATCGTTGGGAATCCCGTGTACAACAACATCGTTGAGCGAAGTACAGAGTGTCGCCGGAAATCCGCGATACCCTTTGAACGCAGGCCTCCCTCCTAGAGAAACGATCGTATCCTCAGCAATCCGGTTTAATTCCGCTGTAGAAACGCCCGGTGCCATGATCGCTTCGACCGCCTGTAAGGCTCTACGGTTGATGGCAGCTGCTTCCGCCATCAACTCGATCTCCTTGAACCGCTTGAGTATCAAGGCAAAACCTCAGATATGCGATCGAACACCTCGTCCATCGACCCGACTCCATCGATAACGCTGAGACAGCAGCGCACCTGGTAGTACCGTAAAAGCGGTGCGGTCTTCTCGTTATACACGTGCATACGCTTGCGAATCGTCTCCTCGTTATCGTCACTACGTCCTTCTTGCTCAGCACGGCCGAGCAGACGCTGAACAAGAACATCCTCAACCACATCTAACGCGATAGCAGCTGAGACTTCGCTGTTGAACTCGGCGAGTAAGGTATCCAGAGCTTCGGCTTGTGGCGTCGTGCGCGGAAAACCGTCGAGCAAGACCCTGACAGGCTCCTGGGTTTCTAGCTCTGAGCGAACCATGGCCACGATAAGGTCGTCGGAAACCAAGTCGCCACGGTCCATAATAGCCCTGGCCTTAAGACCGAGTTCGGTTTCACGCTGCACGTGATCACGGAGCATATCTCCAGTCGAAAGCTTCGTGAGACAACGTGAAGCTGCCAACCGTTCAGCTTGGGTCCCCTTTCCAGCACCTGGTGGACCCATCAAAATCAGCACTTCGCCAGTGCGCACTAGAAGCGCCTCCCCCTACCACGGATACGTCCCTTGCTAACAAATCCTTCGTAGTGCCTCATCATCAGCTGGGATTCGATCTGTCGCAACGTATCGAGTGCAACACCCACTACGATCAGCAGACCGGTGCCTGAAAAGGCGAAGGAGAGCTGGCCCGTGCCAGTAGCCCACCCGAGCGTCTGTGGCAACGCATTCACAGCACCGAGAAAAAGCGCGCCCCAGAGGGTGATGCGGGTGGTGATCCGGGTGAGGTGTTCGGTCGTTGGCTGCCCAGGCCGAACACCCGGGACGAAGCCACCATACTCGCGCAGGTTCTCACTGATACGCCGCGGATCGAACGAAATTTGAGTATAGAAGTAGGTGAACGCCATGATGAGAAGCGTGCTGGTAATGAGACCCTGCCACTGCCCTGGATTGAACCAAGCCCCTACCAGCTGAAGCCACCCTACGTTAGGGAAAGACCCGATAATCGTCTGGGGCAAGATGATAATGGAAACTGCAAAGATGATGGGGATCACACCCGCAGCATTGACACGCAAGGGGATATAGGTGCTCTGCCCACCCATCACCTTGCGCCCCACGACCTTCCGTGCATATTGCACCGGGATGCGCCGTTCCGCTTGTTGGACCATTACCATGCCGCTGATTGCGACGATCAGCAGCGCCATATAGATGATCAGCCCAAAGATGTTGGCTTCCCCCCTGGAGATGAGGGCAAACTGCTGTGAAATAGCATTCGGAAATGCGGCCACAATCCCAGCATAAATGATGAGTGAGATCCCGTTTCCAACGCCGTATTCACTAATCTTTTCACCCAACCACATCACCAGCGAGATTCCCGCTACCTGCGTCAGCACTACGATGAACCAGAAAAATGGACCGTTGCTCCATCCAACTTTCAACGCCCCACTCGGCCCGAGCAATGCGATGGCCAGAAAGAGAGCTTGGATCGCTCCGAGAGCCGTCGCACCATAGCGCGTGTACTGGGTGATCTTCCGCCTACCCTCTTCACCTTCTCGCGCCAACCGCTCCAACGGAGGATAGGTGGAAGTGAGGAGTTGAATGATGATGCTAGCGGTAATATAGGGAATAACCCCGAGCGCAGCGATTGAAAAGACCTCGAAATTACCCCCGGAGATGAAGTTCAGCAGGGTAAAGATATCACCCTGGCCGAAGCCTCCGCTCCGCAGGCGCTCGATATCGATACCAGGCGTGGGAATAAAAACCATCAACCGATAGACGGTCAAGAGGCCGATCGTCACAAGCAGCTTCGCACGCAGGTCGGGAATGACTAGCGCATTGCGAAAAGCAGCGAGCATCAGGATGTCTCCCCTGGCTCTGGCCCTACGGCCGTGGACACGTTACCCCCAGCAGCCTCTATCGAACTGATTGCACTACGGCTGCACGCAACGATCTCGACTTGCAACCCTTTGGTCTCTAGATCACCATCTCCGAGAATCTTGATCGGACGATTCAACGACCCCACCAAGCCGTGCTCGAAAAGCAGCTCTGGGGTAACGATGGCACCATCGTCGAGACGATTCAAATCGCGTAGATTAACCACCTGGGCAGGAACCTTATACCGGTTAAAGCCTCGTTTTGGGAGACGCATGACGAGCCTTGAACGCCCCCCCTCCCAGCCAGAACCCTGGCTAAAGCCGCTACGACTCTTCTGACCCTTGTGCCCCCGGCCCGCAGTTTTGCCTCGGCCGCTACCCGGACCTCGCGCAGTGCGCCTCCTGGTCTTTTTGGCACCTGACGGTGGTTGTAGCTCGTTGAGTTTCACGCGCTTTCCCGCCCTTCAATCTCTAATAGGTAAGCGACTTTGGTAACCATACCGAGAACATCGGCGGTGTCTGCGACTTCTCGGCTATCGCCCGTCTTTTTCAAACCCAAGGCTCTAACCGTAGCCCGCTTGTCCTTGGTCTCACCGATGAGGCTGCGTTTTAGCGTAATTTTCACTTGGCAGCCTCCCGTTCCTGTCTCATCTCTTCAAAAGTCCGCAGTTGCTTGAGCCCTTCCACTACAGCGTAGGCGACATTGGTCTGATTTCTTGAGCCGAGCTCTTTGGTAAGCAGATTCCTCAACCCAGCGAGTTCTACGATGGCGCGTGGCACACTCCCTGCTATCACACCTGTACCCGCACCAGCTGGTTTGAGTAAGACCTGGCTCGTCCCGTGCCTCCCGATCACCGCATGAGGGATAGTTCCCGGCTCTTCGATCGGGACTTCGATGAGGTTCCGTCTGGCAACGTACTGACCCTTTTGCACGGCAGCCGGGACTTCCTTCGCCTTTCCGAGTCCGACCCCCACACGCCCATTACGATCTCCTATGGCGACCATGGCCCCGAACCGGAAGCGACGTCCCCCTTTATAGGTTTTCGCCGTACGGCGAATGAAGATCACTTTATCTTCAAAATCAGCATCAGCCATTAGAAGTCCAAGCCTCCTTCACGTGCTCCTTCAGCAAGCGCCTTGACCCTGCCATGGTACCGGTAAGCCCCTCGATCGAAAACTACGCGCCCAACCCCTGCAGTTCCGGCGCGTTCGGCCAATGCCTTCCCCACCGAATGAGCCTGCTCAACCTTCGAACCCTTCGGCGCCAAACTCTTGCTGTTCGCCTCGACCACAGTACGACCCGCATTGTCATCAACGACTTGGGCGTAGATGTGCTTAGCGCTTCGAAACACAGTGAGGCGCAATCGACCGTTATCTACAGGCGTTCGAATACGTCTCCTCGTCCTCAACACACGTCGCTCTCTAGCAGCATTTGCCATCTTTGCTACCTCACTACTGCCTTCCCAGGCTTGAGACGTACTTGTTCACCCTCATAACGGACACCCTTCCCATGATAAGAGTCGGGTGGGCGAGTCGATCTTATGTCAGCAGCAACCTGTCCCACAAGCTGTTTGTCGATCCCCGAGACTGTTATCTTGGTCGGTTCTGGGACCACAATCGTTATCCCTTCGGGTGGATCGAAGAGCACGGGGTGAGAATAGCCCAAGGCGAGCTCGAGGCGATTTCCACTCATCGCACAGCGATAACCCACACCCTGTATCTCGAGTTTTCGAGAAAACCCTTCAACGACTCCGGTGATGGCGTTGGCTATGAGGGTACGGGCCAGACCGTGTTGGGAACGATCGAAGCGGTGGTCACTCGGACGCTGTACGATCAGCTGGTCACCATCACGCGTAACCTCCAAGCGCTCATTCACGGGAACGCTAAGCTGCCCTTTCGGGCCACGGACCGAAATCTCTTGTGATTCGATGGTGATCTCGACACCTTTCGGCACGGGGATGGGCAAGCGACCGATTCTAGACATATCACCAAACCTCACAAACGACTTCGCCACCAACATTGTTTCGCCGGGCTTCACGATCGACCAGCAACCCTTGTGGGGTCGAAATGATTGCTATTCCGAGACCTCCACGCACGACCGGTACCGATTTTGCTTTGGTGTAGGCCCTACGCCCGGGAGACGAGACACGCCTGAGCGAGTGGATGATCGAAGAGCGACGCGGACCATACTTAAGATAGATGCGCAATACAGGATGCCCCGCAACAACTGTCTCCTCGAAGGCTTTTAGGTATCCCTCTCGAACCAGAATATCCGCCAAGGCACGCTTAAACCTACTCGCAGGCACATCGACACTCGCCACGGCAATGGCCAAGCCATTACGTATTCGCGTAAGCATATCGGCTATCGGATCGGTTTGCATGTTTCTTCCTCCACGAGGCTGGTTTCGGCGCAAGCGTACCGACCTAGACCCCTTCTTTGTGTGTGGTTTCTCTTTTTATTAAGCACCTCAATACCCAAATCATCACGAGCTGGCCCCTATGGCGCGTGTGCCTCTCTCTACCAACTCGACTTCGTTACCCCTGGCAGATATCCCTTATGAGCCATCTCCCTCATGCAGATCCTGCACAACCCAAACGAACGCATAAAGCTGCGAGCCCTGCCACAGCGCTGGCACCGATTGACCTGCCGGGCCGAAAATTTGGCTTTGCCTTTTGCCTTTTCCATCTGTGCTTTGGTGGCCACAATCTGTCCCCTTATTGCCTAAATGGCATACCGAGAAGCCCTAAGAGGCTCCTCCCCTCCTCATCCGTATGAGCCGTCGTCACAATCGTAATATCCATGCCGCGTACGGCATCGACCTGATCGTAGGTCAGCTCCGGAAAGACGAGCTGTTCTTTGATGCCCAAACTGTAGTTTCCACGACCGTCGAAGCTATCGGGTGATAACCCGCGAAAATCACGAACTCGTGGTAGGGCGATATTGATCAATTTGTCCAGAAACGCCCACATTCGATCCTTGCGCAAGGTTACTTTCAAACCGATCGACATGCCGGTCCTCACCTTGAAGTTCGATACGGACTTCTTGGCCTTGGTCACAATAGGACGCTGCAACGCAACCTGCGCGAGCTCCTTCGAGGCGCGCTCGAGAACCTTCGAATCTTCTCTGGCCTCACCGAGACCCATATTGATCACGATCTTCTCTAGCCTCGGCACAGCCATGATGTTTTCATACCCGTGGCGATCCCTCAGGGTGGCAATCACGTTGTCCTTGTAGCGCTCCTTCAAAGGCAGTGTTATCTTTTCCATGTCAATCCCATCAATCCTCGAGCTGAGCGCCGGTCTTGCGACTGATGCGAACCCTCTCTCCAGATTCGAGAAACTTATGACCGATACGCGTCAACTCTCCGGTCTGCGGATCGAGGAGCCTGACATTGCTGGCGTGAATAGGAGATTCTTGCTCCCGAAACCCCCCACGTGGGTTCTCCTGGGTGGGGCGTTGCGCCTTTTTGATAACATTCACGTTCTCAACAATGACGCGATTTTCGTCTGGAAAGACCTTCATCACCTTGCCCTCAGACCCTTTGTGCTTACCGGTGACGACACGAACCTCGTCACCTCGCTTGAGTCGCACCTTCGTCCGAGCCATCTACAACACCTCCGGCGCCAACGAGACGATACGCATAAAGCGTTTCTCACGTAATTCCCTCGCTACAGGGCCAAAGACTCGCGTGCCTCGCGGCTCGTTCTGGTTATTGATGATGACCGCCGCATTGGAATCGAATCGTATCGACGAACCGTCTTTGCGATTGACCTCTTTTTTTGTACGCACGATAACCGCTCTGACAACATCACCCTTTTTGACTTCGGCCCGTGGGATGGCATCCTTCACAGCAGCAACGATGATGTCACCCACACCTCCTACAAACTGGCGGCCGGTGCCGAGCACACGTATACACTGAATACGTCGCGCACCAGAGTTGTCAGCCACATCGAGAGTGGTTTCTTGTTGAATCATCAACCCCCTCCAATACCCGAACCACTCACCGGTTAGGCCTTGGCCCTTTCCAGAAGCCCTGTGACGGTAAACCGTTTCCGGCGACTGATCGGCCGGCTACCGGTAATCTGTACAAGATCTCCGACTTGGTAAGCGTTCTCTTCATCGTGGGCTAAATACTTCTTCGATACCGTTACTACCTTGCCGTAAAGCGGATGCTTGAACCGCCTCTCAACGTTGACGGTTACCGTTTTTTCGGCCTTGTCGCTCACGACACGACCCTGCAATACCTTTTTCATCTCGACACTCCAGCCATCTCCCTAGCGACGGTAAGAAGGCGTGCGATTTCACGCTTGGCGGTGCGAATCCGACGTGGATTGCTCGCCTGTCCAACCTTCGTTTGGAAACGAAGGTCCAGAAGCTCCTCACGCCGCTTGTCCACTTCGTCCCGAATTTCGTCGAGTGTCAGATTTCGAATCTCATTGGGCTTCATCGTAGACCTCACGCTCGACCATTCTGGTCTTGATCGGTAACTTGTGACCAGCGAGACGAAATGCTTCACGCGCCTGGTCCTCGGTAACGTTTGCGACCTCGAAGAGGACGCGACCAGGCTTGACTACAGCGACCCAGTGCTCGACCGCACCCTTGCCCTTACCCATACGCACTTCTTGAGGCTTCTTGGTAACCGGCTTATCGGGAAAGATGCGGATGTAGATCTTACCACCACGGCGAAAAAAGCGGCTCATTGCAACCCGGCATGCTTCGATTTGATTCGAGGTCACCCAGGCAGGTTCCATCGCTACGAGGCCGAAATCACCAAAGCTCACATAGTCGCCGCCCTTGGTCGCACCTTTCATACGTCCCCGGAACTGCTTGCGGTATTTGACTCGTTTTGGTAGTAGCATTTAACGATCCCTTTTTACCCGCGCACGCTCGCCTCGTCTACCATCACGACGGCGCGCCTGCGGTCTACGCCTACGCTTATCGGCATCTTGGCGAGGCCTGGGAATCGTCGCTGCCCGACGTTGCTTACCGCCAACGATTTCACCGTGAAAAACCCAAGCCTTCACGCCGATTACACCGTAAGTGGTCTGAGCCTCAGCCGTACCATAATCGATGTCGGCACGCAGTGTCTGAAGCGGTACCCGCCCATCGCTGTACCACTCTGGACGCGCCTGCTCAGAACCCCCAAGCCGACCGGCACAACGCACCTTGACCCCTTTGGCGCCAGCCTCCATGGTGCGTTGAACGGCTTGCTTCATCGCCCTACGGAAGGCGAAGCGCCGCTCGAGCTGCTCCGCGATTCGTTGCGCAATCAGGCCCGCGCTAGTCGTGGCATTGGCTACTTCCTGGACATTGACGGCGATGGTTCCGTTCACCAGTTGGTCAAGACGTGTACGCAACGCCTTGATCGATTCACCGCCCCGACCGATCACGACACCAGGCTTGGCCGTCAAGATCACAATATTGATGTTGTGAGCTGCCCGCTCGATGTCAATCCGCGCAATTCCAGCATGCCCTACGTCTTCCATCACGCTCCTGCGGATCAACTCGTCCTCTCCGAGTAACGTGGGATAAGCTTTTGCATTGGCATACCAGCGCGCTGACGGCTGTTTGTTGACGCCGAGACGAAACCCCAAGGGGTTGATCTTATTACCCACTTCTCTCCTCCAGGGTGATGGTGATATGAGATGTGCGCTTGCGCAATAGATCGGCGCGTCCCCGTGCCCGGGGCAGATAACGTTTGAGCGTTGGCCCTTCGTTAACCTCGACGCGGGCGACAAAGAGGCTATCTTCAAACATGTCGTGGTTGTTGACCGCATTGGCTTTGGCGCTCTGGAGCAGCTTCAAAAGAGGCTTTGCCGCACGCCGGTTGGCATATCGTAGGATGTTCTCGGCCTCAGTGATACCGAGTCCACGGATCAGGTCTGCGACGAGGCGAGTCTTTTGCGGTGTACTGCGTAACATCTTAAGAGTTGCGACGGCCTGCATGGCTATTCCTTCCTGCTACCACTATGGCCACGGAAGGTACGGGTTGGTGAGAACTCACCGAGTTTGTGCCCGACCATATTCTCTTGCACAAATACGGGAACATGTTGACGACCGTTATAGACGCCAATCGTGTGTCCCACCATCTCAGGAACAATCGTGCTACGGCGACTCCACGTCTTGATGACTCGACGATCACCAGAATCGTTGGCAGCATCGACTTTCTTCAACAGATGATCGTCGACGAATGGCCCTTTTTTCAGACTACGCGCCATGCTCAACTCCCCTTCCGCCGACGCACAATAAACTTGGAGCTCGTCTTCCTCTTTGAGCGAGTTTTCAAGCCTTTGGCTTGCTGACCCCATGGACTTACCGGTGGCCGACCACTCGTCGAACGACCTTCACCGCCACCGTGAGGGTGATCGACCGGGTTCATAGCACGACCCCGTTGATGAGGCTTGCGCCCCATCCAGCGCTTTCGCCCCGCCTTACCCAACACGATGTTCTTGTGTTCGGAGTTGCCGACGACTCCGAGAGTGGCATAACACTCTCCGTGAACACGTCGGATCTCACCCGACGGCAGGCGTACGGAGACGTAATTTCCATCACGCCCCTGAATCTGCGCGCTCGCTCCTGCACCTCGGGCCATCTGCGCTCCCTTCCCGGGCACTAGTTCGACGTTGTGAACAACGGCACCTACAGGGATGAACCGCAGAGGCATTGCATTGCCCACAAGAGGCTCCACATCGGGACCACTCGTGACATACGTGCCGACAGATAGACGTTCCGGAGCCAAGATATAACGCTTTTCGCCATCGCGATAGTGGAGCAGTGCGATATTGGCACTTCTGTTGGGATCGTATTCGATCCCGGCTACCTTGGCAGGGATACCCTCTTTGTCACGACGCTTGAAATCGATCCGTCGATAGCGACGTTTGTGACCGCCCCCACGAAACCGCGATGTGATGCGCCCTCTATTGTTTCGCCCACCCGTTTTCTTCAACGGCTCCAAGAGGCTCTTTTCAGGCCTCGTCTTGCTGATCTCAGCAAAATCGGAGGTCGTCAAGAACCGACGGGAGGGGGTATAGGGTCTATATCGTTTAGTAGGCATGCTCCCCCCTTATGTCAAACCCTCGAGCTGTTGGATACGCTGCCCGGGCTTGAGCGTGACGATGGCTTTCTTGCGCTTGGGACGTCTCCCTGAAAAGCGCCCAAAGCGCCTCACCTTGCCACGGAGGTTCTGGAGGTTGATTTTTACCACATCGACTTCAAAAACGTCCTCCACAGCCTCTTTGATCTGAATCCGGTTGGCACTCGGATGGACATAGAATGCGTATTTGCCCTCCGCAATAGCCCCAACAGCCTTTTCGCTCAGGACTGGAGTAAGAATGACATCGTGTGGGTTCACTGAGTATCACCCCCTGCTGCCGCGAACAACTCGGCATCTGCAATGAGATGGTCGAACCGCAAAATGTCATAGACGTTGAGCCCGCGCACGGCCAAGACACCCACCCAGGGCAGATTTCGGGCGGCGCGGCGCGCCAACTCGTTATCGGTCACGAGAAGCACCCTCTCGCTCCCGTCAAAACCGTGTCGACTCGCCCAACTTACGAACTCCTTGGTCTTACCTCCGATATCGAAAGAATCGACAAGTGTGAGCTTACCGGCGTTGGCACGAGCCGCAAGCGCCATATCCAACCCCAAGCGGCGAACACGCTTCGGCAAGGTATAGCCGTAGTTACGGGGTCGCGGTCCAAAGGCTTTTCCCCCACCGACAAATATCGGGGCTTTGCGCGAACCGTGGCGAGCCCGACCGGTACCTTTTTGTGGAAATATCTTAGCAGTCGAGCCGACAACCTCGCGACGCGTCTTGCTAGCGGCGGTGCCGCTCCTCCTTTTGGACATTTGCCAGGCAACGACCTCGTGTAGCACAGATACCTTAGGCTCTGGCAAGTCCAAGGTTACTTTCCGGTCGCTACCGATCACGTCCAGAGTAACGGACATCACTTCACCTTCCTCTTGGACTCCTTGACGACAACCAACCCGCCGTTAGGGCCGGGTACAGACCCCTTGACGAGCAAGAGGTTATCGTCTTTGCGGACTTCGACTAGCTCGAGCCCGAGGGCGGTCACCTTTTCGGCGCCATAATGGCCAGCCATCCGCTTGCCCTTATAGACTCGACCTGGCAACTTACGCTGACCGATCGAGCCGGAATGACGGTGCTTTTTCTTGGTGCCGTGCGTAGCCGGCATACCGCTGAAGCCCCAACGCTTCATTACACCGGCAGTACCGCGCCCTTTACTCGTGCCGGTCACATCGAGAGCTTGGCCCTCTTCAAAGATATCTACCGTAACGGAGTCCCCCTCAGGACTGTAATCGCGAAACTCCATCAGGTGCCTTTGGGCGCCCACACCGGCTTTTTTAAAATGCCCTTGCTGCGGCTTATTCGTACGCTTTTCGGATGCGTCGCCCCAACCGAGCTGCGTTGCTTGGTACCCGTCTCGCTCCGCCGTCTTGCGCTGAACAACAGGGCAAGGGCCCGCCAGAATGACGGTAACCGGAACGAGGCGCTCATCTCGCCAGACCTGAGTCATACCGATCTTGGTACCGAGGATCCCCTTCACCCTTATCGCCCCCCGACAGTCTTGATCTCGATATCGATCCCTGTCGGTAGATCGAGATGCATGAGGCTATCGATCGTACTCTTGGTCGGGGCCTTGATATCGATAAGACGTATGTGTGTCCGGATCTCGAAGTGCTCGCGGCTATCTTTGTCGACAAAGGGGCTGCGCAGTACACAGAATCGCCGAATCCTGGTCGGTAGGGGAACGGGACCTGCAACCTGGGCAGCCGTACGACGCACGGTATCGACGATCTTTGTGGCCGAGCTATCCAAACTACGGTGATCGAACGCTTTCAGCTTGATCCGAATACGAGGGCTCGCCATAGCTACTTCGTTACTGCCGTGACGACCCCGGCACCGACAGTACGACCACCCTCACGAATCGCAAATCGCAATCCCTCTTCCATCGCTATCGGCTTGATCAACTCCACCGATAACTCCACATTGTCCCCAGGCATCACCATCTCAACCTCCCCAGGTAACGTCACTACCCCCGTTACATCCGTCGTACGAAAGTAAAACTGCGGCCGGTATCCCGTGAAAAACGCCGAATGCCGGCCCCCCTCCTCCTTCTTCAGTACATAAACCGATCCCTTGAATACCGTGTGCGGCGTGATCGACCCCGGCTTCGCCAATACCTGCCCCCGCTCAATCGAATCCCGCGATACCCCACGCAATAACACCCCGACATTGTCCCCAGCTATCCCACTGTCCAACGTCTTGCGGTGCATCTCTACCCCAGTCACTACCGTCTTGTGCGTATCCCGTAATCCGACAATCTCAACTTCCTCCCCCGTCTTTACCGTCCCTCGCTCAACTCGACCCGTCGCTACCGTCCCTCGCCCCGTAATCGTAAATACATCCTCCACAGGCATCAAAAACGGCTTGTCAATATCCCGCTCCGGCGTCGGTATGTACGCGTCAACCGCATCTAATAACTCCCAAATACGGTCCACCCACTCGTCCTCACCACGCTGCGCGCTCGCATTCGCGTTTAACGCATCTAACGCCTTTAATGCACTCCCCCTGATTACCGGTATGTCGTCCCCAGGAAACTCATAACTCCCCAGTAACTCCCGGACCTCCATCTCTACTAACTCCAACAACTCCTCGTCATCTACCATGTCAACCTTGTTCATAAACACCACTATGTACGGTACCCCTACCTGTCGCGCTAACAATATGTGCTCCCGCGTCTGTGGCATCGGTCCGTCCGCAGCACTCACAACCAACACCGCACCATCCATCTGCGCAGCTCCCGTAATCATGTTCTTTACATAGTCCGCATGCCCCGGACAATCTACGTGCGAATAGTGCCGCTCAGACGTCTGGTACTCCACATGCGCCGTGTTGATCGTGATCCCCCGCGCCTTCTCCTCCGGCGCTTTGTCGATCTGCTCAAACGTCTGAGATTCAACCATCGGGTCCGCAGCAGCAGCAGCAAACGTGATCGCCGCCGTTAACGTCGTCTTCCCATGGTCAACATGCCCGATCGTCCCTACGTTTACATGTGGCTTCGTACGCTCAAATACCGCTTTTGC
>CP070651.1:3387093-3447802 GCA_020354625.1 Trueperaceae bacterium
CACGCATTACCCATTACCCATTTCCCATTACCTCTACTCATCACTCATAACTCATCTCTCATCACCATCAATGCTAGAGCGATGTCAAGCGGGGCATGCCTGTGGCTGATAGCATAAGGGCGTAACGAGGAGGTAGATACCACCACGACCATGAACACTTTGAATGTCGCCCTGATCGGTGCCGGCCGCATGGCTCGCACCCACGCCAACGTGCTGGGCCACGTGGGCTACGTCAGCATCCAAACCGTCTGCGACGCCGCCGCCGAGAACGCAGCAGCGCTGGCCGAGTTCTTCGGCGCCCACGCCACCACCTCGCTCGACGAGGTCTTGCACGACGACGGCATCACCGCGGTGATCATCACCACACCCACCGCCACCCACGCAGACCTCATCAGCAAGGTAGCGCACAGCGGTAAGCATATCTTCGTGGAAAAACCCGTCGCTCACACACTCGAGGCGGCTGACCACGCCGTGCAGGCGGTCGAGGCGGCCGGCGTCCAGTGCCAGGTCGGCTTCCAACGCCGTTACGATCCCAGCTACCTCGAGGCGAAGCGGAAGATCGAACGCGGCGAACTCGGTACGCTCGAGGGCTTCCGTGGCCTCAGCCGCGACGCCTTTTTGCCCCCGGTGGAGTTCCTCAAGACCAGCGGCGGTCTCATGGTCGACATGGGCATTCACGATCTGGATAGCGCCCGCTACTTCGTCGGCGAGGTCGAGGAGGTCTACTGCATCGGGGCAGTCCATGCCGAACCTGAACTCCGCGACTACGGGCTGTTCGATTCGGCCGTCGCCACCCTGAGGTTCGCAAACGGTGCGCTCGGCACCATCGAGTCCGGTCTTCGCACCGCCTACGGCTACGAAGTACGCGCTGAGATCCTCGGGGACGGAGGCCGGCTCCACCTGGAACGAGACAGCCGCTACCACTTGCGTCAGTACGGGAAGGTGGGCGGCTTCTATGAGCGTCCCGCCGACTTCGAGGCCTACTTTCACGAGGCCTACGCTGCCGAAATCCGCACCTTCGCCAATAATGTCCACCAGGGGAAGCCCGTGACACCGAATGCCGCCGATGCGAGAGAGAGCCTCCGTTTGGCCCTGGCCACCCAGCACTCGTTAGAAACAGGAACGATCGTCAAGGTTTCCACCTTCGGGGAGGTTCACCCATGAGCACACGCCGCATGACCGTCGCCCAGGCCCTCGTTCGCTTCCTCGCCGCTCAGTACAGCGAGCACGACGGTGTGGAACATCGTCTCATCGCCGGAACCTGGGGCATCTTCGGCCACGGCAACGTCGCCGGTCTGGGTCAGGCGTTGCACGAGGTAGGCCCGGAAGTGGGCATGCCCTTCTACCGCCCCCAAAACGAACAGGCCCAAGTCCACGTGGCTGCCGCCTACGCGCGGCACAAAAACCGCCTGTCGACCTACGCTTGTATCGCTTCGGTCGGTCCGGGCTCGAGCAACATGGTCACCGGCGCCGCGCTGGCAACCATCAACCGCTTGCCGGTGCTGATCCTGCCGTCGGACTACTTCGCCAACCGCATCCCCGACCCGGTACTGCAGCAGGTCGAACACCCCATCGAGCACGACCTGAGCATCAACGATGCTTTCCGGCCAGTGAGCCGCTTCTTTACCCGCATCTCGCGGGCAGAGCAGCTGCTGCACGCCCTCCCTGAAGCGATGCGGGTGCTCACCGACCCGGCCGAGACCGGGGCCGTAACGATCTCGCTGCCCGAAGACGTGCAGGCCGAAGCGTATGATTGGCCCGAAGAACTCTTCCAAAAGCGGGTCTGGCGGGTGCGGCGCCCAGGGGCGGAACCCGAACTCATCGAGCAGGCCGTAGCCCTCCTGCAAGCCGCCGAGAAGCCGCTCCTCGTGGTCGGTGGCGGCGTCAAGTACAGCGGCGCCACCGAGGAGCTGGCCGCCTTCGCCGAGACGTTTGGAATCCCGGTGACCGAATCGCAAGCCGGCAAAGGCGCCATCCCTTGGAATCACGCACTGAACACCGGTGCGGTCGGTTCGGCGGGCGGCAAGGCCGCCAACATCTTGGCTCGCGATGCCGACGTGGTGCTGGCGGTGGGGACGCGGCTCGCAGACTTCGTCACCGCTTCCAAGACCTCGTTTCAACACCCGAATCTCAAGGTTATCGGGCTCAACATCGCCCCCATGGACGCCCACAAACTCTTTGCGCTCCCCATGATCGCCGACGCAAAACGGGGGATTACGGCCTTGCACGAGGCACTTCAAGAGAGCGGATACCGCGGCACCGACGCGGGCTACCGTGCTCAGATCGGCCGGCTCAAAGCTGAGTGGGACGGTATTGTCGACCACCTGACCACGGTTGAAGAACCCGACAACCTGGCCCAGTCCGAAGTGATCGGCATGGTAAACCGCGCCTTCGGGGGCGACGCCACCATGATCTGTGCGGCGGGCAGCATGCCGGGAGACCTGCTCAAGCTGTGGCGTCCAACCGATCCGAAGGCGTACCACGTCGAGTACGGCTATTCCTGCATGGGCTACGAGATCCCGGCGGGGCTCGGCGTCCACCTGGCCGAACCCGAACGGCCGGTGGTGGTTTTGATCGGGGACGGCTCTTACCTGATGATGAACAGCGAGATCGTGACCGCCGCCATCGAGGGAGCCAACCTCACCATCGTGGTCATCGACAACCACGGTTTCCAGAGCATCCACAGCCTGCAACGCTCCTGCGGTACCCCGCACTTCGGGCTCGAGCTGCGCTGCCGCGACCAAGCGACCGGGCTCCTAGACGGCCCCTTCATGCCGGTGGACTACGCCAAACACACCGCCTCGATGGGGGCCAAATCGACTCTGGTCAGGAGTGAAGCGGAACTGGCGGATGCGCTAGAGCGGGCCAAGAACACGAGCGGCATCAAGGCGATCGTGGTGCCGGTCGA
The DNA here is from genome assembly GCA_020354625.1 of Trueperaceae bacterium. Classification (GTDB taxonomy): domain Bacteria; phylum Deinococcota; class Deinococci; order Deinococcales; family Trueperaceae. The sequence goes on from CP070651.1 coordinate 3,390,002, forward strand.
CCCCGAGAAGCGGGTACCCGGCTTCGAAAGCTGGTGGGACGTGCCGATCGCCGAAGAGACCGGCCTCGAGCCCGTACGGGCAGCCGGAGAGAGCTACCGGGAAAACAAAAAGAAGCAGAGGCTCTTCGGATAAGACCTGGAGGGCTCGCAGAGACAGCCTGTCGGAGGCCACATGGATATGAATATCGGCAACGCCCCCTGCTCCTGGGGCACCATCGAAGGGGTCAGCGGACAGCGGGTGGGCTACCAGCAGATGCTCGACGAACTGGCCGCGACCGGCTACCAGGGGACCGAGCTCGGCGACTGGGGCTTCATGCCCACCGACCCCGATGAGCTCAGAGCCGAGCTGGCGGCGCGAAAGGTGCAGCTGACCGGGTCGTGGGTCACCGTGCGGCTCTACGACGAGGCCTCGCACGACCAGGGGATCGAAAATGCGGTGCGCACTGCCCGGCTCCTGGCCGAGGTCGGGGGGACTGAGGCCATCATCAACATCGGGGACGACCACGGCAGCGTACCGATCCGGCACCAGAACGCCGGACGTATCGGCCCCGAGCACGGGCTCAGCGACGAGGGCTGGCAGGTCTACGTGCACGGGGCCATGCGCGTCGCCGAAGCCGTGAAGCGCGAGACGGGGCTGCGCTCTACACTGCACCCGCACGGCTCGACCTTTGTCGAGACCCCTGCCGAGATCGAACGGTTCTTACGCCTTACCGACCCGGAGTTGCTCGGCATCTGCTTCGACACCGGCCACTACGCCCTAGGCGGCGGCGACCCGGTCGCGGGGATCCGCGCGTATCGAGAGCGGATCTGGCTGGTGCACTTCAAGGACTTCGATCCCCGCGTGGTCGAGCGTGCCGAAGTTGAAGGTTGGAACTACCAGGAGATGGTCGGTGCGGGCGTATTTAGCGAGCTGGGTCGCGGGGTGGTGGACTTTCCGGCCGTCCTGGAGGCGCTCCACGAGATCGGTTACCGCGGCTGGGGCGTGGTCGAGCAAGACGTACTGCCCGGGATGGGCAGCCCCAAGGAGAGCGCGCAGCGAAACCGGAGCTACTTGCAGGGCATCGGCTCGTAACATCCGGTTTTGTTCGGCCGAACCGAGCAAAACGACCTGCGCATATGATAATGATAAGGGTCTAATTATGAGCACCGTACCCAAGGAGGATCTATGACGGTAACAGCAGGAAAAGAGCAGCTGCTCAACTACATCGGAGGCCAGTGGCACCGCTCGGCGACCAGCGATTTTTCAGACGTCCATAACCCGGCCACGGCAGACGTCATCGCTACGGTACCCCACACCGCCAAGGACGAAGTCGACCAAGCGGTGCAAGCCGCCCTCAAGGCCTACCCCGACTGGCGTATGACGCCTGTAACCGACCGCGTGCAGCCGCTGTTCAGACTCAAGAGGCTGCTCGAGGAGAACCTCGACGATCTGGGCCGCACCATCACCATCGAGTGCGGCAAGACGTATGGCGAGAGCGTCGCCGAGATGCAGCGGGCCATCGAAAACGTCGAGGTGGCCTGCGGTATGCCGAGCTTGATCCAGGGCTACAACAACGAAGACATCGCCCGCGGCATCGACGAGCACATGATCCGCCAACCGCTCGGGGTGGTGGCCGCCATCACGCCCTTCAACTTCCCCGGCATGATTCCGATCTGGTTCCTGCCCTACGCGGTGGCGGCCGGCAACTGCTTTTTGCTCAAGCCGAGCGAAAAGGTGCCGATGACCAGCCAGAAGCTCTTCAACCTGCTCGAGCAAGCCGGCTTCCCGGCCGGTGTGGTGGGGCTCGTCAATGGTGGCAAAGCCACCGTCGACGCCATCCTCGACCACCCCGAGGTACGCGCCATCTCGTTCGTCGGCTCGACCCCGGTCGCGCGCTACATCTACAGCCGCGCCAGCGCCAACGGCAAGCGGGCCCAGTGCCAGGGCGGCGCCAAGAACCCGGCGGTGATCCTGCCTGATGCCGACATGGAGATGTCGACCCGCATTTTGGCCGATTCGACCTTCGGCTGCGCCGGTCAGCGCTGCCTGGCCACCTCGGTCGCTATCACGGTCGGTGAGGCCAAAGGCGAGTTCACCGAGCGGATCATCGCCGACGCAACCTCACGCAAGGTGGGCTACGGCATGGACGAGAGCGTGGCCATGGGACCGGTCATCAGCGCCGAGAGCAGGGCCCGTATCGAAGGCCTGGTCGACCAGGGCGTCGGCGAGGGCGCCAAGCTGCTCGTCGACGGCCGCGGCAAGGAGGTCGACGGGTTCCGCAACGGCTACTTCGTCCACCCCACCGTGCTCGCAGACGTCGACCCTAGAAGCGACATCGCCGGCACCGAGATCTTCGGCCCGGTCCTCAGCATGATGCACGCCGGCACCATCGAAGAGGCCATCGAGATCGTCAACAACCGCCGCTACGGCAACCAAGCCTGCCTCTTCACCGGCTCCGGCTCGGCCGCCCGGCAGTTCCGCTACGCGGTCGACGCCGGCAACGTCGGCATCAACCTCGGGGTGGCGGCGCCGATGGCGTTCTTCCCCTTCAGCGGCTGGAACGAGAGCTTCTTCGGTGACCTCCACGCCCAGTCGCGCCACGGGGTCGAGTTCTACACCCAGACCAAGGTCATCGTCGAGCGCTGGCCGAAGACCTGGAGCCGGAAGTTCTAAGTGGGTGATTTCCCGTTTCTTGATCTGGCTCCGCCAGATCAAGAAACAAATACAAATGGGTGATGCGTAATGAGTAAGACCGGTTTCGACCTCATCACGATGGGCCGCTCCTCGATCGACCTCTATAGCAACGACGTCGGCGTGCCTTTTGAGGAGATCCAGAGCTTCGCGGCCTACGTGGGCGGCAGCCCCACCAACATCGCGGTGGGCTGCCGCCGGCTCGGTTTGAACGTCGCCGTCCTCACCGCCGTGGGGCAGGACAAGGTGGGCGATTTTATCGTCCACTTCTTGAAGCGTGAGGGGGTCGACACCCGTTTTATCCCCACCAAACCCGGCGCCCGCAGCAGCGCCGTGGTACTCGGCATCGAAGAGAACAGCTTCCCACTGGTCTTCTACCGGGACAACGCCGCCGACATCCAGCTGACCATCGACGACGTGCTGGCCACCCCCATCCAGAGCGCCCGCGCCCTGGAGATCTCCGGCACCGGCCTCAGCAGGGAGCCGAGCCGCAGCGCCACGCTCTTTGCGGCCGAGGAGGCGAAGCGCTCAGGTGCCACCGTGTTCATGGATCTCGACTTCCGGGCCGACCAGTGGCACGACCCGCGGGCGTTCGGCGTCAACGTGCGGGCGATTCTCCCGCTCGTCGACGTCGCCCTCGGCACCGAGGAAGAGATCAACGCCGCCATGATCACCGATCCCGAGCAGATCACCATCCGCGACCAGCAGATCTCGGCGCCGGAGATCCACGGCGACCTCGAGGCCAACATCGAACGCATCCTGAGCGTGGAGCAGGGCCCGGAGGCGCTGGTGGTGAAGCGCGGTGCTGACGGGGCCACCGTCCACCTGCGGAGCGGCGAGGTGATCTCGGCCCCGGGCTTCCCGGTCGAGGTAACCAACATCCTCGGGGCCGGCGACGCCTTTGCCAGCGGCTTCATCTACGGCCGGCTCAAGGGCTGGGACTGGTACAAAAGCGCACGCATGGGCAACGCCAACGGCGCCATCGTGGTGACGCGGCACGGCTGCGCCAACTTCATGGGCTTCGAAGAGGAAGTGCTCGAGTTCGTGGCCTCGCGGGGCGGTTTCTAGTGCCGTTTGTCCGCGACGGGCGCACCCTCGTCGCACACGCCTTCGACAACCGCTACACCCTGCCCGCCTTCAACGTGTGCACCGTCGAGATGGTGCGCGCCTGCCTCGAAGCGGCCGAGGAAGAGGCCGCACCGATCATCTTGCAGACCTACCCCGGCGATATCGAGCAGATCGCCCCGCGGCAGATGGTCGCTCTGGTCACAAGCTACGCGGAGGAGGCGCGCGTCCCGGTCATGCTCCACCTCGATCACGGCCAGGGGCTCGAGATGGGCCTCGCTTGCCTGCGCGCCGGCTACTCCAGCGTCATGTACGACGGCGCCGACCAGCCGCTCGACGAGGTCGTGGCCCTCACCCGCCGGCTCGCCGAGGTGGCCCACCTGCAGGGAGCGGCCGTCGAGGTGGCCGCCGAGAGCTTCAACGCCGGCGCGGTGCAGTTCACCCGGCCCGGCGATGCACTCAGGCTCAAACAGGAGGGCGAAGCCGATATGATCGCGGTGTCGGTCGGCAGCGAACACGGCCAGAGCGGCACGCTCGAGCTCGAGCTGCTCGAAGAGATCTTCGAGACCGTGCAGGCGCCGCTGGTGCTGCACGGCGGCAGCGGCATCACCGCCGCCGACTACGCCGCGGCCCGGATGCTCGGCGTGGTCAAGGCCAACATCGGCTCGGCGCTCTACCGGGCCCTGCGCCGGACCTGGGAAACCTCGGCCGACGCCGTCAACCACCGCGAGGTGGTCGTGCGGGCGCGCGCTGCGCTCAAAGAGGTCGCCCGCGAGAAGATCCACATCATGGGGGCAGCGGGTCAAGCCGCTAGCTTCACACTGACGCGATAACCCGCGAGCCACCCGCCACAATCCCTGTACCAGCTTCACCTAAGCGATCTCCGTCCGGTCATCTGGTATATTGCTCTTGGTTGGTCAAAAGGTTTTCGTCTCAGCCGAGGATCGCACCACTTGATCCAACGCCCCTTTTCTATGCCTCAAGGGAGGTAACCCATATGAAACGCTTGATCGGCTTTATCTTTTCAGCCGCGTTGCTCTTTACCGGCAGCGCCTTCGCGCAACAGGTCAATCTGCTGTGTAGCCCCGACTTGGCGTGGTGCGAGCAGATCGGACCGGCCTTCGAAGAGGCGACCGGGATCGATCTCGAGTTCGTCCGCCTGAGCTCGAGCGAGTCGCTGGCCCGCCTCCGCGCCGAAGCGGCCAACCCGACCTTCGACGTCTGGTTCGGCGGCACCGGTGACCCGCACCTGGTAGCTTTTACCGAAGGCATCACCGAGTTCTACAAACCCACGGTATGGGATGATCTGCTTTCTGGGCTTAAGAATGCCGTCGGCGAGACCTATATTCCGCTCTACACCGGCGCCATCGGTTTTGTAGTCAACGAAGGCATTCTGGCTGAAGTGGGCGCGCCCGTTCCCCAGTGCTGGGAAGACCTAGTGGACCCTGTCTACAAAGGGCTTCTGGCCATGCCGAACCCCAACACCTCAGGCACGTCGTACACCATCATCGCCACGCTGATCCAGATCTTCGGTGAGGAGCAGGCCTTCGAGATGCTGGCCGCCATCCACCAGAACGTCGCTCAATACACGCGATCGGGTGGTGCGGTAGGGCTCCTGGCCGGCCGGGGAGACGTCGGCGTGGCCATCCAGTTCATGCACGACGGGGTCAAGTATGTCAGGCAAGGCTTCCCTGTCATTAATATTGCTCCCTGCGAAGGGACCGGTTTCGAGATCGGTGGCATCAGCTTGATCAAGGGAGCCCCGCACCCCGATGATGCGCTCGCCTTCATCGAGTGGGCCCTCACACCCGAAGCCCAGGCCATCGCCGCTCAACGGGGCGAATCGTTCCAGGTCCAGTCGAACGCCAACACCCCCGTCCCCCCGGAGTCACCCGACCTGAGCAGTATCAACCTCATCGACTACGACTTCGCGACCTTCGGCAGCCCCGAAGTGCGCGACCGGATCGTGGCCAAGTGGACCAACGAGGTGTTCCCGGTTCCGAGGCGTTGAGCCCCGCTCCGAAAGAGGCGTGCCTGGTCTGCTTGCACGCCTTGTGAGCCCGCTGTTTAGGAGTTCGCATCGTGGCCACTGCCCACGCCGTTTCGACACGCCGTGACCTGAGGTTCAGCGGCGCCTGGATCCCCGCCCTGATCGCCGGGATCGCCTTTCTCGCCCTGCCCTTCGGGCGGCCGGATCGTGCCTTTTTTACGCTCGATCCCGCCTTTCGCCCCTGGGCGCTCGGAAGCCTCTGGGTGTGGCTGGTTCTCGCTTTCGCACTCCTGGCGCTCATCGCCAGCCTGCTCCCGCTAAGGGTCACCGCTCGCGGTGAGTTGTTGACAGTTGCCGGTGGGCTAGGCCTCCTGTCAGGCGTAAGCTGGCTGATGGGAACCGGTACGCCGTTCGGTATGGGGGCCCTCCTCTCGCTCATCGCCCTGGTGGTCGTTACCGGCTACGGCTTGAGCGAGTCGGGTCGCATCCAGAGCGACGCCTTTGTGGCCTCGAGCATCCTGTTCGTCTCGCTGTTCATCATCCTCTTTATCCTCTTCCCGCTCTTCATCGTGCTGAGAACCGCAGTGTTCGTTGACGGCAGCTTCACCCTGAACAAGGTCTGGTCGACCCTCAACAGCCCGCTGTTCATCTTCGCCGAAAACCCGTATACCGAACAGAGCGAGCTGGCCTTGATGAGCCGGTTTGCCGTCATAGGTACGGTTTTGGGGGCACTATGGGCCCTCTCGAGGCGCCTGAAGTTCGCTCGCTTCGCTCTCACCTGCGGTGTGGCTGCCGCGGTAGGGTTTTTCATCGGCTTCATGATCTATGGACGCGGCGCTCTGCCGACCAGCCTGCTGGTGGCCACCATCGTCGCCACCGTCTCGACCCTGACCGGCCTGGTCTTTGCGCTCCTCGGACAACGGACCCGCTTCGGCTTCGTACAAAGATCGCTTGGGGCCATCAGTTTGCTGCCCATCATCACCCCGCCATTTATCCTGGCCTTCGCCCTCATCTTCATGTTCGGCCGCCGGGGCATCGTCACCTACCAACTCTTCGACATCTCCAGCAACGCCATCTTCGGCATCGTCGGGGTATCGCTGGCGCAGATCCTCGCCTTCACACCGATCGCCTACCTGGTGATCCGCGGCTCGGTCGCGTCGCTCGACCCCGCTCTCGAAGAGGCGTCACAGACGCTGGGCGCAGATCGCTGGACGCTCTTTCGCACCGTCACCTGGCCGCTGCTCCGGCCCGGCCTGGCCAACGCCTTTTTGCTGACCGTCATCGAATCGTTCGCAGACTTCGGCAACCCCCTGATCCTGGGCGGTGACCGCGGCTACCTGGCCACCGAGGTCTTCTCGGCCTTCGCAGCGCGCTTCGACCCGAACGAAGCGGCGGTCTACGGCAGCGTGTTGCTGTCGATGGTGCTGGTCATCTTCTTTGCCCAGCGCTGGTGGCTGGGACGCAGCTCGTTCGTGACCGTGACCGGCAAGCCGTCCAGCGGTAGTTTCGCCCACTTACCCAGGGTGATGGAGGGCCTGTTGCTGTCGGTCTTCGCCCTGTGGACCTTGCTGGTGTTGATGCTGTATTTCTCGATCCTCTACGGATCCTTTGTGCAACTCTGGGGCATCAACAACACCTTGACGCTGAAAAACTACCGTGACTTCATGACGATCGGCTGGCCGGTCTTCCTCTACACCGCCCGGGTTGCCGCAGTGAGCGCTATTCCGGCGGCATTCCTCGGATTTTTGATCGCCTACCTGGTGGTACGCCAACGCTTCTTCGGACGCAGCTTCGTCGAGTTCGGCTCGATGCTCTCTTTCGCCACACCCGGCACCGTTATGGGCGTCGCGTACATCCTGGCGTTCAACGTAGGGCCCTGGCTGCTCACCGCCAGCAGCGTGATCATCGCCATCGCGTTCGTATTCCGTAACATGCCGGTCGCCATCCGCGGCGGCGTGGCCGGGTTGGCCCAGATCGACCCCAGCTTGGAAGAGGCGTCGACGACGCTACGAGCCAGCTCGAGCGTGACGCTCCGGCGCATCTTGGTCCCTCTATTGATCATCCCTCTGATCGGCGGCCTGATCTTCGCCTTCGTGCGGGCCATGACCGCCATCAGCCAAGTCATCTTCCTGGTGAGCCCCGGCAACATGCTGGCTACGGTGCTCCTGCTCGGCTGGGTCGAACAGGGACAGTTGGGGCGCGCCGCCGCCATGGGGAGCATCCTGATCGTCTCGATGCTCACGGTGATTCTGCTCCTCATGCTGCTGACGCGCCGCCGCGACGCCGGGGTCGTAGGAGTGGGAGCATGACGTCATCACCGATACGAGCAGCACCGGTACGCTTGGAAGACGTGACCAAGCTGTTTAGCAAAGAGGTGGTAGCGGTCGACCAGGTCGACCTCACTGTAGAGCCGGGAACGCTCGTCACCTTGTTGGGTCCTTCGGGTTGCGGCAAGACCACCACCTTGCGGATGATCGCCGGGCTGGAGCGCGCCACCTCTGGGCGCATCTTCATCGACGACGAGGAGGTGACGCGCCTCCCCGCCAACTTGCGAGACGTCACCATGGTGTTCCAAAGCTACGCGCTCTTCCCCCATATGAACGTCTTCGAAAACGTCGCCTACGGACTTCAGGTGGCACGACAGCCCAAAGAGGCCATCCGTAGCCAGACGCTCGAGGCGCTCGCTATGGTCGGACTCGAGGGGTTAGAGAACCGGGCCACCAATGCCCTCTCCGGAGGCCAACAGCAACGCGTGGCACTGGCCAGGGCGCTCGTGATGCAGCCCAAGGTGCTCCTTTTCGACGAACCGCTGTCGAACCTCGATGCCAAACTTCGCAAGCGCGTCCGCGAAGACATCCGCGACCTGCAAAAACGGCTCGGCATCACCAGCGTCTACGTCACCCACGACCAAGAGGAGGCGCTGGCCATCAGCGACGAGATCGTGGTGATGAACCTAGGGCGCATCGTGCAGCGTGGCACCCCGCACGAGCTCTACAGCCGGCCTGCAACCCGCTTTGTCGCCGACTTCATCGGATCTGCCAGCTTCCTGGCGGGGCACTACGACGGCAAGGCCGTCACCATCGGCGGCTTCAGCTTCCCCCACCAACAGGAGACACCCGCCGGTGAGGTGACGGTGATGATTCGCCCAGAAGCGATCAGGCTCTCGACCGATCGAGCTGGACTCGAGACCACTGTGAGGAGCAGCTCGTATCTTGGAGCGGTCACCGATTTCGTGTTCTCGAGCCCGCACGGCGACATCGCCGCTACCATTCCCGGAGAAGGTCTCACCCCGTTGCTACGGGACGATACGGCATATCTCACCTTCCGATCAGCGGGAATCCACCTGTTACCCGCTAACGATCGTCACAAGAATCCAGATTCATAGACTGAGGAGGTCACATGAAACGCAACCTGTTAGGACTCATCACGCTGCTGGGAATCGCACTGGCCGGCAGCGCCCTCGCGCAAGTCGCAACGGTCGAGGTGGTCGGCGTGGAGGCCACCGCCCCCCACTCCCCTAGCGTCGTCAACGCCCTGCTCCGAGACGAGAGCGTCGGCGAGGTCGCCGTGGTCATCCGGGCGCTCGACGCCGGCGGCAATCCCGTCGCGGGGGCAGCGGTGAGCTGGCGCGTGCAGAACCGGACCGGCAACACCGTATACGTGGTCGGCTCGAGCGCTGTGATGGCGCAGATGCTCGAACGGGCCGTCGAGGGCTTCGATCTAGCGATCGACGGCGGCGTCACCGACGCCGATGGACACGCCTACCTGGTAGTGGATTCGGCCACCTCGGGCGACGCACGTGTGTACGTCACCGTCGACGGCGTCGACGGCAAGACCTACGATGGCCGCGATATGCGGGTGGTCTGGTTTTAAAAAGCGGTGATGAGTGATGGGTAATGGGTGATGAGTGCTTCGAAGTTCTTAGCTGTGCCCGTCTTCACTGACGGTTGCGTCTGAAAGAAAAGTAATGGGTGATGGGTAATGAGGTTTGGGTGCTTCGAAGGGTACGGGTAGAACCTATCTTTTGTGGGTTACCCACCCATGACCCATTCCCTATGACCCATTACCGTTCTCCAGCTCCCTATTCATCACTCATTACTGTTTACTCATCACCCCTCTCTCATCACGCCCTGAAACAGCGACAGCAAGTTTGGCTCGAGCCGCAGGCGGGTGCCGGGCTCGAGCGTTTTCCCTGGGGCTAGACGCCTGGGGCTCGTGACAATGACCCGCTGCCACACCTCGGCATCGGGTGGCGGCGGCAGCTTGAACGAGCACCGCCTGTTGCCGTGAAAGAGGACCAGAAAGGTCTCGTCTTCGCGAGGCAACCCGTAGCTCTCCAGCTCCCTGAAGGCGGAGCCGCATAACAGCATCCCAAAACTGCTGAGTCCTCCATCCAACCAGTCATCTTGGGTGAGTTCCCGCCCCTCGGGATGCCACCAGGAGACGTCTTTACAACCGGCCTCCTCGACGTGACCACGAAGAAAGGTGCGGCGGCGGAAGATCGGATGCTCTTTGCGAAAACGGATCAGGTCTTTTACGAAGGCGAGAAAGGATTCCTGGCGCTTTGAAAGCTGCCAGTCGTACCAGCTCAGCTCGTTGTCCTGGCAGTAGGCGTTGTTGTTGCCGGCTTGCGTGCGACCGAGCTCGTCTCCACCGTGCAACATGGGAATACCTTGCGACAAAAATAGGGTGGTGAGCAGACCGCGTTTCAGACTCTCACGCCGGTTGTTGACACTTCGATCGAGCGTGGGGCCTTCGACCCCAGCGTTGGTGCTCAGGTTGTGATCGTCGCCGTCACGGTTTCCTTCGCAATTGGCGTGGTTGTGCTTGTGTTCATAGCTGACCAGATCCTGCAAGGTATAGCCGTCGTGGGAGGTGACGAAGTTGATCGAGGCATAGGGCTTGCGGCCGCTGCGGGCGTAGAAGTCGCTGCTGCCGCTCATACGGGTGGCGAGATCGCCGATCTGATGGCCGTCGCCCCGCCAGTAACTCCGGATCGTATCGCGGTAGCGGCCGTTCCATTCACACCAGTGCCAGGGGAAATTGCCCACCTGATAGCCGCCGGGACCGACATCCCACGGTTCTGCGATCAGTTTGACCCGGGACAAGACCGGATCCTGCTGGATCACTTTGAAAAATGCCGACAGCATGTTGACGTCGTAGAGTTCACGAGCCAGAGCCGACGCCAGATCGAAGCGGAAGCCGTCCACGTGCATCTCCCGTACCCAGTAGCGCAAGCTGTCGGTGATGAGTTGCAAGACGTAGCTGTTTCCGGGATCGAGGGTGTTGCCGGTGCCGGTGTAGTCCATGTAGTAAGGGGCATCATGAGGAAGCAGTTTGTAGTAGCTGGCATTGTCGATCCCGCGAAACGACAGGGTGGGGCCGAGGTGGTTGCCTTCCCCAGTATGGTTGTACACCACGTCGATGATGACCTCGAGCCCGGCATCGTGCAGCCGGCGAACCATGGCCTTGAACTCCTGAACGGCATCCAGAGGACCACCTCGTGAGTAGGTGGGTTCAGGCGCAAAGTAGGCGAGCGGGTTGTAGCCCCAGTAGTTTCTGAGGCCGAGATCGACCAGGCGCTGATCGTTGACGATCGCCTGTACCGGCAACAGTTGGACCGAAGTCACACCCAAACTGGTGAGGTGGTCGACGATGGGATCGCTCGCCAAGCCGAGATAGGTACCGCGCAAGGCTTCGGGCACGTCGGGATGGCGCATGCTGATTCCTTTGACATGCGTCTCATAGATGATGGTGTCTTCCCAAGGCACATCGATGAGCGTATCCTCCTCCCAATCGAAGGTGTCATCGACCACCGCAGCCAAGGGGGCGTAGGCAACACTGTCGGCGATGTTGACCGCGTGCTCCCTCGGATGAGAGTGGCGGTAGCTGTAGAGGCTGTGGTGCCAGCGCAGCGGACGGCCCACAGCTTTGGCATAAGGATCGAGCAACATCTTATAGGGGTTGAAGCGGTGCCCATGCAGGGGCTCGAAGGGACCGTGCACCCGGTACCCGTAGAGCTGTCCCGGCATCAGATTGGGGAGGTATCCATGCCAGACAGGACCGGTCCGGTCCGGCAGCATCGCAGTGAAGGCCGGTTGCTCAGCGTCAGGACCGTCGAACAGACACAACTCCACCCCGCTGGCATGATCGCTGTACAGGGCAAAATTGACGCCCAGGCCGTCCCAAGTCGCACCTAGCGGGTACGGGTGACCGGGCCAAACTTTTTGAGACACATCCCCTCCAAGCAGATCGGGTGGTCGTAAAGCCCTCCCTCAAACCGCTCGCAGTGTAACGTACCGTCACCGCATCACATGGGGAAAAATTACCGTACACCCTACCCTAGCGGGGGCTTACCGGGCAGCTCACATCTGCCAGAAGCCGACTTCCTCGGGAGCAAAACCGGGCAGGCACATGCGACCGTAGGTCGTGAGCCCATCTCGATCCGGTGGCTCGAGGTAGTACCGGAAATTGCCGAGATAACGCTGCAACACCGCGGGTGACAGCCCCAACTTTGCAGATTCCTTATGGGCAACGTCAGCCAGATGACCCAGGCCCTCTTCACGCGCACTCCGCAGTTTGGCAACCAAGCGCTCAGAAGGCGGAGTGTCGCGACGAGAAGCCCACACTGCGAAGGTAAACGGCAATTTGGTGAGATTGAACCAGGCCTCGCCGAGGTCGGTCACCAGCGGCTTCCGCCCCCCGATTTCCCTCCCCATCACGGCCTCGACCAGAGCGGTGTCCCCGATCAAGAGAGCGGCCTCACACGAGGCTAGCATGTCGTCCAGCCGGGGCGGCATCGGCACGAACCCGGCCTCGATACCCGATGTCTCGAGCAAGATTCTGAGCAGCTCTGTACCGGTGGCGGAGTGCGTGGTTACCGCAATCTGGCTGCCACCGAGTTCACGCCAGGGGCGCCAATGGAAGAGCATGACGCTGTAAACGGGTCCCAAGGTGGCGATGGAGAAGTCCGGCAGCGCCTTGAGCAGGTGGCGGTGACGCAAGAACTCGATGCTGGAGATCAATGTCAGGTCGATGGTGCCGTCTAAGAGCTTAGCGTTGAGTTCGGTCGGCACGCCGGAAACAAACTCTGCTTCCGGCCAGGGCTCGAGCTGCCAGTGTAGCGGTGCAACGTTGGAGTAAGAAACGATGCCGAGGCGCTCGATCTTTTGTACGGCATCCGCCCCTGCCCCTCCAGAGCCCTGGTCACCAGCAACCGAGATGGCTGCAGAATGATCAGATCGACCCGATTTCGCGTAACTTTTCATCGTTCAAGCAAACACTTTGAGTTCGTTATAAAGCGCATCACGCCTGACGGGCACCCGCTGCGCGCCCTTGATGAGATCCACCAGCTCTGCCTCGGTGAGACCCTGTTCGGTCACGGCGCCCGAGGCGTGGGCGATGCGCTCATCTTTGATGGTGCCGTCGACGTCGCTCACACCCGCCGCAAGAGTCACCTGCGTGAGTTCGGGGGTGATCATGATCCAGTAGCCTTTGATGTGTGGGAAGTTATCGAGCACCAGGCGGGCTACAGCCAAGTTCCTGAGGTCGTCGAGACCGGTGGTGAATTCCTGTCTGCCCAACTCGATCGCCAGCGGGTTGTTGTCGGGTTGGAAGGCCAGGGGGATGAAGGCGAAAAACCCAGGGGCCTCATCCTGAAGTTGCCGGAGGCGAATCATATGATCCAACCGGTCTTCCAAGCTCTCCACATGCCCGTACAGCATGGTGGCGTTGGAGGGGATGCCCAGCTCGTGGGCGACCCGGTGGATCTCCAACCAGTCTTCGGCCCGTACCTTGGCTCTGGCGATTCGCTTTCTCACCGGCTCCGCAAAGATTTCGGCGCCGCCGCCAGGTAGCGCTACCAACCCTACCTCTTTGAGTTGGCTGAGGATCTCCCGGTAGCTGAGGCGCGGACGCGTGATCTTGGTGAAGTGGTGAATCTCAGCCGCCGTCCAGGCCTTGACCTGCACGCCGGGATAGCGGGTGTTGAGGCCTTCGACCAGATCGAGATAGTACTGCCACGGACGTTTGGGGTGATGCCCCGAGGAGATATGGATCTCGGTGAGGTCGGGGTGATCGTACTGGTCGACATACGCCCACACATCCTCTAGATCCCAGTCCCAAGCCCCCTCTTCGCCGAAGCGGCGCTGGAAACCGCAGAAGGTACAACCCACGTAGCAGATGTTGGTCTGCGAGAGGCGCAGCGAGTGGACGAAGTAGGCTTTGTCCCCCACCTTGCGCTCGCGCACGATATCGGCCAGACGGCACAAGGCCGGCATGTCCCGGGTGCGGTAGAGCGTCATGCCTTCTTCAATGCTCAGGCGTTTTCCGTCGAGTACCTTGTCAGCAATAGGAAAGAGTTGCTCGTCGCTGATGTAGAGATCGTGGAGAGAAGTCACCGTCATCGTAAGGAGTATATCAGTCAGCCGAGACCTGAAACTGTGGCCGCTAACCGTAACAGGTAATGAGTGAGGGGGAATGGGTAATGGGTGCCACGAACTTTCGTGACCAAGCCCGTCAGCTTTTAAGATTTTCCCAAGAGTAAGGTGATGAGAGATGCGTCATGAGTGACGAGTACCGCGAAGGATACGGGTTCGATCTGGCGATTGCCCGTCACCTACGCATTACTCATTACCCATCACCCATCACCAGAAGCGTAATCGGTAAGGAAGGATAGGAAAGTCATTTAGACTTGCTCTAGATATGGATCGACCTGCCTGCTACGCCCAACGCGGCTTCCTTCAAGATCTCCGACAAGGTCGGGTGCGCGTGTACGGTGCGGGCGATATCCTCTGCCGAGGCGCCGAAGGTCATGGCGGCGACCGCTTCTGCAATGAGGTCGCCGGCCCTGGCACCGATGATGTGCACACCGAGAATGCGGTCGCTTTCAGCGTCAGCGAGGACTTTCACCTTCCCCTCGGTCTGACCGAGCGCTCTAGCCCGTCCGTTCGCCTGGTAGGGAAACACCCCTTTGCTGTAGGCGATGCCCGCTTCGACGAGCTGTTCCTCGGTCTTGCCGACCGAAGCGATCTCGGGCTCGGTGTAGACGATTCCTGGAACGGTGTCGTAATCGACATGCCCGTAGCCCGTTACGAGCTTTTCGACGCAGGCGACCGCCTCCTCTTCAGCCTTGTGCGCCAGCATCGGTCCCGCGATCACGTCGCCGATGGCGTAGATCGAGGGGATAGCGGTGCGAAAATCATCGTCGACGATGATGCGCCCTTGGGGGTCGAGTGCGATGCCGAGCGCTTCGATCCCGAGCCCTGCCGTGTTGGGTCTCCGGCCCACCGCCACCAGCACCCGGTCGCAAGCGATCGCATCCGCTCCTTCAACCTCTACCGAGACGTGTTCACCATCGACTCTGGCGGAGGTGACCTTGCTCTTCAACCGGAACTCGAGTCCCCGCTTTTTGAACGATTTGAGCGCTTCCTTGGCCAGTTCGGCATCCATGCCTGGCAAGATGCGATCCAAGTACTCGAGCACCGTGACTTTGGAACCGAGCCGCTTCCACACCGATCCCAGTTCCAAACCGATATAGCCCGCTCCGATCACGACTAGATGCCCTGGGACCTCGGGGTAGGAGAGCGCCTCGGTGCTGCCGCCGATCCGGTCACCGTCGAGTTCGATGCCGGGAAGGGTGGCCACTTGACTCCCGGTGGCTATGATGATGTGATCGGCCTCGAGATCGGTATCGCCATCTGAGCCGTGGACCTTCACGCGACCCTCCGCCACGATCTCGCCGCGCCCTCGGTAGTGGCTGATACCGTTCTTTTTATAGAGATACGCCACCCCATCGGTGTTGCTCTTGACGACCGCATCTTTGCGGGCGAGCATCCGCTCGAGATCGAGCGTGACCCCAGCGACAGCAACACCGTGCGCCTCGAGATGCGTCCTCGCCATCAGGTAGTGTTCGCTCGACTCGAGCAGGGCTTTGCTGGGGATACAACCTACCCGCACGCAGGTGCCCCCGAGCTGCTCGTGTTCGTCCACGCTGGCCACATCGAGCCCGAGCTGTGCAGCGCGAATCGCGGCCACGTAGCCACCGGGGCCGGCCCCGATGACGATGAGATCGTGCTTAGGCATAACAACCCTCCAAAGGATCATCTTACCGGCTATGCGATCAATTTCAGTGCATAGCTCAACAGTTCGGCGGTACAATAAGGGTATAGAGGTTCACACCTAAATGATGAACGAAGATCACGCCCCGTAGCTCAAGGACAATAAGGAGGGTCGTGGCATGATATGTAAAAGGCTTATCCTTCTCGCGTTGGCCCTGGTGGTCGTGATTGCGACTGGCTCCTCTCCGGCAGATCTCGACGGCACCCTGCGGGCGGCGCTGGCCGGTCGTGGCATCACCGAGCTGGAGCCTGCTCCAACCATCAGTCTGGCCAAGGTCGAGCTCGGCCGTTCGCTCTTTTTCGACCCGATCTTGAGCGGTAACCGCGACGTCTCCTGCGCCACATGTCATCATCCAACTCTCCATACCTCTGACGGATTGCCGCTATCCATCGGAGTCGGTGGAAGCGGCCTGGGTCGTGACAGACAACTGGGTGAGGGTCGGTCGTTCATTCCTCGCAATGCTCCAGCGCTCTTCCACCTCGGAGATCAGTCCCTGAGTAGCATGTTTTGGGACGGCCGCGTCAGTCGTAACGCCGCGGGAACCTTCATCACCCCGGCGGGAGAGGTGTTACCGGCGGGAATTGACAGTATACTCGCAGCCCAAGCCATGTTCCCCGTCACCTCGCGCGACGAGATGCGCGGATTTCCGGGAGACACCGATCTAACCGGAAGAGCCAACGAGATCGCGGTGTTTTCGGACTACGACTTCGAAGGCATATGGAACGCGCTATGGGAACGCCTCATGAACGTCGACGCCTACCGAGAGAGGTTCGAGGTGGCTTTTCCCGAGCTGACCATCGAAAAGATGGGGTTCGAGTACGCTGCCAACGCTATCGCTGCCTTCGAAGCCACCGCCTTTACGCTGACCGATAGCCCTTGGGACCGCTACCTCAACGGTCGTGATGAGGCCTTAACTGAAGGGGCCAAGCGGGGGGCGCTGCTCTTTTACGGAAAGGCCGGCTGCGCCAACTGCCACATGGGTTCCCTGATGACCGATCAGACTCACCACAATGTGGGGGTGCCGCCTCTCGGACCTGGGAAGCTCGGCGGCCTGATCGATTCCGGCCGGGGGCTTTTGACCATGAATGAAGGTGACCGGTTCGCCTTTCGCACCCCACCCCTACGAAACGTCGCCGTGACAGGGCCTTGGATGCACAACGGCGCCTACCAACGCCTCGAGGACGCGGTTGCGCACATGCTCGACCCAGAGACGGCCCTGCACCGCTACGATCCCCAACAACTCCCAGCCGGCCTGCAGCCGACGGTTCGTTTGGAAGAGGCCATGATCGACACCGTCTTGGCTACCCTCGATCCCTTGCTGTGGACTCCGGTGGAGCTATCCGAGCCCGAGTTCGACGATCTGATGTCTTTCCTGGCGGCACTCACCTCACCGAGCACAGTCGACTTGGTGCGCGCGATCCCCGATGAGGTACCGAGTAGGCTGACGGTAGAGCGCTAGCCCTAGACCTCCAACAACATCCTCGCCGGGCTCTCGATCGTCTCTTTGATCCGGCGCAGGAAGGTCACAGCCTCCCGGCCGTCGACGATGCGGTGATCGTAGCTAAGCGCCAGGTACATCATGGGGCGGATCTCGATTTGGCCGTCGACCACCACCGGGCGCTCCTGGATGGTGTGCATACCGAGTACACCACTCTGTGGCGGGTTGACGATGGGAGTCGATAAGAGCGAGCCGAACACCCCACCGTTGGAGATGGTGAAGGTTCCACCTTGCAGCTCCTCGAGGGTCAGTTTGTTCGACTGTGCACGCTTGCCAAAGTCAGCGATCATAAGCTCGATCTCTGCAAAACTCAGGCTCTCGGCGTTACGGATGACCGGCACGACCAGACCCTTCTCGGTGCTAACCGCCACCCCGATATCGAAGTAGTTCTTGTAAACGATGTCGGTACCACGGATCTCGGCATTGAGCTGCGGTATCTGGGAGAGGGCATCGATGGCGGCTTTGACGAAAAACGACATGAAGCCGAGCCGTACACCGTAACGTTTTTCGAAGAGGTCGCGGTAGGTCTTGCGCAACTCCATCACACCGGTCATGTCCGCTTCGTTGAAAGTGGTCAGCAGGGCGGCCGTCTGCTGGGCCGCGACCAACCGCTCGGCGATACGGCGCCGTAAAGGGCTCATCGGGACCGCTTCTTCCTGACGTTCTTCAAGGCCGGGTTCGGCTTCGACTGGCGCTGCCGGCGCTGCCCCAGCCGTCTCAGCCGCCTCGAGGTGCCGGAGCACATCCTCTTTGAGGAGTCGCCCGCCCGGTCCGGTCGCTTCGACGGCCCCGGCCTGGATGCCGCGCTCTTCGAGCAGCCTCCTGGCCGCAGGCATCACGGCGCCGGGCGAAGACGTCTCGGGTGTCGGGGGGGGTACCTGCGCTGAAGGTTCCACCGGTTCCCCAGCCTGCACCTCTCCGGCGGGAGCGGGGGCGGCCGCCCGCTCTCCTTCTTCGATAACGGCGATCACATCCCCAACCGTAGCGGTCTCCCCCCCGGCTTTCAGGATCTTGCCGAGCGTACCCGCAACAGTAGCCGAAACCTCCAGCGTAGCCTTGTCGGTCTCCAATTCGACCAACGGCTCATCTTTATCGACGACGTCGCCTTCAGCTTTCAGCCAGGTGCCGATAAACACCTCGCTGATCGATTCACCCACTGGGGGCACCTTGATCTCAACCGACATGCCTCACCCCATTACCGACTGACTTCCTTGATCACAACCG
Organism: Trueperaceae bacterium; assembly: GCA_020354625.1. Classification (GTDB taxonomy): domain Bacteria; phylum Deinococcota; class Deinococci; order Deinococcales; family Trueperaceae. The sequence goes on from CP070651.1 coordinate 3,408,569, forward strand.
GCTCCCCCTCTGCCTCTTTAAAGGCCTCACCGATAAGCTCGGCCTGCTCGATCTTGTGACTGCTGCCCGACCCCGTAGCTGGACTCGCTGACGCCGGCCTGAAAATGCCTGAGAAGGGATGTCCACAGAGACTATCTCCCCACCTGACCCTCAAGTAACGCCAAGCTCCCATGTTCTCGGGTTCTTCTTGGACCCAGATGATAGGAATATCGAGTGCATAGGGCGCCAAGACCTCCTCCATCAATGAGTCCCCAAGCGGATACAACTGCTCGAGCCTGATGATCGCAACGTCCTCTCGGCCCCGCTGCCGCTTCTCTTCCAAAAGCTCGTAGTAGATCTTTCCAGAACAGAGCAAGATACGATCGACCCCAACTGGATCGCTCTCATCGACAAGGACACGTCGAAACTCCCCCTCTGTAAAGGCGCTCAACTCCGAAGCGACGCCAGGGTGGCGAAGCAGGCTCTTGGGGGTCATCACCACGAGCGGCTTACGGAAAGATCTCTCGACCTGCCGCCGAAGCAAGTGGAAGTATTGGGCCGTCGTGGTCGGGTTGGCGATCTGTATATTTTCCTCGGCAGCGAGCTGCAAGAAGCGCTCGAGCCGAGCGCTGGAGTGCTCTGGTCCCTGGCCCTCAAAGCCGTGAGGTAAGAGCATGACCAGCCCGGAAAGACGGCTCCATTTATCCTCGGCGCTGGCGATGAACTGGTCGATGATGACCTGGGCGGCGTTGTTGAAATCTCCAAACTGCGCCTCCCAGAGGACGAGCCCATCGGGCATATCGAGGCTGTAACCGTACTCGAAACCCAGGACACCCGCCTCGGAGAGCGGGCTGTTGTGGATCTCGATAGGCGCCTGGTCGCTCGCAAGGTGCTCGAGCGGCATGTACTCGTGGCCGTCTTGAACATCGTGCAAAACGGCGTGCCGGTGGCTGAAGGTGCCGCGCTCGCTGTCTTGACCGGTCATACGGATACGGACCCCTTCGGTCAGGAGGCTGGCAAAGGCGAGGGCCTCAGCCGAGGCCCAATCGAGCGGGCGGCTCCCTTCAGCCATCTCCGCGCGAGCATGGAGGCCTCGCTTGATCTTAGGGTGCACGTTAAAATATTCGGGAACCGTCGACAACCTCTTGAGGAGCTTGCGAGCCCGCTTCTCGGACATTCCGCTACTGACCGCTTCTTCGGCCTCCCCTTTACCGTTACCGCGATAGCGTTGCCAGATGCCCTCAAAAGCAGAATAATGCGGTTTGAACTCCTCACTGCGCGCAACCGACAGCTCCTGCTCGAGCTGCTCCCGCCGCGCTTGGGTGATCTGCTCCGCCTCTCCCCTAGTAACTTCTCCGAGCGCCAGCAGCCGGCGCAGATACCCGTCGTGGACGGTGGGACGCTCTTTGATCTTTCGGTACATCTCCGGCTGGGTAAAAAACGGCTCGTCGCCCTCGTTGTGCCCGTGCCGGCGGTAGCAGTACATATCGATCACGACATCGCTCTTGAAGGCTTGGCGAAAGTCCATGGCCAACTCGATCACCTGAGCAACCGCTTCCGGATCTTCCCCGTTGACGTGGAAAATCGGGCTCTGAAGCATCTTGGCGATATCGCTGGCATACGGGGTCGAGCGCCCCTGACGCACCCCGGTGGTGAAACCGATCTGATTGTTGACGATGATATGAAGCGCACCACCCACCCCATATCCCTCGAGGTTGCTCAAGTTGAGCGTCTCTTGGACCACACCCTCTCCGATAAAGGCCGCATCCCCATGAATGAGGATCGCCATACCGTGCTCGCGCTCTTTATCGGAAAAGCGGTCCTGTTTGGCGCGCACGCGACCGAGCACCACAGGGTTGACGAACTCGAGGTGGGAAGGGTTGAAACTGAGCGACAGGTGGATCTTTTGACCGCTCACCGTCATCCAGTCATTGCTATACCCCAGATGGTATTTCACATCACCGCGCCCACGGTTCATCTCGGGATCGATATCCTCGAACTCCCTAAAGATCGTCCTGGGATTCTTGCCCATGATGTTGGCCAACACGTTGAGGCGGCCCCGGTGCGCCATGCCGAGAACGATCTCGCGGATGTCTTGCGATCCGGCCTTCTCGATGGCCAGGTCGAGCAGGGGAATGAGGCTCTCTCCCCCTTCGAGCGAGAAGCTCTTGGCTCCGATGTACTTCTTCTGGATGAACTCCTCGAAGATGATGGCGTCGGTGAGCTTGGTCAGAATGCGTAGCTGGGTCTCACGACTGAGTTCGATCCGGTTACGGGTTCGCTCCATACGTTCCTGGAGCCATTGACGTACCGAGAGGTCATCGATGTGCATGAACTGCACCCCGATGCTACGAGCGTAGGTCATCTTCAAACCGTCGATCACTTCGCCGAGCGTTCTCGCTCCGGGTAGGGAGCTCACGAGAACCTCGCGTTCCATATCGCTCTCACCAAAACCGTAGGAGCGGGGATCGAGTTCGGAGATCTCCACATCTTCTCGACCGAGCGGGTTCAAGTCGGCAACCCGGTGACCACGAACCCGGTAGTTACGCACCAGCATGTCTGTACGGTGCTGTAACGAGGCGACGTCGCTGCTCACCCCGATGTCGGTCGATATGCCGACCGGACGACGAGCATGGCTGGCTCCAAAGAGGCTACGAGCCTCGAAAGAAGGTCCCAAGCCGAGCGAAACACGGCCGGCCAGGCCGTCAGCCGGTAAGGAATCAAAATACGTCCGCCACTCCTGAGGGACAGAGTCGGGGGCCTTCAAATAGCTGAGGTATAGCTCCTCGACAAAGGCTAAGCTCGAGCTGTTCAGGGTCGATTCGGGTTCACTCATAAGAACCGCTCGCTTCTCTCGACGCTCTCTGTTCGAGTGGGCACGACACTCGGTATCTTACGCAGGGACGATATAAATCGTTGGGAAATAACCACCAATGCGCACGGTTTCACAGAAGCACAACTCCACGGGATGAGGCGAAAACGCTGGGTAACGCGACCTGTACGCTAGACCCAACAATTGTTGTACCACAGGTCCGAGACCCATAAAGCATGACAGTTTACGCCCAAACCCAAACCCGGCACAGCCAAAAAAAAAGACCCTTGCGGGCGCTTCGGAGTTATTGATGTTTGAATTCTACACGATTATGCACCATTTGTCAAGATTATGCACCCTCGTTCGACGTGACAGCACAAAACCGGCTATCTCGGAGGCGCAAGAAGCCATTTTCCAGGAGGCTACCCCTCCAACACGAGTGGTAACTCTCTGAACCTTTCACCGGTCAAGGCGAACAGGGCATTGGCGACCGCCGCCGCAACAGGACCGATAGGCGGCTCGCCCACCCCGTAAGGCTCACTGCCTGTTCCCGTCAGGTGCACGTCGATCTCAGGCGTCTCGGCCATGGTGAAAAGAGGGTAGCGATCGAAGTTACCCGCCTCCACCCGTCCGTCTCTGATCATTACGCGTTCTAAGAAGGTCGAACTCAAACCCATCACGATCGCCCCTTGCGTCTGCGCCCGGACCCCGTCGGGATTGATGACGAGGCCCGGATCCACTGCCGCGGTCATGCGGTGCACGCGGACTCGGCCCCGGGGCTCGAGTGACACCTCGGCCACCTGCGCCACCACGGTATTTACATCGATACAGCAGGCCAAGCCGCGAGCGCGACCCTCAGATGGCCTCTCTCCCCAACCGGAGGCTTCAGCAGCCACAATGAGCGCCCGGCGTATACGCTCGGAGAGCTCATCTTCACCGAGGTGGTTGAGCCGAAAGGTGAGTGGTTCCTCTCCAGACTCAACAGCCAATTCGTCCATGAAGCTCTCGATGGCAAACGTATTGGCCAGTAATCCGAGACCTCGCCACCACGTCGTAGAAACGGGCAACTCGACCCGCTGCGACCTCGCGCGCCGATGCGGGATCTGATAGGGAATGGTGGCCCCGCGCCACGCCCCGAAATCCGCCCCCATCACCACCGCGGCAACAGCGGGTAGCAGGCTGAAGGCGACATCGCCACTAGCCAATTGGTGCTCCATCGCCTGTATGGCACCACCAGCGCCCAGTGACGCCCTCAACACGTGATGGGTCGGCGGACGAAAACTCCCGTGTCGGAACTCCTCGGTCCGGTTCCAACCCACATGTACCGGTCTGCCGGAAGCCGCTGATAGGCGGGCGGCTTCCAGTGCGGACTCGACCACGAGTTTTCTTCCGAACCCTCCTCCCAAGTAGGTCGCCGTTACTTCCACTCTCTCTTTTGGACGGCCGAGGAGCTCGGCGAGCGCATCCCGCATGGCATCTGGAGATTGGGTCGCCACCTGGGCGACGACCTTGTCAGGACGCACGTCTACCATGGCTGCCTGCGGTTCGAGGTGAGCGTGCGCCGCCATAGGCGTACGGTACTCAGCCTCGACGATGCGCCCACGACGTAATGCCGCCGCCGGACGACCCTCACGCTGAATAACGACGCCTTTGCCGTCTTGCACCGTCGTCAGCCTGATGATATCGGCTTGATCGACCCCCCCTCCCTCTTCCCACTCCAGCTCGAGACCTTCTAAAGCGTCATAGGCCTCTTTACGCGAAGTGGCAACTATCCCGGCAAACGCCTCTTCGGCAACAACGCTGACCACACCGGGTTGCTCTGCAGCCCTGCCCACTGCAGCGCGCTTCAGACGACTATTGAGACGAGGTGGCCGCGCAACGGCTCCATAGACCATGCCGGGTACCCGCACGTCAAAGCCGTATACGGCCCGGCCGGTGAGTTTGTCAGGCAGGTCGAGCCGCGCCATCGACCGGCCGATATAGCGAAACTCGCGGACCGGCTTGAGTTGAGGCGCATCTTCGGGAACTTCCCAATCCGTTGCGCCCTCGACCACTTGGCTATACGTCAGTCTTTCGCTCGGCCTGTCGCTGCGAAAGATCACGCCGTCCATGGCGACGGCCTGGTGGAGCTCGAGTCCCCACCTCCTGGCCGCCTCGGCGCGCAACATCTCTCTGAGCGTCGCCGCAGCCTCTCGCAAAGGGATAAAGAGGCTTGAAACCGTGTTGCTCGACGCGGTGCCTGTGCGATCGCGGAGACCACGCGCCGTACTCGCCTGAACCACTCCCAACTGGCCCCACTCGACCTCGAGCTCCTCGGCTGCGATCTGCGCCAGCGCGGTATGAACCCCCTGGCCCATCTCGACCTTGGGTAGATAGAGCGTAATCCGGTCTGCAGGAGAAATCTCGAACCACACATCAGGTGGCGCCTCCACCCTACCTGGTGCGGCGCTGTTGTCGAGCGACCTGGCGATGGCCAAGCGTGCCTCGGGAATCCCATAGAAAATCCCCAGGGCGAGACCCGAACCAGCAACCCCGGCACCGATCAGAAACCCCCGGCGGGATACGCGCCAACGGCGCCCGGTACGCGCCGATACTTCGCTCACGGCAGCTCCCGAGTGAGTTGCGCCGCCCTGGCAATCGCCACCTTGATACGCGCATAACATCCACAACGACAATAGTTGCGCGTCATCGCCTCGGTGATCTCCTCGTCAGAAGGATCAGGATTACGTGACAAAAAGGCAGCTGCCGTCATCATCTGACCACTCATGCACCAACTACACTGGGGGACTTGAAACTCGAGAAACGCCTGCTGCACAGGGTGGAGTCCTCCCTCTGTCTCGGCCAATCCTTCGACGGTGCGTACCTCTTTATCCGCTACTGCAACGAGCGGCGTGATGCAAGCTCGCGTCGCCACGCCATCGACATGGACCGTACACGAACCGCACAGGCCGATACCACACCCATACTTGGTACCGGTAAGACCGAGTTCATCCCGGAGAACCCACACCAACAGCTCGCTCGGATCGCTGTCCACCAGATAGGTATCACCGTTAATCGAAATCTCCATAGCCTACTCCCCTACCAGAGCCATTGTAGACCCTCCTGATACCGACAGGGCCATCTTCAGGCAAGGATCATTAGAAAGTTGGTCCGAGCCTTATAGGGTTGTCTCTGGTGTGGGCTATTTCACACCCGCCCGAACAAAATTAAAAAATCCTATCTTACATATGGTGTATCGAAAAGTGGTGCCGTTGACAACCCGCACCACACCCGCTCGCCACCTGAAATGCCCAAACGACCCTCGAGCGAGTGCTAGATGGCTGTCTACTAGCTCACGCCTCAAAAAGCGGTTCTTGCGGCTGATCCTCCTCCTCGGAAGCGTGACGTTGATATGGGCACAGGCACAAGATACCCCAACCCAAGACTCGAACCCCAAATCCCAATATGTGGAAGAATCGCTGCTCGCTCACGGCTTCGAAGTATACAAAAGCAGCTACTGCGGTATCTGCCACACCCTGCCGGCAGCGCAGACAGCTGGGATCTTCGGTCCACCACACGCCGGAATGGGCGTCATCGCCGCGGCGCGAGTTCAGGACCCGAACTACACCGGGTCGGCGACCACGGCTGAAGCGTACCTTCGCGAGAGCATCTTGGACCCCGAAGCGTACGCCGTGCCGGGCTACGCTGCCAGTATTCACCCGATGCCCGCCTACACGACCTTGAGCGACGAAGATCTCACAGCTCTCGTTTACATGCTGCTGCGACAGTAGCTCGAAGTCGTATTCCGGCGATCGTAGGTCATTCCTTCACAACCGGGAAAGGAATAGGAGGTCTAAAATACCATAGCTCGGTAAGTCGACAAGAAATGCTTTCACACCGACACCTAGTAAGGCTCCGTTCAGTCATTTAGAGAAAAGGGAGACAATCGATGTACCAACTACAAACGCGCGAATCATACCGGCTCGGGATAGCGATCCTCGTTTTGTCCATCATCGGACTCCTCTCACTCGCCAGCGCTCAAACCGTGGTGGCTACAGGGTTGAACAACCCCATGGGCGTGATGGTTGCCCCCGACGGTAGCCTCTGGGTGGCCGATTCCGGTGTCGGCGGCGACACCAGCATGGAAATGCCCAACCCGGAGACCGGCGAGATGATGACGGTCACCATGGGCGACACCGCCAGGGTCGTGCGCATCGGATCCGACGGCACGGAGAGCGTGATGGCCGCCCTGCCGTCGCTCAACTTGGGCATGGAGTTCGTAGGCGCAGCCCGCATCGCCCGGATCGGGGTCAACACCTACGTGACCAACAACGCCTGGCTGGGAGAGATCCCGCTCGAAAGGCCCCCACTCATGGCGTCGGTCGTCAAGATCAGCCGCAGCGGCGCCGTCTCCGAGGCCAGCAACATCTGGGCGCTCGAGGACAGCCAGAACCCCGACGGCTTCATCAAGGAATCCCACCCGTGGGACCTGGCGGCCAGCCCCGACGGGATGCTCTACGTGGCCGATGCGGGGGGTAATATGCTCCTCAAAGTCAACCCACTGAACGGTAGAGCCGAGGTCGTGACGGTCTTCGACGGCCTCCCCGGCCCCTTCCCCAACCCCGCGCGCGGCGGCGCCGAGGAGTCCGATCCGGTGCCCACTGGCGTGGTGGTCGGCGCTGACGGGTCGGTCTACGTCTCCTTCCTGCCGGGCTTCCCCTTCCTCCCCGGGTCCGCCAAGGTGGTGAAGGTCCACGCCGACGGCAGCGTCGAAGATTTCGCCGGCGGCCTGACCATGGTGACCGATCTCGGCATGGGCCCCGACGGTAACCTCTACGCGGTGCAGCTCGCGATCTTCAGCGAACAAGGCCCCGTCCCCAACAGCGGCGCCCTGGTGCGCATCCACCCCGACGGCCAGACGGAGACGGTGCTGGATGGCCTGTCTTTCCCCACCGGGGTGGACTTCAACCGGGCGGGAGATGCCTATGTGATCGTCAACGGCGTCGGCGCCCCCGGCAGCGGTGAGGTGCACCGGTTTGACGGGGTGGCCCAATAGGACCACATTCGGGAGCGCCGTCGTCCAAGACAACGTTCTGAGAAGTCATCTCGACAGTGATGAGTGAGCAGTTATGAGTAATGAGTGGTTGACGAGCAAACGGTTCAGCTGAGGCACAAATTTTCGCAGCTCTCATCACCCATTACCCATCACCCATCACCAAAAGGGATTAACAGTAAGACTTCATAAAAACACCCGAGGGTGCGCAGCTACGTGCGCACCCTCGCTTCGCACTCTCGGTCCCAATTGTGATAAGAAGAACCATGCAAACCGTACGCCTCAGCGACGTCGAACAAGCTCGTAAACTCATCGCACCTGCTATCTTCCGCACACCTCTGGTGCGGTTGCCGCTGGACACCGCACCTGAAGAGCAGGTCTTCGCCAAAGCCGAGAACCTGCAGCGCACCGGTTCGTTCAAGCTCCGCGGGGCCTTCAACTTTCTCAGCAGGCTCGAGCCCGCCGAGCGAGCCCACGGTGTGGTGACGCACTCGAGCGGCAACCACGCCCAAGGCGTCGCCTGCGCCGCCAGGCTCCTGGGCATCCAGGCCACGGTCGTGATCCCCGAAGGCGCTCCAGAGATCAAAGTAGAGCGAACCCGAGCCTGGGGCGCAACGATCGTACGTTGCAAGGATTCCATGAACGACCGCTACGACACGGCGCGCGAGATCGCCGATGCGAAAGGAGCTACGCTGGTCCCCCCCTTCGACCACCCGTGGATCGTAGCGGGTCAGGGCACGGCCGGCCTCGAGATCGTCGAGGATTTGAACGATGTACAGAACGTACTCGTATGCGTCGGCGGGGGCGGTCTTATCAGTGGCATCGCCACGGTTCTGGCAACAGCATGCCCCGAAGCGCAGATCATCGGCGTCGAGCCCGAGCTCGCTGCCGACGCCGCAGAATCGTTTGAGACCGACAGGCTGATCAGCTGGAGCGCAGACCGCGTCACACGTACCCTGGCGGACGGGGTTCGCACCCAGCGCTTGGGAGAGCTCAACTTCTCCATCATCAGAGAGCATGTGCGTGGCTTCGTCACCGTCAGCGAGGACGCCATTCGAGAGGCGACGCGTTGGTATGCGCTCGAGGCCAAGCTGGTGGTGGAACCGACCGGAGCGCTTACGCTGGCGGCCTTTCACAAGCTACGCCAGCAAGGTTCCGGTACGCTACGGCTCAAACCCGGCAAGACCGTGCTGCTGATCAGTGGTGGCAACATCGACCCCCAGCTTCTCGCCTCGCTCCTGAGCGGACCTGGAAGTCGGTAGATCGTTCGTATCGCCTCGCCTCTCAACGCGTCCATGAAATAAAAGTGAAGTCCCACCACACCGCTTGAGGGGTGGCGTGGGGTAGGATGAAGAAGATGTCGCCGCTCGTCACCATGGTCCTGTCGTTCTTCTTCTTGCTGGTCGGCGTCAGCTTTGCGCTCTGGACGGCTCTGACCTTGAAGAGTCCAGCAGCCCAAGTCCCGATGAAACGCAGCAGACCGGCAGCGACAAAGCCTCCCAAGCCTAAGCGCCACAAAGCGCGCAAAAAGCCTCAGCAGAAGCGCGATCTTCAACCCGCACCGGCGGTAGCCAAGCAGACCCTCGGCACTACAGAGAGCACCCTCAGCAACGATCACGTTCGTGGCGCCAACGCCGTACCGAGGCTCTCGATCAAAAAGACGGTCGCTGAGAGCGAGCTCGTCACCGAAATGCCGGGGCCACTACCATTGTGGAGCCCACGAGAGCTCGAGGGGGGGCAAACGGTTCCCGCCTCGGCCGAGGACCTCCCGAAGGTCCCCACCGAAACGCAAACTCTCAGCACCGAACAGACCGTGTACGAAGCGGCCACCGCTGAACCGGACCTCCCGAGCCCAGACGTGTTCAAAACCGAAGAGCAGCCACCGCGCGAACCAACCGACGCCGAAACCGAAGAGCAAACCGCAAGCGAAAGCGACGACACAGAAGAGATACCGACCGGTGAAGGCCCCCCTGATCGCAAACCGGGTCGGGATCGCGACGAGGATGCCTTTGAGAGGTTTCTCAGGGCGGGAAGCGGAGATTTCGACTTCTAGAGCAGGTATCATCTGGTCATAGACAAAGTCAGTGGATGAGATACCGTCCTGTAGCCCGTTTCTTGGAAGATACCTGCTTACATAATTTTGGCAACCGCTTCTTCTCTAGAAACGCTCTATGTTTGCGCCCGCTTGCCAAAACGCCAGACGATCTTTTTGTCGATGAGCATGACAAGGAGTGAGGCGAGCAAGGCCGAGATCATGACGGCGAGCGAGCTTCCGAGCCGATTCATCACGTCGGGGTTGACCAGAAGCACCAGGGCCAACGCCAGCATGACCGTGCCCCCGACCAACTTCAAAGCTCTCCCTTGACGCTCCTCGAAACGACTTGCCTTGAGGGTGACCACCGCCGAAATAAAGACGATCAACTCATCGAGCAAGTAGATCGAGATGTAAAGTAGCAAGAGCGACAAAAAGCTCGCCGTATCGAGACCCCGACTTGCGATCAGATCGGCCCAAAGGACCGGGAACCCTGCAGTGCAGGGCAGCTCCACCAAGGTGATCCCCAAGGCCATCACAGCCGTGGCACCGATCATCGCCGGTAGCGAGGCTTCAGCGGCCACGATACGGCGAATCCCTCGATAGATACCGGGTTTGTAGCGCTCGGAGATGGTGAGCGAGGGACCGCGCTTATACCAGAAGTAGTCTTTGATGTTGATCAGGGCAAAAGTCAACGCGATGAGCGCGACGACGATCCGAATCCACCCCAAATAACCCACAAACGAAAGGGCGTTGAAGAGCCCTGCGATGAAGAGTGCGTAGGCGAGCGAGGTCACCAACAAGAAGGTGAAGCCGACAGCAAAGATCTTACGCCTCGAGCCCGAGTAGATCACGATGGCGAGCAACAGCGACAAAACCCAGAGGGAACAGGGATTGAAACCGTCTACAAGAGCGATGAGGGAGGTGGTAAGCGTGAGTGAATGCGCTGCCGGATCGACCTGTCCGAGAAACGGGAGGGTGAGGGTGTTGGGCGGCTCTGTACCCCCTTCTCCCCCTACACGGTATGGCTCGAAAGTCGGAGCGTGCCAATCCAACGTGAGCCAGGACCCCGGATCGAGGCACTCGAGCTCGAAGCACCTCTCGAGTTGCTGTTCCATCTCGGCCTTGAGGGGTTCAGCAAAGCCCACCCAATAGCGATCGCCGATAAAAATGGTAGGGACGCTCCGAGCCTGAAAACCGTACAGTGACGCCATCTCGCGGAAGAGCTGCTGGTTGCTCGTGTTGTGATAGACTTCGAACCCCCTCAGCTCGATCCTCGGGTCTCCTTCAGCCAAGCGCTCGAGATAGGGTTTGGCAACTGCGCAGTGGGGACAACCTTCACCCCAAAAGAGATAGATTGGTACCTTCACCACTACGGGTCCGGATAGACCCGAAGTCGAGACCCATACCGCGAAGAGGGAAATCAAAACACGCCAAAGCAGAGTCATCCGTCGCAACCCCTTTTCAGCAGCTGACATTCGGCACAGCCGACAGATACGAGCATTTTTGCGTGGAGTGCAGCTGCCCGAAAAGACCTAGAAAACTCAGTTTCAGTCTAGAGCGACCGTCTTCAAGCCAAAATCCGCAACTTTCCGACGGTCGTGTCAGGATTTTGCCGACACGACCTATGCCACCGACACGCTCTCTGCTTCGGCAAGGGGATGAGCACGGAAGATACGAAACGGGTCGACCCTACTCCACCCCACCACTCCGCGGTGTTCGAAGCGTACTCAAGCGGCGCATCAACCACAAACTGAAGCTAAACAGGGCCGCCAACACCGCGACACCTAGGTAGTCGATCACAGGGATCCAGGTGATCTGATGAAGGTTCTCCAATCCGCGTCCGCTATAGACCCACAGGGCAGCCGCGAGGTAGGCGCTGAGAATCAGGCCACGGATCCAACGGGTAAGACCGAGCCCGTGCATCTGCGTCATCACGAAGATACCGGCAAAGCCGAAAAAGAACATCGGCCACATGCTGCCCCCTTGCATCACCGCGACCATGGTTCCGTGGGCGAGCACCACGACTTCGAGGGTAAAGGTCCAATATCTGTTGGTATGGGCTCGGGTAAACATGAGCGCACCCTGGAGCATTAGCAAGGTCGTATAGAAAAATCCCCACAGGTGACCGCTCAACGCTTCGGCCGGATGGTACCAGAAAGTGTAGATGATCGCCCAGGCGAAAAAATATCCGTGATACTTGCGGGCGAACCGCATAAGGTTCTGCCCCAAGGGGAGCCGTGCACCAAAGAAGAGACCACGCCGGTTGTTCTCCATCAGCAGCACCCAGATGAGGAGCACGATCACTGAGCCCTGGCTACTCCAGATCGAAACATCCTGCGCCAAACCGTCGTACCAGAGGTGCGTCTGTAGCAGATGCAGCAAGATGAAAAAAGCATTGGCTGCCAGAGCGATCACGTTTAGGGGGTGGAGTCCGGTGGTGTAACGCTTGACCCTGTTCTGACCGTACCAGATCAGCCCCCACATGGCGAACTGATGGGCCAGGTAGAACCCCCAAGCGGTGAGCTGACCCCAGAGCGTCTTTTCCGGCAACTTCCAGTAGTACCACGAAGCCCCCTGATCGGGGAGGTGCGGCACTTGTTCGAGACGGCCACCTACGAGCCAAATGAGGCCGGTATAGCCGAGGCTGAAGAGCACCACTCCCCACAGAGCGAGCATGTCCCGGCGCAACGGCTTCGGCCCACCCGTTACACTCGATCCCAATTGCGTCGAATCGTCCATAGCCTTCAAGCATAGTGGAGCCGGGAGCATTGGGCAAGAACGGAGTACGATAGAGCCGTAGCCTGGCATACTCGTAGCGAGTCCACAAACGAGACACGGTCTAGAAACCCCCACTGAGGAGGGATCAGCGTATGGCGTACTATCTGGTCAAGGCGCGTGCCAAGACCGACACTCTGAACGGCCTCAAAAAACGCATCGACTCTGGCGAGATCTGCAAGATGCGCCCCTTCGGGACCGCCCTCGACGAGTCGCTCCGCGGGGCGCGTCTAGACCGGAGCGGGTTCGCCACCTGGGAGGAAAACGATTATTGCAACCCACCTCTGGCGATGGAGCGCGCCGCGGTGCTCGACCACCACTTCAGCGATATCGAGGTCGAACCGGTAGAAAGAGGGGTGGGCTGGAAGCGTATCGCGCACCTACCCTCGCTCTGGAAAGAGGTCTTGCCGTGATGTCCGAGAACCGCTTCATTCGCGCTGCCGCGCTCGAAGAGATCGAAGCAGCCGGCCTCAAAGCGGTCCAGCTCGAGGGCAAGGTGGTGCTTTTGGTCGCCCACGAAGGTGAGGTTTTCGCGGTGGACAACCGCTGCCCACACATGGGCTTCCCACTCGAGCGCGGCAGCGTTAAGAACGGCGTGCTGACCTGCCACTGGCACCACGCCCGCTTCGAACTCTGCTCGGGCGGCACCTTCGATCCCTTCGCCGACGACGTGCACAGCTACCCCGTGAAGATCGAAGGGGGGGGTATCTGGGTCGATCCTCACACCGTTCGAGACGAGATCGCCTATCAAAAGCAGCGGCTGGCTGACGGGCTCGAGCAGAACCTGCGCCTGGTGATGGGCAAGGCGGTGATCAGCTTGAATAGCCAGCGGGTTGCCCCGGAAGAACTGCTCACCATCGGCGGCGCCTTCGGAGCGAGGCAGCGCAACGCCGGCTGGCGCGACGGCCTCACCATCATGACGGCCATGGGCAACGTCTTGCCCCAGCTCCTACCCGAGGACCGGCCGCTCGCACTCTTCCACGGCATGCTGCACGTGGCCGACAACGTGGCGGGTCAAGCTCCACACTTCCCTCTAGACCCACTCCCTACCGAATCGGTCACCCCCGAGCGCCTCAAGAGCTGGCTCCGGGAGTTCGCAGAAGTGCGCGACCGGGACGGGATCGAGCGGGTGGTGTTGACCGCTGTCCGAACCGGTTACAGTCAGGAACAACTCGCCGATATGCTGTTTGCTGCCGTCACCGATCACGCCTACCTCGACGGCGGGCACAGCATCGACTTCATCAACAAGGCCTTTGAGCTCCTCGATCTGATCGGCTGGCAACAGGCGGCGGCGATCCTCCCCAGCGTGATCCCCGGCATCACCGCCGGCATCCGTATGGAGGAGGTGAGCTCCTGGCGCACCCCCGTCGACCTCATCGAACTGCTCGAGCCGGTCTTCGCCGAGCTGGTCGGCGGAAAGCTCACACCAGCTGGCTTCGGAGAGAAACGTCTAACAACAGAGGCCTTCGAGCAGCTGAGCGACACGCTCTTGGGAGACGATCCAGCGGCTATCAGCCGCTCGCTGGCTGAAGCACTCACCGACAGGATCGCCCTGAGCGAGTTGTCACTCACCGTCTGCTATGCCGCGGCGCTGCGCGTAGCCCGCTTCCACACCAGCAACGAGTTCAACGATTGGATCGCAGTGTTGCACAGCTTGAGCAGCGCCAACGCCACCCACCGGCTGCTCAAACGGGCACCCTCGCTCGAGGGCGCCCGCGCCATCTGGCACAGCGCCATGCACCTCTACCTGAACCGCTTTTTGAACGCTCCCGCCGCCAGGCTGCCGAGCGAAGCGAGCGTGACCGGCCTGAGCGCCGACGCCGATACACTTCTACATGAGTTGCTCGAACGGACCGATCAACGCCAACAGGTAGAAGAGGCTGCAGCAATCTGCTACCGCTATCTCACCCTGGGACACGATCCGAACCGCCTCATCGAGGTGCTGGCCCGCACGCTACTGCGCGAAGACGGTGAGTTTCACTCCTACCAGATGCTCGAGGCCGGCCTTCAACTCTACCGGGAACTCGCTGCCGAACGGCCAGAACTGGCGCCCACAGTCCTGGTAGCAGTCGCTCGCTACCTGGCAGGACACGCCCCAACCGACCGGGCCACGACCCAGACCTACCGGATCGCCTCACGTCTTCACGCCGGCGAGGCGTTGGCAGCGGAGTGAACTTCGTAGGCATAGCTCGGCCTTCGGAAAAACATAAGGAACGGGCAAAGCGTAGTGCCCTTGGTGATGGGTGATGGGTGATGGGTGATGGGTGCTTCGAAGGATACGGATTTAGCTGCCCCAGTGCACGTGACCAACGCATTACCCATTACCGCTTACCCATTACGGTTTAGGGTGATGGGTAATGGGTTCTGCGAACAGTTGGGGATGATCTCCCTACTGATTACTCATCACTCATCACCCATCACCAAAACGCTTTTAGTAATGAGGTCCTTGGAACTCGATCTAGCTCGACCTCACCCTAGAGAGCTCTCAGCTGCTGGTAGGCTGCTTCGGCGCGCTGGCGAATCTGAGCGGTATCGGACTGGCCGGCCATCATCAGATGCATGTTGATGTGCTGATCCACATCCCCGAAGATGCTATTCAAGACTTCGACCTCTTCGCGGGAGCGCAAGCTGGCATCATCGCGGAACATGGTGGTGTAGACATATTCGAACTGGCGGTCGTTCATCAAACCCGTCAGATACTGCTCGAGCACCTGCAGGTACGGACCGAGATCGCTCTTCGAGCTGGTCTCTGATGCGACCACGCCATCGGCCGGGGGGATCTTGGCAAAGCCGACCTCGAGCGCTTCCGGCACGATGTTCCAGTTGTCGAGATCGAACACCGCCTCACCATCTTTGAAGAGGATGACCTGCGGGGACTCGTGGCGGATCTTCGTCAGCTCCGCCACCAGGTTGCTGGCAGCACGCCACTCGATGACGCGAATGATGCCGACCATGAGGTCTTCGCGAGGCTCGAGCCTCTCTTGCAAAAACCCGAATCCTTGCATGGTCTTGTGGCAGGTACCGGCCTTGAAGATCACGCTGGTGGGGTGCTCGGCCAGGAACTGGGTGACGTCTTCCGGGTTGGCGAGGTTTACGACTCTGTCTTTGAGCATGCTCTCTCCTCTGTTACGCATTGTAGTGAACGTCTCTTGTCGGGTATGTTGTCTGAGTTTACACAATTCTAGCGGGTTCCAGCAGGCGTTGACCCTGGCCCAGGGCGCCTGCTACACTTCAGATTGCCAGCCCAGGGAGAGGTGTCCGAGTGGTTTAAGGAGCACGCCTGGAAAGCGTGTATGTGGTCAACGCTGCATCGCGGGTTCGAATCCCGCCCTCTCCGCCACAGACGAAAATACTCGCACTCAGAAAGTCATGGGTGCGAGTTGATTTTTTGGCTAAATACACCCGCAATACACCCACTAGGTTGAGGTTATCTTATTTGATCTAAATCATCCTCGATTTTGCTGCTTGAGTATTTCCAGTTGAGAATGTCCGTTAGGCGCAAAGAGCGCGAGCTCTCTTTAAGGCTAGGCTCAGAGGTAGTCCACGACATGCCTGGAGCGATACGTTAAGTTCTCTCCCAAGCAGATGAATACCACTATTCTCGGGGCATGACATTACGAGTTATGATCTTATGATCCATCTCAAACCACCAGGTGATAAAATATCCATTAAGTGTTTTGAGGAAGGTGAATCATGCTTGATTGGAGCACATGTCCTGCTGTTGAACGCAGCCCGAGCAAGATGAGCGGCGCGTGGGTGTTCCAAGGCTCTAGAGTGCCTGTTAAGTCCTTGTTTGAAAACCTTGAGGATGGTGCTACTGTCGATGACTATCTTGCTTGGTTCCCTGGAATAAAAAGAGAGCAGGTTAATGCTGTTTTGGAACATGCGAGTCGTAGTTTAGAAGCAGCATAGGTGTGAAGATTCTGTTTGATCAAGGTGTTCCTGTACCGCTTCGCCGTCACCTAACGGGGCATGAAATTTCCACAGCGTTTGAACTGCAATGGAGTGCGCTAAGCAACGGTGATCTTATTGAACAAGCTGAGCTGGCTGGTTTTCAGTTACTCATCACAACGGATCAGAATCTTCGCTATCAGCAGAATTTATCAGCAAGGCGGTTGGCAGTTGTAGTGTTGATGAGTACGAGCTGGCCGAGAATTCGTCAGAAAGCCTCGAGCATTGAGGATGCCCTTCATCAACTAGAGTCAGGGGCGTACCTTGAAATTACAATCCCATGATATAGGGTTTTAGGGACAAGTTCAGATTCAGTTTTCGCTCTTAGCTACAGCGCGTTGCGTATTGATTGCGCATAGCGCAATCAATACCGAGCAGAGCGAGTATCACTAAACACACTCCGTTTTCGATCAAAGAATATGCAATCCGCTGTATAAGAAGTGTTTGATGATTCTTGAGACTGGAATAAAATATACACCCACGTACACCCACTGAACATCTTTAAAGCAGGTATCATCCAAGAAACGGGCTACAGGACAGGTTTTCACCCACTGACTTTGTCTATGACCAGATGACACCTGCTTTTGCTACACGCAGTACGTAACACATCGAAGCAATTTTCGGTGTTTTTACGCCACTGGCAACGGCCGGCCATCGAAACCGTGCTCGACGTAACCGAGCAGAGCGCACACAGTCGGCGCGATATCGACCGTACCGCAGGGCTCATCAAAGGTAACGCCCTCGGGAAAGGAAGGGCCGACTGCCAAGCAGAACGCCTGCATCTCGTAACGGGAGGTCGAGCCGTGGCTGCTCTTGAGCTGTGGATAAGGGGTGATGGCCTCTACCATCCCGGGCACACCGAAGGCGTTGGCCTCACTGCTCGAGCTCGCACTCACCGCCAACAACGGGGCACGATCGTGTTCGATCACCCCGATCATGGCCTCGAGCGGTTCGACTCCCGTCAGACCGAGCGCTTCGGGGGCGAACACTCGGTCGCACCAGGGTTGCTCGAATAACCAGGACGAAAGCCGGCCGAGCACCTCAACAGGAAGATCCATACCCTGCTTGCCATAGACAAAATCTCCCACAGCCACCAGCGGCAGCTCGAGCGCTAGCTCCTGCTGGGCCGTCTCGAGCAGATCCGCGAGCGAACGGCTCGTCTCGATGGTGGCGTGACCGTGATCGCTGATGAGGAGCAGGTCGGTCTGCGACCGCTGCCCGAGCCGGTCCAGCGCCGCTACGACCTCGGCGACACAGGCATCGACAGCCTGAAGCGCCTCTTTGGCCTCCGGCGAGCCGAGACCGTAGAAGTGCTGGCTGTTGTCGGGCTCGGAAAGCCAGAGGGTAATGACCTGGTGGGCATCATCGGGGAGAAGCAGGTCGATCATGGCGCGAGTAGCCCAGCGGGCACGCTCAAAACGGGTTCGGCCACGTTCTTCGGGAACATCACCGAGCTTGTCGAGCAGATTCATGAGGTCGGCCTGACCGTAGTGGCTGGACGGATTGATCACCTGGCGAGGGCGCTTGGGGTTCCATAAAAGCGAGGCGCCCGGCGAACTCGAAGCGACCACCCCGAGCCTGCGACCGTGCCGTTCCAGGCGGTCGCCGAGAGCCGGCGCCAACAGGAACGGTCGGCCGGTGCGAGCTTCGAACTCGAGCAGGTGTTCAGCTCGTGAGGTGTCCACCAAATCACCCTGTCCGGCACCCGGAACCAACATGACATTACCGACCACCCCGTGGCGACCCGGACGAACACCGGTGGTGAGGGTGGCCATGTTGACCCGGGTGTGGGGAGGGTAGGCCGCGCGGAAGTCGAGGTAGCGGGCACCCTGCTCGGCAAGCCGCGCGTAACAGGGCATCAGCTGTGGGTCGAAGGCGTCAGGCCGCAGGCCATCGGTACCGATGATGATTACGCGTTTCGTCACACGTGACACCTCGCAAAAAAGAGAATCGGGGCGACCTCGACTCGCATGGAACCACTCTACAACGCAAGCGAGAACCAGCAGCCTCCTGGAACTTGAGTATTCCGTGCAAATCTCACCACTACTTTCTGCACCACACGAACCTTGTGGTATATTCTCTAACCAGAACGATAGCTTGCCAGGTCACTTTACGTCAGGTGAATCGCAAATACATCGTTTTTCGGTTTTCGGGTCAGGTAATCAACCATTCGAGTGTTGAGGTCGAGGCTTTGACAAAACTCCTCTTTATCGGTGATGTAGTCGGGGATCCGGGACTCGACTACCTTGAGACCCACCTCCCCCGACTCGTTCACGAGACCGGTGCGTCCTTCGTCATTGCCAACGGTGAGAATTCGGCGGTGACCGGCCCGGCTCCGGCCGGGGGCTGTGGCATGAGCGTACGGGCGGTGGAGCGCATGCTGGCGAGTGGTGTTCAGCTGATCACGGGTGGCAACCACTCTTGGGACGGTTCCGAAGCAGAAAAAACGCTGGCTATCGAACAGGTGCTAAGACCCCTGAACCATAGCCCACGAGGGCCTGGCCGAGGTGCGGCCACCCTGGCTGTCAACGGCACCACTTTAGGGGTCGTCAATCTGGCGAGCCGCACAGCCATCCCCCACGTCGATGCACCGCTCGATGTGCTCGAGCGCCAACTCGAAAGCTGGCAGGGGCGCGTCGACCATGTCCTCGTCGACTTTCACGGCGAATCGGTCAGCGAAAAGCAGATCTTCGCCTGGGCCGTAGCCGGCCGGGTCAGCGCGGTGCTCGGCACCCACACCCACGCCGCCACTCTCGACGCCCGCATCCTACCGGGCGGTACCGCCTTTGTGAGCGATGTCGGCATGACCGGTCCCAGCGGAGGGATGCAGGGGTATCAACCAGACACATTTATCGAAGCTATCCGCCTGCGGCGACCGGCACGAGGACCGACCCAGGTCGCCTGCGGCCCGGTTGAACTGGGCGCGGTACTGGTCGAACTAGGAACAGGGGGCGCAACCGGCATTCAGCGTCTATGAGCCATAGGGTGCCGGTACACCGAGTACAGGAGGTTTGTGATGATGAAAAATTTCGTTGGTAGTCTCTTTCTTGCCGCACTACTATTGGTCGGCCTCGCTCCGGCACAAGAGTTGACCATAGCAGCGAGCGCCCAACCCGAGACGCTCGATCCACACGTGACCAGCGCCACTTCTTCGTTCCAAAGCATGAAGTCGCTCTACGACACGCTGGTCGAGGTCGATCGCTCTGGCAATATCGTCGCGGCACTGGCTTCGTCCTGGACGGTGTCTGATGACGCGTTGACTTGGACTTTTACCCTGAGCGAAGCCACCTTCCAAGACGGAACGCCTTTCGACAGCACCGATGTCAAAGCTACCCTCGAACGGCTCACTGCCGAAGCGACCGGCTCGCCCAAAGCGAGGGAATTTGCAAACATTGTAGATATAGCGACGCCTGACGACCGGACCGTGGTGCTGACGTTATCGGAAGCGACACCCGCTCTGCTCGCCTCGCTCGCTTCCGGTTGGGGCGCGATGCTGCCTTCGGAAAAGATCGCGGCAGGACACGATTTTGGCAACGATCCCGTAGGAACCGGGCCCTTCCACCTCGATACCTGGGTGCGTGACAGCCACCTCCGCCTCGTCCGCAACGACGACTATTACCAGGGAGCTCCGACCCTCGAGGCGGTGACGATCCGCTTCGTGCAAGACACGGCAGTAAGCCTCCAAGGGCTCCTCTCCGATGAGTTCGACGTGGTCCAAACGGTATCCCCCGCCGACCAAGCGACGGTGGAAGCCACCGCGGGCCTCGATCTGGTTCAAGAGCCCTCTGGCCTGGTATTGGTGGCCTCCATCAACAACCGCCGACCCTATTTATCCGATGTACAGGTCCGTCAAGCACTGAACATGGCCGTCGACAAGGATACCGTGCTGGAAGTCGCCTACGGTGGCGGGCAACCGGTCGGCACCTTCATGGAGGTGGGCAGCCCCTGGTTACCGAGTAGCATCGAGGCGTTCTCCTACGATCCCGAAGCGGCCCGCACAGCCTTGGCTGCAGCAGGAGTACCCAGTGATTGGACCCTCGACCTGGTCTTGCCACAACCGTTTGAGAACCACATCACCGCTGGACAGATCGTGCAGGACATGTTGAGCGAGGTAGGGGTCAAAAGCGAAATCCGCGTGGTGGAGTGGGGCGTGTGGCTTGGTGAGGTTTACGGTGGCGAACGCGACTTCGACCTCACCGTGATCGGCCACACAGGAAAACTCGACCCCACCGGCCGACTAGGGGGATACGGCACCGTGGACGGCACCTACGTCGGCTACGACAATGCCGAGGTAGTCGATCTGCTTCAGCAGGCCGCCAGCGCCACCGACACCGAGGCGCGCCGAGCCCTCTACGCACAGGTATTGGCGCGCATGCACGATGAGGCCCCGTTCATCTACTTCGGCACCCCCTTCCGCACCTACGCCAAACAGGACGCTGTCGAAGGCTTTTGGATCACTCCGCTGCTCGACACCTTCGACTTCCGGGAGGCCACGATCAACTAGCCCTATACGGGTGGGGGCAAGTAAGCCCCCACCCACTATCCACCTGTGGTCAATCTCTTTCTCCGACAGCTCCTTAGCTTCGCCGGCACACTGGCGCTGGTACTCACGCTCGTCTTCATCGGGGTGAGAGCCCTCCCTGGGGACGCCGCTAGCTTGCGAGGCGGTATCGAGGCCTCGTCAGAAGACGTCGCCGCCATTCGGCAGGCCCTCGGGCTCGAGGCACCGCTCTGGCGCCAGTACCTCGGCTACTGGTCGGGGCTCCTTCGAGGCGACCTCGGTGAATCGATTCGTGAGGGTCGTAGTGTGTCAACGATCCTGGTCGAGCGGTTGCCGGTCACGTTGGCGCTGGCATCGCTGGCTTTCTTTCTCTCGATCGTCGTGGGTTTCGGCTTCGGTCTGGCGGCCGGTCTCAACCCGAATAGCAGCACCGACCGCTTCGTGTTGGGGTGCACGACCCTGGGGCTCACCGCTCCCGAGTTCTGGATCGGCTTCCTCTTCATCTTGCTCTTCGCTGTAACAGTCGGGTGGTTTCCGCTGATCGGCTATCCCCAGGAGGCCGGGGCGGGGCTGCTATCTCGTCTTCACCATTTGGCCCTGCCGGCTCTCACCTTGGCCATACCCCGCAGCGCACAGCTGGCCAGGATGGCCCGGGCCCAGCTTTTAGAGGAACGGGGCGCAGATTACGTCCGCACTGCGCTTAGCAAGGGCCTGGGCAGGCGAGGCATCGCCCGCCACCTCTCGGCAAACGCTCTACCGCCACTGCTTCCGCTCTTGGCGCTCGAGCTGGGCGGTCTTCTGACCGGAACCATCATTGTCGAGCAGGTCTTCGGGTTGCCGGGACTAGGGTTGGCAATCCTCGGCTCCATCTCCGCCCGCGACTATCCGGTCGTACAGGGTGTCACCATCCTGGCAGTGGTGATCTACGTGAGCGTGAACTGGTTGGCCGATCTGAGCCAACTGCTCGCCGACCCCAGGCTGCGCTACGGATGAGGTGGGTATGGTACGGGTCGTAACCGGGACAGCACTCCTTATCTTGTTGATCTTTGGCGCGCTATTCTACCCTTGGCTCAGCCCCTTCGATCCGCTCAAGCCCGACTATCGGGCACGATACGCCGCGCCCTCAGGTGAACATCTGCTAGGCACCGACGGGTTGGGACGCGACGTGTTGACCCGCTCACTCGCCGGTGGTCGGGTCTCGCTCAGTATCGCCTTGAGCGCGAGTGCCTTGGCCGTAGTACTCGGTTCTGGACTCGGCCTCGCTGCGGCTGCCTTCGGCGGTACGCCGGAACTACTACTCACACGCGCATTCGATGCGCTTTTGGCCTTTCCCGGCTTTCTACTGGTCCTTTTGGCCGTCGTTATTTTGGGCGGTGGGAGCGCCGAGACCGTTTTGGCTCTGGGCGTTGCCGGATCACCGCTCTACTTCCGCCTTGCTCGGTCGTATACCCGCTCTTTGCTCATCACACCCTACGTACTCGCCGCTACTGCACTCGGCGCCTCTCTGCCACGGCTCCTCAGCCACCACGTGCTACCCAACTTCCTAGGGCCCATATTGGTACAGGCCGCTTCCACCGCTACGGTCTTTTTACTGGTCGAGGCCTCGCTGAGTTATCTCGGCCT
The DNA here is from genome assembly GCA_020354625.1 of Trueperaceae bacterium. Classification (GTDB taxonomy): domain Bacteria; phylum Deinococcota; class Deinococci; order Deinococcales; family Trueperaceae. Next base: position 3,431,277 of record CP070651.1, read on the forward strand.
CGGCGTCCCACTACCCACACCGAGCTGGGGAAACGTTTTACAGGACGCCCGAGCCTATCTCACCCGCCAGCCGTGGGCAGCACTAGGACCGGGAGCGCTCTTGGCACTAGCAGCACTCGCACTCCAGCTACTCTCCGACGGTCTACGTGACTTTCTCGACCGGCGTACGCGCTAGGCTCGAAACCGAGATACGCCGTACTTCGGAAAAACGCCGTCTGGGAACCCAGAAGGTAGATGTTCACAACGTCACAAGAGACTTGTTTGGTGCGCACTTTCCCTCTACAGGCACCCTTGACAGGTGTTAAGCTACACGGGTGCCGGTTTTTTATGCGGTACCAGCGCCTGTGACCAGCTCCGCGTTCCATTCTCCCTGCCCGCTGGTGATTCAAAAGGTCTTCACATTTGCTGGGCCGATCGTGCCACTTTGGCACTCCCCCGCACAGAGTGAATCTACCTGGATTGTGGAAACATGAGAACGGACCGCCAACCGACGCAACTTCGAACCATCGAGGTCACGCCCGGTTACAACCGATATGCAGAGGGATCCGCTCTCGTGAAATGGGGAAACACGCACGTACTCGCCACCATCACAATCGAAAACAGATTACCCCCCCACCTTCGGGGGCAGGGGCACAAGGGTGGATGGCTGACTGCAGAGTATGCACTATTGCCGCGCAGCACCCACGAACGGACACAGCGCGAAAGACTCTACGCCAGCGGACGAACCCAAGAGATCCAACGGCTCATCGGTCGAGCGCTTCGGAGCGTAACCGATCTGACACTGTTCAAAAACAAGACGCTCATCGTCGATGTAGACGTCCTCCAGGCCGACGGAGGCACACGCTGCGCCGGAATCTTGGCAGCGTATGCGGCCATGCATCAAGCTTCCAACGACCTGATCCGCGCGGGTACGATCGATGAGTGGCCGCTGACCCATGAGCTCGCTGCCGTCAGTGCCGGGGTAATCGAGGGGAATCGCTACATCGACCTGGACTACAACGAAGATCTCCAAGCTGAGGTAGATTTGAACGTCGTGGGTACCGGCGACGGTCAGGTGGTGGAGGTGCAAGGGGGGGGTGAGGAGATTCCTATCCCTGCGGAGGAGTACGTGCAGCTGATCGCTTCGGGTATAACGGCCATAGAACACATCCTCGAAACCGTTAGGCCACAACTAGGATGAAACTCGTCGTCGCCACCCATAACCAAGGAAAGCTTGCAGAGTTCAGACGGATGCTCGCAACGCTCAACGTCGAGATTCTCTCTGCTACCGAAGCGGGTATCTCTGAGTTCCCTCCAGAGAACGGCACCACCTACGCCGAAAACGCTCTGCTAAAAGCGGGTTACGCCACGCTGACCACGGGTCTTCCGGCGCTCGCCGACGACTCCGGGTTGGAAGTAGATATCCTCTCCGGCGCTCCGGGCATCTTCTCGGCCCGCTACGGTGGCAAGCTCGATGATGGCGAACGCATCGCCTATCTACTCGATCAGCTCAAAGGGATCCCGAAGGGCGCACGTAGCGCCAGTTTTGTCTGCGCCGTCGTCATCGCCACACCTGCTGGGGAAGTCAAGGTCTTCCACGGCGAGTGCCGCGGCGAGATCTTACAAGGACCGCGCGGTAGCGGGGGCTTTGGCTACGACCCCATCTTCTATAGCCTCGATTTGACCAAGAGCTTCGCCGAAGCCGGCGATGAGGAGAAACAGCGGGTCAGCCACCGGGGACGAGCCTTGCAGCACTTTCTGGATTGGGCCTTGACGCCTGCGGCCAAAACCACTATGAGCGAGACCATGCCTCGGCGCGATGGAAAGTACTAGCGGGCTTCCTGCTCAGCTATCGGTGAAACTGTATCTGGTAATGGGTAAGGGGTAATGGGTAATGCGTTGGTCACATGAACTGGAGCGACTTGGTCCGTATCCTTCGAAGCACCCATCACCAGTTGCCAGGAGCAATCTTACAAAGTAGACGGGCTGGAGCCGCACGCTTCGAAGCACCCATTACCCATCACTCATCACCCATCACCTTTCTTCCAGACGCAATCGTCAGTGCAAACGGAATCAGACAAGAACGTTCGAAGCACCCATTACCCATCACCTTTCTTCCAGAATCAATCGTCAGAGCAGACGGAATCAGACAAGAACGTTCGAAGCACCCATTACCCATCACCAATCGGGTTTTGGCAACAAGACATCTCGTGCCCGATTTAGAGTTGCATCTTAGATGTGAACCGTAACCCGCGCTCCCTCGGCGAAGAGATGAACACCATCGGAAAAACGCATTACACGTGACTGGTAACCGAGTGACACGGTGTGGGTGCGGGCGCCATTTTTGAAGAACTTGACCCCTTTGAGCAAGTCACCGTCGGTGATGCCGGTGGCGCTGAACACGATATTCTGGCCTGGCGCCAACTCATCTGTGCGATACACCCGGTCCACGCTCGCCCCTTTGGCCTCGAGCCTGGCACGCTCCTCTTCATTGCGTGGTTGAAACCGCCCCTGGATCTCGCCACCGAGGCATTTAAGGGCGGCGGCGGCCAGCACCCCTTCGGGTGCTCCCCCGGTCCCCATGACCGCATGGACGTTGGTGCCACGCACCGCCGCCGAAAGGGCAGCGATTACATCTCCATCGCCGATGAGTTTGACCCGTGCACCAGCGTCCCGAACCTGCTGGATGAGCGCCTGATGGCGCGGCCTATCCAGAATGACAATTGTTAGATCGTCGATCTCACGATCGAGACTCAAGGCAACACTGTGCAGATTCGCGGCAACCGGCCAGGTCAGATTCACCTTTCCGGCAGCCGGTGGGCCGACGATGAGCTTTTCCATGTAAGTGTCCGGAGCCTGAAAGAGGCCCCCGTTTTCAGCTAGAGCGATCACTGCCACCGCATTGTTGACCATACGCGCGGCAATCCCTGTACCCTCCACCGGATCCACTGCAATGTCGACCTGCCAGGAATTTTCACCTCCGTGACCGACCCGTTCACCGATGTAGAGCATCGGGGCTTCGTCACGCTCACCCTCACCGATTACGATCTCACCATCGATGTCGAGTTCATTGAGAACGCGGCGCATGGCATCGGTTCCGGCCTGATCCACCAGCTCTGAGTCCCCTTTTCCCGCTACCCGGCTCGCCGCGATCGCCGCCTGCTCGGTCACACGAACCGTATCGAGCACCAGAGCTCGTTCCATCCCCATGTTCCGCCCTCTCTCCAAACGGCTCTGGCTTGCTTCTACAGTCGTGGTCATAGATTCCTCTCTGTTCTACCCGAGTACTCTCTACTCTCAGCTGGAGCGATCGCCCAACACGACCCGCATCGGTCCTCTGCGACGGGTATGCCGACAAAGGGCGCGCTTCCGTATAGTCAAGATACAAGGTCCGAAGTAGACGCAACGTGGAGAAGCACGCACGCCTTCTTTCACCTTTCAGCCGACGTACTCGACCTCGTTCGGTGCCGAGCAGCCAACGTCTCCATCACCTGCTGAAACTTCACACCGCGTTCCTTGAGAAGTACCGTGAGGTGAAACAGGAGATCGGCCGCCTCGTCTATCAGGGCATCGTCTTGATGCTCGAGCGCCGCCACCACGCTCTCCCCCGCCTCTTCGATCACCTTCTGGGCGATGTATCCGAGTCCTCGCTGGTGAAGTTTCGTGACGTACGATCCCTCTGGCTGGTTTCGGTTGCGATCATCGACGACACGCTCCAAGAGGGACATGACTTCACCAGTAGAGAGCGCCGTCTCTACAGGCGCCAGCGACCGGAAGAAACAACTCCGTTCCCCCGTATGGCAGGCAGGACCCGTCTGACGGACCCGGTAGAGAAGGGCATCCTCGTCGCAATCGTAGCGGACCTCGACGACCCGTTGGATGTTACCGCTGGTCGCACCTTTACGCCACAGCTCCTGACGCGAACGGCTGAAGTAGTGGGCCTCGCCGGTTTCAACGGTCTTGGTGAGCGCCTCCTGGTCGGCGTAGGCCAGCATCAGTACCTCACCGCTCTCGGCGTCTTGGGTCACCACAGGCACCAAGCCTCGCTCATCGAAATTCATTTCAGGTCACGGCATATCCCACTCCATCAATGGCCCCTCTCATCGTCTGTTTAGTCTACAAGGAGAGTAGGGCTCCCACGGTGCGAGAACATCAGCCCGCTAGCGCCTGCTCGAGGTCGGCCAACAGGTCCTCAGGGTGCTCGAGCCCCACCGAAAGGCGGAGGAGGTTACGGGGCGTAAGGCTCTCAGGGCCTTCGATCGAGGCGCGGTGCTCGATCAGGCTCTCGACCCCACCGAGGCTGGTGGCGCGGGTGATGAGACCCAACTTGGCCGCGACCCCCATAGCCGCCTCTTCCCCGCCACGAACCTCAAAGGAGAGCATGCCACCATAGGCCTTCATCTGCCGGCGCGCAATTTCGTGCCCCGGATGATCGATCAGGCCCGGATAGTGGACGCACTCCACGCTCGGATGCTCGGCCAAAAAGGTGGCGACCCTTTGGGCGTTGGCACAGTGCCCGCGCATCCGGTACGGCAGGGTCTTGATACCGCGCATCGTCAACCAGCAGTCGAACGGCGAAGGCACCGCCCCTTCGTTCTGTTGCAAGAACCGCACACGCTCAAAAAAGCGATCTTCTTTGCGGCTGACGACCACCCCACCCAAGACGTCGCTATGCCCCGAGAGGTACTTGGTGCTGGCGTGTACGACCAGGTCGGCGCCGAGCACAAGCGACGGCTGTAGATCGGGCGGGCTCCAGGTACCGTCGCATACGACGCGTACCCCGTATGAGCCGGCAAGCTCGGCCACCGCAGCGATGTCGGTGATCTCGAGCCGTGGGTTGGAAGGCGTTTCGACCCACACAAGCCTGGTGTTTGGTCTCAAAGCCGTTTCGAGCGCACCGAGGTCGGTGAGATCGACGGTCGACAGCTCGAGCCCCCATGGGATATAAGCCCCATGGAGGAGCTTTCGTATGCCGTGGTACATGTCGACCGGAACGATGACGTGATCCCCTGGCTCGAGCGACCGGAAGACCGCTCCTGCAGCAGCCGAACCCGACGAAAAGGCCGCCGCCGCCGCACCCCCTTCCAAGGCCGCAAGCAGCCGCTCGAGCGCGCTGCGGTTGGGGTTATCGCTCCGGGTGTAAACGAAGCCCTTGGGGTAGCTGCCGTCCGCTCCCCGGACGAAGGTGGTCGACAGATGGATCGGAGGTGTCACTGCACCGGTGGCGTCGTCGATCCCCGCCCCCCCATGAATCGCCAATGTCTCCACGCGATGCTTGGGTCCCTCGCTCACATCAACCTCACGTGGACACCGGCCTCGGCCAGCACGGCTTTAACCTCTCCCACCGTATACTCTTCGCGGTGAAAGATGCCGGCGGCGAGCGCGGCGTCCGCCTCGCCGTCGACCAGTACCCGGCACATGTGTTCGGGTGAACCCGCTCCACCCGAGGCGATCACGGGGATATCGACGGCTTGGGCAACAGCCCGGGTCGCTTCGATGTCGTAGCCGGTGTTCATGCCATCGGCATCGATGCTGTTGAGGACGATCTCACCGGCGCCGAGCTCTTGCCCCCGTTCGGCCCAAGCGAGCAGATCCAACCCCGTGCTCTTACGCCCACCGGCCACGTAGACATCCCAGCCCAGAGCATCAGGACGTTTCCGAGCATCGATCGACAACACGATCGCCTGAGCGCCATAGTGATCGCTCGCCGCGCGAATCACATCGGGATCCGACACGGCCCCGGAGTTGATCGAGACCTTGTCGGCCCCGGCCAAAAAGAGCATGCGAAAGTCCTCGAGCGTGCGAACGCCACCGCCGATGGTGAGCGGCATAAAGCACTGCTCGGCGACCTGGGTGGCGATATCGAGGATAAACGAACGACCTTCTGAAGTGGCGGTGATGTCGTAGAAAACGAGCTCATCAGCACCTTGATCGTTGTAGCGAATCGCGAGTTCGACCGGGTCACCCATATCTCTCAGCTCGCCCTTTTCGGCGCGGCCGAACTGCTTTCCGCGTGTGGTACGCCCGGCGTGGACGTCGAGGCAGGGGATGATACGTTTGGCTAACACAGGAAAAGCATATCGTAATGGGTAATGAGTTATGAGTAATGGGTGCTTCGAACGTTCTTGTCTGATTCCGTTTGCACTGACGATTGCGTCTGGAAGAAAGGTGATGAGGAATGAGTGATGGGTGATGGGTGCTTCGAACGTTCGTGTCTGATTCCGTCTGCTCTGACGGTTGCGTCTGGAAGAAAGGTGATGAGGAATGAGTGATGAGTGATGAGTGCAGCGAAGGGTGCGGGTTCATCGCTATCCTTTGCAAACCACCCACGCATTACCCATTACTCATAACCCATTACCCTAAAACACCTTCCCGAACACGATTAGCCTTAGCGCCTTAGGAGAGATAGCACTTCAATATGATGCGTATGCGGATAGAAATCGAACGGTTGCACCAGCGCCAGCTCGAAGCCCGCCCCTTCGAAGTGGGCGACGTCACGGGCCCAGGTTGCCACGTCGCAAGAGATATAGAGGAGGGTATCGCAGGCCGATGCGATGATCGCACTGCGCACCGCTTTGCTGAGCCCGGCTCGAGGCGGATCGCAGCAGATGAGATCGACATCAGGTGGTATATCGAGCACTTTGGCATCGGCCCGCGTAAAGATGAGGTTGTCGATCCCCAACCGCTCAGCATCTTTCTGGCCCCGTGCTACGCTACCCCGGTCGATCTCGACAGCTGTGACCTGGTTGTAGCTTCTGGCCAGGTGCATACCGATGATGCCGCTTCCAGCATAGAGATCGAGTGCGTGCTCTCCAGTAGGAATCACGTCATCGAGCGCACGATAGAGGCCGCTCGCCGCCTCGGGATTAGGCTGAGCAAACGACCAGGCATTGACGGTGACATCGAACCGGCCGTACTGCTGGCGCATGGAGCGCACACCGGCCAAGCGGGACCTGCCGCCACGGAAGCGGCCCCGCGGATCGAAGGGCGCGTATGCCACGCCGTCGATCCCGGCGCGCACCAACTCGTGGGCAAAGGGCAAGAGGTTGCTGCCGGGCGACGTTGAGATCAAGGCAGCCAATACCTCGCCACGATCATTCCCGCGTAGGACCAGTTCACGAATTCCGCCTGGTGGCGAGAGGTCGTGCCAAATCCACCAAGCTCGTCGGACGCTCTCGAATGCGACGGGATCTTCTGTCAGCAACACCGTGCGGTGGCTCCCCGGTACGCGGTAGCCGAGGCCACCATCCACCACCACCGGCTGCACCACGCTACGGTAGCGCCAGAGGCTCGGGGCAGGGACCACCTCGGGCACCACCACCTCCCGCCTCAGAGCGCGCCGAAGGGCGTCGAGCGTCACCTCGCGTTTGAGCGAGAGCTGACGCGAGTAACTGGCAAAGCTGGTGTCGAGTCCTGGGTGATCGCTGGCCGGAACACGGTCCGGGCTCGCCTCGAGAATCTCGAGCACCTCTCCGCGCATCACCCCAGCGGACTCATGCACATCCGAGCGCACCACCTCACCAGGAATCCCCCCCCGGATGAGGGCGAGACGCCCCCCTGGTAGCCGCGCCAGGGCGTAACCACCGTGTACCATCCGCTCGAGGGTCAAGGTTGCCTCCACCGCCGTAGTCTACCGGACCACACCCTACACGACGCGTGTTTCAGGGCCTGCACAGACCCCCGAGCGGTGCTTGCTATACTGCCGGTATGAGACGCTCCCTTCAAGAAATCATCGAGCTCGTCGTCTTCGGTCTCATCGCACTCCTGGTCGGCACGGGGCTCCTCTGGGTGCTCGGCTGGCTCTTCGACATCGTAGGTATCGTCTTCAGGTTTGCCGCTGGGCTCATCTGGCAGCTCCTGCGTTTTGTGGTACCGATCGCCATCATCGCCGGCGCGGTCTACGGCGTGGTGTGGCTGGTGCAAAACCGGCGCAAGCCCAGGACGGTGGCGCCCCCGCCGGTTCCGGTAAGTCCTTCTCCGCCACTCGAAACCGCTCCAACTACCGAACCGGCAGCGGCGACCGAATCCGCGTCCGAACAGATAGTGGAAGAAGCTAAAGGGGAAACCACTGCCGAAGCAGAGGCCTCGTCCTCTACCCCCGAGAGTGAAGGTATTACCGAGGAGAGCATAGAAAAAGACGAGAAAGGCAAGGAAAAGCCCGAGTAGATGTCGTGAACCGTATTGGTGGCGGCGACCGAGGGAGGCTTGTCCCGTGGTGATCCGTTTCGGCCTGTTTGGGCTTCTCTTCCTCGTAGGCGTCACAACCTTGGCGATCTCTCAAGAGATGCAACTCCAGGATCTCGCCGGAGCGGATCGACTGCTGGGGTTCCTGGTAGGTAAGAGCGAGCAGGTTCGCCGGGGAGCCGAACTCTACGACGCCAACTGCAAAGTGTGTCACGGCGCGACCGCCCAGGGATTTGAAGAAGCCAAGCTCGCCTTTCCCCAAGAGCATCGCAAGTGCACGCGCTGTCACCGCCGTGGCAACCCCACCTTGATCGACTGGAACTATATCCAGGACCACGACATGTTCGACCTGGGCGACCCCCCCGCTCTCCGCGGCGCCGAGACGCTGAGCGGCTTCGGGACCGCCGAAGCGCTCTACCAATATGTGCGGGCCACCATGCCCCGCTACGAGCCGGGGCGGCTCGAAGACGCGGAATACCTGGACATCACGGCTTTCATGCTTGAGCTGAACGGAATGCTGCCGGGCAACTTCACACTATCGATGGAAAACAGCGCGGGAATGAGCTTACAGCGCGTTGGTGATGAGTGATGAGGGATGAGGGATGAGTGTTGCGAACAGTCGCGTCTGATCCCGTCTACTCTGACGATTGTGTCTGGAAGAAAGGTGATGCGTAATGGGTAATGGGTAATGGGTGCTTCGAAGGGTACGGGCTCAGCCTATCTGTTGCCCGTCACCCACGCATTACTCATCACGCATGACTCATTACCCGCTTTACGCGCTGCGCGGATCGAGCACGTCGCGGAAGGCGTCGCCCAAGAGATTCCACCCGAGGACAAAGAGCACGATGATCAGACCCGGCCAGAAGGAGACGTACCAGTAGGCTAGAGGCTGACCGGGCGGGCCGAGGATCCATTCGCGGGCAAAGGAGATCATCTGCCCCCAGTCGGCGTAGCCGATCGGCGCGCCGAGCCCGAGAAAGCTGAGCGCAGCCGCGGTGAGAACGATCGAGCCGATATCCAAGCTGGCGATGATCACCAGCGGCCCGATCGAGTTGGGCAGGATGTGTTTGAAGATGAGTCCTGGGGCGCGGCGGCCGAGCGCACGGGCACTGGTGACGTACTCCAGCTCCTTGACCTGCAAGATGTCACCACGGAGCACCCGGGCGTAGTTGGGCCAGGAGACGATGGCGATGGCGATCATCAGGTTGTTGATGCTGATGCCGAGAACGGTCACGATGACGAGCGCCAGCACCAGGGCCGGCACGGCGATGACCACGTCGGTGAAGCGCATCAGCAGACTGTCGACCCAACCGCCAAAATAGGCGGCCACACTCCCCACCAAGAGCCCCATGATCAGGCTGACACCGACCACGATCACGCCGATGCGGAAAGCGGTGCGGGTACCCCAGACCAGGCCGTAGAAAATATCGTAGCCGCGGCTGGTGGTGCCGAGGAGGGTATTGCTCTCAGCCGCGCTCTTCGGCACCGGCGAAAACCCCACCCGGGGGACGGCATAACAGGTCTCCGGCGGCGTAAACATCACCTTCCAAAAGGCAGCTTTGGTGGGGTTCTTCGCGTAGCTGACGGTGCCGGCGCTGAGCCCCAAATCGCGCAGGCAGTTGCGCCCTGGTGAGGTGATCAGCGGAGCGATGGTGGCGGTGACGATAAAGGCCAAGACGATCAAAGCGCCGGTGAGAGCCAGCGGGTTGCGCCGGAAGCGCTGCATGGTCTTCGAAGCCCACCAGCGCTGGAGGACGCTGCCGCGAGGTTTCTCCGTCACAGCCTCAAGTGCTACGCCGGTCGTGCTATCCATCAATCGTACCGTATCCTAGGGTCGACCACCGCATAAAGCACGTCGACCAGCAGATTGGCTAAGACGACCAGGATGGCGGTAAAAACGGCGAAGCCGAGGATGGCGGCGTAGTCGAGGTTGATGGCCGCTTGGGCGGCCCACTGCCCGAGACCGGGGTAGTTGAAGATCGTCTCGGTGATCACCACCCCATTCACCAGGCCGATCAACACAAAGCCGGAGAGCGTGATCACCGGGATAAGGGCGTTGCGGCGAGCGTGCTTGTGGTTGACCACCGATTCCTGCAGGCCTTTGGCTCTGGCGGTGCGCACGTAGTCTTGTGACAAGATCTCGAGCAGTGCCGAGCGCATCACCCGCATGATCTGGGCGCTCGAGACCACCGCCAGGGTGATGACCGGCAACACCAGGTGCCGCAGCGCATCCCAGAAGATATCGAAGCGGCCGTTGAGGAGAGCGTCCAAGGTCATGAGCCCGGTGTAGCGCTCGAATCCGCTCCCCTCACCGGCGATGCTGATGATGTTTTGGGCGTTGATCCGGCCCGGCTCGAACCAGCCGAGCGCCCCATAGAAGATCACCAACAGCCAGATGCCGAGCACGAAAGTAGGCAGCGACCAGCCGAGGATCGACAACACCCGGGTGAATTGGTCGATGAGCTTATCGCGGTTCAGGGCCGCGGCGGTGCCGAGCCAGATGCCGACCCCGATTACCGGGAGAATGGCGAAGAGAGCTAGCTCGAGCGTCGGCGGAAAGCGTCGCCTCAAGGTTGTCAGCACCGGCTCGCTCGAGGTGCGGGAGTAGCCCAAGTTACCCTGGCGAACCTGATTCAGCCAACGACCGTACTGCTGGTACCAGGGATCGTCGAGGCCGTATTGCTCGATGATGGCATCCAAGTTGCGGGCTTGCATCTCGGTCTGGGCAAACGCCGCCGCCCGCTGATAAGGTGACAAGACTTGCATCAGCAGCACGATAAAGATGGTAACCCCAAAAAAGACCAAGGGGAGAAAAGATAGCCTGCGAATGATAAAGACGAACAAGACGCTCTCCGAATACTTCTACATAGCGATGTCGATGGGGCGCGCTCGCGCGCCCCATCGACGGTCAAGACGAGCTCAGTTCTTGGAGATGTCCTTCCAGAGGAAGTTGATGTCAGAACTCCGAATGGGGTTGTAGTAGACCCCCTCCAGACGATCGCTGACCACCAAGTAGTTGGCCTGTTCCGGCAGCGGAAGGATGGGCACCAAGTCGTAGACCAGAATGCCGATCTCCTTGTAGAGGAAAGCGCGTTCGGCCGGGTCGACGATAGAGTCAGCCTGATCGATCAGGGCTTGGATCTCAGGGAAGTCGACGCTGGTCCGGCCGCTGTAGAAGCCGTCGTTGTCGAGGAAGGTGTTGATGAAGTTCTTCGGGTCGGCGTAGTCGGCGCCCCAACCGAGCGCGAACATGGGGGTCTTGCGCTCACCGGTCCGGGCCAGGAAGTCCGACCAGGGGAGGCCACGGACATTCATCCGGAACTTGGGATTGAGGAACTCGAGGTTCGACTTGATAACCTCGAGAGCCGTCTGACGCCGGGTGTTGCCGGCGTTGTGGAGCGCGGTGAACTCGAAGCCCTTCTCCCACAGCTCCCCGCCAAAAGCCGCCCGGAAGTACTGCTCGGCCGCCTCGAGGTCGAGGGTACGGACCGGCACATCCGGGTTGTAGCCGAGGAAGGCAGCCGGCATCGGCATGGTGACCACGTAGCCGTTGCCCTCGTAGATCTCATCGATGATGAGTTGGTGGTCGAAGAGGTGGGCGAAGCCGCGGCGCACGTTGACGTCTGTGAAGAAGTCGCCGGGGATGCCGTTGCCGTCGAGCTGGCCGGAACCGACGTCCTCGTTGTTGGAGGTATCGATGGCGTAGTTGAAGAAGACGTTATCGATGCTCGTATCGGGGAGATCGCCCTCGAAGATCACGACCCCCGGGGAGCCGCGTAGCTGAACCAGGCTGGCCCGCTCTGGTACGTCGATCGCGTCGGCATCGCCTTGCTGGATGGCCAGGGTGCGGGTCGACTGCTCGTTGACGTACTGAACCACCACGTTCTCGATCGGCGCCGCACCGCCCCAGTAGTCATCGAAGCGCTTGGCCACCAGAGCCTCTTCGGTCCACTCGACCAGCTGGTAGGGGCCGGTGCCGCTGGCGTTGCGTTGCAAGAACTCCTCGGTGACATTGCGACCGATCCAGTCGGTCCAGGTCGCTTCGGTGCCGTCCCACTGGCCGTTTTCGATGGCAAACTGGCTGTCGATCACGCTGAAGGCCGTGTAGGCGAGGATGGCTAAAAGAGCAGGATCTGGGGCCGTGATGTTGAGATCGACCACCAAGCCGTCGGGGCCATCAGGGCACTCGACGGCACCGTCGATCATCTCCCAGCTGACCTCGGCTTGGTAGCCCTCGGGGTCGCTGCCATCGGCCAACGTTCCCAGGAACTGCCCACCCATCAGGTAGCTGACCGCACCTTCTGGGTGCGCCACCACCAGGCCGTACTGGAGCGAGTACTCGACATCCTTACAGCTCATGGTGTTTCCGCTGTGGAACTGCACACCATCGCGCAGCTGGAAGGTCCAGGTGGTGCCGTCCTCCGACACGCTGTAGGAGGTGGCCAAGGCGGGCACGAACTCGTCGATGGCCGGGTCGTTGAAGGTGTAGAGCGTCTCGTAGATGTTCTCCAGGATACCGCCGGAAGCGCTGTCGTAGGCCCGGACCGGGTCCAAGGAGACGGGGCCGGCACTAAAGGATTGATAGACGAAGGTATCGGCCGGTGCCTGGGCGAGCGCGAGACCGCCTAGGATCACCAGAGCAGTAAAAAGGGTAAGCAACTTGTTCATAATCCTCCACAAAAACTTCGAATTGTAGTTTCTTTGACGCTTGATATAACCAACTTGAACGATTACTCCTTCGAACAAACCGAACCGTCTGTTGGCAAGCCTCCCTTCATGGTGGGGAACATCACCGCCCCCAAAAGCCGCGGCACCTGCGGTCCACCCGGGCCGGCTCGTTCTTCGTCCGAAGAGTCAGGCAGCGACGGGGCACCAGGGTACCGTATCGTTCAACTATTGAGTATAACCTTTTCCCTGAGGGCATCGCTACCGCTGCGCGCCGGCGGCAAAATGTATGAAGGGTACCGGATCTGCCCCAGAGCAGGCAGCCCAGGCGAACCTGCGCACGCGTCGCGCCGCCACGATCCAGCACGATCCAGGGCCAGCGAGCATGCTGTAAACCGATACCAGGACAAAACCGGCCCGGGTGCGGTAGATTGCTAGCGTGTTACCTTTGCACGGATCAAAAAGATTCAAGTCATCAAAGCTGCTGCTTTCGATCATGGGAATCCTGATGAGCGCTCTGCTTGCCGGCTGCTTGAGTCGCTCCGACTCGCTGGCGCCGATCATAAGCATCACCAACCCCAAAGATGGAGCCACCCGCACCACCGAAAACCTGATCATCAGCGGCTACGCCTTGGACGACGAAGGCATCGCTGCGATCCGCGTGAACGGTCACGACCTGCTAACCAACGAAACCTACCAGGGCGAACAGGGTAATAAACTGATCTTCTTCCGATTCCAAAGCCAGGTGCTGGGCGAAGGGACGCTCAACTCGATGATCGAGGCAGAAGATGTGAGCGGCCGGGTCAGCCAACTCCCCTATAGCCTGCAAATCGACACGACCGCTCCCACGCTGGAGCTCACGGTGCTCCCGCTATCGGGCGGACGCTTGCGGGTCGAAGGGGTCGCCAGGGATAACAACACCGTGGCCTCGGTCCAGGTGGGCGAGGTCTCGCTCCAGTTCATCCCCAGCGGCGAGTACCCATTTGCTCTCGACATCGAAACCACCGGGAGCGACGTGGTAGTCGTTCGGGACAGCGCCGGCAACGAGACCGTTCGGTCGCTGCAATAGGCCTGGTGCCATGAGTGCGAACCCGATTCCAACAGAAACGCGGACAGCCAGCGGCGCTCCCATCGAATTACCTATCAAGAGCGGCGAGTTGCTCCGCGGCTTGTCTTCAGAGCGAACGCTCGAACTCGAAACGCTGCACGGAAACGGCGATCTGATGCGGGCCCTCGACATCTTAGGCATCGCCGGACCGCTCCGCACCATCAGCCCTTGGGAGCTCGAGGATGCAGACGGGCGGCACCTCATCCACGCAGGGGGTTACGCCGCCGTCCCCTTCGGCGAGATGTACCCGCCCCTGATCGAGTTTATACAGAGCTTTCTAACCGAGAACCGTACCCCAGGACTACCACAACAATCTCTGTCGGAGTGGCGGGCGGCGCTCTCCACAAACTTGGTATCGCTCTTGGCCTCACAGACACCGAGTCATGAAGAGAGCCAGGTTTTTTTCTCCAATAGCGGGGCCGAGGCGGTCGAAACTGCCATCAAGTTCGCTAAGGCTACTCGCCCAAAGTCCAAGACGCTGATCAACTTCTCTCGTGCCTATCACGGCAAGACGGTGGGTGCGCTGAGCCTGACACCCAACGAGGAGTATCAGGATGTATTCAAGCCCCTGATGCCCGGGGTGCGGACGCTCCCCTACGGTAACGTCACCGCGCTCGAGCGAGCCGTCAAAGAGCTCGGACCCAACGACATCATCGCCGTCGTGCTGGAGCCGATTCAGGGCGAGGGCGGGGTGATTACACCGCCAAAGGAGTTCTTGCCGGCGGTGGCGCGCCTAGCCGAGCGCTACGGCTTTCTCACTATCGCGGACGAGATCCAGAGCGGTCTGGGGCGGACCGGGCACTGGTTCGCGAGCCTAGCGGGCGGCTTGGATCCCGACATCATCACGCTGGCGAAACCGCTCGGGGGTGGGTTGGTACCGATCGGGGCTACCATCGCCCGCAAAGCAATCTTCCAAACAGTCTTGGGCGGGCTCGAGAGCAAGCGTCACTCCAGCACCTTCGGAGGTGGCTCGCTGGCGATGGCCGTGGGCTTGCGGTCGCTGGAGCTGATCGCCGAAAAGGGGTTAGTGGAGAGGGCCCGAGAAATGGGGGGACAAGGGCTGGCGCGGCTCGAGGCGATCCGAGAGCGCCACCCGGGCTACATCAAGGCGGTACGTGCGGCGGGGATGCTCTTTGCGATCGAACTCAGGCACACCATCAAGCCTTCCCTGGTGCCGGGAAACGCCGAGCTCGCACGGCAGCTCGGAACCGTCTTGGCCATACGCACCATGCACCGGCACGGTCTGCACGTCTGCTACAGCAACAACGCCAGCCACGTCATTCGGCTCACCCCGGCCCTCAACATGCCTATCGAACTATTCGAGGAGATGTTCGCGCGGCTCGAGCGGGTCGCGAGCCATCACCGTGGCGCCTGGCAGATGCTGCCCAAAACACCCCTCAGACGCCTCTGGCGCCTGGCGCGCTTGGCACTCAAGAGCTAGACCCGTTAGACTCTCCCTTCATGGCTTTCTGGCACGGTCTCAAGGCTATGGCGCCGCTCTGGCTCGGCATCATCCCCTTCGGCATGGCCTACGCCGTCACAGCGCGCAGTGCCGGCTTGAGCCTACTCGAGACCCAGCTCATGAGCCTAGTGGTCTTCGCCGGAGGCGCTCAATTCAGCGCCGCCGGGTTGTTTTCGATCGGCGCCGGTAGCTTATCATTGGTCCTCACGACTTTTCTCATCAACGTCCGCCACTTCCTCTACGGGCTCACGCTCGAGCCGCGGTTGAAACTCAGCCGGCTCGAAAAGATCGTCGGGGCCTACTTCCTCACAGACGAGGCCTTCGGGGTCACTATCGCTTCAGGTAAGCGGAGCTTCGCCTTTTTGTTAGGAGCCGAGCTGAGCGTCTTTTTCCTCTGGAACGCAAGCACTCTGCTCGGTAGCCTCTTGAGTAGGGCCGTACCCGATCCACAAACGCTCGGGGTCGATTTTATCTTCCCACTCACCTTTCTGGCACTACTCATCCCCCTGATCAAAGAGCGGGTCGATCTCACGGTGGCGGTGTTCTCCGGCGCACTCGCCCTGGCTGCTTCCCAGTGGATCAACGCCGGCCTGACCATCCTGGTGGAAGGGGTACTCGGATCGCTCATCGGGGCCCTATGGACAGGCCGTGCCGAGGGAGGCAGAAGAGCGTGA
This sequence comes from Trueperaceae bacterium, assembly GCA_020354625.1. GTDB lineage: Bacteria > Deinococcota > Deinococci > Deinococcales > Trueperaceae. The sequence goes on from CP070651.1 coordinate 3,447,349, forward strand.
ATCCCATCCTCACCATTCTCGCCATGGCACTGGTCACCTACCTGCCTCGTCTGGCAGGATTCGCCCTGGCCGGCCAGCGACCGAGCCCCTTCTTTCTGCGCTTTTTACGCTTCATACCGATCACGGTCTTTGCCGCGCTGGTCGTTCCGGCGCTGCCCGGCAACGCAGGTGAACTCCCCATCCGCTTGGTTGCGGCGGCGGCAGCTTCTCTCACCATCTGGCGTTTTGGCAACCTCTGGTTGGGAATCCTTACCGGCATGGGTCTCTTCTGGCTGCTGCGCCTAATCACCTGACGCCGGGAAGTCGCGAATAGACTTTATTGTTTCTTGTCTGGCTTCGCCAGACAAGAAACAATCCAAAAAAAAGACACCCCGAAGGGTGCCTCAGAACGCTGAAAATCCAGTTTGCAAGATCCGTCTTGAACTCCTTAGAAAGGAGGTGATCCAACCGCACC
>CP070651.1:3447902-3460195 GCA_020354625.1 Trueperaceae bacterium
AGGGTTGCGCCTGAGTTCGTCTGTCCTTAAACCGTCTTTCGGTGATCTTGGCAGTGCCAAGATCACCCGAGCAGAGCGAGTAAAAGCAAATGCGTTCAGTTTGCGTGACAAGTGCGCTGAAAGCCGGTTTAGTAGTTGTGTTTAGACCCTTGTCGTTTATGTCTCGAAAAGAGGTGATGAGTGCTGGCCCCTTCGGAACATGGCGTCCGAACAGCTTCTTTTGCATTTGATCCACGCATTACCCATTCCCCATTACCCATCACGGCATTTGGTGTTGCAAGCGGCATCGATTCACCCAACAACCTTCGTGGATAGCCGTTTCATCACGCATTTCTCAGCGCGATTCCCTTATGCAGAACACTGGTTTGAATGCCAAAAACAGCGTTCTGCACAACCAAAATACCGGGTCGAATGCATCCCCTTGACAAATAGTGTATATCCGTGTATCTTGAAGGATATAGGCGTTCGGAGCGGACGCCGGTTTTTTTTGCCCTCTCACACAACCTGGCGCCTACGGCGCAAAAACGCTGAGATCGACAGGCTCGCTACCAGCAGGATCCCAGAAAACAGTAGATACCCATAGTTGAAACGTACGCCTTCAAAAGCGAAGGCTCCCTCGATCGAAGCGCCTGCCAGCACCCCGATGAATAGGCCGGGAATCCCTCCCAGGGCCGTGGCAGCAAAAAAGGGCCCGAACGGGACGCGCAGCATCCCCGAGGCATAATTCACGAAGTCGCCGGGGACGAAGGCCAAACGGCTGGTGAGCACCGTGATGAACCCCTTGCTACGCAAGCGTTGCACCAGCGGTGCGCGATCCTGCCAGCTGCCGCCGGCTCCGAGATAACGAGCCAACAGATAGGCCAAAGAGGCCGAAAACAGCGTCGCAGCCAGCGCGTAGAAAGCGCCCCATAGCAAGCCGAAAAGGAAACCGGCAAATACGGTCAGGATCGTCATCGGCAACAACAAGAGCGGCCGGAGCAGATAGATTCCCAAGAGAAAGAGCCCGCCGAAAGAGCTCTCGGAGACCCAGAGCAACCAGGTTTGTAACACCAGCAGAGGCCCCTTGTCTTGTTGACGGGCAAACCACCAGAAGATCAGCAGGCCCAACAACCAGATCCCGAGTACCAGCCCGCGACGCCACACCTTGGTGACACCCATACCACCCAGGAAGAATCGCAGATCACACCATCCTTATGCCTGAGCTCGAAAGTTGGTGGATGATTGCGCTGCCCTGCTGCCAAAGAATAGTCCTCATCGGGCATACAATACCAAGCATGGCGGTGACTCCCGGCAGAGAATCTCTCTCTTTCAGCGGCGCTGTGCTGGCTGGAGGCCGTTCGCGCCGCTTCGGCCGTGACAAAGCGGTCACCCCCTTTCGCGGCAAGCCCCTCCTGGAGTGGGTCCTCATCAGCTTGCGCGATGCCGAGGAGACATTCATCGTAGCGAATCGCCCTTATCCCCTTTTTGAACTCGACACCTACCGCGACCTCATCGTCACGGGCAGCAGTCTGAGCGGGGTACATACCGCGCTCGTCAAAGCGCAGAACGATTGGGTAGCCGTTGCGGCGTGCGACCTTCCAAACCTGACGCCGGCCTTCTGGCAACTGCTGGCAAGCCGTGCCGGTCCCCAGCAAGCCGTCATGCTCGAGCACCCCGACGGCAAACTCGAGCCTCTCGCCGCTCTCTACCACAAGCGCGCGCTTCAAACCGTCGAGGCGAAGCTCGAAACCGGACGATATTCCCTGCACGAACTCGCCCACAGCCTCGACACGCACTTTGTCCCCGCCGAGCAGGCTTCGATGCTCTTGGGACCCCTGGGTCTCGTCAACGTCAACCGTCCTGAAGACCTCGACGAAACGGAGTGACGATGATGGCCGGCTGCAAGCCGGCCATCATCCACAGACACCTCCACTTCGCCAAGGAACGTGGTGCCCACTACCTGTAAGATTCTTGTGAAAAGCCTGGGACTAAGCTGAGACATCATGAAACAGACCTTGCTCATCGCCAGCCACGGTGACAACCTCGCGCAGCTCACGTCGCTCAAAGGCGATCACTATTCCCTTGTGGTACAGCCCACGGCGAGCGGCACCTTGGCCTACTTGCGCAACAACACCCCCAATCTGATCGTGCTCGATGCCGATCTACCCGATGCCAGTGGGCTCGACATCTGCTTCCGGATCAAAAAGGTCTCCCGCCTCAAGCACCTCCCCGTATTGCTTCTGCTCTCGAGCAAAAACACGCAACGCCAAAAAGCCGAGGCTGCGCTCGTCAAAGCAGACCTCGTGATGACGATGCCGGCCAATCGAGCCGATCTCGAAGATGCAGTCAAGCAGCTTCTAGCACACACACACGACGTCGATCACGCCACCCAAACTTCTGTCAGGGTACCGGTGTGACGCCGAAGTCACCTGTAAACCAGCACCAGCTATACGGTTCGTGAAGGGATTTCGAGCCCCCTACCTGTTGGCAAACTCGACCGGTAGGGGGCGTTTCGGGTAGATCGCGTCGCCTCAGCTCGCCAAGCTCCGCAAACAATATCGCATAGGGCCCCACCTGGAACAGATGTCGGGGTTTATATTACTCCCTACCCCGAAACCGCGTTGACGCTCCGCCAACGTCCCTCTATACTGATCGAGATCTCTTCGAAGGTCTGCTCCCAAACGTATGGTGGGAGCTAAGCGATCGCCATGGACTCGACCTCACTTACCAACCTCAATAGCGTAGACCGGAAAGTCTTCGTCGCGCTGCTCGACGGTATCTTCGAACATTCGCCCTGGGTGGCAGAAAGAGCCTATAGCAAACGCCCATTCCACTCGCTCGAGGCCTTGCATCAAACCATGGTCTCAGTGGTTGCAGAATCGGGGGTCGAACGGCAATTGGATCTCATTTGTGCCCACCCGGACTTGGCCGGCAAAGCGGCACTTGCACAGGAGCTGACCGATCACTCCCAACGCGAACAGGCTTCAGCGGGTCTCGACCGCCTCACCCCGGAGGAATACGCCCGATTCCACCGGCTCAACGAGAGCTACCGTAGCAAGTTCGGTTTCCCGTTCATCTTGGCCGTCAAGGGGCATACCAAACATAGCATTCTCGACGCCTTCGAGTCGCGACTACCCAACGATGAAGATGCCGAAAGACAGTGTGCGCTTCGTGAAATCGCCAAGATCGCCCGTTTCCGCCTCGAGGAACGGCTAACAGGTTGACATGGCCCGAAGGCGCACGACCCTCGCCTACGCCCTGATCGTCTTGCTGCTCCTGGCCGGGGCGTGGTTGCTGGTCCGGCAGAACGGCTGGGAGGCCCATGCTCGCGAGTGGCTCAACTTGCTGGTGAGGTGGGCCCACGTCGTGATCGGCATCGCCTGGATCGGCACCTCGTTCTACTTCATCTTTCTCGAAAACAGCCTCAACCGGACCAAAGACCTGCGAGAAGAGCTCGCGGGCAACCTCTGGGCTGTCCACGGCGGTGGGTTTTACTACGTAGAGAAATACAAGGTCGCACCCGAGAAACTGCCCGAAAAACTTCACTGGTTCAAGTGGGAAGCCTATCTCACCTGGATCACGGGTGTTGCGCTGCTCGCCATCGTCTACTATGCGAACGCCAATCTCTACCTGATCGATCCCGCGGTACGCGACATCTCGCCGTCCCTAGCCGTCGCAATCGGCATCGGCGTACTCGCGCTCGCTTGGATCGTTTACGACCGGCTCTGCCGCTCTCCCCTGCTCGAAAACGGCGCGCTCTTCGCACTTACGGGTCTCCTCTTGACGTGTGGCGCCGCCTTCTTGCTCACTCAGGTCTTCAGCGGCAGGGCAGCTTACATCCACGTCGGCGCCCTGCTCGGCACGCTGATGGCGGGCAACGTCTTCTTTGTGATCATCCCCTCGCAAAAGGCTCTGGTCAAGGCGGCAGAAGAAGGCGCACCCCTCGATCCGAAGCTGGGTCAACACGCCGGTCTGCGGTCGCTGCACAACAACTACCTGACGCTACCTGTCATCTTCGTGATGATCAGCAACCACTTCCCGATGACCTACGGGCACGGCTGGAACTGGGCCATCCTCGCCGGCCTCTTTTTGGCAAGCGTCGGAATCAGGCACTACCTGAATTTGCGGGAAAAGGGTCGCAGCGCAGCCTGGCTCCTTCCGGTCGCCACATTGGCCATCCTCGCATTGGCTTACGTGACGGCCCCCCCTGCCAAAGAGGCCGAGGCGGCAGCAGGGGCAACAGAGCGCGTGGCCTTCCAAGAGGTGGCTTCGATTATCGAACAACGTTGTACCACCTGCCACGCCGCCGCCCCCAGCGACGAGACCTTCACCAGCGCGCCGGCCGGCGTCATGTTCGATACCCCCGAGCAGATCGCCGCCCAGGCCGAGCGCATCATGGAGAGAGCTGTCATCACCCAAACGATGCCGCTGGGGAACAAGACGAACATCACCCCACAAGAGCGAGAGCTGCTGGGGCGCTGGATCACCCAGGGAGCCAAGCTCGAGTAGCGGGTCGAAACGAAAAACAGAAGGGAAGCCGGCATGGGAAGACTCAGCACGCACGTCCTCGATACCGCTCAAGGACGGCCCGCACACGACCTCCGTATCGATCTCTACTATCTGGGTGAGCGACCCGGCGCCGATGTTAGAGAGCATCTCGGCACCTTTCGCACCAACGAAGACGGTCGCACCGACACCCCGCTTCTGGCCGGTGACGCCCTGCGCACCGGCTATTTCGAGCTCGCCTTCCACATCGGCCCCTACTTCAGCGAGCAAGGCCTCGAGCAGACGAACCCGAGTTTTCTCCACACCGTACCGGTGAGGTTCGGCCTGGCAGATACTGCGGCCAACTACCACGTCCCCTTGTTGGCCTCCCCCTACGGCTATAGCACCTACCGGGGTAGTTGATCCACGTGTCCCCAATTGTCTGCCGTTCCTCATCCCGTGTGGCTGAATCTCCACTCTGCTCACCGTTACAGTGGCCGTCGACCTCCTGATCCGCGGCAGCACTGTGGTCAGACCCAACGCTGTGGTCAAACAAGACGTAGCGGTCGAAGGGGGTATCATCACAGCGCTCGAAGAAGAGCTCCATCTCGACGCAAAAGAGGTCATCGACGCCGCCAACCTCTACCTGATGCCCAGCCTGATCGACGCTCACGTTCACTTCAACGAGCCCGGGCGCAGCCACTGGGAGGGTTTTGCCACCGGCAGCGCCGGCTTGGCCGCGGGCGGCGGCACCCTCTTTATCGACATGCCCCTCAACTCGACCCCACCGCTACTCGACCGCTCCGCGTTTGTCGCCAAACGCCGTGCAGCAGAGGCGAGTGCTCACACCGACTTCGCCTTCTGGGGAGGGCTCACTCCCAGAAACCTTGAAAGGCTCCCTGAACTCGCCGAACTCGGCGTGGTGGGTTTCAAAGCGTTCATGTCCGATAGCGGCATCGCAGAGTTTCAAGCCGTCGACGACCTGTCGCTCTTCGAAGGCATGAGGATCGCCGCGGAACTCGACCTACCGGTCGCCGTTCACGCCGAAAGCGATACCTTGACCCGTACGATCACCCAACGAATCCGTTCGAGCGGAGGCCGCTCAGCCCGTGATTACCTGGCCTCCAGACCGCTCTTTACAGAACTCGAAGCCATCCAGCGCGCCCTCCTACTCGCCGAAGAGACCGGCGCGCAGCTGCACCTCGTCCACGTCAGCTGCGGCGAGGGGGTGGTGTTGGCTACCCGAGCCAAAGCGCGCGGTGTACGGGTCAGCGTAGAAACCTGTCCCCACTACCTCCACTTCGACGAGAATGCCCTCGAGCAGCTCGGGGCCATTGCAAAATGCGCACCACCCCTGCGGCCAGAACGGGAACAGCGAGCCTTGTGGCAAGCCCTCCGGGCAGGAGAGATCGACCTGATCGCTTCGGACCATTCCCCCTGCCCACCCGAGCTCAAGGAACCCGCCGACTTCTTCGAGGCCTGGGGGGGAATTGCGGGTGTTCAATCGACTCTGGAAGTACTCCTGAGCCACCGGGAACAAGAGGGCGTCCCCCTGCAACAGATCGCCGCCCTGACCGCCAAATCTCCTACCGAGCTGTTCGGGCTGGCCAACAAGGGGCAGCTTGAGGTCGGTTTCGACGCCGACCTCGCACTGGTCGATATGAACGCGAGCACGACGCTCACCAAAGAAGCACTCCTGTGCAAACACAAACAAAGCCCCTACGTAGGACTGCCCCTACACGGCAAGGTGATCCGGACGATGCTGCGCGGCAGCACCATCTATCTGGATGGTAGACTTGTGGACCGCGGACGGGGCCGTTTCGTGCGCCCGCAGCGGTAAGGAGGATGCTTTCGCGATGCTTTTTGGCCATACCCGTACCCGCTTCACACCACACCACGCTTTCCTTGCGCCAGACGGGCATCTTCGAACGCCCTTGCCGGGGTGGAGTGGAGCCGAGGGCGTCATTCTCATCTCGCCACAGATGGGATCCGGTCCGCAGGCGCGATTCATCCACTACCTCGCTCACCTCGAAGACGGTGGGGAGAGCGGCCCACCCCAACCAGGGGTGGAGCGCTTCATCTTTGTTCTGGACGGCACGGTCGAGCTAAAAGTCGATAGCCGATCCCACCTCCTCGAGAGCCGGAATCAAGGCTACGCCTTCCTACCGGCCGGAACCCACCACACCGTAGTTGCCCGCGGCGCCGCCCGCCTCAACGTGTTCGAGCGCTACTATCTCCCCTACGACGCTGCCCCACCCCCCGACATCGTTACCGGGGTAGCGCGCGAGGTGGCCGGCGAACCGCTTTTGGGAGATCCGGACGTTTGGGTACAGAAGCTCTTGCCGGAAAGGCCCAGCTTCGATCTGGCCGTCAACATCATGAACTTCCGACCTGGCGGAGGGCTCCCGCAAGTCGAGACGCACCAGATGGAACACGGCATCATCATGCTCTCGGGCGGCGGCATCTACCGCCTGGGCGATGACTGGTACCCGATCCAAAAAGACGATGTCTTGTGGATGGGCCCTTACTGCCCCCAGTGGTTCGGGGCCTTGGGCAAAGAGAACGCCAGCTACCTGCTCTACAAGGATTGGAACCGCGACCCCTTTGTGCTCGAGCGCGAGGCCGGCGCGACCGGGGAAGGTGGATAACAACCCGTGGCGGAAGAGTCAGCTGCGACTTTCGAGCTCACGCTCAACGGCGAGAGACAGATTGTCGACAACGCACCGACGACGACCACGCTTCTCGATCACCTGCGCCAGAGCGGTTTTGTGGGGACCAAAGAGGGGTGTGCCGAGGGCGACTGCGGCGCCTGCACGGTTGCCATCAGCGCCGAAGACGCCGGCGGCGAGGGACAATACCAGGCCGTCAACAGCTGCCTGTTGCCGCTCGCTGCAGCAGCAGACCGGCACATCATCACGGTCGAGGGGATCGCCAGAAGCGAGCTGCACCCGGTCCAGAAGGCGATGGTGGACGGGGGCGGTTCACAGTGCGGCTACTGCACCCCGGGGTTCATCATGAGCCTCTTTGCCGCCTACTACGCCGGCAATGTGGATGACCGCGCCCTGGAGGGAAACTTGTGCCGTTGCACCGGCTACCTGCCGATCCGCCGGGCGGCTGCATCGCTCGGTCGACCAGCCGAAGACGACCCTTTTACAGTGACGCTCGATGGGCTTTCACCCAGGCTACCCGAACGCACCTACCGATATGACGGTCAGGCTTTTTTCCGTCCAGCCGACCTCCGGAGCGCGCTACAGCTACTCCAAACGTACCCGAAAGCCACTCTGATCGCCGGCGCCACCGATCTCGGCGTGGAGATCAACAAACACCGCCGGCGCTTCGCAACGCTCATCTCGCTCGAGGCAGTCAAAGAGCTCCAGGGAGTCACCGAGACGGACGGTCACCTCCGCATCGGCGCCGCCGTTCCGCTGAGCCATCTCGAAAGCGTGTGCCAGGGAATCTTCCCGGCACTCGACGAGATGCTGCGCTGGTTCGCAGCCCGGCAGATCCGCAACCGCGCCACCTTGGGGGGCAACCTCGGCACCGCCTCCCCGATCGGCGACCTGTCGCCGGTCTTGCTCGCGCTCGATGCCGAAGTTGAGGTTGCCGGCCCGGCAGGAGGGCGGCGCATCGATATCGCCTCGTTCTTCACAGACTACCGCCAGACCGCGCTCGAGCCGGGTGAGATCATCGTCGGGATCCACATCCCGAAAACGCCCCCGCCAGGTACAGCCAGGCGGATCAGCCGATCGTATAAGGTGGGCAAACGAGGCACCGACGACATCAGCATCGTCGCCGCCGCCTTCACGGTCGACCTCGACGAAGGCGGCACCGTCGTCCAGGCTCGCTTGGCCTACGGCGGGGTGGCCGCTACCCCGGTGAGGGCCGAAGGCGTCGAAGCCTTCCTTACCGGCAAGGAGTGGACTCTTGAGACCGTCTCGGAGGCCAAAACGCAGCTCTTCGAGGCCTTCACGCCGCTATCCGACCTCCGTGGCAGCGCCGGCTACCGGCGGCTTTTGAGCGGTAATCTGCTCGAGAAGTTCTACCAGGAGACGCGTACAGAGGCGGACAGATGAGCAAGGGCAGACCCCACGAAAGCGCGGTCGGTCACGTCAGCGGAAGCGCCGTCTACACCGATGACCAGCGGCCTCTGAGCGGTATGCTGAGCTGCTTCCCGGTGCTGGCCCCCCATGCGCGCGCGCGCATCACCCGGCTCGAACCCGGCCCCGCCCTGGAGCAAAAGGGCGTCGTCGCCGTGCTGACCCACCGGGATATCCCCGGTCTCAACGACACCGGCTCCGTGGTGCCGGATGAGGTCTTGCTACCCGAGCACGAGGTCTCCTACTGGGGCCAGGCCGTCGCCTGGGTGGTGGCCGAGAGTGAGGAGAGCGCCCGGCTCGGTGCCGAGAAGATGGTCGTCTCCTACCAGCCGCTCGACCCCATCCTCGACCTCGAAACGGCCATCCAGGCCGAGTCGTTTCACGGCAAAGCACAAGTGATACGTCGGGGGAATCCTTCCGACGCCCTCGAAAAGGCCGCCCACCTCCTCGAAGGCGAAGTAGACATGGATCCTCAGGACCACTTCTACCTGGAGACGCAAGTCAGCTGGGCCGTGCCCGACAGCGAAGGGTACCTCCAGGTCTACGCCTCGACCCAGCACCCCAGCGAAACCCAAGCCGTGATCGCGCACGTGCTCGGGCTGCCTGCAAACCGGGTGGTGGTGACCTCGTTGCGAATGGGGGGCGGTTTCGGCGGCAAGGAGTCCCAGGCCAACCCCTACGCCGCTATCGCAGCCCTGGCCGCCCGTCATACCGGGCGCCCGGTGCGCGTTCGCCTGAAGCGTGAACACGACATGATCCTCACCGGAAAGCGGCACGGCTTCTTGGGACGGTACCGGGTCGGTTTTTCAGACGACGGGACCTTGGAAGCACTCGAGCTCGAGCTCTTCTCAGACGGCGGCTGGAGCAGCGACCTGTCGCACGCCGTGCTGCAGCGGGCCATGTTTCACAGCGACAACGCCTACTTCATCCCGAACATGCGCGTCAGCGGGCGCGTCTGTAAGACCAACAAAGCCTCCAACACGGCCTTTCGCGGCTTCGGAGGTCCCCAGGGGATGCTGGTGATCGAAGAGATCGTCGACCGGGTGGCGCGAGAGCTCGGACTCCCGCCCCACCACGTCCGGGAACGCAATTTCTACCGCCGAGGCAGAGAGGTCACCCACTACGGGCAAACCTTGACCGACGATCGAACGCTGCGGGTGTGGAACGATGTGAAAGAGGCAGCTTCTTTCGAGGCGCGCCTCCAAGAGGTCGCTTCTTTCAACCAGCAGAACGCTCACCGGAAGCGCGGCTTGGGGCTCACCCCCGTCAAGTTCGGCATCTCCTTTACCAACACCCCCATGAACCAAGCCGGCGCCTACGTGCTCGTTTATCTCGACGGCAGCGTCCAGGTCAACCACGGCGGCACCGAGATGGGGCAGGGGCTCCACACCAAGATGCTTCAGGTGGCGGCGCGCGCCTTGGGCGTCAAAGAGGAACGTGTGCGGATCATGCCCACCAGCACCGACAAAGTCCCCAACACCTCTCCCACGGCGGCCTCGAGCGGAAGCGATCTGAACGGCATGGCCGTCCGCCAGGCCTGCGAAGTCCTCAAGACGAGGATCGCCGGCATCGCCGCCAAACAGCTAGGACTCAACACCCCTGAGGAGCTGGTCTGTAAAGACGACACCATCTATCCACCCGGCGAACCCGAGCGCAAACTCTCTTTCGATGAGGTGGTGGCCCGCGCTTACGTCGAACAGGTCAGCCTGGCGGCTGCCGGGTACTACCGCACCCCCAACATCTACTTCGACAAGAGCACCGGCCGAGGCCGGCCCTTCCACTACTTCGCTTACGGCTGCGCACTGAGCGAGGTCGAAGTCGACGGTTTCACCGGGCAGTTCACTCTGCGCCGGGTCGATATCACCCACGATGTCGGGGACTCGCTCAACGAATTGGTGGACCGAGGACAGATCGAAGGCGGCTTCGTGCAGGGGCTGGGTTGGCTCACCAGCGAGGCGTTCCTCTGGGACGAAAATGGCCGTCCGCTCACCACCGAACCGAGCACCTATAAGATTCCGACCATCGGCGAGGTACCCGAAGCCTTTCAGGTGCGGCTCCTGGAACGCGCGGAACAACCCGGCGTGATCTACGGCAGCAAGGCCGTGGGCGAACCACCTTTCATGCTGGCGCTCTCGGTCCGAGAAGCCCTGCGGGAGGCCGTGGCGTCGTTCGGCACGGCGCATTACGTCCCGCTCGCTTCCCCCGCTACCCCCGAAGCGATCCTCCGGGCGATCGACGGGGTCCGCAACGAGGCCGAAGTGGCGGACGGATCCCTCATCACTGGGGATTGAGTGGACTGGAAGGCCTGTTAGAAGCGTGAAAAGAGACCGCGATCTACTCTGGATCGGCGTCCCCGCTGTGAGGTCACCGTGAAGTGGCTCGATCCCCTGGCCGACCTGACCCGGAGAGGGATCCCTTGCGTGATCGTCACCGTCGTCACGGTGCGAGGTCACGCTCCCAGAGATCCCGGCAGCAAGATGCTGGTGAGCCGTGAGGGCCTGTGCGGGAGTATCGGCGGCGGCAACCTGGAGCAGACCGCCATCGAGCGGGCGAAGACCTTGCTCAAAATGGCTGCCCGGGAACCGCAGCTCCTCACCGTCACCCTCAACCCGGCGAGCGGTGACCACGGCCTGCAGTGCTGCGGCGGGGAGGTCACGCTCCTGCTCGAGCCCACCCTCCCACACCGGCCCACCGTGGCCATCTTCGGCGCCGGACACGTCGGCTGGGCGCTGGTGCAGGTGCTCGGCCTGCTGCCGATCAGCCTCTACCTGATCGACTCGCGCGCCTCACAATTCGAAACCGATCAGATGCCGATCCAGACGCAGGCGGATCTCCATCTGCAACACGCACCCGTCCCCGAAACGTTCATCGAACGCTTGCCGGCCGGCACACATCTGCTCGTCCTCACCCACGACCACGCCGAGGACCTGGCGATCCTCGACCTGGCGCTACGCCGCAGCGATCTCGGCTTCATCGGCCTGATCGGCAGCAGCACCAAGTGGGACCACTTTCGCCGGGAACTCTCCCAAAACGGCCACGACGAAGAGGCCCTGGCACGCATCACCACCCCGATCGGACTGCCCGGCGTTCCGGGAAAGAGCCCCCAGGCCATCGCCATCGCAACGGCTGCACAGCTTCTCACTTACCTGAAACTGGCAGACGATCAGTTCTGACTCCACCCCTCGGAACGATGCCGACGTTGTGGTAGACCCTATACACCAAAAAATCTGGTACATTTGCATAGCTGCAAGCCCATTTTGGAACGTGGCAGGTAAAGATCCGTACGATGGGATCTCCTAGTGAAGTTTCGGCTTACCTAGCCGGCGTTTCCAACTTCATCGTTACAGCGTCTGCTTCGTCTGGCAGAGCCAGACGAAGCAGACGGAAGCCATAGTGAAAGGGGCGCATGATGGCTCAACCCGCCGACCCGACCGGAGTACGTATTCTGGGAACCACCGAGGGGTTCGAAGAAATCCTCACGCCGGAGGCGCTCGACTTCGTCACCGAACTCCACCGCACCTTCAACCCCCGCCGGCTCGAGCGGCTCCGCGCTCGCGAGGAGCGCCAGGAAGCCTTTGATGCCGGAGAGCTCCCCGACTTTCTGCCCGAAACCGCCCACATCAGAGAGGGCGACTGGCGGGTGGCAGAGACGCCGCAAGACCTGCTCGACCGCCGCGTAGAGATCACCGGACCGGTCGAACGCAAGATGATGATCAACGCCCTGAACAGCGG
>CP070651.1:3460295-3513933 GCA_020354625.1 Trueperaceae bacterium
ATATACACTATTTGTCAAGGGGATGCATTCGACCCGGTATTTTGGTTGTGCAGAACGCTGTTTTTGGCATTCAAACCAGTGTTCTGCATAAGGGAATCGCGCTGAGAAATGCGTGATGAGAAGGCTGTCTTGGCGGTGATGCAAATAATCCACTATCAGAAACTTGATATAACCACACTCATATCTCTTGACAACGATAACAGGTGTTGCTATACTTTTGGCTAGTGGGAGTCTTGCGTCAGCTACGATCAAGTTTTTTGACGCAGCACTCTATCTTACGTAGATACCCACTCGACACAAAGTCGTGAAGGAGTTTTAGCATGGCAAAAGCAGTCGGCATCGACCTAGGGACCACCAACAGTGTCATCGCTATCATGGAGGCCGGGGAACCGACCGTTCTCGTCAACAACGAGGGGAACCGAACGACCTCCTCGGTTGTGGCCTTCAAAGAAGATCAGCGTCTCGTCGGTCAGGTCGCCAAACGTCAAGCGGTTCTCAACCCCACGGGCACGCTGTTCGAGGTCAAACGGTATATCGGTCGGACCTGGGATGAGATCAAACATGAAGCAGAGCGTGCACCCTACGATGTCGTCAAGGGGGAGGATGGTGGCGTCCGCTTTGTGGTGGGAGACAAAAAGTACACACCGGAAGAGATTTCGGCGTTGGTGCTCCGCAAGATGGTCGATGATGCCAGTACCAGTTTGGGAGAAAAGATCACCAAGGCGGTGATCACCGTACCCGCTTACTTCAACAACTCGCAGCGAGAAGCCACCCAGAATGCGGGCAAGATCGCCGGGCTCGAGGTGCTCCGTATCGTCAATGAGCCGACGGCTGCGTCGCTCGCCTATGGCCTCGATAAAAAGGGGAATGAGACCGTCCTCGTCTTCGATTTGGGGGGTGGAACGTTCGATGTTTCCATCCTCGAGGTGGGTGACGGTGTGTTCGAGGTGCGCTCGACCTCGGGCGATACCCACCTCGGCGGGTCCGACATGGACTATGCGATCGTCAATTGGTTGGCGGAAGACTTCAAAAAGGAATACAACGTCGATCTTCGCAAAGACAAGCAGGCGTTGCAGCGTCTCTTGGAAGCCTCGGAAAAGGCCAAGATCGAACTTTCGGGCCTCCCCGAATCGACCATCAGCCTGCCATTCATCGCCATGGATCCGGCTTCCAATGCACCGCTCTATCTCGAGAAGAAGCTGACCCGGAGTACCTTCGAGGATCTCATTAGCCCCCTCTTGGGCCGGGTTCGCGGGCCGGTAGAACAGGCTCTCAAGGACGCTAAGATCGGCAAGGATGAGATCGACGAGATCATCTTGGTCGGTGGGTCGACCCGGGTACCCGCCGTCAAAAAGATCGTGAAAGACATGCTCGGCAAAGAGCCCAATCAGACGGTGAATCCCGATGAAGTGGTGGCACTCGGGGCTGCTATTCAGGCGGGTGTCCTCATCGGTGATGTAGAAGACATCGTGCTTCTAGACGTCACGCCGCTCTCGCTCGGTGTGGAGACGAAGGGGAGCGTTTTTACCAAGCTGATCGAGCGCAACACCACCGTACCCGTTCGTAAGACGGAGACCTTTACCACAGCCGAGCACAACCAGACGGGAGTCGAAGTCCACGTGCTCCAGGGTGAACGGAGCATGGCGACCGACAACAAGTCGCTCGGCCGCTTCAAACTCGAGGGGTTTCCGCCGATGCCAGCGGGTATGCCGCAGATCGAGATCACCTACGATATCGATGCCAACGGTATTTTGCACGTGACAGCTAAAGAGAAGTCGACCAGCAAGGAGGCTTCGATCACGATCCAGAACACCACTACCCTTGCCGAAGATGAAGTCGAACGGATGGTGAACGACGCCCGGGCACACGCAGAGGACGATCGTAAGGCGAGGGAATACGCCGAAGCGAAGAACCAACTCGATTCGTTGCGCCTCCAGGCCAAAAAGGTCGTCGATGATGCCGAAGGTGCTACAGACGATCAGAAAGCACCTGTACTCAAAGCGGTTGAAGAGGTCGAGGCGGCCTTGGGAACCGACACGCCGAAGGAGCGTTTGGAGGAGCTGACCAAGGAGCTGGCCGAGAAGCTTCAGGCCTTCCAGCAAGAGCTTGGAGCTGCCGGTGCAGCGGCTGGTGAGGCCGGATCGGCGGCGGAAGCCGATGAAGACGACGTGATCGATGCCGACTTTAAGCCGGCAGGCTAGAGAAACTTTCGGTCTGGTAGTTCGGAGGCGGCGTACGCCGCCTCCAACAGACGCAAGCTACGGGAAGAAACTATGAGTGAATCCAAACCGTCATCTGCCAAAGAGCCCCATACCCAAGACAGAGTCGATCCAGAGATAGAAGATGCTACCGAAGTGCCGGGAGCTGCAGATCAGTCAGAGACGCCAGAGGTTGCCGGCGAAGGCCAGCCTCAGCCAGGAGGTTCCGGTGGGTCCGGGGGCGAACTCGAAGCAGAGGAGATCGAGATCTTTCGCAGTGAACTGGCCAAGGCGCAACAGGAGCTCGAGGTGGCGAATGCGAAAGCGGATGAGATGAAAAACCGCTACCTTAGGGCCAGGGCGGATCTCGAAAACTACCGCCGCCGTAGCGCTGCCGAGGTGGAGAGGGCGCGTGAAGCGGGCTTGGATAGTGCCATTCTCACAGTGCTTACGGTCTTCGACGACCTCACGCGAGCACTCTCTGTTGCGGATGAAAAAGACCCTGGCAAGATCATTCCGGGCGTGAATGCGGTACGCGATGGACTCGAGCGGAATCTCGAGATGCTCGGTATTACCAAGCTAGGGGTCGAAGGTGAGGCCTTCGATCCTGAATGCCACGAAGCGCTCTCTAGCATGCCGGCGGAGGATGATTCGCTTTCCGGTACCATCGCGGAAGTGTACCAGCTCGGTTTTGTGCGTGATGAGAGGCTTATCAGGCCGGCACGTGTGGTGGTGTACCAGTAATAGCTCCGGATGATGGACGGAGCCGTCGGCCGGATGGCCAGGATCGAGATCCCACATGGCAGCGTACAAAGACTATTACGAGATTCTTGGTCTTTCCAAGACGGCGACGCAGCAGGAGATCAAGTCGGCGTTTCGGAAACTTGCTGCCAAGTACCATCCCGATCGCAACCCGAATGACTCGAGCGCGGAGGAGAAATTCAAGGAGCTGAACGAAGCCTATACGGTTCTTTCAGACACTGAAAAACGGAAATTCTACGACCAGTACGGTACGACCGACGGACGTCCTCCCTTTGCGACCGGTGGGGGTGGTGTATACACCCAATTCGATCCCGAGGAGTTTTCCGGCTTTAGCGACTTTTTCCAGAGCCTCTTCGGTGGCGCTCGGCCGGCCGGAGTGCGCTCGGATCCTTTTGCCGGGTTTCAACAACGGTCTGTGCAGCAGAGTGCCGAGGCCACACTCGCTGTCGATGTGACGGCTGCGTACCAGGGCGGTAACACGACCATCACCGTAAACGGCCGTCGCATCGATGTAGCTTTGCCCAAGGGCATCAAAGAGGGAACGAAGCTGCGTCTTCGTGGTCAGGCTCCATCTGGTGGCGACCTCATCTTGCTGATCGAGCTGAAAAAACACCCTGTCTTTATGCTCGATGGTGATAACGTTCGCGTTCGCGTCGACGTACCAGACTATCTGGCCGTGCTGGGTGGAACCGTGCGCGTGCCTACGCTCGACGGTGAAGTGGAGATGCGTATGCCGGAAGGTACGCAGTCTGGACGGGTGTTGCGTCTTCGTGGCAAGGGGTGGCCTACCCGCGATGGTCGACGAGGGGATGAGCTCGCTGAAATCAGGATCGTGATTCCAGACAAGCTTACCGAGGAGCAGCGAGACCTCTACCAGAAGCTTGCAGATTTTGCGCTAAAGCAGAAAAAGCCTGCGACTTCGTAGGCGTACAGTTTCGGCCTCCTCATCACCTGATCTTTTCCCATAGGCATAATCACAAGAGCAATGGGAGTTCGCCGTGAACTTCGCAATGCTCATCACGCATCAATGTTCGTTCCTTACCTCTCCAGCCTCGTCAGAACACTTTCTGCCGACGTCACTTTATAGCGTATTGAACGGTATTTTCGCAGTGGGCAGGAGTGCGGTGGTTTCTCATAAACGCTGTGCTAGGGTGGCCTATGCCTGGTTTTTTACGTTCGATTTCAACCGTTCTGATCTATATCGTTTTTCTTCTGGGGGCAAGTTTGGTCTTCACCTCGGTCGCTCAAGAAGATGTGGCCCCCGAAGAGGATCTGGTGCTCGTTCAAATAGGTGAAATGGTAGAGACCCTCGCCAGTTTCAACCAGCGTTTCGAGATTACCATTCGCAGCTTGGCTGCGAATCAAGGGGTGGTGCTCACCGACGATTTGCGTACCCGCCTCGCCACCTTCAAGCCGCAGTTTCTGGAACAGCGTATCACCGAGATGGTCTTGCTCCAAGAGGCTGAACTGCGTGGCATCGGGATTTCGGATGAGGAACTCGATGCCCGGATCGGGCGTATCCAGGCGAGTGTTCAGCCGGGACAGACCTATGAGCAGCTATTGGCGGACGCCGGGTTTAGCGGAGAAGAACACCTTCGCCAGCTCTTGATGGAGAACGAACTCGTTCAGCGGGTGGTGGTCGTCTTGCAAGACGGTATCGATATCACCGACGACCAGCTACAAGAGGCTTATGAAGCCAACCTCGACCAGTTCACCACCCCCGAGCAGGTATGCGCCCGCCACATCCTTCTTGAGACCGAGGAGGATGCCAACGGCGTGCTAGAGGATCTCGAGATGGGCGGAGATTTCGCTGAGCTGGCCCAAGAGCGCAGTACCGGGCCCAGCGGGCCCAGCGGTGGCGAACTCGGATGTTTCAGTCGGGGCCGGATGGTTCCACCGTTTGAAGAAGCGTCCTTCGCTGCCGAAGTGGACTCACCCGTGGGCCCCGTCGAAACGCAGTTCGGCTTCCACGTGATTCTGGTCTACGAGAGACAGGAGCCCGGTACAAGATCGATCGAAGAGGTGAGAGTCCAGCTCGAGCAGCAGCTCAGAGGTGAACGCCTTCCTGAGGTGATCAGTGCCTTGGAATCGGCGTCTGGCGTCGAGAGTTTTCCCGAGCTGCTCACGCCCCCAGCTCCACCAGAAGAGGCTGCTGATGAGGGCAGTGACGCTACCGACGACGCGACCGGTGATGAGACCGGTAGTGAGACCGCTAGTGAGAGCAGTGATGAGGCTGGCGGTGAGGGCAGCAGTGAGACCGACACCGGTGCTGAGGGCAGCGGTGAGACCGGTGATGAAGGTGGTGATGAGACTGGTGATGAGACCAGTGACAGCGACGACGAGATGTAGTGATGAGTAAGAGAGTTACAAGAGGGTAATGGGTCATGGGGAATGGGTAATGCGTGGGCGGTTTGCGAAAGATAGTTTGAACCCGGACCCTTCGAAGCACCCATTACCCATCACTCATCACCCATTACTCCGCAATATTCGTGACAGGTGTCTGAAGCCCGTTTGGGGTTCGATGCGTGCCCTAGGGCGCCAGTCGTTCGATCCGCCAACTGTCGTGTTCGCGTGTATAACGAAACCGGTCGTGCATGCGGTTTTCACGGCCTTGCCAGAACTCGAGCGCCGTCGGCTCGATCTGGTACCCTCCCCAAAAGTCGGGTAGCGGTACCTGGCCTTCGGGGTAGCGGCTTTTGAGCTCTTCGAAGCGCGTCTCGAGCTCCTCTCGAGTTTCTAGTACCGTACTCTGCTTTGACGCCAAGGCACCGAGCTGGCTGAGGTAGGGTCGGCTCTTGAAGTAGGTCTCCGAAGCATGCCGCGAGAGCGGTGAGGCCTTTCCTTCCACCCGTACCTGCCGGTATAGCACATCCCAATAAAAGACCAGGGCAGCCCAAGGGTTTTCGCCCAACTCCTGCCCTTTGCGACTCTCGTAGTTGGTGAAAAAGCTGAACCCATCCTCCTCTACGCCCTTGAGAAGAACCATCCGAGCGGCAGCCCTCCCGTGGCTGTCGACGGTGGCCAGCGTCATGGCGTTCGGTTCCTTGATGTCGGATTTGATCGCGTCATCGAGCCAGGATCGGAATTGGCGGATGGGGTTGGGGTCCATATCTTGAAGGTCGATTCTTCCGTTACGGTATGTGCTGCGGAGCTGCGAGACGCTCATGAGGTCATCTAAGCATATCCAAGCCGTACGTGCGACCATTTGGACCGCAGAAAAAGGCATCACCCGATCTCGTTTCACTCGCCCGACGCTACATGCGTTGGTAGGGGATACCCCGTCTCTACTCGCCGAGTTTGCGTGAGGAGCCGCCTCCCGAATATCGAGTCAGAATTCCGTAAGAGTCTTGTAAGCGTCACGTTGCTAGATTCAGCATTGTCGCGCTGGAAATCCCCTTGCGTCTCGTATCTCGTCACGTTACGACTTCTCCCCAGCGCGTTTTTTCTTTGCCATCAGGCGGCCTGTCCCGATTTTCGAGATCGGGCAGGCTGAGTGCTACCCTGAGGTATGTCTCACAAAAACCGTCTCGCCAACGAGACCAGCCCCTACCTGCTCCAGCATCTCCACAATCCTGTCGACTGGTACCCTTGGGGGGAAGAGGCGTTTGCCAAGGCCGAGCTGGAGCAGAAGCCGATCCTGCTATCGGTCGGCTACTCGGCTTGTCACTGGTGTCACGTGATGGCGCACGAGTCGTTTGAGGACGAGGCGGTCGCTGAGCTGATGAATCGTTACTTCGTCAACGTGAAGGTCGACCGGGAGGAGCGGCCGGATGTCGACGCCATCTACATGAACGCCGTCCAGGCGATGACGGGAGCAGGGGGCTGGCCCATGACGGTGGTCATGACGCCGTCAGGCGAGCCGTTTTTCGGCGGTACCTACTTCCCGCCCGAGGACCGGTTCGGTCAACCCGGGTTCAAGCGTGTGCTCCTCAGCCTCGCTCACGCCTGGCGGGATCGTCGTGATGAATTGATGGCGTCGGCATCGAACCTGACGGAGTACCTGAGCCAAGCCATGCGCATGCAGATCGAGCCGGGGGTGCTCGAGCACCGGGTGCTCGAAACGGCGCTCGAGAACCTGGCTGACGTTTTCGATGGGCGACATGGCGGCTTCGGTCGGGCACCCAAGTTCCCACCCCACAGCACGCTCAAACTGCTTTTGCGCCAAAGTGACGAGAGCGCGAGGCAGATGGCTTACTTCACCCTCGACAAGATGGTCTGTGGGGGTATTTTCGACCAGTTGGGCGGAGGGTTTGCCCGCTATAGCGTCGACGAGATCTGGCTCGTGCCTCACTTCGAGAAGATGCTCTACGACAATGCCCAGTTGGTGCAACGGTACGCCGAGGCGTTTTTTCAGACCGGCGAGGCACGCTACAAATGGGCGGTCGAGGCCACCCTCGGCTGGCTCGCTCGGGAGATGACGTCCCCTGAAGGCGGGTTCTACAGCGCGTTGGACGCCGATTCGGAAGGGGGGGAAGGGACCTTTTATGTATGGGAGGAACCGGAGTTCGATACGCTGTTAGGGGCTGACAGCCCCTTGGCCAAGGCTCTGTTTTCGGTCACTGCTGCGGGGAACTTCGAGGGTCGCAACATTCTCGTCAGGCGCGATGAACAGCCTATTGCTGCGCGGTTCGATCTCAGCCTGCAAGAGCTTCGAACGAAGGTGGACGCCATCGAAAGAACACTTCTAGAAGCTCGTGAGAAGCGTGTTCGCCCCGGTCTGGACGACAAGATTCTCACCTCGTGGAACGGCTTGATGCTGGCAGCGCTCGCCGATGCCGGCCGTCTTTTGAAGCGCCGCGATTACCTTGAGATCGCGAAAAAAAATGCCCGATTTCTCAGAGAAGACCTGTACCACAACGGTAGGTTGTGGCATACCTACACACGGGGTCAGTCGAAGGTATACGGTTTGCTCGAAGACTACGCCTATCTCGGTCTGGGTCTACTGGCGCTCTACCGGGCCACTTTCGACCGAGACTGGTTGCTGCTCTCCTTCGAGCTGGGGGACGCCATCGTGAAACACTTCGGTGATGAGGTCGATGGCGGTTTTTACAGCACCCCCGCGGATGGAGAAGACCTCATCGTGCGCCCAAAAGACGCTTTCGACGCCGCGGTGCCGGCAGCCGCTGGAGCGGCGGCGGAGTTGCTCATCGCCCAGGCGCGCTTCAGAGGGGACCCCCAGCTCGAGGCGTTGGCCGTGACGGCATTGCAACCGATGGTGGGGGCGATGGAGTCCCAGCCCACGGGTTTCGGAACGCTGCTCTGTGCGCTGGAGTTCCACCTCTCCCCCTGGCGGGAGATCGCTGTGTTTGGTGATCCTGAAGGGGAGGATACGCGCGCCCTGCTCGACGTGATCGAGCGCTACGATTCGCCGTATGTGATGGTCGCATTGGCTACGGGCTCGAACGACCCGCTCGCTGAAAAGGTTCCCTGGTTACGGGGACGAGCCCCCCTGGGTGGTAGAGCGACGGCGTACGTCTGCGAAGCGGGCACGTGTCGCTTGCCGGTAAGCACACCCGAGGAATTAACACGGCAATTGACCGGGCTCGGGTTGGGAAAAGAGGCCTAGCCCTTATCTTGTAGATGCGGTTTCCGGCGGCCATGTTCGATGGGATCGGTACAATGACCGGTGTGATGCCGAACGCGCTTTGGGGTGTGCTGTGAGCTTCACCTTGCTTGTGGCACCCCCCGGTGCCGGAAAGACCGGCCGTCTACTCGATCGTGCCCGGGAAGTTGCCGAGGAAAAGAGGCGTGTCTGGTGGGTCGGATTGCCGAGCCAGCGCGGTTATATCTACCGGCGAGCTGCTGCAAAGGGTGCGCTTCTCGGCCTCGAGTTTCTCAGCTCCCAACAGGTCTATTACCGCCTCTTGGCCCACGCGCTCCAGTTGAAGCCCCTGGTCGTCGGCACCGGACGCCTGGCGCTGGTGGGAGAAGCGTTGCGTGCAGTCAGGCAGGATGTACCTGCACCGGGAGAGGCCCGCCTTTTCGCCCGGGCCATCGCCGAAGCCAAGCGGTACGGGGTGAGCTACGAGGCCGAGCTGGTCGGCGATGAAGAGGTAGAGCGTTTTCGTAAGGTATTCAGAGCCTACGAAGCGATCAAAGGCGATGCCTGGGACTACGACGACTTCCGTAGCGAGGCCTTGAAACTCGTTGAGCGTACGGAGATGAGCCTAGAAGTAGATGCCGTGTTGGTAGACGGGTTTCGGGAGATCGGCCCGCTCGAGCTCCGTCTGTTCGAAGCCTTGGGCCGGCACGCCGAGGTGTGGCTTGCGTTGCCCGAGGCGCCGCCCGGCCGGATGGCCGATAAGATCCTGCCACCTCGCGACGCGATCCGAAGGCGGTGCTATCGTGCCGCCAACCCCGTGGTCGAGGCCCGCTGGGTCATGGGGGCGCTGAAGCGTGATCTGGCGACTGGAAGCGATCCCTTGGAGTTGGCCGTGATCTTGCCTGAAGCGCAGATCAAAGCCTTTGCGGCTCTAGCTGATGAGTACGGCGTTCCCCTCATGGACGAGACGCCGAGAGCGCTCGCCGATACCATGCCCGGTAGGTTGCTCCTCGATCTTCTGGAGTTACCCGACTATCCGAGCGCTTCCAAGCTCCTGGCCATCCCCGAGCTTGCGCCCCTGGCCCGGTCTGTTCTCGCTGAAGGGGTGGTGGGTTTCGAGGCCATCACCGTGCTCGCCCAACGCTTGGGGCTCGAGAGCCTGTGGCAGAAGTGGCTCCGCCTGCTCGAGGTGCAAGGCGACGAGATGGCCTGGGCCGAGCAGCTTCTCGAGACAGGCCTGCCGCAGGTCCGGCCCGATCTCCTGGAGCGCGAAGAACTGAGGTATGCACAGTTCAAGCAGCATGCGGTGCAGCGCGCCAAGGAGGCGAGCCGCCTGGCCAAAGACGCGCATTTCCGCGCCTGGTGGGGGGCCTTGTTGCAAGAGACCTTCCTGTTCGACCGGCCCCGGGGCGGTGTAGCGCTTCTGACGGCCAACTTGGCCAGCGGCCGGCGCTTCAAAAAAGCGTACCTGATGCAGGCGGTCGAGGGCGCCTATACCACTCGTGAACGCGAGGACTACTTCGTGCCCGAAGAGGCCCGGAAGTCGCTCGAGCTGGCGTTCGGTGAGTTAGGACTCCCCAAGCGTTTCCAAGGTCGGGATCAGAGCCTCTACGCCGAGCTGAAGACGTCTGCGACAGACCTTACCGTGACCTATTCCGAGGCCGGCCAGGATGGCCCTCTGGTGCCCGAGCCCGAGTTGGTCGGTGCGGAGCTGCCCTCTCCCGTACCGACCTTGCCGGCAGGTAGCCGTCTCGAACTCATCCGTTCCGATCTCTACCGTGCCGAGCGAAGTGCGGTCGAGCTCGGCTCCGCCACCCTCGAGGGTCTCAGGCGGTACGACGACTGTGCCTTCCGCTACTGGGCGGAACGAGCGATCGACAGCGATGAGGCGCGGCCGTGGTGGCTCGAGCTCATCGACGAGATGCGCGGGTACGATCGCCTGAATCTCGCTCGCCTCGAAGAGCTCAAGGACAAGTATCCGCAGGCGAGCCACTGGTTGGGCGAATATGCCGAACAGCTGACCCAGCTCACCTTCGGAGCGTTTCTGCCCGAGACGGGGAGCGGTCCACGGGCGTTGATCGATGCGGCGGGTCGGAGCGCCGGCGAGGTCACGCTCTACCGGTTTGTCGCCCCGGAACGGGTCGCTGACCAGAGCGAAGCCGCAGCGTATCTCGAGAAGCGTTGGAACGAACTCTGGGCGGCTGGATACCTGCTGACCCATTTCCGGGGTCGAATTACCCGCGTCGATGTCAGCGTGTGGCCCATCTTGCAGGCACCGATTCCTGCTTTCGATGATGGGATTACCTACCTGTGGCGTCGTATCGCCAACCGGCAACGTAAGGTCGAGCAGGCCTTCGAACGCTTCTCCGGTGGAGACGTCTCGCCGCAGCCCGGCTTCCGTTGCAGGTCGTGCCGGATGTCCGATGTATGCCGCGAGGGAGCGAGGTAGGTCGGTCGTGAAGGTCCGTGTTGCATCGGCCGGCACCGGTAAGACCACGAGTCTGGTGCAGAGATACCTCGAGTTGATCGGCTCCGGCATACCGCTGCGGCGCGTGGCCGGGGTGACCTTCACCCGCACCGCAGCCGATGAACTCCGCCAGCGCGTTGCTGCCGGGGTCAAAGAGCTGCTCGAGAACGGTGACTTCTTGGATGGATCTTATGTACTCGACGAAGTGATGCGCCCTTCTTTCGGGGAAGCCGTTCGCGAACTGGACGGGGCCACGTTGAGCACCATTCACGGTTTCATGGTCGCCTCGCTCAGGTTGGTCGCCCCGATGATGGGCCTCGATCCGGACTTCAGCGTCTTGGGGGAGTGGGAAGCTCAGGCCATGTTCGAAGAAGAGGTCAAGAGCGTCCTCTATCTCGCCGAAGATGCCGGACACGGGCTCGCTACGTCCCGCAGGCTCCTCGGTGACGAGGCGCTTCCCATGCTGCTTACCCTGTTCGGTCAGCGTTCTCTCACAGAGGCCTTTGAATCCGAAGATCATCCCATGAACAGTGCGTTGGTCAAGCTCTTCGACGCGGCCTACAAGCGCTTCGAACTCCGCCTCGGTTCCCAGCTCCTCCCCCCCAGCGAAGTCGAGCGCCGGGCCCTCAAGTTGGTGCGTAACGGCAAGGCCCTGGCACGTTTGCGAGAACGGTTCCGGCTCGTACTGGTCGATGAGTTCCAAGATGTCAACCCGCTGCAAGGGCACTTTTTCGAACAGCTCGAGCGCGGTGGTGTTCAGATCGAAGTGGTCGGTGATCCCAAGCAGTCGATCTACGGCTTTCGCAACGCCGATGTCGAGGTATTCAGGCGGGCGATGCGAGAGGGAGAGGAGTTGCCCGCTCTCGATCGAACCTGGCGGCATGCTCGGGTCGTCGCGCGCTTTTTGAACCATATGACGCGTACTCTGGCTGCCGAGGAGATGGGTTTCGGCCGGCGAGAAGCCCCCGAGGTGGAGGCGAGCGGAGCGCAGCGTGAGGTCGCGGGCCGGGTGGAGATCCATTGGGTGACAGACGATGCCCCTATCGCGGAACTCCGCACCACCGAGGCGCGTGTTCTGGCTTCTCGGCTCCGTGAGCTACACGAAACGTACGGCTACGCCTACAGCGATATGGCGGTGCTGGCGCGTTCCTACGCCGGCCTCAGTCAGGTCGAAGAGGCGCTGCGGGCGGACGACCTACCGTATGTTCTCTTGCAGGGTCGTGGCTACTATGAACGCTTGGAGATCCGGGATCTCTACCACGCCCTACACGTCGGTATCGATCCGAGCGGGCTCAGTTTGGGGGTCTGGCTCCGCAGCCCCTTCGCCCAATTGGATCTCAAGGCCACCGCCGCCGTGTTGGCTGCTGACGATCCCCTAGACGCCCTCAAGGTTCACCACCCTGAGGTCGCAGACCGGCTCGAGCTCATCCGGGAAGGGGTCCGGGCGACGCCCTTGAGCGCCCTGAAACTCCTGATTCGTGAACCCTTCATCGCCGGCAGGCGCTATGTCGACTTTTTGGATACCCGGGCTCGCGAAAACGTCGATGCGCTCCTCTTTACCGTTGCCCGGCAGCCGCCAGGCGACATCGAGATCTTGCTGGACCGCTTGGAACTGCTCAGTCGCCAGACCGACGCCGGCGACGTGCCTCAGAGCGGAGAGGGGATCCAGCTGTTGACCGTGCACCGCGCCAAAGGTCTGGAGTGGCCGCTGGTGGCTGTGTTCGATTTGGGGCGGATGAACTACCACCACCCCCAGAAGCTCTACCTCTCGCCGGAGAATGGGTTCGTCTACCACGCGGAGTCTTCCGGTTTCGAGGCGGCCAGGAGAGCGATCAAGACGCGGGAAGAGGCTGAAAGCTTCCGCCTGTTCTACGTGGCCGCCAGCAGGGCCAGAGATGTATTGGTGATGACCGGGAGCATCAAGCGCGACAAACTCGAAGGCTGGTCCAAGGCGTTGGCGGTCATGAAGCTCGGACCGGAGATGGCACCTATAGATCAGACCGGTTTCTGTCTAAAGCGTTATCCGAATCAATCCATCACCTCGGAGTCGCCTATTCCTGCCCTAAAGGAGGCCGTGACCCCTGCACCGTGGATCGACCGCTCTTTTCCGCGAAACCAGCATCCACCGGTGCAGAGTCCCTCGCGTCTGAAAGAGGAGCACGATGTCTCAACCGAGCCGCTCCCGTTTAGCGATCCCGAGGAAGGAGAGCGCTTGCCGGGCCGTTCCAGTACCGTGGGCACCTTGGTCCACTACGCCATCAGTCAAAATTGGCGTGCGGGTGACCCCACCCATCTCGAAAATCTGCGGGCCCAGGAGGTCATGTTCCCCTACACCTCCGAAGAACAGCAAGACATTTTGGCCGAGGTAGCCGAACTGCTCGGCTCTTACCAGAGCCTGCTGGGAAAGACGTTGCCCGGGCTCGGGGCACGCGATGAAGACTACCCCGAACTGGCGATGGCCCTCTCGCACCAGAGCACAGTGTGGCAGGGGATCATCGACCGCCTCTACTGCGTTGGCGACACGTGGTACCTAGAGGACTACAAGACCGACCAGGAGGTCGTGCCGAGCCGCTATCACTTCCAGCTCGCCGTCTACTGGAAGGCCGTTCAAGAGGTCCGCGGCATTCAGCCGGAGGTGCGGCTGGTCTTTCTCCGTCACGCCCGGGTGGAGGTGATCGACCCAGAAGCGCTCGAAGAGGCCTTTTCCCAGGTGGCTAGCTAACTTACCCGCTTGTTGTACTCCACCCGTCACCCATGACCTGTTCGGAACGCTCTTTTCACGAAGCTCGCTTGCGCTTCTTGGCCAGGCGCTGCCCACGGTACTCGACCGGGGTCTAAACCGGCTTTCAGTGCACTTGTCACGCAAACTGAATGCATTTTCTTTTACTCGCTCTACTCGGGTGATCTTGGCACTGCCAAGATCACCGAAAGGCGGTTTAGGCAGCAGTGTTCCACGTGACGCGCTCGCCAAGGTGGAGTGTTTCGACCCGATCACGCCGAGTAGCAGCTTGTGGGAAGACAGGCTTTTACACATTCAGATGGCATTACGCTATGCCAGTAAAATACACAAAAAACGCGTCCAGGACTAGGTATTCTATTTAGCAGAGTGTGAAGTTTTCCACATCTACAATGGTTGCTACGTTGAGGTTCAATAAACGGCCACATTGCCCCGATGAGGCCCGGCACCAGAGAGGAGCAGCTGATGATCGATGACGGCAGTGCAGCGTTGGCGGCAGACTGGGAAGGTCATTTTTTCGAAGATACGTATGACGAAGCGTTCAGAGCCGGCTACGAACAGGCGCTCCGGGATGGGATCGCAGCCATTCGTCGAGAGCACCTCTCTGAAGACACCTCACCAAATGACGAAGAGTACGAAAAAGCTCTGGCCCACGTGGAAACCGCGATATGGGGCCTCCTCTACAACGAGTAGCTGAAGCGCCCGGCCAATACCTTGTTTGGGTCCGACCTTCGTGCCGGGTGCTCCGGGTTGTGCTCAGTCGGTGACGGAAACCCGAGAACTTCACGTGGTGGTGCTTCGGGGGCGTGGTACGTTTCTCCGTAAGGTGGTTCGGAGGCGCGACGCGGGTTTCTGGTTGAAAGGGATGGGGTTTGTAGGGGGTGCGGTTGTCGTGGTGGGGTTGGTGCTCGCCCTCCTCCCCGGTCTCACGGTCGAGCCGGCTTACTCCTATTTGGGTCGTGAGGAGAGCTTGGGTGGGTTCGATTCGTACTTGAAGGTCTCCGTTGTCGGAGCGCGCATCGCTCAGTCACTCGGTTCTGAGACGGCTCCCCTTCGCGCTCGAGGAACGTTCTATCTGGTCACGGTCAACGTGCGTAACGCCGCCACCGAAGGTTTTTCGGTCGATCCGACCTCGCTCGACCTCTACGTGCTCGATGCAGATGGTCGAACGTACAAACCGCTTGAAGTCCGAGTAGGGGAAGAGCGGTATGCGGCTGAGTTCTCGAGCGAAGTCGGTGCAGGGGAAAACCACCGACAATCGTTCTTGTTCGATCTTCCCGATGGAGTAGAGCGGCCCGAACTCTGGGTCACGGACCCGAGCTGGATCAGCTTGTTCTTGCCCGGTAACCGAAACAGCATCCTCTTTCAGAAGTTGGTTTTTGCGCTGGAGTTCTAATGCCTCCCATCCTTGGGTGAGAGGTTGCACCTTGTCAATGGTAGCCTGCTACGGGCCATCAGACGATTCTATTAAGAGAGGAAGGTTCCAAGTGAGCGAGCACATCTACAAAAAGATCGAACTGGTCGGATCGTCGAAAATAAGCATCGAGGACGCCGTTCAGAATGCCATCGCCAAGGCGTCTGAGACCGTGAGGAACCTGCGCTGGTTCGAGGTGATGGAGACGCGGGGGTATATCGAGGACGGTGGGGTTGCCTACTGGCAGGTCACCGTCAAGGTCGGCTTTACGCTGGAGGAGTAGTTGTAGCCTGATAGGTGGTTTGTGAGTAAAGGGGGGTAGCCATGGCAGAAAAGTCACCTGGCAGCGGTTCCACCGAAAAGCAGGTGCCGACTCCCGGGGATAACCTGGTGATCACCAGGCACACTGTGGTGATCGGTGGTGAAGAGGTGTCTTACACCGTCACCTGCGGAACCATCGTGCTTAAGGAGGAGGCGACCGGAAGCGGCGAGAAGGCCGGAACTTCCGAAGGGGAAAAGTCAAAGGTTTCTGTTTTTTTCATCGCCTATACCCGTGACGGGGTGGAGGACAGGAGCCGGCGGCCGCTGACCTTTTCTTTCAACGGCGGTCCGGGTTCCTCTTCGGTGTGGTTACACCTCGGCCTACTCGGTCCCAAGCGGGTGTTGATGGATGAGATCGGCAACCCGTTGCCGCCGCCGTACCGCCTGGTGGACAACGAATTCTCTCTACTCGGCAAAACAGACCTGGTGTTCATCGACCCCGTCAGCACCGGCTACAGCCGCGTGGTGCCGGGGGAGAAGGAAACGGAGTATCACACCTTCGAGAAAGACATCGAGTCGGTGGGGGACTTCATCCGGCTCTACGCCAGCCGCTACGGCCGCTGGACCTCTCCGAAGTTCCTCATCGGCGAGAGCTACGGCACCACCCGCGCGGCCGGGCTCTCCGGATATCTGCAGGAGCGCCACGGCATGTACCTCAACGGGATCATGCTGATCTCGGTGGTGCTCGACTTCCAAACCATCCTGTTCAGCCCGGGAAACGATCTGCCCTATGCCCTCTTCTTGCCGAGTTACGCCGCGACCGCTTGGTATCACCGGCGTCTCTCGGACTCGCTGCAGGCCAAGAACTTGCCGGAGTTGCTCACCGAGGTGGAGGCCTTTGCGCTCGAGGAGTACGCTCCGGCACTATTGAAAGGCTCGAGCCTCTCGGACAGCCGGCGTCAACGTGTCCTGACCAAGCTGGCCCGCTATACCGGGCTTTCCAAAAGCTATCTCGAGCGGACCCAACTGCGTATCGGCGACATGCGCTTTTTCAAGGAGCTCTTACGGGACGAGCGGCGCACCGTCGGCCGTCTGGACAGCCGCTTCACCGGGATCGACCGGGATGCAGCCGGCGAAGCTATGGAGTACGATCCGAGCTACGCTACCATCCTCGGCCCCTACACCGCCACCTTCAACGATTACGTTCGTGGAGAGCTCGAGTTCGAAAGCGACCTCCCTTATGAGATCCTGAAAGGGATCTACCGGACCTGGAGCTTCAAGCCGTTCGAGAACAAGTACGTGAACGTGGCCGAGACGCTGCGCAAGGCGATCAACATGAATCCTGCGCTCAAGATCTATGTGGCCAACGGCTACTTCGACCTGGCCACCCCCTATTTTGCCACCGAGTACACCTTCAACCACCTCGGGCTCGACGAGAGCTTAGAGGCGAACGTGACGATGGGCTACTACCAGGCTGGGCACATGATGTATGTCCACCTCCCCTCGTTGGAACAGATGAAAGACGAGTTGACGGCGTTTATCGCAGGGGCGGTGCCAGGACCGTAACGAGCCGTCAGTGGGTGATGGAATGAAAGCAGGCCAGCCCACGGGCTGGCCTGCGCTTTTTCAACCTACGATTGAGGCGAGGTGTCTCCGTCGTAGCTTGAACGCACTCAGCGGTTCGTGACCACGTCGATTGCAAAGCCTGCGTCTACCAGTTGTATGGATTCGGGACCGAGCTGCTCCAGAGCGATCTGCAACTGGGCTTGGCTGGCCTGGCAGAAGTAGCCGCAGGGATCGGAGACGGGTTGCTGGGCGAGGGCGATGTGCGCTTGGGTAGGGCCGGTTTCGCAGAAGTAACCGCAGAGGTCTTGCTGGGCGATGGCGAGCTGGTGTTGGACCTGGCTGGCCTGGCAGAAGTAGCCGCAGGGGTCAGAGGAATCTACAGGGTCGTCTGCCAAGGCGACTGCGCCTGCTACCAAGATAAAGAGTGCCATCAGAAGTGCTGCGAGCCGGTTCGTCATGGGGAGGTTCCTTTCTGCTTGAAGACTTTGGGTTTCGGTCTGTGCTGTCGTAGGGTGGTGTGCTCTCATCGTCGTCTCCTCCTCAGGTCGCTGCTTGGCCTTGCGCTCAAGCTTGACCGCATGGTGCAGAACCGGACCTTTCCGAGCCATCACCCCGGCTTTTCCAGCGCTTTACCGGAGCCTTACCGGGGCTTTACCGAGCAATTACCTATCGTTAAAACCGGCTTTCTGTGCACTTGTCGTGCTGACTGAACACCTCGGCTTAACCTCGCTCTACTCGGGTGATCCTGGCACCGCCAAGATCACCGAAAGGCGTTTTGGGAGGTCTATAATGCACTATGCGCCTCGTCACCCTGGGTGGGCTCGAGCTCGCGGGTTCGGACTTCCAACGGCCGAAGCCGCTGTTGCTGCTGGCCTATCTCATCTTGGAGGGATCCCAGGACCGGAGACATCTGGCCGAGCTCTTCTGGCCGGGTGCCGAGAACGCCTTGGGCAGCCTGGCCACCACCCTGACCCGTTTGCGGCAGGGTACGGACGGCAAGGTGATGGCAGATGAAAACCGGGCCTGGGCCGAGGTGCCGTGTGACGCCCTTGAACTCCTCAGATTGCTGGAGGAGGGGCGGTTGGAAAAAGGGGTCGGTCTCTACTCGGGACGGTTCTTGGACGGATTTCACCTCAGGGATTTGGGGATAGAGCTCGAGGAGTGGATCTACCGGCGGCGCGAACAGCTGGCTGCGAGGGTAAGGGGAGCGCTATTGAGCCTGGGGGAAGAGGCGGCTGCCGAGGGGGATTTCACGGCCGCTGCCAAACAGGCTGAAGCCGCCTACTTGCTGCCAGGAGCGCCGGAACCCGAGGCTGAGGACTTCGTCCGCCTGTTTCGTCTGCTTCGGGCCGGAGACAACCCCCACGCTGCCGAGGTAAAAAAGGAAGCCGAGTCTTTCGGGCTCGCACTCTCCCTGGAGCGTGACGCTTCGAGGGCGGAGCTGTCAGGAACGAGAGGTGAACGGCAGCTTCCAGAAAGGGATCCCTACAAAGGGCTGGCTTCCTTTCAAGAGGAAGACGCCGGGCTGTTCTTCGGTCGCGAAGCCGTGACCGCTGATCTCGTGCAGACGGTAAAGCGCCGGCCGGGTACGGTCGTAGTGGGCGTCAGCGGCAGTGGTAAGTCGTCGCTGGTGTTCGCCGGATTGGTGCCCGCCCTGCGAGCCGAAGAGACCTGGCTCATCGCCGACCTGCGCCCCGGCCGCGAGCCGTTCCGCGCGCTCGCCTCGGCCCTCATTACGGTGTTGGAACCCGCGCTCAGCAAGACCGATCAACTCACCGAGAGTCGGAAGTTGACCGAACGATTGCGCGAGGGCTCGCTGAGCCTGGCCGACGTCATCGGGCGGATCGTGCAAGAGCATCCCGCTCGGCGCTTCCTCCTCATCATCGATCAGCTCGAGGAGCTCTACAGCCTAGGCCGGCTCGAGACCGGCAGCGTGACGCCGGAGGCCGTGCTGGATCAACTCGTCGGCGTGCTGCGTTCGCTGGACGAAGCCGTTCACTTGGTGCTGACGGTGCGAGCCGACTTTCTGGCCTCGTTGCTGGCCTATGGGCCGATGGTCGATGTGTTGCGCCAGAGCCAGTTCCTGCTCGGTTCTATGTCGGGTGGGGAGCTTCGCGACGCGATCGAGAAGCCCGCAGCTCTCTACGGGGTTACTTTCGAGGACGGACTGTCCGACCGTATCCTCAGCGAGGTGGAGAGCCGGGAGGTTAGCCTGCCGCTCCTGGAGTTCACTCTCAGCCAGCTCTGGGAGCAGCGGCAGGGGAGAATGCTCACTCATCAGGCGTATGAAGCCCTTGGCGGAGTCGAACAGGCGCTGGCCAACCACGCGGAGAAGACCCTGTTGGGGTTGAGTGAGGCGGACCGGGTGGCAGCCCAGAAAGTATTTTTGCAGCTGGTGCAGCCCGGTGAAGGCCAGGAGGACAGCCGCAGAGTGACCACTCGCGGTGAGGTGGGAGAGCGTCACTGGCAGTTGGTGAGCTACCTGGCGGGCGCGCGTCTGGTGGTGACAGGACGAGATGAGGATGGCGAGCAGGTCGCTGAAGTGATCCACGAGGCCCTCATCCGCCGCTGGCATACCTTGCGCGGTTGGTTGGACGAGCACCGGGCCTTCCGCATCTGGCAAGAACGGTTGCGTCAAGAGGTCAAGCTGTGGCAGGCGAGCGCCAAGGATGAGGGGGCGCTCCTGC
Source organism: Trueperaceae bacterium (assembly GCA_020354625.1). Taxonomy (GTDB): domain Bacteria; phylum Deinococcota; class Deinococci; order Deinococcales; family Trueperaceae. The sequence goes on from CP070651.1 coordinate 3,479,930, forward strand.
ACGGTTTCCATTTGGAGGAGGCCAGGCAGAACCTGGAGGAGTACCGGGAGCAGTTGGGCTCAGATGAACTCGACTTCATCGATTCCAGCCTGGCGCTGGAAGAACGACGCCACGCCGAGGAGCGCCAGCGCCAAGAGGAGCGGGAGCAGGCTCGCCATGAGCAGGACCGCCTTCAACGGCTCAACCTCCAGCGGTTGAGAGGCTTCCTGGCCGTGATGGTGGTGCTCAGTTTTCTGGCCGGTTGGCAGTGGTGGGTGGCCGGTAGGGAGAGGGACCGTGCCTTTAAGGCCGAAGCCGATGCGCTGGCAGCCCAGGAGCTTGCCGAGGTGCAACGCGATCTGGCGACCCAGCAAGGAGAGCTGGCCCTGATGCGGCAGCTCGGTGCCGAAGCTCTGGTGGCGACACAGCTGCCCGGGCCGAACACCGGTTACTTCGACCGGGCGGTGTTGCTCGCTGCCCACGCCGTACGGTTGAGAGAAACCACCGAGAGCACCGGTAATCTGCTGAGGGTATTGCAAAATAAGCCGCCGGTGAGGGTTCTGCACGGTCACGGTAACAGCGTGGAAGATCTTGTGTTTAGCTCCGACGGCAGGAGACTGGTGAGTGGTGGTCGAGATCGCACGATCAGGGTGTGGGACGTTGCCAGCGGCACGTTGCTCGACGCTTCGTTGGAACTGGAAGAGATCGTGTATGACTTTGCCATTAGTCCAGATGATCGGTTTTTGGCCTTCGCTACTGTCGATAGCCACGTCTTGCTGTGGAACCTGGCTGATGGAAAGGTTGTTAGGAGAGTACGTTTTGGAGCAGACTTCTATAACTTTGATGAGCTTTATCGCTCGCGGAGTCGCAGCATCGCCTTTCATCCCGACGGTAGCATCCTGGCCATTAGGTCCACGAGCTCGACGATCGTCCTATTGGATGTAGACTCCGGCGAGGTGATCGGTGAGATCTCGGGAGGACACGATGGCGTGATCATCGATATGGCCTTCAGCCCCGACGGTCACCTCCTGGCGAGCGGAGGGGCAGATGGGAGAGTCCTGCTTTGGGACGTCGATGCCCAGAAGTTGGTAGCTGAACTCCCTGACAACCACCGGGCTTCTGTGCTGAGCATCGCCTTCAGCCCCGACGGCCGGCTGTTGGCGACGGGTAGCTGGGACCAGACCGTCCGCCTCTGGGATGTAGCGAACCTGAAGCCCTTGGGCGAGCCGCTAGTAGGCCATCGTGCCAGGGTGTGGGGTGTGGTGTTCAGCCCCGACAGTCGCTTCGTGGCCAGTGGAGGAGATGCCGGTTCCACACTATTGTGGGATGTAGCTGGCCAGAAATTGTTGAACAGGATCGGCAAAATCGATCTTCCCATTTATACCGTAGCTTTTAGTCCGGACGGACGCACCGTCGCGACGGCAGGTCAAGGTTCGGAGATCGGGTTGTGGGACGTCGAAACGCTTTTGAACGAGACACTTACTGGTCACGGGAACTGGGTCTGGTCGGTCGCATACAGCCCCGATGGACGTGTCCTAGCCAGCGCTGGAGAGGACGGTACCGTCTTTTTATGGGATGCCTCAAGCGGCGCGCTGCTCGGCCGGCTGGTTCAAGGAAGGAGCCGAGCGCCGCTGAGCCTCGCCTTCAGCCCCGACGGCGAGGTGTTGGCGGTGGGGAGGCGTGACGACAGCATCGCACTCTGGGATGTAACCAGGCGTGAGCCCGTGGGAGAACCGCTGACGGGCCATGAACGCGATGTCCTGAGCGTTGCCTTCAGCCGTGACGGCCAGGTGCTGGCGAGCGGCAGTGCCGACGGCACGATCAGGCTTTGGGATGTTCACAATGGGAGTCTGCTTGGAGAGCCGCTCCAAAGCGGCGACCAGGTGAGGAGCGTCGCCTTCCGTCCTGACGGTGCGGTGCTCGCTGCCGGTGACGGTCGAGGGGCGATCAGCTTGTGGGATGTGGCCGGGCGGATACCCCTGGGCGAACCGCTTCAGGCGCACGATGCACCGGTGGGGAGCGTCGCCTTCAGTCCCGACGGTACCGTGCTGGCCAGCGGCGGTTGGGATCAGACTGTGAGGTTGTGGGATCTGGCGAGCCGGGTACCCCTCGGAGAGCCGTTGCAAGGACATACCGGCAGGGTGTGGAGCGTGGCCTTCGATCCCGTGGGCAGGTATCTGGCCAGCGCCGGTGACGACAACACTGCGATCCTCTGGGATGTCGTCAGCAGAGCCCCGATGGGAGATCCGTTCAAAGGACATGATGACTGGGTGTTGAGTGCCGCTTTCAGCCCCGATGGGAACACGCTGGCCACTTCGAGCCGCGATCGTTCGGTGAGGCTCTGGGATGTAAACCCTCAGTCTTGGCTCGAGAAAGCCTGCAGCTATGCAGGCCGTAACCTGACCCAAGAGGAGTGGCAGCGTTACCTGGGAGAGAGACCTTACCGGCGTACCTGTCCAGATTATCCGGACGGACCTTGACAGGTTCCCCTGGTCGCTGAGAAAACTCATGCGTTTCACATCGTGTCGTCATTTATACCGACTTCGTGCCGCTTCACCCCGATGCTGGATGCTGAGATGATCGATGCCCACATCCACGTAGAAAACCCTCATCTCCCGGGCTCGAAACCTTTTCCTGACTACCTGAACGAGCCGGCGCACGTGGCCGAACGGTTGCGTTGCGAGTTGCGGTCGGTCGGCATCGACCAGGCGCTGGCGATCGGCAGCTTGGACACCACCGATGAAGATCCCCTCGGGACGGACTTCACCCTGGAGGTTGCCGAGCAGGTGCCCGGCCTCTTCGCCATCGGCGTAGCCGATCCGAGACGCAGCGACAAAGAGCACCTAGAGCGTGTCGAGGCGCAACTTCAGAGCGGCCGGGTGAGGGCGCTCAAAGGCTACCTGGGCTATCTCTACTACGGTCCCGATCATCCCGGCTACCGGTCGTACTACCGGTTGGCGGCCGAAACCGGAATCCCCTTTATCTTCCACACGGGTGATAACTACTCCACCAAGGCCAAGGTGAAGTACGCCCACCCTCTTCTGATCGATGAGGTGGCGGTCGACCACCCGGAGACGAACTTCGTCATCGCCCACTTCGGCTGTCCCTGGTTTCTCGACGCAGCCGAAGTGATCTACAAGAACGACAACGTGTGGGCCGATCTGTCCGGTCTGTTGGTGGGAGATGAAAGCTACTTCCGTGAACAGCAGCGCCGAGGCCAGATGAGAGCGGTGGCCGAGCGCGTGGCCGAGGCCATGGACTACACCGAGCGTCCCGACCGCTTCATCTACGGCAGCGACTGGCCCCTCGCTCCCATGCGGCCCTACCTCTTTTTCGCCAACTGCGTGGTGGCTGAGGACGATCAGCAGGCGGTCTTTGAGGGGAATGCTCGGAAGCTCTTTGGACTTCAAGAAGGTGATGAGTCATGAGTCATGAGTTGGTGACGGGCAAACGGTTTGGCTCGACCGTAGCCTTCGCAGCACCCATCACCCATTACTCATAACTCATTACCAAGGAAGATGACCGCCGCCTAATCTGTCTTGTCGGTAATCTTGGCAGCGCCGAGATTACCCGAATAGAGTGAGATAAGGCAGAGACCTTCAGTCACCGCGACGACTGTACTGAAAGCCGGTCTAGGTGGTAAAAATGCTTGCATGACCGGTATCGGAAAAGACCACCACGCCGTCATCTTCGATTTCGACGGGCTCATGCTCGACACGGAGCCCGTGTACAAGCTGGCTTGGCAACACGCTTGCTCAGAGCAGGGGTATCTCCTCAGCGATGAACGCTACGCCCCGCTGATCGGCGTCCCTACGGCCGATGCCGAGGTGGAGCTGGCTCGCGAGTTCGGAGCCGGCTTTTCGGTGGAACGGTTTGCGGAAAAGTGGCCGGTCTTGTGGCGTGAGCACATCGCCGAAAAGGGCCTTGAACGGAAACCCGGGCTCGGGGAGGTGCTGGACCTGCTCGCTGCGAGCGCAATTCCCTGGGGCATCGCTACCTCCAGCGTTCGCGAGGACGTCTCCTTCTGCCTCGAGGTCACCGGGCTCGCCGGCAAGGCTCAGGCGATCGTGACCGTGGATGAAGTTGCGCGCGGCAAGCCGGCACCGGATATCTACCTGGAAGCCGCTGAGCGCCTGGCCGTCGACCCGGTCGCCTGCGTTGCGCTCGAGGACTCGAACGCCGGCGCCCGGGCGGCGCTATCCGCCGGCATGACCACCATCGTCGTTCCCGACCTGGTTGCCCCCGAAGCGGAGGTGGCTGCTTCGGTCCATGCGGTGGTTCCCAGCTTGCACGAAGCTGAAAGCCTGTTGAAGAGGCTGCTACGTGGTAACGGGTGATGGGTGATGAGTGATGAGTAATGGGTGTTGCGAAATTCGTAGCTGAACCCGTCTACCCTGACGGTTGCGTCTTAGGAGAAAACGAGCTTTAGTCTAGTCATTCTTTTTGCATTGGCCCCACGCATTACCCATCACCCATTTCTCATTACCTGTTTCGTTGCTCTACTCATTACTGCTTACCCATCACCCTTTAGGCTTTCATCCACCAGCTCCCGCACCAGCTGCGGGTTGGCCCTCCCTTGGGTCTGGCGCATGACCTGGCCTACGAAGAAACCGAGCAGGCCGCTCTTGCCGCCCCGGTAGGCGGCGACCTGGTCGGGGTGGGCGGCCAGCACGCTCTCGACCACCTCGGTGAGCGCGCCGGCGTCGCTGAGTTGCTCGAGACCCTGCTCCTTTACGATCTCGCGTGGCGAGCGGCCGCTCTCGAGCATCACGCCGAACACGTCCTTGGCGCTGCGGCTCGAGATTACCCCGTGGTCGACGAGCGTGACGAGTTCGGCTAGCCCGGTGGCCTCGACAGCGAGTTCGCTCACCGCCTTGCCCTTGCGTTCTCGTAAGAGTTCGTTGACAATCCAGTTGGCGACGCCCTGCGGGTTGTCGTGCGCTTTGAGAGCCTCTTCGAAAAACGTGCTCAGCTCCTCGTCGCCGGCGATCAAAGCGGCGTCGCTTCGGGATAGGCCTAACTCATCGAGGTAGCGGTCGAACACCGCAACCCTCTCGGGCGGCAGCGCCGCGGCCGGATCGGTCTCGTGAGCCGTTTCCTGTTTGGGTGTTTTCGGTTCTGCCTTCGTTTCGTGCGCTACGGCGCTACCTTTCGAGCTCTTGGCCCAGGAATCGCGCAGGGTGACGATGCGGTTGAAGACCGGCGCTTCGGGGCGCGAGTCCACCGAATCTCGTGCGAAGTACCCCTGCCGTTCGAACTGGTAACGGGTTTCGGGTGGGTCGGTTGCGACGCTCGGCTCCACGAAGCCCCGCTTCACGGTCAGGGAGTCGGGGTTGAGCTGCGTGGTGAAATCCTCCCCGCCGGCCTCCGGGTCGGGCGAACGGAAGAGGCGGTCGTAGAGACGGAACTCGGCCGCAACCCCACGCTCGGCAGAAACCCAATGGATGGTCCCTCTGACCTTACGCCCTTCGGGGTTCTTGCCGAGGGTGTCGGGGTCGACGCTGCAGCGGAGCTCGGTGACGTTTCCCGAAGCGTCTTTGAGCACCTCATCGCAACGGATGACGTAGGCGTAGCGGAGCCGCACCTCCTGGCCGGGTGAGAGCCGGCGGAACCCCTTGGGCGGGTCTTCGGCGAAGTCGCTCTGCTCGATGTAGAGTCCGCGCCCAAAGGGCACCGAGCGGCTGCCTTCGCGCGGCACGTCGGGGGGCCAGTAGGAGGCTTCGATCTCTGTGGGGGCGTCTGCCGGCAGGTTGGTCAGCACCACCTTGAGCGGATCGACGACGGCCATCACCCGTGGGGCCTTGAAGTTCAGGTCGTCGCGGATGCTGTGCTCGAGCAAGGCGATGTCGGTGCGGCTGTTGGCCTTGGTGACGCCGACCCGGTTGGCGAAGCTCCGGATCGCTTCCGGGGTGACGCCGCGTCTGCGCAGGCCCGCCAGAGTCGGCATCCGCGGGTCGTCCCAACCCGTCACCTGGTCCGCTCTCACCAGATTGATGAGCTTGCGTTTGGAGACGACCGTGTAGTCGAGGTTGAGGCGCGCGAACTCGTACTGGTGGGGTTTGGGATCTTCGAAGAGCCGATCGACCAACCAGTCGTAGATCTCCCGGTTGTTTTCGAACTCGAGCGAGCAGAGCGAGTGTGTGATGCCTTCGAGGGCGTCCGAGAGGGGGTGGGCGAAGTCGTACAGCGGGTAGATGTGCCAGGCATCGCCGGTGCGGTAGTGGTGGGCGTGAACGATGCGGTAGAGGACCGGGTCGCGCATTATCATGTTCCGTGCGGCCATATCGATTTTGGCGCGGAGCACGTGGGCACCTGCCGGGAACTCACCGGCACGCATGCGCTCGAAGAGGTCCAGATTCTCTGCCACCGCTCGGTTGCGGTAGGGGCTCTCTCGGCCGGGCTCGGTCACCGTGCCGCGGTAGCTGCGGATCTCTTCTTCGGAGAGGCTGTCCACGTAGGCCTCGCCGCTTTCGATGAGCCGCACGGCCATGGCGTAGAGCTCGTCGAAGTAGTCCGAAGCGAAAAAGAGGTTGTCCCACTCGAAACCGAGCCAGCGGATATCGTCTTTCATCGCCTCGACGAAGCGCATGTCTTCGGTGGTGGGATTGGTGTCGTCGAAGCGGAGGTTGGTGGTGCCGCGGTAATCTTGCGCGATGCCGAAGTTCAGGCAGATGGCTTTGGCGTGGCCGATGTGCAGGTAGCCGTTCGGCTCGGGCGGGAAGCGGGTGGCGACCCGCTGGTGCCTGTGCGTTTCGAGGTCTTCGTCGATGACGTCGGTGATGAAGTTGGGGCTGACAGACCTCTCTTCGTCTTCAGGAATTGTGGGTTTGGCTTCCTCAACGGTCATGGCTACTCCTTAACACTACAGCGATGATAGCGTGTTGGGACGATTGACGAGCGAGATTCGCAAACGCGCCTTATGGCCGCCTGCCACAGGGTGTAACAGAGCCCGTGATGGAAGGTCGTTGTGGTACAGTCGAATCGCAAGATTCGGCTATGGCTGAGGAAAATGTCTGAGATCCAACCCGGCGAAACGCACCTCGAGATCCTCGAGCAGGGTGTCGACGCTTGGAACCGGTGGCGTATTGAGAACCCCGCTGTGAAGCCGCAGTTGCCCGGAGCCGACCTGTCTGATCTCGATCTGAGCGGTGTCAATCTCGGCGAGGCCGATCTTTCGGGCGCCGAGTGTTTCAACACCGACTTCAGTAAAGCCAACCTCAAGATGGCGGTTTTGAAGGGGGGGGATTTTGCCGGCGCGCGTTTCGCCGAGGCCGAGCTCTATAAAGCCGACCTCTCCCAAGCGTTTTTTACCGGGGTCGATTTCTCCCAGGCGTACCTGGCTGAGGCGCATTTGCACGAGGCCAATTTGCGTGGATCGAGCTTGAAGCAATCGAACCTGAACGAGGCCGATCTCACGGGAGCCAATTTGAGCGAGGCCGATCTCAGCGGGGCCGTTCTGACCAGCGCGAACATCACCGACACTAACTTCTGCTTCGCCAACTTCGATGCAGCCAACCTGATCGGGATGCGCTACGGTTCCTACCACTCCATGATGGGCCACTACCACGGCGTTCGCGGGCTCGACTCCTGTTTTGGTAACGCGCTCTTCGTACGTGACGCGCAAGACCAGGACTACCTGGATACCCTCAAGCACAACATCGACCACACGGTGGACCCGCGGGCGCGCAAGTTCAGGCGCTTCTGGTTTCGAGCCTGGTCGCTGATCGACTACGGCCGGAGCCTCGCCAAGCCGGCGGTCTATGCTTTGGTGCTGGCCGGGGTTTTCGGGACGATCTACTGGCTCGATATGGTCCTCGGTTGGGGGTTGATGGACTACTCGGGGACTGCCGAGAGCTGGCTGACCCCTTTTTACTATTCGATCGTCACCTACACCACGCTCGGCTTCGGCGACATCACCCCCAAACACTGGTTGGGCGAGGTCATCGTGGTGATCGAGGTAATTCTCGGCTACACCACCTTGGGGTTGCTCCTCTCTATCTTGGCCAACATGGTGGCTAGGCGGAGTTGATCGGACCAGGTGGTCCCAAACCAGAGGACTTATGCGGGTACGGGGGTCGAGTTGTGGGTCGGCTTGGCGGTGAGTATGAGGGATGTGTTATGAAGGGGGGAAGTGAGGAGTGGTGGGAATGGTGCCGGAAGGTCCTTTAATGGTTCTCCAAGTACCCTCAACCGGGCTGTGTTGGATGGGTGTTGCTGACGATCGCCAGCTGGCGGGTGTATTCCGGGCTATCCGGGCAGATCGAGGGGGGCTACGGAAGAATCGAGGCCGCACCTCCTTGCCAAGAGCGGGACAATCATGAGCACCGCCCTCGAACTGCTCGAGCTCTACCAGCTCGAATACGACGATCTCAAACGCATCCAGTCCTTCGGAGGTGGTGCCTCGGCTCACATCGAAGCTGTGGTTGACGATTGGTATCTATGGATGGAGAAACAGCCTGAGTACGACGAGTTCTTCGCCGATCCGATGATCCTGAACCGGGTCAAGCGCATGGTTCAAGATTACTGGCGGGACTTTTTGCAGGCACAAGTCGACGATATATACGTTGAAAAGCGCAATCGTATCGGCTTGACCCACGCACGGATCGGGTTGCCCCTCGCCGTCTATTTCGCAGCCATGAACGTCCTGAACTCCTTGTGGCTTCATGTGCCGAACGAGGCTGAGGACGACACACTCGTGCTCATGGAGTCGCTTACCAAGCTGGTGAACCTCGATACAGCGGTGGTCGTCATCGCCTACGCCGACTACGTGAACGACACGATCAGGGAGCAGAGCACGGCGCTCCTCGAGATGTCGACGCCGGTCACGCAGATCTGGGACGGGATCCTCTTGATCCCCATCGTCGGCATCATCGATTCCAAGCGCTCGCAAGACATCATGAACGCCGCTCTGGCCAAGATCGCAGAGACCCAAGCCCGCGTCTTTATCATGGACATCAGCGGCGTCGCCGTGGTCGATACCGCGGTGGCCAACTACCTCATCAAGATCACCAAGGCCACCCGCCTCATGGGCTGCGAGTCGATCATTTCGGGCGTCTCACCCGCCATCGCCCAGACGATCGTCGATTTGGGGATCAACGTCGGCACGGTCAAGACGACTGCCACCATGCGCGACGCGCTCTCTGGCGCCTTCAAGCGCATGGGCATGGAGATCACCTATGGTTCTTGACGCCCCGGTGTCTGGAGATGTCCCCCGGGTTCCGTTGCAGCTCTCGCGCAAGTGCCTGGTCGCTTCGCTCCAGATCGACCTGACCGAGGAGGTGTTGGATCAGTTCCGCACGGACCTGCTGGAAGCGCTGCAGGCGACCGAGGCCGTCGGCGTCATCATCGAGGTGTCGGGGCTCGATGTCATCGATGTCGAGGAGTTCGACGCCCTGCGCAAAACCATGGTGATGGTGCAGCTCATGGGCGCCAAGACGGTGATTGCCGGGCTCAGGCCGGGTGTGGTTTCCTCGCTGGTTCAGCTCGACGCCGCCACCGACGAGGTGGACGCCGCCATGAATCTCGACGACGCCTTTGAACGGATCGAGGCGTTGGTGGCTGGGGATGGTGACGAGGTGGAGGAGTAAGCCTGTGCGCAGTCGATGGAAACGTCTTGTGTCGATGATGGCACCTGCCGGCCGATGAACGGCGAGTCGCCCAAGCGCGTGTTGGTGGAGCCTGTTCGGATCCGGATTGTGGAGGATAGGGATGTGATCCAGGCTGTTTTGGCCGCAAGGCGGTTTGCCTCGGCGAACGGCTTGGATGCAAATGTCGCCAATCAAGTCGCCACGGCCGTGTCGGAGCTGGCCAGAAACATCATCAAATATGCCGGTCGGGGTGAGATCCTCATCGCAGGGGTCGAAAAGGGATCCCGGAGCGGAGTCGAAGTCGTCTCTCGGGATCGCGGTCCGGGGATTGCCGACATCGAGCAGGCGATGAGCGATCACTTCAGCTCCGGTGGCACGCTCGGCCTGGGCTTGCCGGGTGTGAAGCGGATGATGGACGAGTTTGCGATCGAATCGACACCGGGGCACGGGACGACCGTTACGGTCACGAAGTGGTTGGGGTAGGGCTGTGTGGGAGATGAGATATGAGGAGGTCGGTTATCCTGCGATCCGAGGATGCCTCAGCTGAAAAGAAGGCGGCAAATCCGCTCGACATCGGCTTTTATGGCCGCCCATTCCGCGGCGAGCGGGTCAGCGGTGACGCCACGGTGGTGGCCAGGCGTGAAGGTCTCGCCTTCGTGGCCATGATCGACGTGTTGGGGCACGGTCAGGAAGCCTCTGTCCTGGCGAGCCACATCAAAGCCTTTCTCGATCGGGATTGGGGTGCGAATGTCACCGACACCATGATGAGGTTACACCAAGACATCAAAGGGTCTCGCGGTGCGGCGGCCGGCCTGGCAGTGGTCGATGAGCGAGCGGGCGAGCTCCGTTACTGTGGTGTCGGCAACACTGTTCTGCGCAGAGTGGGGACGCGTCCCACCCGTCTTATCTCCCGTGAAGGGGTCATCGGCCAACAGATGCGCAGCCCCCAGCAACAGAACTTGAACTTGGGTCCGTCGGACGTGGTGCTCCTCTATACCGATGGGGTATCGGACCGCTTCGAGGTCGACCAATACCCGCAGCTTCTCTATGAAAGCGCCATGTCGATCGCCAGAACGGTGGTGCAGCGTTTCGGCAAGGCCCATGACGACGCTACCTGTCTGGCGTTACGGTACCAGCCATGACTGTCCGTCTCGGCCAAATACCGCTGCTGAACCGGCATTCGATCATCGACTTGCGCAAGAAGGTCCGCCTCGTCACCGAACGGTTGACCGAAGATCCGGTCACCGCCACCCGCATCGCCACGGCGACCTCTGGCATGTGCAGGCAACTCTACAACCGGGTGGCGCAACCGAGCGTGGCGGTAGAATTGAGCACCGATCGAGGCCACGTAGACTTCACCCTGGTCTTTGAAGGGGACCAGCCTGCATCGGCCGTAGCCGGACTCATCGATTTTTTCGATGAGATTCATCCACCTTCCGAAGAAGGCGGTCGTCACGCGCTGAAGGTGGCTAAGCGTCTCCCTCTCAGCCAACTCCCCCCAACCAAGACGGTAGCTGAGTTACAACAGATTTTCGGCGCCAAGAGCCGGGAGGAACTCATGGCCGAGGTGCAGCTTCAGAACAGCGAGCTCGAGCGAAGCCGGGAGCGGCTCGAGGAGCAGGTCAAGGAGCGTACAGTACAGCTCGAGACGGCCATGCACGAAGCCGAGTCGGCCAACAGGTCGAAGAGCACCTTCCTCGCCAATATGAGCCACGAACTCCGCACCCCCATGAACGCCATCATCGGCTACAGCGAGATGTTGGCCGAGGATGCCGAGGACGAGGGCTACGACGAGATGATCCCCGATCTGGAGAAGATCAACGCCGCCGGCAAACACCTGCTGTCGCTGATCAACAACATCCTCGACCTCTCCAAGATCGAAGCGGGACGGATGGATCTCTACCTGGAGCGTTTCGACTTGCGCAAGATGTTGGATGAGACGATGGCGACGATCGCACCGGTGATCGCCAAGAACGATAACCGGCTGGTGGCGGAGTTCGCCGATTCCTTGGGGACGGTGAAAGCGGATCTGACCAAAACGCGGCAATCGCTGTTCAACCTCCTGTCGAACGCCGCCAAATTCACTGAGAATGGGACCATTACCCTCAGCGCCAAGCGCGAGGAGCGAGAGGGCAAAGAGTGGATCTTTCTGGGCGTGAGTGATTCCGGCATCGGCATCCCTGAAGACAAGCTCGACAAGGTGTTCGAGGAGTTTGCCCAGGCAGATGACAGCACCACCCGCAACTACGGAGGCACGGGTCTAGGGCTGCCGCTCAGCCAGCGGTTCTGCCGCATGATGGGCGGTGACATCACCGTGGAGAGCCGGCTCGGCGAGGGATCGACCTTTACCATCAGCCTGCCGGCCGTGGTCGAGATCGAAGAGGTGATCGACGAAGTTCTGGCAGAGGCCGCAGCCGAGGTGCAGGGAGCAGGGGAGGAGGCCGGTGATTCGGGGTAACGCGTTCATGCGCGTGCAAGGGATAAGGCGCCACCGTTTCCCGGTCGCGCCAGGCAGACGGTGGGATGGGCCTGTAAAGGACCGTCGGGATTTCAAGAGTCGCGGTCCGGGGCGCAGGAGGGTCGGGTAAATGCTCAAGAACCTGCGGATCGGCACCAAACTCATCCTCGCCTTTTCATTTGTGGCCATTCTGACGGTTCTGGTGAGCAGCCTTTTGAGCTACATCACGGCGCGCCGTGCCCTCGAACACGAGTCGTTCAGCAGGCTAACTGCTGTCAGGGAGATGAAGGCCAACCAGATCGAGGACTACTTCCAACAGATCGAACGCCAGATCCTCACCTTCTCTGAAGACCGCATGATCGTTCAGGCCATGAAGGCCTTCAAAGTGGCTTTCTCGGCGGTCGACCGGGAGCTCGAGTTCCCTCCTGCCGAGCTCGAAGGGATCGCTCGGACGGTGGAGAGCTACTACGAACAGGAGTTTTTGCCGAGACTACGCCGCAACAGCGCCGACGAGGTCACAATCGACTACCGTCCGCCGCTCGGCTCGAAGACGAAGCTGCAGTACTACTACCTCGCCGCCAACCCCAACGAGGTCGGCTCCAAGCACCTGCTCGACAACGCTGGTGACGGCAGCCGCTATAGCCGGGTTCACGAGCTCTACCACCCGATCATACGGAGTTACCTCGAGAAATTCGGCTACTACGATATCTTTTTGGTCGATCACGAGACAGGTGATATCCTCTATACCGTTTTCAAAGAGGTCGATTTTGCCACCTCGTTGCTGACGGGTCCCTACCGCGGGACCAATTTTGCGAGCGCGTTCCGGGCGGCGCGTGGTGCCACCGATAAGGATTACGTCAGGCTGGTCGACTTTGCGCCCTATGCGCCTTCCTACAACGCACCGGCCGCCTTTATCGCCTCCCCGATCTTCGACGGCGAGGAGCAGGTCGGCGTGATGGTCTTTCAGATGCCGATCGACCGTATCAACGACATCATGACCAGCAGGCAAGAGTGGTCGAAGGTCGGCCTCGGCCAGAGCGGTGAGACGTATATCGTGGGAGAGGACTACCTTCTTCGCAACCAGTCCCGTTTTCTGATCGAGGATAGCACCAACTACTTCAGGGCGATCCGCGACGCCGGCCTGCCGCCCGATACGATCGACCGGATCAGAAATCTGGGAAGCGCGGTCGGTCTGCAGCGCGTTCGGACCGAGGGGACCGAGGCGGCGCTGCTCGGTGAGACCGGTACCCGCATCTTCCCCGATTACCGCAATGTGCCGGTTTTGTCGTCGTTCAAGCCGCTCGCCATCCGCGACGTGAACTGGGTCATCATGAGCGAGATCGATGTGGCGGAGGCGTTCGCTTTCGTCCGCTCTCTCGGCCGCACCATTCTGATCACCTCCGTCATCCTGCTGGCGCTTGTCGCTGCCATCGCGGTCTTCTTCTCGCGGAGCATCACCAGCCCACTCGCCAGCCTGACTGCTCACGCGACAGAGCTTGCCAAGGGCAACATGGAGGTCGATATCGACCTGGCGCGGCGCGACGAAATCGGAACCTTGGCGAGCAGTTTCGAGGTGATGCGCCAGTCGGTGAAGCAGCTTCTTGCGGAACAGGAAGAGAACAATCGCACCTTGGAGGCGCGGGTGGCCGAACGGACCGAGACCATCACCGCCCAAACCGAGGCGATCATGCAGATGGCCACGCCGATCACCCAGATTTGGGGTGGTGTCTTGCTGTTGCCGGTGGTCGGTATGATCGACACCGGGCGTGCTCAAGACATTATGGACGCGGTGCTCGATAAAGTGCTTGAGACCCGGGCGCCTCTATGTATTTTGGATATCAGCGGGGTGGCGGTGGTCGATACCGCGGTTGCTAACCACCTGATCAAGATCACCAAGGCCGCCCACCTGATGGGGTGCGAGACGATCATTTCGGGGATGTCGCCGGCCATCACCCAAACCGTGATCGACCTCGGCATCGACGTCGAGGAGATCAAAACTGCCGCCGCCATGGGCGATGCGTTAGCAGTTGCTTTTAAAACGTTGGGTATGGAGATCAGGGATGCCGTGTAGCCTATTCAGTGAACTTCAGAGGGATCGTTCGTGATGAGACGCTAGGGAGCGTCTAGAGGGTGATGAGAAATCAGTGATGAGTGATGAGTGGAGCAGGTAAGTGATGGGAAATGCATAGGACGACAGGTAAATGGATTGGTTCAGTCGCGAGGGTTTGCAGCACCCATGACTCATTACCCATTACCCATCACCTGCAAGGTCTTTATCAAACAATGTTCTGAAACGTGCTTTTAGAGAGAAGGGGATTGCGACAAAAGGAGGTGTGCTGTGGCAAAGATTTTGCTGGTCGAGGATAACGAGATGAACCGGGACATGCTCTCCCGGCGCCTGATCAAACGCGGGTACGAGGTGGTGATCGCCGTCGACGGCAAGCAGGGGGTGGATATGGCCTCATCAGAAGGCCCCGACCTGATCTTGCTCGATATGAGCCTGCCGGTGATGGACGGTTGGGAAGCTGCCGGTCACCTGAAAGGCAATCCCGCCACCAAAGATATTCCGATCATCGCCCTCACGGCTCACGCCATGGCCGGGGATCGCGAAAAGACGCTCGAGGCCGGTTGTGATGAGTACGACACCAAGCCGGTCGAGTTCAAACGGCTCTTGGGCAAGATCCAAGGGTTTATAGGGTAGGGTTCGGCGATGGTTCACAGAAGCGGTTCAGCAGGAGGTAAGACGGTGACGGGTACCGGAGAGGAGGTGTAGGGGCTCGTGGCAGACACTCCTTTCCTGATCGGCGTGACTGGGCACCGAGATCTCGCACCGGGGCAAGAGGAACGAATCATAGCGGAGCTTGGAGACTTTTTCGGTGAGCTGAAAAGACACCTCCCCAACACCGAGATCAGGGTCATGACCGGCATGGCGGACGGTGCCGATAGGCTCGCTGCAACGGTAGCTCTCGAGCAGGGCCTAAAAGTCGATGCCGTGCTGCCGATGCCGCTCGGACTCTACGAGCAAGACTTCTCAGCGGAATCGGCGCAAGCCCTCGAGGCGCTGCTCGAGAATCCAAAGGTCAAACAGATCGAATTGCCCATTCCCCAAGGGGTGGACCGCGAACTCGCCGGCGCGCCGGGACCGGAACGCGACAAGCTCTATGACAACCTGGCACGGCACCTCATCCGCAAGAGCAGCCTCGTCCTGGCGCTGTGGGACGGTCTGGATAACGGCTTGGTGGCGGGGACGTCGGATGTCTTGTTTCGCTTCCTCGAGGCGAGAGCCGAGGGACGGCACGAAGCGGGCGAAGTCACATTGTTAGACGGCGCAGAGCTGAAAGCGAGCGGCCCCGAATACGCCTACTGGGTGCCGGTGACGCGGGAAGGTGCGCGCGCGGTTGGTGACTTGAGCGGGGCTTCGTATATTTCGGGTAGCCTCGGCTTGAGAACGCTGGCGCGGCACCAGGAGGTGCCGGGACCCTTGCAGGGACAGCTCAAAGAGCTCGATAGCTACAACGCCCAGTTGAAGCAGCTCAAGCAGAGCCGGCCGGTCGCCGATTCGGGGGGGTTGCTGGCCGACTATCCCGACTACGGTGAACTGCCCAACTTTGAAGCGCTCGAGGCGATCGACGCCGAGTACACCAAAGCCGATGCCCTGGCGATGCACAACCAAGGCCAGTCCGACCGGATGTTCAAGATCTTCGCCCTCATGGCGGCCTCGATGGGTTTTCTGTTTTTGGTCTACGCCAAGATCAGCGCCGAGGAGATCTTTTTGATCCTCTATCTGGCGCTGTTTATCCTCGGGATGGTGCTCCTGTGGTGGGCGAGGCGGAGCAGGTGGTTTTCCAAACACCTGATGTACCGCGTCATCGCCGAGAGCATGCGTACCAAGTTCTACCTGGCGCTCGCCGGGGTCGACCGCCTGGTCGATGTGCAGCAGCTCATCCGCCTGACGGGGATCGACCAGTTCTCTGGCTTCAGCTGGGTAATGACGGTCTTCAAAGACGTCGAGCCCGGAGCGGCGGCCGAGCGGATGCCGGACGCCGCCTTGAGCCGGACGGTCGGCTTCGTGCACAAGGAATGGATCGACGGGCAGGCGAGTTATTTCAAGCGCAAATCGGCCCAGCTCTCCGAACGGCACCACCGCCTGGAGCGCATCAAGAACCTGCTTCTGCTCATCCTGGTGCTCGCTACGCTGGCCTTGCTCTTTTTCAAGGGCTACTTGAAGCCCTACCTCTTTCCCGGTATCTCCCTCAAGACCAGCCTGGTGTTCCTTATGGGCCTCTTGCCGGTCTGGCTCGGCGTCTGGGAGCTCTACCAGAACCAGATGGCGACCAAGGAGCTTCTGTGGCAGTACCGCAATCAGGCTGAGCGCTTCTCCCGCACCGCCCTGCAACTCTCCAGGACCGAGGGCTGGCGTCATCAGCAACCGATCCTGGCCGAGTTGGGGCAGCGTTCGCTGGTAGAGAACTTCCTCTGGACCATCCACCGCTACCACCGCGATTTCGAGCCGCCGGTTGCCGCATAGTGGGTGAAATGGATGAGGGGGGCAGTGCAGCCTTCCGCGAACGGCTCTCGGAGATCCGGCACGACCTGAGGACCCCGGTCGGGCACATCATGGGCTACAGCGAGATGATCGAGGAGGATCTCGAGGATGAACCGTGGCCGGAGTTTACCGAAGACCTCAAAAAGATCCGTTCGTCCGGTGAGAAGCTCCTCGAGCTGATCACGGACCTGCTCGGTCCCTCGAAGGAGAACCCCGAAGACATCGATATCCCCTCCACCCAGTATCAGCTCCGCTTGCAGCTCAACCACATCAGCGGCTACTGCGAGATGCTGCACGAGCTGATCGAAGATGAGGGGCGTGAGGAGCTCGAGCCCGACCTCGACAAGATCGGAGAAGCCGCCACTACCTTCGTGCGGATTTTGGACGAAAAACTCACGGCGTCGTCATTGGCAGCTGGATCCCAGGGTGTGGCGGCGGAGACACCGGAGCCGCAACCTACGACCCAACCACCTGTCCAACCACGGGAAGCGGGGGTTGAGAGGGCAGACCTGGAGGTGCAACCTCCGGATGGTTGGCTCGGCGCGGGGGGCGATATCTTGATCGTCGATGACGACGCCGCCAACCGCGATCTTCTGCGGCGGCGCTTGGAGCGCCAGGGGTTTCTGGCGGTAGCGGTCGAGGGGGGGCGGGCCGCGCTCGAGCACCTTGCTGCAGAGCGCGTCGACTTGATCCTCTTGGACGTCAAGATGCCCGATATGAACGGTATCGAGGTGTTGGAGGTCCTCAAGAAAGACAGCGTCTTGCGCAATATCCCGGTGATCATGATCTCGGCTCTCGACAACATGGATCAGATCATCCAGTGCATTCTGCTCGGGGCGGAGGACTACCTCTTCAAACCGTTCAACCCGGTTCTGCTGCGGGCGCGGATCGGCGCCAGCCTGGAGAAGGTCCGTCTGCGCAAGCAGCAGGCGAAGCGCTGGACGGTTTTCGTCTCCTCACCGGGTGATGTGATCCCCGAGCGACGCATCGTCAAGAGCGTCATCAACCAACTCAACGACGAGTTTTCCGGCCAGGTGTTCTTGAAGCCCATTTTCTGGGAAGAAGAGCCGCTGCTGGCGTCCGAGACCTTTCAGTCCCAGATCCAGTCTTCGGGCGAGGTCGACTTCTACGTGGGCATCTTCTGGTCGCGGCTCGGTTCGAAATTGCCCGAGCACATTCGCCGGCCCGACGGCAGTCGCTATCTGTCCGGTTCCGAGTTCGAGTTCGAGGAAGCGATGGCCGGCTACCAGGAGCGGGGGCGTCCGGAGATTCTCGTCTACCGCAAGTCGGCCGAGCCGATGATACCGCTCCGTAGCAGGGAAGAGGTCCTGGACCGGGTCGAGCAGATGGAGCGGCTCGAGGGGTTCATCCGCCAGTGGTTCCAGACCGAGGATGGGGAGAGCTTCGTCGCCGCCTTTCACGTGTTCGACAGCGAAGAGCGCTTCGAGGAGATGGTGCTGGGGCACCTTCGCAAGTTGGTGCAGAAGCGGCTGGAGTCTGAAGGCTTGGAGGTTCGAGCTGGTTGATGATAGGTTGAATGATGGGTTCCGGTTTTTTCACGGGACATGATTGGGAAGGGTGTTATGTTGAAAAATCAGAAAGAAGTATTCAAGTTCATCAAGGATCAGGGCGTCGAGTTCGTCGACGTTCGCTTCATCGACCCGCCCGGTCGCTGGCAACACTTCACCATGCCGGCCGACGGCCTCGATGCAGACGCCTTTGAAGAGGGTCTCGGTTTTGACGGCTCTTCCATCCAAGGTTTCGAGGGCATCCAATCGTCGGACCTGCTCCTCTTTCTCGACCCGACCACGGCCTTCATCGACCCCTTTATGGCTAACAAGACGCTGGTGTTGGTGGCTGATATCACCGACCCGCGGACGGGCCAGGACTACGGCAAGGACCCGCGCAGGGTAGCCAAACGCGCCGAGGCGTATATGAAAGATAGCGGGATCGCCGACACCGCGTATCTCGGCCCCGAAGCGGAGTTCTTCATCTTCGACTCGGTCTCGTTCAACACCGATCCCTACAGCTTCGGGTTCAGCTTCAAAGCGGAGGACGCCCATACCGACGGCGACGCTTCGAGTGATGGCTACTACATCAAGAACAAGGGCGGCTACTTCCCGGCGCCCCCGTCGGACAAGTACCAAGACCTCCGTAGCCAGATGGTGAATAACCTCGAGGCGGTCGGCATACCGGTCGAGAAGCACCACCACGAGGTCGCCACCGCCGGCCAGGCGGAGATCGACGTCCGCTTCGACAGCCTGCTCAGCATGGCCGACAAACTGGTCAAGTACAAGTACGTGGTGCGCAACACTGCGGTGATGGCCGGCAAAACTGCCACCTTCATGGCGAAGCCGATCTACGGGGATAACGGTTCGGGGATGCACGTCCACATATCGCTCTGGAAGGGGGGCAAACCGCTCTTTTACGAGAAGGGTGGCTACGCCGACCTCTCGGAGATGGCCGGCCACTTCGTGGCGGGTCTTTTCGCCCACGCGCCGGCGATGGCGGCTTTTACCAACCCGACCTTCAACTCCTACCGGCGCCTGGTGCGCGGCTTCGAAGCGCCTGTCAACCTGATCATGTCTGCCAGCAACCGCAGCGCCATCGTGCGGGTGCCGGGCTACTCGCTCTCGCCCAAAGCCAAGAACGTCGAATACCGCGGTCCCGATCCGACCGCCAACCCGTATCTGTGCTTCTCCGCTCTGTTGATGGCCGGCTTGGACGGCATCAAAAAGGAGATGGGTCCGCCGCCGACGACCGACAAGAACCTCTTCGATCTCCCGGCGCGCCAATTGCGCAGGATCAAGCAACTCCCCGAGAGCCTGGCCGAAGCCTTGGACGCTTTGGAGAAAGACAACGCCTTTTTGCTCGAGGGCGGTGTCTTTACCAAGGAGTTGATCGAGAGCTACATCGAGCTGAAGCGCGATGAGATCGAGCAGGTCTGGCAGCACCCCAACCCGATGGAGTTCGACCTCTACTTCGATCTCTGATGTGATTGAGTGGTGCCTCGACGGATCCCTGTCGAGGCACCACGTGCATTGTTGAGAGATCACCTATATGTCCAACACCGCAATCGACACCGGCGGGTCCCGGCTCGGTCTGCTCTTACCGACTCTGGTAGGAGGACTCGTGGCGGGCTTCTACGTGGCGCTGTTCATGTTTTCCTACGCCGCCGTGATCTTTACCGAAGACCTTGCGCCCTTTTTGCCGAGCGGGGTCGGGGCCATGTTGGTCGGCTCGGTGGTCATCAGTATCGTGATGGCCCTGCGCAGTTCGCTGCCGGGAGTCATCGCGGTCCCACAAGACAACCCCACGGCTATTTCGGCTGTTCTCGCCCTCGCCATCATGCAGCGCATGCCCGACACGGCGTCGCCGGCAGACGCCTTCACCACGCTGCTGGTGGGGATCGGACTGACCACCCTCCTCACCGGGGTGGTGTTCATGATCATCGGACGCTTCAAACTCGCCAACCTGGTGCGGTTCATTCCCTATCCCGTCATCGGCGGTTTCTTGGCCGGGACCGGTTGGCTCCTCTTTCAAGGGGGGTTCATCGCGTCAGCCGATGTCTCGCTCACGTTCGGTAACCTCGCCTTGCTGTTCCAGCCCGGTGTTCTGAAGCTCTGGTTGCCCGCCCTCGCTTTCGGTACGGTTCTCTTCGCCGTCTTGAACCGCTACAGCCATTACCTGATCATGCCCAGCATCGTCGCCGCCTCGCTGGCCATCTTCTACGCCGGTCTAGCGCTGAGCGGTACTTCGCTCGAACAAGCTGTGGCCCAAGGCTGGTTGCTCGAGCCGCTCTCGGGGGGAGGGCTCTTCAAACCGCTCACTCCGGCCGATGTGCTCGGAGCGGACTGGGGCATCCTCTTCGGGCAGCTCGGCACCGTCCTCACCATCGTGTTGGTCAGCACCATCTCTGTTTTGCTCAACATCACTGCGCTCGAGACCGGGTTTCAGCGCGACATCGACATGAACCGGGAGTTGCAGTTCACCGGCTTGGGCAACGTGATCGCCGCCTTCGGCGGCAGCGTGGTCGGCTACCACTACGTGGGGATGTCGGTGCTCGAGCACAAGATGAAGGCCGACTCGCGCCTGGTCGGGGTGATCATCGCGGCCGTTTGCGGCATCGTGCTGCTGGCCGGTCCGGCGGTGGTGGCGCTGCTGCCGAAGTTCATCCTCGGCGGCCTGGCTGTGTTTATCGGCCTCGCATTTCTCTACGACTGGGTCTACCAGGGGTTCAAGAAGCTCTCGCGGCTCGATATGGCGATCATTTTGGGCATTCTGGTCGCCATCGTCACTATTGGATTCTTGGAGGGTATCGCGGTCGGGATCATCGCGACCGTCGCTCTGTTTATCTTCAACTACAGCCGTACCAGTGTCATCCGGCATTCGGTATCAGGCGCAAGCTACCACAGCCATGTCGATCGCCCCGCGGTTCAGCGCCGCTTTCTGAGAGAGAAGGGCGACGCGATTCGGATCCTCACCCTCCACGGCTTCATCTTCTTCGGTACCTCGAGCACGCTGCTGCAGCGCGTGCGTGAGGTGCTCGACGCCACCTCCCCGCGCTACCTGATCTTCGACTTCGGGAAGGTCGATGGACTCGACACCTCTGCGCTCCACAACTTCGTGAAGATCAGACAGCTCGTCGAGGATCGCGGCTGCACCGTGGTGTACGCCGATCTATCGAGTGAAGTCGAGACTGACTTCGAAGGAGAAAGCTTTATCGACGGCTCGCCGCTCGTTCCCCACACCTTCAGAGATCTCGACCACGCGGTGGAGTGGTGCGAAAACCGGCTGCTCGAGGCCGAGAACATCCCACTCTCGGTCGACGAGCACCCCTTGCGCGAGGAGCTGGAGGCCGTATTTGGAGATGCAAGACTGGTCGAACAATTCGCCGGCTATCTCGAGCGGCGTGAAGTTGGTGCCGGTGAACACTTGATACGCCAGGGAGAGCCTGTAGACGATCTCTACTTCCTCGTTGCCGGCCGCGTGTCTTTGCAGCTCGAGTTCGACCACGGAGAGGTCCACCGCTTGCGAACGGTCGCTCCGGGAGCAATCATCGGTGCGGAAGGGGCCTTGCGCCAGGGGGTGCACCTCTGTCCTCAGTCGATCGTCGCCGATGAGGCGAGCACCTTGCTACGCCTGTCGGCAGAAGCTTTGGCGATGATAAAGGCACAGCATCCGACCGTCGCCGTCGCCTTTCAGGAGTTCATGTTGCACCACTTGGCGGAGCAGGTCGGTAGGACCACCGAGCTGGTGCAGGATCTGTTGGTCGTGGAGGAGTAGCGCTGAGATCTATTTGGGCAGCGTCATGTTGACCCGTACGATCGTGAAAAACACTTCGCGTTCCTTCAGGGCGGCCGTGTTGACCATCAGACCGTTTGAATGATGCCACAGGTCGGGGTTGCCCTCATCCTGACGCCAGACCTCGACCGTTTTGAGTGACTTCAACTCTTGCAGGCTTGGGGAAGCAGTCATGCCTTTCCTCTCTCCGGTTCGGGCGGCTCGAGCCTCGGGTAAGCGCTGCTACCGAGACAACCTGGGCGGCCGCAGACCCGCCAGCGTTTCTGCTGGCAGGCTGGATCGAGGCAGGTCTGAGGAGATTGGGATTCAATGACCATGGGTTTGGGGTCTTCGATCGGCGAGGCGTGATCTTGCTTCCTGAGCGCTGTCATGTCGTCTCCAGGGAACACCGCCAGCCCATTTACTCGTATGTTCAGCATGCTACGAGGCATCTGAAGAAAATCTGACACGGGTTTCCGGTTGGCTGATGATCGGAAGTGTATGCATTTGTAAGAGTGCGCCCCGAGGGCAAGCGTTGCTGGTAGACTGATAGTGTTTTGACAGGTGCAGCGACAACTTGGTACCGTCGGTATCCGTTTCAAAGGTGGCAGCAGTCTCATTCCCTGTGCGTAGCGAGAAGGAGGGGGCTGTTCGACTCGTCTCGATCATCAGCTGAACAGTGGTATCGAAAGCTAGCCGAAGCGAATGACGAACATCGACCCCTCAGTTTTATGCGGACTCGATCATCACCCTACCTAACTCCCGTACTCGGATTCGTTAGGAAAGATCATAGAAGCGGCAAGGACGAGATTTCTGATACCGTGGAGTCGGCGTCTATGGGAAATTGTGTTTCTCTTTCTGCTCTATTATTCGTAGCTAAGGAGGTGAGAGCTGTACAGTGCCTCATTGGATTTTTCGAATCTTGCAGCGTTCAAGCCCGAAACAAAATCATGTCGATAAGGGAGAGTTGGCAACCATGAAAAGATTCATCATCCTTCTACTTTTGGCCAGCGCCATGCTCGGCGTCGCCTTCGCACAGTTTGAAGGCGTCGAGGCGACGATCGTGACCTTCACAGGACCGCAGATCGCCGAACCGCTACAGCGGCGCTCCCCTGACTTTGAAGCGCTTACCGGCGCGAAGATGAACGTCGTTACGGTGCCTTTCTCAGATCTTTACCAACAGATTCTGACAGATGTCGCCACCAATACCAACAGCTTCGACGGCTTTGTATTCGCCCCGCAGTGGATGGTCGACTACATCGTGCCGGGGTTCCTTGAGGATCTAACCGACCGGGTAGCCGCCGACTCCGATCTGCTTTGGCAGGATGTGGCGCCGTTCTTCCGTGACTTCAGCTCTACTTTCGAGGGACAAATCTACACTATTCCTCTCGATGGAGACTTCCAGATGGTGTATTACCGCACCGACGTTTTGGAGGAGAATGGGCTCGAGGCGCCCGCCACCTGGGATGACTACATCAATATTGCCGGCAGCGTAGATGGGCAGGACATGAACGGCGACGGGGAACCCGATTTCGGTTCGTGTATCGCCAAAAAGCGCAATGCTCAGTCTTACTGGATGATCACCTCGGTTTGGGGGGCTTTCATCCAGAGTCAAGGGACGTCGCAAGGGGCTTTCTTCAACACCGATACCATGGAGCCGCTCGTCAACAATGCCGCCTTCGAATCGGCGCTGGACGTCTACCTGGCTACGACAGAGTTTGGTCCGCCCGATGAGCTAAACCTCGACGTCGGCGATACCCGGGGTCTCTTTACGTCGGGACGTTGCGCTCTGTCGATCGACTGGGGTGATATCGGAACCTTGGCGATCGATCCTACGACCTCGGTTGTTCAAAATAAGGTTGGAGCCGTCATTCTACCGGGCTCGACCCAGGTACTCGACCGTGATACCGGTGAGCTGGTCGACTGTGACGCCAACACCTGCCCCTTTGCTGTAAACGGCGTGAATCACGCGCCCTTTGCCGCGTTCGGCGGTTGGTCTGGAGCGGTGAACGCCGCAGCAGATCCCCTGGTGAAGGATGCCGTGTACGCGTTCTTCTCCTACATGAACCAACCGGCCCAGTCGAATATCGACGTAACCATCGGAATCACCGGCTTCAATCCCTACCGTGTGTCGCAGTTCGAAAACTTGCCGCTTTGGATTACCGCCGGTATGAGCCGCGAGGCTGCGCTCAACTATCTCGGTGCCATTCGGGAGAGCTTAAATAGCCCCAATATGGTTCTCGATCTGCGCATCCCACAGAACCAACGTTACCAGCAGATCGTTCTGGATACCGCCATCAGCCAGCTCCTTGCCGGTGAGCTGACCAAGGAAGAGGCGATGCAGCAGATCTACGACGGTTGGCAAGAGATTACCGATGAGTTAGGTCTGGAAGACCAGCTGTCGGCCTACCGTTCCACGCTTGGGGTTCAGCGCTAGCAGATGAAGGTTAAGGGTCTGATGGAGAGGGTGACTCTCTGCGGCCCGGCTGGATCAATGAGTTGATGAAGTTCTCGTTTGCTTCGCTTGGCTTGCCAAGCGAAGCAAACAATCTGAGCACAACAAGCTTTGTAGACAGTATTTTTGAGCCGATCTGTTAAAGAGACGATGTTTAGGGAAGGGAAGCGTATGAATGCATTCAGTGTGAGGTTCGACTGATGCGATCTGGGGGTCGTCCTGAAGGAACGCTTCAAGGACCCGACGCATCTCAGACCAGAAGATCACGCTCACTTCGTGAGCGGATCGGGTCGTGGTTCGATCGCAACGCCGGTAATGTCTTTCTGTTGCCGACGTTTCTGATCGTCTTGCTCCTCTCCATCTTCCCATTTCTTGTCTCTGCGTATCTGTCGCTGTCCCGTATACGGTTTGTCAGAGGTGGTTTCGAGATCACCTTCGTCGGCTTGAGAAATTACCGCAAGCTCATCAAAGGTAGCGAAAAGCGGCACTTTCTGGGTGTATTCGGTGATTTCTCACTGATCTCTTGGTTGATTCTGATCGTTTTTGTGGCGCTTTTGGGATATGCACTCTGGCGGTACCTTCGGAGTGGGCATCGTATCTCTGCGGCCGGCGTGATCTACCGGATCATCACCTTCAGCATCTTGAGCTACGGCATGTGGTATCTGCTGAAAACCTTGAGCTCCGGTGGCCGCCCCGGCACCTTGGCGGTAACCTTTATCTACGTATTTTTGGGGATCGGTTGTCAGTATCTTCTCGGTCTCGGTTTGGCTCTTCTGACCACGCAACGACTGGTCGGCAGACGGTTTTTTCGTGTCGTCTTCCTTTTGCCGATGATGATTACACCTGTAGGGATCGCCTACACCTTTCGTATGCTCACCGACACCGACAAAGGTCCGATCAATCCGATCTGGAAGCTTTTGGGGCTTGCGGAGGTCTCTTGGGTTACGAGTCCTTGGGGAGCCCGCTGGGCCATCATGATCGGCGATATTTGGCAGTGGACACCCTTTATGTTCATCGTACTGCTGGCAGCGATCGAGGGTTTGCCTGAAGAACTCTTTGAGGCTGCGCATGTCGACGGCGCCAGCCGCTGGCAGATCTTTTGGAACATCACCCTACCCCAACTCGTGCCCGTGAGCGTCACCGTGGTGCTCATTCGTATGATCGAGGCGTTCAAGATCGTCGATCTGCCGAATGTGTTGACCAATGGTGGTCCAGGCACCGCTACCGAATCCCTTACGCTGCACTCGTTTTTCACGTGGCGTGCCCTCGATCTGGGCGGTTCGGCGGCGATCGCCTATATGCTCCTCATCGTTTCGCTGTTTGTAGGGATCAGCTATGCCAACCTTCTTCAACAGCGGGCCCAACGGTAGGGAGGGATTCTGTGCAGCCCATTAGACGACTCTTCCAAAGCAGGTCGCTCCACAAGCCTTCACCGGGAACCGCCATCATCTCCTATATCCTTCTGGGGATCTGGGCGTTTATCGTTCTCTTCCCGCTCTACTGGCTGGTAGTAACCTCTCTCAAGCTTCCGATCCAGGTTATCGAGGGACCCTTCTATCTCCCCTGGATCGATTTCGATCCCTCGACCCACGCCTGGACGTATATCTTTGTGGATGTGTGGAACGACACCGTCAGGCCCTACATCAACACCATCATCGTAGCGATCGTGAGCTCTGTGCTAGCCTTGCTCTTTGGCGGCTCGGCCGCTTATGGGCTTACGCGCTTTACCTACCGGCCACGCCTCGCCGCCATCTTCACCTTTCTCGGCTTGCTGGTGTTGTCGATTGTCGCCATCAACCTCGGCTTGGATTGGCGGCTAGCGCTCGTGGTCGCCGTGGCCGTCTTTCTTCTCTTGCTCCAACCGATCAGCAAGCGCTTTCAGCGTTCGCTCGGAAACAACGACATCGCATTCTGGTTGATTTCGCAGAGGATTCTCCCGCCGGTGGCGGTGGTCATCCCGATCTATGTCCTTTTCCAACGGATGGGTCTCCTCGATACCTTGACCGCTCTGATCGTCACCTATATGGCTGTCAACCTTCCCATTGTCGTGTGGCTCATGCGGGACTATTTCCAGAGTATTCCCTTGGAACTAGAGGAGAGTGCAAAGGTCGACGGCGCCAGCCCCTACCGTGTGTTCTGGTCGATCACTTTGCCCCTCGCCGTTCCGGGTATGGTGGCGACCTTCTTGTTCGTCCTCGTCTTTGCTTGGAACGAGTATTTGTTGGCACTTTTCCTCTCTACCGCCGACGCTCAGACGATGCCGCTTCTGGTCGCGGCGCAGAACGCCACCCGTGGCCCGCAGTGGTGGTACATGTCGGTGTTGATCCTCATCATGATCATCCCCGTCATTATCCTCGCCATCGTGCTCGAGCGCTTCATCTCGCGCGGTCTGCTGGTCGGGGCGGTGAAGGGGTGAACATCGTCTGCATCGGCGAGGCCCTGATCGACTTCAAGGCCACCGGCGCGCTCGCCTTCCAGGGCTATGTAGGCGGTTCGCCTCTGAACGTGGCCGTCGCCGCTTCGCGGCTCGGGGGCGAGGTCGGTTTTGCTGCGCAGGTCTCCACCGACATGTTCGGCGACGATATCGTAGCCTTCATGCATGAGAATGGGGTGGATACCGCCTTTGTAGAGCGGAGCGACGCCCCTTCGACCCTGGCGTTTGTCTCCGAGATCGGGGGCGATGCCCACTTCAGCTTCATGGCCAACGGTGCAGCAGACACGCTCTACGATCCGAGACCGAGACCTGTTTTTCCAGAGCCCAGCTACCTGCAGTTCGGCTCCATCAGCCTGCTGGCCGATCCGACCGCCACCGCCATCACCGAGACGGTGGCAGCCCATAAGGGGCGTACAACCATCGTCTTCGATCCGAACGTCCGGCCGGCGCTGATTTCTGACCGGGGAACATACCTCGAGAAGCTCGAGCGCTGGCTGGCGCTCGCCGACATCGTCAAAATCAGTGCGCAGGATCTATCCTGGTTGGCGCCGGGGATGGATGTGGAGGAGTTGGTGAGTGGGTGGCTCGAGCGGGGGCCGCAAGCCGTGATCGTGACGCGTGGCGCTGAGGGCGCCAGCCTGTTGCGACAGGGTCGTCCGATCGTTACCGTACCGGCTCCTTGCGTTGCCGTGGTGGACACCGTCGGCGCGGGGGATACCTTCACCGGGGCGTTGATGGTGGCGCTCCTAGAGCGCGGTGGTGGGTCGATGACCGGCCTTTCCGATGAGGATGCCCGCGAGGTGTTGCGCTTCGCCGCCGCGGCTGCAGCCCTGAACTGCCGGCGAGCCGGCGCAGATCCGCCGAACCGGCCGGAGTTGGCTTCGTATCTCGAGAGAAACGATTGTAGAGAAGGGAGGGGTTGAAAGCCGTGTCACGTTCGGTCATCCACCTCAGGCAAGAACAGTTCGGTGAGCGGGAGCGGACGCTGCTCGAGGCGGGAGCGTTGAGCGCAGCGACCTTCCGTTTCGACAGCGGCGTATGCGGTCTCAGGCTCCGAAACGACCTAGGCGAGCTGGTGCTGCTTCCGTTTCAAGGACAGCAGATCTGGTCGGCATCTTTTTACGGGCGCGAGCTGACCATGAAGAGCATGTTCGATGAACCACGCGCTACGCAGTCCTACTTGGAGACCTACGGCGGTTTCTTGATCCACTGCGGGGTCACCGCCATGGGGGTCCCCATGGAAGGGGACAGCCATCCTCTCCACGGCGAGCTTCCCAACGCGCCCTACCAGCAGGCCTACCTGGTGGTCGACGAGGATGGCGATGGGCCCTTCGTGGCGCTCGGTGGTCGCTACCGGTACACGGTGGCCTTTCAGCACAACTACCTGGCCGAACCGCTGGCCAAGCTGCGCCCCGGTTCGGGTCTGGTCGACGTGTCTCTGACCGTGACCAATCTGAAGCGCAGTGAAATGGAGCTCATGTACTTGGCGCACGCCAACTTCCGGCCTGCGGACGACGCGCGGCTGGTCTACAGCGCCCTCTCCACGCCCGAGTACGTGCGAGTCCGTCGCAGCGTCCCGTCGCACGTCCGGCCCAAGCCAGGTTACGTTGAGTTTCTCGAAGAGTTGGCTGCGGTTCCCGAGCGGCATCACCGGCTCATGCCGGGCCTCGCCTTCGATCCCGAGGTGGTCTTCTTCATCGACTACCTGGAAGATGACGAGGGGTGGGCTCATAGCCTGCAGCTTCATCCCGACGGCAACGCCGACTACATCCGGCACCGGCCGATCGAGCTCGACCGGGGGATTCGCTGGATCAGCCGCACCCCCGATCAGGACGCGCTCGGCTTGATCCTGCCCGCCACGGCCGAGCCTGAAGGGTACGCAGCCGAGAAGGCGAAGGGGCATATCAAGATCGTTCCGCCGCGGGGAGAGTGGCGCTGTCATATGCGCCTCGGGGCCCTCGCCGGCGAGCAGGTTGCCGACATGGAGGCGCACATCTCGAACATCCTCGAGGGTTAGCGCGGGCAACACCTGGCCGTCGAGATCGATGCTGGGAGGGTCGAAACGTGAGTTTATCTGAAGTGTTCAACAGATTCATTTCAACCGAGGAGGTGGTTGAAGATGGCTGATTTCCAATTCGTCTCACCGAGAAACAGATTGACCGGTGAGATGCCGAAGATCGGGATCCGCCCGGCGATCGACGGGCGCCTCGGTGGGGTGCGTGAGTCGCTCGAGGAGCAGACCATGACGCTCGCGAGGGCGGTCGCCGAGCTGCTCAGCAGCAACCTCCGGCATGCCAACGGCCTGCCGGTCGAGTGCGTCATCGCCGACCGCTGTATCGGTGGCGTCAGCGAGGCGGCGCAGGCGGCAGACAAGTTCGCTCGAGAGGGCGTTGGGGTTTCTCTGACGGTGACGCCCTGCTGGTGCTACGGCGCCGAGACCATGGACATGGATCCCCACCTGCCGAAGGCGGTGTGGGGCTTCAACGGTACCGAGCGCCCCGGTGCGGTCTACCTCGCGGCGGTGATGGCCGCCCATGCCCAGAAGGGGTTACCGGCTTTCAGCATCTACGGGCGGGACGTGCAGGATGCCGGTGACGCCACGATCCCGGTGGACGTTCGCGATAAGCTCTTGCAGTTTGCCAAAGCCGGTTTGGCAGCGGCCACCATGCGGGGTAAATCCTACCTCTCGGTCGGGGGCATGTCGATGGGGATTTTGGGATCGCTCGTCGATCATAGCCTGTTCGAGAGCTACTTGGGGATGCGTGTCGAAGTGGTGGACATGAGCGAGGTGTCGCGCCGCATCGAGAACGGGATCTTCGATCCCGCAGAGTTTACGCGGGCTCTCGCCTGGGTGAAGGAGTACTGCCCGGAAGGGGAGGACTACAACCCTGCCGACAAGCGGCGTACCCGATCCCAGAAAGATGAAGACTGGTCGGTCTCGGTGAAAATGGCGTTGATCATGCGCGACCTCATGGTTGGCAACTCCCGCTTGGCCGAGCTCGGCTACGGGGAAGAGGCCCTGGGGCGCAACGCCATCGCCGGCGGTTTCCAGGGGCAGCGCCAGTGGACCGACTACCTCCCGAACGGCGACTTCATGGAAGCGATTCTCAACACCTCGTTCGATTGGACCGGCATCCGGGAGCCCTACATGGTCGCCACCGAAAATGATGCCTTGAACGCCATCTCCATGCTCTTTGGCAACCTGCTGACCGGCAGCGCGCAGATCTTTGCCGACGTGCGCACCTACTGGAGCCCGGAAGCGGTCGCACGGGTCACGGGCCATTCGCTCAGCGGTGAAGCGGAAGCCGGCTTTTTGCACCTCATCAACTCGGGCCCGGCTTCGCTCGACGGCACCGGCCAGCAGCAGCTCGGCGGCGAACCGGCCATGAAACCTTATTGGCAGGTCACGCCCGAAGAGGCCAGACGCTGCCTCGAGGCCACCAGTTGGCATGCCGGCATGACCGAGTACTTCCGTGGTGGCGGCTGGTCGACCCGCTACCGCACCCAAGGCGGTATGCCCGTCACCATGTTCCGCTTGAACTTGGTCAAGGGCCTCGGCCCGGTACTGCAGATCGCCGAGGGGACCACCATCTCGCTTCCCGACAGCGTTCACGACACGTTGGACCAACGCACTAACCCGACCTGGCCCACAACCTGGTTCGTGCCGCGCCTCACCGGCGAAGGGGCCTTCCGGGATGTCTATAGCGTGATGGCCCATTGGGGCGCCAACCACGGGGCGATAAGCTACGGTCACATCGGCAGTGAACTGATCACCCTGGCCTCTATCTTGCGTATTCCGGTCTACATGCACAACGTTGCCGACCAGCAGCTGTTCAGACCCCACGCTTGGCACGCCTTCGGCACCGCCGATCGCGAGGGGGCCGACTTCCGGGCCTGCGCCACCTACGGGCCTCTTTATGGGAGCTGGTAGGGGCTTGGAGGGGCTGAGAATAGGGTGACGGAAACACAGCGGGTGATGGGTTGATTTTCTGTTATTTGGTCTGGCTAGGCCAGACCAAAAACGATATCACTCATCACCCATTACCTACCTGAATCTTTGGGGGTTCAAGCATTGGCTCTGGCAGGCACGAGAACGTACCTCGGCTTCGGTTTTGGTCCCATCCAGGGCGGCCTTTTTCTGCTCGAGGCTTCGGCTTCGGGTAACTTCGAGCGGCTTGGGGTGGCAGAGATCGATGCCGAGTTGGTAAACGCTGTGAGGGCGACGGGAGGTGCCTACCACTGCAACGTCGCCTACGCCGACCACATAGAAGCTGTCGGGGTGGGGCCGGTCGACGTGTACAACCCCATCACGGTTGATGAGCGCGAGCGCCTCATCGCGGCTGTGGCCGATGCCGACGAGATCGGCACCGCCCTACCGAGCGTGGCCTTCTACGCTACCGCTGACCCCTGGAGTCCTCACCGGATCCTGGCAGCGGGGTTGCGGCAGCGTAGCAGCCGGGGGGCCAGGACCGTCATCTACGCTGCGGAGAACGATCCCCATGCGGCTGAGCGCCTTCGGCAAGAGGTCTTGTCCGAGGTTCCGGTAAAGGAGCGCGATCGAGTAAGAGCCCACGTGCAATTCCTCGGCACCGTTATCGGTAAGATGAGCCGCTCGGTCAGTGATCCACAGGAGGTGGCGTCACACGGATTGGCGACCGTCGCACCGGGGTTGTCGCGCGCCTTTCTGGTGGAGTCGTTCAACCAGATCTTTATGATGAAGCCGGCTTTCGGCGGCGATGTGTTTTACCGGGGCCTCGATTTATTCGAGGAGCGAGCGGACCTGAGACCCTTTCAGGAGGCGAAGTTTTACGGCCTGAACGGGATGCACGCCATGGCGGCCTACCTCGGGGCGGCGAGGGGGATCCGTGAGCTGGCCGAGCTCAGGGATCTGGCCGGGATGCTGCCCTTTCTGCGGGCCGCCATCATCGAAGAGTCAGGGGCTGCTCTGCTGAAGCGCTACGCCGGCCTGGACCCCCTTTTTACCCCAAGGGGTATCGAGCACTATGCCGACGACCTCTTGGCGCGGATGACCAATCCGTTTCTCGGTGACAAGGTCGACCGGGTGGGCCGCGATCCAAATCGATAGGTCGGTTGGGAAGACCGTTTGGTGGGCACCGTGCGTATGGCGCTGCAAGCGGGGATCAGACCGCGGCGTCACGCCCTCGGAGCGGCAGCGGCGCTAGCCGCGATCGAGCCGGCGCTGCTGACAGATGAGGTCGACCTCGAGCCGCTTCTGACTCCACTCTGGCCTGAAGAGACGAAGGGGACGGTGGAGCGGAGCGAGATTACTACCCTCATACGTGACGGCGCGCAGCAGCTCAGGCGTTGGCGTAGGAGCGGTTGCCCCGATCTGGAGACCTTCTGGTTACTCCGTTTGGAAGAGCCACACTAAGCCGTCTTGCCGTCTTTTACCCTTCGGTCTTGCCGCGGAATCAGGAAGAATCCCTGGTGCCGGGGTCAGTTCGGGGAAGGGAGTGTGGGGCGGTTTCGCACTGTCTACTCAGTACTCACGCTACGCTAACTATCACAAACACTTGATTTTTTAAGCGAGATTTTTTACAATTCCTACTATAACCTTGGTGCCTGGCTGCACTAGCAGTCGTGTTTCCGAGCGGTGCCGTTCTCATTTACTGCGCCGGTTTAGTAGTGCGTTTATGGTAAGTGTCACGAAACTGGGGAGGGTCGCGGACGCTTCATTAGAGTTGTCAAGATTCCGGTTCTAGCTGTCTCCAAACCACACTTTCCTATATAGCACTTCAAGGTGTTTGATCAAGCGACACAACCTGTGTCGCTTGGCAAGGAAGAGTAGAAGGATGCGAAGGAAGAGTAGAAGGAGATGATGGTCATGGGAATGCGGATAAAGACTCTCTTCATGTTGATGGCGGTACTGATGCTGTTGCTGGCATCTTGTCTTCGACAGCGAGGTCCAGAGAGTATCGAGCGTCCTGAAGTGACGCCCGAATTACCAGTCACGACAAGCACAGAGCCTTATCTCAAGAAAGTCCGCATTTTCGACCCGGACAATTTTGCCTTTTCTAATCCCAAGGGGTTGGCCTATTCACCTGAGACCAACGCGTTTTTTGTAACGAATGGTGCTGGTGAAAACGGGCGGGGCACGAACATTGTATTTGTCACGCCGTTCGAGGATCTGCTAGCTACAACGCATATAGAGGACACCTTTCCAGGCGCAGTCTCTATGACGTTTGACAGTGTTGGCGAGCGACTTTTGATATTCAAGGCGACAACGAGCACGTTAATGGAGATAAGTTTGGGGAGCAATGGCAAGCTCGATCCCAGCACGCTTGTGCATATAGACGCGCGGCATTTTGGCCTTCAGAACGCCCAAGGCATGAGCTTCAATCCGGTGAGTGGACAACTGCTGTTACTAGATGCGCATGCATCTCGTGTGGTCCGGGTTGAACGCGGACCACAAGGGAGTTTTGAAGAGGGGACGGTTTCAGAGACACAACTTGGTCCGGCAGGTCTGGTGAATCCTCGGGGCCTCGCTTATCATCCGAGCACAGGCAATCTACATCTTTTGGATCGAGCGGGGGAGAAGCTTGTCGAGCTTACCGAATCGGGAGAAGTTGTGGCGATCCGCGACCTTTCTTCGTTCGAGCTCAGCGATCCTCAGGGCATCGTCTTTGCTCCAAGCAGCGACCTTACCGACGACCCCTTGAAGATCAACTTGTTTGTGGTTGATAGCGGGTTTGGTGCCAAGAAGTGGCCGGGGTCGATCATCGAGTTTGCCTTCACGGATCTTTCGTTGGCCGGTCAATCTCTAACTACGCAGGCGACGGACATCGTGTCCCTGGTGCAGACCATCTACACCTCGCAGTTTACGCCAGCGAGTCCAGATCCGGCGGGGATCACCTACGATTCAACGAGCGACGAGCTTGTGGTGAGTGACTCTGAAGTCAATGAGATCCCCTCTCTCTTTACCGGTGACAACCAGTTTGTGGTGACGCGAGGGGGTGTGTTGGTCGATACCTGGACCACGTATCCAAATTCGTCCTGTTTTTCGAATGAGCCGACGGGTGTAACGTATCGATCGAGCGACGGGCACCTTTTTTATTCTGATGATGATCAAAAGGAGATATTTGAAGTAACGCCGGGGGCGAACGGATCTTGTGGGGTGGTGGTGAATTCATTTGATACCACCGCTTACAGCAGCAACGATCCCGAGGGAATCACGTATGCCAATGAAGCTGGCCAAGACGTACTCTATATTGCTGATGGGATCAACAACGAGATCTATCGGG
>CP070651.1:3514033-3521258 GCA_020354625.1 Trueperaceae bacterium
AGCCGTTAACGAAGAGCGCCTCGACGAAGATGGTCAAGCTCTCAAGGCGGCGCTGTTATTCCGAATCGGAGAGGTCGACGGAGCCGTAGAGCTGCTGGACGTGCTCACCTCCGTGCGGATCGACTCCTGGGCTAGCGCGCAACTCACCAACGTGCGGGGGAACATCGCCCTCGCCGAACAGGATTACGAGTCAGCGCTCGAGCACTTCCGGCGAGCGGAAGTGAAGTGGCGTTATCTCGATAAGAACCGCCAGGTCGGAGAGCTGGTGAACATCGGGGTGGTCTACGACTGGATTGGGGCTCAAAACTTTGATCAGGCCGTGACCGCCTTTGAGCGGGCACTTATCGTTGCCGAAGAAGTAGGTGCCAACCGCATCGAGAAGCTGCGGGCACTCTACAACTGGGTCGTTTGCCTGGCCGAACACGGCCTTATGGAGAAAGCCTTGGAGCGCGAACGCGAGGCGGAACGGCTTATCGAAGTCATGCAAGCCAAAAAGGAGTATGTCCCAAACATCTTCAGGTTGCACCACCTCATCAGCCTCGGGATCACATTCTTGGAGAAGGGAGAACTTGAGCCGGCTCGCGAGCTATTAAGGCGCGCCAGCCACGTAGCTGCAGCTTCCGGCAATCTTGCCCTGCAAGGGATGGCGCTCTTTCATCTGGGCGAGCTGAACGAGGACGTGACCGAAGTGGAATATGGCCTGGAGCTTCTGGAACACAGCGGCAGCGAAAAAGATCTCGCCGAATACCGGGAGAGGTTTGAGCGGTTGTCTAAGGCGTAAAAGGTACCGAAACCCTAAAGGGTAGACGGGGACCCGCGGATTATTTACAATTCGGAAACATGTGCGCTTCTGACGGAGTGGCAGGGCGGCAACCGGTTGGGAATCGGTGGGCAAGAAAATCCTGTGCATACCAGCAATTTGCCCTGGTCGTCGCCGGATAAATACGGTGGTATCAACTCGTATGAAACCCTTAGAAGGAGTTCTCCAATGCGTTTGACAAAGTTGACTCGATCCGTAAGCTCGCTTCCGGCATTCATCGTGGTGCTCTCCTGCCTGCTTGGCGACGCTACGGCTCAAACACCACGAACCGCTGCACCGAACGAACGGGTGGAGATCGCCCTTCCCAAACGTGGCGGCGAGGTTTTGGTCACCGTCAACGGGGAGTTCACGCAGCTCGTCTCACAAAAACCCGGCAGCGTCACCATCGACCTGGCGGTAGCAGATCCGACCGTTGCCACTGCCGAGGTGCTGGTGAGCTTGAACGGTAAGGAAGTAGCCCGTGAGGTCTTCGGGCTCCTGCCGGTGGTGCTCGCCTCGAGCGAGCTGGCGGTATCGCTACGAAACATCCGCGAGGAGGATCTCGCGGCGAGCTTGGCCGAGACGGGGTTCTCCCTGGTGCCAGGGAGCTTCGTCAGCACCGAGAACACCGAAGCCGCGGTAGCGCTCCTCGACACGGCTGGTCTGGCCACCCGGGAAGCTCTCAAACGGATCTGGGAATTGGCCGAGGATATGGTGGCGCCGGGAGACCGAAACCTAACCGCTGGACCGAACTACCGCTACGGCGTGGCAATGATGACCGACCCTGAGCTTCTAGATCCGGCGAGTCGCTTCGGTTATTCGAGGAGGCCGAGCTGGACCTCTCCAGGCTGCGATTCCGCCTCGGTGCTCTCTACCTACGCCGAGGATCGTTATGAACTGCTCTCAGGTGAGCAGGGACAAGGACTGCATCTCCTCGAGGCGATCAACGTGGACCAGGCACACCGAGCCGGTTTGCTGGGTGGTGGGGTGAGCATCCCTGTGATCGATACCGGTTTCGGAACCTTCGACGTGTTCGATTGTGCTGGGTTTGGGGGGACGCTGGGACACGGAACCTTTGTGGTGCAGCTGGCCAAGATGGTGGCGCCACGCGCAGCCACCCAGTCGCGGATCGCCTGCGATGAGAACGGCCTCTGTGATACCTACGCCATCACGGAGCGCCTCTTGCAGCTCGAGAGCGAGCTCCTCGTCACGGGTCAGAAGACCGTCGCCAATTTGAGCTTGAGCGGCGCCAGCGATCCGGAGTCGGGCATCGACCTCGTGCTCTACAACACGTTGGCCGAACTATCGGGCAGGTACCCCGACAACTTCCTGGTGGTGGCGGCGGCCGGTAATAACGGCCTGGACGCTGACCCCGTGTTCGCTTCGACGCCGCTCTATCCCGCTGCATTTTCGGAGGCGCTTGCAATCGAACGTGGAGTGGACCCGCTTCCGAACATCGTGTCGGTCGGCACCGTCGGTTGGGACGCCACTTCGCTGATCCCGGCGGCAGCCGGCTTCAACCCACAAGGCGTCGAGGTAGACGTGCTCGCTCCCGGGGTGCGCCTCTGCCTCGAGACTTCCGGTTGCGAGCCTGGAAGTGGATCAGAGCTGACGGGCTCTTCGTACGCCAGCGCTGTAGTGAGCGGCGCCGCGGCCCTCTTATGGGAGCAGTGCCCCGAACTCGGTGCGGCTGAGCTTCGCGACCTGTTACGCCGTAAGGTCAGACCGGTGAACGACAGCTCCTTTGGGCTGATCGACGGCGATCCGATCGTGACCTGCGACGGGAGCCGGGTAACCGAGTTGGGGTGGCGCCTTTACGGTGATGCCCGCCTCGACGAGAACAAGATCGCGCTGACCGAGGCGAGCAACTTGCAACTAGGGGCTACCTGGCTCGAGGAGCCGCTCGATCTTACTCGTAACTTTTCCTTGTCGTTCAAGATGTACTTGGGTGATAAAGACTTCGGTAGCTCAGGGATACTCTTTACTCTGTTGCCTGCGCCCCCCCTTTCGCTGCCGAACAACGATCTCTGGTGGGGATTCCCCAACTTTTGCAGCGACACTAAGGGTGCTTGCTTCGGTGTGGAGATCGATACCTATGCCAACACTCAGATCGGTGACCCGGATGAGGATCACGCCGCTTTGGTCGCGGGAGGCGTCGTGTCTCACGATGGGTCCTTACCCGTGGCAACCCTGCCAAATATCGAGGACGGTTTAGAACACAGCTTGCAGCTGGACTGGGATGCGACCGGAAAGACCCTGATGGTCACCGTCGATGGTAAGACCGTCATCAGCCATAACATCGACTTGGTGGCCGACATCTTCGACGGAGTTTCAGAGGTGACCTTCGGCTTCACGGCTCAAACGGGTGGCGCGAGCGAACTCCACTACAACTCACATTACGTCTATCCTATAAGCGGGAACGTGGCGGGCATCGTCTATCACGCGAATCAAGACGGCCGCAGCGATTACGATGTGTTTCTCATCGATGAGGCTGGAAGCGAAAAGCTGCGCCTGATCGACACCCCCGGGTTTGCGCGTCTAGCCGTATGGGACAGCAAGATGGGGCGACTCCTGTTTAGTGAAGGTATCCAAGAAGACGAGATACGCCATCAAATTCTCAAGCCTGATCTCGTTCGAGGGGGTTTCTTCCCCGATCCGCAACTGAGCGATCCTGTCGCGGTCGGTGGAGTGTTTTCCGGCTGGTTTGCCGACACCGACTCGATCCTTCGCTACCGTAAGCACGACGACTATACCGGCGCCGGCACCTTTATCGTACAGAACCTAGTAGATGGTAGCGAGCTGCTGCTGCTCGATCCAGCTTGGGCCGACGACGCAGTATCCAACCCTGTGGCCATCGATTTTACTCCTGATGGGTCCAAGGTGGTGTGGCAGTCTTCCGCGCCGAGTTCCGCTATCGATAACGATATCTGGCTTGCCCAGCTCGATGACGACGGTCGCGTCGAACGGGCATCGATCACCAATCTCACGGCGAACAACGTTTTGGATAGCTTCCCGCGAATTTCGCCGGATGGGACCCAGGTCGCGTTTCTTCGAAGTTTTAGCCCCCAGGGGAATTCCCAACCAGTAAACATCATGTTGGTCAAGATCGATGGGACACGTTTCCCAGGAGGTGGCGTGGAGAAGCAATTGACCACCTATAGCGAGAGTAGCCAAGTTTCAGCAGAAACACTGGCGTGGTCGCCTGACGGAGAGATGCTGGTCTTCTCACACTCGGACGATAACGGGCAGAACTTCGACTTGTGGGTCGTAGGGGTCGATGATGGCAGCCTGCGACGGCTCACTGACACCGCAAGGGTGAACGAGTTTCCTTTGGATTGGCGTTGATCTGGAAAGTGAGCGAAGCTGACTGCCAGCTGGCCCGTCACCGCCATGTGTATACGTGGTCTTGGCAGGATATGGGGGCACGTTGATCTGTTCCGGCGCTCAGTACAAATCGTAAACGTAAACGCTCCCTGAGTCCCCTGCGACAGCATCATTTCTCCTGGCACCAGCAGCTATGGTGCGGCCATCGAGCCACGCGTCGCCCCCAAAATCGTCCGCAGCTTGGGCATTGAAAGACTTGATCTTGGCGATCTCTTGCCAGGTATTGTCTCCCTGTTTCCTGAACGTGTAGATCGAGCCCGTGTTGAGACCAGCGCCCGCATTACCAAGCGATCCCACCACCGCACAGCGACCATCTACGCTCACGCTAACGCCAAACCGATCATTTGCCCCACCATCGCTTGGCAAGAGCTTGGCGACCTGCGTCCAGCTACCATCGATCCTTTCAAAAATGTACGCCGAGCCACTGGCGTCGCCGTTGTCGTCGTTGAACCGGCCTCCACCGATAAAACGCATCCCATCGAAACTCACCGCACCAAACCTATCGCCGGCAGCTCCATCGTCGGGGCTGACTTTTTGCACAAACGTCCAGCCTGACACCGTCTTCTCATAGACATAGACGCTACCTGACCACACCCCGTTATCATCATCTCTGGGTGCACTCACGATGATGGTGTCCCCTACTACGCCGTTGGAAGAACCGAAAACAGCACCGGGGACTCCATCGAAGGCGGTCAGCTTTTGGGTTTGTGTCCAGTGACCTGGGGCTTGTCGTTCAAACACGTAGACCGATCCCGAGTCTTGCCCTTGATCGTCGTCAAACGGGGCACCGATTACGAGTACGTCCCCATCGATATCTAGCGTGTAGCGCCCGAAGAGGTCACCACCTGCCCCATCACTGGCAAATAATTTGCTCTGAATGATACTGTTATCCGGCTGGCGCTCAAATACATACACCACGCCGGCATCAGAAACTGGGTTGTCATGCTTCGCGGCAGACACAACCGTGGTGTTCCCCGAAATGGCTACGGCATTCCCATATTCATCTCCCGACCCAAGTCCACTCGGCGTGAGCCGCGCAACCTCTTGCCAACTCCCATTGGCTTGGCGCTCAAACAGCCAGGCTGTACCCACGCCGTTGTAAAACGGCGCTCCGGCTATGATCAGGTCCTCATCGATGCTTACGCGGCTTAATCTCGCTCCCGCCTTCAAACTCGCAGGAAGGAGTTGGGATTCTGATTGTTTTGGAAAGCAAGCTACGGCTTCATCTCGGACGTGAAGTTTGATTTGAAGCAGGTCGTCGTTTGCTAGATGAACGATATCCCCAGCCAGATCATGTACTTCTGCCTTTCTTGCTTGGCCACGGTTTTTCCAAAGCTCTACGTCGAAAAATGCCAGACAGCCCTTGCCTAGGTCAGTGGTTGCGGGGTTACAAACGGGTACATCAGCTTCGGCATGCTCGAGCCGCACCTCTACCCTAAGCCTTGTCCCATCCGGAACACCTGTGACTCCAGTGTCCCAGACAGCACTGTAATACTCCTCGACAAAGGGGTTGTTAGCATCGGTGATGGTTCCCGCTTCATTGCTGAATGATGGACCAAGTGGTACCCCGGAAGCGGTGCCGTCCTCATTAAGAGTGAACACTTCGATGGAAAGCCTTAGATCGTCCCGAAAGTCACCGGTGAGTACCGCAATCGGACCGATAGGTGGCTGAAAGGCTGCTCCTGGAAGCGCTCCGATAGATTGTCCTTCAAGTTTCCAGGAATCGTTTTCAATCCCTGGAGAGGAAAGGTTACAGGCTGCCAAGATGAACGTTATCAATAGAACTAAACTCCACGCTTGTTTCATCTGGTTCCCCTTTCACACCTATGCCGGCGTATAGCAAACTGAGGTCTCTGGCAATACAAGCGAGCACGAGGATGAACGCCCCGTCGATTTCCAGCATTGTTACTAGTCGACCGAGCAGCCTACTAGGCAAAATCTCCCACATGAGATGTGGGAGATTTCCTACGGTTTGCAGAGAGTACTTTTCTACATGACATTGCTAGGGTACAGGATTCTCATTCAAGAACGCCCTGACAGACCTAAAGCAATTGGACCCGTCATAGATATTGTCACATTCACCTACGTTGTTGCCATCAGCATCTGCCTGGTTGCGTTTCACAACATTCGTTATCCTAGGAAAGGCTGGTTCAACGAAGTTCAAGGTTCCATTCGAGTTGACGATTGCCCCACCGCTGCCGTTAGCTGTATTGCCTTTAACATTGCTGTTCTCAAGGTTAATGGTGCCTTCCTCATTGTAGATACCACCACCGTCAACGGTAGCCTTGTTGTCTGTGACCTGGCTGTTCACAATTGTCGCTGTGGCTTGCACCCAATTATAGATACCTGCCCCGAAATCTCCCGCCGTATTATTGGCAACGGTCGAGTTTTCGATGTGCAACGTACCGAAGTTCCAGATACCGCCACCTTCAAGACGCACCGAAGTGTTTTCAGAAATGGTTGTTCCCGTAATGGTCATGTCATTGCGATTGACAATCCCACCGCCACGGTTAAAGGCGGCATTTCGTTGTACAAGGCTGTTGGAGATCTGCATAACGGAGTTCCCAGCATTGTAGATGCCACCACCCGCACTATTCACGCTATCGTTGTCGACAATCTCACTATCTATAACGGTTACGGTACCGTTAAGGCTGTTGATGGCCCCACCCAGGACTGCATGATTCCCCGCAAGAGTGCTGCTATTGATGGTGGTCGTACCGGTATTGAAGATACCTCCACCATCTCCACCGGCGGTGGAATTACTTGAAATGACGCTGCCTGAAATAGTGGCTATTTGTCCAACATTGAAAAGACCGGCACCAGATCTACCGACGTTGCCTGCAATAACGCTATCGACCACAAAGGCCGTACCGCCAACAAGGTGCACGCCGCCACCTGAGCCTTGGGCAACATTGTCCCTTATTTCGCTTTGGTGAATGGTCAGAGTCCCCGTACTAGACTCATTCAAGATTCCGCCGCCAGATATGACAGCGGAATTGCTTCGAACGATGCTATTGGCAATCATCAAGGTGCTTTTTCGGT
>CP070651.1:3521358-3542965 GCA_020354625.1 Trueperaceae bacterium
CCACCAGGGGGTGATCCCCCCACCACCTGGGGCTGGGGAGGGACCGCCATGACCTTCTACCCCGGCGGCGATCCCAGCGGCCCGGACGACAGCTTTCCCGGCTCTCTCTTCGCCACCGGCAACGACCAGCAGCAGTACCTCTCCGAGATCAGCATCCCCGCACCAGTCCTCTCAGGCAACCTCGCAGACCTCAACACCGCCACCACCCTGCAAGACTTCGCCAACATCCGTGACACGCTCTACGACTACATCACAACCGATCCGGATCTCGACTGGGAGATCCCGCGCGCCGGGCTCGCCTACCTACCCAGGCAAGGCAGCCAGACGACCGACAAGCTCTACTTCACCTGGGGCGTACACATGCAAGAGCTCCGCTATGATCCCTCCCACGGCTGGGCCGAGCTGAACCTATCAGACCCCCAAGCAGCAGGGCTCTGGCAGATCGGCAGCGGCACCGACTTCCAAGCCTACGTGACCACCGACTACCTGTTCGACATCCCCCAAGCTTGGGCAGATGCCCATACCCCTGACCTCTAACTGGCTACCGGCCGCTACCGGGACGGGGGGCAAGGGGGGAAGGGTCCTTCCATCATCGCCTACGGGCCTTGGAACCACGGCAACCCGCCGGCAGCGGGCACGAGCGTAACGGCCACGCCGCTCCTCCTTTACGGCAACGTCTACCAGGAGCCTCCCGCCGCTCCTGAGATGACGAACTACCACGATTCGGACGAGTGGTCCGGCGCTGCCTGGCTCACCGCGGGCGACCGGGGAGCGGTGATCTTTGTGGGCACCAAGGGCACGGGGAGCGACTGGTACGGCTTGCCTGACGGCACCGTGTGGCCCGACGAACCGCCCTATCCGGAAGACCCAGAAAACCAGCGGGGCTGGTGGAGCACCGGCTTCGTCGCCCAGATCGTCTTCTACGACCCGGCCGACCTGGCCGCAGTGGCAGCCGGCACCATGGAGCCCTATGAACCCCAACCCTACGCCACCCTGAATATCGACGACGTCCTTTACAACCTCAGCTCGAGCCAGCAGAAGTACCAGCTCGGCGCCGCCGCCTTCGACCGGGGCAACGGCCTGCTCTATATCCTTGAGTTCAACGGCGACACCGAGTTTGAGCAGCCCATCGCCCACGTCTGGCAGGTGGAGTAACTGTTCAGGTCAGCTACTGTCCTAACGAGTCGATGGCAGCTCGAGCCTAGGCTCGAGCTGCCTCCTTTTCGTCTCGCTCCAGCAGCGCACGGCGGATCAGGATGCCATAGCCGACCACCGCGATCAGGGTGAAGCTGAACCACTGCATGGCGTAGCCGAGGTGGGGGCCACGAGTGAATTCGGGCGGGGGCGGGGCCACCGGCAAATCGCCGGCTTGGGCCGGTTCCTGGGCGATCAGCTCCAAGTAGACAGGCTCGAGCGGGTAGGGCATCTGGGCGGCCAAGCGGTCGGCGTCGGCGTAGTAGGCCGCTTTGAGCTCTCCCTCAGGGGGGTCACGGGGTGCCAAACGGGCCAGGGAACCCGTGGGTGGATCCTGCTCGGCGAGGATCATGCCGGTCACGGTCACCATTTCATCGGGTGGGGTGGCCTCGGTTATGGGGGGGGTGTCGAGCCGGTAGGGGACCCAACCGCGATCGATCAAGATCGCGCTACCGCTCTCCATGACCAGGGGGGTGAGCACGTGCCAACCGGGTTCACCTCTGTAGGAACGCGCCCTAAGGAGCACCTCGTGCTCGGGATCGAAGCGACCGCGAACCACCGCTCGGCGATAGATGGCGCTGGCCTCCAAAGGAGCCGGGGCAGTGAGATCGAAAGCGGCCGATATCTGCTCGAAAGGTGCAGGAGCGCTCTCGAGCCTCGCTTCGATGAGTTCGTTGCTGCCGGTACGACGCTCCAAGCGACGTAGCTGCCAAAAGCCGAAGTTGGTGAACGCGACGGCGACAACCAGCACGATGGCATGAAGGAGCAACCAACGGGGTTTGAGCAGAACGGACACGGATAGAGGTTGTGAAGACGGCTAGACGAAAAAGACGCGATCGACGGCCATCGCCAGAAAGAGCAGCGCCAGGTAGGCCATCGAGTACTTATAAAGCGGCAGGGCGGTGATCCTGTCGACGGGGCGACCGGAGCGGACCAACCGGTAGAGGCGCAACACCCGCACTGCCAACAGGAGGTTCAAGATCAGCGCGGCGACGAAATAGACCAGACTGAACTCGTGAAGGGCGAAGGGAATGATGGTCAAGGTGATGGTGAGGACAGCGTACATATTCATCTGCATGACGGTCGCCCGCTCACCGATGACCGCCGGTGCCATGGGTATGCCGACGGCTTTGTAGTCGTCTTTGATCATCAGCGCCAGCGCCCAGAAGTGTACAGGCGTCCACACGAAAACCAGGCTGAAAAGGCACCAGGCGAGCAGGCTGAGGTCTCCGGTGACCGCCGCCCAGCCGACGAGCGGTGGGATCGCACCGGCCGCGCCCCCGATCACGATGTTCTGCCAGGTGCTGCGCTTGAGCCACATGGTGTAGATGATGACGTAGAAGGCGATTCCGGCCCAGGAGAGGAGTGCAGCGAGCACGTTGGAAACCACCGCGATGACTACAAAGGATGCGATGGTGAGGGCGATGCCGAACAGAAGAGCATTTCTGGTCGAGATCACCGAGGTGACGGTAGGGCGTTTGGCGGTGCGTTTCATGCGCTGGTCGATATCGCGGTCGAAGATCATGTTGTAGGTACCGGCCGCTCCCGCAGACATATATCCGCCGGCCAGGAGGCCGAGCAGAAGGATCCAGCCCGGAAAGCCCTCGGCGGCGATGAACATGGCGCCGACCGTGGTGAGCAAAAGCAGGCTGATGACCTTCGGCTTGGTGAGCGCGAGATAGTCACGCCAGGTCGCTTTGCGTGGGGAGAGGGTCTCTGAAGCCATCAGGCCTTCTCCACTGCGGGAATACCGCCCCTGCCTTTGGCAGATCGCACCTGCACGGCCGGATAGCCGAGGGCGGTTACGGTGAGAGCGCTCAACAGCGCAAAAGAGAGAACTGCGACCGAGAGGTGGAGAACTTGCAAGAAGATCGGCGCGAGAAACGCCAAATTGATGGTGCCGATGACGAGTTGGGCCAGGTAGACGCCGAAGAGCAACTGAGCTAATCGCTTCGCTTGGGGAACCGGCTTCAACCACCAGCCGAGACCCAAACTGACAAACAGGTAGATTCCTACGGTGATGGCGATCAGTGGGTGAAGAATGCGCAGGCGAACCAAGAGGTGCGAACTCGGATCGAAATCGGCCGCCAGACCCTCGCGCAACGACTCAGCGGGAAAGATGGTATTGCCCATGGCGGCGATCCCACCCGAGAACATGAGAACCAACATACCGACGAGTCCGAACGCGAGCACAGCAGCGAGCACGCCTTGGCGCGCGATCCCGAGCGGCCAAGCCGGAGGCCGCTTGCTCGAGTACGCCACGGTCGCGGCTAGGGTGCCGATCAGCAGCAGCGAATTGACCAGGTGCGAGGCGACCATGATGCCGCGCCCCACCGTGGCGTTTTCGCCGGTCAATCCGAGGAGCACGGTGGCAGCACCGAGGAGCGCTTCGATCACCAGGAACCCGAAAGCAGCCACGGCGAAGGCGAAAAAGCCAGGCCGCTCACGGCGCCAACGCCACGCCCGTACCAATAGCCACA
This sequence comes from Trueperaceae bacterium, assembly GCA_020354625.1. Classification (GTDB taxonomy): domain Bacteria; phylum Deinococcota; class Deinococci; order Deinococcales; family Trueperaceae. Next base: position 3,525,033 of record CP070651.1, read on the forward strand.
CCCCTAGCAGCAACACAGCAAGGGAGAGCAGCCTATGGCTGAACTCGATGAGCGTTTCGGTGCCGTGCGCCAGCGGGATGATCTCACCGTTGCAGGTCGGCCAGTGGCTTCCGCAACCGGCACCCGAGCCGGTAGCGCGCACGACAGCACCCTGCGCGATCACCAACATGTTGGCCACCAAAACGATCCAGGCCAATACCGGCGTCGATACCCGTTTCGCTCTTCGCACCTGACCTTTCAATCCAACGCCCTCCAAACTCCAGCGCTTCATGGTATCACCAGTAGAGCGACCTGGAGTGTGGGTTGAGAGTACGTTGCCGCATGAGGCTTGCAGCAAGTACGCCGGAAAGCTTTCACGATAGAATGTCGTCCATGCGCCTCCTTGCAGTATTCTCCCATCCGGACGACGAGCTCGGTTGCCTCGGTACCTTGGCCAAGCACGCCAAGCGTGGCGACGAAGTCATGTTGGTGTGGACCACCCACGGCGAACTCGCCAGCCAGTTCGATAACCATAGCGACTCAGAAGTACGCCGTATTCGACAGGAGCACGGAGCCTGGGTGGCGGACACAGTCGGGGCTCAACACCACTTTTTCGACATGGGGGACTCACGCATGACCGGCGAACGGTCGGAATCCCTACAACTTGCCAAGCTCTACGCTCATTTTCAACCCGATGTGGTCCTCACCTGGAGTGATGACAGCCCCCATCCCGACCACCGGATGACGGCCAAGATCACCTTCGACGCCATCACCTTGGCGCGCATCCCCAAGATCCTCAACGAAGGCCAAGGGGGGCATAGCGAAGACATCGAAGAGATGATTACAGCCCATAGACAGCCGGTTCGGCTGTTTCAGTACGTATCGAGCGCTTCGGCCAGGCCTGTCGTTCATATCGACATCGGAGAAGAGATCGAGCTGGTCAAAGAGGTGTTCACGTTCTATCAGGAATTCTACGGTTGGTCTTTCACGCCCGAGGACTTCTTGGCGACCCGGGGCGCCCACGGTCGGGAATCCGGTGTCAAGTATGCCGAGAAACTTCAGCGGCGGCAGGCGTTTGCGCCGGCGCTGGAGTTCCTGATCTGACGCTTTTTCGCTTGGCGTCGACATCGCCGCCAGGGGAGTCCAGTGGAAGTCGAGGAAACCCTCACCCGCCAACTTGGCAACTTGCTATACTGCTACAGGCATGAATGTGCCCTATCTTCGAGCCTTCATGATCGTCGTTCGGTATCTACGATCGGTCTACGGCACTGGGTAGCGGTGTCTAACCGTGTTCGTCGAGGGATCTGTAAGCAGCCCACGACTGAGTGAGTGAGGAATTGTGGTCGTAGCGAGGGACGGTATCCGCAAGAGACTGTGTGAAGCGTTGTGCGTCCATCTTGGCCAAAAAACACACCCAACTCTCACAGTCGACCGTCATGATAAGCCCCGATGGGGGTACGCGAACGGGCACATACTTTAGAAATACAACGTATGGCCGGAGGACAAGTTGATTAGACGAACCCTTATTCTCATAAGCACCCTGCTCCTGCTCGCCTTGTGTAGCGCATTCGCCCAAACCGATTCACAAGATCCGCCGGATATGTCCTCCTTGATGGGCGATGGGAACTTCTACCTCCTGCAGGGTGACTGCGCCCTGGCACAGTTCTTTTTCCAAGAAGCGCTCAAAATCGACAATAGAAATGCCGAAGCGATGGTGGGCAAAGGCAAGGCCCTCGCCTGCCAGGGGGCGTTTTCTCTGGCCATCACCGAATTTCAGGCCGCGATCGATTTCAATAACGACAACGTCTCTGCCTACGTGCAGCTCGCACTCGCCTATGAAGATCAGTTCCTGAACGATCCTGGTCGTTACCCTAACCGCCTCAACGATGCGCTCAGCACCCTAGAGACCGCTGAACAGATTGCGCCCGAAAGCGCTGAGGTACTCAACACCAAAGGTGTGATTCACTACCAACTGGGAGATCTCGAAAATGCCAAGGACTCGCTCGAGCGCGCAGCAGTTTTGGCTCTTTCCACCGACTCGGATCTGAGCGGACCCGAGAAATCCACCGTTACCGTCAATCTCGGTAAGGCCTACCGTGATCTCGGGGAGCTCGAGTTGGCGCTCCAAACGTTCAGGCGCGCCGTCGTTCTCGATCCGGCCAGCGCCAGCGCCCACAACAATCTGGGGAACATCTATTTTCGCCTCGGCGAGTGCAATCAAGCGGAGTATGAACTCGGCCAGGCCGTGACCCTCAACTCGAACTCTCTCTCTGCTATTTCACAGCTGGCGATCGCTCTTTTCGAGTGCGGTAGGGTCGAGGACTCGATCCCCCAATTCGAGCGGGCCTTACAGCTCGACGGTGCCGTGTTCACACCACCGCTCTACACCTACCTCTCACGCGGCTATATGCAGCAGGGACGGTTCGACGAGGCCGTCCGCCGCGCACAACAGGGCGCACTGTTGCCGCCAGAAAGCGCCGATGCCTTCTACTATCTCGGCAAGGCCTATCAGGCGCGTGCCAATGCCGGAGATGTCGACGCAGCGCGGCGTGCCTACGAAAGGGCGCTGGAGCTCAACCCGAACTTCTCTGACGCACAGCAGGCGCTGAGTAGCCTACCGTAACGGTAACGGAACCGGGTTCCGTCCTAGAAGAATTAAAGATTGTGTCTCGTAACCAGCTTCTCTGGTCATACCTACTCGCTGGAATCGGCTGATCGCTCGAAGAATCGGACCTCTTTTGCGTTTCTTTGAGTTCCACTATACGTGGCTCGCTGCATTTTCCGTTATAATCAAGAAGTTTGGCTTGATGGCAGCGGGATGTCTATCGAGCCGAGTCCTTGCAGGGCCGGAGCCAACCGAGATGTGTGAGCATGTTGCCCCTCCCTCGGTCGGCTCTTTGGCGCGCTGCCGCGAGTCAAATCCCAATCCCAACGTCCCGCCTTGGAGGATCGAATGTCTTACCTAGGAATGAAGCAGCTGCTCGAAGCAGGGGTGCACTTCGGACACGAGACGAAGCGCTGGAACCCCAAAATGAAGCGCTTCATCTTTGCCGAACGAAACGGGATCTTTATCATCGACCTGCAAAAGACGCTGGTCGAGAGCGAGAAGGCCTTCGATTTCCTACGTGACTTGGCTTCGCGCGGCGCGTCTATCCTGTTCGTCGGCACTAAAAAGCAGGCACAGGAAATCCTAGCGGCCGAGGCGAAGCGCTGTGGAATGCCGTACGTCAACGAGCGCTGGCTCGGTGGCTTGCTCACGAACTTCAAAACGATCAGTAGTCGTGTCGACCGGCTCAAAGAGCTCGAAGAGATGTTTGGCGGCGATGCCATCCTTCACTACAGTAAAAAAGAGCAGATCGAGCTCGGCAAGGAACTGCATCGGCTACAACGGTATCTCGGTGGAATCCGTAACATGACTCGCCCACCCGATGCCCTATTCGTCATCGATCCCACCAAGGAAGCGATCGCTGTAAAAGAGGCCAACAAGCTAGAGATACCGGTGGTCGCCTTGGCTGATACCGATTCCGACCCTGACGTGCTCGATCACATCATTCCAGGGAACGACGACGCGATACGTTCTATCCAGCTCGTCACGGCACGCCTAGCCGATGTGATTGTGGAAGTGCGCGGTGGCGCCGACGAGGGTACGGCGCCGGAGACTGAAGCGCCTCCAGAAGAAACGGCCGAGGCCGAAACCCTGCCCACACCGATCTCCTCTCCCGAGAGAACCATTCAGGCAGCAGCACAGCTTGCTGAGGAGAGTGACGACTCCGCACCGGCAGCGACACCGGAACAAGCACCAACCGATCAGAACGTTTGAGCAGATCCGGATCACCACAAACGACAAGCGAAAGGGTATGAAATGGCCGTAAGCATGCAGGATATCAAGAAGTTGCGCAGCATGACGGGTGCGGGGATGCTCGATGTAAAAAACGCACTCGAGGAAACCGAGGGCGACCTGGAAAAGGCAGCAGCGCTGTTGCGCGAACGCGGCGTGGCCAAAGCAGAAAAGAAGGCGGATCGTGAGGCTTCAGAGGGGTTTGTGGGGAGCTATGTTCACCACAATGGTAAGATCGCCACTCTTATCGAACTCAACTGTGAAACAGACTTTGTAGCCCGCAACGACGGTTTTCGCGAACTCGCCAAAAACCTCGCTATTCATATTGCGATGGCAAACCCACGCTACGTCAGCCGGACCGACGTTCCAGGGGATATGGTCGAGGCCGAACGGGAAACCCTAAGCAAACAGGCTCTGGCAGAAGGCAAGCCTCCGCAGGTCGTAGACAAGATTGTCGATGGGCGGCTCGGCAAATTCTTTGCTGAACTCTGCCTCCTCGAACAACCCTACGTCAAAGACGATAAGAAAACGATCGATGAGCTTCTCAAAGAGTCCGTCGCCACCATAGGAGAGAATATCCAGATCGGTAGCTTCAGCCGGATCGCCATCGGGGAGTAAGGATGGAGCGCGTTCTGCTGAAGCTTTCCGGTGAGTTCCTTGCCGGCCCCACGCACTTCGGCGTCGCGCCAGAAGCGACCCGCTCTCTTGCCAAGGAAATCGCCGCGGCCAAAAGCCACGGCGTTCAACTTGCGGTTGTCGTGGGAGCGGGTAATTTCTGGCGTGGTGCAGAGCAGGGGGGTGGCATGGACCCTGCCACAGCCGACTACGTCGGGATGCTCGCTACGGTGATGAACGCCATCGCACTCCAAGACGCGTTGGAGCAAAGAGGGATCGATACGCGGGTTCAGTCTGCCATCACGATGCAGGCGGTTGCTGAGCCCTACATACGTAGGCGCGCGTTACGTCACTTGGAGAAGGGGCGAGTCGTCATCTTCGGAGGGGGGACCGGTAACCCGTTCTTTACCACCGACACGGCAGCGGCATTGCGCGCCCTCGAGATCGATGCAAAGTCGATCCTGATGGCTAAAAATAAGGTCGATGGCGTGTATGATGACGACCCTAACCGCAATCCTGCGGCGCGCAAGTACGAGACCCTTAGCTATCTCGATGTCCTCAATCAGGGCTTGAACGTCATGGACGCCACCGCAATCAGCCTCTGTATGGGACGAAACATGCCGATCACCGTCTTCGATATCTTCACCGAGGGTAACCTGGCACGCTTGCTAGCGGGCGAACATATCGGAACCCGCATCACACCCGACGCGGAGACCGTCTTCGCCACTTGATCGGTCTGGATCTAATGCGTCGCCCCCTCGATCAGCCACCCTTCGTAAAACCGTGGTGGCGTTTCATTCAACCGAGCCAGCCCCCCCTCGACCGGGCTCCGCTGCCAACCATCACCACATGTTCAGAAATTAGACCTCCTCGAGCGACAGCAGTTTAAAACGTCTTTCGGTGATCTTGGCAGTGCCAAGATCGATTGATCAGGGTGAGTAAAAGCAAAAACGTTCAGTCGGCATGATTAAGTGCACTGAAAGACGGTTTAAAAGGTTAAACTATAGGGCATCAAAACCCGAAGCGCGCCAACCGTACGCGCTATCGCACCGGAGGTCCTTGATGAAAAGTGTTCTGACGGAGACACGTGCGCGGATGCAGAAATCGCTCGAAGCGTTCGAAGCCAATATCGGCGTCATCCGCACGGGGCGGGCAAACCCTGCCGTGCTCAATCGGATTCAGGTCGATTACTACGGGGCGACAACTCCTCTCAACCAGCTGGCCACGGTCAGCAGTCCCGATCCACGCACGTTGATCATCACCCCTTTCGACAAAAGCATCATCAGCGACGTCGAAAAAGCGATTCAGGAGAGCGACTTAGGGTTCAACCCGAACAATCAAGGGGATGCGATCTTTATCACGGTCCCTCCGCTCAACGATGAACGGCGCCGCGAACTCGTCAAGGCAGCCAAACATCTTGCGGAAGAAACCCGCGTAGCCGTGCGCAACATTCGACGATCCTCCAATGAGGAACTCAAGGAGATGCAAAAAGAGAACCTGCTCACCGAAGACGACCTCCGCTTGGGTGAGAGTGAAGTTCAAAAGCTTACCGATGAGTTCATCACCCGTATCGAAGAACGTGTCAAAAGCAAAGAAGCGGACATCATGGAGGTGTGAGCGTAGAGCGGCCAAAAACTCGCCAGCGCATCCCTTATACGCGCATCGTCTCCGCTTTCCTAGCCTTCTTCATCAGCCTGGCAGTCATATGGGTGGGGTTGCCTTTAATGGTGCCTGCCTACCTCTTTCTATCACTGGTTGCCGTTCAGGAATATGCCGCGATGATGAATCTGCGCGGCATCCCCATCCGCAGGCGAAGTCTGTGGGTTGCCACCATCCTGACCCTACCGGCCTCCCTACCGGTCACCCATCCCTTTATGCAAGCGCTCTTCGCAGGAGTAAGTTGGCGTGAGGCGCTCTTGGGCTTGTTTGCCCTCTACCTCATCACGCTTGAAGTGGTCAACCCGACCCGTAATTCCGTATCTTGTATCGTCTTTTCGCTATTCGGTTATCTCTATATCCCTTGGCTTTTCGGCTACGTCATTACGCTCCGCTATACTCCTGATGGAGAGCTCGGTCTTATCTACCTGATGCTTCCGATGATGGCGGTGATCGCGTCCGATGTCGGCGGCTACGTCTTCGGTACGCTATTTGGGCACCGCAAGCTCGCCCCTAGAATCAGTCCCAACAAGACGGTAGAGGGCTCGCTCGGCGGACTGGTGCTCGCTATGGCCATCGTGCTCGTCACCACCTTCGGCTTGGAAAGTTGGCGCGGCTTGCAGATCGACGTATACGACGCGATCTTGTTCAGTATCCTCGCTGCCAGCTCGGCACAGCTCGGTGACCTGTTCGAATCGCTTATCAAACGCTGGGCAGGGGTCAAGGATACAGGCATGTTCTTACCCGGACACGGTGGCGCTCTCGATCGGATCGACAGTGCCCTCTTTGCCGTACCGGTCACCTACTATTTTGTGACGCTGATCGTGTTGCGTTGACGATCACGTCAAAGCTGAACAGATCTCAGGTACACCGGCATGTGGGTAATGAGTGCTCATCACCCATTCCTCATCGCTCCTCACCCTTTCGCTGGGTCGCATGAGAACTTCACGTCTGTGCCTGCCCAACTTGCCGCACCTTCACATGACGCAATACGGCGCTGATCAAAACGAGCGAGATGATGGCCAACAGGCCGAAGACCGCGAAGCCGACCGATTGAACGTATCTCGGGGTCCCGCTGTCCAATCCCCCACGGAACGAAGTTGCAAATTTTTTGGTTCCGAGGCCCTGCGGTTCGATCACGGTCTCGACAAAGGCGTAGTAGAGGTCGAGTCCGACCCCATAACGCATCGAAACACCCCACCTCCCCGGCTGCGGGAAGTCGATCTCGAGGACGTAACGTCCGGGCTCCCCGGGTGGAATCAGGCGACGTAACGGGGCACCGGAACCGACCTCACGCGAGAAGATATAGAAGTGAAGCTCATGACGACCGGTGACCGCCGGGTCGGTATCCACTTCGATCCGCGTCGGCTGTCCAGCCCCCTGCTCTACGATGTGAACGGTCCCGAAACTCCCGAGCCTGCCATTTTCGGTATGGTCTGCCAGCACTGCACCCCACAGCAGTAGCAGACCGATAGCGAAACAGTAGCGCTTCTCGAAAGGCCTCACACCTGCACCCCCCGCCCTACTTCGACCGGCCGGTCAGCCTCTACAGGGTTCGGCTCGAGCGCAGCGGCCACCGCTGCGCCGAGATAGGCTAGCGCCATACTCAAGGCGAGCCCGAGCGGGACGCCAGTAAGGAGCGCTCCCGAATGCCAGTTGATCTTCGCCGCCTCGACGAGTGGGAGGTTGGCCAGCAGACTGATCACACCGAGGATAAAGCCCAACTGCCAGCGTGGCAGGCGACGTCGGACAAGCAGATCGGCAGCGAGCCCGGACACGATCAGCATGGGGATGAGCGGACGCGTCTCTCCGGCGAGGTCGAAGCCGGCACTCGTCATCAACCAACCGGCGAGCAGGCCACGAATCAGCGTAAAGAGCACGGCCGTCCAGGTCGCCGCCCACGGAACAGGCCTGAGATTGGCCACCAACACCAACGTGAAGGTCGGGAGACCGGCGAGGAGTAACGGATGCCAGAGCATGGGGAAGGCCGGAATATTGAACTCGTACTCGGCCAAAAAGAGCATCGACCAGCCGAGAAAGGTGGCAGCGAAAAGCAAGCTCGAGTAGCCAAACAGTTGCTGCCGAACGCGATGGGCGCTGAGACGGCGTTCGATCCAACTGGTAATCAACCCCCCAAACCCGAGCAGGCTTAGACCCATCACGCCGATCAGGTGCATGGGGGCCCACAGGGTGACGTCCATACCGAACAAGCGGTGCCACAGCTCGTCGGCCGGAGTGAAGAAGAGCTCGAGCGCAGCCCCCACGCTCACGATCAGCACACCCGGATGGAGCCTGAAGCGACCGACGGTGAGGTGAAGCGGGCTTTCACGGCGATCTCGCACCAGCGCATAGAGGCTCATCACCAACACGATGAGTATGGCCAGATAGATGAAATTGTGGGGCGGCGTGAAAAAGGTGTCGCGCCCCTTATCGATATGCCAAGAAATGTCCCAATAGACCCCGAGAAGCCCTGAGAGGCTTCCGAGAACCAAGATCGGAAGAACGCCGAGGTTCCAGAGGTCTGCTTCCCTCCGGCTCACCGACGCGGGGGGTGTTTCCATACGCGATGTCTTTACACTCATCGTCTCCTCCACGAGCCGGGGGTGTTGGCGTCACCCCCGGCTCGGCTGTTTCGCCTTTCAAGTGTAGACGATGAGTGGGCGAGTTTTCGTCATCCATTCGAGGGAGACGGCCCCTCTGATACCGCAAAGGAGCCGTGGTCAGGACGGCTCGATATTCTGGTTCAGGCGGAAGAAGTTTGTCGGGTCGAACCTGTTTTTGAGCGCCACCAGACGGGCGTACTTCTCGGGACCGTAAGCAGCGGCCACACGCTGTCGGCTCTCATCCGACATGAAGTTCACGTACATCCCCGCCGCATGTGGCTCGAGCGCCGACCAAAATTCCCTCACCCAGCTGATATGACGTTCGGGCTCGGGATCGTCGGGTTCCCAGGCCGCCACGATGTTGATATCGTGCGCCGCCCAGCGGCCGGCGTAAGCGGTCTCGTCCTCCCCGATGCGGGACACCGCGCCCCCCTGGGTAAAGAGGGGAACCGTCGACCACTTCGAGGTGATCTTCGAGGCGTGTTCAACGACCAGTTCGATGATTGCATCCGACAAAGACGGCAACTTCCAGGCCTTCCAGTAGTAGTGGCGGCCGTGCGGCAAGGCGGCGTCGAACATCGTCTGGTGGGCGAGATAAGGCTTCGGCATGATGATGTCGAGCGCCGGCTTTTTGAACTCCCGAAGCGGACGGAGAACCCTTTCACCCTCCTCGAGATCCCCGGTATAGCAGACGACCATCGCCACGATCGGCTGCTCGTGCAGCTCCTGTGGGATCGCCGGCAGGGCGGGCGCGAGCCTGAGATTTCCCATGATGCCGACTTCGTCCGGTGCATCGGCCACGAAATCGCGAAAGTAGCGGAGCACTTCGGGCGCTTCCGCCATCGGGTAGGCGAGCATGCCCGCCAACACGGTCGGCCCGACCTCGTGAAGCCGGAACTCGAACGAGGTGACGATCCCGAAGTTCCCTCCGCCACCCCGGAGGCCCCAGAAGAGCTCGGGGTTCTGGTGCTCGCTGGCCACCAGGAACTCCCCATCAGCGGTAACCACATCACAAGAGAGCAGGCTGTCGATGGTGAGACCGTACTTGCGCATCAGGTGACCGATCCCACCACCGAGGGTCAGACCCGCCACGCCGGTGTGGCTGACGATGCCTCCGGTAAAGCCGAGGCCGAAGTGCTGGGCTTCGATATCGACGTCGCTCCACAGGCTACCGCCCTGAACCGTAGCGGTGCGGCCGAACGGATCGACTCGCACGGCGTTCATGGCGGAGAGGTCGATCAGCAAGCCCCCATCAGACAGGGCGTGCCCGGCCACCGCGTGACCGCCGCCGCGCACCGACACCAAGAGGTCGTGGTCTCTTGCAAACCTCACCGCCTTGACCACATCAGCCACTCCCTTACAGCGGGCGATGAGCCCGGGCCGGCGCGTGATCTGCCCGTTCCAGATCTTGCGGACCTCTTCGAAACTGCTGCTGTTGCGATGGAACAAGTCGCCTTGGAAGCTCGTTCCGAAGGTCTCGAAGACAGAATCCTCGAGCACAATGTCATTGCCGGCGGTCGTTTGCAGGGTCAGATCCGACACGGTGTTCCTCCTTATGACGTTGCCTCCCTAGGCCCGGTGTTCTTGAGCAGGCATCGAGAGAAAGCGCCACTTCATTGTACAAAACACGGGCTTTACCGAGCAGCCGAGCCTCAAGCTCCAGAAGTTCGTCTCACCCCCTCATCGGTGATCATTCTCAAGCGAGCACCGACCAAACCGGACGTGAAAGCAGGATCGATGACGGTGTCTTTGTCATCGGTTATACCTGTGTCTGATAGGTGACCGAAACCGCTTGGCGACCCTGAAGATAATGGCGCATGAAAAGCATCTCGATCTACCCGACACAACTCGAGGGGCGTGCTCCCCGGTTCGAGACCTTACGGCCGTTGGAACTTTGGAAACAAGACGCAACGGATACCGATCTGTGGCATCACCCCGCTGGCCTGATCGTCAACACCGCTGCGCTCGACCAGCGAGAAGACTACTTCAACATCGTGCGGATCCACGCCCGTGTTCAGCACACGAAGAGGTTCCCAAAGGCGTAGTGGATTCACCTCCAACTCGAGTCTCGACTCGCGCCCCCGTGACGGGGCGCGGGTCTCTTTAGAGCGTGGAGTGGCCGCCGCCCCAGCTTAAGGCATCACCAAACCTTCAGCACGGTGGTATAGTGGTGACCCCGTCAATCTCCTGCGCCCGCCGCAGGTCGAAACGATCGAATCGCTATTTTTTATGGAGGAGGAGTGTCATGGTTCGAGGAGTACGGTTCTTGTTGGCAGTCGGTCTGGTCTTGTCTCTGCTGTTCGCCGGCTCGGCCACAGCCCAAGACGATGAAAAGGTCGTGGCGGTGCTGACGCCCTACCTGGCGTCGGCTACCACCCAGATCATGGTGGAGCAGTTCGAGGCCTACGGCAACACCAAGGGCTGGAAGGTCAACGTGATCGACACGGCCGGCGACCTCGCCGCCCTCGACAGCCGCATCCAAGACGTCGTCACCCAAAACGTCGATGCGATCGTCATCAGCGCCAACCCGGAGCTGGTTCCTGCCGGCATCGAGAGCGCCAACGGTGCGGGCATCCCCGTCTTCGGCATGGATGCGGGCAGCACGTTGGGGCTCGAGCTCGACGTGACCAGCAACAACTACCAGATGGCCGCCGCCACCGCCAGCTACATCGTCGACCGCTTGGAGGGTGTGGGCCGGGTGGTGATGTTCGTCCATCCCCCTTATGCTCCGGTTCAGAAACGCGGTGTCATCGCCCAGAGCATTTTCGACAACACCCCCGATATCGAGATCGTCGACCAGGTGTTCGTAGCGGTCCCGGGCCCGATCGAAAATGCCCGCAACGCCATGGAAAACCTCCTCACCGCCAACCCGGAACCGGGTAGCATCAACGCCGTCTGGGCCGCTTGGGACGAACCGGCCATCGGTGCGCTGCAAGCGATACAGGCCGCCGGACGCGAGAACGAAGGGATCGTCATCGTCGGCATCGACGCCATCGGGCCGGCCCGGGAAGCGATCGCTGAGGGCTCGAACTTCGAGGCGACGATCGCTCAGGACTTCGTCGGCATCGCCCAGACCCTGGCCGACAGCATCGAACAGCACCTCGGTGGGGCCGTCTTGCCGCAAAAGACCCTCTACGTCCCCGCTACTCTGGTCAACCAGAGCAACGCCCAGTAGCCCGGGTTCTGCCCGCTTCGCGCCGAAACCGTTCGGTGGGATCTCCTGAGCGCTTGGGGCGCTCGGGGACCCGCCCGCAGGCAGGGTTCGTCTTGTGAGAATCGTGATCATAGCGAGCCGAATCGCCCACCGAAAGTGGCTCCGTAAATACGGCACCGCCATCGGCTTTCTGGGGGTGGTCCTGCTCTTTTGGGCACTCAAACCGACCACCTTCATGACCCTGCCGAACTGGTTGAACATCACCCAACAGGTCAGCATCCTCTGCGTGGTGGCCTTTACCATGACGGCGGTGATGGTGGTGGGCGACTTCGACCTGAGCGTGGGGACGATGGCCAGTCTGGTCGGTATCACCGCAGCAAGCTTGATGAAGAGCGGACAGCCGATCCCGGTCGCCATTTCCGTCGCCCTGCTGGTGGGGGTTCTCGGCGGTGTGGTGAACGGCTTACTGGTCGCCTATGCCAAACTGCCTCCTTTTATAGCCACCCTGGGCACCCTCACCGCGTTTGGCGGCCTGGCACTCTATATCAGCGGCGGAAACACCATCTACGGAAGGGCCATCCCACAGGCGTTTGGTCAATTCGGCCGCAACGGCATCCCGCTCGGCAGCATCGACGGACGCGCTGTAAACCTGCCCAACCTCACCATCTTGTCAGCGACGGTCTTCGCTGCGGTCTGGTTCACGCTCGAGAAGACCGTTTTCGGACGCAGGCTCTACGCCATCGGCAGCAACGCCGAGGCCTCGCGGTTGGTGGGGATCCGGGTCAGAATGCTCAAATTGCTGGCGTTCGCGATCAGCGGTCTCGGCGCCGCCATCGCAGGGCTGATGCTCACCAGTCGCCTGGCGTCCGCCAACCCCACCCAAGGGGACGGGCTCATGCTCAACGCCATCGCCGCCGTCTTCTTGGGGATGACCATGAGCGAACAGGGGGAACCCCACGTGCTCGGCACCCTCCTCGGGGTGCTGATCCTGGGCGTCTTGGCCAACGGCCTGACCCAACTCCAGATCAACACCTACATCCAACAGATCCTCACCGGCAGCATCATCATCACCGCGGTGCTGACCGGCAGCCTGTCCCGGCGGCGCTCGTAGCAGGTCATGAGACCGCCCCGTACCTACCTGGCCTTCGATCTGGGGACCACCTCCACCAAGGCGGCGCTGCTGACACGTGAGCACGAGCTGCTCGGCAGCGCTTCGGCGAGCTACCCGACCCGGCAGGCTGCCGGGGGCGTCGTCGAGCAAGATGCCCGGGAGTGGTGGCGCGCGGTCCGCGAAAGCTGCCAGGCCCTGCGGGAGAACCACGACCTGGCACGGGTCGGGGCGATCGCCCTAACCGGGCAGATGCAGGATCTGATCTTGACGGGGGAGGATCACCAACCCCTCCGGCCCGTGATCCTCTACAGCGATACCCGCGCCAAAGAAGAGGCGCAAACCGTCGTCTCGACTCTCGGAGCCGACCGGCTAAAAGCCCTGACCGGCAACGAGCAGGACGCCGGCAGCCTGTTGGCCAAGCTGCAGTGGCTGGCACGCTTCGAACCCGAAATGCTTCGCAGCAGCCGGCAGCTCCTCTTCGGCAGCGCCGACTACGCCGCCTTGAAGATGACAGGGCAAGCTGCCACCGACAGCACCACAGCCGCCACCACCGGTCTCATGGAACTCGACAGGCGCCGGCCGCTCGAGCCGGCCATGTTAGAGGAACTCGGGCTGGCGGAGGTAACCTCTCTGCTCCCCCCGATCCGGTCCGGGGGCGGCGAGGTAGGCCGGCTCAGAGAGCGAGTGGCTACGGAGCTGGGGCTCCCGGCAAACATCCCTGTGCATCACGGCCCCGGCGATGCCGGCGCCGCCACCCTGGGTGCCGGAGCCGGGGTCATCGGTCCGGTCTACGCCTACCTCGGCACCAGCGGCTGGGTCGCATTCAGCGCTTCCGAAAGGGCCGACCCCGAACAAGGCGCCATCACCCTGGCGCACCCACACCCCGAGCGCACCATCCAGGTCGCCCCCCTGCTCACCGCCGGTGGCAACCTCGCCTGGCTGCGAGACCTCTTCGGAGACGAGGATTACGGCGAGCCGATCGCCGAAGCGCTCGAGCGCCCCCCGGCACCCCTGCTCTACCTCCCCTACCTGAACGGCGAGCGCTCCCCGTTTCGGGACCCGCATGCACGCGGGACCTTCGTCGGCCTGGAGGGTGGCACCCAGAAGGCCGATCTCTACCGGGCCGTGCTCGAAGGGGTCGCCTACGGCTACCGTCATGCGCTGGAAGCGTTGACCAGAGCCCCCTTCACCCAGCTCACCCTCACCGGGGGCGGCGCCCGCTCGGCCGGCTGGTGCCAACTCTTTGCCGACCTGCTCGGTACGACCGTGACTGTACTCGAGGACGCCGAAAACGTAGGGGTGCGAGGTGCGGTGCTGGCGGCACAGGTAACCCGGGGCGAGCTGAGCGATTACCGACTCCCCGTGAAACACTCCCAGATCTTCCAACCCGACAAAACGCTGAGTGGCTGGTTCGAGCGGCAGTACGCTGTCTTTCGCGACCTCTACCCCGCGCTGCGCTCGACCTTTGCCCGCCTCGGCTCGAGCAGCGAGTCTCTACTGGGATCTCAGGTCTCCCCTTCGCGTCGATAGGGTTTCAATAGCGCGGCGGGATAAGAGGCGCTACGCCCTACCACGGCCAGCACCAGGATAGTGACAAGGTAAGGAAGCGCCAACAAGAGTTCGTACGGCAAGGCCACCCCCTCGGCCTGCAGGCGCAGCTGAAGGGCCTGCAAAAAGCCGAACAGGAGCGCTCCAAAAAGCACCCGGCTAGGCCGCCAATTGCCGAAGATGACGATCGCGATCGCCACCCAGCCGCGGCCGCTGACGATGCCGTGGCTAAAGGCGCCGAGTTGAGCCAGCGACAGGTAGGCCCCGGCCAAACCCATGAGCGCCCCCCCAAGGGCCAGCGCTTGATACCGCACCCGGTAAACGCTCACCCCGGCGATATCGGCCGCTTCGGGGTTCTCTCCCACCGCGCGCAACCGGAGACCGAAGGAGGTGTTGAGCAGCAGGCCGCCCAGCAAAGGGACGAGCAGGAGCGCCAGGTAGGTCAGGCCGTACTGGCCGAAGAGCGGTTCGAGCGGCGTGTCCTCGAACAGAGACCACCGCTGAAAGGAGTGGTCGAGAGAGGGGGGCGTGCTGGCGCCACCGTACAGAAGACGGAAGGCGAACAGCGCCAGGCCACCAGCTAGCAGGGTGATTCCCAGACCCGAGACGTGCTGGTTCAAACCGAGAGTGATCGACAACAGGCCCATGAGCAAGCTGAGCAGCACGCCGGTCAGCACCGCAGCCGCCAGACCCAGCCAGAGCGAACCGGTCAGCTGAGCGGTGACGAAACCGCTGAAGGCCGCGAGCAACATGGTGCCCTCGATGCCTAAGTTGAGGATGCCGGCGCGCTCGATCAACGTCTCCCCCAGAGCGGCCAGCAAGATGGGGGTGGAGATGCGCAGGGTGGCGCCGCTGAGGGTCAGCAAGAACTCCATTACCCTCCTCCCCACCGCAAGCGGTAGCGCGCCAACAGCAGGGCCGCGAGCGTGACCAGGAGCAAGGTAGCCTGAACCACGTCCCCCAGGTAGGCCGGCACGCCCAGCGCACGGCTGGTGGAAAGCGCGCCGGTGTCGACCAGCGCCAGGAACAAGCCGGCCAGGCCCACGCCGAGAGCGTGCAAGCCACCGAAGGTAGCGACGATGATACCGGTATACCCGTAGCCGGGGGAGATCCCTTCGATCAGGTAGCCGTGGATACCCGCTACCTCGCTCACACCGGCAAGACCCGCGATGCCGCCGCTCACCAGGGCGGCGCTGAGCACGGTCCGCTCCACCGGCACGCCCATGAAGCGGGCCGCTTGCCTGCCCAACCCGGCGGCTCGCAGCTCGAGGCCGAAGCGGGTACGGCGCACGATCCACCACAAACCCACCACGGCCAAGATCGCCAGAACGAGCCCCAGATGGACCCTCGAGCGGGCGATCAGTTGGGGAAACTGCGCCGAGGCGGCGATGGTAGGAGAGCGGGGCCAGCCGCTGATCGGATCGCGCCAGGGGCCGTTGAGCAAGGCGCTGATCAGAAAGAGCATGACCGAGTTGAGGAGCAAGGTGGTCACCACCTCATCCACTTTGAGGCGCACCTTGAGGAGCGCCGGCGGCAAGGCCCAGAGCGCGCCGGCCAGAAAACCGAGGACGATCATGAGAACGATGCTCACCGGGGCCGGCACCCCAGCCAGCTGCGGACCGATGAAGGCGGCAGCCAACGCCCCCGCATAGAGCTGCCCTTCGGCCCCGATATTGTAGTAGCCGCTGACAAAGGCGAAGGCGACCGCCACCCCGGCCAACACCAGCGGGGTCGCTTGGACGAGCACTTCGAGGCGTGCCGTCCGTTTGCTCAGCGGCTTGACGAGCATTTCGAAGAACACCTCGATCGGGTTGGCCCCCGCTGCCAGGATGAGCACGCTGACCAAGGCGAAGGTTACGACCACGGCCAGAAGGGGTATCGAGGCCCTCAGCCACCAAGGGGCCGGGGCGCGCTCAAGACGGAGGTTCAACACGCAAGCCTCCCGGTGCATCCGCCCCGGCCATCAACAGACCGATGGCCTCGACATCGAGCCTGTCGGCGGGGAATTCGCCCACCAAGTGACCACCGTAGATCACCAGCACCCGGTCGCTCAGGCGCAGCACCTCATCGAGATCTTCGGAAACGAGCAACACCCCCGCCCCCCGCTCTTTCTGCTCGAGCAACTTGTAGTGTACATACTCGGTCGCACCGACATCGAGCCCGCGGGTCGGTTGCCCGGCGATGACCACCTGGGGCTCGCGAGACAGGGTGCGCGCTAAGATGAGTTTCTGCAAGTTGCCTCCCGAGAGGGTCCTCGCCTTGTGGTGAGGCTTGGCCTTGATCTGGTATTCATCGATCAACCGCTCGGCGACCTCCATCATCCGCCGGTGCGCCAGGTGCCCCCGGCGGCTGAAATGACCGAGGTGCTCGAGGGTCAGGTTCTCGGCCACCGTCAGCTCGCCGACGACGCCCGTCAGACGATCCTCGGGGATGCGTCCGATGCCGAGGCGCTCGAGTTGCCGTTGGTTCTCAAAGCGCAGGGCTCTCCCCCCCTCGAGCAGCACCCGACCGGAGGTGGGCTCGAGCATGCCGGTGAGCACGTCGAGCAGTTCGCTCTGGCCGTTGCCGGCCACCCCGGCAAGGCCGACGATCTCACCGGCGTGAAGATCGAGGGAAACTCCGGCCAGAACTTCGATGCCACGCTTGCTGACCACCCGGACGCGATCGGCCTGCAACACCACGGCCTCGTCGCGCCGGTGATCCAGGTTGCGGGTCACCGGCAGGCTGTCACGACCGACCATCAGCCGAGCCAGCTCGGTCGAGGTGGTGTCGGCGGTGGGCTTTACCCCCACGACGCGACCTCCCCGCAACACGACCACGCGCTGGCTGATCGAAAGCGCCTCCTCGAGCTTGTGGGTGATGATGATGACGGCGAGGCCCCGCTTCTGCAGCTCCCGCAAGATGGCGAAGAGGCTATCGACATCCTGCGGGGTCAAGACGGCCGTGGGCTCGTCCAGGATCAACAGGCGGCAGTCGTGGTAGAGGGCCTTGAGGATCTCGACGCGCTGCTGTTCACCGACCGAGAGGTCGCGTACCAGCGCAGCAGGGTCGAGGCGCAAGCCGTGGCGCGTGGCAGTCTTCGCCACAGCTTGCTCCAAGGCTTCACGCCTGAGGAGCGCCAAGCCCTCTTGACCGAGCACGACGTTCTCGGCCACGCTGAAACTCGGCACCAGCGAGAAGTGCTGGGTGACGAAACCGATCCCCTTGGCGATGGCATCAGCAGGCGCCTGGAAGCGCACCGGCTCGCCGCCGATACGGATATCTCCCTCTTCGGGCTGGTACATGCCGAACAGGATCTTGGTCAGCGTGGTCTTGCCCGCACCGTTCTCGCCGAGCAAGGCCACCACCTCACCCTGGCCGACCTCGAGGTCGATGCGGTCGTTGGCGACGAGCGATCCGAAGCGCTTGGTCACCCCGCGCATCTCGATG
>CP070651.1:3543065-3556531 GCA_020354625.1 Trueperaceae bacterium
AGCAGGGGTCGAGCGCGTGGGGTATCAGGATGTAGCCGAACGAAATGGCGAGCGGCCCGATGTAGGCGAGCAGACGGGCTGCGTCTCGCCAGCGTCTTCGGTAGATGGCTGCCAGCCCGACTGCTAGAGACGGCAGGCTCAGGAGCATGATCAGGATCAACACGATGTCGAGGGCGCCCCAGAGCCCACCCACGCCGCTCCCCAGGCGTGTTAGCGGCCCGCCTACCAGGGTGGCGACCAGGCCGAGGGCGAAGCCGATCGCGATCGTGAAGACGATGACCCAGAAACCTATCCGAGCCGTCCGGTCGGCCAACTTCTGCCACCGACTTTTGCCAGGACGCGTTTTCACTCTCTCACTCCTTGCCCGTGACGAAGTCGGGTGAGTATGCTCGTTTCACCGATGCCTCCCGTTCGGGGGCGGTTCCCATTGCGCGAGCTCCCACCGAAGTTGCACATCTGAAAAAGCATCTGCTCAAGGCCGGAGGGCGACCCGGTGCCAGGTCCCGGTGTCGGCTTCCGCCACGGCTTCCTGCAGTTTTTCAAGGGGGTAGGGTTCGCTGAGGAGCGTTTCGAAGGGATAGGAGCCTCTGGACCGAAGCAGAAACATGACGGCTTCGTCGAGGTGCGCGGGTGCGTAGTTGTGGATTCCGTGGATCGTCAGGCACTGGCGGATGATCCTCTCGGCGGTGACGTCGAGTTGGGAACGCGGATGGACCAAGCCGACCAGCACATAGGTTCCACCCGTTCGCAGCAGATCGAACCCGTCGGGAACGACCTCTACCGTTCCCGCCGTTTCCACTACGGCGTCTACGCCGTGACCTGTTTCTGTCACGATGGTCTGTAGATAATCCGGGTCGCGGCCGTTTATGGGGATTCCGCCGAACTCGGGGATCCTGCGCAGCCGCGCGGGATTTACATCCACGCAGTAGACGGTCTGGATGCCCCGTTCCTGCAGCAGGGCACAGCCGTAGAGCCCGAGCAATCCGGCGCCTTGGATGACCACGCTGCGACAGTTCTCGGGCAGGTGGGAGACGGCGTTGATCATGGTGGCGAGCGCGCAGTTTGCCGGGGCGATCACCTCGTTGGGGATCTCATCTGGAACGGGAACGATGTGGGTGCCTTCCCGCAGCAGGATGTGGGAAGCGTAGCAGCCGTTGAGCCCTGTTCCGTCCGAGGTATCGGCGTGCCCGTATTTGAACAGCCTGTGGCACTTTTGCGGGAGATGGTCTCGCGTACAGGCGGGGCAGGTGCCACAGCTGTCGGCGATGCTCCAGGTGATCCTGGCGCCGGCCTCGAGGTCGCGACCGGAACCGGTTGCCACCACCCGCCCCACGGCCTCGTGGCCGAGGATGGCGGGAACGCTCTGGTTGCGGCGCCCCAGACAGGTGTGGAGGTCGGAGCCGCAGATGGTGGCGAGTTCGATCGCCACGAGTACCTGTCCGGCCCCAAGCCTTTCGGGCAGTGGCCACCTCTCACTCCTGAAGGGTCGCTTCGGCCCGTCGAAAACCTGTACCGATGCCGTGTGAGCGTCCGGCGAAGATGCGTTCATGCAGCACCATGATTGCACATGGGTCATTCTACCTACGCGAGATTCGTCAGCAGCGAACGGCACCTGCCCCGGCAAGGGTGAGCGAAGCGGTTATTGGGCTAATTTCCTTGAGAGAGGCAGCGATCTTGGGTTGGGGTGATCTGCGGTTAGCAACTTGTCGCGCTCTGCCGCTGTGGCCACTCACGCAACAAACCGTTTTGCGACTACAGTCATCATCAGGCGGCTTTTGAGGACGCCGGCAACCTAGGGGACAGCAAGCTGTCGGCGGATGTGATCGGCACCGAAGGGAAGCTCATCGTCACGGTACGTGACAACGGCCCACTCCTCTTGCGCGGCGGGTTTGTGTTGCGCAGTGCGGATCACACGGCGATGCGCTACGGGGAAAAGGCTGCCATGTGCCGCTGCGGGCATTCACACAACAAGCCGTTTTGCGACGGTACCCACAAGAAGATCGGGTTCCGTACAGACTGAAGATTCTTTTGGCCTATCGTGGGTGTTTGGTGGCGTGTGAGATGGGTTTTCGTCATCACTCCGTGTACTTCGGCTGCTGTGTGGTCTTGAGGGAGTGTGAATCGTTAATAACCTGCGGTGGCCAGTTTGCGCGAAATGTCCCTGGCGGCTTCTGCCACCTTTTCGCCGAGCTCGGGGAACCTGGCCGTGGTCACCTCCTGGCTCGAGCCGCTGACGCTTATGGCAGCCACGACTCGACCGGCTCCACTCCTGATGGGGGCGGCTACACACTGGATGCCCTCTTCCTGCTCCTCTCTGTCGACGGCGTATCCTCGTTCGCGCGTCCGCCTGAGCTCCGTGCGAAGCGCGCTCGGTTCGGTGAAAGTGTTGGGGGTATAGCGCCGCAGCGTGGCGTTGGCCAGGAACTCTTCGATGAAGCTCCCGGGCATAAACGCGAGCGCCGCCTTGCCGATGCCGGTGCAGTGCATCGGCATCCGCCGGCCCTGGGCGGAGTAGTTGATCTTACGCCTCGGGGGGTAGAGCGCCTCGATATAGAGCATGTCGTAGGTGTAGGGGATCGCCAGGTAGACGATGCGGTTGCTGTCGCCGAGCAGGGCCTCGAGCTGGGGAAAGGCGTAGTCCCGGAGAACGAGCCGTGAGGAAGACAGGTAACCGAGTTCCAGGCAGCGCAGCCCCAGATGGTAGCGTTTCGTGCCAGGAGATTGTTCCACCAGACCGGCCGTCGCCAGGGTCGCCAGCATGGTGCTCACCGTGCTCTTGGCCATCTCCAAGTGACGGCTGAGGGCGCTCACGCTCCACTCGGGTGTCTCCTCAGTGAAGCTGCTCAGGAGCTGCAGCGCCTTGCGGAGCGATTTGTTGGTGGTGGATGCTCGCTGGAGAGAACGATCGCCCCTCGGCACAGGCCTCATGCCCGCGCGTCAGCGCATCGTTTGGACGAGCACCACGCTCCGTTTTGGAAGGTGAATCTCAAGGTAACCCTTTCCTCCATACCACTTCTTGACTTCGACGCGATGGTAGTGAAAACTAGAGTGATACCAGAACACCGTTCTCGATTACAGAACAGTCTAGTGGATGGATCGATAGGGATGCAAGGATCTCGAGAGCTTGGCGCGATAACGGAGGTAGTGATTGGGTGATGTTTCGAAGACGCTTTATTCGACCGAGTTTTTTTCGACCCGAGGTATGGCAAGGGAGGTATTGCTGACGATGAAAAGCCAGATTGGATCAGCCCGTAAGATCTTCGCGATGCTGGGTGTGTTGTTGTTGCTAGGTGTGCTGACGACAGCCCTGGCCCAGGAAGTCGAGTTCGTCGATAATTTCATGGTCTGGAACATGGACGACTACGAGGCGGCGGGTAACTCGATCGCTTCGTTCAACGAAGCGCCCGCACTAGCGGCTCAGGTGGCGGCCGGCGAACTGCCCCCGGTCGAAGAGCGCCTGCCGGATCACGATGACATCTTGGTGGTCAGGCCCCGCGACGAGATCGGGACCTACGGCGGTGAGATCACCTTCAACGCCACCGGCCCAACCTCGTTCGGCAACACCGGCTTTACCGCTTGGGAACAGCAACTCGTGGGATTCAGCACCAACTGGGAAATCGTCCTCCCGGAATTGGCCAAGAGCATCGAGGTGGCCGACGATCTCATGAGCGCCACGGTGATGCTGCGCCGCGGCCTGAAGTGGTCGGACGGCGTGCCCGTCACCGCTGATGACGTCATGTTCTGGTACGAGCACGTGATGATGCACCCGGAGCTGCCCAACCTACCCAACCAGCTCCGGCCTGGGGGCGAGCCGGTGACCGTCGAGAAGGTCGACGACTTCACGGTCCGCTTCGCCTTCACACAGCCCAACCCCGCCTTTATGCTGTCGGTCGCCCGTTTCTCCGCTGGCCTGATCTTCGCTCCCCAGCACTACCTCGAGAAGTGGCACATCGACTTCAATGAAAATGCCAATGCCGTGGCCGCCGAAGAAGGCTTCGATTCCTGGATCGATGCCTTCAACTTCCACTACGTTGGCCGGCTTGGCGATGACGGTGCAGACCCCGACCTGCCGGTTCTCAATCCGTGGAAGCTAGCCAGCATCGACGAGTTCGGCAACCACTTCTACGAGCGCAACCCCTACTATTACAAGGTCGACACCGAAGGTAACCAGCTGCCCTACATCGACAGTCAGGTGAGGCTGCTCGTCAGCGAGCCGGAGGTCGTCAAGCTCAAGGTGCAGGCCGGCGAGATCGACTACGGCTACTACAACTTGCAGGTCTCCGACCTGCCGGTCCTCAAGGCCGGGGAGGCCGATGGGGGCTATACCACCATCTTGTGGCCGGCGGCCCAGGGGGCGATGACCAAGTACCAGCTCAACATTACCGTGAACGACCCGGTGTTACGCGAGATCTTCAACGACCTGCGTTTCCGCCAGGCGCTGTCGCTGGCCGTCAACCGCGACGAGATCAACGAGACGCTCTTTTTCGGCCTGGCCGTGCCGCGCCAGTGGGGCGTGCCTTCTTCGTCGCCTTTCTACCAGGACTGGATGGGCCAGCACTTCGCCGCGTATGATCCCGATCAGGCCAACGCGCTGCTCGATGAGATGGGCTTGGAACGGGGTGCCGATGGCGTACGTGTGCGTCCGGACGGGGAGCCCCTCAGCATCGTGTTATGGGACGCCATCAACCGGGGGCCGCTATCGGAATTGATGGCTGAATACTGGGAAGACGTCGGAGTCGACGTGACCATCAACCCCAGCACCCGCGAGGCCTTCCGGCAGGCGCTGGTGGCCAACGAAGTGCACGCTTCGGTCTGGTTCGCCGACGTGGTGGCCGAAAAAGACATGTACCAGCGCTCCATCTGGTTCCGCCCGCCCTACGGGATCAACAGCACCCCGGTCGGGGGCGGCCTGGACTGGTGGCAGTGGTGGCAGAGCGGCGGCGCCGAGGGCGAAGAGCCGAGCGACCCCTACTTCGTCGAGCAGCTGGACTTGGTGGGCCGCTGGCAGCTCACCGAGCTCGGCTCGCCCGAATACCTCGAGCTGGGCACCCAGGTCGTTGCCCGCACCGTGGAGCGGATGTACCACATCGGTACCGTGGGCGAAGCGCCTGAGGTGTTCATCCGCTCGAACAGCCTCAAGAACTTCCCACCCGAGGAGGGCACCGTCTATATCAGCCACCTCGAGAGTGGTCACTCCGACCAGTGGTTTGTAAGCGAATAGTCTCCTGAGTACCGTTGCGGGGCCGCCACTCGTGGTGCGGCCCCGCCCACTATTTTGTTTGTCATCATGGTTTGTTTGTCATCATGGTTTGTTTGTCATCTGAGGTTTCAATATGATTTGGTCCGAAGTGAAGTACCATCCCGAACGAGCGAAGAGCTACCTCGGCAGCCCCAGCCTGGTGCGGCTGCCCGACGGGGCGCTGCTCGCGACCCACGACTATTACGGGCTCCGAGGTTGCCCCAAGAATCACGAAGGTGAGGAGAGCCTCACCAGTGTCTACCGCTCGGAAGACGACGGCGTGAGCTGGGTCAACGTCAACCACATCATGAACTGCTATTGGAGCAGCCTCTTTGTGCACGGCGGCAGCGTCTACATCCTGGGCACCTCACAGCAGTACGGCTCGGTCGTGATCCGGCGGAGTGACGATGGTGGCTTTACCTGGACCCACCCGGCCGATGCCGCCAGCGGGCTGCTGTTTCGTGGTGGACCCTACCGCGACCCGCCCAACTACCACTGTGCCCCGGTTCCGGTCGTGCACCACGAGGGGCGGATCTACAAGGCGTTCGAAGACTGCAACCCGCAGGTGTGGGGTATCGGCTTCCAGGCCTGCGTGATCTCGGCCCCGGCAGAGTCGAACCTGCTCGATGCCGCCAACTGGACCATGAGCAACAAGATGCCCTTCGACCCCGCCTGGCTGCCGTCCGCCTGGGGGGAGAACACCATCCCAGGGTGGCGCGAAGGCAACGTCGTGGTCGCCCCAGACGGTGAGCTGTGGAACCTTCTTACTTTCGAGGCCAACCCGATGCCGCAAGAGAAGGCGGCCCGCATCAAGATCCACGACCAGGGACGGCGTATCAGCTTCGACCCGGAGAGCGGTTTCATCGACTTCCCCGGCAGCAAGGCCAAATTTACCGTTCGCCGGGATCCGGAGACCGGTGTCTACCTGTCGATCGTGAACCCCCTTGTCGACCTCGAGGTCCTGCACTCTTTGGCCGCGCACTCCGAGCTCAACACGGGGCACCGCTCCAAGCACCCCTACCGGCAGCGCAACGTGGTCGCGCTGACTGCGTCCGAAGACTTGTGGAACTGGCGCATCGTTACCCAGCTGATGGCCGACGACAGCGGTCTCGAGCCGAAGGAATCGATCTTGCTGACCGGCTTCCAGTACGTCGACTGGCAGTTCGACGGCGACGATCTGATCTACCTGGCGCGCACCGCCTACCGCGGTACTAGGAATTTCCACGACGCCAACCGGATCGTGTTCCGGGTGCTCAAGGACTTCCGGGCGCTGCTGTGAGGCGCTGAGGGAGGCGGCATGCTCGGAGTCGAACTCAGGTACCAACCCGAACGGACCCGTACCTACTTGGGCAGTCCCAGTATCGTGCGCCTGCCCGATGGGGCGCTGCTCGCCAGCCACGACTACTTCGGCCTGAAAGGCTGCCCCAAGAATCACGAAGGTGAAGAGAGCTTGACCAGCATCTACCGCTCGGAAGACGACGGTCGGAGCTGGGCCAACGTCACCCACATCATGAACTGCTACTGGAGCAGCCTCTTTGTGCACGGTGGCGGCGTCTATATCTTGGGCACCTCACAGCAGTACGGTTCGGTCGTGATCCGGCGGAGCAGTGATGGCGGCTTCACTTGGAGCCATCCGTCGGACGCCGCCAGCGGCCTGCTATTCAAGGGTGGAGCGTATCGCGATCCACCCAACTACCACTGTGGCCCCATGCCCGTCTTAGAGCACCGGGGACGCCTCTACCGGGCGGTGGAAGATTGCGATCCCTGCCAGTGGGGGCGTGGTTTCCAGGCCTGCGTGATCTCGGCCCCGGCCGACGCGAACCTGCTCGACGCGGAGAGCTGGACCATGAGCAACAAGCTCCCCTTCGATCCGAAGTGGGTGCCCGCGGCGTGGGGGGCGTTGGAGAACCCCGGCTGGCTCGAGGGGAACGTGGTCGCGACCCCCGAGGGGGAGCTGTGCAATATCTTGCGCTTCAACTCGAAGCCGCTGGTCGACCGGGCGGCGGTGGTGCGCATCTTCGAGGCGGGGGCGCGGATCTCCTTCGACCCGGCGGGTGGTTTTCTGGATTTCCCGGGCGGGATGACCAAGTTCACCATCCGCCGGGACCCGCAGAGCGGCTGGTACCTGGCGCTGGTCAACGACAACACCGATCCGGCCTGGCCCAGCCAGCGGAACGTGCTGTCGCTTTACGCTTCGCGCGACCTTACCGGCTGGCGTCACGTCAAGACGCTCCTCAAAGACGACAGCGGGCTGTCGTATGAAGATTCGATACGGTTGACGGGCTTCCAATACGTGGACTGGCAATTCGACGGCGACGACCTGATCTATCTGGTGCGGACCGCCCACCGCGGCGCGGTGCGCTACCACGACTCGAACCGAATCCTGTACTGTGTCCTCAAAGGCTTTCGGGGTTTGCTCGAGGCCCTTTGAAGGTGATCTTGGTGCGAGGTCTGAAGGTGATCATGCCGGAAGCTGGGAGCGAGAACAGGCAGTGCTGAGCTATTTCATACGGCGCATGTTCTATATGGTCATCGTTCTGGCCCTTGTCTCTGCCGTGTCGTTCTATATCGTCAACTTGCCCCCGGGCAGCTGGATCGAAAGCTACGCCCTCGAACTGCTCGCTGAGGGTGGTGAGATCGCCGACCAGGCAGAACTCGACTACCTGACTCAACGCTATGGGCTGGATAAACCGCTCCACATCCAATATCTCCGCTGGATCGGTCCTATCCTCACCAGGGGAGATTTCGGCCAGTCTTTCGAATGGCAACAACCGGTGTGGAACCTGATCCGGGAACGGCTCATGCTCACCATGATCATCTCCGGCGCTTCGATCCTGTTCATCTACGCGGTGTCGATCCCCATCGCGCTCTACTCCGCAACCCGCCAGTACTCTATCGGAGACTACGTCTTTTCCTTCATGGGCCTGATCGGCTTGGCGACCCCGAACTTCCTCTTGGCCCTGGTGTTCATGATCGTGATGCTCAAGGTCTTCGGCGTCTCTCCCGGGGGACTCTTTTCGCCCGAGTATCTGCGCGAGTCGTGGAGCCTGGCCAAGTTCTGGGATATGGTCAAGCACCTCCCGGTACCGGTGATCGTGGTCGGCACCGCCGGCACCGCGGAGCTGATCCGCATCCTACGCGGTCTCTTGCTCGACGAGCTCGAGAAGCAGTACGTCAAGACCGCCCGCGCCAAGGGCGTCAGCGAGTGGCGCCTCATCATCAAGTATCCGTTTCGCATGGCGCTCAACCCGGTGCTGAGCACCATCGGCAACTTGCTGCCCGCCATCGTGTCCGGCTCGGCGATCGTGTCGGTGGTGCTGGGGTTGCCTACCACCGGGCCGCTACTGCTGCGGTCGCTGATCGCGCAGGATACCTACGCGGCCTCGAGCATGCTGATGATGCTCGGCGTCCTCACCGTGCTGGGGATCTTCATCTCGGATCTGCTGTTGATGTGGCTCGACCCCCGTATCCGCTACGAAAGGGCCAACTGAGGTGGCCAGCTCGAGACTCGGCCCGGCCGCCGCAGCCGGCGATGGCGAGGCCGGCTACGAAATCGCCTCGCAGCGGCAGCTGATCTGGCGAAAGTTCCGGCGGCACCGGGTGGCGGTCTTCTCTTTTTACCTGCTGCTGGTGCTCTACGCGCTGGCGATCCTGGCCGAGTTCTGCTCGCCTTACGGCGCCTTCGAGCGCCACCGGGGTTACCTGTTCGCCCCGCCGACGAAGCTCCACTTCATCGATCAGGAGCGGAGGTTTCACCTGCGCCCCTTCGTCTACAAGGTCACCAACGAACTCGATATGGAGACCTTCCAGCGCAAGTACGCCGAAGACACCAGCGAAAGCTACTCCCTCCGCCTCTTCGTGCGCGGGGAGAGTTATAAGCTGCTAGGAGTCTTCAAAACCGACCTCCACCTCTTCGGGGTGGAGGCCCCAGGGGTCTTCTTCCCGGCCGGCACCGACGCGCTCGGCCGCGACCTCTTCAGCCGGATGCTATTCGGGGCGCGAACTTCGCTCTTCGTGGGGCTTTTGGGGCTGGCTTTCGGCTTCGTTCTCGGGCTCTTCTTCGGGGGCCTCTCGGGGTATTATGGTGGTGGGGTCGACACCTTGATCCAGCGGCTGATCGAGTTCCTCCAGTCGCTGCCAACTCTGCCGCTCTGGATGGCGCTGGCCGCCTTGGTGCCGGCCCGCTGGTCGCCGATCCAGGTGTACTTCGGCATCTCCCTGGTGCTGGCCACCATCGGTTGGACCGGTCTCGCTCGGGTCGTTCGCGGCAAGCTGATCAGCCTGCGCGAAGAGGACTACATCCTGGCGGCCAAGCTCTCGGGGGTCCGCGAGCGCGCCATCATCACCCGGCACCTGCTCCCCGGGTTCACCAGCTACCTCATCGTCCACCTGACCCTGGCCGTCCCCAGCATGATCCTCGGCGAGACGGCTTTGAGCTTCCTCGGTCTCGGCATCCGCCCGCCCGCTGTGAGTCTGGGCACCCTGCTCCAAGAAGCCCAGAACATACAGACCGTGACCCTCAACCCCTGGATGTTGATCCCCGGGGGGCTGGTGGTGATCATCGTCTTGGCCTTCAACTTCCTCGGGGACGGCCTGCGCGACGCCGCCGACCCGTATAAGCATGTCTAAGCCTCGAGCGAAAGGCCTGTTGTGAACGCTGATAACCACCCGCTCCTCGAAGTCGAGAACCTCAAGGCCCACCTCACCTTGGACGAGGGGGTCCTCAAGGCGGTCGACGGGGTGAGCTTCACCATCGCCCCCGGGCAGATCCTAGGCCTGGTGGGAGAGTCCGGGTGCGGCAAGAGCATGACCGTTCAGGCCCTCATGCGGATCGAACCGAAGTTCGCCCGCGTCGAAGGGAAGATCCTCTTTCATCCTCCCCGGGGCCTACCGGTCGATCTCGCGGCGCTCGAGCCTCACGGACAGGAGATCAGAGCCATCCGTGGGGGCGACATCGCCATGATCTTCCAGGAGCCGATGACCTCGTTCTCGCCGCTTCACACCATCGGCAACCAGATCGTCGAGGGCATCCGACTCCACCGCACGAGCAGCCGCCGGGCGGCGCGGCAACTGGCGATCGAGATGCTGGCACGGGTGGGCATCTCCAACCCCCAGCAGCGGGTCGACGAGTACCCGCACCAGCTCTCCGGGGGGATGCGCCAGCGGGCCATGATCGCCATGGCGCTCGCCTGCGAGCCGTCGCTCCTGATCGCCGACGAGCCGACCACCGCCCTCGACGTGACCGTTCAGGCCCAGGTGCTCCAGCTCATGCGCGACCTGCAGAGTGACTTCGGCATGGCCATCCTCTACATTACCCACGACCTCGGGGTGGTGGCCAACATGGTCGACGAGGTGGCGGTCATGTACCTGGGCAAGATCGTCGAATATACCGACGTCAACAGCCTCTTTGCCAACCCGCTCCACCCCTACACCCAAGCGCTGCTCAAATCGGTCCCCAAGGTCGGCAAGAAACAGCGCACGCGGCTGGCCTCGATCGAAGGTTCGGTTCCGGTGCCGATCAACCGTCCGCCGGGCTGCGCCTTCTATGCGCGCTGCACCAAGGCGATCGACGGCCTCTGTAATACCCGGGACCCGCAACTGGTCGAAGCCGAAGCGGGTCATCGAGTAAGCTGCTTCCTCTACCAGGAGGAGGGGGAGGCTGTGGATGAGGCCGAGAACCAGGGAGGGCATTATGCCGGCTGACGACGTTCTCCTCGACGTCAAGTCTTTGTGCAAGTACTTCCCCATCGAGAAGGGGCTGATCCGAAGAGTGGTGGGCCACGTAAAGGCCGTCGACGACGTCAGTTTTCAACTCCGGGCCGGCGAGATCTTGGGGCTGGTAGGGGAGTCCGGCTGCGGCAAGACGACGCTGGGCCGCTGCATCCTGCGGGCGATCGAGCCGACCTCGGGAGAGATCAAGCTAAAGACCCACAGCGGTGAAGTGGTCGACGTCACCAAGCTCAACAAGGAACAGCTGCGCAAGCTTCGCCGGGAGATGAACATGATCTTCCAAGATCCCTTTTCCTCGCTCTCGCCGAGGATGACGGTGTTGGACATCATCGGCGAACCGCTCTGGGCCCAGGGGGTTCGCGGCAAGGCCTACGAAGACCGGGTCAAGGAACTGGCCGATATCGTCGGTCTGAACGTGGGGCACCTCAACCGCTACCCCAACGCCTTCAGCGGCGGTCAGCGGCAGCGCATCGGCATCGCCAGGACGCTCACCACCAACCCCAACCTGATCATCGCCGACGAACCGGTCTCGGCCCTCGACGTCTCGATCCAGGCCCAGATCCTGAACCTGCTCCAAGATCTCCAGGAAGAGTTTGGATTGACCATCCTCTTCGTCGCCCACGACCTCAGCGTGGTCGAGCACATCACCGACCGGGTGGCGGTCATGTATGTGGGCAAGATCGTCGAGCTTTCGGAAACCGAAGAGCTCTACCTGCAGCCGAAACACCCCTACACCGAGGCGCTGCTCTCGGCGGTTCCCAAACCCGACCCGGGCCTGAAGTCTGAGCCGATCGTGCTGCAAGGGGAGGTCGCCAACCCCGCCAGTCCACCTTCAGGTTGCTACTTTCACCCGCGCTGCCGTTACGCCCAGGAGATCTGTACCCAGCAGGCTCCTCCTCTCGAGGAGGTCAGCCCAGGGCACTACGCCGCCTGCCACTTCGCCGATGAGCTCTCTTTGGAAGGCGTTCCGGTCTAAGAACCTCCAACTTGAGTTTGAGGCATTGCCTCAAACGGGGGGCGAGCGGAGCGAGTATGGGACCTGCGGCCGCCCTCAGGTCCGTTGTCGCAGACATAACCTGGATGTGCTTAGCAGATATGAGCCTACCACTCCACGCGCCGGTCGAGGCGGGTGAGGCCGCTGCGGTGGGCGGCAGCGAGCGCGTCTTCAGTCGAGGTACCGAGACCCTACGTAAGCTTCTCTGCTAGGAAAGCCTTTGGTCGAAGGTGAAGGGGAAGGGACCTGTTATCTCTACGCTGCCGAAATCCGGATGTGCGGGGTTGAGGAGATAGAGTTTGTTCTGTGGTACCACCGCGCTTGGGACTCTGAGCAGTAACGAGGCTCGACGCCTTGCCCACGCCTCACCGATGGCAACTGTCGAAGCGGGTTCAGGGTTTGCTTGCCAATCGTGCGGCAACTCCTCAGCGGGTAAGCCCAATACCAACGCATCTGCAAAGATGACTTCGAACCAGACAAAAGCGTCGAGCACGCGTGAACGTTCAAGGTGCACCAGCGTCTCGAGAACGGCCAGCGGCAAGCTGTCGGCCAGGTAGACTACCGGAATTCCCGCCGGGTTCCATCGGCCACCGTTGAGGCGGGCACCTTCGCCGTCAAAGGCTCTGTCTGCGAAGATCGCCTTGGTGAGCCGGTATGCTTGGAGGGTCAACTAAAGACCCCGTGCTCGATTCTGCCCAACAGCCTCTCAACCGTTTGCGCGCCCACTTCGGTGTCGGCATATTGCAGGGGCGTCTTGCCGTTCAGGTAACGCTTGGATGTTTTGAGCCAGACAGCAGCTTCCTGGGAGTCCTCGAGAACGTCTTTCGCCTTATCGGCAAGCCTGGCAATACGGTAGAGGCGCTCGCTCTCAAAAGCGGTAAAACGCCCCGTGTTCATGCGGCGTATAAGCGTGCGTTCGCTGATGCCGACCACCTCGGCAAGCTCTGCCTTTGACAGCCTGAGGACCCCCCGGAGTTGCTCGAAGCTCTTGGCAGGCAAGCCGCGCTTGAGCGCACCGATAAGACCCTCGGTGTCCGTCTGTTGTAAGCCGATGCTCTCACCGAGCACGAGCGGTTTTACGGGAGGGGGTTGAAAGGGGGTAGGGTCGGCCGGTTTCATGTCACTTGGCATTATACATTAGCCAAATGGCAGATACTACCTGCACGGAACTATCATGACCTCAACGTGGGAGTCTTCGACTATACCGAGTACGTTCAACCTGGATTTGGGGTTGTTGCCTCACAACGTGGAGGTGTCTAGCTTCTGAACCGTACCTCCTCGAAGCGACCCGAGGCCGCCGAACGCGCGATCGCGTCGACCGTTTCCGCCACCCGGTAGCCGTCCTCGAAGCTGGCGCGGGGCGCGACCGGATTGCCGAGTGCAACGGCTTCGAGCATGTGCCGCGCCTGGTGTACGAAGCAGTCGTTCCACCCCAGCGGGTGCTGGCCCTGGATGCCGATCGGCAGCCAGAAATCGCTGTAGGGATGACCCTCTTTGGTGATC
>CP070651.1:3556631-3573088 GCA_020354625.1 Trueperaceae bacterium
CCGTTGTCGAGCGCCCCGCCCCAGTAGGCGGCCACCATGCCGATCACCAGTCCCAGAGCCAGCGCCGCGAAGACCGACACGAAGCCCGTAAACAAGATAGGCCGGCCGCCGTAGAGCACCCGGGTGAACACGTCGCGGCCGAACTGGTCGGTGCCGAAGAGGTGGTTGAAGCTGGGAGGCTGGAAGCGCTCGGTGACGCTCATGGCCACCGGGTCGTAGGGAGCCAAGAGCGGCGCCAGCAGCGTGCTCAAGACCACCAGCACGAAAAAGACGCCACCGACGATGGCCAGGTCGTGCTTGCGCCAGAAACGCCGAAATGCCGCCGCCCTACTCTTCGTAGTTGTGCGGTTCGCAATGGTACCGGCGTCAACCGGATTCAACCTCATCCGTACCCTTCGGCGCTTATTCGAGTCTCAGCAACGTCGTCACAAAAACCTTTTTGGTGATGAGGTATGAGTGATGAGTAATGAGTGCTGCAAACGTTCATGTCTGAGCCAGTCTGCATCGACTGTTGCATCTGAAAGAGAGGTGATGGGTGATGAGTAATGAGTGCTGCGAAGGTCACGGTTGAACCAAACCGTTCGCCCGTCACCCACGCATTACCCATTACCCATCACTCTTTACCTACTTACGCTTGCGCTTCGAAATCGGCTCAGTTGGCGTCGAGCCACACGTCCCGCAGCACCACCCGGCCGGCTGCGGCCTGGGCCACGGGAACGTCGCGGACGTGATTGGCCACGAACACCGGCGGGGTCAGGTAGCCGAGGTAGATGTAGGGCATCTGCTCGAGCGCCAGCGCCTGTAGCTCTGCGTAGATGGCGCTGCGCTTGTCCGAGTCGAGCTCGAGGAGGCCGGCGTCGATCAGCCGGTCGAACTCGGCAATGTTGGGCAGGAGCGCGTGCCAGGTCTGCCCAGGAGCCGCTCTTACCGAGTGGAGCATCAAGGCCTTGTCGTCCGGGTCGGGAATGAAGGTAGAGCGCTGGTTGATGCTCAGCTGCAGCTCACCGTCGCCGGCCTTGGCCCAGAAGGTGCCCGAGTCGAGCCGGTCCAGGGTTACGTCGAAGCCGACCGCCTCGAGGTCCGTCTTGACGAGTTCGGCCAGCTGGGGCCAGAAGCGGTTGTTCTCGAAAGCCAGTTCGATGGGGATCGGCGTCTCGAGGCCCGACTTGGCGATGAACTCGCGGGCCAGCTCCGGATCGTAACGGCTGATGTCGCGGCCGGAAGCGTCGAAGCCGAGGTCGGTGGGGCTCAGGATCGAAGCCGGGGGCTCGGCGAAGCCGTCTAAGCCGGCGATGATGATGTTGTCGCGATTGATGGCGTAGTTGACCGCCTGGCGGATGTTGACATCGCTGGTAGGCGCGTTCTTGGCACTGGCACCGATGAAGAGATCGACCAGCGCCGGACCGACCTCGACGTTGACCGTGCCCGAGCGCTGCAGGCGCGAAACCGACAGGAAGGGGGCGTAGGTGGTGTAGTCGACCTCGCCGGCCTCGAGCGCCGCCAGGATCGAGGCCTCGTCGGGGAAGCCGCGGATCACGATCTTGTCGAGAAACGGCCGGCCGGCCCAGTACTCTTCGAAGGCGACCAGGGTGGCCTCTTGCCCGAGCACGAAGTTTTCGATCTTGAAGGGGCCCGCGCCGACGTAGTTGATGCCGATATCGGTTCCGAAGCTATCGAGGGCGGTCGGGCTGATGATGTAGGCCGAGGGACGCGAGAGCCGGTGGAGCTGGGCGGAGTCGGGCGCCTTCAAGACCAGCTCGACGGTCGCATCGTCGATGGCCTGGAGTGACTCCCAGTTGGGGTCGCCGTGGCTGAACTGCATGTACATCCCTGAGATGAAGGAGGGATCTTCCTCGTTGGAGAAGCGCTTAAAGCTGCGCACCACCGCGGCCGCGTCGACCGGGGTGCCGTCGTGGAAGGTGGCGCCCTGGCGGATCTTGAAGGTGTAGGTGAGGCCGTCTTCGGAGATCTCCCACGATTCGGCCAGGGCCGGCCGGGGCTCCCCGCTGACGAAGTCGGAGCGGATCAGGCCCTCGCCGACGTTGTCGAGCACGTGGATGCTACCGAAACCGGTCCACAGGCCCGGCTCGAGGGTGTCGCCCATCGACTCGGCCGCCACCACCAGGGTGCCCCCGAACTGTTGGGCAGAGGCTGCTCCCAGAAGCAGAAAAACGATCGAAGCCAGAACGGTAAAGCGGATACGACTCATACAGTCTCCTTTCGCAGCGCCCCCATCGATGCCGAAGAGTCGGCCGGCAGATGAGGTTGCGATCACGTTGGGTGTGGAGCCCTCCAGCGCGCCCCATCTATTCCCACCTGTGATATGTCTCCAAGTATACTTTGTGTGGGGGTGATCCGGGTAGCCGGTATCATCCCCGGAACCACCAACCTGCCGCGGCCTTACCAACCGTCCGCGCTGCGGCCACCGGGACGAGATCACAAGCAGGGAGAAGCCACATGATCATCGACGCCTACAACAACATCTGGCAAGCCGCCCAGACGTCTGACTACCTGACCGCCGAGACCTACTCGGTGGAGATGATGCTGCGCGACATGGACGCCGCCGGCATCGACAGGGCCGTCGGCTGCTCGCTGGGGCAGATGATCGACAACGGCTATCTGGCCTCGGTGGTGCGCAGCTATCCCGACCGCATCATCGGCTTTGGGCAGGTCAACCCGCGCGACGCCGACGCGGTCGACACGGTGAGGCGCTGCGTCGAGGAGCACGGGCTCAAAGGGCTCAAGCTCCACCCCACCATGCACGGCTATCACTTCGTCGACCACGGCCTGTTGGACCCCATCTTCACCGCCTGCAGCGATTACCGGCTGCCGGTGCTGGTCAACGCCCTCGACGACCCCTTCGTTACCCCGCTCGGCATCGAAGAGATCGCCCGTAACTTTCCGGACGTACCGGTGCTGATCGCCCACATGGGCACGGTCTGGAATGTCACCGAAGCCCTGCTCGTCGCCGGGCGCAACCGGAATATCTACCTCGAGACCTCGAGCACCCAACTGCTCGAGGTGCGCCTCGCCTACCGCGACGTCGGCCCCGAGAAGATCATCATGGGCACCGATTGGCCCGGCAGCGATTTCGAGCTCGAGCGCCTCAAGATCCGCAAGGCCGTTCCCGACGAAGATCACCGGCGGCTGATCGAGGGGGGTAACCTGATGAAGCTTCTGGGGATGGGCTCTTGATACCGGGTGGAGCAGCACATGCTGGAGGTTAGCTGGCACCACACCTCGTTGGCGGTCAACGACCTCGACCGCGCCCTGGAGTTCTACCGGGAAGCGTTCGGTTTCGAGCTGCTGTTCGAAGCGCGCGGCATGACTTCGGAGATCAGAAGCATGACAGGCGTAGCGGAGCTCAGCTGCGATTTAGCGCAACTGATCTTGCCCGGAAGCGAGCAGGTGCTCGAGCTCATCGCCTTTGCAACCGGCCACCTGCCGCCCGAGAGCGCCGCGCCCCTGCAGGTCGGCGCCGGCCACGTCGCCTTCTCGGTCCCCGATCTCGAGACCGCACTCGACGAGGCCAAAACGCTCGGCGCCACGCTGCTCGGCGAGATCACCACCTTTTCCGAAGGGCGCTCCGCCTACTGCCGCGAGCCCGCCGGCAGCGTGTTCGAACTGACTGAATTTTTTGAGGAGGTAGCAGATGACTAGGCTCGAACGGTTTCGCGCCATGCTCACCCTGAGACACTTCGACGAGGCCTGCCTCGAGGGGGTGCCCACGGGCGAAATCCACGGAGAGCTCCACACTGGCATCGGCCAGGAAGCGATCGGGGCCGGCATGATGGAGTCGCTCCAACCCGGCGACGCGGTAGTAAGCACCCACCGCAACCACTACCACGCCCTCGCCGCGGGCGTGCCCATGAAGCCGATGCTGGCCGAGATCTTCGAAAAGGCGTCGGGGCTCTGCCGGGGACGCGGCGGCCACATGCACCTCTTCGACGCCGAGCACAACTTCTCCTGCAGCGGCATCGTGGGGGCCTCGCTGCCGGTGGCGCTCGGCTACGCCTACAGCTTCTCGATGAAGGGGCAGAACAACCTGGCGGTCGGCGTGACCGGTGACGGCGGCGCCAACAACGGCGCCTTCCACGAGTGCCTCAACATCGCTGGGGCCTGGAAGCTGCCGCTGGTGGTGCTCGTTGAGAACAACGAGCTGGCCATCTCCGTCCCCATTGGTGACGTGTCGGCCACCGCCACCATCGCCGAGCGCGCCTGCGCCTACGGCGCCTGGGGCAAGAAGGTCGATGGGACCGATGTCGACATCGTGGCCGAAGCCTTTGCCGAGGCGGCTCATCACGCCCGGAGCGGCCGGGGGCCGGCCATCTTGGAGGCGAGCTGTCACCGCTTCCGCGGCCACTTCGAAGGCGACCACGACAGCTACCGGACCATGAAGGAGAAGCGCGAGATGCGCGAACGGCACGATCCCATCACCATCGCGAGGCGCAAGCTCCTGGCCGAAGGGCTGGCCGGCGAGGCCGAGCTCGACGCCATGGCTGAGGCTTCACAGCGAGAGATGGCTGAACTCCTCGCCGAGGTGCGGGCCGAGCCGCTGCCGGAGGCCGCCGGCGCGCTCGATTACCTCTTCGTGGGGGGCAAGCGATGAGCAGCGCCGTTCGCAACCTGAGCATCTCCCAGACCGTGGCCGAAGCGATCGGGCTCGAGATGGAGCGGGACGAAAACGTGATGGTCATGGGAGAAGACGTCGGCAAGATCGGTGGGGTGTTCGGCGCCACCCGCACCCTGCAAAAACGCTTCGGCGACAAGCGCGTGCGCGACACGCCGATCTCGGAGATGGCCTTTACCGGCATGGGCGTGGGCCTGGCCATGGCGGGCCTCAGACCGATCGTCGAGATCATGTTCGTCGACTTCATCGGGGTGTGCCTCGAGCAGGTCT
The DNA here is from genome assembly GCA_020354625.1 of Trueperaceae bacterium. GTDB lineage: Bacteria > Deinococcota > Deinococci > Deinococcales > Trueperaceae. Next base: position 3,561,532 of record CP070651.1, read on the forward strand.
ACAACGCCATGGCCAAGATCCCTTACATGTCGGGCGGCAACGTGAGGGTGCCGATGGTCATCAAGACGGCCGGCGGCTGCATCGGCTCGGCGGCGCAGCACTCGCAGTGCCTCTGGGGCCTCTTCGCCCACCTCCCCGGCATGAAGGTGGTGGCGCCCTCGTCACCTTTTGACCACAAGGGCCTCTTGTCGGCCGCCATCCGCAGCGACGACCCAGTGGTCTACATCGAACACAAGGCGCTTTTGCTCAAGAAGGCCGAAACCTTTTTGAACGGCGGCCACGTGCCCGAAGAGCGCTACGCCATCCCTCTGGGCAAGGCCAAGGTGGTGCGCGAAGGCAGCGACCTGACCTTAGCGACCTTGAGCGCCAGTGTGGAGTACGCCCTGGAGGTGTCAGAAGACCTCGCTCGCGAGGGCATCGACCTCGAGATCGTCGACCTGCGCACGGTCGTCCCGCTCGACAGCGAGACGGTGGCCGCCTCGGTGAGCAAGACGGGACGCCTGTTGGTGGTCGACGAGGACTACCTCAGCTTCGGGCTCTCGGGCGAGCTGGTGACCCGCGTCATCGAAGCGCTCGGCCCGGGCGGTCTCAAGCAGGTGGCCCGGCACGCCGTCCCCGACGTGCCGATCCCGGCAGCGCTGAGCTTGGAAGAAGCGGTCGTACCCGGCCCCGCCTCGATCGCACAGGCGGTGCGCGAGCTGGCGGCTGTTTCGTAGCCGTGTTCCCCGATCCTCACCAGGCGGTGATCGTGGGGGCCGCCGGCGCCATCGGCCGGGCGACCTGCCGGGCCTTTGCAGCTGCCGGCGCGAGCCTCTGGGCGCTCGACCTGGACGAACGAGCCGCTTCGGAGGCGCTGACCGGCTTGCCGGGCGAGCACCGGAGCCGGGCCGTCGATGTCACCGACGCCGAGGCTATCACCGGGCTGGCGGCTGAAATCTGCCGCCAGCACCCCATCGACTCGGTCGTGTACGCCCCCGGCCTGGTCTTCACCGCCGACGTAGCCGCCACCGAGTGGGCCAGCTACCGGCGGCTCATGGCGGTCAATCTCGACGGGGCGTTCTACTGCGCCCAGGCCTTCGTCCGGCCGATGCTGGCAACAAAGCGGGCCGGGAGCTTCGTGTTCATCTCCTCGATGGCCGGCAAGCGCGGAGAGGCCGGGGCGTCCGCCTACTGCGCCTCGAAGTTCGGCCTCATCGGCATGGTGGAGAGCTTCGCTGCCGAGACCGCTGCCGATGGCATCCGCGCCAACGCCGTCTGCCCCGGCAACGTCGACAGTCCCATGTTGAAAAAGGTAGCGGTCGACATCGCCGCGCGCGAAGGCCGCGAGGTGGAGACCGTCTGGCAGGAAATGGCCGAGGTTGCAGCCGCCAAGCGCCTGGTCAACCCAGACGAGGTGGCGGCGGTCTGCCTCTGGCTCTGCTCGAGCGCGGCCTCGGCGGTGACGGGAGAGGCGATCAACGTAGATGCAGGAGCTCTCAGTGGTTAACGCAATCGAAACACTTACCATCGACACCAAGCGCGCAATCGAAGACACCATCTCACTGGTCAAAATCGATAGCCAGAACCCAGGCCCACAAGAAGGCGCCTGCACCGACTGGCTCTACCGGCGCCTCAGCGGGATGGGGCTCGAGGTCATCCGGCAGGCGGTGCGACCGGGCCGCGACAACCTGATCGTGACCATCCCCGGACGGGGAACCTCCCCCCGGCTGATCCTCTCGGCCCACACCGACGTGGTGCCGGCAGGCCCCGACTGGACCGTGCCCCCCTTCGAAGGGCGCGTTCAAGACGGCCGCATCTACGGCCGGGGCGCAGCCGATATGAAGTCGGGCATGGCGGTGGCCCTGGGCACCATTGAAGCCCTCACCCACTCGGAGCCGCCCGGCGGTGACGTGGTGCTGGCGCTGACGGTCGACGAAGAGGCGCCCGATATGGCCGGCGTTCACGCGCTGGTGGCAGACGGGCTGGTCGGCGAAGAAGACCAGGTGCTGGCGCTCGAGCCGACCGGCTTGCGGCTGCGCATCGCCCAGATCGGGCTCCGTTGGCTTGCGGTCAAAACCCACGGTCGCATGGCGCACGCCGGCCGCGCCCATTTGGGGGTCGACGCCAACCACGTAATGGCCAGGGCCGTCGACCGGCTCAAGGACAGGGTGGCCGCTCTACCCTACGAGGACCCACTGCTCGGCCGGCCCCGCTTCACCTGCGGGACGATAACGGGCGGCGTCGCCACCAACGTGGTGCCTGCAACCTGTGAGGCCCAGCTCGACTTGCGGCTGGTACCGCCGATGACCATGGCTGAGGTAGAGGGGTTGGTACAGACGGTGTTCGACGAGACGGTCCAGGAATTTCCGGGCGCCGGCTTCGAGATCGCGCCGCTCGGCGTCGCCCGCCCGCCCGTCAAGGCCGCCGAAAGCTCGATCATCGTGACCCGGCTCCGCGAGGCCTACCAACAGGTGACGGGCCGGCCTCTCGAAACGGGCGGCGCAGACGGACACGAGGCCTACACCGACGCCTCGATGATAGCCGCCCTACTCGACAGCGACAGCTGCACCGTCTTCGGCCCGGGCTCGTCCGATCACGCCCACACCGCCGACGAGTTCGTGGCGCTCGAGGAGATCGAGACTGCCTGCCGCGTCATGGAGGTTCTGGTGAGAGCATGGTAGAGAAAAAGAGCACGGGGGGGATGCGCAACTTCGACTCCCCCACCCCCGACGTCTTCCCCCCACCCGAATCGATGCGGCCCACCCTGGTCGGCGAGCACTACATGATCTCGGCCGGGCACCCGCTGGTGGCGCACATCGCCGCGCAGGTGCTCGAGCGCGGTGGCAGCGCCATCGACGCCGGAGTGGCGGGAGGGATCGCCTGCAACGTCATCCAGGTCGACATGGCCAACTTCGGGGGGGTGGCGCCGATCCTGGTACGTCAGGCCGGCTCAGACGAGGTGTGGAGCATCAGCGGCGTCGGCAGCTGGGGACGCAAGGTCAGCCTTGAGACGTTCGTTGAGCGTTTCGGCGACGACATGCCCCTCGGAGCCCCCGTTGCGGTAGTCCCGGCTGCTCCCGACGCCTGGATCGCCGCGCTGAGGCGGTTCGGCAGCTGGTCGTTCGCCGAGGTGGCGGCCCCATCGATCGCCTACGCGCGGGATGGGTTCCCGCTCGACTTCCGCACCGCCACCGCCCTGGAGATCTTCGGCAGCGGCTTCGGCGACTGGGAGTCCTCGCGCAGGGTCTACTGGCCCGAAAACAGGCCACCGGTCACCGGTGAACGCCTCTGCCAACCGGACCTGGCCGCGCTGCTCGAGACGATGGCGGCGGCCGAGCGCGGCGTGAATCGAGACGAAGCCCTTGAAAACGTCCGCCAGGCCTTCTACCGAGGCGAGGTGGCCGAGCAGATCGTACGCTTCAACCAGCAGGGCGGCGGCTGGCTCACCCTCGAAGACCTGGCCGAGTTCCGCTGCGAGGTCGCCCCGGCGCCGAGCATCGACTACCACGGCTACCGCGTCCACACCACCGGCCCCTACTCGCAAGGCCCGGCCATGCTGCAGGCGCTGGCGATCCTGGCGGGCTTCGATTTGAGTGCCATGGAGCACAACTCGGCTGCCTATCTGCACACGCTGGCCGAGTCGCTCAAGTTGGCTTTTTCCGACCGGGAACGCTACTACGGCGACCCCAACTTCGTCGAGGTCGACCTCGAGCACCTGCTCTCCAAAGAGCACGCCGACGACCTGCGGAGCTACATCAGGGCCGACGCCGCCCTGCCGGACCTGCCGACCGTTACCGGCCCGGCGCGAAAGCGCTTCGACACCACCTACCTCTGCGTGATCGACCGCGACGGCAACGCCTTCAGCGCCATGCCGAGCGACACCTTGGACGGCGGACCGATCGTCCCCGGGCTCGGCATCATCACCTCACCGCGCGGGGTACAGAGCCGGCTCGATTCCAAGCACCCCAGCGCCATCGCGCCCGGCAAGCGCCCCCGTCTCACCCCCTCGCCGGCGATCGCTGTGAGGCCCGGCGAGGGCGCGGACGCCATGGTCATGCCCTTCGGCTGCCCCGGTGGGGACGTCATCTTGCAAGCGATGTTGCAGGCGTTTCTCAACACCGTACACTTCGAAATGCTGCCGCAGCAGGCGGTCGAGGCACCACGCGTCGCCGCTTTCAGCTTCCCCGACTCGTTCTATCCCCACGTCCATATCCCTGGACGACTGAGTGTTGAACGCCGCATCCCCGAACGCGTGCGCGCAGATCTCGAAGCGCGAGGGCACAAGATCCACCTCTGGCCCGAGTACGAGTTCGACGCAGGCGGCGTCTCGCTGGCCGGCGACCTCAAGCCCCCGAGCGCCTCGGGCCGGGTCTTGGCCGCCGGCGCCGACCCCCGGCGCGTCAACTATGCGTGGGGCAAGTGAGATTTTGTTACCAGGTCTGGCACGGCCAGACCTGGTAACAGCAACAGTCAAGCGGATAAGTAGCTATCTGTCCACACACCCTTTCCAGGAGGACCAATGGAAACCCTTCAACTCGCCGTCAACGGCACCCTGATGCGTGGGCTCGAGCTCAACAAAAACTTGCTCAATGTGGGCGCGAACTTTGTCAGAGAGGCGAAGACCGCGCCGGAATACCGGCTCTGGTCGATCGGTGACGTTCACCCCGCCATGCAGCGGGTGCACTCGGGCGGGACCTCGGTGAGCTTAGAGATCTGGGAGCTGCCGGTCGCGTCCGTCAGCACCATCTTGCAGCAGGAGCCGCCCGGGCTCTGCATCGGCAAGGTAATGCTCTCGGACGGGAGCGAGGTGCTGGGCGTGCTCGGCGAGGCTTTTTTATGCGAGGGGCAACGCGAGATCACCGAGTTCGGCGGCTGGCGGGAGTACCTCGAAAACAGGTAATGGGTAATGGGTGATGAGTGATGGGCGCTGCGAAGGTCACGGTTGAACCAAACCGTTCGCCCGTCACCCACGCATTACCCATTACTCTTTACCCATCACCTCTTTTTCAGATACAACTGTCGCTGCAGACTAGCTCAGACATGAACGTTTGCAGCACGCATTACTCATCACTCATTCCTCATCACCTTCCCTTGATGCCTTCTACTGCTCGGTTGACGTCCCTGGGCTTAAGAAAGCACCTAGCCACAACCGAGCGCTTCGGCGAGCGCACCCACACCTGATTCGAGCGCACCCTGCTCGAGCTCATCCAAACGCGGAAACATATCGAGCCCGCTCTCGCGCTCGACCTCGTCGACCGTGGTCAGCCCGCTGCAGTAGTCGGCGGAACGCTCCGTCTCCTGGTCCAAGATAAAACCTGCCAGCCTGATGTCGTTCGCCTGTTGCCGAATGACGATCTTGAAGTAGCCCGAGGGGAGCTGGTGTTCTACAGTTGCGGCCGGCAGCTTCGGCATGGTCCGGCGGTAGAGTGGACCGGTGACGACGTAGACTGGGTCTCCCCCTCTGGCCAGCTCGCGCACGGCCTCCTCCAGCTCGCGCCAAGGGCCCTGGTTCAGCTCGGAACGCTGCGGGGTGATGTTCGACAGCACGTTGGTATCCTGCCAGTAAAGCGTGCCGGTGAAGCTGGCCAGCGGCACCTGGTGGCCCCGGTCGGTGCCCAAGAGCCGGTTGGCGTCGCGGTACGCCCCTGGCTCGAGAGTCTCGTCCAGCCCGAGCCAGGGGTCGCGTCTCCACACCCGGTCGCGGCCAGAACCGATGGTGTCACGGCTGACCCGGTAGGCCACCCAATCGGCGAACTTGGTCTCGTCGTTGGAGCTCAGGGTGTAGATCTCGCGCACGATGAGGTCGTTCGTCTCGGGGGCGCCGCGGGGACAACCGCCGAAGCAGTGCACGGTATGGAGCTCCCCTACCGAAGGCTCGGCCGCGTTCGCGAGCGCCTCCCGCAGCGAGGCGACCTCGCGCTGCAAACCCTCCAGCTCCGCTTCATAGCCGGCAACCGCACGCCCCGGCACGATCCAGAAGACCAGGTAGACCGCCAGCGCGAGATTGAACAATACCGCCAACATGCAAGCGATCGACACTAGCCGTACCAACCCGGCAGAAACGTGCCGTTCCGGGCCGGTCTCGTCTCTCTCAGCCATCCAATGACTCCCCGCCTACAGCTCTAGCGGCTCGAACCAGAAGCGCTCGAGCGGGTGGTCTACAGGTTCGTTACCAAACACCGCATGCAGCTCCATGCCGTGCTGCAAGGCGTCCGGCCCGACCCCACGGAGCTGGTGCAAAAACAGCGTCGAAACACCTTCGAGCGCAACGTAGGCGAGCAGGTAGGGCTCGCCGGTACGGGCGTAATGGGGGGCTCTCGGGCAGAGCGTCCAGCTCTCCAACGTCCCCTTGCCGGAGAGTTCGGTCCAGCGCGTCACCTGCAGATCGTTCGGGCAGACCGGCCGCGGCGGCAGCCACACCCGGCCGCAGCGCTCGCACCGCGTGGCCAACAGCACCCCCTCTTCGAGGGCCAGGAAGAAACGGGAGGATTTGCCGAGGCTGTGACGGTAGCGAAAGCGGTGCTCGAGCCCCAAGAGAAGCACCTCGCGAAAGTCGGCAAAGGGATCCTCGCTTCGCCCGAGAGGGTCGTCGGCCCGTAGTCGCTCGAGCTCGAGCTTAACCTTGGGATCCACCCTTTGCCTCCTCCTCGAGCAGGCGTAGCTGCCGGCGATTCAGCTTGCCGGTAGTGGTGGTCGGCAAGTGATCGACGAAGGTGACCTCGCGGGGGTACTTATAGGCGGCGAGCTGCTCCCTGACGAGCTGCTGAAGCTCGGTCACCAACGCCTCCCCACCACTGTAGTCCTCCGCCAACGTGATAAACGCCTTCACGATCTGTCCGCGCACCGGGTCGGGGCTCCCCACCACCGCCGCCTCGGCGACCGCCGGGTGGCGCAAGAGCACCTCTTCAACCTCGGCCGGTCCGATCCGGTAGCCACCGCTGCTGATCATGTCGTCGTTGCGACCTTTGAAGAAGATATAGCCCTCTTCGTCGCGGTAGGCGAGATCCCCGGTCAGAACCCAGCCCCAGCGCTGCCGGTCCGCGGTGGCTTCGGGTTTTTTCCAGTACTCGAGCATCATGGTGGGGTCACCCGGCCGCACCGCGATCTGCCCGATGGTACCGGGCGGCACGCTGCGGCCCTCATCATCGAGGAGTTCGACCTCGCGCCCTGGGTAGGGTTTGCCCATCGAACCCGGGCGGATCGGCCAGAGGCGGGCGCAACTGCCCGCCAAGTGGTTGACCTCGGTAAGCCCGTAGAACTCGTTGCAAACCGCACCGAGCTCACGTTCCGTCCAACGAAGCACCTCGTCTGCCACCGACTCGCCACCGCTGGCGATCACCCTGATGTCGAGGTCGTAGGTCTCTTTGGGACGGGAGACTTGAGCCAGCATCTTGAGCGCTGTCGGCGCCAGAAACACGTGCGTCACCCCGTAGCGGCTCATCAGCTCGTAGGCCGTATCCACCTGAAAACGACCATTGTAGGCCAGCACCGGGCGGCCGAGCGCCAACGCGGGCAGGAGGATGTCGAGCAAGCCCCCCACCCAGGCCCAATCCGACGGGGTCCAAAAGAGCGTGGAGGCATCGAAGTCGATATTGAAAAAGAGCTGAACGGTCAGGAGGTACCCTTCCAGGATGCGGTGGGCGTGGAGGGCACCCTTGGGATGGCCGGTAGTGCCAGAGGTGTAGAGCAGTAGGGCCGGGTCGGAGGATTTGGTGGGCACCGTTTCGAAGTGCACCGGCATCCGCGTGAGCGCCGGGCCCAGAGCCACTTCGCCCGCCTGGGCTTCTCCCCGAACGATCAGGTGTTCTAACGAGGGTAGCTTCGCCCGAACGGCGCGCAGCTTGCCGGCGTACGCGCTGTCCACGATCACCGCTTTGGCAGCACAGTCGGTCAGGATATAGGTGTAGCTCTCAGAGCCATACAGCATCGACATCGGCACGGCGATCGCGCCGAGTTTATAGATGGCCAAGTGGGCGGCGGCCGTCTCGGGTACCTGCGGCAGCACGATGCCGACCCGGTCACCGGCCTCGATTCCGAGCTCTCTGAGAAGATTGGCGAGGCGGTTGGTGAGCCGCTCGAGCTGCCAAAACGTCCAGGTCTCACGATAGCCGGCCGCGTCTTCATAAAAGATCGCGACCCGGCCGCGATGCTCGGCCCAACGGCTGAGGGCCTCGGTGGCGATGTTGTACGCCTCGGGGATCTCCCATTTGAAGTTGGTCTTGATGTCTTGATAGTTGCTGTAGTGCGACAAGTTCATGCGCTCTCCCGGTCGAAACTTCTGATCAGATGTCCTTACGCTCGAAAATATGCACCGCCGCCACGGTACAGGTCCCGGCGTGACAATCGCTGAGGCCGCGCTTGGCGCCGGCTACCTGACGCCTCGGGTCGGCCTCGCCGCGCAGCTGCGCAGTGATCTCTACCGCCTGGGCGACGCCGGTCGCTCCGGCTGCGGCGCCGAAGCCGAGCAGGCCGCCCGAAGGGTTGACGGGCAATTCACCCTGCAGGGAAAAGACGCCCTCTTCACTCAAAGGTCCCGAGGTACCGGGCGGACAGAAGCCGAGTGCTTCGTAGGCCATCAACTCTGCGCCGGTGTACGAATCGTAGACCTCGGCTACATCGATCTCTTCAAGCGGCTCGCTGATCCCGGCCATGGCGTAGGCTGCTTCGCCGGCAAGGCGCTTGGCCGTGAAGTGCGCCAGGGCGTCTCGCGGCCGGTCACCGGCACGTGCATAGTCCGTGGCACAGCCGCTGCCGGTCAGGGCGACGACCGGACGCTCTGAAAAGCGAGGTACGTTGGCCTGCGCCCAGCTCCGGTTGGCGAGGATCACCGCTGCCGCACCGTCTGAGAGCAGGCTACAGTCGAGGAGTTTGTAGGGCGAAGCGATCAGCGGCGAGGCCAGCACCTCATCGACGGTGAGCTCCTTCGGCTTCTGCGCCAGCGGGTGGTAGCGGGCGTTGCCGTGGTTTTTCACCGAGACGAGCGCCAGCTGCTCTTCGGTGGTGCCGTAACGGCGCATGTGCTCGCGCATCAACAGGGCGTAGTAGGCAGTGAAATGACCGCCCACCGGGAGCTCCCAATCGGTGTCGGAGGACATAGCGAAGATCTCGCCGGCCGTAGCGGTGCTGACGCTCTTGCCAACCCGCTCGGCCCCCACCACCAACAGGCACCGGCTCAGGCCCGCCCTCAGGTAAGCGAACGCGCTGCGAAGCGCCAGCCCCCCCGTGGCACCGCATCCCTCGATACGAGCGGTCGGCCGGGGTGTCAGCCCTAGGGTGTCGTGCCAGATCACACCCTGGCCGATCTGCCCGGCCAGATGGTCGCTCTCGTACGCCATGAGGCTCTGATCGATCTGCTGGTGCTCCAGGCCGCTGTCTGCCAAGGCCGCCAAGACGGCCTCGGCCACCCAGTCGCGGATCGAGCCGTCGAAGCGCGATGAGCGAAAAGGCGACAGGCCGCAACCGAGAACGACGACGTCATCCATGCAGCGCTCCGGATTACCTATGGTAAAAGGGCACCGCGACGGGGGCGTCCCAGAGGCGTTTCATCTCCTCGTCGGCGCGGCAGAGCGAAATCGAAAAGCCGGCCATCTCCTGGGTGGTGACGTACTCTCCCACCAGCGGCTTGTAGGCACGTAGACTGCGCGCACCGAGAATCTTCGCCACCGCCCGGTAGACGATCAGCAGCTCCATCAGGGTGGTTCCCCCCGCCCCATTGACGAAGGCCAGCACCTCGTCCCCCGCTTCGAACGGCAGGTCATCGAGAATACCCTCCATCATGGCGGCCACCACTTCGTCGGCCGTCGCCCCCTTCATACGCCTGAAGCCGGGCTCGCCGTGTACGCCCATGCCGAGAAAGATCTCCCCTTCGGGCAAGCTGAACATGGGCTCGCCGGTCAGCGGCGAAATGCCGGGTGCCACCGCGGCGCTCAGGGTGCGGGTCTGATCCCGCACCCGTTCGCCCAGCGCCTTGAGTTCGGTCAGGTCGGCCCCCTCCTCGGCTCTCGCCCCCACGATCTTGTAGATAAAGGTCGTCCCGGGAGCGCCCCTGCGTTCGCTCTCGCTGCCTTTGGGTGCTGACGAGATGTCGTCGTACATCAGGAGCACCTCGACCTCAAACCCTTCGGCCCGCGCCAGCTCCACCGCCATCTCACCGTTGAGGACGTCGCCGGCGTGTTGCGAGATGAGGAGCAGCACTCCTGCACCCCGGTCAGCAGCGCGAATAGCCTCGAGGATCAGGTCGGGGGGAGGCGCCGCGAACACCTCACCGAGCGCATTGGCATCGAGCATGCCCCGGCCGACCCAACCCACCGCGATCGGCTCGTGCCCCGAACCGTTTCCGATCACCAGACCGACCTTGCCGCTCTCTTTGGGCACTGCACGGGTCACCACCCGCCGACCCTCGACCCTCGACACGTAGTCGCCGTAGGCTGCCAGGTAGCCGTCGATCATTTCGTCGACGATGGCTTCGGACCGGTTGATGAGTTTCCTCACGAACCCTCAACCTCCTTGTAGACGTCGTACAGCGCCTCGAAAAAGAGCGCCATCGACGTGGCACCAGGGTCTGGATGACCCACCCCGGCCGCCTCGACGTACCGCGCTCGCCCTTTTTTGGCCGGCATCGACGTCGTCGCCTCTGCCCCGCTGCGGGCCGCCTCGGCCGCAGCCTGCAAGGCCACCGCCAGCCGCTCTCCCGAACGTTCGGCGCAACCGAGCACCTCGGCAGCTGGGAGCAGCGCATCGAGCATGGTCTTGTCGCCCGCTTCCGTCTTCCCTAGCCGTCCGATCGTGGCGGCAGCGGCCCGAACACCCGCCTCGAGCTCTGCAAGCCCCAACTGCTCTACCCCACGACTCGCCTTGCCCAGCTCCAACAAGACGGTGGCGAAAAGGGGTCCGGACGCTCCACCGGCGCCCGCCATGAAGGATTGCCCCCCCGCTTGAAACACGCTCCCGACATCGCCCGACTCTACCGCCTCCATCGCCTGCGCGGCCCTGCTGAACCCTCGAGCCATACCGGCCCCGTGATCGCCGTCGCCCAGTGCGGCGTCGAGCTGCCCCAGATGGTGGCGCTCTCGATCGAAGATCTCCGCCAGGCTCGCGCCGAACGCCTTGATGTCTTCTGCTGTCACACCACACTCCCCTGTAAAACGCTTCTCTTCACGTCGATCGAAACCACCTGATACCCCCCCTATGCCACGCTCTCGCGTAAAAATGCCAGCCCGCGCCGCGCCGCCTCGCCGGGGCCCGCTTCGATGGGCCGCCAAATGGCCAGGTCCGGGCTGACGGCCTGATCGGCTTGGATGAACATCTCGAGCGTGAGCCAGCCGTCGTACCCGATGTCTTGCAGCGTCTCGAAGATGCCCGTCCAGGAAAAGTGTCCCGATCCCGGCACGCCGCGGTCGTGCTCCACGCAGTGGAGATGCACCAGTTTGGAACGACTCTGCCGAAGCGCCTCCTCGACATCTTTCTCTTCGATGTTCATGTGGTAGGTATCGAGCAGAACCCCGACGTTGTCTTCAGCCACCAGTTCGGCCAGCTCGGTGGCTTGGGCCGCGGTGTTTACCAAGTCGGTTTCGTAGCG
>CP070651.1:3573188-3585673 GCA_020354625.1 Trueperaceae bacterium
CGCGAAGTAGAATCCGCACAACGAGGCAAGGGGAGCGGCATTAGGGACGTGCCACACCTTGTCGCTGCCCGTAGCACCCCGTGGTGAAGAAGTGAACGCGAAGCCCTGGACGCGCGGTACCGGCGTTGCGAGACGAAGAGCGGACCGGATATGAGCGATCTACTCTCTCGCGGGTGCCCTCACGCGGGTTGACGTATAGGAGGTAGGCCTTGAAATCTAGAACTGGTAGCACGCTACGATTCTGTGTCGGTTTCGCGTTACTCGTAGCCCTCTCTGCTTGCGCCGGAACGGGAGGTTCCGGGGCCGGCTCCTTGCAGGTCGACAGGGTGATCCCTTTTCTGATCAGCGAGGCGACCCTGCAAACGCCGAATCTCGACCTGCCGGCGATCACGAGCGCACCCTTCGGGACCCCGATCGCGCTCGTCGGCTCCGGTTTCGATCCCTCGCCAGGCAACAACGTGTTAGACGTCGGCGGTTTCACACAGGAGGCCTGGCACGCCTCGGCAAACCACGCGGTCTTCTACCTCAGCGGTGTACCCTCGGAAGCGATTTCCGAGGTGACGTTGCGGGTAAACGGAACCCAGGTTTCGGTGCCCTTTGCGCTCGAAACAGACCTGCCCACGGTAGGCGATCCAGATGCGATATTGGCAGCGTTTACTGTAGCGCTGGAAGACTGCGTATTGGACCCTAAGATTCGCGCTGCGTTTGAAGAACACGCGCCAGACCAGATTCCGTTGCTCGACGAGCTGGTACTGCGTGTGGAGGACTATCGTAAGGCCTTGGCGCGGGCGTCTGAAACGGAGAAGGAACTGGGGGCGGTCTACGTCACGCAATCTCAGTACCTCACGACCTTGGCAGCCCACGGCGCAGAGGGCGAGCCACTCGAGCCGGCCCTATTTGGAGCCGACGCCTTGGTCGGTAAGGCTTCGGCGACGGGTGCCATCATCGGCGCCATCATCGGCGTGGCCTTCTCCGCCACAGACGACCCGCCTGCCGTCAGCTTTGTCACCGTGCCCAGTGATGTCATCGAAGGGGTGCAGGAGACGTTTGCGTGCAAATCTGAAGATGCGACGACCTTCTCTGCGGCGGAGAGCGGTCTCGACACGGTGGCTCCCTTTCTGAACTCCGGTGACGGCAGCATTAACCCGGGCCACGGCCAGTCACAGACGGCGACCACCGATCCGTTTACCCTATCGATCACCTTTACGCCGAACGTAACGGGTCGGTCGAGGGCGGCAAACATCAGTTGCCGGGCTACAGACGGTGGCAATAACGTCGGCTTCGGCGAGGTCGACTTCAGCGTGAGCGAAACGAAGCGCCCCGAAGTGACGAGCGTTACGATCGAAGGCGGCACCCAAAAACGAGTCGGAGAGGCCTTCAACATTACCGTCGTAGCGAGCGATAAGCCGAGCGCTGCGGGTGAGGGCGTGGCGAGCGGGATCGATCTCTACGAGTTGACGCTCTCCAATCTCAGCGGTGACACCGTAGTCGATCTCGCCACGGGCGAGTCTCCCGGACCGCCCGAAAAACCGGCCGGACCTCTAGATGACACCACGATGGTGGAGCTGAGCTGCGTCGAAGTCGGCCGGGCGAGTGTCGAGGTCAACGCGGTCGACACGGCCTCAAACTCATCCTCGGTGAAGAAGAAGACCTTGACATGTGTAGCTGACGTTTCGTTTCACGAGCCCGACTTCGGGCTGCTTCCGTCGGGCGATCTGGTCGGGTCGCACGCCGTGGCACTGCTCGCCCCGGGAGGTGGTCCCAGTGAGTACGCCGCAACCTTCGATATTGTGGATGACGCCACCGTCTATAACGAGGGCGGCGTGCTTTCCATCAGTAGCGGTGCTGGGATCGACATCACCCTGGCAGAGGCCGTCACCGATCCGCTCTACGAGGCCGTGACCTCGATACAAGTCGTGGTAGACCCAGAGCTGTGTGGGGGTGATGCCACCTACACCTTCAGCGTGATCGAAGGGCCGAGCGGTTCGGTTTCAAACGACACCAGCCTAGGCCAAACGGTCGGGTTCGTAGAAGCCGGCGGCATCCGCATGTTTCGGATCGAAGCGACCTCGGGTACCCTCTGCGTGACCCAAATCGGAATCGGTATCACGCTCTAAGCGCTAATGTCGGGCGCCGCTGGCGTCGAGACCGGCCTCGACATAGGCACCAGGCCGAACAGAACGCTCTGCCGGCTCGCGGCCCGCAGACCTTACCAGGCCTCACCGGGTTGCAGTCACTCACCTGCAGCCTGGTGAGGATCGCGTGGTGCACCGGTGCCGGCGCCCCACGGCGCAGCCTATAAAACGAGTGAACCGCCACCAGAACGATTAAACCCGGTAGAACGAGCAGGACGGACCCATCACCGCTGCGCGGGAGCAACCTGCCAGGCACCGAGCGTTCGACTTCGGTGGTTCGAAACATTCGGCCAGCGGGTCTTTTGTCCCTTGCCGGCGAGCGGAAATCGCGGAACGGTAAGGGTGGAGCCTTGTGGTTTTTTGCCGCGACACATTCTAAAAAGAGGAGCGGAGTCGAATGAAACAACCGACAATGGATACGCTCGTGAGCAGCGAATGGCTGGCCGCTCATCTCGATGATCCTGAGCTCGTGGTGCTCGATTGCAGCGTCAGGACCGTGATGGGGGAGGGCAGCGGATGGAACAACGTAAGTGGCCGCGAAGACTATCGTGCCGGTCACATCCCCGGTGCGGGGTTCGCCGATCTTATGGGCGATCTTAGCGACACTGCGGAGCCGATCGAGTTCGCCCTCCCGAACCCGGAGCACTTTTGCGCGGTGATGGGGGCTCTAGGAGTGGGGGACGATTCGCGCGTCGTGCTCTACGACGGCTTTATGTCGATGTGGGCGGCCCGCGTCTGGTGGATGCTGCGCTGGGTCGGGTTCGACCGGGCGGCCTTACTCGACGGCGGCCTGCAGGTCTGGAAAGCCCAAGGACGGCCGATCTCGACGGAGCCGGTCGAGCGTGCGGCAAAGACGCTCACGCCCTCGCTCCGTCCACAGCTCATCGCGGATCGCGACGAAGTATTCGCCTCGATCGGTGCCGAGGGGGTCTGCTTGATCGACACCTTCCCAGAAGAGCACTTTCGGGGAGAACAGTCGATGTACGCCCGGCCGGGTCACATCCCCGGAGCCACCAATCTATACGCCATGGCGCTGTTCGACGAGACCGGTCGCTTTCGGCCGCTGGAGGAATTGGCTACCCTCCATACCAGCGACAAAGAGACCCGCACCATCACCTACTGCGGGGGCGGCATCATGGCCTCGGCCAGCGCGTTCGTGATGACCAGGCTCGGGTATACCGACGTGGCCGTCTATACCGCCTCGCTGCAGGAGTGGGCCGCTGACCCCGCCAACCCGATGGCGCTTGGAGCTGCTTGACAGCGCCACGGGGGTGTAGAGGCCGAGGGACCACGGACTGAGACCGCGTACCGGGTGCGGCAGTGAAGACCTAGAAAGACTCGCAAAGCATCTCAGGCCAAAAACGAGGCTACCGACTGAGAGAATTCCCTTCGGTTGCAGGCGTTGTACGGGTACCATGGTGGTGATATGGCGAAATTGGTAGGCATATTAACGGCAGGTGGCGACAGTCCGGGGTTGAACGCAGCGATCCGCGGGGTGGGGAAAGCGGCTATCGGCATCTACGGCATGGAGCTGATCGGTTTCCGCGACGGTTTTCGGGGCCTGGTGCAAGACCGGACCGTGCGTCTTAGCCTGCCCCAACTCTCCGGCATTCTCACCGTGGGGGGGACGATCCTAGGAACGAGCCGTGACAAGCCCCACAAGATGTTAGTCGGGAACAAACGGGTCGATATGACGAGCGCCATCGTCGAGACCTATCAGCGGCACCAACTGACCGCACTGGTCTGTCTCGGAGGCGGCGGCACCCAAAAGAACGCCTTCAGGCTCGTCGAACAAGGCCTCAACATCATCACCCTTCCAAAAACGATCGACAACGACGTTGCCATGACCGACATCACCTTCGGCTTCGACACCGCCCTAGGGATCGCCACCGAGGCGATCGACCGGCTCCACAGCACCGCCCACAGCCACCACCGTATCATCGTAGTCGAGGTCATGGGCCACAACGCGGGCTGGCTGGCGTTGGGCGCGGGCCTCGCCGGTGGCGCCGACGTGATCTTGATCCCCGAAATTCCATACGACGTAGAAGGAATCGCCGCGGCGATCCGCACCCGCAGCCGTGCCGGGAGCCGTTTTAGTATCGTGGCGGTGTCAGAAGGAGCGATGTCGAAGGAGCTTGCGGCCGAACGCGAGCAGGCCGAAACGTCACTCGCCAAAGCGAAGGGCAAAGAGAAGAGAGAGGCCAGGCAGAAGCTCACCGCCATCGAGCAAAAACTCCGTACCCGAACCATGGACCTCTCGCGAGAACTCGAAACCCTAACCGAGCTCGAGTCGCGCGTGACCATCCTCGGCCACCTGCAGCGCGGAGGGACTCCATCGGCGGGAGACCGGATCCTCGCAACCCGGCTCGGCACGGCCTGTGCCGGTCTGATCGATAGAGGGGTCTTCGGCGTGATGGTAGCAGCCCGCGGCAACGGCGCAGAGCCCATACCCCTCGAAGACGTGGTCGGCAAGCGCAAGACCGTGCCCTTGAACCATCCCTGGATCACCACCGCGCGCCAGGTCGGGGTCTGCCTCGGAGACGATGGCGAAGGCTCACCGTAGCAACCGGCGTTGAGCCCTGCAAATTGTGGTCGCGATGGCCGTTACAGCCCGGAGGGGCGGTGTCAAAAACGAAAATGGATCGTCCGGTTCAGGATGCAACGGAGGTGGTTGTTGCGTAGTTCCTGAGCCGAACGAGCCGCTTCACGGTGCTCTTTTTCTCTCTCCAACCTTACCCACAAGGAGTGCACTTCCTACCAATAAGTGTAGTACAGGGTGCTAGAGGCCGCAGTGACGCCTGAGGGTAGAATCCATCGTCTCACTCTTGCTGAAGCATTTTGAGGATGTGTCTGGCAAGTTGCTCGTTGATCTCGCGATGTCTCGGGACGGCCTGGGAGACTTTCGTGTGGGGGTTTTGGTACCAGTCGTGCCTGCGACCGTGTCTGATGAGGAGGCACCCGTTTTTATCTAGCCTTCTGATCAAGTCCCGTCGCTTCAAGCTACTTCGATTTCGGCGACGCGGCGAACAGCTTCGATGGCTCCACTCGTCAAATCTTGGTAAAGAGCAATCAAATTCTCGAGCAGCTCGTCTTCTGTATGGCCTTGGGTCCAGTAATCTGGATATTCATCCAAATATCCGAGCCAGACCTCGTTAGCTTGCCAGTATACGTACCTTAACTTCATACCCTAGATGTTAGCGCAAAACGACCGCATGATCGTTACGAATACGTGCAAAAAGTCAAGGTGTATTCAAGTTACCTCGACCCGAATCGCACGAAAAACACGCCACGTTCCCTTCGGCCTAGGCATGATGGTGGTAAATCGCACTAGCCCTAAAGCCGGAATTGCGACCGCATTCCGATCAGATCACCCTCCTGCAACGGGCGCGTGATCGCCTGGGTCGACTGTGCCTTGTACTCTCGTCCGGTTATCGATCAGCAGGAAAAGCCCCGCCGACGCCGCCAAAATCAATCCCGAAACGAACCACACCGTACCGATTCCGTTGACCTTAGCCACATACCCTAGAGCCGCGCTGCCCAGGAAACTGCCGGCGTACCCTGCGAGCGACATCACCGACTGCATCGATGAGCGCCTTTCAGAAGGCACTTCCCGGTTGAAAATCGCTGCCACCGGAGAGCCGAGCACGCCACCCGTTAGGTAGAAAAGCCAGAAAAAAGCAGCCGCCGTGAAGGAGTCTGTCTGGAACGCCAGAAGGATTACAGCCATGCCTCCACCAGCCTGCGCCAGCGCCGCCACCAGAGCGTGCCGGCCCTTGAGCCACTTGCTCAACGGGATCGACGCCAGGTTCCCGATGATCCCTACCGTGAAAGCGCCTGTCATGAGGAGCCCAAACACGTGGGTGTTCTCTGAGCCGAGCCAGCCGGCAAAGCGGGGTTGCCAAAAGGTCTCGACGCTCATCAGCGCAAGCGCACCACCAAAAGTCGTAGCCAGCACCAGCATGATGGTGGGGTTCTGCCGGATCTCTACGAATGCGGTCGACAGTTGGCTTGGGATCTGCCCTAAGGCCGGTCGAAGCGAAGCAGACCCGCGCTGCTCTTTGACCGCGAGCGACACCAGCATGAGGTTGACGAGCTTGATGCCGATCGAGAACACCAGGGTCATCGACAAGGGGGTAAATACCGCCATGCTATCTGTCGCGAGGTGGTCGAAGCGGCGCGGGATCCAACCGCCCGCGAGCGAGCCGAGGCAGAGACCGGCGATCACAAACACGTTGGCGTGAGCCAAGGGAGGTTGGAGGTCGATATCGCCGTCGATCTCTAGCAATTGGTCGACAAACCAAGAGCCGAGCGCCCCCGAGGCGAGCGCCCTGCTCACGCCGAGCAATACGAACGAGAGGACGAAGAACGTCATCGAAAACGAAACCAAGAATGCGAGGCTCGACGCGAGCGCGAAGAGGTAGGACAACAGCGTTACCGGCTTGCGGCCGATCGCGTCGGCCAACCCCCCGGTGGGTAGCTCGAGCACGACGATCGTGAGGGAATACATCCCCATCAACAGGCCGATCTCGAAAAGATCGAGTCCCCGTGATTGCAACAGCAAAATGCTCACCGGTAACACCAGCCCGACTCCGAACCACCCCAAGAACTCCGCCGCGAAATAGATCTGTTTGACCCTCGATAGGCGTTGCATGATGCCAGTGTTGCTGCTACTCTACTTAAAATGAAAGCATCTCATTCAAGTAGAAAAGGCGACCGTACCGAAGTGTTCGTGGTGGCTACGCGAGAGCAAGCCCGGCTCCTCACCGACCCGGCATCGGTCCGATTCTTCAAGCCGTTCTTGGCGGTGGAGAGATCGCAAAAAGAAGCCGCGGCAGAACTCGGCTGCACCCTGGCAACGCTTCACTACCGCGTAAAGACGTTTCTCGCCGCCGGCTTGCTCGAGGTCTCGAGCGTCAAGAAACGTGCTGGGCGCCCGATCAAGCGCTACCGCTCGGTGGCGCCTGAGGTCTTCGTGCCATTTTCGCTCACGCCGTACGCCGATCTCGAAGAGAGCCTCAGGGACCAATTGGCACCGGTCTGGACGGCGCTCGTCTCAGGGTTGGCCTCGGCGTACTGGCAGGCCGGGAGTTACGGCCGCAAAATGTTCCGCGATCAACGCGGTGTGGTCTGGACTTCGCCCGCCACAGGCGCCGAAGGGTCGAACGGCCCAGAGGATCTGCAGGCGTTTTACACCGATATCGGTCTGCCGCTAAGCGAACACGACTACCGCCATTTTATGGGCCGGCTGGCCGAGCTCTACCTCGAGATCTGCGAGCACGCGGTGCGGGCCAGCGAGGCCCGCGCCGGTCGAGAACGGACCTACCTGTTCCAGGTGGGGCTGGTTCCTTGGTGAGTTAGCGAAACTAGTGCGGCCTTCGCGGGCCATAAACCGCTCCGCGAAGGCCGTGGGTAGGCGATCCGACGTGCGTGTTTCACGCTGCCGGCGTGCCGAGGTTCACGGTATAGCCCTACTCCTTGGCCAGCAGGTCGCGAATCTCCTCGAGAAGAACTTCCTGTTTGGGCGGAGCAGCGGGCGGTTTCGGCGCTTCTTCCTGCTTCTTCTTGGCGCTGTTCATCGCCTTGACCAAAAGGAACAAGACCCAGGCGACGATAATGAAGCTGATCACGTTGTTGATAAAGAGCCCGTAGCTCATCGCGACCTCAGCTACCCCCTCGGCTTCGCTCGCTTCCTTGAGGATAATCTTTAGCTCAGCGAAGTCGACTCCCCCAAACAGCAATCCGATCGGCGGCATGATGATATCGTTTACCGCCGACTTGACGATGGTGCTGAAGGCGCTCCCCAAAATGAAGCCGACCGCTAGGTCGACGACGTTGCCCCGCATGGCGAAGTCTCGAAACTCTTTGAACATCTTTCCCTCCAAATATGTGACTAAAGGAGTATACTTTATTGCGGTAGGAAGAAGGTAGTGGCTCCTACAATCTCTGGCGCCAGAGCGATCCGGCGGAAGCGCTCGTACGGTAAATCTCAAGCGGGTGTGCTCGCCGTGGTTGTGGCAGACGTTGTGGTTTCTCCAGAGTCGTGACGGATCACGCGGTTCGGTAGGCATAGCGCCGCGGAGAGTGCGAGCAGCCGGAGCAACCTATTCCCTCACCTAAGTGGCCTTAGGTTATGCCTATTCCCTTTTGTGAGAAAGGCGACAGGGGAGATCCGTTTCCTCGAGTTATACCTTATATATATATGGCTACGACAACCCCGCAAGGCCCCGAATCGATCATGAGAGCGCTCGAGCTCCTCGATGGCGAGACCGGTGGCCTCACCTTGAGACGCCTCCGGCAGATCCCCGGCGGCCTCGGCGCGGCGCAAACGCTCTTCGATCTCTTCGGTGCGGACCTGCGGCCGAACCAGCGCGAGGTGTTGGAACGAACACTCGGGCTCCACACCGGTCTCAGCGAACGGCTGGCCGACCTGGCCTGCGAGCTCGGCGTGAGCCGTGAGCGAGCGGGGGCCATCTTTCGGCAAGGTTTAGCGAACCTGATGAAGGCTGCCCGTGAGTCCATCGACTTGCAACCGGAAAACCCGGAAGCCCCTGGCACCGGACTCGTGCGCTACCGAGGCGACGCAGCCGAGCGGGCGAGTTACTGGGCCGAGCTGCCCGACGGCGAACGGCGGCGGCTCGCGGCCCAAGCGGCTCAGTTGCGCGATCACGAGGTGTTGTGGGAGCTGACCTTGGCCCATCTGATCCTTTACGGCGACAAGGGCACCCGTGTGAGCGAGCGCACTGTCGAGACCTACCGGCACGGGGTAGCCGACTTGCTCGCCGACTGGCAGGGCGAGAACCTGCTCCGGCCCGCGGCGACGGCCGGGGTCAACTGGGTCAGGGCCCTGGAGCGCCGGGTGTTACGCGATCCGAGAGATGGCAGCCCGCTGCTCGAGCCGGGCAGTGGACGTTTACGCTACTACGCCCCGGCCACGGTTGCGCTAAAACTTGCTGCTGCCAAGGCCCTCTACCGCGCTCTCCGCTGGGCCGGAGCCACCCAAGCCACCCCCTTTGTCGACGTCAAGCCGACCCGGGACCCGGTCCACCCCTGGGACAAGCGCGAGGCCTATCGAGCAGAAGAGCTCGAGCTCCTGATCACCGCGGCGGAACCGGCCGACCGGGTCGTGGTGCTCTTGGGGGCCCACGCCGGGCTGCGGCTTAGCGAGATGGCCGCCCTGCGCTGGGCCGACGTCGACGTAGCGGGCCGCAGGCTCACGGTGGTGCTCGGCAAAGGTGGTAAGACCGCGGCGGTGGCCTTGAGCCGGCGTCTCTGCGAGTCCTTGGCCGCTCTACCCCGGGGCCACTCGGAAGACTTCGTTCTCCCCTTTCGGGCTGCGAGGGCTCGCGAACGGTTCAAGCAACTCTGCCGAAGAAACGGGGTGCGCTACCGCGGCCGCGAGGTCCACGGCCTCCGGCACTCGGCCGGTGTGCGGGTCTACCAGCAGTTCGGCAGTTTCGACCGCGTCGCCGAGCACCTGCGCCAGGCCGACGTCAACACCGGCAAACGATACGGCTACCTGGCCGACGAGGCGCTGAGTGAGGGCTTAAAAGATTGGTAGAAACGCAAAATCTTTCACCACGCCTGCCCTTCTCAGGAGGTTGGGGGTCGAGAACCTCATGAGGTACGGTATCACCGTGATGCGGCCTGAAACCGGCAAGATGGTGAAGGATCTAACCCACACGAGTGCCCTGCAACGCATGAAGGAGGTAACGGGGGCGGGGTTTGGCTCGACTCTGGAAGCTCTTTTCGGCGTAAGGTCAGATCCCCGCAATCTAAATGCCTCTACTTCTCATGAAGTGATGAGCAGGGCCGAGGAACTATTGGGACGCTGTCGCTAAAGATCGTTCACCTCAAGCCCTCGGCAGGATCAGCGCGCCAACCAACCGAAAATGTCACGGTGGCTTGTAGAAGTCGGCAAGGTTTACAATCGAGCGAACAAGGAGAAACTGATGTCGAACAATCATCCCATCGATTCCCACAACGCCACATCGGGCGGCAAAATGAGCGAGGCTCGTTACCTCGATGACCACTATGAAGCCACGAAGGTTGATTACGAACAAATGTTGCGCTCGGTGGGCATCGAAAAAGGTTGGAACGTACTCGATGCGGGTGGTGGGGGTGGCAGCTACCTACGATTACTTACTGAACTAGTCGGTGACTCGGGTACTGTGATGATCACAGACCTTGCGTCTGAGAACGTACAGCATGTAGCGGCAAGAATAGACCGAGGTGAGTTCAGATGCAGAGTTGAGACCCGCACGGCGAATGTGGTTGAACTGCCCTTTCCTGATGATGCCTTCGATGCCGTGTGGTGTGCTGCTGTAACGCAATACTTGAGCGACGATGAAGTTGTGACGGCTTTCAATGAGTTCAAGCGTGTGGTTCGACCGGGTGGCCTGGTGGCCATCAAAGAAGGCGACATTACGGCCTGGCATTTTGGGCCTTTTCCAAGCGCCGTGATCTGGCGTTCATTTATTGAGTATATGGACCGCCCTGAACGTGGATTCATGAGGGCTCCAAAGTTCGCGGCGATGTTTCGCGCCGCAGGATTGGAAAACATCGTCAGTCGTACGACCCTGATTGAGAAGTATCAGCCGCTGTCACCGGTCGAAAGACGGTTTATCCGAGAAGCGTTCAAATACATGAGTTCCCTCAACCTGAAACTCGATCTATCCGATGATGATAAGGAATGGTGGCTGGCGCTCAGCAACGTGGATGATCCCCAGCACATTCTCAACGATGAAGATTTCTTTTACCGTGAGCCCCATAATGTAACCGTTGGCAGGGTGCCAACCACGTAACAGTTGGTTTGGCTGACGTTTATGTGACGAGCGCCTCATATGATCCAAGCGTCCAATTGACGATTACCGTTGTCATTTCCAACGGCATCGAAGGTGTTTTTCAGGGTTGTAAAGAGGTATTGCCCCCGCGACTCTTGGTGGCTGTGGGCGTAGCATGCACGTCTCGTTCGGCTGGTAGCGGAAACGTGGAGATAAGAGTTTGTTCTCTCTGCTATTATCGATATTTGACCTATGAATAGCTTGCGAGGGAAGGGAGTTGGTCGGTTTGAGGAGCGCAGGTGGTCTGTTTACAGTGTTGGTACTCATCGTCGTTGGATGTAGCGCTGGAGGTGGCGGACCTGCTTCCCCCACCGATGTCACGGTTACGGCAAATCCCGGCTTCATCACGGTTTCCTGGTCGTATAGTGGCCAGGCCGTAACTGGCTTTACGATCTTTCGAGACACCGCGATGACGACTGGCTTAACCACCCAGCAACTCGCAGCGATCGGTACGGCGGGGGCCACCGAGCGATCCTATGAAGACACCACGGCAGTGCCGGGAACAAGCTACAGCTACGCCGTGAGAGCCGACGGTGAGGGCGGTTCGTCTGGTCTGGTCGAATCTGCTGCGCCGGTAGAAGCGATTCAAGACCCACGGGTCATCGACGACACCATATCGAACTGGGGCGGTGGTACCGCAGACCTCGTAGCGCGTATTGGCTTTCCGTCGACGGCGATCGCACAAGGAACCGTCGCTGCTGACTGGAAAATAGCCCTGACCCTCCCAGCAACTGTCTCCGACGAGCTTCTCGATGACCTAGGGACTTGTGACGACAGCCCAACCTGGACAGTTACACCGGAGAATGCTCGATTCGCCCTACTTGATGAAATCGCTGCCGAAGATGCAGGCTTGTTCATCGGCCATGTGGAGCAATTGTCATCCGACGGATCTATTGCGGTAACGAGACTCTACTTCGATGTCGCTACGAAAATAGAAGGGACATGTGAAGGTGCGATCTTCCAAATTGACGCTCCTCAAGGCTGGAGCCTGTTAGAGCTAGAGCTCCCGGAGACTGGCCCGGACGCCATTTCGTATAAAACAGTCACTTACACGGACGTACCGTGGGAGTTTTTTCCTGTCTTTTGAGAAACAAGGAGCCTCCAACCGAGGGCCGATCCAGCTAGTAAGCAGGTCGGTCCAATAGAAAACCCCGACACGCGGCCGGGGTTGTGTGGTGGTGTAGGGTTGGCACCGGTACCAGGGACCTCTCCGCGGAAGTGTTCCCTAACTGTAGGGGAAAGCCGCCGTGTGTAAGGCGGGTTACGAAACGCGAAGCGGTTGTGACATATCGTTACTGACCTGCGACCCGTGTCAAAACTGAGTAGTGCTCTGCCTGGTTGCTTGTGGAAAGGGAGTGCTATGCGCTCGCTACATCTATTCGTGTACCGGTTCCTCATACCTATGTCGGTTATTTCGGCAGTACTCGTCTCCTGCCAAACTACCGGGAACAATCTGAGCGTCGATAAGATCATCGCTTTCCCATTCACGATCGAGAACATAGCAAATCCC
>CP070651.1:3585773-3615905 GCA_020354625.1 Trueperaceae bacterium
CCGTAAGCGAGGACGGCACCAGAAGGGGGGGCGCGGCATGCCGCGCCCCCTCGAACGACATCGCGCTATCTAGCCGTCTATGAGCCTCAACGCCCCCTATTTTTTGCGGCGCCTGCTCTTCTTGTTGCCCTTGATGGTGGGCTTGAGCGTCCTGACCTTCACCATCTCCAGGGTAGTGCCGGGCGACCCGGTCGGGCTGGCGGCGGGGCCGCAGGCGACGCCCGAGATCAAAGAAGCGCTGCGCCGGGAGTTCGGCCTCGATCGGCCCCTACCGGCCCAGTATCTGAGCTATATCGGCAACCTGTTCCGCGGCGATTGGGGCCAGTCGCTCTACTCCCGCCGGGAGGTCGCCGACGACCTGCGCACCTATTTCCCCGCCACCTTGGAGCTCACGCTCACCGCCGTTCTGTTCGCTGCCCTGTTGGGAACGTCTCTCGGCGTCCTTTCGGCGCTCTACCGGGACAAGCTTCCGGATCACTTATCGCGCGTGGTGGTGCTCTTCTTCGTGAGCTTCCCCTCGTTCTGGCTGGCGATGATCTTCCAACTCGTCTTCGGTCTCGTGCTGGACTGGTTCCCGATCGGCAAGCGCTTCGATATTTTGACACCTCCACCCGAAGCCATCACCGGCCTCTATCTCGTCGATAGCCTGCTGCGGCTCGACTTCGGCTCCTTTCGGCTCGCCCTGTGGCATCTATTTATCCCGGCGCTGGTGCTCTCGTTCGGGGCGCTGGCGAGCATCACCCGAATCACCCGGGCCAACATGCTCGAGGCCTTGGACAAGGACTTCGTGCGCATGGAGCGCGCCATCGGCATGCCGGGCCGCGTGATCGTGGCCAAATACGTGTTACGCAACGCCTTCATCGCCACCCTGACCATCATCTCGCTCGAGTTCGGCTGGCTCATGGCCGGTGCGGTGCTGATCGAGACGATCTTCGATTGGCCCGGTTTGGGACTCTACGCGGTGGAGTCTTCGCTCCGGCTCGACTTCCAACCGATCATGGGCATCACCATCATCTACGGTGTGGTCTTCAGCCTCATCAACATCGTCACCGACCTCGCCTACGGACTGCTCGACCCGAGGATTCGCTATGGCTGATACGATCGAAACCCCACAAGACCTGAAGCGCCGCGCCCGCTCGGCGCGTTGGGAGACCTTCCGGCGCGGGCTTTACCGCTTCCGGAGCAACGCCCTTTCGATGGTGGGTCTGAGCGCGCTCATCATCGTGCTGATCGTCGCCGTCGCCGCACCCTACATCGTGCCGTTTCCGGAGGACGCGACCGGCAAGACCCACGTTATGGAACGCCTCAAGCCCCCCAGCAAAGAGCACCCCTTCGGCACCGATAAAGTCGGGCGCGATATCTTCAGCCGGGTGTTGATGGGTACGGGGCTGGCGCTTAGGGTGGGGGTGGTGATCATCGTCCTCGCGTCTGCCATCGGCGTGACCATCGGTGCGGTCGCGGCCTACTTCGGTGGCTGGGTGGACGATATCCTCATGCGGATCACCGATATCTTCTTGACGGTCCCCGCACTGGTCTTGGCTATCGCCATCACCGCCGCGCTCGGTAAAGGGATCACCAACGTCATGTTCGGCATATCGCTGGTGTGGTGGCCCGGCTTTGCCCGGCTCACCCGCAGCCTGGTCTTGTCTTTACGGGAAGATGCCTTTGTAGAGGCGGCCAACGGGATCGGCTCGAGCCACCTCCGCGTGCTCTTTCGCCACATCCTGCCGAACGCGGTGTCGCCGATCATCGTCAAGATGAGCACCGATTTCGGCTTCGCGGTGCTAACGGCGGCGGCGCTCGGGTTTATCGGCCTGGGTGCCCAACCCCCCACCCCGGAGTGGGGGGCGATGATCAACGATGGCCGTGCGTATTTCCCTGAAGAGTGGTGGATCGCGACCTTCCCCGGCCTGGCCATTTTCGTGGTGGTCTTCAGTTGGAACCTGTTGGGAGACGGCCTGCGCGACGTTCTCGACCCGCGCTCGAGGCGCTGAGGAAGATGGATACACCGCTACTCGACATCCAGGATCTACACCTCGAGTTCTCTACCTTCGAGGGCGTCTCCAAGGTGCTGGCTGGGGTAGACCTACAGATGCAGCGTGGCGACGTGCTAGCCCTGGTAGGAGAAACGGGTTGCGGCAAGTCGATGACGGCTCTCTCCGTACCCCGCCTGATACCGACGCCTCCCGGCAGGATCACCCGTGGCAAGGTCTTTTTCGATGGCGAGGATCTTCTGACCAAGACGCCGGAGGAGATGCAGCGCTTTCGCGCCCGGCACTTGGGCATGATTTTCCAGGACCCCACCACCAACCTCAACCCGCTCTTTACCATTCGCGAGCAGCTCCTCGATGCGGTGCTCTACCAGCGACACGAAGCCAAGCTGGTTCCGGGCAAGTGGAAGGGCTTTTTGCCGTCAGCGCGTCAGATGCGTCATGAGGCCCGGGCCCGGGCCGTCGAGCTGATGCAGCTGGTCGGCATCCCCGACGGCGAGCGGCGCATCGAGGAATACCCCCACCAATTCTCTGGGGGAATGCGCCAACGGGTACTCATCGCCATGGCGCTGGCCGGAAAACCCGACCTGCTGATTGCTGACGAGCCCACCACCGCCCTCGACGTCACCATCCAAGCCCAGATCCTCCGCCTGATCATCAATCTGGTAAAGCAGTTGAACCTGTCGGTACTGCTGATCACCCACAACTTGGGGGTGGTGGCGCGGACCTGCGAGCGGGTGGCGGTGATGTACGCGGGACGGGTCATCGAGCAGGCCCCGGTGCGGGAGCTGTTCAGAAACCCCAAGCACCCCTATACCCAGGGTCTCATCAACGCCGTGCCGACCAAGCAGACGGTCAGGAGGGGGCTTGTCGGCATCCCAGGCCTGATCCCCAACCTTACCGATCCCCCTTCCGGTTGTCGCTTTCACCCCCGCTGTTCCCGCGTGATGGATGTTTGTGGTGAGAGCGTTCCCGGCGGGTCACCCGTCGGCAAAGAGCACCTGGCTTACTGCCACCTCTATCCGGAGGCGCCGTGAGCGATCGGCCCCTCCTCGAAGTGCGTCACCTGAGCAAGTCTTTTCCGTCTCGCAGCGGTTTTTTCAACCAGCGCCTGACGCACTTCAAAGCCGTAGACGACGTGAGCTTCGAGGTCCCTCGTGGCAAGACCCTGGGGCTGGTGGGGGAGTCGGGTTCGGGTAAGACCACCATCGGAAAGTGCGTGATCCGCCTCATCGAACCGAGTGACGGCAGCATCCTTTTCGACGGAGATGATATCACCCACCTTTCCCGTCAAGAGATGCAACGCCGGCGTTCGGCCATCCAGATGATCTACCAGTCGCCGGCAGCGTCGCTCAACGGCCGTATGACGGTCGGTCAGATCGTTGCCGAGCCGCTCTGGGTTCACGAGGGGTTGCGTGGGCGCGCCGCCCAACAGCGCGTTTTGGAGTTACTCGACACAGTCGGTCTCAAAGAGGAGCACTACTACCGGTTTCCACACGAGTTCTCAGGTGGCCAGCAGCAGCGCATCGGTATCGCCCGGGCGCTGGCCGTAAGGCCCCGGCTGCTGGTACTCGACGAGCCGACCTCGGCCTTGGACGTATCGGTACAGGCGCAAGTACTCAATCTGCTTCATACGTTGCAAGATGAGTTCGAGTTGACCTATATCTTTATTTCCCACGACCTCGGCGTGGTGCGCTACCTGTGTGACCAGGTGGCGCTGCTCTACCTCGGCAAGATCGTGGAGATCGCCGACGTGGACACCATCTTCGAGAACCCCAAGCACCCCTATACCCAAGCGCTCATCTCGGCGATTCCCGAGCCTGATCCGGATGATGTGCGTGAGGAGATCATCTTGCGTGGTGACGTCACGCTCGCCCGGCCCGAGCGCGGTTGCCCGTTTGCGCCTCGCTGTCAGGCGGCCAAGCTCGAGGTCTGTGACGCTGTCGAGCCGCCGCTCAAGCTGCTGGAAAACGGTCACCATGTCGCCTGTCACCTCCACCGCCCCGAGGTCCCTTGATGTTGAAAGAGGTCATCGAGAACGATATCTATCCCATCGCGCTGGGAGCGGGGATTCTAGGCACCGGTGGGGGTGGAAACCCGTATCTGGGGAGCGTGCATCTACGGGAAGTCATCCGTACCCTGGGACCGCAGCGGATCCTCGATCCGAGAGAGTTGGCTGACGACGCGCTCGTCGCGCTCGTCGGATTTATCGGTGCGCCGACCGCCAGCATCGAGAAACTCTCCGAGGGCACCGAACTGCTACGTGCGTTGCGGCTGCTCGAAGAACACCTGGAGTGCAGCTTTGCTGCGGTGGGCATCATCGAGATCGGCGGTGCCAACGCCATGGGACCCTTGGTTGCGGGCTTACAGGCTGGTCTTCCCACCATCGATGCCGACGGCATGGGTCGGGCCTTTCCCGAGGTGCAGATGTTGACGTTCGTGTTCCAAGGAAACGTGTCGCCGGCGCCTTTTGTCATGACCGATGCGGGCCCGGGGAGCGTGGTGGTGCCACACGTTGCCAACGCTGTTTGGGCGGAGCGCCTGTCTCGTAATATCGCCACTTCGATGGGGGCTTCTGCAGGCTGGGCGGGATTCGTGATGCGGGGGGCGCAATTCAAGGCCCACGCGATTCCCTATACCCTTTCGCTCGCGCACGCGCTTGGCAAGAAGGTTCTCGAGGCGCAGGCGCGCGGTGATGACGTCCCGCAGACGATTGCCGAACAGCTCTCCGGCCGTCTGATCTTGCGTGGAAAGATCACCGATGTATTGCGCCGCACCAGCCGTGGATTCGCGCGGGGGAGCGTGACGATCGAGGGATTCGGGAGGAGCCGAGAACAGCTCTTTATCGAGTTTCAGAACGAATTCTTGATCGCCTATCTCGACGGTGAGGTGGTCGCCACCGTGCCCGACCTGATCTGCATCGTGACCGAAGAGACGGGCGAGCCCGTCACCACCGAGGTTTTGCACTACGGAACCCGGGTGGCCGTGCTGGTCGTTCCCGCTGCAGCTGCGCTCAAGACCCCTGCCGCCCTCGAGGTGGTGGGACCGCGTGCTTTTGGCTATCAGGTGAGTTACAACCCCGTGCCGGGAAACAGGATCGGTTGTGAGGAACTTTTGAGTGGGGAGATATGACGAACCGTGTTTGTTTTCGGCTTCGTCCCCTGGAGAGAGAGGAGAAGTTGTGCGCATTGGAATCGACGTAGGGGGAACCAACACAGACGCCGTCCTGATGGACGGCATGGAAGTGCTGAGCTCGACGAAGACACCGACCACGGCCAATGTAACCGATGGGATCACCGCGGCGCTCCGGACGATCATCGCGGACTCGGGTTTGGATGTCGCCAAGCTCGATGCCGTGATGATCGGCACCACGCATTTCACCAATGCGGTGGTCGAGCGGCGGCGCTTGCAGCCGACCGCCTGTATCCGTTTGGGTCTACCCGCTACCGCCTGCCTGCCGCCGCTCGTCGATTGGCCCGGTGACCTGGCAGATGTGTTGGGGCGTCATACCTATCTCGCCCACGGGGGGCACGAGTTCGATGGCCGTGAGATCTCACCGTTCGATCCGGATGAGATCCGCCGCATCGCTGAAGACATCAAACAAAACGGCGTTAACGCCATCGCAATCTCATCGGTGTTTTCTCCGGTGAATGCCGCGTTTGAGGAGAAGGCCGCCGAGGTGGTGAAACAGGTGATGCCTGAGGCGAACATCACGCTTTCCAGCACCATCGGTCGAATCGGGTTGCTCGAGCGGGAGAACGCAGCCATCATGAACGCCTGTCTGCGCGAACTGGCCATGAAGACCGTCTCCGGTTTCAAAGCCGCGCTGGCCGCCATGAATATCAGTGCGCCGTTCTTTATCAGCCAGAACGACGGCACCTTGATGAACGCCGACTTTGCCGCCGACCATCCGGTGTTGACTTTTGCCTCCGGGCCCACCAACAGCATGCGCGGTGCTGCCTTCTTGAGCGGCCTCAAAGACGCCATCGTCGTCGACGTCGGCGGCACCACCACCGATATCGGGGTGTTGCAACAAGGGTTTCCCCGCGTGGCGGCCATGGCGGTCAACATCGGTGGCGTGCGGACCAACTTCCGCATGCCGGACACGCTGTCGATCGGCCTCGGGGGTGGTTCTATCATCGCCACAGATCCGGTCCGGGTCGGACCGCAGAGCGTGGGTTACGAACTGACCAGCAAGGCCAGAGTGTTCGGGGGTGAGGTGTTGACCACCACCGATATCGCCGTCGCGGCCGGTCAGGCCAAGATCGGTGACCGGGACAGGGTTTCAGGGCTCGATTCCGGTCTGGTGACTTCTGTTCAAGACCGTATCGAGGAGATGGTCAACGTGAGCGTGGACCGCATGAAGACCAGCGCCACGCCGGTACCCGTCATCGTGGTGGGGGGCGGTAGCATCCTGATCCAACGCGAGATCGAGGGGACCTCGGAGATGGTCAAGCCCCACCACTATGCGGTGGCGAATGCGATCGGCGCAGCCATCGCCCAGGTAGGGGGGGAAACCGACAAGGTCTTCTCGCTCGCCGAAATGGGTCGTGACGAAGCGCTGGCCCAGGCGAAACAGGAAGCGACCGACCGGGCGGTGTCTGCCGGTGCCGACGCCGACACGGTCGAGATCGTAGACGTCGAAGAGGTTCCCCTGGCGTACTTGCCCGGTAACGCCACCCGCATCATGGTCAAGGCCGTCGGCGATTTGGTGGGAGGGTGACATGCGGCTACTAGACGAGAGCAACATCGAAGATATCGCTCTGGGTGCGGCGGTACTCGGCACCGGCGGCGGGGGTGATCCCTACATCGGCATGTTGATGGCCCGTCAGGCGATCCGCGACTACGGTCCGGTAGAACTCTTCGATTTGGACGAACTCGAGGAAAGTGACCTGGTCGTCCCCACCGCGATGATGGGTGCTCCCACCGTCATGGTGGAGAAGATGCCCAACGGAGACGATATCGTCAACGCCTTCGAGTCGATCGGCAAGTACCTCGGCAAGCCGATTCGTGCCACCATGAGCATCGAAGCCGGCGGGCTCAACTCGGTCGTGCCCATCTACGTTGCGGCCCGTTTGCGGTTGCCGATGGTGGATTGCGACGGTATGGGCAGGGCCTTTCCAGAGCTTCAGATGGTTACCCACACCATCCACGGCATCTCGGCTACCCCCTTCAGCATGTCGGATGAGCGCGGCAACACCGTCTTGATGGAGACCGTCAACAACAACTGGACCGAAACCTTTGCGCGGAGCGTCACCGTCAACATGGGTGCCATGGCCATGATCGCCTGCTACGCGGCGACGGTCAAGCAACTCAAAGAGGCGGCGGTCCACGGCACCATGAGCAAGGCCGAGACGATCGGTCAGACGATTCGCAGGGCACGGGTCCAAGAGGAAGACCCGGTCAACACCGTGCGTGAGGCGGTCGGCGGCTATATGGTTTTCAAGGGGAAGATCGGCGATGTCGAGCGCAGAACCGAAGGGGGATTCGCCAAAGGCGATGCCTATCTCGAGGGGTTGGACGAGTACGCCGGAAAGCAGCTCCAACTCAGCTTCCAAAACGAGCATCTGGCCGTTCGAATCGATGGAGAGTTCAAGGTGACGGTGCCGGATCTGATCGTGCTGTTGGATATCGATACGGGTGAGCCGATCACCACCGAGGGGATGCGCTACGGCTACCGCGTGGCGGTCATCTCCATGCCCTGTACCGAGAAGTGGCGCACGCCCGAAGGCTTGGCGCTGGTAGGACCTCGCTACTTCGGGTACGACGTCGACTACGTTCCCGTCGAGCAGCGTTACGGTTAGATGCTTCGCCAGGTCGCGCTCGAGGACACCCACGCCGTTGCCATCGGTGCCGGTATTCTCGGCACCGGCGGCGGTGGCAACACCTATCTCGGCCGTATCTGGTTGGAACAAGAACTCAGGCAGCGCGGTGTGAACTGCACCGTTATCGCTGCCGACGATGTCGCCGACGACGCTATGGTGTGCGCGATCGGCACCATGGGAGCCCCCACCGTGGGGATCGAGAAGCTCTTGCGGGGGAGCGAGTTCGTCACCGCTCTCCGCACGTTGGAAGATCATATCGGCAGCTCTTTCGCAGCCCTGGTCGTGAGTGAGATCGGTGGTTCGAACGGCCTCAGGCCGCTCATCGCCGGCCTTCAACTCGGGTTGCCGGTCGTAGATGGCGACGGCATGGGCCGGGCCTTTCCGGAACTTCAGATGGACACCTTCGCCATCGGTGGTGTCCCGTTGACCCCCATGGCCTTGGCGGATAGTC
This sequence comes from Trueperaceae bacterium, assembly GCA_020354625.1. GTDB lineage: Bacteria > Deinococcota > Deinococci > Deinococcales > Trueperaceae. The sequence goes on from CP070651.1 coordinate 3,594,041, forward strand.
ACGGCAATGCGGTCGTCTTTCACCACCTCGACTCTCCCCTTAAGGCCGAGCAGTACGCCCGCAGCCTCACCGTCGAGTTGGGGGGGAGTGCTGCTCTGGCTATGCCGGTGATGAGCGGAGAACAGCTCAAGCGTTTTGTCATCCGTGGCACGCTCAGTCTGGCAAAACGCATGGGGGATGTGGTCCTCGCGTCCCGGCTTCGAGGTGCCGATGCGGCCGATGAAGTTGCGTCTCTGGCGAATGGACGGGTCCTTTTCCGGGGTAAGGTCGTCGACGTCGAACGGCGAACGACCAGAGGCTTCGCGCGAGGTAAGTTGACCATCGCCCCCTTCGGTGGTGCCGATGAGGTCATGGACATCGTCTTCCAGAACGAAAACCTCGTCGCCTGGCTAGGTGGTGAAGTGGTGTGTACGGTGCCCGACTTGATCTGTATCTTGAACCTCGAAGATGGGGAACCCATCGGTACCGAGTTGCTCCGCTACGGGCTGCGGGTTGCGGTGTTGGGTTTGCCGGCGCCCATCGAGCTCAAGACCCCCGAAGCCCTCGCGGTGGTCGGTCCGGAAGCGTTCGGCTATCCGGCCATCCCCTTTCAACCCCTCCCTGGGAATCTCCTGTAACAGAGGCAGGGGTTCGATCGGTTGTGGTAGCGTTGCCCACCATGGAGCTTTGTCACCACCGGCTTCAGCTCGAGCTGTTTCACCGTGACGGGTTTCGCGCTGTGACCGAAGCGATGTCGGGCAGATGATGCCTGTCTTGGATGCCTGGCAGCGCCGTCTGGTGGTGGTCGCCTGGATCACCTATGCGTCTTTCTATCTGGGCCGTGTCAATCTCTCCACCGCCATCCCCAGCCTGCAGGCCGATCTCGATTTCAGCAAGAGCCAGGTCGGGCTCTTCGCCACAGGTCACTTCGCGATGTATGCGCTCGGCTCGCTCATCAACGGCCGGCTCGGAGATCGCTTGAGCCCCCGCCTTTTTGTGACGGTGGGGCTGTTGGCCTCCGCCGGCTTGAACCTCGCCTTCGGGCTCTCCTCTCTATGGGGGGTTTTGTTTGTGGTATGGACCGCCAACGGCTACGTGCAGTCCATGGGCTGGGGGCCGGTCTTGCGCACGCTGGCCAACTGGCTCGGTCCGGTGCAACGCCAGCGTGTGTCCGGTGTTTTTGGCACCAGTTTCGTGGCCGGAAACGCCGTGACCTGGTTGCTGACCGGTTGGCTGGTCATCGCCTTCGGCTGGCGCAGCGCCTTTCTCATCCCTGCCCTGTTGCTAGTGGGGTTCGCCTTTTCCTGGTTTTTGCAGGTTCGCGATAGACCCAAAGAGCAAGCCGGTAACGAGGTGGAGTCGTTACCGACAGAGCCCCAACCTGGGGGAGAGGGCTTCTTGACCGGCCTCTCAAGGAGTTTGCGCCGCTACTGGCTGCTGGCTCTAGGATCCTTTTTTGCCGGTCCACTCTATATCTTTTTCACCATTTGGACCCCTACCTATTTCGTAGAGGTCGGTGGCTTGGAGATCGCTCGCGCCTCGAGTCTTGCGGCTCTGCTGCCGCTCGTCGGGATCGGGGGGATCGTGCTTACGGGGCTATTGATCAACCGCTATCTCGTCGGTCGAGAGGTGCTGGCCTTGGCTTCGGTGCTCGGTATCTTGGCACTTTTGTTTGCCGTCTATCCCCTCCTCGAGTTCGACCTGCTGCGTAGCGCCTTGATCTTTTTCCTGCTCAGCGCCCTGGTCTACGGAATCACCAACCTGTTTTTGGCCACGATGCCGCTTTCGTTGGGGAGGAGAGGGGAGACCTCGAGCGTGGCCGGGCTGCTCGACTTCTCTTTCTCGATCGGGGGGGCGCTTAGTGGGGTCCTGATCGGTGCGGTGTTGGACACCTTCTCTTGGACGGTTGCCTTCTCGGTTCTGGCCGCAACCGCTCTGATCGCCGCGCTGATCGTTTTCAGGAGTCAGACGGCGTGAGCGAACCGAGCGCCTTGGTTCAGATCCACCCTTGACGCTTTGCGAAGTGCTGCAAGGCGGCCTCGGCCTCTCCTTTATTGGTGATGTCCCCCACCGCTTCGGCCTCGTGGATAAATCGCAACGCCTCCCCGATGCGGGGGCTTTGGGCCAAACCGAGCAGGTCCATCACCTCTTTGCCATCGAGTAAGGGTGGTTTGGGCGGCGCTTCCTCGAGGAGTTTGATGATGCGCGCCAGGGCCAGCCGGTAAGGACGCCGCGTCGCCTCGCTTGAGAGCGGTCCTCGAGCTGCCTCGCGGTCGGCGATCATGAGCTTCAACAGGTCGGGCAGCAACGTGCGGCGGCGGTGTACAAAACGCCGCGCCGAACGATCGTCTTTGGGCAGGGGCAGCATGTGGTAACGCACGAGCGCAGCGGTGCGCTCCGTTATGTCGTTGGGCTGCCTTAGCCGCTTGAGTAACGACTGGGCCAGTTCTGCACCCACCTTGTCATGCCCGTAGAAGTGGAAGCGGCCATCTTCCCCATAGGTCTTTGTCTGCGCTTTGCCCAGATCGTGCAGGAGCGTGGCCCAGCGGAGGGTCGGGTCGGCTTCGGGGAAGCCCTGAACCAGCTGGTTGAGCGCTTCAAACGAGTGATGGAGTACGTCCAGGTGGTGGAAACCTCCTTGATCAATGCCCCGGGCGAGTGCCAGTTCGGGGAGGTAGACATCCAGGATGCCGAGATGATCGAGCAGCTGCATACCCCGCCCCGCCCACGGGCTCTGTAAAATCTTGTCGAGTTCGTCTCGAGACCGCTCCCAAGCGGGTAGAGCCAAGCGGCTTTTGCGCTGCGCTTCGGCGCAGTCTCGAATCGCTTCTCGGGTAGCCGGGTCGAAGCCGAACTCCAGGTTGATCGCGAGCCGCACCCCGCGCAAAAGACGTACCGGATCCTGCTCGAGTACCTCGCGGCTCACCATCCTGACACGCTTACGCTTGAGATCTTCGAGGCCGCCACAGGGATCGATCAAGAGCCCGTCGAGCGTGGCTGCCAAGGCGTTGCAGGTAAAGTCCCGGCGGCGGAGGTCCGTCTCGAGATCGCCCTCGGGATGGATGTAGTCTCGGCTGACCTCACCCGCCATCACCCGCCAGTGGCCACGATCTTCGTCGAGGGCAAACACGTGGCCTCCGAGCTCCAAGGCTGCGCGTCGAGCGGCCTCAGCCGGTTCGGCAACCAGCCAGTCGATATCGCTGAACTCACGACCCAGAAGCGCATCTCGCACGGCACCGCCGACGAGGTATCCCGCTTCGGGTATCGGCGTAAACTGGCTTATGTCGAGTTTTGTCTCGCGATTCAAAAGCCGCTTTAGCCAGCGCACGGTTCCTACCCAACCCTCCTCTCTCTGCCCGAGGGGAAGCACTGTCGCTCGAGCCAGGGTGCAGGGCGGTTCATCTACCAGCGGTCATCTGCACCCGAGCGAGAGGGCCGGTTACACCCCAGGCGCTCCTACTCAGTGTCGCGTATGAGGACCAAGCTCGTGGGTCTCACTGGCAACATCGGCTCAGGCAAGTCGACGGTGGCTAGCCTGATGGTCGCGCGCGGTGCGGTTCTGATCGATGCCGATGTGTTGGCCAGACAGGCGACCGAGGACCCGGAGGTGCTCCGGCAGATCGCTGAAGCCCTCGGGGAGGATCTGCTCGAGAACGGACAGCTCGACCGTGCCAAGACGGCTGCCAAAATCTTCCACGATGAGCAGGCACGCCGAACACTCGGCGCCATCGTCCACCCCTGGGTGAGGCGTAAAAGCGCTGAGCAGGTTCGGTCGCTACAGCAGCAACCGGAGCCGCCGCCGCTCATTCTCATGGATGTCCCGCTCCTTTATGAAAACGGTCTGGAGCGAGAGTTCGATGCCGTGGTCGTCGTCACGGCTCCGCTCGAGCAGCGCTCGGTCCGTGTGCAGGCCGGACGGGGTTTCTCCGAAGAGGAAGTGCGTGCCAGAGACGCTGCCCAGATGCCACTGGAGCAGAAGGTCGAGCGGGCAGATTTCGTCGTTGAAAACAGCGGTACGCTCGAGCAGCTCGAGCTCCGAGTAGCCCGACTCTGGCAGCAGCTTACCAGCTGACCTCGGTCTTGCCGAAGCTGATCACGGATCCATCGCGTTTCAGGGTGTAGCTGACCGTTCCACCCAGACGCATTGCAATAAATTGCATGAAGGTCTCCACTGCGCCACTCGCTTGGCTGACCGCATCGAAGTCGAGGTTGGCAGCACCGCTCAACCCGGATACCAGTTGCAGTTGGCTGGTCAGCTGCCGGGCGGTACCTTCCAAGCTCGCCCGGTCGTCTGAGAGCGTGAAACTGCTCACGTTGTCGGGGATTTCTGCCTTCAGCCTCTCCAGGCCGGGTTGGAGGCCGGCGCCGTTCTGTTTGGCGTGGAGCACCGTCGCCATCGCATCTTGTGATGTGGCGATCAGGACGAACCCGTCGCTGATGGCGTAGCTGAGGCTCAACCCGCTGGCGATATCGTAGCTGACGACTTCGGTTCCTGCCACGACGTGGGTAGTTGTGCTGGCGTTGCCGCTGCCGCCCATCGGATCGGCAAAGCTCGCTATGCCGGCGCTCACGCTGCTGAAGAGTTGGGACAGACCTCGGCGTGCCGCCTCTTCGTCGAAGGTCTCGATGAGGTAGACGACCTCGCCGAGAAGGTTGCTGCTCGGCAGGCCCGGCTCGGTTACATCGGCAAGCCCGGTCGTGATGGTGGTGACCTGGGTTCCTGACCAGCTGAAGAAGGTGGAGCGCAGATCGACCCCAACGAAGATGGAGAGGAGGTCGTCGAGATCCCCACCGAGCTCAGGCGTGCTACCCGCCAAATCGTTCAGGTAGTTCCACCAGCCAGACAGGTCGATACGGCTGCTCGTAAAACTCAGCGCGGTTTCGGGCGCAAAGGAGAGGGGTGTTCTCGAGGCCGGAAAGCTGCTCGATAGCAGGAGATAGAGGGCGAGGTCCTTGCCTGAGCCGTTGAGTGCTTGGATGTGTTGGCTTTCGATGCCGCTTTCGGTAAGACTGACCACGCCACCGCTCGATCCCGCGGTGTCGAGCGCCTGTACGAAGCGTCCCACCAATTGATCGAATCCGAAACCTTTTGCCAAGGGCTCGACCACGTCAGCGATCTGGGAATAGTCGATATAGCCGTAGAAATTTCCTTCTGGCAGTTTCGCCAGGGTGCCGGTGTAGCCCTCGCTCGAACCGAATCCCGGGTCGTTGCTCCCAGCGAGCTGCCTCAGAACTGCGCGAAGAGCGTCAGGGTTGCTCGAGAGCATCAAGATATCTTCGGCTTGGGCGTAGGCCAATCCGTTGAGGGGTGTGTCGGTCGACTCGAACCGTTGGATGTAGAAGGGAAGGCCTCCCTCGCTGGAGACACGTACCATTTCGCTACCGGCCGCTTCGGAAATAAGTGAAGCGAAGGCGCTGGTGGCTGCGGGGCTGGTGCGTGCCACGAGCGTGATCGCAGGTAGCGGGTTGAAAGACGAGACCGAGACGGCCAACCAGGCTTCCCTGCCGACCAGATCCAGGATATCGAGCCCCTCGAGCGCCCCTGGCAAGCTCTCTCCAAGTACCGTGCCGATCTCTGAGTCAGCGGCGTTATCCGCCAGGAGGGTTATCAGAGCCTCGGTGACGCCGAGCCGTTCGAACTCGTCGATGAAGGTGTCGATCTTGCCGCTGTTGCTGAGGAGATCTTGAGTGCCGAGGGCGAGAAAGGTTTCGGCGGGCAGCAGTCTGGCAAGTCCTTGGGCGCTGGTTGAGCCGGCGAAGGCCAGAATGAGCAGCAGCAGGTAGATGCTGATTCGTCGGGTCATGCAGTCCTCCATAAAGTCCTAGGCCTTTAATCGACCTTTAGAGAAGTCGGGCAGTGATGAGTAAACAGTAATGAGTGATGAGTGGGTTAGTTGCAAACGATCTGTTGAACCCCTAATCTTCGAACCACTCATTACTCATCTCTCATTACTCATCACCAGGTGGATTTCAGCAACGCGGTCACCGAAGCGCGCTTTCGCGCTCGTACCGGATCGGCGGTTAGGCGTTGCTTGGTCAGTCGTCACCAGCTTCAAAGTGGGTGGATGGGCTCTCCGTAGAGTGATGGTGGTACCGGCTTCCGCCACAGCAATCATCGACAAGTAGCATAGCCAACCGCACGATGAGAAAGTGCCGGCCTTTTTACGGCCGGCACCGAATATGAGCGATTTTACAGGAGTTACGACCTGACGATTTCCTTGGCGATCGTGACGATATTGGCCACGTTGAAGCCCAGTTGCTCCATCACGGTGTCGCCGTCGCCGGAGGCACCGAAGCGGTCGAGTCCGATCACAGCTCCCTCGAGTCCTGTGTATCGCTGCCAACCCGAGGTGGCACCCGCTTCGACGGCAACCCGCGCTCGCACCCCTGCAGGTAGAACCGCTTCCCGGTAGCCTGCTCCCTGCTGTTCGAACAGTTCGAAGCTCGGCATGCTGACCACACGCGTCTTCACGCCCTCGGCGTCGAGTTGCGCTTTTGCAGCCAGGCAGAGCGTTACTTCCGAGCCGCTCGCGAGCAAGATGAGATCGGGTGTACCATCTGCGTCGGCAATGACGTAGGCGCCTTTGGCCACGCTGCCCGCCGGTACGTCGAGATGGGGGAGGTTCTGCCTCGACAGGGCGAGAGCAACCGGTCCGCTCCTCCTTTGGACGGCCACGGTCCAAGCCTGAACGGTTTCGTTGGCGTCGGCGGGGCGGATCACCGTGAGGTTGGGGATGGCGCGCAACGACATGAGCTGCTCGACCGGTTGGTGCGTGGGTCCGTCTCCGCCCAAGCCGATGCTGTCGTGCGTGAAGATGTAGGTGACGCGCTGGCGCATCAGGGCCGATAACCGTAGGGCAGGACGCAGGTAATCCGAAAAGATCAGGAAGGTCGCCGCAAAGGGGCGAAAGCCCCCATGTAGAGACAATCCGTTGCAGATGGCTGCCATGGCGTGCTCGCGCACTCCAAAGCGGAGGATCCGTCCGCTGTGGTCGCTAGGGCTACAAGCCGTCTCTCCCTCCAGGTCGGTCTTGTTCGACTCCGCGAGATCGGCCGAGCCACCGATCAGCTCGGGGATCTTGGCAGCGAGCGCGTTGAGCGCTTTGTGAGAGGCGTTGCGGGTAGCGGTGCTGCCCCCTGTGAGGAAATGAGGTAGATCGGCGTCGAAGTCTCCGGGCAAGTCGCCGATCATCATGCGGTCTAGCTCTGCAGCAGCTGCGGCGTGCTCTTGTCGGTACCGGTTGAACAAGACCTGCCAATTCGCTTCCGCTTCCCCACCAGCCTTTGCGGCCTCAAGATAGTGCGCACGCACGTCTTCGGGCACGCTGAAAGCGGGCCAGTCGATCCTGAGGTTCTCTTTGGCCGCTTCGGCCTCCTCAGCACCCAGAGGCGCACCGTGTGCCTTCGAGGTGCCGGCCAACGTCGGTGCGCCGAAGCCGATCAGGGTGCGCACGGCGATGATGCTCGGCTGCTGCGCCTCATCTTGTGCCGCTCGGATGGCCTGGTCGAGGGCGGCCAGGTCGTTGCCGTCTGCAACACGCTGGGTGTGCCAACCATAGGCCTGATAGCGCTTCAAAACATCTTCGCTGAAGGTGATGTCGGTGGGCCCATCGATGCTCACACGGTTATCGTCGTAGAGGACGATGAGCTTGCCGAGTCCTAGATGGCCTGCAAAGGAGGAGGCCTCGCTGGCCACCCCCTCCATCATGTCGCCATCCGAGGCGATCACATAGGTCTTATGATCGATCACGTCGAAGCCGGGACGGTTGAACCGTGCCGCCAGGTGGGCTTCGGCCAGCGCCATCCCCACGGCGGTACTGATTCCCTGACCGAGAGGGCCGGTGGTGATCTCGACCCCCGGGGTGTGTGCCACTTCGGGGTGACCTGGCGTCTTGCTGCCCCACTGCCTGTACGCCCTCAGCTCTTCTAGCGGGAGGTCGTAGCCGCTCAGGTGGAGCAGGCTGTACTGCAACATCGAGCCGTGACCGGCAGACTGAACATACCGGTCGCGATTCCACCAATGCGGGTTTTTCGGGTTGTGCTTCATGAATCTGGCATAGAGGAGGTAGCCCATGGGGGCCGCTCCCATCGGCATGCCGGGGTGTCCCGATCCTGCCTCCTGCGTCGCATCGATCGTGAGGGCACGAATGGCGTTGACGGCACGTTGCTCCACGTTTTGTCGGCTAACTTCCAGGTTGGTATCGGCCATAATGCCTCCCGTTGGGGGTGTTGTCGGAACATTTTCCTCGTCCCACCATAGCAGGACGATCGGAACGGAGTGGCTACGTTGAGAGGGGTCAGATCCCTCTCGGGATCACGGTTTCACCGGTTGATGGGGCTCGTATTCGAAACCGCGGCCGTAATACCGAGTGCGATCAGGATAGCGCTGCTGAGGTAGCGTTGCAGCCGGCTTATGGTGGCGTTGCTCCGGATCCGGCGTCCAACCCCGCCAGCCAGAAACGCGTAAGCCGAGTCGCTGATTGCAGCCAAGCCGACGAAGATGGTGCCCAAGAGCAATACCTGGGCAGCGACAGATGACCGTACGGGATCGATGAACTGCGGCAGGAACGCAAAGAAAAAGAGCGCTGTTTTTGGGTTGAGGACGTTGACCAATACACCTTGCCAAAAGATGTTTCGCAGGGGCTCTTTCTCCATCTGTAGGGGTCCTTTGGCCTCTTGTTGGAAAAGCCCCCGAACTCCCAGATAGATGAGATAGGCGGCACCGAGAAACTTCACGGCCCCAAACGCCAGCGCAGACGAGAGGAGGATGGCCGAGAGCCCTGCTGTCGCCGCCACGATGTGTAGCGTGATGCCGACACTGAGGCCTATGGCGGAGACTACACCCGCTTTGGTACCCTGCCCCACGCTTCGGGCGATCACATAGAGTACGGCGGGGCCGGGGGTGATGAGGAGTAATAGGGCAGCAGCGATGAACAGCGTAAGCGTGGTCGGATCGATCATATGCTTCCTTTCTCTTACCTCCTACGACTCCTGGTAGCCTTTCCGCTCACGCCTCCGCAAGGTATCATCTCTCACCTGCTGACCGATTTCCCAGTGCCGTCTCTCCAAGTCGCTTTCGATGCGGAGCCTGGGGACGGGCGTAGGCCGCCCGCGCTGATCGAGGGCGACGAAGTTCATGTGGCCGATGGTGCAGAGGCGCCGCTCGCCGCTGAGCGGGTTTTCGCCGTGCACTTCGCAGCGCACGATCATACTGGTCCGTCCGGTCCAGGCGACCCGGCTCTTGACCTCGATGATTTCCCCCACGTGGATAGGGTTTCTGAAATCGATCGGTTCGGTCGAGGCCGTCACCACCACCTGCCGGCAGAAGCGTTGGCAGGCGATGCCGGCGTTGACATCCATGAGTTCGAGGACGCGTCCACCGAAGAGTGTACCGAGCGGATTGGTGTGGTCGGGAAAGACCACATCGGTGGTGATGACCCACGATGAAACACGCGTCGTGTTGGGATCGATAGGCACCCCTTAAGTGTATGTGCTTAAGCACCGCCAAGCTATGTTTGTGGTGACGGACCTGAGGGTGGCCCCAGGTTCCAACCTCGCTCCACTCGCCCCCCCGTTTGAGACATTGCCTCAAACTCTAGTTGGAGGTTCTTAGCAGGTATACTGGCGTCTGTTACGTTGCACGCGTCTCAGCGCTTTTGGGAGGACATAATGGCAACTCAACTTCTCGAAAAACCCCTTGTTCAGCACCTCGTGCCGATACGGAACCGGCTCCTCCGCACGGGGTTCCAAATAGGAGCGGGCATCGTTTTGCTGGCCCTGCTCGCCCAGATCCGAATCGAGCTCGGTCCCGTACCCCTCACCGGCCAGACGTTGGGGGTCTTGCTGATCGGGGCTGCTTATGGGGTGGGCTTGGGTTCGCTGACGGTGGTCGCCTACCTTATCGTCGGTGGTCTCGGGCTCGGTGTGTTCGCCGGTGGGGCTTCGGGCTGGGCGGTATTCGGTGGACCGACCGCCGGTTACCTGATCGGGTTTGTGCTGGCTGCAGCGCTCGTCGGCTACCTGGCCCAGCGCGGCTGGGGCCGGCGCTTTTACACCACCGCGCTCGCCATGCTTCTGGGCAACATCGTCATCTACCTGTCGGGGCTCTTGTGGTTGAGTCAAATTGCGCCGGACGTGAGAACGACCCTGCAATGGGGCCTTATCCCCTTCCTCCCCGGCGATGTGATCAAGCTGTTGATCGCTGCCTCGCTCCTCCCTGTGGCTTGGAGAATGCTCGGCAAGCGGACTTAGTTGAACGCTGCTGTGTAGCCGGTGGGTGGTGGTTGGACGTACCTCGCCCGGTATGCTTGGCGCCATGGAAGTTTCTGCAGCCAGTCTAACCCCACGCCAGCTTTATAAACTCATGACCGGGAGCATCGTGCCGCGGCCCATCGGCTGGATCTCGACGCGGTCGAAAGAGGGGGCGTTCAATCTCGCGCCGTTCTCGTACTTCATCGCGGTGAGCAGCGACCCTCCGACGTTGATGTTCTCTTCGGGGATGCGGGGTGCCGGTACCCCGAAAGATACCTTGAAGAACGCTCGAGAGACCGAGGAGTTCGTAGCCAATATCGTTACGGCCGATCTGGCGGAAGCGATGAACATCACGGCGATCGACGCGCCGCCGGGGACCAGTGAGTTCGAACTCGCCGGCGTAACCCCGTCGGCTTCGACCGAGGTTGCGGCCCCTCGAGTGCTCGAGAGCCCCATTCACTTCGAGTGCAAGGTCTCCCATGTACTCGAAATCGGCTCGAACATCTTGGTGTTTGGCCAGATCGTCCACATCCACGTCGATGACAGCGTCCTATTGAGCGGTGACAAGATCGATATCGAGAAACTCCGGCCGGTCGGCCGTCTGGCCGGTTCGGGTTACGTGCATATCAGCGATCTCTTCGAGATGGAACGGCCGGCCTACAGCGACGCCGTAGTACAGGGTGATGTAGCCGAATCGTGATGGGTGATGAGTGCGGCGAAGTTCGTGTCCGAGCCGGCCAACCTTCATGATTTTGAGGAAATAACGAGTGCTCGCCCTTAAGATTTTTCGTTCGACGAATACCTACGCATTACCCATCACTCATCACTCATTACCCATTACCTCGTACCTTGTCTTCCCGTTGCAAACGCGAAACTAGCTTTGCACGCCGTTACGAAATACTAAGCACCCGGTTTCCACCCGCTGCCTTGGCCTGCTCGAGCGCTTCGCTGGCCAGTTCGTAGAGTTTCTGGGGGGTTGTGACAGTGCTTTGTGGGGAGAGGGCGTCGAGCGTGGAGATCCCCACGCTGATGGTGATCGGTAAGTTGTTCAGACGGGGTGCAGAGGTGGCCATCTCGCGTCTGAACCGTTCTGCAATCGCCTTCGCTCCACCCAGATCGGTGTCGGGTAAGAGCGCTACGAAGGTGGTGTCATCGAGGCGTGCGGCCAGATCTCCGCTTCGGTAGAGTACCGCACCGAGGAGTCGGGCTGCTTTTGCCATGAGCTGTCGTGCTTGTTCAACGCCGTGCTGTTCGATGAAGGCGTCAAAGGCATCGATTTGGAACTGCATGACGGATACGGTGAGCCCTTCGGAGGTGGCGCGCTTCCACTCCCGCTTCAGAAGATAGTCGAACTGCTGCTTTGAAGCGAGCCCGGTTCCAGGATCGGTAAGGGAGAATCTGAGCAGAGTGCGGCGTGCTTCCATCAGGTCGTTCAGGCGTTGCTGATGGGCGATGGCTGTCGCCGCCAAGTCCGCCAACAGTTCGAGGTTGCGTTGCTCCTCGCCCTCATAACTTCGGGGGCCGTTGTTGAATACGATCAGTGCCCCCACGGCGTCATCCTCGATCATGATCGGAACACCTAGATAGGATGCGACCCCCTGTTCTTTCAAGGTGAGGTCTCCCTCCGAGGTGGCGTAATCGAGGTTGGGGACGACCAAGGCACGGCGTTTTTCGGTGATCCAGCGCGTCGTCTCGTCGTCGGGCTCTCTCACGTGTACCCGAGCCGATCCCGTTCCGATGAAGCGTCTGGCCAACGTGCTGTTGAGGATTACCTCGGCGTGGTCGCTTTGCGCCAGCGCGGCGGCCGCCAGAGCGACGTGCCCGAGTTGCTCGAGCAAGCTCTTAGGGGAGTTGAGCGTTTTGCAGAGCACCTGCAAGGCAGTAGGTAGGACGGGAGGTGCATCGCGCGAGGCGTCCATACCGTCAAGTGTAGCCTTGAAAATCCTCGGGCAATGGTCAGCTGCCACAGGTGCGCTCACTGGATACCCGTATACCGTCTCCCTACGCCGAGAGGATTTGGGATCGGTCCTGTGGTTGAGGACATCACCTGTAGCAGTACCCTCACGAAGCGGAGCGCTATGCTTGGAAGCCATGGACATTCAGAAGCCATGGACATTCAATCTGTTCGAGATGCAAAAAAACGCTCCCCATTTTGGGGAGCGCCGGTTACCCGCCTTTAACTGAGGGGAACAAGATGGTCCCGACCTCAGCGGAGGCTATAGGCCTGAGTTACCCTCGACGGGCACCTCCACTGGTCAAATGACATTTATGAATCAGGACCACCTCCTTTCCGTGGTAGCCCAAGTGTACTCTATTTTGTGGAGAATTTCATGTTCGCTTTCTTACAGCGGTTCGCCGAGAGGAGATGATGGGAAGATGCGCCGCCCTGCGCTAGACTGGGCATAGTGCCCTTTGCTAGGGGAACGGTTTTGGATGGGGCGCGAGTTGAAAGTTCCCCACCTGGAGGCCGAGCGTGCTTACCACTCCCGAAAAGGTTCTCTTCGTCCTGTTGGCAGGGCTCTCCGCCGGCTACGCCTATCTAGGCTTCAAACGCGTGGTCGATGTGATCGTGCGAGGCGAGCCAGGACACTACCCGCGCTTCGATCAGCTGCCGAGGCGCCTGGTGATGGGTTTTTTGCGCACGCTTTCGCAAACCACGGTGTTCCGGGCCAGGCCGCTGGTCAGTTTCTTCCACGGTTTCATTTTCTACGGCTTTATCTTCTACCTGCTGGTCAACGTATTCGACGTCCTCAAGGGCTATCTGCCGCCGCTGTGGATCGTCGGCCTCGACTGGGGGATCGTCGGCAACGTGTATCGTCTGCTTGCCGACCTCCTTACCGTATTGATCCTCATCGGGGTGGTGTTTTTCCTGTTGCGCCGCTTCGTCGCCAAAGACCGGCAGCTAGTGCAGGCCGAGGGAACCCTGCTTCACGAAAAGGTACGGCTCGGCGGCGTGGAGCGCGACAGCCTGATCGTGGCGCTGTTCATCCTCTTGCACGTCGGGTTCCGGCTGGCCGGGGAGAGCTTTCTGCTGGCATCCGAAGCCCACCCCGATCCCTGGCAGCCGTTTGCCGGCGCGCTGGCCAACTTGATCGGTCCAGGACCCGGACGTATCGCCGGCTGGCACGTGGGTTGGTGGGGGGCGTTGGGGTTGATCCTCGCCTTCCTCCCCTACTTCCCCCGCAGCAAACACATCCACCTCTTTGCCGCGCCCTTCAAGCTGTCGTTTGAGCCTCGCTACCCCGATGGCGCACGGGTGCCGCGCGGCGCCCTCGAGCCGATCGATTTCGAAGATGAGACGGCCGAGCAGTTCGGGGTGGCGAGACTCGAGCACTTTCGACAGGTCCAGCTCCTCGATCCCTACGCCTGTATTCAGTGCAACCGGTGCACCAACGTCTGCCCGGCCAACCACACCGGCAAGGCGCTCTCACCCGCCGCCATCGAGATCAACAAGCGCTATGAGCTCGGCGTGGTCGCCCCTTTGCTCGCTGCCGGCAACGAGTCGCCGCGAGAGGTGATGGAGTTCGTGCTCAACGAAAGTTCCTTGTGGGCCTGTACGACCTGTGGTGCCTGTATGGAGGTCTGTCCGGTCGGTTGCGAGCAGATGGTCGACATCGTCGACATCCGCCGGGATCAGGTGATGATGAAAGGGGAGTTCCCCGCCGAGCTGGCCAACGCGTTTCGGGGTATGGAACGCGCCGGCAACCCCTGGGGAATCGGTCAGGACAAGCGCCTCGAGTGGACAGAGGGCCTGAACGTTCCTACGGTGGCGGACAAGCCCGATTTCGAAGTGCTCTTCTGGGTGGGGTGCGCCGGTGCCTACGATCCGGCCGCCCAACAGACGACCCGGGCGATGGTGCGCATCCTCGAGCACGCCGGCGTCGACTATGCGATCTTGGGCAAAGGGGAAAAGTGCACCGGCGACCCGGCGCGGCGTGCCGGCAACGAGTATCTCTACTACCAACTGGCCAGCGAAAACGTCACGGTCCTCAACGAAACCCTTTTGGATGAGACTTTGGATCCCACTAAGCGAAAGCGGGTGGTGACCACCTGCCCCCACTGCTTCAACGCGCTCTTCAACGACTACCCCCAGCTCGGCGGCGACTTCGACGTGGTGCACCACAGCCAGTTGATCGAGATGTTGATGGCCGAAGGCCGCCTGCCCCCGCTGGAAACCCGCGAACGCATGACCTTCCACGACCCCTGTTACCTAGGCCGCCACAACGACGTCTACGACGCGCCGAGGAAGGTTCTCGGCAGCGCTGGGGTCGCGCCCGTGGAGATGCCGCGCAACCGCAACAACAGCTTCTGCTGCGGCGCCGGTGGGGCGCAGTTCTGGAAAGAGGAGGAGGCGGGGGAGATGCGCGTGTCGGAGAACCGTTTCCGCGAGGCGCAGGCGACCGGCGCTTCGGTGATCGCGGCGGGGTGCCCCTTTTGCAAGGTCATGCTCGCTTCGAGCGACAGCGCGGAAGGGGAGCGTGCCCCAGAAGTGCGCGATATCGCTCAGATCGTGGCCGAGAACCTCGAGCGGATCGAGGCGAAGCTGACTGGTGGGGCGCAGCCCTCGTAGCATCGAATCAGAGACCACTCCCGTTCGGGGAGCCGACCGCTTAGGAGCCACAGATGAAGACGTTTGACAAGACCGTCCGCAACCAGGTCGTTCGCGTGCCGGATCGTGGCCGTTACGACTACGAGACCATCTACCATATCGTCGACGAAGCACTTTTCTGCCACGTCGGCTTCGTGTCCCAGGGGCAGCCCTTCGTCATCCCCACGCTCCACGCCCGGCGCGACGATCACGTGCTCTTACACGGGGCGAGTACCAGCCGGCTGATGAAGCACCTCGAGTCGGGTGAGGAGGTCTGCCTGAGCATGACGCTCGTCGACGGCATCGTGCTGGCGCGCTCGGTCTTTCACCACTCGATGAACTACCGTTCGGTGGTCCTTTTCGGGCGGGGTAGCCCCATCGTCGGTGAGGAGAAGTTGGCTGCGGCCGAGGCCTTTACCGAGAAGCTTCTGCCCGGACGCTGGGACGACGCACGGCAACCCAACGCTCAGGAGCTCAAGGCGACCTCGGTGGTGTCTGTTCCGATTCAGAGCGCTTCCGCCAAGATCCGCACCGGCCCTCCCAAAGACGATGACGAGGATTACGCCTTGCCGGTCTGGGCCGGTGTGCTGCCGCTCGAGCAGCGGCTCGGTGATCCCCGAGCAGATCCCGCCTTACCCGAAGGTACCGATCTACCGGCGTATCTTCAGACCTTCCTCACCTCAAGGAACTCGTAGCCGCTGCGGAGACTCACGGTGTGATCACGGCGCCGTTGTAGCCCGCTCAGTCGACGACCGCAGCCCCCTCTGTGGCCTGACAGACGTAGATGCTCGGCGTGTGCCCGCTGCTCCTTTGATAACAGGAGGTAACGTGGTCGACGAAGGTCTGGGCTTTTTCTTCAGCCACCAACGCCACCGCGCAGCCGCCGAAGCCCGCGCCGGTCATGCGCGCCCCATAACAGCCGTCGATCGCCTGGGCGCAGTCCGCCATGGCGTCGAGCGCCTCGCTCGAGACCTCGAAGTCGTCCCGGAGGCTCAGGTGGCTCTCGTTCATGAGCCGGCCCAAACGGTCGGCGTCACCCCTTCTCATCGCCTCGGCGGCCTCTAGCGTCCGCCGGTTCTCGCTGATGACGTGCTGGGCACGCTTGCGCGTCACCTCGCTGAGTCGACCGGCTTGCGCCTGAAATTGCTCGAAGGTCACGTCTCGCAGGGCGGAGACACCGAAAAAACGGGCTGCCTCCTCGCACTGTCTGCGGCGTTCGTTGTAGGCCGAGTCGACCAGGCCGCGCCGGGTCGAGGTGTCGAGCACCACCACCGCGGTGCCACGCGGGAGCGGCACCGGCGTTAGCTCGAGCGAGCGGCAGTCGATCAACAGGGCGTGCCCTGCTTGTCCGGCAGCGGAGATCAGCTGGTCCATGATGCCGCACTTCATGCCGACCCAGTCGTTCTCGGCCCGCTGCGAGAGTTGGGCCATCCGCACCGCATCCCAACCGAAGCCCGAGACCGCTTGAAAGGCCCGTGCGGTAGCGAGCTCGAGCGCCGCTGAGGAGGAGAGGCCGGCACCCACCGGGACATCTCCCGTCACCACTCCCTCCCAACCTCTTAACGGTAGACCGTCTTCCCGTAGCGACCAGGCTACTCCTTTGAGGTACTCGCTCCACCCCTCGCCACCCCGTTCCAAGTCGTCCAGTGCGAAGGTGCCGGTGCCGCCCAAGTCGAGCGAGCGTACGCGCACCTGCCGGTCGCTACGCGGCCGCAAGGCGATCCACACCGCCCGGTCGATGGCCATGGGGAGCACGAAGCCGTCGTTGTAGTCGGTGTGCTCGCCGATCAGGTTGACGCGCCCGGGCGCGCGCACCACCGTGTGAGCATCGCTGCCGAAGGTTTGCCGGAATGCCTCACGAAGCCGCGCCCTCACGAAAGCTCCTTATAGTGAACGTCGCTCAGCTCCCGAAGCCTGGCGGCGGCCTGCTCGGGCGTGAGGTCCCTTTGGGGTTCGGCCAGCATCTCGTAGCCGACCATGAACTTCTTGACCGTCGCCGAGCGCAGCAGCGGTGGGTAGGCGTGGGCGTGGAGCTGCCAGTGGTCTTGGTACCCGGCTGCGAAGGGGGCGCCGTGCCAGCCCATCGAGTAGGGGAAGGACGTCTCGAACAGGTTGTCGTACTTTGTCAGGAGCCTTCTCAAGAGATCGGCCAGGGCCGCCTTCTCGCCATCTGTGAGCTCCGTGAACCGGGCGATATGACGGGCGTGAGGGAGCACCAGGGTTTCAAAGGGCCACACCGCCCAGTAGGGGACGAGCGCCAGCCAGTGCTCGTTTTCGACGATCAGGCGCTCCCGGCGCTCTAACTCGAGCCGCGCATAATCGAGTAGGAGGGGCCGGCCGTGCCGTTCGAGGTAGCTGCGTTGGTGGCGATCTTCCGCCTCGATTTCGGTGGGTAGGGTGTCGCTGGCCCAGATCTGTCCGTGCGGGTGGGGGTTGGAGCAACCCATGACCTCGCCCTTGTTTTCGAAGACCTGCACCCAGCGGTAGCGCTCACCGAGCTCGGCGCTCTGTTCACCCCACAGCTCGACCACCCGGCGGATGCCCGCGAGCGGCATCTCTGGGAGGGTGAGGTCGTGCCGCGGCGAGAAGCAGATCACCCGGCAGGTCCCCCGGACGTCACGAGTCTGCAAGAGCGGGTGCTCGGGCTCGGGCGCTGCCGGCACCTCGGGCAGGAGCGCGGCGAAGTCGTTGGTGAACACGAAGGTGTCGCGGTAGTCGGGATTCTTGGCGCCACCGGCCCGCTCGTTTCCCGGACAGAGGTAACAGCCGGGGTCGAAGCGGGGACGCTCTTCCCGGGGGAGCCTCTCGACCTGGCCCTGCCAGGGCCGCTTCATGCGGTGGGGCGAGACCAGCACCCACTCGCCGGTGAGGGGGTTATGGCGGCGGTGGGGGTGGTCGCCGGGGGAGAAGGGGGGCATGGTCTAGTCTATGACACCGATGTTGCTTGAATCACAACGTCGTATAGGACTCCACACGTTCATGCCAAGCTCGTTATGGTCGTCGTTCTCATCCCCCTTTTGGGGACGGAGTAATGTTTCTCGGCCGCCCGCCCTTTCGTCCATTCTCCCGTGCGGCTTTGGCCTTCGCTTCACTGGTTACCTGACCTCCTCTACGACCGAGTTCGGCCATCCAAGCTCGAGTGCCAAAGACGCCTGCCACCAGTGCAGAGACGCTCAAATCGACATCGAGCGTTTCCCAGTGAAGACTTGCACCTGATGGAGACACCTCAACCTCTGCCAAGGTGTTGCGAGGAGCTCCTTCAAGACCCTGAATCTGGTTAGTGGGAATACTAAGGCGGGATCCATTCGTGAATTCGACGACTATTTCATGTCGCTCGGGATCGTAGTGTGCCGCGGTGGCCCTGGCCTCCGTCACCGCTGCGTTTGCTTCGGCCTGCCGGGCTCGGTTGATCATACGCTTCAGCTCTGGTGAAAGTACATTACTAGCCATGGATCTCACTCCACTTCTGGATAAGTTCTTCATTGTGCTTTGAACCTATCTCAAAAAGCTGTTTTGCAGGCTTGCTGCATCTGATCTGACTCGTTCCACTCGCAAAATCGGTTTTGGGCAACAGCCCAAAACCGATTTTTGAGATGGCTTCTTGTAACGATGCCATAGGCCTTTGCAGCCTCTCGATCCGTCATCCCTTTGGAGATCCGTAACAATTCCGGGGCTTCGCCTTTCAAGCCTAGCCTTATTTTCGCTTCGCCACCTGCTCGGACAACGTGGACATGAGCAGGTTCATGGTCGTTTGTCAAGATGCGTACCATAAACCCGTCGATCTGCAGCACGGTTGGCATGAATGACCTCTCCAGCAAAAAGATACGATTTTGGAAATGCTTGAGGTCGACACCTGCATATAAAAGATTATAACCCAAGCGCTTGGGTTATTCAAAACCTGGTCTGAAGACGATGAGCGCGAGTTGCTAGAGACGATCAAAATGGGAGATGAGATCTATAGCTAGGGAGCTGTCGAGGCCCGTAGGAGCGCCAGCGTAGTCTGCCAGGGTACAAGCTGGTTCACCAGGCGCCGTTCGAAGAGCGCACGGATGGACGCGATCTGTTCCGGTTCGAGTGTTTGGCGGAGATGATCGACGTACGAAGGTTGCGCCGTCTGTGAGGGTGTGAACCAACGTTCGATCAGCTCTGGACCGAGGCGCTGCTTGGTGGTGAGGGTGCGGACCTTCACCTCGGCCTGCTCGAAGCCGCAGGCGAGCGCCAGGTCGCGGAGGTCGTCGGGTCCCCACCGAAGGTTTGGATCTTCAGCGGCAGTATAGAGCGCCTCCTCGGCGTCGCGCCAAGCGGACCATAGAGCGGGTTCCATCGCCTCTTCGCCTATGAGAGCGTAGAGCCGTTGCGCCTTGCTCGGTACGGTCTCGGCCAAAACCAAAGCCCCGCCTCGTGCCAGCAGCCCGCGCCACTCGGCGAGCGCAGCAGGCATGTCGGGAATCCCGCTCAGGGCGTTTCGACCCAGCAGCACATCGAATACGTCGAGCTCTACCGCTTCCGGGTCGACGCCTTCCAGTTGCGCCCGTCCCTCCCTTACAACGCGGCCCAGCTCCCCCGGCGCCACGCCCGCAGCGAGGACGACAGGCCGCTCGAGCTCATCCATTTGCTGTGCCTGTTCGCTCAACGCCTTGAAGGCCGCTTCACTGCGGGCCACGCTCCACACCTGCCCTTCCGGGACCCTGCGCAGGGCCTCCCAGGTGAGCAGGCCTGAAGCCGCGTGGAGGTCCATCACCAGCTGGTGCCGCTGGAGGCGCGCCAGCTCCATGACCTCGTCGCGGAGCGCACCCAAACGTTCGCCCACGTTGCCGATGGTGCGCTCGAGCCACTGTTCTTTCTGGGCATTCCGGGGGCTGGTGGTGAGCACCTCGAGTGGGGCCGTGAGCTCGGGCTCGAGCATGGCCGCGAGCTGGGCTTCCCGGCGCCGCGCCACCGCGTCGCGGAGGTCTCTTTCGAAGCCCTGGTCGCTCGGTTGGTAGAAGACCCTCCCTTGCAAGGCAGCCGGCAGGTACTGCTGCGCCACCCAGTGGTCCCGGTAGGCGTGGGGGTAGAGATACCCTTGCCCGTGCCCGAAGCCCTCGCTGTCGCGGTTGCCGTCTTTGAGGTGGTTGGGCATCTCGGCTTCGCGCTCCCGCTCGACCGCCGCCAGGGCGTCGAAGAAGGCCAAGGTGCTGTTGCTCTTGGGGGCGGTAGCGAGGTAGAGCGCGGCCTGAGAGAGCATGAAGCGGCCTTCGGGCAGGCCGACGTAATCGAACGCCTGGGCCGCAGCCACCACGACCGAAAGCGCGTTCGGATCGGCTAAGCCGATATCCTCGCAGGCCAGGATCAACAGGCGCCTCAAGATGAAGCGGGGATCCTCGCCGGCGTAGACCATCTTCGCCATCCAGTAGAGCGCCGCGTCGGGGTCCGAGCCGCGGACGCTTTTGATAAAGGCGCTGATGGCGTCGAAGTGGGCGTCGCCCTCCTTGTCGTAGAGCACAGCGCGCCGCTGGATGCTCTCCTCGGCGACCTCGAGCGTGACGTGCACCGTGCCTTCCGTAGCCGGGGTGGTCTCCACCGCCAGCTCCAGGGCGTTCAAGATGGCGCGGGCATCGCCGTTGGCGACGTTGACCAGGTGCTCGAGCGCCTCCTCGTCGAGTTCGACCGCCAGCGTGCCGTACCCCCGTTCATCGTCGCGCAGCGCCTGGAGCGCGATCTCGTGTAGGTCGGTGTCCTCCAGGGGCTTGAGTTGGAACACCCGGCTGCGGCTCACCAGCGCCTTGTTGACTTCAAAGTAGGGGTTTTCGGTGGTGGCGCCGATCAAGATGACGGTGCCGTTCTCCACCCAGGGGAGGAGCGCGTCCTGTTGCGCTTTGTTGAAGCGGTGCACCTCGTCGATAAACAGGATGGTGCGCTGCCCCGTGAACTGCAGGCGCTCGCGGGCGTCCTTGACGGCTTCACGGATGTCTTTTACCCCGGACAAGACAGCGTTCAGGGCGGTGAAGTGCCCCTTGGTGCTGTTGGCGATCACCCGCGCGAGGGTGGTCTTGCCGGTGCCCGGTGGCCCATAGAAGATCAGGCTCGAGAGCTGATCGGCTAGAATGGCGCGCCTCAAGAGCCGCCCGGGTCCGAGCAGGTGGTGCTGCCCGATGAACTCATCCAGGGTGCGGGGCCGCATCCGCGCCGCCAGCGGCTCCTGGTGAGCGCCGGCGAAAAGCGTCTGCGGGATGTTCTGGTTCACGAAACGGCCGCTGCTGGAGTGGGTGTGGCCGGTCTCGCAGATCGTGCCTCAAGAGTCCACCGAGAGGTGTGTTTCATCCTTCGAATTGTACCAGTGGAGAGGGATTTCTAAGGTTCTCAAGCTCGGTTAGGATTGAGCCCTTGTTATGACGTCAGAGATTCAGTTGGATCAGCATCGATCGCTGCCAGGATCTCTTTGGCAACTTCCATCAAGTCCAGCTGTTTGCCGCGTTCCTTCGCCTTGGACAGCTCCTCAGGGGAGAGTCGATTCCGCAGGGTTTCAAGTAGTTGACGAGCCTCTTGTTTCTCGTGCTTTTCGGTCGCCGGGTGGTGGAGGGCCAGGCTGGCCCAAATAGCTGCTCGCTCCGCCTGTCCTTGGGCAGCGCGTAAACCCGCCAGTGAGACCAGCGTCGAGGTCAGATTATGGGGGTTGGCTATCCTCACGCCGATGTCGAGACTCCGCACCAGGTGACGCTCAGCCGCCACGTAGTCTCCCAAAGTGGTGGCCAGTTTGGCGAGGTTGCCGAGGATTATGGCTTCCATGAAATCGAATTTCGTCCGTTTCGCCATCGCCAACGCTTCGTTCAACAACTCCTCAGCTTTGTGGTAATCGCCGCGTTTGTAAGCGATCATGCCGAGGCCATTCAAGGGTCCTATCATGAATCCCTCGTGGTCGAACTCTGCGAAGAGTCGATAGCTCTCTTGTTCTAGCACCGAGGCCTCCTGCAGATCGCCGTCGTGGAGGAGGAAAAAGCCGTACTGGTGAAGAAAAAAACCTAGAGATAGCGGATCTGCAAGCTCCCGTACCTCGGCCAGACCGTC
>CP070651.1:3616005-3648851 GCA_020354625.1 Trueperaceae bacterium
CGCTTCTGTTCGTGGGCCTCAACCTCATCGTCGACCTTCTCTACGCCCGCCTCGATCCGCGGGTGAGGTTGAACTGATGCGCCGGTGGTCGAAGCCCGAGACGGTTGCCGAGACGGACACGGTAAAGACAAAGACTCCAACGCCCGTCCGGCGGGCGTTGCGCAGCCTCTTCCGGGCCAAGTGGCCGCTTCTGGCGATTCTGATCTTGGTCTTCGACGTCTCCGCTGCTCTGTTCGGTCCGGCGATCGCGCCGAAAGACCCCAACCGGCAAAACATCATCAAGCGGCTTCAGCCGCCTTTGCAAGAAGAGCGTAACGGTGAGGTCGAGTTTCTCCTCGGTACCGATGGACTGGGTCGCGACGTGCTCTCCAGGCTCATCTACGGCGCACGCATCTCGCTGCTGGTCGGCTTCATCGCGGTGCTGATCGGCGGCACCATGGGCACTTCGCTCGGCCTCTTGGCCGGATATTTAGGCGGCCGTACCGACGACGTCATCATGCGCCTGGCCGATATCCAGCTCGCCTTCCCCTTTATCTTGCTGGCCATCATGTTTCTGGTGGTGCTCGGCCCAGGCGTGGTCAACCTGGTGCTGGTCCTCGGCATCGGACAGTGGGTGACCTACGCCCGCATCGCCCGCGGGCAGACCGTGTCGCAACGGGAAAAAGAGTATGTCGAGGCCGCTCGTGCGCTCGGTAAGAGCGACCTCGCCATTATGTTCGGAAGCATTTTGCCCAATATCCTGGCGCCACTGATCGTCATCGCTTCGTTCAACGTCGCCAGCGTCATTTTGGCCGAGGCGTCGCTGTCGTTTTTGGGTCTGGGGGTGCCCCCGACGGTGCCGACCTGGGGTGGGATGCTTGCTGAAAGCCGCGACCAGCTCCTGGCGGGGCGCTGGTGGTTGGCGGTCTATCCTGGCGTAGCCATCATGATGACGGTGCTGAGTTTCAACATCCTCGGCGACTGGCTCCGTGATTTCCTCGACCCACGTTTGCGTGGGATCGGGTAGTGGCAATACGATCATCACACCTTTGCTGGGTGGCACCTCGGTGAGCCTCCGCATGTATCGGGATCGTGTGTTCTCTGAACGGCTTCGGTGGTTGAGCTTGGGGTAGGCTCGAGCTCGATCGTGCCAAGAGGACGCTATGCCCCAAGCCCTACCGGAGCGCTGCACCTAGGCAACGCCCGCACCGCCCTGGTCGCCTGGTGGCAGGCGCGGAGCCGGGGGGGATCGTTCACCCTTCGCGTCGAAGATTTGGATGAAGCCCGCACGGTCTCGGAAGCGGTTCAGGGCAATCTAGATGAGCTCCGTTGGTTGGGGATCGATTGGGATGAGGGCCCGGACGTGGGTGGCCCTCACGAATCCTACCGGCAGAGCGAGCGCCTGGATCTCTACCACCAGGCCCTCGAGCGGCTCGAAGCTTCTGGACACCTGTTCGAGTGCTATCTTTCGCGCAAGGATCTGCGCGAACTCGCTTCAGCCCCGCACGGCTCCTTTCCGGTCTACGGCGAGCCAGAGCGCCGCGCCAACGAACGGCTGGCCCAGGCCAAGCGGGCCGGTGGCAAAGACCCCAGCGTGCGCTTCCGCGTTCCCGACGTAACCGTCGAGTTCAGCGACCTCCTCATGGGAGCCAAACGGTTCGATGTCAGAAAAGAGGTCGGCGATTTCGTGGTGCGGCGTGCCGACAACGTGTTGGCGTACCAGTTGGCGGTAGTGGTCGACGATATCGCCATGGGCATCACCGAGGTGGTGCGTGGGGACGATCTGTTGACCAGTACGGCGGCGCAGCTCCTGCTCTACCGGGCGCTCGATGTCGATCCGCCCGAATATGCACACGTACCCCTGCTGCTCGACGAAACGGGCCGACGCATGGCCAAGCGCAAGGGATCGTTGACCTTGTCCGCTCTGGTGGCCAACGGCGTCAGGCCGGAGCGGGTGGTCGGCTTGCTCGCCTACTCGCTCGGTGTGACTTCGGTTCTGGAAGAGCGGAGCGCCGAGGAGTGCCTGGATCACTATGAGCTGGCTCGGCTTCGTCAAGAGCCTGTCTCGCTGACCCCCGCTGAACTTGCGTGGCTTACGGGTGAGTCGTGAGTTCCCGTTCGATCCGCCCCTTCGAGGAGGGCGACTACCCCGCTGTGGCCCGCCTGTGGAACGAAGTATTTCCCGAAGACCGCTATACTCCCGAAGAGCTCGCCTACTACGACGCCGCCCTCCCACCACCGTGCGAATGGGGTAGATGGGTAGCGCTCGAGTCGGGTGATGTGGTCGCTGTGGCTGAGTATCAGCAGATGCCTGGCGCCTACCACCCGCGGAAGTTCCATCTCCAACTCTATGTCGATCCACGGTTTGAGCGTCGCGGTATCGGCTCTGCCCTTTATGACCGGCTCCTTGAAGAGCTCAAGCCCTTCGATCCCCTCTCGCTTCGCACCCGGGTCAAAGAGAGCCTGGAGCATGCCGTCCGTTTTGCCACCGCACGTGGGTTTGTGGAGACCAAGCGCGACTGGAAGGCCGTGCTCGATCTTTCGACATTCGATCCCAACCCCCACCAGCATCTCGCAGAGCGGTTGCAGGACCAGGGCATCTCCCTGGTGACGCTGGCCGACCTCACTGATGGGGAGGGGGCGAGGCGGCGCTTCCACGAGCTCTTTAGTACGGTCCGTATCGATGTTCCGCGCAGCGAGCCGCCGACAGAACTCTCGTTCGATCAGTTCCGGGCCTTGGTGCTCGAGGCCCCCGATTTTTTTCCAGAAGGAGTTTTCTTGGCGCTCGTCGGTGAAGAGATGATCGGCATGAGCCACCTGTTCAAGGGCAGCGCCAGCGAGGATCTCTACGCAGGCTTGACCGGGGTCAGGCGTGAATACCGTGGCAGAGGCGTCGCCAAGGCGCTGAAGGTCGAGGCCCTCCGCTTTGCCAAGGAGAGCGGCGCGCCCAGGATCTACACCGAGAACGACACCACCAACCTCGAGATGATCGCCATCAATGACAAGCTCGGCTTCGTCAAGCTCCCGGCCTGGTTGAGCATGGCCAAGGTCATCGGCAAGGGGTTGCAGATTCGGCCGGTCGGGTAATCGTACGTGATGGGTGATGGGTGTTGCGAAGGTCACGTTCCAACCCGTTTGCTTTGAAAGATGAACCTACAAGATTAAGGTGATGGGTGATGAGTGATGAGTGATGAGTAATGAGTGCTTCGAAGGGTACGGGTTCAGCCTATCCTTTGCAGATTATCCACGCATTACCCATTACCGCTTACCCATTACCAGATAGTGCATGACCCATTTCTCATTACCTTCGTGTCGGTTGGCTACATCATCTCTCATCACTGTTCACTCGTTACATTATGCTGGTAGAACGCCATGGCCATCGCTGTCAAACTTCTCGGCACTCCCCAAGCGCTCCAGGCGGGCGAGTGGCAGGTATTGCCGGCCGACAAGCGCAGCTGCCTGCTGGCCTATCTCGCTTTTTGCAACGACTGGGTGGGCCGTGAGCACGTAGCCGCCCTCTTCTGGCCCGACGTTCCCGACAGCCAGGCCAGGCGCAACCTGCGCCAACTAATCAGCAGAACGAGGAAACTCGTATTGGCTGAGGAGTTTCAAGTCGAACCGGAGCAGATGCGGTGGCTGGTGGAAACAGACGTTGCCCGCTTTCGCCAAGCCGTCGGGCAACAAGACTGGGAGGGGGCAGCCACCTGCTACCGGGGGCACCTCTGCGAGGGGCTGCCGGAAGCTGGGGAAGGGTTTGAGTCCTGGCTCGAGCTCGAGCGAGAAAACCTGCAGGTGGCTTGGCGGGAGGCGGTGCTGAAGCGGGCCGGGGAGCTCGAGGCTGAAAGGCGTTATCCCGAGGCTGCCGATGCTCTCCAGCGCCTCCTCTCCCACGACACCCTGGCCGAAGATGTGTTGCAACACTACCTCCGCTGCGCCTACCTGGCGGGCCGCCGTGAGGCGGCGCTGAGCGCTTTCGACGCCTTCGCAGACAATCTACGTGAAGAGCTCGATCTCGAGCCGCTCGAGGAGACCCGTGACCTCGCTGCGAGCATCCGCCTGGCTGAACCCTTGTCCCTGGACGTCGAAACCGAAGCCGAACCGGTACGCGTGCCCGTTGCCATTCTCAGGCCGCAGCAGTTCGTCGGTCGCGAGGATGCGCTGCAGCAGGCGTTGACGACGCCATCGAGCGTGGTGATGCTCTCGGGGGAGGCCGGTGTCGGCAAAACGCGCCTCATGGAGGTACTCGCACCCAAGGCACCCATCTTGCGTTGCCAAGAGGGGCTGCAGAACGTCCCCTATCATCCGGTACAAGGGCTCGTGAGGGGAGCGGGGATGCCGGCTGTGCCGCCGCTAGGGAGCTATCTCGAAGACCTCGCGCGGCTCGTACCAGACATTGCGCCCAACATCACCCCCGGCCCTGCCGACCCGCACACAGCGAAACCCAGGCTTTTGGAAGCGCTGGCGCGCTACCTCGAAGGCATCGTTTCGGAGCACAAAGGGGAACGGTTCCAGCTCACCTTTGAAGATTTGCAATGGGCGGATCCTGCCACGCTCGAACTGCTGGTCTTTTTGAGCGCTCGTGGGACCTTGCGTCTCGTCGGCTCGTACCGGGACCACGAGACCACGCCGAAGTTGCGTGAGGCCTTGCAGAGCGTGCGGGCGACGACGCTCAAGCTCGAACCCCTCGACGAACAGGCCGTGCAGGCCCTGCTGGCCGACCTGATCGGCCAGGAGCGAGGTCCACCAGTCTTCAGCCGCTGGCTGCACCACACGACCGGTGGAAACCCGATGTTTCTGCTGGAGATCCTCAAGTCGATGTTCGAGTCTGGAGACTTGTGGGCAGAGGGTTCTGGTTGGCGGACAAGCCTCGACGACATTACCCACGATTACAGCGAGTTCACACCCCCCCCTGTGGTGACAGACGTCATTCAGCGGCGTCTGGCCGATCTCCCCAGTGAAGTCAAGCGCGTGCTGGAAACCGCGGCCGTGGTCGGTGAAGGGTTTAATCCGGAACTCCTCGGTAGCGTCTCACGCCTGTCGAGCTGGGTGACGCTCGAGGCGCTGGAAGAGGCCGAGGCACGAGGGGTAGTGCGCGGTGAGCGGTTCGCTCACGACCTCATCCGCAAGAGCCTCTATCACGGCCTCTCACAGATGCGCAGGCGCCTCCTCCACGCTGCCGTGGCCGACGCCTTGAGTGGACTCCCCGAAACGGATCCGGCTGTTCTGGCTGAGCACTGGCTCGACGCGCAGCAGCCCCAGAAAGCGATCGAGTCCTGGCAGGCGGGTGCTCAGCTCAGACGCGAGCGTGGGCTCTACGCGGAGGCTGCGATGTTGCTGGAACGCGCCTTGGAGTATGCCTCTGATTCAGAGACTTCACGGCGGCTCCGAGTCCTCCTCGGGAGCCTCTACAAGGAGATGGGGCGTCATCGCGATGCGGAAGCGATGGTCAGCGATCTTCTCGGTCTTATCGACGACCCGCCGACCCGTGCCGCCGCCCATGAGATTCAGGCGGGCAACTTGTTCTATCAGGGTAAGCTGACCGAAGCAAAGACGGTTGCCGACGCGGGCCTTGCGATCGCTCGTACATCTGGTGATGTGTCGTTGTCGCGCCGCTTGTTGGTGACGAAAGCCATGCTTCTGCACTCTGTCGGTGAACACCTGGAGGCGCTCGCACTACTAGAACCCATGGTGGTAAGTGCCCGCAAGAAAGCGCCGGATTTGGCATTGAGCCAACAGCTCAGCCACGTCGCTGCCATCTACGATATGTTGGGCCGTCATGAAGAAGCTTTGCCACTACACCTGGAGGCTCTCACGCTTGCCGAACGTATCGGAGCCCGCTACGCGCAAGTGGATGCCGCACTCAATCTACTCTACTGCTATATGGATCTTGGACGTACCGAGCAAGGCATCACTCCAGCCGAGGAGGCGCTCGAGCTCGGGCGTTACGAAGGGACCGATACCCTCCGCAACAACCTCGCAGCGGCCCTGGCCGATCTGGGGCGTTTGGAAGAGGCGACCTCTCACTACCAGACGTTGACTGAGGAGAGCAGCGACCCGACGCTCCTCTGCATCGCCTGGTCGCGCCTCGCCGACCTCTATGAGAGGGTGGGGTGCTCTGACGAGGTGCAGCCTGCGCTCGAGCGGGGCATCGACTTCGCCCACCAGACCGAGTTCGCGGTGGCTCAAGTCCGCGCAGTCATCAACACCTTGCGGCTCGGCTCGAGCGAGCAGACCACGAAGATCCAGCCCCTGCTGCAGCAACTTCAACCTGAAACACTCCCTACAAACCTACGCACCGAACTGGAAAGTGCCCTGGCTTCCCTAAGCGCGTAACGCCTGCATAACGCCCTCCTTCCTAGCATGTGTTCAGAACAGAGCGCGGGGCACCAACCCCGAGCGCACGAAAAGGAGCACATGATGACACGCACCCTCAAGAGACTCAGCCTTCCGGTACTCACCATCATCGCCTTCGCCCTCACCGCCTGTCAGGGCACACCCGGTCTCAGTACAGAAGATGCCGGCGCCGAAACGCACAACCCCTACCTCGACGGAAGTGTAGAGACGATGGTGTTGAATGGCTACGAGGTGGAAGTCGAAGTGTTCGAAGACGACCTGGTGGTCTTGGAAGGCGATATGATCCTGGGAACCCGGGATGAGCTGACGAAGCTGTCCACCCAAGGCATCACCATCGATCGCGAGTGCACCTGGATCTTCTGCCACGACTTCCGTTGGCCCGGTGGAGTGGTGCCTTTCAAGCTAAACAGCAACCTCACGCGGACCCAGCGGGACCGCATCTTCTCCGCTATCAACCACTGGGAGCGCAACACCCAGATCGACTTTCAACCCAAGCAGTGGTACCACGGCGATTACGTCGAATTCCGCAGAGGGTCCGGTTGCTCTTCTCACGTCGGCCGCCAGGGTGGCCGCCAGGTCATCAACCTATCGACCTCTTGCGGCAGAGGCGCTGTCATCCACGAGATGGGCCATGCGGTCGGCCTCTTCCATGAACACACCCGCTGTGACCGCAATAATTTCGTAACCGTCAACTTCGCCAATATCCAAGACGGTGAAGAGAACAACTTCTTCCGCCACTGCTCGGATGCCACCGACCGCGGAACCTACGATTTCGGCTCGATCATGCACTACGGCGCCTTCGCCTTCAGTGCCAACGGACTCCCCACCATCTCGTGCCGCCGTTTCCCCTGCCCGGCCTTCGGACAGCGCAGTGGGCTCAGCACCGGGGACATCCAGACCGTGAACAACTTCTACTAAACCGGAGCCAAACCCGAAGTGAGGGGCGCTCATCTGGGCGCCCCTCCTCATTGACGTAGGTTCTGAAGACATCCTTTTTGCCCATCATCGCCTTCGGAAAGATGTCGGCCTTGAGGTATGAAGGTGCAGCGTCGGTTACTCCGAAGACCCTTCGGCCACCGCTTTACCCTGTTCCTTCCAGGTGTTGAAGCCCCCGTCCATGTGCGCCACGTCGGTGTAACCCAGCTGTTTCAAGGTGCTGACGGCCAGGGCCGACCGCCCCCCCGAGGCACAGTGGAGGATGACCCGCTTATCGGGCGTTAGTGCAGGGTTGTGGTAGGGGCTGGTGGGGTCGGCGCGGAACTCGAGCATCCCCCGGGAGACGTGGAGCGCCCCGGAGATGACCCCGTTTTGCGCCCGTTCGTCGCTGTCGCGAATGTCGACCAGAAGGACCCCTGGCTTTTCGAGTTCTTCAGCCACCTGTTGGGGCGTCAGGTTCTCGATGGCCCCCTTCGCCTCGGCCACCATCTGTGCAGCGGTCTTATTGGATGTTTCGCTCATGCGCATCCTCCTTTCTTGCTCTATTCTGTATCCGATTGTACTCCGTTGGCGAACTCGTCCGACAAAAGAGGTGCTCGCCCCGAAAGGGGCGAGCGAAGTGGGATGGGAGGGAGGTGGTGTTGCACCCTTAAGCTAACCCCTAGCCTCTCACACGATTCTGAATGCTTTCTGACGGATTTCTGAATCGCTGAAAACCGTTCTACCAAGCGTTCTATGTTCGTCGTGACACGGCAACCCCAGCACCTCGAAGGAGGGGGTGCTACATCGGAGCGATCCGCTCGCTGCCGACGTCGATACCCTCGATCATGCTGGCGTTGAAGCTGGCCGTGAGCAGCTCGAGCTTGAGGGCTCGGTATTCGGGACGGTCCCAGAGGTCGTTATATTCCCAGGGATCCTCTTGCAGGTCGAAGAGTTCGCCCAGGCCGTGGGTGTGGTAGACGCAGAGTTTATAGCGTTCGCTGCGGTACATGGTGGCGTAGGACAGGCCGCCGTGGGTCAAAGAGCCATCCAGGGCGTCGAAGTACTCGCTACGCACGAAATCCCGGTGCTGATGGGGAGCTGCCTCACCCCGTAGGATCGGCTGTAAACTCCGTCCTTGCATGGTAGCCGGGGTATCCACACCTGCCAACTCCAGGAGCGTGGCTGACAGGTCGACCAGCTCCACCAGCGCCTCACTCTGGAGGTCGCTTTGGAACCTCCCCGGCCAACAAAAGATCAGTGGCACCCGCACCAGGCCTTCGTAGAAGCGGCACCCCTTGTAGAGCAGGCCGTGGTCGCCGAGCATCTCGCCGTGATCGCTGCAGAAGACGATCACGGTGTTATCGCGCTGGCCTGTTTTCTCCAAACAGGCCAGGATGCGCGCGAGTTGGGTATCGAGCTGGGCGATCATGGCGTAGTAGCGCGCCTGGGCCGTCTTGCCCTCGAAAGTATCGGGGTGCTCGGCCAGCGTTTGGAAGGCGACGTCTTCTAGCTTCTTTTGGTGCTCGAGATCGCCCTCCCGGAAGTAGGGTCCGGGCATGCTGGCGGGGTCGAAGCGTTCGGCATAGACCCGGGGTGGGATGAAGGGGGGATGGGGGTCGTAGGGGTTGAGTGTCAAGAACCACGGTCCCTGGCGCTCTTGCGATATGAACTCGATGGCGCAATCCGAAACCCAGGTGCTCTGATGCAGCTCCGGCGGCACCCGCTCTTCATGAGCCCGGAGCGCGTCCAAATCGCCGCCGCGGGCTCTCACCCAGTCGCCGTAATCGTGACCCTGGGGCCAATCGTCACGGGGGGCATGGCTGAACCTCCAGAAACGGTAGCCGTCATCGAGCCTCGGCTCGGTGCGCCGGCCGGCGCTCTGGAGGTGGAACTTACCGACCAGGCCGCAGTCGTAGCCGTTGTCGGCGATCAGCTTCGAGATCAAAGGGGGATGGTTTGGCCAGTCGGCGTTGCCGTTGCGGGCGTTGCGGATGCGGCTCGGGTACATGCCGGTCATGAAGCTGGCTCGGCTCGGGGTACAGATGGGGCTCTGACAGTAGGCGTGAGTGAAGGCGGTGCCTTGCCGGACCAGGGTGTCCAAGGTCGGGGTGTGCACGTGAGGGTTGCCGAGAGCGTGAATGGTGTCGAAGCGCTGCTGGTCGGTGCAGTACCACAAGATGTTGGGCCGGTCTGGCATAGATTCCTCCCTGGTGCAGATGTTGCGTATCCGATCGCCTATCATAAGCTTGAAGGGTCTGTCGCCTGTCGGCGAAGCCCGTTGGAGGATAGCGATTCGCATTCTGGTGATCTCGGCATCGGTTGGTGGAGGGCACGTGGCGGCGGCCAGGGCGCTGGTGACAGCTGGCCACGGTGAGGGTCTCGAACTGCAACACCTCGATATCCTGCAGTTCCTAGCACCCCCCTTGCGGATCGTTTTTCGCGAAGCGTACTTCGACCTGGTCGCCAGGGCTCCGGATCTCGTCAACTGGTTGGCCGATCTAACAGACCGGCGTCCGGCGGAGGAGAAGTCCCGCATGACTCGTACCCTCGCCCGGCTCAGCCGACGCCTCGTCGGCAGGTTCCCACGGTACGTCGGTGAGTACCGGCCGGATCTGCTGCTCCACACCCACTTCCTCGCCCCCGCGCTTCTGGCGGCCAATCGAAAGCTCGGTGTGCCCCAAGCCGAGGTTATCACCGACTACCAAGCGCACAGCTTCTGGCTTCAACAGAATATCTACAAGTACTTCGTAGCGACCGAAGAGATGCGAGTCCACCTCGAGAGCGCCGGAATCGACCCGGGACGCATCCTGGTGAGCGGCATCCCGATCGACGAGCGGTTCTCGCACCTGAAACCGAAGGCGGAACAGCGTCGAGCGCTCGAGCTCAGCGTCGAGCGAGACGTCCTTTTGTTGATCGCGTCGGGTTTGAACAAGACCGTTTTCTTCGATCTCTTATTTCAGCTCAAGAACCTGAAATGGCCGGCGACCGTGGTCGTCATCTGCGGTCGATCCACTTCCTATGAACAGTTGGCCCAGGCGAGCTTGGAGGATTACGAAGGTCTGCTGAACTTCAAGGTGTTGCGTTACACCCCCGATATGCCGGAGTACATGGCGGCGGCGGATCTCGTCATCGGCAAGCCAGGGGGGCTTACCACCACCGAATCTCTCGCTGCTGGCCTCCCCTTTGCCATCGTCGATCCCTACCCGGTGCAGGAAGTCTCGAACGCTGCCTTTCTGCTCGAGCAGGGTGTCGGCTTCAACCTCGAGCCGCTCACCGTTCTCCCTTATAAGATCAAGGCCTATTTGGAGGATGGTTCTCGTAGGGAAACGATGCAGGCACGCGCGCTCGAAGTTGCGAAGCCCGATGCCGCTGTCAGGATTCTCCGGTCGCTGGGACCGCTGGCTTTTAAGTAATCTCTAATCCCGAAGCTACGTACCGGCCGTGGCCGAGAGGTCGACTGTTGCCAGGTGGTAGAGGTGGTAGACTCTTTTCGTTGTCGGATCGCTGAACCAGAGATGGAAGGAGAGGGTGAGCGTAGTGGCTTGGATTCGCAACCGTCCCCTGGGGCTTGTCTACCACGACCCTGCCCAGGCACAATCCGGGTACACGCTGTTCTCTTCTGTCGGGGGACACCACGCTACGTTGCTCGACCCCGAGGGTGCGATCGTTCACCGCTGGCACCACTCCGAAGGGATCCAGTACGCGCGCCTTTTGGCGAACGGTAACCTCCTCGTCAGCACGCTGCCTCCCAAGGAAGCGGACGGCCTCGAACAGCTCGGCGGGTTGCAAGGGGCGCTGGTCGAACTCGACTGGCGAGGGCAGACCGTCTGGGAGTATCGTAACCCTGCCCTTCACCACGATCACCTGCGGCTCGAAAACGGCGACACCTTGATCCTGACCTGGCGCAAGCTGCCCGAAGGCCTGACTGAGCGGGTGCGCGGCGGCCACCCCGACGAGAGCGATCCCGAGCGCATGTGGGGCGACGTGGTGCAGCGGATCGACCCGCACGGGACGGTCCTCTACGAGTGGCGTTCCTGGGAGCATCTCGACGTCGATGAAGATCTGATCTGCCCGCTCGAAGGGCGCAAGGAGTGGACACACGCCAACTCGCTCGACCTCACCCCCGACGGCCGGTTGCTCATCAGCTTCCGGCAAACCGATACGGTCGGTATGGTCGATTTCGAGACCGGAGACTTCACCTGGAAGTGGGGACCCGGTGTCCTCTCTCACCAGCACCACGCCAGCTGGCTCGAGAGCGGCCGCGTGCTCGTTTTCGACAACGGTTGCCACCGCAGGCATAGAGGCACCTACTCCGAGGTGCTCGAGGTCGACCCGGCCTCGAACGAGATCGCCTGGAACTACAAAGCGGGGACCATCCACGCCTTTTTCAGCTCCTTTTTGAGCGGAGCCGAGCGCCTCGCAAACGGCAACACCTTCATCACCGAAGGGGCGAGTGGCCGCCTTTTCGAGGTGACGCCAGAGGGGGAGACCGTGTGGGAGTACGTCAGCGCCTTCAACTACCAGCTGGGCTTCGGCCCGAGCCCGGCCGTGTTCCGCGCCCACCGCTACCCACTCGACGACCCACGTTTTAGCGGCAAGACGCTTTCGAAAGAGCCCTACCTGGAGTTGAACGCGAGAATCGAGCGCGGCCTCGTGATCGAAGAGGGCAGCGGCTGAACGGCTGAAGTGAGGACGAAGCGGTGTGGTGGCCAGGATGGCCTACCAGAGATATGGAGATAGGCCACCCCGGGGAATGAGCTTACGGGGTTGAATCGAGTAATTCCCCAGCAAGGTTGAGTCCGTAACCGTACCCGAACAGCGGATCGTAATCCACGTCTCCGACGTTGATCGGAATCTGTTCATAGGTTTTGGACCAGCTCTGTGGTAACGTCCCGGTAAAGTCGTACGCTCCATACAAGACCTCAGCGATGCCGGCCCCTTCGGTGCCGGGGAGCCAGGCGGCCACCACGGCGTCGACGTTGGGGTCGAGAACCTGGTCGGTGATGATCATGGGGCGTCCGGAGATCAGCACCACGGCGCAGGGTATGGCGTTGCACACGCTAGCGATCAGATTCTTCTCGGTAACGGTCAGGTCGAGCTCATAAGCGTCTCCCTGCCCTTCGGCGTAGGGTTGTTCGCCGACCACCACCACGCCGACGTCGTAGCTACTCAGCTGCTTCTTTGTGGGCCGTTCGTGGAGCTTCACCGTGGCCCCGGTAGCCTCAGCGAGCAGCCCCTCGTAGACCGTAGTTCCGGGCGTGATATCCCCGCCGGAGCCTTGCCAGGTGATGGTCCAACCGCCCGCTTGGTAGCCGATGTTGTCGGCGTGTGCACCGGCCACGAGGATGCGGTTGGGATCGCCGGGGGTCAGCGGCAGCACGTTGTTTTCGTTTTTGAGTAAGACCAGCGATTCGCGCACGGCCTGGCGCGCGACGTCGCGGTGAGCCGCTTGGCCGACAAATGTGTTCGGGTCGGAGAACGTGTTTGGGTCAGAGAACGGTGAAGATGTTTGATCGAGGTCAGTGACCGATGGAACGGGCGCTTCAAAGAGTCCCAACTCGAACTTCTTGGTGAGGATGCGCCCTACCGCCTCGTCGATACGGTCCAGGCTGACGTTACCGGCGTCTACTTCTGCGGTGAGCGTCTGAATGAACAGCTGGTAGTTATGGGGAACCATTACCATATCTACCCCGGCGTTGATGGCGGTGCGGACGTCGCTGTTGTAGTCCCCTGGGATCTGGTCGATAGCCGCCCAGTCGGAGATGATGAAGCCGCTAAAAGCGAGCTCGCTTTTGAGCACGTCATTGATGAGAGTGCTGCTGGCGTGGAGCTTCTCCCCGTTCCAACTGCTGAACGAAGGCATCACCGAGCCCACGCCCTTGGCGATGGCGTCGATATAGGGCGGGATGTGGATGGCGCGCAGCTCCGCTTCCGTGACCTGGGTATCGCCCTGGTCGATCGCATAGCTGCCCTCTCCTGTGCCCCAGGTAGTGCCGCCATCACCGACCCAGTGTTTGGCGGTGGCCATCACGGTTCCGGGAGCGTCTGAGACCCCTCCAACGCCCTGATATCCCTCGATGATAGTCGTCATCATGGCAGCGATTTCGGGATGCTCGCCGAAGCTTTCGTAGGTCCGTCCCCAGCGCGCGTCGCGCGCCACGCAGAGGCAGGGCGAGAACGTCCAGCGGATGCCCGTTGCATAGACCTCGGCTGCGGTGACAGTTCCTACGTTGCGGACGAGGTCGGGGTTGCGGGTCGCCCCCAGGCCGATGTTGTGGGGGAAGATGGTGGCGCCGACCACGTTGTTGTGACCGTGCACCGCGTCGACCCCGTAGAGGAGCGGGATGCCGAGCGGGGTCGCCAGCGCCTGCTGCTGGTATGCGTCGACCATGTCGGCCCACGCTTGCGGCGTGTTGGGGCTCGGCGTCGAGCCGCCACCCGATAGGAGAGAGCCCAAGGAATAGCTGGTGATGTCGTCGATACTCTGCAGCGAGCTCCGCTCCACCTGGGTCATCTGGCCGATCTTCTCCGCCAGCGTCATGCGGCCGAGCAAGTCTGCGACTCGTTCGCTTGTTGGCCGGGCCGGATCTTGATAGGGGAGGGGTTGGGAAGAACGGTCGTCGTCTCGGATCACCAGCGTGGCGTTGCCCTGTTGAAGGCGCAGCTCGACCGGGTCGTAGAGTTCCAAGCCGACGGTCTCGTCCGGTTCGCTCTGATCGTTGTCAACGATCCCCACGTCAAACGTCTTGGTGGCGTCACCGACAGCGAATGCCAGCGTGTTATCTACAGCAGTGTAATCGATGTTCGCTAGAGCGCTGCCGTCGACGGTCCGGTACCTGATCGAACCGGGCCGTGTGGCCTGCTCGGCGAGTTGCACGGTGATCGTGGCTGTCTCTTTTTCGCTAACCGTATACGTCGATGCGCTAAAGCCCACTCGCTGCGGCTTCCCGGCGGTGGGTTCGAGTTGGGCGTCGGCGGCTCGCTCCGAACAGGCTGCCAGGCTGACGCATAGCAACCAGATCCCCACAGTTCGCCGAATGTTCATCTGCGATCCTTTCTGGTTTGGAGACCGGTACGATACCGCTCCCGTCCTTTGCCATAAACCTTCTCGAGTCTAGCAAATTAATCTGTTTTGCCAGGCTTAAGCTGTCCTAAAGAATTGACCGAGTTGGTTCGCGGCGGTCACCCCGACGGGGGCGACCTCGAGCATATGTAGGGCGCTTTGGTGCAGCGGATCGACCCGCAATGGACGGGCCTCTACGAGTGGCGTTGCTAGGAGCATTTCAGCGTCGATGAAGACTAAGCGGAGACACCTATTTGCGGACTTGGGATGAGAGGTATAGCGTTGCAACACCTTCTTCTCTAGCAATGTTGGCCAGCGCACCGTCTGCGGTGACGAGCGCGAGGTTCTCGAGCTTGGCTACCGCCAGGTGAAGCGCGTCGGCACTGCGAAGGTTCCGGTTTAGAGGGCGTAGGAGCCTTTCTGCTTCTGAGAAGTGGATCGTAGTCACCGCGATTTGTTGGTAGAAGCGACCGGAGCAGTGGTGTGAAAAGTTGGTAAGAAGCTCGTTTGCCAGGGCTCGACTGATATCGTTTCGCCTGAGCTGGATGCCGAGCGCCGATGTCATTTCGACGCGTACCCAATCGCTGATGACGAGCTGCCCGGTGTGCTTTTCGATAAAATGCACCGCTTTTGGCGTGTGCACATCGGGATTGTAGAAGCTCATGAGAACACTCGTGTCGATATAGTTCAGTAGCGTGCCTCCTCGCGCTCCTGCAGGACAGGGTTTTCTCGTAGGCCGTGATTCTCTTCTATTTTTTGCCGTAAAGCAGCAGCCTCTTCAATGACTCGCTGCGGGTCGGCGAACTCTCGGGTGGGTACGAGCCGGGCGATGACTTTGCCACGGCGGGTAATGTTCACCTCACCACCTTGCTCGACCAAGTCGAGCAGGCTGCTCAATTTCGTGCGTGCTTCGCGTACGTTGACTTCGAGCAATGCGACCCCCTCGCCGTGTAGTCACCTAGAGTGTACACCTTGTGTGTCAGCGCTGTCGTGATGTAACTGCCTAGACATGATGGGATTGTTGTTGGAGAGAGGCGTTTGCGAAGTGGCACGATGTGTTGCATCTCTCGATTTGGCAACCTGGCGGCGACACCCGTCATCTACATGTTTTTGTCGGCCACCTTTAGCGTCTAGTGGTCGGTGTTGCCTAAGGACCAGGGTTTTCATGCCGTATTCAGCATCTGCTGCTACCATGCAGGAAAACGGGGAGGATACTCCAGCAGTCATCATGAGCACTTACCAAGGCTGGACCAACTACGCGACCTGGCTGGTGGCGTACTGGTTCGACAGCCGGAGGGTCCGCTACTGGCACGCCTTGGTAGAGGAGCAACGAGATATCTTCCTCGATCATGTCGTCGCTGCGGCACTGGAGAAATTTTCCGGAAGGGGCGATCCCACCGAACAGGATTTCACCAAGCGCCTCAGGCACGCCTTGTGGGCACACTTCGAGGAGAGCGCCCGATCTTCCGTACGCCGACTACAAGATCGTCATCAGCCTTGCCCTATTCAGCCACCAGCGAGATGGAGATGGTCAGCGTGTCCTGACCAGACGGTTGGAGGCGTACTTCAGAGATCAAGATCCCGACGCTCCGGTGATGCAAGGCCTCGCGAGTGTCAATTGGCGAGAGATCGCCACAACCCTCATCGGCGTCATTCATCAGGTGGACTGGAGTGATCGAGATGGGGCCGGAGCCGATGAGGCCGGTTTGTGGTAGCCGAGTAGAAAGGAATTTCTTGAAAAGGCGTCAACAGTAATAGCTCTTTGGTAGAAGCGTTGTGTCTCCTGATGGAGGGTGATGCAGATGGCGTGGTCGGCTGTGAGCCACGCCCAGGTTGGTGGGTTTGGGCACGGTGTTCACACCCTGTTCAACGACTGTTCAAGGCCGTCGTTGCATACTGAACACATCGGAGCGCTCCTCGCGTAGGGGAGCCTCCCTTTGTAAGGAGGCACGAGCCCATGCTCTTCAACAGGTTTGCGTTAACCTTCTCGGCCCATCGACGACTCAGATCCGATCGGCCTCTTTTAGCTTTTACTCATCACTCATTACCCATCACTCATCACCCCTTACCCATCACTCATCACCCCTTCCCCATCCCCTGCCTGGATCTGCTCCCACCCACACGAGGCTCAGATCGGAGTTCTTCATGACCACCACGTCCAACCGTGCCGGACGCTATCTCGAGAAACTTCTTGAAGACGCCAGCCTCGAGGAGCTGTTGCACCGTTTGGAGCCCAAGCAGAGCGAGCCGAGAACGAAGCTGCCCCGTTCTCCGACGATCACGCCGGAGTCGGTGGCGCAGCGTTGGGATGCGATCCCGGCGCCCGCCAACTGTCGTGAGGAGCTGCTCGATGCGCGGACCGCTGAGCAGATGGCACGTTACGAACGCAACATCGAAAACTTCATCGGCACCGTCAAGGTGCCCATCGGTGTGGCCGGACCACTTCGCGTCAACGGCCTCTTCGCCCAAGGGGACTACTACCCCCCGCTAGCCACCACCGAGGCGGCGCTGGTGGCTTCTTACAGCAGAGGAGCCCGGCTCATCACCGAGGCGGGTGGCTGCTCGGCTCTGCTGCTCAACGAGGGGGTGAGCCGTTCCCCTGGTTTCGCCTTCGACAACCTGCGCGAGGCGGGCACATTCGTGCTCTGGGCCGTCAACGAACAAGAGCGCTTCAAAGAGGTGGCCGAAGCCACCACCCGCTTCGGGAAGCTGATCGACATGCGCCTGACCGTCGAAGGGAACCACGTCTACTTGATCTTTGACTACACGACCGGTGACGCGGCCGGACAGAACATGGTGACCATCGCCACCGCCGCCATCTGCCGCTACATCGAGACCCACTCGCCGGTGAAACCGCGCTACAGCGTCCTAGAAGCCAACATGTCGGGCGACAAGAAAGCCAGCGCCCAGTCGTTCATGTCGGTCCGGGGCAAAAAGCTCACCGCTGAGGTCACCGTGGCCGCGGCACTCGTCGAAAAAATACTCCACACCACGCCCGAGCGGATGGCCGAGCACTGGCGCATGTCGTCGATGGGGGGTGTGTTGAGCGGGACCATCGGCGTCCAGGGACACTACGCCAACGGCTTGGCTGCGCTCTACCTCGCCTGTGGCCAGGATGTCGCTTGTGTTTCAGAGTCTGCCGTCGGCGTCACGCGTTTCGAGGTAACGGACGAGGGCGCGCTCTACGCCTCGGTGACGCTGCCCAACCTGATCGTCGGCACGGTCGGCGGCGGGACGGGCCTGCCGAGCCAACGTGCCTGCCTCGATCTCCTCGGGCTCGGCGGAAACGGGAAGTCCCAGGCCTTCGCCGAAGTCTGCGCCGCCCTAGCCCTGGCCGGCGAGCTGTCGATCGCCGGTGCGCTCTGCGCCGGGCATTTCGCCGACGCCCATCAGCGCTTGGCCAGGGGCACGAGCGGAGCGCGTTGATGGTCAGGGGCGGCGCTACCAACCGCTGGTGGATCTACCAGCGTGAGCGGTTTCCGCTGGTGGCCAACGGCCTGTTGATCACGGCGCTAGGACTCTCGGCGGTCGGCTACTCGGCGCTCTTGCGCGGCCAGCAGGCGCTCCCCAGCCTTGCCGTGAGCGTGACGGCCTGTCTCAGCTGCTTCCTCTTTTTTCTTCAGCTTCGTATCAGCGACGAATTCAAGGACTACCGAGATGATCTCACCTATAGACCCTACCGGCCACTGCCACGGGGTCTGGTGACGCTCAAGGAGCTAGGCTTGATCGGTCTCGTCGCAGCGGTTTTGCAATTCTTCTTGGCGTTATGGCTCGAGCCGCGATTGCTGCTGATTCTGGTGACGGTTTGGGCCTACTTGGGCTTGATGTCCAAGGAGTTTTTCGTGGCGAAGTGGCTCAAAGCGAGGCCGCTGGTCTATCTGTGGAGCCACATGCTGATCTTGCCATCGATTATCCTCTACGCCACGGCCTGTGACTGGGTCGTTGCGGGGGAGACGGTGCCTGCTCCGGGACTCGGTTGGTTTTTGGCATTCAGCCTGTTCAACGGCGTGGTGCTCGAGATCGGCCGGAAGCTCCGCGCCCCTGAAGATGAAGAGGAAGGGGTGGAGACCTACACCGTCCTCTATGGGCGCAATCGAGCGGTAGCGTTTTGGTTGGGGGCGCTCGCGATGACGGCGCTGGCAGCGATCCTCGCCGCGCGGCAGATCGCGTTTCTCTGGCCGGTTCTTCTCTTGCTCGGCATCCTAGTGATGGTGGGCGCGGTTCTCGCCAGGGGCTTTCTCGAGCAGCCGGTGACTTCGCGGGCGAAGCGCTTCGAACTCTTTTCAGGCCTGTGGACGCTGTCGTTGTACGTGTCGGTGGGGATCGTGCCGGCGCTGCTGCGGCTCGGCGCCACGCCGCAGCTTTGAGGCGGAGGTGAACATGTATATCCTCGAGCCGGGCCACTATCCCAAGGATCCCGCTGCTTTCGGTGGCAAGGCGGGTGCGCTGGCTAATTTGCAGGCTGTGAATCTGGAGATCCCTCCCTGGTTCGTGGTAGCACCCGAAGCGTTTTACGCGGGCCTGTCATCGGACCAGCGTGGGGCGCTGGAGCGCAGTG
The DNA here is from genome assembly GCA_020354625.1 of Trueperaceae bacterium. Lineage (GTDB taxonomy): Bacteria > Deinococcota > Deinococci > Deinococcales > Trueperaceae. The sequence continues at coordinate 3,634,878 of CP070651.1, forward strand.
AAGATCTGAAAGCTATCCGGCACATCATCGATGGCATGAGACCCGGCTCCGAAGTGCGGCGAGCGCTCGAGCAGGCGCTCTCTCGGCTCTGTCCCAACGGTGAAAGGGTGGCTGTGCGCTCCTCGGCTTCCGATGAAGACTCGGTGCAGCACTCGTTTGCCGGGCAGCTCGACAGCTTTCTGTTCGTCACGCCTGCAGAGGTTGTAGAAAAGGTCGCCGCCGTGTGGCGCTCCGGTTTTGGCGAGCGGGTGCTGGCCTACCGCCGGGAAGCCGGCCTACCACTCTTGCCGAGCCCGCCGGCCGTGCTTGTGCAGCGCATGGTCGACGCCGAGGTTTCCGGGGTGGCTTTCGGTGCCGATCCTGTGAGCGGCAGGCGGGGGATCCGGGTGGTGTCAGCCGTCTACGGGCTCGGCACCGCGCTGGTGTCGGGTGAGGGAGACGCGGACGTTTATCAGGTCGATCGCACGGGCACGATCGTAGCGCGGATAATCGCTGACAAGCGCTTTGCCCATCGGCAGTGTGAAGAGGCGAGCGAAGGGGTGAGTAGCTCACCCGTGGCGCCAGAACGTCGGAACGAGCCGGCCTTGGCAGACGACCTGGTCGTACAGGTAGCTGCGCTGGTGCAGCGCACCGGGGAGCACTTCGGCCGCCCGCAGGACATCGAGTGGGCCATCGAAGCCGGTCGCTTGTATCTGCTGCAGTCGCGCCCTATCACCTCGCTGGCGACCGTGGCCGATCCCGACGGGGCACTCGGCATCTGGGACAACAGCAACATCGTCGAGAGCTACGGCGGGATCACCACCCCGCTCACGTTCACTTTTGCGCGTTACGCCTACGAAGGCGTCTACCGTGAGCTGTGCCGCATCTTAGGGTTCTCCTCAGCCAAGCTCAGCGCGCACGAAAACGACTTTCGCCACATGCTCGGGCTCTTTAAGGGGCGCGTGTACTACAACCTGTTGTCCTGGTACAGACTCCTCGCCGCGTTGCCGGGTTTTGGCGCCAACCGGCCTTTCATGGAGCAGATGATGGGGGTCAAGGAGGGTCTTCCCGAGAGCGTGGTGGCCGGCCTCGCACCTACCACGTGGCGTGGGCGTCTAAGAGATCGACTCGATTTTGGGGCCTCGGCGTTCAAGCTGCTGTTCAACTTTGTGACCCTGCCCCGCCAGGTGCAGAGATTCTACCAGCGACTCGATGAGGCGCTAGGAGACCTACCGCTCCCCTTGAGCAGTATGCGCCCAGATGAGCTCGTGAGCCACTACCGCACGCTCGAGCGCAAGCTCCTGTCTAGCTGGGATGCGCCGCTGGTCAACGATTTTTTCGCCATGATTTTCTACGGCGTACTCCGCAAGCTCAGCGAAGCCTGGTGTGACGATCCCGACGGCACCTTGCAAAACGACCTTATATCTGGAGAAGGGGGTATGGTAAGCGCCGAACCCGCCGAGCGCATACGAGAGATGGCGGCGCTCGCCGCCGAGCGCGAAGGCTTCCCGGAACTCCTGAGCGGAGGTGCGCTCGGCGAGATCCTTACGGAGATGGAGAGAGCACCCGCGTTCAAAGAACACTACCAGACGTACCTCGCGAAGTTCGGAGACCGCTGTCTCGAGGAGCTGAAGCTCGAAAGTCCTACCCTGCGTGACGACCCGCTATTGCTGCTCCGTTCGGTGGGGCGACTGGCACGGCATCGTCACGTCACAGAAACCGCATCGACCAGCGTCGATACCACGTTACGCCGTAAGGCGGAGATGAGGGTCGCGCGGACGGTCACCCATCCCATCAAGCGCCGTTTTTTCGATTGGGTTTTGCGCCAGACACGGGCGCGCATCCGCGACCGCGAGAATCTGCGCTTTGAACGGACCCGGGTGTTCGGCCGCGTTCGCCATGTCTTTCTCGAGCTGGGCCGGAGGCTCCATGCGCTCGAAGTTCTGGATGATCCGCGTGATGTCTTCTACCTCGAACTCCACGAAGTTCTAGGGTTCGTGGAGGGCGCCGGCAGCAGCACCCGCCTCGCCGATCTGGCCGCCCTACGCAAAGTGGAGTTTGGTGGCTACCGTGACGGCGATCCACCTGCCGACCGGTTCGAAACCCGTGGCGTGGTTCACGTGGGCAACGACTTCCGAGACAGGTCGAGTGAACCTCAGATACTCGAAGGAGACACGCTCAAAGGCATCGGTTGCTGCCCCGGGGTGGTGCGTGGTCGAGTGCGCGTGGTTACCGATCCCCGCAACGCGGTGCTCGAGGTCGGCGACATCTTGGTAGCTGAACGGACCGATCCCGGTTGGGTCATGCTCTTTCCGTCGGTCTCGGGCTTGCTGGTCGAGCGCGGTAGCTTGCTGTCGCACTCGGCCATCGTGGCGCGCGAAATGGGAATCCCGGCCATCGTATCGCTCCAAGGCGTCACGCGCTGGTTGCAAAATGGCGACCGGGTCGAGTTCGACGGCAGCAGCGGAGTGGTCCGGCGGCTGGAGGAGCCGCAAGGCGAACGGGATCACCTGGAGTCGGGCCATGCCGAGTGAGATCGCCGGACACGCCGAGTTCAGCGGGATTCGTTACGCACAGTGTTGGGAAGATGCGGACATTTTACTCGAAGCCCTCGATATCCAACCGGGTGATGTCTGCCTCTCTATCGCCTCGGGCGGGGATAATTCGCTGGCGATGCTGAGCCGGAACCCGGGACGCGTGGTGGCGCTCGACCTTAGCGGGGCGCAACTCGCTTGCTTGGAGCTGCGGGTGGCGGCCTACCGAGAGCTGAGCCATCCAGAGCTATTGGAGCTGATCGGTTCGCGTCCGAGCCGGCGCCGACCTGAACTCTACAACCGTTGCCGGACGCAACTTTCCCCCGAGACGAGACAGTTTTGGGATTCCCACGCTCGCCAAATCGAAAGTGGTATCGGCGGCGCGGGCAAGTTCGAGCGCTACTTTGCACTCTTCCGGCGCTACCTCCTCCCACTCGTCCATGGACGTGGGCGGGTGGCGCGGCTGCTTGAGGGAGGTAGCCTGGAGGAGCGTCAGCAGTTCTATGCGTCTGAGTGGGACAGTTGGCGCTGGCGGGCGCTCTTTCGCGTTTTCTTCTCGCGTTTGGTGATGGGCCGAGCGGGGCGCGACCCCACCTTCTTCCGCTACGTCGAGGGTAATGTCTCAGAGCGTATTCTCTCCCGGGCTCGCTATGCGCTCACCTATTTGGATCCATCCGAGAACCCCTACTTGCAATGGATCCTGACTGGTCGCCACTTGGACGCCTTGCCCTTCGCGCTCCGGGCCGAGAACTTCGCGACCATTCGCGACAACCTCGACCGACTCGAGTGGCAGCAGCGATCGGTCGAGGACTATTTGCAAGACGCCGGTGAAGGAGCGGTACAGCGCTTCAATCTGAGCGATATCTTCGAATATATGTCGCTCCCCGGTTATCACGGGCTGCTCGAGCGGCTCATAGCGGCTGGCAGCGCTGGAGCGCGCCTGGCGTACTGGAACATGCTCGTACCTAGGCGCCGCCCACAGCAGATGGCGGGCCACCTACTCTCCTTGACGCGCTGTTCTGAGAGCCTGTACGCTCGGGACAAGGCCTTCTTCTACAGCGACTTCGTGGTCGAGGAGATCGCATCGTGAACCCTTGGTTGGGCATAACTCTGCTCGCAGGTACGCTGGCCGCGCTCATGGCGGGGCTTCACCTCTTTCAGCAGCGCATGCAGCCCCATCCGGAAGTCGTTCGCAAGCTGTTTCACGTCCTCATGGGCTTAGCTACACTCGCCCTCCCCTGGCTTTTCGATGCCGCCTGGCCGGTACTCTTTCTTTCCGGCTCGACCGTAGCACTGCTCGGCTTTGTGAAGCGCTCGCGGCTCAGGGGGGGGGTAGGCCAGATCCTCGATGGGGTGGAGCGAACCTCGCTGGGCGAGCTCTACTTCCCCGTAGCCGTTTCCGCCGTATTCGTGCTCTCGAAGGGGGATCCGATCCTCTTTTGCATCCCCATCTTGATCTTGACCCTCAGCGATGCTGGTGCAGCGCTCATCGGCATTCGCTACGGTTCGCTGCACTACGGTGCAGCTGAGGAGACCAAGAGCATTGAGGGGTCGGTGGCTTTTTTCCTTACCACCTTCGTGAGCGTGATCGTGTCTCTGCTCCTTTTCACCGATATCGGCCGTCCCGAAACGGTTCTGATCGCACTGCTGTTGGGGCTTCTCGCCATGATGCTCGAGGCGGTCGCCTGGAGCGGGCTCGACAACCTGTTCATCCCGCTGGGCGGTTTCTTGCTGCTCGAGACCTACCTGGGGATGAACCACACGGCGCTCTTGACCAACGCGCTCGTCGTCATCTTGCTCATGGGGTTCGTGGTCGTGTGGCGCCGGCGTACGCGCATGGATAGCGGTGCCATCATCGGTGCGGTCTTGACCGGCTATCTCATTTGGGCCACGGTCGGTTGGCTCTGGATGTTGGCACCGCTCATTTTGTTCGTCAGTTACAGCATGTTTTTGCCACCGAGCCGATCAGATGCGACGCATAAGCGGAGGTTGCAAACGGTTCAATCGGTAGCGAGCGCCACCACCCCCGGCCTCTTGTGGCTCCTGCTGGCAGAAACCGCCAATGAACCGGCCTTTTTATTCCCCTACACGCTCACCTTCGCCACCTACCTCGCGATCATCGGCATCACCCGTGTTCGCTACCGTACCCAGCGCCCTGTGCGAAAGTACCTCGTCTTGGAGAGTATCTTCGTCGGTTGGGTCTTGCTCTTTGTGCCCTTTGTGGTGGTTTCCGGCCTAACGGTACGCTCGCTGTTGCTCGCCTCTGTTGCGATCCTCGTGGTCGTTGCCGCCTCTTGGGTTTTCTACTACGTTCAGCCGGGTCTCGATCGCCATTTAGGCGCCAAACGTTGGCTCTGGCAGAGTGGAATAGCCACCGTCATGTCTTCACTGGGCCTCATCCCGCTCTATCTGGTGTGACGTCGATCAGTCAGGGTCGGCCTCGTCAGACCTACATAGATCACACCAGTGTGTTCGAGAGATAACGATTCGTTCAACGGATCCATCGATGGGAGTTCACGTAAACATGTTTGTAACCGCACGTAACAGCGAAAATCTGACCCCATTTGCCGGATCGGAGCTCTATAAAGAGTTTGCACCGGACACTTTGGAGGTAGAGCGCCCCGGCACCCATCAGATCCTTCTCGAGGACGAGCCTTCTGCCCGGTGCTCGCTCTGGTGGCGAGATGTGCCGAGTGACCCTCGGCTGGGGGCGAGCCGAGGTCAGAAACTCGGGGTGATCGGCCACTATGCAGCTCGCAACGCCAGGGCGGCGGAGCAGCTCCTGTTACACGCCTGTGGGATCCTAGCCGCCAACGGATGCAAATTGGCGGTGGGACCGATGAACGGGAACACCTGGCGGCGCTACCGCTTTGTGACCGAACGGGGTGAGGAACCCCCCTTTTTTCTCGAGCCCGATCACCCTGAGAGCTATCCGGAGCAGTGGAGGTCCGCCGGTTTTACCGCTTTGGCAACCTATAGCTCTTCCCTTCAGACCGATCTGGTTCAGGCGTCTGGCAGCCGTGAGAGAATCCTGGCCCGGATACGGCGTGCGGGCATTGTGCTGAGGCCGTTGAGAATGGAGGCTATCGAAGACGAACTCCGTGCAATCTACCGGGTAACCGTCGAGAGCTTCCGAAAGGCCTTTCTCTACACCCCCATTCCCGAGGCAGAGTTTGTCGAAATGTACCGTGCTGTGTTGCCGTACGTAAGGCCTGAGCTCTGCATCGTCGCTGAGGCGGATAGGTTGCTCGGGTACTCTTTTACACTCCCCGACGTGCGAAAGAAAGAGCGGGGTGAAACGGTCGACACCGTGATTTTCAAGACCCTGGCCGTAGTGCCACAGGCTGCTGGCCGAGGTCTCGGTAGCGCCATGGTCGATCACACCCTCGAAGTCGCACACACGCTCGGTTTCAAGCGCGCTATTCACGCGCTTATGCATGAGGATAATGTCTCACAAACTATGAGTCGCCGCTACCGTTCAAAGCCGATCAGGCGCTATGCGCTGTTCGCAAAACAGCTATGAACATCGCTCACCTGTTGCGGGAACAGGCCTTTGAAAGAGCCCAGGCCGTTGCGATCAAGGGGGGACGCCGCGCCAAGGGGCGTTCCATCACCTTCGCCGGGCTCGAAGAGAGCGTCGCGCGCGCCGTCACGCTACTCGCCGAGAGCGGTCTCAAAAAGGGCGACGCGGTGCTGGTCTTCGTGCCGCTTTCGATCGAGCTCTATGTGGCGCTATCTGCACTTTTTCGCCTCGGTTTGATCGCCATGTTCGTCGATCCTTCGGCGGGGCGCGAGCGCCTCGAGCAGTGTTGCCGCCTCTACCCGCCCAAGGGGCTGATCGCAAGCAGCAAAGCCCATCTCCTACGGATCGTCTCGCCTGCTATGAGAGCTATCCCCGTCAAATTCGTGGTCTGGGGCCGCCTGCCGGGCGCCATCCCGTGGGCCCGGGCCGACCGGCTTCCACTCGAGAATGCCGTTGCAAGGTGTGGTGAGGAGCATCCGGCCCTGCTAACCTTCACCAGTGGCAGCACAGGTCTTCCCAAAGCTGCGGTACGAACGCACAGTTTTTTGTCGGCTCAGTATCGCGCTCTCGCCAAAAACCTCGAGCTTCGGGCGGGGGAGACCGACCTCACCACCCAACCGATCTTTGCGCTGGCCAACCTGGCATCGGGTTTAACGAGTCTCTTGCCCGATGCCGACTTGCGCCGCCCCGACCGGATCGACGCCGAGGCTGTGGTTGCTCAGATCGAGCGTGAGCGCCTGGACCGGGTGTCGGCTTCACCGGCCTTTTTGGAGCGTGTCCTCGACTACGCCGAGTCTCGGCGGCTCCGTTTCCCCCGGCTGGGAAAGATACTTACCGGAGGGGCACCTGTGTTTCCCGGACTGCTCGAGCGGTTGCAGGCGCTTGCACCACGTGCCGACATCATCGCGGTCTACGGTTCGACCGAAGCTGAACCGATCGCTCACGTCTCCCTGAAAGAGATCAGTCCACGCGACAGAGAGGCGATGTGTCGGGGGCGAGGTTTGCTGGCAGGTCCGCCGATCCCGGATATCGAACTTCGGATCATCCGAGACTCTTGGGGTGAGGCGATTCCCCATCAAGGCGAAGCTCCGTTCGCCGAACGGTGTCTGCCCCAGGGACAGGTTGGTGAGATCGTGGTGAGCGGGAGGCACGTACTGCACGGGTACCTCCACGGCCGTGGCGACGAGGAGAACAAATTCGATGTCGGGAAGACCCGCTGGCACCGGACCGGCGACGCCGGCTACCTCGACGAACGAGGCCGGCTATGGCTCTTGGGCCGTTGCAGTGCGCGGATCGAGGACGAACACGGCACTCTCTATCCGTTCGCACTCGAATGCGCCGCCCATTCTCAGGCGACCCTCCACCGCGTTGCCGCCGTCCTCGATCGGGGCGTGCGGACGCTGGTGGTCGAGCCTAAAAAAGGCGTTCCGGTCGATACCGAAGGGCTGTTGAATGCTCTTGCCTGGGCCGAGTTGTCCGGTGTGCGCGTCATCGATAGGATGCCTGTGGACAGGCGCCACAACGCCAAGGTCGACTACGCGGCGCTTCGCAGAGTTCTGTCCCAGAGGTGATCTCGGAGTCTATTTCCACCGAGCCTTCGGGGAATGGCTTTTGTGGTTTGGCTGTGCCGGATCGAAAGAAGCGAGAGCCTCAACGAAGCAGTCGCTCGGGGAGGTAGTCGCTTTGGGCAGCCGCCAATTCATCGTAGATCGCTTCGGCTTTGTCGAGAGAAAGCACCAAGGGATTTGCCGCCAGCGCGCATATGGCCTCTTTTCGGGTGCCGCACCAGGCGGCGTCTGCCGCCAATGACTGGTACTCCGCCAGCATCTTGATGAGACCGGCTACCGGTTTCGGCAACTGCCCCACGGCCAGGGGGGTGACCCCGCGGCGCTCGGTGTAGGCGGGGACTTCGACCACGCAATCGTCGGGTAGATCTTGAATGGCTCCCCGGTTGGGCAGATTGACCGGGAGCACCTCTTTGGTGTCGTTGAAGACAGCATCGATGAGGTCGAGGGCCAGCTCGAGCTCAAAGATGCCCCCACGGGAGCGCTTCGGATCGAGCCTCGGCAGCGCCTGTTGGGTTTGCTCGTGGTAGTGATCCCAATAGCCGGGCACACTCGCCATGATGTCCTGTGCGCGTGTGGTCGGCTTGTGGGCCAATTCTTCAAACACTTCGTCTTTGAAGAGATAGTACTGGAAGTAGTCCGCAGGGGGGATGCTCTCCAGGGTGGCGGCGACTTGGAGGAGTCGTTTGGTGTGCGCATCGACCGAAGGGTCCTCTCGTTTCCGTTGGTAGGCGCTCTGCAAAAGAGGGATCAGGTCGTTCCCATCATGCTCATGCCTGATACTCCACGAGGCGTGGTTGAGACCGATGGTGGTTGCCTCGACCTTGTGCGGCTCGATGTCGGCGGCGAGGGCGATCTGCCGAGCAGAAGTGATCGGGCCTTCACACAGTGAGTAGATGGCGGCATCGGTGTGTCGGGTCACGGCCTGTGACACGATATTGATGGGGTTGGTGTAATTGAAGATGATCGCTTTGGGACTGACCTTGGCAAGGTCGCTGACGATCTCTTTCATGACCTGGATCGACCGGAGGGCCATGAAAAAGCCACCCGGTCCCTGGGTCTCTTGGCCGATGACGCCGTGTTTCAGGGGGATGCTTTCGTCGAGGTGGCGCATTTCGAACCCACCTGGCCGAAAGCTGGTGAGCACAGCGTCGCAATCTGTCAGTCCGGCGCGGCGATCGGTGGTGGTGGTGATCTTCATATCGACCCCTCTGGCCAGGGCCAGCTTTTCGCCGACGGTCTTGACGAGTTCGAGTCTTTTCTCGTCCAAATCGATCAGGACGAGCTCACTCCCTTGAAAGTTCTCTCCCTGCTCGAGTAGCGAAGCGACCGTCCCGGGGGCTCGAGTGCTTCCACCACCTACATATGCCAGTCGGATGCTTGCCATGAGAGTCTCCCGGTATCGGAAATCTAGCCTGCTAACGTGGGCGGCCAGACCAGGGTATCAATCCCCTAGAGGCGTGTCAATCGACCTTTCGTACGGGGTAGAACTCACCACTTTGACAACAAAAACGCGCCTTGCTATGCTCGACTGTCTTTTTTTGTCGCCTGTCTGGTCTATCTAGTACCGACCAATGAAGCGATCTTTATCGAGAAAGGGAATGGAAACCCGAGATCGAAGCGGTTCTTCGAGTGATCCCGCCGACCATAACATGAGACTGCCACCGCCTTGTCGGCCATCTGTAGCCGTTGCTCAGAGTGAGAGATACCCGTGACCACTCAAGGTGTTGCACCATCACCAATACCTGTTTGGCGTGTCCTATTCCCTGTGTCACTCGGTACGAGTCTGTCTCTGCTCGGTGACGCAGGCCTCTACGTCATCTTGCCGATCAGCCTGGGTGTGGCTGGTGTGACCCTCGATCAGACAGGGATCTTGCTCTCGGCAAATCGGGTAGTTCGCCTGTTTTTCAACGGCCTGGGTGGGTTCGCTTTCGACCGTTTGCCGAGACGGCCTCTTTTTGTGATGTCACTTTTTTTGGCTGCCCTCTCGACTGCGCTCTACGCTTACACTTCGGGTTTTTGGTGGTTGCTCGTCGGACGCCTGCTCTGGGGTATTTCGTGGGTGGGTATCTGGATCGGTGGCAATACGATGATCATGGACGTGACCGAGCCGAGCGAGCGGGGGCGCTGGATTGGAACGTATCAGATGTCGTTCTTCTTCGGTGCCGCTGCCGGTGCCATGATGAGCGGGGCACTCAACGACTGGGTGGGGTACAGGGGCAGTATGTGGCTCGCAGCTGGCCTGACGTTGCTCGCTGCCGTGCTCGTCTCATTCATTCTGCCAGAAACGAAACCACGACGGTTGAGAGAGACGGATCGTACCACAAGGGAGGGTGCTGAAGATCCAAAGATCCGTTGGGGAGAACTGATCGCGTCCACCGCGCTTTTGGGTGTGTACCGTTTGGCGATTGCGGGGATTCTTACGGCTACCTTTAGTCTATTCCTCACCGTGCAGTTCGAAGATGGGCTTCGGTGGGGTTCTATTGAGATCGGTATAGCCACCCTTGCAGGGTTGGGTCTGGGAATGTCTACGCTGATCAGCCTATTCGCCTCACCGGTCGCCGGGCACCTCTCCGATCGCGCCAATAACCGCTGGTTTACAGCGTCCTCGTAGCTGGTAGCAGGTGTCTTCGGCTTCTTTCTTCTCACCTTGCGAACGCCTTTGAGCATCCTGCTCGCCTTGCCATTGATCGCAATCTCCTCGGGGGGGAATCAGAGTCTCGCCACCACCATCATGGGGGACCTGGTCGTCAACAGACAGCGCGGTCGCGCTCTGGGTCTGCTCTACACCGTCGGAGATCTGACGAGTGCCGTTGGTCCCGTGCTCGCCTTTAGCTTCATGATTCCTCGTTGGGGTATCGTCAGTGTCTATCAGGTGAGCCTCGCGGCCTTGGTGTTGATGCTCGTCGCCGCGGCGTATTTTTCGTTCGCTGGGGTCTCGAGAAACCGCTAGCGAGCACATTATCCCGTACCCTCGCATCGGAATGGCTTCGAGAGCATTCTTCGGGGTCTATCAGAAGATCCGGTACCGTCGATCCTTCGAGGTGTCTCGGGTGGGACTGCTCGGTAGTTGTGTAAATTCACAGTCTAGGTAAGCGTTTTGTAAGAAGAGGACTGCTAGCTTGCCGGGAGATGGATTTTGTCGACTGGCTCACCGAGATCATCCGGCATGGGGCCTCGGATATCCATTTGCATGCCGGCTTGAGGCCGATGATGCGGCTCAACGGGAAACTGATGCCTGTGATGAAGACGCCGCTTACACCGGAGTTCACCGAGTCGCTTTCGGACATCTTGTGTGATGAGCGAACCCGTGCCATCTTCGAGGAAAAAAAGCAGGCCGACCTCGCCTATAGCATCCCCGGCGTAGCTCGCCTCCGGGTGAATATTTTTCGGCAGCGTGGCAGTGTCAGCGCTGTTCTCCGTGTGATCAACACCAACGAATCTCAACTAGAAATCGTCAATTTGCCCAAGGAGATCCTCGATTACTTTCGGAATCAGGAAAAGGGTCTCATTCTGGTAACCGGTCCGACAGGTTCCGGAAAATCGACGACCTTGGCGCGCATCGTCAACGAGATCAACCAGACCCATCAAAAGATGATCGTTACCATCGAGGATCCCATCGAATACTTGCACCAATCCCGAGAGTCAGCGGTGATCCAGCGCGAGATCGGCGCAGATGCCCCGAGCTTTTCTGAAGCGCTCACGGCGGCCTTGCGCCAGGACCCCGAAGTGATCATGATCGGGGAGATTCGTGACCGCGGGACCGCCGAAGCGGCTCTTAGCGCTGCTCAAACGGGTCACTTGGTTCTTAGCACGCTGCATACCCTCGATACCGTTCGCACCATCAACCGAATGATCGAGCTTTTCCCACCAAATGAGCGCGACACCGTTCGGATTCTCTTTGCAGAGTCGTTGGTGGGGATCGTATCCCAGAGGTTGCTCCCAAGTGCGGACGGACAGGGGCGAATCGCCGCCATGGAGATCCTCAAGGGCACACTCAGGATCAGGGAACTTGTGAAGGATGAAAACCGAACCTACGAGATCTATGAGGCGCTCAAGGACTCTAGATTCGACGGCATGCAGACATTTGATGATGCGCTCGCAGAACTGTATGCCGAAGATCTTATTACCTTCGAGACAGGGTTGATCGCCGCAACGAGTCCTCAACACTTCAAGATGGCGGCTACCCAGATCGATGTAGAGCGAGGCCGCGAGGCTCCATCGCCTGTTTGATACCCTATCACCGTTTTCAACTAGCTGGCTGATCGACGTCTTGTCTACGAGATGAGGCGTGTGTACACTCTGTCCGCTGAGTTCTGTAATTCTTGCCTGCTGTGGAGAGTTCTCGGCGGACAGAGGGTTGGGTCACACAACCGAGATCTAGAAGGGGCGGTAGAACCAGTGGAGTTCCTCGGATAGGGTTCGGGTTTCGCTTCGAACGATCATGTAGTCCGAGAGGTCGGTGGCCGGTTCGAGAGCTGCCACCTCCTCGACGACGGTGTTCCATCCCTCTTTCAACTCGAGCTCGTATACCTGTTCGCCCCAGGCATAGCTGCAGGTGCCGGTGACGGTCACTTCCTTATTGACGCAGAAGCGGTTGACGGTGAAGTCGCCGAGACGGGGCACCGTATTGTGTGGATGGGAGGCTTGGTAGATCGTGCCGAGCGTCGCCGCGTAGAAAGGCTCTAACTCGCCTTCAGGCAACACGCGAAGATCAAAGACCGCGAAGATGGTAGCGTCATCGTTCGAGACTTTTAGGGTTTCGCAACCGAGGCTGGTGAAGAACTCAAGAATAGGCATGACACCTTCCGATGGCGTGGCCTCGCCTGTAACGAGTTCGAACTCGAAGCTACCATCGGTGGCGAGATGCCCTTGACCTAACGTGACCGGGAACCAAATGGGGCTCTGTCTCGTTTCTGCCACAAGCATCGCTGCTTCACCGCTATAGTCCTCAACGATCCCGCTAAAGGAGCCGTGTTGGGCCCATGCGAGGGAGAGGAGTAATCCTGTCAGGGTGATGGCTAGGCACGAGCGGATTACAGTTGCCGACATCCTACACCTCCAATCACTCTTTCGATTAGGGTCCGGAACCGGGGCGAATAATGAGTTAATGGAGTATTTGATGGGATGGGAAGTAGGCGTTTCAATGAACGGTCAAGGGTTCCGAACACCTATACATCACGTAGACCACAGCAGGTAGATCCTAGAGGCGAAACGCTAACATGGCGCTATATCGCCTCCCTACAAGCTAAGTCTTCCGTCCTTGGGCTCGCTTTGACAAGAGTCAAAAGTCCCACTCTTCTGATGTGTCGATGCGTTGTGATGGTCTGACCAGCAGTTTGTGCTCCCACGCCTGCAGAAACGGTGGTCGTAGCCGGCGCCAGGCTCGCTTTCGACCGCCGCACGTGCCACGATCTGTCCAAACTTTGGTGTCATGGTGATCTCTTTTGGGAGCGACCTGGGAATTGACCGGTCTCGCTTACAGGTGGTACGGCAGGGGGCGTCATCCAGCCGGACTCAACTTTGGCGATTGTCTGATCTATTCGACGGCTAAACTCGCCCAGCGACCACTCCTTTGCTAGGGCAACGGCTTCAAACAGACGGATCTCGAGTTGGTTTTACCTTAGCCTCCCTTTTCCTGGTGCCGGCGTGGCAATCCTCTATGTCAGTGTTTGAACCACAGGTGCAGCCCGTCTTCTCGTAGCGGGTAGCCCCGAAGTAAGAACGCTGTTGGAGACGTGCATGTAAGAGTTCTGTTATATGTCTGTGTCTAGCATCACAGACATGAGACGCGTTGTAACTCTACGACCACAGATCCGATCTCAACTCTTGCGCTTATCAGCCCTGGTTGGATGGCTTCTATTTACCGTTGTACTGCTTTCTGCCTGTGGCAGTCAGACGGCGACGGTGCCGCTGCCGTTCGTAGTGGCGATCGAGCCTCAGATGGACGCTACCGACGTGCCTGTCGACACGGTGATATCGGTAACGTTCGGCTCGGAAGTGTTTCAAGACACTCCTGACACCATCACCCTGATGGTCGGTGAGCTGGTCGCTTCCGGTGTGATATCCTACGACGCCGAGACGAAAACCGCGACCTTCACACCAGATGCCCTTTTGGAGTACGACATGCAGTACTCCGTCAGTTTGGCTGATGGCATTAGTCTCGATGCAGGTCTCATGCCGGCGAGCACACATACCTGGAGCTTCACTACCGAGTCACCTCCAGAGGCAGATCCCACGGATCCGACCGACCCCACGGATCCGACCGACCCCACGGATCCGACCGACCCCACGGATCCGACCGACCCCACGGATCCGACCGACCCCACGGATCCGACCGACCCCACGGATCCGACCGACCCCACGGATCCGA
>CP070651.1:3648951-3662810 GCA_020354625.1 Trueperaceae bacterium
GGAGGGGCGGCCAAGGGATAATGCAGATCACGCTCGAAGGAATTTCGAAAAGTTTCGGCAACGTCGAAGTACTCGACGAACTGTCGCTGACCATCGAAGAGGGCGAGCTCATCGCGCTGTTGGGCCCCTCGGGCTGCGGCAAGACCACCATCTTGTTCTCGATCTGCGGCATCTACCGGGTCGACGGCGGGCGCATCCTCTTCGGCGAACGCGACGTCAGCCGAGAGCCCGCCCAGCGGCGCAACACCGGGGTGGTTTTCCAGGCCTACGCGCTCTACCCGCACATGACGGTGTTCGACAATATCGGCTTCCCCTTGCGGGTGCGCGGCGCACCCCGCAGCGAAATCGAAGCGAAGGTCAATGAGATTGCGGAACTCGTCGAGATCGGCGAACTGCTCAAGCTGAGGCCTGCCCAGCTCTCGGGAGGTCAGCAGCAGCGGGTGGCGGTGGCTCGGGCGCTGATCCGCAACCCCGATGTGCTCCTTCTCGATGAGCCGCTGTCGAACCTCGATGCCAGGCTCCGCACCACCATGCGCTCGGAGATCAAGCGGATCCAGCGCAAGACCGGCATCACCACCATTTTGGTCACCCACGATCAGGTCGAGGCGACGGCCATGGCCGATCGCATCGTTTGCATGAACCAGGGACGGATCGAACAGGTTGCCGAGCCCCACCACATCTACGAGAACCCCGAGAACCTGTTTGTGGCGGGGTTTATCGGCTCACCGCCGATCAACTTTATCGCCGGAAACGTTTCTGGTGGCGGCTTCAGCGTCAACGGCACCACGGTGCCCGTCGACGTCAGAGCGAGTGGCCCGACCACGTTGGGGCTGCGGCCCGAGTTCGTGCGGCTCGGAGAAGGTCAGGTGGCGGCCGAAGTCGTCGACGCGGAGCCGATGGGCCGCGAGATCCTCTACGTAGTAGAGACGCCGCTCGGCACCTTGAGCGCGCTGCGAACCGAAGTGAAGGCGTCGTTCCGGGTGGGCGACAAGAGCACCATCGGCTGGCGGTCAGAAGAGGCGCTCTTTTTCGACCGCGACGGCCAGCGCATCGATGGCTGACGGCAAGCCGGTAGGAGCTGCGCTGCCCGCCTCGCTCGAAGCGGGCAGCAAGCGCGTCCTGCTCAAGTACCACACGCTGCTGAGTGGCACGGGCCGCCATGAGGCTCACACTGTGGAGGCCTTGCACGAGGTGCTCACCGGCGGAGCCGCTGCGATCGAGTTCGACGTCAACCTCCTCGGTGACGGGCACTACGCCCTTATTCACGACGACGTGCTCGAGCACGAGACGAGCGGTGCGGGCCGCGTTTCAAGGCTCGATCGTGCAGCGTTCAAACAGCTCACTTTGCGCGGTAGCGGAGCCTCGACGTGCGTACTCGACGATGTTACGGAAGTCCTGCAAACGGTGCGGCGCCCCCTCAAGGTGCAGCTCGACTACAAGGTGGTCCGGCCGCTGTCACGGGACGAGGCCATAGATTTTTTGCGCCAGCTCGAGCCGCTGCGGGGGAACGGCGCTTTGACGGTCGTGGTGGGCTGCGTGGCCGATTGGAACCTGCGGACCTTGCGGCGTCTCGACCCTGAAGTCGGGCTCGGTTTCGACCCGATGCTCTACCTCGACGCTGCGGTCGATGCTGCGGTTCGGCTGCCGACCCGCGTCAATGCCTACGGTTACTACGACGACCACCCGCTCGGGTTTCGCCGGCTTCAAGCCGTCTCAGACTACTTGCGCGACCGCGTCGAGACGCTCGCCGCGCAGGTCCCGGGTGCCGTGGAGTACTACCTTCGCAACGACCTCGTCGTCAGGGCGCTCGACGACGGCTTCGACATGATTCATGCCTTTCACGCGCTGGCGCCTGGGGCGGTCGTCGACGTGTGGACCCTCGACTACGGCAAGCTGGGAGCCGCTGAGACGCTGCGCCGCGTTCTCGAACGGGGACCGGATCAGATCACCACCAACACCGCTCTGCAGTGGGCCGAGAGGCTCGGCTGATGGGGGAGGTTGCTCTCTCCGTTGTACTGCCGCACAAGGCGGGGCACCTCACGAAGAGCTTATCCGCTCGCCTTGGCTTCGGAACACCGAATGGGCCAGCCAGGCTGCCGGGAGTATGAAGAGGAAGCTGATCGCCATGCCGGGTGCGATGCCGATGACTTCCTGCAGGCCCCCAAACGCGATATAGAGCACACCGGCCATGCCCCAGGTAAAGCCGAGCAACATGCCCGAGGCGGTGGCGATGGCCTGCGGGGCCAGGTCTTGGGCGGTCACGACCAGGATCGGTACCGAAGCGTTGGACAAAAGCCCTGCCAGGAAGACGACCGCGGCAAATAGGGCTGTCCCCGGAACCGCGTAAAGGCTTGCGAACAAGAGGGGTAACGCGGCCAGCATGCTGTAGACCACCAAGCGACGGCGGCCGATCCGGGCTTCAAATGTGCCCGCCAAAAGCACCCCGGCTGCTGCCGAGGCGTTGTAAAGAGACAGGGTCCAGCCGATCACAGGGGCGTCGACGGCGAAGCCCTTTTGGCTGACCAGCAAGATCGGCTTGGCGTTGACGACGCTGATGAACGACAACGACCGTAGGATGCCCGCCAAAGCGAGCACGCCGACCGGACCGAAAAAGAGTCGGGGCTCGAGCCAGCGGCCCCGCCGTGGTGATGAAGGGGAGGGGCCGCGAGGCATCAAGGCGACCAGCAGCAGCGCCAGCGTGAGCCCGACCGCCGCCAGGGCCGGAACGAAGGTGGAGCCGAACTCGCGCACGACAAAAAGCACCGCGATCGGTGCTACCGCCGAGCCGAGCGGTCCGCCGGCGGTGAAGAATCCGACGATCAATCCCTTGCGCCGTCCGATGGCGTGAGCCAGGGAGACCGCCGCCGGATGGAACAGAGCGGAACCGAGACCGCCAACCGCCAAGAGTCCAACCAGCAGCGGCACCGACGAGGCGACCGGCACCAGGGTCATTAGTAGGCTGCCGGCTACGAGCCCGATCGCAGCGCTGCGCCGCCGGCCCCAGGCATCGGCGATGGCACCGAAGAACGGTTGCAAGACGTTCGAGGAGACTGAAATCACCGCCACCAGCGAGGCCAGCCCGACTTCGCGGAGCCCAAAGCGCTCTTGGAGCGCTGGGAGGAATACCGGTAAGAGGTTTGCGTAGCCGTCGTTGGCGCTGTGGGCGGCTGTCAGGAGAAGTGCCAGCCCGACCGTGCCCAGGGCGAGCCCCGGGACCCGGTTCACGCCCACTGCAGCCGCCGCGGGGCGGGTGCGCGTTCCACCTCGCTAGCGGATTCCGATCCCGAACAGAGGTTCGCCTCTGTTGACGGCCAGCGCGCTCCAGAGGAGTAGCACGATTCCCGTTGCTGGGGCGCGGGAGTGTTCGAGCGTTGCCCCGAATACGTCGCGCAGCGTGCCGATCACCTGGCCCTCTTCGACGTGGGCGCCGACTTCGACTTCGGGATACCAAAGACCGTCTTGCCCGGCCCGCACCCAGGGCCAGTCTCGGTAGCGGATCAGCTCGCAGACGGGGGGCGGCTCGCCCGGTACGATGCCGAGATGGGTCGCCACGCGCAGACACCCCTGGTAGAGGAGATCTGTATCGGTTTCGTCGAAACGCCCCAACTGCCCGGCTTCGGCGAGCAGCGCCGGGATGCCGACGTCGGCGGCGGCGGCCAGGGTGGTCCCCGAAAGGTGCCCGGGCACGACCAGGTGCTCGATGCCGAAGACCTCCGCCATGGCCAGGCCGCGTGCGAAGACGTCTGGGGCAGCGCCCTCGGCCAGTCCGAGCAGCGGGACCAGCGCCTCGGGGATATCGCCGCCGTGGAGGTCGATCCAGGCGTCGGCGTGGGCGGCCACCTCGGTCACGACCGCGTGGGCGATGCGGTCGGAGACCGTTCCCGTGGTGCTCCCCGGGAACTGGCGGTTGAGGTTTTTGCCGTCTTCGGGGACGAAAAAGGCCTGCCGGGCCCGAAACGAGCTGGGGCTGACCAGCGGGAGCACGATGACCCGCCCGGCCAACTCCGCCGCCTCCAGGGTGGCTGCGAGGCGGATGGCGGCCTCGATACAGGGGTACTCGCCACCGTGGATGCCGGCGGTGACGAGCAGAGTGGCCCCGCTACGGCTGCCGTTCACGAGGGTGAGAGGTAGCTCGAGCGCTGTGCCCGCTACCGGCAGAAAACCGGTGCGCTTCTCGCCGGGCTCGGTGCGCAGTCCGGCGATCGTCAGGGTGGAAGGAGCATTCACCAGGCGATTGTACCAGGCCTAGGTCGTCTACTTAGCGTACCCGCTCCGCGCGACATGTCATTGATGGGACCACACCATTCCAACCGGCCGCGGCGGCCGACCTGAGGAGAGAACGATGCTCGAACTTCCCATCCACAAGATCGAAACGGCGCCCCCAGCTTCCAGGCCCGTGCTCGAAAAGCTCGTCGAGATGCGCGGCAGCGTCAACAATATGTTCGCGGTGTTGGCTGCGTCGCCAGCGGTGCTCAAAGGCTATATGGCCCTCAACAACGAGTTCTTTCAGCATGGCACCCTGTCGATGGCCGAAAAGGTGGCGGTGCTCCTCACCGCCAGCCGCGAGAACGAGTGCAGCTACTGTGTACCGATCTACACCAGCCGGGCCGAGCAGATCGGGCTCGACGCGGCGGTGGTGAAAGCCCTGCGAAACGGTGAAACCGTAGAAGACGAGCGGCTTGCCACCCTGGTGGACTTCACCGCCTCCTTGGTTCGCAGCCGCGGCAAGGTGGAGCCTTATCAGGTGGAGGCCTTTCTCTCGGCCGGCTACACCGAGGCCCAGGTGCTCGAGGTCCTGGCGGCGCTGGCGCTCAAGACCGTCACCAACTACCTCACCCAGTTCACCGCAATCCCGCTCGACGACAGCCTGCTCGAGTTCGCTTGGGAGCCGAGCGGAGGCTGACACAAGAGTTGGTCCCTGGGGACAATTGACCCTTGCAAAGTGGAGGCCCCCCGCGGCACGGTGGGGAGTGGGGAGGGGGTGTTCTGCGCCCCTCGGTTGTGCCAGTGGCGGCTACGGGCGTAGGCGCAGCGGGTCGGAGCCACACCTGCTCCCCGAAGGCGCAGTCTATCGGGTGAAGCGCCTTTGGGGGCAGCCTGCCCGCGAGGACCGTTGGGATGGGATCAGCTGATGCAGGCACGGGCACGCAACCATGAGATCGCGCGCTGCAAAGCGAACTTGGCCGCTGAGCGCAACAGCAGCGTTCTCTACCGCGGCCTCGCTCAGCTCGAGCGAAACCCGCGTCAAGCCGCTCTGTTGAGCCGCCTCGCCGAAACCGAAGAGCAGCACGCCGAGATCTGGGTCGAACGGCTGGTCGCGCTCGGGGTAGTGCCCGCGCGGGTTCGGGTCCGGTGGCGGGTGCGGTTGCTGCTCTACTTGGCCCGGTGGATCGATCCTGCCGTCGCGCTTCCGAGGGCCGCGGCCCTCGAGCGCCTCGAGGCGGATGGCTATCTTGAGCAGCTCGAGACCGAGGAGCTCACTCAAGGCGAAAGGCGCAACGCGGAGCTGCTGGCGCATCTGGGCCATGATGAGTTCGGCGAGTTTCTCAAAAAGCTTATCCTCAAAGGACGCCGCTACGGTATTCTCGTGCTCGGACTGTCGCTTTTTGGCGCATCGCTCTGGCTGGCGCGAAACGTGCAGCTCGAGGGGTTCTTTCTCGGTCTCTTCGGCGGCGTGCTGGTCGGACCGGTCCTGCACTACCTGATCGCAAAGATCCTGGTGCCCCTGCCCTTTGGACGGATCTGGTGCGGCTGGGCCTGTTGGACTGGAGCGCTTCTCGACCAGCTTCCTTACCGCCAGAGCGCCGGCTGGCTCCGAGGACCGTGGCCCCGGCTGCGCTACCTTCACTTCGGCCTCTGCCTCGGCGTCGCTGCTGGCCTCGTCTTTGGCCTCGGCTGGAGTGGCGGTGTCCTGGGCCGAACGGCTGCGCTCTGGTTCGCCCTCGGCAACGTTCTCTACTGGACGGCGGGGGTAACGCTGGCGCTGCTCACAAAAGACAACCGCGCCTTTTGCAAATACCTCTGCCCGGTCTCGGTGATCTTGAAGGTGACGGCGCGCCCGGCGCTTCTCAAGGTAGCTGGGGTGGCCGAGGCCTGCCGGAGCTGCCCTTCAAAAGCGTGTACCAGCCACTGCCCCATGGATATCCAGATCCCCGAATACATCCTTGCCGGGCAACGGGTGCTGTCGACCGAGTGCATCTTGTGCCAATACTGCGTGTCGATTTGCCCCCCGAACACGCTGACACTATCGTTTGGGCTCGACGTTAGCCGCAGTGACCGGATCGAAGTGAGGGCCGGAGTCTAGCACCGGCGGTGCGATGACCAGCGTGGCAGGGTCAGAATTTTGTAAGAGTTGATCGAGTAGGGTGGTACACCGCAGCTACTTGGTGGTAGTTGCGCATTTGGGTGCGAAAAACGAGTCACCCGCCTCGCTTGGAGGCGGGTGGTTTCTAGCTGGCCACGACCGATGCAAGCATCCTTTGCGGGCCGCAGTCGTTGCGGAAACCTCCACAACTCCAACTTGACATGCCTTAGAGGGTGAGCTTTGTCTTGGGACCGATTTTTAGCTGGCCTCGTCGAACAGCCAGGCTTCGTCGAACGTTGCGTGCTCGATATGTTTTCGCTGGTAGGTGTAGACCAAGTGGATCGTGCCGTCTTGCGCCTGCAGAAGCGTCGGGTAGGAAAACTCGCCGGCACCATTTTCGATGATTCGTCGCCGGCTCCAGACTTCGTTTTCAGTGGCGACCGCCAACGATAGCGGTGTCCTTCGCTTCGGGTGGTCGTTGAATGCCAGCAGCAGGCTACCGCCGGCGAGCTTGACGAGATCGAGGCCTGAGTTCGGATTGGGCAGTTCTATGGGTGTCGGCGTTGTCCAGCGGTCGCCGTCATCGGTCGATTCGGTACGCCATATCGTCCCACCCCGGCCACCGGTGCGCAGATAGGCCAGAAGCCGCCCGTCGCTGAGCTGAACCACACTGGGGTGAATGTTGCCGGGTGGGCTCACCAGCGGATCGCCGAGCTGCCAGGTCGAACCACTGTCGTCAGACGTCATGAAGCGCGACTGCCACAAGACCTCATCGTAGACAGGCATCACGATTCGGTGTCCCAGGATAAGCGGTTTGCTACGGAACATGAGCCCAGGGTAGTCGAGCAACAGCTCGGGTTCGCTCCAACTGCGACCGAGGTCTTGCGAGCGTTGGAG
Source organism: Trueperaceae bacterium (assembly GCA_020354625.1). GTDB lineage: Bacteria > Deinococcota > Deinococci > Deinococcales > Trueperaceae. Next base: position 3,656,153 of record CP070651.1, read on the forward strand.
ATACGGTCGGGCACTTGTCCAGCCGTCGCCTTCGATCACATCGAAAAAGAGCCAGAGCTCGCCACTGGGGTGGACCAGGAAGACGGGCTGACCCAAAGACCGGCTCGGAACGTCCACCACAACCTCGGGTGCACTCCAACTCGAGTCGCCCGGTGAGAAGCGCGCCATTACGATCGAAACATCGGTCGCAGTTTCGAATGCACCGGCAAACCACGCCGCCAGCAGTTCGCCCGCGGGTAGCTCGCAGAGGGTAGCGCAGTGGGAGCTCGGCCGGCCGCTCAACGTCTGGAAAAGGGGCTGTGAGGTAAACATAGGGCTACCATACCGTGGCTTCGGCGCTACCTGGCTAGGGTGCAGAGCGTGGTAGCTGTGCCGGCAAGGTACCGACGAGCGCTCGGCGCGCTGACTGGCTACGCCAGTAGAGCCACACGACCTGCACCACGTTGCCGGCCAGAAACGCCACCACACCGACGTAGAGGCCGACGAACCGTCCCAGCATCACGCCAACACCGAGGAGGAGTGCCGTAACCGCAAGCGAGACAACCACCGACTCGGAGACGAAACGTGTCTGACGATTGTAGACGATTACGCCCTGGTAGAGGTTGCGCATCACCGAAATCGCAGGCCAGAGGATCGTGAGGGCGACGGAGCTGACCGCAAGGGTCGCGAGGGTGTCAGACAGGCCGGCGACGGAGTCGAAGTAGAAGGGTGCGAAAGGCGTCAGCGCCACCAAGGCCAGGAGACCCGCAAGGAGGGCGCTCAACGAAAGCGCGAAGCGGCTCAGTTCCGAGAAGGTCGCAATCTTCTCTTTGAGCACCGTAACGACTACCTCGTTGAAGGCGAACCCCAACCCGCGAAAGAGGAACACGAACGACATGAGCACGGGCCAGACCGCCAAGGAGTTGAGTGCTTCGGGCATTCGGCTCAGCGCGGCGCTGCCGAGCGGCTGCGAAGCCAGAAACAAGAAGCTGGTCAGTGCAAGTGGGGTGTAGAAATCTGCAAAGCCCCCCCACGTGAGCGGCTGCTCTACATGGACGGGGATACGTTCTCGAACGACGCGCCTTGCCCGCCAGGCGATGAACACCATCTCGACCACCACGCCGATGCTCAAGCCGGTGCTCGCCACAACGATACCGCTCAGCCCCATAAGCACGCTGAGCAGCATGACCACAACATTGGTCATCAGGCGGATAAAGGTTCCTACGCTGACCGCCTTGGCATCGCCGTAGCGGATCAGCACCCCCTGGTGAAAGCGCCGGTGTCCGATGCTCCACGTCCAGGGCAGCATGATCATAAGGCCGAGACGAGCCGGCTCGACAATCTCCGCCGGCGGCCTAAGCAGGCCGATCACCACAAGATCGTAAAGCGGTGTGAAGGCGACCAGGGCGTGGACGACGGTAATGCTAGCGCCTGCAGCCATCATGAAACGGTACATCAGGCGGTAGGCCTGCTTGTGATCGGCGAGCGCCGTGGATGCTGCGAGCAACATGATGATCGGGGACTCGATGGCGAGTGCAAGCGGGAAGACTACCCCGCCAAACGCGGCCAAATGAATAGCCGGGTCGGCCAAACGAGCCACGATGATGGCGGTCAGCGGCTGCTCGATTCCCATAAAGAGCCAACTCAGCGCCAGTGGCCACCAGATCGCTGCGATGCGGTATGTGGCGGGAGAGAGCATCTGCGCATCGTAGCAGGTCGGGAGGCGATTCAAAGGTATCGGGGAGATTGCCGCCTACCTGTACGAACCCGGTTGTGGCACGGAGCCAGCCTGTCCGTCTCGGCAGGGGAGAGGGGCGGATCCGTGCTGTTTGACGTCGCTCCCCCGCTGGACGTAGACTAGGTCAGTTCGAGGCGCGGGGAAGACCGGTGAAAGACCGGCGCTGTCCCGCAACGGTATGCTTAGCGAAAGCTGAGGTGAGCCCGAACACCGCGCCACGAGCCGAACTGTACCCCTTGCGAGGACGAGGAAGGGCAGCCGAGGCGTGCGCGACGCCACGTCCCGAGACTCGCCAGCACCTCTGTTTCAGACTGCACTTGTTCGCTTCGCAAGAGCCCGAGGAGGCTTTTGTGAGGTGCCTTGAGAAGTTCGATGTGCGTGGGGCGCTCAGCCCGGAACCTGCAGGGTGAGAAGACGTGGCCCGCTCGGGTAATAAGCGCTTAGGGAGGCTACCGCTTCCGCGGCTTCTGCAATTCGGGGTCGCGAGCGGCAGCCTTGCACCCCTTTTGGTGAGCGCGACGGCTCTGGTTTTGATCTCGGTGCTGGCCGTGTCTGTGGGCTCGGTGAAGATCCCTCTCACCGAGGTGTTTGCGAGTCTGAGTCGCGGCCTTATGGGGACGACCGACGGGGTTCAAGACACCATCGTGTGGCAGGTAAGGGTGCCGCGGGTGCTCCTCGCGGCGGTGGTCGGCAGCGCACTGGCGCTGGCGGGAGCCGGGTACCAAGGGGTATTTCGAAACCCGCTGGCCGACCCTTACCTGCTCGGGGCGTCGAGCGGCGCGGCCTTCGGGGCCGCCTCGATCAAAGTGTTGGGCGCTTCGGTGCCGTTACTCGCGCGGATCGGGGTGCCGGTCTCCGCATTCGGGTGTGCGCTGCTCGCGGTGGTGCTGGTGATCGCCCTGGCGCGCCAAGGTCCGCGGGTGCCCTTGACCAATTTGATCCTGGCCGGGGCCGTGCTCGGCTCGGTGTTTACGGCGGCGACCTCGTTTGTCATGCTCTCGGACCCCGAGCGCGCCACCGGCGTCTTGTCTTGGTTGCTCGGAAGCTTCGGCACCGCGAGCTGGACGAAGCTCGCCGCGGTGACGCCCTTTGTGGGGGTGGCTCTGGTCGCCATCAGCACCGCAAGCCGTGCTCTCAACCTGCTTCAACTCGGTGAGAAACAGGCCGCGCAACTCGGTCTGCCGGTCGAAGCGTTCAAATACGGTCTCATTGCGGTCGCTACCCTTGCGACCGCGGCTGCTGTAAGCGTGGCGGGCATCATCGGGTTCGTGGGGCTACTCGTTCCCCATGCGGTCCGTCTCGCCTTCGGTCCCGATCACAGGCTGTTGGTGCCGCTCGCTGCGGTGCTCGGTGCGGCCTTCCTGGTGGCGGCCGATCTGGCGGCCAGGACCGTGATCGCTCCCGCAGAGCTCCCCATCGGGGTGATCACCGCCTTGATCGGTGGACCGTTTTTCTTATACCTGTTGCGGCGGGGGCGAGCGCTGTGAGCCTCCGCGCCGAAGCGCTCTCCTTTTCGTACGGCGAGCGCCCCGTGCTCCGCGAGGTGGCCTTCGTCCTCGAGGCGGGAGAATTGGTCGGCGTGGTCGGCCCCAACGGTGCCGGGAAGTCGACCCTGATCGACCTGTTGACCCGGGTCAGGGCGCCAGGGTCGGGTCGCGTGTCGCTCGACGGGGTTCCGCTCAGCAAGCTCTCGAGGCTCGAGCTGGCCAGAAAGATCGCGGTGGTGCCGCAGGCGGTCTCCTTACCTCACGCCTTTTCGGTCGGCGACATCGTGATGATGGGCCGGACTCCGCACCTCGGGTTTCTCGCTCCGGAGAGCGATGAAGACCGTGAGATCGTAGGTGCGGCCATGCGCACCACCGATGTCTGGGAGTTTCGGGACCGTCTCGTGGGCAATCTTTCTGGAGGAGAGCGCCAGCGCGTCGCGTTCGCCAGAGCGTTGGCTCAGCAGCCTCGCTACCTGCTTCTCGATGAGCCGACCGCGCACCTCGACCTGAGGTACCAGGTCGAAGTATTGCGCTACGCCCGTGATGCGACCCGGCGTGGGTTGGGAGCGCTTCTGGTGTTGCACGACCTCAACCTCTGCGCCCGGGTCTGCGACCGGGTGGTGGTGCTGAGTGAGGGGGTGGTGGTGGCAAACGGTCTGCCTCGCACGGTGGTAAGCGAGCAGCTGCTCAAGCAGGTATATGGACCCGACGTTCGGGTGCTCGACGCCCTGGATCCGGACGGCCATCCGATCGTGCTGCCCACGGTGTAGCCCTGTGGGGTGAGGGTCAGCTACCGGCCACGTTGGGTGGCACCGTGTTGGTGGGCCGGCCTCACCAGGGGGTCAACGTAGCAGATTCCCATGAAAAACATGCGCACCACTCACCGGTAGAACGTCCGATTTCGAACTCCCCACTCACGCTACGCCGCGCTGCTGGTGTGCTCTGCCGAGCGGCTAGAACCAGTCCTCTAGCCAGGTCCGCATCATCGCAATCTCTTCAGACTGGGTCTCGATGATGGCGTGGGCCAACGCCGCCACGCTGGGATTCTCGGCGTAATCGTTCTCGAGGAGCTGCTCGGCCATGACGACGGCCATCTCGTGGTGGACGATCATGTCCTCGAGGAAAGCCCGGTCGAGCTCGTCGGCTTCGAGACCGGCTTGCTCTCGCATCATCGGCATATACATGACCTCCTCGCCGCGATCTGCGTACCAGGAGTCGAGCCAACCGTGCATCATCACGATCTCGGCCATCTGGACCTTGACGATTTCCCAGGCGAAAGCCTGCATCTCAGGTCGGTGGCTGTTTGAGAGCATCACCAATGAGGTGTCGACAGCCTCTTGGTGGTGGGGGATCATGCCGGCAATAAAGCTGTACTCGTCGGTCACCGGCATCATGTGCATGCCTTCCATCGCCGACATTTCGCCCTCACCCCCCATGTTCATCTGGGCAAACGCGAGGGTGGCGACACAGGCGAGCAACATCGCTACGATCAATTTTTTCATGGGCTACTCCTCGAATATTCAACTACTAATTCGACGGTACCACAATAGAGCCGCGCGCGACCTTGGGTATAACCTGTCGCTCGTGGCTACCGTGAGCTGCGCCACCGTGACGCGTACCCGTCGGCCGGCGCACCTCTGGACGCGCGCGAGCATGTGTTCGGCGGTTGAATACGAGCGTGCGAAGCTGGCCAGGACCACATCGGTACGTTCGCTTTGGAGCGGCAGGCTGTTGACAGATGGTACCGACACAGGGTCGACGTAGCCCCCGTCAAATTACGACCCGAGCAGTGGAGCTCATTCCCCGATGCCGGAAGGTCCCTCATCCACGGAATGACCGATACTTGGCATCTCTCTGCGAGCAGGACAAAAGACCCTTGACCAAATGGGGAAGGCGCAATTGAATTCTGGTGGATGACGCACCTCTCGTCACGTCATGGTGGAGGATCCGGTATGGAACAGACCGCATCGCATTTCGGGAGCCGCCCAGAAACTCGCGTACGCGCTTCGGAGGCATCGAGACTCGACTTCATCGACCTGCTGCGTCTGGCCTTGGTGGTGTTGGTGGTGCTTCACCACGTCGCTCTCGTCTATGGCGCTGGAGCGCCTTTTTACTACTTCGAGCCTCCCTTTACAGAACCCCGTGCCTTTGTGGTGCTGCTCGTATTCATCCTCGTCAACCAGTCGTGGTTTATGGGGGCGTTCTTCCTCCTGGCCGGCTACTTCACGCCGGGCTCGTACGACCGCAAGGGAGCGGTTCCTTTCTTGGCCGGGCGGTTGCAGCGGCTCGGGATCCCGCTCCTCTTCTTCGCCTTCGTGCTCAACCCCCTGTCGTTCTACGGGCTCTACCAGATGCCGTCCGAGTTGACGGGAATCACGGCTCCTCTACGCTGGCAGGCCTACCCGAAGCTCGTCGGAATGGGCCCGATGTGGTTTGTCGCCCTGCTTTTGATCTTCAGCTTCGGGTACGCCGCCTGGCGAGCTGTGCGCGGCGGCCGGGCCACCCCGGCCGAGAGAGAAGCGTCGCGACCCGGCTTCCTGGCGCTGGCCGCGTTTACACTTGCGCTGGTGGTAGCCACAGCCCTGTTGCGAACGGTAATCCCTCTCGGCAAGGACGTGTTTGGGTTTCCCACCCTCAGCTACCTGCCGCAATACCTCGGGCTCTTCGTGGCCGGTATTGTCGCCGCGCGATATCGGTGGTTTCAAGGACTGTCGAACGCTCAGGGCGTCGCCGGGTTTGTGGTGGCACTCCTGGCCGCTGTGCTCCTCTTCCCGTGGGCGTTTAGCGGCCAACCTTTCTCGTTGGCGTTGACGCCCTCACTCGAGAACGCCTTCGGTGGCTGGCATTGGCAAGCGGCTGTGTATGCGCTCTGGGACTCGGTCTTAGCTGTCGGGTTATGCCTCGGGCTGATCACCCTGTTTCGCGCCACCTTCCGGCGCCAAGGAGCGGTCGGGCGTCTCCTGACACAACACAGCTACACGGTCTACCTGATCCACATCCCCGTGATCGTCTTTGCGGCGCTTGCGTTACGCAGCGTGGAGCTCCCGGCGCTTCTCAAGTTCGGGCTCGCTTCTTGTCTTATCGTGCCGGCCTGTTTCGTGGTCGCAGTGTGGGTGCGGAGACTTCCGTACGCATCGAAGATCTTGTAGCTGCCTACAGACGCCGTGACTCGGCTTCTGGGCGTTAGCGGCTGTTCGCACCTTCGCTCGAAAGGACGCTTAAGGTTGCATCGGGACCTTTGCAGCCGGCCTGAACCACGTCGACCGGAGGAATCCGGCCGAGCACCGGCAGGCGTGCCTGTAGCACCTGTTCTGCTTTCACCCTCGACCAGAGCTCGTGTATTCACCCGAAGGCCTGTGCGGTGGGAGATGGTAGAGACGAAGGCCGACGCCGTGTCCCGGTAAACTGCTTGACCGCGGGGAGCTGGGCGGGTCGCTATCCTAGCCGGGACCCA
>CP070651.1:3662910-3731835 GCA_020354625.1 Trueperaceae bacterium
CCTGCAGTTTCTCGAGATGATCCTCTCCGAAGATCGGTTGGACTACCAGGTGATGCAGCTCTAGGCTTTCTGCTGTTGTTTGGTCTGGCTGCGCCAGACCAAACAACAGAAGTCATATCATATTGGGGACAAAACATCTGGAACTCAAACGAGGGACCACTATAACGAATAGCCCCCTGTCGTATCGTCCCTGACAAGCTCTCCGTTTCGCAACACGATGGTACGGCGCCGCAGCCTATCCACCAGATCTCGTGAGTGGGTGGCTACGATAACGGTGGTGCCGCGGATGTTGATGTCGTTCAAAAGCTCGAGGATTTCCCAAGAGGTATCGGGGTCTAGGTTGCCGGTCGGCTCGTCGCACAAGAGCAGCGGTGGGGTGGTGACGATGGCCCTGGCGATGGCGACGCGCTGCTGTTCTCCCAAGGAGAGCTCGATCGGAGGGGCCTTCCGTTTGTGAGCGAGCGCGACCTGGCGGAGTGCGAGCAGGGCGCGCTGTTCGAGATTGCCGCGTTCCCCGGTGGCGCGCAAAGCGAAGACGAGGTTGTCGAGGGCGCTCAGGTTGGGGAGTAACCGGTGATCTTGGAAGACCATGCCGATTTTCCGCCTGAGGAAGGGTAGCCGCCTTTCGCGCACTTTGGTGATGTCTTGCCCGGCGATGAGGACGGTGCCTTCGGTGGGGAGGATGCGTCTTAGGATGAGCGATAAGAGGGTCGATTTTCCGGCGCCCGAGTGACCGGTGATATAGACGAACTCACCCTTATCGATCCGGAAATCGACGTCCTTGAGGGCATGGGTGTGGGTTCTGGGATAGGTTTTGGTGACTCGGCTGAAGTGAACCATCTTCTTCCAACTTTACTCCACCTCTCGCTCTCGCGTCTCAGCTGCCGGGTGAATGTTCAGCCGTAGCTGGCGATCGTCTCGAGGAGGAGTTCAAACGCGGCGTCGGAGTCGATCTTGGTAAGCACATCGGTATTGGGCGCTTCTCCCCGGTGCCCCCCCCGGGTATCGACCACCGTCATACCGCGGGTGACGTTTCCACCGGTCTCGATCGCCACATGGTGGGGCGCGATCTCAAACAGGTGGGGGTGACTGAGGATGAGGACCGCGCAGGGGTCGTGCAAGGGGCCCTCGACCCGGCCTGAGTACGCTTGGGCGTAGGCCTGGCCGTAAAAAGTGAGGAGGTCGGCTGCGAAGGTGGCTACGGGGCTCGCGAGGGCACGAATGCGGTCGATCGCATCCTCATCGATCATGAACTGATGGGTCAGATCGAGATCTGCCATGAGGAGCCGTGCCCCGCTTTCAAACACGATCTCGGCAGCCTCTGGATCGCAGTAGATGTTGAACTCCGCTGCAGGCGTGACGTTACCGAAGCTGGTGCCCCCGCCCATGATGGAGATGCCCTTTAGCCTCCCCACGATATCCGGGGCGGTTCTGATGGCGAGCGCGACGTTGGTGAGCGGCCCGGTCGCCACCAGCCAGACATCGTCTCGTGAGCGCACGGTATCGATCAGAAAGCGCACCGCTTCGTGGCTGGCCGGCGACCGCTCGAGCGGAGGGAGCTGCGGTCCGTCGAGTCCACTCGCACCGTGGATGAACTCTGCGTGTCTGGCCGGTACGACGAGCGGCCGGTCGGCGCCGCGGTGAACAGGTGTGTCGAGCCCGAGTAGCTGCGTGGTGATGAGGGCGTTACGGGTGGTCTGCTCGAGGTCTATATTCCCACTGACGGTGGTGATGCCCAGCAGCTCACAGTGTCTGGCGGCACAGAGTATGGCGAGGGCATCGTCGTGTCCTGGATCGCAGTCGAGGATGATCGCAGGCTTGTTCTTGGTGGTATCGAGAGTCTCCACGTCGGCGGGTCGGATTATTCCGTGTTGACGACGACGTCATCGAGTTGGTCTTCGGCGAGCATGACCATGGCCGAAACGACGCGGTCACCGTCTCCGAGGCGCATGATGGTCACCCCTTGCGAGGCGCGTCCATAGCGGCTGATCTGGTCGACGTGTGTGCGGATCAATACGCCCCCTTTGGAGAGAACCAGCAGCTCTTCTCCCCCACAGACCAGGCTCAGGCTGACGACCGCCCCTGTCTTATCGGTCACTTTGAGGTTGATGACGCCCTGCCCCCCCCGTCCTTGCAGCGGGTAGTCGTCGAGTTTGGTGCGCTTGCCGAAACCTCGTTCGGAGACCGCAAGGAGTTCGGCCTGTTCTTTGAGATCTCTACCGATGACGGCCAGATTCACGACAAAGTCGGCTCGTTTGAGGCGGATGCCGATAACGCCTTGGGTTGCCCGGCCGGTATCGCGTATCTGGGTCTCGTGGAAGCGGATGGCCTGACCCCCGTGGGTCGCAAGCACCACATCAGAATCGCCGTCTGCGATGCGGACCGCGACGAGCTCATCTTCATCGAGTAGGTTGATGGCGATGAGTCCAGCCGCGTTGATGTTGCCGTATTCGCGAATCGAGGTTCGCTTGATCAACCCTTGGCGCGTGGCGAACACGAAGTAGCCATCGACGTCGAAATCTCGCAAGGAGAGCACGGTTTCTACGTGCTCTTCGTCAACGAGGGGCAAGAGGTTTCGCAGATGGTTGCCGCGCGCCGCCCGGTCGGCTTCGGGCAGATCGTAGATCTTTTCGCGGTAGACGCGTCCACGGTTGGTGAAAAAGAGCAGGTAGTCGTGGGTCGAGCCGACCAAGAGCAGCGAGTTGATATCGTCTTCCTTCTGTTTTTGGGCGGTTGCACCTCGTCCCCCTCGGGCTTGTGCCCGGTAGCTCGATAGGGCGGTGCGCTTGATATAGCCGCCGCGGGTGAGGGTGACGACCATCGTCTCTTCAGCGATCAGGTCTTCTTTGGAGATATCGTCGCTCAGCAGGGCGATCTGGGTGCGGCGCTCGTCGCCGAACTGCCTTCTTGTGTCGCGAAGCTCTTTTTTGATGACCTCTGAAAGACGCTCTTCATCTCCGAGAATCAGGGTGAGTTCCGAGATGGCCTCGAGCAGTTCGTGGTATTCCGATTCGAGCTTCTGCCTCTCAAGACCGGTCAGTCGCTGTAAGCGCATGTCGAGAACCGCTTGAGCTTGTGCGTCTGTGAGACCGAAGTTCTCCATGAGTCCCGTTTTGGCCGAGGGCCCATCGCTCGAGTTTCGGATCAGCGCGATCACCTCGTCGAGCCGGTCGAGGGCGACGAGGTACCCTTCGAGGATGTGCGCGCGTTCTTGAGCCTTGCGGAGTTCAAACTCCGTGCGGCGTCGCACCACTTTGATGCGGTGGGCCAAGAAGAGCTCGAGCGATTCTTTGAGCGAAAGCAGTCTCGGTGAGCGGTCGACGATCGCCACGTTGTTGACGCTGAAGGTACTCTGCAGTTGGGTGTATTTGTAGAGCTGGTTCAAGACGAGTTCCGGGTGCGTTCCACGCTTCAGTTCGAAAACGATGCGCATGCCCTGGCGGTCGCTTTCGTCACGGATGTTGGAGATGTCTTCGATGCGCTTGTTGCGCACCAGGCTGGCAGCCGTCTGGATGAGCGAGGTCTTGTTGACCTGATACGGGATCTCTGTCACCACGATGGAAAAGCGGTTGTTGCGCTCTTCGATGCGTACCCGGCCCCTCATGCGGATGCCGCCGCGTCCGGTTTCGAAAGATTCCCTGATTCCGTCGTGGCTGATCACACCCCCGGTTGGGAAATCCGGGCCTTTGATGTACTTCATCATCCCGGCGGTATCGATCTCGGGATCGTTGATGAGTGCGATGAGCCCGTCTATTACTTCGCCGAGGTTGTGGGGTGCCAGGTTGGTCGCCATTCCGACCGCGATCCCCGACGCTCCGTTTACGAGCATGTTGGGCACGGCTGAGGGGAGGATCTCGGGCTCGACGGTGGTGCCGTCGAAATTGTCTTTGAAATCGACCGTCTCCTTGTCGATATCGGCCAAAAGCGCTTCCGAGACAGGGGTCATACGGGCCTCGGTATAGCGGTAGGCTGCTGCCGGATCTCCGTCGATCGAGCCGAAGTTGCCCTGGCCATCGACCAGGGGATAGCGCACGTTCCAATCTTGTGCCATGCGGACCATGGCGTCGTAGATGGCGCCGTCGCCGTGCGGGTGATACTTCTTGATGACCTCGCCGACTACCCCAGCACTCTTGGAGTGCTTTCGGTTGCTGGCCAAGCCCTCCCTCTGCATGGCGTATAGGATGCGCCGTTGCACGGGTTTCAGGCCATCGCGTACGTCGGGTAGCGCGCGATCGACGATGACCGACATGGCGTAGTTGATGAAGCTGGTTTTGATTTCATCGGTGATTGGAACCGGGACGACTTGACCTTCGTTCAAGAGAAGACCTCCTCTGGTCCCCATGTGGTTTTCACATTCGACATGTGCATTTCACACAGGCGAGGCGTATAAACGCCTCGATCAACGGTTGAGTCTACCATTTGGCCCTGGTGGGGCGCAACGGGAAATGAACCGAGTTTTTTACGTCAGGGAGGCTGTTTTTTGCATCGACTTTCCGGATTGCCGGCTCGGATGAGAGGGCGCTGTATGTTACACGGATCGACCTATGCAGGTAAGCTTAGGCATGCTACTTTTAAGCGACGAGCAGGTTGAAGAGAGACTCGTTTGGACCGAGGTGTTGTCGGTACTCGAGCAGGCCTTTCAAGACACAGAATCGTTTGATAGTCCCGAGCGTACGGTCATCTCTGCCGATAAGGGGGTGTATCTGACGATGCCGTGTGCCGATCGCGAGGGGTGGTATGGGGTCAAGCAGGTGTCGTTTCTGCCCGATAACCCCGAGCAGGGGAGGCCCACGATACAGGCCTGGTATACGCTTTTCGATCCGGGTGGTACCCCCAGCTTGGCTTGTAGTGCCACGCTGCTGACGCGCTTTCGCACTTCGGCTGTGTCGGCGTTGGCTGCGCGCTATCTCGCGCTACAAGATGCCGCAACTCTGCTGGTCGTCGGCACGGGCTCGCTCGCCCCCTGGATGGCGGAGGCGCACGCGCAGGTACGGAGCTACCGAGATGTGCTCGTGTGGGGAAGGGATCCGGCCAAAGCCGAAGCTACGGCCGAAGCCGTAAGGGCCCGGCTCGGCGTCCGCGTGCGATCGACCGATGATCTCGCCGCTGCCGCTGCAGCGGCAGACGTAATCACTGTGGCCACCTCCGCCACCAGTCCGATCGTGAGAGGCGCCTGGCTCACGCCCGAGAAACACCTCGATCTGGTCGGCGCCTTCACACCGGAGATGGTCGAGGCCGACCCCGAAGCGGTCATGGAGAGCGATGTCTTCATCGACGATCTCGATGCAGCCCGTACCGAGGCGGGCGATCTGTTGCAAGCTGCGGCTGCCGGTTGGTCATTCGACGCGGTTTGTGGCGACCTGAGCGATCTGGTAGCGGGCAAGCTTGCGCGAGGCAACAACGCCACGCTCTTCAAATCGGTCGGTTTGGCCTTCGAGGATCTGGTGGTCGCCCGCCTGCTCGTCACGTAAGGGTGCTCCAAAGGTGGGTTGGATATGATCGATCGTTACACGACCCCTGAACTGAAAGCGATTTGGAGTGAGGTGGGCCGCTACCAGGTTTGGTTGGAGGTCGAGCTCGCTGCCACCGAGGCGTGGGAGGTGCTCGGTGAGGTTCCCACCGGGACGACTTCCAGACTCCGCCGGCGCTTCCAAGATGATCCGCTCGACGAGGCCTTTGCCGGGCGGGTGGCAGAACTCGAGCGCATCACCCGGCACGACGTGGTCGCTTTTACCCGGGCGCTGGTAGAACGCGTGGGCGAAGACGGGCGCTTTTTGCACCGTGGCCTCACCAGCACCGACGTGGTCGACTCCGCCCAGAACCTCCTGCTGAGACGTGCGCTCGACATCGTTCTCGGCGACCTCGCCGCGTTGCAAGAAGCCGTGAAGGGAAAAGCCGTACGCTACAAGCACACCGTCTGTGTCGGCCGCAGCCACGGCGTCCACGCCGAGCCGATGACCTTCGGGCTCAAGTTGTTGAACTTCTACGGTGCGTTGCAGCGGGATACCGTACGACTCGAGCGGGCACGGGAAGCGGTGGGGGTGATCATGCTTTCGGGGTCGGTCGGGACCTATGCACACGTGCCGCCGGAGGTCGAGCAGTTGGTCGCTTCCGGGCTCGGGCTACAGGCAGATCCTGTCACCAACCAGACGGTGGCGCGAGACCGCCATGCGGAACTCCTCAGCGCGCTGGCGATCCTCGGGACCACGCTCGAACGCATCGCCGTCGAGATCCGGCACCTGCAACGGAGCGAGGTGAGAGAGGTTCAAGAAGGTTTCGCGCCGGGTCAGACGGGCTCTTCCAGCATGCCCCACAAGAAGAACCCCATCGCCAGCGAAAACATCTCGGGCCTGGCCCGGCTGATGCGCGCCAACTTGCAGGCCGCCCTCGAAAACGTCGCCCTCTGGCACGAACGCGACATCAGTCATTCGTCGGTCGAGCGTGTCATCCTGCCCGATACCACCACGCTGGCCAGCTACGCCACGCGACGGCTCACGAGGGTGGTGGAGCATCTGGTGGTCGATCCCCGAGCGATGAAGCGTAACCTGGAGGCTCTCCACGGCCTCATCTACTCCCAGCGGGTGCTGCACCTGTTGATCGATCGCGGGCTGAGCCGGGAAGAGGCCTATGAGATCGTGCAACGAAACAGTTTGGAGAGCTGGGAAACGGGGGTGAGCCTCCAAACGCTGCTCGAGCAAGACCCCGAGAACCCGCTTCGGGGCGAGGCGTTGGCCGAAGCCTTCGATCCCGGCTGGTATCTGCGCTATGTCGATGTCATCTTCGATCGTTTCGGTTTGTGAGCATGTGACACACAGGTTTTTGCAGGGTAGGGGAACGGGCTACACTGAGCGTGACCTGGAGGTTTTGTGCAACACCGGTCGGGATCGCTGCAAACGAGTGATGGACTGACGCTCTATACGCAAGCTTGGCTCCCTGGTGGGAGTACAAAAGCCAGCGTGGTGCTCGCCCACGGCTACGCCGAGCACTCGGGCCGCTACCTGCACGTGGCCGAACACTTGGCGCGTCACGGCTACGCCGTCTTCGCGATCGATCATCGTGGCCATGGGCGCAGCGGGGGACACCGCGCCAACGTCATGCGCTTCGGCGACTTCGTGACCGATCTCGCCGCCTTTATCGCTGTGGTGCAAGAGCAGCACCCAGGCGTCTATCTGTACGGGCACAGCGCCGGCGGGGCTTTGGCGGCCCTCTATGCGCTCGAGCACCAAAGGTCGCTCCGCGGTCTGATCCTCAGCAGCCCCTACCTCGTGAACGCCGTGCCGGTTTCTGGCTTCATGCTCTTTGCGGCCAACCTCCTCTCCAAGATCTCGCCCCACCTGCCGGTCCAGGACTACGACAAGCGTGGCCTGTCGCGAGATCCCGAGGTCGTTCGGGCCTTCGAAGCCGACGCGCTCTCCTATCAGGGTAAGGTCAAGACCCGGATCGGTGTCGAGATGCTTGAGGCGGGTCACCGTGTGCTCGAGCAGGCGGGTCGTATTACCCTGCCCACGCTGGTGTTCCACGGCACTGCCGATCCCATCGCCGATGTGAACGGGAGCCGGCAACTCTTCGCCCGGCTCGGCTCCGAAGACAAGCGTTTGAAGCTCTACCAGGGGTGTTACCACGAGCCCCACAACGACCTCGACAAACGAGAGGTCCTGGCCGACGTGGTCGATTGGCTCGAGGAGCGGGTGGGGTCTTGAAAGTGTCCGGGTGTTCGTGCCGGTGGTGTGGACGCCGTGACGGTTTCCGCCGGTAGCGGCTGTTGATCTCGGTGCTGCCCTAGCGGGCCAGGCCGGCGAGTTCCTTCGCTTTTTGCAGGACCGCGTCGAACATGGCCTCGGTCAGCCTGCCGGTATTGGTGTTCTGAAAGCTCACGTGGTACGAGTCGAGCAGCGGTGCAGCGTCGCCAACGCGGTGGAGCGCCGCGTGGCCGAAGGGGAAGCGGCTCTTCTTGAGGGCGACCCCACGGGCCTTCAAGAGCTCCAGGTAGCTGTCGTGGGCGATGCTGCCGAGCGCCAGCACCACGCGAACAGACGGGAGCTGCCCAACGTCGTGCTCCAACCAATCGCGGCAGGTCGCCACCTCCTGCCGGGTCGGTTTGTTCCCCGGCGGCACGCAACGCGCCGCGGCGGTGATCCAGAGCCCCTTTAAGCTCATGCCGTCTCCCCGGCCCGTGCTGCGAGCCTGGCTGGCCAGGCCCGCCCGGTGCAGTGCCGGGTAGAGGAAGTCGCCGCTGGCGTCGCCGGTGAACATGCGTCCCGTCCGGTTGCTGCCGTGCGCGCCGGGGGCGAGGCCCAAAAGCAAGATGGCGGCGTCGGGGTCGCCGAAACCCGGCACGGGCTTGCCCCAGTAGATGTCGTGGCGATACGCGCGCCGCTTGGTTATGGCAACGGCTTCTCGGTGCTCTGCCAAGCGCGGGCAGCGCCGGCAGCTTTCGAGCTCGCGCGGGTAGGCGTCCATGTCTTTTAGAGTGCGTTACGGATGCGCTCGAGGGCTTGGAGCAAGATGGCGCGGGAGGTGGCGAAGTTCAACCTGGCCCAACCTGCACCCTCGGGGCCGAAGTTTGGGCCGGGCTCGAGTGCGACCCCGGCGTGTTCTAACAGGAACGCCTGCGGGTCTTCTGCTGCACGAGTCTTTCGGAAGTCGAGCAGGGTCAGGTAGGTTCCTTCGGGGGGGCTGTAGCCGATTTCGGGGAGGTGGCGAGCGAGAAAGCCGCTTAGGCAGTCGCGGTTGGCTTTGAGGTAACTCAGTGCCTGCTCGAGCCACTCACCGGCCTCCCGGTAGGCAGCGAGGGTCGCCACTTGCGCGAGCACGTTCGGCTTGGAGCCGAGGCCGTCGGCTACTTGGGCGAGGCGTTCCAAGATGGCCGGGTTGTGCGAGAGGGCGAAGCTGATGTTGAGCCCCGCGATGTTGAAGGCCTTGGTGGGCCCGTAGAGGGTCAGGGTGCGCGCTGCGATCTCCTCGCCGAGCGAAGCGAAGGGGATGTGGCGGCCTTCATGGATCAGGTCGGCGTGGAGCTCGTCGGCGATGACCCAGAGCCGGTGTTCGAGGGCGATTTCCGCGAACCGCTCCAGCTCGTGGAGCGTAAAGACCCGCCCGCTCGGGTTGTGGGGGTTGCAGAGCATCAGCAGCCGCGTGGCCGGGGTGATGCACGCTTTGAGCGCGTCGAAGTCGACCTGCCAGCCGCGATCGTTATGGATCAGGCTGTTGCGAGTGAGCACGCGCCCTTGCCCCTCGATGCCCTGTAGGAAGCGCGGGTAGATGGGCGTTTGCACCACGACTTCATCGTGCACACTGCTCAGGCTGCGCACTCCCAGGAAGAGCCCCGAGACGGTGCCGCTGAGAAGGGAGATATTTTCTCCTGTCACTCTCAGGCCGTAGCGCTGCCCGAGTCGCTCGGCCACGGCCTCTTTGAGCCCGGGAATCCCATTATTTGGCGCGTAGCCGAGGAAGCCCTCTTGGGCGTGGCGGGTGACCGCAGCGCGGATGGCTTCGGCAGGGGGGAAGTCCATGTCGGCCACCCACAGGGGCAGGACTTCGCCGGGGTAGGCGAGCCATTTGCTGCTGGTACTGTTGCGAAGGTCGTCGGCGCGGAGCGCGTCGAAAGGATTCATCACAGCGGAGTCTACCACCTCCAAAACAGGTGCTCCACCAGACATCCGGTTCGCTGGGACGGGTACACTCCAGAGTTATGAAGGCCGACATCCGCGTGCCCGCTTGGGCCGTATCTCTGATCAGCGACCACACCGACATGATCCGCAACCCCCACCCGCTCGACGCCGCTAAGGTCGGCCGTTTTGCGCTCGAGCTGCCGGACGATGCCTACTTCGAATATGCCTTTCTGGACGCGTCTGGCAGCGTCCGGGCGGATCCCGAGAATCCCGTGCGAGGGGAGAACCCCTGGTATCCCGAGGTGAGCGCGTTCGTCGGTCCCAGCTACCAACCTGACGCCTACGCTGCACTCGACAAGGCGTTCGACCGGGGGACGACGACCCGCCACCGGCTGCAAAGTAGAGCCCTCGGCGCGCTGCGCCGATTCACCGTCTACACCCTGGCGGGGTTCGAAGCAGCGTCGCTCCCGGTCGTGTTGGTACAAGATGGCGTCGCCTACCAGCGGGTGGCCGGTCTGCAGCGTGTCCTCGAGGCGTTGTTGGACCGCGGTGAGGTGCGGCCCGCCCACCTGGTCTTTATCGAGCCGGCCGATCGGACCGTAGAGTACGGCTTCAACCCCGACTACCGCGCCTTTATCACCGACGAACTGCTCCCCTTTGTCGCCGCGCACCACCCCTGCAGCGAGGAGTGCCTCCTCCTGGGGGCCAGCCTCGGTGGGTTGGTGAGCGCGACCTTGGCGCTCGAGCACCCGGAGCTGTTCGGGACCGTCCTCTGCCAGTCCGGGGCATTCTTGGGTACGCCCGAAGAACGGGAGTTCTACCGGACCCGCGAGTCTTGGCTGCTCGAAACGCTCGAGGGGCATGTTCGCTTGCCGCTCCGCTGGTACCTCGAGGTGGGTGCTTTCGAATGGCTCTTGGACGTCAACCGGGAGATCCACCGGGTGCTCCTCGACAAAGGCTATGACCATGCCTACGTCGAGCGGCCGGCGGGGCACAACTGGGTGAACTGGCGCAACGGCCTGGCGAGTGCCTTGCGTTTTGGGCTAGCTGCTTCGTGACTATCGATTTAGAGCCACGTAGAGACATCATCTCAACACCGCTTTGGTGATGGGTGATGGGTAATGGGTGCTGCGAAGGTTACGGCTGAGCCTGTCATCATCGACCTGGCCATCTCTAAATAAACGAACCCCGGTCTCGCTCTCCACTCGCTGTGGCCCCACGCATTACTCATTACCCATTCCCCATTACCATGCTGGTTTTGGCAACAAGTTCTCTGAAACTCACTTTAGGGGCCCATCGGCGCCGTGGTGCCGTCGAGGCTTTATTAGAAAGGCGATCAGTTCATCTCGGTCTGCTGAGTACGGCTTGCGGTACCATGAAGACATCTCTGGCTGGATCGATTCATCGTTAGCTTAGGCGATAACATTTTTGGAGGAAATATGGCTTACCGAATCGAACGTGACTCGATGGGAGAGTTCAAGGTTCCCCAAGACGCCCTTTATGGGGCGCAGACCGCGCGGGCGGTGGCGAACTTCCCGGTTTCGGGGGAGGGTGTGGGGCGCGAGCTGATCCGCGCCCTGGGGCAGATCAAGTACGCCGCCGCCAAGGTCAACGTGGATTTTGGGCACCTCGACCCTGAGCTTGCCGGCGCCATCATGCAGGCGGCGCAAGAGGTCATCGACGGGGCTCACGACGCCCATTTTCAGGTCGATGTCTTTCAGACCGGCTCCGGTACCTCGAGCAACATGAATGCCAACGAGGTCATCGCCAACCGGGCCATCCAACTGCTCGGTGGGGTGATCGGCTCTAAAGATCCGGTCCACCCCAACGACCACGTGAACTACGGCCAGTCTTCCAACGACGTGTTCCCCACGGCCATCCACGTAGCCGCCGTCACCTCGATCGAGCACAAGCTGCTGCCGGCTATGGATCAGCTCCACGCCGGGCTCCTAAGCAAGGCCGAAGCGTTCGACGCCATCGTCAAGATCGGCCGGACCCACCTGCAAGACGCCACCCCGATCCGGCTTGGACAGGAGTTCTCCGGCTACGCGTCGCAGGTGGAGCACGGGATTCGTCACATCAAGCGGGCCATGTGGCACCTGCGGGAGTTGGCGCAGGGGGGTACCGCGGTGGGTACAGGCATCAACACCCACCCCGAGTTCGGGGAGCGCATCGCCAAGGCGCTGTCCGAGCTGACCGGCTCCGACTTCTATGAGGCGCCCAATCACTTCGAAGCGCAGGCCGCGCAAGATGCCGCGGTCGCTATGAGCGGCGCGCTCAAGACCTTGGCTTCGAGCCTCCTAAAGATCGCCAACGACATCCGCTTTTTGGGCTCAGGACCGCGTCTGGGCCTGGGTGAGCTCGAGATCCCGGCGGTCCAGCCGGGCTCGTCGATCATGCCGGGCAAGGTCAACCCGGTCATCGCCGAGTCGCTTATCATGGTCTGCGCCCAGGTGATCGGCAACGACACGACCATCACCTTGGGTGGGCTCTATGGCAACTTCGAGTTGAACGTGATGTTGCCGGTGATGGCGAGGAGCCTCCTCGAACAGATCACCCTGCTGGCCAACGCGGCGGTGATGTTCGACGAGAAGCTGTTACGAGATCTCAAGGCCAACGAAGCGCGGATCGAGAGCCTGAACGAGAACTCGTTGTCGCTGGCGACCTCGCTGGCGCCCCTGATCGGTTACGACGCCGCGGCGCAGCTTGCCAAGGAGTCCTACGCCACCGGTAAGACGGTTCGGGAGCTCGCCTTCGAGAAACAGGTACTCCCCGAAGATCAGCTCGAGCTGGCGCTCGACCTCAGGCGTCAGACCGAACCCGGGGTGCCGGGAGAGGAGTGAGGTCCCCTTTTTGGGTGAGCTCGGGTCGCCTCAACGCTCGTCGATGATCTCGGCGTCCTCGGGGATGTAGGTCAGATCGGCCAGCGCCAGGCCTTGGTCGAGGGCGTACTCCTCGAAGGCCAGTTCGGCGATTACGTTGCCGTCCGGCTGGTAGAAGGTGAGGCCGTAGGGCACCCAGCTGCCATCGAGGACCAAGGCCTCGACGTACTCGACATAGAATTCTGGTTGAGGGTTTTCGAAGCGCAGCGCGTAGGCGTTGCCGGCAGGGGTCTCTTGGTAGCCCTCGACGGTGACCCCCCATCCCTCGAAGATCTCTTCTAGGTTGAACGTGAAGTCGAAGCTTTCCCCCGTACTGTCCGCTGGCAAGAGGCTGCCGAGCGCGTCGGGATCGGTAGCGTCGAAGACCGTAACCTGGTTGGTCACAAATAGGTAGTTATAGACGGTATTGCCATCGAGCACGATGAAGTTGTCTGCCAGTGCATCAGGCCGCAGGATATAGGCCCGGCCGGCCGGAACGCCGGGGATCAGTTCGATTTCGATCTCGAGCGGGATCTGGCTGCCGTCGGTGTCGATCAGCTGGCCGGTCAGCAGGAAGCTCGCATCTTGCAAACTTTCGGCCCGCGTTCTCATCTGGTCCAGGATCGCCTCGGTTTCGAGCGATTGTGCCGCTCCGATGCCGAGCAGTGTGGTGAAGAGTAGGATCAAGTGTCGTTTCAACATGGATTCCCTCGCCTAAAGAGTATCGGCTCGCGGCCTGAAAGCTTTATGAGAAAAGCGTATTTGCGTGAACGGAAAGAGCACTCAAGGGCTCTATCAAGTAACGAAAGAGTTATGAGCGAGCAGTGATGAGTGATGAGAAAGACAAAAAAATAGGATTTGATCGTGATGGGGAAGGGGTCATGCATGTGATAGCCGCGACATTTGAGGCTGAACAGGCATTGCTGTCTCCCAGTCATGCTTTTAGCTCAGCACGGTCGTTCGCAACACCCATTACTCATCACCCATCACCCATTACCAAATGCTCGACACTCACCCGGCTACCGGACCTCGCATACCGCTGTAGCAATTTTCCTTGCAAATCCGTTGATGAAGAACTCCTAAACGCCTCCGTGAAGAACTCTTAAAGATGTCCACACACGCTCAGAAACGCACGTGATACCCTCCAAGGTAGAAAGGAGGCGGACCGTGAAAAAGCTTCTAGGTTTCATAATCCTACTTGTGTCCCTTGCCTTCGCTCAAGCGCAACAGATCGTTATCAGTCCCCGTTCGATCGTCGTCAACCCGTTGCCGAGTTTCGAGGTCGACGTCTTTGTCGACAAGGATCCTTCCGGTGACGGAAGCCCGAGCTACCAGATCGGGGAACGGATCAGCATCGGCGTTCGGGTTTCGGAGTCGAGCTTCGTCTACCTCTATAGTGTCAAGTCCAATGGACAGGTGGTGCAGATTCTGCCCAACCGCTTCGATCAAGACAACTTCGTGCGGGCCGGTGAAACCCGCCGTTTTCCGCCTTCAGGTGCCCGCTACAGCTTTACCGTCGATGGCCCACGGGGGGTTGATAAGGTCATCGCCGTGGCCAGTAGGTCGAGGCTCAACACCGACCGGCTGGCTCGCTTCGAGGCCAACGCCAGTTTCGCCACCAGCAACATCGGTCAGGACGGCTTCGCCGGCGCCTTCTCGATCGTGGTCGAGCCGATCGGCCAACGCGATTGGGTGACCGATACCGCCCTGTTCGTGGTCGGACCACCGGTTCCGCCCCCGTTTGCCACCCTCTCTGTCGACTCGATTCCCAGCGGGGCCGAGGTCTTTGTAGATGGGCGCTTTGTGGGCTTTACCCCGTTGCGCTACGACACCGATCCGGGACGCCACGATGTGACCGTGTCGCTAGACGGATACCGGACTTTCTCGCAAAGCATCAGTGTCGGCGCTGGGGAGACCTTCAGGATCAATGCCGTTTTGGCCGAGATTCCCCGCTTCGGTACGCTCGTCATTCGCGCCAATGTCGGTGGGGCTCAGGTCTTTCTCGACGGCGAGTTCAGCGGCAACATACCGAGTGGCAGTGGGGTACTGGTGCTTTCGGATCTGCGAAGTGGGACGCATGAGGTCACCATCGTCGCTCCGGGGTACCGGAGTGTGGTCGAGGAGTTTCGCATTCGTGGTGGTGAGACCGAGGAGCTCCGTGTAAGGCAGAGGCGAATCGAAGACAACTAACGGCTCGAGGGCCGTCTCAGCCGACTCTGCGGTTTGGTTGAGACGGTCTTTTTTTCCTCCCTGCCTGCTGAGCTGTTGAGGCCAAGCTCGTGAGAAGAACTCTTCTGCAGGCAGGGTTGATTCTGTGATGACGCGATACCAGCCGGGGTAGAATGGGGTCGAGAGTAGCATGCCCGATCGAATGCGCACCGACACGACCGCGGTCGTCTTAGCAGGTGGTTCCCCTGCCGAGCCGCTGGCTGCTTGGGCAGGGGTTGCCACCAAAGCGCTCGTACCGTTTGAGGGTAGGCCGTTGGCTGCTTATGTGCTCGAGGCGCTCAGAGAGAGCCGGCGTGTTCACCATATCGTGTACGTGGGCCCGACGACACCCTGCGTAGAGCAGCTATGCGACGACCAGGTACCCTCAGGAGAGCGTCTGGTCGACTCTCTCGCAATGGGTCTCGGTGCGGCGCTTGCGCTTGCGCGCCCTGGGATGGGTCGCCTCCTTATCCTCACGGCCGATCTACCTTGGTTGACTGCTGCGGGTATCGACCGCTTCGTCGACGACGCCCCAGCGGCGGATTTCGTGTTTCCGGTGGTCCCTAAAGCTGTATCCAAGCAGCACTTTCCAGAGCAGACCAGGACGTATGTACGGTTAGATGCGACCCTCTATACCGGGGGAAACCTGTTGCTGTTACAAGCCGAGGCAGCCCCACGATTGCTGCCTTTCGTCGATCGGGCCTACAGGGCACGGAAGAATCCTGTCGCATTGAGTACGATTGTCGGCGTGAGGATGTTGGTAAGGTTCCTTTTAGGGGTTGCGAGCTTGAGCGAAGTCGAAAGACGGGTGAGCGCTCTTCTCGATGCGGAGGTGCGGGTCTTGGTAACAGGTGACGCCTCGTTAGCTGCAGATGTCGACAGCCCGACACATCTGCACCCAGAAAGTGTGGTTACTTGAGGTATGAGACATCCTGGTCAGTTGCGGCTTGCAGCTCTGTTGGGCTCGTTAGCTTCCCTTGCCTTTGCGGTGTTGATCGCCTTCGTCATACATCTGCTGTTGGGTCGTGTGGGTAGGGTCGGTTTCAACCACATCAACGCTGCCGGACTTCTGGAGACCGTGGTTTTCGTGCTCGCCTTTTCCAACGCTCTCAGTTATGCACGTAGTGCCATCAGGCTGCCGAGCCAGACCCTGTTGTCCTTTGGGATGATCGCCCCTCCTGCGGCGCGCCGGGTAGCGCAGCATGTACCCCTTGTCGACGCAGGACAAGATCTTCAAATCTTGGCCAATAACCGCATCGTCATCGTTCAGGAGCGAGGGGTGCCGATCGGAGTCACCGGTCTGCGCAGGGGTGTGATCACGCCGTGGGAAGATCTCGTCAAGGTCGACGGTCGTGTGGTGGTGACCGATCTACGGAGCGTCCTCTCCCATGAACCCCTGGTCATCGTGATCGACAGCGGTAGTGTCAAGGGGATCGTTACCCAAGAAATGTACTTGGGAGGGCTGTGGGGACCTCTGCAGTAGTTGAGGGGAATGGGGTGCGCACGGCGTTGCTGGTGGGTGGATCGAGCTGGACATCGGGGTGGGCACAGATGGCGAGGCTACCCGGTCCGAGATGCACACCGAGCGCGGGTCCGATCAACTGAAAGCGCAGGCTGGCGAGATTCAGGCCGGCAGATAGAAACCGGTCTTTCAATGCCGACTCTATGCTCGAATCGCTGCTAGCGAGAGCGATCACCACGCGTATGGGCCTCTGTCCGAACCGTTCTTTCAGCTGCGCAATCATACCGCCGATTATGCCGTTTTGCTTACAGGTCATCGCGGTATCTACAGTTCCGTTGCGAAGGGTATAGATGGGTCTCAAGCGACGGAATTTCGCAAATAGTCCGAGCGTCTTACCGAGCCGACTTTCGCGGTTCACCCAGTGAAGCGAGGCTGGGCTGTACAGCAGATGGAGCTCGTCGCGAATGCGTTCTGCCGCCCAACAAACCTGTTCAGCATTGAGTCCACGTTGGGCGTGCAGAGCGGCGCCCGCCACCATTTCGGCTAAGGCAGCGGTCGTTGCGCCCGAGTCGATCAGATGAACTCGGTCCTCGGCACCGAGGCTGTGGACGGCTTCACGGGCACACTCGAGCGTCGAGGAGAGCTTCCCGGAGACGTGGATAGAGACGATCGTATCGGAATGTTTGAGAAGGTTCTTGTATACCTCGATGAAATCTTCGGTGTCCGGTGGTGAAACAGAGGGGAAGACGCCCTGATGGCTCATCCAGTCATACAGGGTAGGTGGATCGATCTCGCGTCCGTCTCGGTAGACTTCGTCTCCGATGATCACTCTGAAAGGTACGGCGGTCACACTGAGGCGTTGCAGCGTGGGCACGGGGAGGTCGCAGGTCGAATCTGTGACAATGCTCACACTCATGGTTTGAGAGTGTAGCGTCGAAATTCTTACAAAAACCTTACAGCGAGAGAATTTCACTTGTATGACGGTATGTTGAGCGATGATATCCCGCTTCAATCGCGGCTTACTTTGACGAGGTGAGCTGACGTCTTCTCACGTTGCCGTGGGAAGCGAGCAAGGCTTCAACTCATACATCCGGCCACCACCCTACGTTCGATCGTAGTTTCGCGGAGCGTGATTGTGTGAATATCCCGGCGTCGCTCTACAGAGGGGCCGGCGGTAGCAGTATGGTAGCTACCGAGTTCGGTCTGTCTCGGCCTTTGGGCGAGCAGAAACTCCACCGCGTTATATTGCAGCCTACTCAGGTTGTGCTCGAGGGTTCGCTCTCGGCGAGAGGTAGATAGGGTTCGGCGTCGATTTCCCAATCGGAAGCGGCTGGTAGGCGCCGCTCTGCTGCGAGGGCGATCATGGCGCCGTTATCGGTCGTGAGTTCAAACGGTGGGAAGTGTACCCGAAGGCCTACTTGGCTGAAGCGTCTCCTGAGGCGCGAATTGGCGGCCACCCCACCTGCGACGACCAGGTCTTGGTGCCCCGTCGCGTTTGCGGCTCGCAGCGCGACCTCGATCAGGCTCTCGGTGACAGTTCGTTCAAAACTTGCAGCCACGTCGGCCTTTGAGGCTTGAGGTTCCTTTTGCAAGAGTACGGCAACGGCGGTTTTAAGCCCGCTAAACGAGAAGTCGTAGCCGGCCTGACCACGGAGCGGAAGTTTGAAAGGGTAGGCTTGCTCATTACCTCGTTTGGCGAGGTTGCTCAGAGGAGGGCCTCCTGGGAATCCTAGGCCGAGGAGCCTGGCGACCTTGTCGAACGCTTCACCTGCAGCGTCATCTCGCGTTTTGCCGAGCTCGAGGTAACGACCTGGGGCCTCGACTTCAAACAGGCTGGTATGACCGCCCGAGGCGATCAAGCTCAAAAAGGGTGGCTCGAGTTCTCCTGTCGCGAGACAGGATGCGATGTGTCCCTCGAGGTGATGGATCCCCACAAATGTGAGACCGCGCGACCATGCCAGCGCCTTGGCGTAGGTGAGGCCGACGAGTAAGGCGCCGACCAGACCGGGTCCGTACGTTGCCGCAACCACATCGATGTCATCGAGTGTGACGCCGCCGCGTGTAAGCGCTTCGGAAACGACGTGATCGATGACGCTGAGGTGTTCACGGCTGGCCTGTTCCGGTACCACACCACCGTACTTGGCGTGCAAGTCGGTTTGCGAGGAGACGACGTTGGCGAGCACGACACCGTCTCTGACGATGCCTACGCCGGTATCGTCGCAAGAGGTATCGATTCCAAGGATCACCGGCACGTTTCAAAGCATATGCTTCATAGCGAGTCAGGGCAAGCGAGGGGAATAAGGTGATGAGGAATGAGTTATGAGTGATGAGAGGGTCGACACCAGCAGGGTAATGGGGAATGGGTGATGGGTAATGCGTGGAGTAACCGCGAAATAGTACGGTGTTGGAGATCATTGGTTTCGAAGGTACTACCGTCATAGTAGACGGGCCCAGCCGCGAATTTTGCAGCACCCATTACTCATCACTCATCACCCTCTCTTGCTACACTGGCCGCGTGAACGCCCTGGACGACTACCACGCCTTGCACCCCACCAGCCCCTTTGGCCGGGGACCGTTTTTCGTCAAACAGGGCATGCTCGGTTATCGCGAAGGCGATAGGGCGGTGGAGCTTCTGCTTCGCAAGGCCGATCTCGGTGGGAGGTGTCTGCTCGATGCCACGGGTACGGCGGGTGCCGTCGCTTTTTTCTGCCGGGGGTCGTTTGAGCGTACAACCGTGTTAGAGACCTCCCAGGCCTCGCTACGCTGCGCCGCAAGGACCTTTGTAGGCGATCCGAAGGTCTCTATCAGAGCCGGGACACTCTGGGACTTGCCTGCGGGGCAGTCGGAGGTGGTCTGTGTTCTGCCTTCGACCGACAAGGGTTCTTTGCGGGTTCAAGTCGAGCTTGCTAGCGTCTGCCGGGCTCTTGCTAGAGGGGGAGAGGCCTTTTTGGTGATGCACAAAGATCAGGGGGCGAAGCGTTACCAGAAGGCGGTAGAAGCGCTCTTCGATGATGTTGAGGTGCTGGCAAAAGAGGGTGGCTGGCGCTTGCTGCGTGCGAGAGCTTGCTCTTTTGATACCGGGATCGATCCCTGGCTCCCTTTTACGGTAGACGGGTTGCCGTTCCAGAGTCTTCCAGGGGTGTTCTCTGCCGGGAAACTCGATCCGGGTAGTGCTCTCCTCTGGCAGGTTGCAAGGGGGATACCTACTCTCGGGACGCGTGTCCTCGATCTAGGTTGCGGGTATGGCTTTCTGGCCGTACGGGTTGCACTGGAGGGTGCGCTTGTGACGGCGCTCGACGATGACCTCGCTGCGGTCTGCAGTACTCAGCGAAGCGCTAAGCTCAACCGGGTTCACCTGGAGGTAAGACATTCTGACGTGGATGCTGCCCTCGGCACCGAAGAACTCTTTGACGCGGTGGTGATGAATCCACCCTTTCACCTCGGAAAAAAGGTGAGGCTCGAGCTACCACAGGCGTTCATCGCAGCCGCCGAAAAGCATTTGAGACCGGGTGGTGAGCTCTTATTGGTAGCCAACAGAGCCCTGCCCTACGAAAGGATCCTGGACAGCTGGAGTTCGATGGAGCTTGCAGCCGATACCCCGGCCTTTAAGGTTTTGCGGGCGGTGAAGTGAGCACTTCCGTTCGGTAGCCGCTCCCGGGCTCGAGCTCGATGACCTGTCCCGACGACCCGGCATACTGCCTGAGCCTCTCGATGCAACCGGCTTTGCTGCCGCTTGAACAGATCACGCCCAGGGTAGGTCCTGCGCCCGAGAGGAAGGTCGCATAGGCTCCGCGTTGGAGTAGTTCGGCTTGACACCCTTGCAATCCCGGGACCAGCTTCGCTCGGTAGGGCTCGTGAAGCGCGTCTTGTGAGGCTACCCGTAGCAGTTCTGGACGGTCGAGCACGACAGCTAGACCCCACAGCGCGGTTCTGCTGGTATTGAAGATCACGTCTTCCCGGCAATAGCTTTTGGGCAACACACTCCTCGCTTTCTCCGTCGGAAGTTCGAAGTCGGGGATGCCAAAAAGGAGAACCCAGTGCTGGGGGAGAGAGAATGACTGACTTAGATAAGTGCCGGTCGATTCTTTAGCCGAGACCGTGAAACCGCCGTATACAGCAGGGCCCACATTGTCGGGATGCCCTTCCATTTCGGCGGTGAGCTGGAAAACGCCATCGGGGCCCAGCATTTCTTCCAGCAACATGTCGGCGACAGCCGCACCGGCTACCAATGCCGCTGATGAAGAGCCGAGACCCCTCGCCAAAGGGATGGGGTTTTCGACTTCGAAGGTTATGGTAGGCGCTTGTCTGCCGAACGCGGCAAAGGCCTGGCGGAAGCCTCGATGGATGAGGTTGTCGGGCGTATCGGGAATCCAGCCTTCACCGCGGTAGTGAAAGTGGTCTGTTGGAGAGAGCGACGCTTTCACCTCGAGGTAGAGTCCGACAGCAAGCCCGAGGCAATCGAACCCCGGGCCTAGATTGGCACTCGTGGCTGGGACACGGACCCTCACCCTGTGCAGCCTAACACGTGAGTGCCTGCCACGCTTTGGGCAGTTTGGCAATGAGATCACCTGCCGTAAGACCGTAGCCGTTTTCAGCCCCCGCCAGCTCTCCGGCCAGACCGTGCACCGTGACCGCCGCGCAGGTTCGGCCATATAGGTGCTCGATTCCGGTGAGCCAAGCACCGAGTAGGCCCGCCAAGACGTCGCCCGAACCCCCGGTGGCCATCCCAGGATGCCCACGGGTGCTCACCGCCGATTCGTTTTCGGGGGAGGCGATGACAGTCGTCGCCCCTTTGAGTACGACGATCGCACCCCAGTCGGCCGCTAAGTGGGTAGCAGCTGTTAACGGGTCGGCGCGAACATCGGAAGCTCGTGTCCCCAGCAGAAGGGCCGCCTCTCCCAGGTGGGGCGTGAGGACGCAGCGACCGTGGTTCTTCACGGCCTGCCTGAGGCCGGCGTTCGGCACGAGCGCGCTGGCATCCAAGACAGACGGCACCGTGCGGTCGGACAGGATGGAAGGGATGAACGCCTCTGCTTGTTTTGTGAGACCTGGTCCGATCACCAAGCTCTGTGCCGCCTTTTCAGCGAGCGAGGCGAGAGTCTCCAAGGGCTTCTTTTGCCAGTTGAGGGGCCAGAACACGATCTCAGGCCAACTCCCCGCCATTCGAACTTCCGCAGCCAGGGTGACCAAGCCGGCTCCGGCTCGGTACGCTGCCCGGCAAGCGAGCTCTGCCGCCCCCAAGTACTCGGGGGATCCTGCCAGGACGGTGACGGTTCCGGCACTGTACTTGTGTACATCATCATCACGGATAGGGAGATGACGGGTTGCGTCGGTGTCGGTGAGGAGTCTGGTCTGACTTTGCGTTTCCAGGACGGTTTCTGGGATGCCGATCGTAGCCACCTCCCAGGTGCCGAAAGCGGATCTGGCAGGGTAGAAGGCGCTGGACAACTTCGGTCCGGCGAGCTGCAGGGTTCGGTCGGCTTCGATGTGTGGGCCGATAAGGAGTGGGTTGTCGGAGCTGACGCCACTCGGCACGTCTACGCTGAGAACGGGAACCGGAGCGTCGTTGGCCGTTTTGATGATGGCGGCAAGATTTCCGGCCAGGGGACGGCTGAGACCGCTTCCGAACAGGGCGTCGATGATCAGCTCGCTCTCTCTCACAGTCACCGACAAGGTTTGTGGGGTGAGGGTTTCGATCGAGGGTAGGTGCGCCAATAGTGAGGTTCTAGCCTGTCTCGCTTCCTCTGTGGTCGGCATTTCTCCTTCACGGGCCAGCTCGAGTACCTTTACGTTGTGGCCCGATTCGACCAGATGCCGGGCGGCGACGTAACCGTCTCCACCGTTGTTTCCCTTTCCACAGAGCACGGTGATATGAGTCGCAGCCGGCCAGTGGCGAGTTGCTGTTTCGGCGACGCGACGCCCGGCATTTTCCATAAGAACCAGGGCTGGTATGCCCATCTGTATGGCGGCTGCATCCGCTGATCGCATCTGATTGGCCGTAAAGAGTCTCACTCCTATCAGTCTACTGCTTGAACCCACAGTGAACCGCTTGTGTCACGGTCTCGTCGCAAATCTCATAGCCCGGTCGGGATCGGATGCCTAGGCTAGGAGACATGAGAGGACTCTTTGCCATTTTCACTGTTTTTCTGCTCTTGACTTCCTGTGCTCCCACTGTCAAAAACGTCAGGCAACAAGTTTCAGGTGTCAAGAACGTCGCTTATCAGGCCGATGGTTGGGAGATCGTCCAGACGCTTGCCGAACTCGCCCCCCTGCTGCAACCGAGCGGAGCACACACTTTCTACGAGGCGCACGACGTGAGCGACAGGTCGGTGACCTTATCTGCAAGACCCATCGGCGGAGGCGCGATGTTTAGTGATATCAGGGCTTCTCGGGCCCAGGCGTTGTCGATCACCGTCTCCATAGCGGATCAGGGGGGATATGTCGTGGTGATCTTTGAGAACGATCCGCCCCGTGATCCGACTGCAAGATCGGCTCGAGATGATCTGATCGCTGAGATCGATGCCCGTTTCCGTCGCTTCGACGCCGAGAGTTAAAGGAGTGCGCTTCCCACTTTGTAAGCAGGTCTGATCAGCTGGTTTCCCCTTCTTCGCACTTCTGGAGATAGGTGGACGCCCTGTTTCGTATCGACACGGGCTTTTGTCCCTAGCCGATGCGACCGTGTGGTACTAGGATGGGAGTAGGTTGCGCTGTGGGTTGGGTTGAGCGTTACTCGCCCTGCCGGTAGTTCGTTCAAGATAGAGTGGTACGCGTAGGGGGATCGTTCTGGTCGGTACCCCGGTGCACCGTCGACCAAGCCTCTGTCTAGAGTGGTTTGGAGGAGAGGAGCGCAACGGTGAAGCACGATGTCCGACTGAGCACGAACGATCTCGTGAGCGGTCTCAAACGATACCGAATCCTTGCGAGGCAGGACCTGCTGAGGGCGAAGTCTGTAGAGAAGCCGGAGGTGTGGCGCCGGCATGCCGAAGCGCGGCTCGATGTCTATTACGCCTTGACCAGGCTCGCCGAGAGGCGAACGCCTGAAGAGGTCGTGGCCAAGGCGGTCGAGCGGTATCGCGAGGTTCCGCTGGTGAGCGAAACGTTGCAAGAAAAGTACGTCCGCTTCGTGGCCGAAGAGCACGCGTTCGAGAACTTCTTTAAACTCTGTGGTATCGAGCCCGAGGTTTCGAAGGAAGCGAGGCTACACCGCCCTAAAATCGTCGATGAGCCGCTGGCGGTATCGTAGTTTGCTGCTCGTGCATCAGCTCGCTCTCATCAAAGCGTGGAGAAAATTCGTCTACCCGAATAGCATATTCGCTCGAGACTAGCCGCATGAACAAAGATCTGTTCATGCTCCTGTCGACCGGGCTCTTCTGAGGTATGGCACAGAGACCGTTTGTCGATATCGACCCTCTGGTGTTCTGATCTTGGCGGACCGAGTCGTAGCACCTGATGCCGATTGCAGGTCGAGCTTAGCTCGTCAAAATGGCTTCGATCTCCGCGGCCTTCTCGTCGAGTTCGACGTCGGCCGCCTTGAGGTTGTCACGTATCTGGTCTACTTTGGTCGCTCCTGTGATCACGCTCGAGACCCCCGGTTGCCGTAGTACCCAGGCGAGCGCCAGTTGGGCCCGGCTCACGCCTACATCATCGGCGACGGATTTGAGCGCCTCGACCTTGTGGCGATTCTCCTCGGTAAGAAATCGTTCGGCAGTCTGTTCCAGTTGGGCGAAGCGGCTCCCTTTGGGGATGCCGCCGTCGTATTTACCGGTAAGCATTCCTTGCGCCAGGGGGCTCCACACTACCAGACCGATCCCTCTCGGCTCTGTGACCGGTAGGATTTCGTTCTCGACCCGTTCCCGGTAGAGCATCGAGTACTGCGGTTGCTCGGTAATGGGAGCGACCAATCCGTTGGCCTTGGCGTACGCGTGCGCTTCGGCGATCTGTAGGGCACTCCACTCGCTCGTGCCCCAGTACAGCGCTCGACCGCTACGAACCACATCGCTGAAAGCCTCTACGATCTCTTCCAGCGGCGTTTCGAGATCGAACCGGTGCGCGAAATAGAGATCCAGGTAGTCGGTCTGCATGCGCTCGAGCGATCTGTCGACCGACTCGAGCACGTGTTTGCGGCTCAGGCCACGGTCGTTGATGTTGTCCGACTGGGGCCAGTACACCTTGCTGGAGAGGACGAGGTGATGTCTGGGCACCCCGATGTCACCGAATACCTCACCCATCACCCTTTCCGCTCCACCTTGTGCGTAGGCGTCGGCGTTGTCGAAGAAGTTGATGCCTCCAGCGAGCGCCCTTTCGACGATCTTGGTGATCTTCTTTTTGTCCGTGACGCTGCCGCCGTACGTGATCCAGGCACCGAGGCTGATGACGCTGACTTTGAGACCGCTCGCCCCGAGGTTGCGGTATTTCATGAGTAAACCCTCCTGCAAGTGACTGTACCCCCGAACCACTAGGGTAGTCGTTATCTTGGGTACGTTCGTTTCCTCGAGGTTTCAATATCAAGACCGCTGTTAGGTCAAGTAATCTTCCATGGCAATGCGTGAGAAAAGGGTAATGGGAAATGGGTGATGAGTAATGCGTGGGGCCACTGCAAAAGGTAAGCGCGGCTGAAGCACGGTTTCTTCGAAGATGCAACCGTCGGAGCAGACAGGTTCAGCCGGTTATTTCGCAACACCCATCACCCATCACGCATCACCCATTACCGAGGTGCTCATAAAAACAAGAGTTCAGCACGACTGCTTTAGGGATTGGCCGTGGCCTAACGGTATAATTTCGCCATGAAGGCACGATACGATGAACCTCCCGAGGATCTGCCACGGCGTCTCGGTCGACCTGGGGAGTACCCCTTCACGCGCGGTATCTACCCGTCGATGTACAGCGAGGGGCGGCACTGGACCATGCGCCAGTACGCCGGTTTCGGTTCGGCGAAGGCATCGAACGAGCGCTACCACTACCTCTTGAATCAGGGCGTGAGTGGGCTCTCGGTGGCCTTCGACCTCCCTACCCAGTTGGGGCTCGATCCAGATCACCCCCACGCCGAGGGAGAAGTCGGCAAAGTGGGTGTTTCGATCGCCACCTTGGATGACATGCGGACGCTGTTCGAGGGTATCCCCTTGGATAAGGTCACCACTTCGATGACGATCAATGCGCCGGCCATGATGTTGCTCGCCCTCTATCTTCTGGTCGCTGAGGAGCAGGGTGTCGTCGGCCGTCAGATCAGGGGCACGGTTCAAAACGATATCTTGAAAGAATATGTGGCTCGGGGTACCTATATCTACCCGCCCCAACCGAGCATGCGCCTGATCACCGATCTGTTCGCTTTCTGTGCCGAGCACGTTCCCGCTTGGAACACCATCTCCGTCTCTGGGTATCACATTCGTGAGGCAGGTGCCGTCGCCGCTCAAGAGATCGCATTCACGTTGGCCAACGCAAAAGAATATGTTCGAGCCGCACTCCGTAGCGGCCTCGATATCGAGACGTTTGCGCCCAGATTGAGTTTCTTTTTCGCCTGTCACAACAACATCTTGGAGGAGGTTGCCAAGTTTCGAGTGGCGCGGCGTATGTGGGCCGGTATCATGCGAAACGAGTTCGGGGCCGAGAGCGAAAAGGCCATGATGCTCCGTTTCCATACCCAGACCGGCGGCTCGACCCTTACGGCTCAGCAGCCGGAGAACAACGTGGTGCGGACGGCGTACCAGGCTCTGGCTGCGGTGTTGGGGGGGACCCAGAGCCTTCACACCAATGCGAAAGACGAAGCGTTGGGGCTGCCGACGCCCGAATCGGCTCGAACTGCGCTGCGAACACAGCAGATTCTCGCCCATGAATCCGGAATTACGGACGCCGTCGATCCCTTGGCAGGGAGTTACTACCTCGAGCATCTTTGTGATGAGCTCGAGCATGAAGCGCAAGCGATTTTAGGGCAGGTTGAAGCTCTCGGTGGTAGCGTCAGGGCGATCGAGGTGGGCTTTATTCAACAAGAGATTGAGGAAGCGGCGTACCGGTTCCAACGTGAAGTGGAGCAGGGAACGCGCGTGGTGGTGGGTGTCAATGCCTTTCAGGGTGGTGAGGAGACCGTGATCCCTGTGCAAGCGGTCGACCCTGGCGTGCAGCTCGAGCGGGAAAGAGAGGTACAGGCATACCGTCAGAAACGGAATGGGGCGGCGAGTGCCGCAGCACTCTCCGCGTTGCGGGAGGCTGCCGGAACCGATACCAATCTCTTCCCTTTGGTGCTCGAGGCATTCCGGTCTGGGGCCACGCTCGGTGAGGTTTGTGGCGAGTTACGGCGGGAGTGGGGCGAGTATGCAGCATCTGGGTAGAGGGGTTCTTATCGACGTGTCTGCGATAGATCGCGAGCGGTTCCCCTTCCGGTACGATGTTTTCCAACCTCGTCTAGGGGCGGATTTGCCGACTTCTTATTGATAATGGCGACGATGGTGTCTACTGTCTGTTGTAGGTAGCTGCGGCCGTCGGCAAGCGTTTTTTTGCTGTCCAAATACCCTTCCTGCCCAGTGTGATCGACCGGTCCAAGCGTGATGGTGGTAATTTTGCCGTTCAGCTTGGCCTGGTTCCAGGGTGAATAGGCGAGCAGGGGCCAGCGCCCTGGGAAGAAGATGTATCCGACGCGCTGGATCCGGTCTCGCTCGCCTTTCAGATGGTAGAAGTGGTCGATCTCAAGCAGCCCTGGATCGGCGCTCATGATCCCTCCGAAGGAGATGATGTCGACGGGTGAGCCGATCATCTGTTTGAGGTGGCTTGCTGCGCCCAACGCGATTTGGGAGCCACCGCTGTACCCGATCAGGGTGACGCGGGCACCGCTGCCGATCTGGTAGCCGTTTTGTAGAAGTTGCTCGAGGATGATCTGTGCTGAACCGTGATTGTAGATCGGTCCGTAGCGGCGATCTGCAGAGACGGCGACCTGCCAGGTGTTGCGTAGGTTGATGACCATGCCGGCGATCTTTGCCATCAGTGTCTTTTGCAGTTTCATGCTGAGGGCCCAGCGCCAGAACCAAGCGAACACACGCTGGCCGGTAAGCGCCCGATTGGTGACCGAGTAGGGGAATACCTCGAGGATGGCAACGTCGGGTAGGCGTTTGCGTAGCTCCTTTAAGAGGTTGATCTCTCGACCTGCAAAGGTCGTACCAGAGACGGTGTGGATGCCGGTGAGAAAGATGACGAAGTGATTGGAAGTTGGTGGCTCGGCGTGTGGGAGGGGGGCAGGGGTCTTTTCCCTGTAGCGCCCATACCATCCTGCCCACCAGCCGAGCGTTTCGATGGGGGCGAGGGCTCCGGTGACGAGCAAGGCGATACCCGCGACCGTGATCAGGGTCCATACATCAACGGCCGGCACGATTTTCTCCCTCTTCGGGCCGAAGGAGCTCTCGTACCGAGTGTACGGTCAGGGGCGTTCCGGCAACTTTGTTTCGGAACCAGTCGGACACCCGCAGCAGAGGGCGTCCTACGGTTCGCTGCACGACTTGTAACAGCAACCAACCGATCCCACTGCAGGCGGCAGCTTGTGGGAGCGTGAGGTCGAAGACGACTTGGCTGGCGATGAGGATCGCCAGCAGGTTCCACACCGATAACAAGCCCGCGATGAACGAGCCGGCGTAGGGGGTAAGGATGAAAAACCCGAACAGTTGCGGGCTGTAGGCGAGGCCGACAGCCTGCAGCGTGAGGAGGAACTGTTGCTCGCGTTGAAAAAGGGTGCTGGCAACCAGCCAGATCGAGAGGCTCCAAAAGAGATAACCGACCACATATAGCAGCGCTGAGATGATCAGGCTGGCCACAAACCGGTTCGGTTTGACCCGGTTGATAAAGAGGACGATGCTCTGGCCCAGCGCCGAAGAGAGACCTGCAAAAAAAACTACCCAGAGGGAAACCCGTAGTGCCTGCTGCGTTCCGATGAGGCTTTCAAAGGCCACGGGATCGAGTCGCAGTGCCTGACCAATGAGTTGCAACGCACCCATCTCCCGACCTCAGCTCTCCAAATCCATAGATCCGGTCCGTCCAACGAAAGGTTCCAACCCTATTTTACAGTGCGGTCGGTCTGGCATGTGGGGCAGTGCCCGTATAGCGTCAGTTCGTGGTGATTCACCTTAAAGCCGCCCGGCAGCGTCACACCCTCTAAAATCGCTACCGGACATTTCGAACCGAGTTCAAAGACCTTCCCGCACGTGGAGCAACAGAAGTGGTGGTGGTGACCCCGCCCTGCTGGCTCATACCGAGTGGACTCATTGGGGAGGTGTACAGGAACCACCACCCCCACTTTTTCAAGACTCCCAAGATTGCGGTAGACCGTTGCCAAACCCAGGCCTGCCTTTTCGTGACTGGCTTTCTCGAGCACCTCTTGTGCTGTGAGTGGCCCGGGTGCCGACTCGAGCGCATTCATGATCGCGCGGCGCTGAGATGTCTCGCGTTTCATGATGAAGAGTGTATCAGGCTCGTGATGGCTCTAGTCGTCTACACTCACCAACATCGGTCCGAGCGGTCGACCGCCGAAGAGGTGCATATGAAGGTGGTAGACCTCTTGATGAGCGTGCTCTTTGCAGTTCACCATGAGTCTGTAACCTCTCTCCAAGCTGTGCTGTTCAGAGAGCTTCCGGGCTACCGTAAACATGCGTCCGAGCGCTGCTTCGTCTTCCGACTCCACGTCGGCTGCAGTAGGGATCGGTTTGTTGGTGACGATCAGGATGTGGGTGGGCGCCCGCGGGTTGATATCTCTGAATGCCGTCACCAGATCGTCTTGGTAGAGGATATCGGCGGGGATCTCACGGCGGACGATTTTGGTGAAGATCGTGTCTGACATGCCTCTACTTTACCGCTTCATTCTCGGCTCATCCTATCGAGTCGCGCCCGCTTGAGTCGTTTCGTTACCACCAGGGCGGAAAGGGCTGCTGCAACAGTGAGAACTGTGCTCAGAACGATGAGCGAAACCGAAACGGGTCCTTCAGATGTCTCATTGAGCGCGTTGTAGTCTTGCCACCATGAGATTGCCAAGTCACGGATCATCTCTTCGTTGGTTTTCGGGAGTTCGTCGAAAAGGGCCTGTCGATCTGTAACGTCGCGATAGACCTGTTCGAGGTATGCATCGAAGCGCAGCTGCGGTAGTACCTGATTCGGTCGAATGTTTCCTGGAGGTGGTGTCTGACCTACTTGAGTAGAGCTGGCGAGGAGGTAGGACGCTTTCCCACTACTATCACTGCGGCCCTGGAGGTGAAAGAGAATCACAGTAAATGACTCGGTGTCTTGGCAACGCGCACGCTCGCGGTAGGGAACTTTAAAGTTGGTCAGCGTGTCGGTCAACACCCGGTAGAGGTGCTCGGCGACCGTCTGAAAGTAGGCGTCATCGGGTAGTGCGTCGCCGCGTTTCGAGACTTGAACCGACCGCGGCTCTAGGCAGAGGGTTGCGCCTCTCAAGTCGCTGGATTTGATGCCGTGCGCCGATGCGTAGTTGGCCAGACTCGAGAATATGAGTATCGGGAGCCACGTTTTTAAAATGCCTCGAAAGAGGTTTTCAAAAGGTAGGGTGATCGTCTTATGCATAGGCAAGGGTCGGAGCGGGTAACACTTAGGCAGCCACTGTCATCATGTGGTTGCCTGATGATGACAACGCTTCTTCAGACGAGGGTAGCAAAGCTGTGAGGGGAGACCTGTAATAAATCCAGGCTCCGCCGGTGGTTTGGTCCTGCGTTCGGTCGAGGCCCGCACCGTTTTTCCACTGCGAACGCCCGTGAGTTGTTCGGTAGGGGCAGGAAGCAATGCCTATCTGTGTGGCTACATACGGTTTACCGCAGGTTGCGTGCGGCAGCCTTGAGCTCTCCCATTGTAAATAGCGGTTTCAGGTCGATACCGGCCTCGGCCAGAGCTTCTCGGCCGCCGGCTTCCCGGTCGATGACACAGACGGCGTGATCGACTGTTGCCCCCAACGCGCGCAGCGCCTCGGCCGAGAGGATGACCTGACCTCCCGAAGTGATGACGTCTTCGACCAAAAGCACGTTCTTGCCGCTGAAGCCACCCCCCTCTGCGAGCTTGCGCGTTCCGTACGCCTTGGCCTCTTTGCGGATAAACAGTGAGGGTAAGCCCGTCAGTTGCGACATCACGGTAGCGAGCGGTATTCCGCCTAGCTCCAATCCACCGAGCAACTCGGCCTCTAGTGGAACCATGGGTACCATCGATCGTGCGATCTCGAGCAGTAGGGCCGGATCGGTTTCGAAGAGATACTTGTCGAAATACTCTTTGCTGATTACACCGGAGCGGAGTAGGAATTCACCGGTGAGGTGGGCGACCTCAAAGATCTCTCTGGCAAGCTCTGTCGATGGCATCGGCCTATTGTAAACCAGCACGAACGAGGAGACCTCTTCACCTTGACACCCGCTCGAGAGGTCAGCGTATAATTGAGAACGGATTGTCAATAACGAGTGAGAAACCGATGCTGAGACTCCTGCTGCCAACGATCTTTTTTCTCGTAAGTCTAACTGCTCTGGCGCAACCTAGGGTCGTTACTTCCATCTACCCTTATTTCGACCTCACCCGTCAGCTGGCGGGTTCCGTCGCCGAGGTCCACCTTCTTTTACCGCCTGGGGCATCACCCCATACCTTCGACCCTACACCGCGAGATATCGCTCTGCTGTTCGAAGCCGACTTGATGATCATGAACGGGGGTGTAGACGAATGGTTACACACTCTTGTCGAGGCGAGCGGTTCCGCGGCGATGATGTTGGAAATTCTCCCCGAACTCGTGTTGCCTGCCCGAGATGATGGCATCGAACAGGAGCGAGCAAGCGAATCGGGTCCGGGGGATCATGAACATGAAGGGACCAACCCCCATGTGTGGCTCGATCCGCTTCTGATGGTGCAGGCGGTCGACCTCATTGCCGAGAGGCTTATGGAAATCGATCCCCAACACGCGGCCACCTTTGATAGAAGGCGTGCGGCGCTAACCCTTGAACTGAGAACGCTCGATCAGGAGCTGGATGAAATGCTCCGTCCCGTAAAAGGAGCTGCCTTCGTCCCCTTTCACGATGCCTGGCCCCATTTTGCCGCCCGATACGGGCTCGACCTGGTTGTCGAGATCGAGCCATTTCCCGGGCGGGAGCCTGGCCCTCGCTACGTTGCCCAAGCACTCGAGCTGATCCGCGACTCGGGCGCCAAGGCGGTCTTCAATGAAGCCCAACTCAACCCACGGCCGGCAGAAGTGGTTGCTGAGAATGCTGGTGTGGAGATCTACACCTTGGATCCTTTAGGAGGGAGTGCCGGAAAAGAGACCTACCAAGAGCTGCTACGCTACAATGCGGGAGTTCTTCTAGAGGCGTTGGCTGAGTAGGTTCGAGTCGGCTTCGGAAAGGGATCGCTACCTACCAGTCGTGAAGACACCACCTGCACTGCATGTTCATCAGGCCACCGTTCGATTCGGTGAAGTGGAGGTGTTGAGTGAGATCACCTTTAATCTGGAACAGGGACAATTTTTGGCTGTGGTGGGTCCCAATGGGGCGGGGAAATCGACGCTGATCAAGGTCGCTCTCGGTCTCGTCAAACCGATGCGAGGCCATGCGGCGCTCTATGGTAAAGATGCCGGTTCGATGCCGGAACGGATCGGCTATGTACCCCAACTCAAAACATTCGACCGTTCCTTCCCGGCTAGTGCACTCGAGCTGGTTGTTACTGGTTTGAGGCGTAGCTGGCCGGCAAGGGTGCGTGCCCCGGAGCGGGAACGAGCTGCGGCTGCTCTTGAGCAGGTGGGAGCTGTAGGGTTGATCGCACGACAGTTGTCGAGTCTCTCCGGAGGGGAGTTGCAGCGCGTCTACTTGGCCCGGGCTCTGGTACGGCGGCCCGATATCGTGTTGCTCGATGAACCGGCTA
This sequence comes from Trueperaceae bacterium, assembly GCA_020354625.1. GTDB lineage: Bacteria > Deinococcota > Deinococci > Deinococcales > Trueperaceae. The sequence continues at coordinate 3,694,917 of CP070651.1, forward strand.
CCGGGGTCGATTTTCTTGCTGAGCACGATCTCTATGCGCTGCTCGAACGTTATCAGCTCGAGACCTCCGCCACCATCGTCATGATCACCCACGATCTGGCGGTGGCGCGCTATCACGCCAGCCGGGTGCTCGTTTTGAACCGCCGCGTTCACGGTTACGGTCTCCCTGCCGACGTCTTGTCCGAACAGTGCCTCCAAGAAGCCTATGGGCATATCGGTCATGCTCACGCTCTGAGTTTCGGGTGAATCTGATGATCCTCGAATTGCTCGACATCGTGCAATATCCCTTTATGCGCCGAGCCTTGCTTGCAGGCATTCTGATCGCCGTGATGTGTGGTCTTCTGGGCGTATTTGTGGTGCAACGCCGGCTCTCGTTTTTAGGAGACGGTCTCGCCCACGCCGCCTTCGGTGGGATGGGGCTCGGAACCCTGCTCCTCTTGAGCGGGGGATGGCTCGGTGCAGAAGCTGCTCTCTTCCGTCAACCGCTCTTTGTAGCGCTCCCGTTTGTGTTCATTACCGCCCTCTCGATCGCCTGGGTGCGTGATAACACCAATTTGAGTAGCGATACCACGATCGGTGTCTTCTTTGCAGTGGCCGTGGCCCTGGGCGTCATGTTCTTTTCACTGATTCCACCTGACGCGTCTGTGAACTTCGATGTGATGGATCTCCTATTCGGCTCGATCTTGGGCGTTAGGCAGAGCGATCTTGTCATCATCAGCGCCACTTTGATGTTGTGCCTGATTGTGATCATACCGCTCTGGGGACGCCTTGGGTATGCGACGTTCGATGAGGAGCTCGCCCGTACCGATGGTGTGGCCACCCGTAGATTGGAGTACCTGCTCTTTGGAACAGCGGCCGTTGTAATCGCTGTCAGTTCCTTGGTGGTCGGCATCATCTTGATGGCTGCCTACCTGGTTATTCCGGCTGCGTCTGCCCGTCTCCTTGCGAAATCACTCTTTCAGATGACCGCTTTCAGCGTGATGATCGGTGTGTCGAGCACTGTCGTCGGGTTGCTGGCAGCAGTCTTTCTCGATGTACCGAGCGGTAGCACCATCGTTTTGAGCCAAGCTGTGCTCTTCGCATGTACCACCTTGCTGGCACGGCGGAGAATTTTCGGTTCCCGAAGCTGAGAAGGGGTCTCTTCAAACCGAATCATCCTTCGATCTACGCCCCGCATCCTTGAGATCAGGGCCCAGTTTTGGCAACAGCTGATCGATCCGATCTTTGACTTCTCGGCTCATGCGGATTTTGGCCGGCCAAGGCCGATCGAACCCCTCTTCTGGGAGTTTGGGGGATGCGTCCATGACAAAGCAGGGTCCGTCGCCACAAGATTTGTCGAGGACACAGGTATCGCGTTCGGGGTCGATGTTGTTAAGGAGCGTCCACATGCAGTCGTCGAAATCGCTGGGATCGGTTTCATGATCGAGTACTGCGATAAGACGTACTCCTTCGGCTTGAGGCTGTTTCGCTGCCCAGGTGCCCAGCTCACGTCCCTGACCGGGGCGTGACTTCTGTGTGGTGATAAACCAGAAGCCCCCGGCGATTTGGTGTTGACCTAGTGCGTCGGGATGGTGAGGGAGTTCTTGGCCGGAGCGTTCAGGATTGGCGGACCATACTTCAGGCTCACCTTCCTCTCGGTGTTTGACGGTACCGTCGATGATGAGCTTGCTTCCGTAGCTCCAGGCCCTGCTGGCGTGGTCGAGCACGTCGATGGGCCCTTTGGCAAACTGTTGATCCCGTCCGGGGAGTGCGTTTCTCAGCACGCATCGCCAGAACGCCAAGTTGTCTTGTGGCTCCACCCCCTCGTCGGTGACCAATATGACTTTGGCGAACATCATCTGTCCGAGACCCAAGAGGCCGTTGGCGACTTTATAAGCGTGTCCTGGGAACGATTTTTCGATGTTCACGTTCACAAGGTTGTGGGCGATACCCGCGGGCGGCATATGGTAATCGTTGATTTCAGGTTGGATGAGTTGTGCCGGCACGAGGAAGATGCGTTCGCTGGCCTCGATGAGAAACGCATCCTCCATCGGTGGCCGTCCCACGATGGTGGCTGGATAGACCGGATTCTTCCTCATGGTAATCGCTGTGAGGTGGAAGACCGGGTAGAGATCTTCAGCGGTGTAAAAGCCGGTGTGATCCCCAAAGGGACCTTCGAGCCGCCACGGCTCTTCAGGGTCGACATATCCTTCGAGGATGAACTCAGCGTGGGCCGGAACGTCGAGTTCGACGGTAACGCCTTTGGTGAGTTCGATCGACTTGCCGCGCAAGAAGCCGGTCAGGGAGTATTCGTTGATGCCTGGGATCGGGGGCAGGGGGGCGGTGGCGGCGTAGGTGAGGGCAGGGTCTCCTCCGAGGGCGACGGCGACCGGAAGTTTGTGGCCGAGCTTCCTTGCGTTCTCCAGGTGCCTTGCTCCCGTCTTGTGGCGCTGCCAATGCATGCCAGTAGTCGCCTTGTCGTAGACCTGCATCCGGTACATGCCGATGTTCACGTCTCCCTCGAGCGGATCTTTGCTTATGACGAGGGGAAGGGTGACAAAAGGCCCACCATCGTCGGGCCAGCATTTGAGGATGGGGAGCCGGTCTAAGTCGATCTCGTCACCGCGCCAGACCACCTCTTGGACGGGCCCGGTGCGCACCCGCTTCGGTGGGAGTGAGCTGAACTCGCGCAGTTTGGGGAGGTTGGCTGCGAGGCTCAAGAGCCCTCCGCCCATTCTGACGTCGAGTAGATCTCTGATCCGGTTCGATATTTCGTCGAGGCTGTCGACTCCGAGCGCCCAAGCCATCCGCTGCCGGTTGCCGAATAGTCCGATGACGACAGGGAAGTCTTTACCCTTAACCGATTCGAACAAGAGTGCCGGCCCACCACGCTTTACGATTCGATCGGCCAGCTCGCTTATTTCGAGTTCGTGAGATACGGGCTCGGCGATGCGAACGAGCTGTCCGCGCTGTTCGAGCAGGCGAATGAAGCTCCCCAAATCGTGGTAGGCCATACCACATGCTACTGCTGTAGATAGCCGATGAACTGAGGCGACAGCACATTCAGCCGACTACAGGACGGGGAGCCGGCATAAAAGATCGACCGTGTAGACCTCGGCCGGAGGTAAGGACTTTCGGTCCAACTTCCCTCCGAGCGTGAGCCGAAGCGGTTTGGTGTGTAGTCTGGGCTTACGATCTCGATTCGAAGCCCGTTGTGGTACCGCTCATAAAGCCGTCAGCGAACTCGGGGAGTCGCTCTTTTCGCAGTTGGGCTGCAAGTTGACTCCTGAGCTCGTCGAGACCGATCTTTCTGGTAGCCGAAACCCCACAGGCCCCGTAGCGCTCCTCGAGCTGAATCATCACATCAGGGTCCGCTATATCAGCCTTGTTGATCACGATCAGCCTCGGAGGCTCGAGCCTGAGCTCGTCGAGGATACGGTTGACGGCATCGACCCGATCCGGTGCTCCAGGGCTTGCGCCGTCCACTACGTGCAGGAGCAAGTCGGCATCGTTCAACTCTTCGAGGGTGGCACGGAAGGCGCTCACCAGTTCGCTGGGAAGGTCGCGAATAAAACCGACCGTATCGGTGTAGAGCACCTTGCTACCCCATTGCCCTAGGTTGGGGAGCCAGCCTTCGCGCGTGGTCGGTCGCAAGGTCGCGAAGAGCTGATTCCGGCTGAGCGCATTGGACTTGCTCAAGGCGTTGAAGAGTGTGCTCTTGCCGGCATTGGTATACCCGACCAGAGCGATGACGGGAACATCGGTGCGCTTTCGGCTCTTTCTCGTCTCTGACCGGCGCTTGCTGATGACGTCCACCGCGTCTTCAAGCGCGTTGATCCGGTCGCGGATACGACGCCTGTCGACCTCGAGCTTCGTCTCCCCCGGGCCGCGCGTACCGATGCCACCTCCGAGCCGGCTCATGGCCTGGCCCCGGCCGGCCAAGCGTGTAAGTTGATAGTGGAGTTGTGCGAGTTCGACCTGCACCTGGGCTTCTCGTCCACGAGCGTTTTGTGCGAAGATATCGAGAATGACCTGGGTGCGATCGAGCACTTTGAGCTGCGTGACCTGGCCGATCTCCCGTGCCTGAGCGGGTGAGAGCTCCCGGTCGAAAATGAGTAGATCGGCGTCCTCGTGGTACGCTTTCGAGACGAGCTCTTGAAGCTTTCCGCCACCGATCAGGGTGCGCGGGTCGGGGGTCTTTCGATGCTGGAGGTTGGCAAACGCGACGGTGGCTCCGGCGCTCTGGGTCAGCTCCGAAAGCTCATCGAGTCGTGACTCGGCTTCCAGGGTACCTTCGCCCGTTTCGAGGCCGATGATAACGGCCCGTTCGGCACTGCTGCGAGCAACTTCCCGGCTCGCTCGCGAGCGAGCCATCTCCTCTTCCAGGGCGCGGATACGGTTGAGGATATCGATCTCTTCGCCTTCACGCACCGAGTGAGGGGGCTCCACGATCCAGTCCTCTTCCTCGCTGGTCGGAGGGGCGACTTGAGCGAGATGCATCGGTCCCAATACGACCTCATCGCGTTTTCCCCGTTGCAATTCGACGGCGATCATAGCGTCCAAGCGGTGTAGAAAGAGCTTGGACAGGTCACTCTGGGAAAGCCCGCCCGGCTTGAGGTGGGTGTGGATGAGCCGGAGGCCACAAAGCCGCGTATCAGCCTCTCCGAATCGTGGCGGAATCGGCGTGTCGGCAGCATCTCCGACCGCGACCGTTACCACGCGCCCCCGACGATCGAGCAACACGGAGACCGGTGTTTTGACCTCGAGGGAGAGCTCTCCCATCGCTCTTGTAAGCTCGAGGCTGGTCGGTGCTTGGGGGGGGACCTTGCGGCGGTATAGATTGCTAAGCCGCTTGATCTGACTCTTTTTTAGACCTGAGAGTTTACCATGGACTTTTTCTATCTCGGTGACTCCTCTCACTCGTTAGATCGGGTGCACAAAGGGCAACTCCCTTTTCGCCAGCCCGGAGAGTGTAGTACGGCCCTGATTGTCGACCAGGAGCACTAGAAAGCCCCTCACACGACCCGTATGCTAGATGCCCCTCGAAATGTAGCGGTAGACCGGAGTGGCTGAAGTACAGTAGACCATCGTTTGAACTAAGTGTACCTCAGCCCCTGCCTGCGCGGCGTCACTTTCCTAACGCTTCACGTTCTGAACTCAAAAACCGTGCTAGCCTCTAACGGTATGAGCTCTTGGCCCAAGCTTGTCGTGCTTACCTGGTTTTACTGTCTGACCCTGTCGGCTGTTGCCCAGGATATCTCGGCACTCAAGCGCTTTGGTGCCACGTTCTTCTCTCTCACCGAACTGTCGAGGTATCTCCGCTTCCAGGCTACTGAAAGCACTGGCAACTTGACGGTGAGAACCCCGCACGGCATCCTTATCGTTTTCGATGGGTCTCCTGACGTACTTTGGCAGCCGGCGGCTGGGTCTGGTCCTGAGGACCAGAGCTTCTCTGCACCGGTCATCGTAGAGGGGGGTGACTGGTATGCTCCTGAAGACCTGCTGCAGCTCTTTGGGATCGGCCTCGTCGATGACGCGCTCGTGCTTCCAGGTGGTGGACGCCTCGGCCTCTCTTTTCCACAGGTGCTCGCGGCGGTTTCAGGTGACAGCTACGAGCTGATCGACCTCGGAAACCGGGTGCCAGCCCTCCGCTACTATGCGCCGGGTTCAGCTGGTCCAGAGACCATCAGCCTGCTGCTGGTAGACCTCGGGTTGTTGGCTTTGGCCTATCCGGAACAGCAACAACAGCTCGACGCGTTTATGAGCGACATCGACCGGGATCGACCGCTCTATTTCATCGTCACTGGTATTCAGGAGGGTATGTGGGAGACCTCTTTTTTGTTTCAACAGGGAGGAGTAAGCCTCGAAGTACGCTATCCGTTCCGCGTCAGGTTGCTCGAGGGTGAAGCCGGTGTGGTCGGTCCCGACCGACCGGTCGCAGGTCTCATATTGCTCCCCGACGAGTTCAATCTGCGTGTGCCGATGCGGGTGACCTGGTCGGGGGTGTCTGCCGAGGTAACTTTTCGTCGGTAGCGTTGCGGTAAAGGTGGCGCCGATCTTTGAGAATCGGTGTTGAAGAGGAGGGAGTATGACCGTTGTCGTTTCATCAGCTGTGCGGACGCCCATCGGCGCTTTCCAAGGATCTCTTGCTCGACTCAAGGCCTCTGAACTAGGAGCCGCTTCGGTGGCAGAAGCGGTGAAACGTGCGGGACTCGACCCGGGGCAGATCTCTTCTGTGTTGATGGGTAACGTACTCTCTGCCGGTATGGGACAGGCTCCGGCACGTCAGGCGGCTCTCTACGCCGGGCTCGGCCATCAGACACCTGCGGTCACCTTGAACAAGATGTGTGGCAGCGGCATGGAAGCGATCGTTCAGGCTGCCCGCGCTGTCGCTCTCGGTGAGGCCGAGGTGGTGGTGGCCGGGGGGATGGAGTCTATGTCGCGAGCTCCCTACCTCGTTCCCGGTGCACGCGAAGGTTTGCGACTGGGCAACCGGCAGCTGATCGATTCGATGGTTTACGACGGCTTATGGGATGTCTATAGTGATCGGCATATGGGCTCTTGCGCCGAGATGTGTGCCGCCAAATATAACTTTTCACGCGAGCAGCAAGACGCCTTTGCAGTCAGCTCCTATGAGAGGGCCCAGAGGGCGGCGCAAGACGGTAGCTTCGCCTCGGAGATCGTGCCGGTGGAGGTTGGGGATCCGAAGGGGGACGCTAGGTTCGTCCGCGAGGACGAAGGACCTTTCAAAGTCGATTTCGACCGGCTGCCCAGCTTGCGTCCTGCTTTTGAAGAGGGGGGGACGGTCACGGCGGCAAACGCGTCGACTATCAACGACGGAGCAGCTGCGCTCATCCTTACCAGCGAGGCGTTCGCCCTCGATCGAGGGCTCCCCGTGATCGCCAGAATTCGCGGTTATGCCGGCCATGCTTCGGCCCCGGAATGGTTCACGACCGCGCCGGTCGCCGCCTTGAGAAAACTCTTCGAGCGGTTGTCTTGGCGGGGGGATACGGTTGAACTTTTCGAGATCAACGAGGCGTTCAGCGTGGTTCCGATGGCCGCTGCACAGGAGTTGGATCTACCGCTCGAGAAAGTCAACGTTCACGGAGGTGCGGTCGCGCTCGGTCACCCGATCGGTGCCTCCGGCGCCCGCATCGTTGTAACGCTCCTCAACGCCCTACGACGGAGAGGACAGTCCAGAGGGGTGGCCGCTATTTGTATCGGTGGTGGGGAGGCGCTTGCATTGGGAGTTGAAATCCCATAGGTCGGTGGGTTCGGTCACTCGACCTCTTCGGGCATCCGTCCCTGCTGCACGGCGTCGGCCACCAAGGAAGGCAGACCCCATGCGATGATATCGAACGCTACTGCGGCGAAGTCGTACTCGACTTTATCCATGGTGATGTCGACTCTGTCCTCGCTGAACTTGAGGAGGGCGTAATCGGCACCCGGTTCGCCGTTGAGGGCGAGACCGACCGAGCCCGGGTTGAGAACCCAACCGGCGTTGAGTTTGCGAACGTAGGGCACGTGGGTTGCACCACATGCGAGGATCTTGCAGCGGTTTCGCTCCAAGAGTCGCGTCAAGGTGATCGGATCCTTTTGTAGATCGAGTTTTACCGAGGGTGTCTCGGGGCTGCCGTGGAAGAAGCGGAAACGTCCCGCCGGCGTGCTCAGCTTCTGTTGGACGGGGAGTTTGCGGAGGTACTCGATATGATTGGGCTCGAGCACGCTCTTGGTCCACTCGAGAATGTCATCGGCAACTCCCGCGCGCCGCTCCTGGTCGCGAGTAAAATCGAATGCGATTCGCTCGTCGGCCGCACCCAAGGTACACATAACCCCCTCGTTACGAATGAGGGTTACGGTCTCGTTCGGAGAAGGCCCATACCCAACCAAGTCCCCCAAGCAAATAATAGTGGTGGCACCCTTGTACTTGAGTTCCTCCAATACGGCTTCAAGTGCGAGGATATTGGCATGTATGTCGCTGATGAGCCCGATGATCACAAGGCAAGTCTAGCACCAGACGCCACGTATCGTGGCAAAATGTCGCGAAGTTCTCATTTCAAAAGAGCCCACTCTCTTCGAACAGCCAGCTCTGTACCACCTCCAAAAAAGGATCGGGACACTCTTCTTGAGCGACGTGTCCACACCCTTCGAAGATGGCGACTGTGGCATTGGGCAGATCTCGTCCGAGACGCTCGCTCAGTTCTGGGGGAACGATCCTGTCTTCGGCCCCTGCGATGACGAGCACGGGTTGGGTGATTTCGCTGAGGTACTTTGTGAGTCTCGGTTCCCTACTCGCCTTGCTGAGTTCCCACAGCGCCCGGTCCCAATTGTCGATTCGAAACGCCTTACGGTAAGCGTCGAGTGTCTCTCGGTCCAGGAGCTCGGGTTTGCTCCAGGCTGCCCGTAGCAGGTTTTCGCCCGATGGGCCGGCATACTGTCTCATAATCAGAGGTCCGAGGCGGTTGACTTGTGGGGTCGACAGCAAGAGGCGTGTCCAGGCTGGAGTACTGCCGGTTCGATAGGCGGTGGCGCCCACCAGGATAAGCCCTGCTACCCGCTCGGGATGCTCGAGGGCGGCCTTCAGCGCGATAGCGCCACCTGTGGAATGACCTACCAATATCGCTTCGACGATACCTAGCTGATCCATCAGCTCGATCGTCAGGGTGACTTGTGCTTCAGGACCGTAGGGATTGGTGCCCTGCCATTCGCCCGGCAAGGGACGCTCGGTCAGGCCGAAGCCGGGGCGGTCGAAGGCGACCGCCTTGGTGATCGTTCCCAGTGGTTCGAGTACCTGGTGCCACGTGTAGATGCCGGTACCGGAACCGTGCAAGAGGACGAAGGCAGAGGTGCCCTCGAGTGGAAGGCTCGAGCTTTTGACGTGAACGTTGAGGTCGCCGATATCGATAAACTGGCTGTCGTCATCTGCTAACTCCTGCTCATCGACCGTATCGGTAAGTGGTGGGATCGGTATGAGAAAAGGACCCAATGCTACCAGCACGGCCATAGCCAGCAGGATCGCGAGCGAGACCTTGATACGGAACGGCATGACATGATTTAACCACAGGCCAGAGCTTGGATCTGGTTTTTCGCGACTGGCTTCAGAGCAGAACAGACACAACTACTGACCTTTGAATACCGCAGCGCGCTTCTCCAAAAAGGCCCTGGTTCCCTCTTTCATATCTGAGGTCGTGGCGACGAGCCCGAATAGATCTGCTTCGATCTCGAGACCTTGATTGATGGTGACGTCCAAGCCGCGGACAACCGCCTCCTTGGCCAAGCCGAGGGCGATCGGTGCATTTTTGCTCATCTGGGCCGCCAGATCTTTCGCCTCTGATAGTGCGTTGTCTGCGACACGGTTGACCAAGCCGAGTTGCAGTGCCTCCTCGGCGCTGACGTGGCGACCTGTGAGAATTAGATCGAGAGCTCGTCCCTGGCCGATAAGCCTGGGTAGCCGCTGTGTCCCACCGTAACCGGGTAACAGACCGAGGCCGACCTCGGGCAGGCCGAGCTTTGCTTCGCGACTTGCTACACGGAGGTCGGCAGCCAAGGCCAGCTCGAGACCTCCACCAAACGCAAAGCCGTTGATCGCTGCGATGGTGGGGAAGGGGAGTGCTGAGAGGGTGTTCATCACGTCCTGTCCTGCCAGTGCTGCCTCGCGACCGCTGAAGACATCCGATAAGTTCTGCAAGTTACCGATGTCGGCTCCGGCAGCGAAAGCTCGCCCCGTACCAGTAATGATCAAGCACCGGACGTTCAGGTCGGCTTCTGCGAGTTCGAAAGCCAAGCTGAGCTCCAAGAGCAGCTCCGCATTCAGGGCGTTCAACGTCTCACTCCGGTCGAGCGTGATGATCGCCACGTTTGCAGATATGTCGTACCGAAGCAGCTGAAAGTCGGGGGCCTCTGCGTATGATCCCTGCTCGTTCATCTTCTTCGCTCCTCGATGAGGGTTCAACCGTCACGGTCGTCTTCTTGCAACTACACGCCACACGCTAAGGTAGACCGGATGCGGAAGCGGGCCTTCGGGCTTGCGCGCAAGTGAAACGTGCATCGTCCTTTGTAGCCGCCGCAAGCGTCGATGATCTTCACCTCGGCATTAAATTACGATACCAGATGTCAACCTAACTTGTGAGCCGAGGCCAGACCCCAGGTGCGAAAACTTAAACTTGATGCGGTGCTGGGGCGTGCTACACTTTTCGCGATGACGGAACTCGACGAGATACTCGCACATTTGGTGGACAACGTGGACGGTACGATGATGGCTGCGGTGGGAGGAATGGACGGTTTGTTGGTCGAGCAGTATCCTCACAATAACACCGACCTCTCTGCAACCACAGCCGAGCTGACCAATGTACTCAATAACAGTAGGACAGCGTTTATGCAAGGTCTTGAAGGGGGCGATCTCAGAGAAGTTATCGTAACCTCGGAAAATCTAGTCGGTTATACACGTCTACTCAACGAAGATTTCTTCTGCCTGCTCGTTTTGGACGCCCTCGGCAATATCGGTAAGGCGCGTCTCTATAGCGATCAAGCGGTCAGGCACATTCTCGAGGTTTTTGCGTGAGCGTTGCGCAGGGAGGGTAGATGTGAATCTCGTCGACCTATTACAGCAGGCCCTTTCAATCAGAGGGATCACCAGCATCTCGGTGGTGAGTGGAGACGGCGAAATCGTCGAAGGTGTCTCGAATGACAATATCGAACTCGGTTTTGTCGGAGGTCTCATCGCCAGCAGTTTGGCGTCGAGCCAAGTGTTGGCAGGTCTACTCGGTGAGGGTGAAGTGACCCAGACCATGATCGAGTACGAGAACGGACCTGTGTTGCTCACGCCCCTCAACCCTGAACAAGGCTATGTAGCGGTCGTCACGCTCGAATCGACCCAGATCCTGGGCCGGGCTCGCTTTCAGCTGCGCAAGATTCTCCCCGACATCGCCCAAGCGGTAACTGCGTGAAGGAGTTCAAGCTCGAACTCGATAAAGAGACAGCCCAAGGACGCTACGCGAATGTCGCCGTGATTGTGCATACGCGTGACGAGTTCATTGTCGACTTTGCTCTCGCTTACCCGCAGCAGGCACCCCTTGTGAGCAGTCGTGTCATCACCAGTCCCCGGCATGCCAAAGCTTTGTTGCGCAGTCTTGAGGACAACATTCGGCGCTACGAAGCGAGGTACGGCAAGATTCCAGAACGTTCTACCAAAAAAGATCCCACAATCCAGAACTAAAAGTTGAACGATCCCGACAGACCCCGAACGGGATCATGAGGCTGTTACCCGGATTACCAGTCGGAGGGGCGGGGCAAGATGTAATAAGCCTATGCCCGAACTTGTCAGGGTCTACTTCGATTATGTGTGTCCGTTTGCGTGGCGTGGTGCTGAAGTGGCCGAACTCGTAGCAGAAGAACTCGATCTGTCTTTCGATTGGCGACACTTCAGCCTCTACCAGAGCAACCATCGGGGAAGAGATCACTGGCAGCTTTGGAACGATAGGATCGATTTTCAAGACGATAACGGTTGCAAAGGGCTTTTCCCCTTTCTGGCTTCGTGTGCTGCACGTCGTCAAGGGGAGCAAAAGTATGATGCCTTTCGCTTGCAGCTTCTAAGGGCGCGCCATCGTAATCATTGCCCCTTGAACCGGACAACCATTTTTGAGGCGGCAGGGGCTGCTGGTCTGCACCTGCCGCAGTTCGAAGACGATCTCGCCGATCCGGAGTGCCGTACAGTGCTCGCACAAGAGCACCACCGTGCAGCTGCGCTCGACGTATTTGGAACGCCCACCTTCCATTTTTCAAGCGGTCACCTCGCCTACTTTCGGATTCGTGAACTCCCCAGGAGTCGTGTTGAGGCTCTCGATCTCTTTTCCTCCTATAAGAGGTTGCTTGAAGCCTATCCGTATCTGGAGACGATCAAAAGGCCGAGACGGAAAGGAAATTGATGTCCCTCAGTGTGGAAATTCCTCATCGGTTTTCTAGGTAAAGGCGCTACACTTAGGCGTGCGTCTTGGTCAGAATGTCGGCCACGGTTCAGATGTTGGGCGTGTCCGACCTCTCAATGAGGACTATCACCGCGTCTGGCAATTCCCGGTTCCTGGTAGCAACCTCACCCTATTGGCTGTAGCTGATGGTATGGGGGGAGCGGCGGCCGGTGAGGTGGCAAGCAAGCTTGCCATGGAGGTGTTGGACGAATCCTTCAGTCGCTATGTGGAAGAGCTCGAGAACGGCAACCCCGTGATCGGAATCGAAAAGTTGACGGAAAAGGCGATTCGCCTTGCGAACCGTCGCGTCTACGCTGCGGCGATCGGCAATCAAGGTCGGCGTGGTATGGGTACGACCCTTACCGTTGTGGCGGTGAACGGAAGCAAGGCTTTTTTGGGTCATGTCGGTGATTCACGAGCCTATTTGGTTCGCGGCAGTAAAATCTACCAGCTGACCAAGGACCACTCCTGGGTCGAGGAGCAGTTGGAACGTGGTCTGATCACCGAGGATGAGGCGGAAAGGCACGAGTGGCGTAACTTGATTACCCGTGCGCTGGGTACTCGGCCTCAGGTAGCCCCGGATATGGTGGAGATCGACGTTCAGCAGGGGGATGTGTTTGTGATTTCGACCGACGGGCTACACGGGTTGGTCAAACCAGAGGAGATTCTTTCTGAAGTGCGTCGTACAAATAATCGTCAGTCGAGTGTAGAGTTCCTGATTTCACTAGCCAATGATCGGGGTGGTCCGGATAATATCACCCTGGTAATTGCCGAGGTGGCCTAAATGTTGTGGCTCTTCTTGATTCTCATAGCAATCCTCGCCGCCGTGTTGATTCGCTTCCCCGTGTGGTTGGATTATGGCCTTCTGGGTGTGGCGTTGATCGTCAGTCTGGGACTGGTGTCGGTAGCGGGGCTAGAACGGTCCGTGGCCACTGTGGTGCTCTATTCTTTCTCGCTCGGTCTGCTGGTGCCTGCCGGTGGATACGTTATGCGCAATTCACGGGTGGCGCCACCGCGTAGAGATCGCACCAAAAGCACGCCGTCTTCGAGTCAGGGTAAAGCTCGTAAGAGCAGCGATTTGATGGGCTTTGAATCGATCGATATCCCCGGCTACGAGATCCTTGAGAAGGTCGGCTCGGGTGGGATGGCGAGCGTTTACCGGGGACGGCGCGAGTCGGATGATCAGACCGTGGCCTTGAAGATTCCCATGGAACAGTACGTCGCCGACGCAAAGTTCATCAGGCGGTTCCACCGTGAGGCCGAAGTGGCACAGCGGTTGAACCACGTCAACATCGTACGCACCTACGAGCACGGTAGCATCGGCATCAAGCACTACATGATCATGGAGTACGTCGACGGCAGGAGCCTCGAGGGATTTATCGAGGCGAAAGAGCTGGTCATCGGCACCAGCATCGAGATCATGAAACTGGTGGTGAAGGCCCTACAGCACATTCACTCAGCCGGCATTATCCACCGAGATATCAAGCCTGCCAACATCATGATTCTTCGGGGGGGAATCAGCTCCGATGTCGATGGTACGTCCACGTTGGCATCTGACGCCGTCAAACTCATGGACTTCGGTATTGCCGGTGGCAAGGTACTCTCCCGTCTCACCATGACGGGGGCAAGGGTCGGTACGCCTGTGTACATGTCTCCCGAGCAGGCACGTGGGCATAAGATCGACCACCGAAGCGATATCTACAGTCTCGGCCTCGTCTTTTACGAGATGCTGACTGGGGAGACGCCCTTCAAGGGTGGCTACGAAGCGATCGTCCACCAACAGATCTTCCAGACTCCTCCTCCCCCGAGGCAGCGCAACCTAGAGGTTTCCAAGGCACTCGATAACCTGGTGATGCGCATGATCGCCAAAGATCCGGATGAGCGTCCCAACCTCGAGGAGGTCTTCGAGACGCTCGAGCAGGGCAATCACGACGATTCGGAAGACATGAACCTCCCCAGCCAGATCATCCTCACGGTGAGTGCCCGTCAGGGTGTGCTCAGGGTGCTCGATCCCGACGGCATCTTACACACCACCTTGGGGGATATCGGTGTGGGGCCGGGGTCGTTCTCAGCGGCGCCCTTATCGGTTTCGCTCGATAGTGAAGGCAACTTTTACGCTGCTGTGTTTGAGTACCGCGTCGGTCAGGACGACCACCGCATGATCCACAAACTCGCTCCAGACGGTTCTCCACTCATGTCCTTTGGGGGATACGGGATGAAACCGGGTGAGTTCCTCTACCCGATCTCGCTCTCGGTGGCTCCTGACGACACCGTTTACGTGCTCGATTCGGAGACTCATCTGGTGCAGCATTTCGACTCAGATGGAAAGCTGCTCAACAAGTTCGGGGGTCGTGGTGCCGGGAAGGGGCTCTTCAACGATCCGCGCTCGATCGTCGTATCTGGGATCGGGGCAGTTTACGTTCTCGACCACGGGAACCGCCAGATCCAGCGGTTCGATGCCAGCGGTCGCTACGAAACCCGTTGGGCCTTCAAGCTCGGTGGGGATCAGGAGGGCATGCGCACGCTCGATGGGATGGCGGTCGATGAGGAGGGGAACCTCTATATCAGCGACGCGACCGGCGGCAAGGTTCGCAAGGTCACGCCCGAAGGCAAGGTCAGCAAGTCGTTTACCTTGGATCCCTTGCAAGGTGAATCGACCGACACCATGCTCGATCTCGGGGTCGATGACGGTGGCTATCTATATGCTGCGAGGCGCGGTGGACATATGATTCGCAAGTATGATCCTGCGGGCCAACTGATGGAAACCATGGAAACCTATGCGCCGGTGGTGCAGATGGTGGTCAACGTGAGGCGTTCGACCGTGGCCGCCAAAGAACTCGCCTAAAAGAGTCTAAACGAGTGAACGAGCAGCGGCCGACGGCCGCTGCTCGTTCCTACAATCACTGCCGGCTCCGCGGGTCGAAAGCGTCCCGCAATCCGTCGCCCAGCAAGTTCCAAGTCAATACCGAGGTGAAGATAAAGATACCTGGGGTGTAGATCCACCAGCGCTCGGTCAGCCCGGTGACCCCGGCGAAGGCCTGTGCGGTGCTGAGCATCAGCCCCCAACTGGTCGCCGGCGGTTGGATGCCGAGCCCGAAGAAACTCAACACCGATTCCACCAGGATAAAGCTCGGTACGATCAGGCTGAGGACCACGATCACGTAGCTCAGGGTGTTGGGGAGCAGGTGGCGCACGATGATGCGCCCATTGCTCGAGCCGATCGCCTTGGCCGCTGCAGTGAAGTCGCGTTCTTTTAAGGACAATACTTGCCCCCGCACCGTCCTGGCGATGCCGCCCCAGCCGACGGTGGAGAGGACGATCACGATCAGGGTGAAGAGTGCTGAAGAGGGGAGGTTGAGGGGGTAGAAGGTGGCTGAGAGCGCGATCAGCAGAAAGAGGTCGGGGATGGCGGCCAAGACCTCGACGAAGCGCATGATCAACTCGTCGATCCAGCCGCCGAAATAGCCGGCGATCCCGCCCATGATCATGCCGATGGCGATGGAGACGAGCGCGGCCACGATGCCGATCGTGAGGCTGACGCGGGCGCCGAAAAGGATCTTGCTAAAGACATCGCTACCGACGTCATCGGAACCCCAGAGGTAGAGTTTCGTCCGGTCCGAGGGGTCGTCGACCCCGAAGAGGTGCAGCGTCGCCCAGGGCTTGATGCCGAGCTTGTGACGCAGGCCGATGGGGATCAGGTTGACCGGAAACGGCACGTAGCGCTCTCTCACCCCCTCGCGGCGCACGAAGAACTTGATGGGGTAACGCCTGCTCTCATCGACGGTCCAGATCTCTTCGAAGGTCTGCATGTCGATCGATTTGGTCATCTGGTAGATGTAGGGACCGACCCAGCGGTTGTCTTGGTCGCGGTAGCGGATCTTGTTGGGTGGCTGGAAGGTCGCGTAGGCGTTGAGGAAGTTCTCGGGGTAGGGTGCGAAGAAGTCGGCGAAGGCCGCCAGCAGATACAAAAAGCCCAAGATAAAGAGCGAAGCGCGGGCCAGTGGGTGTTTTAAAAACTGCTTCCAGGCGATGGAAAAAAGGCTCTTGCCTGTTTCCTGTCGGGTGGGAGCTCCCTCGGTGACGTCAGGGTTCGTTCGAGTCATGTCAGTAGCGGATCCTGGGGTCGATGAGGGCCAGGGCGAGGTCCGAGATGAGGTTGCCGATCATCAGAAGCAGCGTGAGGATGGTGAGCAGCGCCATGATCACGTAGACGTCCTGGGCGAAGATGGAGCGGATGAAAAGCGGGGTGATCCCCGGCCAACCGGTCACGAACTCGACCGTGCCCGCCCCGGAGATGAGCCCCGGCAGGATGCCGCCGATGGTCGAAATGATCACGATAATAGCGTTTCTAAGGGCGTGTTTGTAGTTCACTACCCGTTCCGATAAGCCCTTGGCCCGGGCCGTGCGGATGTAGTCTTGCCCTAGGATCTCGAGCATCTCGCCGCGCATGATCCGGGTGGTGAAGGCGAGGCTCGAGGTGACCACCACGATGAGCGGCACGATCATGTGCCAAGCGACGTCGGTGAGCTGGCGAAAGCTGGTCAGGTCGCTGTAGTCGGTGCTGGTCATGCCGCCGGTGGGGACCAAAAACCACCCGTTGGCCTGGAACCACTGCACGCTCAGGGCCAGGAAGATCAAGGCCAAAAAGAAGTTGGGCACTGCCAGGCCGATGAGGCTGAACACGGTCAGCACCCGGTCGCCGAGCGAGTATTTCCGCAGCGCCGAGTAGACTCCGATGGGGATGGCGATCAGGTAAGTCAGGATGGTGGCCGGCAAAAGCAGCACCAAGCTATTGGTCATTCTGGGGACGATCAGAGCGGTCACGCTCCCCTTGCTGGTCAAGCTGGTGCCCAGATCTCCCTCGACGACCAGGTTGCGGAGCCAGAAGAGGTAGCGCACATACCAGGGCCGGTCGAGGCCGAGCACGCTGCGGATGCGCTCCGCTTTGTTGGGGTCGACCTGGTCGAAGGCGAACTGGGTGGCGAAGTCGCCCGGGGCGATCTCGATGACGATCCAGGCCACCAAGGTGGCCAGCACGAAGGTGGGGATCAGGTTGACGATCCTGCGGACGATGAACGCAAACACCCTTTTTGTCTCCTGCGTACTTCCAAGCGCGAGCTGAGAGGTTTTTGACTATACCAAAACGGAGCATGTGGGGTTTGTCCCCACATGCTCGATGGTTGTCTGGTCGGCTTACGGGCTGGCCAGGTGTTCTCTAAAGCCACCGGGTCGATACGGGGACTCGATGCTGTTGGCGTCGAGCGCTTCTAAGGGCCAGAGCCCGCTCAAGTCGGTATAGATGTGGAAAGCCGGGCTGATCAAGGGGGTCATCGGCAAGTACTCGCGCATCAGGGCAGCGCGTTCGTTGTAGACCGCGACGCGCTCTTGCAAATCGAGTGTATCTGCCATCTTCACGGTCAGGCGGTCCATGAGGATTTCCCAGGCCTCGACGTCGCTCTTGCTCTTGTTCCACGAGTTCAAGTTGGAGTTGATGCGGAGGCCGTTGTCGAAGTTGGGGTTGTCGACGTCGCCGCCGGCGAGCCCCCAGATCTGCGCGTCGTAGTCGACGGTCCGGGCCCCGGTCTCATCGAAGTCGAGGTCGCCGACGATCGAGTTCACCCAGATTTCGAAGGAGACCTCGCGCGGGTTGATCTTGACGCCATAGGGCGCCAAGGTCTGCGAGGTGACCAGCGCTTCCTGGCCGCGGCGCTCGTTGCCCGAGTTGAACTGCAGGTCGAACTCGACCCGGCAGCCGGTCTCGGGGTTCATGAGCACGCCGTCGGCATCGAGCTCGGTGAAGCCTAAGCTCCTGATCATGGCCACGCCCTGCTCGGGGTCGAAGTCAAACGGGTCGAGGTTGGGTGCGTCGAAGGGTGCTGCTGAAGCGTTGTTCCAGTCCTTGGCTGGGAAGCCGAGCCCACCGAGGGCCGCCTGAACCAAGGCGTTGCGGTCGATCATGATCGAGATGGCCGATTTGAAGGTGGGGCTGCGGAACATCGCTTGCTTGCAGGGGTCGGTGTTGTTGAAGTTGTAGGTGATGAAGTCGACCAGCGTGTCCGGGCCGATGTTGGCATTCAGCGTTCCCGAGATGGTGCCGCCGTCGACCGCTTCGCGCAAGGCACGCACCTGGTCGAGGGTAGTGGGCCAGTAGAAGCTCGCCTGTCCCGTCACCACCCGGCTCAACTCCTGGTTCTGATCTTCGGTGACGGTTACCACCCAGCGGTCGGGGCCGGGGATGGGGGAGCCGTCGGCGGCCTGGACGAACTCGCCATAGCTGGGGTTGGCCTCGAGCACCAGGCGCTCGCCCGGCCGGAACTCGGTGATCATGTAGGGTCCGCCCGAGATGATCTCGCTGGGGTCGGCATCGACCCCCCACATGGTCTTGATGCCCTCAGCGCCTTGGGCCTCGTAGACCGGCATGAAGATGTGGGCGGGCATCAAGCCGTTGGTGGTCACGCACTCGTTTTGGGAAATCGCATTGACCTGCGGCTTGGCCAACCTCACCCGATACTGGTATTTGCCCAGGATCTCGACCTCGACCGGCTCCTCATCGACCACCGAGCAGGAGAAGTCGTTCGATTCGACCTCGGGGTCACCCACGATGGTGTAGGTGGCCAGCACGTCGTCGGTGGTCATCTCGACCCCATCGGACCACTTCCAGCCTTCGCGCACGGTGATGATGAACTCCTGTTCGGGGACGACCTCTTCGATCTCCTTGCCCCAGTAGAGGTTAAAGGAGCCGTCGGCCTTTTTGAAACTGCGGGTCCCCGCCCAGTCTCTGAGCACGATGCTGGGTCCTGCTACGCCATTGAAGATGGCCGTTTCATTGGCACTGCTGGTCAGGTACGGATTCAGGGTACCGATGTCGCCAAAGGTCGTCTCCTGAATGGTCCCGCCCTGCTTCAGGGTCGGGGCGTACTCTGCCGGCCACTGATAGGACTGGGCCAGGGCCGAGACAGCGAGGGTCAAGCTCGCCAAGACAAACAAGTGGACTACGATTCTATGCATCATTGCCTCCTTCATAAAACCCAAAGACATTTCCAACCGACCGCACGATCTCTACAAACCAACACGATCGTCCTAGCGTACCACCTACATAAATTAGAGTCGTCGCTCATTACAATCCGAGAGCACGGAGCAGACCGAAGAGCAGGCCCCTGAAAAAGAGCATGATCGCACTCGTCACACCGATCGCGCTCAACACAAAAAAAACCAGGACAAATCCGAGAATACCGAACTTCGCGATCTCGCCGATAACACGCCGCACCTCGGGATTGCCCCAGGCGAGCGCAGCACGGGCACCATCGAGTGGAAAGACGGGGAAGAGATTGATCACGGCGTGGAGGATCGCCACGTCACCCGTGACCAAAAAAGCTGTCGCCACGTCGCGCTCCCCCGTATTGGAAACGAGTGCCGCTATCAGGTAGGTCACGAAGGCAACGACCAGGTAGGCGAGCGGGCCGCTATACCACACCAGCGCCTCTTGCCGACCTCTGCCGCGGTAGTTGCGGCTGTTGACGGTGATCGTCTTGGGCCAACCGAATCCTAGCAGAAAGAGGAAGAGCACCCCGAACGGCTCGAGGTGCTGCTGGGGATCGAAGTTCATGAAGCCGTTGAGCTTGGGGCTGTGGTCGCCGTAACGCGACGCTACCCAGGCCTGGACGATGTTATGAAAGATCAGCGCCATGATCATGACGATGGCGCTGATGATTAGGACGGTCGGATTGTCGAAGAACCTTAGAATCATCGAGTTTTACTCCTCGGAGTGGAGGAGCGCCGGCAGCTCCGCAATCAGGTTTCGCGCTAACTCGAGTTCCTCTTCGAAAGTGTGAACCCGCTGGGCTGCACGCGCCCTGGCGACCTCCTCGAGGACTTTGCCGACCTCGGGACCAGACGCCAGCCCCAAGTCTAACACGTCCTGACCGCGCAGTTTCCGTCGCCTCGGCACCTTCTCGAAAGCGGTGACGCGCGCTCTGAGCTCCGGGCCGAAGGCCTTCACCACCGCCCGCCCGGCCTCTCCGAGGCGCTCGAGATCTTCGTCCCTGACCAGCTCGCGCCGTTCGATGTCGAGCAGCCGGCCGCGGGCCTGGAGGTAGCGCTTGGGCCAACGAAATGCTTCGAAGTGCGCTCCCACTCGATCGTCCTCGAGCCGCAGCAGGAGTGCCAAGAGACAGCTCTCGCCCGGCAACGCGATCTGTTGAGCCAGTTCATCGAGGGTGAGCAGCAGTTGCCGGTCGACGCTGAGGTTAAACATCGCTCCGAGCGCCCCGATCTCTTCGAGATAGAAGAGCGCGGGCCCGGGACGGGGTTCTTGGCAACAGAGCTCGAGCTCGCTCCGCAAACGCTCCCGGCTCACCTTGTCGAGTACCTCGGGGATCAGGGCAGCTTTGGCCCGCTGTAACGTGATGTCGTCAAAATGGAAACCGAGGCGCCCAGCCAGGCGTGCCCCGCGCAGGATGCGCGTGGGATCCTCGATGAACGACAGGGGGTGGAGTAGCTTGAGCTCCTTCGCCTCCATGTCGGCGAGGCCACCGTAGGGGTCGAGCAGGGTCGCCGGTTTGGGATGAAAGCGCAAGGCGAGTGCGTTGACCGTAAAATCTCTCCGGGAGAGGTCCTTTCGGAGCGTGCTCGGGGTGACGGTGGGTAGGGCGCCGGGGTGCCGGTAGTATTCCTCACGGGCTGTGGCGAGATCGATCACCAGGCCGCTCGGCAACACCAGTGTGCAGGTGCCGAACCCTTGATGACAGTTCAGTCGCCCCCCAAACGACGACTTTAGGATGCGTCCTAATCGTTGGGCGTTTCCAGCTTCCAGTACCAGATCGAGGTCTTGAAGGCCTGTGCCGAGCAAGGCGTCGCGGACCGTGCCGCCTACCAGGTAGATCGCCGTGTCGGGAGCTGCCTCGGCTGCTTTGGCCAGGACATCGAGAACCATGGTGGGGAGGCGCGACAACACTCGATCGGAAGGGATCTGCGTCGCTTTTGTCTCGTGGCGGGCGGCGATGAGGTCGGTGCGTGTCACGATGCCAACCAGCTCATTACCCCGCATGATCGGGAGGCGACCCACGTTGTTTGTCATGACCAGTTCTTCTAATTCGGCGAGGGTAGAGCCCTCGTCGGCGGTGATTATGTCACGCGACATGAAGCCCACTACCGAGGAGCGTCCGAGGCCGTGACGGAGCGCTCGTTCGAGGTCGCGGCGCGAGAGGATGCCGACCAGCTGCTCCTCTTTGTCGATGACCGGGACTCCGTTGTGACCGTAGTGAATCAATAGGCGCTGGGCTTCGGTAACGGTGGCGTCGTCGCGGATCGTTTTCACCGGATGACTCATCAACGTGGCGGCGGTCAATACCGGTACCGCGTACCGCTCCATGGTTTCGAGCGCTGTCTCGAGCGCCGTATCCGGATCGACATCGGCCTTTGCGAACGCAGCGCCCGGGTGTCCACCGCCCCCGAACGCTTCGGCAAAGGCGGCTGCCACGTCGAAGTTCTGATGGGCCCGGCCGAAAAGGAGCGTCTTTTCTCCCATGCGTACGACCAACAGCGCGGCATCGGCTGAGAACAGCGTGAGGAGTTGACTGCAGAGGCTGGACACCCCTGGTAGGTACTGCGGGTAGTGAAAGCTCGAGACCACCAGATGGTGACCGGCCAGCGTGATCTCGCGGGCGTGTTCCAACATCGTCTCTTGAAAGGTGCGGTGTTCTGTGCGGTAGACCTCGCGGGTGAATTTTTGAACCAACTCCAGACTCGCTCCGCAACGCAGCAGATAGGCGGCTGCTTCGTAATCGTCGGGCTTGGTGAGCTCATAACTCAGATTCCCGGTGTCTTCGTGGATGCCCAAGAGCGCCAGACTTGCAAGTGAAGGGGAGACTTCGATCCCTCTCGTCCTGAGTTGGCGCGTGAGCAGGGTGGCGGTGGCACCGACCTGTTCTACCAGACCGCGTGCTGCCGGGATGGCGTTACCCGGCCTCGGGTGGTGGTCGTAAAGCGTGATCGGGACCTTACCGATCAGCTCGTCGAAGGGTTTGATCCGGGTACGGTCGGCGGTGTCGACCACCACCAACTCGCTTATCTCGGCCAAGTCGATCTGATCGACCTCCAATAGCTCGAGCTGGTCTCGGTAGAGGTGGATGAACGTGCGCACCCCGTCGCCAAGACCTCCTTGAACCGTGGCGAACGAACCTGGGAAGACGAGCTTGGCGAGCGCAAGGCTCGCCAGCGCATCGAAGTCGGGCTGTTCGTGGGTGATAATGAGCCGCATCCAACGGTAGTGTAGCGACTTTTGGGCAGAGAGGGTGTCACACTGGATGGGTGATTCATGTCGCGCTGTTCGAACCCGAGATCGCTGGAAACACCGGTAATATCGCTCGTACCTGTATGGCTGCCGGTGCTCGCTTGCACCTCATTCGACCGCTCGGTTTCCGGCTCGACGAGCCTGCGCTCCGCCGCGCAGGCATGGATTATTGGCGGGAGCTCGATCTTTCCGTTCACCCGAGCTATGCATCGTTTGTAGAAACCTTCCGCATCGCATACCGGCACGGCCGGGTCTTTGCCTTTACCACCAAAGCAGACTGCCACTATTCCCAGGTGACGTATCGTGAGGGAGACGTGTTGCTATTCGGACCCGAGTCGAGAGGGCTTCCGGGCGAGGTTCGGTGCGACGCCTGTTCGGTGCGGCTGCCGATGGTGGCCGAGGCGAGATCGCTGAACCTGGCGGCGAGCGTGGCGGTCGGTCTGTACGAGGCCTGGCGTCAGACCGGATTTGCTGGGGGAGAGTAGTGAAAAGCGACCAGGACCGGCCTTGAGGAATCGTGCCTTATTTTACGTTACGGCTGTCGGAGCTCCGTGTTTTGATCGAGGCGGCCGATGAAGGCGACAAGCAAGGCGATGACATGTTCGAGATCTTCCGGATCGATCAGTTCGTTGGGAGAATGCATGTAGCGGTTCGGGATCGAGACCACGGCCGTGGGAACGCCGGATCTGCTCTTGGCGATGTCGTCTGCATCGGTGCTGGTGTAGCGTGGTGCGAGCCCGATCGTGTACCCGATCCCCTGTTGCTCGGCCGTCTCTCGTAGAAGCGCGAGCACGCCCCGGTGGATGTAAGACCCAACCGAGAGTTCGGGTCCGGACCCGAACGGTGTCTCTCCTTGCTGGCGCTTGTCGATTCCGGGGATGTCGGTGGCGTGGGTGACGTCCACGGCGATCGCCACGTCGGGTGCAAGGGCGTGAGTAGCGATGGCGGCACCGACACCATGGATCTCCTCTTGGACGGTCGCTACCGCGATGACTTCAGCGGTTTGTCCTTGGGCGCGACGAGCGGCTTCGAGGACGATGTAGGCACCGATCCTGTTATCGATCGCTTTGGAGGCGAAGCGCCCGTTCAAAAGCTCGACAAAGGGTTGCTCGATGACTGCGAAGTCGCCGGGACGGACGTGTGAACGGGCTTCGTCGCCATCTTTGGCCCCTACATCGATCCACATATCGTCGATACGACTGATCTTTTTACGGTCGTCAGGTGTCATGAGGTGGATCGGTTTTTTTCCGATGACGCCCGGAAGCTCACCCGCGTACCCCACTACGCGTACCCGTTGCCCAACCAGTTGTTCAGGATCCCAGCCGCCGATTCCTTTGAAGTAGATCAGTCCTTCGTTGTCGACGTAGGTGATCAGCAAGCCGATCTCATCGATGTGCCCTGCCAACATGACCCGGGGCCGCCCTCCTCGGTTGAAGTGGGCGAGGACGTTGCCGTAGCTGTCGGTGCTGACATCGGCGCCGTAGCCTATCGCCTGCTCACGCCATACCGTGGCCGGCTTCGACTCGAAGGAACTCGGCCCTGGGGCTTCAAGCAGATTCTTGAGAAATTCGCTTTCAATCGCCATATTTCGGAGCATACCTCGCCACCTGCGCAATGAAATGCCCCGAGGGCCACACATGCTAACCGGACTCCGGTATTCGGCCATGAGCCGGGTACCCATTTACGAGCCTATCTTTAGGTAGGCGCTCCCACTTCGACCGGTTTCGACTGCAGCTTGCGAACGATAGCAGAAATAGCTTTTTGTACGTGGTCCAGACCGTTTTCAATAAAGATATCGCTGGTCTTGGTACCGGAACCTGCCGAGCCGATCACGTAGAGCCCGTCAACGTCAGTCTCGAAGGTATCTGGATTCAACACCGCCGCCTGGGTCTTGGGCTCGAGTTTTACGCCCGCGCCCTTCAAAAGTTCGGGCGAAGCGAAATAGCCGGTTAGTAAGAACGTCTGCTCGGTGGGGATCTCGAACACCGCGCCCTCTTTCTCAACGATGACGGCACCTCGAGTGATTTCGCGCGCCACCGTGTTGAAGTGGGCCTTGATCGATCCCTCCTTGACACGGTTTTCCAAGTTGGGCCGGATCCAATACTTCAAACTGTGCCGAAAGCCTTCTCCGCGGTGTACGATCGTGACTTCGGCACCCCCGCGGTAGAGATCGAGGGCGGCGTCGGCGGCGCTGCTCCCTGCACCTATGATGGTGACTTTGCGTCCGTAGAAAGCGTGGGCCTCGGTGTAGTAATGGCTTACGTGTGCTTGCTCTTCTCCTGGAATGCCGAGCTGCTTGGGGTTGTCGAAATACCCAGTCGCCATCGCCACCATCTTGCTGTTCAAAGCCCGATGCTCGCCACTTCGGTCGCGTGTTTCGAGACGAAAGCCGTCAGCCTGCTTGGCGATGCCGGTGACTTGCGTGTAGAGCTTGATGTCGAGCGCTTCATTGTGCACGACTTTTCGATAGTACTCGAGCGCCTCTTTACGCGTCGGCTTGTCGGTTGCGGTTACAAACGGGTGACCACCGATCTCGAGCCTTTCGGAGGTCGTGAAAAACGTCATGTAGGTCGGATAGTGGTAGATTGCGTTCGCGATACAACCCTTTTCCAAGACGACATAACGCAACGATGCCCGCTTGGCTTGGATGGCGGCTTCGAGGCCGATGGGACCTGCCCCGATGATTGCTAGATCGACCATATCTTCAAGCCTAGCAGAGAGCATCGGTGATTTTTGTGTTGGGGACACCCTCCAGGTGGGTTTGGGAAGGCATTGCATCAAAACCTGGTGGTGATGAGTCATGAGAGATGAGCGATGGGAGTCGCGAAGGCCTTGGTTGAGCCAAACCGTTCGGCTATCTACTACTCATCACTCATTCCTGTTCACTCACGACCCTTGGGGTTAGGGTTGTCGTGCCCAACACCTGCCCAACACGATGTCTTCTCCTTACGCCAGGCTGTTCGGACAGAGAGTGCTTAGCCGACACGTGCTGCACTGTGGTGTTCGGGCGTTACACACCCTTCTGCCGTGGAGGATCAGCGCGTGATGCACAAAGATCCACCTGTCGCGGGGGAAAAGCTGTTCGAGATCTCGTTCGATCTTATCGGGGTTTGTTTCCCGGCTGAAGCCGAGCCTTCCCGCGAGGCGCGCCACGTGGGTATCGACGGCGATGGCGGGCCGGCCAAATGCATTGGCCAAGACCACGTTGGCCGTCTTCCGGCCTACCCCAGGCAGTTTGAGCAGTTCCTCGAATTCGGTTGGGACGATCCCGTTGTGCTTTTCAGCGAGGACCGCTGCAGCAGCGACGATGTTCTTCGCCTTGGTCCTGAAAAGCCCGATTTTTTGAATGGTGGGCATGACCTCTTCCGGGGTTGCTCGCCCCAACGTAGCGGCGTCCGGGAAGGCTTCGAAGAGGGCGGGAGTCGCCCGGTTGACGCTCACGTCGGTGGCTTGGGCGGATAAGATGGTGGCGATAA
Organism: Trueperaceae bacterium; assembly: GCA_020354625.1. GTDB lineage: Bacteria > Deinococcota > Deinococci > Deinococcales > Trueperaceae. Next base: position 3,720,625 of record CP070651.1, read on the forward strand.
GCAGTTGGAACGGGTTGTTATGTCTGAGTTCAGTTGCGGCGTCGGGGTAGAGTTCGTGCAAGATCTCGAGAACCGACCCTGCCCGTTCGGTTTTGCGCAGCTTCGACTCCCGAGGCATAGCGTATTGTAAAACAGCTTGGTTGTGTGCCGCTGTAGCTGTCTGTATTGAGTACACTTTCGGCGGAGGCAGGTAAACTGGCGCTGTGAACCCGGAGAGACCGACGAGTGGAGAGTTGAGAGAACGTGTATGGGCGTCTCTCATGAAGGCTCACGCTGCCTCCTATCCCCTCCCGGTACACGGCCACCACCCGAACTTTCGTGGTGCGTCGCAGGCTGCCAACCTCTTGATCGATGCCCTCCTTCAGAACGGCTCTGTAAGGGTCGGCGACACGATTCTCAGTTACCCCGACTACGTGCTAAAACCACTTCGTAAGCGGCTTTTAGAAGAAGGAGTCGACGTGATCGTTCCTGCGAAGTACGGTCGTGGGTACCGGTTGTTGGAGAGCGCCGTGGTTGCTCCCGCAAAGGGCTCGAGCATCGCCGGTGCCGAACGCCACGGCACCATGATTCACAAGCTGCCGACACTCCGTATGACTTTCATCGCCTGTGTTGTTCTTTCCAAGAATGGACACTGGCTCTCAAAGGGGTATGGCTACCGCTTGCCTGAGGAGTTGAAGGGACTTCCGAGCGCTACGATCGTGCATCCGCTGCAGTTCGTCTCAGACCCGTTCAATCCCGATGGGATCGTGTTTTCTTATGCCACGACCAGTGAAGTGAGTAATCCATCACCGGCGTTACAGAAATGCGCGCTACACTGATTTAGATAGATTGTTTTGGACCAGCTTACCTGTAAGGAGTTAGAATGCCTGTTTTTGAGTACAAGGCCCGAGACAGGGGTGGTAAGATCATCACTGCGACGATGGAGGCTGCTTCGCAAAGAGATGTAGCAGCTTCTCTGCGCGAAAAGGGCTACTACGTCGCCGAGATCAAGACTCCTAAGTCCGGGTTGCAGGCTGATATCAAGTTACCGAAGTGGTTAGCGGGTGGCGGGGGGCCCACGGTTCGTGACGTCACCGTGTTTAGCCGGCAGTTTGCCACCGTAATCAATGCCGGTCTGCCCGTCGTCCAGTCGCTCTCCATCCTCCAAAAGCAGTCGGCCAAGCAAGGCATGAAAGACATCCTCAAGAAAGTCAGAGAGGATGTCGAGACCGGTTTGCCATTGTCCGATTCCATTGCCAAGTTTCCCCGCACGTTTAGTAACCTCTTCATCCACCTCGTCCGTGCCGGTGAGGTCTCTGGTAACCTCGACGGCATTCTCAACCGGGTGGCCGCCTATCTCGAGAAGCAGGCAGAACTCCGCGGTAAGATCAAAACCGCCCTTACCTACCCCACGGTCGTGTTGGTGATTGCGCTCGGGGTGACCTATTTCCTGCTGACCGGGATCGTTCCTCAGTTTGCCGGCATCCTCGGACAGCTCGGGGCCGACTTGCCAGTACTTACAAAGGTCCTCATCGCCATCAGCGACTTTCTCCGCTTTCAGTGGTACATCATACTTATAACCATCGTTGCGGGGGTTATTGGCTTACGGTTCTATTACAAGACCGATAACGGTCGTCACGTCATCGATCGGTTGCTCCTCAAGCTGCCCATTTTGGGAACGCTGGTGCAGAAGACGGCGATCGCCAGCTTCTCCAACACCTTCGGACTGCTGCTTCGTAGCGGTGTCAACATCATCGAGTCGATCGATATCACCAAAGGTACCTCTGGCAATGTCATTGTCGAGGATGTACTTGAGGAAACGAAGGAAGCGGTCCAACGGGGTGAGCCGATCAGCGCCACGCTGTTGAAGCATCCAGGGGTCTTTCCACCCTTGGTTAGTTCGATGGTTGCGATCGGTGAAGAGACCGGTGCGGTCGATAGCATGTTGGAAAAGATCGCCAGCTTCTACGAGCGCGAAGTGGATGAGGCCGTCGATGGTCTTACCGCTGCCCTCGAGCCCGCATTGATCGTATTCCTCGGCGTCATTGTGGGTTTTATCGTCGCCGGGATGTTCCTGCCGATGTTCGCTATCATCGGTCAGCTCAGCACCTAGATTCCTGCCGTATAAAAGGCGTTTCGTACAGCGTTGCGGGTACCCGCAACGCTGTGCTACCATTCATAGGCTACCCCTCGAGGGTGATTCAGGCCGGAATGGGTCTGTGCGATAAGGAGAATAATGGCCAGGAACCGATCAGCCATGAAATATAAGCGCCAGTCTGATAAGAAGCGGCTTGCCAACCGCTCTCAAAAGAGCATGATCCGCACCTTCTCGAAAAAAGCGGTGCAAGCGGCCAGCCAAGGTGATGTTGAAGAGGCCGGCAAGTTTCAGAAGGTTTCGCAAAGCCTGATCGACCAGGCGGCGCGGGGTTCGACGCTTCACAAAAACACGGCGGCCCGCAAGAAGTCGCGCCTTGCCAAGCGCCTCAACGCTCTGGCGCAAGAGTAACTGCAGCGCACGTCAGCTCGAGTCCGTCACCAGAACCGTAATGGGACATGCGTAATGAGTGATGCGTGGGCTCACTACGAAACGTAGTTGAGCCTGGAACTCGTTTCCTCCAAAGACGCAACGGTCGGTGTGGATGGGTTCGGCTTCAAATTTTGAAGCACCCATTACCCACCACCCATTACCCATCACCAAACCCGTAATGGGACATGCGTAATGAGTGATGCGTGGGCCTACTGCGAAATGAAAATGAATCTGAAACTCGTTTCCTCCAAAGACGCAACGGTCAGAGCGGATGGGTTCGGCTTCAAATGTTGAAGCACCCATCACCCATCACCCATCACCAGAATCGCCCACGTGAATAAGATTCCGGAACTGAGCTGACGAGCTCGCCAATCAGCACTACCCGTACCGCTCCTCCTTAAACGGATCACCCCGGCGATGATAGCCGTTTCGCTCCCAAAATCCGAACCTATCCTCATCCATGAACTCGATGCCGCTTAACCACTTGGCGCTCTTCCAGGCGTAGAGATGTGGGATGATTGCCCGCAGCGGGCCACCGTGCTCTACTGGGATGTCTTTCCCCTCGAGCTGGTGAGCTAACAGGCACCCGTCGGCGCAAAAGTCTTCCAAGCTCAGATTGGTCGTATAGCCACCGTTACAGTGGAGCATGACGTGGCTCGCGTCCTTCGAGGGCTTCAGGGTTGCCATCAGGTCGCTGGTGAGGATTCCCCGCCAAGTAACCCCCAACTTCGACCAGTGAGTCACGCAGTGAAAGTCCTCGACCACTTCGGTTTGCGGTAACGCCATCAACGCCTGCCATGAGAACGTCATTTCCTCGGCCAAGCCAAAGATCTTCAGTTCCACCTTTTCCTTTTCGATTCGTGGAGTCGGTCCGTAGGTCAAGACGGGGAAGCCCAGAGCGACATTCTGTCCCGGGGGTACTCTGGGGTTGTCAGGCTCTTTCTTGAAGAACTTATAGCGCATAGCGCCAAGCTAGCATATCGGTGAAGTGGTAACGGGAGCCGACTTGACGCCGTTCACATGATCGGTATGCTGGGCTGTGTCTTTGAGGATCATTCTCGTGCGCACCAAAGACGACGCCAACATCGGCTCGGTGGCTCGCGTGATGAAGAACTTCGGCCTTTCGGAGCTCTTTCTCGTCGCCCCGACCTGCACCCTCACCCGCCGCGCCTATGCCCTGGCGTCTCATGCGGGGGATGTGCTCGAGCGCGCCTTGATCCACACCACTCTACAGGATGCAATCGCCGGCTGTACCACCGTTCTCGGCACCACTGCTCGTAGCCGGAGCTCGCAAGGGTTCCAAGTGCTTGTACCTCGCGATCTGTCGGCTTTGTTGCCGCGCCAGGGTGGGGCTGTGGTGTTCGGTCCGGAAGATAAGGGGCTCAGCAACGAGGAGCTCGATCTCTGCCAAGGGTACGTTCGGATTCCGACAGCGGCCTATGCGTCTTTGAACCTCGCTCAGGCCGTGAATCTCATCGCCTATGAGTGGTTTCTCGGGAGACAGGCTTCTCCGGCGGAAGCCGAACCTGCCGATATCGCCCCCCGAGAGGAACTCGAAGCGATGTATGCGCAGCTGCTCGAGCTCTTCCACACCATCGGTTACACCGATGCGCAGCGCCAAGCGAGCATCATCCGCCTCTACCGCCGGCTCATCGACCGGGCCGAGCCCAGCAGCCGAGAAGTAGCCGCCTTGAGGGGGCTCTGGAGCCAAGCCAAATGGGCGGCCGACCAACCCCCCGCTGCGCTGCCGGGACGTCGCGAGGAGCGTTGACAGCGGCGCTCCCGGCTATGTATACTCTCTGACGCCGACCCAACGGTTGGCAGCTGACCGGAGGGTTGGCTGAGTGGTTGAAGGCGGCGGTCTTGAAAACCGTTGTGGGGGCAACTCCACCGGGGGTTCGAATCCCTCACCCTCCGCCACACGTTGGGTTCTGGCAGCGTCCGGAGAGGTGGCCGAGCGGCTGAAGGCGCTCCCCTGCTAAGGGAGTATAGGGGCAAAACCTCTATCGAGGGTTCGAATCCCTCCCTCTCCGCCACACCTCATCGATATGGGGTGGAGACAACCGAGCATGCGCCCGTAGCTCAGCTGGATCAGAGCGTCTGACTACGGATCAGAAGGTCTGGGGTTCGAATCCTCACGGGCGCGCCAGAGAAAGTCCGTCACGGACGGAAAAACGAAACCCCGCTTTTGGCGGGGTTTCTCCTTTGGTAGACGATAAAGAGACAGGGGGACTGCGCGAAACAGTCCCCCGGGTCGGCCGTTCACACCTTACGGCATGAAGGTGGCGAATTGAAAGAGCTGGCAGCTTTTCGGACCAGCCACCCCATCAGCCTTGGCGGTATCCGGAAACGCCGCAGGCAGACTTTCATCGGTACACCCACCGCGATACGTCAGGGTCAATTCCTCCATCATGCCCTCAAGCACCGGACCATGATCGTTAATCACGAAATGAACCTCGGGCAGGTTCTTACACAGTTGGGGGACTATTTGGCTGCCACAGAGTGCTTTGAAGAGGCCCTTACCCTCTACCGAGAGCTTGCCGATAAGAGTGGAGTGGAATGGAATCTCTTTCATCTCGCGCATCTCTCGTTTCGGGTCGGCGACTATTTGAGGGCTATGGAGCTCTACCAGGAGAACCTCGCCATCATGAATGAGCTTGGCAACCGTTGGGCTAGCGCGCACACGCTCAACAAACTCGGCAACCTCTACTTGGCCAAAGGGGATCTCGAAGCTGCCCACAGGGTGTACGCCGAATGCCTGGCCGTTCGACGGGTGGTCGCTAAGGATCCAGAGGTCGCCGGAGCGCTGACCAAACTCGGTACCGTAGCTCGCCACCGCGGGCAACTCGCCGTGTCCTGGGTTTTCTTCGAGGAGGCGCAGATCAAGGTGCGAGGAGGCGCAACCAAAGCCGATGTGTTTGAAGGATTGGGGAGCTTGGTATTGGAGGAGGGCGACATCGAGCAGGCACGGGTCCACTTCGAAACGTCGCTGGCGCTGACGAACGAAGCCGGAGACCGTCGCCGAGCAGCTTCGGCCCTCTACGGCTTGGGGCGTACCGCCTTGGAACTAAGAGAACTCGACCTTGCGAAGGAGCAACTCCGAGAGAGCCTACCTCTACGCGTCGAGTTGGAGGAACGTCATGCGATTGCCGAATCACTGGAAGCGTACGCGCAGCTCGCTGCGTCGTCTGGCGAGCTCGTAGAGAGCGGCGTGTTCTGGAGGGCTGCTACGGATCTACGACAGGCGATCGGTGCCGCAAGACTGCTGGCCGATGGCGAGCGCTATCGACGGCTCACAGCTAGCTCCGAACCAGGAAACGAATCAAAGGTAACCCTCGAGGAGGCGGTCGCGCTCGCCTTGGGCGAAAACCGGTAAATTCAATTCAGGTGAGACGACGGTTACCACAGCCGCGTGACGGCGAACGGATCGAGCTGCGGATCTTTGCTGATGAGTGGCATGCCTTCGAGCAGCGCCTGGGCTGCGAGCAACCGATCGAACGGGTCCTTGTGTGCAACAGAAAAACTTCCTGCTAGACGGGTGTGGGGGATGCGAACCACGAGCTCTTGGAGGCCGAGTCGCTGACAGAAATAGCTGAAACGCTCCTCGTCCAGAAAGGGGCCAACCTCGGGCCAGCGTCCGCTATGATGCTTGATGCTCATCTCCCAGATACTGACGGGGCTCACGAGCAGTTCGTTGTCGGTGTCCTCTAAAAGCTGCCGTGCGTTCGATCCGAGGAGGCTAGGATCGCCTACCGCCCAGGCGAGCGTATGGGTGTCGAGTAGATAGCGCACGCTTCATTCCTGCTTGTAAAAGGCTTCGATCAACTCGCTGTCGGTGGGCTCGAGCAGGTTGCTCTCGAAGCGGATAGGGTAGAACCCTAACTCGCGACAGCCGGGCTTGGCGAGGCCGACGAGCTTGGCGACGGGTTTGCCGTGGCGGGAAATGATGATCTCCTCACCGTTCAAGGCTGCCTCAACGAGCTCAGAGAGCCGGGCCTTGGCCTCATGAAGTTGTAGCGTTCTCATGATAATAGTCTAAACGATTTGGTCAAATTTCACCAGGAAGAACGCGTTGGACAGCTTCGGACACGACCTCTTGAATCGCTTGATCGAGCCGCAAGATGTCACGTAAGCAATCAAAAGAACAACAGTCTGTCTTGGCTCAAAAGTTGTGGTCCAATTGTGGTCCAACTCAGCCAGTTCGGTCATACTCAACCCATCTCAACTGAAGAGAAGTCTTTAAAAACGCGGTCTCAGATGCACTCCTCGCTTTTAATCGCACTCAAGCCAAAACGCCATTCGAGACTACGGATCAGAAGGTCTGGGGTTCGAATCCTCACAAGCGCGCCGAAGAAAGGCTGTCACAGACGGTGAAAAGCGAGAAGCGGTTGACATAGAGTCAGCCGCTTTTTCGTGGTTTGTGTCTCGAGGAAGTGTCGAATCCGAGCATCATCTTCAGCTCGTATTCGAATAACCGACATCGATCTTGCGGTTGCCTGAACCGAGTGGCCGTCGTACTCATCCTTCGTTAAGACCGAAGAACTATCATTCAACGTGAACCGATCAGCAACAGCAGGTCGAGAGCGGTGTTCCCGAACCTGTCTTTTAATAAGGAGTCGACATGACATACGGAAGCAGTGGCGATTTGCAACGATACGCCGAAGTAATCGTCAAGGTGGGGTTGAATCTCCAGCCGGGACAGCGCCTGCTCATCGGTGCACCGATCGTTTACATCGGCTCTGTTCCACTCGAACTCGCGCCATTGGTGCGAGCCATTGTCGCCGAGGCGTACCGGGTAGGTTCACCGCTCGTCGAAGTGATCTGGGAGGACCCTCAGCTGCAAGCCGTGCGACTCGAACACGCCCCTGCCGGCTCTTTTGAAGAGGTTGGGGACTGGCGTTACCGGGCAGGGCTCGAGTTCGTCGAAAGGGGAGGGGCCATCCTCAGCATCTACGGTGAAGATCCCGGCCTCCTGGCGGGGCACGATCCCGGCAACGTCGCCACACTCAAGGGACAGGCCAACAAGAGCACCAGCCCGTTGTGGCAGCTGCTGAGTCAGGGTGCCGTGAACTGGTCGGCGATTGTGGCACCGGTGTCGGGCTGGACCGAGACCCTCTTTCCCGATCTGCCTGCCACCGAAGCCCGCGACGTCTTTTGGGACACCATTTTCGAAATCTGCCGGGCGAAGGAGGCCGATCCGGTCGCAGCCTGGCAGCAGCACCTCAGCCAGCTTGCGGTAAGGGCCGAAACCTTGAACCGAAGGCGCTACCAGGCGCTGAAGGTGACCGGCCCCGGCACAGACCTCACCGTCGGCCTGATCGAAGGGCACCTGTGGCACAGCGGTGGCCTCAAGAGCCAGGCCGGCATTTCCTTCACGGCCAACATCCCCACCGAGGAGGTATTCACCCTCCCGCACCGAGATCGTGTCGACGGCGTAGTCACCTCGACCAAACCTCTGGTGGTGGACGGCGTCACCGTTGAACGGTTCAGCTTGACGTTCAAGGGAGGGAGGGTGGTGGCGTCCGAAGCCACAAATGGCGCCTCAGCCTTGCAAAACCTCCTCGACACCGACGAAGGTGCCCGCTCCCTTGGTGAGATCGCCCTGGTGCCGCATAGCTCGCCTATCTCGCAAAGCGGCAAAGTGTTCTACAACATCCTGATCGACGAAAATGCCGCAAATCATCTGGCCCTGGGCCAGGGCTACCGGTTCAACGTAGAGGGTGGCGCGGCCATGTCTGCCGAAGAGTTTGCTGCGGCAGGTGGCAACAGCAGCCTCATCCACGTCGACTTCATGATCGGCTCGGGGCAGATGAACGTGGACGGTATCGGCGAAGACGGCGTTACCGAGCCGCTCATGCGAGATGGTGAGTGGGCGTTTTAGGTGACGACTCCGTGAGCCGATGATGCGATAGGAAAAGCAAATGAGTACCAGATCGCCGGTTCCCAGAACGAGGGACAATAGGAGTTGCGATGGGGGGGTATCCTGGTGGCGCCTAGACCGTTGCTGCTTGAGAGAGGTGACTTATCCTTGGAGGCGTGGGTCAGGCCGGAGGTGGACGATGTCGGAAGCCGACCTTGTCGCTCGAACAGAGGTTCCGCTGACCGCAGAATCGCTCGCGATGAAATTGCGCGATTGCGGTCTCGCAGCGGGTCAGACGGTGCTGGTGCACACCGCCATGAGCAAGTTCGGTTGGATCATAGGTGGCGCCCAGGCGATGATTCTGGCACTGCTCGAGGTGCTCGGTGAGGACGGCACCCTGATGATGCCGACGCATACCACCTCCAACACCGACCCGGCTGAGTGGCAGCACCCGCCGGTGCCCGAGCGTTGGTGGCAGCACATACGCGATCACATGCCGGCTTTCGACCCAGCCACCAGCCCGACCCGGCAGATGGGCGTGGTGGCGGAGCTGTTTCGAAGCTGGCCGGGGGCGATTCGCAGTAACCATCCAACGACCTCCTTTGCTGCGTTGGGGCCGAACGCTGAATTTCTGACCGGTGATCACGTCCTGACACAGGATTTGGGTGAGCGCTCGCCCATCGGCAAGCTCTATGAGCTCGACGGCCACGTCTTGTTGCTCGGCGTGGACCATACCAGCAACACCTCGCTCCATCTGGCCGAGTACCGTGCCGACTACCCCGGTAAGCGCGAGGTCCGGGCCGCGTCGGCGATGTTGGTGGACGGTAGCAGGCGCTGGCTCGAGTACCAGGGGCTGGAGCTGTCCACCGACGATTTCGACCAGATCGGTGGGGCTTTCGATATCGCCCACGGCATCGCGGTAACGCGCATGATCGACGCTGAGGTGCGCCATTTTAGGCAGCGGGCGCTGGTGGACTTCGCGGTGGTGTGGATGGAGGCGCATCGCGACTTGAGCCGGTCGCACGAAAACTAAGCCGGTGAACGGTCTCCGGTATGCTGTTGCTAAACCAAAGGTTTCGATGAGTCATCAGGGCAGAGAAAACATACCGACTATTCTTGCTATGAACCTGCACCGTCTGCTTAAGGCCGATACGTGGGTGCTTCCCCCTTGATGGTGACCCGGTTGCCCCGGCGACGGTTCGGGTAGTAGTCCCACAGCGCCAGGTGCATGGTGCAGCGGTTGTCCCAGAAAGCGACGGAGTTCGGCCGCCAGCGGAACCGGCACTGGAAGTCCGGTTTTTCGATGTGTTCGAAGAGCGTACGGAGTACGCCGTCGCTCTCCTGTTTGGAGAGCTCGACGATGCGGGTGGTGAAGATGCGGTTGACGAAGATCGCCTTGCGGCCGCTCACCGGGTGCGTGACCACGACCGGGTGGACGGCCCTCGGGTAGACCTTGCCCGTTTCGTCTGCACCCTCGTAGCGGCCCCGGTAGGCCTGCTCGCCGTCGTGCAGTGCCGTCAATCCCTCCACCAGGCGCTGCATCGGGGATGAGAGGGCCTCGAAGGCCGCGACCATATTCGCAAAAAGCGTGTCACCGCCGACAGGAGGGACCTCGATCAGGCGCAGGATCGTGCCGAGGGGGGGCTCTTTGTCGCAAGAGACATCCGAGTGCCACTCCTCGCCTGCGATGCGCTTCGAGTTCTCGTCTGCATAGATCTCCATGATCTCGGGATGTCCTTCGACGAGCCTCGGCCAGGCAGGGTGCAGGTGCAGTTCGCCGAAGTAGTTCCCGAGGCGTTTGTGTTGTTCGGGCGTCAGCTCCTGATCTTGAAAGAAGAGCACGCAGTGCTCGGCGAGCGCCTGAGTGAGAGCTTCGACGGTTTCGCCGTCCAGAGGTTGGGAGAGGTCGAGGCCCTCGACCTCGGCACCGCAATAGGGTGCGACAGGCTTTAGTTTGAGGTGGTTGTTCACGTGCGTGACTCCTTCCATAAGTTGAATGGGCAAGGCATGGATGCCCTTCTTCGACGGGACCATAGGCTGAGAGTTCCGCGGCTAGAATTTCGAACGTTCACTTACGTCTGTCCACATCGTGCGGGACGACATCAGCCGTCTCCACATAATAGTGCAGGAGTCTCTCCTTCAACCCCCGCTTGACCTCGCTCAAGCTGTCGTCGTCGATCCGGTTAACCCTCTCTTGGGGATCGGCACGGAGATCGTAGAGTTCGTCTTGTTCATAGAGCCGCATCACGTACTTATGTTCTTTTGTGCGGCACATGGTGGCCTTACCGTGCTCGCCGCCATCGCGGTGTTGAAAGTAAAGCCTCGGCCAATAAAGTCTCCGCTTGGCACCTCCCAGCTCGCGTTCCATCGCCTGCACTTCGCCATGCAGACGACCCCCTTCACAAAAGACAGCGTCTCTGTGCTCCTCTGTTTCACCTTTGATCAGCGGCACGAGCGAGCGTCCGAAGTGGTCGTGGTTGGGTCGGATGCCGGTGATGTCTTCGACGGTTGCCGGAAAATCGATGAGCTCGACGAGTGCGTCCGAGACGCGAGCCTTACAGGGGATCCACGACGGCGGTTTGACGAGGAACGGTACGTTGGTCAGACAGTCTTCGAAGGTGTTCTGGGTCTTCTCGACCAGTCCGTAGTCGCCAGTGAAATCACCGTGGTCGGAAAAGAAGAAGATGGCTGAATCGTCGTAGATTCCTTTTTCTCTCAAGGCGGTCAAGATCATGCCGAACTGATGATCCACTCGGGCGCACATCCCGTAGTAGGTCGCTCTCAGTTCCGTCCAGCGCTCTTCTGTCCAGCCCTTCAAGTTCTGGTTTTGTGCGATTCCTTTGAG
>CP070651.1:3731935-3735165 GCA_020354625.1 Trueperaceae bacterium
GGGGCATAGGTTAAACCCGTACCTTTCGAAACACCCATTACTCATCACGGCTTTATTGGAGTAAAGAATCTTCCTTATGCCCTAACGCACACATGTCAGGCTGTTACCGTGCCGCAAAAGACCTGTTTCTTCTTTTTTCAATCTGGAAGGAGCTTGAAGGTATGAGAAACGCAGCCGAGCAAACTGTATTCCGACTTTTAGCCGTCCTGGTAGTGAGCCTGTGGGCCATCGCCTCCGCTCAGAGCTTTTCCGGAACCTATACCACCGGCGCGCCCGGCGTCACACTCACCTTGCAACAAGACGCCGCGGGCACGATCACGGGTGAACTCACAGGCAACCAAGCTCGCTTCCCCCTTGAAGGGGAAGTCGATCCCCAAGATAATAACGTCTCCTACGGCCTGGTCGAAGGGACGGATGGATACCTCGCCTTCGAAGCCTATCTCGAGGGAGCCACCCTCTACCTCTACCTCTTCTCGATCTCGGAAGACGGCCAAATCGATTTCGATAACCCCGAAGAGCTCGTTTTCAGCATCCAAGGTAGTGAGCAACCGGCGGAACCCGTCGCCCAACCACCGGCCACTCCCCAAGCGCCCTCCAACCCGCTGGCTCCGGTAACCCCGAGCGTGCCGGCCGATCCCTTTGTGGGTACCTTCATCGGCGAAACGCTCACCGTAGTGCTCCAGGGCAGCGGCGGACAATACACCGGGGAGCTGACCTTCAGCGGGCAAGTCTACCCGCTCACGGCCACGGCGAACGGTTCGAACCTCACCGGGACCTTTCAGAACCAAGGGGCCGGATTTCCGTTCAACGCGACCCTCGACGGCGACACTCTAACGGTCGATTCGGGCGGCAGCCGCTTCGTCACTGTTCGCGAAGGTGGAAGCTTGACCCAGGCGCCGGCACCCGGGCCGTCACCGGCCACCAGCATCATCGCCCAAGGACAGTACGGCAACCTCACGCGAGACGGCGCCTTCGCCTTCGTCGAGGCGCTGGAGTTCTCATTGGCTCAGATGGGATACCACTACGCCTTTAGCGAGAGTGAAGCCGAGCTGGTGATACAGACATTGGCACAGAACTTCCACTACGCCGCACCCCATGAACAAGCTTCCCTCAGCCAAGCCCGGGAGATCTGGGACCGGGTCCAAGCCAACTGGCATGCAGCCGGAGAAGCAGACCGTCGCGAGTTCGTGCTCGGCATCTTCACGCTCGCCTTCGGCGAACAGTATGTCCGACAGAATCTCGGTCAGGGCGGCGGTTCAGGAGGAGGTGGCTGCGCCGATATCGACTCGTGCTTTAGCCAGTACGCCGATCCCGGAACCTTCGATGACACCGTGGGCGCCCAGAGCTGCTGGGCGGCTGCCGGCTGTGAATCTTACGACCCCGTCGACAACTCTTTTACCTTTGACGACAGTTCGTACTACAACGAGTGATGGAAACGCTGTTTGTTTGGCCCGGCCGCGCCGGGCCAAAAACATGAAATCATGTCACCCATCACCCTTTCTCTAGCGGCAGTTCGAGCTTGCCCGCTTCCCAGTCATCCTTGATCCAGGCGTAGGCCGGGTCGTCGAAGGGCGGGGTGGCGCGGGCGTCATCGTAGAGTTCACCCGCCAAAAAGTTGAGAAAGTAGACGTTCGATCCGGGCGCCGCCGCCACCGGGTGGAATCCTTCGGTGACCAATACCAGGTCGCCACTACGCACCAGCAGCACTTCGTCGAAGTCGGTGTCGGTGGCGTAGTTGCGGTGGATGGCAAAGCCGTCTTCTGGAGCGACTCGGTAGTAATAGGTCTCCTCTAGATAAGGGGAGCCGAACTTGCCGTCATGGCAGTGGGGAGGCCAGCCGGACCAGGCGCCACCCGGTACGTACACCTCGTAAAGGATCAACCTCTCAGCCGGCAGCGGGTGGGCGAGTATGTGGTTGACCTGGCGCCGGGCAGGGCCACCGCCGCGGAGCTCCGACTTCATCTCAGACGGTTCGATGAGGCGCAGCGGGTACTTGCCCTCGGCCGGCGCCCCGCCGACCGCGTACTCGAAGGCGGTGACGGCTTCGACCACAAGTTCAGTGCCCGGCGGCGCGTAAACGAGCGGCGCCCGGCCGTGGAAGACGCTCTCGCGCGACAGCTCGAAGACCTCTCCCCCAACCGAAACGCGTCCGCTCCCCGAAAGCGGCACCAAGGCGATCTCGTCGCCTTCGGTTCGCTCGGTGACGGTCTGGCCTGCCTCTAACGAGACGACTTTATATTGCAGGTAATCCCAACCGACCGAGGCCCGCGTGGCCTCGAGCACGGTTCCAGGCCCTTTTCCAGGGCGCAACAGGTGGTTCATCGTTTCCTCCTTAGCAGCGCTTGGCAGAACGGGACCAAGCGACCGGGCTCCCCCCCTTCCAAGCAGCACGAGAGACCATCATATCGGTTCCGAGTCAATCGATCGACCCGGGGTTACCCTCTGGCTGCGCGGCGATGAAGGCCCGTACTTCGGCTGCGGTGGGCAAGGCTTCGGAGCAACCGTGACGCGTGACCACCAAGGCTCCGCAGGCGGCGCCGAACTGGGCGCTCTCACGCCACCCCCACCCTGAGAGGTGCCCGTAGATGAGACCGCTGGCGAAGGCGTCTCCAGCACCGACGGTGTTGACGGGTTTTACCTCGAAGGCGGGGAGGTGTTCCTCAGCAACGCGCGTTCTCACGGAAACGCCGCGCGCACCACGTTTGACCACCACCACACCCGGTTTCGTGTGGCGCTCGAGCCAGGAACCCACCCGCTCGTCAAGTTCGCCGCGTTCCGCACCGTTCAAAGGCTTGATGGACGTGCTCTCGGAAGGATTCGGGTTGCGAATGAGAGCGGCGTAGAGCTCTTCCTCGGTGCCGATGGCGATATCGACCAGGGGCAACAAACGGCGCAGGTTGACGCTGTAGGCGCGTGGGTCGTGCCACTGGTCGGGCCGGATGTCGAGGTCCAAAAAGACGGTGACGCCGCGCTGCGCCGCGAGCTCGGCGGCCGCGAACGTCACCTCACGACGGGGAGAGCGGCTCAAGCCGGTGCCGGTGAGCACCAGCGCCCGGCAGCTACGAAACGGAACCGACCATAGGTCGTCGAAGGAGAGCGCGACATCGGCCGGATTCTCACGGTAGAAGAGCAGCGGAAAGGTATCAGGCGGCTCGACACCGACCACCGCCAGGCTCGTGCGGGTGCCGGGTTTTACAACGGTGCACTCGGTATCGACCCCTTCACCAACC
>CP070651.1:3735265-3749486 GCA_020354625.1 Trueperaceae bacterium
ACTGTTTGCCGAGCAGAGCGAGGGCCTCATCTATGCAACCTTTACCAACTACGTGATCGAGTCCGCGCTATTGACGCGATATGCTGTCGATGAACTCGGGAGCCGTAACATCGCCATGTTCTACCAGAACGACGGCTACGGTCAAGCCGGTCTGCGGGGGCTCGAGGAGGAGATCCGAGCCCTCGGTCGGCCTATCGATGAAGTTACTGTCGGAGACAAAGTTTCTTACGAACGGGGCGAGACCAATATGGCGGTCCAGGCCCTCCGGCTTAAAGGCTCCGGAGCGGACACGGTGGTCATGTTCTCGGATCCGAGCTCGGCCGCGTCGCTTTTGAACGAGTTTGAACGGATCGATTACCAGCCTCAGATCCTCGCTTCGGTGACCCTGCTCGATCCCAACCTGCTTCGCCTGCCGCGGATGCAGGGCGCTCTGTTGGGGTCTTGGTTGCGCCTTCCGTCGGTGGTTGTAGGTGAGGGCAACGGTGATCCGATCGCTGATCGGCTCTTCGGTGAAGTGATCGTACAGTACGCGCCGCAGATTGCCCGCGATCCGTTTCGCTCCCTGGCCGGCATCGCGTTTTCGCAGCCCCTCGTAGAGGCTCTGGAGCGTGCTGGACCGGAATTGACCCGTGAGGGTCTGACCGCAGCCTTGCAAAGCATCGATAGCTACCAAGAAGGCCTCTTTGCCGACCTCGATTTTTCGAACAGCTTTCAAGGCAATACTGCGGTGATGTTGCTAAGAATGACCCCTGTGGGGCTGCGACCGGTGACAGACTTCTTGCAATATTGATCGAGTTTCTGCCGGTGCGGTGTGTTTTGGCGCTAGCCGGACCGCACCGGCGACGCGACCCAGACCGGGGATGGGGTGCGAATGAAAGCCGAGCCGCTGCTCGAGTTCGACACGATCAAGCTCAATTTCGGTGGGTTGCAGGTTCTGCGTGACCTCAGCTTCTCGTTATGGTCGGACGAGGTCGTGGCGCTTATCGGACCGAATGGTGCTGGGAAGACGAGTCTTTTTAACTGTATTTGCGGCTTTTATCGCCCGCAAAGTGGTGAAATTCGCTGGCGTGGTAGGTCGATTTCTCGCTTGAGACCTCATAAAATTGCCGGTTTGGGGATCGCTCGCAGTTTTCAAAACATCGAACTCTTTGCCAACCTTAGCTGTTTGGATAACCTGTTGTTGGGTCGTCACCTCCACGTGAAATCTGGCTTGGTTGCTGCACTTTTGGGCACGCCGGGTTGGGTGAGAGATGAAGTGCGACAGAGGCGGCGAGCGGAGGAGATCCTCGAGCTCCTCGATCTTCAGGCCTTTCGTGGAGAGAAGGTATCCGCGCTGCCTTACGGCGTTCAGAAACTCATCGAAGTGGCGCGTACGCTGACGGCAGAACCGTCTCTGCTGCTCCTCGATGAGCCGACGGCCGGCCTAACCAGCGAAGAGAAGACGGACATGCTCTACCGGCTACTGCAGCTAAAAAAAGAATTCGGATTGACACTCTTGGTGGTGGAGCACGATTTGAAAGTGGTGAGACAGCTTGCCGACCGAGTGATCGTGCTAGACTACGGTCTTTTGATCGCTGATGGTACCCCGCAAGAGGTGCAGAACCATCCGAGTGTGATCGAAGCCTATCTAGGACACCAGCGGCTCGTATGAGGGAACGCATGCCCCTTCTGGAGATCACCAATCTTGAGAGCGGCTATTTCAAACAGCGCCCCATCTTGAGGGGAATCTCGATCACGGTCGAGTCGGGGCGTTGCGTAGCCGTGCTCGGCTCCAACGGTGCGGGGAAGAGTACCCTCCTCAAGACCATTATGGGTCTCATCGAGGACGAGCCGAGGAGGGGGGAGATACGGCTAGAGGGGGAGCCGCTGCAACGTTACCGCACCGAAAGAATCGCGCGTTCCGGTGTAGCCTACGTGGTGGAAGGTCGTGGCATGTTTCCCCAATTGACGGTACTCGAGAGCCTCCAACTCGGAGCGTATCATCGCAGAAACCGTTCGGAAGTACAGCACGATCTAGAGGGGGTTTATCAGCTTTTCCCACGGCTTCAGGAGCGGAAGCATCAAGTGTGCGGAACCATGAGCGGTGGCGAACAGCAGATGCTGGCGATCGCGCGGGCCATGATGAGCCGTCCCCGTCTGATCTTGTTGGATGAGCCGAGCCTCGGCCTGGCCCCCCTCCTGATCGAAGAGATTTTTTGGGCCATTCACAACATCAATCAGCACGGCACCGGTATCTTGTTGGTCGAGCAAAACGCCATGCAGGCACTCGGTATCGCTGATTACGGGTATGTGATGGAGAGCGGGAGAATCGTTCTTCAAGGAACTCCTGATGAATTGAATGCCGACCGTAACGTCCAGGAGCTCTACTTGGGTCAGCACCACACCGATGAGGGAGGAGTGCGCCTGCACGTGCGCCGCAGAAGGCGCCGCTGGAGTTGACGCTAAAGAAGCTACTTGGCTTCCAGCCAGTTCGCACCGATCCCGACGTCGGCGACGAGAGGTACCTTTAGCTCGAAGGCCTCTTCCATCGTCTTGCGGATCAGTGGTGCGATGTCGGCACACGCTGCATCTGGGGCTTCGACGATCAATTCGTCGTGTACTTGGAGCAAAAGATGACCGTCGAATTGCCCGAGCTGCGGAGCCAGGGAGATCATGGCGAGCTTCATGATGTCTGCAGCCGTCCCTTGGATCGGCATGTTGTAAGCTGTTCGCTCGGCGTACTCCCGAGCGTTACGGTTTTTTGCTTGTATATCGGGAATGAGGCGTCTTCTCCCGAGCAGGGTCTCGACGTAGCCCGTCTCTCGACAGGAGTCGAGAGTGCTATCGATGTAGTGTCGGACGTTGGGATAGCGTTCGAAGTAGGTGTTGATAAACGCTTCGGCCTCTACGTAGTCGATGCCGAGTTCGCGGGTCAGTCGGTGTGCAGACATTCCATAGAGGACGCCGAAGTTGATGATCTTCGCCACACGTCGCATCTCGGGGGTGACTTCGGACATGCCGACGCCGTGCACTTCTGCTGCGGTTCGGCGATGGATATCTTCGCCGGCATGAAATGCGTTGATGAGCGCTTCCTCTCCAGCGATGTGGGCGAGAACCCGGAGTTCGATCTGCGAGTAATCTGCTACGAGCAGTGCGTTGCCACGGCCGGCGACGAAGGCCTTACGTATTTGGCGGCCGAGTTCGGTGCGCACCGGGATGTTCTGTAGGTTGGGATGAGTGCTCGACAGGCGTCCTGTAGCCACAACCGCCTGATTGAAGGTCGTGTGGACCCTTCCGGTTATCGGGTGTATGAGCTTGGGAAGCGGATCTAGATAGGTACTCTTCAACTTGGCGAGTTCACG
This sequence comes from Trueperaceae bacterium, assembly GCA_020354625.1. Classification (GTDB taxonomy): domain Bacteria; phylum Deinococcota; class Deinococci; order Deinococcales; family Trueperaceae. The sequence continues at coordinate 3,738,607 of CP070651.1, forward strand.
GTAGTCGAGGATGAGTTGTACGACCTCATGGTCCCCTTTGAGCGGCTCGAGTGTGCTGACAGCAGTACTCCGCTTACCCGTCGATGTCTTTCTTCCGGTCTGGAGGCCGAGTTTGTCGAACAGGAGGCTGGCGAGCTGATCTCGCGAGTTGAGATTGAGCTCTGGATCTTCTGCGATGTCACGGACCCGCGTTTCGATCTGGTCCAACTGATCGGCCAAATCTTCGGATTGAGACCTCAAAAGTCCCTCGTCGACGGTGATTCCCTGGATTTCCATCTCTGCCAATACCGCCTGGAGGGGTCGTTCGATGTTTTGGTAGAGCGCCCGTTGTGTGTCCGTGAGCTTCCCTGGCAGGATCTGAAGGAGCTCATCGGTCACCTGCGCTCTCGAGGCGGCGTCTTCACCCCACTCCGAGGCCCCATAACGTCGTGCGACGGCCGCGGCTTGGGTCGTGTTTGGGTCGAGTACGTAAGCCATCAGCAGCGGGTCATCCTCAGGCGTTAGGTCCACGTCGTGCTTTGCCCCGAGCACCGCCAACGCCTTGGCGTCGCACGCGCTCACGTGCCGCGCCGTTTTCAACAGGGCGAGCCCCTCGTCGATGTCTGGCGCACTCGAGACGTTTCCATCTCTAGCAATCGCGAGATCGATGAGCTCGGCGTCCATGGTCCTTGGGCCTGAAAGGACGAAGCCGATGCGCCCTTCGATTGGGCGTTCCTCCCAGGGGACATGACGATAATCGCTTGCACGGCTGAGGTTGAGTTCGCGCAAGACCGAGCCGAACTCCAGCTCCGTCAGCAGCTCGCGGAGGCCCGCGTCGTCGGCGTCGCGTCTGGACCAGGTTTCAGGTGTGACCTCGATATCGGCGTCGGTGACGATGATCGAAAGCTCTCGTGAGATCTCGACATCAGTGAGCGAGTCACGAATTTTTTTGGCGATACCAGCCGGTTCGACTTCGTCGAGGTGGGCGAGGATATAGTCGAGATCACCATACCGCTGCAAGAGCTTTTTAGCACTGACGGGACCGATTCCTCGGGCCCCGGGAATATTGTCGCTCGAGTCACCTGTCAGCGCTCGGTAGTCGGTCCACTGCTCCACGGTGACGCCGTACTTTTCAAATACCTCTTGGGGACCGATCATGTCGCGTTTGTCCAAGCCGCGTACCCGGACGCGTTCCGAGATGAGCTGGAACGCGTCGCGGTCACTCGTGATGATTTCGACCTGATACCCCATGCCTTCGCAACGCTTGGCGATGGTACCGAACAGGTCATCCGCTTCGAGACCGGGCACTTCGAGTCGGAATAGTCCGAGGAGGTCGAGGAAGTGCTTGATGATGTCGATCTGTCCAGGTAAGTCTTCGGGTGTCGGGGCCCTTCCCGCCTTATAGTCCTCGTACTGTTCATGGCGGAAGGTTTTGGCCGGGGCATCGAAGGTAACTATGGTAGCGTCGTGTTTCCCCTCTTCTTTGAGGATCCGGGTCAGCGTCCTTACAAAGCCGTAGACCGCGTTGGTGCTTACGCCCTTACTGCTTACGAGATCGCGTATCGCGTAGTAGCTCCGGTAGGCGAGCGCATGACCGTCGATCACCACGACCTTGTGTTGCGAGGTGGGTAAGGACGAGGTCTCTTCGCTGAAAAGGGTGGGTTGGCCGGTTGGGTCACGAGGGGCTCGACTCATCTTTGCTAGCTTACCGCACCTGTTTGATGGGGCCCTCGGGCGTTTGCAGGTGATCGTCGTTCTCCCCCTGCTCGAATAGATTGAAAGCGATATCGACAACTCGACGCTGTTTGATGAGTTTTAGTCCAGCCGTAGCGGCGATCGAGCTGACCGTCTCAGGGCACGGGAAGCTCAACCCGGTGGTCTGGAGAAGCGCTTGTAGTGAGCGACCGAACGGATTCCTCGACCGTTGCACCAGCATCAGCCAGAGGCGACCCCGCGGTTTCAAGACGCGTCCGAGATCAAAAAGGGTCCGTTCGAGATCGATGAACTCGTTGAGAGATCCTCCGCAGACGATGGCATCGAAGACCCCGTCTCGGTAGGGGAGATCGCCCACTTCGGCTTCTACGAGGTTCAGCTCGATCCCTTCTCGTTCGGCGTACGCCTTGGCACGTTGGAGAAACCCGAAGCTCAAGTCGACTGCGTGGAGGTTCAAGCCGGGCACCCTCTGCCCCAGGAACCTTGCGTAGAGAGCGGTTGAGCAAGCGGCGTCGAGAATGATCTCGCCGGGTTCGGGTTTGAGCCAATCGAGCATCGTGGTCAATTCTTGAGATACGCTGCAGCGGTTGCAGGTCAAGAGGGACAGAGATCGTCTTCGCCATACGGGTTCGTAAAGCGCAGTCGTGATGGGCCAGAAATTGCTCCGTTGGGCTAGCGGTAAGGGCGGCAGCTGTCTCACGGCTCGGTAGATACCTGCCTCGAGAGAGGGTGGTGTGTGAAACACATTTCTAGAGATTCCAACCACCTGCGACCTCTATCGTCACGCCGGTTACGTAGGCGGCTTCGGGGGCGAGCAGAAAGCGTGCAGTTGCAACGAGCTCTGCTAAATGACCGCTACGGCCCATCGGGATCTCACGAAACGGTTTCGAATCGCTGTTTTCCATGACTCCCGGATTGATCACATTGACGGTAATGCCGTTTGCCGCCTCGTTTTTCGCCAACGCCTTGCTGTAAAGAATGACGCCCGTTTTGGCGATGGCATACGCTGCAATTGCGGGGCGGGCCACCAGGTTCTCCGCCCCGGCATAACCGATATTGATGATGCGCCCCCTCCTTTGATTGCGCATGATTCCGGTCGCTTTCTGGCAGGTGTAGAACGTGGCGTGGAGATTGCTGTCGAACATCGCGTGCCAGGTATTCGGCGAGAGGTCGGCGAGCGGGCCTCGGTAATAGTCGCCAACATTGTTGATAAGAACATCTAGGCTGCCAAAAACCTGGTGAGCAGACGCCACCAGCTGTTCCGCTTGGTCGCGCCGGGTAACGTCGGCTTGAAGGGCTATAGCGCGCACACCGGCTTTTGACGCCTCTCTGACGACGCTATCGGCAGCGTCTCGACTCGACCGGTAGTGGACGGCAACGTCGTAGCCATCTTCTGCCAAGGCCAAGATGAGAGCCTTGCCGATCCCTTTTGCGGAGCCGGTTACCAGGGCTGCCGGCATCGACGTCTTCTGCTCTGGCAAAAAGTTGTCACGTGAGTACCTCCGTCGAGAATCCGTGACGCAGGTAGAACTCGATCAGGGCTCGAGTGGGGGTGTTGAGGTCGAGCGTGAGGGCCTCTTCTGGGTCGGCCCAGGCAAACTGCTGAGCTTCATCGTTGAGTTCGACCTGCTCGCTCTCACATGTGGCAATGAAGTTGAGCAGGATGAAATGGCGTTTTTTGAAGAACTCTGGGCTTTCGATCGCTTCTTGGACCGGGCCACGTCGTATCTCTGTCAAACGGAGCCCGGTTTCTTCTCGGAACTCGCGCAGCAAGGCACACCGCACCGACTCACCATATTCGATCTTTCCTCCCGGAACCCCCCAGCGTCCGCGCCACTTGTGCGTGTGGACCAGGAGAACACGCCGCTTCGGGCTCACTACCAGCGCTCCCACGGTGACCACCGGGTACCGATCTGCCTGAGCTTTCAAGTCTATCCGATCAGTCAAGGTCGATCACCTCCTCGTAGCGTGCGACGGAAACGATCGGTGCGCAGTAGCTGAACCCACAGAAAGTAACCGCCCTGAAAAAAGATGGCGTAGACATACCCATACGGCCTCCCGACCACAAGGAAGACTCCGAGGACGAATAGTTGCGTGCTGAGGCCGAGATTGACGACCGAAGCGGTAGAAAAGAGGTCGGACCATGCACGCTTTTGAACCGGGTCGGCATCTAGGTAACTCTGGCCGCTCAGACGTCGAAAGCGCCATAGCTCGAGCCGCTCGATCAACCGGTCTTGAGGAGCCAACAACAGGAGATAGATCCCTCGGAACAGAAAAAAAAGTGATCGCGGTGCGCCGATAGGCTCCGGGTCTTGAGCACGGCCGGAGGTCTGGTCGGCTCGATCTGAAAAGGCGCGTTTGTGGAGTCGTTCGAGGTTGAAATCAAATGAGAGTAGAACGGTAAGGATCAAAAAGGCTACCATTGCAGGTCCCAATGGGCCGTAGCGGCTCAGCGCAAGGAACAGCACAAAGTTGACGATCAGATCGATGCCCGTGTCGAGGTAACGGCCCATCTGCGTTACTTGGCCGGTTGCTCTGGCGAGGCCCCCGTCGATATTGTCGAGAAGGGTCTTAACCTGCAATAACAGAGCAGCGAGCAGAAGACCTGGTGGTTCCTTCGCAATGAGCCAGGCAGCAATCAAGCCTAAAAGTCCGTGAGTGACGACGAGGTGCAGAGGATTGACACCCAGGTATGAAAAGAGGCGAACACCTACCCGTGCCAGCGGGTGAATGAGCCTCATGAGCCATTCTTGGCGAGGTCTCGTTTTGGCTATCTCGTGCGTTTCCACCTGATCTATCGTTTCCCCAAGCCGATCGAATCATCGAGAAAATCCCACCAAAACTCGGATGGGTGAGAATCATCTTTGCACGGATGGTGAAGCCCGTATACTCATAGGGTGACACTTGCGTTACTCAATATCATCTGTCTGACGATCTTGCTGTTCCTTTGGCACGGTCCGCTCTGGCAGCCTCGGAAACTCCCTGGAGTCGATCGCCAGAGGCCGCTCCTCATCGGTCATCGCGGGGTACGGGGAGCGCGTCCCGAAAACACCCTTGAAGCGTTTCAATATGCACTCGATGCCGGCCTCGATGGTGTTGAGTGCGATGTTCAGCGGACGCGGGACGGCCAACTCGTCCTCGTACACGATCTTCATATCGCCGGTCGGGCAGTGACGTCGCTAAGCCACGAGGAACTGCTCCGATACGATGCGCGTGTGCCGTTGCTGGAAGAGTTGCTTCAACTCATGACGTACTATCCTGGCACGCTTCTCAATGTCGAGTTGAAAGTCGCTGGTCTGGGCGGCTATCGGCTCATACGCTCGTCCTCTCAAGCGATCTATCGCAGTGGCGAGGTCGATCGTGTCATCGTGTCTAGTTTCAATCGCTTCACCCTGCTTCAGTTGCGACTCGTTGCTCCGCGCCTGCGCTGTGGTCTTCTCATCGACGAGTCCACCCCCCGGTTTTGGCAAGGGGGTTGGTTGGCGGGCTGGTATCATGTCGATGCCGTTCACCCACACTTTCGGAAGCTCACGCCGCGGCTTATGCACCGCTATCAGAAGCGTGGCCTGACTGTGAGCACGTGGACGGTGAACGAGGATTCTGAGGTGCAAAAAGCACTGGCACTAGAGGTCGACGGTATTATGGCAGACGATCCGGTGGCGTTAAGGCAGGCTGCTGCCGCAGAGAGGTGACTCACGTATGGAACCGAAGTTCAAGCTGATTAGTTCGAGTAGCATCGATCTTTTTGAGGAGCGGCTCAGTCGCTTTATCGAGTCGATGGGAACCGACGATGTCATCATCGACATCAAGTTCTCCACGGCACCTTATAGCAGTACGGGTATCGAGTATTCTGCTCTGGTGCACTATCAGAGTCCCGTTCAGTGGGGGTAGAGCTCTGGGGCATCAGTTGAACCAGAATAGATAAAATTCATAACTAGCCCGATACCCATCCGTTACACTATGCGAGATGTCCACCACACTGGTACTCGCTGTAGACGACGATATCGGCCTGTTGAAGCTGATCGAAATGAGCCTTGTCGGTGCTGGCTTCAGCGTGTTGACGTTTGAAAGCCCGTACGATGCCCTTGAGGAGTTACGCGAAGGCCTGCACCCCGACGTGATTATTTCGGATGTCTCGATGCCTGGACTCGATGGGTTCGAGTTTTATACCAAGGCGCGTGAGATCAACGAGCTCAAAGGCGTGCCCTTTCTGTTCCTGACTGCTATGGAGAGCCGCGCCTACGTTCGTAGGGGTATGACGCTCGGAGCAGATGACTACCTGACCAAACCGTTTGAGCGTCAAGAGTTGATCGATGCTGTGGAGGTGAGGCTGAGGCGTATCGCAGAGCTTCGCCGTCCACTCGAAGGTGTCGTGATCGCCAAAGGTCTCGGTCATCCGGTGATCTTGCGCGACAGCGAGCGTCTCGATTGGGATTCTCTAAAGGCGCTGGAACTGCTTTTCTACCTGCTCGAGCACCGTTCTGGTGCGACGACCTACGAGGTCGCCGAGGCGCTGTGGCCGGGTAAGACCGAATCGAAGGCGAGTAGCAGCTTCCATACCACGCTCTACCGGCTCCGTAAGGTTATGGGGGGTGAACTCGTCGAATCGGCAAATCGACGCTACTACCTTCACAACAAGTTCCAGATCGATTACGACGTCGATCGTTACCGCGCTCTCAGTCAGAAGGCCCGTGATTCGAAGAAGCTACACGATTTTACGAGCGCGATGCAGCTCTACCAAGGACATTTCCTTTCGGGCTTCGATTCGAGTTGGATCGAGGGCGTTCGTCTGAGCCTACAAGGCGAGCACCTCTCCTTGCTGCAGGCTGCGGCGGAGCAGTCACAACAGGGGGGCGATCTCAGGACGGCTACGCGCTTCTATCAAGCGATGACCGAGCACGAACCCTACAGCGAAGTCGCTTGGGAGGGTCTTGCCAGTGTGTGGGAAGAACGCGGCGAAAAGGGCAAAGCGACCGACGCCCGCAATCGTTTCGTCGAGTTGATGGAGAGTTGAGACCTACCCAACACACCTTTTCGTGAACGGGTCCTAGCCCTACCGATTGTAGAAACGGCGTCGTCTACTCCCGTTCTGGACCTGGCTCGGTGTGATTTCTAGCGGTTATCTTCGGGAACAAACATCCCTATAGCGTGATACCCGGCATCGACGAACACGATCTCGCCGGTGATTCCGCTGCCGAGTTGTTCTGCGATCAGGCTGAGACCCACGGCCCCCACCTCTTCTTGTGTGATGTTGCGCTGGAGCATCGACTGTCTCCCAGCTTCGGCGTACATGCCGGCAAATCCTGAAATGCTGCGTGCTGCAACGGTGCGTACCGGTCCGGCACTGATGGCGTTGACACGGATACCCGCTGGTCCGAGCTCGTAGGCGAGAAAGCGCACCGAAGCCTCTAAAGCCGCCTTGGCCACTCCCATCATGTTGTAGTGCGGCACCACGCGTTCCGCTGCCAGGTAGGTCATCGTCAAGATACTTCCGCCCTCAGTCATAAGCGGGGCGGCGCGCTTGGCTACGGCTACCAGCGAGTAAGCAGAGACGTCCATAGCCGTGCGCCAATCTTCGCGGGTCGTGTGGAAAAAAGGGTTTTCAAACGTCGCCTGCGGTGCGTAGGCCAATGAGTGTACGACGAAGTCGAGACGCCCAACCGTGGATTCGATGTCTTTGAAGAGCTTGTCGAGCTGATCGTCGAACTGTACGTCGCATTCGTATAGAACCGGGTCCTCCAGGTTCTGCGTGAGCTTTTCGAGGGCGCCACGCAACCGTTCTGCCTGGTAGCTGAAGATCAGGCGGGCACCCGCTTCAGCGAGCGGTTTGGCGATCGACCAGGCGATCGATCGCTGGTTGGTCACGCCGAGAACGAGGCCGGTTTTTCCCTTGAGATCGATGGTGTACATAGGTACTCCTCAGGGTTGAGCGTTGGCGCCTAGTGTACCAGCATTAACAAGGGCTCGCAAAAAGGGATTGCGCCTACCCGGGTAGGCGCAATCGATAATCTTGTGCCAGTCGGCTCTCAGATCGCCTGTGCCCCACTCAGAACATTCCCAATCTGGGAGCGAGCCACATGCTGACCAGGTGGAACCTGTCGGTGATCATCAAGATGCCGAAGGCGATCACGATGGTACTGGTGATAAGACCGATCGTCGGTGCCATGCGCTGCATCCCCTGCATGAGCGGCATGACGCGGGTGAGAAGAGCCGCAGCGAGTAGGAAGGGGATCCCTACACCGAGCGAGAAGATGAACAGGATGAAAGCCCCCTGCCAAGCGGAACCCAAGGTTCCGACGTAAAGCAAGAGCGTAGCGATCAACGCCCCACCGAAGCAGGTAGAGCATCCCACCGCGAAGCCGAGGCCCATGAGCGAAGATTGCAGCAGACCCCCTTTACTCATCTTGGCTTGGAGTTGGGGCCGGTTGATAAGTGGTATACGGCATACCAGTGGTGCTCTGGCTCTCACCGCCATCCAGAGGCCCATGACCACGATCAGGCTCCCGGCCGTGATGGCGAGCGGACGCGTCCAGATATTCCACATGCTCTGCAGGGTTTCACCTGCCAAGCCGGCGAGAGCACCTGCGACTGTGAACAGGAGTGTATAGCCGACTACAAAACCTAGGGCGGTCTGCAATAGACGTTTGCGAACGACAGGTTCGATCCTGGTCCCTTCGAGCTTTTCGGTGCTCATCCCGGTCAAGGTCGATAGGTAGAAGACGAGGAGTTGAAATAGGCACGGGGTCATAACCGTGGCCAAAAGACCCAAGGCGAGGGCCAAGGTGGTACTGAAGGGGATACGTTCGTCACTCAGGGCGCCTTCGGGGTACGAAATGGGGAGTTGCCATTCCATGGCAACGGCAGTACCTTCTCGGTAGCTTCGCCCTGCAGAGGTCATCTCGATTTCAGGTGCGATGAGCTCGAGCTTCCCTGCGTCTGATGTGAGAACCGGTGTACCGGAGCCGTCGACTTTGGGGAACGTTGCGATGGTGACCTTGTGGTGGATGGAATAGGTGAGCATTTCGAGGTGCGTGGGTTCGAACTCCCGGCCGTCGATGCGTAGCTTGGCCGGTGTCGGGACCAAGGGGAGTTCATCCATATGCGTGTCTTCATTGATAATAAAGATAAACTCCGTTGCCGGATCGTAGGGGATCCCCTTCGCCTGCTTGTTGGCCACCGAAAAGAATTCCGCAGTAGCGTAGACGGTCAACATTTCGACGTGAGGAGACAACGATGCCGAACGAGACAGTACGGCGTTGATCGTTTGCATCTTGCCGGCGCGGCCGGTCTGAATGTCGAGCTTGACGCCGTTTAACAGATTGCGACCGTCGAGGAGATAGACCGCGAGGAGCCACGATGCCGCTACCGCGAGGGCGAGGACGACATACAGCCCATTTCTGGCCCACTGCCTGAGCGCTGGGTATCGTTGGGAAAGTGAGAGACGCTCTGATGCTTGCATGATCACTCCTTTCGATGGATTCGAGACGCGTACCCTCTGTCGCTTACGCGGACACCGGCATCGGTGACGGAATCACTCGGCAGGAGGCTCCACCCGGATGCTGAAACTTGCAGCTTCCTCCTGGCAGCCGGCGGTGAGGGTACGTGTCTCGACAGGCGTGTGCCAAACGAGATCGTTGGCATCTCTCCCTGGAACGACGATGGGCTCGAGATCCACGCCCTCGAGAGAAAAGGTGCAGTCTGAGCGGCTCAAATTGGTGACGATGAGTTGAAGCTGGGTCTCGGGGGCTACCTGCAGCTCGGCCGGGTCGAACTCGCCCTGCCTGAAGGTGACCGATGCCGGTTCCAACGTGCCCAGATAGCCGAGATAGGCCGCCAGGGCTGTGATGTCTTTCTTGCTGATGAGCGAGATGAGAAACTCCATCTCCTCGACCCCGTCGAGCGCACCCTCGATGCGGACCTCGTTCACACCGCGGATCACGGGTCCGATCTGCAGGTCGCCGAGCGCATAGGTGCCGTGGCAGGCCGCGCAGCCGATGCCACCCACCTCGCGGAAGATGGTCCTGCCTTCTTGGATCAGGGCATCGTCGGCCGCCGCCTGGGCGAGGGCGAAGCTGCCACAAAGGAGCAACGACAAGATCGCCAGTCTAATAGTAGTCATGGTCGTCATTGTACTTCTCCCCATGCACAGTTGGTTCGAGGTGGGGTTACCCCACCCCGAACCGAAGGGTTACTCGAGCCCCAGGATCTCTCTCTTGGCTTGCAAGGCGCTGCCGTGCAGACCGTTTTGGTCGGAGAGTACTTGGCCGAACACGTCGCCCATGCCATCTACCTCATACGCCACGAAAGCGCCCGAGTGGGTGCTGCCGCCGTTGGGCATGGGAATGCGCTCGGCGACTTCTCGATTGAACATGTCGAAGACCACGATTTCAAAAGAGCCGTTGCAGGTAACCCAGATTTCGTCGAGATCGGGGTCGGGGTGAACGGTGCCGTGGTCGCCTCTCAGGCAGCCCGTAAAGAACTCCCCAACGGAGCCTGGCGTCCAGGATCGGTACGGAGGTGCTCTCATGATCACTGGGTTGACCAATCCTAGGCTGATCCCGCGGTTGTGGGTGGTTTCACCTTTGCTCACTACCCAGAGTTGCGTATCATCCCAGTTGAGATGGACGCCATAGGGTCCGATGGCCGAGGCGCCTGCGACGCCATCTACCGTCCAAGCTTGAGGGGGTCCTTCCATGCTGATGCGGGTGATGAGACTGCCACGAGCGCCACTGACAAAGGCGTGAGTACCGTCTGCGGTAAATGAGATCCAGATCGGGTCTGAGTCGATCGCATCGATCACCCTGATCATCTTCCAGGTGCTGGTATCGATCACGGCCACCGTGCCCGTTCCTTCGATGCCGCGAGGGGGGCGTACTGAGATAAGCAGGTACTTGCCGTCGGAGCTGACGAAGCCGAGGTAGCCGCGCCCCTGCAACTCACCATTCGGCACCCCGCCGACGATCCGATTGTTCTGAGAGGGATCGAGGACGTAGAAGCCGCCCTCCCGGAAGGCGTAGGCGAGCACCAGTTCTCTGCCGTCTGCGTGGGTGAACGCCTTGGCGTGGTGTGGGTTGGTGGGGATGGAGAGTACCTTGTTGAGTTTTAGAGTCAGCGCGTCGATGATCAGGAGGCGCCCGGTTCCGATGTCGCCGAAGCCGGGGCTGGTGCCGGTCGGCAGGTAGATCCAG
>CP070651.1:3749586-3884555 GCA_020354625.1 Trueperaceae bacterium
CTAGCCAAGGGCCAACACCAGGAACGACTGGAGCGTAGGCAACGAGAACGTCTCACCAGAGAGATGAGCGCTTTGCAATCGAATCTCTGGCAACACATCGTCTGGATCATCGGCGACCTGCTCATCAGCGCCGGGCAAAACCTGCAAGCGAGCCGGCGCCGGCTCTCGAGCACCTTGCACCAGACGGCGGGAGAAGTAGGCTGCGATTAGCAAGCTCAAACTCCCAGTTCGTTTGTACTACAGGCTGCGCCATTGATCTCGATTGATCTGGCCACTCCAGATCGACAAACAGCACAAAATCTCAAGATAGGTCTAGATCGGATACCCCATCAATGGGTATTCCGATCGTTCTTTTGAGCAAAGAGAGTTCGGGGACGGACCGAGTGGCGTTCGTAGCAGCCGACCCGGTACAATCGAAGTATCAAAGCAAGACGATTCGTCCTCTCACATCATGAAGGAGACAAGCATGTCAAAGGTTCGCTGGGGTGTCCTGAGCACCGCCGATATCGGTCTCACCAAAGTTCTTCCCGCGATGCAGCGTGGCCAGTATTGCGACCTGGTCGCCATCTCGTCGCGCAGTCTAGAAAAGGCCCAACGCGCGGCCCAAATGCTGGGGATTCCCAAAGCCTACGGCTCCTATGAAGAGATGCTCGAGGACCCCGAGATCGACGCCGTCTACAACCCACTCCCCAACCACCTGCACGTGCCGTGGTCGCTGAAAGCGATCGAGGCAGGTAAGCATGTCCTCTGTGAAAAGCCGATCGGCTTGAGTGCAGCCGAAGGTCAGACGCTGATCGATGCCGCTAAGGCGCACCCTGAACTCAAGGTGATGGAGGCCTTCATGTACCGGCACCACCCGCAGTGGAGACGGGCCAAGAAACTGGTGGAGGATGGAGCGATCGGTGAGCTGCGGACCATCAATTCGTTTTTCTCGTACATGAACGTCGACCCCGACAACGTCCGCAACATGGCCGACATCGGTGGGGGCGGATTGATGGACATCGGCTGTTACAACATCAGCCTGTCGCGCTTCATCTTCGGAGCCGAACCGGAGCGCGTCATCGGCATCGTCGAGTACGACCCGACCTTCAAGACCGACCGCCTCGCCTCGGGCATCCTCGATTTCGGCCGCGGCACCTCGACCTTTACCTGCTCCACTCAGTTGAGCCCCTACCAGCGGGTCAACATCTACGGGACCGAGGGGCGAGTGGAGATCGAAATCCCCTTCAATGCACCGCCCGACCGGCCCTGCCGGATGTGGCACCAGCGGGGCGATGAGATCGAGGAGATCCTGCTCGACACCACCGATCAGTACACCGTACAGGGCGACCTGTTCTCCGAAGCTATCCTCCAAGACAGCGAGGTGCCGACCCCGATCGAAGATTCGGTGGCCAACATGAAGGTGATCGAGGCCATCGTCCACAGCGCCGGGACGGGGACTTGGCTTTAGTAAAGGAATCTTGGCAAAAACGTCACCAGCCCTCTAGGTTGAAATTCAGGGTGTCTCTGCATAAAACATTCATGTAATGATATGACTTCCCGTTTGTTTGGCCCGGCTGCGCCGGGCCAAACACAGCATAGTAAACGGATGAAACAATGACCAGAAACCCGGTTGATCAACAGGGTCTCATATGACATTTTGATGCAGATATGTCACCATGGTCTTATGAGAACCACCGTACGGCTCGATGACGATCTATTCTTTGAAGTGAAACAGCACGCACTCTTGACAAAGCGCAGTTTCACCGAGCTGATTCACGACGCTCTGGTCGCCTACCTCGCACGGGAAAAGAACCTGGCATCACCCAGAACGATCATCCTGCCGACCTTCGAAGGTGATGGGCTACGAGAAGGTGTCGACATCAGCAGCAACGCGGCGCTGTTGGCAGCCTTGGAGTCGTCTGAAGACCGAACCGGACAATGACTCTTTGCGATGTCAATATCTATCTTCGAGCCTACCGTACCGACTTGCCCGATCACCCGTTCTATTACGATTGGCTGAACGATCTTTTACACACCCCCACCACCTTTGCCTACAGCGACATCGTTTTGAGCGCGTTCGTAAGAATCGTGACGCACGCGAGGATCTTCAAAACGCCAACGCCTTTGGACGAGGCACTGGCATTCACCAATGTGATTCGCACACACCCTGCCGCAATAGGCTTGATGCCCGGAGCAAAGCATTGGAACATCTTCGAAAGGCTCTGTAAGGAGACGCGTGCCCGTGGTAATACCGTGCCCGATGCCTACCTCGCCGCCCTGGCCATTGAGAGTGGCGTGACCTGGGTTACGGCCGACAGCGGATTTAGAAATTACCGAGGTTTGAACTGGACCCTGCTCGAGCCCTAACGTCCGTAGACCACGACCTGCCATATAAGGGTCGTGCCGTAAAAGCGCCTCCGCAGCCCGTGGCGACCCACCAGCGCATCGACCTCTTTCGTGGGGTGCAAAAAGACGCGGAAATCTCTGCGCATGAGCCGCAACAGCAGGTTGAAAAATGGGAAGACAGGACGTAACCACCAGTTGTCACGCGGGTAGACCAGTCCGTAGAGCTTTCTCGCTCGCTCAGCGGAGAGTCCTACCAACGTTACCACGTCGTGATAGCAGCAGATGACCTTGTCGAGCGTCACGATATCGGCGGCAGAAACCTCTGGTGCCAGCTCGACGAAGTCCCCATGCTGGTGGCTGATGAGCTCCGCGTGCCCTTGCCGCTCCGCTTCCTCCTTGGCGGCATCTAAGTAGGCACTCGAGGCGTCCACATGGGTCGCGCCCGAAGCGCCGGCTCTGAGCAACGCATGCTGGATCGCTCCCACCCCACCACCGATATCGAGTAGTGACTGGCCCTCGACCCCTGCGGCCTCGAGGGCTTCGATCAACATCCGGGTCGTCTTGGAGGGACCGTTTCTACGGTACGTCTTCAGATCCCTGGCGACCTCTCGCACGTTGAATTGCCGCTCTATCCCCTGGCATTGTCGGCAAGCCATAGGTTCCTCTCAGTCAACAGCGTAGTAACCATACTACCTGCTCACCGTATTCTGTCACGTATTGGGAAAGGTCGAAAGCTTAAACGAAATCGCGTAGCTCTTGGCGACTTCTTTCGAAATACCTGAGCTTTCTCAGGGCCTTGTTCTCGAGCTGCCTGATGCGCTCACGGGTCAAACCGAGATGATCACCAACCTCTTGCAGGGTATGTTCTCGCCCGTCTTGTAAACCGAAGCGCAGCCTCAAGATGAGCGCCTCGCGCTCGCTCAACCGCTCGAGCGCCACCTCGATACCTTCTCGCAAGAGCGTATCGCTGGTCTGCTCTAGTGGAGAGATCACGGAATCGTCAGCGACGAAGTCGCCCACCATCGACTCTTCCTCTTCCCCGACCGGTCGATCGAGCGAGATCGGCTCGCGGGAGAGTTGAAAGGATTCCTCGACCTTTTCGACATCCCAACCAGGACCCATGGCCGTCGCGATCTCTTCGGTCGTGGGGTCACGTCCCAGCTCTTGCTCCAAACGGTTGGCGCTACGCCGCAACTGGCTCAGCGTCTCACCGAAGTGAACCGGCAAGCGAATGGCACGAGAGGTGTTGCCGATCGCCCTCACGATAGCCTGACGAATCCACCACACCGCATAGGTGGAAAAACGATACCCCCGATGATAGTCGAACTTCTCCACCGCGCGGATCAGACCTTGATTGCCCTCTTGAATAAGATCTTGGAAGCCGAGGCCTCTCCCCCGGTACTTCTTGGCAACAGACACAACCAGCCGCAGGTTCGCTTCGGTGAGATGTTGCCTGGCCAGCTCGCCATCTTCCACCGTCCGTTGGAGCTGACGGCGCTCACGCGCTGTGAGTTTACCACCGACTATCTCCAAGCGCCGCACAGCTCCCTGGCCCGCATCGAGGCGCCGCGCCAGATTGACCTCTTCTGCCGGGGTCAATAGGTCGACGGTACCGATCTCACGCAGGTACTGGCGAACCGAGTCTCGGCTGAGAGACCCCTGCTCAGCCAAGGCCTCACGCTGCGCACGGGCTTCCAGCGCCTCGATATCTACCTCATCCTGATCCTCTTCAAGATCAGGATCGACCCCCTCAAACATCTCATCTCGATCTATTTGCTCACGGTTTCGATCCCTGCTGCCAGCGTTATGAAGTGTCTCTGCCAGGGCTGATTCAGGCCATTCGGCACGGCTGGGATCCATCTCCAACAACCATTGTGATGGCATCATCTTCACCACCTCGTTTCGGTACTTTCGTCCTTCCCCCACGGCATACGGAGTTCCACTCTTCACCACCAGCGGAGGCCGGTTTCAGCATCGGTACAGTCGATTCAAAAGATAGATGGGAGAGTATACCGCCAGCGTGAGGTGGCGTTAACCGGTACACCGCTATGTAGGGGCTTTCCCAAGGATTTCAAGAGTGACAAGCACCCAAAAACCCCCTGAGCTCCCTTGCCATTATACCTCGATACCCGCATTTGAAGCAAGTGATATCGGTGTACTGGACGGGCTTTTTCAGCCCGGAATCGTTGTGCGGAAGCTGGTGGTCATTGCATCACCTCCCCGGCAACCTCAGCGCGACCGTCTGCCGGGCCGGTTGAACCACGCTGCCTCACGACTCGAAGGCTCGAGCCACCTCATCGCGCTCCGGACGCATCACCAGAGTTCGACCTTCGCTACGAGAGTGCCACACCGCAGCCGGGCCGGTCTCGACCCAACCGATCTCGCGGCAAGCGATCCCCTGGTCGCGCAGGGCTCCAGCGATGCGACTGGCATCATCGGGTACTACGGTCAAGAGCAACGCCCCTGAAGCGATCGCCGCCAAGGGATCGAGCTCGAGCAGACGGCATATACGCGCGGCCAGCGGTGGAACCGCTACCTTCGAGAGATCGACCTGAAGCGAGACACCTCCCGCCTCCGCCAGCTCCCAGAGCGCCGACAACAGCCCGCCCTCGGTGGGATCGTGCATCGCGGTGACCTCCCCGGCCTCGAGAGCGAGCTGGGCATCTCGTAGCACGCTGATGCCCGGTGTATAGAGGAACTCGCGGGCCTGTTGAAGCTCGGCTTTGCTCAGCCCACCTCGCAAGCGGTCAGGAAATTCACGAGCCAGCAGTGCGGTGGCCTCGATGGGTACGCCCTTGGTCAAGAGCAAACGGTCTCCCGGACGAACCCCACGTGGGGTCACCAAGCGATCCCGCGCGACCTCACCGATCAAGGTACCCATCAGGATGGGGCGGTCGAGTCCGTGGGTGATCTCGGTGTGACCACCGATCACTGCGATACCCAGCTCCGAACAGGCGCGGTAGACCTGACGGTTGATGTTCTCCGCCATAGAGGTGGTGGCTTGCCCCTCAGGCAACAGCACGGTCGACAAAAGCCAGCGGGGCGTTGCCCCGGTGGTGGCGATGTCGTTGGCGTTCACCTGCACCAAGTACCAGCCGATCTCGTCACTTGCAAAGGTGACGGGATCAGACTTGAGCACCAACATGGTGTCGCCGAACTCCAACACCGCGCAGTCCAAACCTACACCGGGACCGAGCACCAGTCGTGGAGCGCGTGCCGGTGCCGAAGCCAGCAGCTTCGCCAACAACTCGGCCGGTAGCTTGCCTAGTGGGAGCGACTCGTTCATCACAACCTACCAGAGTGTAGCAATCTCACAGGCCGGAAGATACTTGCAGGCCAAGCTCCCTACAACCATCACCAAGGACACGGTTACGGTATTCTGTTGGCACAGTACCCACCATGAGGTAGGTTTCCTACTCTCCATCCGTTGGAAGGACACGGTTACGGTATTCTGTTGGCACAGTACCCACCATGGGGTAGGTTTCCTACTCTCCATCCGTTGGGAGGTGAGAAAGCTGACCTGACACTGCTTGTTGTCGGCTAGTCGAGACAGAATTCCTAGCCAAGCCCATAGAAGGCAGAACCGTGAGAGGAGAGTTCATGAGAAAGATCTTGATCGTTTTGGCGCTCGCGTTGCTCGCCGGTGCCGCCTTGGCCCAGCAGACCGACATCCGGGTGATCGCCTTCGCACAAGGCTTCGCCTGGCCCGACCTCTTCGGAAGTACGGGTACGGAGAAGACCGAACGCCTGCTGGCCTTCGAAGAACAAGAGAACATCAACGTCACCATCGAGTGGGGCGATGAAACCGCCGTACGGCAAAAAGTCCTCACCGATCTGATCTCTGGCGCGGGCCGCTACGACGTCATTCTGCTCGGAAGCGATGGCGCCGTTCAAACCTACGGCTACAGCGGCTTCCTCGAGCCCCTCGACGGTTATCTGGCCACCGGTGATCTCGATCAGTACATCACCTTAAGCGACCTCTACCCGCAGTTCCTGACGGCCAACACCGTAGACGGCAACCTCTACGGGCTGTCTTACTACTCGTTCGGCCCGGGCATCATCTACCGCACAGACCTGTTCGACCGTTACGGCATCGAGGTGCCTACCACCACCGACGAGCTTTCGACCGCGCTCGAACAGCTCAAGACAGGCTTTGAAGCCGACGGGATCACCGACATCTACCCCTTGACGATGCGCGGCGCACCGGGCGAAGAGCCCTCGCTCGACCTCACCGGTTTCGTCTACGCCTACGCCGGTTATCCCGCTTGGTTCGAGGGTGGTGTCACCACGCCTGAAGAGATCCGTAGCACCAGGGCCAAACCCATTTTCACCGGGGATTTCAGGGCGGGCTTTGAAAGTTTCGTCAACCTCTCACGTGAGTACGGTCCGCCGGGCATCGCCACCCACACCTGGGTCGACATGATGAACCTCTACTCGCAAGGGCGTGCGGCCGTGCTGCTGCCCAGCGCCATCAACGGCTATGCGGCCATCACCTCGACCGAAAACGAGCTGGTGCGCGACAATAGCGCCTTCGCGCCGATCGTCACCGGCCCCTCGGGCAAACCGATCCAGAGCTTCTGGACCTTCTCGCTAGGCGTCCCCGCCTCCTCGAAGAACAAAGCCGAAGCCGTCAAGGTGTTGGCCCTGTTGACCGGCAACCGCTCGATGCAGGCCTTCGCCGATCAGACGCAGTGGCCGTCGGTGACCATCCCCTCGGTGATGCACAGCGAGACGCTCGTCAACCGTTGGGGTAGTGATGAGATCGACCTCAACGAGGCCGCCATTCAGGCGTCGGACCCCTACTACTTCCCCTACATCCCCGAGTTGGCGGAGTTCATGGACAAGATCGGCACCGCCGCTTCGAAGGCGATCACCTCCGGCGATGTGGACAGCGCCTTGAATGAACTGCAGGTGTGGGCGCTCGAGCGCATGACGACAGCCGGTTACTACCGGTAATCTCTGCATGAGACGGATCCCGGGGTGCTGCGCCCCGGGATCCGAGTCTTCCAATGGCCTACCATCCCAGCAAGCGACACCCCATCAGGCGCCTGGCTCGTTTTCCGATCGGTTTCCTGCTGCCGGCTGTCCTGGTGCTGGCCGCGATCGTCCTCTTCCCCACCCTCTACCTGCTCTGGTTGAGCGTACGGCACTGGATCGTCTTCCAACCCCAGCAGTACTTCACCGGCCTGGGAAACTTCATCGCGCTGTTCCGCTCGAGTGCCTTTTGGGAATCTCTGCGCGTGACCGGCAGCTACCTGCTGCTCACCAGCCTATTGAGTTTCGCGTTCGGCTTGGGTCTCGCCATATCGCTCAGCAAGGCGATTTTCGCCCGCGGCGTCGTTCGAGCTCTCATCATCTTGCCACTTCTGGTCCCCCCGGTAGTGGCCGGCTTCGCCTGGAAGTTCCTGCTCAACCGGGAGATCGGGTTGGTCGGAGGGTACCTGTTCCCCGCGCTGGGTATCACCGTAAGCCTGCTGGCCCATCCCACCTTGGCGCTGGTATCGATCGTCATCGCCGACATCTGGAGCAAGACATCGTTTATGTTCCTGATCCTGCTGGCCGCCCTGCAGTCGATCCCGGTAGAGCTCTATGAGGCCGCCCGCATCGACGGCGCCGGCGCGCGACAGGAGTTCTTGTATATCACGCTGCCGCTTCTCGTACCGGCCATCATCATCGGGCTGATCTTTAGGGCCATCGACGCCATCAACACCTTCGACCTTATCTTCGTCATGACCCAAGGGGGCCCGGGAACCGCCACCCAAACCCTGTCTATCTTCGGCTGGAAGACGGCCTTTACCTACTTCGACCTCGGCCGCGGTGCGGCCATCGCCGTGGTCATGATGGTTCTGGCCGTCATCACCACCCTCTTTCTGACCAAGAGGTTGCAGCGATGAGGCGACACCCTACCGGCAAGACCCTCGGCAGGCTTCTCGTAGGCGGCTACATCGTCATCTACCTGATCTTCGTGCTGTTCCCGATCCTGTGGCTCCTGCTGGGATCGCTCAAATCGCGCTACGAATCGCTGTTGATGCCTCCCCGCATCATTTTCGAACCGACCTTCCTCGCCTACGAAAAGTTGCTCTTCGGTGGCCTGCTTCACACCTTTGGAAACAGCATCACCATCGCCCTCATCAACGTGCTTCTGGCCTTGGTGTTCGGCGTCCCAGCCGCGTATGCGCTGTCGCGCATGCGCGGGAGCGTGCGTAAGAACGTCTCCTTCTGGATCCTGTCGATCCGCATGGCGCCAGCCTTCGGGGTGGTGCTGCCCATCTTCGTGTTCATGCGCAGCCTCAACCTGCTCGACACCATCACCGCGGTGATCATCGCCCACCTCACCATCAATTTGCCGCTCGCCATCTGGCTGCTGCTCGGCTACTTTGACGAGCTGCCACAAGATATAGAGGACGCGGCGCTGATCGACGGCGCCAACCACCTCCAGGTGCTGTGGCGCGTCCTCTTGCCGGTCAGCCGCCCGATGCTCATCGCGGTGGCGCTGCTGGTGTTCGTTTTTTCTTGGAACGAGTTCCTGTTCGCCTTCATCCTCACCTCCAGCGAGGCGCAGACCGTCCCCGCGCTGATCGCTTCGCTGGCCGGAACCATGAACTTCGACTGGCCGCTGATGAGCGCCATCTCTGTCTCGGCACTGCTCCCGGCCTTCTTGGTCGTCTTCTTCGCGCAACGCCACATCACCGAAGGGCTCACCCTGGGAGCCGTGCGATGAGTAAGTTGGCAGGGCGCACGGCCCTGGTCACGGGAGCCGGGCGGGGGATCGGCTACCAGTTGATGTTGGCGCTCGAGGCCGCCGGTATCCGCGTGGCCGCGCTCGATCTCGAACCGCCGGAGCCCAAATCCGGGCGTCTCACACTGACAACCGACATCACCGATCCATCGGCGGTGGAGCGGGCGATCGAGGCCGGCCTGGAACGCTTCGGGTCACTCGACATCCTCATCAACAACGCCGCTGTGACCGACCTCAGCCACCACCAACTTACGGACATCCCCCTCGAGACCTGGCGTCAGGTCTTCGAGGTCAACGTCACCGGTGCGGTGATCGTGACCAGAGCGGTACTCCCCACCATGCGCTCGCGTGGGAGCGGCAATATCGTGTTCATCACCTCTTCGCTGGGCTTGTTCCAACAGGGAATCGCCGGAGACGCCGTTTACAGCGCTTCGAAGGCGGCCGTGGAGGCGCTCGCCTTCGTGCTCTCGCTCGAGCTTGCCGGGAGCGGTGTCAATGTCAACACCCTCTACCCGTCGGTGAAAGTCGATACCGGCTTCTTCGCCCATCTCTCCAAAGCGGAGCGTCGTACCCTCGCCCGCCCTACCCTACTGAATGAACCGGCACTGTTCCTCGCCGGCTTGGCGCCAGGAGCTCTGAGCGGAGTATCGGTCTCCCAGGAGTCCTGGGATTGCACCCCCGGCTACGCCGATGCGCTACGGGTTCGCGCGCTTCAGCACTCTCCCCCAGGCTGACCCCCTGGGCTACTTCCCCGGAGGACTTCATCAACAGCTACCTGGCGGCGAAAACCGCAACCCTACCCGAAGTCAGAGACTTTATCGCCCATTACCCGGCTGCGCTGTTGCCGATCGGCGCCACCGAGCAGCACGGCCCCCACCTGCCGCTCACGACCGACACGCTGCTTGCTGAAGCTTTCGTTCATCGGGTAGCCCAGAAAAGTTGCGGCCTGGTCTTGCCCGCTCTCCCCTTCGGCTATTCCTGGACCTGGCGCGATATCCCCGGCACCCTGACGCTGCGCTTTGAAACCTTCACCGAACTCATCCGCGACGTCGCCGAAAGTGTAACGCGTTACGGGGTAAAAGCGCTCTGCATCGTCACCGGACATGAAGCCAACCGCTCACCCCTCAAATACGCGCTACGAGAGAAGATCGCTGATCAGGTGCCGCTCAAACTGCTCCACCTCTTCTATCCGGGCATGCACGACATCCTCGAAGAGGCCGAGAGCCGAGCGTGGCAGGGAGAACTCCTGCACGCTGAAGAGGTGGAGACCTCGCTCATGCTCGCCCAACATCCCGAGCTGGTCCGCATGGGGCTGGCCGAGGCCGACTATCCGGATATTCCCGAGCTCTACGGCGCCTCGGTAGTCACCATGGGAGATATCATGCGAACGGGCATCTTCGGTGATGCCACCGTTGCCAGCGCAGAAAAGGGCCGGCGCTGGCTGGAGCTGAGTACGGACCGAGCCGCGGCACTCTGGACCGGCTTCCTCGACACTCACGGCATCGCCCACTAGAGAATAGGAGCGGCCATCATGGCGAGCATCGAAACGCTGCATGGACCGGTCGACACCAGCCAGTTAGGCGTGACCGACTACCATGAACACCTCTACGTGGAGCCCCCGAGCTGGCTGCACCGCATCGATCCCGATTTCGCCCTCGGCAACGTGGAGAAGTCGGCTGAAGAGTTGCGTAGCTGGGCGCGGGCGGGTGGCCAGACCCTGCTCGAGCTGACCGCGGTCGATTTCGGACGAAACATCCACAAGATCCGCGCTGTAGCCGAAAAGGTCCCTGAACTTCATGTCGTCGTCACGGCCGGCTACAACCGCCCCTACTACATGGGCCGTTGGCTCTACGCCGTGTCAGAAGACGACATGGTACGCGATACGGTGCGAGATCTCACGATCGGCATCGACGGCACTCGTATCAAAGCCGGCATCATCAAAGCCGGCAGCGAGTACAACAACTTCGGCGAGGGGGCGCGGAAACTCTTCCGGGTGGCGGCGCGCGCCTACGCTGAAACGGGCGCCCCCATCATCACCCACACCAGCGGAGGAACCATGGGCTTTGAGCAGGTCGGTTTCCTGCTCGAGCGAAACGTGCCGGCCCACCACATCGCCCTGAGCCATATGGACCGAACCATCGACCCAGGCGAACACCAAAGAATCGCTGCGCTGGGCGCCTACTTGGGCTACGACTGTTTCGGCAAGGCCAAATACGGCCCTGACAGCGCCTTGGTCGCGCTCCTCAGGGGGATGATCGAGGCCGGATATGGGCAACACCTGCTTATCGGAAACGATCTGGGCCGCCCCTCTTACTGGCGTTCTTACGGTGGGGGTCCGGGCCTCGACTACGTGTTGACCCGCTTCGTGCCGCGGCTCAAAGAGGAAGGGTTCACCCAGACCGAAATCGACCTGCTGCTCATCGAGAACCCCCGCCGCTTCCTGTCCAGAGACACCCCGCCACGATGAATATCTCGCTCGGCATCGACCTCGGCACCTCGGCCACCAAGGTGCTGGCACTGGGCGAAACCGGCGAGGTGATCGCGAAGAGTTCAGCACCATATCCGCTGCTCCAGCCGGCAGTCGGCTGGTCGGAGCAGCGTCCCTCGGACTGGTGGCGAGCAGTCTGTGGCGCCGTTGGGAACGTTTTGAAAAAGGTCGAGATAGATCGCGTGACCGGCGTGGCCCTGTCGGGACAACTCAACGGGGTGGTGCTGCTCGACGCCCACAAAGAGCCCCTCGGCAACGCTATTATCTGGCTCGATCAACGTGCGACAGCGGAAGCAGCCTGGCTCAACGAGCACTACGCACCCAAGCTGCGCCAAGCCGTCTTCAACCCTGCCAACCCGATCTATGTCGCCAGCAAGCTGTTGTGGCTCAAAAACGAGCGGCCGGAGCTGCTCACCGCGGCGCACCACATCGTCTTCGCCAAAGATTATCTCAACTTCTTGCTGAGCGGCCAACTGGCCACCGACTACTCAGACGCATCGTGTACCCTGCTTTTCGACCTCACACGGGGGGGCTGGATACCCGAGTTGCTCGAGTTGCTCGGCCTCGAGCCGCAGCAGTTGCCACGCCTCCACTCCTCGCTGGATATCATCGGCCACATCACGCCTGGCGCGGCCGCCGCCACCGGCCTCCCCCAAGGAATCCCGGTGATGGCCGGCGCTGGAGATGTTGCGGCCCTGGCGGTGGGCAGCGGCGCCATCGAGCCGGGGCTTTGCAGCGTCACCCTCGGAACAGCGGGTCACGTGGCCACAGCCACCCAAGCCCTCTCCGAGGTCGGTTTCAACCAGACCTGGCAGATGTTTCATGCGGCGCCCGGCCGCTACATCAACCTCGGCCTGGTGATGAGCGGTGGCTTGTCCCTGAGCTGGTTTCGCCGCGAGCTCGGTGAGCTCGAAACAGAGCGCGCAAAACAGACCTCACAAGACCCCTTCGAACAGCTGGTTGCACGCGCCGAAGCGTCTGAACCGGGCGCCCGCGGCATCACTTTCCTCCCCTTTCTCGAAGGGGCGGCAACCCCGTTTCAAAACCCAAACCTCAGGGCTTCTTTTGTCAACCTATCCTCGTCTCATCACAAAGGCGACCTGGTCCAAGCCGTCCTCGAAGGGGTCGCCTACAATATCCGAGACTGCATCGAAATCTTCGAGGCATCGGGGGCGAAGATCGATGAAATTCGCCTCAGCGAGGGTGGTAGCCGTAGCGCCCGTTGGTGTCAGATCATCGCCGATGTCCTCTCTCGCCCGCTTTACACTTTGACCGAGATCGACACCTCGGCGCTGGGAGCAGCCATCATCGCCTTGGCGACAACGTCTCAACTACCACTATCCGAAGCGGTGACCCGAGTTGTACGCGTTAAACCTACCGAGGTGATCAGGCCCAATCTGGACCTGCTGGATCTTTACGATCGCGGTTACGCCCGCTACCGGAAACTCGCCAAACTCCTCGAAAGCGCATTTTGAATGTGACTTCGCCTCCCAAACGCGTGCCTTTGGTGGGGTTACCCTGGCGAGCCACTCAAGGCTACAATGGTTGGGCGCCAAGTAGGCTTGAGCATAATAACGCTAAGATGGGAGGTGCCGTTTTTGTCGGTATCTTACGAAAACTCCAAGATCGTCTATCGAGGCATCAAAGATGCCGGCATCCGCTCCGTCTCGGCCCTCCCAGAGACGTGGCTCATCCACCTGCTACAGCGCGCCGAGGACGATCCCGAGATGGAGTTGATCGAGGTAGCCAAAGAAGAAGAAGCCGTCGGCATCGCGGCCGGTGCGTACCTTGCCGGCAAGCCGCATCTCATGTTGCTGCAAAACCACGGCTTTCTGGCGGCGATCAACGGCATCGTATCGTTGGCCCAGCTCTACAGCATCCCGCTCTGTATGTTGATCGCCTTCCGGGGACACTGGGGCGAACCCCATCCCTGGCACACGCGGGGAGGGATCATCAGCGAGCAGGTTCTGCGAGCGCTCGGCATCCCCTTCGAGTACGCCCGTGATCCAGACAGAGTTGCCAAACAGATCCGGGAAGCCTATACCTTCTCGCAAAGCTCGCTCTCTCCGGTAGCGCTTCTGCTCACCCGCGACCTGATGGAGGATTGATACATGGAACGCGCTCGCTGCCTGGAAGCCATCTACCCTGAGCTATACGACAAACCGGTGGTAACGATCATGGGTGCCTGTGCCCAAGAGCTCTACAACTTGGGGCACCGGGATAACTTCTTCTATCTACAACACGCCATGGGGCTGGCCTCCTCGATCGGGCTAGGCCTGGCCCTCAGCTTGCCGGCGGAGAAGGTAGTAGTGCTCGATGGGGACGGCTCTGTCTTGATGAACTTGGGAACGTTTGCGACCTTGGCCCGCTACCAGCCAAAAAATCTCGTCCACATCAGCTTCGACAATGGAAGCCTGCTGTCGACCGGTGGATTCACCTCGCACACTACCTCGGGCATCACCGACCTAGCGGCCATCGCCAAGGGGGCCGGCATCGAACACGTCAGCACGGCGACTACACCCTACCGCTTCGGAGAGAGCGTGTTGGAGGCCTTCGAACGCAACGCGCTCAGCGTCATCGTGGCCAAGGTCAAAGCGGTAGGGCCAGACCAGTTCGGCATGAACCTCCAGCTTCCCGAGAACGCTTTCCGTTTCAAACGCCATCTCGCCGAGACATCTCGAGCTCTACACCTTACGGAGGTTTGAATACCATGTCGACGTTGACGACCCTTCTCACCGAACTCACTGCTGGAGCACTTACCGTTGTCGATCTAAGCCAGCCCCTAGATCCCTCAACGCCCGTGATCGAACTACCCGAGCCGTTCGCACAGTCTCCAGGACTCACCATCGAGCGGATCTCCCAATACGACGACAACGGCCCTGCCTGGTACTGGAACACGCTCACTTTGGGAGAGCACACCGGCACTCACTTCGACGCCCCCGTGCACTGGATCACCGGTAGAGATCTACCAAACAACACCACCGATACCATCGATCCAGCGCGTTTCATCGGACCGGCCTGTGTTTTCGACGTGCGCTCTGAAGTCGCTGAGAACGCCGATTACCTGCTGACCGTTGAACACCTCGAAGCCTGGGAAGAGGAGCACGGCCGGGTACCTGCTGGTGCTTGGGCACTCTTACTGAGCGGTTGGTCGAGCCGCGGCCACGACAGAGAGGCGTTCATCAACGCAGATGAACAGGGTCCCCATTCACCCGGATTCCATCAGGACACCATTTCGCTTCTCCTCGAAAAACGCGACATCCTAGGTATCGGTGTGGAGACCGTTGGGACCGACGCCGGCCAAGCCGGCACCTTCAATCCACCGTTCCCAGCGCACAATCTGGTCCACGGGGCCGGCAAGTTCGGCTTGGCCAGCCTGTGCAACTTGGAGCGGTTGCCAGCCACCGGCGCGGTACTGATCGCGGCACCCCTCAAGATCACCCGTGGGTCGGGCAGCCCGGTACGGGTGCTGGCGATCGCCCCGAGCTAGGCTTTGGTCCTTACCCGCGCTTGACCAGATAGATATCCTGCCGGATCGGCGATACACCGGCATCCGGATTGCTAGCGAGCTGCTTCATGACCTGCCGTGTCACCGGAACGGGCAGACGAACCTGCCTAGCAATATTCTCGATGCGAACAACGGCTGAGGTCTCAGGACGACGCAAGTACCGCTCGATAACAAAAAGGGCTTCCCCCGTAGTCGGCTCTTCTACGGACCCAGACGCCACCACGGTCGGCTCATGGGATACTTCGAACGCAGGAGCAGGCTCAGCAGATTTTTGAGGTACAGGCTCGTCCGACTTCTGCCACACATCGTGCCAACTCCCTTCGAGCGGCGAAGTTTCCCGTTTTTCGGTCGGTGGCTTCGGGAGCGTGGTATCCTCTCTACGCATCGTAGGCGGTTCCACCAGTTCTCGTTGAACCTTGTGCTGCTGGGTGCTTAGCCCGTCAGCATCGGGCTCGATGCGGCTGAATCCGCTAACAGACTCTTCGGGAAAGGGCTCAGAAGGGTTGAGATCGGTAGGAGTCTCCCTCAGTTCTTCCGGGAGGTCCCGTTTGATCACTGCTGGCGGCCCGGGTCGTCTTAGAGCAGTTTTGATCGCTCGCAGCAAACCACCGCTTCGATCCCTTAGCGGCGTAGCTACCGGCTCTACCGGCAGCTCGTCTGGAGTTGGCTCAGCAAGCGGCAGCTCCGAGGGCACAACCCTTACAGAGTCCACCACGGGATCTACCTCGGAGGCCTCTACTTGACCAGAATGTGTGGACAGCGATCTTGCAGTGACACGCTCCGTGACCTTGGTAAACGACTCGGTGGGGGGGAGAGGTGAACCCACCGGCAAACGCACCCTCCGCTCCTCTTTGACAACCCCCTTCAGATCTCTGGAAGAGGTTGTTCGATCTCTTACAATGCCGGCCCCATCGGGTTTCTGACCACTTTCCGGTGTCGCCTCGGCAGCAGCAGGTGCAGGAGGGGGTTTCCTCCGAGGCCTCTTGACGACCTCGATTTCGCTTCCATCTTGATGGACCGTGATGATCAAGGTGTCGTTCGGCTGAAGCTTATAGGCCTCGAATAGAGGTCGCAGTCCGATGAGTTCACGTGGTGGGGAGAACGTGACCGAGTAGGCTTCTCCTTTTTCAGCATCGACGAGTCTAACCGGACCGGCTTCAAAAGAGGTCTTCATACTCAGCGGCAGATACACAGCTCCTCGATTAAGACAGAGTCGTGTCAAATCGAGTTCGTAGCGTTGTCCACGAAATTCGTTGTGCAAGCTCGGAATCATATAATCAGCTGACATCGTCAGATCCTAGAATAATGGTTTTCTGGGTGATTTGAAACCGTCTCCTTATACATTTCAAATTTACATGATAGTAACGCTGGGCACCACCGCCCCATCAGGGTAAGATATCGGTTGCGAAAGACCCGCCACCTCAGAAAAGCCTGACTACGTTGCCAGGCCAGTTCCAGAGGTACAGCACGCGAGCCTAACTCAATTCCGCTTGCGCGCTTGGACATACCAGGAATCGCGTTTGGCCACGATCTGCGTCTCGAAGGTTTCGTAGTGTCCAAAGTCCACCTTGGCACTGGTGAAGTACTCTGCCACCTGTTTGCTCGAGAATGGACCGACAAGACAATCACACTCCCCCTTCCAACGATTTGGTGAAATAACCCTTTCCGAGAAATCGTAGAGGAAGCTACGGGCATCCAAGATACTGTCTATCATATTGCTCCCTTCACCCTGACTAGAGACTTGGACCCCCGAACTTGGACTTAGGCGTAACTCTTGTGTTTCGCGCTACGTATGAAGACGATGGGTGAGTAGCAAGCTATCGACAAATGGCATTACAGAGGACTGGTTTCTAACAGTATCGCAGGCGAGGACGGCCCATGCCTGTGAAATACTCAACACACCGTGAAGAATTTCCCAAGCAGGGTTGGGGCGAGGTGATAGGGAGCCTTTACAACGGGGCTCCAAATCAGTAGTAACTTATATCACGCACCCAGGCCCAAGACAGACCGTATTGACGTACTCCTGCCTGATAGAAGTCCTCCTTCCCTTCCTGCCGCACCCAGTTGGCATGTTCATCGTAGTGGTAGCGGTAGGAAATCGAGGATGTCATCTCACCATCTCGACCATAGGTCACTTCAGCAATGCGGTTACCTTGTTCATCATAACGGAAGCTCGTTCTCGTCTCGAGGAGATCGGCAGAACCGTAATTCATCACTTCGACGAGACTGCCATAGCGGTCGTAACGCGAGATCCGTCTCATGATCAACACACCGCTCGGGTCACGATTGTAGTCGTATTGGGCACGCTCAACCTCGTTACCACGATCGTCATACCGAAATAGTCTCTTCCAAATGGGCATTCTCGAGAGCCAGTAACCGGTTTCCTCAATCAAGTTACCCTGCAGATCGAAACGGACTCTCCTCGCCAGCGAACCATCGAGAGTGAAGGCCTCTCCCTCACGTAAATGCCCCCGATGATCCGAACTGTACTCGTACGTAGTCGCCGAAATCCGCTCGCCATCGGCGCCGTGGACTTCTTGTTCCACGATCTTGCCGTGACTGCCATAACGGTACGTCGTTTTCCACTCGAGCGATCCATCGCCATCGTGTTCGAGTAGCTCGGTTACACGATCGAACTGGTCGTAACGGTACGTCGTTTTCCACTCGAGCGATCCGTCGGAGGCGTAGTCGTTCTCTTCGATCAATCGGCCCCTCGTATCGTATCGCTCTCGGTAAGAGAGTTGCAGATCAGGCTGTGGCCTCTCCACAATCACCTCGGCTTGTGGCACCCAGTACATCTCCAAACTACGTACCTTCCCCTGAAGCGCTGACTGGTCGAAGTCCCCCGATCCGCCGGCCAAACCCAGTCCGACCCACATCCAAAGGACCGCTAGGATCATACAGCTTTGTACACGGGACCGCACGAGATAGGCACTCCTTGACAGAATGGGTGAATGAGCATCGCCACCGCCCAACAGGGCGAGTGTATC
Source organism: Trueperaceae bacterium (assembly GCA_020354625.1). Classification (GTDB taxonomy): domain Bacteria; phylum Deinococcota; class Deinococci; order Deinococcales; family Trueperaceae. The sequence continues at coordinate 3,767,640 of CP070651.1, forward strand.
CTATCTCCCCACGCGTTTATGGGTGTGTGATGATTGCGACAGTCGTACCCATTCCCCTCGCCTGATTCCGGCAACATAGACGCGTTTTTGCTAGGCCCTATAAAACCAGATCGAGCAAAAGAATGGCTGCCCACCTCACCCCGTGTGTTGCAACGGGCTAGCCGGAAGGAGTAGTGGACAGATTTGGAGCACAGCAAATCAAGTGGTCGTTTTCGGCGTTGTGATTTACCCAAATCCCCGAACACCCCCGAGCCCAACCTACTCGTCGGCGTGGCACGGCACCTGATTACCTGATACGATACATGGGCGCGGCCTTTGGGAGCGACAGACGTAGCATGGTGCTTGGACGCAAGCGCTGTTCGTTGTGGGTGTAGCTAACCCACCCGCGCACTCTCCTTGATATCTTCCTGACAATCGACGTCTATATTTATTCGGTATCCAGGCCGGCTCTACCAGTACCCCTCTGCTCGCTCTCCACGGCAGAGGGATACGCTCTCTATTCGCTGCTCTCAGGCCTTATCCCCGACGCCACCAAAGGCGTACTGGCTGCCGTTCGCTATTCTCCTTGCGCCGCTCCAATTCAGATTGCAGATAATTCAAGCGTCTCTTCAACGACTCGACCTCTTCATCTTTATACTGGCCGAGCGACATCAGTTCTTCGTGAACGACGCGGATGCCGTGCAAGACCGGTTCCAAACCAGTTTCACCAAACGCCTCCACCCGACGTTTGATCGCTACGATATCGGTTTCGAGCGCTGTCAAGCGCTCCTCGAGCTTCCGAAGTCCTATGAGTGTATTCTCGAGGAGCTCCCGTTCTTCGGGTGGCGTGCGCAAGTATAAGTCTTCCCCTTGAGACAGCGCCTCCAGCGCCGCTTCTACACTCGGTGATAATCCTTGGTGAAAGGCACGTACGGCTCGCTCGATGGTCTCGAGTGCCTCGCTCGGATAGACACGCCCTCGCCTGTCACCCGGCAAATCCCCAAAAACGCGTTCATAAGCTACTCCATAACGCCGTAGCACCTCGAGACTGAGCCCCAGGTATCTCGCCGCACGCTCGGCACGCAGACCGATACTATCGACGCGTTTTTGAATGCCCACCGGAGTACCAGTATTGTTGGGCATGACCAACCTCCTCCTCTCACCCAGCAACACGTTTTCTTACACGGTAAAGCAGGGATTGCCGTATTCATGTTATGTGTCAACCACAAAACCGAAACCGGATTGGCTAAACGGGAATGGGTAATGCATTATCAGATCGTGGGTAAACGGGAATGGATACAGCGTTGCTCACGTACGCTCGAACGATCGAAGCCATACCCTTCATGCCACTCCTATCCCATTCATCATCAAACCCGTAAACACCGTCATGCGAGTGAGCCGTTTCATCGATCCCGAATGGTTGGTGGAAATCGAGGTCTATACTGTGGTCCCGAGCTGATTCGGTATCCCGGGGAAACTGTGATCCGAACTCAAGACGGTGTAACTGATCGCGTCCAAAACCTGTCTGTGACCAGAATCCGCAGACGGCTGCGACTCCATATTCGCTCCTGTAGCCTTGAGGTTGAGGCAAGAGCCTCAACCTCAAGGTGGAGATTCTCAAGCGGTAGCCAAGCTGATCTCAGACGGCTCCCGGGGTGGCGCACTCACTTTCATCGGTGCCTCGAAACCCCGCAACCGCAAGGCATTCGACACCACGAAAACACTGGAAAAGCCCATAGCCGCGGCCGCCAGGATCGGCGAAAGCAAGATGCCGAACGGTGGGTAGAGAACTCCGGCAGCGACCGGAATGAGGAGCACGTTGTAGATAAAGGCCCAGAATAGGTTCTGCTTGATGTTGTTCAGGGTTGATTTGGATAGGGCGATGGCGTTGGGAATCCCACGTAGATCCCCAGACATGAGGATGACGTCGGCACTCTCGATGGCGATATCGGTGCCGGTTCCGATGGCCAGGCCCACGTCGGCCTGAGCCAGAGCGGGGGCATCGTTGATGCCGTCACCGACAAAAGCGACCTTTTGCCCCTCTCTCTGCAGCTCTTTGACCGCATCGACCTTGCCGTCGGGAAGCACCTCCGCCAGCACCTCATCGATGCCGAGGCGACCCGCGATCGCTTCGGCGGTTCGCCGGTTGTCCCCGGTGATCATCGCCACACGCAGACCCAGAGCATGCAGCTTCTCCAAGGCTGCCGGAGTTGCGTCTTTGATCGGATCAGCGACAGCGATGACCGCTGCCGGCTTACCGTCGATCAGCGCGTAGAGCGGCGTCTTCCCCTCATCGGCCAGGCGACCAGCGACAGCCTCTACAGCACGATTATCGACTCCTAAACGCGTCATATAGCGGTCGGCACCGATCCTTACCAGACGGCCGGCCACCCTCCCCTCGACACCGAAACCGGGAACGGCCTCGAAACCGCTGACCTCGAGAAGCTCGAGCCCCTCGGCGTTGGCGTGCTCGACGATGGCCTCACCGACCGGGTGCTCAGATACCCGCTCGACCGAAGCGATCAACTGTAACACCTCAAGCCTGTCGAAGCCCTGCTCGACTCGAAAGTCCGTGAGTTCCGGCCTACCTTTGGTCAATGTACCGGTCTTATCCAGGGCGATGACACCGGCCTCCTGCAGACTCTGCAGGGCATCTCCTTTACGGAAAAGCACCCCCAGCTCAGCTGCCTTGCCGGTGCCGACCATGATCGACGTAGGCGTTGCCAAGCCCATAGCACAGGGACAGGCGATGATGAGAACGGCAACGGCGTTGACCAATGCAAAGGTCAGCGCAGGCGATGGCCCAAAGATCATCCAGACCGCGAAGGTGAGAGTAGCGATCGCCATCACCGAGGGTACGAACACGCTCACCACCCGGTCGGCCAGCGCCTGGATGCGGGGTTTGCTGCCTTGGGCCTCCTCCACCATCTTGATGATGTGTGCAAGAACCGTATCGGCTCCCACCTTGGTTGCCTTGAAGTGAAAGGCTCCGGTCTTGTTCACGGTCCCGCCCACTACCTCAGCGCCCACATCTTTTTGCACAGGAATCGGTTCACCGGTGATCATCGACTCATCGACGTAGGAGAAACCGGAAAGGACCTCGCCATCGACCGGGATCTTCTCACCGGGACGTACCAGCACCGTGTCCCCGAGAACGACCTGCTCGATGGGCAGATCGAGCTCCTGAGCGTCTCGTAGGACTCGAGCCGTCTTCGCCTGCAGGCCCATCAGCTTCTTGATCGCTTCGCTGGTGCGCCCCTTGGCGATGGCCTCTAGATACTTGCCGACCAGAATCAGGGTGATGATGGCGGCCGAGGCCTCGAAGTAGACGTGCACCGTACCCGCAGGTAAGAGGGAGGGCAAAAAGGTCGCCACCACCGAATAGCCGTAGGCTGCGCTGGTTCCGATCATGACCAGGGAGTTCATATCGGGGCTTCCGTGGCGCAAACTGGCGATGCCGGGCCGGTAGAAGCGGCGGCCGGGGCCGAACTGCACCACGCTGGCCAGCACAAAGGCGAGGAGGTAGAGTCCTTGTCTTGACAGCACCTCGGTGAGCGCCGACTCGAGCGCCGGGATCACCATCGGCAGCATGGTCAGCAGCAACAGGGGCGCTGCAAAGGCAGCCGCCAGGACGAGGTCGCGCTTGAGCGACCGAATCTCGCCCTCGCGGGCTTCGCGTTCGCTATCGAGCTGCTCCACACCCCCTTCCGGCTCGAGCACGCCGTAGCCGGTGTCTCGCACCACCTGTCTGAGCTGCCCGGGGCTCACCATCTCAGGTAAGTATCGAACCGTAGCCCGCTCGGTCGCCAGGTTGACACTAGCATCGATCACGCCCTCGGTGCGGCTCAGCTTTCTCTCGATGCGGCTGCTACAGTTGGCACAGGTCATGCCGGTCACCCCGAAACCGACTTCTGCCGTTACCGGGGTATAGCCGCTTTTATCGATGGCTTCGAGTAGCTTTTGGGGCGTGACAAGGCCAGGGTCGAAGGTGACCGTGGCCCGCTCGGTCGCCAGGTTGACACTCGCCCCTTCGACGCCCCCTTGCTTGGTGAGCGTCCGCTCCACCCGCATCGAACAGTTCGCGCAGGTCATCCCTTGTACGCCAACATGAATGGTCTCCATATCGTTCACGCCCGGTACTTGAGCGCCTCCATCAGTTCTGCCACGATATGCTCGGTATCCCCGCGCTGGGCCGCCGTCGCCACGTGGTCGCGGATATGCGCCCGCAGCACCGCTTCATTTACCTTGCTAAGCGCGCCTTGTACGGCCTTGACCTGCTTGAGCACGTCCACGCAGTACACATCGGGATCCTCCAACATTCGGAGGATACCCTCGAGATGCCCTTTGGCACTTTTAAGACGTCGAGAGACGTTCTGGCGGGTCTCGGTGTCCAAGTGCAGACACTCCCTAGGATCGTGCGGCACGGCAACCGGGATGGATGAACTCTGAGGTGACATCAGTCCGGTGTCACGGCGGCCTGGTAACCCTCTTCCTGCACCGCGGCGATGAGCGCCTCGGCCCCAGCCGAGCCCTCCACCTCGGCAAAGCCACCTTCCAAATCGACTGTGGCCGTCTTTACGCCAACCACGGACTCGAGGGCGTCCTTCACGGCTGCACGGCAGTGGTTACAGGTCATGCCATCGACTTTAAGACGGGTCATATCGGTCTCCTCTTCACTTATATCCACCCCCCCCTGGGGTGGATTAATAGTTCAAGTATATACTATACATGGCCACAGTTGTGAAGGCCATGAAACAGTCAACCCCCCCTAGACCGAAGAGCGTGGGAGCCTAATCCAAGAGATTTCGGAGCTCTTTGCGCCCAGTATGCATATTGGCACGAACATAAGGTTTGCCAAGGCCGAATCACACCCTCGGACGAATCGTGATGCTCCTCCGTTAAGATCCCAGCTGCCATCGGTAATCCTCACTTCTGATGCAAAACATATCTGCAGATAGCAGAGATGCGTAGCACGAACATGCTACGTCTTACCAAGAATCGAGCAATAATGTTGAGGAGGCGCAATTGTTTCTGGGAGGTGCATCTATGCAAACCCTTCAGCTCTTTCGCGATTCAAAAACATTCCGAAGCTATGACCCCGGCGACACGATTTTTGAAGAGGGCGAACCGGGCGATGTGATGTACGTCGTGATCGAAGGGCAGGTCGGCATCACCCTTAAAGGCAAGTTGATCGAAACGCTCGAAGAAGGGAGCATCTTCGGTGAGATGGCGATTATCGACGACTCACCGCGCAGCGCCAAAGCCACCGCCCTCACCACATGCAAACTCGTCCCCATCGATCAAAAGTGGTTTACCTACCTGATCCGTCAGACCCCCTTCTTCGCTATCCAAGTCATGACGGTCATGGCAGAACGTATCCGCAGGCTGATGTCGGAAACGGTCAACCCCTAAAAACTGCTCCCCTTTCTTTACTTGGGGGGATAGTCTCTTAACTCGACTCTGGGCAACAATCGCTCGATATCCTCCATCCGGCATTCGGCCGTACCAGGCATCATCACCACGGCCGCAGCAGCTGCAAAACCCAGACGCAACCCGTCTTCCAGCGGATTACCGCTGTCGATGGCAGCCGCCAGTCCGGCCAAAACGGCATCTCCCGCCCCCGCTGTACTGGCCACGGGCACATCGAGAACCGGAATGAAGTAGCTCTTTTCCGGGAGCAGGGCCAGGGCGCCTTCGGCGCCTAAGGTGATAATGGCGCTGGCACCGTAGCGTTCGGTGAGTTCCTTACCGGCCCTGAAGGCCTCTGAGCGCGAGGAGATCGGCCTGCCCAAGCACTGCGACAGCTCGTCACGGTTCGGTTTGATATAGGTCGGACCCCCAGCGAGACCGGCGCTGAGGTAGGGCTCGCTCGAATCGAAAATAACCGGGACACCCTGCCGGCGCGCGTATCGGATGAGCGCAGTGTAGAACTTGGGAGAGACACCTTGAGGCAGCGTCCCACCCAAAACAATGCAACTCGCTCCTGTCAAAGCCTCACGAAAACGGTTCTCCAGCGCAGCGACATGTTCGTCTGAAACTACTAGGGTCGAGGTGGTCACCGTCGTCTCCCAACCACCATTTTCACAATGGATGACGACGTTGAGACGGCTCTGTCCACCGACGGTGATAAAGTCTGTGGCGACGTGTTTTTGAGCTAGGAACTGCTCGACAGCCTCGCCCGTAGTCCCGGCCTTGAAACCGAGAGCCAAGCTCTGGATACCCATCTCACCCAATATGTAAGAAGCATCCGTCGGCTTACCGGCAATCCCTTGCACCACGCTATTGGCACGCAGGGTCTTACCCACGACCCAGTCGTCCACGAATACCGTGTAATCGATACACGTGTTGGGCGTGACGGTGACGATCACAAAACGATATTGCTATGACGCTTGAAAGCGCCTTCGAGAAGCAGCAAGGGCTTCTCGCTGACGTGACAACAGCCCTTCACCCCCCAGAGCCTGTTGAGCCATCAAAATACAGTAGGCGTTGGTATCGAAGCGCTCTACAGCGTCGAAGGCGGCATCGAGATCCTTACCCATCAAAAAGAGACCGTGCCAAGATGCGATCACCCCAGCAGCTTGTTTTGCGATCCTGTCTTCCTGACCACGCAACGCCTCTGCAATCGTGTCAGCCAAGATCTGGCTGTGAGCGGGTGCATACTCGAGACACTTCACCTCACCGAATTTCAAGGTGGCCTCCAGCACGGGTGGCATGGAGACAGCCATCGCTGCAAAAACCATGAGGTTGCGGGGGTGAGCGTGGATCACGGCATTCCCTACCCCACCGAACTCGCGGTGAAGCTTGAAGTGAACGTTGATCTCCCGCGACAGCGTGCCCTCCCCTTCCAAAATGTTGCCCTCGAAGTCGACCACCAACACTTCCTCTGGCTCGAGCTGCCACTGATGCTTGGAACCGCTGAGACTCGGCGTTAAACAGACAAGATCCCCGACGCGTACGCTCATATTGCCGCCACAGGCATCGGTGAGCCTCCGATCGAACAGAAGAGCACCCAAACGAGCGAGCTTGGCTCGAGCCTCCATGACGCCTGCTATCGTTTCCATCCTCGTTCTCCCTACTGTGCTTGAAGGCACATGTACACGCCAGCTGCAATCCCGTCCCGGTTCCGCTTCGCGATAGGATACCTGACGCGACCGTCACGGCCTTCTGAAAGCGGCATGAAAAGGCTTCTCATCGCGACGAAAGAGCAACCTTTCCCCAAGCCACCTTAACGCTATTGTAATGGTTTGACCAATCAATCTCGAAGCAAGCATACGAAAAGTGGGTTCTTTCAGCAGAGGGAGTATAGACCAACGAAAGCCCAACTGGTCTTGCCCGAACAGGTCTGCTGCACTATGCTTAAAGAACCTCCAACTTGAGTTTGAGGCGATACCTCAAACTCAAGGCGAGCAGAGTGAGGGTGGAATCGCGGGCGGCCGCAGGTCCCTGCCGCAATCATAGTTTGGATGTGCTTAACCACCATGATACCCGTATTTGATGGTCACAACGATACGTTACTCGATCTCTATCTGGACCGGAGTGGGACCGGTCGGAGTTTTTTGAAGCGGAGCGATGTCGGACATATCGACCTTCCCCGGGCTGTTGAAGGGGGTTTTGGGGGCGGTTTCTTCGCTGTCTTTCCACCCTCGGGGCAAAGCTTGGACGCAGTCGACAAACAGAGAACGGATACGGATCGCGGCTACGAGGTTCCGCTCGCCCCACCGATCAACCAAGTGGAAGCGCTGCAGCACACCATGGCGATCACCGCCAGCCTGTTTCGTTTGGAGAAGGCCTCTCAAGGTCGGGTCAAGGTCGTACGAACAGCCGAAGAACTCGAAGCCTGCTTGATGAGCGGCACGATCGCGATTGTACTGCACTTCGAAGGCGCCGAAGCGATCGGTACCGACCTCAGCGCGCTCGAGGTGTTCTACCGAGCGGGCCTCCGCTCCCTCGGCATCGTCTGGAGCCGTCCCAACGCATTCGGGACAGGCGTACCCTTCTCTTTTCCCGCTAGCCCCGACATCGGCCCAGGACTGACCGAAGCCGGTCGAGAGCTGATCAAAACCTGTAATGGGCTAGGCATCATGATCGATCTGTCCCACCTGAACGAAAGGGGTTTTTGGGATGTGGCGGAGCTGAGCAACGCTCCTCTGGTAGCGACCCATTCGAACGCTCATGCACTCTGCCCTACCCCGAGAAACCTCACCGATGAACAGTTGGCAGCCATCAAGGATTCACGCGGCATGGTGGGGCTCAATTTCGCCGTGGGCTTCCTCCGTGAAGACGGGCAACGCAACCCTGACGTTCCCCTCGAGGTGCTGGTCAAACACATCGACTACTTGATCGCACGGGTAGGCATCGACCACGTCGGTCTGGGATCTGACTTCGACGGCGCCATGATCCCTCAGGTCATCGGAGATGTTTCAGGCCTACAACGGCTGATCGAAGCACTGCGCACACACGGTTACGATGAAATCTCGTTACAAAAGATTGCCCATCTGAACTGGTTGGGTGTGTTGAAGCGCACCTGGAAAACGTAAGCCTTGGAAACGACTTCTACGCTTTGACAACGTAGGTCTTGGCCAACTTATCGTGCCATCCTTGGCGATCAGGATCGAACAGCGCCCACAACCAACCGATAGAAAGTACAACGCTATTAAGCAGATAGCCGAAATAACGGATGACAGCGTCCGTACCGGTCAGCTGGCTACCGTCGGTCTTTACGACCCTGATGTTCAGCAGCATCTTTCCTGGTGTCTGCCCCCGATTTTGGGTTAGGAAAACCCATTGGTAGGCCACCCCAAGAATGATGCCTGCCAAACCACCCACTCCGCCACTCAACCTGAAGAGTATGCCCCCTACAAGACTCAGAATGAAGCTGTCGATGAGCAAAGCCAGAAACCTCGTACCCACATCTGCAAGATTGGCACCCCGATTGCCCTCCATGACCATCTCCTCTCGAAGGTATCTTCGGCGTTCGGTAACTCACCCGTATTACCCAAAAAATTTACCATCTCTATGACACCCAAGCGACCATCGGGGTATCCGCCCACCGTTTCTCCAACACACTGCTCAGTCGGTCTGACGACAAAAGATCCGTATCATCGATCTTCCATCAATCCGATACCCGTTATACCGACTTGCTTGTGGTACGCTTCCCGCTTGTTCCTCACAACAAGATAGAGCAAAAAGCAGGTAAGCCACACCAAATAGAGACACGTGCTGAGGATCGGATAGAACCCGATCTGACCGAGCGCAAACGCCACATACAAGATTACTGTGATCGCCGCTCCCCAAAGATGACGCCTGAGCGTGACCCCGATGACAACGATGCCTACCACCACCCCCGTAAGAACAGAGAGGAGATAGACGAGCTCTTCACCACTCGGCATCGATATCACCCCACGGTCGTTTACAGACACCGACTTGAGTCTGAAAGGGCCAAAGAGAGAGAACAAAAGTCATAAGGTACGAGGTCATCATGACAGCCGCATACGAACCCGGGAGCGGTAAAACCTAACATCGAGCTGACGCTGATAGCGATAATGGCATTCCGCTACAACGGTGCCGCCACCCTCATCGAGTGGCGGCACCGTTCATACAACACACGCCGGGTCGTGAGAGAAGGTGAATGAGAGATGAGGAACTACCGGTAACTGTCAAAAGCGTTCTGTCTCCCTTTCGTGATCGCCTGTTCAGGAAACCACCTCGACCGGAGATGGGTGTAATAGCTGTGAAGAATCAATCAAATCTAAGGTTTCGCAGTATGGTATGCTCCGTACCGAGTTGTCGCGCCTTGGCGTGTTCCCCACCCTCCCCGGGTAACTTGCCACCAGAGCGTCCAGCACCCATTGCGCACCTATTGGCACCAGGTAGCGACAACTCACTTTCTTACAAGTAAACCGGCCGCCCTAGGGCGGCCGGTCGGTTTGTAGAATCTGTTAGATTCCCGGTTCGATCAATCCTTTCACCCATCAGGGCCAACCTCAACGCTGCTCGAGCTGCCCCCTGATCTCACCCGGGTTGTGGTTGGCCGTGTGCAGATTCAAGTAGTAGTGACCGGCTTGAAGGGCGGCAACCTGCTCATCACTAAGAATGAAGGTGCCACTAAACGTCCCCGCGGTTCCGCCATCGTTGCTTACCACGAAAACGACGCCTCCATTGGAACCGCGCTCCGCTTCGTGAATATGTAGCCCACCAGCAATCTGGCTGGCGACAGCCGAAGAGAGATCGTCGTAAGTCCCTCCTACCACCAAAACGTTACCGACCAAGAGGGCTACCGCCGTACCGCTCGCATCGGTGGATACCGCCGGGTTGACCTGGTCACCGGAGAGATCGGCCACGAAGACCTCCTGCGCGCTAGCCCCGGTAAAACCTATCAGAAAGACGACCAGTGTAGATAGGAAACCGAGCTTCAAAACCTTCATAATGGACCTCCTTAGGTATGAGCTAGGCTCATTGTAAGGCCTGCGATACGAGAAAGCGAACGTTGGACTATACCCGGGCGCGAGCTCACCGGTAAGCTGTGTGCGTGTGGTGGACCGATCAGCACCACCCTATAGCAAGCTACGCAAGAAGGCAGAGACGAAAGGACGTGTTCCATGCAAAGCTCGGCAGATATTGGGCTCATCGGCTTGGCGGTGATGGGCCAGAATCTGGTTCTCAACATCAGCGACCACGGATACCGGGTCGCAGTCTACAACCGAACCATCGAAACGATGCGGGAGTTTTTGAACGGCCCAGCCGAGGGGACCGATATCTCAGGGCACGAAACGCTAGAAGCGTTTGTCGCCGCGCTCAAACGACCACGCAAAGTGATGCTCATGGTCAAGGCGGGAGCGGTCGTTGACAAGGTCATCGAACAACTCATACCCCTATTGGAAGCCGGGGACATCATCATCGATGGCGGCAACTCGAACTATCAGGATTCGATCCGCAGAACCGAAATGCTAGAAGCCAACGGCCTTCTCTTCATCGGAACGGGGGTCTCCGGGGGAGAAGAGGGGGCCAGGACCGGACCTTCGATTATGCCTGGGGGTTCGAGAGCAGCCTGGCCGCACGTCAGGGAGATCTTGCAAAGTATCTCTGCCCATGTTGATGGGATCCCTTGCTGCGACTGGGTCGGCGAGAACGGCGCCGGCCACTTCGTCAAAATGGTCCACAACGGCATCGAGTACGGTGACATGCAACTCATCAGTGAGGCCTATCACGTGATGCAGGGTGTCCTCGGCCTGCAGTCCGAGGAAATCGGGCAGGTCTTCGCCGGCTGGAATCAGGGACGGCTGGACTCCTATCTCATCGAGATTACCGCCGATATATTCACAGCTAAAGACCACGACGGTAACCCCCTGGTCGAAAAAATCTTAGATGTTGCAGGTCAAAAGGGCACCGGAAAATGGACAGCGGTGATGGCGCTCGAGCAAGGCGTTCCCCTCACCCTTATCGGCGAAGCGGTCTTCGCCCGCTTCCTCTCATCGCTGAAAGACGAACGCCGTCTGGCCGCTGAGCACCTCGAAGGGCCTAAAGCAGAGTCGATACCCACCAAGGCATCGCTTTTGACCGACCTCGAGCACGCCCTTTATGCTGCCAAGATCGTCTCGTACGCCCAAGGGTACATGCTCATGCGCACCGCGGCCGAGGAATACGGGTGGGATCTCGACTACGGTGGTATCGCCCAGATGTGGCGTGGAGGGTGTATTATCCGCTCTGCCTTCTTGGCCGACATCAAATCGGCCTATGAAGAGAACCCTCGGTTGCCCAATCTGCTGCTTGCGCCCTACTTCAAAGAGCAGCTCTACCAGACTCAAGCCGGCTGGCGTCGAGTAGTGGCCACCGCAGTCGCGTTCGGCATTCCGGCCCCGGCTCTGTCGGCTGCGATCGCTTTTTTCGATGGCTACCGCCTAGCGAGGCTACCCGCCAACTTGCTCCAGGCCCAACGAGACTACTTTGGAGCACACACCTATGAACGCATCGACAGACCCCGTGGAGAGTTCTTCCACACCAATTGGACCGGCCGGGGGGGTGAGGTGACCTCGGGATCGTATGATGCTTGAGAACAGCGTATGAGGTGCGCATCAAAGCGTATCGATGGCCCGAAGAGTCTCCTGCTATCATCGGTATACTCTCCCTTAACATTGGGGTCAATCGTTCAGGTGGTACTCAAGTGAATCAGATGAAATCCAGCATCCTCGAAGAACTGAAGTGGCGCGGTCTGTTCTACGACGTGACCGAAGGCTTAGCAGAACTCGTCGCTCGAGAGTCGCTAACGGCTTATATCGGCTTCGATCCGACCGCTGATAGCCTCCACGTAGGAACCCTCATCCCCATCATGGGGCTGGCGCGCCTCCAGCGCTTCGGCCACACCCCCATCGCGCTCGCCGGTGGCGGGACAGGCATGATCGGTGATCCGAGCGGCAAGAGCGACGAGCGGCCACTCCTTAGCAAGGAACAGATCGAAGCCAACGTAGAGACGATCAAAGCGCAACTGGCGAGCTTGCTCGATTTCGAGGTGAAGAGCAACCCGGCACGGATCGTCAACAACGCCGACTGGCTCTCTCCTCTTTCGATGATGGATTTCCTGAGGGGTGTCGGCAAACACCTCACCGTCAACTACATGATGGCCAAGGACTCGGTAAAGAGCCGTCTACAAGGTGAAGGCGGCATCTCCTTTACCGAGTTCAGCTACATGCTGTTGCAGGCGTATGACTATCTCCACCTCTTCGATCATCACCAATGTCGTTTGCAGGCAGGAGGCAGCGACCAGTGGGGGAACATCATCGCCGGGGTGGAACTCATCCGGCGCATACGGGGTGAACGGGTTCACGGCCTCGTCTACCCGCTCCTCACCAAATCAGACGGCTCCAAGTTCGGGAAGACAGAGAGCGGCACCGTCTGGCTCGATCCGAAACGCACCTCGCCGTTCCGGTTCTACCAGTTCTGGTGGAATACCGACGATGCCGACATCATCCGCTACTTGAGATACTTCAGTTGGCGCACAAAAGAAGAGATCGACGGGTTAGAGGAAGCACTCGAAAGCCGGCCCGAGAAACGGGAATCCCAGCTGGCTTTGGCCGAAGAGATGACCCGCAGGGTGCACGGTGAGAGCGGCTTGGCGACGGCCAAAAGGGCCACGCGCGTGCTCTTCGGAGAAGAACTCACCCAGCTCGGCGCCGAAGATATTCAGGATATCTTCTCCGATGTCCCCTCGAGCAGCGTTCCGAAGGGGGCGCTCGAAGGTGAGGGGATGCAGGTGGTAGACCTCTTGGTCGCGACCGGCTTGGCCACTTCCAAAGGCGACGCCCGCCGTTCGATCGACGGAGGGGGGATCTACCTCAATAACGTCAAGCTCCAAGACCGGGATCGACCCATCACCTTGACGGCAAGTGTCGAAGGTCGGTTCATCGTCTTCCGCAAAGGCCGCAGAAACTACCACTTGGTGAGGGTGAACGGGTAGCTGGACCGCTCATGCTGTAGCGTCTGCTCTGATGTTTGCGTCTGAAAGACGAGGTTATGAGTGATGGGTGATGAGTAATGGGTGCTTCGAAGTATAGAGTTCAACCGCTTCACTAGCAATTGCCCCACGCATTACCCATTCTCCACAACCCATTTCCCCTTACCCTCTTAGCGTTTAAACTCATCACTCGTTCCTGCTTTAAAGCGGTTGCCAAAATTATGTAAGCAGGTATCATCCAAGAAACGGGCTACAGGACAGGTTTTCAACCACTGACTTTGTCTATGACCAGATGATACCTGCTTTACTCATCACCGTCTCTTTTTTCGACATTCACCATAGAACGTTCTGTACCAACGGGAGGAGTTCGGCTTCGACATCTGCCTCGCTGCTCGGAGTAGAGACACCCGTAAATAGATGCCAATGCTCGACGTGTTCGACGCTCGCTCCGGGCGCGATCTCGACGAGTGGGCCGAGCGTTTCGAGCTCGAGCATCTCCTGGTTGGTAAAGATCTCGACAGAGCTCCCCAAGTCGGGGTAGGGAGCGTTCGCGTCGTAGCTGAAGGTCTTCAGGAAGAACTGATCACCGAGCACATATCCGGCCCAACCATCAGGGACGGCAAACCCCGCTTTTTGTGGTGCTGATTCTGCACTGTCTTGCCTGAGCAACACGTAGCGCCGGCCCCACGTCCAGCGCGGATCACCCATATCGGTGTAGGCCCACAACGCCACCGTACTGGTAGGAATCAGGTTTTCAGGATGGCTGCCACGTGGCGGCAAGGGGATCACGGCAACCCCACCAGGCGACATGACCGAGATCGCCCACGGTGCCAGCCTCACAGCCCAGAGATTGGTGTTGGTCAACCGGTGTTTTAGGGTAATGCGTGGCTCGGTCTCATCGAGTATGAGGTCGAGCTCTTTGCAGATACCTGTGGTCTTCTCCACAGCTTGCCTAGCCCTCACAAAGACACCGTGATCCTCGATCTCGACAGGTTCGTTGTCTGGAACATAGGTTCGCTCGGGATCTTCCGGAGCGTGCCAAAGCCGGTGTCCCCCATGATCGATCCAACTTTCGGCGGTGAGGGCTTCGGGCGCCTGGTTGACCAACAAGACGTTTTCGCCACCCGTGGGCTTCGCGCTGAGAATCCTCGGCCCGACGTCACCAGTTATTATGACCTCAAGCGCACCGTTTGTGAGGCGGTAGCAGTTGGGCCATCCGGCGAATGAAATCTTTTCCGGCATCTGTGTTACCTCTTTCTCGTATTGATTGACCAAAGCGAGCTAGCAGCCTCGTGGCCAAAACCTGTTCGGTAATGGGGAATGGGTAATAGGAAATGGGCGGGGTCACTGCGAAAGGAAAACGAGACTAGAACTCGTCTTCTCCAAAGATGCAACTGTTGGAGAAGACGGACTGAGCCGTAAATTTCGCAACACCCATTACTCATCACTCATTACCCATCACCTCATATGGTTGCCCCACTCATCGCTAGCCACTCATCACTGTCGTAAAGCCGCCGGAGGCTTGACCCGTATCCGGGCATCGAGAATGGTGCAGCCCTCTCCTGGCGGGTGAACCTTGATGGGGTTGAGATCGAGCTCAACGATCTCCGGAATCTCCTCTACCAACCTGGAAACGCGCAGCAACAGGTCTTCAATAGCCTCCTGATCTGCCGGATCGATCCCCCGGTATCCTTGCAACAGCCGGTAACCGCGGATCCCCTTTATCATCTCGGTCGCATCGCGGTCGGTCAGCGGTGTAATGCGGAAGACGACATCGCGAAGAATCTCTACGTGGACACCTCCCAAACCGAAAGCGATAAGCGGGCCGAAGAGAGGGTCTTCGGTCACCCCGACCATCACCTCGATACCTGTTGTGACCATCGGTTGAACCAAAAAGCCGTCGAGGGCACTGAGCTGCTGGGCTGACTCGAGCCGGGCGCTAATGTGTTGGCAGGCGCTCCGTACTGCTGCTGCGTTCTCGAGACGGACCTGGACCCCATCCCACTCAGATTTGTGAACCAGGCTACGGGAGGCGAGCTTCACCACCACCGGATAGCCGAACTCCTCGGCGATGCGTACGGCTCCCTCGGCATCATCGGCCACCCTCCCCTCGAGCATCGGCAGGCCGAAGGCACCCAACACCGCGTCGTAATCCTGGGGAGACAACCAGCTCTCACCACGTTCCTGAGCAGCCCAGCACACCTCGCGAGCTCGTTGGATATTCAGATCGATATGATCCACCAGGTGTCCCTGTGGAATTTCCCGCCAGTGGGCGTAGGCCCACGCACGTCCCAAGGCTCGGGCGGCGGCCTCAGGGAAACGGTAGCTGGGGATGCGCTCTGTCTCAGAAGAAAAGCTCTCTGCAAGATTGTGTCTGCTCATAATGCAGGCCACAACAGGTTTCCGGTTGCCACGCCGACGCGCTGAAGAGACAGCTTCGCGCACAGCCTGGGCAATCGCGTCCACAGACACCAGCCCAACCGGGATGAAGATTACCATCACGACATCGAAACCGGAGTCCTCGAGCGCGATCTCTACGACTTCCCGGTAGTGATCATCCGAAGCAGACGCAATCATGTCGATCGGGTTCTGCGTGCTGGCAGCCGCCGGTAGGATCTGTCGCAAATGAGCCTGCACCTGCTCAGAGGCTTCTGGTACCTCCATTCCGGCAGCGATCAGGGTGTCGACGGCCAGGATCGCCGGACCACCGGCATTGGAAATCACCGCTACGCGCGGACCCGCCGGTAGAGGCTGATCGGCCAGAAGCGCCGCTACATCGAAGAGATCTTTCAAGGTGTCGGCGCGTATGACCCCAGCTTGCCGAAAGAGGGCCCCGACAGCCGTCTCGCTAGCGGCCAGCGACGCAGTGTGTGACATGGCTGCTTTGCCACCCACCTGGCTACGTCCCGCCTTGACCGCCAACACGGGTTTCTTGAGCGCGACACGACGCGCCAAACGAGCAAAACGCTGCGGGTTGCCAAACGATTCCAAATAGAGGAGGATCACCTCGGTATCGGGGTCGTCCTCCCAATATTGCAAGAGATCGTTGCCCGACACGTCAGCCTTATTGCCCAGACTGACGAAATGGGATAGCCCCAAGCCCAGATCACGCGCCATCTCCAGCACCGCCAAGCCGAGCGCTCCGCTCTGTGAAGACATGGCGATAGGGCCGTATGGAGGGAACACAGGAGCAAAACTGGCGTTGAGACGGACATCGGGCGAGGCGTTCATGATGCCCAGGCAATTAGGACCGACGAGCCGCATACCGTGACCCAGCACCTCGGCTCTAAGGGCCTCTTGGAGCTCTCGTCCTCTCTCTCCGGTCTCGGCAAACCCGGCCGTGATGATGACGAGCGATCTGACCCCCTTGACACCACACTCCTTGACGACGTCGAGCACGGTATCGACCGGAGTGGCAATCACGGCCAGCTCGACCTCGCCAGCGACGTCGAGTACCGAGGCAAACGCCTTCAAGCCTGCAATCTCCTGAGCGTTGGGATTGATCGGATACAGCTCGCCGGCAAAGGCCTTGAGATGCAGAAGAATCCTGTGACCGATCCCCTTCGAATCACGTGACGCCCCGATCACAGCCACACCCCGAGGCTTGAAAAAGGGCCGTAGCGATGCCACAGTGGCGATCTGCTCTCGCATCTCGGCCCGGCTGACGCTCTCAGAGCTCGGCACGATCGAGAAATCGATCTCCACAAACCCGTCTTCGACGGTTTCAACGACTTGGAACCCACTCGAGCGGAAGACCTCGAGCATGCGCCGGTTGCGAAGCTCGGTAGTGGCGTTGAAGTGCAAGATACCGTGACGCGCCGCGATCAAAGCGAGGCGTTCGAGCAACAGGGTACCCAAACCCTTCCCCTGATAGGTATCGTCCACCAAGAAGGCGACCTCGGCGGTGGTGGCCTGAGGGCCTTCACGCACATATTCTCCTTCGGCAATCACGACAGGACGCTCCTGACCACCGGTCAACACCAGAAGTGACATACGCGTCTCGGCAGAACCGGGTTTGAGCAATTCGTTGGCAGCTCGCTCAATCGGCAGGTCCCCAAAAAAGCGATGAATGCGAGACTCCGGTGACAATCGGCTCAAGAAGTTCCGGATCAACGGTCGGTCGGCCTCCGTTGCAGGACGGATCTCAGCGGTACTCCCATCACGTAGGATCACGAGACCCGCTTCCACAGACTCTTGTGGCAAGGGTGCTCGGTAGTAGATGTGTCGCGGCTCGGTCATATCAGACTCCGAATTTCACACTCGTTTTCGAAAAGCCTTTTGCAGCCGTCTCCTGTCATGATGTAAACAGGGTTTGCTCACACAACATCACCAGCCTCGGCAATGACCAGATGATACCTACTCTACCCATGATCCACTGTCTTTTCCTCCCCGGTCAGCTGTCCATACTTCACCCACGAGCCCCACAAATTTACGACCTCCTTCTCGTGCTTGCGGGATAGGGTGATCAACTCCTTACCGGTACTATCCACGCCGTCCCAAAGCATGAACAACAGATCGCTTTCGAGGATCCGGAAGACGTGCGCCTGTTTGAACTTCCACGGCTTGTACCCCCCCTGGTGCAGGGTTGTCACCTCCTCGGCCTTGGCCACCAGACGGCTGTAACGCTGTTTGTGTTCGAGGTGCCAGTGGGTCTGCAGGCCCATATACGGGAGTGCGACTCGCACAGGGATTTGGAGAGCCGTCGCTGCTTCGGCGAGCGCAGTGTCCCATCCTAAGGTGAGACTGGTAATGACTTGGGCGGCACGATGCGTCTTCAGGGCGACCGAGGCGAGATGGGTAAGCCGGCGGTGCATATATTCGTACCACTCGGCATGAGACGGGTAGTAAATGGCCGGACCGTGGTAGGTGAGTCGTTCAGGCCGAACCCCCACTCCAGTTACAGTTGGGGGTGAAGGCAC
Organism: Trueperaceae bacterium; assembly: GCA_020354625.1. Lineage (GTDB taxonomy): Bacteria > Deinococcota > Deinococci > Deinococcales > Trueperaceae. Next base: position 3,785,985 of record CP070651.1, read on the forward strand.
GCGCTCGACGTGGATGGCTGGAGAATCATCCCAAGACACCACCAACTCTTCCCCTTGCTTGGCCGCTACCATCACGACTCTACGTCCAGTAACGCTTCTTGAGATCTAGCATGTTCATGACCCACTTCAATTCTACCGTGTAAGGGGCCTCAGGCCGATGCGGCCAGGTGGCGGGCAGCCTCCCGATCGAGTAACCAGAGCACCTTGCCAGAAGTAGGGTTCACACCCTGGGCGGGTCGTCGTAGCGGATCGGCGGGTTCGCAAAATACCGAGCGGACGGCGTCCGCCTTGCTGCTGCCATGAACCAAGAACATGACTACCCGGGCACCGTTGATAGCACGCAAGGTCAGTGTCAGGCGGATCGGCGGTGGTTTGGGGGCATGATGGATGACGGCCGTAAGCGTCCCGGACGGAGAATCGAGCCGGCTATCCCCCGGGAACAGCGATGCGGTATGTGCATCTGGACCCAAACCCAGCAAGATGAGATCGAACGCCACCGGCGCCGGTTCGAATGTCGCCCGCAATGTACGGTCATAGCGCTCGGCAGCTTCTTCCGGGGTCACGCTCACGGTCGGAAAGGGGTAGATATTCTTCTCGAGAATGGGTACCCGCGACAGCAGTGTCTCACGGGCCATCCGTAGATTACTCTGGGGGTCCTGCGGATCCACAAAGCGTTCATCACCGAAGAAAACCTCCACCTGTTGCCACGGGATGGCGTCTTTGTAAGGTGGATGTGCCAGCAGAAGGTACAATGCCTCCGGCGTAGTTCCCCCAGCAAGAGCAACACGGAAACGACCCCGCACTTCCACTGCGATCCGAGCGAACTCGCCAAAGCGCCGAGCAGCCTCTTGGGCGAGAACCGTGGCGTCCTCGACAACGACACGTTCGCAGCGTTCCACACACCCCACCTAGCGCATCTTCTTATAGGTGTTGATCAGGCCGTTTGTCGAACTATCGTGGCTCGTCACGGCACCGTCGCCTCCGAGCTCGCTCAAAATAGCTCCCGCAAGCTGCTTACCGAGTTCAACCCCCATCTGGTCGAAGGAGTTGATGTTCCAGATGACACCCTGCGTAAAGATCTTGTGCTCATACATGGCGATGAGCGAGCCGAGCGTTTTTGGGGTGAGTTTCTTATATAGGAAGGAGTTGGTCGGCCGATTGCCTTCAAACGACTTGGCGGCGCTAAGGAGCTCGAGCTTGCTGCCAGAAACCCCTTTGGCTTCGAGCTCACTTCGCGTTTCCTGAGACGTCTTCCCCTTCATCAGCGCTTCGGTTTGAGCCAAGAAGTTCGAGATCAAAAAAGTGTGGTGTTCGCCGAGAGGGTTGTGGCTTTGGGCTGCTGCCAAGAAGTCACAGGGGACGAGCTTGGTACCTTGATGAATGAGCTGATAGAAGGCGTGTTGGCCATTGGTGCCGGGTTGTCCCCAAATGATCGGTCCGGTCGATACCGCGACCGGGTTCCCTGTAACCGTCACGCTCTTACCGTTACTCTCCATATCACCCTGCTGGAAATAGCTGGCGAAGTGCTCGAGGTACTGATCATACGGGAGGATGGCGTGGCTCTGCGCGTCGAAGAAATTGTTATACCAGATCCCGAGCAGAGCCATGATGACGGGAATATTCTTTTCAAGAGGCGCCGTTTTGAAGTGTTCGTCGACGCGGTGCGCTCCCTCGAGCAGCTCCTCGAAGATATCCATGCCGAGATAGATGGCAATCGACAACCCGATCGCCGACCAAAGCGAGTAGCGACCACCGACCCAGTCCCAGAACTCGAACATGTTCTCGGGGTCGATCCCGAACTCACGAACGGCATTTTCGTTGGTAGAGAGCGCCACGAAGTGCTTAGCCACTGCCGCCGGATCCCCAGCCGAGGCCAAAAACCACTCACGAGCCGAACGCGCATTGGCCATGGTCTCTTGGGTAGTAAAGGTCTTCGAAGCGACCAAGAAGAGGCTGGTCTCTGGATCGAGCCGCTTCAGGGTCTCGGTCAGATCGGTACCATCGACGTTGGAGACATAATGAACGCGCAAGCCATCCGCCCCGTAGGGGCTCAGGGCCTTTGTCACCATCTTCGGACCCAAATCCGAGCCGCCGATCCCGATATTGACGACGTCTCGGATCACCTGTCCGGTATAGCCGCGCCATTCTCCCGAGCGAACCGCCTCGCTAAAGGTGCGCATCATGGCGAGAACGCGGTTCACGTCGATCATCACGTCCCTGCCGCCTGAGGTGATGGGTCGGTCAGACCGGTTTCGCAAGGCCACGTGCAAAACGGCTCGGTCTTCGGTGACGTTGATCTTGTCACCACCGAACATGGCGGCGATCTTTTCCGGCAAGCGGGCTTGCTCAGCCAAATCCACAAGCAGAGACATCGTCTCTTCGGTGATGCGGTTCTTCGAATAGTCGAAAAGGATATCGTCAAACTCGAGTGAAAAACGCTCGAAACGCTTCGGATCGTCTGCGAAGAGACGGCGCATGTGCACCCCTACGATAGCCTGTCGATGCTCGGTCAAGGCCTGCCATGAGGGTGAGTGCGTCAAAGTCGTCACTGGAGGGAAACTCTCGTCGGAGCACAGTACGGTCTCGAGGCTTCAGCGTCAGGATAGTGAGTCATACCTAACAGACTACGACAACTCGCTTACAAAACGCTCGGCGCCTCGGCTTCTTCCTTCTGCGCTCGCCCCAGATGCCACTCATCGGTGAGATCGATACGCAGAGGCGTGAGCGAGACATATCCCCTCTCGATCGCCCAGCGGTCGGTGCCTTCCTCTACCGATTCCTTGGGGCGCTCGGCAAACCAGTAGTGCTTCCTGCCCATCGGATCTTCACCTGGCACCACCACACCCTCGTAGTGGCGTACCGATTGCCGGGTCCACAAAATCCCCTTGGGTTCACGCGGGAAGTTGACATTCAACAGAAACAGATCACGCTGCTCCAAAAACATGTCGATCGTATCGCGCAAGTAACTTTCGAACACACTGTAATCGGTCGGCCCGCTATCGAAGGGAGCACTGAAGGCGATGGCCGGTATATCCCAGAACACAGCCTGTTTGGCAGCCGCCACCGTACCAGAATGCCAGATGTTGTGCCCGATATTGAGCCCCAAGTTGATCCCGGACAAGACGAGATCGATCTCCCCCCAATGATAGGCTCCGATCGCTACGCAATCGGCCGGAGTTCCGTCGACACGGTAGGCCTCGAGGTCACCGAACATATCGGTCGGATAGTAGTGGAGGGGGCGGGTTACGGTGATCGAATGGCTCTTGGCAGATTGCTCGAAGTCGGGCGCAACGATGCGCACTTCCCCAAACGACCTGGCGATTTCGGCTAGCGCTACGATGCCAGGGCTGTGAATTCCATCGTCATTGCTGATCAGAATCTTCATACTGTTGACCATCGTACTTGTTAACAGAACATAGGGGCATGATTTGTCGTGCATTTGGGGACTCGAGTCGAAAGGTGGAGTCTATACCGGTCCCGCAAATTGGGATGGCAGATTCAACCACGACGATGAGATTCAATGCGTCAATATCAGGACTTTCTTATTTCAAGGGGGTGTGCCGCCGGGACTGTATCCCCGTTCACAACGGGGGTGGTATAAGGACAGGTGACATGAAGACCCCGCCAGAAGTCGGAGATCACGAAGTAAACCGGAGCAGGCTCGTGGAGCGAACCCCGGTCTATTACGGTTGGGTCATCTTGCTGGCGGGTACCTTCGGCCTATTTATGACCACGCCAGGCCAGACGGTAGGGGTCTCGGTCTTTTTGGATAGCATTATCGTTGACCTCGGCCTGTCTCGGTCCACGGTCTCTCTTCTCTACACCTTTGCCACGCTCGCGGGCTCGCTGGCGCTCCCCTTTGTGGGCAGGTTCGTCGATACCAAAGGACCGAGGCGCGCCGTCATCGTCATCGCCATACTGTTCGCTCTGGCGTGCGTTTGGATGGGGTTCATCCGGGGTATCGTCAGCCTCTTCGTCGGCTTCATGCTCATTCGTAGCCTAGGACAAGGGTCTCTTTCCCTGGTCAGTCTGCACGTGATCAACTTGTGGTTTATTCAGCGGCGCGGCCTGGCCGTGGGCCTCTCCGGAATGGGCTTTGCCCTGTCATTTGCGCTATTCCCCCCTTTTATCGACCTGCTCATCACTTCATTCGGCTGGCGCAGCGCCTACGCCATCCTAGGTGGCTTGGTAGCGGTCACGGTGCTGCCTGTAGGCGCACTCTTTTTCCGTGGCCATCCCGAGCGATACGGCCTCACCCCTGACGGACGTGGCCCCTTATGGGAGGGGGCTTCGGAACAGAACTTTACCCCGGCCGAGGCGCGCCGAACCCTCTCGTTCTGGCTCTATACTGCAGCTACATTTTGCTTCGCGATGCTCGGCACCGCGCTCCTGTTTCATAACTACGACATCCTGGGAACGAGTGGGATCGGCCGTGGCGTCGCCACAGGGGCTTTCGGAGCCCTCGGCTTCGTTGCGGCCGGTGCCAACCTGGGAACCGGCGTCCTGCTCGACCGCCTGGCGCCCCGTTACCTGCTCAGTGTTACCCTGTCTCTCCTCTGCCTATCGCTCTATCTCGCCACTGTGGTCTCTACGTTACAGGGCGTTCTCTTCTACGGTAGCGTTCTCGGCCTCATGCAGGGGATGAACGGCGCCATCAGCGCGAGCGTATTCGCCCACTATTTCGGTCGCCGGCACCTGGGCGCCATCAAGGGGACCGTGCAGACCGTCGGAGTGGTCGGTTCTGCCATCGGCCCCTTCCTGTTTGCTTTCGGCCTGGACCTGGCCGGAAGCTACCGTCCGGTGCTGCTCTTAAGCGCCCTGTTGCCGCTCGGGCTCGCCCTGGTCGCTCCGTTCATCCGGCCCCCGCGAAAGCAAGCTGGGAAAGACGGTGATGGGTAATGGGTGATGGGTGATGGGTAATGGGTATTACGTAGAGTACGGGTTCAACCTAACCGTTTGCAGGCAACCCACTCATTCCTCATTACTGTTTACTCATCACCTCAAGCGGAAGCGAGCAGATCGTCGACGAACGCCGCCCGGATGAGTTCCTGGGTATAGGGGTCCTCGGGAGCGCCAAAGATCTTCGCCGCCGGGCCGCGCTCCACCACCAGACCATTTTTCATGACGATGATCTCGCTCGCCAAGGCGTGGACAACACGCAGGTCGTGGCTGATGAACAGATAGGCCAACTTGTACCGGTCCTGAAGATCCCTCAGCAGATCGATGATCTGTGCCTGGATGGTCATGTCGAGAGCGCTGGTCGGTTCGTCGAGCACTACGAAGCGAGGTTTCAAAGCCATCGCCCTGGCGATAGCGATGCGCTGACGCTGCCCGCCGGAAAACTCGTGGGGGAAGCGGTCCATCACCGCCGGCTCGAGCCCAACCTCGACCAGAGCCTTGGCCACCAGATGTCGCCGCTCGTCGAATCCCGTCTCGGGCTGGTGGACTTTGATCCCCTCTTCGATGATCTGATAGACCGACAGGCGCGGGCTCAGTGAACTGAAGGGATCCTGGAAAACGATCTGCATTTCGCGGCGCAACGGTCGCATGGCCCCGCTGCGAAGATGCTGCAACTCTCGTCCGCTAAAAGAGATCGCTCCACGGCTCGACACGAGCCGCAACAGCGCCAGGCCCAAGGTGGTCTTCCCTGAGCCGGATTCCCCTACAACTCCGATCGTCTGGCCCTCACGCAGGTCGATAGTGACACCGTCCACCGCCTTGACATGCCCGACCGTACGCCGCAAAACACCACGCTGGATGGGGAACCATACCTTGAGCTCGTCGGTATGCACGAGAGCGGGGGCCGATTCGTCGAAGGGCACGGCCTCACCGCTCGGTTGGGCCGCCAGTAACTTGCGAGTATAGGGGTGCTGCGGCGAGCGGAACAGCTCCTCGGTATCCCCCTCTTCGACCACCTTACCCTGGGTCATCACATAGGTTCGGTCGGCCATATGGCGCACGATCCCCAGGTCGTGCGTGATCAACAAGATGGCCATGCCGAACTCGCGCTGCAAATCCTTGAGCAGCTTCAATATCTCCGCTTGGATGGTGACGTCGAGCGCCGTCGTCGGCTCGTCTGCGATAAGCAGATCGGGTTCGTTGGCGAGCGCCATGGCGATCATCACCCGCTGGCGCTGGCCGCCGGAGAGTTGGTGTGGGAAGGCCTGGAGCCTCCTCTCGGGATCGGGGAGTTGTACCAACTTCAGCAACTCAACGGTCTTCTTGCGCGCTCGGCCACGGCTCATGCCTTGGTGGAGAATCAGAGTCTCGCTGACCTGCTTCTCGATTGAATGCAAGGGATTGAGCGAAGACATGGGCTCTTGAAACACCATCGAGATGCGGTCTCCGCGGATGGCCCGCAACTCACCGGCAGGAGCCCCAATGAGTTCTTGTCCTGCGAAGCGAATGCTACCGTGGGGGTGACGGGCACGGGGGTAGGGCAGGAGCTGCAGGATGGAAAGAGCCGTCACCGACTTACCGGAACCGGACTCCCCTACCAGCGCTACGGTCTCGCCCTTGTCGATGTGGAAGTCGATACCGCGCACCGCTTCGACCTTCTGATCCTCGAGGTGGAAGTCAACCGCGAGGTTGGAAGCTTCAAGAAGGCTCATCCGCTCCCCCCTAGCGTCTTGCGCACGTCCAGGGCGTCACGTACAGCCTCACCGATGAAGACCAGCAGCGACAGCATGACGGCGAGCACGAAGAAGCCGGAGAGACCGAGCCAGGGCGCTTGTAGATTGCGTTTGCCCTGGTTCAGGAGTTCTCCCAACGAGGGGGAACCAGGTGGCAGACCGAAACCCAAAAAATCGAGTGAGGTGAGCACGGTAACAGAACCGACCAGGATAAAGGGCAAGAAGGTCAAGGTGGCTACCATGGCGTTAGGGAGCACGTGACGAATCATGATGCCTGTGTTGGAGACACCGAGCGCTCTGGCAGCTCTGACAAAATCGAAGTTGCGAGCTCGCAACACCTCGGCACGCACCACACCCACCAATCCCATCCAGCTAAAGAGCAGCATCAAGCCGAGCAGCCACCAGAAGTTGGGCTGCACCACGCTGGCGAGGATGATGAGCAAAAAGAGCGTCGGCAAACCGGACCAGACCTCGATAAAACGTTGAAACAAGAGATCGACCCAGCCGCCGAAATAGCCCTGCACTGCACCGGCGGCAACGCCGACGATAGAGCTGATCACGGTCAAGACCAGGCCGAACACCACCGAGATCCGAAAGCCGTAGATGAGGCGCGCAGCGACGTCCCTGGCTTGATCGTCGGTACCCAGAATGTTCACTCTGGACGGCGGAGCGGGTGAAGGGATATCGAGATCATAGTTGATGGTGTCGAAGCTGAAGCGGATCGGCGGCCACACCATCCAACCCTTCTCTGTGATCAGGTCGCGTACGAAGGGATCGCGGTACTCGGCCTCGGTCTCGAAGTCACCACCGAACACAGTCTCCGGGAACGAGGCCAGCACCGGAATGTAGAAGTTGCCGTCAAACCTGACCACAATGGGCTTGTCGTTGGCGATAAACTCGGCCGGCAAGCTCAAAAGGAGGAGGACCAGAAAGATCCAGAAGCTCCAGTAGCCACGCCGGTTGGCGCGGAACTTATCGAGCCGCCTCCGGTTCAGTCGCGAGATCGGTAGGCCGAGGAGACGGTCTTTACTTACAGGTGGCGGTAAGAAAAGCTCTTCAGCTCCTTCACTACCGGCGATATCGCGATCGCGGGCAGCTCCGTCTCGAACAGCGCTCCGGTCCACCTCAGACCTCCCGGCTCTCGAAATCGATCCGCGGATCGACCACGGTATAGGTGAGGTCCCCGATGAGCTGCAACACAAGACCGAGCAAGGTAAAGAAGTAGAGCGTGGCGAACATGACCGGGTAGTCGCGGTTGAGGGCCGAGTCGAAGCCGAGCAAGCCGAGTCCGTCTAGCGAAAAGATGATTTCGGTGAGCAGCGAGCCGGTGAACAGTACCCCGATGAAGGCACCGGGAAAGCCGGCGATTACCACCAGCATGGCGTTGCGGAACACATGCCCGTACAGCACCCGCCGCTCCTCCAACCCTTTGGCGCGGGCGGTGAGGACGTACTGCTTGTTGATCTCGTCCAAAAAGGAGTTTTTCGTGAGCAGTGTCAGGCCGGCAAAGCCGCCGATCACCATCGACAAGATGGGGAGTGCAAGGTGCCAGAAGTAGTCCAGCACCTTGCCGACGAGTGATAGCTCGGACCAGTTGGGCGACACCAGGCCGCGCAGCGGGAACAAGTCGAAGTAGCGCCCCCCAGCAAAGAGCACGATCAACAAGATGGCGAAGAGGAAACCCGGGATGGCGTTGCCGACCACGATCGCAGCCGAGGTCCAGATATCGAACCTCGAGCCGTCCCTAACGGCCTTGGCAATCCCCATCGGAATGGAGATCAGGTAGACCAGGAGCGTCGTCCAAAGACCCAGCGAGATCGACACCGGCATCTTATCCAAGACCAGCTGCACCACACTACGATCCCGAAAGTAGCTCTCACCGAAGTCGAAGCGGATGTAGCGACCCATCATCTGTACAAAACGGACGTGGATCGGCTTGTCGAACCCGAACTCGCGCTCGAGCTGCGCGATGAAATCCGGATGGAGCCCTTGAGCGCCACGGTACTTGCTGGTGACACCGTCCCCGCCACCCGCTGCCACCGTCCCCGCATCAGCGGCCGTCTCCCCCTGGTCGGCACCGGTAATGCGGGCCGTGGCCTCCACCGAGATACCCTCGAGTTGGCCGATGAGCTGCTCGACGGGACCACCCGGCGCTGCTTGGATGACCACGAAGTTGATCACCATGATGCCGAAGAGCGTGGGGATGATCAGAATGAGGCGGCGGACGATATAGGCCAGCATAGAGCTCCCCTACCGTTTCTCCCGATACTCCGAGCCCTGGGCTAGCGCTCCGCCTCGAGCCTGGCAAGCTTGGCCTCGTCGACCCACCAGATAGTGGGAAAGCCGTGCGAAAGGCTGGGGAGAAGCTCGGGCCTGCTGAACTTGTTCCAGTAGACGATACGGAAGCCGGGGATGTTCCAGTGTGGAATGGTGTAGTGGCCCCACAAGAGCACCCGGTCGAGAGCCCTGGTGGTTGCGATCAGGGTCTCGCGGTCGGGAGCGCTGATGACCAGCTCAACCAGCTCGTCGACCACCGGGTCCCTCACGCCTGCCCAGTTAGAGCTCCCGGGAGTATCAGCGTACTCCGTCGTCCAGTCGTCCCGCTGTTCGTTGCCGGGGCTGACCGATTGACGCTGAGTGGTCACGATGATGTCGTAGTCAAAGGAGTCGAGGCGGTTGACGTACTGGGAGGTATCGACGGTGCGCATGGTCGCTTCGATGCCGAGACGCTCCATGTTTTGTATAACGGGCGCCACCACGCGCTCAAACGAGGGTGAGATCAGCAGGAACTCGAGCTGCATGACTTCACCGCTGGCAGTATTGGTCAGCTTTTGATCTTGAACTTCCCAACCAGCCGCGGCCAGAAGCTCGCGGGCCGCCCGCAAGTTCTCGCGGGGAATCGTTCCTGAGCCGTCCGTCTGCGGCACGGTGAATACCTCGCTGAAGACCTCATCGGGCACACGCCCACGGAACGGTTCGAGGATCTCGAGTTCCAGGCCTTGTGGCAGGCCTGAAGAGGCCAGCTCGCTGTTGGCGAAGTAGCTGGTGGTGCGGGTATAGGTGTTGTAGAAGAGGTTTTCGTTGCTCCACTCGAAGTCGAAGAGGTAGTTGAGCGCCTCGCGGACCCGGCGGTCGGCAAACTTGTCGCGCCGGGTGTTGAACCAAAACGCCTGCATCCCGGCGGGATTCTCGTGGGGGATAAACTCCTTGATGAGGAGGCCCTGGTCGAGCGCTGGGATGTTGTAGGCGGTGGCCCACTCCTTGGAGATGTTCTCGGAGCGAAAGTCGTACTCGCCGGCTTTGAACGCCTCGATGGCGACGGTGGTATCCCGGTAGTAGTCGTAGTGCAAGATGTCGATGTTGTAGTGTCCTACGTTGACCGGTACATCCTGGCCCCAGTAGTCCTCTACCCGCTCGTAGGTGATGGAGCGGCCCGGATCGAGCTCCTTGATCTTGTAAGGGCCACTGCCCAGGGGCGGCTCGAGGGTGGTCTCGGTAAAGTCCCGCTCTTCCCAGTAGTGCTTGGGCAAAATCGGTAACTGACCCATGATGACCGGGAGCTCACGATTGGGTTCACCGCTGAAGGTGAACTTGACGGTGTGATCATCGATCGCCTCCGCCGAAGCGACACTGCCGTAGTAACTACCGTAGAACGGGTGCCCTTGGGTGGTGAGGATCTCGAAGCTCCAGACCACATCGTCTGCGGTGAGCGGTACCCCGTCGTGCCAGCGCGCCTCGGGTCGCAGGGTGAACTGTACCCAGGAGTTGTCAGCCGGCACCTCGATGGTTTCGGCGAGCAGGCCGTATTCAGCAGAGAACTCGTCCATGGGCTGCGTCGTAAGCGTGTCGTACACCAAACCGCTCCCCGCCGCAGAGACACCTTTCAGAATAAAGGGGTGGAGGTTGTCAAAACCTGTGCCGATCGCGGCGAGATTCAGCCTGCCGCCCTTGGGCGCGTCAGGATTTACGTAGTCGAAGCGAGAGAAACCGGGGCCGTATTTGGGTTCGTCCACCAAATCAAGCGCGTGGGTTGTGGTCGTATCCCCTTGAGCAAAGGCCACAGGAGCAGCAAACAGAACCACTACCGTGACAGCAACGATATAGGCGGCTGTTCTCATCATCACCTTCCATTCTCCATTCAGTCTGGACCCACGATACCTTTCTACAGTATAGCGGGGGCGTTCAGTGGTTTACTCAGGTACAGTAATTGACAAGACGGAGTGGCTGTGACTCTTCACGGTATCTGAGCCGAGGCCGCGACCGAAGCGCACGGCATCCCACCGTCTTTAGGGTAGCGGCTCGCATCATGCCAAAACCATTCTAATTGTTACAAAGTTCCTCGCCACCCATCTGCTTCAAGGCGAAGTGACGCCTTCACGGGCACCCTGATGGAATGCTACCCTTGCCAATGAGGATCGATACGCAACCCCGTAACCAGAGTGGATGTCAGTACGAGGGTCCTCGATCGAGCAACCAGTGTTTGGAGGTTTCAAGTCTAACGCTATGGAAATAAGAGACGAGTTCCAACTTTCCCGCTCCCGCCACGTCACGAGGGCCAACACCGCCATCTCGGTGTTGGGCGTTCTGGTTCTGCTGTTACCGGTGATGTCGAACTTCACAGGGAACCCGAGCGGGATCGCCAACTGTGTCCTGGTAGGCGTGTTGCTCATCGCCCTGGCGGCGTTAGGCATGCGCGACCCCTTCGGAGCTGCGACGCTCAACGTCCTCTCACTCCTGCTCGGCCTCTGGGTGGCAGCATCGGCGTTCATCTTCGGATATCCGCTCTCTGCGCTCTGGGTGAGCCTCTTCTCCGCCGCCCTCTTGGTACTTTTGTCGGCGTTCAGCCTTTCGGAATCTGCCGGTCTCAGCTAAGAACCTCTAACTCGAGTTTAAGGCAATTGCCTCAAACTCAAAGGCTACAGAAGCGAGGTTGGGCCACGAACGCCCACAGATCCCTCCGTCGCAAACGGTGCTCGGATGTGCTTAAAAGCCGTCTTTGCTCGTGAGACCCGACTTGGAGCAGCTCACTCCCGAGGCGGTTTTAACGCATCCTCAGTCGAAAGCACCCTCTCGTTGGCGAGATCCTCGAGGATGGTGTGGGCTTTGGTGAAGACCGCGATGGCGTCGAATACCTTCCTCACCAATTCGGCCGATTCATTGGCAAACAGGGGATGCTGCTGACCACTCGGCAGGTTGGCGATGATCTCATAGTAGTCGGGTTCGAGCTCCGAGGTTTCGAAACCGGGCACGAGCCTCGTCCCCGACACCGAGCTCACCAGCTCGAGCGTCTCGACCTGGCTAAGGTTGATGAGCAAATCGTCAAGCGTTTTGATCCACATATCTAAAGGTATTATGCCCTATTTCGGCGTTATTGATACGCGAGAGACCACGAACAGGCAGATCCATAGCGTGTTCGCTTGCGATCAATAAGCACATCCAAGTTTGTTTGCAGAATTGGACCGCGGGCGGCCGCGGGACGCAAGCTCGGCGCTCCGCTGACCCAACCTCGCTTCTGTAGCCTTAAGTTTGAGGCATTGCCCCAAACTTAAGTTGGAGGTCCTTAGAACCTTGCTCGCTCCGCTCGCCCTACGTTGAAAGCGAGATGCCTGAAATATAGGCGGGTAGTGGGAGCGAGACCGGATCGAGTCGTAGAGCTCACAAAACGCCCCTTTTCACAGGACTCTCCCCCGCGCACCCCGTCCCTTTGCAACGCGATCCATGATCAGATCCTTGGGACATTTGCCTCTTGTGGCGGTGCTCATGAGGCTCTATCTTGCAATTAGGCGGGGCAGATCATGTTTGGCGATATACGTAGTGGGCTGCCACGGGTCGCAGCATCTCCCTCAATTCCCCTGAAGGTGTCCATACCCTTAACACCTGAACAGGTGAACGAATGAAGCGACCCACAGCGAGCGACAGCCCTAACCCCTCGCCCTTTGATCGATTCGCAGAACTACGAGCTAGTAGTTGTAATCACTCGATCTTCCCGAGCCGGGAAAGGAGCATACGATGTCCACGAACCGCTTCGTAAGCATATCTCTAAAGTGGTTGGTAAGTCTGTTGCTCTGCTCGATCGCTGCCAGTTCGGCTCAAGAACTCCCTACGGCCAACGACTTCGACTTCCAACTCATGCCGATCCTGGACAAGCTACCTGCAGACGAAGAGAGCGAAACCACTTTGGTGGCCTTTCTCTCCACCAAAGATGGTGCTCCGATCGATCACGAAGAGATCCGTTTCATCGTTCGTGAGGGGCTCGGCTTTCTTTCGAGAAATGACCGTATAGCCGTTGTCGCAGAGTCTATGGGAAACGGCCTTTACACTGCGAAGTTCCGTGCCGGCAACGTCGACGGCACTGTCGAGATCGCCGCATTATGGATCAGTTCGCCGACCTCGCCTCTGCCCGAAGTCACAACCACGATCGAGCTGGTCGCTGCCAGACAGCTTACGGTGGAGGTGGACGACACGAATCTGGTGTCGGGAAACGGCGAACAAGCAACCGTTATCGCTTATGTCCTGGACGGCCTGAATAGGCCCGTCGCCGGAGCGGATGTCAGCTTTCATCTGATCGAAGGCTCCGGGCAGCTTCGCATCATCGATGACGAGGTGGTGAAGGGTCGCTATGCCGCCGTCTTCAGGCCCGGTCAAACGCCCGGTCGAGTCGTCATCGAAGTCGCCTTGCTTGGAGTGCCTGTAGTGCTGAGAGAACGTGTCACGCTAGGAGTCCTCGAGGTGGCTGAACTGGAGGCCTTCGCCTTCCCCACGACCGTCGTCAATCGTGACGTTGGCACCATCATCAAACCCGAGAACACAGCCACCATCCTGGTTTCCGCTCGTAACAGCAACGGCGAACTGGTTCGTGGTCTCGATCCCAAAAACCTTCTCGCCAACGTCGTCTCAGGAGCGGGAGAGATCTCTCAAGCCCGTGAGATCGAACTCGCTTCCGGTCGAGGTTCGGGGGTGTACGCTTTCACCTTTACATCAACTTCCATCCGAGGAAGCTCCACCGTTCGCATCTTGCCACTGGAAGATCCGAGCACCACTGCGAGCGTATCGATCCGCACAGTAACCGAGCGGGGCCGAGGAGAGATGGTCTCCTTCGACATGGCCAGCTTCGCAGACAACCCCTGCTTCCCCGGACCAGAGGAGGAAGTGCTGATCATGGCTATGGCAGCTGACCGTCATGGCAGCGCCGTAACCGACCTCGAGCCGGAGTTCAGGATCGTTCGTGGTCAGGGCAGACTGATATCTGGAGATGAATTGACGAGCCCCAGTGGCGGACACCCCACCGGCATCTACCTCACGACCCATGAGACAATGGTCGCCGGCGGTAATAGCATCACCGAGGTACGAGCGATGACCACGACCAGCCGTGGCAATTTGCGCTCACAGAGCCTCGATCTCTACCTGTCTGCAGTCGAAGAGCCGCGCGTGGTAGTCTTCCCCAGCTGGATACCCTCCGATGTAGAAACGACAGCGGTAATCGATGTCTTCAACTTCGATACGCGCAGCACCGCCACCACAACCCACCGCTACCAAATTGAACTCGAGGCAGGTCCTGGCGGGGAGTTTGAATCACCCAACAACCGAGGGGTATCTCCCGACCTGGTAGCAGGAGATAAGGTCAGTTCAGCGCTTTTCAGCGGGGGAGGTGGCTTCAGGGATCAGCAGGTGGTCGAGCTCTCGGTCATCGATCTCGATGCGCCAGGATATCCCCTTGCGTCAGCCAGTTTTATCGTTGGACAAGACGTTGAACTCACCGCCAAGGCCTCTCCAGAACTCGCTGATCGCGGTGAAACCGTCGAAATCATCGCCTTTGCCAAAGACGACTTCAGCCTGCCGGCCTTGGGGCACGAACTCGTACTCGCCATCGAGTCGGGCAACGCCAGGCTGCTCGGCGGCGGCAAGATGATCGACGATGGCGGACGGGTGGCCGGCTTTGAGGATCCCTATGCAGATGACGGCATGTACGTTGGAGCCATCGAAGTTCTCGGTGTCATCGATTCTCCGGTAAGAGTTCGGATCATCGATACCACCCCACCCAGCCAACCCACCACGAGTGTATGGGTAAACGCCGGCCTCCTGCGCTAGGCGGCGGCCCCAATCCCATACGCCGCTTCAAGCTTTGCCTGTGGCAGCTTGCAATCGAGGGATAGCCCGGTAGGCTATCCCTCATCTTTGATCACGAGCCTGGTCCAGTCCGAGCCTTACCTCTGTTCATCTGTGCGCACATTCTGGTAAGTCAGTAAGTATAGTGTTACCCGGCGTCGCCCAGGCTCCGGGTCGCGCCGGCTGGAGGAAGGTGTCGTGTCATTCTCAACACTCGCCGGCGAAGGCGTTTCCAGCAAGCGGGAGTTCAGGGTAGCTGATGAGTACCCCTATGACCGATCCAGCCCCCTGCGTTGGATCGTTTCGCACCTCCTTCGCTACAAGCTGCTCCTGGCAACCTTTGTCGTTTCGGCTTCGCTCACCAACATCTTCGTTTCAGCCATACCACGGATGACGGGCCTCGCCTTCGACGAAGTCTTGAAATCCGATCCGAGTACCCGCAACCTGCTCCTCATCGCTCTCGCCATCCTCGCCACCGTTTTGGTACGCGGTGTTGTCGACCTGGCCAACTCATTCTCTATCGAAACGATCGCCCAGCGGCTCGAGCGCGATGCCCGCGAAGAGCTCGCGATCAGCCTCCTCGGCAAGAGCCAAACCTTTCACAACCGCCAACGAGTCGGCGATATCATGGCCCGGGCCACCAACGATATCCGCCAACTCAACCCCATGATGAACCCCGGCGTAGCGCTCATCAGCGAATCTCTGGTAGGGATCGTAGTGCCGCTCATCTTCATCGCTTCGATCCGCTTCGAACTCCTTTTGGCCCCTGGCCTCTTCATCGTCGCTTTCGGCTTCGCCTTGCGACACTATATGAGGCAGCTCAACCCGGTCTCCGGAGCCATGCGCCACCAGTTTGGGGTGATGAACGCTGGGCTCACCGAAACCATCCTCGGGATCGAAGTGGTCAAAGCGAGTGCTCAAGAAGCTCAGGAGCAAAAGAAGTTCTTCCGAAACGCCCGTGGCTACCGCGACTACTTCGTCAAACAGGGGAGGATCCAAGCCCGTTATCTCCCCCTGCTGCTCCTCGGGATCGCCTTGAGCGGCGCTTTCGCCCACGGCCTGTATCTGCTCTCGAGAGGTGAGCTGTCAGTGGGCTCGCTGGTCGCCTATATGGGTCTTATGGGCGTACTGCGCTTCCCAGCCTTTATTTCGATCTTCACCTTTTCGCTGGTCCAACTCGGTCTCGCCGGGGCCAGGCGCATCCTATCGCTGATCGAAGAGGAGACAGAGCTCGATGAAAATCGTGCAGGGCACGCGGCCACCATTCGAGGCGAGATCGTGTTCGATCAGGTGAGTTTCGTTCACGAAGATGATCTCACCCAGAGGCGTGAAGGTCCAGCCGCCGCCTTGCGCAACATCTCTTTTAAGGTCGAACCGGGAACGACACTCGCCATCGTAGGGCAGACGGGCTCAGGCAAGAGCACCCTTACCAAATTGGTGAACCGCATCTACGACGTCAGCGAGGGGAAGATCCTCATCGATGGCGTCGATGTTCGCGATTGGCAACTCGAGGTGCTCCGCTCCCAGATCTCCGTTATCGAACAAGACGTATTCCTCTTCTCGCGTAGCATCGCCGAGAATATCGCCTTCGGCTTGGGACAGGCGGCTGATCTACAAGCGGTCAAGCAGGCGGCACAAGCTGCCCAGGCCCACACGTTTATCGAAGATTTCCGAGATGGCTACGACACCGTGATCGGTGAACGCGGCTTGACGCTCTCCGGAGGCCAGCGCCAACGCATCGCCATCGCCCGGGCCCTGCTCACCGATCCCCATATCTTGATCCTCGACGACTCTACCAGCGCCATCGACAGCGCCACCGAAGACCAGATCCAACAAGCGATCAACCGAGTGCTCGAGGGTCGTACCACTCTGCTGATCACCCACCGTCTCTCCCAAATCCGCCGTGCGGACAAGATTTTGGTCTTGCACCACGGCAGCATTATCGATCAAGGCAGCCACGAGGAACTGCTCGAGCGCTGCAGTCTCTACCAGCGCATCTTTGCCCGCCATGAGGAATAGGCGATCATGAGGCCCAGAAATGCGTCTTATCCCCCCCTCAGCAACGTTCGAATAAGGGCACCGAAACCGTACCGAAAGGTGCTCGAAGGAGGTCTCCATGGGCTTTGTCATGGAAGGCTTGGCGGCTGAGTCCTACGACCGGTCATACTCTGACAGCGACCTCGTCAGGCGCATCCTCCGCTACTTCCGACCACACCTACGCATCATGGTCCTCGTAGCCGCGATGATCTTTTTGAACTCGGCGATGGACGCAGCCCTCCCGCTACTGATCGCGCGCAGTATCGACCGGTTGGCTGCCGCCAAAGCCGATGCCGACCTCTGGCGAAACGCCGCCCCCTTGATCGCAGCCATCTTGGGGGCCGGTGTGCTCTCTTGGACGTTCAACTTCTTCCGGCAGTGGTACACCGCCCGCACGGTCGGTGATGTGGTTCTGAAGCTGCGCCAAGATGCCTTCGACGCAGTTTTGGAACGCGATATGTCTTTTTACGATGAATCGCCGACCGGCAAGATCGTCAGCCGCGTCAGCTCAGATACCCAAGATTTCGCCACGGTGGTCACCTTGACGCTCAACCTGATGAGCCAACTGCTATTGGTCATCATCATCGCAACCATTCTCTTTTTCATCGACGTGCGCCTGGCGCTCATCGCACTTCTCATCTCCCCGTTCATCGTAATGGCAGCGCTCGCCTTTCGCCGAATCGCCCGCTTCACCACGCAGCAGTCACGGCGCGTGCTGGCCAAAGTGAATGCCAACGTGCAAGAGTCGGTGGCAGGGATCTCCGTAGCCAAAACGTTCCGGCAAGAGTGGAAGATCTACCATCAGTTTCACGAGGTCAATGCTCAAGCTTACCGCGTCAACTTACGCCAAGGGCTCGTGTTCAGCTCGATCTTCCCAATTCTCGGGACGATTGCCGGCGTAGGGACGGCTCTCATCGTCTACTTCGGCGGCCTGAACATCCTCAGCGGCCAGGTGACGCCTGGGGAGTGGTTCTTATTTGTCGAGAGCATCAACCTCTTCTGGTTTCCCCTTACGAGCATCGCTTCGTTTTGGAGTCAATTCCAACTCGGCCTTTCGGCCAGCGAACGCGTTTTTGCCCTGATCGATGCAGAACCGAGAGTGCTGCAACATAGCAACGCGCCGGCACCCGAATTGGCGGGACGAATCGAGTTCAAAGGCGTCGACTTCCGCTACAGTGAGCAGGAGCAAGTCCTCCTCGGATTCGACCTGGTCATCCCAGCTGGTGAAACGGTAGCCCTCGTCGGTCACACCGGCGCAGGAAAATCGAGTCTTGCCAAACTGGTTGCGCGCTTCTACGAGTTTCAGGGGGGCGAGCTCCTCATCGACAGCCGTGACATCCGCAGCTTCGATCTCAGCAGTTACCGGCGTCAACTGGGCGTCGTGCAACAGACACCTTTCCTCTTCGCAGGTACGGTGCGTGAGAACATCCGCTACGGCCAACCTCGAGCCGAAGATGACCAGGTACTCGCAGTTGCTCGTCGTATCGGTGGCGGTGACTGGCTCGAGGCCTTGCAGCAAGGACTCGACACGGTGGTGGGTGAGGAAGGGAAGGGAATCTCGATGGGACAACGTCAACTGGTGGCTCTGAGCCGTGTCCTATTACAAGATCCCGGTATCGTTATCCTCGACGAGGCAACCGCCAGCGTCGATCCCCTGACAGAAGCGCAGATCCAAGAGGGATTGGAAGAGGTGCTAAAGAGTCGAACTGCCATGGTGATCGCCCACCGGCTCTCCACCATCAAGGCAGCCGATAGGATCGTCGTCTTGCGTCAGGGCAACATCATCGAAACAGGTAACCACCACTCACTGATGGCGCAAGGGGGACACTACGCCGAACTGTACAACACCTACTACCGCCACCAATCGCTCGACTACGATCCGGAAACCTTGACGCCCCCACCGAAAACCTCACCCGCTTGAGAACGTGGGCGGAGCCGCACGGTGGAAGGGAGCGGAATTGACAGACTTCAACGCCCTTCTCACCATCTTGTCGGTACCGCGCGCTAACGGCTCGCGAGCGCTGAGAGCGACCTGCCTGGCCCTCTGTAACTGGCTATCAGAGCGTGACATCCGATACCGCCTCCAGAAGATTCGCTATTTTCCGTTCTATTTTGAAGCGCTCGGTGCCGGCCTGCTCATCTCCCAAGCGGTTTTGGCCCTCGCTGTCTGGTCGGGTTGGGGGTTGACGACGCTCCTGACTGCAGCCGTCACGCTTGTGCTCGCCGTCGCCGAGGGAGTGGGTTGGTCCCCGCTCTCGAAAGTACGCCTCGGACCGGGCACAAATATCGTCATCGAATTGCCAGTGCCCAATGCCACCCAAGAACTCGTCTTGAGCGCTCACTACGACAGCAAAACAGAGCTTTTGGACCATGTGAGGCGGACCGTGCTGTTCCGGTATCTTCCACTCGGGCTCGTAGTCACCTTCGTCATGGGACTGATCGGAGTGATCTACTGGCAAGTGCCCACGGTTCCTCCTGCTTTCCACGTCTCTCTCGACGCTTTCGGACGGTTGCTTACCATCCCCCAACTCCTGTTGATGGGGGGCTTGGGAGTGAACTTCGCCTTCGGGCGCCTGACCGAGCAGAGTTCGGGAGCGGTCGATAACGGGGCCGCTTGCGCGATCCTACTCGCCCTTGCAGAACGCATCGATCACAACGTACATCCACTTCAGCAAACCTCGGTGACGATCTGCCTCTTCACAGGTGAAGAGGCCTTGGCCCAGGGGTCGAGCGCCTACGTGCAAAGCCGCACCTGGCCGCTTGACACCGTCGCCCTCAACCTCGAGATCATGGGCCAGAATGGGGACTACCTCCTAGCCGAAAAGCTAGCCAGTCCCTTGCGGAGCTACCCCGTCCCGGCCTGGCTCAATACCGCTATCGACAGCGACATCACCAACCTAACAGGGCGTACGGTTCACAGGCAGGCGCTTCCGATCGTCACCGATTCCGTCCCATTCTTGAAGGCTGGAATCGCCGCCACAACGCTCTTCAGCCTCGACCAGACACACGGTGCCGGCGGTATGCACCGCCCTACAGACAGTGTGGAGCGCGTGAACATAGAGCGACTCGACGAGGCTGTTACGCTTCTCCTTGCCGTTGCACAGCACTATGACCACGGTTTGGGGTTTAGACTAGGCTTGGACTAGAGGTAGGCAAAATCGTGTAGCGTGTAGCGAGGAGACCACAATGATGACTAAACCGTCTTTGACAGCTCACCATATCCGGTGGTTGCTGCCACTCGTGCTCTTCTGTCTGTCGCCATACGTGTCAGCACAGGTGCGCTCGGGAGGAATCGAATTCAATTTCCACATCTTACCGGTCGTGGATGTGCTGCCAGCAGATGACGAGAGCGAGACCACCATCATCGCGATCCTCTCTAGCAGAGATGGCTTCCCCATCGACGATGAGGAGATCCGCTTCGTGGTTCGCGAGGGTTTGGGTTACCTCGGCGACCGTAGTGTAGACGAACTCGCTGCAGAAGGAGAAGCCCTCGGAAACGGGATCTACGCGACGAGGTTTCGAACCGGGGACGTCGATGGTCCTGTAACCGTCGCTGCTCTGTGGGTCAGCTCGACCGAGACCGAGTTGCCAGAAGTAACCACCACCATCGAGCTCGTCTCTGCCGGAGATCTAACCATCGAGGTGGACGACGACAACCTACTCCCTGACGAAGACGATGAGGCGACCATCGTCGCCTATGTGCTCGACGGGCTCAACCGACCTGTCGACGATGCGGAAGTGACCTTTCGGCTCATCGAAGGCTCGGGCAGGCTTCAGGTGATGGACAGCCAGGGGAGCGTCGGTCGCTATGCGGCCGTCTTCCGGCCGACCGGCACGCCGGGGCGTGCTGTGGTAGAAGTCGCACTTCCCGAAGTGTCCGACGTACTCAGGGAGCGCGTCACCATCGGAGTCCTGGAGGTTGCGGAGCTCGAGACGATCGTATTCCCCGATCACGTAGCTGTTCGCCAGGAGAATCGACGGGCAGAATTTCTGAATACAGCCACGATCTTGGTCGCTGTGAGGAATAGCGATGGCGAGCTTGTCCGCGGCCTCGATCCCGAAGACCTCATCGCACAAGTGGTCGCCGGCCCCGGTGAGATCACCAACGAAGCCAGCGAGATCAAACTTGCAAGCGGTCGTGGCTCGGGAGTCTACAGCTTTGCCTTCACCGCATCCGACCTCAAAGGCTCTTCAACGATTCGTATCGTGCCCCTGCAAAACCCTGCTTCGACGAGTACCGTCTCGATCCGCACCGTGACCGAGGTGGGAGAGGGAGATGTCAGCGACATCTTCATGGCAGCGTTTGCAGACGAGCCCTTCCAGGCAAGTCGCGAAGAGGAAGTTCTCATCGTCACCATGGCGTCTGACCGGCGCGGCAACCCCGTGGCGGGGCTCGATCCGGAGTTCAGGATCATCAGGGGCCAGGGGACGCTTAGCCGCCAAGACCGAGAGCTAGACAGCGAAGTGTCGGGCATCCAAGGTACGGGTATCTACCTCACCACCCTGAACACCGGCCTCGTGGGGGTAGATAGCGTCAGCGAGGTACGGTCGCTCTTCAGCACCGATCGAGGTGATTTGAGAACGCAGAGCGTGGGCGTCTTCCTCGGGGCGATCAACGAACCCCGGGTCATCGTCTTTCCACCCAAAGTCTCATCCGAACACGAAGCCGTTGCGGTTATCGACATCTTCGATACCGACACGCGCAGTACCTCCCTTAGGGATAGAAACTATCAGATCGACCTAGATGGTGGGGCAACGGGTCTGATCGAAGAACCCAGCAATAACGGCCGTTTTCCAGATCTGGTCTCAGGCGACAACATTAGCTCCGCTCTTTTCGAGGTCGACGAGGCTTCGGGGGACAATCAGGTCGTGCGGCTCTCGGTACTCGACCTCGATGCGCCTGGATATCCATTTGCGCTGAGCAGCTTCACGATCGGTCAGGCAATCGACCTCTCCGTCTTCGCCTCACCCGAATCAGCGGAACGTGGAGAACTCGTCGAGATCATCGCTTTTGTCAAAGACGAATTTGGTAATCCAGCGGTCGATCACGAGCTCGTCCTCACGGTCGAGAGTGGGGGTGCCTTGGTTCAGAACAGCGGCAGGATGAGCGATAGCGGAGGTCAGGTCTCGGATTTCGAAGATCCCTATGCGGACGACGGCATGTACATAGGGGCGATCGAGGTTCTCGGCGCCAGCACCAATCCGATCAGGATACGCATCACCGATACAACCCCTGCGAGCCAACCGACCGCAACGGTCACCATCAACGACATCGGACGGTAGCGAGCTTCTCTTTAGACCCCAAGACTCCTAGCCGAAAGCGGCAGAGAGAGGTGTCTTTATGCAGTTGAAGGAGTACTCGATCACGGAACTGCAGGATCAGATGGAACAGGCCGAGCTGACAGCTGCCGAACTCAGCGAGGCCTTCTTGCAGCGTATCGACGAGATCGACAGAGCAGGACCCACCTTGCGCTCGGTGATCGAAGTCAACCCCGATGCCATCGCGATCGCGGATAAGCTCGATCAGGAACGCCGGACGCAAGGTCCCCGTGGTCCTTTGCACGGCGTACCGATCTTGGTCAAAGACAACATCGATAGCGCCGACCGCATGATGACCACGGCGGGTTCGCTGGCGCTCGAAGGCAATATCGCCCCCCGCGACGCCTTTGTGGTCGAGAAACTACGTCAGGCCGGGGCGGTACTCTTGGGCAAGACCAATTTGAGCGAGTGGGCTTACTTTCGCTCTACTCGCGGCTGTAGCGGCTGGAGCAGCCGGGGCGGCCAGGTTCGTAATCCATACGCTCTGGATCGGAACCCGTGCGGCTCGAGCTCGGGATCGGGCGTGGCGGTCGCCGCCAATCTCTGCACGGCGTCGATCGGCACCGAGACGGACGGCTCGATCGTCTGCCCCTCTTCCACAAACGGCATCGTGGGCATCAAACCGACCATCGGGCTGGTGAGCCGCTCGGGAATCGTACCGATCGCCCACTCACAAGATACGGCCGGGCCGATGGCGCGTTCTGTCTCCGACGTCGCCGCGGTGTTGACCGCCCTTGTCGGTTACGACGCCCGCGACCCCATCACACGCGAAGGCGTCGGCAAAGAAGCAGCAGATTACTGCCAATATCTCGATCCGGATGGCCTCAAAGGTGCTCGCCTAGGCGTTGCCCGCAACTACTTCGATCGGCATGAAAAGGCAGATGCAATCATCGAAGATGCCATCGAAGAACTCAAGAGCCTTGGAGCGATCATCGTCGATCCCGTCGACTTCAGCTCGCTCGGACTCTTTATCGAACCCGAGTTCGAGCTGCTGCTCTACGAGTTCAAGGCCGACCTCAACAACTACCTTGCCGACCATCCCAAGGCCAAGGTCAGAAGCCTCGAGGACGTTATCTCTTTCAACAGGGCAAATGCCGAGGTCATGATGCCCTACTTCCGACAAGAGTTGCTCGAGCTCGCCCAGAGCAAGGGCGATTTGAAAGAGGAGGCATACCTGGAGGCTAAAAGGGAGTGCCTGCGCTTATCGCGTACAGAAGGTATCGATAAGGCGGTTCGCGAGCACCATCTCGACGCGATCATCGCACCTACCAACGGTCCCGCATGGTCGATCGATCCGATCGTAGGGGATCACATCCTAGGTGGCTGCTCATCCCCCGCTGCCATGGCGGGTTACCCCCACATCACCGTCCCGGCCGGTTACGCCTACGGACTCCCCATAGGCCTATCGTTTTTCTCGAGCGCATACCAGGAAGGGAAGCTCATCCGGTACGCTTATGCTTTCGAACAGGCGACCCGCGTAAGGCGACCGCCGAGCTTTGCCGAGCACGCGGAAGCATAAGACCTCTCTGCGCCACGCTTGGAGCAGGTTGGTAGAAAAAACCTATCTGCGGTCAGAAAGATCTAAACTGTGTCATGGCCGACTACGTTCGACTCCTCAGCAGCCCCGCCATCAGACACCAGGGCGCTTGGCTCGAGCCTCCAGCCGGCAAAACATCGGCGCTGCTTTACTATCTCGCCCACAAACAGTCTTGGATTGCGCGCGACGAATTGACCCACCTCTTCTGGCCTGAAGTTTTGGAGAGCAGGGCTCGCAGCAACCTACGTAAGCTACTGAGCAGATCGATCAAAGACCTCCCCTTTTCGACCGAAATCGAGATCGAGGCGACGCGTGTCCGCTGGCAGGTAGCCTGCGACTCGAACGAGTTCCTTCAAGCCGTCCAGCGAGAAGAGCGGGCCAGAGCCATCGAGCTCTATCAGGGAGATCTGATGGAGGGATTCAGACTGGCTGGTGAGTCGGAGTTCGAAGATTGGCTCTCGAGCGAGCGGCAGGAACTTCACGACACCTGGCGGGAAGTCGTGCTCACCTATGCCTTTGAACTCGAAGATTCCAGCCTCTATCTCGAGGCAGCCAATCTTCTTGAGAGACTCTATCTGAGCGATACCCTCGATGAGGAGACCTTGCGACACTACTTGCACACCCTCCACCTCGCTGGGCAACGTGCAAGAGCGTTGAGCGCCTTTCAAAGCTTTGCTCAGGAACTCGAAGAAGAGTTTGGTACGGAACCGGAGGAGGACACACTCCAACTCATCGAAACGATTCGACAAGGCCTCTCGAGCGACATGGCCCCCACTCCGCTCCCCCCGCCCCTTCCGGAGAAACGTCTTTCCGCCTCCCCACCACCCGCCCAGAAACCACTCCATTACAATCTGCCGGTCTCGCCGACCGGCTTCGTGGGTCGAGATCAGGAAAAGAAGAGAATCGGAGAGCTCTACAACGATCCTGCGTGCCGGCTCCTGACGTTAATCGGACCCGGTGGGATCGGAAAGACGCGGTTGGCGCTCGAGGTCGTGAAGCAACAGTTCGAAGTGTTTTCGGGGAACGTCGCCTTCGTACCCTTCACGACCGTGCCGACATACGAAGCGATGCCTTATGCCATCGCCGAAGCGCTAGGAATCTCGTTTTCGGGCGAAGAAGATCCCAGGGAGCAACTCTTCGCCCATCTTCAAGATAAGAGGCTACTGATCGTGCTCGACAATCTGGAGCACCTGCTATCGGGGGCTGAACTCGTTAGAGAGATTCTGGAGAGAGCCCCGGAGGTCAAACTGCTCGTCACATCCCGCGAGCGATTGAACTTGCAACCCGAGTGGGTCGTCAACCTCGAAGGTCTCCACTACCCCGAGCAGATGGCAAGCGAGAACTCGCTCGAGTACGACGCCGTGCAACTCTTTCGACAACATGCCGAAAAAAACGATTCCGACTTCACACTCGACCGAAACACGATAGCGGCCATGGTACGGATCACGCAGCTTGTCGAAGGGTTACCACTCGCTATCGAATTGGCCGCCAGCTGGCTGCGCGTGCTCACTCCAAGAGATATCGCGAGAGAGATCGAAACAGGGATCGACTTCCTGGAGGCATCTGCTCGTGACATACCGGAACGCCACCACAGCATCCGGGCCGTTTTCGATACCTCGTGGAGGCTTCTTAGTGCAGAAGAGCAAGCTGCTCTGAGAGGCCTGGTGGTGTTTCGCGGCGGCTTCGGACGCGAGGCGGCGTTTCAAGTATCAGGTGTGACGTTACCCGTCCTGGTAGGCCTCACCGACAAGTCGTTTCTGCACCCTACCCCGCAAGGTCGCTACCGCAGACACCCTCTGCTTTACCAGTACACCAAGGAGAAACTGGCTGAACACCCTGAGGAACAAAAGCGGGCCCAGGCAAAACACGCAGCGTACTTTCTCGACCTGGCGGAGCGAGCCGAACCCCAGCTGACCGGAGCCGAGCAACAGACCTGGTTGAACAGCCTCGAGGAGGAGAACGACAATCTTCGGGCAGTGCTGAGGTGGTCTAGAAACGAGGAAACGGTCGTCGAGACCGGACTCCGGCTAGCCGCTGCCATCTGGCGCTTCTGGGTCGTCCGTGGCCACATGCGTGAAGGTCGCGATCATCTGACCACACTGCTCGCTTCTCCGCAGGCACAACAGGTAGGACGACCGAGAGCCAAGGCTCTGAACGCCCTCGGCACCCTCCTCTACGAAACCGGTGAGTGGCCCGAGGCGCGCTCCCTTATAGCAGAAAGCCTCGACATCTGGCGTGAGTTGGAGGACCAGCAAGAAATCGCCACCATCCTCAACAACCTCGCCTGGGCAGATGTGAACCTCAGTGACTACCGAGTCGCAAAAGCGCTCTCCCAAGAGGCCTTGGAACTGAATCGGAAACTGGGTCAGGAGCGGGGTGTGGCGGTTTCGCTCAACAACCTCGGTTGGATCGCAGTCTACGAGGGGAACTTCCGAGAAGCCGTCGAACTTTTCGAATCTTGCCTGACACTTAGAGAAAACCAAGCAAATCCACGAGGGATCGCCTATGCGCTCATCAATCTCGCCTGGGCAAAGCGCTTTACAGGAGAACATCGGGAGGCCACGCCGATGGTGGACCGAGCCGAGAACATCCTTCGGCAACTCGGCGATGACCAGATGCTCGGCTGGGCGCTCTACATGAGGGGTGTCATCGCTGCTGATGCCGGAGATACCGATACGGGTGCTCGCCTGCTCGAAGGCTACCTCGAGCTTTCGCGTAAAACGGCCAGCAAGCTAGGTCTGAAGTACGGCCTTGCCGACCTCGCCGACATCATGCGTGAAAGGGGTGAGCTAGAACGCGCCACGGAGCTCCTCACAGAGCATATCTCGATCTGTCGGGAGGGTCGAGACAGAAAGTATTACTCCGGTGGCCTCAACAGTCTGGCACGCCTGGTCTATGACAAAGGAGATACTCGACGAGCATGGACACTCTACCGAGAGAGCCTCGAGATCAAACACGAGCTCGGCGATAGGTACGGGATCATCAAGTGCTTGGAGGGGCTGGCGAGAGTATATACCAGACAGAGCTATCCAGCACGAGCTGTACAGCTTTCGGCCTCAGCAGAACGGTTTAGGGAGGTGGTCGGTGCCCCGTTACCCGAACGCGACCTCTCCGAGTACCGAGCCTTTCTCGAAAAACTCCGCTCCCTCCTGGGCGACGCTGCTTTCGAACAGGCATGGTCGAAGGGTACAAGCCTGACACTCGAACAAGCCGTTGCCCACGCTCTATCGGAAGACGAGATCTTCACTCCTCCTGAAGGCGAGGGATAGTGTTATGCCATTCGAATTCTCGACAGCGAACCGCATCATCTTCGGGAATGGTGTCGTGGCCCAACTCGGTCAGCTCGCCAGTGAAATTGGTGCTCGCGCGCTTCTCGTCGGAGGACGAACGCCGAGCCGCACCCAGATCGTCGCGAGCCGGCTCGAGGCCCATTCGGTCGTTCATCACACGGTAACCATCACCCAGGAACCGACGGTGAAAGAGATCCTCTCAGGCTTGGAGGAGGCCCGTCAGCAGCGTCCCGACCTCGTCGTCGCCGTAGGGGGTGGAAGCGTTCTCGACGCAGGTAAAGCCATCGCTGCACTTTTGGCCAACCCGGGAGAGCCCCTCGACTACCTCGAAGTGGTCGGCAGAGGCAAACCGCTGTTACAACCCGCCGTGCCGCTGATCGCGATCCCGACTACCTCAGGCACCGGGGCCGAAGTGACGCGAAACGCAGTCATCGGTGTGCCTGAAGAGAGAGTCAAAGTGAGCATGAGGAGCTCCTATCTGCTCCCCCGTATCGCACTCATCGATCCTGAGTTGACCCATAGCCTGCCACCGGCGGCAACGGCCAGCACCGGCTTGGACGCCCTTACCCAGTGTCTAGAGCCGTTCGTTTCCCGCCAGGCCAACCCCCTCACAGATGCGATCGCTCGAGAAGGTCTCCGGCGTGCGGCTCGTTCCTTGCACCGTGCCTACACCGACGGCAGCAACGCGACCGCGAGGTACGATATGGCGATCGCCAGCCTCTGTGGCGGCCTCGCCCTGGCCAACTCCAAGCTCGGGGCAGTCCACGGCTTCGCCGGCGTGCTCGGCGGTATGATCGGCGCGGCGCACGGCAGCATCTGTGCAAGTCTACTGCCGTTTGTCACAGAGGCCAATATCACCGCACTACAGGCGCACGATCCAAGCTCCGAGGTGCTCGAACGCTTCGACGAGGTCGCCACTCTGCTGACGGGGAACCCCTCTGCACGTGCCCCCGACGCCGTAACCTGGCTTGCCGAACTCTGCACCACCCTCGACGTATCCTCACTAGGAGCGTTAGGACTAGATTCCAACCAAATCCCAGAGGTGGTGGAAAAAGCTGCACGAGCCAGCAGCATGAAAGGGAACCCCATCGACTTGAGCACCGAAGAGCTTGAAGGGATCTTGCAACGGGCCTTGTAGGTTTTCGATGCGGGTTTTTTTCTGGCATAGCCAGTAAAGATTGGTTCTATCTGCGGGTATCGTAAGGCTCATTACAGAAGAGCGGTATGAAGCAGGTAAGGCTTTTCGTATGAACGAAAAGCTGATGCCGATTCCCGTGGTCAGCATGGCGCTTGGCATGACCATCGGTGGCCTCTTACAGGGGTCGGTGTTGGAAGTGGTTCTCGCTGGGCTGATCGCCTTCATCATCGGCGCGGTTCTCGGTGGGTTGTTGCAGGCCCTTCGTCGCTAACCCACGTGGGTTAGCGACGACAGGTCTGGACCGAGCTCACGGCATTAAAGCGGTTGCCATAATTATGTAAGCAGGTATCATCCAAGAAACGGTCTACAGGACAGGTTTTCACCCACTGGCTTTGTCTATGACCAGATGATACCTGCTTTATTAGCCATCCAGAAAGTCATGAGTGATGATTGCAGCGAAGTTTTTCGCTTGAACTCATCGGCTTTTATCGTGGTCGCGAGAGACAGCTAACCCGGCGGCGCGCCCTCCCCTTTGCACGCGCCCCACTCATTACCCATCACACATCACTCATCACCCTTTTTCATCCCCTATCGATGTGGCGACGCTTTCGCTTGCCAAACGCATTCTCTATAAGGTCACACCTAGGTCACGGTAGCGCCGCGCTAAAGTCACGCCCCCTCTCCTACAGTACAGAGCATAGGCCGGAGCCAGAGAGCTCTTGCCCCCAGAAAGGAGCCGATCATGAAAGAACGCACGGAAGGTTTGGTCATCGCAACCATGCTGGCCCTCTCCACACTTATCGTAGGAGCCCTGGTTATCCACAGCCTTAGTTAGCCTCGAACCCGGTCCTGCCCTCGGGTCGCGTCCGGTCCTCTGAAGAGACGAGAGGAGAACACCATGAACTTTGTCGTAGCCAAAACGAGCAGCGTTTCACATGAATTCGGCCACCGCTTACACATCTTCGTCTGGGACGTACTCAACGGCACCGAGCACATCCGCGCCCTCTGGCTCTACATGCTGATCGCCGGCGGCCACTTCTTCGAACATCTGGTGCAGATTGGTCAAGTCTATCTGCTCGGTTGGGCCCCGAGAGATGCCGGCGGCGTTCTGGGAATGTGGTTCCCGGGTCTGGCGGCCAACGAGGTCCTCCATATGAGCTACAACTCCTTTCAGCTCACCGGCTTGATTCTGTTGTGGCCTGGGTTCAGACACACCAGACGTGCAAAAATCTGGTGGCAGATCGCGATCGTCGCTCAGATCTGGCACTTCCTCGAGCACGTGCTTCTGCAGGTCCAGTACCTTACCGGCACCTACCTGTTCGAATCGGTACGCCAGACCAGCCTGTTGGAGCTATTTTTCCCGCGAGTAGAACTCCACTTCGTCTACAACCTGCTGGCCTTCACCCCGACTGTAATCGCGCTCGTCCTCTACCTGCGTCAGGTCAAAAACCGAGCGGCAACACCCTCAACCTAATCGTGTGGCGCCCGAGCGCCGCCCGCCAACCCTAGCGCCCGAGTTCGGAGTGCGCTTGGAGAAGGCCGGGCGGCGGTTTCTTTATGATTGATCAGATGAGCCACCACGTCTCTTTATGCACATGTTAGTCTGTAGCCTCATGGATTATGTCTGCCTGGCCGCAGGCAAAGGCAAGCGCCTCGGATTGCTTGGGCGCTACTTACAAAAGTGTATGTATCCGGTCGGCTTGCAACCGTTTCTGGAATTCTCGATACGAAATCTGGCACGGTCACCGCAGCTCGACCGGGACCGAGATCGATTGATTCTGGTCGTTGGACACCGAGCAGAACAGGTCATCGGTTACTTCGGATCTCGCTACCAAGGTCTGGCGATCGACTACCTCGAACAGCGTGAACAACTCGGCACAGGACACGCCCTTCACCTCGTCTACCAAACGTTCCAGCCTTCAGAGCCGATCATCGCCTGGCTCGCCGACCTCTACGTCGGCACAGCGCTCTTCGAAACGTTACAGATGAGACCGGAACGCAACCTCCAAACGCTCGCTCCGGGCCCCGAAGGAGAAGACGATAAGGTGAGAGTCACCATCGATGGTGACTACGTCACCGAGGCATGGTGCGGCTCGAGTGAGCTCTTCGATGTCGGCTTATGGAAATTTTCACCAGAAACTCTGCACCTCATGATGGAACGGCAAGAGGGAGAGTACAGAGTCTTGCCGAACTTGCAACAGGCGATTGAACTCGGGGAACGGATCGGGTTTGTCCGTACCGAAGAATGGATCCATTTGGGGGGGACGAAACCGAGCCCGGAAGAGAACATACGAGCCGTGGTCGACCGGGTCCTGCAATTGGAGGTGAACGGTGATCGTCGCTAAGACGCCGCTGCGAATTCCGCTGGCTGGAGGTCTCACCGACCTGAAGCCGTATGCGATGCAATTCGGAGGGGTCACGGTAAGCTCAACTATCGACAAGTACGTATACGTGGCCCTCAAGGAAGATCTCGACGGTATGTTCGACCTCAAGTATCAAGATGTTCACGAAAAAACCGGTAGTGCCGATCAGTTGAGACACAACCTCACCCGAGAGGCGCTCGAGCTGACAGGCCTCGACAGAACTCCTCTCCAGATCACCATCATGGTCGACCTGGCCAGCGAAAGCGGTCTCGGTTCATCAGGAGCTGTCACCGTCAGCCTGCTTCACGCCATGCACGCCTTCAAAGGCGAAGTGGTGAGCCGCCAACAGCTCCTGGAGGAGGCTTCGCACATCGAAGTCGACATTCTAGAAGGGGCCTCGGGGTATCACGACCCCTCGATCTGTGCCCTGGGAGGGCTCAAGCTCATCGAGTACCGTGGGGCCGAAATCGCCGCCAGAGACATCCCGTTACGCCCCGAGATGCAGCGTGCATTCGCAGAATCCCTGCTCTTTTTCTACAGTGGGAGGCACGCCAAGAGCAAACCGTCGCTCGACCTTCTTTCCAGTCACATGCCGGAAGCCCACCAGACCATGCACCAGATCAAGCGGCTCGGATACGAGCTCGAGCAAGCCTTTCTCGGCGGCGACTTACAGAGGATCGCCGAGATCATCGGCGAACAGCAAGAATTGAAGGAACAGCTTCCCGGCAGGTTCGTCGACGACTACGTCAAAGACGTCACCCGCCGGGTACAGGAGGCCGGTGCCTACGCACAACTCCCAGGCGGCAAGATCAGCGCCTTCGTCATCGTGTGCTGCCCCGGAAATCAGCACGAGGCGGTCCGCAGAGCGCTCCCGGATCTCCGCGAGGTCGAACTCCGTCTCGAAACCGGCGGCACGCGCGTCACCTCGATCTGAAAACCGCACCTCAGGTATCTCTTCTGGAGTGACCGTCCCATCATCGAACATGAGCTAGACACGATCCGAAGCAGGCGTTTCACGATCAGCCCAACTTAACCACCTTTAAAGCGGTTGCCAAAATCATGTAAGCAGGTATCATCCAAGAAACGGGCTACAGGACAGGTTTTTACCCACTGACTTTGTCTATGACCAGATGATACCTGCTTTAAACCGGCTTTCAGTGCACTTGTCATGCCAATTGAACGTTTTTGCTTAACCTCGCTCTGCTCGGGTGATCTTGGCAGTGCCGAGATCACCGAAAGACGGTTTAGATCCGTATGGTTCAAGTCTTCCCCTTTGAAGGCGAGGGGTTTTCCTTCAACTTTCGCCAGCGCGTAGCTGACGCAGTCACCGAAGTTGAGTGCTGCAGCGTGCCCCTGCCCTTTTCCGTAACGGGCGTAGGCCAGCTTAGCCTCTAGAACATGTTCGGCCGTAAAGGGACAGACACCGAATTTCGAGGCGTTTGACGAGTTCAGCGACATCTCCCGAAGAATAACCTCGTTGGGAACCGTACACGATCTCTGTCTCCAGCAATGTTGGAGTAGCTATCATCAAACTTTCTGCCCCATCTAGGGTATAGAGTGCTTCGGCAGCCCCTTCTTCGTTGAAGAGGATTTGCAGCAAGACGCTTCAGTCTACGACCATCAGAAGCCGAGGAGCTCTTCTTGCTCCCCTTTGGTAAGCGCTTTGCCCTTCGACTCTTCCGGCAGGCTCGACCAATCGCCGGCCTCGAGCCAGGCGAGGGTACACTCGGCACGGTTACGCCGTTCGAGATCTTTTAAGCGCCTCTCAAGAGCGACCGTAACGGCATCGACTTTGCTTTCGCCCGTGTAGTTGACGATCTTCTCGAGCAGGTCGGCCACGCGGTCGCTTTTGATACTCGTCTGCTTCATGGTAGAAGAATATCGTATTTGCTACCAAGGTAGTATTGGGTGGTTTTTATGTGTACAGCTCTGGTCTCGGCGGTGTGACAACCGGCTCAGGCTGTCCCGAAGCGAGCGACGCCATGCCCGCATCCGCGATCAACAGCGATAGGTAGCCGTCCCAAGCAGAAGCCCCATCAAAGCTGGCGCCGGTCAGCGAAGACACCCATGCGTTCAGCTCGGCCAGGTAGGCCTCTTGGAAGCGGACCAGCCAGTCCTCTGCCACCTCGAGCGAGCGCACGGCTCGAGAGCGCAGCACTGCGGCTGCCGGTTGGGCCGTGACGGCTGCACCGCGGCTCGAGACGACCTCGGCGCTCACCTCGTAGCCGTACCCCACGCTGACAGAGACTTCTAGGCTCGCCAGGCAATCCCCGGTGAGACCGAGGTGCAAGACGACACCATCGAGCGCCTCTCCCGGAGTGGCGGGGTCGATCTTTACACCCTTGACGAAGATCTCTTCAACCTCTTGGCTCATCAGCCAGCGCGCTGAATCGATGTCGTGCACCGCCGAGTTGGTCACCACCATCTCGGTGGTCGCGTTCGGTGCGACCTCGGCATTCCGGTGGACGCCCTTGAACAGGAAGGGCCGGCCCAGCTGCCCCGAGCCGATCGCCCGTCTGACAGCGAGATGCTGCGGGTCGAAACGGCGCATGAAACCGACCGAGACGAGTTTGCGTCCCAGAGCCAGTTCCGAATCGACCACACGCGCGGCCTCGACCGCGCTCACCGCCAGCGGCTTTTCGCACAACACGGGCTTTTTCTGGCTCAAACAGGCGAGTGTCAGCTCGGCGTGGGTGGGGTCTGGAGACGCGATCAAGACAGCGTCTATCTCTGCGGCGTCGATAAGCTCGAACGGATCTGCAAACACCTGCGCACCACACTCCGAAGCGATCTGCTCAACGCGCTCCAGGTCGACATCGCTCACCGCCGCCACCTCCGCCCCGACGACGTGACGATGAATATTACGGGCGTGCCGCCCCCCCATGCCACCCACGCCGATGATGCCGATCGCGACCTGTGCCGATATCGCCATTCGTCCCACCTTTCAAAAAAGATCTTCTCGCACGATACCACCTATTGAGGCGCTCTTCCCTCAACGATACCAGGCACGAACTCTACGTGGAGAAGCCGAGTCATCGAGTCATCGATCTCGTATGCCGACCGACTCTCACACCCTGATATACTTGCGATGCTCAGAAAGGAGTGGTTATGAGAAGGTTCGTGTGGATATTCAGTGTGCTTTGTTTGCCCTTGTTCTCCGTCACCTTCGCACAGGAAACGGTGGTGATCGCACAACAACTCGAACACGGTTCGCTCAACCCAGCGGATAACCGGGGTCTTTCAGACAACACGGTAGGGAGGGTGCTGTTCGAGGGACTGGTCGGGTTCGATCGCGAATTGAACCTCGTCCCCGAACTAGCAACGGCTTGGGAAATCAATGATGAAGCGACCGAAATCACCTTCACGTTGCGCCAAGGCGTGGTGTTTCACGACGGAACCCCCTTTACCGCCGAAGAAGTCAAGGCCTATTTCGACTGGGCACGCGATCCTGACAATTCCTTGGGTGGACGTGCACGAAGTATCTTCGAAGACGTTGTCGACGTCGAGATACTCGATGCAGACACGGTGCGCTTCTCTCTGAGCAAACCCAACGGCGCCATGATCTTCAATTTCGCCACCGCCAACGGGCGCATTATCAGCTCCCACTCCATCGAGACCTATGGAGAAGATATCGGACGCAACCCGGTTGGAACGGGACCCTTCCAGTTCCAAGAGTGGATCGATGGACAGATGATCACGGTGACGGCCTTCGCAGACTATTGGGGTGAGCCTGCCAAGGTCGAGGCTATCGAGTTTCGTGTGGTGCCTAACGACGCTACGCGTATTGCTCTCTTGCAAAGCGGTGAAGCGCACTTCATCGAGATGGTTCCGCCGGCGCTGGTAGGGGCACTTGAAGCTGCACCGAACATCGTCGTGGAAGCCACCGAGAGTGTTTTCGCCCGCATATTGCCTGTGAACACCCAGATCGCACCCTTCGACGATGTACGCGTGAGACGCGCTCTGAATCACGCAATCGATCGCGAGCAACTGGTCCAGGTCGCTTTGCAAGGTTTTGGAACCGCCCTCACGTCCCCAGTGCTCGAGCCCGTCTTCGGATACAGCCCCCAGACCCCCTACGAGTACGATCTCGAAAAGGCCCAACAGCTCCTCGCCGAAGCGGGTGTCCCAGACGGTTTCAGCGCCAGTGTACTGACGTTCAACAGCACCGAGTTTACAACCGTGGGACAGGTTCTGCAGCAGATGCTGAGTAAAGTCGGCGTCAGCCTCGAACTGCAGCCCACCGAGCGGGGTGCCCTGGTCGATCGAATCTTCAAACCGTTTGAAGAGACCGATTTGGAAATGTCTCTTGTAGGTGCGTCCACTCCTACCGGAGATGCCGACCGCGCGCTAAAGCAGTCTTTCGCCAGCTCGTCCTGGCCACCGGCTTTCAACAACTGGAGCTTCTACTCGAATCCGAAGGTGGACGAGCTGATCGAAGCAGGTGCCACCACCGGTGATCAGGCCGAGCGCAGTCGCCTGTACGCCGAAGCGCAGGAGATCATCTGGAATGATGCCCCCTGGATCTTCCTCTACAGCCCTAACAACATCGCAGGTAAATCCAGCAATCTCGAAGGGGTTTTCTACATGCCACCACGATATTTGGATGCGCGAGCGGCAGACTTTGTAGAGTGAAGCGCATGTCTCTCAGGGTATCGTCCTGGTGCAATAACCAGCCTCACATCCCTATAAATGTGTTCCCGGTGTCGCTCCAACGACACCGGGAGCGCGATTTGAACGCGAGATGTCTCGGTATTTTCTACGCCGTTTGCTAGAAACCATCCCGACGCTCCTCGGGATCATGGTGGCGATCTTCTTCTTTATTCGCGCCTTGCCCGGAGACCCCGCCCGCCTCTACACCGGACCCGAGGCGACCGCCTCCGAAGTCGCGATCATCAGACAGCGTTTTGGACTCGATCGCTCCTGGCCAGAGCAGTTCGTACGCTACGCAAGAGAGCTCTCTCGCGGCAGCCTCGGGGTATCGTTTCGCAGCAATCTCCCCGCTACCCAAGTGATCAAGCGTCACTTCCAAGCGACGTTGTGGCTCTCGTTGACCGCAATCTGCTTGGCGACGGTAGTGGGAATCCTGGTCGGCGTGGGGGCAGCTGCGAACCGCAACTCTCTCCTCGACGTCGGCATCACTGTGCTGGCGATTCTAGGCATCAGCATCCCTTCGTTTTTTCTCAGTATCCTGCTCATCTACGCGTTCGCGGTCAATGCCAAGATCCTGCCAGTCACAGGTAGTTTGAGCTTCCGAGGTCTGATCTTGCCCACCCTCGCCCTGACGATGAGCTCGCTGGCAACAATTGCCCGCTTTGCCCGCTCGAGTCTGCTGGAGGTTCTAGGAGAAGACTTCATCCGCACGGCAAAGGCAAAAGGATTGGCTGCCGCTGTTGTGTTGCAAAAGCACGCCCTGAAAAATGCTCTCATTCCGGTACTCACCATCACCGGCCTGCAGTTCGGTTTCCTGCTCAGCGGAACCATCATCGTGGAAACCGTATTCAATTTCCCTGGCTTAGGTTGGCTCCTCATCCAGTCGATCAACGCTCGCGACTACCCCGTACTTCAGGGGCTCATGCTGGTATTCGCGCTCGAGTTTCTCCTCATCAACCTGATCGTCGACCTCCTCTACGGCCTCGTCGATCCCCGAATCAGCTATGACTAGCCTGTTGCCAACCTCGACACAACGAGGTCTCCTGCTCGCGCGTCTAATGCGACACCGAAGTGGCGCCATCGGGTTGATCCTGAGCTGTTTGTTCGTGCTGATGGCAGTCTTCGGACCGCTCGTCGCACCTTTCGACCCCTCCGAAGCCAATTACTTAGAGATCAACCAGGGTATCTCCCGCACGCACCCTCTCGGTACCGATAACTTTGGCCGCGACCTATTAAGCCGCATCCTGGTAGGTGCGCGCTACTCAATAGGTATCGGTCTCTCTGCCAGTCTGCTCGGCGCCCTGCTGGGAGGTATATGGGGACTCTGGTCTGGATTCTTAGGAGGGGTAGCCGATAACCTATCGATGCGTCTGGTCGATATCCTGCTCGCTTTTCCAGGCCTACTTCTAGCCATCGGCTTCATCGCCATCAGCGGTCCGGGGCTAGGACCCGTCATCCTCGCCAGTAGCCTGTTCGGATTGCCGATCTTCGCCCGTCTGGCACGTGGCTCCGCCCTGAGCCTCAAAGAGCGCGTCTTCGTGGAAGGAGCGCGGAGCTTGGGAGCTGGTGAGCTACGGATCATGTTCCGGCACATTCTCCCCAGCATGATCGCTCCCATCCTCGTCTACCTCACTCTTCGGACAGGAATCACCATGCTCATCGCCTCCGGGTTATCGTTTTTGGGTCTCGGCATTCAACCTCCCACACCCGAGTGGGGTGCCATGCTGAGTGAAGCACAGCTCTACCTGCCCATCCATCCACTCATGGCCTTCGCACCAGGCTTGGTGATTTCGCTTGCCATTTTGGGATTCAACCTATTGGGAGACGGTCTACGAGACGTACTCGATCCTAGCTTGGTGGAGTGAGGGTCGTCATAGTATTCGAAAGGGGATATCAAAACCGTTGTCTCCAAAGCGTTTCAGGTGATGGGTGATGAGTAATGGGTGATGGGTGTTGCGAAGTTTGCGGCTGAACCCGTCCACTCTGACTTTACTATCTTCGGAGCCAGCTCCAATCTCATAATTCTTTTGAAATGACCCCACCCCACACATTTCTCATTCTGCATTACCTTACTGCCAACACCCACTCATCCCCCCTCATCACCCTTTTAAACCGGCTTTCAGTGAACTTGTCACACTAACTGAACGCTTTTGCTTAACCTCGCTCTGCTCGGGTGATCTTGGCACTGCCAAGATCACCGAAAGACGGTTTAGTTTTATCGAGACAGCGTCTCAGAATGCGGCTTTTACGCATCGTACCAACCCCAACGCTCCTTCCAAGCGCTGAGAAAGTCGACCCGCCACTTGTTGATCGTGGCCTGGCACTCCTCGGCCGGGGCATCGAGGTCGACGTAGTAGTTGGGATGAGACGAGGGCTCGGGCCGGCGGAAGCGCCCTCCCCAGCTCTCCTGGGTGGGATCGTCCACATCTCCTATCCCCCCCAGAACCGGAGAGAGGAGGTAGAGGAAGCTGGCTGCATCCCCCTCTTTTAAAATGTCTTCCTCGGTACCCGGATGCCGTGACCACGGCATCAGGTCGCCCGTCCGCCGGCGGAACTTGACGGGTACACCCCTCCCCCGAATGTTTTGCTCCACAAACGATCGATTCCCCCACTCCCCCTGCTGGTCTCCACCCAAGTAGACACCACGAAAAGTGTCGTGTGAGAAGCGTGGCAAGATACCGTTCTCGATCCAGAACATCTCTGGAGCACGTTCTTTCATCACCTGGTAGACGTAGTCCCTGCTGGCCTGGTCGGCAACCGTGTTGGACGACGCGATGGAGTAGAGCCGCACCCTCTCGACGATGGTCGGTTCGTCGTGCATGGCCGGCGCCACATCGGTCAACGACCCCCAGGCCAGAATCCAGAGGGGCCGGTCGAGCCGCAGGTAGTCTTGAGCCAGGGCGCGTTCGACGATCCAGTGCGATCCGGGTGTCTCCCTACCCGGGCCGGGGCCGCCTGGGATGGTGGCCCCCTGGCAGGTCACCGAGAGGACGCTCGCCTCGTCCATCAACTCCTCGTGCCTTTGGGCTCTCAGAGCGTCCAAGCCGGTGCGCTTGACCCACTCCCGGATCTCTTCAACCTCGTTCACACTGTCTGGACCAGGAGAGGAGATGAGGCCCTCTAGCCTGAGGACGTCAGAAAAGTGAAGCAGGTGGATCAGCGCTTGGATATCGTCCGGATCACCTCCCAGATCGGTACTGACCAGGACACGGTAGCTTCGGTGGGCCATCGCCTACCCCTTTCTGTAGCTAGACTCGAACCGAGCCCGCATAGGTATATGCTCGTCCACACAGGTGGAACCTGTCACGAATCTTCACCGAGAGCAGCCAACCCTGCCTCGATCACCCGGACGATACGGTCGGCATCGTAAACACAACCCGCCCACGTACCGCCACTCGCTTGTTGCAGCGCGGCCCAGAGGCGGGTATCGTCGGGCAAGGAGGGGTGGGGCTGCAGCCCTGGATGCAGGTCACGCTCCCGTAAAAGCTGTTCCACTCCATCTCTGCTCAACTTACCCTCGGCCGTACCGATCAATTCGATTCGCCCCTCGAGGCCCTTTTGGTCGATGGTGATCTCGATCAGGTCACCATCACGAAGCTTGCCGATGGGACCTCCCGCGAGGGCCTCAGGCCCGATATGCCCGATGCAGGCGCCGGTAGAGAACCCTGAAAACCGGGCGTCGGTAAGGATCGGAACGTTCTTCCCCCAAGGCAGGTACCTGAGGGCAGCTGTGATCTGAGCGGTCTCCTCCATCCCTGTACCCGACGGCCCTCCGCCCATATAGACCAGCACGTCACCCGGTTTGATGGGATTGTCACCTTGCCCTTTGACCGCCGCCACCGCATCGCTCTCGGTGAGAAATACCCGGGCAGGCCCCGTGTGGCGATAGACCTGATCACGATCGACTACCGACGGGTCGATCGCGGTCGCCTTGATCACCGAACCTTGAGGCGCAAGGTTGCCTACCGGGAACACCACCGTGCTGGTGAGGCCCTCGTGGCGCGCCGTATCGGCGTCCATGATGACCAGATCGGGATCGATCCGACCGGCGTCAGCCAAACGCGACCGGACCGCCTGCCGCCGCTCGCTGGTCTCCCACCAGTCGAGCACCGAGGCGAGAGACTCACCGGTGGCCGTGAGAACGTCTAGGTTGAGAAGTCCCATGTTACGCAGATGCAGCATCACTTCGGGAACCCCGCCGGCCATAAAGACCTGCACCGTCGGATGGTGGCGCGGCCCGTTTGGCAATACGTCGACCAGGCGTGGCGTGGCCCGATTCACCCGCTGCCAATCTTCGACGGTGGGTTGGGCCAAGCCGGCAGCGTGAGCGATGGCGGGGAGGTGCAAGAGCAAGTTGGTGGAACCGCCGAAGGCCGCGTGGACGAGCATGGCGTTCTCCAACGCCCGGCCGGTCAGAAGCCCCGAAAGAGGGATCTCATGAGCGATGAGGCGCAAGACTGCCAGGGCAGAACGGTGGGCCATATCGAGCCATACCGGTTCCCCCGACGGACTGAGAGCGCTATGGGGCAGGCTCAATCCGAGACCTTCTGCTACCACCTGCGAGCTTGCTGCAGTCCCCAGAAACTGACATCCCCCTCCTGGTGAACCACAGGCACGACACCCCATCTCCGCAGCGTAATCGAGGCTGATGAGATCGTGTGCAAAACGTGCACCGATGGTCTGCACCCTACCGGCATCCTCCGCCCCGGCTGCCGGCAACGTCACGCCACCCGGAACGACCACGGCGGGCAACTCGCTGCAACCCGCCAGGGCCAACAGGGTGGCGGGCAACCCCTTATCGCAGGTAGCGATACCCAACACGCCCCGGCGCTGCGGCAGCGAACGGATCAGACGGCGCAGGGTGACCGCCGCATCGTTACGGTACGGGTGGCTATCGAACATAGCCGTCGTGCCTTGAGAGCGGCCGTCACACGGATCGCTGCAGGTAGCGGAAAAGGGGATGACATCCCGGTTGCGCAGGGTGCGGGCGGCCTCCTCGACCAGCAGGCCGATTTCCCAATGCCCTGTGTGGTAGCCGAGCGCCAGCGGCGTGCCGTCTTGAGCACGCAGCCCCCCTTGTGTGCTGAGGATCAGAACCTGCGGTTTTCCCACATCGGCCGGGTTCCAACCCATGCCGGCATTCTGCGTGAGACCGAACAGATTTCCACTCGGCTCCTCGAGCAACATCTGTGGGGTAATCGGCAGCTGGCCTTCCGGTCCTTCCCCCTCGATCCGGGTGCTCGAGATGCCGTCTGAACTCCCCAGAACTTCCGTCAGGGTCGGGGCCGGCTTTTTATTCATGGCCTCTCTTATTCATGATCTCTCCTCGCTACTCCCGATACGACGTGTCCGGGGGCGTTGGTAGACAGACAACCGAAAGCTCTTACGGGCAGAACCAGATGACGAGCGCCCACAGAGTCGAAGCCCAAGCGGATGTCAGGCCCGGGTACCCTCTGTCGTCGATGGACTTCGCTCTCCATAGGTGTCGCCCCCACTTCTACCACAACACCCCCTGTGTTCGCCCCGCTTCGGCGCACGACACAGAAGCGCCTTCGATCGAGGATAATGATGGTGTAAGGAGTTTGGGTTCACCGTGACCAAGCCGGTGCTTAGGGAGCGTTCCAGCCACGTAAGGACGAAGATCGACCGTGACCACCTCTGAAGCACCTGATGACACGCCTCTCGAGCGCGTCCCGATATTGTCACCCGGTATCGTGCCGGCTCGAGTGATCATCCTCGGGGCGAGCAACGTAGCCTGGGCACGGAACCACCTGGTACGGAGGATCCGGCAGCTGCTCGGCACGCCGCTAGAGTTCTACTTTGTAGCCGGCCACGGGCGCTCGTATGGGATTCGCACGACCGTTCTGTGGGGTCAGACACTGCCAGGCATCAGCTCTTGCGGCCTCTGGTCCGTTCTAGACGAACGGCTCGACCACACAACCCCAAGCTACGCCCTAATAACCGACATCGGCAACGACCTCCTCTACGGCCAGGCTGTGGAGGACATCAGCACTTGGGTAGAAGCCTGTGTGGACCGTCTGCTGCGCTTGGGAACGAGGGTGGTTGTGACAGGCCTACCGATGGAAAACCTCTCCTCCTTGGGCCCTATCAGATTCCAGGTCATGCGAACGCTCATCTTTCGCGACCGGTTCCACCGACTGACGGAGATCAAGGAACAGGCTGCCTCGCTCGACAGATCGTTGCGTCGGTTGGCCGATGCTCACAGGCTGACCCTCGTTCCCCTACGCGGCTCGTGGTACGGCTTCGACCCGATCCACCTCCGGCGCAGTTCGTGGCAGGAAGCTTGGGACGAAATGGTTGCAGCTTGGCTTGCTGAACCGAACAATCGTGATGTCGATGTTTCTGCTGAAGCGACCGATCGCTGGCCTTCGCTCCGTTTCCGGGTCCCCGCCGAACGGTGGCTCTTCGGCCGCCGCCAGAGCACACCGCAACCTACTCTCACTCTGGCTGACGGCAGCAAGGTATTCCTCTACTGAAGTCCGGACCCACAGAGCAACCCCGGCACTCTCACCAACCCATCCAAGCTTGACCCCATCTTTGAAAACGAGCAGTATCTGGGCACGATATCCAGAAGGATCTATTCGTCGTTGGGCTGAAGTGAGGAGTGGCGCAGGAAGTCGAAGTCCACGCCCAAGTGAGCCTGCTGGATAGAGCGGAGGTAGAGCCGCTCGTAGCCGCGGGCCGGCAGCGACCTCTCGACTCGGTGCTCGGTCCGCCGGGCCTCGAGCTCGTCACCATCGACCAGAAGCTCGAGTCGCCGACGGGCAACGTCGACTTCGATGGTGTCACCGTCACGCACCAAGCCGAGCGGGCCCCCGACCGCAGCCTCCGGCGAAACGTGCAAGATCACCGTCCCAAAGGCGGTGCCACTCATCCGTGCATCGGAGATACGCACCATGTCTTTGACCCCAGCGAGCTTCTTGGGCAGCGGAAAGTAGCCGGCCTCGGGCATGCCCGGTGCGCCGACCGGACCGGCGTTCTGGAGGACAAGGATATCTTGCGGGGTCACGTCTAAAGCGGGGTCGTCGATCCTGGCGGCAAGGTCCTCCAAGGAAGTAAAGACCACCGCTCTACCCCTAGTTTGGAGCAGGTGCGGGCTGGCGGCCGAGCGCTTTATGATGGCCCCGTCAGGAGCGAGGTTTCCCCGTAGAGAGACCAGGGCGCTCTCCCGTTTGAGGGGTCGCTCGAGCGGACGGATCACCTGCTGCCAGTCGGGCCACTCAAACGGCTCAGCCAGAAGATCTCCCAACGTCTGGCCGGTCACGGTCATCGTACTGAGATCGAGCTTCCCTTTGAGCGCCTGCAACATCACGGGGAGCCCACCGGCCCGGTAAAAGTCTTCCATGTAGGCGCTGCCCGACGGCTTCACATCAGCTAGGACCGGTATACCCTCACCCGATTCGTCGAGATCTTCGGGGTCGAGCCTGATGCCGAGCCTGCCGGCGATGGCAGTCAAATGGATGATGGCATTGGTGGAGCCACCGAGCGCCTGCAGCACGCGCAAGGCGTTCTCAAACGCTGAGCGGGTCATGATCTGTTCAGGGGTAAGTCCACGTTCCAGAAGCCTAACCGCCTGCCTGCCACTCTCCTCTGCGTGGCGCAAGCGTTCGGCATGCACCGCCGGTACGCTCGCCCCACCCGGCAACATCATGCCGAGCGCTTCACTGAGACAGGCCATAGTGCTGGCAGTACCCATCACAGCGCAGGTTCCAGCCGTTACCGCCAACTGATTCTCAATCTCATCTACTGCTTCCTGAGCGATCTCACCCCGGCGGTAGCCGGCCCAGGTGCGGCGGCAGTCGGTACAAGCACCCAACCGCTCCCCCCGGTAGCTGCCCGTGAGCATCGGTCCGGCAGCGAGAACGATGGCGGGCAGACCGGCGCTGGCAGCGCCCATCAGCAGCGCCGGCAGGGTCTTGTCGCAGCCACCCACCAGCACCGCCGCGTCGAGCGGTTGCGCGGTGAGCATCACCTCGACGTCCATGGCCATGAGGTTGCGGAGCATCATGCTGGTCGGTGACAGGAAAGGTTCTCCGAGCGAGATGACGGGGAACTCGAGCGGCAGACCTCCTGCTTGCCATACACCCCTCTTTACGGCCTCGACCAAGTCCTTTAG
Organism: Trueperaceae bacterium; assembly: GCA_020354625.1. Lineage (GTDB taxonomy): Bacteria > Deinococcota > Deinococci > Deinococcales > Trueperaceae. Next base: position 3,829,194 of record CP070651.1, read on the forward strand.
GCCACGATGGCAGTTGTTGAGCTCGCTGTAGGTGTTGACAATCCCAATGATCGGCTTGTCGAGTGCTTCGCCGCTATATCCCATCGACTTGGCGAAAGAGCGGCGCAAGAAGAGGGAAAACTCCCGGTCACCATATTGCGTCAGACGGTTGGCAAGACCTCTCGTCTTCATACCGGATCAACTCTTGTATACCCAACCATACAACCTCATCTCCCGATGCTGGCCGCTCGTCCGCTCCGGGCAGAAGCCTGAGCCGCCGGCGTGAAGCGCAACACCTCGCGGCCCTATTCCCCGCCCCGGCACCGGCAAGTTGTCAACCTCTGGAGGGAGTGTACCACCTCGGGTGCCGCCCAACCTCGCACGCCACATCGGCTAAGGTAAGCCCATGACAGACGAAAATAGAGTCGTCAACCACCGGGCAGGAAATGAACCGCTCTTTGGCAATGTGGCGCATTTTATGGGTTTTCCAAGCTATGAGGGTGCCGGCTGCGCCGCCGAGGCCGTTATCACCGGCGTCCCTTTCGACCTCGCCACCACCGGGCGTCCTGGGGCGAGGCTCGGACCGTGGGCCATCAGGCAAGCCTCGAGCAACCTGCTCTGGGAAACCGTGCGCTGGCCTTGGGAGTTCGAGCTCACATCGAAGCTCGAAGTTGCCGATGCCGGCGACCTCCAGGTTCCACCGGGGGACGCCAGCCGGCTCACGGAGCAGCTCGAGCAGCACGCCTCGGCCCTCTTGAGTGCAGGGAAACACCTGGTAACCTTCGGCGGGGACCACTTCATCACCCTGCCGCTGCTCAGGGCGCACGCCCGCTCGCTCGGGCCATTGGCGCTGATTCACTTCGACGCCCACACCGACAACTACCGTGGCGGGCTTTACGATCACGGTACCTTCCTGGCCACCGCCCTCCGTGAGGGGTTGATCCTGCCCGAGCGGAGCGTGCAGATCGGCATCCGCACCGCCTACGATAAGCTCCATCATCCGTTTACGGTCTTGGATGCCCTTCAGGTCGATAAGACCCCTGCAGCCGCACTGGTCCAGACCATCCAAGAGATCACGGCCGGTCAACTCTGCTATCTGAGCTTCGATATCGACTGCCTCGACCCCGCCTTCGCTCCGAGCACGGGTACACCTGTGGTCGGCGGCGTGAGCACCACCAAGGCCCTCGAAATCCTGCGGCAACTAACGAGCTGCCGGCTCGTCGGCATGGACCTGGTCGAAGTAGCACCCGCTACCCAACAGGTCGACGTCACCGCCCTCGCCGCCGCTACCCTGGTGCTCGACTACCTCTACCTGGTGGCTGCAGGTCGCTAGCGGTCTGACTGAACCGTCACCTTACCCTTAGGTGCACTCTACTTACGAACTCGCTTGGCCAGCTCGGCGATCTGGTGATGCGATTCGGCTCGAGCTTCGTTGAAGGCCTTGAGTGTGGGAGAGCCGCTGCGCATCGCTTCGATCACGATCATCTCAGCTGCCACGAAGTCGTCACAGATATCGGCTATTTCACCAGCGATCTCTTTGGGGATGGTGGTCACGCCGTTGGCGTCTCCATGCAAAAGATCATTGGGTTGCACCATGATGCCACCGACACGGACCGGTACCTGAAGTTGTGGGAAGTAGACGTAGCCGTGCGAACAGATGGCACCGTTCGTAAAGACCGGAAAGTCGAGTTCTCCGACCTGCTCGAGGTCACGACCCGTGCCGCTGGTGATGAGCCCCGTCGCCCCAAAGGCTTGGTAGGAGGTACACATCACCTCGCCGAAGGTGGCAGCGACCGAGGGATCGTCCAGATCTTGGAAGACCACTACGGCGGGGCCGTCGAGCTCGGCGAAGCCCGCAATCTGATCGTCCATGCCGCCGTACTCGCTCCCACCAGGTGGGGGGGCGGCAGCTCGGAAGGTTGCCGTGGAAGCGAAGCCCACCATCGGTGGCAGCTGCGGATAACAGGCTCTGATGCGGGCGTCCATGTAGCCTGCGGTGCGGGGGCGTACCTCGAAGAGTTCGATGACATTGCAAATGGTCGGGGTGTCGAAGCGACGGAGGGTGGCGAGCACGTCTGGAGAGATCATGTGAGCCATTCTAGCCTCTCGGACAACCTTTTCATAATTGGACATGAATGACTCATGGCACTCTAGAAAACCTGATCTTTTGTCGTATGCTTAACCCAGCTCGCTTCAGCCTCTCCTATCGAAAACAACCGAGACTGGAATAGGAAAGTCCATGAGCCCACTCAAGTACCATCACCTCATACCCATCCCCCTGCTGCTTGTGCTTCTTATGCTCCTCAGCGCGGCCGCATCCGGCCCTTCGAGCGACCATAGGCTGGGAAATGTTGGTGGGGTCGCAGCCTTCGCTATCGCGGTCGATACCGGAGCGCAGAACGGTCACCTCGATTCTCGCTACGAAGACCTGTTGCGTCCTGAGCGTTTCGAGGCCACCAATCACACCCAAAGGGCTTCGCCGCGACAGGTCACCGGCAAACCCCGCCTGAGGGTGGTAAGGGGTAGTGGCTCCGGCTTGTACGACGCCGGCGACAAGATCGCTATCAGGGCCGCATCAGCCGATCACAACTATTCCTTTTCCCACTGGACGAGCGATGGCGGTGGCAGCTTTGCCGATGCCTTCTCGGAATCCACCACGTTCATCATGCCGAGCAACTCGGTGAGCATCACGGCGAACTACCTGCCTGGCGTAGCGCCTACCGACAACGTCTCCGTAGCGCGGCGCTGGAACGAGGTGCTGCTGCAGGCGATCCGCAACGATTTCGCGAGGCCGACGGTTCACGCCCGCAATCTGTTCCACACGTCGGCAGCCATATATGACGCCTGGGCGGCTTACACGGATGTAGAAGCGCCGTGGTTGGTAGGTGATACTGAGCCCACAGCAGGTTTCACTTGCACACTGGAGGCATTCAAAGGATCGAAAAATGTCGAAAGGGCTCAACGGGAAGCATTGAGCTACGCCGTCTACCGTATCATCCTCCACCGCTTCGCCGGCTCGCCCAGAGCCAGTCAGATCATCCGAGACGCCAACGCGCTGATGAGCTACCTCGGCTATAACGCCGACGATGTCTCGACCGATTACCGCAACGGCTCCGCCGCTGCCCTGGGCAACTATATCGCTCAGTGCTACATCGATTTCGGCCTAAGCGATGGTGCAAACGAAATCAACGACTATGCCAACCTGGCTTATCGGCCACACAACGAGGCGCTACAACCGGAGCTACCGGGCAACCCCAACATCACCGATCTCAACCACTGGCAACCGCTATCCTTGACGGAGTTTATCGACCAGGCCGGCAACCCCACGAGCTCAGCGCCCGAATTTCTGAGCCCAGAGTGGGGCCTGGTGGTGCCCTTTGCGCTCTCGCCCACCGATCTCACCATCCATACCAGAGACGGTTTCGACTACTGGGTCTATCACGATCCCGGCGCGCCCCCCACCATCGATGGTGCCCTGGCTGAAAGCTACAAGTGGGCGCACTCACTGGTGGCCATCTGGTCATCCCAGCTCGATCCTACCCAGGGCAAAGGGGCGGAGCTGATCGATATCTCTCCGGCCAGCATAGGCAACATTCCCTTGACCACCTACCCCACGGCGTTCGAGGACTATCCGGACTTTTTCAACACGCTCGACGGCGGAGACCTCAGCCGAGGCTATGCCCTCAACCCGGTCACCGGCCGACCGTACGAACCGCAGCGGGTACCGCGCGGCGACTACGCCCGGGTCCTCGCCGAGTTCTGGGCCGACGGCCCGGACTCGGAAACCCCCCCTGGACACTGGTTCGTCATCCTGAACGAAGTCAACGACCATCCGCTGCTGAAACGGCGCTTGGGTGGAGAGGGCCCCGAGCTAAGCCGGTTGGAATGGGATGTCAAGGCCTACTTTTCGATGGGGGGCGCGATGCACGACGCGGCGATCGCCGCCTGGGGCCTCAAGGGCTGGTACGACTACATCCGTCCCGTCTCATCGATCAGGGCCATGGCAGACCGAGGGCAGAGCACGGATCCGAGTCTGGTGTCTTATCACCCAGATGGCATACCGCTGGAACCCGGGTACATCGAGCTGGTCGAGGCGGGAGATCCACTGGCCGGCAGCGGCGGCGAAAACATCGGCAAGATCAAGCTTCTGGCCTGGCGTGGCCCGGGCGTCATCCTCGACCCGGACATCGATGAGGCAGGTGTCGGCTGGATCCTGGCCGAGAACTGGTGGCCGTATCAACGACCGAGCTTTGTGACGCCACCGTTTGCGGGTTATGTCTCTGGGCACTCCACCTATTCACGTGCGGCAGCAGAGGTGATGACGGCACTCACCGGCGACCCCTATTTTCCAGGCGGCATGAGCGGCTTCGAGATCGAAGCCGACGAGTTCCTGGTGTTCGAAGACGGGCCCAGCGTCGACATGACGCTGCAGTGGGCCACCTACCAGGATGCTTCCGATCAGTGCAGCCTCTCGAGGATCTGGGGAGGGATCCATCCGCCTGTAGACGATATCCCAGGTCGGCTGATCGGTAGGGAGATCGGGATCGACGCATTTGCACACGCGCAAACCTACTTCAGAGGCAACGTAGAGACCCCCGCCACCGGCACCGAGGAACCTTGATAGGCTAGGGCATGAACACCAGCGACCAGCGGATCCTGACCACCCACGTCGGCAGCATGCCCCGCCCCCAGGAAGTGGTGGACATGCTCTTTGCCGAAGACAAGGGGGATCTCACCGACCGCGAGGCCTATCAGGGCGTCATGAAACGTGCGGTGGCCGAGACCGTCTCCAAGCAGGTAGCAGCCGGCGTCGACGTCGTCAGCGACGGCGAGATGAGCAAGATCAGCTACGCCACCTACATTCGGCACCGGCTGAGCGGTTTTGAAATCGGCGAGGTGCCCAGGGCTACTCCCAAAGACTTGGACGAGTTTCCGGCCTTTCGAGACCGCCTGGCCCAGGCGGGCGGCACCCCCAAGTATCACCGGCCGATCTGCAACGGGCCCATCCACATGGTCAACAAGGAACCACTCGAGCGAGACATCGCCAACCTCAAGGCCGCGCTCGAGCAGAGCGGCGCTACCGAAGGGTTCATGAACGCGGCTTCGCCGGGTGTGATCGCCGTGTTCCAACCGAACACCTACTACGACTCCCACGAAGCCTACCTACAGGCCCTGGCTGAAGCGATGAAAGAGGAGTACGAAGCTATCGCGGCGGCCGGGTTGCTGCTTCAGATCGACTGCCCGGATTTGGCGATGGGGCGACACATCAAGTTCCGAGACATCGACGACGGCGAGTTCTTGCACAATGCCGAGCTGCAAATCGAGGCGCTCAACTACGCCCTTTCAGACATTCCTGCCGATAGGGTACGGATGCACGTCTGCTGGGGGAACTACGAAGGTCCCCACACCCACGACATCCCCTTCAGTAAGATCTTCGACACGGTGATGAAGGCCAAGCCCCAGGCGGTCCTCTTCGAAGCCGCCAACCCCCGGCACGCGCACGAGTGGACGGTGTGGCGAGACCACGAGGTGCCGCCCGATAAGATCCTCGTCCCCGGCGTGCTCGACACCACCACCAACTTCGTGGAGCACCCCGAGCTGGTGGCTGAACGGATCGAGCGGTTCGGGCGCATGGTGGGGCCTGAGCGGGTCATCGCCGGAACCGACTGCGGCTTCGGCACCTTCGCCGGCTTCGGAGCCGTGCATCCCGACATCTGCTGGGCCAAGCTCGAGTCCCTGGCGCGCGGGGCTGAGATCGCATCGGAGCGCTTGTTCGCATAAGCATGTTCGCATAAACATGTTTCGCATAACCAGCGAACGCTCCGGCTAAGGACCTCCAGAGGTATAACCTCAAACTTAAGGCTACAGAAGCGAGGTTGGACCGCGGCCGTCCGCGGGACGCAGGCTCGGCGCTTCGCTGACCCAATTCTGCAAACAGTACTCGGCTGTGCTTAAGTCAGCGGCCTGCCACCGTCTACCGGCACGATGCACCCGGTCGAGAAGCCGAGCCCGGTTGCCACCGCGACCACGGCTCGTGCTACGTCGTCTGCACTGGCCAACCGGCCGAGCGGGGTCCGCTCGCGCTGCGCTTGGCTCCAGCTCGGGTCGAGCTTCTCGGTGTACTTGCCCTCGACCAGACCCGGGGCCACCGAGACCACCCGGATCGCCGGCGCCAGCGCCCGCCCCAGCGAGCGGGTCATCGAGTCGAGCGCCGCCTTGGAGGCGCAGTAGGCGACGTTGCTGCCGTTGCCGCTGCGACCGGCAATCGAGGAGATATTGACGACCAAGCCATGACCGGACGCCTCCAGCAAGGGCTTCATGGCGCGGATCGCCGCAAACGGTCCGCGCCAGTTGACCCGGAAGATCAGGTCGATCAACTCGTCGTCGAGCGCGTCTAAGTCAGCGTGATCGACAAAGCGCGTAACCCCGGCGTTGTTGACCAGGATATCGAGCCGGCCGTGAACGTCTGCAACCTGCTTCGCCAGGGCCTCTAGCGAACGAGTATCGTCCACGACGCCCCTTGCGACGCTATGTCCCTCACCGGGTAGCGATGCCGCCAACGCCTGGGCATCGGCTTCGCTGCTGCGGTAGCACACCACCACCTGCGCCCCGGCTTCCGCCAACTGGCGCGCGGTGGCGGAGCCGATGCCGCCGGTCGCGCCGGTCACGAGGGCGACCTGCCCGGACAGCGAATGGCTCACCCGGCCGCCTGCCGGTAGCGCTCGAGTCGCAAGGTGGCCTGCCGCCTGTGCCCTGCAAAGCCTTCGATCTCGCAGATACGGGCGCAGTTCTCACCGATCACCACGCTCGCTTCGGAGGTACAGCGTTGGTAGGTGACGGTCTTGAGAAACTTGCCGACCCAGAGACCCCCGGTATAGCGCGCCGCGCGGGCAGTGGGCAGGATGTGGTTGGTGCCGATGCTCTTGTCGCCGTAGGCCACGTTCGTCTCGGGGCCCAAGAACAGCGAGCCGTAATTGGTCAGGTGCTCGAGGAAGTAGCCGGGATCGCGGGTGAGGACCTCGACGTGCTCGCTGGCGATCCGGTCGGCCTCGGCCACCAGCTCCTCGTCGCTAGCGCACAAGATGATCTGACCGTAGTCGCGCCAGGCCTGGGCGGCCACCTCGGCCGTCTCCAGCGTCTCGAGCTGGCGCTCGATCTCGGCCTGGAGACCGGCAGCCAACCGCTCGCTCGTAGTGAGCAGGATCGCCGGTGAGTTGGGGCCGTGTTCGGCCTGGCCGAGCAGGTCGGTGGCCACCATCTCGAGATCGGCGCTGTCGTCGGCGATCACCAGGATTTCGGTTGGGCCGGCTAGCAGATCGATGCCGACCTCGCCGAACAGCTGCCGCTTGGCTTCGGCCACGTAGGCGTTGCCCGGACCGACCAGGAAATCGACCGGGGCGATCGTTTCGGTCCCTACCGCCATCGCCGCCATCGCCTGAACGCCACCGAGAATATAGATCTCGTCGGCTCCGGCCAACGCCAGGGTGGCGACGGTTGCCGGATAGGGCTCGCCGCTCATCGGCGGCGTGCAAGCGACGACGCGCCCTACCCCGGCTACCTTGGCGGTGGCCACGCTCATGATGGCCGAGGCGATCATCGGATAACGCCCCCCCGGGACGTAGCAGCCCACGCTGTTCATGGGGATGTTGCGGTGGCCGAGCGTGACGCCGGGCAGGGTCTCTAGTTCGAGGTCGCGAATGGCGCCGCGCTGGGCCTGCGCGAAGGTGCGGACCTGCTCGAGCGAGAAGCGGATGGCCTCGAGTTGATCCGCGGGGACCTGAGCGATGGCCGCTTCGACGGCCTCGGCCGAAAGCCGGAAACTCTCAGGGGCGTAGCCGTCGAACCTTTCAGACAGCTCCCGCACGGCGGCGTCGCCCCGCTCGCGCACCTCGGCGATGATCCCCTTGACGGTGGCCTCCACCCGTTCGTCGAGCTGCGCTTTGGCGCCGGCGTCGATGCCGCGCTTCAAGACGGTCGCCGCCACCTCAGCCCACCCCCCTCTCCGACTCTGCAGAGGTACCGGCAGCGAGCTGCGTCAGCAGGGCGAGCTCGTCGAAGACCAGGTAGTGTTTGGTGATCTTGCCCCCTTTGACGTGCAGCTGGCTGATGCCGAGGACGTTCACCCGCTTGTGGGTCGGCCGGCCGTACCAGCCGAAGGCACGGTGGGTACCGGAAAGACGCCAGCGGGCGGCCACCCGGTAGCCGTGTTTTTCGTCACCGATCGAGCTGACGTGCTCGATGTTGAGGTGAGCGTCGGGGAACATGGCGATGAGACCGAGCAGGTAGGTGCGGGCGTGGTTGGGTCCGGTGAGCTGAACATGGTTCGGCACCCACATACTCACATCGGCAGCATGGGTCTCAGCGATCAGGTTGAAGTGCCGGCCGTTGAAGACCTCGTGCAACACACGACCTACCAGGTCTTCGACGTGGTCACCGTCGTGGCGGGACTCATAAGGAGCAGGCGGGAGCTGACCACGCAAGCGGTCGGTCTCACCGTCCGGAAGCGGTGGGTGTTCGACGGCCGCCCGGCGCGCCACCTCCCAGATGTCGAAGCCGAGCTGACGCACCATGGCGGCGGTGTCACGCACCAACCACTCCTCGACCACCCGGTTCTCCTTCACAAAACAGTGGGCGATCGCCAGGTACCGTACCGGCCTGCCGGTCGGGGGTCCCCAAGGGCTGTATCCGAGGTTGGTGGCGGTGTTGACGATCAGGTGCGAGCTATGGAACCCTGCCTCGTCGTCACCGCTCCAGATCACGTCTTCAGCATAGAGGCGGCGGTCCGGGAACCCGGCCAGGAGCGCGATCGAGCCCCCTACTACCTCCTCGACCCCGTAGGACGTGCCGTAGCCCGTGTGCACCACGCAGTTGTGCTGGTAGGTGTCGTAGATATAGCCCATATCGGCCTGTTCCCAAATGCGGTGGGTGATCCGAACGATGAAGTCGACGATATCGGTATACGTGTCCTCGAAACCGCGCAGCGATTGGCGCCGCTCGCCACCCGGAGACAAAAGTTGCGAAGCGTCTCCCCTGCGTTTGAGATCGATGGCCTCGTCCTTGGGAGAAACCTCGGCCAATCCCTCGAGCGGTTCGCGTCTCAAGAGGCCTCCTCCCTCGCACTTCTCGTTTCGGCGCTACCCCGGCGGTACTTCATGGCGTCAGCCAAAAGGGCCTCGACGTCGACGTCGAGCTGCTCGAGGAAGTCGAGCAGGTCGATCATCACCCAGTTCTCCTTGAGCTTGCCGTCTTCGACCCGCCAGAAGTCCATGTAGCGAACCTTGACTTTTTTTCCGGTCGCCGGGATGCCCAGATAGTCACCCGCGTGGGTGGCCTCTTGATAGCCGAAAGACGCGACGTAATCTCCTTCGGCGATCTGGACCTGATCGTGCGCCACCTTGTCGGGAAAGGCGTGCAAAAAGGGTCGCTGGTGCTCGTCTTGAAAGGCCTTGAGGCTCATCTTGGCACCGATTCCCGCAGGACCGTACCAGTGCATGTCCTCATGCCAGAACTCCTCTTGCCCCTCGATCACGTGGTCGTTGAGCGCATCGACCATGCGGGCGACGATCTGCTTGCTGTTTCGAGTTCTCTCATCCATAAAACCTCCGTTTGGATCTGTAATCCGATCTATTATGAGCCCCCACTCCAGCTAGAAAGCGGCAACCCATACCAGACAAACCTCTCATCAATACGTCTTCGACAGCTAAGACCCTTACCCTTTGACTGCACCTTGGGTGAGACCTGAAACGATTTGCCGTTGGAAGAAGAGCACCAACAGAAATAGGGGTCCGGTGATCTAGGCAGCGGCAGCGATGGCTTCGAGTTGATCGGTTAGGGTCGTCTCGCGGTTGAAGTACTGCATGATGGCCGGAACCATTGTCCGGGTCGGCCCGTCGAGTAAGAGGGCCGAAACCAGAAAGTCGTTGTAGGCCAGCATGAACGAAAAGAGGCCGGTGGTGATCACGCCGGGCCACATAATCGGCATGATGACGCGCCAGAACGCCTGCAGGCGGTTGCATCCGTCCACCAGAGCGGCCTCGTCGAGCTCATGGGGGATGTTCATAAAAAACGAACGCAGCATCCAGATGGTAAAGGGCTGGTTGATAGCGACGAGCACGATGATGACGGCGATGCGCTTGCCATAGAGCCCGAACTCGATAAATGGCGGCAGGTAGCCGGTGACCAAGGTCGAGTGGGGCAGGGCACGAAAGACCAGAGCTACGATCAGAATCCAAAAAGCCGCAGAGGTTCGTGTGCGCGCCAAGGCGTAAGCAGCGAGGGTGCCGATGGTCAGCGAAATGGTCACCACCCCGGTCGTGACCACCATGGTGTTTACAAAGTGCCGGTAGAACTCGTTCTCGATCCAGACGGCCTGGTAGTGCTGCGTAGTCAACCCCAAGAGCGGCTCGACCAGTACCCTGAGCAGGGGGACGCCTGCAAGGGCGAGCTGGGCCACTCTGGACAACAACGGGACGAGCAGCACAAAGCCGAGCAGCGCGGCAACGACCAGCGCCGCATAGAAACCCGGTAGTGCCAGCGGCGTGGGAACGTCGGCGGCTCGCAGGCGCTCAAACCACACGCGCCGTCTGGTATAGGCCCTCACCAGCAGATAGGCGAAACCCAGGGCGAGCGCTAGGCCGATTGCAGAAATTCCCCCAACCATCTGGCTGGTACCAGGACCGAAAACGACCACCAAAGGGTTCTCATCAAACGCGTCGAGTGGCAGCTTGAACGACATGACCGCGAGCCAAAAGAGTGGAAAGACAGCCAACACGAGCCAGGAACAGACGATGACCCAGGTGACGATGCGTAACCGCAGGGGCAACCGAAAGAGCTTACCCTCCATCACACCTCACCCCCGACGGTGTTCTTTCCAGGTATTGCGCAGCAGTGGAACCAAAATGATCATGATACCGATCATGGTGAGAACCGCAGAGGCGGACGCCCGGCCGATCGAGCGGTTGCCGGTGTCATCGGGTATGAGAAAGTCGAAGGTAAGCCACTGCAAAGAGATGCGGAAGGCCTCGGCTCTGAAGCCGATGATCTCGTCGAAGACACGGTACGAATCCATCAGGTGGATCAGGGCGACAAAGACGATCAGCGGCATCAGGTGGGGGATGATCACATAGCGCAAGTTCTGGAAGCGCGACGCCCCATCGACGATGGCCGCTTCAACCTTGTCTCGCTCCACGGTCTGCAAGGCTGCATAGAAGATGACGAAGGCAAAGGGGGCCACGTGCCAGACGCGGTAGAAGAGCATCAGCAGCTCGATGGTCCAACCTTGGGCAAACATGGCGATATCCCGCTGGGTCAACCGCTCCAAGGCCGCGGTAAGGATGCCGTCGCCGATAAACAGCCACCGGATCGACAGCGCCCCGATCACTGGGGTGATGATAAAGGGCAAGAGAGTAACAAAGATGATGGGGCCACGCACCCGTTTTTGCAGTGCGTTGACGGCCAAGGCCAACACCAAACCGACCACGATGACGAGCGGCAGCGTGAGGAGTGTAAAGGTAAGGGTAAACCGCAGCGCGCCGTAGAAATCGATGTCGGTCAGATCCCTGAACCCTTGACCCGCATCCGAAAACGCTGCCCTGACACTCTTGCCGTCCAAAAGCACCCGGTAGTTCTCCCAACCCACCCACTTGGTGATGGTGATGGGCAGGCCCTCATCGTCGAGTTGTGGTCGGGTGACCTGCGTGGTGGTGCAGCCGAAAGGATCGCACTGCTCTTGCTCGACCGTCTCGAAGACGTCTTGCGTCTGCTGAAAACTCTGCACCATCACCGCAGCCAACGGCCCGGCGATAAAGGCGACCATCATCACCAGCGACGGCAACACGAACATGAGAAAAGGCCTCGTCTTCACGGCAACACCTCAAGAATATAGGTCGGAAGCTCGTCGACTTCACACGACACGCTCCAGTCTGACCCAAATCCGTATACGCCCCTGCTCGCTTCACAAGGGAAGGGGGTCGGAGCTCTCTCAGCCCTGCAAGAACCCGGCTCTCCACAAAAGCCGAGGTGCCAGCAGCTCAAGCCACTGGCACCTCAACCTCCAATCATCTTAATCGATCAAACCCGCCTCTTTTGCGGCGGCGGTGTACTCGGCCTCGATGTCGGCGAGCGTGGCCTCAGCCGACTCGCTACCGGTGAGGAAGTCGGCGATGTTGTTCCCAGCCGCAGTGTGGAGCAGGCCCATGACGTTCGACGCCGGGTACGAGGGTGCACCGCCTCGTGCCGACTCGACAGCCCCCACAGCGATACGCGACTCGATCTGGCCGCTCGACAACCAGATGGCGGTATCGGGATTGGCCGATAGCACATCGAAACTGAGCCCCTCCATCATCAAGCGAAAGGCCGCGTCGGCCGCGGCATCGCTGATATTGGTGGCGACGGTCATGCCGTCCCACCAGAGCGTGGTCGCAGGTGGGCCACCGGGCACGGCGGCCGGAGCAGCCGCGAACTCGACCAGGCCTACCACTTCGGATTCCTCGGCGTTATCCATGGCACCCGCGCGTGTCGCCCAGAGATTCGCCATGGCGATCTGACCTTGTTGGAACTGCTGTTGGACGTAGGTCGAGTCGGCGGTGAGGAATTCGGGGTCCATATAAGAGGTTAGGCTCTTCATCATCTCGAGCGCCGCCACACCCTGTTCGTTGTTGATCGCAGGCATGTTGTCCTCAGCAAAGAACATCCCGCCCATGCCCAGGTACATGTTGACGAACTCTTCGCCCAGGTTCCAACCGGCTGCGTAAGTACCGCCGAGCGGATAGTCGACCAGCCCGGAAGCCTGGATCTTTTCAGCCGCAGCGAGAACTTCGTCGTAGGTCGTGGGCACCGCGATATCGAGGGCCTCGAGGACGTCACGCCGGTACATCAGGTGTTGCGCGTTCACCTGCATGGCGATGGCCATGGTCTGCCCGTCGACCTTGATGAGCTGGCTCGGCGCCAGATCCTGTCCGTACTCGGCTACCAGATCGTCGAGCGGTCTCACCAGACCGTCGCTCAACAGCGGCACGAGTGTCGAGTTGGAAACGCCGCCAATCGCGTACTGCGAAGGGTTGGCGGCCATGGCAGCAGGCTGCTTCTGACTGAAATTCTGATCGAGTTCGGCGGTGAAGTTGCCACATTCGGCCATCGCATCCGTCACCACTTTCCAGGATTCGAAGCTGTTGGAGAGTGATGCGAGTGGGATGTCGTTCTGAAAACCGCACTCAGCCCAGGCCACACCCGCCACCAAGATCACCAGGCCGATGACTCCGACAAACAGACGTTTGATCATACGCTTCTCCTTCGATGAGAAGTGATCGAAAACACCCTCTTCGATTGCAAGGCGCTCAGAGAGTCGTGCTAACCTCACAGCTTTTCGAAAACGTTTTCGATCAACGGATACCAGCGTAGCGTAAAATCTGCTCGATGGCAAGCATCGGTCCCACCAGCCGCCCTCACCACCGACTGGCTCGATCACATCGCCCGCACGTTAGAGGATCTTTGTCACCGTAGAAGCGCGGACGATGAGCTCTGTCTGATAGGTGAGGCGTTGAACATCATCCCTTCCGCCGATCAGCGCCAGCAACACTTCCAAGGCCTGCTTACCCATCTCGATCTGCGGCTGATGCACGGTGGTCAAGGCCGGGCTGGCGACGAGCGAGGAGGGGATGTTATCAAAGCCTGCAACGGCGAGGTCTTCGGGGATCTGTAGATCCCGTTGGAGGACTGTGCGAGACGCATCGATGGCCACATGATCGTTGAAGGCGAAGATCGCGCTCGGTGGTTTTGGTAGCTCCAGCAGAACCCGCATCGCCCCCATGCCGCTATAGGGTGTATAGGGCGCCTCGGTAATAAGGGTATCGTCAAAATCGATCCCCGCTTCCGCGAGGGCTTGACGGTAGCCCTCGAAACGCTGGGCGTTGTTCTCGGGATCGTCGGGGCGCGCGATGTAGCCGATCCGCTGGTGGCCCAACTCGATCAGGTGCTGCATCACAGCGAGGGCTCCTCCCCGGTTGTCGGGCGCCACAAAGGAGACGTTCGAGTCCTCCACCGGGTTACCGAGCACCACAAAGGGGATTCCCTCGCGCTCGAGGAGCGCCATCGAGGCCTCCTGGACCCCGGCGATACCGGTCCCGATCAGGATCATGCCGTCGACCTCCCGGCCACGACAGATCCGTTGCAAAGCGGCCGAATCGCTCTCCGGTGCAGTGTAGAGATTCAGGTTGTAGCCGAAATCCTGAGCCGCGTACACCAAACCGCGAAAGAACCCGACGAAGGTCTCGCTCTCGAAGCTCTTGACCGGGTGGACCACGCCGATCTTATCGGTTCGTTGGCGACGCAGGTTGCGCGCGGTGGCGCTCGGTTGATAGCCGAGCTGCTCGGTGGCCGCAAGGACCGCCGAACGCGTTTTGGCAGCTACGTCGGGGTAGCCGTTGAGCGCTTTGGAGACCGTGGAAACGGAGAGACCCAGGTGCTTGGAGATATCTTTGATCGTCACCGGCATGGCTCAGCGTCGTACGATCTGCCGCATGCGCTCGAAGATATCGAGATCTTGCTGAATGAGCGTGTAAGGGACGTCGATAAAGACCCAGTTCTCGGCGATCTTGTCCCCTTGCCGCCTGTACATGTCGACTACGCGCATGTCGATCGGCGTATTGGTGGCCGGCAAACCCATATATCCTCCGCCGGTTACCACCAGGCTCAAACTGGGCCAGCCGACCCAGCCACCATAAATTCCTTCGGCAAACTCAGCTTGATGACCGACGACTTTCCGGTGACTGTAGAGACTCTTTCGAAAGGGGATCTGGTGTTGCTTTTTGAAACCCTGGATGCTCAAGGTCGAGCCGATCCCGCTCGGACCGTACCAGATCATATCCTCGTGCCAGGTGCGCGCCAGCTTCTCCGGGGCCATATCGATTTCGGGATAGTCGGTCAGGTCCCTCGCCATCTGCTGGATGAGCTCGAGCGTCTGGGCCAATTCGGCGCTGTCCTGGGATTCGTACAAGAGCCCATCGTGCGTCCGAGGGCCGGGGATGATGAACTCGGCGCCGGTCTGCATCGGTAAGGGGCTGACACCGGCTTGGTTCATGACCCCGATCAGGTCGGCGTGAAAAAAGGTCTCGGCGATCAGACCATCAACGATCCGGTGAAACTCGCAGTACCGCAAGAAGGCCATCTTGCCGGTCGCGGGGATACCCAACCAGTCGCGCTCGAACATGCCCAGCAAGTGTCCCATGCTGGCGACCCAGTCGCTGCCGTCGATCGACTCGCCGGCCATGAAAATGTCCTGGCGACGCTGCAGGTATTCCCAGGAGCCGAACAGCGGTTCCCAGAAGGTTTCGACGACGGCTTCGGCCCCCTTTTGCTCTTCAAAGGGATAGACCCCGTGCCAGAGATAGCCGGCGCCGGTGTAGCGATCCAACACCCTGGAAAGTTCTTTTTCCGTAGCGTTCTCGAATTCCTCCTGAAACGCTAAGACGAGCGCCTTGTGATCCTGATGCCTCATCACACCTCCGCCTTGCTCGTAAGGTAAGAACGGCTCGATCGTTCCCACCGGTTCCGAAATCGTTTTCGCCTCTCCCCGCTCATTCCCCAGATCTGTTTGAACCACATCTACATAAAATCGATCGGGAGGGCCCTACGAGCCTTGGGTGAATCGCCCACAGCGTACCACGTGCGAACGAGGTAGTTCCGCGCGATCCCGACCAGTCTCGATTTCTGCTTGGATCACCACGACCCCTAACGCGCCGATTTTCGTACTACAATGTCTTACACAGGGGGCTCTAGCATGATGAAGATGACCGTGACGGTACGCCTGGACGAAGACCTCGAGAAACTCCTCGATGACGCCGTCGAGCGCTCCGGCCACAGCCGCAGCGAGGTGGTTCGCGAAGCGCTGCGCCGGCACCTGGCGCGCATGAGGTTTGAGAGCTTACGCGCCCAGGTCATGCCCTTTGCCGAGGCACGAGGCTACCTGACGGATGAGGATGTATTCGAAAAGCTATTGTGAGGGTCTTCCTCGATAGCAACGTCCTCGTGAGCGCCTTTGCAACCCGGGGTCTCAGCGCCGACGTATTGCGCCTGGTTATGGCAGATCACGAGCTGCTCACCGGCGAGGTGATCCTCGACGAAGTGCGTAGGGTCCTGGCCGAGAAATTCGGCGTTCCGCCAACGATCCTCTCTGGTATCGAAAAGCTTCTACGCGGCTATCATGTCGAGCCGAGGCCTACTTCCCTGCCGGAGGTGAACGTGCGCGACCCCGATGATGCCTGGGTGCTCGCCTCGGCGCTGGCAGCAGGCGCGGACGTCCTGGTCACCGGAGACAAGGACCTGCTCGAGCTCCGTCTGGTTCCCACAAAGATTCTCATCACCGATCCACGAGGTTTTTGGACGCTGGCTCGCAAGAGCGAGACCTAAGCACCCCACTCCGCACTACCCCACCAAGTAACGCCTCGGGCTGAACAGCTCGAGCGCATGGCTCGTGGTACCACTCACGGCCAGATCGGCCATCATCTCCCCGACGACGCTGCAGAACTTGAAGCCATGCCCTGAGAAACCCGCGGCGAAACTCACCTGCGGGTAATCGGGGTGAGTGCCGATGATGAAGTGCTCGTCTGGACAATTGGTAAACATACAGGTCTTGAGCGTCATAGCAGGGCCGTCGGCTTCGGGGAAGTAGCGCCCGACACAGGCGCGCAGAACGGCTTCGTCGGCGGCGTGAACCGAGCGATCAATTCGATCGGGGTCGACTACCTCCTCTAGATGATGATAGAGCCCGATCTTGAACCCGGGGATCCCGTAGACCGGAAAGCCGTAGTAGCGCCCTTCGTCTACCTTTAGATTGAACACCGGAAACCGCTCGGGCGCGAAGATCTCCGGTCTATGCGGTTGAAACCAGCCGAGAACCTGCCGCTCCGCCTGAGCGTTGTCTCCTAAACCTGGGATGAGCGAGGAGGCCCAGGGGCCGGCCGTGATCACCAGGGAGCCGGCCTGGTAGCTCCCTCGCTCGGTCCGGACCGTGACTCCGGCGGTGGTCGCTTGCCAATCGAGCACCCTCTCCCGCGCCCGCACCTCAGCCCCGTGCGCCTGCGCCACCAGCACGTGGTCGACGATGCAACGTTCAGAGAGGAGAAAACCACCCTCTGCCTGAAAGAGTGCATAGTGGCCTTCGGGGAGCCGATAGCCTGGAAAGCGTTCCGCCAAATCATTGTGGTCGAGCACCTCGTGAGGGATGTTGTGCTCCAGACAGGATCGAAAGGAGCCCTGGAATACCTCGTCCTGCTCCGGACCAGCATCGATCGAGCCCGTGATGTACAGAATCTGTTCGCCCGTTTCCCACTCCAACTCCCGCCAAAGCTCGTAGGCCCGCTTTAACGGCGGAACGTAGGCGGGATCCTCGTAGTACGCCAAGCGGATGATCCTATTGACCCCGTGCGAAGAGCCCTGGTCGTGGGGGACGTCGAAACGCTCGAGCCCCAACACGCGCTTGCCCCGCTTGGCAAGCTGGTACACGGTGGCACTGCCCATCCCACCGACGCCGATGACGATGACGTCATACGGTTTCATCATGGCCTCCATTCGTCTTCTGATCGCCCCGGTGGCCACCTCTTGGGTGACGCAGCACACTCCAGGCAATCGCCCGCCGTTTCGCGCATTTCTGTTATAACAGGAATCCAACAGATTACACCCATTTACTCCCAATCTGTTTGCGAGGAGGCATCATGGCGGACGAACCGATCCACGAGGATCCACGGCAGCAACGGCCGACCGGCAGCGGCCTAGGAGAAATGGAGGGGCGGATCAGTCGCTTCGCAGAGCTGATCGAACACCCGATCCCGCTGATGTTCATCGATAGCCCGCTCCCCCACCACCAGCGCCTCAACTACGCCGTGATCGGAGACACCGCCAGCGAAAACCCCAACTTCAGCCCCATGATCACCACTCCGCACGGCTTCCAGATCGGCATGGTCAAGGCCGAGCCCGGCTGCGGCCCGGCCTACCACACCCACGATTACATCGAGTGCTTCGTGCCGTTGACCAATCACAAATGGCGCTTTTACTGGGGGCCGGAAGAAGACACCGTCACCCACGAAGCCACGATCGAGAAGTGGGACCTCATCAGCCTGCCGCCCAAGCTGTGGCGCGGCTTCGAGGTGGCTGAGGGAGAAGACGGGCCTGCGTGGCTCTTCGCAGTGCTCGAACCCCACGACGTCTTCGCATTCAAAGACCCCTACTGGTCACCGTACGTGGTCAAGGCCGCCGAGCGGCAGGGTTACGTAGCCGACGAGGCCGGCAAGATGGTCAAGACCCCGGACGATGCAGCGGCTCTCGAGCAGGAAATCTTGAAACGGATCGGCAGTAGCCGCTGATAGGATCAAATAGATGAGAAAGGTCTTCGTTCGAGCCCCTTGGCGCAAGGTGCAGATTTCGGTTCGTCGCGATCTGGTGTGGTACTCATGAGGCTCGGCCTGCTGGGCGCCGGCAGCATCGGCGGCACGGTGGCCAAAGCCGTGGCCTCAGGGCAACTGCCGGGAGTCGAGGTCGTTGCTGTGGCCGGTGCCTCCACACCCCCCTCTGAACGGGTCGAACGCATCGCCGCTCTGGTGGGCGCCGAGGCACTCGACGTCGGAGGCATGATCCAAAAGAGACCCGACTGGGTGCTGGAAGCTGCCGGCAACCAGGCCACTAAAACCTACCTCGTCCCCCTCTTGGATGCGGGCAGCGGGGTGATCGTGATGAGCATCGGTGCGCTCCTCGACGAGACGTTGCACCAGGAGATCCGCGAACGACAGCGCCGAGGAGGGAGGCTCATCACCCCGAGCGGCGCTATCGGCGGGCTCGACGCCGTGGCTGCCCTGAACGCCCGCGGGGGGCTTACCTCCGCCCGGATCACCACCACCAAGGCTCCCTCTGGACTCGAAGGGGCACCGTATCTTCTCGAGCACGGCATCGAACTCCCTAATAACCGCAGTCTCACGGTGTTCGAAGGGACTGCGCGAGAGGCCGTCCAGGGCTTTCCCGCCAACGTCAACGTAGCAGCTGCCTTGAGTCTAGCGGGCCATGGCGCAGACAAGACGGTAGTACGGATTATTTCGGATCCTGCCACACCGCGCACCCGCCACGCCATCGAGGCCTCGGGAGAGGCAGGTGTGGTGCGGGTCGAGATCGAAGCGAACCCGAACCCCGAAAATCCCCGCTCGTCGTACCTCGCCGCCCTGAGCGCAGTGGCGACGGTTCGCTCGTTGGTTTCGTGAGATCTCTTTCCGCACGAGTGGGAGATCGAAGCGTGTTAGACGGCGAAAATACTTGCTTTTCCGTCCGAAACGTAGTATGCTCACAGCGTTCCGGAAAAGTCATCGGTCTTTTTCGTAACTCGGGCGCGTGCTCGGTAAAGTTTTGTGTCTCACTAGAGTGAGGCAGTAAGGAATTTGGTAAGGCATGGCAACAGGAAAAGTAAAATGGTTTAGCAGCGAAAAAGGCTATGGCTTCATCGAGCAAGACGATGGTAGCCCCGACGTATTCGTGCATTTCTCCTCGATCCAGGCAGACGGCTATCGCACTCTGAACGAAGGGGACGAGGTCGAGTTCGATGTAGAGCCTGGTAAGAAAGGTCCACAGGCGACAAACGTGGCTGTCACCAACGCAGCGCCTGTCAGGCAGCGCTACTAGAGACCACGACGCAACAACTCCTACAGTTATAGCAACAGCGCTCAGCGTATGCTGAGCGCTGTTGTCTGACATCCAGAACTTACATTACATCCTATTCTGAACCCGAAGACGAACCGGATCAGGGATCTCGGTAGCGAATCCGGTAGACAATCCCCGCAAAGTCGTCAGATACCAAAAGCGATCCGTCCGAAAGTTCGTCGATATCCACCGGGCGACCCCACGGTCTCCCCCCTTGCAACCAACCCTTTGCAAACACCTCTTGCCGCAGCAGCTTACCCTCTTCATCAAACGCGAAGAGCGAAACCTGATACCCGACGGGCTCGCTGCGGTTCCAAGAACCGTGTTCGGCGACAAAAGCGACGTTCCGGTATTGTGCAGGGAACTGCTCCCCTCGGTAAAAATGGATCCCGAGCGGCGCCGAGTGAGCCTGGATCTTGGCGACCGCAGGCGTCATCTCCCGAGGCATCTCGCGCCCTGCAAACGCCGGACTCGGGGTGGTGTCCCCGCTGCTCGCCATATAGGGAAACCCGAAAAACAGGCCCGGCTCGGGAGCGCGCAAAAGCGTGTCGGCCGGAATATCGTCACCGAGCCGGTCCGCCCCGTTGTTGGTGAAGTAGAGAATCCCCGTCTCGGGGTGAAAATCGAGACCCACCGAGTTGCGAATCCCACTGGCATAGACTTCAAAACCGCTGCCATCGCGGTTTAGGCGGGAGATCGTCCCCATCGGGTCTTCTACCTCACAGATATTACAAGGCGCGCCGAGCGCTACGTAGAGCTTGTCGTCGGGACCGAGCGCAAGATAACGCCAGCCGTGCGCCCCATAGGCTGGTAACGACTGGTAGATAGGAATCGGTTCATTCAGTCCCAGAGGATCGAACTCGGGCTGCGAGAAGCCGACAATGCGGGTGTTTTCGGCCACATAGAGCCAGCCGTCCTCGCTGACGGCGACCCCGTTGGGTACATTGAGACCCCGGGCGAAGGGGGCGACCGTCTCGACAATCCCGTCCCGATCACGATCAAGTACGGCGTATACACTGTCTCTTCGAGTTCCCACAAAAACCGTATCCAGGACCCTACCGACTGCCAGCGAACGCGCCTCGGGAACACGGGCATACACCTCGATCGAAAACCCCGGAGGGAGGTCGATCAGCGGGAGGTTCGCCTCTACACCACCTTGGGCAAAGGCGGAGGGAGCCGCCGGCAGCAAAAACATGCAGGCAACCAAGGATATCCACTGCCACGAATGTTTCCACATCAGCATCCATCCCCCCCAGACCAGCCGGTTCTCTATACCTCGCAACATCTTATCTGCCGACATACCTCTCACCTCGCCAGCGAACGCTTCACCCCAAACGGACCACACAACCCCGGCCCTGAACGCCGACCTGTTTCACCGTTCCATCTTCAACCAGCACCGGTACGGTCGTCCCACCCCCGGTGAGTTCGACCATTCGCTCAAACGCTGCCCGGTCTTTTTCTACGTCATACTCGATGAAGCTAAGCCCCTGCCACTCTAGCTCCTCACGGAGCTCTGCGCTGTAGGGGCAGCTCAGCGTACCGAAAAGCTCCAGAGTCGCCACCGTGTACCTCCAAGCCCCACCATTATGACGTGAGTCGAGATCAGACTTGTGCCGGCTTCCGCTTCCCTACTCAGCAGATACGCGGCAACGGATCCCCCACCAGCATATCGACCACACGACTCCCACCGTATGGGGTCGTTGCCACCACGGTGCGAGGGTGATGCTCGGTAACCGATCCGATGCGCCGGGCGTCCTCTCCACCGGGGGTTCCGTGAAGGACGGTGAGCGTCTCTTCGAGATGCTCGGGGGCGACCACAGCGATGAACTGACCTTCATTGGCGATGTGGAGCGGGTCGAGGCCCAAGAGCTCGCAGGCACCACGAACGACATCCCGCACGGGAACTGCTCCCTCATCGAACGTGATCCCGAGGTTCGCGTCCCGTGCCAGTTCACTCAAGGCAGAAGCCACCCCGCCACGCGTGGGATCTCGCATCCAACGCAATCCCACCGCCACGCTGTCGATGAGACGCTCGACCAGCGGCCAGACACTGCGGGTATCCGAGCTGAGATCCGCCTCCAAATCGACCTCACCTCGGGCCAATAAGACGGTGATACCGTGATCCCCGATCGGCCCCGAAAGCACGATCTGATCACCCGGCCGCACCCGCGTTGGTGAGAGATCGAGTCTGGTATCGACCCATCCGATCCCCGCCGTCGTAAGGTAGAGCCCATCGGCCTTACCGTGCTCTACAACTTTAGTATCCCCAGCCACAACCGCGACACCGGCGGCCCTGGCGGCTTCGGATAGAGCCCGTACCTCGCGCTCGAGCACGTGCGCGTCCAAACCCGCCTCGAGAATAAACGTCGCCAGCAAGGCGAGTGGCTTGGCCCCCGAAACAGCCAAGTCGTTGGCCGTACCGTGAACGGCGAGCGTACCGATGGAACCGCCCGAAAAAGACAGCGGACTCACCACGAAACTGTCGGTGGTGAGCGCCAGCTTCTGGCCACCGATCTCGATCACCGCCGCGTCATCGAGCGGAGCGAGTCCGGGGTTGGCGAGAATTGGCAAGAACAGCCCTTCGATCAGGCGGCGGCTGGCCTTGCCGCCCGCACCGTGGGCCATCTCGATCCGAGCATCGCGAAAACGGAGTTCTGCCATCTCCTTCAGCCCCGGATGGAGGCACGCTCGACAGCGTGCCGGAGCGACTCGCCCCTCTCCCGGTTGTGCTGCGCGAATGTCACCGGGGCTCAGGAATGCCGATAGCAACCCCCGCGTGCACAAGGAGCACATCCCCCGGACGTACCGACGGGGTGAAGTCGGTAGCGACCTTTTTTCTCTGCCCGAGCCGGTCTTCCACCAGGGCGTTTTTCCCCTCGAGCTTCAGCACCCGAACGGGTACGGCATTATCGCCACAGGTCTCACAACCATCCTGATCGAGCGTGCAGCTGCCGAAGCGCTCAAGCTCCATCCTCGGGTCCCTCCAGCGTACCGTACCCTCGGACTTCCTCGAGCGCCCCTTCGGCCTCACCCATAAGGGTTAACAGGCGCATCTGCTCTTCGGCATCCTGAGAGCTGATCTTGCTCATGGCGAAGCCGACGTGGATCAGTACCCAGTCTCCCTGCTCGAGGCCGTCTTCGCGCAATAAGTCGACGTTCACACGGCGCCGCACACCGGAGACATCGACCACGGCGTAGTGACCCTCGTCGATAAACTCGGCAATCCTGCCCGGGATGGCTAAACACATACAAGATCCCCTGTCACCTTAGCCGTGTACCTCCACATGGAAAGAACCCACGTGAACGGTCACAACCCTTGCCACCGGCCCCTCCCGTCACGCTCATAGCGTCGCGACCGGCACGTTCTCCAGACGAGTCAACCAGTAGTGCGCATCGAAGCTGTCATCTCCGGTCAAAAAGCGCCATAACCGGACCCGATTAATGATTTCCAGCCGCCCGGCCGCTGCTTCGAACCAAGGCTCCTGGCGGCTGAGAATGGTCTGGATGTCGTCCTCATCACCCTGACCGGCAAAGATCTCTTGCGGGGCGTCGTAGCCTTCAACAAGGTCACGGGTGTTCCAAAGCCGCAATTGGCGCACCTGCGGGTTGAGCCGGACCTTGAACATGTAGCGTCGCCGGTCGGTCCTGTTCCGCCGCCCACAATGCCAGATACCGTGGTGCAGCACCAAGATCGAGCCCGCCTTGCAGACCATGGGGATCTGCCCCTGGAGGTTCTGATAGCGGGCGATATCCATCTCGTTGACCCGGCGAAAGTGACTACCGGGCAGAAGCAGGGTTCCACCCATTTCCAACGGTACATCGTGGGGGTAGTACATGAGCTGGACGTCGAACGCCATGCGGGTATCGATAATCGAATCGGCGTGCATCCCTTGGGCTTCCCCCTGGTTCGGCTCGCGCACGTGAACGGCGTCGTGATCGAATAGCGGATCGGGGCCGACCAGGCTGTGTACGATGCCCTGGATTTCGGGCAGATCGAGAACCTTCCGAATGGCGGAGCCCTGATAACATTGCGAAAGCGGCGTCCCCGCCGGTGCGCCCTCGATGGTGCCGGCATCGATTTCGGCCATCACCATCCGGTTGAGCTCTTGGGGCACCAGCTCGTCAAACCGCAAGAAACCCCTCGCCACGAAGCGTGCCATCTGCTGTGAATCGAGCAGGTAACGCTCTTCGACCGCGGGACGTGTCATCAGATCACCTCCAATTTCTCGAAGAAGAACTCGTACTTCATAAACGACGTGGTGTATTCCTCTCCTGAAGCCGGAGGGATGAGCTGTGAGGCTTGGATGAGACGCCAACCGTCCTTCAGAGCGTCGAGACCGCTCTCGTAAGGCGGTTCGAGGCTGTCGCCGGTGGTGTGGCTCTCTCTACCCGTCCCATCGTAAACCGACCAACCTTTGACGCCGCTGTCGAGAGCGGACGTGGCCAAGTAGAGCACGAGAACTTTCTGACGCAGTTCAGATTTCATAACCGACCCTTGCTTGTCCCCTATTATAGGCTCCCCGCTGCATCGATGCCCCCTCTTACCCCTTGACCGATCCAAGGGTCAGTCCCTTGACAATATAACGCTGGGCGATGAGCGCAAAGAGCAGCATAGGGATGATGGCGATGATCGAGGCCGCTGCGGTCTCCCCCCACTTCATGGCAGTGTAGCCGCGGAACGAGGCCACGCCGACGGTGATGGTCTGGGCTTTGGTGAAGGTGAGGGCCAGGGCGATGGTCAGTTCGTTCCAGATCCAGATGGCCGTCAAGATGGCGGTCGCAGCCAAGCCGGGTGTCGACACAGGGATATAGACATAGCGCAAGGTGCCCAGGTGCGTACAACCGTCGATGCGGGCGGCGTCGTCGAGTTCTGCAGACACCTCTTTGAAAAAACTGCGCACCAGCCAGATCGCGAACGGTAGCGAATGAACCTGGTAGATCAGTGCCAGACCGAAATGCGTATCGTAGAGACCCGTCTTCTGGTAGAGGATGTAGATCGGGATCGCGAACAAGAATTCCGGAAGCATATACGCCAACAGGAGCCAGATGCCGAAGAGGGGTTTGCCGCGGAAGCGAAACCGGTTCAGCCCATAGGCAGACGGTACCGCGATCGCCATCGCCAGAGCCACCCCGATAGCGGTAACGATCACCGTATTGGTAAAGGACTCCCGAAAGCTCTCATCCGCCCACACCGACCGGTAGTGGTCGAAAATGATCGGCGCCTGCAAGTTGGGGGGCAGACTGAACGCTTCACGCTGAGAATGGAGCGAGATGTTGAGCACCCATACGATGGGGAAGGCGGGCACGAGAATGGCAGCCAAGGCGATCGCATAGAGCAGCAACTGGCGCAAGCCCCGTCGACTCCTCGGCCCGAACATCAGTCTGCCTCCAGCGAGGTTGCGCCGTCGATCTGCCGCTCGAGGCGCAAGTAGAGGACCGACAGCAACACGATGACGATGGAGAACACCACCATGACGGTCATGGCCTCACTCATCTGCAAGAAACTGAACGCCTTGCGATAGGCGAGCGTCTGCATCACCTCGGTAGCCAGTTGGGGGCCGCCACCAGTGGTGCCGAAGATGATATCGAAGACTTTGAGGGTATCGATGGTACGGAAGATCAGCACCGTGAACAGAACGGGACGCAACATCGGCAAGGTGACGTGACGAAAGGTCTGCCAGGCGTTGGCACCATCGACCTTCGCCGCCTCCATGGGTTCGGCCGGCAGGCTCTGCAAGCCGGCGAGAACGATGATGAACACAAAGGCTGTTTGCCACCAGGCGTCTACACCGATAATCGTCGGCATGGCGGTCGCTTGGGTTCCGAAGAAGGCAGAAGTCGGTAGGCCGACCTCTCGCAGCAAGAAGTTGACGATCCCAAGCATAGGATCGAGCATGACCTTCCACATCAGCGAAACCACGATGCCGGAAACCATCAATGGGGTCAGGAGCAGCGTGCGGATGAGGCCGGCACCGAAGCCGAGCTGGTTCACCACCACGGCCAACGCCAAGCCCAAGCTCAGTTCGATGGCCACCGCTCCAATGGAGAAATAAAAGGTCTGCCCCAAGACCTGCCAGAATTCACCTCCGCCGATCAGGTCGCTGTAATTGCGCAGGCCCACGAAGTTCATGCGGGTGCCCCAGTTCCAGTCGAAGAGACTCAGGGCGACCGAGTACACGACCGGGTAGAGCGAGGTCACGCCGAGCACGAGTAGCGCCGGGGCCAAAAAGAGATAGCCCGGAGACAGGCGGCGTGCAAAGGGTGGTCGAGAACGCTGGGGACGTACCGGTTCAGCGGTCAAGATATCTCAAGAAAAGATAGAAGGGGAACAGCTGGGGCGAACAGGACGCTCACCCCAGCCGATGACGTCACTGGCTTTCGCCAACCAGTTTTAGAACCTGTTCCTGAGCGCTTGCAGCGGCCGCCTCGGGCGAATCACCTGCAAACATGCCTTGGATGGCATCGACGATCGCCAATGCGTACTCGCTCCAACCCTCGCGGAAGACGACTGTGGTGCGGGAGCTCTGCATCGCCTCTTGTACCGTCGCGACGTACTCGGCGTTGAGGCTGCTGGTGTAGGCTTCCTCATCCCAGGTCGACAGGCGGGTCGCACCACCGTGGAACGCCCCGATCTGCGCCGCATTGTCCTTGTTCGAAATGTACTGGATGAAGTACCAGGCCGCTTCAGGATTCTGGGAGTTCGCGGGGATGCCGTAGCCCCACATCCAGTGACCGGTGAGGGAAGCTCCTCCTTCGCTCACAGGCGGGATCACCCGGTAACCGACCCGGCCGGCCACGACCGAGGCCGACTCGTCTTCAAAACCGGGTCCGAACAGGCTGGCATCGATGAAAAAGCCGGCCAACCCTTGGGAGAAGAGCAGGCTGGCATCGGGCCAGTCGAGCGCCTGGATGTTGGCCGGACCGGCCGACATCATGCCGGCGTAGTGCGACAGACCGGTGGCAACCCGCTCGTCTGTGAGGCGCGGGTTGGCCCAGTCGCCGTCGAACCAGACGTTGTAGGGCAGCTCGACCGGATCGGCCCCGAAGGCGTTGAAGACCATGCCGGTCACGGTATCCATGATGGTGTGGGAGCGGATCCCGCGCATCACGGCCCCGGCCACGGTGCCACCGCTCTGCTCGCTGATCGACTTCGCAGCAGCGATCAAGCCGTCCATGGTGTCCGGGACTTCACCACCTAGATACTGGTCGATGATGTCTTTGTTGTAAAAGAGCGTGTAGGCCTCAAAAGAAGCCGGGATGCCGAAGTCCTCTTTGTCGGCCGCCGAGGGGGGGTATTGGGTGGCCATCAGGAAGCCTGCGGGGAAGTCGGCAAAGTCATAATCCGCAGCGGTCATCGACGGATCTTCGAGGTAAGGCGTCAGGGGCTTGATCAGACCGGCCGACCACTGGGTGAACGCAGTCGAATCCATCGGCAGGAAGTAGACATCTGCCACGCCCTGCTCGGCCCGCAGCGCCAACTCCATCCGGTCGAAGTAGAGGTTTTCGGCCATCGACTCGATGTTGACCGTAATCCCCGTGTCCTGCTCAAACTGCTCGAGCACGGTATCGATGCCGTCGAGAACCGGGTGTTCGGGCATCAACACCGTGACGGTGCTGCCGCTAAAGCGCGCCCAATCGAAGTCCCCTTGGGCCAAAGCCAGCGGCATAGCAGCTACCAGAAGCAAAAGGATCGCCATGCGTTTCATCGACTTATCAGTCATCTCTCTCTCCTTATACTCTATTGCCTTCTCAAAGCGTGACCCACGACTCGCAACTTGGGCCACGGCTATGACTTGGTCAGCTGCCGAACTTCTCGGTAACGGCCTCCCTCAACCGATTAACGAACGCGTCGGTAATGGTCGCCTCGTGGGCGATACCGTACCAGAGTCCGGCTTGGCGTACGAAACCCGACAGGTTCATAAGGGCGTGGCCGACGTCGTCCCAGCTGATGCCCATCGCCTCGGGACGGATATCGACCCCGACCCGGTGGATCGCTTCGAGCATCTCGTCAGCACGCTCGCCGTGCAAAAGCGAGCCGGCGTAGATGCCCAAGCAGACGGGTTGGCCGTGGATGAACTTCTTACCGGTGTAGTACTCGAGCGCGTAGAAGAGGAAGTGATCGATCCCCTCGATGTGTCGCGGGTTCCAGCCGGCGTTGTGGAAGGCCGCTCCGCCCCAACGGTTGGCGTTCATCAGGGTGCGGATCCCCTCCTCGTTGACGGCATGAATATCGTCGAGTTTGCTCATCACCAGGTCCAATACGGACTTCGCCTCGGCTACAAGCGCTTCATCAAAGGGCCACTTGGATTCCGTCTTACCCCGGACGTGAGCAAGGCGCCAGTCCGCGTGGGCGGTGTGGTAACAGAAGATCTCGCACACGCCGCTGCGGTTGATGAGAGGCGGAGCCGACTGGATGACATCGAAATCGACATAGACGGCTTGCGGTACGGCCCAGCCCATATAGCGCACGTTGCCACCGAAGCGCAGCCCGGCCCGGTGCCCAAAGGGCGCATTGACCGACATCGAGGTCGGCACCTGAAAAAGGGGCAATCGCAACGACCAGGCGAAGAACTTGGCGACATCGACAGCTTGACCGCCCCCCAGACCAACGATGGCGTTACAAGGTGGGAGCGCGGCCACTTCGCGCTCGAGCTCATCGCCATCGATGGTGGTGACCAGATAGGGTTGGGCAACAGCGCCATCGAAATGATGTGCAAACCTCTCCCATAGATCCTCCATCGTGACGACCAGGAAGGGCCGGTGCACGAAGTTGGCGAGCTCACCGATCAGGTTTCGGCCGTAGATGGTAGGGAAAAGCCCCCCCAGCGAGGCGATGCTGGGATTCGTTAGCTCAATCATAGGGTCCATCCGAGACAGCACTAACCGACACATTCATAAAAAAAAGCGATGGTTTCATACTATGTGGCAAGGAGAATACCAGAAAACCGAGATATGAACCAACACCGCACGGCCGTCTTCGAAGCTACGAGCCTGCACGTAAGCCTAAGGGTGCTTTATAACCCGCTTTACGTTACTCGCCCACGATGTCGACCACGGTACTCGGCAGTGACGGTACCGTGAAGTCCGTGATCCTTACCGTGAGCGGGCCGGGAGCGAGAACCTCAACGGCTCCGATGTACATACCGTCATTTCTGACGGGATCTTTAAACCCCTCAAGGCGACCGCCATCGTCGATCATGACCGAATCTGCCAACGGGCGCCCGTACCCCTCGACGACGTTCAGGATCAACTCGTGCTCGAGCGCCGGACGCCCAAAGTGATCGCGCACGAAGGCGATGATCTGCACGACGTCACCACGACGGTTTGCCCCCCCTACAGAGCTGGTGTCGATCTCGAACTGCTCCCCGACGACGAGCTCGAGCTCGTAGCTGTCTTGCTGAGCCGACCAGGTATCGTGAACCACCACGGATACGGTCTGCTCGTCGAGCACACCGGTGTCTTCAGCGACTTCAATTCGTCCTGAGCTGACCCGATCACCGGAGATCAGGTCTGGGGAGCGCCCGTCGTTATCGACCTCACCCTGAACGATCACAGGGGGGGAGGCCTCCAATACGAACCGGGGTGCGGTCCCGGTATCTTCAGCCTGCACCCCCCGGGTATCCACAGCTGCGGCACCCACAGATGAGATGCGCTCGGGAAAGAGTGTGATCTCGGGGACGGCAAAATCGGCCAAGTCGATGCCTATGCTGGCGGCGACGGCGGCTTCACCTCGATCCAAGAAGATGACTTCAGCTTGTGTCGACCCCTCTGGCACAAACGCAGCCGTGAACGGAACGGTGTAAAAACCGGTATTCCTGGCAGGACGTAACCTCAGTTCCGTTGGGAGGGAGAGAGGCTCACCGTACTGTTCATCCAACACGAAATCGAGCCTCAAGCGCCGGACAGGATTTCCCAAGGCGTCCTGAGCGCGTGCGAGCAGAAGCGCATCGTCACCGGCCCGAAGCGGTTCGTCGCTAAAGAGCGTCAAAGAGGCTTCCTCGAGCCCTCCGGCCACCAAACTGTCCACGGTGCTGACGGTGATGGTCGTTTCGACGCCGGATGCGGGCTGCAGGATCCGAATCTCTGTCTCGCCCTCCTCCTCAGACGACGTAAAGGCAAAGGCGTAGACACCTGCCCCCTTCCGTGAGGTAAGAGCGATCTCTTCAAACTCCTCGATGCTACCGGGACCCGAAACGATCTCGGCGATGAGATCACCCTCCTCGAGACCACGCAGCAACTCACCCTCACGATTTCTCAGGGTCACCAAGATCGCCGCGGTATTTTCGTCCACAGGCACACGGCCTCGCGATCTACGTTCGACCTCTTCGGGAAAGACGAAGGCCTCGACCGTTGCGGCCTGCAATACCTCGAGCACAATGCTTTCACGAACCCGCGGAAAATCGGCATCTGTGACTTCGATTTCGACCTCTCCAGGTTCAGTTGCTTCAAACACGGTGGCGTAGCGGGCCAGTTCACCGCCGCGGGCTTGCTGTCGTATCTTCCCATCTCCTCGAACGATGTCGAACTCGAGATCGGCGTTTTCGATGGGGCGCCCCAGCTCATCGAGCACAAACGCGAGGATCGAAACCTCGGCTCCGCGTCTGGCGATGTCGAGATCGCCGGCCGTGAGCGTGACGACACGGGCATCGACCAATTCAATACTCGCTTTCGCCTCTGGGACGGTATCTTGTGGAGAATTGACCCAGAGAGCAGTGATCGACACCTCTCCCACTTCGATGCCGGCGGTGAGCGTGGCTGCATAGACACCACCACCCTCATCCGTGGCTTCAGTCACCAGATCCTTACGCGCGGAGCTACCGAAGTAGGCATCCCCCGCCTCGACGGAAAAGAGCAATTCCTGGCCGTCGACAGGTATACCGTCCTCATCGACGAGCGTCGCCACCAAGGTGGTGGCGGCCTCACCATCGGCCGGAAGCGTATGCAATACAGGGAAGATCTCGAAGTTATATTGCTGACCGGCAACGTACGGCAGCAAGAACAGCTGCGCAACCACAACCGTGAAAATAAGTTGAAGGTTTTTCACTATACTTTGTCATTATACAGCCCACCTCACAAGGTTGACCATAGCTGTCTCGTAAAGCGAACGATTATGAGGCCCCACCGTCGTACCCCACCCCATCCTTACAGGCGGTCGTCCCGCTCAACCGGGTCGCACTTCCGCACGCCACCGGGCCTTCTCCAGGCGGGTAATGCGAATAACCGCACAGACCGGACACCTCGGCTCGAGCAAAAAATAGTGAGGTGGCGAGAACGATAGTCGGGAGGTTTGGGTGTGCAACCAGAGGATAGCCTAGCTTCACCACAAGCTATAAGCCTGCGCCTGAAGGTAACGGATAGTACGCTCCGCCGTTATGCGCGCGATTACGAGCAGGTATTCGAAGGCCTTCCCAGAGATGAACGGGGGGGGCGGCTGTATCCGAACGAGGCGGTCGACCGGCTCGAGCAGGCCCAGGAGCTCACACGATCGGGTCAGGTAACCGGAATGCGCGCCGCCTTTGAAACGCTGAGAAGGGGCAGAGGGCCTTCTCAGCAGGACCCGACCCTGGAGGCTCTCAAAGTCGTGCACGAAGAACTGCTCACCCTCCACTCCCGCATAGACAGGCTCGAACTACATCAGCTTCCCACCGAGAACGACGAAATGTTGCAGTTTTACCGCGAAGAAGTGCTGAGGCTTCAGGCCCAGCTCGCCCGACCGATCAGCAAACGCCCCTGGTGGCGGCTCTGGGAAGCGAGAGGATGACATCGACCACTCGCCGACACCAGGTACCTGACACGAAGACTTAGGATGAAAGGAGTATAATGTGCGTTTCATAACCTACTGGGAGCTGAGTGAAGACATGACCCTGGAAGAACGTTCGGAAATCGCTCAGAAGCTCACCACCTCGCACTTCTTCCCGTTACAAGGTGTCGAGATTGTCCGTTGGGACGCCACTCCCGACGGATGGGGAGTCCTGGTAGCGGAAGCAGACGACGCCGCAGCCATCGCCAATGCCCTGAACGCTTGGCGGGCAGCCGGACGAGGGTTTTTCAGACTCACAAAGACCGCACCCGCCATGCCTGTCCAGGCCACCATCGCCGGCGCGACCGACCTGCTGACCTCGGTACCCGTTTGAATACGGTGATGGGTCAGCGGGTACGGGTCATGTGTGGGTCTATTGCGAATGCACGACGACGTCAGGGTCTACTGTTCCCACGGCGCAACATGAGGGCATACGCGTGCACCTAGAAAATTCACAACACCCATTAGCCATCACCGAAACCGAGTTCCACCAAATAGGCTCTGGTGCGCTGCGCGATGGGGAGGGGCCTATCGACAGCGACCGGATACATATCTTGCTCGACGATGGCAAACCCCTCAAAACCCACTCCGGTAAGTACATCCCGAAACGCGGCGAAATCGATACTCCCGGCTGAGGGCTCGCACATGACACCTCGCGCTACGGCCTGGGCGAAGCCAAGGTGTTCACGCCGCGAAGCCTTGAGCACAAGCGGATCGATACTCTTGAGATGCAGATAGGGGATACGCTGATGATACCCGTGGAAAAACGCGACGGCATCCCCTCCACAGTAGGCGTGATGCCCCGTATCGAAACAGAGTCCCACCAAATCGGGATCCGTATCATCCAGAAAACGAGCAATCTGATCCTCGGTTTCGACCCAACTGTCGGCATGAGGGTGAAATAGCAGCTGAAACCCACGTTCACCAGCGAGGTCGCCGAAACGGTGCATCGCATCGACCATCTGGCGCCACTGTGCCGTCGACGCCTCTTTCGACATAATCTGTTTTCCGGTTCGCATGTCGCTGTAGGATTCGGGCAACAGCACAATCGTCCTCGCCACCTCAGAGTGAAGCAGCAAGCTCGCCAGCTCGACGAGTTGGCCTCCGAGCACCTGCACGGCCTCGCGGCTGGTGAGCGCTCCACCGATGGTGCCACCGCATAGGCTCAGCTCTCGAGCCGACAGTTCATCCTCGAGCTGCATCGGATCGGTAGGGAGATAACCGAAGGGTCCCAGCTCGGTCCAGCTGTACCCTGCTTCGGCGACCTCGTCGAGATAGCGTGACCACAAGATCTGCTTGCTATCGTGGGGAAACCAGACGCCCCACGAATCTGGTGCGGTGCCGAGAATCGTCTTCATTGCACCCCTCCTTTATCGCTATTGAGATGGATCGGTGAGGTGGACGGGCTGCCCTCGCCGCGATGAATCGAGGGCTGCAAGGCTAAGCGCCAAACTCTGCCTCCCGTCGAAGATAGTGACTTCAACCGGGCTACGGCGCAACGAGGCATCCACAAAACTCTGGAGCTCCTGCACATAGGCTTCACGATAGCGATCGATAAAGAAGTCGAGGAGCACCTCCTCGCTTATCTCCTCGGATCCATAGCGACGGATGCGGCTTCGCTGAATGTTTTGCGACTGAAGCATGCCTTTTGAGCCGAACACTTCGATGCGTTGGTCGTGACCATACACCGAGCGGCGGCTCACGTTGATATGGCACATCTTTCCACTTGCGGTCCTGAGGAGAGCCATGGCGGTGTCGAGATCCCGGTCCGGGTTGAGATCCTCCTCGAGCAGGCTACTGGCGACGGCGTACACCTCGATCGGTTCCTCTCCCAATAACCACCGCGCGGTGTCGAAGTCGTGGCACATGGTGTCGTAAAAGACGCCGCCTGGGGTATCACGCATATAGGTGACAGGAGGTGGGTGGGGATCGCGGCTAGTGATGATGAGTTGCTCGACAGCCCCGATCTCACCCTGTTGCAAAGCCGTGTAAAGCGCACGATGTTGGGGATCGAAACGACGATTAAAACCGATCTGGACCGGACGATCGTACCCTTCGAGAGCTTCGAGGCATGCATCGACCTCCACTAGATCTTTCCCAATCGGCTTCTCGCAAAAGATCGCCTTTCCCGCTTCGGATGCCTGCCGTATCAGCGTCGGATGCGTACCGGCCGGCGTAGCGATCAAAACGGCATCGATCCGCCGGTCTTCCATGACCGCATCGACGCTTTCCAGGGTGGGAACACCGTGGCGCTCTGCCAACAACGCCGCAACTCGCTGGTCAGGATCGAAAATCCCGGCGAAACCGACCTCTGGATTTCCCACCAAGTTCTCAGCGTGAACCTTGCCAATGAACCCGGCACCGAGCAGGCAGATGTTCAGCATCACCCCACCTCATCTCCCTTGGTATCTCACTCAAAAAGCCGTTTTGCAGACCACCTGTATCTGATCATACCGTTCCGCTTGCCAAGAGTCCTCCGGCTATACGAGATCGACTGCTCAATATGTTCTTACAACCTGCGTGCAAAACCACCATGTCCTTGCCAAAGGGAGCGTCCGGCCGATGCACAGGGGGGAGCAGGCGTATGGTAGGCTCGCGGTACCGGGGCATCGACCCCACCCGTCTCTTGCGATCGATTTCGGAGAAGTCTGTGCGCAGCCATTTATCACGTTGTCTGTTCGCACCCCCGTTACCTGCGTACCGGGAACGTTCCCCTCGGCTCCAAAACCGGGTAAACGGGTAACCTGGCGGTGTTGCCGTGCTTAGAGATAACACCTTACGGATCCGTTTCGACGAGGTAGCTGATCTCTATGACAGGGCGCGACCCAGCTATCCCGAAGTGGCTTTCGACACACTCCTGCGCCAAGCCTCTCTCCCCACCGGAGGCAGCGTTCTCGAGGTCGGTTGTGGCACGGGCCAGGCAACACTCCCTCTGGCACGCCGAGGCGTGCGTATTCTGGCGCTCGAGCTCGGAAAGGATCTCGCCGAAGTAGCTGCCGAGAGGTTGCGCGACTACCCAGACGTTACCGTCGAACATACCGCCTTTGAAGAGTGGCAGCCAACAAAAGAGGCCTTCGACCTCTTCCTCTCGGCACAAGCCTTCCATTGGATCGAGCCGAGCACCGGGTTGGCCCGGGCATCGACAGTGCTCAAACCAGGCGGCACCTTGGCGCTGATCTGGAACCTGGAACGGTCACAGGAGAGCGCTTTTTACCACGCCACCAACCCCATCTACCAACGCTACGAAGACAGCATGCCACAGGGACCCTCCTTAGACGATTGGGTCTGCATCTATCGCGAGGCGCTCGAGCGGCATCACCGGTTCCACCGCGTCACGCTGCAGCGCTACGACTGGCAGCAGACCTACGAAAAACAGCAATACCTCGACCTCCTCACCACCTTCTCTTCCACACTCGCCTTGGACTGCGATACCCGAACTCGCTTTCTCACAGACATGGCAACCGTTATCGATTCCTTCGGCGGAACCGTTCCACGATGCTATTCGACGGCGCTACTGCTGGCCAAACGGTCCAACCCTCCTCACAATCGGTCCTAAGCACATCCAAGTTGTTTGCAGAATTGGGTCAGCGAAGCGCCGAGCTTGCGTCCCGCGGGCGGCCGCGGTCCAACCTCGCTCCGCTCGCTTAAGTTTGAGGTCCTTAGCAAGATCGGTTCGTCCCACCTTCAAAGCCCCAGGTAGGCCTTCTTTACCAAGGGGTTATCCATGAGGTCTACAGAGGGACCGTCGATCACCAACCTGCCGTTCTCGAGCACGTAGGCACGGTCGCTGACCAAGAGAACCTGTCTGACATTCTGTTCTACCAGCAAGATGGGCAGGCCCATATCGGCAACGCGGCGAACGACCTGCATCGCCTCTTTGACGAGGAAGGGTGCCAGGCCGAGCGAAGGCTCATCCATGATGAGCATCTTCGGGTCGAGCATCAGCGCCCGGGCGATGGCCAACATCTGCTGTTGGCCACCAGATAGAGAACCGGCGGGCTGGCGTCGTTTGCTCACCAGGTCTGGAAACAACTCAAACACCCGCTCGAGGTTACGGCTCCTGTTGTGCCGTGCCCTTCGCAAGTAGGCGCCGAGCGAGAGATTCTCCTCGACCGTCAGGTTCGGAAAGAGTTGACGCCCCATGGGGACGTGGGCCATGCCGAGCCTGGTCATCTGGTGGGGTTTCAAGCCGTTCACCTTCAGCCCATCGAACCCGATCTCTCCGGACCAAGGCGTGATCATCCCGCTGATCGCCCGCAAGACGGTAGACTTCCCACTGCCGTTGCCTCCGACCAGACCGACAAGCTCCCCCCGCGCCACCTCGAGACTCACCTCGAAAACGACCTGCAACTCACCATAACCGAGGTCGAGCCTATCGACCTCGAGAATCGGTTTTGCTTTGGGAGCGGTCATGAACAAGGCCTCCGATCGCCCATGGTCAACGATCTCCCGGCTCATCGGAATCTCCGAGGTACGCCTCGATGACCTTGGGATCGTTGGTGACTTGCTCGGGGCTCCCCTCGGCGATCCTCTCACCGGAGGCGAGAACCATGACGTGATCGCACAGCTCCACCACGGCCTTCATGATGTGCTCGACCATCAGCACCGCGAGACCCGATTTCGTCAAGGTACGTACAAAACCGATCATCTCGGCCAGAGCAGGGGGGTTGAGCCCAGCCATCAACTCATCCAGGAAGAGCACTTTCGGTTTGAGCGAGAGGGCCTTGGCGAGCTCAAGCCGTCTACGGCGCGCCAGGTTCAAATCGGCAGACGGTTGGTGGGCTCGATCGGCGATCCCTGCTTGCTCGAGCGCATCCCAGGCAACGCGTTCGGCATCGCTGCGACGCGCACGATGCAAAAAGGCCGGGATGAGAACGTTCTCGAGCACGGTAAGTTCTTCAAAGGGACGCTCGATCTGAAAAGTACGGCCGATCCCCAACCTGGCTCGGACAAAGGCGGGTAGCTGGGTAATATCTTCACCGAAGAGGCTGACTTTCCCTCGGCGCATCGGCGCGTAACCGGTCAGGGCATTGAACAGCGTGGTCTTCCCTGCGCCGTTGGGCCCGATGAGACCGAAGATCTCCCCTTCGTCCAGGCTCAAGGTGATATCGTTCACCGCGACGAGACCGCCGAACTGCACCACGATCCCTTCAGCCTCGAGCGCTGCGTGCATACCGCCTCCTCACTGCCCGATGTTGCCAAGAACCGATCAATCCACGCGGCAAGAAGATCACCACCAGCACGATGAGTACACCGTAGATGAGGAGGTTCGCCTCGGCAAATGCGTTGCGGAAGACCTCGGCGGCAACGACCAACAAAAAGGCTCCGGCCAGGGGTCCGAAAGGGGTTCCCCGTCCACCGATGATGGCGGTCAGGGCGATCTGTACCGAGAGCGGCAGGAAGAAGATGTCGTGAGGCTCGAGATAGGAGAGGTACACCCCGTAGATGGCCCCGCCGAGCGCGGTCAAGGCGCCGGAGAGCATGAAGGCGATCAGCTTGATGCGCGTGGGATCGATCCCTGCAGCCTGAGACGAATTCTCGTCCTCACGAACCGCCCGCATCTGATAGCCGAGCTTCCCACGCGCCAACCAGGCCACCAAACCGACCACGGCCGCGAGGTAGAGAAGGGCCGTGTAGTACTCGACCTGCCGGTCGAAGAGGTCGAATCCGAAAGGACTTTTGAGGCTGAAGATAAAGATGCCTTCGGCACCTTGCGTGAGCCAGGCCTCCTCGATGGCGACCAACCGCAAGATTTCAGCGATCGCGATGGTCGAGAGCGTGAAGTAGGGTCCTCGCAACCTGAAGGTGACCAACCCCCAAACCCAAGCCAAAGCGGCCGAGAGCGCCATTCCGGCAAGAGCACCCCACCAGGGAGCGATGCCGTAACGGCCGGCGAGGATCGCCAAGGCATACGAACCGACGCCGACAAAGGCCGCGTGCCCCAGGCTAACCTGACCTGCCCAACCACCGAGAATATCCCAGGAGGTCGCCCAACCTGCGAGCAGCAAAAAGTAGATCGCGATCGAAAGCAGGTTCGGAAAGATGAGGGGGTAGAAGAGCGCTGCGATGAAAAGGCCGGCCAGGAAGATACCGCTTCTCATCTATACCCTCTTGATCGTACGCCCGAAAAGCCCTTCGGGCCGGAGCAGTAGCACGGCCAAGAAGGCGATCAGGCCGTAAGCGTCTCGGTAGCCTGTAGACAGGTAGGAGGCCCCGAGAACTTCCGCCAACCCCAAAACCAGGCCGCCACCGATCGCCCCGCTAATACTCCCCATCCCTCCCAACACGGTGACGACGAAGGCCTTCAAGGTGAAGCCGGCACCGACGGTGGGGATGGCAAACAGCAGGGGCATGAGGACAAAGCCGGCTGCCATGGCGATAAGGCTACCTAGTCCGAAGACGACGCTGTGAACGGCCAAGGTGTTGATACCGACCAGTTCGGCACCGAGCCTATTCTCCGCCGTGGCCCTGACCGCCCGCCCCGGCTCGGTCTTGGTGAGAAAGAGGTAGAGCGCAAGGATGATCATCGTGGCGACGAAACCGGCCAAGAGCAGCGGTATCGACAGGGTGACACGCCCCAGGTTGACGGTGGCGGTGGCGTACGATACGTACATCGTTTTGGGCTCGGCTCCAAAGAGGAGCAGCAACGCATTGCTGAGGATGAGCGCCAGGCCGAGCGTAGCCAAAAGCGTGCTCTGTTCGGGGCTGTCGACCAGACGGCTCAAGACCAGCCGCTCGATGGAAAACGCCACAAAAAATCCGAGTGGTGCAACGAGAAGCATGGCGAGATAAGGCTCCAGGCCAAACGCCGCGTGCCCCACGAGCGCAAGATACATGCCTACTGCCAAGAACTCTCCGTGTGCGAAGTTGATCACCCGCATGACACCGAAAATCAGCGAGAGCCCCGTACCGACCAACGCATACACCCCGCCGATGAGGATGCCGCCCGAGATGTTTTGCAAAAGAGCTACCGCAGTTTCCAACGTTAAGGCGCCTTTCGGTTTTCAGCAAAGGGGGAGGGGGCCTCCTCACCCCTTCCCCCCGGCTCGCGCTCAGCGCACTAGCGGCTTTCCCAAGCCGGGACCGGACAGAGGATGGGGTTCACCACCCCCTCCTGGGTGAAAACGGTGACGAAGGCGCCGTCTTGCACTTGCTCAGCAACCATTTTGACGGGGTTCTGGTTTCTGTAGCCGTTGAAGTCCGTGAACCGGATCGGCCCGTAGCTGGTTCTGAGATCGGTCTCTGCCAAGGCGCGCTGGATGGTTTCTGGATCCAGGCTCTCCGCACGATTGAGTGCATCCGCGACGGTCAAGAGGCCGGCGTAGGCCTGCGCGGCGTGATAGGTCGGCTCTTTTCCACGCGCCTCCATGAGCGCTGCGTAGAGTTCACCTGCCCCTTCGAAGTTGACGTCTTTGGTCCAGGCCGTTGCCGTGATGACGTACTCGGCCACTTCCTGCGCCCCCTCCAAAAACTCGGGCAAGGCGAAGCCGGCAGCGGCACCGACAAATACCTTTGCAGACAGACCCGTCTCTTTGACCTGCCTCATGATGGCAACCGCATCTGCCGAGTACGAAACCATAAAGACGATGTCGGGGCTTTTGGCTTTGAAGCGGTTGAGGATGGGCCTGAAGTCGGTTAGGCCCTGATCGTACGATTGGATCTCGACAAGCTCGTAGCCGCGCGCCTCAGAAAGGCTTTCCGCAGCAGCAGCTACGGCATTCTCGAAGGTTCCGTTGCCGTGTACGACAGCGATGCTTTCAAGCGACTCGGTGGCTTCGAGGATACCGAACACATCGAAGAGGATCTCCGCATAGGTCGCAGCCGGCTGGTTGATGCGGAACACCCAATCCGAACCGGGGCTGGTGATGGAATCTGCAGAACTGGTAAAGACCAAGAAGGGGAACTCCTGGCGGGTGAAGTACTGGGCCAGCGGGTTGGTGATCGACGAGGAGTAGGCTCCCATGATGATGGGAACGTCTCGGCTGAGGAGCTTCTCGGCAGCGGCGAGCGCCGTCTGCTGGCTGGACGTATCGTCTTCGATCACCAGCTCGACCTGCCTGCCCTGTACGCCTCCGTTGGCATTGATCTCGGCCAGGGCCACTTCGAAGCCGGCCCTGTGCTGAGCGCCGAACTCGGCAAACCTTCCAGTGAAACTCGTGATGATACCGATGTTGAGGGTATCTTGCGCCACGCCAAACGAAAAGAGTACTACGAAGAATGTACCTGCCAACCTTCTCATACAGACCTCCTGTAGCACAACTCCCAAGCGAGCTTTATCGACTCTCGCAGCGTAGCAGATTCGCCACTACACCGTCAAAAGGACAATTGTCCCCCTCGTGATACTTACGTGATGACCTCTCTCGTCGAGGGGAGTAAGGTTGGGTCATGGCACGAAAAGCACTCATGGCAGTACTGATCATCATCTCGCTCGTGGTCGCAGCCGCCTTGGCGCAACAGACCAGAACCGACGACTCGTCAGCGAGACGTTCGTTCGCAGGCACCACACCGGCTCCCGAATTCCCCACCGGCTTGGATTGGCTCAATACCGAAACACCACTCACCTTGGAGGGTTTGAAGGGCAAGGTGGTGCTGCTCGACTTCTGGACCTATGGTTGCATCAACTGCATCCACATCATCCCCGACCTCAAGAAGCTCGAGGAGAAGTACGCCGATGAACTGGTGGTGATCGGCGTCCACTCGGCCAAGTTCGACAACGAATCGGTCACCGAAAATATCCGCAACGTGGTGATGCGCTACGAACTCGAGCATCCCGTTGTCAACGACGAGAACTTCGAGATCTGGCGCTCGTATGCCGCTAGAGCTTGGCCGACTTTGGTGCTCATCGACCCAGCCGGCAACGTGGTCGGAAGCCACTCCGGGGAAGGCATCTTCGAACCGTTCGATGAAGCGATCGGTGGCGTGATCGAAGAGTTCGACGCCCAAGGGCTCATCGATAGGACCCCCTTGGAGATCAGGCTGGAGGGCACCACTGCCGAGACGCCACTTCGGTTCCCTGGCAAGGTGCTGGCCGACGAAGAGATGGGCCGGCTCTTTATCGCCGACTCGAACCACAACCGGATCGTGGTAACCGATCTCGAGGGCCGAGTGCAAACGGTGATCGGTGACGGCAAAGCCGGCCTCGAAGACGGCAGCTTCAGCGAGGCGCGATTCTTCCGCCCGCAAGGAATCACGCTTGCGGGAGCATCGACCCTGTATGTGGCCGACACGGAGAACCACGCGATCCGCAAGATCGACTTCGCCACCGAACGGGTGGAGACGGTGGCGGGCACTGGTAAACAGGGATACCTACGCGTCCGTCAAGGCCCCGCCCTGGAATTGGCGCTCAACTCCCCTTGGGACGTTCTCTATCACACCGGTACCCTCTATATCGCCATGGCGGGTCAGCACCAGCTGTGGTCTTTGGATCTGCAGAAAGGCGTTGCGAAGGTTCACGCCGGAACCGGCCGAGAAGAACTCAAAGACGGCTATATGATCGCCGGGGGGCTCAACCAACCCAGCGGTCTTGCTACCGACGGTGAGAAGCTCTTCTTTGCCGACAGCGAGGCGAGCGCCATCCGAACAGCCGATCTTTTCATCATGGGACAGCTCGATACCATCGTGGGCACCGGCCTGTTCGACTTCGGTGACGTCGACGGCGTCGGCGATGACGTGCGCCTGCAACACCCACTCGGCATCGACTTCCACGATGGATCCCTCTACGTCGCCGACACCTACAACAGCAAGATCAAACTTATCGATCCCCTCAGCCGGCGGAGCACCACCCTGCTCGGCAGCGAAGTCGGCTGGCGGGATGGCCCAGCTGCCGAAGCGCAGTTCAACGAACCAGGCGGCCTCAGCACCGCCGGAAACAAGCTCTACATCGCCGACACCAACAACCACGTCATCCGGGTGGCAGATCTCACCACCCAAGAGGTCGAAACGCTGGTGCTGATCGACACCGAGGGCTTGCTGACCCGTCGCGCCGAAGGAGAAGCGTACCAGGGCCTATTGATCCGTTACGATCCTCAACAGGTAACCGCCGGCGAAAGACAACTCGAGCTGACCATCACCCTCCCCGAGGGGTACCAACTCAACGACCTGGCCCCCTTCTCGATGACCTGGCAGAGCAGTGGCGATGCGGTCCTTTTGGGGGAAGACGCGGAACAGACCATCGTCAAACCCGATTTTCCACTCCAGGTCTCGCTCACCCTGCAAGAGGGAGCAGCCATGCTGACCGGCGAACTCGTGGTCTACTACTGCGAGTATGACGCCGTGGGCCTGTGCCTCATCGATGAGGCGAAGCTCGAGCTGCCCATCACGGTAACACCTGAGGGCCGTGAAACCGTCGAGGCGAGCTATGCCATCACCGCACCCTCCAAACTGGACAGCTTTTAGAGCAGGTACCATCTCACATGGTTTTCTGTTGTTTGGCCCGGCTCAATCGTGCCAAACAACAGCGTGGCAGCCGAAAGAAGCGATCATCGAAAACCCGATCGATCAACAGGATTTCAGTTCAGAGCTGCAGCAGCTCATCGACACGCACCAACGACCTCGTCTCGAGCGAGCGGTTGGCGGCGATGCCGAGCAAGATGGAAGCAGCCCCCGCGAGGTGTGAGGCCGCACGTTCGAGGGGGTCTTCAGGTGGAGAAGGTGAGAAGAGCTGCTCGAGCATCAGCGGATCCGCCCCACCGTGCCCACCCTCAGCAGCAGGGATGGAGACCTCGTAGGGCGGTGCGAACATCGGGAACACCGTCAAACGCGATCGCTTGAAACCACTCTTGCTGGCGCTTACATCGAGCTCGGCCTGGTCGACCTCGACCTGTTCTACGGACTCGATGACCTCGAGCTCGACGCGACCCTTATCACCAGTGATCGCCACCCTCATGCCTTCCCAAGGGCAAAAGGCCACTAGGTGATAAGAGAGTAGCGCCCCGCTCCGGTAGCGAGCGGTAACGCATAAGACGTCTTCGATGGTGATCGATTCACCAAAAACGTTGCGATCTCGTAGATAGCCCGTCTCCGCTTCGGCATCGAGGTAGAGACCCTTGAGAGATTCGTTCTGGTCGAGGAGCAGCGCGAACGGGTCCCCGGCAGCTGCCGGCTCGTCCGTGTAGCGGTGGTAGGGATAGCTCTCCCCTCTCGCTTCGGCGTTCGCGCCACCGTAAAAGAGGAGATCCCCCAGCGCGAAAACTTCCTTGGGGATAGAGCCGACCCACCAGTTGATCAGATCGAAATGGTGGGTCGCTTTGTGAACCGAGAGCCCGCCGGAATGCTGCTTTTCGCGGTGCCAGCGCCGAAAGTAGTCCGCACCGTGGCTGGTGTCGAGCAACCATGAGAAGTCCACGCTCAGTGGCTTGCCGACAACCCCCTGCGCGATCAGCTCTCGCACACGTGCATACGCGGGCGCGTAGCGGTAGTTGAAAGTCACCTTGAGCGACTGGCCGGTTCGCTCGATAGCCTCGAAGATCGCTCTGGTTTTGTCTATGTCTGTGGTCATGGGTTTCTCGGTGATGACGTCGCAGCCGAGGTCCATCGCCCGGACGATGTAGTGGTGATGCGTGGCATCCACCGTCGTCACGATCACTGTATCCGGCCGGGTTTCGAAAATCATCCGGTCGAACGCTGACGCCGAGTAGGCCGGCAGCGGCTCGAGACCGTAGCGCTCCTTAAGCCGCCGGTTATGCCAATCCATCCTCGTCTGGCTGAGGTCGCACAAACCGACTAGCGTACAAGCGTCACGGTAGGTTGTAGCGAGCGCATCCAGATACAAGCCGGCGCGGCTGCCGGTACCGACCAGAGCGTAGCGTTTCATGCGCAGCTCCTCATCAGAAGCACGATATCAGACGTCCGGCAACGGAAACACCCTCCCGAGGGAGCGTCATCCATCCCCATCCTATGATAGGAAGCAGAGATGAAACACAAAGGAGCAAACCCATGAAGCCATCACTACCACCCTATAAGCACCTTGCGGGCCACCTTACACAAAGATCCAACGACCAAGCCAGTGGTTGGGTGTGAGTTCGTTCCGTGCTGCGCTGATCGGCACCGGCGCGATCGCCAGAAGCCACGCCACCGCCTTACAACGTGAAACAGATGTGGAACTCGTCGCCGCAGCGGACATCCGGCCGGAAGCCGTCGCCACTTTCGGCGAAACCTATGGCATTGCGCACCTCTACACCGACGTAGAGAGCTTGCTGCGCGAGCAACATCCCGATCTGGTCCACATCTGCACCCCACCCCATACCCACTGCGAACTCAGCGTGCAATGCCTCGAAGCGGGTGCCTGGGTACTGTGTGAAAAGCCGCTGGCGGGTTCCCTGGCGGAACTCGATGTGATCGAGGCCGCTGAAGCCCGCTCCGGTACCTACTGTAGCAGCGTCTACCAGTGGCGCTTCGGCAACGGGGCCCAACACCTCAAAACGCTCATCGACCGGGGCGAGCTGGGCCGGCCCCTGCTAGGCACATGCCAGATCACCTGGTACCGCGACGACGCCTACTACGCGGTTCCCTGGCGTGGCAGTTGGCAGAGCGAACTGGGCGGCTGCACCATGATCCACGGCATCCACGCCATCGACCTGCTCCTGTGGCTCTACGGTCCCTGGCGCGAGGTGAGTGCCAAGATAGGGACACTAGACCACGACATCGAGGTCGAAGACGTCTCGCTGGCGCTGATCGCATTCGAAAACGGCGCCCTGGCAACGATCACCAACTCGGTGGTATCCCCCCGGCAACGGAGCACCCTGCGCTTCGACTTCCAAGCCGCCACGGTCGAGCTCGAGCACCTCTACAACTACCGCAACGAAGACTGGCGCTACACGCTTCCAGAGAGCTCTCAGCGCACAGCCGACCTGGCGCGTTGGCAAGACCTCCCACCCGAAACGGGACGCTCACTCCTCGGCAACCAGGTCGCGCAGCTCCTGGCCGCCAAGCGGCGTGGGGAGCGGCCTCCCACCAGCGGCGAAGGCGCCAGGCGAGCGCTCGAGTTCATCGCCAGCCTCTACAAGAGCGCCATGACGGGGCAGATCGTTGAGCGGGGTTCCATCCGACCCGGAGACCCCTTCTACGAGGCCATGAACGGGCTAGGTAGCGATGGGGAGTCGGTTGCGTGATCGAACGCTGTGGTAGAAGTCCGCTAAAAACCTCCAAGGATCGCGGCCGCCCTCAGGTCCGTTGCCGCAAATAGTTCTTGGACGTGCTTAGCGTAACGGGCATGCCACCACCACAGCAACCTTTGTTGAAGCCTGTGCTCCTCGGAG
Source organism: Trueperaceae bacterium (assembly GCA_020354625.1). Taxonomy (GTDB): domain Bacteria; phylum Deinococcota; class Deinococci; order Deinococcales; family Trueperaceae. The sequence goes on from CP070651.1 coordinate 3,873,903, forward strand.
TCGCTTTTTTCAGCTTTGTCTCGATCGGCTTGCAAGGTGGCGCTCTGAGCGTCGCCTGGCTTCACATGCAAGAAACCTTCGGCAAGACGCTCGAGTCCCTGGGGATCTTGCTAGGAGTGATGACGGCAGGGGGCTTGGTAGTCAACTTCCTCGGTGGACGCATCATGGGCCGCATCGGCATCGGCTGGTTCTGTTTGCTAGGCGGCCTCAGTGGCGCTCTCGGCCTCCTCATCACCGGCACCACCACAAACTGGAACGGCCTGATTTTCGCCGCACTTCTCATCGGCGTAGGACGTGCCGGCATCAACACCGGCGTCAATACCTTCGTGGCCCACCGCTACGCTACCAGCCGCATGAACTGGCTTCATGCCGTCTTCGGCCTGGGGTCCGCTCTGGGACCTCTACTCGTGACTTTCATCGCTATCGAGCTAGCGCGTCCCTGGCAGCTAAGCTACCTCATCTTGGCAGGTGTTCACCTCAGCGTCACTGCGCTTTTTACCGTGACGCTCAACCACTGGCGGTTCGCCACAGATCAGAGTGAAGACGGCGCCAAGGCGCGCGGACCCGGCATCGGCGCAAGCCTGAGCCTGTTACCCGTTTGGCTCGGCATCGCCCTGTTCGTCTCGCACACCGGTATCCAGCTCAGCACCGGACAGCTCACCAACAACCTCTTTGTCGAAGGTCGTGGCATCGATCCCAGAGTCGCCGGCATCTGGATCAGCCTCTTCTGGGGCTTCATCACCTTGGGGCGGCTCCTGTTCGGCCCCATCATCGACCGGGTCGGCGCCGCCCCGGTGTTGCGCGCCTGCACTCTCGGCACCGTGCTTGGAGCCACGCTCCTTTGGTGGAATCCCGTAGAAACCGTGAGCTTCTTGGGGCTCGCCCTCATGGGCTTCACCATCGCCCCTGTCTTTCCCACTTCGGTATCGAGAACACCCGGCTTGGTCGGGCTCGAGCACGCCCCCAACGCCATCGGCTTCCAGATGGCGGGCGCCGCGCTCGGCACGGCGCTCCTACCGGGTCTGGTCGGGTTCGTGAGCGACCACCTCGGGTTAGCGCTCATCCCACCCTGCCTGGTGCTGATCGCGCTGGCTCAATTCACCATACATGAACTGGTGACCCGCCAAGAAACCCGGCAACGAAAAGCTCACGGTCCGGCCTAAAGCTGTCAGCGAAACTCCCACAATCCCTGTCGGACGATCGAGGATGCGCAAGCACCCCGAGACCCCTAGGCTAGTAGATGTCGCGCAACCTCACGGATAAGGAGTACGACCGCTATGAAGCGCAGCGCCAACAAGGCCGTCTGGTGGGTCCTTGGGATCGCCCTTGCCTTACTCGTCCTGATCCAGCTCGTCCCCAGTCCTGGCATCAAGACAAACCCACCGATCACCGCCGAACCTACCTGGGATAGCCCACAAACACACCTCCTCGCCGAACGCGCCTGTTTCGACTGCCACAGCAACGAAACCGCGTGGCCCTGGTATACAAACGTCGCTCCCGTATCGTGGTTGATCGCCCGAGACGTTCTCGGCGGCCGCGAAGCACTCAACTTCTCCACCTGGGGCAACGGCGAAACAGAAGGTGGTGAAGAATCCGCCGAGACGCTCTTCGACGGCACCATGCCGCTGCGGAGCTACCTCATCACCCACCCAGACGCCAGATTGAGCGCCAGCGAAAAGCAGCAGCTGGCTCAAGGCCTGCTCGCCTCGTTGGGGGGTAAGGAGGGCTATTCGTCCTCAGAAGTGAGTAGGCAAAACGACGAAGACGACTGAGGCCAACCCGCTGGGTCCCCCAGGCTGATATCACCGTCATCGATCACGATGCTACTCGCACAAGGTCATGATGGTACTATTAAAACTAAATAACTAACTATTTAGTTGACATTGATGTGGGAATATTGCATACTATCCCTATGAACGAACGCGCTGCCGCTGCCGCCATGGATGCCCTCGGCACCGAGTTACGCCTCGCTATCTACCGCCAGCTGGTCCGAGTGGGTCGCCAAGGACTCTCCATCACTGAAATCCAGCAGCGTTTCGGCGGCATTCCCCGCTCAACACTCGCCCACCACCTTCACAAACTGCTCCAGGCCGGCCTCATCACGCAGCAAAAGGACGGTGCCAGCGTCATCAGCCGCGCAAACTACGACGTCATGGACGCTCTCGTGGACTACCTCACCGGCGAGTGTTGCGTCGGTGAGAATCGGTTTGAAGAGGGGGTGGCCTAAGGTCTCTTTTTTTGTTCATTAGTAACCATTTATCTAGTTATTTAGTTTTGGAGGTTCCACCGTGATCCAACCCACCGCCACCCCGCGTAGCTGGCAAGTCCTCAGAAACAGTGACAAGACGCTGATCGCCACCCTGTTGCTCCTGCTCTCAATCGCTATGATCTCCACGGCACAGCTCGTGGAAACGCTCGAGTTCACCCTTCAAAGCCTTCTCCACATCGCCCCCTTCTTGCTCCTCTCGATAGCGCTCGCAGGCTACACCCGGGCCAGCAGCCTCGACCAGCTTCTCACCAAGGTGTTTGCCGGGCGCACCGCCGTCGTGGTAGTGGCCGCAGCCGCCTTCGGAGCGCTCTCCCCCTTCTGTTCTTGCGGCGTCATCCCCATCATCGCCGCGCTGTTGGCAGCGGGCATGCCCCTGCCCGGCGTGATGGCTTTCTGGCTCAGCTCACCGCTGATGGATCCCGAGATGTTCGTACTATTGACCGGCGAACTCGGCTTAGGCTTTGCTCTGGCCAAACTTGCTTCAGCTACCGGCATCGGCATGTTGGCGGGTTACGCCACCTGGGGCGCTCAGCGTCTCGGCTGGTTTGGAGCGCCCCTCAAAGTGATCACGTGCAGCTGTGACAGTCAGGTGGTAACCAACCCGGGCAGAACGGTCTTGAGGTTCTGGCGCGACGCCGAGCGGCGCCGCTCCTTCTTAAATGCTGTCAAGGAGATCGGCGGCTACCTGTTCAAGTGGCTTACGTTGGCGTTTATCCTCGAAAGCCTCCTGCTGGCTTATGTTCCCGTCGAAGCGCTCGCCGCCGTGCTGGGCGGAGACAACCCCTGGGCGATCCCGCTGGCTAGCGTGGTGGGTGTACCGGCCTACCTCAACGGCTACGCAGCCATCCCCACAGTTGCAGGTCTGATGGAGCTCGGCATGTCCGCCGGGGCCGGGTTGGCCTTCATGATCGCCGGCGGCGTCACCAGCATCCCCGCCGCCATGGCCGTCTACGCGCTGGTGCGCCGCAGCGTATTCGCCTGGTACCTGTTGCTGGCTTTGGTCGGGGCGCTCGTGGCGGGGTACGGCTATCTTGCCGTGGTTGGCTGGTGATCATCCACTGTCTCCAGAGCGGCATCTCGACCATCATCTACCGGTCCACCTCAGATCGTGAAGCGCGAGGTAACGAGAGTCCTCACCGCTCAAAACCCCTACCTCGACAACGGGTGCAAGCTCAAAGCAGCTATACCTTTGAAATCCTGGGCGTTGAAGGTCACCAAGGTAACGCTGTGCACGATGCCCGTGGCGGCGATGATGGCGTCGGGTACGCTTATCGATCTGTTCCCTATACCTTGATACAACAGTGTACCAGCCCTATCTGCGATGCGCTCATCGACGACCAGGTGGAGCAAGCGTGACAGCAGCTTTCGGGTGGCGTAGGCCTCATCCGGATGGGCTCCTACCTGAACCTCGAGACGAGTGATCGTGGAGATGCACAGGCGATCGCCCTTTCCCAAAGCGCGCAACAGCTGAACGGCATCCTTGTTCCCCCGCAGGTAACGAATGAGCAGACCGGTGTCTACGAGGAAGCGCATTAGCGCCAGCTTTGACGCAACGTTTTCAGCCACTCATCCATGGCGGCCTCTGTCTGCATGTCGGGATGGTTGGCATCGCTCCACGACCCGGCGGCTTCGTCAAGTGTTGCTTTTTGTTCGATGAGATCGAGGTGTTCCCGGATGGCTTCGGTGATAAAGCGGCTACGTTTACGCTTCGGAACGGCGTCGTCGAGCCGCTCGAGCAAGGCTTTGGGGAGGGTGACCGTTACCTTCTGCTGCTCTGTAGCCATCTTTATATCCTTCCTTATAGATGGCTATTATAGCAACAGCGATCTGCGGGTGACACCACCGATCGGCAAAAGTGACGAGAACCTATCTCAAAAGGCCGTTTTACAGACTTGCCGTGTGTGATCTGACTCGTTCCACTCGCAAAATCGGCTGTGGGCAGAAGCCCACAACCGATTTTTGAGATGGCTTCGAGAAAAAGCCAGTTACAAGATTCCCCTGGTAAACGGCAGCTTCTTGACATAGTGCCCGATGAAAAAACAGAGCGACACCGCCACCGGCGCGACCAGGATGAACTTGAGACCGAGATCCAGTTGGATACTACCCAGCGCCAGGACGAGCAGCACAAGGATAGGGGCGTGCACGATATAGACGGTGTACGCCGCGCCCGACATCCGCTTCGCCAGGACGCCCTGCCCAGTGAAGCGCTCGCGAAACCAGACCAGCAGGAAGACGATGACGGACACGCCCACGATCTGTTCCCACAAGGAAAACATGAGCGACTGCCAGTGGAGCCCTCCGAAGAACAGATCGAGATCCGCCTCTACCCCTCCGCCCAGGACGAACAGCGCAGGAAACACCACCAGAATGAAGAACAGAGCGACGCCCAACCAAAGCCTACCCTGAGAAACCTTCAGCGTGTTGAACCAACCCCGCCGGTAGGCGACGATGCCGATCAGGTAGAGGGCGATGTACTGCGGAAAGTGCGGGAACTGAAGATTCAGCGGGGCCCAGACCCAACTCACCGGCAACCAGATCCGCACCGTGAACGTCACCAGCCCCAGCCCCACGGCGAACAGCGCGATCGCCAGGTTGCCGATCCACATTTCCCCTCGATCCCAAGAAGGGCTTGAGGACCATATGAACCGCCACAGGACGAACAGGACCGAAAAGATCAGCAGCGTCTCCACAAACCAGAGCGGCCCCACATCGAGCCCACGGTAGCTTTCGAGGTAACGAACGAGAAACTGCCAAAACGAAACCCTGATACCTCGATTGAGAACCAGCAGGTATTGAAGGAGCGGGCTGATGACGACGACGAAGAATACGAGGGGGATTCCGAGCCGTTTGAAACGGTCTACAAGGAAAGTTCCGGCGCCCTTGCGCTCGAGCGAGCCGGGGGTGAAGTAGCTCGAGATCATGAAGAAAAACCCCATGAAGAACGACTGGTTAATGGCTAAGAAAAGGGTCATCAATATGGCAGAGGGATCGCTCAACGGGCCCTGTTCGACATAGTAAAAGCTGCCCGGGCCACCATAGCTGATGGCAAGATGGTGCAGCACCACCAGGCTGGTGAGGAGAATACGCAGATTGTCGATGTAGAGCAGGCGAGCCCTGGCCGGTGATCTCGTCTTAGCAGCCGCCAGGTTCGTTACGACCGGTGTTTCCGACATCGACATACCATCCCCCCTATCGTTATCCCCTTCGTCACGTTTGGGAAAGCTGAGTTGTCCGGCCACCGTATCACAGAACTTTAGCGGCACGCAGGACATAGATCAGAATGACCGCACCGAGAACCCCCCAAAACAAGCCCAGTAGCGACAGCGACCCAGCACTCGCGGCACCCCCTATACCCAGCACGCCGCCGAAAAGCCAACGAGCTACAGCTGCTCCAGCGATGCCGACCAGGATGTTAGCGACCGGCCCTTGCTTCTTGTCGGTCTTCATGATCAAGCTGGCAAGCCAGCCGATGAGCGCGCCAACCAAAATGGCGATGATCCATCCCAACACGGTTGTTACCTCCTTACTTGAACTACCTACTCATTCAGGGTTTCGTTGGCGATCCTGATGAGCTCTTCGGCCCAGGTATCCGGCTCGTCAAACATCATGGTGTGACCCGAATCTTCAAACCAGATGAAGCTCTTGGCAGGTGCTTCCAGGAACGCGTAGTACTCCTCGGCCAGCACACCAGGTGTCGAATGGTCGTGTCTTCCTGCGAAGAAATGTATCGGAATCGAAGACTCTGGAAAGTCCCGGAAGAGGTCGTAGTCGGCCTGGTGGACCTCGGCGCCGACGGTCTGCGCCGAGAGTTCCATGCCCTTCACGTAGTTCTCGACCTCGGCACCAGTATAGGCTGGACTACGCCCCTCGAGCGCATACGCCAAGTACTCGTCCCAGAGCCCCTCGGTGTAGTAGTCTCCGCCGCGGTAGCGGTCGAGGAACTGATTCTTGATGCCGACGTGCTCCACGCTGGTGGGGTCGAAGGGCTCGAGGCGCTCGAGCGCCTCTATTACCTCGGTGTCACCTGCACTCCTGGCTTGCTCCAACACCCACTCATAAGACATCCGCTGCCGCTTGTTCCAGTGAGCCGCTTCGGCGCTGGCGATGTAGGCGTGGTACGGCTCAGCGTTCTCCATGAGCGCCAGGAACCCGAGGGCGCTACCCCAGGAGTGACCGGTCATGAAGATCTTGTCTTGCTGAAAGCGTTCACGAAGCAGCTCGGTGAGTTCCAAGGTGTCGCTGACGAAGTTGGCTACCGTCATGTTTTCAGCGGTCAGCTCTGGGGAGTAGGACTTGCCGGCGCCCCGTTGGTCCCAGTGCACCACCACGAAGTTCTCTTCGAGCTGGGGCCGCTGATACAGTTCGATCCAAGGTGTCATGGCGAAGCCCGGTCCACCGTGCAACACCAGCAGGACCGGTTTGGTGATATCCGCACCGCGGATCACGATCCACTGGTCGACACCCCCTAAGGTAACCTTTTCAAGGGTGGCGATACTGCCGGGGATGACGTTGCCATCGGCGTCGGTGATGGGGGGCGTGAACGCTTCAGTTGACGGCGCTTGCGCTGGGCCTGCCAGCAGAGAGAAGACCACGTTTGCGGCGGCATCCACCACCCGGTCCCGGTCGAAGCCTTCGCCGTTGCTCATCATGACGATGGCCACGCCTTCATCGGGGTAGATCCGCATCTTGTCCCACAGCCCGGCACCGCCACCGTCATGCTCGACGTATGGGTGGTCGCCATCACCGATGAGCCAGGCGAGACCGTAGCCGAGCGGGTCACCGGCGCTGCTGTACTGCATCTCCCGCATCAGCGCTGCCGACTCCGGCGACAGAATCCGCACGCCAGCGAGTTCCCCGCCGTTCAGATGCATCTGAGCGAAACGGATGGCCTCGGTGGCGGGACCGATCAGCCCGCCATGAGCCGCCTCCACGTGGTAGGGGTGCAGCCAGCCGTGGCGCTCGTCGACCTCCCGGATCCACTCCACGCCGTCTCCCCGTATCTGATCCGCCTGGGCGATGAAGCCGTCCACCTGACTCGCCGGGACGGCTGGGGCGGCCGCTTTGGCAGTCATCTCACTGGTATAGGTGAAGCCCGTATTCACCATGCCCAAGGGCTCCAGGATGTGCTCTTGGATGTACTCGATATACGGCTGCCCAGAGGCTTCTGCAACGATCTGCCCCAACAGCACGAAGCCCGGGTTGGAGTACGACGAGGCTGAACCAGGGTCGAACACGGGTCCGTCGAAAGCTTCGAAGTACTCCCTGGCAATCCGGTCTGAAACCGGAAGTGGCTGACCTTCGAGTTGGATGTTGGCCGCCACGAACTCAGGCGCTTCACCCAGACCCGCGCTGTGGGTGAGCAGTTGCCGCACCGTGATCCCATGCTCGGCCGGAACATACTCCAGGTACTCCGATATAGGCGCGTCCAGCTCGATGAGGCCCCGTTCCACCAGTTGCATGATCGCGGTGGCGGTCACCACCTTCACCATCGAGCCCCACAGCCATACCGTGTCCGGCGCTGCCGAGAGACCCTTGGGACCGTCCGCCAGACCGAAGCCCTCGGCGTAGATCACCTCGTCACCAACCGTAATCACCATCGACAGACCCGGCGGGAGGTCCCCCACAAAGCTGGCCAGGTACGCTTCGAACACCTCGACGGTACTCGGCAGAGCAACCTCTGCCCCCGCCAAGGTGAACGCCTGGATGGTGCTCATCACATGCTGGGGAGGGTTTTTGGTGAGGCTCTCGTCGCCGATGGCAACCAGGCAGTGGCTCACCCCTTCACGCTCCTGGCACAACGGCGTGACGCCCTGGCCACCCCCTTGCGAGTAGAAACCGATCGACCAGTTCCCCAGTGCCGCGGTGTCGGTCTGCGTCAGGCCTCCCGGCTCGACGCCGACCAGGCGTAGCGCCGCCTCTTCAGCCACTGCGAGATCGCCGGTTTCCACGGTGAGTACCGCCATGGTGAAGTCGAGCCCGGGCACCTCGAACAACGCGAACGATCCGTCGGTCTCGAGCCGGTTCCAGTTGCCGATCAGCGGCATCGTGAAGCGGCCCTGTGGGTCCTCGTAGACGTCGCCTTCGGGCGGTTGCTCGGGAGCGGCGGATTGAGCCACGAAGTCCCGGGCCATCTGCTGCAAGGTCACCTCCGGTGTGAACTCCATCGGGTCATACACGAACAGGGATGCATCTACCTCCCCGGTGAGGTAGAAGGTCTCAAGCAGGTGCAACATCGCTTCCGGTTGAAGTGTCGCCAGGTCGGTGGTGTGGCCCATCTCGGAGAGTATTACCAGCTCGCCGTTAGGCAGAAACGACAGTAACCTCTGGGCGCTCTCGACCGGGGTGGAGAAGTCGATGCTGCCGTTGATGAGGAGCGTCTCTACCTCGGATTCGCGCAATATCCGGTACTCCTCCGGAATCGGAGTAATCGGCCAGACACTACCTACGGCACCCAATTCTATGGAAGCCGGAGACCCGAGAATCGAGCCCGGCGGATTCATGTCCGCTGCGTAATCCCGATCCGGGTCAAAATCGGCACTCAATGCCTTCGAGGCTCGATCGCCCCAGTTCGTCAACGTTGGAATGAATAACTCGTATCCGACCGACATGAACGCCAGCCCAGCGTAATCCCCATTCTCAGCAGCGACGTACGCGTCGAACACCTGGGCAGCGTCAGCCCTGTTGAACAGGAAGAAGAAGCTGAAAAGCTTCACCTTGTCAGGGTCGATTCTGAAGCCCTGCCACTCCTGCGGCAAGGTAGCCAGCACCCGCTGCATGGTGGCCAGGATGTCTGGGCTCCTGGCGACCGCGTCGGCATCTTGTTGCCACAGCTCAGCGTAGTACCCCAGTTGCGCGTCGATCTGCTCAGGCTCCCACACGAAGTGCCCAGGCGGATTCACCGCTACCAGGGCCGAACGGTGCAAGCTATCCGGGTACCTGAGCCCGTACAGATAAGCAACGCGAGTGCCGTAACTCTCGCTGTACAGGTTGATCCGGCCGATGCCAAGCTGGGTTCTGGCAGCCTCCAGGTCATCGATGACGTCGATCATGGTGTAACGATCGATATCGACGCCCTCTGCTTCTAGCCGCTGAAACGCAGCGGAATACCCTTGCCCGAGCCGCTCCAGGTTCTCACCAGAAAACGGATTCTCCGCAATCGTCTCATAGGCCTCCGTGACCTCAGGAGCGTCGAGGGAAACCGAGCCATCGATCCCTCGATACCCCACCATCACCACGTCATGACGTTCGAGCAGCCCCGACAGATCCATATGGTCCCCGGGGAGCCCCCACTCGATGTTGCTGCTCCCAGGTCCACCCTCGAGCACGAAGATGGGTTCGGCGGGATCACTGCCGGTCGCGTGGATCCTGATGAGCGGCAGCTCGATCGCGCGCGAGCCAGGATCGTTCCAGTTCTCGGGTACGATGAGGGTGCCAACGTCAGCTGCGTACGATTCACCGGCCAGCTCATAGCTGCCGGTGTTGGTAGCCACGATCAGCTGCGCCGAATCGAGATCCTGTGGGGGCGAGTCCGAAACTGGTTCTTGAGGCGAGTAGAGCCTAACCACTACGATCAGGATGACCAAGCCGGCAATGACTACCATTCCGATCCGGTTCATGAACGTCCCTCCTAGTTCTTGTCACCCTACGAGTGCAGAAAGACACTTTCTAGCGTCTTTTTCCTCCTACCTTGTCGGTGGTTTTCCTACAAGGTGTTACGCTCTTCCCACCCAAGTTTTGAGTCATTTTTCCTCAAAACTTGAACCTACAGAAGAGGTCGGGTCAGCCGAGCGCCGAGCTCGTGTCCCGCAGCCACCCGCGGGTTCCAATAGCCTGGAAGCGCTTACAGCGGGTTGCATATTTCTCGATCGAGGGTGGGGTCGGTCTATTGTTGCTCGCTTTCGCTCGGTAATGATTGCACCAAAGCGCAATCCGGTGCGCAACGCGCTCTAACATGGCTTATGAAGCGACTCAGTTGCTCCATAACTCCCAGCTACGAACCAAAATCCTGGCGGTGCAGTTCTCTCAGTTCCTTTAAGTGGTCGATAGGTGTGTCGTGGTGATCCACTCGCAAGTCGATAAAACGGTCATGGAGCCCGTACTGGGTCAGTGCCACCTTCGAAACTAGCAGACCGGCCGAGTTCCTGGGAATCTGGCGGCGTCTGTCACCACCCGCATTCTCACCAGCTTTCAAGGCCACTAGCAAACGATCGGCGAAATCACCGGTGGTCGAGGTATAGGTCTCCGCTACCGCATCGAGCACCTGGGGACCAACCAGACTGTTGCCCTGGCAGGTGAAGCCATCACCTATGATGTGCCCAGCCCACGGCACATTGGCCACCCCCGTGACCGCAGCAGCATCTCCCATAGCATCCACCAGACCGATT
>CP070651.1:3884655-3900068 GCA_020354625.1 Trueperaceae bacterium
CTCCTCTCGGAAGTGGACGAACGCTGGAGCCTCTCTGAGCTCACCCTCCCGCACGAACTCGCCCGGCTGGTGCTTTTGGAGCAACTCTACCGGGCGGAGACGATCCGGGCTGGGCCCCCCTACCACCGCGGGTAATGGGTCATGGGGAATGGGTAATGCGAAGGGTTGTGCCCGTGCCGATGTGCTCTTGTGGGGGTGTCTGGAAAAAAGGTAATGGGTGATGGGTGATGAGTAATGGGTGTTGCGAAAGCTGCGATTGAGCCGGTCTGCTCTGACGCTTACGCCTTCGGAGAAAGCGAGTTCTAGTCCCGTATCCCTTCGCGGTTGCCCCACACATTACCCATGACCCATACCCATTACGGTTCCTGAGGGTCCAACAACTGGTACAACTTCAAAAGGTCCCCGATCATGCGCTCGAGCTGATCGAGATCGGCTGGGGTGTCTCCCTCACAGGTGGCGAGCAGGTGGCGCTCACCGACCACCAGGGCAGGCTCATCGCAGCGCTTCAAGAGCACGCGCTCGAACACCTCTCGGATCTCGGGGGTCAAGATCTCGGCGGCAGCCTCCGACTCGCGGGCGTACACAGTGATCTGTTCGCTGAAATCAGGCGCACCAGGCACCACCACCGGCTGCCCCCCGATCGCGCTCGCCTCGAGCGACTCGAGGACCGCGTTGCGCTTGCGGCGCGCGCGGAGCGATACCGTCGCCACGTTGGTCTCAGACCGGAGCAGGCAAGCGGTCACCGTCTGGAGCACGGAACCGGCAGGCCCCCGGCGCTCCTTCCGGTAGTCGAACAGGTAGAGCCTCGGCCGATCCGAGCGCCTCAATACGTAGATCGGGTCGACCTCGACCGCCCCGAGGTTGAGCCAGCGGCGGAGCCGTTCGGCCACCACCGAAGCGTCCTGTAACTCGAGCCGGTCCGCCATGGCGAGCCAGTCATCACGGCGGGTTTGGCGGCGTTTTCGACCCCAGAACATGCTTAGCCGGTGATCCCTATCTCCTGCCCGTCTCTGCGCCCGTCAAGCGGTCACTACCTCGAAACGGCACGATCAGGCAGACTGAAATTAGATGTTGAACCCGAACATCCGCATCTGCTTCTTGCCGTCCTCGCTCATCTTCTCAGGGCTCCACGGGGGAGACCACACGAACTCGACCGTGACCCGCTTGACGCCCTCGACCTTCATACAGGCGAGCTCGGCATCGGCTTGGATCATATCTTGGACCGGGCAACCCATGCTGGTCAGGGTCATATCGATATGAACCTCACCCTCCTCGTTCACATCTAGATCGTAGATGAGACCGAGGTCGACGACGTTGACGGGGATCTCTGGATCCCTGACGACCTTGAGCGCCTCGTAGAGATCGTGTCGTAACTGTTCTGTGTCTAGCACTTCACTCACGCTCCTACGCTACCAGATCGGAAGCGGGTGTAGGGTCACCCGGCATCCGGAGTCTCACCCTTGAGTTCCCGCCTGAGCAGATCTTCAGTCTGCGCAATATCGGCTGCGAGCTCATCACGAACCAACACCACCCTCTCGTGCAAGCGCTCCAGCCGCGTTTCGGCACGTTCCTCGAGCGCCTTCAGCTCCTTTTGCAAGGTGTTGCTGAGCCCATTCACACCCTCAGCGAGCTGCTGCTCGAGCGCGTCACTGCGCTGACCCACCGCGCGCTCGAGCGTCTCGATCTCCTCGAGGCGACGTTTGTCGAGCTTCGCCCGCAGGCTCTCTAGCTGGCGCTCCAACTGGGTGATCTGACGGAGCTGGCTCGCGCGGTCGAAGAGCGAGATCGCGAAAAAGAGGAGGCTCACCACGGCCAAGGCGAAAAGCAGCACCACCCCGAGCGGCAGATCGGCATTGAAAAATAGCAGATTGACCGGCAGAGGAGTAAAGACCGCCTGCCAGTTGATCACGGCAAAGAGCAGTCCAAGAAAGAGAACGATGGTGACGAGAGTTCCTTTGAGGCGCACGATGCACCCTCCCTACGAAGGTCCGACTACCAGTCGGCGTAGCGGTCCCGATGCACGACGAAGGCCAGGCTCAAAGCGATCATGGTCGACACAAGACTGGTGCCGCCGTACGATACCAGCGGCAGGGTAATCCCCGTCACCGGGGCGAGCCCCAAGGAGACACCGATATTGACGATGACCTGAAAACTCACGAACGAGAGCACGCCAACGATGACGAGCTGATCGCGTTCGTAGGGGCACTCGCCGGCCATCGCGACAAGCCGCCAGAACAGGAGTCCGTAGAGCAACAACAGGAGCGTAGCGCTCACGAAGCCCCCTTCCTCGGCCAGAACCGGAAAGATGAAGTCGGCCTGGCGCTGTGGGATGAAGCCCAGTTGCGACTGGGTCCCTTGGCGATACCCTTTGCCGAAGAGGCCACCCGAGCCCACGGCGATGGTCGACTGGATCACCTGATACCCGCTCCCCTGTGGGTCCGCAGCAGGATTCAAAAAGACGACCAAGCGGTCTTTCTGATGGGCTTTGAGATTCGGCCAGACCACGGTCGGCACGGCGACCGCAAAGAGCACTCCGAAGATCAGCAGGTGTCGCCAAGGGATGCCGCGAACCAAGAGCACCCCTCCCCCGATGGCAGCGATGACCAAGGCGCTGCCCAAATCAGGCTCGAGAAAGACCAACATAAAGGGTACCCCGATGAGTACGATCGGCCGCAGATAGTCGAGGAGTCCTCTGATCGGGCGCTCGTGGAGAATGATGGCGAGTGCCAGAGGGAGCGACAGCTTCGCCAGCTCAGAGGGTTGGAAACCGGGGAGCGGGCCGATATAGAGCCAAGACCTGGCACCGTTGATCTCGGTGCCTAAGAGCTGCGTGAGGCCCAAGAGGCCGATGGTGAGGCCGTAGATCGGGAAGGCGTAGCGCATGAGGCGCCGGCGCCCGATCCAGATCACTGCCGTGCAAGAGGCGAGTGCAAGGGCGAGAAAGATCAGTTGCCGGCCAAACTCGTTGTTTGGCGCGGCCGTACTCAGGGTAATCATGCCTACGACCAGGATGAAAAAGACGACGATAGGTAAGCTCAGGTCGCTGCGTAACAAGCGAATGCCTCCCGTTCGACCATCACCTAAAAGCCTACCAGGCTCGGCGGCTCGAGGTGAAGAAGGTATCGCACAATAAGGGCGGTGATCAGTAATGCGTAATCAGAGATGAGTCGGCTCCCTGCAAACGGTTTGGCCGGTCCCGCACTCTGCGTAGCAACTACGACAAGGTCGTAATGGGTTATGGGTAATGGGTAATGCGTGGGTGACCTGCAAACGAACGGGCTGAACCGATGCCCTTCGCAACACCCATTACTCATCACCCATCACGCATCACCCGAACCGTTTACTGGCGTGAAACCCAGCCTCCGCGTGCGCGGCTCCATAGCAACCACTCAGCGATGAGCGCCGCCAGCGCGGCCACGATCAGCCAGAGCGCTACGCTGCGCTGGTAGCGCTGCGCTTCCCGAACGGACTCGTTCTCGGGCGCGCGCTCCCCCCCCTCGACCGCAATAGGCAGACGCGATTCCACCGCGCTCAGCAGGCTGGCACTGTACCCGCGGTTGCCTACCGTGTAGATCCCGGGAACCGTGGCGCGCTCCACCTCTTCGCCTTGCCGGGTGGACCCGGCCGGCAGTGGGCTGCCGAGCGGCAGCCGGTCCTCACCGCGAAACTCCCTCAGGATGTTGGTGATAAGCGCCGGAAAGGCGGGACGAAACACCATATCGGTCTGGCTCGGGTGAAAGGCGGCCTGCACCACGTGCAACTCCGAAGTATCGAGCCTCCGCAACACAGGTGTCAGATCGGCGGTTCGGGCGAGCACCTCCCAGTCGTCGTCTTCCGAGCCCTGCCAACTCGGGTCGAGCCCTACGACCGTCTCCCGGAGGTCCACGAAACGCAAGAGTGGGTCGCTCTGGTCCCAATCCCGCACCGTGAAGAACTCGGCCTCTTCACTCGGGGCGGCGAAGAGGAGATAGCTGCCGGGCCCGAGGGTCCCCGGGTCGGCACCGGTAAGGATACGCACGTCGGCGCCGGTGACTCCTGCCGCCAAGGACGTGACGCGCCAGCTCAGCCTGGGGATGGCGTCGAGCGCCCGCGCGAGCGGTACCGATAGGTTGTCTACCACCACCCGGAGATCCTGGCTGCCGGCGAAGGCGCTGTTATCGAGCTCGAGCGCATCCCAATCGGGTGCCTGCAAACGAGCCTCGTAGATTCCGCTGCCGCTCTGGAGCGGAAAGGTCGCGTTCGCCTGACCCCCCGCAGGCACCAACAATACAGTCTGAGCCACCGGGCGTCCTTGGTGTAGGATTTCGAGCGTGACCTGCTGGGGGCGGGGACTGTTGCTTACCACCGCCACATAGGCCTGCTGGATACCGATGTCGAAGGTGCTGATCCCGAGGTTCTGCCCATCACCGGCCACCAGATGATAGGTGACGATTCTGCCCGGAAGCGGAGGCTGATCGGTAAAAAGATGCACCTCGCCCTCAGGATTGAGAGCTAGAGCGAGTTCGAGCGCCCGCTCGAGGTCGGCGCCGCGGTCGGACGGGACGAGGGACCCTAGCGCTCTTCGCAGATCACCACGGTCGCTCGTCAACGACTGGATGATGGTGGCGTCGAGCCCGGCACGGATCATCGCAACGCGCCCGCCCTGGTTGAGCATCGTCTCCACCTGGCGCTTCACCTTGTCGATGCGGACACCGTCGCTATCTCGTGCGGCCATACTGGCAGACGCATCGATCACGAAGACCCTATCGGGTGGACCACGAAAGCTCAGGTTGGGTTGGGATAGCGCCAGCGAGGCCAAGGCCACAAACACGATCTGCAGTAGCAAGAGCCAACTCGGTGCAAAGCGCTGCTGCGCGTTGGCCAATTCACGCGCCCTCCTCCACAAAAAGATCGCGGAGACGTCTTGACGCCGCTTGCGTGCGCGCACGAAATGCAGCAGGATCACGAGCGGAATACCGAGCAGCAACCACAGGAAATTCGGGGCTAAAAAACTAAGCGACACCTACATCTCCCCATGCTGGCAGACCGAGTACGGGGGCTCGAGCCAAATCCTTCGCAACACCCATTACCCATCACCTTTCCGTCAGAAACGCCCTCAATCGAACCGAACCGGCTCGGAAACGAACGTTCGCCTCCCCCATTACTCATCACTCATCACCAAAGAAGGTTGTGGCAACCAGGCTTCTGGAACTCTTTATGCACACCAAACATGCCTTCCCTACGGCAAGTGTACCCGGCACCCCAAAACACCGGCGCATCGCACGATGCGCGGGGCAGATCGAAAACCGGGCTGCTCTAGACCTGAAAAACACCCAATCTGAACGCCTCGAGATGGGGGTTTTGCGCACAGAGCTCGAGGCTCTGGATCAGCCGGGAGCGGATCTCTTGGGGCAAGATCACCTCATCTACCCAGAGCCGGGCCGCCCCATATCGGATGTCGAGGGTCTCGCCGTACCCCGCTTCGATCTCCCGATAGAGGTCCGCCAAGGTCTCATCATCGGGCTCGAGCCCCTGCCGCTTCAATTGCGCCGCTTGCAGCTCGAGGAGGGTCTTGGCTGCCTGCTGCCCGCCCATGACGCTGTAGCGAGCGCTCGGCAAGGCGAAGATGAAACGCGGTGCATAGGCTTTACCGCTCATGGCGTAGTGGCCGGCCCCGTATGAACCACCCAGGATCACGCTGATGCGCGGCACCACGCTGTTGGAGACGGCATTGACCATCTTGGCACCCCGCCGGATGATGCCTTCTTGCTCGCTGTGGGTCCCGACCATAAAACCGTTGACATCGTGCAAAAAGAGCAGCGGGACGGCCGCCTGGTTGCAGTTCAAAATGAAGCGGGCGGCCTTGTCGGCGGCGTCAGCGTAGATGACCCCCCCCACCTCGATCCGGCCTCTGGCCTTGATCACGGTCTTCTGGTTGGCCACGATGCCGACGGGGAAGCCGCCGAGGCGGGCGGTGCCGCACACCAGGCTCCGGCCGAAACCGGCTTTGTACTCGTCGAAGCGTGACTCGTCCACGAGCCGGCCGATCACCTCACGGATATCATAGGACTGGCTCCCGCCTTCGGGAGGCAAGAGGCCGAGCAGGTCGCCCTCGTCGAGGCGGGGGGCCTTCTCATCTGAACGCCCTCTAGCCCAGTCGGCCACACGAGCCGGAGCGTAGCCGGCCGCAAGGTTGCGAATCCGCTCGATAGCCCGCGAGTCGTCCGGCTCGTGGTAGTCGACGGTTCCGGCGATCTCGGCGTGCATGGCAGCGCCGCCGAGCTCTTCACTGGTGACTTGCTGACCGATGGCGGCCCTGACGAGCGCCGGCCCAGCCAAGTACAGACCCGACCCCTCGGTCATGATCAAGGTGTCACACATGACGGGAAGGTAGGCACCGCCCGCCACACAGTTCCCCATGATCGCCGCGATCTGCGGAATCCCCATTGCGCTCATGCGTGCGTTGAGATAGAAGACCCTCCCAAAATCGTCCTGATCAGGAAAGATCTCATCCTGCATCGGCAGATAGACCCCGGCAGAATCGACCAGGTAGATGGTGGGGAGCCGGTTCTCGAGGGCGATGGTTTGGGCGCGGATCACCTTTTTGGCCGTGATCGGAAAGAAGGCACCGGCCTTTACGGTAGCGTCGTTGGCGACGATCATCCAATCACGCCCGGCAACCCGGCCGGTCCCGACCACCGTGCCACCGGCCGGGGCACCCCCTTGCTCTCTGTACATCTCCCAACCGGCGAAGCTCATGAGCTCGAAGAAAGAGCTCCCCTCATCGATCAGTCGATCGATACGTTCACGGGCCGTCAAACGGTTCTTGACGTGCTGCCGGCGCACGGCCTTTTGGCCGCCCCCCTCGGCGAGCTGCGCCCGAGCGCGGGCAAACTGCTCGGATAGATCGAGCCAAGCCTGTCTGTTGGTATGGAAGGGAGCCTGACGCCGGTGCTCGAGCGTCAGGGCACTACCCAGTTGATTGATGGCCTTCTTCATACTGAGGTGCCATCCACAGGTCTTGTCGAGCTATCGCGCTCTTGTCGCCATGACCACCAAGAGTCCACCCCCAGCGTTTTCGATGGCGTGCTCCAGGCCACCAGGTACGATGAGTAATCTGCCCTTCCCCAAACGCTTGCTGACATCACCCTGCTTGAAAAGGGCCTCACCCTCGAGCACTTGGTAGATACAAGTCTTGTCGAAACGGTCGTCCCGATCACCTTGGCCTGCTTCGAAGCAGAGCAACTGGACTTGAAGGTCATCGGTATCGACGAGCTCACTCTTCTGGACGGCGTCGAGGGAGAAGCGACGCCCTTGGCTAATGGTTACCGTGTTCACGATGATCTCCTCCGCTGATGTTGGGGTCTTTGCGAACATTGTGGTTCAGCTTTTACTTTACGACACTCTCCGACGTTCTCCACCGGCAAATCCCCAAAATAGCCGATCTCTACGCGCAGGACAACTGTGGATAAGGTATGGCTCATTGTGGATAACTTCGGTCCGTCCAGCACGTTCTCCGCAACACTTTTCGCGGTGATGGCCCGTCAAAAATAGGATTCTTTGCGTCCCTGACGGCGTTTAGCGCTACGAGCCGTCATTGTTCGCCTTCCTGACGCAAATCTGGAGTTATCCACAGGCCTGTGGATAACTCGCACTTTCTGTGGATAAGTTCACACTTCGCCCCAACATAACAGTGAGGCACGCAAAGTCGGCGCTCGACCCCAAAACGAGACGCCACCTTTAGCCCACTCCCTCCCTGGCTACAGCACCCCTGGCCGCTCTGATAAACGCCTCGATTTTCTGATGATCCTTGATCCCGGGCGCCGACTCTACCCCTGAAGCGACGTCGACCGCATACGGCTCGAGCGTCGCTACCGCCGCTCCGACGTTTTCAGGGGTGAGCCCCCCAGCCAACACGAGCTTGGGCAGCGCCTTAAAGGCCGTAGCCTGCGACCACTCGAAGGCCCTACCCCGACCTGGCTCGAGGCCGTCGAGCAAGAAGGCATCGGCCGGAAAGCGGTTGAGCCGCTCCAGCGAGAGACCCGGGGTGAACGACACCGCCCGGATGACCCGAACGCTTGAGCGGAGCGCCGCCGCGTAGGCCGGTTCCTCTTGACCGTGGAGTTGTACCGCCGCCAACCTGAGGGTGGTCACCACCCGCCGCACCTCTTCGAGAGGGGCATCGACAAAAACCCCCACCCGCGCCACAAAGGGCCCCAACACAGCGGAGATCTCGCGCGCCCGCTCCAGCGTCAAGTAGCGCTTAGAACGCTTCGCAAAGATGAAACCAACGGCATCTGCACCGGCCGCCTCGACAAACTCGGCGTCCTCAGGACACGTGATGCCACAGATCTTGACCCGCATAGTATCGATTATAGCGCCATCTTCTCAGCCAGAGCCCATCCGAGCCCTGTTTGATTGGGACCGCGGACGGTCGCGAACAGGCGCGGAGAACTGCTGGTCCGAGCTCGCTCCCGGTACCTTACGCACAGGCTCACCTTAGAGACTACTTTGGGTGGGCTCAGCGTCTACCGAAACGCTCGACCAGCCATACCTTGACTGCTTGAGTCTCTGCCAGCTCGCTCAAGCTATGGGCCTCGAGAAAGGTAGCGAACTCCCGACCGATCTCGTTGGTGAGTAGATCCGCGGCCGAATCGCCGCTCGGGTCCTCCGTAGGGTCGAAATCCCTGCCGACCAGGCGAGCCGCCAGATCGACGAGCAGATCGGGAACCTGATAGGCGGCTGCCGCGTTCATTGCAAAGTGGCGAAACCGCCCGTCCCCTCGCTGCAGCTCGATACGAAAACCGGCCAGGTCGTCTGTCATCTCGACGATGGTGCCGGATTCGATCACTGCGGCGGTCTCCATGACAAACTCCTTCTCGTCCCGATACTCGGGTGGGACCAGGATATCGACGAGATGATCGAGGATTCTCCGCTTCACCTCTTCCTCGGGTTCGGCGCCGAACCCGGCCGTCCGTATCGTCTCATCTACCACGTGTTGAACCAAGCAACCGAAACGCTCTGCGCCGTCCAGAGAGGGGTCGTCTCCGAGTTGCCGCCAATACGCCAGGTAGCCCCGGCGGAGCTTCAGGAGCTCCGCAGCATCGACAGCCCCAGCCGACATCTGCTCAGCGGCTACGGTTGTTGCAAGCGTTGGGATCAGCGTCCAAAAAATTCCCACAAGCACCACGAAACGCCACCGGTAGCATCCCCACCTTGTGAGTTCGCTGCCGGGAGTCACCCTTCACCCATGATGATGCTCTTTAGGTGTACAAGCCTGTGGCGACGTTCGGAACCGGTGATCACCACGGCATCGAAACGCATTTCGAGATCGATCCTGCCATAGCGATCGATGGCGAATTGCTGGGCCGTACGCCAAAGCCGCCTGCGCTTCTCAAGGCCGATCGCCTCGGCCGGCGTCCCGAAATGGGTATTCTTGCGCTGTTTGACCTCGACGAACACAACGACCCCTCCGTCATACATGACCAGGTCGATCTCCCCCCGACGAACGGTATAGTTCTCGGCAATCAAGACGTAGCCATGCGCTTCGAGATAGCGCCTAGCCACCGTTTCAGCCCAGTGTGGCAAGCCTAGCTCGGCACCACCTCGAGGTGATCAGCATCGGCCCACAAACCCTCGAGATCGTAAAACGAGCGCGCTTCTGGGCTCATCAGGTGCACGATGACCTGTCCGTAGTCGAGCAGAATCCAACGGTTCGATTTCCCTTCGACCCCCTGCGGTAGCACGCCACTCGTCTTCAGCCTCTCTCTGACGCTCTCTTCGAGCGCCTTCAACTGGAGGTTCGACTCGCCGGTTGCTACCACGAAGTAGTCGAGGGTATCAGAAACAGCGTGCAGATCGAGCACCACGATATCTTTGGCACGCTTGTCGTCGAGCGCGTCGACAATATCCTGCAACGCTTGGAGTGACGCTATGTCTCCGGATGCAGGGTCAGCCGAAGTTTCGTCTGCACCCAACGTAGTTTCTAGGTGGTCCGGTCTTTCGGGCTTCGGTGTGTTGTCTACCAGAATCACTCCTTTTATGGGGGGTGGGCATCCTTTTCTTTCGATGCGAACCTCTATCTGGTTATACCCTGCCGGATCGCTACACCGCGTCCGGCCCTACCCGGTATTCGGAAATGCCGACCGATCTGCCTCACGGCGTAGCCGAGACCTGCCCGACCGGCTCCGGGGAACTGACCCTGTCGGCCGCGTCTCTCCCCAAGATCAGCTCGAGGTCGACCTGCTGGCGCTGCACCACAGGCAACCGGTCGATCTGTTGCTTGCTGGCATGAAGCAAGCTGGCGTAGTAATCGGCACTATGCCAGTGACGAGAGGTAACGAGCAAGCGCGTAGGGGAAGGGTCGAGCGAAGCCTCCCGCGTGATGATGCTGTCTTCGGGTACCCCGAGAGCAACCAGGCGCTCCTTGTACCAGCTCTCCAGGTCGGAGGAGCCACTCCGGTTGGTGATCAGCAACGTCGCGAGCGGCCTTTCACTCAACGACCTGACACTACCCCCAAATGTATCGGCAAGAAACCGCTCCACCTCGTCTGGATCGTAACTCAGATAGCCCTTGTCCTCGAACTCGACGGTCGGCAGAGTCGCAGTCCCTGTAAGCTGAAGCTGCGTAATCTTGGGGAGCAGCCTACGCACAAGCGCCAAATCGGCGTCCGTTTCGACATCGTTAAAAAAGGTATCGATCAGTGAGGGAAACGCCCCCACCGCACGCACGTTCATCTCTTGCAACCGCTCGACCACGGCATAGGCCAAGCGCTTCACGTTATCGATCCGGTCGTAGTCTCCCCGCAAGGTATCGCGATACCGTATAAACTTGGCTGCATCTTCGCCGCTCAGATGGATGGGACCCTCGTCGAAGTCGATCTCGAGCCCGGCAGCAGCGTCACGATAGTACATCCGGTATGGGATATTCACCTCGACACCACCGAGGGCATCGACGAGGTTCTCGAACAGTCCCAGTTTGACGATGACATAGTAGTCGATCGGCAGATTGAGGATCTCCGAGACCGCACGCCGCACCCCCTCGGCGCCCTGGTAGTAATACATCGAGTTGATCCGGGTCTGCCACTGCTCGAGATAGAGGTCGCGTGGCAGTGCGATGATGGTGATATCTTCACCCACCATGTGGACGTATAAGATGGTATCGGTCCGCTGCCCATCGACGAACTGCCCGATGCGATCACGGATGCAGAGGTCTCCTTCCCAACGGCACTCGCTGGCGGCTTCGGTATAGTCCTGGTCACGCCCAGCAACGACAAAGCTCACCTGGAACGCCTCGTTTTCCGGATTGACGAGTTCTTGCTGCTCCGTCGTGAGCTCGACCTCGGCCCGTTCGGGCTCAGGGTAGAACCAGTAACCGGCGAGTCCCAGCAGAGACATGAGGATCCCGAACAGCTGCAGCAAGCGAGCGTTACGTGAGGTTACAAATCGCCTCATAGACCCTGAGCGTCTCCGGATGGACCGATTTACCTTTCGAACGCAAGTAGCGCACTTTGGAATCTACAGCTCGCTGGTAGGCTCTGAAAAGGCTGGTCATGGCCAGCTCGCGAATGTCGTGATTCACTTGCCGTCCCGGTTCGGTTACATCGGCGATGTAGACGGCCATGCCGACCCGGTTTTCTGGAGAGACCCCAAAGACGTGTCCAGAGATCGCCTCGAGCACTCGCCCGTCTTCGATGCCCCAACGCTCGGCGATCTTCCGGCCTGCCCGACCGTGGACCGAGAGGGGATGCATCCGCTCCACATCGTTCTGCGCGGGTGCTAGCTCGAGTAGCTTCTCGGGCGTGAGGTCGCGCGCCACATCGTGAAGCATCCCTGCCAGGCACGCCGCCGCCACCTCATCGTTATCGAAACTGTTGGCGATGGCGATCTCTTTGGCAAGTTCCACTACGCGCATGATATGGTCGAAGCGCTCAGGTGTCACCTTGCTCCTCACACGCTCACGGTACCGCACCAAGGTAGCCGATCGGCAGGGGGTTGGGTTTCGGATGGCTTTTTGCAACGTCAGTCTCCACAACGTCTATATCAAGACACGTGACGTCTACCTGGACGGGACTCCTCCACGCTCAGCTCAAGACCGTGTGAGTCGAGCAGCAGAAAGCGTGGGTGGGAGCGACGTTGGGCGAAACGTGCATTCCTTCAGAGACCGCAGAACAAGGGGTGAAAACCACTCTCGCACAGGACCATTCAAACACGTCTCCAAGGTAGCACTCGTTAGCAATCTCACGAAAAAAGCCCACACCGATCATGGCCTCTTAGATTAGCACGCCGAAGGCCAACCCCGTTTGATCAGAAAAACGATCGGCGCGAGCCGGGCACCACTACTTGGACACCCGTGGGATCATCCCTTCGACTCGCCCTCCCCTTGGGACCCTTCCTCGTCGAAGTACTCGAACGCCGCCTCACCGATGAAGACGTCATCACCATCTTCGGCACCGGCCACCTTGAGGAGTTTATGAACACCCGCAGCGGCAAAGTGGTTCTGCAGGTAGGCGACGGCCTCGCGGTTGGTCGCATCGAAGCGCGCCACGACCTCCTCGAGGGGTTTCCCCTTGATCACCCAGCCCTGACCGCTGGCGTGACGCTCGACCCTGAGGTGGTCCACCACCACCTTTTTCGGTTCAGCCGAGAACGGTTCAGGCTCGGTCCGCTCGGGGAGTAACGAGAACAACACGTCCCCAAACGCCTCTAGGTTGTGACGTTCCAAGGCAGAAACGGCCACGACAGGGAGACCGAAACGGACCAGATCGTGCGTCATCTCCTCAACCTCTTCAGCACCGGCCAGATCGATCTTGTTCAGAGCGATCACCGCAGGACGCTCCAACAGACCGGGATCGTAGGCCTGAAGTTCGAACCGCAACGCCTCCAAGGTTCGTACGGGTTCCTCTGCGATGTCGAGGACAAAGACCAACAGACGGGTTCGCGAGATATGCCTCAGAAACTCGAGCCCCAAGCCTTTACCTCTGTGGGCATCTTCGATGATGCCGGGAAGGTCGGCCAAGGTAAACCGTTTCAGATCCTTCTCCACCACCCCCAGATTGGGGCTCAGCGTGGTGAACGGATAGGAAGCGATGACCGGCTTGGCGTTGGACAGCGCGGCGAGCAGGCTCGACTTACCCGCGTTGGGGTATCCGACCAAACCGATGTCGGCGATGGTACGGAGCTCGAACCGGACGCGGCGCTTTTCCCCCGGGGTGCCGTACTCGGCAAAACGAGGGGCCTGACGCGTGGAGGTTGCGAACGATGAGTTCCCGCGCCCCCCGAGACCGCCCTCGGCGATACAGACCCTCTGACCCACTTCGGTCAGATCGGCCAAGAGAACCTGCGTGTCGAGGTCGATCGCGATAGTGCCCACGGGAACATTGATGACGAGATCGTTTCCGCCCGCTCCGGTGCGGTTTCGCCCCTCGCCATGATGACCAGCCTCCGCCCGATACCTCTTTTTGCTCACCAGGCGATCGAGTGAAGTGACGGCCTCAACGGCCTCCACATAAACGCTCCCCCCGGCACCTCCGTGGCCGCCATCGGGCCCCCCCTTGGCAAGGTACTTGAGCCGGAGGAACGACATGGCACCGTCCCCCCCTTTGCCACCTTCTACCCGGATGTCGAGTACGTCTTGAAAGGGCACAGCCTCTCCTTCTTCGTCTAGGACTCAATCCGCGTGAGGTACGCTTACGCTCATTGAGAAGAGGGTGATGAGTAATGGGTAATGAGTAATGCGTGCTGCAAAAGATTGTACTCAAGCCATCTCATTTCGCCATCGACCTACTCATAACTCATGACTCATTACCAAGAGGCTTTTTGGAAGATTTCCTCACACACGGGCAAATCGCTCGCAAGCGAATTGGGGTTGCTGAAAAGCGCGGCCCCTTACAGAGGCCGCGCCCGAGAAAATCGCGAATCGTACCGTTAGTCCGCAGAGAGCGCTTCGGCTTGAGACATCTCTACGCTGATAAACCGTCCTTTTGAACCCTTGTCGGCAAAGCGGAGAACGCCGTCACGAAGCGCAAAGAGGGTAAAATCCTTGCCTTGGCCGACATTTTTGCCGGGCTTGAAACGGGTGCCTCGCTGCCTCACGATAATATTGCCCGCAGCGACCACTTCACCATCGAAGCGCTTTACACCCAGACGCTTCGACTGGCTGTCGCGCCCGTTCTTCGAGCTACCTACACCTTTTTTATGAGCCATTGTCTCTCTCCTAATGAACCATCATACCCGCTGAGACCGGTCGCCCGTGTTGCCATCGGCCACCAGGTCAACTCTCATCCTTTTCGCTCACCTCGGTAGCGGCACTCTCGGGCTCAGACTCGGCCACCGCTTCAGACTGGGCCGCGGCCCCAGGGCCAGAAGCGATCTCTTTGATCATTACCTCGGTAAAGCGCTGCCGATGACCGATCTTGCGCCGGTAGTTGATTTTGGCCTTGTACTTATAGACATGGAGCTTGTCACCGAGCCCGTGAGAGAGAACTTCAGCGGTGACCTTGGCACCATCTACCAACGGCGTCCCGACCAGGTTGGTATCCCCCCCAACCATCATGACAGGGAGCTCGACCGTATCCCCAGGCTCGGCCGTAAGCGACTCGAGCCTTACGATATCGCCCTCAGCGACGCGGTACTGCTTGCCGCCGGATTCGATGACTGCGAACATGTGAAACCTCCACGAACCACCTCGGGCAGTTCAACAAACTGCAACTCGCAACCGCAGGAGGATTCGAGCTGCTTAATCATTCAAAATCGATAAGCGTGGCGTCTGATACGCCTTGCCACCAAAGAAAAAGTATAGCCGATCGGGGCCGATGAAGCAACAGCTACTCGGTATAGCCGTGGGATCCAACCTTTCGAGCGGGAACTCTCTACACAGTTCCCGCTCGAAATAGGCCAGGCGTTCAATACTCCTAATCGTTGTCGGTTATCGTCACCAAGCTCGAGTTCGCCCCCAAAGACGCTCCGCCTGAAACGTTTCGCAGCTTCGCCCAGAACGCCTCGTTCACCTCATCCAACACATCGTCGATGATCGGTATGTTCACCGTCTTGACACCAGACTCCCCATCAGCCCAGCTCACCGTGACCGTCGTCGCCGTATAATCCTTTCCGGCCTTCGCACCACCGCTTCGAGTGTAGAACGTGACCGAAACAGCTCCGTCACTACCGCCACTGCGCGTGACCGTGATCCCAGCGTCTCCTACTCCCTCATCAAACGTGTACGCCGCACTGCTCAACGCCAGCGTCCCCGGTACCGGCGGCTGATCGTTGTCCGTGATCGTTACACCGCTCGTCCCCGTACCGATACTCGCTCCGTTCGTCGCATTCGTCAACGACACCTGGAACCCTTCGTTCGACTCCTGGTCCCCATCGTCGATGATCGCAATATCGAAACTCTTGCTCGATGTATCTCCATCCGCCCAACTAAGCGTCCC
>CP070651.1:3900168-3911738 GCA_020354625.1 Trueperaceae bacterium
CCCTCGAAGCGGCCCCGATCATCCACGGTACGACCTTGGTGGCCAATGCGCTGAACGAACGAAAGGGCGCACCTACGCCTCTCATCACGACCGGCGGGGCTAGGGACATTCTGGAAACGGGCAAAGAGAACCGCTACGATCCCTACGACCGATTGCTCACCAGGCCGAGACCGTTGGTACCGAGGCACTTACGTCGCACGGTCGGCGAGCGCGTGTCGGCAACAGGAGCTGTCGTTGCCGCTCTAGACGAAGATGAGGTCGGCCGGGTCTTACAGGAGTTGGTAGCCGATGGGGTCGAGGCGGTGGCGGTCTGCTTTCTCCACAGCTATAAAAATCCCGCCCACGAACACCTCGTCCGGTCGGTTGCGGCCTCGCTCGGTCTACGCCTCTACTTGAGCCTCTCCTCGGACATCAATGCGGAGATCGGGGAGTTCGAGCGGGTGACGACGACTACAGCTAACGCAACCATCCAACCGATTGCAGAGGGCTATTTGCGAACGCTTCGGCGAGACCTGGTCCAGGCCGGTCACCGGGGCGGCTTTTTCCTGATGTGGTCCGACGGCGGTTTGGCTTCGGTGGAGAGTACCCTAGACGCCCCCATCCGCCTGTTGGAGTCGGGACCCGCAGCAGGTGCCCTGGCAGCCGGTCACCTGGCACGCACGGCTTCGTTGGACCGAGTGATCGCCTTCGACATGGGGGGGACGACCGCCAAGATTTGCCTTGTGAATCACCATGAACCGAGTAGGTCCAGCGCCCTCGAAATCGGACGTGTTCACCGGGATAAAGCGGGGAGCGGCACCGCCGTCCGGGTTCCGAGCGTCGCGCTCTTGGAGATCGGCGCCGGGGGCGGGAGTTTGGCGAGCATCGACGCCATGGGGCTACTCAAGGTGGGCCCGGAGAGTGCAGGAGCGGAGCCTGGACCCGCTTGCTACGGGCTCGGTGGTAAGGGAGCCACCGTTACCGATGCCAATCTGTTGCTCGGTTATCTCGACGCGTCGCAACCGCTCGCCGGCGATCTCAGGTTGGACGAAGGTTTGGCGAGACGGGCGGTGGGGAAGCTGGCCGGTCGGTTGGAGCTGGCGGTCGAGGATACGGCCAAAGGGATCCGGCGCGTCGTCAATGAGAAGATGGCGCAAGCGATCAGGTTACACGTGACCGAGTCGGGGAAAGACCCACGCGACTACGTACTCATGGCGTTCGGTGGCGCGGCTCCGCTCCACGTTTATGATTTGGCTAGGGCCCTCGGAATTCGGCGCGTCGTTATCGACAGTCGGGCGGGTGTTCTCTCGGCTTTCGGCTTCCTGACCGTCCCTCCCGGCCTCGAGCTGGTCCACACCTTTATCGCCCCCCTAGCAGAGCTGCGGCTCGACGCCTTGGGGGAGAAGCTGGATCAGTTGCGCCGCCAAGCGCTGGAGGTGCTGGTTTCTGCCGGGTTGACTGAGGACCAGGTCGAGCTACACTACGCGCTCGACATGCGGTACCGCGGCCAGGGCTTCGAGGTCACCGTTCCCATCGGCGATGGCATACCGCCTACGCCGGAGGCGCTCGAGCTTGCCTTCACCGAAGCGTACCGCCGGCGTTACGGCTTGCAGCATCGTGGAGCTGTCGAGATCCGGGCTTGTCGTTTGCGGGCGAAGGGACCCGATCCCAACCTGGAGCCGTCGCCGGTAACAGTGGCAGCTACCGCCGGGCACCCTTCGCAGAAGCGCTCCATCTGGTTTGACGATCCGGGATCGTGGTTGGAAGCTACCGTGTATAGGTTGAGCGATCTCCCTATCGGGCAGCGGCTTGAGGGCCCGCTCCTGGTCGAGGTGGACCATACCAGCGTGGTGGTAGGACCGGCGGGCGTGCTGACCGTGGTCGAGCCATCTGGCGAACTGGTGATGGAGGTGGCGCCGCGCACGCACCTCTCCCTGACGGCTGCGGGACCTGTCGACCTGGAGATCGCGCTCGCCAGGCTACGGGCGATCGCGGACGAAGCCGATCGCACGCTGCTCCGCACCGCCTTCTCGAGCGTCGTAAGAGAGGCCAAGGACTATTCGCTCCTCATCACCGACGTTCAAGGTCGTTCGCTCGCCTTTCCGACCGAGTGCATGCCGCTTTTTGTCACCAGTATGCCGCGCACCATCAAGCTGTTGAATCGACACTTTCCTCCAGCGTCGCTAGAACCGGGTGACCTGATCTTTACCAACGATCCCTGGCTCTGTGCCGGTCACAAATCGGATCTCGTCCTCGTCGCGCCGGTCTATCACCGTTCCCGGCTCGTCGCGTTTGTCGGCACGATCTTGCATGTGGAAGATATCGGGGGCACCTTGGGAGATTTCCGCGCCTGGGATATCTATGAAGAAGGGCTGTCGATTCCACCGATCAAGCTTTTTGATCGGGGTCGTTTGAATGAGGCTGTAGAGGCCATCTTGCTTGCCAACGTCCGCTTGCCCGAGCAAGTACTCGGCGATATTGCGGCTATGCGGGCTGCGATCGAAGTCGCTTCCCGTCGGCTGAACGACCTGCTGGACGAGGCGGCCGAGATGGATTTACGGGTGCTGGTAGACGAGGTGAGCAAGCGAGCGCAAAGAGCCATGTCGGCTCAGCTTCGGAGCCTCCCGGTGGGAAATCACGCCGCAAAATTAGCCGTCGATGGGGTTTTCGACGATCAGCAACACGCCTACCCAGCGATTCACCTGGCGGTGGAGGCCAGGGTGGAGCGCGACGAACTCGTCTTCGATTTCTCCGGTTCACAAGAGCAGCTTGCACGAAAAGCGATCAATGTGCCGATTTCTTACACCGAGGCCGATACGGTCTATGCCATGCAGTACCTGCTCGGTTCCGATATCCCCACGATCGCACCGCAGTTCAGCCCCATTAAAATCGAAGCGCCCGAGGGGAGCATCCTGAACGCCAAGCCGCCGGTGCCCGTCTATGCACGTACCCGGACAGGACTTCATATCAGCACGCTGATCAACGCCGCGCTGGCCGAGGCGATGCCAGACTCGGTGCAGGCAGGTTGTGGACACACGATTATCTTTAGCGTTGCGGGACATCGGGATGACGGTTCTTATTTCCAAGTGACCTTCATGCCCAAAGGGGGCATGGGGGCTACTGGGGGGAGAGATGGTTGGAACTGTACGGTGTTCCCTACCAACAGCACCATGATCTCCTCGGAGATCGCAGAGAGCCTGTGTCCTGTGCTGGTGAGCAGGGAGATCCGCTGTGACTCGGGTGGTGCCGGTCGGGATCGTGGGGGTCATGGACAAGTCATCACCGTGCGCTCCATCGCCTCGACGCCACTCCTGCTGGCCTTTCGCCCCAACTTCATGACCCATCCTCCTGTGGGTTTGCTCGGAGGTCGATCCGGGGTGGCGACTCACATCGAGGTGAATGGAGAGCCTCTGAGAGAGAACCCTGTCCAGTTGTTACCGGGCGGCTGGTGCCGGGTGTTCACCGCCGGTGGGGGCGGGATCGGCAACGCGCTCGAACGCGACGTCGAGCGTGTCGTGGCGGACGTGTCGGCAGGTTTGGTCGGTGTGAGAGGGGCGCGAGAGACCTACGGAGTCGAGATCGATCCGGCTACCGGGCGCGTCGATGTTGCCAAGACGAAGGAGCTACGCCAGAGGGTTATGAGTAAACAGTAATGAGTCATGAGTGGGTGACGGGCAAATGGTTAAGACGAACCTCGATCCTTCGCAGCTCTCATCACTCATCACTCATTACCCATCACCCTAAACCATAATGGGTAAGCGGTAATGGGTAATGCGTTGGTCACGTGCACAGGAGCGGTTGGACCTTTAGCTTTCGAAGCACCCATTACTCATCACTCATTACTCATCACCGTAATGGGTAAGCGGTAATGGGTTATGGGTTGGCCACGCTCACAGGAGCGGTTGGACCTCTAGCTTTCGAAGCACCCATTACTCATCACCCATCACCCATTACCCGTTTGTTCTTCCGAAGCTCGCGATCGGCGCGACATTGCCGTACACCCCACCCGCCAGATGCGGTAGCATAACCCATGCTGTTTTACCAGTTTGGAGGGGGTTGGCTCGAGGTGATCGCCGGCCCGATGTTCAGTGGAAAATCCGAGGAGCTTATCAGACGTGTGACGCGGGCGCTCATCGCCCGGCACAAGGTCCAGGTGTTCAAACCTGCTATCGACGACCGTTATGACCTGGTCTCGGTAGCGTCGCACGACGGCCGGACTCTCGATGCGGAACCTGTCGAATCTGTTGCTGCCATACGCGATAAGCTACGCCCCAACACCCGGGTGGTGGCGATCGACGAAGCGCAGTTCCTCTCGAACGATCTCGTGGAGTTGGTGCTCGAGCTCGCCGACAGCGGTAAACGGGTGCTCGTCGCCGGGCTCGACCTGGATTTTCGCGGTGAGCCGTTCGGCCCTATGCCGGAGCTGCTGGCGCAAGCCGAGGTGGTTGAGAAGCTGACGGCGATCTGTGGTTGTGGCCGGGCCGGAACTCGTACCCAGCGCTTGATCAGCGGTCAGCCCGCACACTACGATGACCCCGTCATTCTCGTGGGGGCGTCGGAGAGTTACGAGCCGCGCTGCCGGGAGCACCATGTGGTGCTTAGGGAGGAGCGGGCCGTCCCGCTATTTCCGGTGCAATCCAGCTCTGCTGGTTAGTTCCCGAAAGGGCGGTGATGAGGGATGAGGGATGAGTAATGCGTTGGTCACGTGCACAGGAGCGGTTGAGCCTCCAAGCTTCGAAGCATCCCCCTAAACCGTAATGGGTAAGCGGCAAATGGGTAATGAGTGGCTGACGTGTAAGGGAGCGGCTGCAGCCTTGTCCTTCGCAACACCCATTACCCATCACTCATCACCCATTACCTGGCTACTGCAGCTCTGGGAGCCTGGGGAGCAATTGCGGTCTTAGCCGACTACGGGTGTAGCCTGCTCCCATCGCGCGGAAAGGCGCGCGCGAACCGCACGTTGGGGATGCCTAACAACAAGGCGGTGAGACGTTCTGCTCCGATGGCGAAACCGCCGTGGGGCGGCATGCCGTGCTTGAAGACCTCGAGGTAGCCTCTGAACGCCTCGGGGTCCATGTTGCGCTTGCGGAGCTCTTCGATGAGCACAGGGTATTCGTGGACGCGCTGCCCGCCCGAAGTGATCTCGACGCCCCGGAAGAGCAGATCGAGCCCGCGGGTGAGCCCGTCGGCGATGGGGTAGGTGTAAAACGGCCTGGCGGCCTGAGGGTAGTGGGTGACGAACACGAAGGCGCTGCCGTGCTCTTCCTCGGCCCAGCGGCCCAAGAGTCGTTCTGCCTCCGGATCGAGGTCTTTGCCGCCTGTTTCGTGCCCGTAGCGTTCCGCTAAAAGCTGCCGGGCCTCGAGCAGCGGAATCCTCGGAAAGCGAACGCTGGTGTCGGGCACGCTGGCGCCGAGCGCTTCGAGTTCAGCCTGACAGGTCTGGCGTACGTGGTCCATCATGTGCTTGGCCAGCGCCTCTTGTACGTCCATCACGTCGCCGTCGTCTTCGATGAACCCCACCTCCACGTCGAGTGAGAGATACTCGGCCAGGTGGCGGCTGGTGTGGCTGTGCTCTGCACGGTAGACGGGCGCTACTTCGAAGACCCGCTCGAAGACCCCGACCATGATCTGTTTGTAGAGCTGTGGTGACTGCGCCAGAAAGGCCCGCTTGCCGTAGTAGTCCACCTCGAAGAGGTTGGCCCCTCCTTCTGCGCCGGCAGCGACCAGTTTGGGGGAGAAGATTTCGGTGAAGCCTTGGCTTCCCAAGAAAGACCGGAAGGCTCTGACCAGTTCAGCCTGAACGTGCAGAGTCGCCTGGGCTTTTCGTCCCCGCACCGACACATAGCGGTACTCGAGCAGGGTGTCGGGGTTGGCGTGCCATTCCTCTTTGGGGATCTCTAGCGGGGTCGGCTCGAGCGCCTGGGTGATCATCTCGAGCGAGTCGGCGTGGATTTCAAGCCCGCCCGGAGCCTTGGGGTTGGTGACCACCTTGCCGGTCAGACGAACACAACTCTCGTGCAAGGGGAGCGCCGTTTTCTCGAAGACGCACTGGACGAGGCCCGTCCGGTCGCGCAGCAGCAGAAACTGGATCCCGCCCAGGTCGCGGCGGTTGTGAACCCAACCTTGCAGCAAGACTTTTTCGCCGACGAGCCCGCCGAGGTCGCTGATGAGGCTACGTGGGTGGATGGCTACCGGCATGACATGCTCCTAACAAAAAAACCCGAGGTTCCAGCCTCGGGGATCAACGCGCGTGAGAAGACGCTTATGCCCCGAGCCGCCCAGATCCCGAATTATCGTCGCTGAAGGCAAGGTGCGTCATCGCCGAGCATCCTAGCAGGACACGGTATCGGTGTCAACTGAACCGATCACGTCCTGATTCCGGACGAGCTAGCGTGTGACCACGGCGGTACCGCTGGCGCTCACCATCAACATCCCCCCGCTGTTGCCAACGGTGATGTTCTCATAATCGAGATCGACACCGATAACAGCGTTGGCCCCGAGGTTTCTGGCTGCCTGAAGCATCTCTTCGACGGCGATGTCCTTGGCCTCGCGGAGGGACTGTTCGTAGGCGCCGCTGCGACCACCGACGATGTCGCGAATCCCGGCAAACAGATCCCGGAAGATGTTGGCGCCGAGGATGGCCTCACCGGTCACCAAGCCCAGGTACTCTTTGATCTCTTTATCCGCTAATACGCTTGTCGTGGTTACGATCATCTTAAACCTCCTTTGAAGCTCGACCTTCAGTTTCTACTGCTGTTTTTACCGCCTCGACGAGCTTGGTCAAGATGCTCCGTTGTGCAAACTCAGCCGGGGTGAGCCAAGCGTAGGCATCGTGCTCTTCACTCATGATCACCTCGCCAGAACGGTATTCTGCCCGGTAGACGATCACCACCATCGGCTGCGCGTTGCGGTGCGCTTGGTAGGCGGTGAAGGGGTGGGACGACACCGTCACCTCGAGACCACACTCCTCAGAGATTTCCCGTTTGACAGCGTCGAAGGGTTCCTCTCCCGCCGCGATGCGCCCTGAGAGCGTCTCCCACAACCCTGGCCCGGCATCTTTGGTGGCGGCCCTGCGCATCGCCAGCACCTTGCCGTCTCTGAAGATCAGGGCGGCCACGGCGACCACATACAGGTCTGTTTCATCTGGCACGCGGTGCTCCCTCGGAATCGTTGCTGCTGTTGAAGTCTTCGAGCCTGGTGATGAGAGTAGGGTGGGACATTGTCGTTGTTTTGCGGAGGTCCATCACGTATTAAGTACGTCCAAGTACTATTTGCAGCAACGGATCACAGACGGCCGCGAGACGCAAGCTGCGCGCTCCTTCGACCCAACCTCGCTCCGCTCGCCCCGCGTTTGAGGCATTGCTCCAAACTCAAGGTGGAGGTTCTTACCAAGCCTTATACCACACTCCCGGCTCCATTCGTGAAGACACTCACTTGACTTGTCGAGCCGGATTGATTAGACTTCCGGCGACCGGGCTCGTCCGCTCGGTCTTCGAGGTTCGATAAGTCGTCATTTGGATGTCTAGGGAGGAATCCCCGTGATCAAAAAACAGTTCGTCAAGAGCCGTAAAGTCACCAAAGTTACCTTCGAACTCCCCGCCGATGTCGAGGCCGACGCCGTGCAGCTGATCGCCGACTGGAGCGACTGGCAGCCGGTCCCCTTCGACCACCTCAAGAGCGGCAAGTGGAAGCTGGTGCAAGAGCTCGAGCCCGAGCAGGACTACCAGTTCCGCTACCGGGTGGTCAGCGGCAGCGAGGACCAGTATCTCAACGACCCCGAGGCGGACTACACCGTGCCGAACGACCGGGGCACGGAAAACGCTGTTTTAAGGGCGTAGCTTCAAACAAAACCAAACAAGAGCCGGGGAGTTCCCTCCCCGGCAAGGCTGGTCGCTCGAGCGGTTAGCGGTTTGTGTGGTCGAAGTAGATGGTTTCGCCGTCAGGTCCTGTTGCGCCTCTTGCGGTGAGGAGAATCTCCCTTGTGGTGATGTCGAAACCCTGCACCTTCAGGCAGGTAGGTGAGCAGGGTGGAATGCTGTAAGCGTCAGCACCATTTATGAATACGCTGTAACCAAGATCTTGGAATGATGCGACCGTCATCCTGGAGAGGGGATTGGTGACCCCGGCGTTCAAGAAGCCGGTCATCAGCTCGGTTTCGAAGGTCTCCTCGTCCCAGTGTCCGCACTTCGTTCCTGCCCCACCGCCATCCTCGACGGGAACGTTACCTGCGCCACCCAAGGTGGTGTATTCACCGATGGTGTTACTGCCGTTGAAGCTCGGTGGCGTGGAAAAAGCGGTTGCGGTGTTGCAATTTTGACCTGCTGGATTGGTGACGTAGTCGAGGAGGTCGATGGTGATGCCGCCCGATCCCGAAAAGTCGAGTTCCCAGATGGTGCCCAACCCTAGAACGTGCATCATTTCATGGAGAATAGTCTCTCCAAACTGGCCGCTGCTCTCGAGCGCCGCCACGTCGGCGCTATCGAACTCCATCGATCCATAGAGGGGGAGGCCACTGGCCAGGCGAAGCCAACACGGACCCGCTTGACCGAGGATACCGTTCGGACCGTCGATGGGCTTGATCGAGGCAAAGATTTCGATGTCGTCGACAGCTGTGCTCGTGCTCGGCACACCCGATCCAGAGCCACAGGCATCGACAGGCACTGTACCCCCTGGCAGGTCACCAACGATCAATCCCTGCAGCCTGGTGGCCGCATCCCTGAAAACCTGTTTACGGCTTTCGGTGAAGGCGGGATCGCTGTCGAACACCAGGTTGATATTGAAGGCGCTGGCGTTGCAGGTCAGGTTGACGGTGACCGTGCCGCTGGGATTTTCGGTGTCGTTGGTGGTGACGGTGACGGTGCCGGCTTGCGTGCCGGCGGTGCCGCCGCACGTAGCTGTCAGGGAAATGGTTTCGGTCGCGCCCGAGCTGACCGAACCGGAGGTCTTGTTGGGCGTGAGGGTGAAGGCTGAGGCGGTGGAGATCGTGTAGGTCAAGGTGTCGTTGCCGGTATTCTGGAAGCTAAACGTACCGGTGTCGGAGTTGTTGATCGCCGCCTCGAGGTTGAGGGTTGTCGGGCTAAGGTTGCTGAAGTCAGGGTCCGAGAGCTGACAGGTGAGGTTGACCGTGACCGTGCCGCTGGGGGTTCCGGTGTCGTTGGTGGTGACGGTGACGGTGCCGGTTTGCGTGCCGGTGGTGCTGCCGCAGGTAGCCGTGAGGGAGACGGTTTCGGTCGCGCCCGAGCTGACCGAACCGGAGGTCTTATCAGGTGTGAGGGTGAAGGCTGAGGCGGTGGAGATCGTGTAGGTGAGATCTGCATCACCGGTGTTTTGGAAGGAGAAGGTGGCTGTGGCCGTTTGGCTGACTACCGCGGTGAGGTTGAGGGTGAGCGGGGTGAGATTGGTAAAGTCCGGTGCCGGCAGCAGGTCGCTCACCAAGTTGCAGGCGGCGAGCAGGGAGAGACCTGCCATCCAGGCTCCGAAGCGCATTCGTTTGGACCGGTGCATACCGTACCTACCTTTCGGGGTGCTTTCCTACCTCGATCCGCAACCACCACGAGAGCGCGGTGGACGTGTTCGGTTCTTGTCGAGACCCCATTCGTGACGTGACATTATCACGCGAGATCTTGTTAGGCAGTGGAGTTATCCATAGCTGCCCACGCTGGCTTTGACAGGACCCTTATCCGATGCCTTTCCTCTCCGTGGCCGAAGGCCTGGTGAGGCTGCGTTTGCTGGCCAGAGGGGCGGTGAGCTTGATAAAGTCAGTCTGCGGAGGTGTCAGCGTGAACACAAAGGCATGGATCGCAGAGTTTATCGGTACGTTTGCACTCGTATTCATAGGGGTGGGGGCGATCGCCAGCGCGCCGTTGGCCGGCTCGGGCCTGGTAGGGATCGCCTTGGCCCACGGCCTGACCATCGCGGTGATGGTCAGCGCCACCGGGGCGGTGAGCGGTGGCCACCTCAACCCGGCGGTCACGATCGGGTTGCTGACGACAGGGAAGATCGATGCGGGCAACGCCGTCGGCTACATCGTCTCGCAATGCCTGGGCGGAGTGGTGGCGGTCTTACTGCTCTTGGCGGCGATCCCCGAGCAGGTCAGGGCTGTGGGTATCGGTACCCCGGCGCTTGCAGACGGGGTCGGCGCCGGTTCCGGACTCCTCATCGAGATCGTGCTGACCTTCTTTTTGGTGTTCGTCATTTACGGCTCCGCGGTCGATAAGCGCGCTCCGAAGATGGGTGGGCTCTTCATCGGCCTCACGGTGACCCTCGACATCTTGATGGGCGGCCCGCTCACGGGAGCGGCCATGAACCCGGCGCGCCACCTGGGCCCGGCGCTCTTTGCCGGTAGCAGCTTTGCGGGGCAGATCTGGCTCTACTGGTTGGGTCCTGTGGTTGGTGGCGTACTGGCGGCCCAGTTCTACGCCCGGGTGCTCGAGGAACGCTCGGAAGCGTAACAGACGCTACCGGTCAGCGATCAGCCAGCGCGTCTGCAGCGGCTCGAGCGCTGCGGCCTGTTCTCTGGTGAGCACCTCTCCAGTCACGGCGTCGGTGAGCGGAGTATTCGGCAACAGCTGTCCAGGCAGTCGCTGGGGTTGCGTGCTGACGTTATGGAGGCAGTACACGGTATCGTTTGCGCCCGTGCGCTTCAGCCCGAAGACGCCGCCGGGGGCGTCGAGGATCTCTTGGGGGGCGCTCGGGTCGAACGCGTCCAGGCGTTTGCGGCATCGAAGGAGAGGTCTGAAATGCGTGAGCACCAGGCTGCGGAGGCTGCCCGGGTCGGTGAGGTCGCGCTCGAGCTCATGGAGCGCGAACTTCTTGCGGTTGATGCTGCGCGCGTGGCCGGTGCGGATCACCTCTTCGGGGGCGCTGCGCGAGCCGAGCAGGCTGTGGATGTAGATGCCGGGTACGCCGGCCAGCGCCAGCATGATGGCCTGGGCGCTCAGGAAGCGGCGAACCTGGAGCTCGACCGGCTCCCCCCCGGCCGGGTCGTTCAGGGCGTCGAAGTAGTTGATGTTGAGTTCATAAGGGCTTTCGCCGCCATCTGGGTCGGTCTTGCTGGAGACGTACCCGCCGTGTTGTTTGGTGGTCTCCACCAAATTCTTGCGCTCAGCCTCGCTTAAGATCGCCTCCACCGGCCGCAGGCCGATGCCGTCGTGCGAGGCCAGGAAGTTGAAAAAGGTGGTCTGACGGCTCGGTGTCGAGAGCCCGCTCGCCCACGTCGTGAGCTTGCGAGCGTCTTCGGTGAGGAAGCTGTGCAGCACCAAGGGCGGCAGCGCGAAGTTGTAGACCATCTGGGCCTCGTCGGCGCCGTTTCCGAAGTAAGAGATGTTTTCTTGATGAGGCACGTTCGTCTCGGTGAGGATCACCACCTGGGGGGCCACGGCCTCGGTCACGCTGCGGAGCAGCTTGAGGACCCCGTGGGTCTTGGGGTGGTGAACAGAGCTGGTGCCTGCTTCTTTCCAGAGGTAGGTGACGGCGTCGAGCCGGATGATCTCCGCGCCCTTGGAGATGTAGTGGAGGAGTACCCGCACGATCTCGAAGAGGACCTCGGGATTGCTGTAGTCGAGGTCGATCTGGTCGGCGCTGAAGGTGGT
>CP070651.1:3911838-3939746 GCA_020354625.1 Trueperaceae bacterium
AATCGCGACTCAACCCCTGGAAGACCGAGGTCAGCACCCGAACCATATAGGGGATGGTGGGGATCAGGTGGACGATGACGATGCCCAGGTAGTTACCGGCCAATCCGATCTGGATGAAGGTGATGAGGATGCCCAGGCCCACCGCAATCTCCGGCACGATCAGCGGGGTGAGCAAGAAGAACTCGATCAGGCTCTTGCCGCGGAAATTCTCGCGGGCGATGACCCGGGCTGCCGGCAGGCTCACCGCGATGCAGACCAGCGTCACGATGAGGGCGATGATCACGGTGTTGGCGGTCGACTCGAGCACCCTTGAAAACGGTGAGAATACGTAGTCCCAGGCGCGCGGTGTCCGGGCGGTGGCCCGTGCCTGCCACCACCACACGCTCGGCAGCAGGTCGGGCCAGTTCCAGCGGAAGGCGAACGAGGAGATCACCAGCGGGATGAAGGGCCCCAGCACGGCGATGCCGACAAACCAGAGGTAGAAGCGCTGGAACGGCGACAACTGCTGCGGGTCACCCCGCCGGCGCCTAAACACGGCCCCGCCTCCGTTCGTAGAAACGGTAGACGCTCAGGTAGCTGATCAGCAGCACACTCGAGATAAGGCTGATGACCATGACGATGGCCATGGCTCTAAGGCGCCTGGTGTAATCTGCGTCATCGAACGCCCGCCAGGCCTCGACCGGCAGGGTGAAGGGCGAGATCTTGGCCCCCAGAATAAAGGGCACCTCGAACGAGCCGAAGTTGAAGGCGAAGACGATGATGGTGGCCGACACGATGCCCGGCATGATCTGCGGCAGCGTCACGTGCCAAAACGTCTGCCAGCGGCTCGCCCCCAGTGTCAGCGCCGCCTCCTCGCTCTCGGGGCCGAGGCCCATCAGCACCGAATAGACGATCAGGGTGGTAAAGGGAATCTGCTTCCAGAGATAGACCAGCATGATTCCCCAACCGCCGTGGCTCAGCAGGATGCGGGGGAAATCGCGGGTGCTCTCGATCAGCCCCACCAAGTGGAGCGATCGGGCGATGATGCCGCCGTTGGCGAACAGGACGATGGTGAGAGCCACCCCGACCAGATAGGGGATCATCAAGGGCAGCTTGTAGACGTAGTTGAAGAGCGCCTTGCCGCGGAAACGGCGCCGGAGCACCAGCGCCAGGTAGGCGCTGAAAGCGGTGCCGAGCACGGTCGGCACGATCGCGTAGTAGAAGGTCAAGCCCACCGACTGCCAGAACCCAGGCTGGCTGATGAGCTCTCGGTAGTTGCGCAGCGTCGGGAACTCATTGACGTTGTATAAGGGCGCGTAGCCAAAGCTCTGCAACAGCGCCACGATCAGCGCCCCCAAAAACAGCGAGGCGAAGATCACCACCACCGGCGCCAGCATCAAAGGCACGTAGAAGCGCTTGACAAAGCGCTGCCAGATCCCTTCACGGGCCGGGGGGGGCATTCGCGCCTGGGTGGTAGCCATGATTAAGAAGATAGTCTCGGGAGATAGGGGTGGGGTGGGCGTTGGCCAACGCCCCCCCCGGATATGTTCCGCCTAGCGGGCCTCGAAGGCCGCTCCGACGATGTCGGCAATCGAATCGGAGGACTGCCGCTCGATGTACTCGATCCACACCGTTTCGATAATGTCGACCAGGGTGGAGTTGGTGTCGGGCACGGCGGCGTTACCGAGCTCTTCGAAAGTCACCCCCTGAAGGTCGGGGGCGGCCTCGACCACGGCGGCCTGATCCTCGGCGCTGAGCAGCGGCACGTCGACTCCCAGATCGAAGCCGATATCGGCCAGCTTGGAGATCTGGTTGGCGGGGCTCGCCAGGTAGTTGGCCAGCACCAGCGCGGCGGCCGGGTTAGGCGAGTTCAGCGGGATGCCGATGAAGTTCTTGTTCTTGATCTGACCCGAGGATGGAAAGATGACTTGCTCGACACTCTCGGCATAGTCGCCATTATTGATGGCGGTGTCGACCGTGTAGATCCCAAATTCGCAGGCCATGTCGATCTCGCCGTTGGCGAAAAGCGCCGTCTGGGCGTCATCGCCTTCGGGGTAGATGGGCGAGCCCCGGCGGCCGTCCTCACCGCCACCGCCGAGGATGAACGGCTCGATGCGGCGCAGGTACTCGAAGCCGGGGGTCACCAACCGGGCGAACTCCTCCGCGGTGTAGGTATCGGCGCTGGCCTGGAAGGGCGCGAACGAACCCTCGGGTTTGCGCGCGTAGTGCACCATCTGCACGAAGGTGTTGCCGTTGAAGTGCGGCGGCCGGATGTAGCTGAAGCGGCCGGGGTTGTCGCGCATCCAGGCCTCGAGCTCAGCATAGTCGGTGGGCGCGTCCTCGCGACTCAGGCGGGCAGTGTCGATGTAGCAGCTGTATTGCCCACCCGACCAGGGCACCTCTTCCATGTTGTTGGGGAAGCCGAAGTCGAACAGGTTGGCCCCAGAGCGGGGATCGTCGGGATCCAGGAAGAAGTACTGGGCGTTGGGGAGCTTGTCGGTCACGGATCCGAAGTTGAGGCCCTGCCGCGACAGCGTCAGGAAGTTCTCACCGTTGATCCAGATGGCGTCGACCGTGCCCTGACCGACGCCACGGCCGGCGGCGGCGTCAGCCAGCACCAGGTCGACCGCATCGCGAGTATTGGGGATGCGCGAGGTCTCCAGCGTAATCCCGAGCTCGGCCAGATCCGGCGCCACCACCTGATCGATCCACACGTTCAGCACGTCGCTACCGCCCCAGTGGAACCAGTTGACGGTACCCTCTTCCTGGGCGCGCTCGAGCACGTCATCCCAGGTCAAGACCCCAGCCAGAAACCCGTCCCGAAACGCCTCGGCGTCGGGGTCGCCGCTGGGCTGCGCCAACGCCGGCGTAAACACCAAGGTAGCGATCAGAAGTGCCAATACCCAATGAAGCTTTTTCATTCTCATCCCTTTCCCGGCACCGGTCTCGATCCCCATCTCATCCACGTTCGACAGCGAAAGGACGGCGCCATTGATCTACCCTTATAGAAAACTCGTTCAAGCCCGTGCATGAAGCTCAGTATCTGCTTCGGGAAAGACCCACAAGTGCGCTGGGTCGATCCTGACGATCACCTCCTCACCTTCTGCAAAATGACGCGTCGAACGGTCCTTGACTTGCAGACTGAAGTCACCTGCTCGAACCCGGTAGCTCAGCGTCCCACCGAAGTAGACCGCTTCGCTCACTTCGGCCTTGAAGGCGTTCTCGACCGCGTCTCCCGTTTCGCTCGGCAAAGAGAGATCGATGTGCTCAGGCCGCACTGTCGCCAGCACCGAGTTGCCCACGGCGTGCTCGGGGACGTGGCCGATACGGAGTTTACGTACGGAGCTTTCGAGTACGCAGTCTTGCGACCCTTTCTCGAGCAGTGTGCCCGAGATCAGGTTGGTAGCCCCCATGAAGTCGGCGATGCGCGGTGTCTTGGGGTGGTTGAAGATCTCCTCAGGAGTGCCAAATTGCACCAGGTCGCCGTCGAACATCACCCCAACCTGGTCGGCGAGCTCGATGGCCTCGACCTGGTCGTGTGTCACAAACACCGTGGTGATCTCTAGGCGCTTCTGAAGCTCGGTGATAAAGGCGCGCATCTCCTCGCGCAGCTTGGCATCCAGGTTGGAGAGCGGCTCGTCCATCAGCATCACTCGCGGATTGGTGATCACGGTACGGGCGATGGCGACCCGCTGCTGCTGCCCACCCGAGAGTTGGCTGGGAAAGCGCCGTTCGAAGCCGCCGAGCTGCACGATATCGAGCACTTCGGCCACCCGTTCAGCGATGACCGGTTTGGGCAACCCGCGCATTCGCAGGCCGAAACCGACGTTGCCGGCTACGTTCATATGGGGGAAGAGGACGTAGCGTTGAAACACCATGCCGATGTTGCGTTTCTCGGGCGCCAGGTGCAAAACGCTCTCGCCGTTGAAGCGAATATCCCCTTCGGTGGGCTGCTCGAGGCCGGCAATCATCCGCAAGCTGGTCGTCTTGCCGCAGCCAGACGGCCCCAGTAGCGCCACCAGGCTGCCTGCGTCGACGGTCAGCGAAACCCCGTTCACGGCTGTCACATCACCGAAACGTTTGACCAGGCCGTCGAGCTCGAGTTCCGTCATTCAGTCATCTACTCCTTGCGGCGAGTTCACGCACCATGCGTTCGACACAGAGCAAGGGATGCTCTCGATCTGCACCCTATAACAGCACCATTTTTGACGCGGTGGAGTGAACCGTTTCCACACCTGCAGACTGTGGCACGCCACCAGCTTCAGCATCGATGGCTCTCAAACATCACGCTCTAAGCAAGGGCCATGATGTCACGGCGAAAAAAGCGTTGTCAACAAGGTAGAAGAAACCGCTCGAGATTTCTGAAAGGCGCAACGCCACCAGCAACTCAAGGTGCCTGCTCGAGCTTGCGGAAGAAGTCGCGAAAGATGCCGTCCCGGTCGATCTCGTAGGCTTCGCGCATCGCGTGCCTCCCAGCGGGGGCCGGATGCCACACTTGGTCGTCCCCCAACACCGGAGACGGTACCAGATCGGATGGCACCCAGGCGGGGTCGAGCAACCAGGCGATATTGATGAGGTCCCAAATGACCCAGGTGCGGCCGAAGTGACCACGGATATAGCGCTGCTCATAGATGGGGTTGTGGGTATAGAGCCAGTAGAGGTAGTCCCCCATCGCCCCCTTGCCGCGCACCCACGCCTCCATCTCCGGCAACGACAACCGGAGCTGCGCCCCGACGTGGAACCCCGGCAGGTAGACGAGCGGCACCCCGCAATCAAACAGGAGCTTCGAGGCGAGCATGTCCTGCTCCATGTTGAACGAAGGGTTGTACTGCTTTACCGAGGAGGGGAAACCGGCCGTCCACAACACCACGATGCGGCCGGCGATGGCCGGCTCGAGAAGCAGGGCCGAGGCTACGTTGGTCAACGCGCCGATGGCCGCAACATAGAGGGGCCGCTCGTCATCTTCGAGCGCTTTCTGGATAAGGTGCTCGGCCGCAGGGCTCTCCACCGGGGCATCATACGAGGTGAGGTAGCGTTCCGAACCGCGAAAGACGCACCCACCGGGATCGAGCCCAAGCTTTTCATAGACGGTCAAGATCTCCTCAAAACTCTTCTCCATGCCGACATCCGGCGGCACGAACTCGATGTCCCCGGGGTGGACACCGGCCTCAGAGAGGTTGCCTAGCCAGCCTCGGAAGCGGCTCAATTCGCCAGAGAGGGGTTGGCCGGCCTGAAACAGTTCGTAGGCACGAATCAGATCGTCCCGGTAGATCCCAAAGGAGTACGGCGCCGCGTAGACCCCTTCGATCTCGAGCAGGTCTTGGGACAAGAGCGCCCAAGCCAGCGTGAACTGGTCGTCGATCTCGTTGTGGGTATCGGTATCGATTACCACCCGCACCGGTCCACTCGGGGGCTCGAGCAGCCGCAGCCTCTCTTCATCAGAAATTTGTGGGAACATCCCGGCAACGGACTGGGAGTCGGTCATAGCGCCACCCTTTCTGTGAGCGCTGGTAGCAACGCTCGCCTAGGAAACTCCCCTATCCTACCCAAAAAGGGTAATGATCGATGGGGCGTCGAACGTTTACGTCCGATCCAGTCTGCACCGGCGAATATGCCTAAACGGAAAGGTGATGGGTGATGAGTAATGAGTAATGCGTGCGTTGCCTGCGAAGCGAAAATTAGACGGGTGTTCGCCTTTCACAGATCACAAACTCAGGAGCAGACGAGCTCAACAGCGAGGGTTCGCTACACCCATTACCCATCACCCATTACCCATTACCCAACCATGTCGTGATATGAAATCCTGTTGATCGATCGGGTTTCCGATCACTGTTTCTTCCGTGTAACACGCTGTTTGAAGTCATATGATTCGCCGAAGACGAAGCCAACCGTACCGTGCACGTGACCTAGG
The DNA here is from genome assembly GCA_020354625.1 of Trueperaceae bacterium. Classification (GTDB taxonomy): domain Bacteria; phylum Deinococcota; class Deinococci; order Deinococcales; family Trueperaceae. Next base: position 3,917,729 of record CP070651.1, read on the forward strand.
AGAGCTCCCCGTGCTCGAAAAGCTGCTCGGCAGTAGCCACCAGCTCCAACTCTTCCGCTCGGGCACCAGCGGCAGCGAGTTGTTCCGTGGTAGGTTTCATCGCCTCCAAGCCCTCTTGGGCGATCTTTTTATCGGTGTGGACGGTGATGGGATGGCGGCTGGCAAAGAGGTAGAGGGTGAGGGCGTCCTCGGGACGGCTCTGCACCGCTAGATGTGCAAAGCCGATCAGCGCTCTCAACATACCGGACTTGGAGTTGCAATCGAGCGAAGTGGACAGGCTGGCCCTGAAGCTCTCTTTCGCCCCTTCAGGGTCCCCGACTGCCAGGAGGCTGCGTCCGATGTTGGAGTGTACCTCGGCCACCCAGGGCCAATCTTCGACTTCCCGCAACACCGTCAACGCCCGCCTGTAGCCTCGAAGCGCCGCCTGGTGGTCCCCTTCTTTGGCCCAGACCAGACCGAGGTTGGCCTCTGCATTGGCCATCCAGTGGCGGCTCCCCAACTTCTTGAAGAGATCCAACGCTTCGGTAAGGAGTTGCTCGGCTCGCCGGTAGTCCTCTTGCTCATAAGACACAAGACCCAATCCCGCACAACACAGGGCTGCCCACCTGAGATCGCCGAGCTTCTCGAACATGTCACGACCCGTCTGCAATCTGATCATGGCACCTCGGTAATCTCCGGCGTGCCAATCGAAGCTCCCTTGGTAGTAATTCATCTTCGCCATACCGAAGATATCTCCCATCTCCCGGTAGAGGGCCAGCGCCTGTTCCGCCAGGGCTCGCGAGGCCTCGACCTCATCGAGCCAATAGAGAACATACTGGGAGAGATATTCATAGACGAACGCCCGCTCGGATTTCTCCTCGATATCACCGAGACACGCCTCCAGAAGGACCTTGGCCTCCTCAAAGGATCCGATGCGCGCCAAAAACGCACCTTCTCGAGCCTGCAACCTGGCACGAAGTGTGGCTGAAGCAGTCCCTGCCTTCACGAGCACACCAGCCACCTCACGAACCACCTGAAGGCCTTCTCGATAGCGACTTCCGAGAATGAAAAAGTCGAAGAGCGTCGACAGCGCCGCGTCAATGAGGTCGGCACGACCGAGGCGCCCCGCCTCTCGCCAAGCGGCCAAGAAGTTGTCCTGGTCCATCGAAAGCAACACCGCGGTCTCGGATTGCCTCGTACCTTCCAGACGACTCTCACTCTCCGCCAGGTAGCGGAGGTAATACTCCGTATGACGCAGCTGCAGCCCGGGAAATGACTCGGCTTTCTGAATGCGCTCAACACCGTAGTGGCGGATCAGGGGGTGAAGATCGAACCGCCCCGTCTGCCGGCGCCGCAACAGGGACTTGCTCACCAGCTCGAGCAAGACCCGCACCGACGCGCCCACGATACGCTCTGCTGCCACCCTATCGAAGCCCGCCCGAAAAACGGTCAATTCCGATAGTACGCGCTGTTGCTCGGGAGTCAACAGTTTCCATGAGGCCTCGAACACAGCACGCATACTCTGATGTCGTTCGGGTAGATCCCGGCCGGTGCTGCTCAAGAAGTCGATGTTGCGCTCGAGCTCCCCGGCGATATCGGCAGCCCCCAACACCCTCATCCAGCTAGCGGCTAACTCGATCGCCAGGGGAACGCCTTCCACCAAACGACAGATACGCACGATAGCAGGAACATCCTCGAGGCTCAGCACCGCCCCCAAACGTTCAGCGGTCTGCTTGAAGAGCTGCACAGCACCATGAACCGGCCAGTCGGTGGAAGCGACCTCTCCAGCCTCCGGATAGCCCAGGCCTTTCACATGGTAGAGCCACTCCCCATGCAAGTTGAGCGCCTCTCTTGAGGTGGCGATCAACGTTACGTTGGGAGCCGCTGCCAAAAGCGTGTTGAGCCAGGGAGCCACCCCTACCAATCGGTCGAAGTTGTCGAGAAAGAGGAGCATCGACCTGTTTTTCAACCGGCGCAGCAGCTCTTCTTCCGGATCGTCGCTCTCCAAGGGCTGACCGATGGCCACCGCAATCCTGCTGAGCAGACCTACAAACGTCTCGACCTGTGCCAGGGCGACAGCGTACACACCGTGCTGATACCGGCTCTCGCGGTTCATCAGCGTCTTCAGGGCCAAGCGGGTCTTGCCGACACCGCCGGTACCGGTAAGAGTGAGAAGCCGGCAATCCGATTGATCGAGCCGCTCTGAAATCTCCTGTAGTTCTACGGGTCGATCGACAAACGGGGTGAGTTCCGGTGGCAGCGGAGGCGAGGGTCGACTCTTGGGAGCCGGCTCCACTTCCACCTGCGGTGCGATGACGACCCGACCCGTACCTTGACGAACCCGGCTCGCCAGCTCTACCGTGGCAGCGAGCGGCTCGAGCGCCATCTCATCCGAGAGCATGCTGCTAAAGCGCTCAAAGGCCTCCAGCGCTCGCTTACGCTCTTCACTACCCTCGGCACAGCGGAGGTAGAGTTGTACCGCCTCCTCATCGAGCGGATCGTCATTCAAGAGCCTCTGGAGGAGAACGATGGCCTCCCCCTGTCGCTGCTCGGCTTCGAAGACCAAAGCGCTCGCCAGAGCAGCATTGCGCCACTGCCCATGGAGCTTGACCCGCTCTTGCTCGAGCCAGTTGGCAAACTCGGGAGCTCCCTCGAGCACAAAGCCGTAGAGAAGCTCTCCCTTGTAGAGTTCTACCGCGTCAGTGAAACGTTGCGCCTCGAGCGCTTGCTGGAAGTCGAACACATCGCTCGAAACACTCCAGCGAAGCCGCCCGGGTTCGATCTCCAGTTCACCCGTAAAGGGCGAGTCCCGGATCGACCGGCTGAGGAGTTTGCGCAGGTTGCTCCGCGCTTTCGCCTCGAGCGTATCGGGCCAGAGTAGATATAAGAGTTCGTCCCTGGCGATCCAACCGTCCCGGTATGCGAGATAATAAAGGAGCGCAGCCGTCTTGCCGGAAGCCGGTGTGGGCCAGGTGTTCTCAACCTGGATTCTCGGCACTCCCAGAAGGTGAACGCGAACGCCCATCACCCTCGATTGTACGCTCAGAAGGCGTGTATCGATGTTCATCTTGGGGCGACCAGAAAGATATAGGGTTCGCCGGCCAAAAAGAGCAGCGACCCACCTGTTACGGCGGGTCGCTTAGAGTTCGGGCTCTTGTGGTACCACACCCAACTTACCGGAACCGGCCGGGTGCGGCGCCTGGGTGGCCGGCTGCTAGTTGCCGGCGATCTGTTCTGAGGGCGTAACCTGGTGGATCGCGAACTGCACATCCTGACAGATCTCGCAGACGCCTCCCAGCGCTGGGGGCGCTTCGAAGGAATTGAGCTGCTGGTAGAGCTTATCGAGGTGAGCAGCGCCATGGCTCCGCACGACCAAGTGAACTTCCGCACCAACCGCGTCTTGTAGCCCTTGCCCCACGACTACTTCGCCCGTCGGCCGGCCTTCGGCCAGGTAGGCGCTGAAGGTGGCGTCACCGGACGCTCCGGCTACGTTCCCTGCGGCCCATAAGATCGAGATGTCGGCTTCGGGGTTGGGGGTGAGGTTGCCTTGGGCATCGAAGATGAAGATATCGTCTTCCCCGCAGGCCTCACTACAGGCACCAGGATTGTTGAAAATGACCCACCACGCCGTATACGCATCACCCGGCTCGAGGTCATAGGTGTGGAGCTCCATGGCGATGCCGTCTTCGGTCCTGATCAATTGCGACCAACCATCTTCGATCTCCACAAGACCTTCAAACGCTGTGATGCCGGTGGTGCTGCTCTGTACCAAGGCGACCTCCTGTTGGAATGCATTAGGACCAGACTGGCTAAAGCTCAAGGCGACGAAGGCGATGACGAATGTGGCGATCAGAGCGGAAACGATGGCGACAAATGAGGTGTTTTTGCGAGTGCTCATACTCTTTCTCCTTCTTCAGTGAAGCTTGGGCGAAGCTTGCTGGCTTCGACCTTGATGAGCACTGTAGACGACCCCCTGTGACCTGAGCGCGGCACACGCGTGACCCGGGTGTGACTTGGGCGTGACTCTGGCCTCGACAGGGTGATGAGCAAGCTATTCAAACTCGCTTCATAGGCGCTAGATCCGCAGAAATCCCCCATCCACCACCAACGACGCGCCGTTCACATAGCTGGCGAGGTCACTGGCCAAATATACGGCCGCATCTGCCACCTCGCTCGCTTGCCCCCAGCGCCGCAAGGGGATCATCGGTAGATACGACTCCCCCTCGGAGGTGCCGATCACGGGGTCGTCGACGATGTTCATCTGCGTCTCGATGATACCGGGATGGAGGGCGTTGACGCGAATGCCTTTGGGGCCGAGCTCGTCCGCAAGCGCATAGGTCATATGCCGCACCGCCCCCTTCGAAGTGCAGTAGGCCGCGTAGCCACCGGTTCCACGCATTCCGGCGATGCTCGACATGTTGATGATGGCGCCTTTCCCTTTGACGAGCATCCTCTTTGCAGCCACTTGCGATCCGAAGTAGACGCTTTTGACATTGACAGCCATCATGCGGTCGAACTCGGCCTCCTCGGCCTCGAGCAGGCTCTGCTTGGTCAAAATACCGGCGTTGTTCACCATGATGTCTAGGCCGCCCAAATCATCCGCCGTAGCGACCGCAGCCTCTAGGTCGGCGAGGCGGGTGACGTCACACGAGATAAACTTCGCCCTGGCGCCGGTCTGCTGTGAAATGAGCTGCTGCGTCGGCACCCCGCCTTCTCGAGGCTCTTGACGAATATCGGCGATGACCACATCAGCACCGTGCCGGGCGAACGCCAGAGCGATTGCACGCCCGTTCCCACTCGCTCCACCCGTAATCACAGCCACCTTGCCTCGCAACAATGCGTCCACCTTACACCCCACTCTCTCAGAGTCGTTACCGTGCCCTACGATACCGCGCTTAACAGCACAGGTTTTTTATCAGACAAAGCCGGGATATGATACCCTCCGACGCTTCACGAAAGGATAGCGACATGAAAATCCGGATGGACACCTTCCCCATCGGCTCGAGCTACTACCCCCCGTTTCACGATCCCGAGGACTGGGAACGAGACCTCAGCAACATGAAGCGCGCCGGATTGAACACCATCCGGACCGCGGAACTGCTGGCCTCTTGGGACTACATCGAACCGAAACGCGGTCACCCGGAGTGGGGCTGGCTGGACCGCATCTTCGAACTCGCCAACAGCTACGATCTACGCATCGTCCTGGGTACCGGTTCGTGCAACCCCCCCATTTGGATGCTCACAGACTACCCCGACCTTCAACGTATCTCCAGAGAAGGGGTAGCCTACCCCACCAACACCATGTGGGGTTGGGCTTGTGTCAATAATCCCGGTTTGCGCGGCGAGCTCAGCCGCTACCTCACGCTGCTGCTCGAGCGCTACAGCGAGCACCCGACCCTCTCCTGTTGGCAACTCGACAACCAGATCGGGCACTCCACCCCCTTCACAGGCGCAGAACACGCCCACCCACGACGCTACGGCTACTACTGTTACTGCCGGCACTGCGCCGCGGGTTTCCGCGAGTGGGTCCGGGCCAAATACGGCGATATCGACACACTGAACACCGCCTGGAGCTGGGATCCCACCCACTACCGGTACCACGACTGGAGCCAGATCGAACCGCCGCGCTCGCTGCCGGCGGAGTGGGGCAACGGAACCGCCTGGCTCGACTTCCGCTGCTTCATACACGACTCACTGACGGACTACCTGATATTCCAGCACCAGCTCATCAAACGTTTTGACGGCATGCAGCTCACCATGCACAACCTCTACGACTGTCTACGTCCTGACCTCGGGGCTCGGAACGAACCCAACCACTGGGATGTCGGGGGCGTACCCGACATCATCGGTCACGACATCTACCCTTCGGAGAACAACTTCCAAAAAGACCCGCCGCACTCCTCGTGGTTCCTCGACTTCGCTTACTCGGTGGCGCACCACAACAACCGCACCATGTGGATCCCAGAGCTCGAGAGCGGTCCGCTCGGCGGCTTCTCGGCCGGTCCCAACTTCTCTACCACGGCCCTGGATATCAAGCGCTTTAACCTCGCCTGTCTGGGCCACGGAGCCAAAGCCCTGCTCTACCAAGGCTACCGCGACTGGAATTGCATCCCCTTGCACTGGGGCGGCCTGGTGGACTTCCACGGAGAACCGACCGAACGCTTTCATGCGGCGGCGGAGGTCAACCGCGTTGTTGCCGAACACCAGGACTTCTTCTTGGACGCCCAACCGGTTCAGGCGCAGGTCGCCCTCTATCACACCCACGAAAACGTCATCGCTATCGACGGTCAGGCGAACGAGCGTTTCCTCTACGGCGCCCTCCGCGGTGCGCACACCGCCCTGTGGCAAAAGGGTTATGCCATCCAGTTCGTCGAACCGCGCTTCATCGGATCACAGACAGCGGACTACCAGGTGATCCTTTTGCCCTTTGTCATGCACATGCCGGGTGAACACGCCGAGAAGCTCCGTGACTTCGTCACGCGCGGCGGAAGCGTCATCGGCTTCGCCAAGCTCGCGCACCTCGACGAGAAGGGGTGGGCCTGGAGCGACCGCCCCGGAGCGGGCTTGACAGACCTGTTCGGCGCTAGGGAAACCCGGCTCGAGGTCGTTCGCGAGGCCGATTCCGCCACGGCTATCGAGACCGAAGCGACCAACCCACTGTTCGCCGGAATCCCCACAGAAACCGTCCAGGGCTACTGGCACCGGCAGACCTTCGAACGAAGCGACGACGCGGAGGTGCTGGCCCGTTTCGTCGACGGCGCGCCCGCCATCTTGCGACGCCGTATCGGACGGGGACAGGCCATCTTGGTCGCCACCCACCTCGATATCGCCGCCTGGGAACACCGCGATCCGTCGGCAATCCAACTTCTCGCCAATCTCGTGGCATTGTGTGGCGCCAGACCCGATGTCGTCCTCAGCGGCAAAGACCAGCACTACGTCGATCACCACCTCGACGCTCACCTGCTCGTGCACCAAGACAGTTGGGCCGTGATCATCAATAACGAAGGCGCTTCGGAGGCTAGTTTTACCGTTACGGTGCCTGCGGCAACGACGGCCTCCTCAGCCGTGGAGCTTTTCTCAGGCGAAGAGATCGCCATCGAGCAAAACGGAGGCGCGCGCTTCACACTACGCCTAGCAGCCACCGACGGCGCCATCGTGATGTTGAAACGCGGCTAAAGGTGCTGGATTACTGGCGCACCCTACGCCGCTTCAACCGCAACGCGCGCCTCTACCTGATCACCCCGGTCGCCATCGGCATCAGTTACTACGGGCTCTTCGTCGTTCTTTTCAATCTCTACCTGCTCCGTCTCGGCTACGGTCCGTCCTTTATCGGGGCGGTCAACGCTGCAGGGCAGGTCTCGTTTATCGTCATGAGCCTCCCCGCCAGCGCGCTCGGCCGAAGGTGGGGCAGCCGCAAGCTGATCATCGCCGGTATCATTCTCTACCTACTCGGCTTCGGGCTGCTACCGCTGGCTGAGTTCGTCCCATCCGGCTGGCAAGCGACCTGGTTGTTCGCCACCTTCATGTTGGCCTTTTTGGGAGGCCCGCTCTACTGGGTCAACAGCAACACCTACCTGATGGGCACCACGACACCTGCCGAACGAAACCACGCGTTTTCGGTGCGCACGGCCCTCTTCCCCCTGGCGGGAGTTGCGGGCAGCCTCGTCGGAGGCCTGCTGCCAGGGCTCTTTGCCACCATTCTGGGAGTGTCACTCGAAGAGCCGGCACCTTACCGGTACGCCCTTTTTTTAGGCGCGCTCCTCTACCTGCCCGCCCTGCTCGCCATGCTCGCGGCCCACGATGTCGACGGCCTACCGGAAGAGCGTGCCGAAAAAGCGACAGGACCAGCTCCCATCGCCCTCATCGTGCCGCTGGTTCTAGTAGAGCTCTTGCGCATGGCCGGTGAGGTCGGCACGCTGGGGTTTTTCAACGTCTATTTGGATGTCGGCCTGAACGTTTCTACTGCTCAGATCGGTACCATCGCCGCGGTGTCGCTCCTGGTATCCGGCACGGCGGCGCTCAGCACCCCGCTCTTGGCCGCTCGCATCGGCAACCACATGACCGTGACGCTGTCGATGCTCGGTATGGCGCTCCTGCTGGTACCGCTCGCCCTCTTTCCCCAACCGCTCACGGCAGCGCTTTCGTATATGGCGGTGATGGCCCTGGCGGCCGTATCGAATTCGGCGATCTCGGTGTACCGCATGGAGGTGGTCGGCGCCGCCTGGTGGGCTTTGATGGCGGGGGCCGCCGTAACGGGGCAGGGGGTAGGCGAATCCGGCATCCTCTTCGCCGGAGGGTATCTGATCGACGGACGGGGGTTCTCGAGCTACTTTCTGACGGTAGCCTGCCTGGTGTTTCTAGGCGCGGTCTTTTTTCTGCTCTACTTCCGCACGCCGCGCGGCGAGCTGGCACGACCGGGATCGTCAGAAGCCCGCTGACCCCATGCCGTACCAATTACGCAGCTCGCGGATCGGTAACGGTCGACCTCGGAAAGACGGTAAAGTCTTTGGGATTGCACGTCATGAGCTCGCTCACCCCATGTTGGAAGAACGCCGCGGCAACGTGCTCGCCCCGTAGCACGACGCCGAACTCGGGCGGGGCATCACTGTAAAACAGTGTCCCCCGCACTGCCCTCCCAAGGCACGTCATCCCAGGCGATGATGGTAGAACCCTTGGCGATCACCACACGCGGGAGCGGTTTGATGAAGCGTTGGCGCAGGCTGTAGGTATACGCCCCTTGCGATGGCACCAACAGGACATCATTGGGCTCGATAGCACCACCGAAATAGCGATACCCCCAGACATCGTGAGGTGTACAGAGAGAGCCGAGGATCAAGCAAGGAACTTCCTCGAGCGAAGGTCGACTCAGGTTGATCACCGGAAAGTAGTCGGTCTCGTAGCGTTCCCAGCCGACGGTATTGGTGCCGGCATCAGTGATGACCAGCTCGCGCTCCTTTTTGTCGACCACCCTCAGGAGGATGTGCATGGCATCGTGGCAGACCCAGCGACCCGGTTCCAGATAGATCGCGCAGGTAAGGTGCGGGTAGAGATGCTCCTGTAGAGCTCGGCCGATCTTCTCGGCAAACTGCTCGATGGGAACCGCCGGCAGATGGACTGGGGGCCTTTGAGAAGCGCTCGTTTCCAGCGGATGCGATCGATTTGCCTCGTCAGCAGGGTGAAGCCACTCCCCCTGAGCGGGCCAGTAGCCACCTCCGATATCTACAAACTCGATCCTGCTCAAGACCTCTTGTTCAAAAGCCGATAAGGTCTGTCCGAGACGGGCGATGAAAGCCATCTGGTTTCCGGGATTCAGGTTCCAGCTGGCGTGGAATTGGAGCCCGCACAAGGTGACGTGTGAACAACGCGAAGCCGCCTCCCAAAAGGCGTACAGGTCGTGAAGGGGGATTCCGAACTTGCGCCACAGACCCCGCTCATCGGACATCAACCTGACGCCGGCCCGCACCTGTAGCCCGCGCTTTGCAGCCTCGCGCTCGAGGCGCTCGAGCTCACCGAAGCTGTCCATGAGAACGGTGACACGCTCGTGGTGCTGCGCCGCCAACGCCAGTTCAGAGGCCGTCTTGCCGGGTCCGCTGAACAGGATGTCGGTAGCCCCTAACGCAAGAGCTCCTTCCAATTCGATACCGCTGGAAACATCCAGGCCGAAGCCCATGCCAAGCAAGGTCTTTGCCAAGAAGGGATGGTTGTTGCTCTTGACGGCATAAAAGCAGCGTACAGCTTGGAGCTGGCTTTCAAAGGCGGCACGGAACTGCCGCGCTCGGTCGGCGAGGGCCGCCTCGTCGACGAAGTAGAGGGGGGAGCCGTACTTTTGAACCATATCGAGGTAGCGACCATTACGAGTCAGGTGGCTGCGCACCAAGGCTTCGACCCGCCCCCTCTCCAAAAGGCAAGGGGATCCCGATGCGTCTGGGGGGACCGGGAGCGCCATCAGGCGTACTCCACTCGAAGTCGGCCGGCCAATTCCAAGCACTCGGTCTCGAGATCGAGGACCGAGTGAGGTTTGAAAAAGAGGTGCCCGAGAAGGTGAGAACCGTAGTCGCTAGGTGGCAGCACCACCTTGTGACCAGCCTGGCGCTTGAGCTCCAGCCGCAAGACCCGCTGGTCTGCCAGCAACTCACCCGTATCGATGCGCTTGATCTCTCCCTGGCACGAAGCGAACAGCCTCAAGCCGACGAACTGCTTCCAAGCCACCAGAGGGGGGGGTTCCACGGACTTGCCCTCAGCAAAATCGAGCGCGGCGCCGAGCATATCGAAGCCACAGCTGGCCTTGACCAGCTCCGGAAGACAGTCTCCCCCCAGCCGAGGCGACACTTCCAAAAAGTAGACTTCGCCCGCAGCCACGATGAGATCAGCCATGGCCAGCGTCCGCTCGAGGCCGAGGGCGCGGGAGGCGGCCAGCAGGTGCGAAGCGAGGGTATCGACGGAGAGGCCATCGGGGAGCTCTCCGGGGAGCAGATAGGCCAAGATGGTACCGAAACCGTGCCCCTCGACGGCAACTTTCCGCGCGATGCGAAGGATCGATACCCGGCCCTGTTCGAGCACGAAATCGCAACTGTACTCGGTTCCTTCGACATAGCTTTCGATTGCGACCACAGCTCTGGGATCGCAACGAGTCGAAGGGTCAAAGGTCTCGTAAAGACGTACATCCGGATGATCTTTCAACCTCTCCCGGAGGAGCTGATAGGCAGCGAGGCACTCCCGCTCCGTCTCACAAAGGAAGTCGAGCTCGCTCCCGATACCCGTGATAGGCTTCAACACCAACGGCTACGAAACGCGCCGCCAGAAGTCGACCGCCTCACCAGGAGTTCTGACGAGACCGGCAGCGGGACAGCTGACCCCGCTTGCCCACCACAGGTCCTTGGCAGCGTACTTCGATCGGCAGCTGGCCACCTCACCAGCCGTTGGGAACGGCAGCGCCAACGCCGCCGCCAATAGCGATGCCAGCATGAGCGATTCACAATCGAAGCAAGCGACTCCGACGGCCTGGATCGACCAACGAAGCAGGTGGGCTTCCAACTCCCTCAAGACCTCATCGGGCCGCCCGAGCCGGCAGACGACCTCCGAAGAGGGATCGGGGGGTAATCCTTGCCAGGAGGTTCGCTCGCAGACGTCGGTCACAAACAAGGCTCGGCCCGGAAAACGCTCCGAGATGATCTCGATGTAATCTGCGGTGGTGCCTACCACCACCACGCGTTTATCGGCCATCGACGGCTTCACGACAACTAGAGGCCTAGCCTCTGTGCAACCGGCTCAGGTACCCATTCCGTCGAGGCAGAAGTTGTCAGCGGGGCGCTCTCGAGGTTCGAGAGCAGATAGAGCGGCCTAGCCGAAAGGTGGAACATCGGCTTCCAGTGGAACTCCCCGCAGAGAAAATCGACGGCTTCCAGGGACTCTTGACAAGCACGCCGCATATGGTAGAGGTTGATGTACTTGGCGATATCGGGGAAACGCGCGTTGGTACCGCCGCCGAGCAAGGTATACACCCCATCGAAAACGGTGCCGAAATCGACGGCAGCCGGTTCCCCTTCGATGATCACCGTGGTGATGCGCAGCGTCCCCTCCTCCAGGAATAAGCCCATGAGATCCCGAAAGCTCCGGGTGAACCGTTGGTCGGCGAAGTAGGAATCCGTTCCGTAACGCTCGAGGTTCATACGGATCATCAGCTCGAAGTCCGACTCCCGATCGAGCCGCACTTCCACACCACGGGTCTCGAACGCCTCCAGCCGACGCCTGATCGCCTTGGCCGACTTGCGCGAAAAGAGCTCGAAGTAGTTCTCCAGATCGAACTGGAACTGGGACGGGTAGAAGAGGTAACCGACCTCATCGATACCCTCCCCTTGGCACTGCAGGCTGGGAGTGGCTAACAGATAGCGCAGGTGGTAGTGAAGGCCGACCTCCTTGAGAGAGCGCATCATCTGTGCCAGGACAGAGGCGTCACGAGCAAGCACCCGGTTCTGCTCCAGCCAGGTCTTGCCGTGCCACACCTCGCCCGGAAAGTAGCCGAAACAACCGCTCTCGGGAAGCCAGGACAAAGGCAGCAAGCCCACCAACTCGCCGGCCTCCTCGGCGACAACGAAAAAGGGCTGTCGCCGATAGTGACGGTGGAAGCACTCCCTGAGAGCCCAACGATCGGTCAGCTGCTCGAGCGGAACATGGCGCAGCCAGATGTTCTGGCACTCTTCGAGTTCGGTGACGATGCGAACCTGCACCGTGCTCACGCCCTCGCCCGCGGCCGGCACGGGTGACCTCGTCGCGGTACGCTCTGGCAACGGCCCGCCACCCCGAGCGCCGGCATCCGCCGGGCACCGGTCGTCGGTTTGCCGGCAAGGGTAGATGTCCACTAAAGCCTCTGGAATCTTGCTCGGTTCAATTCTATTCATCTGTCGACCTCGGAAATTTGAATATAACGGTTAGCTGCTAGTAGGTGTCACACCAACCAAGGTTGAGCTTCAAGGTGGTGTTTGATCGCCCGCCTCGGAACTTCGCAGGGATTTCTCTCTGCTGAGCTCTTCCCTGATATAGCGTGACAAGCTAGCCACCAACGTCTTCCGGAGCGGTCCAAAGGTCTCTTGCAGCTCTTGCTCCTCGACACTGATGGAGGCAAAGGCGAAATAGCCGGTAACGAAACCTGCCACCGCGTTGGTGATCCGTTTCAGCGTCTCTGTAGACAGGTGGTGGTTGGTGATTCCGGCAATCAGCTGCGCCAGGCGTTCCAAGTAGAGGAAGATGGGCTCATCGATCCCCTGATAACCTTCCTGGAGCATCATGTCGGCCCGTCCTTGGAAGTAGAGGATGAAGTCGTCACGGCGGGCATGAAAGAACTCCAGGTGAGCACTGATCGTCTGATCGAGAAGGGCTTCGAGCCCTTCGGCATCGCGCGATCTGGTGTCGATCTCGTCACAGAGCTGCTGCATGATATCTTGCAACAGCTCGCGGATGAGTTCGTTCTTGTTGTCGAAGTGGTAGTAAAAGGTTCCCTTGCCGACATCGGCCCGGCTGGTGATGTCGTCGATGGTAGCGAGGTCCATACCCTTTTCGGTAAAGAGCTCCCGCGCGGCATCGATCAGGGCCTGGTGGGTCGCTTCCGACCTGAGTTCGCTCCTGCTCTTTCGCTTCATAAGGCCTTGCGATCGTGTGTCTGTGCCCTCTGTTTATAGTTCTTCGACCAATTGGTCGATATCGACCGGCTAGTCATATTTGAATATATAGTCGATGTTCGCACAGATGTCAAGGGCCTTTGGAGCCATCGATTCGCTCCGCCGCCTCTTTCTACAGATAGCTGCGACACAAGCAGGGGCGCGGCGCGCTCATCCAAAGCAGGTATCATCGTCTATACCTGCCGTCGGTGGTCTCCGAGGTGACTCCCCACCACGCCAGCGAGAGGAGTGCAACTAGTGGCACAAATCGCCTTTATCGGGCTCGGGACCATGGGGTTGCCGATGGCCCGCAACCTGCTAAGCGGCGGGCATACCGTCAGCGGCTTCGATCTCGATGCTGATGCGCTCGCCGAGCACGCCAAAAACTGGGGCATCGCCGCCCGCTCGGCAGCCGAAGCGACTCGCGGCGCCGAGTTCGTCATCACCATGCTCCCCAACGCCGGCAACGTTCGCGCCGCCCTTTTCGACGATGACGGTATCCTCGAGTCGATGAGCTCGCAGGCGCTCTTCATCGATATGTCGACTATCCACCCCAACGAAACCGACGCCATCCGAAACAGCCTTCAAGAACGGGGCTATGCCATGGTGGACGCGCCCGTAGGCCGAACCTCGCTGCACGCTCAAGAGGGCAAGCTGCTCATCATGGCCGGAGGCGCTCAGAGTGACCTCGAGCGTGCCCGGCCCCTATTCGAACTGCTCGGTGATACCATCGTCGACTGCGGTGGGCCCGGGATGGGCTCCCGCATGAAGATCATCAACAACTTCATGTCGACCGTGTTGAACGTGCTGACCGCCGAGGCGCTGACGCTGGCCGAAGCGTCCGGGCTCGAGGTGGCGCTGGCCATGCGGGTGATGGCAGGAACCGCTGCGGGTCAGGGTCACATGGCCACTACCTACCCGGCCAAGGTACTCAAAGGCGATCTCACACCCGCTTTCATGCTCGATCTGGCCCACAAAGACCTGGGGCTCGCCCTCGATCTGGCGGCGGGCTCCAAAGTGCCTGTTCCACTCGGCGCAGCGGCCAGAGAAGTGTACAGCCTCGCTCGGTCTCGCAGCCGCGGAAGCCAAGACTGGACCGCCATCTACGCGCTGGCCAAGGAGCTGGCCGGACTACCCGAGTAGAGAACATGACTACGGTTGCCCAGGCGTTGGCCCAAAGCCTGTTGGAAGCGGGAATCGATACCGTGTTCGGCCTACCCGGTGGCGAGAACGTCGAGGTCCTCGACGCGCTCAGGCGGCAAGGAACGAACTTCGTGCTGGTCGCCAACGAGAGTTCAGCCATCTACATGGCCGATGCCCAGGCCCGCCTCACCGGCAAGCCCGGGATCTGCCTCACGACCTTGGGACCCGGGGCTGCCAACGCCTACTGCGGTGTTGCCCACGCCTACTTCGACCGCGCCCCGGTATTGGTCATCACGGCCCAACCCATCGACGAACAGATCGGACGCCATACCCACCAGATGCTCGACCTCCAGGCGACGTTTGGACCCATCACCAAGGCGAGCCTGGAACTCACGACCGAAGGTAGCGGTCAGGTGGTGCGCAACGCCTTGAGACTGACCACCACCGGCAGACCCGGCCCGGTGCATTTAGGGCTCAGCAGCGAGATGTCGGCGCGAACGACGCAGACAGGTACCTCGCCGGATCTAGCGCCAACCGAAGCAATGACCTCCACAGCGGACCTATCGGCAACTTGTGACGCTCTACGGGCAGCACACCGGCCGGCGATCGTAGTGGGTTTGGGGATAGAGCCAGACGCTCCATACGCTGAGTTGAAGCGCCTGGCCGAGACCTTGCAAGCCCCCGTTCTCACCAGCCCCAAGGCCAAGGGGAGCCTCGCCGACGATCACCCGCTGGCCGGTGGCACCATCGGCTTGACCCGCACCGATCCGGCTTACGCACTCTTGGACGAAGCTGACCTCATCGTCGCCATCGGTTTCGACGTGGTCGAACTGGTCAAGGTCTGGGACCAACCGCAACCCCTCATCTGGATCGCGCCCTGGCCCAACGAAGACCCGGTGATCCCTGCCATCGCCGAGCTGGTCGGCCCCTTGAAACCGATCCTCGAGCCGCTGGCCGACATCCGCAGCAATCCAGATCCCGACTGGGGTACGGTACGGGTGGAGAAGTACCGTAGTACCCTCGCAAAGCAGCGGCTGCCCGAGCCCCGTCCCGGCCGGCTCCGGCCACAGAGCGTCCTGGACGCGGTGCGCCGGGCGGCTCCCCGCGATACGCTGGTCAGCACCGACGTCGGCTCGCACAAGATCCTGACCGCACTCCACTGGCCGGCCCTGGAACCGAACCGCTACTTCGTCTCCAACGGCCTCTCTGCCATGGGCTTCGGTCTGCCCGCCGCCATCGCCGCCGCCCGGGTGCTGCGTGAACCCGTGGTGTGCATCACCGGCGACGGCGGCCTGGCGATGACGCTCGGCGAGTTGGGGCTCCTCAGAGCGCTCGATCTGCCCGTCGTGATCGTGTTGATGAACGACGATGCGCTCGACCTGATCCGCTCGGGCCAGCTCCGCTCGGGCCGTCCCGCCTTCGGCACGGAGTTCACCAACCCCGACTTCGCGGCGATCGCTCGGGGCTACGGCGTCGCCTACCGCCGGGTCGCCAGCGAACAGGCCTGTGAACAGGCCGTGCGCTACGCCCTGACTCGGGGCCGCCCGGCGCTGGTCGACGCGCTGATCGACCCCGTCAGCTACCCCACCACACCCCGTCGGGGCTAGGCGTACGTCTTGCCGTCGTTCGACCCTATCCCACTTTTACCCATTTCGCTCCCCTCCCCTTCCCGGTTGAGCGAAGAACGCCTTCGTCCCGCAATTGCCTTAATACCAAGCGAACCAAGTCCCGGCTCACATGGGGAAGCTCCCTCTCGATCTCGGATATCGCAAAGGGTGCCAAGCGCCTCTTGACCGCCGCCCGAATCATGTCTGATTTAGATCCATGATCACCTCTGACAGAGGTGACTCTCTGTTCAAACTCCTTATAGGCAGCCAACAGAATCCCCCAAAAGTACTGTAACCAGGGGTAAGGATCGTGTTCAGCCCGGTGCCACTTTTGAGAACTCGCCTCAAGAGACCGGTAGTAACCTTCCTTGGTCTGTTCAAACAGCCTCTCTAAACTGATGTAGTGACCCACACGGTAATTGAAGTGATAGAGCAAGAGCAGCGTAAGGAGCCTCGCGGTTCTGCCGTTCCCATCTGCAAACGGGTGAATACACAAGAAGTCGAGCACCGCTAAGGGAATGGCTATGAGAGGCTCTACCTGTAAGTCGTGGATGGCTTCGTGATACCTGCTACACAAATCTTCCATCGCCTGTGGAGTTTCGACAGGACTCAGCGGGCGGAAACGTACTCGGGTAATAGTTCCGTCAGGGAGTCGCTCGACGATGTCGTTCTGCGTAGCCTTGTAGCGACCCCCTTCTTGTGCCACGTAGCGGTAAAGCAAGCCATGGAGTTGCTTTACGATATTGACACGAAAAGACATGTACTGTGCTGACTCATGAATCATTTCCAGCGCGTCACGATACCCGGCGATCTCTAGCTCAGAACGTCCCGAAGGCCGAGAGCGTTTCAGAACTACAGCCTGCACCCGTTCACGAGGGGCTTCAATACCCTCGATACGGTTGGACGACTCTACCGACTCAATCACTGCCACGGTCTGCAGTGATTTGAGCGTTTCCGGGGTTTGTCGGGCGTAAAGCTCTTGCTTACCTCGAAACTCCCCCAAAGCACGTAACACGCTCACTTGCTCTGAGTGGAAGCTGAGCCCCTCAAGGTAGCTAGGAGTGAGCGATTTCATCGAGCGAGAAGGGGGTAGCACGTGGAATTAATAGGGTAAAACATAGGCATATCTTACCCCATTTACTGCTAGGATGGAGGTGCCTCACCTTCTGCGGATAGAGTTAACTTACGCTCATGCCGCCCTGCCCGCTGCGAAACGGCGACGACTCGCAGAGACGCTTTCCGAGAATCGCTCGCTCTCACCAGCCACTCGGCCGCTTTTTTGGTGGCCGTCCACTGCTGTCCGAACTGCGACCAGGGATACTGGCGCTCGTTGCGGCCCGCTAAGTGTCCCAACTCGACCTTGGCCGGGTTCATGATCAACTCGGCCCCATCGAGTTCGAGCTCGGCCGTCACCGGCACCGCTACCCCCTTCTGGATCGCCACGTCGGAGAGGTTGGTGGGCAGGTACCCATGGTTGGCAACGACTGCCCTGACCTTGTAGAGCCCGGCTCCTAGGGCCTCCGTCTCGACGCCGTCGACCCGGACCCTGGGTGCGGCGGCGGCGTGGCGGAGGTTGAAGCGCACGTTGTCGTGACACAGCGACTCGAGCAACGTGAGGGGCGGGTTGCGGTAGGTCCAGATATCGACCATGCCGCCGATCTCCACAGGCCCCAGTTGGGGGTGCTCGAACGGCTCCCAGTCGCGGAATCCCTGCTCGCCGCAGTGCTCGAGGACCCAGCTGAGCACCCGGTAGGCCGTCTCCTCGTCGCGGGGATACAGGTTGTAGTAAGAGGCCTTCTCGACCCCGGCCTCCCGCTCGATATCCCACAGCTCCGGGCCGAAGCTGATAATGCCCATCTGTTCGTAGGTCCAGTCCATGAGCCCGCCCCGTCGCGGCTTGCTCTTATCGGGGGTGAACTCCTCATAGATCGAGATGGTCGGGTAACCGGTCAACTCGGTGCCGACCGCACCGAGATCCTTATAAAGCGCCAGGTCCCGCGGCGACATGGCGCTGTCAGACGCAGTCATCGAGGGGCGGAGAATCACGCCGCCGTGGGTGTGGTAGCTGCACATGCCGGCGATGTTGGGGTGCTCGAGGATGAAGCGGGCCAGGGCGCTGGCCTCGGGCTCCGAAAGCGGCAGCTCGCCGGCACCGTACTGTTCGACCTCCGGCGCCCATCCGGCCGGAAAGTTACGGTTGAGGTTGCCGTCGCGCGGTTTTTGAAGCGTCACCTCCACCCCATCGAAGTCACGAATCAGGCCCTCTGGGTAGAGCCGGTAGTACTGTCCACCCTCCTCACCCGGTTGGCGCTGCACCAAGAGCCTGGCGTCGCGCGAGCTCACCTTCCACTCGCCGAGCGGATCCGGAACCCGCATGTGAACGATATAGCCGTCGCCGTTGAGGTCTTGCGGGATGACACCGTGATCGAGCTCTTCACCGGGCAGGTAGCGACCGTTCCCCACCCAACGTTGGTAGGGTGGCTGCAGCGACATTTCCGCTCCATCGGGGTTGAGGCGCGGCAGGATGTAAAAGACCTGCTGGTCGAGCAAGCGGGTGACCTCATCATCGCTGCCGTAACGCGTCAGCAGATACCAGGCGGCGTAGAGGGCCACCGCAGAAGTGGTGTGCTCCTCGGCATGGATGTGGGCGTCGATATAGAAACCCGGTTTGTGTTCGGCCGGACCGGTAGCGCGATTGGTAATCTCGATCAGCCAGACGTTGCGTCCGCGGAAGGAAGTGCCGATCGAGCTAAGTTTGGCCAGGTCGGGATACGCATCGGCCAGGGACGTGAGAACCGAGCTGAGTTCGTCATAGCTGTAGAAACGGTCGTGAGATACAAGTGGATCGTTCACACCTCATATCGTACACAGCGCGAGCCTCAGAACTCCACAGGGAGCGTTTTGAACCCCCGCGCGTCGCCGTTCGGTTTCCGCTCGGCAGCCCTATCCGTGGAGAGGCTGAACTCCGGGATGCGCTGTAAAAAACAGCTGATCCCCACCCGGATCACCAAGCGGGCGAGGTGGGCGCCGAGGCAGTAGTGGGGACCACCGCCGAAGGCCAGGTGGGGGTTGGGCTTCCGGTCGAGCAGGCACCGATCCGCTTCTTGGAAGATCCGTTCGTCCCGGTTGGCAGAGCCGTAGGTCATGGCGACCGACTCCCCCTCGTGAAGGGTCTGCCCGTACAGCTCCACCTCTTTGGTAGCCACCCGGCCGAGAAGCTGAATGGGAGACATGAACCGCAGGAACTCCTCGACGGCCGGGCGGAGAAGCTCCGGCTCGCTGTTGAGTCGGAGCCGCTTCTCCGGTTGTCCCGCTAAGTACCACAAGCTGTTGGAGAGGCCGTCGATCACGGCCTCGCGCCCGGCCAACAAGATGATGCGGCCGTAGCCGAGGAGTTCGGTATCGGTCAGGCGTGTGCCGTCCACTTCCATCTGCACCAGGGTCGAAAACAGGTCGTCCCCGGGGTTCAGTTTGCGCGCGCTCATCTGCTCGCCGATATAGTCGGCCAGCGCCGCCTGCGCCCGCTTGGCCCCCTCGGGATCTTTGAGGCGGCCGGCGAAGATGGCGTCGGCCCAGCGCTCGATCTCTGCCACATCCGCGAGCGACAGGTTGAGAAACAGCGCCAGCGAGTAGGCCAGCAGCGGGGTGGCGTAGTCCCGGACGATATCGCACTCGCCCTGGTCGATGAAGGCGTCGATCAGCTCACCAGCCAAACGGGTGATTTCGGGCTCGAGTTTCTTCACCTCACCAGGCGAGAAGAACGTCGAAACGGCGCTGCGGTACTGGGTGTGTTGGGGCGGGTCGAACTCGATGGGGATGCCCGGTGCGGGACCGGGCGTGGTGTGGGGGATGGCGATGCGGCCGGGGAAGTTGGAGCTGATGGTCTGCCAGTCCGACAGCGCTTCTCTCACGTCCTCGTAACGTGAGAGCAACCAGAAGCCGCCGTGTGCCTCTGAATAGGCCACCGGGCAACCATCGCGCATCTGCCGGTAGACCGAATAGGGATCCTCCACCCACTCGGCGGTGTGGTGATCGAAGGCGATAACGGCTCTCTCTTTCATCGCCCGCACAACTCACCAGTACCGCATGGCGTCTTTGAACAGCGCCCGGAGCTCCTCGGCACCGGCGGGCCTGGGCGAGAGTTTGGTCACCCGGTGTTGTGGCAAGGTCCCCGCCACCAGCGCATCCAGATCTTCCTCGCCAAACCCGATGGCGGCGAGGCCGTTGGGCACCCCGGTCGCCCGCATCAGCTCGATGACAGCTCCGGCCAGCAGCTCACCGGCATCCTCCTCGGCGGCGCCCTCTACCTCCGCTCCCAGGAGGCCGGCAACGTAGAGATGTCTGCGAGGATCGGCCGGAGCGGTATAGCGGAACACGGCCGGGGCGTTGAGGATCACCGCCATGCCGTGCGGGATGATGGCGTGATCCGTTGGGTAGCCTTGTGGCCGGTAGTCTTTGACCAGGCTCGAAACCGGATAAGACATTCCGTGCGGCAGGTGCACACCCGCATTCCCGAAGCCGATCCCCGCGAAGGCCGCGGCCAAGAGCATATTGCTGCGAGCCTCGTCGTCATCCGGTTCATGAATAGCGCGGATCAGGTTCTGTGACACCAACTCGATCGCTCTCGCGGCCCAGAGATCGCTGATCGGGTTGGCTCCCTGGTCGGCGGGGCGGAGGCGCGGCTCGGGCGCTGCGGTCCGCTGATGATAAGGGAGAGCCGTGAGCGACTCGATGGCGTGGCTGAGCACGTCGAGCCCGGAGCTGGCGGCGACCAAGGGCGGCTGGCTGCGGGTGTTTTCGGGGTCGAGCAGCCCCAAACTCGGCCTGAGCGCGCGGTGGGCGATACCGGTTTTGGCGTGTAGCTCCGATAGATCGAAAATGGCGACACCCGTCGTCTCGCTACCGGTTCCTGCGGTAGTAGGAATGGCGATGAGCGGCTTCAAGAGGCCCGGCACCGGCCTCCCCTCACCGATCGGTGGGTTGACGTAACTGAGAAGATCAGCCGGATAGCTGGCGTAGAGGTTGGCGGCCTTGGCGCTATCGATACTCGAGCCGCCCCCAACCGCCACAAAGCCGTCGAAGTCGCCGGCCTGGGCAAAGGCAATGGCCTCTTGGAACGAGATGTCGGTCGGCTCGACGCGCACCCGATCGAAGAGCTCCGCGTCGACGCCGGCCCGCCGGAGCGATTCCAGAGTCCGGCCGACCGGCTCGAGCCCGGCGAGGACCGGATCGGTCACCACCATGGCCCGCGTCACCCCCAGATCGCGCAAGTCCTCCCCTACTTCACGGGTGACCCCCGGGCCGTACTTGATGCTGGACGTATCCATGGTAAAGGCCGTCTCGTAAGCCATCGGTACCTCCAAAAACCAGGTGATGAGTAAGCGGTAATGAGTTATGCGTGGGTTACGTTCTCAACAGCGGTTAAACCACTATCTTTCGAAACACCCATCACCCATTACTCATTACCCATCACCTCTATTCCATAGTTCAATACCCAACTATCCTATCCCGTCCAAGATATCCCCACCCAATTCGAAATCCTGCTACCGTAACTTGCCGCTCTGCACAAGGATAGCCACCTCGTCGCGGGTAGGCAGGGCGCTCATCGCCCCCAAACGGGTCGCCGCCAAAGCGCCGCAGGCGTTGGCAAAAGTCACCGCGCGACGGAGGTGGGCTTCCGTCCAGCGCCTCGACCCCCCCCGCGAGAAGAGCTCCCACGCCAGGCCGGCCACGAAGGCGTCGCCACTACCGGTAGTGTCGGCGACCTCGACCGGGAAGGCCGGCACGTGACCGCTCGCGGCTCCGGTAGCAAAGGTTGCACCGTCTGCACCCAATGAGACACAGCAGAGCTCCGGACCGGCCTCGAGCAGCGCGCGGGCACCCTGAACCGGATCGCTCGAGCCCGTCAGGAACGCCAGTTCGGCTTCGTTGAGCTTGACCACGTCAGCCGTGGCAAGCGCGGTCTCGATCTGGTGGCGGGCCGTATCGAGATCGGCCCATAGGCTCTGCCTCAGGTTCACGTCGAAGACCACCTGGCCACCGGCCTCTTTGACCTGGTGGGCCGCCTGCAAGGCGGCCTCGCGGCTTCCGGTTGCCAGGGTCACCGAGCCGTAGATGAAGACGTCGGCTGAGGTC
>CP070651.1:3939846-3985586 GCA_020354625.1 Trueperaceae bacterium
CACTTGGGCGCTGTTCTCATCGGCGATGTTCGCCCAACGCCAAGCCGGCGGGCCACTGATCTCCAAGATGCGGTTGAAGCTATACACCACCGCCTCGGCGTTCACCGGGCTGCCGTCGTGGAAGACCGCGTTTTCCTTCAGCTTGAAGGTCCACACCGAAGCGTCGTCATTCACTTCCCAACTCTCGACGAGATTGGGTTCCATCTCGGTACCACGAAAGATGAACAGGGCGTCGTAGAAACTTCTCAGCGCCGCATCGATCGAATAGTTTTCTCCGAATGCTGGATCGATGTTATCGATGTCCTGGTTGCCACCGTAGAGCAGGATGTCGTCTTGCGCCTGAACGGTGCCGAAGGGGACTGCCAGGCCGAACGCCATGACCAGCAGGAACAACCAACGAATCTTTGAACTCTTCACGATCGTCTTTCCTCCCTATGCTCGAAGTCCTGTTGGGGTTTCTCTGGATCGAGCTTCTTGAAACCAGAACCTCATCTTATAACAGTTGACAACCAGGGGACCAGCGACACCGCCCCTTAGGGTATCTGCCTACAAGTCATGAGAAATGAGTGATGGGTGTTGCGAAACTTTATGAGTCCAGCCAAGTCGTTCGCTCGTCACCCACTCATAACTCATCACTCATGACTGTTCACCCTCCTTGAACCATCTTCCGTGATGCG
The DNA here is from genome assembly GCA_020354625.1 of Trueperaceae bacterium. Lineage (GTDB taxonomy): Bacteria > Deinococcota > Deinococci > Deinococcales > Trueperaceae. The sequence continues at coordinate 3,940,524 of CP070651.1, forward strand.
GTTCCGGGGTTATGGGCACCTTACAATTGACAAGATGCGCCGCTACCTGCTGTTCGCCCCCAGTTTGCTCTTCGGAGTCATCGGTGCAATATGGTTGGGCTTTCGGCCGCTCGAGCTCGAAGCCGAAGCCGGTCCCTTTACAATCCTCGCGGTCGCCTTCCTACTTATCGCCGGGCTGCTCGGAGGGGCCTATCTTCTCGAGAAAACCCTCCCCTCGTTCAGATACGCCAGCCGCATGCTGGAGCGGGCCGTGGCCCGCTTCCGCCCGTCGCTCCCCCTGTCGGTCGGGCTCGCCGCCGCTACGGCGGTCTCCGAGGAGCTCTTCTTTCGCGGGGTGCTGCTCTCGCTGATCGGTGTCTGGGGACAGGCGCTCGCCTTTGGACTGCTCCATCCGGCCACCCGCCGCGGTTGGGGCTATACGGCCTTCACCTTTGTCGCCGGGCTGGCGTTCGGATACGCTACCGTGGCCACCGGTAGCTTGTGGGCAGCCATCCTCGCGCACTTCATCATCAACCTGCAAGGTTTCCTGGAAGTCCAAAGACGCCGGCAGAGACCGAGGGTTGTGCCGCTCTCGAGCCATAGGGAGCGGAGTCCAGGGGGTACTGACGCCCCAGAGACTCAGTCCAAAAAGGCGTGAATCCTCTCCACAGCGCGCTTGAGCACCTCCGCATCACGGACCAGCGCAAAGCGAACAAAGCCCTCTCCCTGGACGCCGAAACCACGCCCTGGTGCCAGGGCTATGCCCGTCTCGCGCGCCAGATTCACCGTGAAGGCAAAGGAGTCGCTCAAGCCGCTGGGCAGACGGGTCCAGACATACAAGCTGGCCTTTGGCAAGGGGGTTTCCCAGCCGGCCTGGTTGAGGGTCTCCACCAGCACGTCACGCCTGGCTTGAAACTCGGCGGCATCTTGCCGCACCCGCCGGCGAGGTTCTGCCAGCGCAGCGATAGCGGCCCGCTGGATGCCCAGGTACTGGTTGAAATCGATGGACCCCTTGACGCGGGCCAGGGCAGCGATCACCTCTGCATCGCCGATGGCCCAACCGAGCCGGAATCCCCCCATGTGAAAGCTCTTGCTGCAAGAATAGAGTTCGATTCTGCCGCGTAATCCCCCCGGTTGCACCAGTACCGAGGGCGCCTCGTAATCGCCAAAGACCAGGTCCACATAAGGGAAGTCGTGAACCAACAAGATGTCGTTATCGGCACAGAACTCGGCAACCTCCCGCATGAAGGCGTCGCTCGCCACCGCAGCGGTGGGGTTGTTGGGATAGCTGATGACCATGACCCGGGCCCGGCGGGCGTCCTCTGTGCCGATAGCCGACAGGTCAGGCAGGAAACCGTTCTCGGCCAGAAGTGGTGTGGGCACCACATCGAGACCTGCCACCGCCACCGCACCGAAGTAAGACGGAAAGCCGGGGTCGGGGAGCAAGATGGTGTCTCCCGGGTCCGTGGTGGCGAAGAGCAAATTGGCAAACCCCTCCTGGGAACCGATCAGCGGCAGCACTTGCGTTTCCGGGTCGACCTCACACCGGTAGCGCTCCCCATACCAACGGGCCGCCGCCTCGCGAAAAGGCTGGGTACAGGCGTGGAGACAGTAGCCGTAGGTTGCGGGATCGTCGGTAGCTTCGCGAAGGGCACGTAGCGCAGATGCGGGAGGGTGAAGGTCTGAAGCACCCAGGGACAGGTCGATGATCTCAAGGCCACGTGCGCGCGCTTGGCTTTTAGCGGCGTCCATGGTCGCAAACATGTCGACCGGCATGGCCTTGGCACGCCTCGAAGCCCAGCGGTTCTCATTCATCAATGCACAGTGTACCGCAAGCGGTATCTGGCAGCCTGCCAGCAACCCCGCAGTGAGGTGATGAGTGATAGTAAGACGGGGATGAGTGATGAGTAATGAGTAATGGGTGCTCCGAAGGGTAAGGATTCAACCTATCCGGTGCAAGTCACGTAACACATTACCCATTCCCCATAACACATTACTTTGTTTTCCAGACATGCTCGCAAGAGCAGGTTGGTTAAAAGGATCTTTCGCAGCTCTCATCACTCATCACTCATTACCATAGGAACTTCTGCACCTGAAACTCACTCGAGTTGCTCTTGCAGCGCCTGCAACCCCTCCTCCACCTCGTCACGCGGCAGACCGCCCGCCTCGAGCACCTCGTCGGAGAGGCCCAGCAATTCTTGGTAGAAGGCGCGACCCCGTTGGATGAGTTCGGCAGTGGAACCGAAGCGCTCGAGCAGCTCGAACAGAACATCCTCAGCGGCCGCGAAGCTCTTGTTGGCCCTCTGGTGATCGAATTGCCGCCACAGGGTGTCAGCGGGCAGATCGTGCCCGGACAGCACCCGCTGAAGCTCGTCGATGTGTGCTTTCGCCTGCTCGAGCCCAAGCCCCGCGAGCTCCGCCTCCAAGAAGAGATCCAGCGCTTTGCACTGCAGCTGCGTGGGGGCAGCGAGGCCCCGATCCTCGATCAGCGACGCCTCGGCTCGTAGCAACGATGCGATCAGGTAGGCCTTTTCGCGGTCGAGCACTCCGGCGCTGCCGAGGATTGCGAGCAACTGGTCACTGGCCAGGTTCCGAACGAGTTGTCTCGTGCTTCCCAAGTGTCGCTTGTACATCGCATCGATCTCGCGGATGGCTGCATCATAGACCTGCTCATCACCGAGACGAAGGGCGTCACGGAGCGTGTCGTCTAACTGTTCGATGGTCCGCTGGATCAGATCGTCTTTGAGGGGCACACGATCATGATACCGGCTTAGCCCGCCCAAAGCTCGAGGCGACAGGTTTCAAACGCAGGCTACAACTACAGCGGGAGACCAGCCTTGAGAGAATCCACTCCCCTAGCGTCTCGACTCAGCTGATACGGAGCAGGGCTTCGACAGCTTTGTCGTCGAAGCGCCGGGCCTCACAGGCTTCGGTATCACGACAGATCGTCACGTAGCGAAACCGACGGCCTGCAGAGCCGGGGACTTCGACACGAAAGGCCTGGAGGTACTGACGGATACCACTCCAAAAACAAAAATCGCAGCAGAGCTGCGAAGTACTTGCACCAGCTACCTTGACCGGAATGAGTCGCAAGAGCTCACACCCCGATCGATCACAAATAACCACTTCGCTATGCTTGCCGCGCTCGAGACGGTAGGCATTCGTCCTCGGAATCAGATGCTTCGGCGTCGCAGGAAAAAACTCGAGGACGATCTCGCGCGCCGTATAGGTCTCCTTTGGTTCGTCGCTCACCAAAAGACAGTATAACCCGCATGTGTACCTAGTGGGATGGGAGTTATCCGATTCCCGACCTGGAACGGTACACAATCCACGTTCAGCTCCGCAAGTCTTTGATGAGGTTGGCCGTTTCGATCGCACTCATCGCCGCCTCGAAGCCTTTGTTGCCCGCTTTGGTCCCGGCGCGTTCGATCGCTTGTTCGATGGTATCCGCTGTGATCACGCCGAAGATGATGGGGAGCCCGGCATCGAGACTGACCCGGTTTACGCCGCTCGCTACCATCGCGCAAACGTGATCGAAGTGGCTTGTGGCCCCACGGATAACGGCGCCGAGAGCGATGATCACGTCGTATCCACCGCGCTCGGCCATGATCTTGGCGACGAGCGGTATCTCCACCGCCCCCGGCACCCAGGCGACATCGATCTCTTCCGACGCCACACCGTTTCTCCTGAGCGCCTCTTCAGCCCCTTCGAGAAGGCGTCTGGTGATCAGGTCGTTGAAGCGGCTTACCACCACCCCGACACGCAACCCCGCGGCTTGATAGCTTCCCTCGAAATCGTTCATAGAGCCTGTTATATCAATCAACCTACCCGAAGCGGTACCAAAATGCTCTCGATCGGGTTGCTTTCATGGGCAAAGGGCAGAACAAGACAGCGGCCTTCAGGGGAGGAAGACATCCATAACGGCATCGTCGACCAACGGACCGATATCGTACACAGGACCACTCGCACCCTCAGGGAAGCGAACCGAGAAGATATTCCAGCCAGGGCGGAGGGTTAGCTCGACGCCGATGGCGGTCATAGTGGCATCTCGGTCGACATAAAGAAGCGAAAAGAATCCGACCGGATCCTCCAAACTCAACACCCCTATATAGAAATCGTCGATCTCCCGATCGAACAGCTCATTATCGTTTTGATCGACATACATGTGAACGCGAGCCTGGGCAAAGTTGACATCATCCGGGGTCACGAGATACTCGTTTTGAAGCCCCGGTAGCACCGCTGCCCCACTACGGAAGGGTCTGAGTTCTTCTGAAGGCAAAGGCTCCACAGTAACGCTAAAGGTGCCGGCTACCGGCAAGACGCTGTCGACCTCATACCCCCATACACCGTCGCTATCGACCAGGTGTATGGCTACACGCGTCCCGGCGACAATCCCATCTTCGACATTGACAAGACCACTCACCCGAGCGCTCTGCTGGGCCAACGCCACGTTAGCAAGTAGTACGAGAAGAATCCAAAACAGTTGTTTCATCTTGTCTCCAAACACTGGTCAGCTTAGCAAGCGTAACGTGAAGATCTACCCACTTCCCCTTCATGGCAACTTCATCATCGACGAGCGGTTCTAAAAGTTCTACATCCCGAGCCCCAATCGCAACGGCCACTGGCGTGGCGATACGCTTTCGACCGAGGCACCCTCGGTGCTCAGGCATCATACCCACGCGGGTGGGCCCTATGCCATGCCCACGCCGAGGTGATGATATCGAGCAGATCAGGAAATTGCGGTTGCCAACCGAGCTCTTCTTTGATGAGGCGCGAATCGGCGACCAGAACTGCCGGATCGCCGGCACGACGAACTCCTATCCGAACAGGAATGGCATGGCCTGTGACCTCGAGACAGTGCTCGATTACCTGTTTGACCGAAAAGCCCAGGCCGTTACCGAGGTTGAAGGCTCGCGCCTGGCCTGGAACGAGTGCCTCGAGCGCAAGGACATGTGCCTGCGCCAGATCTAGAACGTGAATATAGTCGCGGATGCAGCTGCCATCGGGGGTCGGATAGTCGTCACCAAAAATGGTGATCGAATCTCGTTTTCCAGAAGCTACCTGCAACACGAGCGGGATGAGGTGTGTCTCGGGACGATGGTCTTCACCGAAGAGACGGCTGGCGCCGGCTGCATTGAAATAGCGCAGGCTTACATAGCCGAGCCCCTCGGTCTCAGAGAACCAGCGAAGCATCCGTTCGACCAAATACTTGGACTCACCGTAGACGCTTCCGGGCCTGACAGGCGCGTCTTCTGGGATCGGTACGATCTCCGGGGTTCCGAAAAGCGCCGCTGTAGAAGATAGGACGAACTTCTTTACGCCGTGCTCGAGCAAGATCTTGAGCAGCGTCAGGGTTTTGGCGGTGTTGTTTTCGAAGTACTCGATGGGTCGCTCCATCGATTCCCCCACCAGGGTCGAGGCGGCAAAGTGCATCACGGCCTCGATATCATCTCCCTGCAATATCCTGGCTACCAGCTCCTCATCGGCTATATCGCCCCTGACAAAACGGGCCTCTGGGTGCACTGCTTGGCGATGCCCATTGACCAGATGATCGAGTACGGTCACGCGGTGACCACGCTCGAGCAGTACCTCGACCGTAACGCTACCGATATACCCAGCCCCACCTGTTACCAGCACGTGCATGGCTCTCAGTCTATCCGATATTTCGAGCGTCACCCCTCGCTTTCTAGGGAAGAACTCCAAACTATGAAACCTGTTCCCGCCACACAGGGCCCTCGAATGATGCATACTGTCACCACAGGAGGTTCCAATGGCTGTGAAGTCCAAAACCGCATCCACGAATACCGGAGCGTCAGCGTTGGACGCAGGCTACATCTGGTTCAACGGCGAGCTCGTCCCACAATCCGAAGCGAAGGTTTCGGTTCTTACGCACGCTCTGCATTACGGCACCAGCGTCTTCGAGGGTATTCGAGCCTATGAGACTGCGAAAGGACCAGCGGTTTTCAGACTTCAAGAGCACACCAAAAGGCTCCTCGACTCGGCCAAGATTCTCGGGATGAAACCGCCTGTCGACACCACCGAGATCGACCACGCCATCCTCGAAACCATCAAGAAAAACGGCCGCCAGTCGTGTTACATTCGGCCGCTCATGTGGTACGGAGCAGAGTCCCTCGGTGTCGACCCCACGCGAAACCGCGTTCACTTCATGGTTGCGACGCTCCCTTGGGGTGTGTACCTCGGCGAAGAAGCGATTCAAAAGGGTGCCCACCTCATCACCAGTAGTTGGCGCCGAAGCCCTGGCGACGTCATGCCGACAAAGTCCAAGGCCGGAGGGAACTACGTCAACTCGGTCCTCGCCAACCAGGAAGCCCGTGAAAACGGCTTCGATGAGGCCCTGCTCCTCGATAAGCAGGGGTTTGTGGCCGAAGGATCGGGCGAAAACATCTTCATGTACCGCGATGGCGTGCTCTATCCGATCGTGCACTCGGTGAATCTACGCGGCATCACACGCGATTCGGTGATTCAACTGGCAAAGTGGATGGGGACCCCTGTGGAAGCCACCATGGCCACACGGGACGAGCTCTATATGGCGGATGAGGTGTTCATGGTAGGGACAGCTGCCGAGGTCACCCCCATCGCCTCCATCGATCGTCGTCCGATCGGTACAGGCGTGGCAGGTGAGTACTCCTTGAAGATGCGTGAGACCTACATGAAAGCTGTCACCGGCCAGCTTCCAGAGTTTCAAAAGTGGCTCACCTATGTCACTTGAATACAAACCGTGATGTCATGGAGATAGCGACCTTGCAACCTTGCCCTCCCCCGTCTTCGCAAGGGTGAACAACATGCCGGGTATAATTGACGGGTCTATGCGCAGCAGCTATCAGCCCCGCAGCATCCGCTTCGTAGAGCTTTACGAGGCCCTCGGTTGGCGACTCAAGATCTACAGTATTCTACATAGTGAACGGGTGTTGGATCAGGAGCTCTTTAGCACCGCCAAGGAGACGGCACTCGCTTTCCTACCCCAACCCGCCATCACGAAAAGTCACTACGGCGTCGGATTTTTGAGCGCACACCGAGGCAGCAGCTACGATTTCGTCACCATCGCCTATTGGAGTTATGAGACGGAACTCCGTTTCCAGACCTATATGCGCCCCTCGAGCGACAGCTATCAACTCGAGGCCTTGACGGCATCGGAGCTCTCAAACGACGTGTGGGACCTTAAGCTCCTTGCGTTCGAAAGAGAGGCCTGGGTGGATAGCATGCTCCAGAGAGAGAAGCCCGACCTAGACGCCTATCTTTCAATGCGTCTCTCCGAGGTTCTGTAGCCAGGCTTTCTCCCCCCGCTTGTCGACGCGTTCGGTTACCTGTCCAGATGACCGTTGCCAACTTTACAGCGACATCCAAACCATCCTCTCTAAACTATTGTATGGACGCTGCAGAACTCTTCGGCGAATTCCAAGATCGGCATATCGCACACCTGGTCTACGAGGGACCGTACCGGTTGCATAGGAGAGCAGAAGCACAACAAGACCTCTTCACCCTTCTTCGATTCTTCGAGGACTGGCGGCAACGGATCTATCGCTTCGAAAACCGGTTGGGTGCCTCAGCCGTGCTCTACCAACCACTCCATCAGGCACGGATGCGTTGGGATCTGATCATTACCGAAGTTCTGGGCGAGGAGCCTTTCGCCTTCCGTTATGCCGACAGCGTAAAGCGCAATCTGAAATGGGACGACGTTCAGAGCATCTTGGATGGCATAAAAGAGAGGTAGCGAGTCGGTGGTGTGCTCGAGCACACCACGCGGGTTTTTCACGCCAAAATTGGGCTTGTAGAAACGCTCTTGCCGAAGCGGCAAAACGACTCAGAATTCCGTAAGATCTCCCTCAGAAACTTGTTAGATATTTCTCAGAGGGCCGTAAGGCGTGCTTTTCTAGACTATGTTCATGAACCGCCCCAACCGACGATACGAAGACCTTACTCCCTCCGCCCCATTCGAGAGAAACAAGCATCCCGGCGTCTTTTTTCCTCCAACTGCAAAGAGCAAGAAAGGGTATCGAATCGCCGATCCCTTCGCCCGTTTTCCCACACGCAACTACTGGTTTCACTTCATCCCGATCTCATTCTCGGAGAAGCCGCATTCCTGAACCCGCAGCACTCGAATCCATAGCGAGACCGGTCCTGGGCTAAACCCAGGACCGGTCTCGCTATAGGCGGTTCTCTACCTGAGCAATTGTAGCCTCGACAAAATGGCGCAGCTTCGCTCTCCGCTCCGGCTTTCGGAGCTCTTGATCCTCCAGACGACGTGTGAGCATGAGCATTAAACAGTACATTTTGGTCGTGATCTCGCTCTTGAGAATCTCAATATCGTACTCCGGCACCGAATCTTCCACGAGCGCCGGCAACGAGAGCACCCTCCCCCGCTTCCCCTCGATCTTGACGAAGATCACGTCGCTTTCCCGGCGGCCCTCGGCGAATTTGGCGCGTACGCCCGTCGCTCGAGCCAGTTCGTTGATACCACGACGGAGCTGAAGTTCTGTCTCGTTATACTGTTCCACAATCAATACCTCTCACTCACCACCTGCATGATAAGACCGCAGCAGCCGTCGACGCGGTCGTTCGTCACAACGATTCAATTGCCACACCTCACGTAGTATTCGGTGAGACCGCCTCATTGCAATCGGCGAGGTGATGGGTGAACAGGAATTGAGGAGAGCGGTCAGTACGCCTTTGCAAAGATTACTTTGCGTGGATAGCCGCTCGGCTTGCCGGTATGAATACAGGTCAGACCTTCAGCACTCGGGCCTTCGAGGGGAATACACCGAACCGTCGCCTTGGTCTCTTCCTGGATGACGCGTTCGCTATCGGGGTCGCCGCAGTGCGTGGCGATAACCCAGCCGTGCTCGACTTTCTCTTTGAGCTCTTCATAGGTATCTACCTCAAACATATGTACCTCACGGAAGGCTCTGGCCCGCTCGAAAAGAGCATGATGGAACCGCTCGAGCTCAGACGGCAACAGCGCTGGGAGCTCTGAGAGGTCCAACTCGCGCTTCTCTGTGGTCAGACGATCTGCCAACAGCGCCGTCCCCTTTTCCAGATCTTTGGGGCCGAGTTCGACTCTGAAGGGCACTCCCTTTTGCTCCCACTCGTTGAACTTCCAACCGGGACTCATCCCCTCGCGATCGTCCACCTTGAGACGGATACCCCGCTCACGGATCGCACCCGCGAGCTTTCTCACAGCAGCAGCGACATTCTCTTTGGCTTCGGGATCGTTACCGCGGTAGATCGGTACGATCACCACTTGATAAGGGGCGAGCTTGGGCGGCATAATCAAGCCCTTATCATCGCCATGCGTCATGATGATCGCACCCACGAAACGGGTAGAGAACCCCCAACTCGTCGTATGGGCGAAGGCTTGCTGGTTGTTCTCATCGTTGAAGGTGATATCGAAAGCCCTGGAAAAATTGGTCTCCATATAGTGACTTGTACCGGACTGAAGCGCTTTTGTGTCTCGCATCATCGCCTCGATCGTCAGGGTCATCTTGGCACCTGCGAAGCGCTCGCCCTCGGTTTTTTCGCCGCGAATGACCGGAACTGCAGCTTCCTGTTCGGCAAACGTGGCGTAGATGTCGAGCATACGCTCTGTCTCCTCGATGGCCTCTTCGGCGGTCGCATGGGCAGTATGACCCTCTTGCCAGAGGAACTCGGTGGTACGCAAAAACGGTCTGGTCCGCATCTCCCACCGCATCACGTTGCACCATTGGTTGTAAAGGAGCGGCAGATCCCGGTAACTCTGCACCCACTTGCTATACATTTCTCCGATGATGGTTTCGCTGGTAGGGCGAATGGCCAACGGCTCATCGAGTTCCTTACCGCCTGCATGCGTCACCACCGCGAGTTCAGGGGAAAACCCTTCGACGTGCTCGGCTTCGCGCTCGAAGAAACTGACCGGGATGAGCATCGGAAAGTAGAGGTTTTCGTGCCCACTATCCTTGAACATCTGGTCGAGACCACCTTGAATATTCTCCCAAAGTGCGTAGCCGTAAGGTCGGATCACCATACTTCCCCTCACGGGGCTGAGGTCGGCGAGATCGGCTTTGTAGACGATTTCGTTGTACCAAGCGTTGAAATCTTCCGTTTGGGGAGTAATGCCCTTGTTCTTGGCCATAGCGCTTTAGCCTATCAGGTTTCCGTGCCGACTTGGCAACATCGTCAATTGGAGAATCGTGTGCCTGCCACCTGTCTGCTAGGCTATAGGGTGTGAGGCTAGAGGTGTGACGCGAAACCGGACACGACCTCCCCAAGACGGTATCCCTACCATCCTTTACGATGGGGAGTGTCGCTTGTGCTGTGCCCAAGCCGAAACAGCCCGCAAACTCGGTAGGAACCGGGTGGCGGTAAAACCGCTCCAAAACAATCTGAACGCCTTTCCGAATCTCGAACTCGAAGAGGCCCTGCGCGAAATGAAGCTGATCGATACCGACGGGCGGATCTATGGTGGGGCAGAGAGCATCGTTCGCCTCATCACCTACGGTCACCCGCTGATCGGCAAGCTCCTCAAGCTCTACTACCTACCTGGGCTGCGGTGGCTTGCCGACCAGAGCTACGCATGGGTGGCCAAAAACCGCTACCGGCTTTTCGGGCGCGCGGACCTGTGTGACGACGGCAGCTGCGCCGTTCATTTCCCAGACCAGGCCAAGGCACCCGAGCCCCCCAAAAGACGCTCCGAACTTCGGGAACGCTAAACACGCCCAAGCCGAGGTAGCGACCGTCGTGACGTGATCTTGGAAACCTGCCCTGGAACCCTCCAATGCCGTTCTGCTATACTCGCTACGGTATGGCACGGCGAATGGCACGAAGAAGCCCTGTTTCGAGCTAGGCAAACCGTCTGGCGGTGGCAGGGCGTCGTGATCCGGCGCCCGCTTTTTTTGTCCCTCATGTGAGGGCCGACGGAGGAGCTGCATGGAGTCAGAAGCGACCGTATCCCCCCAACTAGAAGAATTGGGCAAGGAAAAGGAGCGTGCAACCTACTACGCCACCACGCCGATCTTCTACGTGAATGCCGAACCCCACATCGGCCACGCCTACACCACCATCTTGGTAGATGTGGTGACACGCTTCCACCGGCTCAAGGGCGACGATACCTATTTCCTTACGGGAACAGACGAGCACGGCGAGAAGGTCCAGAAAGCGGCCGAAGCACACGGCATGAGCCCTGAGGAGTATACCGATAAGGTCGCCGCACAGTTCCGCGATACCTGGGACCGGCTCGACATCCGCTACGACGAGTTTATCCGCACCACCGAAGATCGTCACAAACGAGTGGTGCAGGAGATTCTGCAGCGCGTCTACGACAACGGTGATATCTTCTACGGCGAGTACAGCGGGCTCTACTGCGTCGGAGCAGAGCGGTTCGTCACCGAAAAAGAGCTAGTCGACGGCAAGTGTCCCGATTCGGACAGCCCACCCGAGCACCGCAGCGAGGCGAACTACTTTTTCCGTATGGAGAAGTACCGGCCCTGGCTGCGCGAGTACATCGAGGACAATCCCGACTTCATCCGTCCTGGGCGCTATAAGAACGAGGTCTTGGCCATGCTGCGCGAGCCGATCGGCGACCTCTCGATCAGCCGCCCGCGCTCGCGTGTCCCTTGGGGAATCCCCCTCCCCTGGGACGAGGACCACGTCACCTATGTCTGGTTCGACGCGTTGATCAACTACTACTCAGCCCTGGTCTCGAAGGGTCTCGAGGGGCGTTACTGGCCCCACGTCGAACACTTCATCGCCAAAGATATCGTCAAACCCCACGGCGTCTTCTGGCCCACCATGCTCAAAGCCGCAGGCCTCCCCCTCTACCAGCACCTCAACGTGCACGGCTACTGGCTCCACGACGAACGCAAGATGAGCAAGTCGATCGGCAACGTGGTCCGTCCGCTCGAACTCCAACAGACGTACGGAAACGACGCCTTTCGTTACTTTTTGCTGAGGGATATGACTTTTGGACTCGACGCCTCCTTCGGCGAATTGGGGTTGGCTGAGCGCATCAACAGCGACCTTGCCAACGACCTCGGAAACCTTCTCAACCGTACACTGGGCATGGTCAGCAAGTACTGTGACGGAGCGGTGCCACGGCCCGGCATGCTCGAGCCCATCGACGAGGATCTCAAGGAGAGCTTCACCAGGCTTCCGGAAGTGATTACGGCATACTTCGACAACCTGCAGTTCGAACGGGCCATAGAAGCGGTGCTTGAAGCGGTGCGAAAAGCCAACAAGTATATCTCGGACACGCAACCGTGGGCCCTGGCCAAAGATGAAGGCCAGCATGAGCGGCTCGCCACGGTCCTCAACACCTGTGTAGAGGCCTTGCGTTGTGCCAGCATCTTGCTCGAGCCCATCATCCCCCACAAGGCACAAGAGTTGCGCAAGCAGCTCGGCATCAGGCGTATCCCCTACGACTTGGCCAGCTCCGGTGAGTGGAACCTCGTTCCGGCCGGCACCCAGACACAACCGGGGCCACCGCTATTCCCCAAAATCGACCTCGATGCCTTGGGAGAAGAGGAGCAAGAGGCACCGGCTCAAGAGGACCTCGAGGAGCCTCCGCGGGCCCAGACCGCAGCCGTCCCGGAGACAGCACCGCCGCCCGCAACGTCTCCAGAAGAGCCTGGCAACACAGCGCCGACGCTCTCCCACAAACAGGAGATCGGTATCGACGACTTTGCCAAGCTCGAACTCCGGGTAGCGACCATCCTCAAAGCAGAAGAACACCCCAAAGCAGATAAGCTGTTGGTTTTGACGGTCAGATTGGGCCCTGAGCAGCGCACGGTCGTGTCGGGCATCAAAGAACACTACCAGCCGCTCGAGCTGGTGGGCAAAAAGATCGTCCTGGTCACCAACCTGAAGCCGGTCAAGTTGCGCGGCATCACCTCCCAGGGCATGATCCTAGCCGCTGAAGATGAGCAGGGGAGCCTTAGCATCGCGACACTCGACCGCGACGTGGCCGATGGCAGTGAGGTGAATTAGGCCCACGCTGTGTAGCCGAACCACACCGAGGCGAAACATTCTCTCATCGGCGCCGGTTTCTACGAAAAGCCCGCCTCTTCCACCCGGTACCAGCTCACCGCGAGGGTGTCGTCGAAGATGAAGTGCCCTTCGAGCGATTTGCCGCTCAAGACCTGGGGCAACCAGAAGCGGGCATCAGACCACATCTCGTCGAAGGGGATACGGTCGAGATCGAACCAGATGGGCTCGACCTCATCGGACTCCACCGGTTGCCCCTTCCACTTGAGCGCCGTAAAGACCCACGCCCGCATGTTCCAACTCGTATCCCGGGTCGGGAAGAAAAAGGAGAGCGAACCGACCCGCTTCGGGTCCAGAGGCAAAACACCGGTCTCCTCTACCGTCTCACGGATCGCCGTTTGAACGATATCCTCACCATCTTCCGCGGTCCCGCCGATGCCGACGATCTTGCCGCGGCCAAAACCGGTCTTCTTGCGAGCCAAGAGGACCTGGCCATCACGCAACAAAAAGAGCAGGCTGCGGGACGGTGAAGTGATCTCACCAAGCTCAGAGGAGAGGCTCTTGGCCACACCGTACCCTATCATTCGCCGGTGGGCCCCCAAAACGCGTGTAAGGATCTATTTGATAAAACCCCGATGGGTCATGGGTGATGAGTGATGGGTCATGGGTGTTGCGAAGGTCACGGTCGGCTCCGTCCATATCTACCCGTTGCGTTCTTGGAACGAGCGCTCTTACATCCTCACTCGCTTGAGGTTGACCCACGCATTACACATTACCCATTCCTCATCACCTGCCTTCCAGACACAAGCACAAGAGTGGACTCATTCAAGCCCGACCACTCGCGACCCTCATCACTCATCACTGCTCACCCATCACTGTTTGCTGGCGCAGCCTACCAAGATCGAACAGGCCTTCTCGTATACTTGAAGTGGTGGGTAGTACCCACCAAAAAACGTAGTTTGGCTCCTTCGGGGCAGGGTGTAATTCCCGACCGGCGGTCATTCGCCTCCACAATGGCAGAGGGTGATCAGTCCGCGAAGCCGCCCAAGAGCGGCCCGAGCCAGTGAGACTCTGGCACCGACGGTGATAGTCCGGATGGAAGAAGGAGGTGATGCGGCAGCGTGGCTTGGGCCGGCGCTGCGGAGCATGGAGTTTCGTTTCACTGATGTCCGAGAACGCCACATGGCGCGTGCGCTCGAGTTGGCCGAGCGCGGGCGCGGGTCGACCTCGCCTAACCCGATGGTCGGGTGCGTGGTCGTGCGAGATCACGAGATCGTCGGCGAGGGGTGGCACCAGCGCGCCGGCGAGCCTCACGCCGAAATCCACGCCTTACGTGCGGCCGGCCTGGCTGCACGCGGCTCGACCGTCTACGTAACACTCGAGCCGTGCAATCACCATGGCCGCACCCCCCCTTGCAGCCGGGCGCTCATCGAGGCTGGTGTCAAACGGGTCATCATCGCCGCCCAAGACCCCAACCCTCGCGTCGATGGCCGCGGCATCGAGGCGCTCGAAAAAGCCGGCATCGAGGTCGAGGTAGGCGTTTTGGCACGTGAGGCCACAAGCCAAAACGAAGTGTTTTTTACCGTTCAGCTTGAAAAACGTCCCTTCGTCCTCTTCAAAACAGCCATGACGCTGGATGGCAAAATCGCTACCAGCACGGGTGAGTCACGCTGGATCACCGGGCCGCTGGCGCGAGAAAAGGTGCATCGGTGGCGCCATGAACTCGATGCGATCGCCGTGGGCATCAACACGGTTCTTCACGACGATCCACGCCTGACGACGCGCTTTGAGGGCGGATATAGCCCAGTAAAAGTAATCTTCGATTCAGCCGCCCGGACTCCGCCCCAAGCGAAGCTGTTTGAGGACGATCCGAGAGGAGAACGGGCACGGGTAATCGTCTTCGCCACCGAGAAGGCGTCCAAGACGCGGGTCGACGCTTTGCGGGAGCGCGGTGCCGAGGTGATTACCACCTCGCAGGTGAGCGGCAGGGTCGAGATCCGAACCGCTCTGGCAGAGCTGCTCGACCGCGAGTTGACCAGCGTATTGCTCGAAGGGGGCGGTACGCTCTCCTGGTCTTTTTTTGAAGCCCAAGCGGTAGACAGGCTCGCCTGGTTCATCAGCCCGAAACTCCTAGGGGGCAATGGGGCCAGCCCACTGGCCGGCGTGGGTGTCTCCCGCCTAGCGAGTGCATTTCATCTCGAAAGCTGGCAAACAGAAGCGCTCGGAATGGACCTTCTGATCACCGGCCGCCCGCTCTACCCAAAAGACCAGAAGCTTGAAGCAGGGTATGCCACCGAGGAGGTAGGTCGCTAAATGTTCACGGGTATCGTTGAAGAGGTCGGAGTTATCGAGAACGTCTTGGACACAGGGGGCGATCTCAGGGTATCGATCAGAGCCGAAAGGGTACTTGGCGATTTGGCCATCGGCGACTCGATCGCCGTGAGTGGGTGCTGCTTGACGGTTGTCTCCCTAGAAGAAGGATCTTTCACCGTCGAGCTCTCCAAGGAGACGGTAGCCAAGACCGCACCTCGCTGGCAGGAAGGGATCGATGTCAATCTCGAGCGGGCTATGCGAGCCGATAGCCGTTTCGGGGGGCACTTGGTGAGCGGCCACGTCGAAGCGACCGGGCAGGTGCTTTCGGTCGAGAGAGAGCCCGGCGCGTACGTGATCAGGGTAAAAGCCACACCGACGCTGGCAAAATATCTGATTCCCAAAGGTAGCATTACCGTCGATGGAGTAAGTCTGACGGTGGTCGATGTGGGCGGTCCGGCAGGGTCCGAGGCCTTGGCAACAGACGAGTTCACACTCTGGCTCATCCCGCATACGCTCGAAATCACCACCCTGGGCCAGCTGAAAGCCGGGGACAAGGTCAACCTGGAAGCAGACCTGGTTGCCAAGTACCTCGAGCGCCTTACGCTCATGGAAAGAGAGGCTACGCATGTCCCCTGAGCTTCGGGGTCGATTGGCCACTATCGAAGAGATCATCACCGCACTCAAGGAGAAACAGCCCGTCATCATCGTCGATGACGAAGACCGTGAGAACGAGGGCGACATCATCATCCCGGCAGAGAACGCGACGTCGAACAACATCGCGTTTACGATCCGCTATACCGGGGGCGTGATCTGCCTGGCCATGGGAAATCAGTTGGCAGATCACCTCGAGTTGCCACCGATGGTAGAGCACAACACTGCCAAACGAAACACGGCCTATACGGTCTCTATTGAAGCCAGAAAAGGGGTCGAGACGGGGATCAGCGCCAAGGATCGAGCGACGACGATTTTGGCGACCGTTCGTGAAGGTGTCGGTCCCGACGACCTGGCTCGCCCCGGACACGTGTTCCCGCTGCGCGCTCGCGATGGAGGCGTACTCCGCCGTGCAGGCCATACCGAGGCCGCTGTGGACCTCTGCCGCTTGGCCGGTTTCAAGCCCGTCGCTGCCATCAGCGAACTCATGCACGACGACGGCACCATGATGCGATTGCCGGCGATTGTCGATTTCGCCAGACAGCACGAGCTCAAGGTGGGTACCATCGCCGACCTGATCGCCTACCGGCTCAAAAGAGACGGCTTTTTAAAACCGGTCATCTCTGCGGTCATCCCGACCCCCTGGGCAGAGTTCACCATCCACGGTTATCTGGATGAACTCAACCAGAACGAACATATCGCCCTCAGCCTGGGAGAGATAGGAAACGGCCATCCGGTACTGACCCGTATGCACTCTGAATGCCTCACCGGCGACGCGCTACACAGTCTGCGGTGTGACTGCGGTTTCCAACGGGATGCGGCCCTCAAAGCGATCGCAGATGAAGGGCGTGGCGTGCTGGTCTACCTCAGACAGGAGGGGCGTGGTATCGGACTCCTCAACAAGATCAGAGCATACCAATTACAAGATGGGGGGGCGGATACGGTTGAGGCCAACGAAAAACTCGGCTTCCCTCCCGACTTGCGCGACTACGGTATCGGCGCTCAAATCCTCTACCACCTCGGCGTACGAAAGCTACGGCTCCTGACCAATAATCCCCGAAAGGTGGCAGCCCTCAAAGGATACGGCATGGAGATCATCGAACGCGTACCCTTGCACGCCGGCGCCAACCCATACAACGAAAAATACTTGGCGACCAAGGTCGCCAAACTCGGTCACCTGTCAGAGTAATGTGGAGGTGCTATTACTCAGAGGCACCGATAAAAGTGTAGGAGTTTCACCGACCTCTCTGGTCAGTAGATGTGATTGACTTAGAGTGAATGGGATCGGTACAAAATCCTGTGGTCGATCCTGGACAAGACGTTCGTGGGACGGTTGGTGTACGTGTGCGTAGCGTTCCCGAAATACGATATTCCATACCGACCCTAGGTCGAATCCGTTAGGCACACTTGCCGACCGGTACGGTGAAGGAGGAGTCAGGTGTGGATGTTCGAAGACCGCCGAGAAGCGGGTAAGAAACTGGCCATGGCGCTTTCCGGGTATGCCGGTCGGAACGACGTGGTGGTTTTGGCTCTGCCACGTGGTGGTGTTCCGGTGGCCTTCGAAGTAGCCTGCTCGCTACGCGCCCCACTCGACCTATTGCTCGTAAGAAAGCTAGGCGTCCCCAGACACAGGGAATTGGCGATGGGAGCCATCGCTTCGGGCGGGGTGCGCGTTATGAACGACGAGATCGTAAATACCCTCTCCATATCGAGAGAAGCGATCGACGAGGTCGCTCGAGCAGAAACGGTGGAGCTGGAGCGGCGCGAGCGGGCCTACCGCGGCGACCGAGATCGAGTCGACATCGCAGATCAGACCGTGATCGTCATCGACGACGGCATCGCTACCGGAGCGACCATGCTGGCGGCTGTGTCGGCCCTCAAGAAGCTGAAACCTGCCCGTGTGGTGGTGGCCGTACCCACGGCAGCTGCGGACAGTTGTATTAAACTCCGGCGCACAGCCGATGAGGTCATCTCGTTGGCAAACCCAGAGCCCTATATCGCCGTGGGTCGCTGGTATCGCTTGTTCCCCCAAACCAGCGATGTGGAGGTCAAAGATCTGCTCGACAAAGCTGCCGAGCGGCACCAACCGACCCCGTGAAGAGAGTGGTCGAGCTGATGAATGAGAAGAGGCATCTCGGCATTTATCCACTCGATCACACCGGAGATGTGGGGTTCGACCTGGAGGCAGAGAGCTTGAATGAGCTCTTCGAAGCGGCCATGATCGCCCTTCTCAGAGCGATCTTCACGCTGCCTCCAGAGCAGGTGGTATGGAATCTCGACATTCAACTCGAGGCTACCACTCTAGAAACGCTCTTCGTCCAATGGCTCGACGAGCTGCTATTTCTCACCCAAACCAGAAACTCCGTCCCGGTTAGGTGTACACCAGAAGTGCACCCACAACCAGGCGGCTGGCGACTCAGCGCATCCCTAGGGACAGCACCACTAGAACCAGAAAAACAGGGTTGGCAAGGAGAGCTCAAAGCGACTACCTATCACGATCTCACCATCGGCAAACGAGAGGGAGCATGGCATGCCCGCATCATCTTCGATGTCTGAGCGATCCCGACCGGCACCTCGGAATATTCGTGCCGGCAATAAGAGACACGGTGAAGACGACCGTCGGTTTCCAGCTGGATGGGGGAGGTAGTCGTGACCGAGACCGTACCGTTTGAAAAGATCGGCTCAGGCCGATACCGTATTCCACGCCACGGCAAGATGCGCGTAGACGCCCTGTTTTACGCCTCAAAAGAGATCCTGGCCGGGCTCGAAACCGAAGAGTTCGCATCGCTCAGACAGCTCATCAATGTCGCCTGTCTACCCGGAATCGTCGAACCTGCCCTAGCCATGCCCGATATCCACTGGGGCTACGGGTTTCCGATCGGCGGGGTAGCCGCTTTCGATGCTGCAAGCGAGGGGGTAGTCAGTCCTGGTGGGGTCGGCTACGACATCAACTGCGGCGTGCGCTTGCTCGCCTCTGGTCTCGACAGAAGCGATCTCGGGGCACATAAAAAGGCCCTGGCCGACGCTCTATACCGGCTCATCCCAGCCGGTGTCGGTTCCAAGCGGAGGGGCGAACATCTGGCGCCCAAGGAGCTCCGGCGCTTACTAGAGCAGGGTGCAGCCTGGATGGTGGGGAAAGGATTTGGTGACGAGGCCGATCTACGCTATCTCGAATCGGGCGGGGTGTTTGCGAATGCCAACCCGGACACTGTATCTCCACGGGCTCTGGAACGGGGCGCTGCGCAACTCGGCACCTTGGGTAGCGGTAACCACTTCCTAGAAGTACAGCTCGTCGACCGGATCTTCGATCGCAAAGCGGCTGAGGCCCTCGGTTTGCACCTAGACCAGATCACCGTGCTGATTCACACCGGTTCTCGCGGGCTCGGGCATCAAGTGTGCAGCGATTATGTCGGCACCTTCTTGAAAGCAGCCCCTCGCTACGGCATCGATCTACCCGACCGGCAGCTGGCTGCCGCACCGATCGAAAGCAGCGAAGGGGAAGCGTACCTGGGGGCCATGGCGGCTTCGGCAAACTTCGCCTTCGCCAACCGCCAGCGTATTACCGCCAGCGTTCGTGCCGCCTTTGAAGAGATCGGCTTCTCACCGCGTGATCACGGGTTGCGCGTGGTATACGATCTAGCTCACAACAACGCCAAGTTCGAAACCCACAGGGGCAAGAAGTTGCTGGTCCACCGCAAAGGGGCAACCCGAGCGTTCGGTCCGGGGCACGCCGAACTGCCGCAGGACTACCTCAATGTAGGGCAACCCGTGTTTGTCCCCGGCGACATGGGACGTTACTCGTTCGTGCTGGTCGGTACCGACACCGCTATGCGAGAGACGTTCGGATCGAGCTGCCACGGAGCGGGACGCAAAATGAGTCGCCACCGTGCCAAAAGGGAAGCGCGCAAGCGGAATCTGATCGAAGAACTCGGTGAACAAGGGATCTTGATCCGCGCCGCCAGCCGCGCCACCGTGGATGAGGAGATGCCGGAAGCGTACAAGGATGTCGCCGATGTGGTCGACGTGGTCGACACCGCCGGGATCGGTAAGAAAGTCGCGCGGCTCCGGCCGCTGATTGTGGTGAAAGGGTAATGAGTGATGAGTAATGGGTAATGGGTGTTGCGAACGTTTATAGCTGGACTCATTCGCGTCAACGATTGCTTTTTTTGGCGAAAACGAGCTCTAGTTTCGCTTTCTTTTCGCAGTAGTCTCACGCATTCCCCATTACTCATTACCCATCACTTTCTCTTCGTTCTGCTCGAGCTCTCCACGGCTGCGCGCCGAGCGGTAGAACGCTTCGATGACGCGCATGTTGGCAGTTGCTTTTAGGTGCCTTCGACGAGGCGAGCCAGAGCGACCACCTCGTGGTGTCTTCCCGAAAAGACCTGACCACGAAACCCGATGCGCTCGATCAGCTCGCGCATGTATCGATCGGTGGCCAGAAGATCCACGTAAGGGGCGACGGTCGCCGCCATGACCAGATCTGCCAAATCCGATTCCCTGGGATAGCGTTCCACATCTAGCGAACGGAAGGCGAGAAAACGCGACAAGAGCCAGAAAAACGGTAGGGTGTGGGTCTTTTCAGCAGTGAAGGAGAGCTGTTTGGCGATCTGCTCGCGTGCCAGCCAGGCACGTTCCAAAAACGACCCCTCGAGCTCGAGCTCGAGGATCCCTTCGAGGGGCTCCAAATCGGCGGCGACCTCCCAGCTGCCTCGACGGGCAAGAAGGTCGTCGAGATCGATCCCGTCGCGCGCGACTTGCAACCTGACGACCTCCAACCAGGGTCGCAGCCAGTAGCCCCGGGAAAACTCACGGTACAGGCTCATGAGCGTAGGTAGCAGATAGCCACCCCGCGTCTCGAGCACGTGAAAGGGGCTAGGAGGGATCAGAACATCGCTGGCACGCAAGGCGTGGTAGAGCATCCCGAAGTGGGCATGGCCCACCTGACCGATCAGGTACTTGGCGATACGCGAGGCGTAGTTCTGGTCGAGATAGAGAACGATCACGGTTAGGCATCCTTGTACGTCATGGTATCCGTTCAAGAAGCCCTCTTGCCTGGATCGTGTCTAGGTGGGCATGACCGCCGGTTCCATTCTCGGCAAAAACCCCCCTGGCCTGACACTGGTCTCGAGGCCAGTGCCCTGGGGGGTTGTTGCAGAGACAGCCTACACTGTCTCCTGAACCATTTAAAAGGTACCACTCGCTCTTGAATGAAGACAGGGACAAATGTCCTTGGTATGTGATAGAAAAACCCGCTGATCAATCGGGATTCCGATCATCGTTTCATTTGTATAGAGAGCCGTTTTTTGGCTTGGCGCAGCCGGGCCAGACAAAAGGAGGTCCCTCGACCCGAATCCTAATAAACCGGATCGGCTCCCCCGAATCAATTTCTCAGGATAGAGGCCAGTAAGATAGGATCGTCAGCCATGATTCCATCAACCCCCAAGGCCAAGAGCAACCTGGTGACAGCGGGACGCTCGAGCAGTCCGAACCAGGCAAATACCTTCCAGCTTACGGTTGCGCAACGTCCGACAGAAAAGATTTTACCTGAGCCTCGTATCGTTCCGGATCCTTGTTCCACGCTTCGGTATGGTCGGTCTCCTCTACGCGAAGGTACCCGAGCGGCCCCGCATAGACGTCGCTAAACTCATCGATCAGCGTCACCGGTGTGGTCTGATCCCAGGCACCGTGAATGAGCAGCAAGGGGAGGGAAAACGTCTCGGCATAACGGCGTTGATCGAGAAGCTTCCAATCCACCCCAGAGCGCCGGGCTGCGACCCAAAGCGCCGAGTCAGCCAGCTGGTTTGCGAGAGGAAGGTTTCGATTCTTCGCCCCCTGCCGGAAAATCGTACGGGGATCGATGAAGGGGGAATCCATGATGAGGGCGTGCACGTCGATGTCTACAAGATCGGGATCGTCCCGCAGCGCCTTGATGGCCTCAAGCGTCACGGCAGAGCCGAACGAGTAACTATAGATGATCACGTCCTCAAACCCCTGGGTGGTCAGATACTGCAAACCCGTGACGAGATCCTGCCACTCGCTTGCACCGTAATGGTAGAACCCATCAGAACTCATGTCGCTCTGATCGTGATTCCGATAGGCCAACGCCAGCACCGGGTAGCCTAGCTCGACCAGGGTGGGCATGATGCGGAGCGTCTCCGAGAGATCGGCCCGTCGCCTCCCGTGGAGCATCAAGATCACCGTGTCGCCCTCACCCGGAAGCCACCAGGCGTGCAACCTACCCGCTTCCCCGGTCAAGAAGAGGTTCTCGAACGCAAGACCGTGCGCTTCGAGCGGATCGAATCCACGGTAGATATAGTTCTCCAAGCGCGCCTCGTCACCCGCCTGGGGGAGCTCTCCGGCGACCAGCTCGAGCCGCCTTACGAGCTGATCAGAGTCTTCGCTGATCACTTCACCCAGGCGCCCATAGCCGCCTTCCCACAGCAGAGACACTACCCCCGACTTACGGGTGTCGGCAAACTGCCGGCCGCTGACCGGCAACGGTAACGTGACCGTCTCGTCCGTCGCAGAGACGATGGTGAACTCCGCCATCAACCCGTACGGTTGTGGGACCAGAATAGTAGTTGAAAATATCCACGACAGATATCCCCAAAGCGCCGCTAGCAGCAGCACCAGTGCCAACAGTATCCACGGCAAAAGGCGTACGATCCCTGCGCCTTTGCGTGCTCGGGGTGGTGTTTGCATAGAAGAACTCCTCTACATTGCTGCCGGCGACCCAAATCGATCTCTCGAAATCAAACCTTACAGGAGTGGGATCGACCTGGCAAGAGACAGATGTCCCGCTCACCCAGACTCCGACGGTGTGGAGGCAAGGCGGTGAGCCCAGCGCGTCGTCTCGGGCAAACGGTAGCGGGACAGGCAGGCCATAACGTAGTGTATGGCCGTCGACAAGCTAAGCTTATGTCCCACCGAAATATAGAGCGGTTTGATGCCGGCCCGGCTTCGCAACACTGCACCAATGACTTCCTCTCGATCCATCAGCGGCACGCAAGCCCCTTTCTGTGGTGGAACCTCTGCGTGCGTACCGATAAGCCGGGTCTTGGCTACACCGATACTCGGAAGGCCTGTCAACACGCCGAGGTGACAGGCGAGACCGAACCGCCTCGGGTGGGCCAGCCCTTGACCATCACAGAGGCAGAGATCGGGTAGCTGCTCCAAGCTGCTGAGCGCTTCCAAAACTGCCGGCATCTCCCGGAACGAAAGCAAGCCCGGTACGTACGGGAACGTCGTGGGCCTGCGAGCGACAGCGCACTCTTGCAACTCCAAGGTAGGGAACCGCAGCACCGCAACGGCAGCGCGAGTCACCGTTCCTCCCTGCTCGAAACCCACATCGATTCCTGCCACGTAGTGAACCGTCTGCAATTGATCCTGGGTAACGACTTCCTGGCAGAGTACGCGCTGGATCTCGCGCGCCCGTGACGGTGTGACGTCCCAGGGATGACGGTCGGCCACTACCACACAGGATATTGTCCTTGTGCAAGCTTGCGAGCGAAAGAAGGGAGCTCTGCCAGGGCTCTTTCCACCCGCTCCCGTATGGCACCTTGCACATCTTGCAAGCGAACGCCCGGCTTCACATAGACCCGCACCGCGGTCGCTTGCGGCCGATCTACCGGCTGACCGATACGGCTGACCATCCAGACGGTAACGTCGCGTAAGCCCGGCACTCGCTCATAGATCTCACCGGCCAGTTGATGGGCCAGCACATTATAGATCTTGCCTACATGACTGACAGGATTCTTACCCGCTGCCGCCTCGGAACTCTGGGGACGCTGAAAGGCGATCAGGCCGTTCACGTGATTTCCACGCCCCACCTGACCAGAATCGGCATCTTCCGCAGAGGTCCCGGTAACGCTGAGGTACATGCCAGCCATCCCCGCCCCCTCTCGATCGAGCGCGTTCAGAGAAACGTTTATAGAAGCGAGCTCACCCCGACGCATCCCCAACCACGCGACAAGATCCTGCAAGACCTCTCGTCGAAGGCGAAAGTAGTCGGCTTCCCGCGCGATATAGCGGTCGATAAATGGCATCGCCACCGTCAACTCAAGCCGGTTCTTTTGGCGGACACCCATGACCTTTACATCCTTACCGGTTTCTGGATACCGATTTTTGAAACCGGCGCCGTTCAGATAGCGTTCGGTTGCCAGAACGATCCGTTCCGTATCGGTCAGAGGGGCATATCCTACCGCCGCCGAGGTGTCGTTGGCGCCAAACACCCTGCCCTCACCCTGTCTTGCTGGCTCAAAAAGTCCGACCAACTCCTCAGATCCGGGCTTCAACTCGACCTGGTAACGCATATGCGCTTCGGGGTCGACTCGTGGCAGATGTTCTCTCAACCAACCCTTGGCCGCCTCGATGGCGACGGAGGGGACGTCGAGGCGTTGGGGCCCGATCCCTACGGCGGCACGGTCCCCGATGACGAGCCGCATCGGCTCCAAGACAGTGCCCCCGCCCAACCTCCTCTCAACCCGGCCCGCCACCAGCAATCCCTTATCGGTGTTGTGGTGTAAGACAGCTCCAAAATGTTCCAGATATGCGCGGCTCAGAGCGACCGAGACGCGATCCATGATCCCATCACAGATGGTGTCGGGATGACCGACGCCCTTACGCTCCACCATCTCGATCGGTTGTTCTGCGACCGTAGGACCTTCACCCAGATAAATCAGTGTTTCGATGATCGCGCCACCTTTCCAACGAAATCCACCCTGACCGACACTATGGTCCCACTTCAAGATGCGACACTCGCCCTGCAGACATCATGCCCTGTCAGGACAATACGGTAGTATTCATAGTATAGAGGCGTTGTCGGCGTTGCAGCGATCTCTATAGGAGGAACGGAAACCCCTGGAAAGACCGGTGTGAAACGGCCTGTAGGTGATGCGATGGCCCTTCTCCCTATCATCCCGTACCCTTGCGATCAAGTGCAACCGGATCGTGTTCAGTTGGAACACCTCGAACACCTGGCCGGCAAACTCTTGACGGAAGAACCACAGCTAAAGCCACGCCAGGCCTTCCTGCCTTTGGTACCCACCTATCTGGACGACGCTCCGACCCTGCACCTCGACGATCTGAGCGAGATCGTCATCCCCAAGACCTTTTGGGATCCGATCTATCTTCAGGACCGAGCCAGACTCCGAGCCCAAGAGCGAGACTTCGTCGTAAGCTGCGCCCCGCCCGATGCGGCCTTCGAGCGCTATTGCGAACGACATCTCGGACTCGGCGCAGTGACTTGGTTCCACCCCCAAACACGCAACCGTGCAACACATACCGCCGCCGCCTGCTGGATCGATCGACAGGTACGGCACGATCTGGTGAGGGCGATGAGAACCACGGGGCTACGCTACCTCCATCCTCATATGGGCAATTTCGCGGTATGGGCCACGGCCTCTTTGTTGCACCAAGCCAGCCGCCGACCCCTCAAGATCATCGCTCCGCCACCGGTCCTCACCGAACGCGTCAACGACAAGATCTGGTTCAATAGGGTGGTGACACGGCTGTTTGGTGACGACTTCGTGCCCCAAACAGTCGCCGTCTACAACCTGGCGACCTTGACCCACGTCGTCAGGAGGCTGGCCCAGACCTCACGTACGCTGGTGATCAAACTCCCTAATTCGGCAGGTGGTGCCGGCAACCTGCTCCTCGACGCCGAACTCTATCGGGAATACTCGTTGAAAAAGACAAAAGAGATGTTGAGAGAACTGCTCGGAAACCTCGGCTGGCAACGCCTCTTGGTCAGTAGTTGGGAAGAGTCGGTACTGCGCACCCCCTCGATTCAGCTCTGGATCCCACCCATCGCACAGGCCCCCCCTGTGATCGAAGGCCTGTTCGAGCAGCTGATCGAAGGGCCTGAAGGGATCTTCGTCGGCTTCTCTCCGTGTGAACTCCCAGATCAGTTGGCCGAAACGCTACTGCTGCACTGCTGGTTGCTGGCACGTCTCTTCCAATTTTTGGGGTATATAGGGCGCTGTTCTTTCGACATGATTTTGGTTGGGAGTTCGCTGGAAGATTGCCGACTCAAATTTATCGAGAGCAACGGCCGCTGGGGCGGTACTTCACTGCCCATGACGCTCATGAACCGCCTCTTCGGCCACTGGTCCAAACGCCCGTTCACCACCCGCGAGTACACCTTGAGAGGGCTCGAGCGCTTCAGCTTCGACGAACTCCTTATGCACTTTTCCAGAGAGCTGTTCGATGCCCGCCGTGGCCACGGAGATCTGATCCTCTACAGTCCCGGCGCCCTCAAAACCCGTTCCGGCATCGATGCCATCATCTTGGGAGAAACGTGGCCGCACGCCGAGCAACGCGCCCGCTCGATCGTCCAGCAGAAACTCGATCGTTTGGCGGCTTACGGATAAACCTCTGCGTGTACCGTGTGATCTACCGCCAGAACACCCCCTTCAGGAACCTCGTGCCACGACTCGTGCGTGATCGGCTCAGATGCTAGCACCACAGCACGATAGTCGACACCTGGCTGGTGATGCACATGGGGGATTCCACAGATCTCGCAATCGTGGATGCCTTCACGGACAAGCCAGTAAAGGCTATGCCTGAAACGCGTGGCCACCAGGATGCTTCCGTCTGTCAACAGGAAGTTGAGCTTTGCCGGATTCTCGGCTCCGGCCCGGTCGTTTAAGTCGTCCAAGTAAGCGACTGCCTCCCGCAGGACTTCGACCAACAGCTCAAGACGGGCACCGGTCCCGTTCGGATCGAGGCCTGCCGCAGACATCCGGCTGAGCAACCAGTAAAAGACGAGCTCGCTGTCGGTCGTACCCCGCCTCTGATCGAGCAGGTCCTCCTCGGTCTGCTGCTCGAGCGTGGTCCGAATCCGTTCAAAAGCGGTGACGGTACCGTTGTGAGCAAACGTCCAATTTCGATAGCAAAACGGATGGGTATTCGCCTGCGAGTTACTACCTACCGTAGCCCTACGAACGTGCGCGACCACCGTCTCGGCGTAGACCCTTTCGGCCGTTACGCTAAAATGCAGATCTTCATGCGCAGCAGTGTCCCGTCGTTCGATCGTGGCACGTGGTCCTTCGTAGAACCCGATGCCCCAACCGTCGGGGTGAGATACGCCTCGCAAATCCGCCTGACTCTGAGCCATGAGAGCATTTTGGGCGTATACGAGGGTACATTCGACCTTGGTCGGCTCGTTGGCACGCAACCCGTAGAGACGGCACATCGTTAGCTCACCACCACGCTAGTTCCCACCCGTACCGTTCGCTCTATCGTGTCGACCAGAGGGAGGGCGACGCTCGGGCAGCGTACTCCAATGGATCTCACTGCCCTGCAGCTCCTGCAGTTTTCGGAGCAGTGTGGCCGTTTCATCGGCCGGGAGGGCATCGAGATGGCTGAGAAGCGTTCCACAACTAAAGGCGTGCTGTAAGGTCGTCTCGAGGTCGCGGATGAGCGTTTCGATCTCTCCGGCAAGCTCACCCCTCTGACCGTGCGCCAGAATCGATCTGATGGCACGCTGGCCCAGTGCATGTTCGGCGTAGAGCTGATCGACAAACTCTCGACCCAGGATCTTTTCGACTTCGGGATAGAAAACCTCCTCCTCGAACTGCATGTGCGGACCCACAGCCTCGTCTAGCTCCGAGGCCAAACGGAACGCCCGTTCGGTATCGCCTGCACGGAGCGCCCGAAGGATGGCCGATAAACCTCGGGTCAACTGCTTGTGATCGGTCAGAAACGCGTCGTGTAGCGACGTCGTCATCGAATATACCTCCTCCGCCAGCGCATGGGGAGCAGATGCCTCCTCCCCGATCAGGCACACAAACCGTTATACACTACCTAGCATACTCCCGCCACGGGCTAAAAGCGGCCCGTGGAATTGCACGATGTTTCGGACCGGCCAGCTTCCAAGCCATGAATGACAGCACCTGTATCGGTTTCCTGAAGTGGGCTCTCCCCCGACTGCAAATGCGGTGGCAGGGCTTCCGAAAGGTACGCCGGACCGTCTGTAAAAGGCTACGGCGCCGCATGATCGAGCTCGAGCTGCCGACCACGGAAAGCTACCGCGCCTTCCTCGAAGCGAACCCGGCCGAATGGTCGATTCTCGACAAACTCTGCCGGGTAACCATCTCCCGATTCTATCGAGACGTCTCGGTCTTCGACTTCCTCGACCAGGAGGTGCTCCCACAGCTAGCAAAACGCGTGATCGATACCGGAGAGACACTCCGCTGTTGGAGTGCCGGTTGCGCTTCGGGTGAGGAACCCTATACGCTCGAGTTGATCTTCAAACACCGTCTCGATCCGAAATTCCCCCAGCTGAGACGCGAGATCTTGGCAACGGATACAGATCCTCATCTGCTCGAACGGGCTCAGAAGGCATGCTATCCCACCGGCTGCCTCAAAAATCTCCCTGGTGAGCTTATGACGTCCTTTGTCAAACGAGGAGGACAATGCTGCCTCGAACAGGCGCTGCGGTATGAGGTGACGTTCTCACAGCAAGACATCCGCACAGAGCTGCCTCGGGGACCCTTCCACCTCATCTTGTGCCGCAACCTGGTACTAACCTACTTCAGTACTGCGCTGCAACAGCGGGTCTTGGCCGGTATCATCGAACGGTTGGCCCCTCAGGGTGTGCTCGTTTTCGGCAAAGGGGAAGCCCTACCCGAGAATGTGGGCGGTGTCGTTCCGTTGGAGGAGAGCTTGAACGTCTTCTTGAAACCTGGCCGCTGACCCGCCGGCAATAGCGCGACGATCCACACTAGGTAGAAGCCGGGATGCCTAGAAACACCTTAAAGTTTAAGGTATAATAGGGAGGTGAAGCCTGGATATCCCCATCCTCTCAACCGTGATCCCGAGGCCGTGGCGATCGTTCCTGCTGCACTGGCCTTCCCAACCAGAACCCTGGTGATGGGGGAGGTACTCTATCAGGAGGCGCGAGAAGCCAGTTTCCTCTACCTGATCGAACGTGGCATCGTCAAAGCCGTCGTGCCGACCGCGGTCGGGCGGGAGCGGATCGCAGATCTGCTCGGTCCCGGTGATGTGCTCGGGGTGGCAGCGCTCGATGGGGGCCGTCACCCGGAGACGATCACCGCTGTGCAGGAGACGACCGTCATCCCCATCGATCCGCACTACGCCATGAAAAACCAGAAACTAAGCAGCCATATTCTCCACAATCTCGCAAGCCAACTGAGGCGAGGTCGCGAAGCGATCGACAACGCCGAACTCCCTGTCGGCGCCCGCCTCGCCCGGGTGCTGTTCCAACTCGGAGAACGTTTTGGTCAAGAGCTCGGCATGGAACCTGGGGTCAGCCTACCCCTCCAGATGACCCACGAAGATCTCGCCTCGCTGGTGGGCAGCTCACGCGTAACCGTTACCCGAATCATGGGCGAGCTGCGCCAAGAGGGTGCTCTCGCCGGGAGCCGCGGCAACTATGTTGCACACCTGAGCCGCCTGCAAATGGCCTCAGACCAGTATGTGATGCAAGGTCTCTAGAGCAGAGGCCGGAGGAGTGCCATGAACGCTGGCAGAGAACGCGAGCAGCTCGGACCGGGAGTTGTACGGGGAGACTGGTGGCAACCGTTGCCTGATGGCCGCATCCAGTGCAACCTGTGTCCGAGGCTGTGCAAGCTCCGCGAAGGCCAGCACGGGTTCTGCTTCATCCGCCGAGCGGAGAAGGGCGGGATGGCACTGAGCAGCTACGGGCGTGCTTCTGGTTTTTGTATCGATCCCATCGAGAAAAAACCCCTCAACCACTTCTACCCGGGAACCGGTGTTCTCTCCTTCGGTACGGCCGGTTGCAATCTCGGTTGTCGTTACTGCCAAAATTGGGACATCTCGAAAGCACGTCGATTCGACAGACTCGGTGACTGGGCATCACCGGAAACCGTGGCTCAAGCTGCCGCGCGGACGGGCTGCCGGAGCCTCGCATTTACCTATAACGATCCGGTGATCTTCGCTGAATACGCCATCGACTGCGCCCTCGCCGCCAGAGAAAATGGGGTCAAGACGGTCGCTGTGACCGCCGGCTATATCAACCCAGAAGCACGGGCCGATTTCTTCGAGCACATCGACGCTGCCAACGTCGATCTAAAGGCGTTTACAGAATCGTTTTACAGCCGCGTTTGCCTGGCCCATCTACAACCGGTCCTCGATACGCTGCAATGGCTTGTACAGGAGACCGAGGTCCACCTCGAGATCACCACCTTGCTGATACCTGGCTACAACGATTCCGAGGGTGAAGTAGCGCAACTCTGCGACTGGCTCGCAGAACATCTGGGCCCGGAGGTACCGCTCCATCTCACAGCGTTCCACCCCGACTACAAGATGCTCGACACCCCACCCACGCCGGCTCAGACCCTCAGACGAGCGCGGCGGCAAGCGCTCGAAGCGGGTCTCTACTATGTCTACACAGGCAACGTACACGACAGCGTGGGGCAATCCACCTACTGCCCCAACTGTCGCGCCCGGATCATCGAGCGAAACTGGTACCAGCTCGGCCGATGGCAGTTAGATCCCGAAGGCTGCTGTGCCTTCTGTCATACTCCGATCCGTGGACATTTCGATACCATACCGGGTACGTGGGGCGCGGCCCCGCAACCGATCTCGCTGCAAGGGCCCTCCCCCTAACGGTCGCTGCAGGCAACGCACCTGACCGATCGATCCAACCGATCACCGTCTCTTTCACCTGCCCATATCGCTGATCCCGATTCGACCAACCCCAGAATAGAAAAGAGCGTCGAGGAGATCGGCCGGTCACAGACGACTACACTCCGGCCAATACCTCGGCTGCAGCCGGAAAGTCCTCATCTTTGACATAGATCAGGTAGCCGTAGCGACCCGACCCATCTGTTACGCCTGTCGAGGCGTAGACGTTGATGTCGGCATCGAAAAGCTTGCGGTGTATACCAGTGAGTGCTCCTAGTTGGTCGTCCCCTTGAATCAAAAGTGCATGCTGTGGGCCGATCAGGTTCAATTCAAACTTCGCTGCAGCACGTTCGAGATCTTCGGCCGTCTCCGGAAAGATGGTCAGCTGAGTGTGCCTAGGCCCCATAGGCACCGCACTGAAAGCGAGGAGGTTGATCTCGGCCGACGCAAGCTTGGCAAGCAAAGCGTAAGCCTCTCCCGGTTTATCCTCGACCGTGGTATAGAAGTATTCCACCGTACGAATCTTGGCGGTCATGATACCTCCTAAGGCATCGCCTTGTTTCCAAGACCAGCTGCGCGTACCCGAGCTGCTACAGAACCGTCGAGTCTGCGAGCCCTCGAAGCAACGAGGCCGAAAGCGCACCCACCTTCATATACGATCCAGTTCATAGGGGCAAGTACACCGAGTCGCTGTTCAAGGCACGGACCACCGGCCTCCCCCGCAGAGCCATAGCCTCTTCGACCCGTTCTTGAGCCATCTCGACGCCCACTTCCCGCGGCCGCCTAGCTCCCTTTTTGCTCCGTTCCAATACCTCGATCGTGTTGGCACGAATCTTCTCTCTAATAACCTCTTTGGCCTCCCTCCAAGTGCCGCCGCGTACCTCCAAAGAGGCACAGATCACTCCTCCTGCGTTGGCGAGAAAGTCGGGCACGTTCAGTATGCTGTGCTCGTACATCCAAATTTCCGCAGCCGCTGTGGCTGGAATATTGGCGGCTTGAACGACGAGGCGAGCTTTGAGCTTCTCCACATTGTCAGCTCTCAGCACATCTGGGCGAGCAGCAGGGATCCAGATTTCGCAATCGACGCCGACGAGTTCGTCAGGGTCGAGGGCTCGCCCCCCCGAGAAGCGACCGACCGAGGCCCCCGATAACTTGTGATCGATCAGCGCCTCGACATCGAGCCCGGCCGGGGCAAAGAGCGCCCCGCGGCTATCCGCGACGGCGACGAGGCTTACACCCCGCTCGGCGAGCAGGCGTGCAACATGCCGACCCACCGCCCCAAATCCCTGTAGGACGAACCGACTCCCTTCAAGCGTCAAGCCGGCAGCAGGGGCCGCCACCTCGGCTGCAACCGCGATGCCCAACCCCGTCGCTCCAACCTCATCGAGCGGAATCCCACCCATCACAGCCGGCAAACCGGCGGCGCGCCCCATTTCATCTTTGATCCAGGCCATACACGCTTCATCGGTCCCCATGTCTGGTCCAGGAATGTACTCTTCAAGATGACGAATCATCTTGGCGAAGGTACGCAACAACACCTCCTTGTCACCGATCTCCATCTTGGCATCGGCCAAGATGCCCGATTTGGCACCACCATGGGGTAGGCCTGCCAACGCATTTTTCAGGGTCATAGCGCGGGCGAGCCGGAATACCTCGAGTACGGTTACATCGGGTGCGATCCGTACTCCACCGATAGCTGGACCCGCAGCCACATTATCTACCACCACGATCGCTTCAAGCCCTACCTGCGGCTGACGAAGGAGAAGAATCTTCTCTGGGCCCAGATGATCTCCAATGCCTCTGATCTCGAGATCCATCGCTCACCTCCACGAACGGTCACGTTCGAAAACCTACCGTCAGCAATCACGAATGGAAACCTCATCGGTCGAGTCCCCAATGAAAAGGATGTGACACTCACTCTCCTTTGAGCACGAGCACCGGTCGCAAGCGACCGACGACCCGTGCGATACCCGGCTCGACAACAGCTTGAATGACCTCATCGACATCTTTGTAGGCCGCGTATGACTCATCGAGTGGTACATGACGGAAGCTGCCCATCACCCCTTGTCGATCGAACTGTCGATCGACGATCTTCTGATCCAATTCTCTCTTTGCCTGACTGCGACTCAACAGCCGACCAGCACCGTGCGGAACCGACTCACCATAGAGGTGAGCATTTGGCCCGGGCTCGAGAACATAGGACAGCGTCGACATACTGCCCGGGATGAGTAGGGGGATCCCCTGATTGTCATAGGCGGGGGTTGCACCCTTGCGCTGCCAGAACCTTCCACCTCTACGCTCGATAAAATTATGGGGAATGTGTCCCAGAAATTCATAGGTTTCGACACCCAAGTGCTTACAGAGGACCCGAGAAGCTGCATCTTGAACCTTGAGGTGATTGAACGTGGTGTACTCCAGCATAGCCTGCTGGAACATGAAATAGAGTTTGCCTAGACGCGTGTCGGCAGGGACGAAGAGGAGTTCATCCCACCCCCACGCACGACCGCTCCGCTCGCTCAAATCCTCGCGGACCAGCTCGAAAAACATCTCGGACCCGACTGCTCCCAGACCGCGAGAGCCAAAATGCGCCATCACGTAAAGAGCGCCATCCTCACCCACTTGGACTTCCAAGAAGTGGTTGCCCCCACCGATGGAACCGATCTGTTCAAGCAGGCGTCTCGTAACGAGCGTACGCATCAACTCCTCAAACTCACCAAAGATCCCTGTAGCGGTTGCGTATAGGGGAGGGTGAGCACTTACCCACGTCCTAGGCGCTCTACGCATCCCTGAAACGATCTCCATGAGCTCATCGAAATCGAGGGGGACGTGTCGGTATGTCACCCGCCCCCGTCCACGACGTCGCGTCACGGAGATAGTCTCTTCAAGCTCGTCGATGATAGCCCGACGAGAGGGTTTATCGAGGCGATCGAAACCACTCGTAGTGATCTTGGAAAGGGAGACGGAGCAAGCCGGGTCCGGGCCGACCGTATCTGGGTAGAGGTGAGTCGGTGACACCGCAGTAAAGCCGATCGGCACGGCGTAGCCGGTATGAACGTCAGGGGTGAGGATGACTCGCTCCAAACCCGGTAAATGCAGCGCTTGCTCGAGCTGCTCGAGCGCCCCCTCTTCGAGATCTCTAAAGAGCCGCTCCGTCAAGATCATGGTGAGGTTCACCCCGCAATAGCACCCTCGATAGATCCCATCCCGACACTGCGTGACCTCAAAAGCTCGTTGCGACATGGTCACCTCTCTACCTCGCCCCGACAGCCACTCTCTTGGGGATGCTCAACTGCTTAAGACCTTGTCCGCTCTACCCTCTTCCCCTTAGCGACGAACACACCTTGCTCGCTCACACTCGTTCCCGACCGGTGCGAGATGGCACTATCCGTGCACCCGTTGAGGTAGAGGTTTTATGAGACCTTCCCTCACGAGCAACCGCGACGCCTCTCGAGCCGTGGAAATGATCTCGGAAGCCGTTCGGTAAACCTCCTCGCGACTCCGGCACAAACCGGCAACCCCTTGGGCTTGGGCTTTCATGGCCGTCGCCACGGCCGTTCTCGGATGGAGCTCCCACTCATCCATCCGTGGGAGGATATCGCCATCGTGAATCCCTCGCTCTTCGGCGAAACGAGCGATCTCTGCAGCGGCAGCAAATGCCATCTCATCGGTTACGATACGTGCCCGCACATCCAGCACGCCTCGAAAGATCCCAGGGAAAGCCAGCGAATTGTTCAATTGGTTGGGGAAATCACCCCGACCGGTCGCCACGACCCTGGCGCCAGCCCCTGCAGCTTGCCAAGGCCAGATCTCAGGTACGGGATTGGCACAGGCAAAAACCACCGCATCCCTCGCCATATTAGCTACCCATCCCGCCTCGATCACACCAGGGCCAGAGCTCGCAAAGGAGATGCAGACGTCCGAACCCTCAAGCGCTTCAGGGATGCCACCTGCCAGCTGACGTTCATTGGTCTCGAGACAGATGCTCCACTTGTCGGGGTATTCTTCCTGGCTCTTTTCAAGGTCGGCCCGTCCCCGATGCAAGATGCCACCCCGATCACAAACGGTCGTTCTGCTCAAGTCGATCCCTTTGACTTTGAGAAATCGGTAGGTGGCCACACCTGCCGCGCCGGCACCGATTAGAGCCAACTTGATCTTATCGAGTTCCTTACCGACCACCTTGAGGGCATTTTCGAGCGCTGCAAGCACCACGGTGGCCGTCCCTTGCTGATCGTCGTGCCATAGCGGAATGCGTAGCTGTTTCCGCAATCCATCCAGAAGCGAAAAACATTTCGGCTGGGCGATATCTTCTAGGTTGATGCCACCAAATGAGGGCTGCAAACGCTTGATCGTATCGATCAATTCTGTCAGATCTTGGGTGTCTAGACAGATCGGAACGGCATCTACCCCGCCTAAAATTTTGAAGAGAAGGGCCTTGCCCTCCATCACGGGCAGGCTCGCTTCCGGTCCGATGTCACCGAGCCCGAGAACTCGACTGCCATCGGTGACGATCGCGATGCTGTTCGCTCGATTGGTGTAGCTGTAGACGAGGTCGGTCTCTTCGGCAATGGCCTTGCACGGGGCAGCCACACCCGGCGTGTACCAGACCGAAAAGTCCTCGTGCGTTTCGATCGGGCACTTGGGCATCATCTGGATCTTGCCCCGGTACAGAGGATGAAACCGTAGGGCGTCTTCAGCTGGCCATTTTACCTCGCTGTGCTGCTTATCTCGAGCCGGCATCGGCTCCTCCCTCCCGATCCACCACAAACTCCCATCTCCAAGGCCACCACCCAATCACCTTCTAGAAAGCGGGGGTCGGATTACGACCGCGACAACTATTCGATTTCAGCCTACCGCTCCTGCCTGGGGCATGCTAGAGCCAAACGTCCCAACCGACCGGCCAGAACCGGAAATCACCCGTCATCGTCAGGAAACCTCAAATGCCGAAAAGATCGTAAGGTCCGTTAAATTCCCACACCATCTGTCGGAACTTTCCCGATTTGCGTTCGGGGCTTCACTCCTAAGCTAGACGGAAGATGTTGCGTCACCCAGGTGGACGCGAAGTTCCGCAGGCGCAGCTGTGATGCCCGTGGAGGGTAGTGGTTTGTACACACTACGTCATACCAGAGCTCGTACCGAAACACAGAGAAGGTGCTGCTATGCACAGGACCACCTCACTCAACGAAACACGTCTCGGGTCACATCGGAAGAGTGCTTTTTCTATGCTCGATCAAGAAAGTGAACCGGTTTCGACAAAAGGTTTGAAAACAGCTACAAACGGAGCCGAATCGGGCGTTAAAGACCCGATCACACAGTACCTGCACGAGATCGCCAAGATCAGACTGCTCAACCAGCAAGAAGAGATCGATCTCGCCCGTCGCATCGACGCTGGAATGAAGGCCGCTCGGCAACTCGATGGAGAGGGGCCGGCTCTGACAGCCCGTTCCGCTCGAGAGTTGAAGCGTCTTGTGCAAGACGGCCTATCAGCCAAAGAACAACTGACCAACGCCAACCTACGCCTGGTCGTCTCGGTGGCTAAGAAGTACCGCCGCGTATCTCACGAGTTTAGCTTCCTCGATCTCATTCAGGAAGGCAACCAAGGGTTGATGCGGGCAGTTGAAAAGTTCGACTATCGAAGGGGATATAAGTTCAGTACCTACGCCACGTGGTGGATCCGACAGGCGATCGGGAGGGCCATCGCCAGCAAAGCACGGACCATTCGGCTACCCATCCATCTGAGTGAAACACTCGGCAAGCTCAGCCACACCAGAGATCAACTTCAGCAAGTGTTGCGAAGGAAACCGACACCTGCTGAGATCGCCGATGAGATGGGAGTCGGTTGGAACGAAACACGGGTCGAAAGAACCCTTGGGGTTGCGCGCTCACCGATCTCCTTGGAAACGCCCAGCGGAGATGATGAGGGGTATGTACTCGGCGACTTCATCGCCGATGAAAGCGTAGAGCCGCCTGAAGAGAGAGCCGACCGGAATTTCCTCGGCAACTCGGTCGAACAAGCACTTGGGCTTCTCACCGAACGAGAAGCACAGGTGCTACGCATGCGCCACGGCTTTCTCGATGGCTATGAACACACCCTCGAAGAGATCGGCTCTCAGTTCGGCGTGACCAGAGAGCGCATCCGCCAGATCGAGAGCCGGGCATTACGCAAGTTGAAACTCTATGAAAATCGGACCCATAAACTCCGTAGCTTTCTCGAAGAGAGTTGATCCCCCTCACCTTCGAATTGAGATCGCTCGTTTCCTTCGACTTTCAGCGAAGGAAGAAGTGGGTCTCCACCACATCGCGACTATCCCTCGGGAAGGGTTCGATCTCGGTAATGATGGTTTGCGTCCAGAGATCATCACCCCGCTTCCCGAGATAGGTGATGCTGCCGGTGTTCGTCTCCGTCGACGTGAAGGAGGCGCGAACCCGGTGGAGTCCTCTCGGTGGCTCGAGCGAGAAGACGAATCTGTCTCCTCGTCTAGGAATGGTTGTGGTAGACCCGGCCTCGATAAAGATATTGCGCATCAAAACGTAGACAGCTCCATCGGGATCGATAGCGGTCAAGGTAAGGAACCCGTCCTGACGGGCCCTGACGCGAAAGCTGATCCGCTCCCCCACAAAGTAGGTGGCGCCAGACCCACGATCTGGTTCAAAAACCGTGATGATATCGCCCAGTTCGATTCCGATACGCAACCGACCCCGCACAAACACATCACCAGGCCGAACATAGATGGTACAGGCCGTCAAGAGGACCATGACAAGAGCGGTAAGAGCGATCAGACCGTAGCGTGGCTCTTTGCAAACTCGATTCACCTTGGTTCCCTCCTACCTCTCATGTTAGCCGACATCGCCTACGATTGGACTCATCAAGCCTTCATTCCCGCTTCACACACCGGCTTTCAACCGACCTAGCCAATCGCGGGTCAGGCCCGATTTGGGTAGGCTCATCGGGTGAGATTGAGATATCCGATCGTCGTTTCGTCCCTAATCCGTGCTGCCACCAGAACGGCGCATAGAATGGATAGCTGTGAAATGCGGATCGCTGCAATACCTTCTGCTCTCCTCACAAACCTCGAAAACATCGCAACAGCTCCATTCGCCTGCCAACAAGCAGCAAACCACACCACACAGCGCAACTGGGTCCGTCGAACTCCTACACCCCTTGTCAGAGACTTGCCGATACGACCTGCCACTCGACCTGCATAGGCTGGTAATGGGCGGCGTGGAGTTGGTATTCCTAGACACTCAAAGGGTGCCTAGACAGAAATGCTGATAACCAGAATTCCGAATAGGAGGTGAGGCAGGTGCTGACAACAGAAGCGATCCGCACCGTGCAGGAGGTAATCGCACCACAGCGTGACCCCGTACTCTCTCTCTACCTCGACGTAAACCCCGCACACGCTGAAAATGCTCGCGGAGCGCCGCTGATTCGGGCCAAGGAAGCCATCAAAGCGCTGGGCGTCCCCAAACCGTTCACGGAGGCCTTTTTGAAAGGGCTCACTCACCATCACGGTATCCCTCAAGCACGTACCTTGGTCAGCTTCGCCAGCGAGGATCTCAACGCATTTTTCGTAAACTACCCACTACAGTTAGAGCTCCCGCTGCTTACCAGCGGAGGCGTCATTGCCCGCTGGGGTCCGCCCTATGTCTTGCCACTATTACAAGTCCTCGACGCCCAGGAGCGCCACGGTGTGGTCTATGTAGATCGGGCACGCTGGCGTTATTTCGAGGTGTTTTTCGGCGACATCGAAGAGAAGCAAGATGCCTTTCGACCGCTCGATCCCAGCACCTGGCGCCGCCTGAGCGACAGCAAACCGGCGGCTCACGGAATACCTGCCCGAGGCGGTTCGGGTAAAGACCGCTTTGAGCAACGCAAAGAGGCTTGGACTCGGCGCTTTTACCGCGACGCCGCCAAACTCCTCGAGCAAGCCGTAAAAGCCCATGGGATCGACCACCTGTTCATGATGGGACTCAAACCACAGGTACAGACCTTCATCGGCAGCCTGAGTGAAGAGCTCAAAGGTGCAGTGGTGGCAACCCTCCCCCCACCTGCCAACCCCGCAGCTCCGGCCAGGGAGATCCTCGACTTACTCAAACCCCACCTGGAACGCCTCCAGTGTCAACAAGACCAGAAGCTACTACAAGACATCTCCGAGCGAGGTGTGAAGGGCCTAAGTGAGACCCTCGAAGCGCTTCAGGCAGATCGGCTTCAGATCGTTGCTGCCCCATGGAAACTCGATCTCACTGTCTACCGTTGTAGCGAATCGGGTTACTTGAGCGCCACCCCCTCATCCGCTTCACAGCTCTGTCCCGATCAACACCATAGACCCGTACCGTTACAGGAGATCCTACCCGAACTCGTCGCCTCTCACGGAGCAAAACTCACCTTCCTGAACTCTGAGAGTGCGGTTGAGTCGATCTCTTCATCAGGAGGATTGGCTGGGCTGGCGCGCTGGTATTGAGCCGTCCACAATCGACCTAGGCCACGAAGAGCACACCGTGACGGAGCCACGATCACGACATCGGCAAGGATCTTGCAACAAACAGGGCCCAAAGCAGGTTCTTACCCGATAAAGCAGGTATCATCTGGTCATAGAAAAAGCCAGTGGGTGAAAACCTGTCCTGTAGACCGTTTCTTGGATGATACCTGCTTACATAATTCTGGCAACCGCTTTAAGAAAAAGCATTCGGTTAGGGCAATAAGTGCACTGAAAGCCGGTTTAGAGGCGTGAACCACTTTGCTCAAGTAGGGTAGAAACTCTTCCCCTCCTCGGCCATTTCAGTGAGGAGCGCCGTGGGTTTGAAACGCTCGCCACGCTCCTGGGCGAGGCGTTCCATGGCACCGACAACCACCCGCGCACCGAGTTGATCGATATGCCAAAACGGGCCGCCGAGGAAGGGAGGGAACCCGAGTCCGAATACGGCTCCGACATCTCCATCTCGCGGAGATGTGATGACTCCTTCCTGGAAACAGCGCACTGCCTCGTTGATCATGATCATACTTAGACGTTCCTGTATCTCTTCTGTAGCAACGCCCTTACGATCCTTGCCACCAAAAAAGCGGTAGATGCTGGTATCGATCTCTTTGAGCTTTCGACCGTCTCTATACCTGTAAAATCCTCGTCCGCTCTTCCGCCCCTTATATCCCGCCTCAACGAGCCTCTTACTCGTATCGTCATCTACAACCCGCCCTGTGAAGGCTTCTTTGAAAAAGCTGGTGATCTCAGCTCCCACATCGAGACCTACTTCATCAGCGAGCGTAATCGGCCCGACGGGAAATCCGAAATCGACCATGGCCTGATCGATCACCTTGGCATCGGCTCCCTCTTTGAGCAGCTGGAACACTTCAAAAGACATAAAAGACAACACACGGGTCGTATAGAATCCGGGAGAATCGTTAACGATGATCACGGTCTTACCCTGCTTTAGACCCACTTCAACAGCGGTTGCCAAAGCCCTGTCTTCAGTCTTTTCGGCCTTCACGATCTCGAGCAGAGGCATCTTTGAAACGGGGGAAAAATAGTGCATACCGAGAACTCTGCCGGGATGCACGGCGTCCCTTGCGATCGCTTCGATCGGTAGGGCAGAGGTGTTGGAAGCGAACACCAGCTCGGATGAGGCCACCGCCTCGACATCTCGAAGGACCTGTCGTTTGAGCTCTAGGTTTTCGGGGACCACCTCGATAATGAGTCCGGCACCCCTCAAAGAAGTATCGGTCTCGACGAGCGAGACGCGTTCTGCAATCTGGTCACGCTCGAAACGAGTCATCCCCTTCCCAACACGTCGTGTCAGCTCACGATAGAGATTTCCCTTGCCCTGAGCCGCAAGATCGAGTGAACGATCTTTGAGAAGGACATCGAAACCCCTCTGAGCGCTGACGTGAGCAATACCGCTGCCCATGAACCCTGCCCCGAGAACGCCCATCACGTCAATCCGGTGCGCCAAGCCCTTGTAGGGGCTCTTTTCAGCTGCGTTCTTGGCAAAAAACAGATGGATCAGAGCCTTCGATTCGAGCGTGAAGACCAACTCTGCGAAATGGGTCGCTTCGGCGATCAAGCCGGCCTCGACTCCCTTTTCCATCCCGGTCCGTACCGCTTCGATGATCTTTCCAGGAGCGGGGTAGTGTCCTCGCGTCTCCTGCTGAACGGTTTCCACCGCCTTGGAATAGACGAGGTTTGCAAGAGGTGTTCTCTCGAGCAGCAATTCCGAGAGCGTCAGCCTCGCTCTCTTTACCCTCTTTAGGCGGCCCTCGGCCAGCTCCAAAACAGCACGTTTGGCAGCTGTGAGCAGCCCTTGATGATGAATGAGGGCATCGACCAACCCCATCTTTCGAGCAGGATAGGGGAAGACGTTCTTGCCACTCAAGATGAGCTCGAGACCTCTCTGCAAACCGATCAAGCGGGGTAAGCGCTGAGTACCACCAAAACCGGGCAAGAGTCCTAGCTTCACTTCTGGCAGGGCGAACTTGGTACTCCTGTCCAGGCTGGCAAGGCGATAATGGCAAGCGAGCGCGAGCTCGAGACCACCCCCCATACAAGCGCCATGAATGGCTGCAACGACCGGTTTTTTCAAAGACTCCAGCCGGTTCAAAAGCGCTTGTCCCCTGCGGATGGTTGCGTGCACCTCTTGCTTGGAACGAAACTCTTCGAACAGCCTGATGTCGGCACCGGCCAGAAAGTTTTTCGCTTTGCGACTGATCAGGACAGCACCTTTCAACTCCGACTCGCTCTCGATCCTGTTGAGAGTGGTAGCGAGGTCATCGATCATGGTCCTGGTAACCGTATTCACCCTGGAATCCGCCGTATCCAGCCAGACGACCGCCACGCCATCTTGTATCTCGAGTACGAGATCGCTCACGCGCCGTACCTCTCTACAATCGTTGCGTAGCCTAAGCCGCCGGCCGCGCACGACGTTACCAAAGCGAAGTGGCCGTCTTCAGCCCACAAGCGGTTTGTAGCGGTAGTCATCAATCGGGCGCCCGTTGCCCCAAAGGGGTGGCCCAGTGAGATCGACCCCCCCCAACGATTGACCCTATCGAGTTCGATGTCGGCCACCTTGCTGGTCCTGGCCAGTTTCTCACGCGCGAAGGTCTCGGACTCGAGAGCGGCCAACACCGCCAACACCTGGCCCGCAAAAGCCTCGTGGACTTCGATCACCTCGA
Organism: Trueperaceae bacterium; assembly: GCA_020354625.1. Lineage (GTDB taxonomy): Bacteria > Deinococcota > Deinococci > Deinococcales > Trueperaceae. The sequence goes on from CP070651.1 coordinate 3,982,210, forward strand.
GATCAGTGAAGGAGAGGCCCAATCGGTCCAGAACCGTGGGGACTGCGTAGGCCGGACCCAACAACAATTCCTCATTGGGATCTTGCGCCACAAAAACCTGCTCGCGCAAAATCGCTTTAGGTTGGTAGCCGAGCTCGAGCGCTCTGTCCTCACTCATGAGCAAGGTGGCAGCAGCACCGTCGGTGAGGGGACTCGAGTTACCGGCCGTCACCGTCCCAAAGGGCTTCACAAATGCCGGTGCAAGCTTACTCAGTCTCTCCATGCTCGTGTCGGTACGAATCGTGTTGTCGTCTCTGAGTGCTTTGAAGGAGGGGGGAACCGCGATGGGGCAGATTTCGGGCACGAGTTTCCCGTCTTGTGTCGCCCGGGCCGCCAATTGATGGGAGCGTAGAGCGAAAGCGTCCTGCGCTTCTCGACTTACTCCGAAACCAGCTGCCAATTTATCGGCGCTCTCCCCCATCGCTTCACCGGTGGAGTACTCAGCGATCTCAGGAGCACGAGGGAGGAGATCACTCGAACGCAACCCCTTCAAGAACCTGGCGTACTGCAGCGGCGAAGAATACTTTCTCGCCTCGAAAAACTTCTTGCGGACCTCTTTTTTAAAGCCGATCGGCACATCTGAGAGCATCTCTACACCACCGGCAATGACTATCTCGGCCTGACCACTCTTGATGAGGTTCATGCCGTCGGCGATCGCGCGGCTGGACGAAATACAGGCCATGGTGAGGGTATACGCCACGACCGTGTTGGGAAAACCTGCGGCCAGAGCAGCGTCACGAGCAATATTGCTGGTCGAGGGGTTTTGAATCACACTACCCATAATGACGGCGTCTACTTGAGTGACATCGAGTGCATTACGAACCGAAATGCCCTTCAACACGCTACGCGCCAAATCGTAGGAGATCAGATCGGCATAGTCGGTACCCGCACGTCTGAAAGGGGTTCGACAACCGTCGACGAGAACAACTTGTGTATCCGCATCGGGCATCTATCCAGTGTAGTATGAAACCGGCAGAAAAACCTCGAGAAACTTCCCTGAACAGAGCTGTCATACAATCCACTTAGCGAGAAGCCCGGCTACGATTTTGCGAGTGAAGTACAGCTTGCAAGAGCGCTTAGTGAGATGGGTTCTCCTCAGAGATCTAGTCCGGCAAGCAACCTCTCGAGCCGTTTGCCGGAGGGTGGTCTGCCACCGAGGTGCTCGATGACCCAAGCGGAGATACGGGTCGCGAAGTGGGCTGCCTCTACTCCACCCTTCCCGCGCAGGAAGAGAGCGAGGAACGCTCCGGCAAATGAGTCACCCGCTCCAGTGGCATCGATCAAGTTATTGGTTGCCGGTGGAATCATCATCACCTCGCCGTTCTCGTACAAAAGGGCCCCCTGGGCATCGAGTTTGAGCATGATGAGCGCGCTCGGATAGATACCAGCCAGCGCCTCTGCGATGCGTTCGGGCTCGGTCTCACCGGTAAGAATCTTCCCCTCTTCATAGTTGGGCAAGAAGACGTCGATCCCCAGATCTTGGGTGAACCCGAGAAAGACGTCCACACCCATCTCCTCGATCATCTGAAAAGAGCCGGGATCGAACGAGAGTGTTGCGCCCGAGCGTTTGGCAATGCGGGCCGCTTCGCGCGCTGCGGAGCGGGGTGGATCTGCGAAAAACGACCAAGCGGTGAGATGCAGGTGCTGACACGACGCGATCATCTCCCTCGGCAATTCCGATGGAAGGAGGTAGTGATCAGCACCCTTGCCCGAGACCATCGAGCGCTGACCGGTATGGTCGATCCACACCGCCACCGAACCGGTAAGGTGGGCATCGGTATGAACGAAGTACGCTCCGAGTTTCTCGGAGCGGAGGTTTTCCTCGGCCAATTCTCCGAATCGATCCCGCCCGATCTTACCGACAAACACCGTCTCAAGGCCACAACGCCTCGCCCACACCGCGACGTTGGCAGCGCTTCCGCCGGGAGCGAGCATGACCTCTCCGAAGGTATCACCGCCCGCCAGAAGTTCGGTGTTGGTCCGGATCAACACGTCCCAAGCGAAATCGCCAAGCACCAGTAGAGGCGTGCCCATGGGGCGAGCGTAGCATACCGGCCCATCATTCAAAAACAGCTCGAGATCATCTCAAACACCGAAATTGGTAGCAAAACGAGTCGTGAGATCTCCTGTTGTTTCACCCAGTTGCTTCAGGCCAAAGAGACATCATGCGCTACCAAAGAACCGATAACCGGAAACAGGTTGGTCGACAGGATTGCATGTCAGGTCAGCTACAGTAGACCTGACTGGCAGCTTCGCGAGATAGGTTTTCGCCGTTGCCGTCAGCCTCGGCTTCCAGTAGACTTATTCAACGTCCGGTGGCATCGTTCGTTTCGCACGACATAGAGAGAGCGATCTCTGCCAACCGCAACGAAGGGCGAATCGACGTGAAAACTCAAGTCGGGTCCCGGTCGCGCACAGGACTCACCAAGCGGGTCGCGCTACTGGCTACCCCGCTTGTCTTTCAAAACATTTCCCATACGCTGCTAGGTATAGCAGATACCTATTTTGTCTCTCGTGTGAGCACCGACGCGCTCGCCGCTGTCGGCCTGGCTGCAGTGCTCTTCTTCGCCGTGTTGATGCTCTTTCGGGGAACTGCCAACAGCAGCGTCGTCTTTGTCGGAAGAGCACACGGAGCCAAAGACGATGCCAAGATCGGCGTTGCGGTTTGGCACGTTCTCAATATGGTAGGTCTACTTACATTGGTGGGGCTGGCCTTGCCATTCCTCTTCGGTTGGCTCTTTTCCTATGCAGCTCCTTCCAACAACCCGTCTGTGCAAGATCTCGGCACCAGCTACCTGCAAATTCGAGCCTTCGAAATCCCTTTTGTCATGTTCAGCGCCGTCGTTTGGGGCTTTTTGGTCGGTCGTGGCGATTCACGAACACCTATGATCCTCGCATGGATCACCGTCCTCCTCAACATCGTGCTCGATTGGATCTTGGTCCTCGGAAACCTCGGACTTCCCGCCTACGGCGTCGTTGGAGCAGCTTACGCTACTCTCGTTGCAAATATGATCAACGCTGGCCTCAGCGCAGCTATCTTGTGGCGCCCTATAAGCCGTAGACGCTACAAGACCGGACAGGTAAAGCTGGCCAACTGGTCCGATCTCAAACAGGTAATTCGCATCGGCTTGCCGATGGGGCTTGGGGACACCTTGGAAATCGCTGCGTTCAGCGTCTTCTTCGCCATCATGGGACGAATCAGCACCGAGGCGCTAGCCGCCAACCAGATCGCCCTCCAATACCTGAGCCTCTCCTTTACCGTAGGTATCGCCTTCGGCATGGCCACTTCCAGCTTGGTCGCCCAACAGCTCGGCGCCAGCCGCCCCGACCTGGCTGAA
>CP070651.1:3985686-4016257 GCA_020354625.1 Trueperaceae bacterium
AAGTAGTGGATAGACCGGGGTGGGTTGCAGGTAATGCGCTGGCGATCTTGATTTCCGGCAGTGGCAGGCGGGTGGCGATGTCGTTTGATGGCGATGAGACTGCCGCTCCGCAATTGCATGTCGAGTACGCTCTAAACGCGCGTCCGCCCAGGATCGATCGCTTCGACGTGCCCACGGTTCCGGTTCGAGCGGGGCAGCCGGTGGTGATGTCTTGGTCGGTGGCTGATCCGGATGGTGGTCCCCTTGGTTGTACCCTCGATGTGGGAGACGATGGCGTCACAGAGTACGAATTCGCCGACTGTCAAGCCGTGCCGAAACAGTTGCACGAACACGGTACGGTGGGTAGTTCTTATGTGCGCTTAACCGTAAGTGACGAAGATGGGAACACGACGAGTTCCGTCGCCGTCTTTGTTGTGTCAGCTTCCGATCTCGACTGGCCTTCAGAGCGTATCCATATCTTTTATTACCCGTGGTATGGAAACCCTAGCTTCGATCTTGAGAGATCTGGAACCAACCGCGAAGGGTGGCGTCACTGGCAGCAAGCCTTTGGTGGAACCTCACGGAAACCGCCAGAGGACATCGGTTCGAACTTCTACCCGAGCCTGGGCGCCTATAGCTCGAGCGACCCGAGTGTAATCGATCAACACATGCAGTGGATCTCCGAAATCGGCATCGGGGTTGCGGTCGTTTCCTGGTGGGGTCAGGGATCTTGGGAGGATCTTCTGATACCGGCGGTGTTAGATGGTGCGCAGGCGCACGGAGTCAGGGTTGCGTTTCACCTGGAACCGTATACGGGGGTGACGACTAACTCACTCATAAATGACATCGCTTATATATACGAACGATACGGATCACACCCCGCATTTTACTGGGTCGAACGCTCTACGCAGTACGGACCGTCGACAGCTCCACGCGGAGTGTTCTACGTATTCGATACCCTCCGTGCGGGTAGCGAGGCCGAGTGGAGGGCGACGCTCGACGGGATCAGGGGGACGGACCACGATGCGTTCGTGGTTTCGCAGCAGTTTTCATCGAACCCGATTGAAGACGGACACTTCGACGGTGTGTACACCTACGGAGTGCTCGATGGGGAAGGCACCAGCTGGTCGAACTTCAATAACAGGATCTCAGCGAGTGGGGTGTTCTCTCCGAGTGTGGGCCCTGGTTTTGACGAGACGCGGGCGGTGATCGGGAGCACACGCCAGCGTTCGCGAGAGGGTGGTTTGCGCTACGACTCCTTGTGGAGTCGTGCCATCGCTTCAGGATCGGAGTGGATCAGTATCACCTCGTTCAACGAATGGCACGAGGGGACGCAGATCGAGCCGGCGGTGCCGAAGCAAATCTTGGGGTATGAGTACGAGTCGTATGAAGGTGCTTACGGCTTATCTGGAGAGAACGCTGAGCACGCCTACCTGACGCGGACGCGCTTTTGGGTAGGCGAGGAGCTGGTGAAATAGAGAGTAGGTGAGTGGCTTTGCAACAGATTTTTGATGGTGAACGTGATCCCATAAAGTGGCTGCTGGCGAGAGGCGGTTGGATCGTAGGGTTTTTGAGCGTCGTGCTTTTGTCGGCGTGCGGTGGCGAGGCACCTCCGGGTGGGGGCGGAGACGGGGGGCCGCAAGAGGGATCGATCGAGCGGTGGGTCACTAGCAGCAGCGACGACGCCGAAGAGCGGGAATCGGGTGGTGTGAACCGCACGAGCACCGATCTCGAGCTGATCTTCGATCCAGATGAGGGTGAGGGCCAGCTGGTCGGGATGCGTTTTTTGGACATGAGAGTTCCGCAAGGGGCTGTCATCACGCGGGCGTACGTGCAGTTCACAGCGAAAGAGGCGAGTGCCGAGGAGACGACGCTGGCGATCCAAGCGGAGGCTGCCGACGACGCCATGCCGTTCGACACCCGTGAGGGGAAGCTATCCGTAAGAAACCGTACGGGTGCCGCTGCATTCTGGTCACCTGAGGCATGGGAGGGTGCGGGAGACGCGGACGGGTTGCAACGGACACCGGACCTTTCGGGTGTAATCCAGGAAGTAGTGGATAGACCGGGGTGGGTTGCAGGTAATGCGCTGGCGATCTTGATTTCCGGCAGTGGCAGGCGGGTGGCGATGTCGTTTGATGGCGATGAGACTGCCGCTCCGCAATTGCATGTCGAGTACGACCGTACGCTGCCACGTGAAAGCGTGACGATTGTTGCAGCCGGGGATATCGCCTGCGATCCGGAATCTGAGCACTTCAACGATGGTCTGGGAACCCGTGGCTCATGTCACATGAAAGCCGTTGCCGATTTGGTGCTCGGAATGGGGGTCGATGCAGTTCTTCCCCTTGGTGACATCCAGTATGAAGACGGGACCTACGAGAAATTCCTAAAATCCTACGATCCGAGCTGGGGTCGGTTCAAAGACATCACCTATCCTGCGGTGGGGAATCACGAGTATCTTACGTCGGGTGCGGCAGGGTACTTCCGGTACTTCGGTGAAGCTGCTGGTGATCCTTCCAAGGGATACTACAGTTTCGATCTGGGTCGTTGGCACTTCGTGGTTCTCAATTCACAGTGTGCAAAAGTTGGAGGCTGCAAGAGCTTTTCGCCGCAAGGGAAGTGGTTGGCAGCTGATTTGGAAGCCAACAATTCCAAATGTACGTTGGCCTACTGGCACATTCCCCGCTTTAGTTCTGGAGAACATGGTGATCATGAGGAGTACGCCGCTCTATGGGATATTCTCTATGCCGCCGACGCGGATGTTGTTCTCGTCGGTCATGACCACAACTATGAGCGCTTCGCGCCACAAGATCCCAGCGGTGCCTACGACCCGATTCGCGGAATGCGTCAGTTCGTCGTGGGGACGGGTGGAAAGAGTGTACGGGCGATAACGGCCTTAAAGCCCAATAGCGAAGTGTTCGATGGCAGTGGCTTTGGGGTGTTGCGGTTGACCCTCCATCCAGATCGCTACGAATGGGGTTTCGTATCAGAGGCCGGAAACAGTTTTATCGATTCGGGTTCCGATAGCTGCCACTAGCATCCTAGACTAGATCACCTGTCGTCTCGCCTCGGCCAGACCGAGGCTGAAGAGCAGGATGATCGCCGCTGTCAACGCTCCCAAGGCAGAAATCTCGACCTGCCGCGTTCGCCACGCCAGAGCTCGACCGAGGTCGCGGTATATATTTTGGAGCTCACGGGCTGAATCTACGAAGACGAAGCTTCCACCTGTCTCCTCGGCCACTGTTCTGAGTGTCTTCTCGTCAAAGCGGGCGGCGAACTGGTATTGGGGGGGGATACCGGGGATCGGTCCGTTGCCGGTACTCCCCACACCGATGGTGTGAACCGTCACCCGCTGCCTTTTGACTTCGGCCAACGCCGTGAGGGGGTGCACGCCGCCGAAGTTGCGACCATCGGAGAGCAGGATAATGGTGGCGAAGTCTTGGGGATCCCCCAGCGCCTGGCGCACCTCCACGTTCGCAAAGGCGGAAGTGCTCGTGAGCAGCGCGTCTCCGATGACCGTGCCGAAGTCGGTCCTGAGGAGATCGACGGACCGAAGCAGTCTCTGGTGATCGTCTGTCAGGGGCGATACCAGCGTGGCGTAGCCGGCAAATGTTACCAGCCCCACCCGCGTTCCGGCCGGCAGGTCTTCTATGAGCGCCTTGAGCGCTTCCCGCGCTGCCTCAAACCGGTTCGGCGTGATGTCGCGAGCGAGCATCGAGCGGCTTACATCCAGAGCCAGTACGATGCCGGCCTGCGGATGGACTTCGGGTATAGGCCAAGTCGGTCGGGCCAGAGCGAGCAGCGCCAGCGCGCAGGCGCCAAGGTACGAAAGCGCCGGCAGGTGCCGGCGGAGTGCGCCACCTTCGGCGCCCGCTCTTTCGACCAGGGCCAGATCGCCGAAGTAAAGGTTCGATTTCGATGGTGGGGTGAGCGCTCTACGGTAGAGCCACAAGACGAGCGGCGTCAAGGCGAAGAGTGCGATTATCCAGGGCCATAACAGGCCCATCACACGACCCTGCGGCGAAGGTGTGCTAGCCCCAAGCTGACCGCCAGCAGCAGCGCAGCCATGAGAGAGATACCGGAAGTGATCTCGGTCGTCCGCGGTTTGAGCGCGATGATCCGCCCCAGGTCGTGGTGGGCATCTTGCAAGTCGGTGGCCGAGAAGATCGGGTAGTAGCGGCCACCCGTGCGGTCGGCTACAAGTTTCAGGACATCGTCGCTGAAGTTGTTTCCGTGAGTGCCGACGCCCACGGTGTGGATCTTGATTCCGCGATCGGCTGCTTTTCCGGCGATGGCCAGGGGATCGTTGGCTGTGTTGTCGTGACCGTGTGAAAAGAGCACGATGGCTCCAGGGGTTACCTCCTCAGGGCTCTTTTCCGGTAGGGCGTCGAGCGAGGCGATCAGACCGTGGCTGAATGCGTAGCTCCCTCCGATGGAGAGCGCGTCGATCGCTTTGAGCACACGCGCACGGTCGGTTGTCGGCGGGACATTGATCGTACCGTAGCCCGAGAACGTGGCCAGCCCGACTTTGGTGTTGGCAGGGATGGTTTGCAGCAAGGCCTTGGCGGCTTCTTGGGTGGCGGCCAGCCTGGTAGGTGCGATGTCGCCTGAACGCATCGAGCTGCTCGTTTCGATGGCGAGCATCACCCCTGAGAGGTTGTCCGGCACCAGGATCTCGGCGGTTGGGCGCGCCAGCGCCAGCACGGCGACCACCAGGGCGAGGGTGTAGAGGGTTACGGGCAGGTGTTGCCAGGGGCGTACAGTCGGTGCCGCCAGCGCGATGAGGCTTGCCGAGGGGTAGGCTGCGTGAGCTCGTGATCCCCCCAGGCGGACAGTGTTCCGATACCAGAGCCCGAACCAAGGGAACAAGAGTAGCAACAGCAACGCCCACGGCCACAACAAGGCGAGGTCTCTCACGGCACCCTCCTTTGCGTGACCAAGCTCAGATAACCCGCGACCAGCATCAGTACCAAAGCCAGCCCAGAGAGCAGTGAGGAGATCTCGAGCTCGATACTCTCCCAACGGACGGCTCTTCCCAGGGTGCGAAACACACTCAGCACCTCTTGCTCGTCAGTGGGGTAGAGGTATTCGCCGTCACTCCGCTCCGCCAGTCGCTCGAGACTGCGAGGTTCAAAGGGGATAAAGTAGTCCTGCCCATCGATCCGTGCCACCGTTCCCCCTTCGCGTCCGATCGGATAGGTGAAGAGCCTTACCTCGTTGTCGGTGGCGAAGCGCGCCGCGATGTCGAGCGCCGCCTCGCTGGAGAGGTTCGGGTTCGAGCCGACGTTGGAAACGCCGTCTGAGAGGATGATCATGGCTCCCGGTGGCGGATCTTCCGCTTTTTCGAGCTCTTCGGCCTCCCCCTGGGGTGGAATGAAACCGGGGGGGTCGAGCTCTTCGGGTGGCGCTACCCTTTCCCGCCCCGGCAGCATCCTCACCCCCGCGACCACCGCGTCTACCAGCGACGTGTTGCTGGCCGGTCCTATCTCGGCGAGCGCCTCGAGCAGTACCTGCCGGTCGGTGGTGGGTGGTACCAGGATCGAAGCGACGTCGGAGAAGCTCACCAGCCCGATCTGCGTGGTGGACGGGGCCTGGCCTACAAACGATTCGGCGACCTTGCGGGCCACCTCGAGGCGATTGGGGGAGACGTCTTCAGCCAGCATCGATCTCGAGGCGTCGAGTGCGATCACGACAGCTGCCTTGTTGACGGGTAGCGGGGGAGAAGCCACCGGCCGTGCGGCCGCAAGCAGCAGTGCGCTCAGGGCCGCGATCTGAAGGCCGGTCATCCAGCGGAGGTGTGCTTTGGACGGACGCCGGAGGAGTCTCGGCAGCAAATGGGCGTCGGCGAAAGCCTGGGCGCTACGCTCCCGGCGGCGCGAAAGGATCCAGAGGGCCACCGACAGAAGGGGGACCAGCGATAAAAACCAGAGAAAATTGGGCCACAAAAAGCTCATGACCTACGCCCCTTTCGGTGGAGCGTGAACTTGAGCAAGGGCTCGATCAGATCCCGTTCGGTCGAGAGCTCGAGCTGATCGACCCGCGACGCCCTTAATACGCGAGTGATCGCACGGTCGCGTTTTTCCACCAGCTGAGCGTGAGCACGGCGAACGCGGGGATCGCTCGTGTCGATCCACGCCTCGTGTCCCGTCTCCGGATCGCGAAGCCGCAGGTCGCCGACCTTGGGGAGTTCACGCTCGGCGGGGTCGGTGATGCGGACGGTGATGACGTCGTGGCGGAAAGCGAGCCGCCTGAGTTCTCTGCTCCACACCGGTTCGCGTTCGAATTGGCCGGTATCGAGAGAGGAGATGAAGTCCGAGATCACAAAGACCAGTGCACGGCGTCTCATGGTGCGGTTGGCATCTTCGAGAACGCTCGTGAGCTCATCTCCCGAGCCGGTTGGGGCTGGGGCGGTGCGATGACCGGTTCCCTGTGTCAGTAGATTCTGCACGATGGTGAACGCTTGGCGTCGGCCGGAACCGAGCGGCGTGATCTTGGTGGCGCCGTGAGAAAACCCCACGGCGCCCACCTTGTTACCTGTTCGGGAGATGATGCTGGCTACGACGCCGGCAAACTCGAGCGCCAACTCGCGCTTGAGGACCCGGCGAGTTCCGAAGTCCATCGAAGCCGACAGATCGACGATGAGCCAGGCCCGGATCTCACGCTCTTCGCGGTACTGCCTTACGTGTACCGTTCCGGTACGGGCCGTGACGTACCAGTCGATCCGCCGCACTTCGTCGCCGGGTTGGTACTCACGCACTTCCGCCAGATCCAGGCTTGGGCCGTAGAAGAGCCCTGAATAGTCACCGAACAGAAAGCCGTCGAGGGGACGCACGACGTTGAACTCCAGTCGTTTGAGGAGGTCGGCTGCGAGCTCGCGCGGCCTCTGCTCCGCCGTTTGAGGCGGCGGCTCGAGCGTCGCCTTTTCGCTGCGCCTCCTTGCGAATAGGGGGCGAGCGTTTCGTAGTGCTCCGCGCATGTGACTCTCCTGGTTCGTGCGGCTCTCAGGCTCGTGACCCGGACGGATCGGCTGACCGCGACGGCCGGTGTGGATCGCCTAGGTGAATATGGGGTGGGGGCACCGCCGCGATGATCTTGGAGAGGATCCCTTCGAGTTCCACTTCGTCCGCCAGGGCTTCGTAAGAGAGAATGAAACGGTGGCGGAGAACTTCCGGTGCCAGGTCGCGCACATCTTCAGGCAGGGCGTACTCACGGCCGCGCACGATCGCCAATGCCTTCGCTCCCAAGATGAGGTTGACGCTGGCGCGAGGGCTGCCACCGAAGCTGATGTAGCGTTTGAAGTCGCCGAGCTTGACCTCCTCTGGATTTCGGGTCGCCCTGGTGAGGCGGACCGCGTATTCGGTGACGGCCGGGTGGACGTGCACCTGATCGACCATCGCCTGGAACTCACGGAGTTCGTCGGCGGTCAGTTGCACCGTGATGGGCTCAAACGACTCCGACACGCGTTCGACCACCGCCATCTCTTCGTAGAACGCCGGATAGTCGATCACGACCTTGAACATAAAACGGTCGACTTGGGCCTCAGGTAGAAAATAGGTCCCCTCCGACTCGATGGGGTTTTGGGTGGCCAAGACGAGAAAGGGGTTGGGGAGCCGGTGTGTCTCATGGCCGATCGTTACTTGCCTCTCTTGCATGGCCTCCAAAAGCGCTGACTGCACCTTGGCCGGTGCCCGGTTGATCTCATCGGCCAGGATCAGATTGGCGAACACCGGACCGAGCTCGACTTCGAACTCGGCGTCTTTGGGGTTGTAGATGCGGGTTCCGATGAGGTCGGCCGGAACGAGGTCGGGTGTGAATTGGATGCGCTTGAAGGTCGTCCCGAGCGCCTCGGCCAAGGTCTTGATCGCCAGGGTCTTGGCCAACCCCGGCACGCCCTCAATCAGGATATGACCGCGGGCGAGGAGCGCGACGATCATGCGCTCGAGCATGAGATCTTGCCCGACGATGACCTTCTTGGTTTCGAGGAGCAGGCCGCGGAGCCGTGAAGACGCGTCGGTGACGAGTTGTGGGTCGAGTGTAGGTTGGGTCGCAGCTTTCTTGTCCATCGCTAGCCGCCTAACGTGAGCATAGAGGAACTCTCCGGCGTGAGCTGGGTGAATAACGGGTCGAGCACAGGTGGGCTCGATTGACGGGGCGGGATGAGCGGGCCGGGTAGGGGTTCGAGCGGGAACAGTTCAGGCGAACCCTCCATGCCCCCACCGGGTGGGTCGAGGCGGTAGAACTGCCCGTCTTGGTAAAAGAGGAGCGGACACTCGCCTTCGCCCGGTTGCATCCCCTGTCCGGAGTCCGGTCCCGGCAGCGGGATCAGCTCGCGCGGATCTGTGGGCGTGCCAAACTCCTGGACCAGGGTAATGGTGTTCTCGAACGAGGTCACCTCAGCGATGGGTGTGCTACCGGGCAAGGTTGTGGTCTGCTCTGTGCTGAGCCTGCCGGCGACGAAGCCGAACAGTACCAGCGAAACCCCTGCCATCAGCTGCCATCGCCGTGGAGGCTTCAGCAGTTCGATGTTGTCCCGTAATCCCCTTTGTGGGAGTTCTCTGTTCATAGCCCACCATAAACGAGAGCCGTGTGAGAAGCAACCGGTTACAGGTCCGCTTATTGTACCTCACCGCTGTTCGATCTTTGGGTGCTTCCGCTTTCGCCAGGCACGCAATTCTTCCTCTCCGAGCGCAGCGCGGACCATCATCATCTCCCCCACGTTTTCCGGGGTGATCAAACCGACGAAGCGGTCCCAGTCATCGACCACCGGCAGTGCCGGATGTCCTGCCTCTTGCATGCGTGCGAACACCTCATCGAAAGGCGTGTGGAGGCCTACAGACGGTACACTCCTGTTCATGATGTCGAACGCGGGCGTTTCGAGGTCGCCTTCCTTGAGTGCTTTGAGCAGTTGGTCGCGGGTGAGAATGCCGTGTACCCGGCCGACCTCATCGAGGAGCGGAAACTCATGCTGCGAGGTGCTCAGGAGCGCATCCACGCCGTCGCCCAGCGTTGCATCGAGCGGCAAGGTCATGAGCTCGGTGACCATGGCTGCCGATACAGGTAGCCCTTGGGCCAGGTCTCGCATCTGGACCAGGCGAGCCTCTTGGGCAGCTCCCAGGTAGACGAATAGCGCGATGAAGATGAGCAGCGGGTTGGCAAACAGCCCCAAGAAGCCGAAGAGAAAAGCGAGTGCCTGCCCGATACTGGCTGCGATCTGCGTGGCTCTGAGGTAGTCCATACGCATGGCCAGAAGTGCGCGCAAGACACGTCCGCCGTCCATGGGGAACGCGGGCAGCAGGTTGAAGACCACCAGGGCGACATTCACCGAGAGCAGCTTGGCGAAGAGATCGATACGGGGGTTTTCGAGCTGGGCGAGTTCGGCCAGGCCTGCACTGCGTCCGAGCGCCAGGAAGAGCACCAGCGCGATCGCTACGTTGACTGCGGGTCCGGCGAGCGCGACCACCAGCTCTTGGCGCGGCTTGTCCGGCATCCGCTGCAACCTCGCTACGCCCCCGATCGGCAACAGCGTGATGTCGGGCGTGGCGATGCCGTAGCGTCTTGCGGCCAGGGCATGGCCGAATTCGTGGAAGAGCACACAGGCGAAGAGCAATACGATAAACAAGATGCCCTGGAACGCCGCTGCCGCCCCCCCTTGAGTGTAGTAGGTGAAGCCGATCCAGGCGAGGAGCAGCACAAAAGTCAGGTGGATCTTGACATCGATCCCCGCGATTCGTGCAATCTTGACAGACCACCCCATTTGCTCGTCTCACCCCTACTTTACCTCACGGTCTGCTCGGGTGTCGTTCGTGCCCATAGTTGGTGGCGAGGTGTCATTCGGCGCTGGCGCCAGTGCGTCTCGCTGGTTGAATCGAGGGCGAGGTGGTCTCGGCCGAGACCACCTCGCGAATAGATAGAAGCCTGGCATCAGGCCGTTTATGAAGACCTCAGCTGCCCGGAGGGAGCACCTTGAAGGCGTAGCGGAAGTGGAAGCCGCTCGGGTGATCTTCCCAGGTCAGCATGGCGTGGCGGAACAGGAAGGGCGCCTCGTCGACTTGGGAGTAGTCCTTGTTGCGGTAGAACGAAGGATAGATGTCGACGAAGTGCCAGCCGGGCTGCCAGCTCACTTCGAGCGGGAACTGCACGTCCCCGTTTGTGCTGAAGCCGCAGGCGTAGCCTATATAGACGTTGTCGACCACGATCCCGAAGATGTTCTCGGTCTGGGTCCAGCCGATCCCTTTGAGGTGGAAATTGAGACGGTCGCCGAAGCGCACCTCTTGGGTCTCGAGCGGGTAGGCGATCGGCAGGATCCTGATCTGCGAGCGAGCCAATTCCTGGTCGCCGTTCATCATCGCCGATACGCGGTGGAGTCCACCGTGGGTGTCGGGGAACTCATAGGGTAGTTCGAAGCTTCCGTCGGCGGCGACGGTCACCTGGGCGAACTCGGTATTGACCGGTGCAAACCCTGATGGGGTCACCCTGGAGCCGACCATACCCGAGAGGGATAGCTGCAGTTCAGCTCCGGGATCGAAGCCGCTACCGACCAGTGTGGCCTCCGCCCCTACTTCGGCGGTCCACGGATCGACCTGCAGCGAGGGTCCTGTCGTCATCGGTGTGGTAGTGGATATCGAGGCCAGCACCTGTTCGGTCACCGGGGGCGGCAAGACCGGGTCCCCTTCGGTAACGGTAAAGGTTTGCGACGGCACTTCCAGGAAGGCGTACGGGCTGGTGTCGAGTGCAATGTAGGGCTGACCGAAGGGGCTGTCTTCCATCCGGACCAGGTGGGGACCCACCGCACCGGTGGCGGGGATGGCAGTTATGGCCGTGCCGCGGCTGTTCACCGCGCTCAAGAAGCCGGTGATGGCGTAGTCGTAGGTGAGTTGGTACCAGACCATCGGGTGGCCGACATTCAGTCCCGTGACGGTCACTTCGATGTTGGTTCCGAGAGGACCGCTCGCAGGGCTGATCATCAGATTGGCTTGGATTTCGAGCCCTACCTGATTGAGGTTGATGCCGTCTTCGCGGACCATGATGTTGTGGACCCCGCCGAAGTCTTCGGGTACGTTGAAGCTCTCGCTGAATGCGCCGTCTGCGTTAGCGGTGACGCTCATGAGCGGCATCTCTGTGGGGGTCTTGTCGAGGCCGAGGAAGTTCCCGTCGTACTCGCCGTCGACCTCACCTAGCGCCCACTCGAGGTCGTAGCTTACCCAAGCCAGATCGAGGGTTGCTCCGGGTGTGAAGCCGCTCCCGGCGATTTCGACTACGTCACCTACATACGCTTTGGTCGGTGTAGTTTCCACAGCTCCGACGAGGCCTTGGGGGAACATCTCATCTGCCAGCGCGCTCGAAAACGCGAGGAGCAGCATGAGCGTCAGTACGGAGACGATACTTATCCGTTTCATGAAACGCTCCTTTCTGGAGTTGGTCAAGATGGTTCCGATTTTGGCGTCGTCAGGCCACCGTGGAGACAACCGGAGCTAACGCCTAACCACTCAACCTAGTATTCTTCCGAGACTCGATCAGCGAACGTACGTTGCGACCGAAGGGCTTATTGGGCGACGATGGTGAGCGACGAAACCGTCAGCGGGAAGACGACCAGTTCACCCATGCGTCCGTCGTTGGCGAGCGCTTCGATACTGTAATCCAGGACGCCGGTGGGGAAATCGTCTGGAACCACCCAGGCTGTGGTCCAGTATTCATCTACTGGATCCCTGGGGGGGTGGCCTCCATACTCAGCCTCGAATACTTCCCCGGTGACCAGCATGACCTCCACGGATGTGAGGTCGGCGTCGGTCATCTCCGCGCCCGTGACCGGATCGACGACTTTGATGCGCCAGACGACCTGCTCTCCATGGAAGAAGCGGCTCGTTTGGGCGCAGGTGAGCGCTTCATCGTGGATGCCCTCGCGGCCCCAGACGATGCTGTCTACGACGATCAAGTTGGTGCCCTCTTGGGCCAAGGCCACGCCGAAGGCCAAGATGGTGAGCAGGGCGACGGTGGCGAGTGCGATGCGGATTGCCGCAGTTTTCATAAATATCCTCTCCTTGGGTCCCTACGGAATCCCTGTGTGCCGTAGGGGGTGACGAAAGAAGTACGTCTGGTCTCAACCTCAGACTTCGATGGTCGGGTGGGCTCCGTCAGGTGAAGACTCGTGCTGGTCGTGACGGAGTGCTCAGCCTGTCACCCCCCTTCCGAGTCGATTGATCCTTCGAATGGTGGTGAGCGTGAGCAGCAGCAAAAAGAGCCATACGCCGATCACGGTGCTGAGGATACCGATCTCCAAAGGCCTCCGTATAGCTGCGAGGGGAACGGGCTCGAGCTCGGGTACCGGCGACTCCTCGAGCAAGACCTCCGCTTCGAGTTGTGCCGAACCCCCCGCTAGGTCACGCGAACCCTCGACGCGGGCTTCGAATAAGGCCGTGCCCGAGTACGGTGGCGTGTAACGGAACTCGGCAGCGCCTATTAAGTTGGTGGTGGCAGATCCGAGATAGACCGGATGGCTGCCGTGCAGGCGCCCCCCGCGGTTGGGAAAGAAGTCTGGAATGAAGTAGTAATCCACCTGGCGTCTGCGAGCCGGTTCACCTGCCGCGTCAGTGATCTCTGTGATGATGATCGGGCGATCTTTGCGGTCGACACCGAGTTCCATCTGAATGGTCAAGTCCTGGGCCAGGGTCGCTGACACGATCGTGGCGAGTGCCAGCACGGTAAGGTGTCGGACGGAAACTAGACGCATCATCACGCACCTCCTGAAAGCTTGCCACCCTGCGGAGCGCGTTTGGTGGACGGTGTCGGCTCTTTATGACCGACTTCTTCCTCGATGTCGTATACCGGCAGTACCGGGATGAAGCGGAACACGATCATGAGTAGCCAGGGAATCCCGGCGATACCAGCAGCGGTGATAGTGAGCTCGACCCAACTGGGGAAGTAGGGCACGATCTCTTTGCTGATGAGTGACAACTCCATGGCCGGAACCACGATCAGAAACCGTTTGATCCACATGCCCACGATGACCAGCACGGAAGCGGTGGTGATACCGACTACATTGCGGGTCCAGGGCAGTGCGATGAGGAGTACCGGCACCAACAGGCCACCTATGATCCACCCCCAGAAGAGGACTGAGTAGCGGCCCACGAGGAGTAGCGATAAGATGGCGATCCCTTCTTCGGTGGCGGTATAGCCTTCGGTCAGCATTTCGGCAAAGGTGAAGTAGGCGTAGAGTACGCCGAGCGTCAGCAGCAGGAAGCCGAGGTTGCGAATCTGTACCGGGGTGATATAGGCCTGTAGGCGGTAGGTGCTGCGATAGATGCTCACCGCCACGATGACCAGCGCTACCCCCGAATAGAGCGCTGCCACCACGAAGTAGGGAGCGAACACCGTGCTATGCCATCCCGGCCGGCTGGTGACCGAAAACGCCCAGGCCAGTACCGAGTGTACGTATACGGCGATCGGGATGATCAGGATCGACATGATGGTGAGCGCACGTTCGAGCGGTCTCTTCTGGCCGGGGAGGTCGTTCCATTTAATGGAAAAGACCCGTAAGATCCAGCGCCGGAAGCGACCGACACGAAGCCCGGCCCAGCGGGCATAGAGCCCCAGATCTGGGACCAGTGCCAGGTAGAAGAAGATGATGGTGGCGATCAGGTAGGTCAGGATCGCAAACGTATCCCAGGTCATCGGTGAGGATCCCCGCGGTTCGAAGAAGATCCGCCAGACGCGTTCGGGACGCCCCATATGGATGATTGGGTAGGCGGCGCCGATCAGCAGCGTGACCAAGGCGGTGGCTTCTGCAATCCTGGTGATCGGGGTGCGCCAAGCGGCCCCAGTCAATCTCAGGATGGCTGAAACCAGCGCACCTCCGTAACTGAGGCCGATAAAGGTCACCAAGTCGACGGTGTAGACCCCCCAGGTCGTGTTCTGGTCCAGGCCTGTGACGACGAAACCACGCGACAACTGGTAGATCCAGGCGGCCGCTCCCGCCAGCACGATGGCAGTGAGTAGCGCGAAGAGCAGCCAGTAACCGAGACTTGCATCCAGCATCGGCCTCACCGCCGCCTGGCGGAGATCGGACGGATCCTGGTTCGCCCTGAGGCCGGAGCGGGAACGGTTGGTACTCATTATCAATACTCCAATCTCCAAAGACTCCAGGCCTCAGTAGTAGTAGTCGAGGTTCTGGGCATGCCCGGCGATGTAGTACACGCTCGGCTGGGTGTTGAGTTCTTCTTTAAAGCGGAAGGCGTCGTTGTCTTTGAGGAACGCTGAAAGCTGCACCGTCTCCCGTCCGTTGGTCGCCAGGTCCTTATCCCAATCGCCGATATAGACGGCCCGCATGGTGCAGCCCGTCACGCAGGCGGGGAGTTCGCCGTTGCGCAGCAGGTGGGCGCAGAAAGCGCACTTTCCGACGGTTCCCTTTTTCTGGAAGCCGGGAAACTCAGGACTTTCTGCCCAGGGGACGTCGGCCGGATCGACCGGTTCGACCGCTTCGAAGTTGAAGTAACGGGTGTCGTAGGGGCAGGCCGCGATGCAGGCCCTGCAGCCGATGCATTTGTCCTGATCGATGAGGACCAAGCCGTCTTCCGAGTAGAAGGTAGCCTTGGTCGGGCACACCCGGTAACACGGAGCGTTTTGGCACATCATGCACGCGATCGGTAGGAAGAAGGTCTGACCGGTGTGGGATTCGACCTCATAGACTTTGATGAATTCGAGCTCCTCGGGTAGGAAGTGCATCTCCCGACACGCCTTGGTGCAGTCCTTGCAGCCGTCGCAAAGGCGGAGGTCGAAAATCATCACCCAGCGGTGCTTGATCACGGGTGGCCTGAGCGGTTCTCCCTGAGCTTCTGCAGTGAACCTGACGATCGGTGGTAACATGGCCCCGCCGAGTACTGCCTTGGCTGCGGTCTTCCCAACACCTTTGAGAAACGACCGGCGGGTCATGTCGTCGTCTGATACCCTACAGGTTCCGAGTTCGGAGACAGGGTTCTGGTTGGTCGCTGAAGTAGGTCTATCTCTTGTACGCCTCATAAGGACACTCCCAAAACGAACTCGACTTACTTGTTCAACCGAAACGTTGTGTGCAACGCAATTCATAACCTTCGATCTTGTGGAAACGATAGACTATGTGAATTTGTGAATCTAGGTACAAATGTCCCAACGGAGGTTTGAGGCTGGATCCGTGAAGCGGGTTTTAGCGTCCTTGGTGCCCAAAGCCCTTTGGTAATGAGTTATGAGAGATGAGTTGTGAGAGGGTGCCAGGCAAACCGTTGTGCTCGACCATAACCACTCGCAGCACCCAGCGCGCATTACCCATCATCCTCTTTCACAGCGCCGCTTAAAAAACAGACTGGTTTGAACACTACCTTTCGCAACACCCATTACCCATCACTCATTACTCATCACCGTCTACGTCTTACCAGGTCGTGGTACCTTGAGAGCGCCCATGGAAGAGCTTCTCAAAGAGACCCTCGAGCGCTCACTTCGCTACCTTCGTTCGCTGTCCGAGCGGAGCGTCGCCCCGACCCCGGAAGCCGTCGGGCGGCTCAAAGGGCTGCGTGGCCCGTTGCCGGAGACGCCGTCCCGGTCTGAAGACGTCTTGTCGCTCCTCGACGACCTCGGCTCGCCCGCCACCGTGGTCAATGCCGGTGGGCGCTTTTTCGGCTTCGTCAACGGCGGGTCGCTGCCCGTCACTGTGGCTGCCAACTGGCTGGCCACCGCCTGGGATCAGAATGCAGGGCAAGTGGTCAGTTCGCCGGTCGCTGCCGCCCTGGAAGAGATCGCGCTCGAGTGGCTGGTCGACGTCCTGTCGCTCCCGGCTGGAACGGGTGGAGGGTTTGTCACCGGCGCCACCATGGCGAACTTCAGCGCGCTCGCCGCCGCGCGGCACGCGCTGCTGCAACGCTGCGGCTGGGATGTCGAGGCCGAGGGACTCTTTGGGGCGCCGGAACTGCGCGTGGTTGTGGGCGAGGAGGTTCACGTCAGCCTCCTCAACGCTTTGAGCCTGCTGGGTTTGGGCCGGGAGCGGGTGCTCAAGATTCCGGTCGACGACCAGGGCCGCATGGTGGCCTCGGAGTTGCCTGAACTCACCGACCGAACCATTCTCTGCCTGCAAGCCGGCAACGTGAACACCGGCGCCTTCGACCCCGCTAAGGAGCTCTGTGCCAAAGCCAACGATGCCGGTGCCTGGGTCCACGTCGATGGCGCTTTCGGTCTCTGGGCTGCCGCCAGCCCCAACCGCGCCCACCTCGTCGCTGGTCATAACGGTGCCGATTCCTGGGCGACCGACGCCCACAAGTGGTTGAACGTCCCCTACGACAGCGGGCTTGTTTTCTGTCGCGACCCCGAACTCCTCGCCGCCGCCATGAGGCAGCGTGCCGCCTACTTGGCTCACCATGAGGTGGGACGGCAGCCCGACCACTTCGTTCCCGAGATGTCTCGTCGTGCCAGAGGCGTCGAGGTCTGGGCCGCACTGAGGGCGCTGGGCCGCGGCGGCCTGGCCGAAATGATCGAGCGGACCTGCACCCACGCCGCCCGCTTCGCCGAAGGCCTGCAGGCGGCGGGCTACAACGTGCTCAACGACGTCGAGCTCAACCAGGTGCTCGTCTCCTTCGGCGATCCCGACATCACCAATCGTGTTATCGAGGGCGTCCAGCAGGATGGGACCTGCTGGTGCGGCGGCACCCTCTGGCAGGGCCACACCGCCATGCGGATCAGCGTTTCCTCCTGGGCGACCAGCGACGAAGACGTCGAGCGCAGCCTGGACGCCATCTTGCGCATAGCCGAACGCTGCCGGCGCAGCGAGAAAGGTCGAACATGAACCTCCTGGCGATATTCGCCCACCCCGACGACGAATCGTTTTCCTGCGGCGGCACCCTGGCGCGCTACGCCGACGCGGGCGCGTCGGTCCACCTCATCTGCGCCACCCGGGGCGAAGAGGGGGAGATCGTCCACCCCGACATCGACCCCGAGAGCGACATGGCCACGCTGAGAACGGCCGAGCTCGAAGACGCCTGCCGGGCCCTCGGCATCGCTCCCCCCATCTTCCTCGACTACCACGATTCGGGCTTCCCCATCACCGTAGGCGAGAAGAATCCCAAGGCGTTTATGAACGCCGACCTGTTGGCGGTCGAGCGATCCCTGCTCGAGCACATCGAAGCCCTCAAGCCCGAAGTGATCCTCACCTTCGACCCGCACGGCAGCTACGGCCACGTCGACCACATCGTCATCCACCGCGCCGCCATCGGGGCGTTCTGGTCGGCCGGAAGCGTGATGCAGCCGGCCCCGCGGCGGCTCTTTTTCACGGCGCGCTCGAGCGAGCAGATCAGGGCCATGCAAGCCGTCCAGAGCAGCACCACCTTGGATCACCTCGAACCGGAGCTCTACGGCGTCTCCGAGGACTCCTTTGCCGCCGTCATCGACATCGGCGACTACGTTGAGCACAAGCTCGCGGCGCTCAAGGCCCACCGCTCCCAGTTCGGGGCGGGGGAGCGGTTCGATGCCATGAGAGAGCGTGCGCCGCAGCGGTTTTTAAGGGAGCGCTTTACCCTGGGCGGCCTGCGTGGTGCCTTTCCGGAAGCGCCTGTAGACGACCTGTTTGCCGGTTTGGGGTAGCCGGGTGTCGCTACGGTTGTACGGGGACATTTGTCTCTTGCCTAAGGGCTGAAGGGCCGTTATTCTTTCTGGTAAGCACTCACTCTGTTCTTTAACACTTCCTAGCGGTGCCAGGTAGGTATGTGTCTGCCGGGTCACGTTGTGATCGCCTTCTTTTGAGCGACCTCGGTCCAATGGGGGGAGGTGATGGGCTGTTGAAGGGGCCACGCTCGACCTGGATGGTTTTGCCACCAGGCCGGTGCTGACCGATTCCGTATCCCCTTCACACTTTATTGTCTCCAGAATGGATGCAGGGAAGCATCATGAAATACAGGAGTGCCATTTATCGCCTGGCGCTTCTCTTCGGTGCGGTGGCCGGTGTCATCGTGCTTTTGATTGTGGCTTGTGCCAGGCAGGCGCCGGTTCAGTATCCAGAACTGGTAATCCTCGAAGCGACCGCCACCAGCAAGACGAGCATGGTGGTGAAGTTCAACCAGCAGGTAACCACAGCTGCCGAAGTGGCAGAGAACTACAGCCTCACCGGACCGGACGGGACGAGCCTGGAGGTGTTGGCCGCCTACTTGGACAGTGACGGCCTCACAGTCTGCTTGGCGACCGAGCCCCAAGAGCAGGTCGGGTACGCCCTCACGGTCCGGAACCTAGAGCTCGCCCAAAGCCGGAACAAGGTAGGCGAGCTCAGCCCGCAGAAGAAGATCGAGGGTTCGACCGAAGAGCCCCCAGTGGTAGCGAGCGCGATCGCGCTCTCCAACACCACAGTACTCGTAACCTTTGTAGATCCACTCAGCGGTGCGCCGGCGGTGATGGGCGCTGGGCTGGATAACCCGGCCTACTACGAGATCGCCGAGCCGGACTTGAGCGTCACAGCGGCCACCCCGAGCGCGGATAAGACCATGGTGGTCTTGACGACCTCAGCGCAAGAGCAGCTGACCTACACGGTGCGGGTGACCAATGTCTTGTCGGCGAGCGGGATGCTGGTCGACCCGATGCGAAACACGGCCAGCTTCCGGGGGATCTCCGGTGGCGACGAGACGATCCCACCGGAGGTCACCTCAGCTGTAGCGACCAGCTCGACCAATGTACTGGTAAGCTTTTCAGAGCCCTTACACGACACCGCTGAAGACGGCCGCTACTACGCCATCGGCGACGCTGATGGGGAGGCGCTCCCTGTCACCGAAGCGCAGTTTGCCAACGAGTTCAACACCCAGGTCGTGCTCACGACCTTTTCGCAGCGGCCTGGTGAGGATTACACCCTCACGGTGACGTTGGTAATGGACCGCTACGGCAACGCCATCGGTGATAGCAACACTGCCGGCTTTACCGGCTACGCACTCGGCGACCCCACGTACGACCACGATCCACCCAAAGTCACCACTGCTGGCTCGATCGACAACACCCATGTGGTGGTGACCTTTAGCGAGCCGGTCGAAGCAGGTGCCGAGGACCCAACCCACTACAACATCCACGCCCACCTGCTCCCTGCGAGCACGGACAGCTCCACAGGCGGCATCTTCGGGCGGCCCCACAGCGAACCGATCAACCCCCAGGCCATCCTGAACGTGCATACGGCTACCTTGAGCGACGACCACACCGCGGTGACGCTCACAACTGGCTCCCAGTCCGAGATCGAGTACACCTTGACCGTCTGCTGCGTGCAGGACCTTGCCGGGAACCAGATCTCGCCCAAAGAGCCCTTGACGGGTGAGTTCAACGAAGTCGACTTCTTCGGCACGCCGGTCACCGGGCACATGGACAGCGATGGTGACGGCCTATCAGATGCCGAGGAGCAGCACGGCTGGATCGTGACGGTGACGCTTGTAGGCGGTGAAACGGTAAGGCGCGAAGTTACCAGTGATCCCTATATGGCTGACACCGATCAGGACGGATTGCCTGATGCTACCGAGAAAAACATAAGTACCGATCCCAGGAACCACGACACGGATGACGATGAACTTGGAGACTACAGGGAACGCCACTACATCTACAGCAATCCTACCAAGCAGGATACCGACGGGGACACTCTCGCAGATGGGCGGGAGTTTGAGTTTTTCAAGATTTCACCCATCGAAGACGATACCGACGGCGACCAGATCCTCGATGCTGACGAAGTCACCCTGCAAAACCGCGACCCCCGCGTTTCGCATCTTCCTCGCTTGCAGATCTTGATCGGAGAGGTTTCACTCACCCTCCATGAGACCTACACCTATACCGACTCTGAAGGCAAGACGGGAGTGGTGGAGTCGAGTACCAGTAGTACCCTCGAGCAGGGCAACAACCGCACCTACGGCACGAGTAACTCCGAGACGATGAGCAGTTCGATCCAAGAGAGGACCAAAGTCGGCATCAGCGCCTCCTATCCGTTCAACTTTGGCGTCACGGCCGAGCATGAGATCATTGCTACCGAATCGGAGGAGTACAACACCACGGTCTCAGAAGAGTCCTCTATCAGGGCGAACGAGGCGTACAACGAGTCGTTTGAAAAGGCTGTTACCATCGCTTCTACCTCAGAAGTTAAACGTGTGGTCGATGACGCTTCGATCCGCGTCACGGTGGATTTAGCCAACAACGGCGATACCGCTTTTCGCGTCGCAAATCTGGAGATCACTGCGCTGCAACAGGACCCGGTCGATCGATCACGGTCCGTGCCGGTGGCCACCTTGGTGCCGGAAAAGGTGCTCGAAGCCGGTGGCTCCCCCCCTGTTTTCTCCTTGGGACCTCTTGTGCCGGCGATCGGACCGATCATCTTCCAGAACCGGAGCGTGTTCCCGACCACGGTTGAGAACCTCCTCAAGGACCCGCGCGGACTCCTCTTCCGGGTAGCCAACTACGACATCACCTTCGAAGATGGCCGGAACTTCGCCTTTGCCTCTCAAGATGCCAACGATCGCACTGCAAATTTCACCATCGATTACGGAGACGGCCGGGTCGAACTCTACCGGGTGGCGGTCGGGACCGGTCGAATCGCACCCTTTACGGATACGAACGGTGATGGCTTCATTGGTGCTGGTGACAGTTTTGATAACAACGGCGACGGGGTGGTAGACGACAATGACCGAATTGTCTTCGATGCAAACGGTGCACAGGTTGGCAGTACCATGTTCGATGTCCTCACCAACCTCTTGAAGATCGATTACCAGACGAAAGTGGGTCAACCACACGCCATCAACGCGACCGTAGAGACGCTCTTCCGGGTCGGCGATGTCTCCAACGACGTAGTAAATCACAAGGCCTGGCTCGTCTTCTCATCGAGATCCTTGGATGAAGCCACGGACTTCGACGACCTCATCGTTAGGGCTGGAGAGAGCTACACCCTGGCTTTCCTGCAGGATAAGGATGACGATAAGTTGTTCGCCCGTGAGGAATACCTCTACGGTTCCTGTGATGGTAAGACCACACTCGACCCTGGGTACTGCACAGACGTACAAGATACTCTTGACACCGACGCCGATTCTGTCGATGATTTTGATGAAGTTCGTGACGGCGTCAACATCGTCGTGATAGGTGAAAGCAACTACCTCGCCTATTCCGACCCAAGACGCATCGACTCGGATTACGACAACCTTTCCGATTTCGAGGAGCGACGTGGATGCCTCGACGCGGACACCAACTACAGTTGTGACGATCCTACCGGGCCTCGTTTCGGCCCGACCGACCCCAGGAAGCGCGATACCGATGAGGACGGCATCCCGGACTACGACGAAGTCTACGGCTACGCCATCCGCTTCATCGACGACGTCGACTTCACCGTACTGGGACCGGGAGAAGCAACCTTACCAGATGGTACCCCCAACCCGTTGGCTGGCGAGCCTTTTGTGAGCGATCCCCTCAACCCAGACAGCGACTTCGATGGACTCAGCGACGGTTTCGAGATCCAGATTGGAGCGGACCCCAGGGTCGACGATGCCGATAAATTCGCTGATACCGACCAGGATGGTCTTTCCGACTACAACGAGCGAGCAGGCTTTGAAGTCGAGGTGAACGGCGCATCCGTGCAGATGAGCTCGAGCAAGTTCAGCGCCGACACCGATGGCGACGGTTTGCCCGACCTGCTAGAGCACCTCATCGGTAGCAACCCTGGTATCAGTTCCCTGACGCCAACCTGTGCCACCGCTGAAAGGCCTACCGGTACGGACACCGACTGTGACGGATTGCTCGACTTTGACGAGTTTGATCCCGACAATACCCTGACTTTCCCCGGCGACAAGAAGCGCGAGTTCGAGGACCGCTGCGCAGAGGCTGAGCGTTGTGCCAACACTTTCAACCTCGACGACTTCAGGCTCGAGTCGAAATTGTACGGAACCCTGCTGACGCAGGTTGATTCCGACGGCGATACCCTCACAGACGATTTCGAACTGTTGGAAGGCTGGACGGTTTGTGCCGACACCACAGGTACTGGCACTTGCACACCGAGGCTGGTTTTCTCCGACCCCCTAACCCCCCACTCTGACACCGACGGCTTACCCGATCAGCTCGAGTACAACGGTGGGAACGATTCGACCGATCCGACAGACCCGGACACCGACGGCGACGGCACGATGGATGGGGACGAGAGAAGCGGTCAAG
The DNA here is from genome assembly GCA_020354625.1 of Trueperaceae bacterium. Lineage (GTDB taxonomy): Bacteria > Deinococcota > Deinococci > Deinococcales > Trueperaceae. Next base: position 4,007,818 of record CP070651.1, read on the forward strand.
ACGGCACCCCGCTGATCTGTGCCGACCACGATAACGACGCTGACGGCGTTAAAGACTGCCGCAACCCGACCGTGGCCGATCAACGGGTGACGATCGAGTTTACGACCATCTACTTCAGGGACGTAGCGGAGCCGTCTCCCTATGAACCCCCACCAGGAGAGTTCTACTTCAGACTGAACAGCGATATAGAGCCATTTGCAGGTGTGGACTGGTGGCACTTCTACATTCCGGATTGGCACCCAGTTGTTTACGTTTGGGCTGGTAATACGGTCACGCTGGCCAATTACCCCGATTACTATGTTGGTAGTAACGATCCCCCCGGCGGGTTAGCTTACTCGTACATCAAGCCCTTTGGGACCGAGCTTCGTTTCGGTGGGTGGTTGATTGAAACGGGTAACAACGCCCAGGTCGCGCCCATCGAGCACACCTTGCCATCGACAAAGATTACTGCTGATCCACCAGATTCCCTTCACGCCTACGGATGTAGTTACGACAAGATGGGCCAAGCCACTTGGTATGCTTGCATCGATGCAGATGTCTACGTCGATGTGACTGTCGACTAATGGAAAGCGTGTCCAGGCAGTACGTGAAGGGTCTTGGGGCCCTTCACGTACACCATGCTGGTCACCTCCCGAGCTCGAGCACGGGAGGTGCGTCCTTCAGCCCATCAAGGATCTGCGCGGCCGCGTCTTTGGGATCGAGCGCTCCCTTCGGCGCCTTGCCGAGCGGTTGCCATAAGCCTGTCTCCACTGCCGGCAGGCGCACCAGCGTGACACCGACCTTGTCGCGGCGGAGCTCCTTTCGTGCGACCTCGGCCAGCGCCTCCAGGCCGGCTTTGGAGGCGGCGTAAGCCCCGAAACGAGGCGCCTGGACGAACTCGGGGTAGACCCCGAGCAGAACCACCTGGGCGCCCGGGTTGAACCGAGCGTGCTTGAGGGCGTAGAAGGCGCCTGTCAGGTTGGCGTCCATCAGCTGCTGCCAGCTACCTGAGGTCATCTCGCGCAGCGGTGTGGGGTCGACCGCCCCTGCGGCGTAGATGAGGAGATCACAAGGGCCGGTGAGCTCAAAGAGGGCGTGGACCTCGAGCTCCACGCCGAGGTCGGTGGAGAGCGCCTCGGCACCCAGGGATTGGGCCAGGCCGCTCAGAGCCGCACGCCGGCCAGATAAGACGAGGCGGTAACGGCCTTCACCGGCTACTTGGCGGGCCAAGGCGCTGCCGATGCCACCGGTCGCTCCGAAGATGATCGCGGTTGCCATAGGGCAACAATACGCTATTGCTTGCACCGTGACTGTAGGCTTCCCTAGGCCTCGCCGGGGTTGGCTTCACCTTTCCCAGAGCCTCTTGTCTCAGCCCCGTCTTCCAGGCTCTCGTCCGGTCTGCCCGATTCGAGCACGTCGGGGCGCCTAAGCAGCCCGTCGAGCTCGAACACCTCGAAGAGGAGTTCGCCCGCGAGAATCCGCTCCCGCAGCTCGGCCTCCTTTTGGAGGATCGCACGGGCCCGCTCGAGCACGCTCGGCGCCTCGAGCCTGGGGACCACCACCACGCCGTCGCCGTCACCCATTACCAGGTCGCCGGGGGAGACGGCGGCACCGGCCACGGCGATGGGCACGTTGATCGATCCCGGGTTGGCCTTGTGGGTGCCGCCGGGGAGCACCGCGCTGCAAAAGACCGGCAGGCCGAGCCGGGTGATGGCCTCGCGGTCGCGCACGGCGCCCTCGATCACCACGCCGGCCACCCCGCGCTGCTGAGCGCTCAGGCTCAGCAGCTCGCCCCAGGGAGCGCCCTCCTGGTGGCCTCCGGTGGCGATGACCAGCACGTCGCCCGGCCGGGCCAGCTGCAGGGACTTGTGAACGATCAGGTTGTCGCCGGGAGGGGCCTTGACCGTGAGCGCGGGGCCGCAGGCGCGGGCACCGGGGAAGAGCGGCTGCACGGTGTGGCGCATGCTGTTCTGGCGGTCCATGGCGTCGCTCACCACCGCGGCGGCTAGTTCCGCAAAGGCTTCTATCAGTGCCGGTTCGGGGCGTGGGGGCTGCCAATCGATGCGGTGCATGGGGACCTCCCTGGTCGGGTCTGCTGCGCCGTCGGGCGGTAACGCGAAGCGTAAGACAGGCCTGCAGCGCGGTTCAAGGCGGGGACTCGCGGCCGCGCAGCGCGGCGGTCGCCTCCTCGTCTACCTGACCGTCATCGGTGAACACCACGCCGTAGTGCTCGCGGGCCGCCGCGGCCGAGACCAGCCCGTTGCGGACGTCGGCGGCGACGCGCTCGGCGGGGCGTTCGAAGGGGTGGCCGAAGCCGCCGCCGCCGGCCAGCTCGAGGTGCAGCCGCTGCCGGGGAGGGACGGTCTGCTGGCCCTTGGGCTCGAGCTTCCGGCCCGAGGCCAGCGCCACCACGCCCGGAGCGCCACTCTCTCCGCCGGAGCGGCCCCTCGCCGGGTTGTGGACGCGCTCGAACATCGCCAGGACGTCGAAGGGGATGTCGTCGGCACCGCCGATTTCGATGATCTGGCCGAGACCGCCCCGCTGGCGGCCGGGGCCGCCGGAGTCGGGCCTGAACTCCTTGCGCCAGAAGATCACCGGGGTGATCGCCTCGCTCGCTTCGACCGGGACGCCGCGCACGCCGCTCGGGAAGGCGGTGGCGCTGAGCCCGTCTTTGCCCGGCCGGGCGCCGCTGCCGCCGCTGTTGAAGTGGAGCAGCTCGAACTCGGGGATGGTGCCTTCGAAGCCGCTATCAGCCGTCACCGAAGGGCCGCCGCGCAGCTGCAGGATCCAGAGCGAGGCAGCCCCTTCAGCCTGGACGCCGCCCGGGATCACCTGGTGCAGGCAACCGAGGACGGTGTCGGGCAGCAGGTGGCCGATGATGTGGCGAGCCGCCACCGCGTGGGGCCTCGGCGCGTTCAAGATCGAACCCTCGGGCGCCGAGAAGGTGATCGGTTGCAGCGAGCCGTAGTTGTTGGGCACATCGGGCGCCACCGCGCACTTGACGCCGAAACAGGTGTCGGCCTTGGTGTAGTTGAAGACCACGTTGATGCCCAAGCCGCTGGCAGGGGAGGTGCCGGCGTAGTCGACGTGGATGGTGTCGCCTGCGACGGTCAGCGCCGCTTCGATGGTGATGGGGCGGTCGTAGCCGTCGAGGGTCAGGCGGTTGCGGTAGGTGCCCTTTGTGAGGCTGCGGATCCGCTCGATGGTGGCCCGGCGGGAGCTGTCGATGATGAACTCGGCCAGATCGCCGAGGTCCTCTATAGAGAACTCGTCCATCATGGCCACGAGTCGCTCCGCCCCAGTGGCGTTGGCGGCGGCGAAGGCGAAGATGTCGCCGACGACCTGCTCGGGTTCACGCACGTTGCCGCGAGTGATCTCGAGCAGTGTCTCGTTCGGCTCGCCCCGGCGCAAGAGCGGCAGGATCGGGAGGTAGAGGCCCTCCTCGAAGACCTGCCGGCCGTCGGGGCCGAAGCCGCGCCCGCCGACGTCGACCACGTGGCAGGTGTTGGCGAAGAGCGCCACCACCCGCTCCCGGTAGAAGACGGGCGTCACCACGGTAATGTCGTGCAGGTGTCCCGAGGTGAGCCAGGGGTCGTTGGTGATGAAGGCGTCGCCCGGCTCCATAGTGTCGAGCGGGTATTTGGCGATGAAGTGCACCACCGCCTCGGCCATCGAGTTGATGTGCCCGGGCGTGCCGGTCACGGCCTGCGCCAGCATCCGCCCCTGGCGGTCGAACACTCCCGCGGCCAGGTCGCCGGCCTCGCGCACGCTGGTCGAGAAGGCCGTGCGGATCAGCGTCTGAGCCTGTTCCTCGACGATCGACAGCAGCCGGTTCCACATCACCTGGCGGTGGATGGCGGCGATAGCGCCCGCTTTCATGTCGGACCTTTCCGTTCCAGCACCAGCGATCCCTGCGGGTGCACGGAGACTTGGAAGCGGGCGCTCACCACCGTGGCGGTATCGCGCTCGGTGATCACCGCCGGGCCCTCGATCCTTGCGCCGGCAGGGAGGTCGTCGCGGGCGTAGACCGGGGCACTGATCCGCTCGCCGGTGGCCCCGTCGAGCAGTTCGCGGAAGCTGGTTGACGTGGGTGCAGGCACGGTGGCGGCCGCCGCGACGGCCTGAATGGCTGTGACCTCGGCGCCGATTTTTAGCGTCCAGTTCAGGATCTCGACCTCGAGCCCGGGTATGGTGCGCTGATAAAGCCGCCGGTAAGCACTCTCGAAGGCCTCCTTGAGGACCGGTTCTGCGTCCGAACCCAGGCGCTCGGGAACGCTGACTTCGACTTCGTGCCCCTGTCCGACGTAGCGCATGAAGGCGGTGCGGGTTTCGGTGTGCTTGCGGACACCGGCTGTGGTGACCACGTGGACCGCCGAGGCGCGCATGGCGCCCAACAGCGCGTCGATCCTTTCCACCTCGAGAGCGCCCAGCCGCTGGTGGAAGCTGCGGCTCACCTCGAAGGCGACCGGCGCCCGCAGGAAGCCGATGGCAGAACCCACGCCCGCGCCCGGTGGCACCACCACCCGGTCGACCTCGAGCTTTTCGGCCAGCCGGGCGGCGTGCAGGGGGGCGGCGCCCCCGAAGGCGACCAGGGTCCGCTCGCCCACCACTTCTCCCCGCTCGATGGTGTGGACCCGGGCGGCGTTTGCCATGGTCTCGTCCACCATCTCGGCCACGCCCAGAGCGGCGTCGCTCACCCCCAGCCCCAACGGCTCGCCGACGGCGGTCGCCAACGCGGCTTCCGCCCGGGTCCGCTCCAGGGCCATGCTGCCGCCGGCGACGGCCTCGGGGTCGATACGGCCCAGGACCAGGTCGGCATCGGTCACAGTGGCGTCGCTGCCACCCCGGGCGTAGCAGGCCGGCCCCGGTTCCGCCCCGGCGCTCTCAGGTCCTACCGCGATCCGGCGAAGCGCATCGATGCGGGCGATCGAGCCGCCGCCGGCACCGATCTCGACCAGCTCGATCACCGGGATTCGCAAGGGGATGCCGCTCCCCTTGAGGAAGCGGTACACCCGCGCCACCTCGAGGCTACGGGCGGTCTGCGGGGCGCCGTCGTCGATCAGGCAGATCTTGGCGGTGGTGCCCCCCATGTCGAACGACAGCACGTCGCCCAAGCCGAGCGTGCGGGCGAGGTGGCCGGCGAAGATCGCCCCTCCGGCCGGGCCCGACTCGACCAACCTCACCGGAAAGCGGATCGCCGTGTCGACGCTTGTGATCCCGCCCCCGGAGAGCATCATCAACAGCGGGCAGCGCAGGCCCGCCTCGATCAGTCGGCGCTCGAGCGCCCGCAGGTGCCGGCTCATCAGCGGCTGCACGTAGGCGTTGGCACAAGCCGTCGAGATCCGTTCGAACTCGCGCATCTCGGGGGAGACCTCGCTCGAGAGGGTCACCTCGAGCTCGGGTAACAGCCCCAGCAAGACCTCCCGCGCCCGCTCCTCGTGGGCCGGCTTCATGTAGCTGTGCAGGAAGCCGATCGCTACGCTTTGCACGCCCGCCTCTACGAGCTTTGTCGCGTAGGCTGCCACCTGATCCTCGGCCAGGGGCATCAGCACCTCTCCTCGGGCATTGAGCCGCTCGGCCACTGGCAGGCGCAGCCACCGGGGCACCAACGGCTCCGGCAGGTCGATGTTCAGGTCGTACTGCTCGTAGCGGTTTTCGTTGCGCATCTCGATGGTGTCGCGGAAGCCTTCGGTGGTGAGGAGCGCCGTCGGTGCTCCTTTGCGTTCGATCAGCAGGTTCGTGGCCAGGGTGGTGCCGTAGATCACCGAGCGGACCGCCCCGGGCTCGAGCTCTGCTCGCGCGAGGGCCTTGCGGATTCCTTCGAGCACGCCCCGTTCGGGCGCTGCGGGGGTGGTCAGCGTCTTGGAGGTGTGGAGCGTGTCGCCATGCTCGAGGGCCACGTCGGTGAAGGTCCCGCCGACGTCGATCGCGAGCCTGGCCTCGGCTGCGGGCATGGGACGGATTCTATCACGCCGGCTGCCACTCGAATTGGAATCATAAATGCAGCGAGGAACAAGCCTTCATAGCGTTTCTGAGCGGTGGTGTGTCTATGATATGAACCCCACTCGGCTCGATTAGAGTACCGCCCTACATCATGCTCAGTCGCAACTTGTGAATGAACTTGAGTCGAAAGTGTAAAGGGTGTAGGCCAAAGCTGCTGTCATGTTGACCTACCTGGAAGGTGCGTCTATTCTGAATGTATGACCATCGACCTTACACCGGAACAGGAAGCGCAGCTTATTAGGCTGGTCCAAACGGGGGTCTTTGAATCCGTGGAGCAATTCATCGGCTACTCGCTAGCCATGGTCGGTCAGGAAGATGCCGAGCACAAAGCGTGGCTGAAAGCAGAACTGCAAAAGGGAATTGCAAGTCTCGATGCGGGACATTTTTCGACGATGAGCACTGAGGAGATCGCTGCTGAAGGCGCACGACAACTCGATGAGCACCGCGGAGGTTAGTGCCGTTCTACCGAAAATCACCAGAAGCCGAGGCCGACCTTTTACGCATCTGGCGCTATATCGCTAGTGATAGCCGACAAAGGGCAACTCAATTTATCGACGAGCTACACGGGGTGATGGGAATGCTTGCAGATGTCCCCGGGGCAGGTCGCCCACGTGATGATTTGATTCCCGACCTTCGCGGGTTCCCGGTCGCCGGTTATCTGATTTTCTACCGTGAACTAGCGGGCGGCATAGAGGTTGTGCGAGTGCTGAGCAGCCGGCGCGACCTTCGCAGAATATTCACAGAGCAGTGAAGTCGGTCGAGACGCTCTCGGCTTGGTAGAGCGTGTTGCTTTTAGCGCATTTTCAGGCAGAGATCCTGTTTGGGACCTAGGTTCTTTTCGTGGGTTCTTTTCGTGATCACAAAATGTACTCTACATCGATCCTACTAAGAACCTCCAACTTGAGTTTGGGGCAACGGCATAACTCAAGGCGAGCGAAGCGAGGTCGGAACCTGGGGCCGCCCGCAGGTCCCAGCGGCAGGCATAACTTGGACGTGCTTAACATCTTTTAAAGCGGTTGCCAAAATTATGTAAGCAGGTATCATCCAAGAAACAGGCTACAGGATGGTATTTCACCCACTGACTTTGTCTATGACCAGATGATACCTGCTTTACTATCCGATCCTGGTATCTAGAGACAGGCTGATGTGCTGTTGGCAAAGCAGGGTTGCCCTAAAGGAGGAGGCCGTACAAGACGATAGGGCCGCAGCACCAGCCGCTCGGTGTGAAGCGAGGGTTGGGGCGATTCACCGGGGACGACCGAGGTAGACATAGCCCTATTGTTCACCGTAGCGCTGCCTCGGTACCAGAATGAGTCGGGCCTTTAAACTTCTGTGAGATCTTCCAAGCAGAAAAGACCGGGATACTCTCAGGTTCTCACACGGTCTAGCACTCCCATGACCGTATGTAGCGTCCGCGAATCCTCATCTGCACGCGCTCATCACCGTTACGCGCGCTGCGTGGCTTCGACGTCAATAGCGAACGACGTTCCTGAGCGGCGCTCCCGCCAGGTAGCGCTGCAGGTTATCGCAGAACAGGTCGGTCAGGCGCGCATTCTCCTTATCGACGGTACTGGCTGAGTGGGCCGTGATGAACACGTTCGGGAAGTTCCACAGCGGGTGTCCCACCGGAAGCGGTTCGACCGCTGCGACGTCGAGCGCCGCCCCCCCCAACCGGCCCGAACGCAGTGCGTCGAGCAGCGCCGCTTCGACCACCAAGGAACCGCGACCGATGTTGACCAGGATCGCGCCATCCGGGAGGGCAGCGAGCGCCTCGGCACCGATCATCCCCTCGGTTTCGGGGGTTTGTGGGCTGCACAGCACCAGGGCGTCGGCACGAGGCAGGACGTCGCGCAGCTGCGCCGGGTGGATCGCCTCGTCCACATGCTGCGCCGACAGATCGAGGACCGGCGAGCGTCGAACGCCGATCACATGCAGCCCGACCCCGCGACAGAGGCGGGCCACCTCTCTGCCGACCGCGCCAAGGCCCACCACCACGACGGTCCGTTCCCGCAGTTCACGTCCCGAGTACCGCTCCCAGACGTGATTCCGCTGGTCTCGTAGGCGCGCTGGAACATCCTTGACAAAATACAGCAGCGACAGCAGCACGTGTTCGGCGAGCGGAACCGCATGAATGCCGGCCGCATTGGTGATCACGATGTCGGTTGCGTCGAGACCGGCTGCCTTGATGAGCGGACCGATCCCCGACGAGGTCGCCTGGATCCACCGTAGCTTCGGCGCGATCGTCGGGAGTTCGGCCATCACCGAACGATCGAAGTCGAAGTGTACCTCCGCCGACGACAGCATCTCGCGGAAGCGCTGCTCCTGCCCGGCGTCGCGGCGGAAATCGGGAGGGCCGTTATGGTCGGCCACGTAGCGCGGAGGAGCGATCAGGTCGGGGTGATATTCGACGCGGAGATCATTGGACACGGCAGCGATCCGCTCGACGTACTCGGGTTCC
>CP070651.1:4016357-4139851 GCA_020354625.1 Trueperaceae bacterium
CCTGTGTGACCGTGTGCCAAGCTCGCCACATCTCTTCGATCGATGGCGTGCTCGCCGGTTTGCGGGTGGCGAGCTCGTTCAGCTCGGGTACCGGTGTCAAGCCTTGAGCCGTGGTAAGCCATATGACCTGTTCGTGCCAAGCCAAGTGACCGACCATCCAACCGAGGCTGTTGACCGGTTCCAAGCGCTTGCCGCCATCTGTTTCCGAGACGCCTTCAAACGCCCGTAGCCAAGCACTACGGGTGAAGCGGAGCTGATCGACCAGGGGGTGAGCCATCGATATCCTCCTCATCAACCCCCATCTTTCCACAAGGGGAGCGCACGCGACACCCCTGCCGGAGGCGCTCGTGAGATGTATACGTTCGATGCTGCTTGCGGTTAGCGGGGAGTTCAGGTATCGAGGGCGCTAGGCTTCGTGTGAAATGGCCACCTCTTTGATTTCGACGTACCAATCCCCCCGTATGAACAGCACACGCTCTGAGAAGCTTTCGTACTGGCCGAAGTCCACTTGTGTGTTGGCGAAGTGTTCTGCCACTTCCCGGCACGAGAACGGTCCGACCAGGCAATTGTGCTCTCCCGACCACCGGTTGGGGATGATCGTTTGGGGAACCGGATAGCTTCGCTCTAGGGGTCGATAGATTCCTGTGTTCAGGCCTGCCATCTTGGCACCTCCTTACCGGTAACTCTGCCACCGCTCCGAAGCGGACGGTCGGTCACGAATCGTTAGTATTTTAGGGAGCGTTCGGTGTCAATCGGTCGTGGGGTGAGGTCACGTGTCCTACCCCTGTAGTATAGCATCTTGGCGCATACATCTTGAAACGGTCTTGTGGCACGCCAGGCCTCACCAGAAATCCCCACCGGGACTTCGTGTGGGTGGAAGGGAAGTCCCGGCGGGCTGAAAGGAGTGACCCAGCGCCTGGAACAGACGCCTTCGGAATCGGATTTCCAGTCGATCGTGCTATGTCCACGGAAGAACCGTGTGGGTGATGAGCAGATCGGTGATAATCCAACCCCTGCTCTACATCTCCGGTGCCCCGAAGGTGCAGAGATTAAACTGATTGTGTTTCGTTTGCAATTTGGTGAGCTAGAGACATATGTCCCGTCGTTCCCGACTGTGCGGCGGCAGGCCGGTCTCCCGGGGTGGGTTGAGAAAGCGGCTCCCACCGGGAGCCGCTGGATGCTTGGGTGATGCGGAAGTTTATTCGGCGGTGTTGGCTGCGCCGAGGGTCGGCGCGCCCGCGCTCCAGTTATCGACCGGATCCCCATCCATGGCACTTCCGGTCATGGCGATGGTCTGCCCCTCACCTGGCGGGGCGATGAAGGTGCCGGCGGTCCACAAGCCGGCCGTCTCAGCCACGCCTTCGCGGCCGTGGCCGGCGCTGCCCCACTCGATGTAATCGATGAGCGAATCGGCGTTGCTGAACCGGTTGTCGCTGTAGATGCCGAATTCGGCCTCGCCGGCAGCGATCGCATCCCACACCGCCACCAGGTAGCCACCGGCGGGGATCACCAGCGAGCCGGACACGACCTCGAGGTCAGACATCGGGGCGTAGGCGGGGCGGTTGCACACGACCACGCTCGAGACGTCGACCTCGCTGTCGCCGGTGTTGTGGAGTTCGAAGGTTCCGGTGGCCGGATCCACCTCGCTGATGACGACCTGCGCCATCACGCTATGGAAGGCGCTGACAAGGAGAACCAAAAGGGCTACTAGGGTAGTGCGGGAAAGGTCTCTATTCATGGTTGATTCCTCCAACTCCAAGGCAATACCAGATCATCTTACTCGAGAAACGTCTTTTATAAGACATATCCCTGTGGACGGTGGGTATGGGTACGTCCCTAACGAACAATAGTGCCCGCCACAGGAGTGAGGGCGGTGGCGGGCTTAGAAGAAAGGGAGACAGGCGGGAAGTCGAGGTCGCGCCGTCTCGCTCCTATACGATAAGGTGGACCTGTCCAAGATTCGGTACAGGTCTTTACGTAACCAGGTTCAGTCAAAACAACGCACGGAACGCACCGAACTCAAGGGGGTGGAGCAAAGGATGAACGCGACGCACATGTTGCCCGAGGTGGTTACAGATGAGCGAGCGTGGAGCGCAGATACGGTCGATGCCCAGGCATCATGGTTCACGTCGTTGTCTGAGGATTGTCTCTTGGAGTTGGAACGGTGGTTGGCAGAGCACGCAGCAAGCTCAGAAGAGGCCACCACCCTTCGGGTGCTCGACGCTCAGCTATCCCGTTGCCGAGAGCTGCTCAGCCCTGTGACAACCGAGCTCGATGCCGGCCGCGGTTTCGCGCTGATCGACGGAGTCCCCATGGAGCGCTTCTCACCCTCGGAGGCCACGGCGATCTACTGGTTGTTGGGCCAGATACTCGGCGAGCCGTTCAAACAGGATATCAGAGGGACCCTTCTTTACGACGTGCGCGATACGGGACAGGATGTAAAGCAAGGGGCGCGCTTTTCGGTGACCAATGCCGAGAGCTCGTTCCATACCGACGGGGCCTTCAATCCGCAGGTTCCGGACTACGTCGGACTGCTCTGTCTGGCGGTCGCAAAATCGGGTGGGGAGAGCGAGCTGGTCAGCGCCGTTTCGCTCCACAACGAGCTCCTGGAGCGAGACGCAGAAGCCCTCAGAACGCTCTATGGCCCCTTCTGCTTCGATCGCCGGGGGCAGTTTGCCGCCGGAGAAGAGTCCGTTACCGAGACGCCGATCTTTCGCTGGGATGGCCAGGAGCTGTTTCACAGATACCTTCACTACTACATACGGGTGGGGCACGAGCTGATCGGTCGTCCCCTTTCAACCGAGCTGGAGAGAGCGCTCGAGGCGGTAGAGGCGCTTCTAAAGCGTTAGGAGCTCAAGGTGTCGTTCAAGTTGGAACCGGGTCAGATGATGTTCGTCAACAACCGCTGGATCCTCCACAACCGGACCGCTTTTGAAGATTTCGCCGAGCCCGAGCGCCGGCGTCACTACGTCAGGCTCTGGTTGAGCCGTAGAGAGTAACGACACAGCGGATGTCACCGCTGTGTTCGCAACCGGCTCCATGCTCGACTCGCCAGCACCACCGACGTCTCCACCTGGCGCTCGGGAATCGACCAATAGGTGTGCAATAGCGCGGTTTTTTCTGCTTCAGGGATGAGGGAGTAGCCGTTTTTCTGGTAGAAGGCGATCGCCCAGGTAGCCGCTGCCCAGGTGCCGATGAGGATCGGCGTGTGCGTCATTACCTCCAACTGTTTGAGCAGTGCCGTGCCGACACCCCGCCCCTGGGCCTCAGTGCGGACGTAGGCGTGGCGGATAAGGGTAACGTCCCCCTTGTCCTGGATGCCCATTACGCCGAGCAGCAGCTGCTGATAGCCCCAGAAGACGACACCAGCTGCGATCTCCTGCTCGAGCTCCCTGGCGCTCATGTACGGTTCGTGCCAGCGGTCTTCGGGGATGACGCCCCTGTAGGCCTGAGCGCCGTCGTTGATGATCTCGAGGATGGCGCCGAAGTCTGCTGGCGTGCACCGCCGGATCGTCCGCTTCTCTGCTCGGCTCATCGGACTCGCTCCCCAGCATACGCTGATGGAGCCCAAGCCGGTAGTCCACGAGGCGCTTTGGATGACAAAATGGAACGTAGAAGCCCATGAGCAGAGCCGAGGATAACCCTGGATACGTCGATGAAGCCTATTTGCGGCTCCTAGCGGAACTCACCCGCCCCATCAAGGCGCGCAGCTACGCCCTCATGCGGGCGCAGAAGGGTGACAAGGTCTTGGACGTCGGCTGCGGTCCGGGGACCGACACCGTCGCCCTGGCAGCACGAGTTGGCCCTGGAGGAGAGGTCGTCGGGGTCGACTACGACCATGATATGGTCTCCTTGGCCGAGCGCGCAGCTGCCGAGGCCGGGGTCGAGCGCTGGGTGCGCCACCGGTGCGCCGACGCCGCTTCGCTCCCGTTTCCCACGGGTTATTTCGATGCCTGCCGCTGTGAACGCGTGTTTCAGCATCTTCCCGAGCCGGGCCGAGTGCTAGCAGAGATGCTCCGGGTCACCAAACCTGGTGGCTGGATCGTAGCGTTGGATTCGGACTTCGGCACGCTGTCGGTCGATACGTCTGAGCTCGATGTCGAACGCAGGCTCATGCGCCTCTTGGCGGACCGGTTTCATCACGACGGTTATGCCGGCAGACGCCTCTACCGTCTTTTTCGGCGCTCTGGTCTCGCCGAGGTCACCGTCGAGCTTTTCGGGCTCCCCTTTACAGGTTATGCGCTGATGAGGCGGGTCGCCCGGTTCGATGAGCTCGAAGCGCTCGCACGGCAGCTCGAACTAATCACCGAAGACGAACTCCAGCTTTGGCGAACCAGCCTGTCACAAGCGGAAGCGGCGGGGGGCTTTTTTGGGAGCCTTACTCAGGTGCTGGTCGCGGGTTGCAGGCCCTGATGGGGCTTCGCAGCACATGGGCGGAACGCAAGAAAGAACCCTGGGATTCCGTGCACAGGTCCTACGGTCACATGGCGACATGGTTGGCTGGAGCTCTCCAACCGCGCTTGCCAGGCCACGGTGACGGTTGTAGGGCTGGGAGCGGCTAGTCTTGCACTCGTCGATGATATAGACTTGACTTCAAGGGAAACTCGCATCCTGTTCCTGCGACGTCCTAGCTGGTGGAGGTTCGGAAGCCCGCTCACTTTCTGCTTGGTCTCGAGAGGTTCCCACTAGCTGCTCTCGTCACGCGCGTGACGATCGAAGGAGGGGTTATGAAGCGTCGGGATTTTCTCAAGCTCAGTGCGCTGACCGGGGGGGCGGTGTTGCTCGGCAACGCCCCGAACTTCCGGGCCTTGGCCCAGGGGGGTACTCCGGCGAGCGGCGGCACGCTGGTATGGGGTCATTCGGAGACCACCCAGAACATCGACATCCACCAGACGGGCACGGCTTCTACGCTGCGGATGCTCCAAAACGTCCACGATTCGATCGTCGTCCCTGACAGCAACTTCACTATTCAGCCCGGCTTGGCGGAGGCCTTCGAGGTGAGCAGCGACCTGCTGACCTATACCTTCTTCCTGCGGCCGGACGTGCGCTTCCACAACGGCAAGTTGCTCACCGCTGCCGACGTCAAGTACTCGTTCGAACGGGTCAAAGATCCGGCGACGGGCGCGACCAACTTCGAAGTCTTCAACGACGTCGAAGAGATCCTGGCGCTCGACGACCACACCGTGCAGATCAAGATGTCTCGGGTCTACAGCCCCTTCCTGGCACGCCTGTCCGAAAACGGCTCGGGAGCCATCATCCCCGAAGGCAGCGGCGAGACGACCGGCACTCAGCCCATCGGCGCCGGTCCCTTCCAGTTCATCGAGCGCGAGTTCGGCAACGAGGTCAGGCTGAAACGCTGGGACGAGTATTGGCAGGGCCCCGCCTACCTCGAAGAGATCATTTCGCGCGAAGTTACCGAGCCGACCGTGCGGTTGACCGGCTTGCGCACCGGGGAGATGCACCTCATCAACGACATCCCGCTCGATCGTGTCGACGAGCTCAAGGCCGACAGCAACCTCCAGGTCCACACCTGGGCCCCGCTCTCCTGGGCTTTTTTGAACTTCAACCACCAGATCGAGCCGTTCAACGATCCGCGCGTGCGCTTGGCGTTTGACTACATGATCGACAAGGAGGTGCTGGTCCAGGGTGCCTTGTGGGGTCAGGGCGAAGTGACCGCCTCGCCCAGCTTCCCGACCTCGCCTTCGCGCAACAACGATCTTCAGGTGCGGCCGCAGGACTTCAACGAGGCGCGCAGCCTGCTCGCCGCAGCCGGTGTAAACCCCAGCGATCTCGAGTTCACCTTCAAGACCACCACCAACTACCCTTGGCACGTCGAGGCGACCCAGATCATGCAGGAGTGGTTCCGCATGGCCGGTTTGCGGGTCAACGTCGAGGCGCTCACCTGGAGTGACTGGCTCAGCCAGTGCTGGATCAACCGCGACTACACGGTGACCATGATGAACTTCTTCACCCTGTGGGAGCCGGACTTCCTCTACTACAGCCTGTGGCATACGACCGGGGCCTTCAACTATCGCAACATCAGCGACCCGGTGCTCGATGACTGGCTGCAGCAGGCCAGAGAGACCGCCGACCAGAGCGTGCGCATGGAGCTCTACCATCAGATCAAGCAGCGCATCTACGACGAGGCACACGACGTCGTCCTCTGGTTCCGCAACGGAACGCTGGCTGCCCAAAAGAACGTGGGCGGCCTCGATCACATCGTCAACCCCAACGGCAGCAACCTCAACTTCTGGCGGGTGTCGCTGGGTTGAGGGAACGATTCGGCGGCGCCCGAAGGGCGTCTTGAAGGAGTAAGAGGGTCGGTACGGGAGGGGTTCCCTCTCGCCCGACCCTCCCAGCTCCTCCCCACTTCATCGATCTCACCCGGTACCTTCTCGGCCCCGCTATGACCTACCTGTTCAAGCGCCTCTCTCTTTTGCTCCTCACGCTGCTGCTCATCTCCGTGGTCACCTTCGTGCTGACCAAGATCCTCCCCGGAGACGTGGCCATCATGATCCTCGGCACGCGCTCGCACCCTGAGACGCTCACCGCGTTGCGCCAGGAGCTGGGCCTCAACGATCCCCTGGTGGTTCAGTACGGACGCTGGATCGGCGACTTGTTGCAAGGGGATTGGGGCACCTCGCTACGCTTCAAGGAGCCGATCGCCAAGCTGCTCGGGCAGAAGATCCTGGCCAGCGGGGTCATCGTGGTGCTGTCGCTCCTTATCGCCTTGAGCCTGGCCATACCCCTCGGCGTGGTCGGCGCGGTGCGCCAAAACCGCTGGCAGGACACCGTGAGCAGCAGCACCGCCCTGTTGGGCATCAGCCTGCCGGACTTCTTCTGGGGGATGGTGCTGATCTTGCTCTTCTCGCGCTGGTTGGGCCTCTTGCCCTCGAGCGGTTTCGTGTCGCCGTTGGAGAACCTCTGGCTCTCCATCAAGCACGCGCTGCTCCCCGCCATCGCCCTCGGGCTCAGCCTGATGGCTCACCTCACGCGCATGACGCGTTCCGCCATGCTCGAGGTACTTTCTCAGGACTACATCCGGGTGAGCCGTTCCAAAGGGCTTGGGGAGCGCATGGTGGTCTACAAACACGCCCTGAGAAACGCGATCGCGCCGGTGATTACCGTGGCGGGCTTACAGCTCGGCTACCTTTTTGGCAGCATCATCGTGGTCGAGAGCCTCTTTAACTACACCGGGGTGGGCTGGCTCACCTATCAAGCGCTTCTGAACCGCGATATCCCGCTGATCCAAGCCACCGTGTTCGTGATTGCCACCGTGTTCATGCTCAGCAACCTGGTGGTCGATCTGGTCTATAAAGTGCTCGACCCGCGTATCAGCTTCGAATAGGGCTGCCCGAGATAACCATGGCGACAGAATCCTTTTCCCCTCAAACAGCAGCTTCTACAGGCCTGGGAAGCGAACAGCGAGTCAGACGACGCCTCCTTAGAATGTTTCGCACCCCCAAGGGTCTGATTGGGCTTTCGTTGGTCGTCCTGTTCAGCCTCACCGCCATCCTCTCGCCGCTGTTCATCCAGGAGGCGCTAAGCACCAAGATCAACGTGACGGCCCGGCTGGCGCCCCCGTCTCCCAGCCATCCGCTCGGCACCGACCAACTCGGTCGCGAACTCTCCTACCGCGTGCTCCTCGGGGCTCGCACCTCGTTGATGGTGGCCGTGCTGGCAGTCGCACTCAGCATCGTGCTCGGGCTGCCTCTGGGCGTTCTTTCAGGCTACTTCAAGGGGTGGACCGACCTCTCGCTGATGCGGCTGGTCGACACCTTGCTCAGCTTTCCGGTCTTACTCTTGGCGCTCAGCATCAGCGCCATCTTAGGGCCGAGCGTGCGCAACGCCACCGTAGCGATCGGCATCGCCTTTGCCCCGTATCTCTCGCGCATCGTACGCAGCGAGACGCTCAAGGTCAGCAGCCTGCCCTATATCGAAGCCGCTCGGGCGCAAGGGGCTTCCGACCTGCGCATCATTACCCGGGCGATTTTGCCCAACATCCTGGCGCCCGTGATGGTGCAGGCGACCATCAGCGTGGCTTTTGCCATCCTGGCCGAGGCAGGCCTGTCGTTTCTGGGGCTCGGTACCCAGCCCCCCACCCCGTCGTGGGGGCTTATGATCCAAGCCTCGCGCGATTATCTCGATGTGGCTCCGTGGACGGCGCTGGTGCCCGGCACCGCCGTAGCGCTCTCCGTCTTGGGGCTTAA
The DNA here is from genome assembly GCA_020354625.1 of Trueperaceae bacterium. Classification (GTDB taxonomy): domain Bacteria; phylum Deinococcota; class Deinococci; order Deinococcales; family Trueperaceae. The sequence continues at coordinate 4,024,568 of CP070651.1, forward strand.
CATGCTCGGCGACGTCCTGCGCGACGTGCTCGACCCCACCTTCATCTTCGAAAGTGCAGGCGCCCAGTAGCGGCCGGGGCCGCATGCGGCACCTCGCCACCTTCTACCTGATCGTCCTCACCCAGACCACCTCTCTGATCGGGAGCCGCATGACCGCGATCGCGCTAGGGATCTGGTTGTTCGATACTACCGGCGATACGGCGCCGCTGCTCTTGATGGTCTTTTTTGCCGAGCTGCCGGGTGCGGTGGCGGGGAGCGTGGCCGGCGTGCTGATCGACCGCCTGGATAGGCGAGTTGTCCTCCTCCTGGCCGATGGCGGTCAAGCTGTGACAACGACGCTGCTCCTGCTGATCTTTTTGGCAGGCGACGTTCACCTGTGGCAGCTTTATCTGCTCGCGCTGGTACAAGGCACCTTCGCCACCTTCCAACAACCGGCGTTGGAGGCCACCACCACGGTGCTGGTGCCGGAGCGCCAGCGCGAGCGGGCCAACGCTGTCCAACAGATGGCCTTCCCCTTGGCAGGGGTGATCGCCCCTGCCCTCACCGGCCTCGTCTACGCCTGGATCGGCATCACCGGCGTGATCATCGTCGATTTGGCGACCTTCACCTTGGCGGTATCTCTCTTGTCGATGCTCCACATCCCTCGCCCCAAGGCGACCGCCGAAGGAACGGCTGCTCGAGGTCACATATTGCAGGAACTCCTCGCCGGTGTCCGTTTTCTTATAAGGCGCCGTGTCCTCTTCGGCTTGGTTCTCTACATGATGCTGATCAACTTCCTGCTCAACGGCCCCCTCGAGCTGGCGATTCCCTACTTGGTGACGGTGACGGGGAGCGAAGCGGTGATGGGTGGCTTGATGTCACTCATGAGCCTGGGGGCGCTAGTAGGAGCTGGTCTGATCGCGGTGTGGGGTGGCAGCCGTCCACGACTCTTGACGCTCTTGCCGGGGTTGCTTCTGAGCGGTGTGATGTTCCTCGTCTACGGTACAGCGCGAGAACCCCTTGGGCTAGGTATATCTCTCTTTTTGCTGACGATTCCGTTGCCGATTTCCTTTGCACTCTACCTCTCGATTTTGCAGGTCAAGACGCCGCCCGATATGCAAGGCCGGATCTTCGCGATGGTATCGCAGCTGGGGTTTCTCGGCGCCACCCTGTCGTTTTTGCTCACCGGTCAGATCGTCGACCGCGTCTTGGAACCTGCCGTCGGTACGACCTGGTGGAAGATCGTCGCTCCCGTCGTTGGCCAGGCCGAGGGTGCCGGCATGCGGCTCCTTCTGGTCGCTACCGGCGTGGTTATCCTGGTGGCTACTACGGCGATGTTGGCCACGCCCGCGGTGCGGCGGCTCGAGTCGGATCTGCCCGACTACAAGGTGGTCACGGAGAATTGAGAAGGATGCCGTGTGTCGGAGGCAGGTTTATTGAGGCTCATTGGTCTATATCCATTTGCTTATGGGTAGTGAAAGATGTGTGATGAGATTCGCTAACGGTCTTGATCCGTTCAAACCGTTCGCCCGTTACCGACGCATCACTGCTTACTCATCACTCATCACCAGTTTTTGAACCCTACCCCCGCAATTTGTCGAGAAGATGGTTGAGCGTCTGGGCTTCTTTCTCACTCAGCGAGGCAAAACGTCTGTGGTTGGTGGCAGCCACCTCGTTTAACACGGTGAGGTGTTCGATACCTTCTGGAGTGAGGGTTACGTCCACGGCGCGGCGGTCGCGCTCGCAGGCGATGCGCTCCACCAGGCCTTTCTGCTTGAGCTTCTCCACCAACCTTGAGGTGTTCGACATCTTGTTGAGCATCCGTTCTTGGATGTCTTTGATGCCCATCGGCTTGGGGTGTTTTCCTTTGAGGATGCGCAGCACATTGAACTGTTCGGGGGAGATGCTGTAGGGTGCTAGCGCCTGTTCAAACAGGGTTTCGAAGCGCTTCTGGGTGTAGAGCAGGTTCACGGCCAACTTCTGATACTCGTTTTCAAAGGTGGCCTGTTTGATCTCATCCTCGATGCGCATCGGTCTCTCCTCCAAGTACTCAGGCGGCCACGGCCTCCTCTCTGCTCACAGCCTGCAACCACTGCCCGACGAAGGCCTCGAGCCCCGCCTGATGCTCAGGTGCCAGTGTACCGTCTTCGCCGAAGGCTTGAAGAGCTTGGGGCAGGGAGAACGGCTCGGGGATGATGCTGAGGCGCATGTTCGCCAACCAGTCGTGGAGGAGCTTGAGACCCCGTTTACCGCCACCCCGACCGGGGGTGGCACTCATGAGTCCGATCATCTTACCGGCCAGCACGCCTTTATCGATGCGGGTCGCCCAATCGATGGTGTTCTTGAGCAGGGGCGTGAAGGCCCCGTTGTACTCCGGGGAGGCGATGATGACGCCGTCGTGCTCTTTGATGAGCTCCGCGAACGCTTCGGCCGATGCCGGTACGCCGTGCTCTTGCTCGAGGTCTCCGTCGTAGAGCGGCATCGGGTAGTCCTTGAGGTCGATGAGCCTCGCGTCGATCCCGAGCTGTTCGGCCACGCTAGAGGTTTGCCGGGCGAGCTTCTTGTTGACCGAACCTGCGCGGTTGCTGCCTGCGAAGATAAGGATGGATGGTTTCGCTACCGATCCCGTTTTGTGACTAGCTGTTTTTACAATTGTCATGTAAACATTATATGTATAGACAGTTAATTTGTCAACAGCTATAAGCACTTGAGATCCCGCCCAAAGGTGCCCCTGTCAACGAGTAGCATAAGCGCCCCACCGGGATCATTCCGGTGGGGTCAGCTAGGGGGGTGGTTGAGGCTACCGCCTCGCTCGTTATGGAATGCAGTTGTCTGGTGGCAGTTTTGCTGAGATCGTGCTCGGGCTTCTCACCTCTCTCGCTCTACCTCGAGCTGACGCCAGTTGCATGCGGGCATCCAAGGGAGCTTACTCGCTCGAGACCCTGCTCCCTTCTCTCCCTGCCATGCGGATCTCCATGCTGCCGACACCATCTTTACAGGCCTTGCCGAGTAGGATCTTGAGCGGTGCGTCCTCGCCGGTTTCCGCTTCAGCCTGTAGGGCCCCGATTTGCCACGAGGTGGCTTCCAATACTTCCTGCGACCAGGCTTCTTGCCAGCCTTCTACCTCGAGCAGTTCGCTAAAGGCATAGCTGTAGGTGGGTTGCTCACCTAACCAGCCTGGGGTGAAAGATGCCTGCCAGGTGGGGTGTAGTTTGTTGGTGTCTGCCTTTGGGCTCAGCAGGCTCACGGTGTAGGCCTGGGCCCCCGGATAGCTGTCCCAAGAAGCGGTGGACACCGATTCACCGGCATCGTACGACGTCGTGAGATCGCCATTGCCGAACAGGTGTTGAGCGAACGATACGGCCAGCTGGGGTGTGCTTTCGGGATCGGGGAAGTAGCGCGTGGTATTACGTACCTGGCGTATCCCTTCGAGTTCCGGCCCCGTTTCGGTCAGGTTGGCGATGAAGAGGCGCTCGTGAAGGCGTCCTGTCAAGCTGGCCGGGATGCCCTTGTAGCTGAGGGTGGCTGTGCCGCCATCGGTGATCACACTGGTACCGAGTTGTAAGCGTACGTGTTTGGGCAGCTTGAGGGTGACGTTTCCGGTAACGGTGTGGGTCTGATCGGTGTTGGCATTGGTTGCCACCACAGCGGCTTCTAGCGGAGGCGATACCAGCGCTTCGTCGGCAAGGTCCAGTAGGTAAGGATCTTGGAAGTCATCGATGTTGGCTACGTAGAACTGATGGATACTACTGGCGTCGAAGCGGCCTCTTTGTCTTTCCTCCGCTTCGATGACCAACAGAGTAGCGCTATCGTCCACCGGAACTGCTGTGGTGGCACCGTCTTGGTCGAGAACCAGGGGTTTGTCACCCCACACGTACACGAAGGCCTTGTAGCCGGGCGTCAGGTGCGCGAGCTCGATCGTCACGAAGCTCTGTCCCGCGCCTTCGAGCGAATGGGTTTCTTTGCTGAGGACGCACTGGCTGGCCAGTTGTTGGATCTCCGTGGTCGTGGCGTGGATCAGGTTGATGCTGAGCTCTTCTCCTTGGCAGGCTACAGCCACGCTGAAGCGGCCCTCGGTGTCGGAGACCGGAAACTGGTAGATGCCGGGGTAGCTGCTCTCGAGTGCCTGCCAGATACCGCTCGTTCCGTCTTGAAAGGCGACCAGGCTGGCGTCGGTGAACTCTTTGCGTCTACCGGTCACTTCGAGGGTGACGATCGGATCGTCCGGTGGGGGTTGTCCCAGACAGGCGACCAGTGAGGTTGCCACGGTCGCACAGAGGAGCAGCCCGAGGATTCGTATCACGGTCTTTTCAAACATGGCATCTACGCTCCTTCCGAAGAAACGCGATGCTGTAAGGGTATAAGGGTATAGGGGTTTTGGCCGGGACGGGCCGTAGCCCGTCCCGAGCCTGCCGGAGGACGGGCGGCACAAAAGAGATGCCTATTCGGGTGGCGCGTAGGTGTGGATGTGTTCGATGACTTGGAGCGAGTCGTCCGATGCGAAGCTGAAGCCTTCGACCAATTCACCTTCCCGTCCCACTTGACTGAAGAAATCTTCCCAGATGTTGACCGTTTCTACGGTATAACCACCTTCACCGTCAGGTACAAGCAGTTCCGCTGTCACATTTTCATACGTGTCTTCGCAGTTGTACTCTTGCACAGTGACGGGGTCAGGGTCGGTGTGATTATTGGTGTATCCCGCCATGCTGAAGTTGAAGTAATTCGGGTTCTCTCCCGTGCCGTTGAGACCCAGGAAGGAGTTCAGGTAGACGACCATATCGATGGTGACTTCTGTGCTCTTATCGGCTCCGGTTGCGAAGAAGCCGGCAGCGTCGTGGAAATCGTTGGTGCTAAAGGTGCCGATTGTGAATGGATCGTCGGATGTCTTCTTCCAGCCCATCATCGCCCGGTAGAGTGCCAGGTTTTCGAGCGGTGAGTCGATCGTTTTGCTCACCTCTACATCGTCTACCGTGGTTACCGCTACCAAGCGGTGTGCGGCGTCTCGCTCGATGCGCTCGGCGTTTGCGATGGTGGTTTCGGCAGCATCGAGAGCCTTTGCGAGCACTCTCTCCGGGGCTCGAACGATGTTGAGGCGGCCGAACTCGACCTCTTTGTAGGTGAGGCAGAATCCGTCATACTGCTGGTTGGGCTCGATGTCACCTGCTGCGGGCTCGTCATCTGGTGGTTCCGGTGGTTCCCCCGGTCCCCCTACGGCTTCGGTCCCGAGCTCGCTCTCTTGGGCGCTCCTGAGATCGCCCTCCACCTCTTCTTCCTCTTCTTCCTCTTCTTCCTCTTCTTCGACCTCTTCTGCTTCGACCTCTTCGTACTCACCACCGATCAGAAGGAGGACGGGATAATCCTCCCCAACCGGTTCGGTGGCTTCGAGTTCGGTATAGGCCGGACACTCTCCTTCTGTGGGTGCAACCTCTGTCAAGTAGGCGATGGGTTGCACGAAGTCTTTCTCTTCCGTTTGATCCCCAGGTATTTCGACCACGATTGGGATGGTGATCGGCACTCCGTTGTCGTCGCGGAGGATCACGTAGAGATCGCCGTAGAGATCCCCTCTATCGCTCTTGTTTCCACCTGGGCCGCCCCCTCCACCACCCGGGGTGCCCGGTGTTCTTTCCTGGTCTCCGTGCCGTCCACCCCAGGGAGGAGCATCGGACTCTCCGTCGGCGACGTCGAGCTTGGTCATGACCCTGGTCCCCTTGCTTACTTCGACCAACTGGCTGATGCTGTACTCGCCTTTGACGACCAGGATGGTGTAGTTTTCAGGGGGTAGGTCTTGGAGCACAAAGTCACCTTGGCCCGAGTGGACGATTTCGGTGTCGGACATGACCATCACGAAGGCATCGTCGGGTGTGATATCGACTTCGAGTTCGCCGCCGGTCGCGGGAGGTTGTGTTTGCAGGCAAGCCGACAGGCCGAACAGGAGCGCGATCATCACGATTCGTTTGAATTGCATGATCGACCTCGGTTTCTTGAGGGTTCCTCCGTGGGAATCGCCTCAATAGAAAAGCCAACTCTCTAACCACAACCGCTTTCTTGGGAGACTCAAAGAAAGTGCGCCGTCTACCGTCCTCCTCTCGTATGAGGTTTTGATTGTGGTTAGAGATCGATACCTATTCCGTCGTAGGTAGTCGAAAACTCCCCACAAGCGCTGAAAGTTATGAGGAACGTGTTTGTAACGCCATCTTTTCTGGTGTGTAGATAGCGGATGGCGCCATCGTCGAAATTCATGAGGGGCGAGTCTTCTTGGCAGCCGAAGATGTTCCAGTGCAAACTCGGTTCCGTTGCAAAGGCTAGCGAGTGGGTGCCGGCATCGCTGACGTGGTCGATCGTGCCGGTAGAGACAAGAGTTCCTGCCAGCCAAAGGTTGACGGGGTCGTCGCCCAGGTAGGTTTTGTTGAGTTGGTAACTCACCGTTCCATCAACGTGTGTTCCCCCTTTGGTGACTTGGATCGCTAGCGAGTAGTCGAGCTCAATCGAACAGCCTAGGGCGGTCTTGTCGACGGCCACACTACCGTTGAAGAGCCGGTCACGCGTCAGGGTGTTGGGGTGTGTCGCCAGGGTGCGGAAGTCGGCAAACGTAACCTCGAAGCCGCTTCCGGCTTGTGTATCGTCGTTGTCTTCAATCGTCGCCTCACCGGTGATCTGGTGTGTGGTACCGCTCTCGTTTCCTCCGGATATCCACGAGCAGTCGAAAGTTACGGTTACGAGGGCTGGGATACCGTCCAGATCGCTATCGGTGGGATCTTCAGGGTTCAGGTCGGTATTGCATTTGCTCTGCTCTTGGTAAGACGCGTTGGTAAGAGCATGGAAGATCTTGAGAACCGGCATGGGCAAATCGAGTGTGAGGGGAGGAGGGCTCGTATCGTCTAACAGAGCGCCTGTAAGCGTGAGATCGGCCTGCGCCGCCTCGGCCAATGCCTGCGTATCTTCCACCGTTAGGTTCGATAGCGGAGAACACGCGATAAGCAGGCCCAAAAGTACGAACCAAACAGCTGGGGTTACCTGTCTAGTCCTATGCATGCCGTCCTCCAGTTGGGCTTTTAGGGTTTTTGTGATCGGCCTTCTCTCTTCTACTATGCCAGCAATGGCCAGAAATAAATAGGGACAAATGTCCCAATATATAAGTGATTAAATAATATATATTTAGGCAATATGATATTTGATAATATCCCAATATATAAGTGATATACTTGTATATAGATTGGTAACATAATGTTAAGAAATATCCTAAAATATTAGTGTGTTATTTGTATATACTTCTGCAGACAGAACGTTCAAATAATCACAAAAAATACGAGATAAATAGCAGCAATATACTCGGGATTGCTCACATCTCGATTTCATCACCAGCCCGTCTGGGAGTGGCCTTGAAGATGGTGTGGGGGGAATAGCTGGGTCTCATACCAATGGGTCGACATCACTCGCTATGAGGTGGCGTGTAGATCCAGTGTCAGTCGGGAGAGATTGGGACTGATCAACCTGAGCATCTTCTGGGACATTAGGGGTATAATAAAGACGAATATGGTGACTGTTGTCCCATCCTGGCCCTCAAGCCTCGTGCAGACCAGGGCTGTCTTGCATCACCTGGCCGAGGGCCTGCTCGTTTTGGATCTGGATGGGAACGTGTTGTACATGAACCCAGCAGCCTTACAAATTCTTGAGACGCAGTATGACGAGGGTGAGTCGAGATTTGCAGACTACTTCGATCTTTTCTCTGTGACCGATCTGCACGGTCGGTCGATCTCTCCTGAAGATTGGCCGCTCGCCCGCGTGTTGCGAGGCGAAGGTGTCGAACGCGAAGTGCTTCGAGTACAGATACGGGCTTCAGGTGTTGTCAAAGTGCTCAAGTTCAGCGGGACGCTGATCCGTGAGGATACGAGCTTTGCCCTATTGACATTTGAAGATGTCACGGCTCAGAAGGCTGCTGAGAGCCGGTTTGCTACCGCGTTCCGTGCCAGTCCCGTCCCTTCCGTCATTGCCCGCCTCCCTGACGGCGTGGTGTTGTCGGTCAATGAGAGCTTTCAAGAGCTGTCGTGTTGTGAATCTGAGGGCATGCTCTACAGGCGCTTGGTGGAACTCCCGTGTTTTGTCAGTCGAAAAACTGTCGATCTTATCCTAAGTGATTTGCACGAAGGTGCGAAAAATGTGGACTACGAGACTCAACTTGCGTCTCAAACGGGTACGCCGCGGCAGGTTTTGGTCGCCGCCCAGGCGATCGAGTTCGATGGTAGCGCGTGTGGGCTGCTGACCTTTGTCGACGTCACCGAGCGACGCCATATGGAACAGCGCCTGGTCGACACGATCAACGGTGTCATGCAGGATTTCACGACGTTCCATCATGCAGTCATACAAAACCTCAGCAAGCTCCAGATCGAGGACTCGGGGACGGAAGACGTACAACGGCTCACCAAGCGCGAGCGGGCGGTCCTCATGCAGTTGGCAACCGGGCGGGATAACGTCGCGATCGCCGATGAGCTCAACATCAGTTGTAAGACCGTTCGCAATTATGTGACCCGCATCAACAAAAAACTGGGGGTCGGTTCGCGCGGCGAGGCCATCGTTTGGGCCCGGAAGCACGGGTTGCTCCCACTCGAAAATATCTCTTATCCAATGGTGGAATTCGGGCGATAGCCTACGAAGCAAACCTTCTCAGGGACTCGTCTAGCAAATTGGGCGAGTCTGACGAGGCGCGTCCTGCACGTCAGGTGTGGTTGTGGATTCTTTGAACGTCGAACTTGCCTAGCGATCCACGAGCATGGCCGGACGACTCGGGGTCGATGTCGTGGCGACACCCGGCTTGCGCTCGCTTGGGGGGAGTCGATTGCGGCTGGGATGCCCGGGTGGTTATGGGGCGACCTTGCAATAATGACGGAAGAGTGTAAAATTAATTCGATAGATGTCAACATAAAATACATCTATCGAATGGAAGGAGCAGACCGATGACCCAAGAACAGCTCACCCAGACGCTCCTGCGTTTTTTCAAGGCCCTGGCAGACGCCAACCGGCTCAAGATCGTCGGCCTGTTGGCGCAAAGGCCCCATACGGTGGAGGAGCTGGCCGCCTCGCTCGAGCTGAGCAGCTCCACGGTGTCCCACCACCTGCGCAAGCTCGCCGATGTCGATCTGGTCGAGGCGCGCGCCGAGAGCTACTACAGCATCTACTCACTTCGCACCGAGGTACTTACCCGACACGCTCAAAGCCTCCTCGGTCAAGAAGAGCTCCCCCGACTCGCCACGGGCGCCGATCTCGACGCCTTCGACAAGAAGGTGCTTCAGACCTTCACCGACGCCGACGGGCGCATCACCGCCTTTCCGGCCCAACAGAAGAAGTACCTCGTACTCTTGCGGCACGTACTCGGTGTCTTCGAAACCGAGGTGCGTTACACGGAGAAACAGGTGAACGAGCTGCTCTTGCGCTTCAACGACGACACCGCCAGACTCCGGCGCAGTCTGGTGGATCACGGCTTCATGGCCCGTGAGGGGGGTGGCGGCGACTACTGGAGAGTCGTATAAAGAGCCTAGCCTGCGCGACTTTCGTTGCCCTACTCATCACTCATTTCTCATGACTCATCACTATCCATCGGATAGAGGCTGGCGCCGCCGTCGACGAGCAGCACCGAACCGGTGAGGTAGTCGGCCAGCGGAGAACAGAGGAACAAAAACGCATGGGCCACGCTTTCTGGGGGCTGCATATACCCGAGGGGGATCGCTCTCTCTGCCCTGGCGCGGTAGCCCGGCTCGGTATCCCACTGGCGCTTGGCCATGCCCACCGCCACGATGCCCGGGGCGATCACGTTGGCGCGGATATCGGGAGCGAGCTCCCTGGCAAACCCCCGCGCCAGCGCCTTCAGGGCGGACTTGCTGGCGGTGTAGGGCGTGATCTCGGGCCAGGGGACATCTTGGACCCACGACGAGGTGAAGATCAGCTGTCCACGGGTCCCACGTTCTTTCCAGCGCCGCGCGGCGGCCTGCGCCACGATAAACGACGAGCGCACGTTGAGGTTCATGATGGCGTCATAGGTCTCGAGCGGGAACCGCTCGACCGGGTCGGAAGCCACCAGCCCTGCATGGCAGCAGACGACGTCCGGCAATCCCAGCTGCGCATCGACTGTTTCGAAGAGCGCATCGACCGCGCCCGGGTCGGTGGCATCGGCCTGAACGTAGAGGGTGCGGCCGCGGTATGAGAGTTCGGCTGCACGTTTCTCTCCCTCACGCTGTTCGACGATGTCGTTTACGCAGACCGCGGCGCCGTGTTCGCTCAAGGTCTTCACTACCACCCGCCCGATGTCACCGAGCCCCCCGGTGATCAGCACGGTCTTGCCGGACAGATCGAGTAGATTCGCCATCGAGATCAGCCGGCAAACGCGTGGGTGGGGAGGCCGCGAACACCTGGATAAGCTGCCAGCACCGCCCCTTCGTGGGGCGTTTTGGCGACCTCGAGCTCGAAGCAGGCCGAGGTGATGTACAAAGTGTCCAGGTTTTCCCCGCCGAACACGCAGCTGGTCGGGTTGGTGACCGGCAAGTCGACCTTGCGGTCGATGCTGCCGTCGGGCGCTATCCGCAAGAGGCAGCCACCGCCGAAGCGGGCGTTCCACAGATACCCCTCGCTGTCCATGGCCGAGCCGTCCGGCAGGCCGAACAGGGACCCCTCGAAATAACTTTCCTGCCCGCTGAGGGCACCGGAAGACGGCTCGAAGGCGAAGCGGTCGATGCGGTTCGCCAAGGTGTCGGCAAAGAACATCTGCCCGCCTTCAGGCGTCCAGGCCAAGGTGTTGGAGATGCCGATGTTATCGAGCATCCTCGTCGTCTCTCCACCTGCGCCGATGCGGTAGAGCGCCCCGGTGTTTGCGGTGATCGGGATGCCAGAGCCGTCCTCGGCCACGTTGTTCTGCATGGTGCCGAGCCAGAGCCGCCCCTGGGGATCACACTTCATCTCGTTGTTGCGGTTGGCGGGCCGATCACTCTCGATCGTTGCGAACGCAGAGAAGGTGCCCGCCTCGGGATCGAAGGACATCAGATCCTTCAAGACGCTGGCGATGAGCCCACCCCGTCGGCGCGGCACCACGCCGCAGGCCAGATCCGGTGCCGCCCACGACTCGAGCCCGGCGGGACCGTGGCGGTAGATGGTCTTGCCCACGATGTCGACCCAGTAAAGGGCCCCTTCGTCTGCTGACCAGCTGGGCGACTCTCCGACGAGATTGGCGACGTCCGAGAACACTTCGATCTTCATATGCGCCTCCAATAACCGAGGAATAAGATGGTGCCCCACTATAAGCGAGTTTTGGGAGTTTGATCCCCAGGCACATCGGGTAATGGGTAATGAGGAATGGGTGATGGGTGCTGCGAATTTCGCTGTTGGGCTTGTCTTTGCCTTACTGCCGCGTTCTCTGAGAAAGTGTGTCTTAGACGCATTTTCCTTTCGCAATAACTCACGCATTACCCATCACGCATTACCCATTACCCACTTTGTTACTCTACTCATCACTCATCTCTTATAGCTCATCACCCACTGGGTCTCCAACCTCGCTTCACGGATGCTGTAGACTTTGGTTTGAAAGGTGGGTGCGCGAGTTGACGATGTTTCTTAGCAGGCACCGCGTGAACGGAGAGCCGCGCTGGGCGCTGGACGGCCGCTTGCTGCCGGTAGCGTTCAAGCTGGAGCTGTTGCTCCAGCTCGAGCGGAGCCAGGTCATCCCCTTTCTCGCGTCGCTGCCCGCGGGAGCTGCCGGTGAGACCCTGCCGCCGCCGTTGGCGCCGATCGAGAACACGCAGGAGGTCTGGGCCAGCGGCGTGACCTACCTGCGCAGCCGCGACGCCCGCACCTCTGAATCGCAGGTGGCGGACGTCTATGAGAGGGTTTATGAGGCAGCGCGCCCCGAGCTCTTTTTCAAGGCCCTGGGCTGGCGCGTGGTGGGCGACGGCATGCCGGTGCGCCATCGCCGCGACAGCGACTGGAACGTACCCGAGCCGGAGCTCTGCCTGGTGCTCAACTCGCGCACGGAGATCACCGGCTACTGCGTCGGCAACGACATGTCGTCGCGCAGCATCGAAGGGGAGAACCCGCTCTATTTGCCGCAGGCCAAGACCTACAACGGGTCGTGCGCTCTCGGTCCGGGGATCCAACTCGTGACCGAGGACCCCAGCGAACTGCCGATCACGCTCACCATCACCCGCGGCCGGGAGGCCGTGTTCGAGGGGCAGGTCAGCACCTCCCAGATCAAGCGCCCGCTGACCGATCTGACCGAGCACCTGGCGCGGGAGCTCGACTTCCCCGGCGGCGTCTTCCTGATGACCGGCACCGGCATCGTGCCGCCCGAGCACTTCAGCCTCGAGCCCGGAGACAGCGTGGAGATCACCGTCGGCAGTTTGACCCTGACCAACACCGTCACTTCGTAAGGGGAGACGCGTCGTATCACGCACGTGTGCCGTGTAGACGGCGCGATCTACCGTCGAAAGCACGAGCGTGTGCGCGTCATGCAAGAGGCCGCCACAGGAGACACAGACGGAGCACGTCGGTATGACGTGCGCACCGTGTGGGAACGTATGACAAAAGGGCGGGGGAGACCCCCGCCCTCGGTGATTCGCCCTATTTCGGGCAACGCGCTGGTTACTACTTGCCGGAGCCCGAACCCTGCTCTTTGAAGATGTACAGGCCGCCGTTGCGATCTGAACCGTAGAAGAAGGGCGAGTTGGGCTCTTTGTAGATGCCCCAGAAATCCGTTCCGGGTTCGGTGTAGCGGCCGACCTCGACCGGGTTGTACGGGTCGGAGACGTCGAGAACCAGCATGCCGTCAGAGTACCAGGAGACGTACGCGAACGTCTTGTTGCCCCTGGACTCGACCTGCACGTTATGGCTGGAGTAGGTGCCCGCCGGATCACACGATCCGCCCGGCGCTATGGATGCGCTGCACTCAGTGTCGAAAATGCTGGCCAGGACCGGGTTGACCGGATCGGAGTAGTCCCAGATCCGCAGGCCCGACCACGGTGTCGAGTTCGGGTTGTTGTTGGAGATGACGATCGCGACGGCACCAGCATTGGCGACGGTCTGCGACTTCTCAGCGAAGGTGCAGGCGCCACGACGGACGATGGCGATGTCGCCAGCGCCCAGCGGGTTCAAGAGGGCATCGCCGTTACAAGCTCGACCAACCCATACTAAGTCGCCGGAGACCGAACCTCCACCCAGCGGGAAGTTGTTCCCCGAGAACTCGTACGCCGGGTACTCACCGGTGTCTGGGCCCGACTCGATGTCGATGTGATCTGCGTACACCCGGCCGGCATTCCCAGTCTGGTTCGCCTCGATGAGGTCACCGAACGACGTGCCGGCCATGACACCCGGGATCGGGTTGCCGTTGCCGAACGTGACGTTCGAAGGCGGTATGGTCGCCTCCCAGGCCGAGAAGTCCTCCTCGCCTTCGACGACGATGGTGCCGTCCTCGCTCGGCCAGACGGAGTGGCTGTTGACCTCGCCGTCGAGCGAACCGTTGACAGGATCGATCGCGACGGAAACTACCGACGGGTTCGCCGGATCGGAGATATCGAGCAGCACCAGCCCGGCGTCCCAGTTGGCGAGGTACGCCATCGTGCCGTCGGCGCTGACCGTGACGTCGTGGAGGAACTTGTTTGCTGACGCGCCGAAACCGGTAGTAAGGAAGGAATTGCCGGGGAGGATTTCTCCAACGAAGTCAACAGTATTCACCCAATCGATGTCGGGGAAGGCTAGCTGCTCTGCACCCCAAAAGCCGGCTAGGGTAGGATTCGTGGGGTCGGTGATGTCGAAGATCTGGAAGTTACCAAACAAGGACTCCACCGTGGCCGCTACGTAGTCCTTGTTGTCCTGGGTAAAGAGCCACAGGTTGTGGACACCAAAGTCGACGAAGCCAAAGTCTGCTTGCAAAAAGAGGTTGACATCGTCGGTTTGGACGGATGCCAAGTACACAGGGTTGGTGGGATCGTCCACGTTGTAGATCTCGAAGGCACACGGACCACCTGCGCAGGCCTCATTCGAGTGAACCAAGATGTCACCGGAGTTCATCGCCGCCACCCTGACGTCGTTGGTGCGGCTACCGACAGGCGAGGGGATGATGCCGACGAAGTCGGCCTTATTCTTGTTGTGGACATCCCAGATCCAGATACCCGCGTCGGGGTCACCGCCACAGGGGCTGTTGAAGGTCCCGGTATAGGCGTAGCCGTCGTGTGCCCAGACGTCGGTTGTGGCACCGGCGACGTCACGTACACCCAGTCCCCTGGCATCGATGTTCTTGCTGGTCTTGGCTGTGGGACCGCTGCTTACGATCCCTGCGGTAGCGAGGTCGTGGGCGATCAGCGGCGCACTGAGGTCGCGGCTCCCATCATCAAAGTGCACGTGATCGTCGTGCCCGTCATCGATGATATCGCCGAAACCCAGTTGCCCTCCGAAATGTTCTGGATTGATGGCGGGCTGGCCCGGGTTGAACGTGGTATTACAGGCTGCCAGCACGAATATCAGGGCGAGCGCCCCGAAACCGAAAAGGATTCGTTTCACGATTCCTCCCCTTGTTCAATCACACCCAGGTCTGAATTTTGGGTCGGTTGGCTCCCGGGATCTTCCCCTGGAGTGCTTCTGTATCAGGCGGTCCATCCGATCCCATCCCGTGTCACCGCGAGCGGCGGGTGTGATAGATGGCAATTATACACGATGGGTGAAAACGGGCGAAACCACCGTACCGAGAGCGTCTAGGAGCCAGCTTCCGAGCGCGGGTCGAGCGCCTCACGAAGCCCCGCCCCCCCAAAATGGATCGAGGCGACCACTACGGTGATGGCCAGCCCCGGGAACACCGCCAGCCAGGGGGCCTCGCGGAAGTAGAGCTGCGCGTCGTTCAGCATCCCGCCCCAGGTGGCGGTAGGCGGGGGCAGCCCAAACCCCAGGAAGCTGAGGGCGGACTCGATCAGAATGGCGTAGGCCACCAGCAGCGTCCCGGCCACAAAGACCGGGGTGAGGGTGTTGGGCAGGACGTGGAGGAAGAGGATACGCAAGTGTTGGGCCCCCGCTGCCTGGGCCGCCTCCACGAACGGCTGCTCCTTGAGGCTCAGCACCTGGCCCCGGACGAGCCGGGCGATGGTCGGCCAGGAGATGAGCGACAGGATCAAGATCAGCCGCCCCGTGGTGAGCTCGATGAAGCCGCTGGCGACCATGGCCAGCGCCAGGGCGGGGATCGACAGCATGGTGTCGACCAGCGCAGAGATCAAGGCGTCGAGCCGCCGGCCGAAAAACCCGGCCACGCCACCTAAGAGGCTCCCCAGCAAGACCGAGAAAAACGCCACCCCCAGAGCCAGCGTCAGCGAGGTCCGACCGGCGAAGAGGAGCCGGCTCAGCACGTCCCGGCCGATATCGTCGGTGCCCATCACGTGCTCACTGCCTGGAGGCTCGAGCATGTCCCGCGGGTTCACCGCGTCAGGTGGATAGGGCGCCAGCAGCGGGGCGAAGGCCGCGCCGAGCGCGAAGGCCAGCAAGACGAGCAGGCTCAGCACCGCCTGCGGTTGCCGTAGAAAGCGTTTCAGCACCGGCGGTCTCTCACTGGTAGCGCACCCTCGGGTCTGCCAGCCCGTAGGCCAGGTCGGTGAGCAGGTTCGCCACCACCACGATCAGCACGAAGAGCATCAAGGTGCCCATCACCACCGGGTAATCGCGGGACAAGAGCGCGCTGGTCAGCAGCCGCCCCATCCCCGGCCAGGAGAAGACCACCTCGGTGACCATGGCTCCCGAGAGGAGCCTGGGTGCCTCCAAACCCACCACCGTGATGAAGGGGATGGCCACGTTGGGCAGCCCGTGTCTGAGGGTGAATGTCACGCGGGACAAACCCTTGGCTTTGGCGGTGCGGATGTAGTCTTCGCGGAGCACCTCGCTGAGCCCCGCCTGCAGGTAGCGCGACCACTGCGCGATGTATAGGGTGCCCAGCACCGCCGCCGGCGCCAGCAGGTGCCAGAGCCGGTCTGTGAGCGAGAAGGGACGGCCGATGGTGGCCATGCCGCCGCTGGGGATCAGGTCGAGGTAGACCGCGAAGACGAGGATCACCAGCGTCCCGCTCCAGAAGGTGGGGATGCTGATCCCCAACACGGCGAACCCCTCGATCAGGCTTTTGACGAACCTGGAGTCACTCACCGCCCCGGCCACCCCGAGCGCAACTGCGAGCACAAGCGCCAGCACTACCGTGGCCGCAGTCAGCCAGAGGGTGTTGACGAAGCGCTCGGCCACGATGGCGGTCACCGGCCGCCTCTCGGCGTACGAGTTGCCCCAGTTGCCCCGGGCTACGTTGGTGAGCCACTGCCCGTACTGGACTGGGAGCGGCCGGTCTAGCCCCCACAGCTCGCGGATGCGCTCGATGCTCTCAGCCGAGGCCGACGGATCCGCGGCGTAGATATCGGCCGGGCCGCCGGCGGGGAGATGGATCAGCAAAAAGAGCAGGATGGAGATGAAGAGGAGGCGGGGGAAGATCCCCGCCATCCTCTGCAGCGCGTAACGGGACACGGTTTGTTACGAGATTCCCAACACCCCTAGCGGCCGGTCCACTCCCCGGCGTTCCACAGGCTGCCGGCCAGGCTCGGGTCGTAGCCGCCAAGACCCTTGTTGACGGCGTTCAGGATCGGCCGCGGCGCCAAGGGGATGATGGCGACGTCGTCGGCGGCCGCAGCCTGGAAGCGGCGGACCAGCTCCGCCCGGTCTTCACGCTCGACCACGGTGGGGACCTGACGCAGCAGCTCGAGCGCCTCTTCGTTGCCGTAGCGCTGCCAGTTTGTGCCGAGCCAGAGGTTGAACACCGGTTCCTGGCGCTCGCCGAACCAGCCGTAGGCGATCTGGAAGCCACCTTCGATCATGGTCGGCGGGAACGAGGGCCCGTCGATCTCCTTGATGCTCACGTCGATGCCGAGCTGCTTCCAGAGGTCTTGCACGATCTGCACCACCTGGCGGCGTTCGGCCTGGCCGGCGATGTTGAGGATTTCGAGCTCGAGCGCTTGGCCGTCTTTGCTACGCATCCCGTCGCTGCCGAGCGTCCACCCGGCCTGGTCGAGCAGCTCGGCTGCCTGTTCCTGATCGAAGGGATAACGGGTCACTTCAGAGTTGTGCGCCCAGTGCGAGGGGGGGAGCACCGCATCGAGCGGCTCGACGATGTCGCCCATCACCGTCTCGGTGACCAGCGCCTTGTCGAGACCGTGGGCCAGCGCCTGGCGGACCCTGACGTCTGATAGCATCGGGTCGCTGTTGTTGACCCAGAACATCCACCAGGCGTGCGTCGGGCCGGTCACCACCTGGTAGTCGTCCAGTCCCGAGACGAAGCGGAGGTCGGCTGACGTCATGTGCAAGAGCAGGTCGGCTTCGCCGCGCTGCAGGGCGGCCCGCTGCCCTTCGCTGCCGGGGATGAAGCGGATGATGATCTCATCGAGTGCCGGCTGTCCGGCTTGCCAGTACTCCGGGTTGCGCTCGAGCCGTAAAAACGATCCCGACGACCACTCTGCGGCCAGGAAGGGGCCGGTTCCCACCGGTTGCCGGTTCAATGGCGAGTTGACGATGTCCTCGCCGGCCAAGAGGTGTTCGGGCAAGATATAGCAGCTGTCGGTGGCGGTGGCTGCCAGGAAGCTGACGTTCGTTTGCGGGAAGTGGAAGCTCACGGTGGTCTCATCCGGGGTTTCGACCCGCTCGACCTGATCCCAGACGGTGCGGCTCGGCACCGGCAGGTCGGGGTCGGTGATGACTTGCCAGGTGAAGGCGACGTCGCTCGAGGTCAAGGGCTCGCCGTCGTGCCAGCTCACGTCGTCGCGGAGTTTGAAGGTATAGACAGTAGCGTCTTGGGAGATACCGCCGTTTTCGGTGGTGGGGACTTCGCTGGCGAGCTGCGGTTGGTAGTTGCCGTCAGGGCCGATGGTCACCAGGCAGTCGTAGATCAGGTGCTCGGCCTCGTGTGTGAGGGTCAGAAGGTCGAAGTGCGGCAGCAGGGTGCGCGGCTCCTGGGGCGAGATGATGGTTGCCGTTTGGGCTGAAGCGAGCCCGAAGAGGACCGCGGCGAGGAGCCAGGCCGCCAAGATGCTGAGTGTAGCGGTATTTCGTCTCATGGATGCATACCTCCGAGAGTCTCCCTGCAGCTCCAGCGGTCTCGAACCGACCGCTGGAGCCACCGTATCTACAAGCCTAAGTACTGTACAAGCTCGGTAAGGTTTCGTGAGCGACAGAGGGGGTGTGGGCGGCTTTCGAGCTCGCCATCCAAAAAGTTTGGAGCGGATTTATCCGCTCCAAACCGATCGTCACCGACCTACCGGGTCAGCTATTTTCGGGAGATGTTCTTAATCTCCATCAACATTGTCGAAGATCCACAGACCGGTGTCGCGGTCGCTCCCCAAAATGTAGGTGTTGCCGTTCGGGTGCTCATGCAGGTAGACGCCCCAGAAGTTCGAGCCGGCGGGATCGACAAAGTGGGCCACTTCGGTTAGGGTGTCATCCGCGAAGTCCACCACCCGCATCCCTTCAGCGTACCAGGAGATATAGGCCCGCGTGCCATCGTCGACCACCACGTTGTGCATGGTCCGGTCACCGGGTAGCGGCGGGTTGGCGAACACGCCTTCGGTGGCGAACTGATCGAGCTCGACGATATTGCTGGGGTCGCTCACGTCGAGCAGGCGCAGGTAACCGTAGCCGTCGAAGATGCCCGCAGCGGCCATAGCTGCCCCCTCGTTACCTTTCATGATTTCGCCCGTCGAGTAGCCCACGAAGTAGCCGGGGATGGTGATGATGTCGGCGGTGCCCGCCGACATGGCCACCAGTGCGTCACCGCGGGCGGCGTCGTTGGCCACCACGAAGCCTGCGTATCCCAGTGCCTGGGCGTTGGCGGCTTTGGTGGAGAAGAAGCAGGTTCCGCGCTGGATCAAGGCTACTTCACCCGGGTTGGCTGCCCTGTCGAACTCTCCCGTGGTGCAACCTTCGCCACCGGTCCAGTGGACGGGTCCACCGAAGCTGGCACCGGGCAAGGAATACGTCGGCGGAGTAAAGCCACCTTCGGCAACGGGATAGCTGGTGCCATCAAAGGTGAAGGAGGCCAACGCGCCGGCCGAGAAGTCCTCGTCACCAAAGAGAACGCGCGTGCCGTCCGCGTTGGGAACTGCCACGTGGCCGTCACCGGCCGGGAACTCTCCAGAGAGTGGATCGGGAACGGCGTACACGCTATCACCCAGGAACACCGGATTAGCGGGATCGGTCACGTCGAGAAGCACCAGGCCCGCGTCCCAGTAGGCTAGGTAGGCGATGACTTGTCCGCCGTTGTCCTGTACCCAGACGTCGTGGAGGAAGGTGCCAGCGGTCTCACCGAACTCGGCGTCGATGTCGTCTGGCCAGTCGAGCTGCCCGGTGACCGCGATCACCTTGGGCGCCTGGGGTTTGGTGATGTCGACGATGGTCAGGTCCTGAACGTTCACGTCGTCCACCACCAGCATGTAGGCGTTGTTGCCCTGCTGGTAGAGGTAGGTGTTATGAACCGGGAAGTCGAGGTAGTTCTGCCTGAGCGCCCGCGGCTTGGTGGGGTCAGTGACGTCCCAGATGGTCACACCGCCTTGGCCTGGGATGGCCGCCACACCGTTGGCCTGCAAGCGGGGTAGGAACACCGAGCCACACGGTTCGTTGGACGCCACCAGGATCTCGCCTTGAAAGTGTCTCGTCTCGAGGTGGGCGACCTTGACGTCGTTGTTACGGGTGCCCGGCTTGGCGGGGATGAAGGCGACTTTGGCTGGAGCAGCCGGATCTGAAATGTCGACGATATGCACGCCGGTCCAGTCGAGCGAGCACGCGATGTCGTCGAAGGTGCCCAGGTAGGCGTAGTTGCCGTAGGCCCAGACGTCGGTGACGTTCTCACCACCGGGTATGCCCATATCAGCGGCCGATAGCTGACCAACCACGGTGAGCTCCGGACTTGCGGAACCGCCGTGATTTTGCCCTGCCAGAAGCGGTTGCTTTTGGGTGCTGCTACAGGATGCCAGCAGAAGCACCAGGGCGAAGCTTACCAAAAGTAGAGCTGGTGATAGACGCTTCAAGTTCTCTCCTTCTGTACTGAGAGTAGGGGTGTATTCCTGAATGCTGAATGGTTTGGACGATGCTGTAGGGTGCAACAGCGCTGATTCCACCTCCCCGTATCCACGATTGTGCCGTTCAACTGTTGCTTGGCGCATTATATCAATCGAGTTTTATTTGATCAATTCATCGATCACAGCGCCCGGGCGCCACAAGATTCTCGTGGGCGGGTGGCGCTACAGGTCGTTCACGCTCTGTTCAGGTGGCGTTCGATTCGCGTTCAGGGACCAAAGCGCATCCTGAGATCAGATAGATAGAGCTCCGTAGCCCGAGAACGAAGGTGTGGGAAGGAGCATTTGCCAAATCCTATTCCGAAGTATTTCTTTGAGCGTGAGGAGGTGAGCCTACAGATGAAAGGCCGTAAGAGGCGTGAAGATGAAAAGAAGCGGCAGCTTCCTCGCCAGAACCTCGTTTTGGGAATCATGATAGGGCTCTTGTTGGGGCTGGTCGCCTGTTCCGGGCCGCTTGTGCCACCCCCGCTTCCGGGTGAACCGCTACCAGGAACCTACGGGGAAGCCGTCAGAATCGTGGAAGGCACCGTCGAGAATGCAGGCGCTCTCGGGTCCGATCATATCTGGGCCTGGACCATCGAAGGGAAGACTGTCGCCTCGGTGATCGCCGGTGGACCCCTCAGACCCGACGGATCTTTTTATCTGGTTCTCCCTGAAACCGTTGCCCACGAGAACCTCTACCCCTTGAGGGACATGTGCCGTAGAGGGCTCGTCTTCTCGAGCCCGTACGTGGGTGGCCTGCTCGTCCCTCTTCTCGCGGACACCGTCGGCACCAACGTACTGCACACGACCTCTTCTCGAGCCTGGCACTCACCCAAGAAGGGCGATCGAGCTTCCATCCGCATCTACGTCGACCGGGACACGACCCTCACCGGTCGCTGTACCCGCGGCGAGTACCGGGGTCTTAGCGCCGCTCTGACTCTCAGGGAGGGGTGGAACCTCGCGCTTGTAGAGATCACCAGTACAGGCTTGTTTTCTTGGGCGCTCGAGATTCGCAGTGAGCTGCCACCTGATGACGCGCGCTGGTACGCCTTTCCCTAAAGGGTTATTGGTCGCAAGAAAGGATGTGATCGATGTGAGAGATCCTATCGACGGAACCGCACGGGCGTTGCGTTAACTCCTTTTCTTCAGCCATTCAGAACCTTCATCTGCACGAAAGACGGTGGAGCCATGAAAAAAGTGTATTGGAGAACCACGGGCCTGAGCATTACCTCACTTCTTTTCCTTATCTTCCTTGTGGTCGGTTGCTCCGGACAAGTGGCCAACCAGGATCCGGTCGCCACCTTTAGCTGCGTTCCCACTGCCGGCACTACCGAGACGGTGTTCAGCTTCGATGCGAGCGCCTCGGGAGATCCCGATGGCACGATCGCTAGTTATGCCTGGACTTTTGGGGACGGCACCAGCGGAAGCGGCGCGAAGACTACGCACCAGTACGCTGCGTCGGGAACCTACACGGTGGAGCTCACCATCACCGATGACCGTGGCGCTACGGCAAAGACATCGGAGAGCGTGGCGGTTGCCAACCAGCTGCCTACGGCTGTTTTTACGGTCACGCCTGCTGCCGGCACTACCGACACGGAGTTCAGCTTCGATGCGAACGCCTCGGGGGATCCAGATGGCACCCTCACCGGCTACGCGTGGGACTTCGGGGACGGCACCAGCGGAAGCGGTGCGACGACTACGCACCAGTATGTTGCTGCTGGGACCTTTACCGTTACCTTGACCATCACCGATAATGATGGGGCCACAGCTGTGGCC
Organism: Trueperaceae bacterium; assembly: GCA_020354625.1. Taxonomy (GTDB): domain Bacteria; phylum Deinococcota; class Deinococci; order Deinococcales; family Trueperaceae. The sequence goes on from CP070651.1 coordinate 4,046,413, forward strand.
AGCCAAGATGTCACGGTGACCGGCAATCAAGCACCCACTGCCGCCTTTACGGTCACACCTGCTGCCGGCACTACCGAGACGGTGTTCAGCTTCGATGCGAGCGCCTCGGGAGATCCCGATGGCACGATCGCTAGTTATGCCTGGACCTTTGGGGACGGCACCAGCGGAAGCGGCGCGAAGACTACGCACCAGTACGCTGCTGCTGGGACCTTTACCGTTACCTTGACCATCACCGACAATGATGGGGCCACAGCTGTGGCCAGCCAAGATGTCACGGTGACCGGCAACCAAGCACCCACTGCCGCCTTTACGGTCACACCTGCTGCCGGTACTACCGAGACGGTGTTCAGCTTCGATGCGAGCGCCTCGGGAGATCCAGATGGCACCCTCACCGGCTATGCCTGGACCTTCGGGGACGGCACCAGCGGAAGCGGTGCGACGACTACGCACCAGTATGTTGCTGCTGGGACCTTTACCGTTACCTTGACCATCACCGACAATGGTGGAGCTACCGACACAGCTAGCGCAGATGTAACGGTTACTCCTACGTCGGCCGAGGTCACCACAGAAGTCACCGAAGCCATAGGCGAGATTGCGGCTTTCGAACAAGCCTTACGCAACAACGTAGTCGCCGATGTCCTGTTTGACTTGCAGGAGCTCTTCAACATGGGAGGAACCCCATTCTTACGCACCCTCATGAGCAACCGTGCTGAACTGCAGAGCTTCGTGAGCCAACTCACCGAGGAGTTCATGACCCTGCCTCGAGGCGACTTCACCTGGAACGAACTGACCTTCAACTGGGAAGAGACAGCGGCTTCAGACGACTACATCTTGAACTGGACGACCGCCGGTGAAAGTGGACCGGTCGCTGCCAGGGCTGTTTTGGATTGGAACGCTACGGGACCGACAGAGAACGTCGAAAGCTGGATCGATCCCTTTACCGAGACCCGTACCCTTGTAGAGGTTCCCACCGGCATGAGCGCCAGCACGACGGTCGATGGGGTCACCGCCGCCGACTTCGACCTCACTGCCGGCTGGTTCGACGATGCCCCTTGCACCATAGCCATCTTCGAACCGACCAATTTAAGCCTCTCAGGCAATATCGGCACCGATCCGGTCCTCACAGCTGATGTGACCGCGAATCTCGAAGACACCAGTAGCTTTGATACGATAGCCACCACCGGCACTCTGGGCTTCACAGGGTTCACCGGTTCGGGTAGCTTCAGCTGGAACGCGAGCACCAGTGGGCTCCTGAGCCGCTGGCCAACCAACGATCCCTACACCCCCTGTCGGCTGATGGACTTCACGCCAAACTCGGCAAGTCTCACCTTCACTCTGAGCACCACCGTCTCTGGGGAGACCGACAGCTTCGGCCTGACCCTCGATCTGAGCACCATCAATCTGGATTTTGGCACTGCAAGTGTGAGTGGCTCACTCGACGTGAACGGCGTCACCGCCATGAGCTTTTCAGGGACCTTCGATGACCAGGATGGCGACGGTATCCCGGGTGAGAACATCACCCTTACCTACGCCGCCGACAGTAGCACCGAAACGCTCGAAGCCTTCATCGAAGAGGTTGTTCCACCGCCACTCCTTATCATCTTGAAGCTCTTGTGGTAGACGAACACGGGGTTTGGCAGGGGCGGCTGGCGTGTTGCCTTCTCAAAGTCCGATATCAAGTGGAATAGATACCTGCATCAGCGGAATGCTCGCTAGTCACACCACCTTTTGGGTGATCTTGGCTTCCAAGATCACCCACTTCGCCTGCACCAAAGAGGGTGAAGCCATGAAAAAAGCGTTTGGAAGAATGACGGGACTCTATCTGGCCACGCTTCTACTCCTCGCCACTGCTTGCTCTGGAGAAGTGGCCAACCAGGATCAGAAAGCCGCTTTGAGTTGCGTTCCCACCGCTGACACTACCGAGACGATTGACACTACCGAGACGATCTTCAGCTTCTATGAGGGCGCCTCGATGGGTGCTTGGATTACCAGCCGACGCCGTGCTGTATTCAAAGGATAACTTTAGTAACCTACGAGGAAGCAGCTTATCTCATAGAGGCGCCGGCGCCCAAACCTGCACACTATTGGACACCGGCCTTACTTATTTTAGGAGAGAAGCATGCTTATAAAACGTCACGTGGTCTCGCTCACCCTGATCATCCTGGGGTCTTCGATCCTGGTAAGTTGCCAGTGGAGTAACGAAACGTCGCTCCCCAACACCTCTTCCGATATCGTCAACGCGGACGAGTACTTCCAGTATTATGACCCCGAAGGGACAACCGACGAGGAAGAACGAGAAGACCGGTACGATCTCGGCGACACGCTGGTTCCGCAAGGCACGAGGTATCTCCCCTCGGCAAACGGTCTGGTCTGGGATATCAACAACGTGCCCGGCCATGTGATCGATGGTGGGGAAGGCGCTTTCGGCAACTTCGGCAACCTGCTGATGCGGGTCAAAGACGGCGGCGGCACGACCGTTGCCGGGAAGACTTTCCTCTCGGGCTTCGATCTCGAGCCGCAGGGTGAGTACCTTTTAGCTCCTGGGGACAATTACGCTGTGGCCCCTGTCGGTGACATAGCCGTCACTCGCGAGATCTATGCCGCCCCCGGGACCAACTACCTGCGCTTTTTCGACTGCTTTACCAACACCGCCGGGACGCTGCGCCAGGTAGAGTCCGGCTGGGGGGGTGACGTGAAATCGCGGGCTGCCACCACCATCTCACGCACCTCCAGCGGAGACCTGACGGTGGACGCCAACGACACCTATTGGGTCTCGATCGAATCGCGCTCGATCACGTCGCCTCACGACCCCATCTTCGATCCCGACGGCTACGCAACCGACCCGCCGATCGGATATGCCTTCCGCGCTTTCGACGACACCTCGTTCGTTCGGATCGGCCAACGAGATACACCTTTCACCAATCCTTGGCCGGGCAACGGAGACGATGACTTCCGCCATGCGTATGCCTTTCCAGTCTCGCCGGGAGAGACGGCCTGCCTGGCCTACTTCCTCGACCGAGAGCGCGAGGAAGCGGTAACTCCGGGAACACCTCCTGACAACATCAACTTCCCGCGCGGCTCTGAAATTGCCAAGGCCGAAGCCACTGTGGAGCATCTGGCCGAAGAGCCCAACTTCTCAGGCATCCCCCTGGGAACCTGCATCGTGAACTGGCCCCGCTCGTGTGACGGCATCGATATCAAGCCGGGGAGCTACAAAAACCCCCTCAACCTGACGAGCGACGGCGTGATCCCGGTGGCGGTGCCGTCCACCGACGAGTTCGACGCCAGCACCCTCGATCTAACCACCGTCAGGCTCGGAACTACTCCCATCGCCACCAAGAGGAACGGCAAGCTCCATGCCAACCTGGAAGATCTCGACGGAGACGGAGATCTCGATCTCATCGCCCACTTCGAAACCCAGGCGCTGGTTGCCGCCGGTGATCTGACCGAAACCACCACCGAGCTGACCCTGAGTGGGGATTACAACGGCAGCGTATTCGAAGAGACTACTCCAGTCACTATCGTGCCCGACGTGCTCTAGGCCTGATGAAAGAAACCTGATCGATTTGGCCGGTTGCCGTCTTGATCCAGCTTTCACGGTGATTTCGTGAGGATTAGGACGAGACATTCCCATGCGTCTAGGGGATGGTTCATCGAAAAGGGGATGTTGAACGTGCATTTCAAAAAGCGACCCCGCAGATTGCGGGGTTAACGCTTTGACTTCCCAAATGCCTTTTCTCTGGTGGAGCTGAGGGGATTCGAACCCCTGACCTCGTGAGTGCGATTCACGCGCGCTCCCAACTGCGCCACAGCCCCAAGCAGGTTCTCGTTCGAGGCGCACAGCCCCGGTACCACAAGTTTAGCATAGGCCTTTACCCACGGTGGTTGTGATCCAAACGCCTGTCACATCTGTCGTTTCGGAGTGACAAACGTGCGGTAGAACGTACAGGCAGCCCCGACTCGGTGGGTACAATGATGCTGGGATGAAAGGTGTAGAGGAGCGATTCGTGGTTGAAGTCACCGCTCCGGTGACCGAAAGCGACGTCGGTGTGGCTGCGGTGCAGGTCGCTTCTGAACTCAACATGCCCACTGCGCAGGTGATCCAGCTGCTCTCTAGGCACTCGGGGCCGCTCACGCGGCCGGTAAGCGAGGAGAACGCCCGGGGGATCGCTGGGATCTTGCGAAAGGCAGGGGTGCAGGCGATGGTGGTGCCCGCGAGTGAACTCACCGAGACGCCCCCTCCGAATGCTCGTCTCACGCTCACGGATCGAGCCTCGTTCGATCGACTGCATGATGATCATGAGATGCACAGTTATCGGGAAGCGTTTGGGCGGTCTACGATCGAGACGGTTCGCGTGGAGCGTCGGGGTACAGATGTCGAGACCCACGTGAGCGAGCTTAGCGAGGCGGTAGACGAACGTCCGCGCCGGATCGTTGTAGAAGAACCTACCGAACACCGTTGGAGCCGGCGGGTTCTGGCTGTGTGCCTGCTTCTGGCACTGGCGATCTTCGTTGTATTGCAAGTCTATCCTGTCTCGTTGAGGACGCTCGTTTTGGGCACTGCTCCGAGTTACGAAGCTGGGCTCGAGGCGTTCGAGCAGGGCGATTACGCCTCGGCGCGCAGTAACTGGTTGCCACTGGCAAACAGAGGGGATGCGCGCGCGCAGCATATGCTCGGAACCTTGAGTGAACAGGGGTTTGCTCCTGCCTGGAGCAGCACCTCGGCAGCCGAGTGGTATCGACGGGCTGCCCGTCAGGGGTTGTTGGAGGCTCAACATAGCCTCGGTCTTTTGTATCGTAAGGGCGCCGAGATTCCTCGTGACGACCGGGAGGCGCTCCGTTGGTTCCGGATGGCGGCTGAGCAAGGCCACGCCCAGGCGCAGTATCAGCTCGCGCTGATGCTGTTCAACGGTTGGGGAACGCCTCGCGATTTTTCCGAGTCGCTCGCTTGGTACGAGCGAGCGGCAGCGGGTGGGGTTCCGGAGGCTGTAGCATTCGAGGCGTTCCTCCGCTGGCAAGCGTCCCAATTCGGTGGTGAGTAGCCTGACGCCGGCCCGTGTCAGCACGGGCGGTGTCTGTTATGCTTCATCTAGCGTTTAGGTTTACCTCAAGCGCTTTACATCTTGGACTGGTAAGGTGATGAGATGAAACGTTTGATCTGGCTTGTTCTATTAGTGGCGCTCGTCGGTTTCGGTTTTGCACAAGACAACCCGGTCGAGGTTCGTCTGGAGATTTATGTCGTTAGTGAAGTGACGACGGATGATGGTAATAAAGAGGAGCGTTTCAGCGAAGCGACGACTGCACGCCCTGGGCAGGTGGTGGAGTATAGGCTCTTGGCTGAGAACATCGGAGACACCACCTTGCCTGCTGGAACTGTGGTGATTACCGGTCCGGTTCCCAACGGAACCACCTTCGTTCCCGAATCAGCAACCCCGTCCTCGGAGCGCTTTTTAACGGAGTTTTCTGCTGACAACGGGGATAGCTATTCAGAGCCGCCTGTGATCGTGACCATGAACAACAACCAGAGACGGATCGCTGATCCGGTTCTTTACAATGCGGTGAGGTGGACTCTTTTGGTGCCGATGGAACCAGGGGCGGATGAGGCCTTTGTCTACCGTGTAACCGTAGACTGACGACTCCTTCCCCCCAAGCGGTTTTCACCTGTGCAGAGATCTCTGCACAGGTGTAGCTTTTGAGGGCCTTACCAGCAAGTTCTCGTTTGCGACGCAATCGTTGAGCTTTATGGTCCAAAAATTTATGAAAGGCCGGAGAGGGCATTCCGACCTTTCTTGGAGGGGTCACGTGTCTCTAGGAGGTGTATTACTAGTGCCCTGCTATCTCGACTATAAGTGAACAGCCTGAGTCTAGCCTTAGCCGTCTGTGAGATCCGTGAGCGAGGGGGTGCACCTGCGGGAGTGGATGGTACGGGGTGGTACGGCTTTCCCGAGTCGCCGGTGGTAGATCCGTTCGCTGGACTTGAACCTTAGAGGGTGTCTTGGTATTGCAACTCGTACAGCTTACGGTAGTACCCCTCTGCCCTGAGCAGTTCGAAGTGGTTTCCTTGCTCGATCAATTGTCCCTTTTGCATCACCATGATACGGTCGACGTTCTGGATCGTACTGAGCCGGTGCGCGATCACGATGCTGGTGCGTCCCTGCATCAGTTTGTTGAGCGCATCTTGAATGAGCTCTTCGGTTTCGGTGTCGATGTTGGCAGTCGCTTCGTCGAGAACCAGCAAGATGTCGGGATTTTGTACCAAGGCCCGTGCGAAGGCGATGAGCTGTTTCTGGCCGGTCGAGAAGCCGGCCCCCCGCTCTCGTACGGGGGTATCGTAGCTTTGGGGGAGTTTCTCGATAAATGGATGAGCATTGACGAACTTGGCCGCCTCGATAACTTGCTCGAGCGAGATGGACTCGTCGTTGAGCGTAATGTTGCTCCTCACGGTCCCACTGAAGAGAAAAGGATCTTGTAACACGATGCCGACATGGCGCCGGAGTTCGATCTGCCGGTAGTCACGCACGTCTTTTCCATCGATCTTGACCTTGCCTTTCTGCACGTCGTAGAAGCGACTGACCAGGCTGATAATCGTCGTCTTCCCGGCACCGGTGTGGCCGACGAACGCCACGCTCTCACCGGGCTCGATGGTAAAGCTGAGGTCTTTCAGTACCCACTCTCGTTCTTGGTAGGCGTACCAGACGTTTTCGAAGGTGACCTCACCTCTGAACCTTGTATCGAAGCTGAGCGCATCGGGCCGGTTCGAAACTTTCTCTGGGGTATCGAGTAGGCTGAAGATCCGTTCGCTGGAGGCCATGGCTGCCTGCATGATGTTGTACTTATCGGACAGGTCTTGAAGGGGACGGAAGAACATCCCACTGTATTGAATAAAGGCGATGAGTATGCCGATGGTGATGGTTTCGTTGACGCCCGGTCCGAGGATCTGGTATGCGCTGTAATAGAGGATAAGGGCTGTTGACACAACGGCGGTGAGTTGGACGGTAGGCCAAAAAAGGCTGAACCAGCGAATCTGTTCGACGTGGGCGTCGAGTAGACCGAGGTTGATCTGGTCGAATCTCTGCTGGTTGCGATCTTCCCGATTGAAGATCTGAACGGTCCTCATGCCACTCAAATTCTCAGCCAGATACGCGTTCGATTTCGAAGTGCGGAGCCGCACGGCTCGGTAGGCGTCCCGGATGCGACTCCGCAAGGCATTGAGCACAAAGAAGAGCACGGGCATGACCGAGAGGGTGATGAGCGCGAGCTGCCAGCTGATGGTAAACATATAGATGGCCAAGCCGATGATCAGGCCGATGTCTGCGATGAGGCCCACGATGCCGTTGGTCAGCATCGTTTGGATGGCGTCGACATCGCTGGTGAGGCGGGTCAGGAGGCGGCCTACGGGCGTGCGGTCGAAAAATCCCATGTGGAGCCGTTGGATCTTGCTGAAGATCTGCTTTCGGATATCGTAGATGACGTGTTGCCCCAGCCAGCTCACCAGGTAGGTGTAGCCGAAGCGCAAGGCGAAGTTGACGATTCGCAAGGCCATATAGATGATGACGATGTTCACGAGGCCTAGGAAGCGAGCGTCGGTGTCGAGTTCGCTATAGGGGGGGGTGGTTGCTACCACGTAGTTGTCCACGGCACTCGCAATCAGCCGTGGGAAGGCCGGGGTAACAGCAGAATAGGCGAGCAACAGCAAAATACCCGCCGATAACTGTACGCGGTAGGGTCTCAGGTAACTAAGAAGCCGCTGCATGATCTGCCAATCGAAGGCTTTTTTGAAGGCTTGTCCGTCTTCATCGTAGTTGCCTTCGTCGCGCAGCGCCTTGCGCCGACTGCTCCGTTTGGCGCGGAAATTCCGCTTGGCATCATCGACGTTGTAGTGGGGATCGGACATGTCCGCAAAGGCGGGACGTTGCTGTTGCGGCATTCAAGCGACCTCCAGATCGGCCTCGAGCTGCTGTCTACGGTCCATGTCGGCGTACCAGCCGTCTTGAGAGATGAGTTCGGCGTGGCTGCCCTGTTCGATAATCCGGCCTTCATCGAGAACATAGATAGTGCTGCAATTTTGGAACGCGCTGACCCGGTGGGCGATGATGAGGGTGGTTCGTCCCTGTTGTACCGCTCTCAGTCCGCTCAAGATCTCGGCTTCCGTCTGGGTGTCGACTGCACTCAAGGCGTCGTCGAGGATCAAGATGGCTGGATTGCGGATGATGGCTCTGGCGATTGCAGTGCGCTGACGCTGTCCGCCAGAGAGCGTGACACCGCGCTCTCCTAATTGCGTCTCGTAGCCTGCACCAAACTCCTCCACATCGTCAGCGAGTTGAGCGATACGGGCTATCTTGCGGATATGATCCGGGCCGGCATCTGGACTCTGCTCTGGGATGCCGTAGGCGATATTCTCGGCGATCGTGTCGGAGAATAGAAACGGTTCTTGGGGAACGAGGCCGATAAACCGGCGGAGGACGTGGAGTGGGAACGTACGAATATCTCGTCCGTCGATGAGGATTTGACCGCTACTCGGTTCGATCAGGCGGGTGATGAGGCTTACGATGAGTGTCTTGCCGGCACCGGTACGGCCGGTGAGCCCCACGCTTTCACCCTGTGGGATTCGAAAAGAGACGTCATCGAGGATCTTGAGGCCGTCCATTTCGAGGCTGATGTTTTTGAACTCGATCTCTCCTCGTACGCTACGGAGGCTTTGGTCTGCTTCGGGACCGTCCTGAATAGCAGGCTCCGTGTCCAGGATCTCTTTCAGCCTGCCCCAGGAGGTAGCCCCACGTTGGACGACATTGGCGATCCAGCCGAGTCCGATGAGGGGCCAGTGAATTCCCTCGAAAAGAAAGATGAAGCTCGAGAACTCGCCGATTGAAAGCTGGCTGCCGATCCCGAGCACGCTGCGGCCACCCAGCAGCAGCAACAGCGAGATGGCGAGGCCGAACATCAGCTCCATCAGGGGGAACAGGGGGCCGTCTACCCTGGTCAAGGAAAGGTTGCGGCGGATGAACTCGTCGTTGAGGCGACCGAAGGTATCGACCTCACGTTCCTCGATTCCGAAGCCCTTCACTACGCGGATGCCACTGATATTCTCTTGCGCCATGGCAGAGACATTGCTAAATTGCTCCTGCACCTTTAGGTAGCGGCGGTGGATGACACGAAGCAGCAGGGCGAAGGTGAGTGTGATGAAGGGGACGACAAGCAGTGTCAGCAGGGTGAGGCTGACGCTTAGGTTGACCATGCGCCACAAGGTAAAAAGGAGCATCAAGATCACATTGGCCCCTTGGAATACGGCCACACCGACCAGCATTCTCACTGCGTTCAGGTCGGCGGTCAGCCTGGCGATTAGATCGCCCACCCGGTGGTTGTCGTAAAACTCCGGGTCGAGTTGGGTGAACTTCTTAAACAGGTCGCGGCGGATGTCGAACTGGATCTCCCAACTCGCATTCAGCATGGTGCGTCGGGTGAAGATCATCGAAGTCGCGGCGATGGCAACAACGATGAACAGGCTTGTGATAAAGGGCCAAACGCCGCTCATGCTCAAATCGCTGTCTCTGAAAGCGTCGATGGCGTTGCCGATGATCAGCGGGCCTAGCGTTGTGAAGAAACCCGAAAGTATGAGCGCCGCCAACCCGACCAGGTACTGACGCGGGTATCGCTGAATGTAGGTAAAGAGATCCTTGAAGGTTTGCTGCACGTTTGCTCCCTGAAAGGTTAGGCGCGGGTGTAATGAAGACGGGTTGGTGAGCGTGATGATCGAGGGCGGAAGTCGAGGTGAGACTCGCACCTCATCGATGGGGTGGCTCGGTCTGGATAGAGAGGGCCACGCAGCCGAACGCCACTATAGCGCAGAAGGTCGAGATCCTCTGCATGACGCCCTACCTGCACCCCGCTGGAGCCGGCGGGTCAGGGCACGAACAGTTCGGCGTAGGGGGCACCGTTGAGTGTAATCGTGAACGTCACCGGGCCGGGATAGTGCGTCAGCCAGTGACCCTCCAAGAGATCTCCGCCCCGGACCTGTTGGCTCTCTACCAAGGTCGTTTCACCCTCGAGCGTCGTGGCAAAGACCTCGGCAAGCTGATCGGGGATGCCGGGTTCTATGAACCAGGCGTACGGCACATCGCGGGGAGCGGCTTCGCGCACTTGTGCCTGGATTTCTGGGACAGGGATGATGAGTGGGTGAACGTTGATGATAAGGACCAGTTCACCATCCGTTTCTGGGCTGCCGGGTGCAGGGGATTGGCCGATGATCCCCTCGGGTAGTGTGGCTTCCTGGACACTCTGAAAGCTCAGCCGGTAGCTCGAGGCGTAACCGAGAGCCTGTTCTTCGGTCATCCCGATAAATGAGGGGAGTCCCGGTTCCGTCTGTTGGATGCTCGATGGTTCTGCGACCAGAAGGCGTAGGGTAGCGTCTTCTAGCGAAACCGGCACGTAGGGGGTGAGTGACTGGGCGACCACCTGACCTGCGCTGCGACTGGTTGCCGGTACGGTCTCTTCCAGGATACGGTCCGGGCTGAGTCCGGCCACACGCGCCAAGAACTGAGCATCTTCTCGTGGGAGGCCCACGAGATCAGGGAGAAAGGTCCTTTCACCTACCGGGCCTGTGCTGATGAGGACGTCGATGGGCCGGTTTGGTTCGATCATCTTACCGGCTACGATAGCCTGCGAAATCACCATGCCGGCCGGCGTTTCTGCGGCGATGCGCGACACGCGGCCGAGCTCTAGTCCTGCGGTTTTGAGGCTCGTCTCGACCTCGTTGGGAAAAAGGAGGCCGACCAATTGTGGGACCGGGGTCGGCGTGAGCTGTCCTGGTGGCAGGGCATAAGAGAGGCGTACGCTGCGTCCGGGCCGCAACAGTGAACCGCTCCCCGGCTCCATTTGGAGAACGGCTCCGATAGGCTCGGTCGAGGATCGGGGTGTGAGTTCGACTTCGAGACTCAAGTCGTGCAAGATCTGTACGGCAGCATTGATGTCCTGATTGATGAGATCGGGTAATGAGACCAGCTCATCGTTGCTGCGGAGCTTGAATCCGAGCAAGAAAAGGCCGACTGCGGTGAGGCCGAGCAACGAAGCCAGTGACCAGCTGATGACCCAGGTGGCGGGAGTGTAGGGCTTACGCCGGGGTTTTGCGTGTACCGTCGGGATAGAGGGGTCCGCGTTGGTGGAACTTCGGTGGACGGGGGCTACCTCGCCAAAAGCGAGGCCATAGATCTTCTCTTGTCGTCCCGTGCGCCGGACATCCGCGTGTTGGGGGGCGTAGCCGAGTGTCTGTAGCGTTTCGAGCAAGGCTGGCTCGCGAGGTTGCACAGACGGCCCTTGGGGTGTCTCCCAAGCGACGTAGCTCGCACCCGGTCTCGACACTACATCGTAGACGGCTGCTTGACCGGAGCGTTTGAGTTGTTTCAGCGTGCGCCGATAGTGTTCGAACAACGCCTCTTGGTCGGGCGTGAGTTCGTACCAGAGGATCTGGACAAGCGTCCCATCGGAAGCGGTCGCCTCGAAGAGGGTTTGGTGGTCGCTTACGGGATGTTGGGAGATGATCTCATATTTTCCATCGAGCAAAGACATGTCTCCACCTATGCCCGGAACGCTTCTTTACTAGAACTTGCCCATTCCATAATCCGAGCTGATAGCCGTCTCCCCCTCAGCGCCCGTTGCGCTTTACTCAGATCTCACAAGGAAAGAGCAGGTAGCGGCCATATCACTCCTGCATGATAGCGTTATCGGCTACTGAGGGTGGGGGAGAGTATGTTGTGCAGTCGCGGGCTCATGTCCGGAACTCGTAGCCACCGCGGCTTTTTTAGCTACCTGATCCTTCTGGTGCTGGTCTGGGCTCGATAGGAGCAGAGGGGCGATCTGATTCATTTCGCCTTTGGGGTTCCTCTTTGGCCGCTGTGCTATCGATGTCGGGCAGACTCTGATCGCTGCCTTGTTGCTCCACGACTTGCGCAACCATCCACTCACTGATCTCGTGTGGGTCAACACCTTCGTTTGCCTGGCGAATCGCTTCCTGGATGAGGCGCCCATCGAGCGTTTCGCACTTGAGCAAAGCCTCGGCAACTGCCTCGACAGCTGTCCAGTGCTCATCGATCATTTGTTGGGTCGTTTGGTACGCCTCTTTGAGCAACGCAGTGACCTGCTCTTCGAGCTCTCGAGCCGTCTCTTCGCTGAAGTCCTTGCGACGACTCAGTTCGCCGCCGAGAAAGACCGGACCACTATCGCTCCCCCAGGCGACGTATTCCTGGCCGCCCATGCCGAGGTCGAGCACCATTCTCTTGGCCACATCGGTCGCTTGCTTCAGGTCGTTGGAGGCGCCGCTCGAGATGGTTCCGGTAACCCGCTTCTCCGCAATTCGACCGCCAAAGGCGACGATCAACTGCTTTTTGAGCCTCTCGAGGTTGTGGAACATCTCCTCTTTGGAGAGGGGCGCCATGAAGCCACCTGCATCTCCACGCGGCATGATGGTGACCTTTCGTATTTCACCGAGATCGGGTTGGGAGGCGAAGGCGATGGCGTGACCTGACTCGTGATAGGCCAGGATCTTACGTTCGTTCTCGGTCGGCACCAGGCTTCCGCGGCGCAGACCGAGAGTAATCCGGTCGAGCGCTTCGTTGAAGTCGGTCCAGCCGATCACCTGTTTGCCCGTCCTGGCGGCAACCAGTGCGGCTTCATTGGTAAGGTTTTCGAGGTCTGCACCGGAGAACATAGGGGTCGCTTCTGCCATTCGCCTAAGGTCGACATCTTCTGCAATCGGTTTGTTGCGCACATGTACCTTGAGAATGTCTTGCCGCTCACTCTGGGTAGGTAATCCGATGGTGACCTGACGATCGAAACGCCCGGGGCGCAAGAGGGCAGGATCGAGGATATCGGGACGGTTGGTGGCCGCGATGATAATGACCGAGGTGTCTTTCTCGAAACCGTCCATCTCGGAAAGGATCTGGTTGAGTGTCTGTTCTCTTTCATCGTGCCCGCCACCTATTCCCGCACCGCGGCGGCGACCGATCGAGTCGAGCTCATCGATAAAAATGATGGCGGGGCTCGATTTTCGCGCTTCATCGAAGAGGCTTCGGACGCGACTCGCACCTACGCCGACAAACATCTCCATGAACTCAGAGGCACTCACCGACAAAAACGGTACGCCTGCTTCACCTGCTATTGCGCGCGCTAGTAGGGTTTTGCCCGTACCTGGAGGGCCTACCAAGAGGACGCCTTTTGGGATCTCGGCTCCAATACGGAGGTATTTCTGGGGATTTTTGAGGAAGTCGACGACCTCTTTGAGCTCTTGCTTGGCCTCTTTGTGGCCGGCTACGTCTTTAAACGTTGTCTGGACCTTGTTTTCGCGACCGTACATTTTGGCTCTCGACTGTCCAAACTGCATGACTTGGTTGGGGCCACCTTGTGCACGCATGAAGATGAACCAGAAGAAGCCGATAAGGAGGATAATCGGCAGAAAGGAGATCGCAAAGCCGATCCACTGGGGGGGGTTGCGTATGGTGACCTCTGGAACGCTCTCCTCGAGGCGCTGCAGTAAAGAGTCGGTGATGACGGCTGTGGTTCCAAAAGAGCGGATGGTCTGAAGATCTCCGTCGACTTCGACTTGGGTCTCCGTACGGAGCCGCCCTTCGATATTCCCATTATTGCGCTCAACGACGACAGCAGCGACCTTACCGCTATCCACCAATTGGGTGAACGTCGAGAAGTTGATCTCTCTGCTTGAACCCCCTGAATTAAACTGGTTGAACACGAAAATGCCCAGGATGATGAGCATGACGAGCAACCAAGGATTGAATGATCTTCTCAATGGATCCTCCCTGCGGCTTTCAACCGTGGAACTTCACCTTTGTATCGGGCTGCGGCTCCTGTGATGCCGCAACACCCCCGCCAGTAGCCGTAGCCTAGCACTCTCTGCAGGTTGTCGGCTGTAAGCTAAGGGACCAAAAAGACGCTCTGGCGCAACGCCTTTTTGGACTCGCTTCTGCCGATGTGTTGAGGGGAGGTACCCCGTGGTAATCGCATCAGGTAAAGCTGTAACTCTTTGGCACGGCGACGATGCCGTTGTCTGAAACCGTAAAACCACGAGCCCGATCTTCATTTAGATTGATGCCGATGTGGGTGCCTTCGGGAATGCTGACGTTTTTATCTATGATGGCGTTTTGAATTCTGCAGTTGCGACCGATGGTGGTGTCTTCAAAGACGATCGTGTTATCGACAAGGCTGTAGCTGTTCACCCTTACCCGCCTAGACAAGACGGATCTTCGGATGGTGGCCCCAGAGATGATCACCCCACCGGCAACGAGGCTGTTGATGGCTTCACCACGGCGTTCTGGTTCGTCGTGGACGAATTTCGCCGGGGGTGAGAACTCGGAAGAGGTTCTCAAGGGCCACTCGATATTGAATAGGTCGAACTCGGGTTCGACGGCGATCAGATCCATGCTCGCTTCCCAGTAGCTATCGAGGGTTCCGACATCACGCCAATAGGTGTTGTTCCCCGTCTGTCCGGGGATGGGGTTGCGTGCGAAATCGTAGGCGTAGAGCTTGTATCCTCGGTCCAGGGCGGTCGGGAGTACATTCTTGCCGAAGTCGTGTTCCGATCTCTCGTCGGCTGCATCGTTATAGAGGAGTTCTACAAGCGCTCTGGTCGAAAAGATGTAGTTGCCCATCGATGCGAGGGCGTGTGTCTTACGGCCAGGAATCGGTTGGGGGATCTCCGGTTTTTCTTGAAAGTCTGTGATTTGGAAGTTCCGATCGACTTGTAAGACGCCGAAGCGTTTCGCCTCGGCTAACGGTGTCGGGTACGCTGCAATGGTGATATCTGCCTCGTTGTCGAGGTGGGATTCGATCATGTGGCGTATGTCCATCTTGTAGATGTGGTCGCCACTGAAGATCGCGACCAGATCGGCCTCATGATTTTTGATGAGGTGCAGGTTTTGATAGATGGCGTCGGCTGTTCCTCGATACCACTCCGCTCCCAGCTCTTCATATAGGTACATCTGGGCTGGGGCGAGGGTGATGAAATAGTTGCTCAGAAAGCTTCCGAAACGCCAATTCCGTTGGATGTGCTCGGTGAGCGATTGGGCTTTGAATTGCGTCAAGACGTACATGCCGTAGATACCCGAATTGATCATGTTATTCAAGGCAAAATCGATAATCCGGTACTTGCTGGCGAAAGGTACTGCCGGTTTGGTTCGCTTCCAAGTCAACGGGTGCAACCTGGTCCCTTTTCCTCCTGCGAGCACCATGCCTAAGACCTTGTTATCTCTTCTATACATGCGTTCCTCTCCGCTTACATCTGACGGCGCAGTCGTGTTTTTTTTCACTATAACAGTACCGATGGTTCGTCGACAGGTTGGCCGGGGCATCGGGTCTCAAAAAGACCGGTCGTGGAGTGGTTGGAGCGGGTCTATCGTGTCGGCTCAGAGATGTAAAAACGTAAGCGGGCACCGGAGACCAGCGGTTTGGGTCTTCTACAATAAGGGGGTGGAGCACCTGTGGGAGTACCAGGATTACCTGTTGGCCTATCGCCTTCGCTCAATGGTCGGTGGTCGCCTGCGCCCGGGCCAGCAAGCCCTGAGCCTCAGCGAGTATGCCGGCCGAAGACTCGAGCGTCAGCGTCTTGCGAAAGAGGTTTTTGGGAGTGGTGATTACCGGCGACAGATGAAGCGGGTCGAAGCCCTCACCGATGAGTTGAACTTCGGGTTCTGGCATAACCCGAGCGAGACGAGTTCTTTTCTGGCACTCGTCATCGAGGAGGGTGGGTGTATAGCGCTCGAGTCGGAAGCCGCCTTCGTCGAAGAGTTGCTCACGTCGGAAGAGCGGTCGAGCCTCGCTGAGCGTGAGAAGCGGTTGGTCGCCAGGTACTATCTCGGCCTCTTGCGCACCTCGGCGTCTTTTCTCGATGCTGTCACGTTTACGCGCTTACGCATGGAGCTCGAGCCGCTGCGCGAAAGATTGCCGATCTTTGTCTTGCCGGTGCGTGGGGGGCGAGATCGGCGAGGGGTAGGGTCGACTGGTGAGGGTGGAGGTGGAGATGTTGGGTACTAGTCTCCTCGAGCTGACGCCCTCTGAGCTGCCTGTGCCCGGATCATCTCAACCGTATCGGAGGAGGCAGCTCGCCGACTGGCTCTACCGGCACGGGGTCGATTCCTTTGATGCCATGACCAACCTGCCCGAGCGTTGGCGTCAGGAGTTGGCCAGTCGTTATTCCATCAGTCCCTTTGCCCGGGTGGAACGGTTTTTGTCTCAAGATGGATCGGTGCGCTACCTCTTTACGCTTCGGGATGGAAAACAGACCGAAGCAGTCTATATGCCCTACCGGCACCGTAAGACGGTCTGCCTGTCGTCGATGGTGGGTTGCCCAGCCGGGTGCCGTTTCTGTGCTACCGGGGCGCTCGGTTTCGGTCGCAACCTTACCAAAGCCGAGATTCTCGGTCAGCTGTTGGCTGTTGCCAGAGGTGAGGAATGTCCTCCCCGCTCTTTGAGGAACGTCGTGTTGATGGGCATGGGGGAGGCGCTGCTCAACTTCGATCATGCCATCGGTTCGATACGGACCATGATCGATCCTATGGCGTTGGCGATGTCGCCGCGCCGTATCACGGTTTCGACCGTGGGTCTACCGGCCAAGATCGTCAGGCTCGCTGCAGAGAAGCTCCCACTTGTGTTGGCTGTCAGCCTTCACGCCCCAGATGACGAGACACGCAAGGGCATCATACCGACTGCTCACGCCTATCCCATCGAGGAAATCATCGAGGCCTTGCACGTCTGGCAGGAATCTGGTGGGCGGCGCGTGACCGTCGAGTACACCCTGTTACGCGATGTGAATGATCGTGCTTGGCAAGCTAGCCAGCTGCAAAAGAGACTTGAGGGTTTGACGGTCCACGTCAATCTCATCCCTTTCAACCCCTGGCCAAACTCTGGCTTCCAGCCGAGCTCCAAAGCGGCTACCGAGGAGTTCAGGGCTCGCCTCGAGGCCGCTGGACTCTCGGTTTCGGTGCGGTATAGCCGTGGTCGGGATGCGGCTGGAGCGTGTGGGCAATTGGCCCTCACGCGTGTCGGTTCGGAGGCTTGATTCGGGCCCGCTCCTGAACGCCTGCGTCGGGCTCCGAAGCGACAAAATCTCGTGGGGGATTTCACAGGGTATTTACGGCGTACCATACTACACTGTTGAAGGATTTATCGATACGCACGCTGTCCACGGCCAACAGTGAGCGAGCAGATAGCCATCTGGAGGCAGGCATATGATTGGTAAGAGTAAGCGGTGCGTCCGTGCGGCCATTCTAGCTATGCTAGCAGCACTCCTCGCGGTCGCGCTGGCGCAACCATCCACACAAGAGCTGTCGATCGACGAGCTCAGTCAACTTGCACACGAGCAGAACGAGGTCGGCACCTGGATCGATCTGGGAAACGCTTATTTGGACCTCGAGGACTTCGAGCTGGCCAAGGATAGCTTTCTTGAGGCCATCGCGCTGGATTATCTCGCTGGTGATGGACATTTTGGTCTCGGACTCGCAGAGTTTGGCCGCGGTGACTATCAAGCGGCGCTGTTTTCTTTCAACGAAGTGACCCGGCTCTTTCCAGAGCGTTTCGACGGTCACTACAATCAGGCTGTGACGCTGGCGAGATTGCGCCGTTTCGGTGAAGCTGCCCAGGCCTTCCAGATGGCCATCAAAGAAGCAGATCCGGAAGCGACCCACGAGGACAGGATTACGGCCTACTTGGGGCTCGCCGGGCAGCTCAAACAGGGTGCGAGCTTCAGCGCAGCTGCAGACGCCTACGGGAGTGCTCTCGAGCTCGAGCCGGAAAACACCGATCTCGCCTACCTCCAGGCCGAAGCGCTCTACATGGCTGAGCGGGGTCTCGACGCCTTACCCAACCTAGTGGATCTGGAAGGGCGGTCGAGCGACTACCGAGTCAGCGCCCTGATCGCCGATATCTACGTGAATGAAGGGCAGGTCGACTACGCGCTACGGTCGCTCGACCGCGCTTTGACCAAGGCGGAAGCGTCGGGGAACCCTGAAGCGCAAGCGAACATTCTGGTAAAGCTGGGCTTACTCCAACGGAGCTTGGGCAGCGATGCAGAAGCAGCGCTCTTATTCCAAAAGGCTGCGGCATTGGACAGCAGTTCCTGGGAAGCGCACTACAATCTGGGTGTCAGCTATCTGGAAAATGGCCAGCCGCGTAGCGCTCTTTCTTCGCTCGAGCAGGCGGTTATCCTGAATGACATGAGCGGTGAGATCTTCTTGGCGCTGGCTGCCGCTTTCGATCAGCTGTCCCAGGTGGCGGATGCCGAGATGAACGCCCGGCGTTCTCTCGAGTTTCTCGGCGATGAGGAGCTCATGTTTCAAGCCCACTTCATTCTTGGGCGCTCGCTCTACCGCATGGGAGACTACGGTGGCGCTTTGAACGAATTCGAACAGGTGCTTCGCACACAGCCGAGTAACGGACAGGTACAACTCTGGCTCGGGCTCTCCGAGTATCAGCAGGGTGATTACCGGGCGGCTATGCAATACTACGAGCGTGCTGTTCAGCTCGATCCCGACAGTATCGAAGCCCGGGTCAACCTCGGTGCTTCGTATCTGGCACTGGAGCGGTTCCAGGATGCAGAGTTGGTCTATCAGTTGTTGGTGCAGCAAAACCCCCAGGACGCTGAGAGCTTTTATAACTTGGGGTGGGCTCTCATGTCACAAAGCCGGCGCGGTGCTGCTCGGGACGCCTGGCAACAAGCCAGCGATCTCGGGTTTGAACCAGCCCGGGAGGCGCTCGGTCAATACTTTTAGAGGGAGATCTTATGGATTGGGTAAGACGCAATTGGCCTGATATGCTCATCGGGTTTGCCCTGTTGGCGGTTATCGGTGGCATCATTGCCACGTTGATTACAGGGGGGTCGTTCTTTCCGCTCGCTCCGAATCAGCGAGTTACCGCTAGTGTGCCGCCACCGAGGCTGGCGCCCCAAGCGATAGAGACTACGGGTGGAACTGTTTCTGCTTCCACCCCGAGTACCTCGGCACTCGCAGAGACCACCGGACCTCTTGTCCAAGATCCTGTGGCCGAGCCGGGTGTTGTGGAGTCGGGTGAGCCGTCGATCGCCGTGTTGCCGCCGCTCCCTGTGGAGCCAGAAGAGACGGGTGAACCGGTCGCTGCTGTTACACCGCAGGAGGCTCAGCCTGATAGTACAGAGGGTTCGACGCTGGCCAGCACGGCCTTCGGATTACCGAGCGCTTCGAGTCTGCCTGAGGTGCAGGCTGAGGGTACGTACCGGATATCGGTCGGTGCCTTCGGTAGCGCCGACAACGCCGCGCGGCAGGCCGAGTTTTTCCGCTCAGAAGGCTATCCGGTATTTACCGGCAGCCAGGGAAATCTGTCTTTGGTCTTGGTCGGCCCCTACGAAAGTGAGGCGGAAGCGAGTGGGGTGGCGCAGCGTATTCAGAGTGCAGGATACGGTGTGGAACCGATCGTCTACCGCTTCACCGGTGACACCGACACGGCTGTGGCCAGTACTGTGGAATCCTCACCAGCACCTACCGCGACCACGAGTGTGGCCGACCAGCTCACCGCAACCTCGCCTGCACCGGCGGGCGATGGCCGCTTCTTGCAGGTCGGCGCCTACGGTTCTGAAGCGAGTTCTGCTCCGCAGCGCGAACGCCTAGAGGACTTCGGATACCGAGTCACACAGCGCCAAGAGGGCGGGTACATCAAGCTTCTACTCGGTCCCTTCGGCGACAACGATCTCCGTGCGGTTCAGTCTCAGCTTCAAGCGAGAGGTATCGAGAGCTTCGCGCGTTAATGTCGACTATCCCTACCGCCACCATCAGCCGTCTCGTCACCTACTTGCGCATCTTGTCGCAACTCGAAGCGCAAGGAATCAAGAAGACGTCGAGCGATCACCTCGCCGAAGAGGCCCAAGTATCAGCGTTTCAGGTTCGCAAGGACCTGGCTTACTTCGGCCGCTTCGGAACCAGAGGAGCCGGGTACTCGGTGCCGACCTTGCGTCGTGAATTGCGCCGCATCCTCGGTCTGACCCGGGCCTGGAATGTGGTGATTGTAGGGATGGGCAGGTTAGGGCAAGCGATCGCCAACTATCCGAGTTTCGATCAATATGACTTTTTATTGAAGGGGGTTTTTGACATCGATCCCAGCAAGATCGGTCAGAAGATCCTGGGTCTGGAAGTGCAGCATACAGATGCGCTTCCCACTGTGGTCAGGGAGAAGGGGGTCGATATCGGCCTGATCACGGTGCCGCAGTCTGCGGCCCAGGACGCTGCTGATGCGCTCGTCCGTGCCGGCGTCAAGGGGATTCTGAATTTCGCGCCGACCATCATCAACGTCTCAAGAGAGGTGCATGTCGAGCCTGTGGACTTTCTAGCCGGCTTGAAGCGCCTTTCATTCTATATTCAGAATCCACAGCTTAAGGAGGAGCTCGCATGAAGCGATTCTGGTTGGTCTTTGCTCTCGCTGTGCCCGTGCTGATCTTGACGGGTTGCGGCATCAACTTCTTTAACGGTCCGTCCGTGTCTTTCAGCACAGTTCCGGGCGCGCTCGGTTACTCGATTAGTTCGTCAGGGGTCATCACGGTCGGCGAAAGAGTCCTCACCTTCCGCAACCGGGCCGGCGCCATGGGCGTGACCCTAACGGGCTACACCATCGAGTTTTTTAATGAAAATGGTGCCCCGGTCGATGCGATCGAAAGTGCAGCGGGTATCGATAATGTCTCCCGTGGCTCGCTCAACCTCTTCGTCCCCCCCGGTATCGACTGCACCAGCCCCGACCTAGATCTGGGGTGCACGGTGAACTCCGCCGGGGCGACCTTTGTCGAAGGGCCGGTCGTCTCGACCCAGGGCTATCAGCTGTTGCCCGACGGGATCGTTTTGGCCCATCTCGAACACTGTACGATTGAGGATCAGAATGCAGATGGGTTTTCTGGACTAGTCTGCCCCACCGGTTGGTACGGTGAGATCACCTTCACGGGCGTCTCCACCACCGGTCGCGGCTACGTGAGCGGCCCCCACATACTAGCGATCGCTCCACCCAACTAAGTTCCCTTCGCTACTCGATGTCTCCCCACGGTGTCGTGGGGAGATTTCTCTATGGGGCAGGTCATTTATACTAGCGGTCACTGTGTTCGAGCTGTTGCGCCAAGACTTGGAGAACTTCGAGGGGAGACTTAAAGAGGAACTCGTTTCGTCGGTGGCGTTCATCGAAGCGATCGGTCAGGAGTTGGCGGGTGCGGGTGGGAAGCGGTTGCGCCCGAGTCTTTCGTTCCTGGCGGGGAGGCTGCTCGGTGCAGATCCAGAGCTGACGATGCGGGTGGCCTTGGCGGTCGAACTCTTGCACTCTGCTTCGCTTCTTCACGACGATCTGATCGATGACGCCGAGACGCGCCGGGGTAGCGAGGCCGCCTTTCGGCGCTACGGGAACGTCGTGAGCGTCATGTCGGGCGATTACCTGCTCGCTCGAGTCCTGGCGCTTCTGGCAGCCACTGAGAACGTTCCCTTCACCGAGCTCATGTCCCGCACGGCCGCCGGGATCTGCGAAGGCGAGGTCTTACAGTTTCAAGCCGCCGTGCTCGAGAGCTATTCGTTCGAGACCTACCGCAGGGTGATCGATGGCAAGACTGCCGTCCTGGTCGCGGCGGCCCTCGAGGGCGTGGCCTTGGTGGCTGGGGCGCTCGCTGCCGAGCGAGAGGCTCTCAGGGAATTCGGCCTCCGTTATGGGCGCGCGTTTCAGATGCAAGACGACTACCTCGACCTACTCGGTGACGAACACATCCTCGGAAAACCGGTGGGGGGAGACCTATGCGAAGGCAAGGCGACGTATCCTGTACTTGTCCTGCTCGAAAAAGGTGTGGAAGAAGCGAGTGACATCGTGCGCCGACACGCTAGCGAGCCGGGGGATATCGAGCGGATGATCGAACTCGTCCGGCTTCACGGGGCGGACCGAGCCACGAGGCGGATGATCGAGCGGGAAGCTCGTGGGGCCATCGAGGCGCTCGCACCTTTTCCCGATACGCCGGCCAAAGGCTGTTTGGGTTTGTTGGCCGAGCGGGAGCTGGAACGTTTTCAATAGCCTGAAGTCTTGTTAGCTTATCTCGATCACAACGAGTGGAAGATCCAGAGCGTAATGAGAGATGATATGACTTCCTGTTGTTTGACCCAGCGCAGCTGGGTCAAACAACAGAAAACTATATTACTCATAACCAAAGGCTTCACAAAACCTGTTGAATTCGCCCTAAAAGATATTTCTGGTTTAATACGTTCATGTCAGAACCCTTTGTCCCGCTCAGTTTTACCAGCCTGTCGGATCGGGAGATGCTCGAGCGCGCGGAAGCGTTCTATCGCGGTATAAAAAGGCGGCGCACGGTGCGTGATTTCAGCACGAGACCCGTGCCAAGAAGCATTATCGAGCAGTGCCTGCTGGCTGCCGGTACCGCTCCAAACGGCGCCAATTTGCAACCGTGGCACTTCGTGGTCGTGAGCGATCCTGAGAAAAAAAGAGTCATTCGGCTTGAAGCCGAGCGAGAGGAGCGGGCCTTCTACGAGCACCGGGCACCGGATGACTGGCTCGAGGTTTTGGCGCCTCTCGGCACCGATGCCGACAAGCCGTTTCTCGAGACGGCCCCCTATCTGATCGCCATATTCGCGCAAGCCTACGGCATCAAATCGGACGGTGGGAAACGCAAGCACTACTACGTCAGCGAGTCGGTCGGCATTGCGACCGGTGTGCTGATTACGGCGCTTCACCAGGCGGGGCTGGCCTGCCTCACGCACACCCCGAGCCCCATGAACTTCCTCAACGAAATCTTGGGCCGGCCGGCTAACGAGCGCCCTTTTCTGCTCCTCGTCGTCGGCCATCCGGCGGAGGGCGCGAAGGTACCCAATATCGAGAAGAAGACGCTGGATGAGATCGCGACATTTATAGACTGAGGTTTGCCGTCTATGCCGACAAGGGCGTTTCCTCGCCCGTTACGCGACCGTCTTCGAGCCTGACGATGCGTTTGACCTGGTCGAGGAGCCTCGGATCGTGGGTGCTGAACACGAAGGTGACCCCGTGCTCTTCATTGAGGTGTTGCATCAGCTCGATCAGGGTGTGCCCGGTCTCGCTATCCAAGTTGGCAGTGGGCTCGTCTGCCAGGATGATCTTGGGATCGGCTGCCAGTGCGCGTGCCACGGCGACGCGTTGCTGCTGACCACCTGAGAGCTGGTTGGGTCGGCGATCAGCGTACTCGGACATACCGAGCGCTGCGAGCGCTTCTCTCGCTACGGTTTCACGTCTGTTTTTGGCGATGCCGCGGAGCTCGAGCACAAAGGCGGCGTTCTCGAGAGCTGTCAGTACCGGGATGAGGTTATATGCCTGGAAGACAAAACCTATGTTCCAAAGGCGCAAACGGGCCGACTGACTTTTGCTGAGTTGGTCGATACGGGTGTCATTCAGCCAGACCTCGCCGCTCGAGGGGTGGTCGAGGGCTCCCATCAGGTGGAGGAGCGTGCTCTTACCGCTACCCGAGGGGCCGGCGATCGCGGTGAACTCACCTTGCTGAATCTCCAGGTCGACGCCACGAAGAGCGTGGGTTGTTACCTCACCCACCTGGTAATCTTTTTTGAGTTCTTTGACTGAGTAGACAGTGGACATGGGGTCTCCTTCGAGATGGGACGGTTTTTGTCACAAATGTGGCTACGCCGTGAAGCGCATGGCCTCCACCGGTTCGAGCCGCGACGCAACATTTGCCGGCCAGAGCGCAGCCAGAATGCCGGTAGCGATGGCAAAGCCTACTGAAAACAGCACCTGATGCGGTTTGACGCTGGGGTAGAAAATCGGTTTTAGGCCGAAGCTGGCGTAGTATTCTTCCAGCCCTGGTATGGACAGGCCGTTTTGCGACCAGTATGCCAGGAGTAGGAGGCCGAGCACGGTGCCGATCGCGGCCCCTGTGGTGCAGAGCAGCAC
Organism: Trueperaceae bacterium; assembly: GCA_020354625.1. Lineage (GTDB taxonomy): Bacteria > Deinococcota > Deinococci > Deinococcales > Trueperaceae. The sequence continues at coordinate 4,070,341 of CP070651.1, forward strand.
GCTCTCGAGCGTGATCATGCGCACGATGTTCCTTCCGGCGGCTCCTAGCGAGATGATCACACCGAATTCGTGGATGCGCTCCATGAGGCTCAAGTAGACGGTGTTGACAACCAACAGGCCAGCCAGGATAAAGAAGATGATGTTGACGACGTTCATCATCGGTCCGAAGGCGTCGAGAAGTTGGACGAGAGACGGGTTGAGGTCTCGCCAGCTCTCTACGCTGTAGTTCGGGAGAGCAGCCTGCAAGGTGTCGCGTCGGGTGAGAGCGGTGGAGTCCTCTTTCAGTAGTCGCAGCTCTGGGAAGTGGATTTCGAAGTGGGTGACGGCTCCAGGGGCGGCTAGTTCTTGTGCGGCAGCCAGGGAGAGGTAGGCGCTGCGAGACTCGAAGTTGGGGTCCAAGAGGTCGAGCAAGCCCACGACCTGATAGGCAGCTGCTCCGAAGCCTTCGGTGCCGGGAGCGTAGATATATACATCGTCACCGAGTTCGACCTCCAGTGCCCGCGCCAGTGCTGCTCCGAGTAGGATCCCTTCCAGATCGCCCTCTTCGAGTAGACGGCCACCGATCAGGTTCTTTTCGAGAAACCGGTTCCTGAGGCTGGTGGGTAGATCTTGTCCGACGGCGATGATTCCACGGGAGCGGTCCTCCCCGGAGAGCAGCCCCGGTACCGCTAGTACGCCCATGACTTCACCAGGTCCGGCTCCACTCTGCAGCGTCTCTTCGACCGAGGCGGCATCTTTGATCAGGAGGGCTCGAAACTCTCGAACATCGCGGTAGTCGGGTACGTGGACTTGGATATGGCCCGTGGCCTCGGTCAGACTCTGGTACATATTATTGATAGAGGCCCCCCCCATGCCGTAGTAGAGCAGCGAAAGGAATACCACCGCTCCCACCGCACCGGAGGTGATCATGCTGCGGCGGCGTTGCCGCCAGAGGTTACGCCAGGCGAGAGTTACCATCAGACCGAAACCGCCTTTCGAGAGCTCGCCGGCCGGCGCACGTGCCGATCCGATTCAGCTGCAGAGGGTATACGTTCGGTGTTCAACACACCGCCCCCTTCTCTCGAGGGTCCACAGGTTGACTGGATTTGCTGGTTGAAAAACATGTCGATCACTTCACTCCGTTCGCATGGCCTCGGCAGCGTTGAGCCGGCGGATACGACCCGCTGGAGCCAGCGTGGCAAAAAGACCTGCCAGAGCGAGGGTGAAGCCGGCGTAGAGGAGGTATTCGGCGCGCAAGGCAGCGTAGATTTCATCACTCAGAGCGAACGCGCTGAAGATATCACCGTAGAGATTCCCGAACAGGGGGCCGAGGATATTCCAGGTATTAAAGACGAGGTTGAGTCCGTAGCCGAGAACCAGGCCGACGGCGTAACCGATGAGTGTGGCGAAGATGGCCTCCAAGGTCACGAGCCAAGAGAGACGGTGTTGATCGAGACCGAGTGCGATGATAATGCCGAACTCTCGGGTGCGCTCCAAGATGCTGACCACGACGGTGCTGGTCACGGTGAGGGCGGCGAAGATCGAAAAGATGAGCCCGAGAGGGATCGTCTGAGCGCGTTCCGCCGCGAGCCCTTCCTGGAGCGCCCCGAGGAGGTCCGAGACGCTGTAGGCCTCAACGCCGCTACCCAATCGAGGCCGCAAGTTTTCCACCGCAGTGTCTTCTTGACCGAACGGAATGTCGAGGGCGAGCCCGGTGGCGGTGGCGATGCCTGTCAGAGACCGGGCATCGTCGAGATGGATCAGCACGACGGTTTCGTCGATGATGGAGATACCGGTATCGACCAAGCCGACGACGATCAGCCCGGTGGCTTGCGGACCGGAAACCGATGCGGCGTCCATAGCGAGGCGCTCACCGAGCCGGACGTCGATCTTTTCGGCGAGGTCGGTACCGAGTACCACCTCACCCTGGGTCTCGAGCATCCGTCCCTGGCCGATGTTGGCCGGGATGTTGCTCACCCTATCCTCGAGGTTCGGATCGATCCCTCTGACCTGAACGCCTTCGGTAGCATAGGGAGAACGTATGAGCGCGGGAAACTCGAGCCTGGGTGCCACCCCCTCGATTTGAGGGATGGCGGCGGCGATCTCGACGAACTCCTGGATCTCCGGAAGCGCGTTTTCAGGATCGGGGTCTTCATGGTAGCTCACGGTGGTAATCATCCCTGGGGCGCTTACGAAGCGTGCCTGGCCGTTCATGACCGAGTCGAGGAAACCGTCGGTGAAACCCCAGAAGAAGATGATCGCCATCGTGGCATAGGCGACAACGATGACGAGCAAGATGGTACGCCTACGTTGCCGCCAGAGGTTACGCCAAGCGAGCCGGTAGAGTGGCATGGCGCTGCCCCGTCTTCCGTGCAGGGGGCCGGCCGTAGTCCTTGTTTTGGTGGTGAGGGTGCTCATGCGGCTCCTCTCAAAGCCCGAGCTGGTGGTAGTGTCGGCATGAACGGGTGCGGGTACGCATCCTGTTTCGGGTCGACGGGCTTTCATGAACCCGTGGTCGGTTACGTCCTTTCATGCTTCCACCGATCCAAGACCTTGGGCATCTCGTTTTCCCAAAATACGTAGAAATCGTGCATGTCCTTGAGGCCTCGACGCACGTCCGCGTCACTCCCTTCGATGAGGGACAAGCCTTTTTCGGCGAGTCTTCGCATGGTGGCAAGTTGTGTCACGCGGGTCTTGGCCGACTGATACCAGGCGTCGGGTTTGTTGCGGTAGTAGACGCGGCGATCACCAGGTTTGCTGACGCGTTCGATCAACCCCGGTGCCTCCAACATTCTGGTCATGGTACTGATCGAACCCCGACTCGCCTTGAGCGTTTGTGCCAGCTCTTCGGCCGACTGTTCGGGTGGGTCGGCGATGAGCAGGGCTCCGAGCAGCCTTCCCGCCATACGAGGCAGCCCCTGATGGGCTAGAGAGAGCCCCATCTCCTCGATGAACTCGAGTTTCTCATGGCTGAGCACGCTGATTGCACCCCCTTTAACAGGGTTAATTATAAGGATTTTCAAATATTTAGTCAATACTGAAAATTGTGAAAAAGAGTTCCGGAACTCGATCCCGCGAACGGCTTATGTGATTTGAAGTTCTGCTGATCGATCGAGTTCCCGATCGATGCTGCCGGTTCGGGTCGGATGCGAGACGCCTCTGGCAGCTTTCACTTTGCACTGTAGAGCGGTTAACTCCTCTTGTGGAAACGATACACTGAAGGAGAATGACAGAACTCTCTTTGGAAAGAATCCACACCTTTTTTCAGAAACACCCTGAGCGACCTTGGCATATCCAAGACATCCAGAAACGCCTGAAAATCAAAGATCGCTCGGTACTTAGGCAGGCTCTGACCACCCTGGTGGATGAGGGTAGGCTGATCCGCACGCGTAGCCGGACCTACGGGCTTCCCCAGGAGATGAATCTTGTTCTCGGCAAGCTTCAAGTCACTTCTGGCGGGTACGGTTTCGTGATTCCTCAGCAGGGTGAGAAAGACCTCTTTATCCCTGCAGAGGCGTTGGGTGGTGCTTGGGACGGTGACAAGGTGGTCGCTCGCCCGAACCCCACGAAGAGCCCTGATGATCGCCCTAGCGGTGTGATCGTAAGAATTCTCGAGCGCAGGCATCACAGAGTAGTCGGTACGCTCGAGTACGCCCGGGGGTACGCGATCTTACGCCCCGACTCGGCTCGGTTACGAGAACGCATCTTGTTGGTGCCTGAATCGGTAGGGACGTTGGAGGGTGGCTCGAGAATCGTCGTCAAAATGGTCTGGCCGGAGGAGTCCGGTGAGAAAGACCCCTTCGGCGAGGTCGAAGAATACCTCGGTGAGGGTGAAGACGACACGATCGAGACTCGCGCGGTCATCATCAAATACGGTCTGAAAGACCGCTTCGAGGACGCGACGCGGTCTGAGGCTGGAGCCATACCGCCTGCTGTCACGAACGAGATGTTGAAAGGCCGAACCGACTATCGCCAGACCGACACCTTTACGATCGACGATGCCGAGGCCAAGGATTTCGATGACGCCATCTCGGTGGAGCGGCTCAAGGGGAAGGGTTCGAACGGTTTAGTGAGGATAGGCGTACACATCGCCGACGTATCGTATTACGTTGCCGAAGAGACCAGCTTGGACCGTGAAGCGCGTGAGCGGGCTACCAGCGTCTATCTTCCGGGTAGTGTTCTGCCGATGTTGCCCGAAGAGCTTTCGAACGGTATCTGCTCACTGGTCGAAGGTCAGCCACGGCTCACCCTCTCCGTTCTTGTAGATATGACGCGGGCGGGGGACATCAAAGGGGTAGCCTTTAAAGAGACCGTGATTCGCTCTGCTGCGCGTCTCACGTACGATCAGGTGCAGACGCTGGCGACGGGTGGACGGTTACCCCACGGCAAGAGGAAGTTGGAGCGAGATCTCAGATTGCTTATCAAGCTGAGCCAGACGCTTCGCAGTCAGAGAATCGTACAGGGAGCTCTCGATTTCGACTTTGCCGAGTCGCAGGTCGATGTGGATGATGAAGGGAACTTGCACGTGAAGCCGATCCGCTCCAACCGAGCGAGACAACTGGTGGAAGAGCTGATGTTGCTCGCCAACCGGTTGGTGGCTCACCATCTCTCTACGGCCGAGATCCCAGCCCTTTACCGCGTGCATGAGGATCCCTCTTCTGATAAGATCCAGAGCCTGCAACGTGCTCTCGGCAAACTCGGTTACACGCTCGATCTTCAACACGCAACGGCGCAAGATCTCCAGGAGATCTTGAAGCGGGCTGCTGGAAAACCCGAAGCTCAGTTGGTCAACACGCTACTGCTCCGTTCCTTGAAGCAGGCACGCTATAGCGCGAAGAACCTGGGCCACTTCGGGCTGGCGTTCGAACACTACCTGCACTTCACCAGCCCGATTCGGCGCTATCCCGATCTCGTGGTGCACCGTGTGTTGCGGGCCATGCTTCAACACCGACTCTCCCCGCCCCTGAAAGAACGGCTCAAGACCGATTTTCCGAAATTGGCGGAGCATACCAGCGAACGAGAGCGCAACGCAGTGGAGGCCGAACGAGATCTGACCCGCTACTACCAAGCACGTTGGGCCAAGGAACATCTCGGCGAGCGCTTGCGGGGCGTGATCAGTGGTGTGACCAACTTCGGTGTGTTCGTCTCGCTGCCCAACGGCGTGGAGGGTTTAATCCACGTCTCGCACCTCAACGACGACTACTACGAGTATCAAGAAGATGCGCTTTTGCTCACCGGCAAGCACAGCAAACGGCAGTTCCGGCTGGGCGGGAGCGTCGAGGTTCGCATCTATGCGGCAAACCCTACCAGTCGTCAGATCGATCTTCTCCCCACCTATCTCGCCGTGCCGGAACGGGAGGTAGACGAGTCACCCGTAAAGAAGAAGGCACCGAAGCGGCTCAAGACCCCTATTCATAAGCCCGAAAGTGTACCCCCCCCGACGAGTGACGAAGCCGAGCCGTCTCGCATTCGATCCCGACCACCTTCGGGGCGGCGGCGTGTGCTCGTGTTCGGCGATCCGACGCGTAAAAAGTAAGGGCCCTGTCAGCCAGGATTCTCGCGTGGCGTCGAACCGAGAAAGTGTAGCGGTGTCTGTCTCGCTTGGTCGGGGTCTTCTGTATGGCCCCGAAGCCCTTGTGGCGTTGGTATCGCCGGGCCAGTCAGCCTCATGTAAGACAGTTGCTATGATCGCTGGGTATCCTGAACCGGCCGCTGGTGTTTAGAACTTTGAGGTACGATGGTGTCGAGGAATGAAACGTGTGGACACGGTCAAGCGTCTCTTGGCCGTTTTCGTTGAGGGGTTCTTATTAGGAGGGGCAAATGTGCCAACCGAAAAAGCAGATCGCTCGTGGTGCCGCCGAACCGTTCGGTCGGCCAAGGGTGTTTGGGGCGGAGCGAGTCGGAAATCGATGTGGTTAAGGAGAGTTGCCCAGCGTGAAGGAACCGGTGCCACCTCGATAAAGTGCGCACGGAGACGGGGTTGGCAGGCGATCGTGGCCCTGTGGCGATCGACCCGGCTACCCTGTCTGGGGGCTTCTGGTAGACTCGTGTGTATGAAGGTAGCTGACACCCTCTGTTTACAAGTGGTGGGAGGATCGCAACAAAAAAGTGATCGCTGGGGTAGTTTCTACGCCTCGAAGTTCGAAATGAGCGAGGTTGCTTGATGGCTGGCGAGTTCAGATATCCCCTTACCCGCATCTGTCTTCGAACGGGTCAGCTTACCTTGCCCCAGAAGCTCCTTGAGCTATTTCCGGAACACGGGGCGGTGACCGCTATCGACAGCGAGTTGGATAAGGAGTTCGAGCTCGTTGTAAGTGGGCCGCGCACCGTGGCCGGCTTTGCGGGGTTTTTTGAAGCGCATCGACTCGAAGTCAACGACGAGCTTCTGATACGTCCCTTGGATGATGGCCGCTATGCCGTCACGGCACTAGCCCGACCGAAGAAGCTGGATTATGCGGATCCCACAACCGTAGAGGAGCTACTCGATACGATCTATCAGATGGTTACGCCGATGACCGAGGCTGAGATTCGTGCGCTCAATCCCGATCTCCCTGACGAGTTCGATCTGAGTGGGGCGTTGGTTGCGGATCGACGGTTCATCATTCATGAGGGTCGCTGGCAACCCGTGGAGAAGGTCGCTCGGCTAGCCGAGCATGAGGGGCGAGAGGATGGGGAGGAAGTTGAAGGGCCCAGGCGAGTCACCGTTACTCCCTATCCACGCCGGGTTCTGTTCCCTGGTGAATCGGCCTTGAACTCCGAGATGGAGTCGGGTGATCGAACGTTTCAAAACAGGGCCAGAGAGTCCCTTCTCCGCTTCGGATTTCAGGTTCAGGGTCTCCCACATGGGCAGCTGCTGGCACGTGCGGATCTCGGTCGAAAGCACTACAGCGTACTCGTGCATGTGCTTTCAGAGGAGAAGATCGACTGGGCGGCGCTGTTGTCTAGGCGTCGCGAGACAGCAGCTACGTATTTGGCGGTTTTTGGTGACTATCGGGACCTTCATCGTCTCAGTGCCCCCGCCGAGCTCGCTCGTGCAACTCTCTGGTCATGGGACGCGATATCGAGGGCAGAAGAGCTGACCCAAACGGTCGTGATTACCTGCTTCGACCTCGAGCCTCACTTCGAGAACGATGGACTTTATGAGCAAGGGCTTGAACGATTTGAGCGCACCATCGAGCAACGGGTGGCAGAGCGGGGCATATTTTCGGCTGTACTGACCCGCCTAGCCGGTATCAGGTCTTCAACCATCTTTGTGCTCGAAGATGTCGTGCTCGATAACGATATCCCGAGGGATCAAGTCGTACACGTCCTCGAACAACTCGCGCAGCCACCGTTCCACATGGTCGTCAAAGTCGATAGCGGTGAGTTCTGTCTGCGCTCCAACGTACCTGACGCGCTGCTCACCCTTTCTGAATATGCGCTCTCGCTACGGGAGCAACTGCCGCTTCGAAATAGGCCGCGCGTCAAAGCCTTGCCGGAGCCCGAAGCAGATTCCGATACCTCTGAAGCGATCGATGCGGACACTTCACGGTAGCCGCCCCCGCTGATCAGGCGGTTTCTCGGTTTTTCGAGCCCTGTTGGTTCGCGTGGAGTTCTTGGACGCTGGCGATCGTAAGAGGCTTTTCCTTCACCGCGGCGATGGCCTTGAGCGCCCACTCGGCTGCTTGGCGTGAGGTCAGGTAAGGGAGCCCGTGCTCTAGCGCCCGCCGTAGTTCCTGAGTGCCGGCCGTATCGACGAGTAGCTGATATTCTGGTGTCGCGCCACTTTTTGGATGTCGCGTTACGTTGAAGCCGAGAGATGTAAACTCGCGGTCGAGCTCTTGCAAGTCCTCTCCGATCAGGAGTACGTTGCCGTGCGTAGGGAGTGGTGCATTGGCACCCTCTTGCGCTTTGTAGTAAGCCAGATAGGCATCTTTTGCGATGCCCATGCTCTCACCGGTGGATCTCATCTCCGGGCCGAGTACCGGCAAGAGGTCTCTGAACTTCAAAAAGGGCAGGACTACCTCTTTGACACTGTAAAAGTCTGGTATCGGGGTTTCGGTGAATCCCAGCTCTTGCAGCGTTCGACCCGCCGAGATGAGCGCAGCGTACTTGGCCAGGGGGTGGCCGATCGCTTTGGAGAGATAAGGGATGGTCCGGCTAGCACGAGGGTTGGCTTCGATCACAAAGACCTGCTCGCCTCGAACGATGAATTGGATGTTGATAAGCCCGCGTACTCCGATAGCCTGTGCCAGCAACACGCTGTAACGTTTGATCGTGTCGATGACGTCGGCTCCGAGGCTTGCCGGCGGGGTGATGCACGCGCTATCACCCGAGTGGATGCCGGCTGCCTCGATATGCTCCATGAGGCCAGCCACGACCGTCGTTTCACCATCTGAAATCGCATCGACATCGATCTCCTTGGCATCGGCGAGGAACTCATCGAGTAGGATGCTCGGTCGTTCCGGTAGCTGCGAATAGACGTCTTCGAGATACGCTTCGAGCTCTGCTTCGCTGTGTACGATCATCATCGCCCTCCCCCCCAGCACGTAACTAGGACGTACCATCATGGGGTAGCCGATCTCCCGAGCCAGGTCGATCGCCTCTGCAGGGCTTTTTGCCGTGGTGCCTCGGGGTTGTGGAACCCCTAACTCCTGACAGAGCTGGTGGAAACGATCCCGGTCTTCTGCAAAGTGGATGGCTTCGGCAGATGTTCCCCAGATCGGTACGCCCGCTTCAGAGAGGGCCTTGGCAAGTTTGAGAGGCGTCTGTCCACCGAGCTGTAGGATTATGCCGATCGGTTTCTCGCGGTCGACGATGTTGAGTACATCCTCGAACGTCAGTGGTTCGAAATAGAGCCTGTCGGCCGTATCGTAATCGGTGCTGACGGTCTCGGGATTGGAGTTGACCATGATGGTTTCGAAGCCGGCATCGCGCAACGCCCAGACCGCATGCACCGTTGCGTAATCGAACTCTACGCCCTGTCCGATTCGATTAGGCCCAGAGCCGAGAATGACGACGCGCTCCTTCAGGGTCGTTTTTACTTCGTCCTCCCACTCATAGGTACTGTAGTGATACGGCGTGTAGGCTTCAAACTCGGCGGCACAGGTGTCGACGGTTTTGTAGACAGGTGCCCCACCTCGCTTTAACCTCAGCCTTCTGAGTTCTCGGTCGTCCGTCCCCGTTAATCTGGCCAACTCCCCGTCACTAAAGCCGATTCGCTTGATCTCTCGCCACAACTCCCAATTCCACTCCGTCGGGTCGGGTAGAGATCGAATTTCCTGTTCTACCTGTACGATTTCTCGAAGCTGTGCCAAGAACCACAGGTCGACCATCGTCTTTTCATAAAGATACTGTGCACTCCGTCCACGGCGAAGGAGTTCCATCATTACAGGTAACCGCAATGGGTTCGGGTAGAGTTTCGACTCGAGCTCGCTCACACTCATACCCTCGGTTTCGCTGCGCACATCTAGTTCGAGCGAACGTAGCGCTTTCAGCAGAGATTCTTTGAAGGTTCTTCCGATGGCCATGACCTCGCCCACACTGTGCATTTGCGTTCCGAGCGTATCGGAAGCGCTGACAAATTTCTCAAATGCGAAACGGGGCAGCTTGGTCACCACATAATCGATCGAGGGCTCGAAAGCCGCTTTGGTCTCTTTGGTGATGTCGTTGGGCAGCTCATCTAAGTGATATCCAACGGCGAGGAGGGCCGCGATCTTGGCTATCGGGTAACCCGTTGCTTTTGAAGCGAGCGCACTCGAGCGCGATACGCGGGGGTTCATTTCGATCACCATCACCTCGCCATTGTGCGGGTTGACTGCGAATTGAATGTTGCTCCCCCCCGTGTCGACCCCGATTTCGCGAATGATCATGATGGCGTAATCCCGGAGCCGCTGATACTCCTTGTCGGAGAGCGTTTGTGCTGGGGCCACGGTGATCGAGTCACCTGTGTGCACGCCCATCGGATCGACATTTTCGATCGAGCAGATGATTACGACCGTGTCGTTATGGTCGCGCATGACTTCGAGTTCGTACTCTTTCCACCCCAACACCGATTGTTCGATCAGCACGGTGTGGACGGGTGAATCGTGTAGCCCTTGGCGCACGATTCTCGAGAAGTCGGCTTCGTTGTAAGCTACACCGCCCCCACTCCCCCCAAGCGTGTAACTGGGCCGGATGATGGCTGGGTAGCCGATGGTCTCCACGAAGACGAATGCTTCTTCGAGGCTATCGACAAGTTTACCTGCTGGGGTGTTAAGACCGATTTTTGCCATGGCCTGCTGGAATAGTTGGCGATCCTCGCCTTTTTGAATGGCGTCGTAGTTGGCTCCGATGAGCTCGACCCCATAACGGTCGAGCACACCGCTCTCAAAGAGTCCCTTGGCCAAGTTCAGAGCCGTCTGGCCTCCTAAGGTCGGCAGCAGAGCGTCAGGCCGTTCCCGCTCGATCACCTTTATCGCGAATTCCTCCGACAACGGCTCGAGATAGGTTCGGTCGGCGATTTCCGGATCGGTCATAATGGTGGCTGGGTTCGAGTTGATGAGGACGACCCGGTATCCTGCGCCGCGCAAAGCTTTGCAGGCTTGGGTTCCTGAGTAGTCGAACTCGGCAGCCTGGCCGATGACGATGGGGCCGGAGCCGAGAATCAAGATCTTCTTTATGTCTTCACGTTTGGGCATCGTTTCACCCCGGGTTACGTAGCCCATTAGGTCCCTGGCGGATTGCAGTCCGCTCGGGCCGCAGGGCGTATCGAAGGGGAGTGTATCACGCAGCCGATAGGCATAGGTCATGCTTCGGCGATTCGATGAACGGTATTCTATTCGATGCTGTGAGATGGTTTGTTTACAAGGCGTCTCGGTTTAAGGGGTTGATGGATGGGGTGCTTCGAGACGTTACGAGTCGAGTATGAAACCCTCACCATCGACTTCGATGTGGTCGCCGCGTCGGAGTTTGCGCTTTCGGCGTGTCTCTACCTTGCCGTTGACACGGACAGATCCTCCTTGGATCAGGTGCTTCGCCTGTCCGCCACTTTCGGCCAGACCGGAACGCTTCAAGGCCTCACTGAGCGTCATGTAGGTTTCGTCTTCCCTGCGCTTTACAGTGTTCTTCTGACTCATGTTCGGGAGCCACAAGCAGGTTTGTTCGGTCCGTTTTTCATCGCAATCAGACTTCCGGGGAGGGGTTACTCCAGATCGAGGAGCTCGGGTGCGCTCGGATAAGAACCCAAGTACTTCACAAAGGCAGCTTTGCGCATAAGACCCGTCACCGCCTTGGAGACGTGGGCATCGAGGATGTGACCCTCGATATCGATATAAAAGATATAGCTCCACGGCCTGTCACGCCGGGGTCGAGACTCGAGCTTGGTCATGTTGATCCCGTTCTTCGGGAACTCTTCTAGGCAAGAGACTAGGCTGCCCGGTTTGTGGCGCGTTGCCAGCACGAAGCTGGTCTTGTTGTTCTCACTGGTCTTTTCGGCTTCTTCGTGGCCGAGGACGAAGAAGCGGGTGAAATTGTGCTCCATGTCTTCGATATGTTCTGCGATGACCTCGAGGCCGTAGGCTTCGGCGGCGCGCCTGCTGGCGATGGCAGCCTGACCGTCTGTGCCATTTTCGGCCAGGAGTTTGGCAGCTCCGGCGGTGTCGAAATCGGTAACCGCCTGTAAGTGGTGTTTGCGAATGAACTTCTGGCACTGGGCCAGCGCCTGCGGGTGGCTGTACACGCGCCTTACCTTGTCGAGCGTGACACCCGGTTTGACGAGCAGGTTGTGGTGAACGCGGACGATCTGCTCGCCGACAACGTGTAACACCGAGTCGGTGAGCAGGTCGTAGGTCTGGTTGATCGAGCCGGCCAAGCTGTTTTCGACCGGTAGACAGGCGTGTGTGCACTCCCCTTTGACGGTGGCTTGGAAGGCTTCTTCGAAGCTGGGAAACCCGATCGCCTCACTATCTTTGGCGAACTGGAGAACCGCCGTCTCGCTGAAGGCTCCGGGGAGACCTTGATAGGCGATACGCTTACGTGGTGCTGTCATGGGGGAGAGTCTATCATCCAGCTTGCCGCAAAGGTTTCGCACCGATACGGACAACCCCAAACCCCTCACTCCGCTCTACTGGGATCGGTCTGGTTGTAATTGGAGCATCTCGATCTCTTCTTTGAGTGCCTGCATGTTGGTGGCTAGATCTTCTAGCTGTTGTTGTAACGAGTCGAGGCGTTCGAGTTCGCTTCTCACGAAACGAGTATATGGTGCAATGGCCCCGGTCAGCTTGTCGCCGGCACGAACCAACTCCATATCGAGTTGCTTGCTGATCGTCTCTTCAAGGCCGTCTCGAAGCGCTTGCATCTTGTCGTGCAGCTCCCGTTTGGCTTGTCGCCGGCGACGGGGGATGACCAGGAGCCCGAGGCCGGCGATGGTGACGCCCGCCACCACCCCTGTGATGTCGATCGCCATACTCGATACCAGAGTAAGCGCAGCGGCACCGAGACCCAATCCTCCCACTTGCATGAGACCCGATTGCACCACGGCGTTCTGAAGCTTGTCGGCCAGCCGGATCGCCTCATCGCGTTCATCATAGGTGGCGAGAATCTTTTCAGCCTGCTCGCGTAGGCTTTGAATGAGGGCTTGGCGATCGTAGTGAAAGCGCCCGCCGACCTCACCGATTACTCGATCTTCGCCGGCCTTTCGGCTTTCGTTGACAAAGCCCATGACATCTTCCCAAAGCTGCAAGTTGCGCTGGATGAACCAGTCGACGACGGCGCCGACCGCGAGGTCGATGTCTTTATCGGCGTCGCGGATGACACGGTGTTCAAACGATTCTCGTATCCGGTCGGTGTTGAAAAGGCCGAGGAGGTTACGAAGTCTTACTGTGTCGTCGAAAAAGACCTCGCCCCGCCTTTCGACCTCGAGCAGAACGGTTTTGATACGGGCAAGATAGGCCTGGTACTCACGGTGGATATCGCGGTCGAACTGATCGCGCTGCCGCTCGATCTCTTCTAGATTTCTGCGGTCGTTCGCCAGCAGGGCGAGCCGTTCTGAGAGCAGGCCTTGGTGGGATCGGGTGATGTGTTGGGCCACGCCGAGTGGATTGAGCAACTTCAGCTTGAGGCGTTCGTCCTCGGAGAGATGCGTTTCGATATACGCTTCGAGCTCGGGTAAACCGGTTGCGGCGAGGGCGCTATCGCTCCCGCTCCGGCGGGCTTTGAAGGCCTTTCTAGACATTACCCCAAAGACCTGTGGGGTGAGCCCGAGCGTCTCTCTGGCGTGTTCTCGGACGAAGCCGAGCACCTGCTCCCGCTCCTGTTCCGTCTCGAGAATATCGAGCTTGTTCACCACCATGGTGATCTTTTTGCCCCAGGCACTGATCAGCTTCAGAAAGGTTCGTTCGCTCTCTGTAAAGGGCCGGTCGGCGCTGGTGACGAAGAGGACCAAGTCGGCCCGTGGGATGAACTTTTCGGTTAGCTCTTGGTGTTTGGCTATCACGGCGTTGGTGCCGGGTGTGTCGACCAGAGCCAGCTCGTGCAGGGCTTGTGAGGGGAAGGTGCGCCGCACCAGGCCGGAGGTCTCTTCGACGTCCCTGATACTCTCACCGTAGGAAACGATCGTGACCCGGTCTGTGGTTGGCGTGACGCCTTCGGGCATGACTTTTTCGGCGAGTAGGGCGTTGAGGAGGCTCGACTTACCTCCGTTGTACTCGCCGACAACTACCAACATAAAGATGCCATCGAGGTCCAAAAGCGCGGTTTTGAGGTCCCTCGAGGATTCTTCTGAAGTATCGAGGCGACCCAATACCTCGCGTAAGTCGTTGATGAGCAGGCGTTCGCGTGCTACCAGTGCGCGCGTCGTTTCGCGCATCTCGAGGTTCATACCTTGCACGATAGCACGCTGTCGCAATGTGTAGTGGAAGCATTTACAGACAGAAATAGGGCGCCTTGAGCCCGCTAGACTTCAGGCGCTACACTTGCGCCATGACGACTGTTTCGACCCTGACCGATAAGGACCTCGCCGCTTTGATCGACCGTCGTAGTATCCCGGCAAAACTCATCTATCCGGGCGTTCCCACCCGTACGGTCCCCGCCGCCGCTGACGCGTTGGGGGTGGAGACGTATCAGATCATCAAGAGCCTCGTATTCTTGGTAGATACTGAGCCCGTACTGGTCGTCGCTGCCGGGGAAGAGCGCCTGTCTTATCGAAGGTTGGCTGATGCCTTTGGTACTTCGAGACGCCGCGTCCAGCTTGCCGGGGCAGATCAAGCGCTCGAGCTGACCGGTTTCGTGGTCGGATCGATGCCCCCCTTCGGCCATGTTCAAAACTTGCCGACCTATCTCGACCGTACCAGCGTGCATCCGGGTATGGTGGTTTATGGTGGTGGGGGGAGCGTCGACGCCATGCTCGAGCTGTCGGTCGAAACGCTCCTCGAAGTGACTTGTGGGCGCTGGTTGCGTTTGACGGAACGTGGGAAGTGAGGAAACAACCGATGAAGAGATGGTTTTTGTACCTTCTTGCTGCACTGATTTTATCTACCGCCGATGCCTCGATCGGTGAACCCACTGCTACCCTTTTGGAGCCGCTGCAGGAGTACGATCCAACGCTACAGCAAGACGGTAGTTATCTCACGTCTGGTGGCTTTGGGTTCACTCTGGACGTAGGAAATGGGCTGGTGGTCGGTCTCCGTGGACAAGGGGTTTTGGATGATCTGAACATCGAGTTCGTCGCTTCGTTGCTAGATGCGGCCACGGGATACGGGGCGGATGTTTCAGGTGCTGTGCAGACGTTTTTGCAGACCCGAACGGCTCCGTTGAGTGGCCAGGGTGAGGTGATTCTCGGGATCGGTGCCTATTTGTGGCGTCTGCAAGTCAGCGGTGAGGCCCCATTCGAGGTGGATTTCGAGCTGGCCATACAAGAGATCGGTGCAGACGTTTTTCAAGAGACACCTCATACGCTCGGGCCCGCCGACGCCAGGTTCGTCATTCGGGAATTCAGTGATTTCCAATGTCCATTTTGTGCCAACTACGCCATGCGTGCGTTGCCGGACATCAAAGAGGAGTTGTTGGTTCGTGGTGACGTCCGCTTCGAATACCATCACTTCCCATTGCGAAGCATTCACGCCAACGCTGCACGTGCAGCCGAAGCGGCCGAGTGCGTTGCCGAAAACCGTACGTCCGAGGCGTTCTGGCGGTATCACGATGCCCTGTTTGAAACCCAAGCCGATTGGAAGAGCCTACAAGACCCGATCCCCTTCTTCGAGGGCCTGGCGTCTGAACTCGAACTCGATGGAGAGATCGAGAACTGTTTGACAGATGGGCGCTATGCTGATGTGGTGGAGACGGCCTACCGGCACGCTACCGAGACGCTGAGGCTCACAGGGACTCCGACGGTCTTTGTAAACGGGATCAGAGTCGAAAATCCGCTAGAACTTTCAGCCTATCTGAGGTTGTTCGATCTGATCGAAGCGCTGTCGGCCGTAAAGGAGTAGCCGATTCAGTGATGAACACCCATATCAGCAAGTCTTGTGGCTCTGTAGAGCGTTCGGGTTCATTCTGTTCAAAACCGTCGTCTTCGCCTCTCCTCTTACATCGATGAGCGAGATCGTTTCGGAGTACTTGCGCGGCACGAGGGTCTGTTGGTGACAGGGTCTCAGTTGCTTCTGCTCGCTGTAGCGCTCCCGCTGCTGGCGTCCTTGGTGGCGCCTGTAGCGGCGCGAGTGATGGGGGCGAAGGTGGGTTGGTTGCTCGCTTCGGTTTTCGTTCCCACCCTTATGCTCTTTACGGATGTGGAAAGCGTCCGCTCCGGTACTGCCTTGGAGGCGCGTGTCGATTGGGTTTCTGGTATCGGTCTGGCCTTTGCGTTTCGAGCCGATGGCTTCTCGCTTCTCTTCGCCTCGATCATCGCCGCGGTGGGCCTTCTGATTTTTGTCTACGCGGCCAGCTACCTCGGACCTGGCGAACGTCACGGTAGATTTTTCAGTTATTTGCTGATCTTTGCAGGTGCCATGTTAGGCCTGGTATTGGCCGACAACCTGATCGCGCTGTTCGCTTTTTGGGAGCTCACCTCGATCAGCAGTTTCCTCCTGATCGGTTTCTGGGGTGCTCGCAAAGCGAGTCAAGACGGTGCGCTCAAGGCTCTGGTCATCACTGTACTGGGTGGCTTGGCGTTGCTGGTTGCCGTAGTACTGCTCATTCTCATAGGGGGGGACACGCGGTTGTCGGCGCTCGATCTAGCGGCCATCAAGGCGAGCCCGCTTTTCGTGCCGTTGGTAGTGCTGCTCCTCATTGCTGCCTTTACCAAGTCGGCCCAGATCCCTTTCTACCTGTGGCTCCCCACCGCGATGGAAGCCCCGACCCCGGTCTCGGCCTATCTGCACTCTGCCACCATGGTAAAAGCGGGCATCGTCCTGATCGCCAAGATGGGATTTTTGTTCGAGGTAGCTCCATTTTCGCAGGTCGTCCTCTATGTCGGCTTGGCAACAATGTTTTGGGGGGCCTACCTGGCGCTCCGTCAGAACGATTTGAAGGCGTTGCTCGCCTACTCCACCATCTCCCAGCTCGGGCTTCTGACCGCACTATATGGGGCAGGTCACCCCTTCGCCGCCACGGCGCACCTGATCAATCATGCGGTGTTCAAGGCCGCTCTGTTCATGGCGGTCGGTATCATCGATCATTCGGCTGGTAGTCGAGATATCGGTGCGCTCTCGGGGCTCTGGCGTAAACTCCCTTTTACCACTGTGCTTGCGGTTCCTGCAGCTCTCAGTATGGCTGGCCTACCTCCGTTCGGTGGGTTCATTTCCAAAGAGCTGTTTTTTGAAGAGATGCTGCATGAAGGGACGCTGCCTACGCTCATAGCTGTTTCGGGCAGCATCATGACCTTCGCTTATAGCCTGCGCTTTCTCAGGGTGTTTTTTGGGAGGTTTCGTTGTGAAAACCCCGGTGTTCATGAGGCTTCCTTACCCTTTTTGGCTCCGCTGATCCCCCTCTCCGTTGCGGTGATTCTCTTCGGACTCTTTCCTTGGGACGCCACGATCGCAACCTGGTTTACCGATCTCGCTGCGGGCTCGCTCGGGTATGAAGGGGAGTCGCTCTACCTCTGGCATGGACTAGGTCTCGGCTTGGCGCTCAGTGTGCTGACGTGGTTTTCGGGTACGGCCCTTCATCTTATCAGAGATCATTTCGTGGCCATGCAGACGCGTTTGACACCTGGCTGGAACGCCAATACGGTCTATTACCAGTTGTTGGCTGGGCTCGAGCACCTTGCCTTATGGCTCACGAACTTTACACAGGGGGCGACCTTCGCCACCCACCTACGACTGATCTGGGGTGCGTTAGCCTTGGCCGGCTTGGGGGTTGCTTCGCATGCTATTTTCCCACGCCCTGGCCCTGTTCCATTGAGTATGGCGATCGTGGGACTGCTCATCGTTGCCAGCGTCACCGGTGTCCTTTTGGCGCGCACACGTTTCAGTGCGTTGATCTTTATGGGGTTGGCCGGTTTCGGCTCTACCCTTGTGTTTGTGCTTTTGCGTGCACCGGATCTGGCCCTGACCCAGCTGCTCATCGAAGTGGTTACAGTCATCCTCTTTCTATCTGTCTTTCGCTTCTTACCGGTGCTCAAGCGGTACTCTAGGCCGGCGCCGGTAGCTTTGATCGACGGCATCATTTCCTTGGGTGTGGCCTTCACCGTCTTTGTCGCGCTGGTGATGGTACAAGTGCCCTTGGCTCCCAGAATCAAGGACTACTTTCTGGCGTTCAGCAAAGAGCTCGGTGGAGGATACAACGTAGTAAACGTCATTCTCGTCGACTT
Organism: Trueperaceae bacterium; assembly: GCA_020354625.1. Taxonomy (GTDB): domain Bacteria; phylum Deinococcota; class Deinococci; order Deinococcales; family Trueperaceae. The sequence goes on from CP070651.1 coordinate 4,088,084, forward strand.
CCGTGGATATGACACCATGGGCGAGATCACGGTACTCGCCATCGTTGCGGTTACGGTGTTGGCGTTGATCCGTCTGCGTTTCAAGCGCTCGCAAGCCGGGCACGAAGAGAATCGAGGTGAGCGTTGAGTAGATTTCCCGACGTCGTGTTCCGGACCCTGGCACTCCCTGTGGTGTTTGTTTTGATGGTCTTCGGTTTCCACTTCTTCTTGCGGGGTCACAATGCGCCGGGTGGAGGCTTTGTCGCAGGTCTCATCGTCGCTGTGGCTGCTCTCTTGGCTCGTATGTCTCGTGATCGCCGCTTGCTGACCTTACCAGTAGAGAGCCTAATCCCGATCGGTCTTTTGCTGGCTGCCTGTACGGGGGTGGCCCCTATGTTGTTTGGGCATAACTTCCTGAAAAGCGGTTTCGGATACCTGACCCTGCCCTTTGCTGGTGAGATCGAGTGGGCCAGTGCGGTGCTATTCGACGCCGGTGTGTTCCTGGTAGTGGTCGGTACCACGCTCACCATCATCGATCTACTCGCCGAAGATGTCGCTTCATTGCACTCGCATGAAGACCCGCAGACCGGGGAGGGGAGCTGATGGCGATTCTCCTTCCGCTCCTGGTAGCGGTGCTGATCGGTGCCGGTGTCTATCTGGTGCTTTCCCGGGCCCTCATCAGACTGATCATCGGGCTGAGTATGATCGCCTATGGAGCCAATTTGAGCATCCTTCTCGCCGGAGCCGGTACGGCTCAGGACGCACCGCCGCTCCTCAATACCCAGGGACCCTACAACGATCCCTTACCACAAGCTCTGATTCTGACGGCAATCGTGATCGGTTTCGGTACGACGGCGTTGCTGCTCGTGCTTTCCGTCCGGGCGTATCAGGCGACCCGCACCGACCATGTGCAAGAACTCGTCGAGCGCCTCGATCCCTTGGAAGCTCCAGATGCTTATGCCGACCCGGAGCGTCCCTCGGTCTCGCCCGAGGTCGGCCCCGATGTCGAGGGGACGCGATGAACTTCCTCGCTCTGCCGGTACTCATCCCACTCGTCTCCGGGGCGTTGCTCTTGTTGCTACGGCGGCCGATGGTCCGCACGGTGTCCTCCGGCGTAGTCGCTGCGGTCACCTTCTTCGTCAACGCCAGCATCGCTGTTCGCACCTGGTCTGGTGAGGTCTTGACGGCCCAGATGGCGGATTGGCCCGCGCCCTATGGGATTACCTTGGTGGCCGATGGCCTTACGGGGATGATGCTCTTTTTGAGCGGCCTGACCGGTTTTCTCACAGTACTTTTCGCGGGGATTAGCCTGCAGCAACCGTCGCGCCGGGGCCAAGGACCGCTCCTCAACCGGGCTCGTGAGGCGTTCGGTAGCCAGGCGTTGTTCCAGTTTCTTTTCATGGGGGTGAACATGTCGTTTCTCACCGGCGACGTGTTCAATCTTTTCGTCGCCTTCGAGGTCATGTTGGTGGCCTCTTATGGACTCCTTTTGATCGGTGGAGAGCTGCCGCAGTTGCGCGAAGGCTTCAAGTACGTCATCGTCAATTTGGTGGCTTCAGCCATCTTTGTGGTGGCAGCAGGATTTGCCTACGGTCTCTTCGGGTCGCTCAACATGGCCGATATCGCGGTGAGACTTTCGGCTTCAGGTGCCGATCCGCGTGTTGCCGTGGTCGCCGCGATGCTCGCCCTGGTGTTCGCGACCAAAGCAGCACTCTTCCCCTTCGGTTTCTGGTTGCCAAATGCCTATCCTGTGCCGCAGGCTGCTACCAGCGCTTTCTTCGCGGCGTTGTTGACAAAAGTAGGGGCGTATGCGTTGATACGCTGTTTTACGCTGATGTTTCCAGCGGAAGCCGAGCTCAAAATGACAATACTCGCCTTTGCAGGCTTGACCTTGTTGATCGGTGGGTTTGGGGCGGTGTCGCGCCGTCGGTGGCGTCACATGTTGGCTTTTGCCAACGTAGCCAGCATCGGCTACGTGGTGATGGGAGCCTTTATCGGTACGGTGACAGGTATGAGCGCTGCGCTTTACTATCTCGTGCACTCGGTGCTGGTGGTGTTTGCGCTCTTTTTGTTGGCAGCGATAGCCGAGCGCATTGCGGGCGAGAGCTATCGTGCCGAAGGTCATTTGGATGTCTATCCTTGGTTGGGGGCCGGTTTTTTTCTCGCGTCTTTAGCGCTTGCCGGCATCCCTCCCACCAGTGGTTTCATCGGCAAGTTTGCGTTGATCAGTTCGCTCTTCGAAGCTGGAGGTTCGCTCCGTTTTATGGTGGCCGGAAGTGCCGTTTTGACAAGCTTCTTGCTCCTCTATGCGTGTGTGAAGGTCTGGCGGGACTTCTTCTGGGGCGAAGCCGATGCGGTCCATCGGATCTCCCTGCCCCGAAGTATGAGTATGATCACGGGACTCGGTGTCGGGCTGCTAATCGTTCTGACCCTCGCGAGCGGTCCAGTGTACCGGCTGGCGGAGGGTGTGGCCGGTCAACTGACTGAAAACCGCAGTTACCTCGAGAGCGTTCTCGTAGGCGCTTTACTGGTGGGGGAGGGAGACTGAGATGGGCGAGCTTCTTGGCGTGGTGTCGTTGGCTCTGCTTTGGAGTTTCCTGGCGGGGGGGTTGTCGTTTTTCAATCTGGTTGTAGGGCTTTTGATCGGCATGCTCCTTCTCAGCGTCGTCGCGAGGGGCCGCTACCGGTCCTTTCTGCAACGCCTCTTAGGTTTCCTGCGGTTTTTCGTACGCTTCTTGGGCGAGCTCGTAGTGGCAAACGTCATCATCGCGCGTCTGGCCTTCACTCCCGTACCGCGCTTTCATCCCCATGTCATCGCCTTCCCCTTGCGAGTGCGTAGCGAAGCGGCCATTACCCTCCTCTCCGCCACCATCACGTTGCTCCCCGGTACCGTCGCCATGGGGGTATCGAGTGATAGGCGGACGCTCTACGCTCACGCCATTGGCGAGGCGGATGTAGAGCGGTCACGGGAGAGCGTTCGGCGGATCGAGGAACTGATCCTGGGATTCATGTCATAGGTGGGGATATTGTGATACTGAATGCTGCTTTTATCTGTTTGGCCGTGTCGATAGCGTTTACGGTCTTTAGGGTATTGCGTGGTCCGACTTGGGGAGATCGCATCACCGCGCTCGACTTTCTCGGGGTCAACCTCGCCGTCCTGGTGGTGTTGACCGCTATCAAGACGAGCTTTGTCGCTTTTTTGGACGTCGCGTTGATCATCTCTGTACTGGGCTTTTTGAGTACGGTGGCGTTCACGCGCTACCTCCTCTCTGGGAAGGTGATGAAGTAGTGTTTCACAGGTGGAGCGTTTCGCTTCTGCTCGTGCAGGCGAGTGCTGTGCGTGCGGCCGAGGAGGTTGAAACGGTCAGCTTGAGTCCGGTATCCGAGGCCCTCATATTGGCTGGCACCTTCTTTCTGCTGGCGGCTGCGCTCGGTATGTTGCGGTTCCCAGACGCGTATACACGTCTTCATGCGGCGACCAAGCTTGTCACCTTGGGTGGACTGGGTATTTTTGGCGGCGCCGCGTTGGCGTTTGTGTCCGCTCAGGCAACAGAACGGGTGCTTCTGGTGGCGGCGTTTTTCTTGCTTACTGCGCCGATTTCAGGATATATGATCGCCCATGCGGCCTATCTGCGGGGGATCAGACCGTTTCAAGAGGATACGAGTGTCGACGAGTGGGGTGCTTGCGGTGCCGAAGTACCCGAGCTGGCGGGGAGGGATTGACGGTTGTTGCGGCGGTGTCGGGCCGCACCCGACACCGTTTTTTGCGCCGAGCTCGATAGGAAAAATCGCAGTAGGCGACAATTGGCTCCGCAATACGTTACACTAGGACAAATGCAGACGCATGAATATCCAAGCTTGGTCTGGCACCTCAAGAATACGCAGCTTTTTGAAGACCTCTCCCCAGAGGAGCTCGAACAGCTTTCGCGTATCACGCCCTACAAGCGCTTCTCGGCCGGGGAAATTATCTACCATATGGAAGATCCTGCGGATGCGCTTTACTTTATACGGGATGGCATGGTCAAGATCTCCATGTATTTCCCGAATGGTAAGGAGATGATCCTCGGACTTCTCGGTCAGTACGATATCTTCGGGGAGCTGCTCCTCTTGCCTAGTGAGCGACGGCCCAATCAGGCTGAGGCCGTTGTCGACACCACCTTGATCGTCATGCCGGAAGAGGATTTCCAGCGGTTGCTTAGCCAGTATCCCCGTATCGCCATGAAATTCATTCAGGTGATGTCGACGCGTTTGTGGCAGGCACAGCAGTGGCAGGCCGAGGTCGGTGCGTTCGACGCTCCGGGTCGCTTGGCCAATCTGTTGCTTCGGTTAGCCAACGACTTTGGCGCCGATGGCGAACGCGGCACGGTCATCGATCTGAATCTCACGCAGCAGGATCTTGCCAAGATGATCGGCGCAACCCGGGAGACAGTGAGCCACTGCCTTGCGAGGTTGCTCGAGTACGGGGCGGTGCGCAGGCGGCGTGCCCCTATCACGGTGAATACCGAAAAGCTTCAGCAGTTCTTGGATGAGGCGAGCGAATAAGTTCAGGTTTCAGCCCTACGTTCACAGAGACGACTCCTGTCTGCCGTCAGGCTCTTCCTCTCTCTCCAGCACCATCGAAATCAGCGTCGTGCCGACGTCGGGTGGGTTGCTCCCCACACGTAAGATTTCGGTATCTCCGTTTCTGATGATGAATAGTGAGATGTAGTCCGGGCCGTAGAGGGCCTCGAAGTCCTCGAGAGTGAATTGAGGGGTGAGGTCGGTCTTTTTCAGCCTACCTCCCGATTGGAAGAGTCGCTCCAACTGCTCGTAGGTGGTCCCATGGTGGAACAGAATGCGTCCGGCTTGCTCTTCGCTGAGGCCTTGTCGTTTCGTGCCGGCTAGTTTGGGCTCGAGCTGAAAAACGTGTTGGGAACCAAACTCATGGGCGTATTTGAGGCTTGTCAGTGCGTTGGCTTCGTCGTTTGGTGTCAAGGCCAGCAAGTTGCCGATGCCGGCGAGTTGTAGTTCATCATCGCTCTGATCCGACAAGAGATTTCCGTAGTAGGTGTCGATTCCTTGCAGCCGCGCGTCCGACACGTTCGACCAGTTGATGTCTGCCAGAGTAACCGCTACACCCTCTTTTTTTAGGAAGGCTGCGATATGACGTGCGACCGGGTGTGCCCCCAGGATAAGAAAGCCTTTGGGATCGGGTTCGGCTACCCCGAGAAGACGGGCGAGAGGTTTGGCCGAAAGGCTCGCCAAGGTAACCGTGGTGACGATGATCGTGAACACCAGGGGTTCCAATACAGTGGCACTGTGAGTGCCGGCGTGGCTGAGTTCGAATACAAACAGTGAGGTGACCGAAGCGGCTACGATACCTCGGGGTGCGATCCAAGATAGAAACAACCGTTCCTGAATGCCGAGCCCTGACCTCAGGGTGCTGACAAATACCGAGAGTGGACGCACGATAACGATGAGGAAAGCGACCAGCAGTAGGCTTCTCCAGCTGAGAGCCTCGAGAAAGGTTTCCAGCTCGATATTTGCAGCCAGTATGATGAAGAGCAGAGAGATGAAAAGGAGTGACAGGTTCTCTTTGAAGTTGAGAAGACCCCGCAATCCTGGCAGACGTTGATTGGCTACGATGATGCCCATGAGTGTGGTCGTCAGCAAGCCGGATTCTTGTGCCAGGGCGTTGGCAGCTGCAAAGAGGGCCAAGACCATAGCTAGTGAAACCACGTTGGTGAGATAGTCAGGGAGTAGGTTGCGGCGCAAGATGAACGCTAGCAACACTCCCCCGATAACACCTGAGATGCCGCCCACCGTCACCACCCAGATCAGGTTCACCAGGATTTGTCCCAACGCCTCGAAGCGACTCCCGATCAGGATGAACTCGAAGACCAAAACGGCGATCACGGCCCCGATCGGGTCGATGAGGATGCCTTCCCACTTTAGGATCAGGCCGATGTTCTTCTGCGGCTTGACATTGCGTAACAGGGGTCCGATGACGGTTGGACCGGTCACGATCACCAGCGCGCCGAAAAGTGCTGCGAGGTTGAGGTCGAGTTTCATGATGAGAAAGCCACCCAAGGTGGCACCCAACCAGGTGATCAGCGCGCCGAAGCTGACCAACCTTCGTACCACGACGTGGAGTTCTTCGACTTCCGATAGGTGTAATGTGAGCCCCCCCTCGAACAGGATGAGTGCCACCGCTAGCGAGATGATAGGGAAGAGAAGCTCATTATCGATAAAATCACTCGGTTTGAGGATACCGGTCAGTGGTCCGACCGCGAACCCTGTGATGAGGAGCAGCAAGATTGCCGGGATTTTGATACGCCAGGCGAGCCATTGGGCACCGATGCCCAGTGCGATCATGGCGGCGATAGCCAATGAGGGGTTTTCTGCCAATAAGGACACGATAGTAGTCTAATGGCTACGTTCGGTTTGGTTGCTCGATTGTAGCCCGCTACCGGACTTATCGAACCGTAACATGACTTCCTCCAGACTTTCGGTCGAGCCGACAACGGTTACGTGGTCACCGATTTCGAGGCGTGTGTATCCGTGAGAGATAAGGACTTTGCCACGGCGCCGAACCGAGAGAATCAACGTATCTAGGGGTAGCCGGAGATGTCGAATGGTCACACCGTGAAGGATCGGATCGCGCACTTCGACCTCTATCAAGTCTTGGTTGCCCGCCATGCCGAGTAGGAGGGAAGCTGCTGATGGTGAGCGGATATGTTGCTCGAGGAGCCGTACGGTGGCGGTACTCGGATCGACGATGAGCACGCCGAGATCGCGGAAGCGCTCCACGTTGGCACGGTCTTTGAGGCGTACCACGACGGTCTCGATCCCGAAGTGTTCGAAGATGAGTTCGCAGAGCCGGTAGTTTTCTTCATCTGTATCGAGTAGCCCGACGATCGCTGTGGCATGTTTGGTGTCGATCTGCTCGAGAGTCTCCAGTTCGAGGTGGGGTGCGACGGTGACGGTCACATCCTTGGCTGAAAACTCTTGGGCCTGTGGTTCTGTCGAGACGAGTTTGACTTGCCATTCGTGTGCCTGAAGCTGCCTGGCCAGTACGATGGCTTGACGGTCCAAACCGAAGATGATGGCATTACGAAGACCATCGAATCCGTGCGTTTCGGCTCGTGGGTGGGCCTCGCCAACCCTGCGGATCGCCCATTTGGAGAGTGGGGGTCCGATGATCTGATTGAGGATGATGAGAGAGATGATCAGCGTAGCGAAGGCGGTACCCCAGTCGGGAAACCCAACAGCCACCTCCTTGGCGAGGCCCAATCCGACGCCTGCTTGCGTCACATAGGTCATCCATCCGAGCCGGTTTTGCGACATGGGATCACCTGCCGCAACACCACCAGCAAACGACCCGATAAAGATCCCTACCAAGCGAATCGCGAAGAGAGTGAGGGCGATTACCCACGTTTGCGTCAACACGTTGAGTTCGAGCGATGCCCCGGTCAAGGTGAAAAAAGCGATGTAGATGGGTGGGCCGGTTTCCTGAAGGATTTTGAGGAACTCGGTACGGTGGCTGCTTTTATTGCTGATCCACATTCCGCTGATCATGCAGATGAGTAGTGGTTCCAAGAGCACGTCGAAGGGGAGATTCTCATGGCTCAACTCGCGAATCAGGCTGGACAAGAAGAAGATTCCGTATCCGGCGAGCAGTATCAGGATGGTCTTGATGAGCCGGTGCATATCGAGGGCCAGGATCATCTCGAGCGTACGGGCGAGCAGATAGCCGATTCCGAATGAGAGCAATAGTTCACCGATGAGCAAGAGTACGAAGCTGAGGTTGAGACGCAGTTCGGTGGAGAGCGCGCCCACAATCGAGGAATGGAAGGCGAAAAGGACGATGACCACCACATCGATAATCATCGTTACCCCCAACGATGTTTGTGTAAGAGGTCCTTTGGCGCGGAGTTCGTTTACGATGGCGATGGCAGAAGATGGGGAGCGGGCAACGAGGATGGTGCCAGCGAGCAGTGCGACGGCGAGGCGCATAGGCAGCGACATGGGCTCCATGAACGGGATGAAATCTGCCAGCAAGAACAGGGTGAGGCTTCCGAGGGCAGGGATGGCGATCACATTGCCGACGGTGACCCAGAAGATGCTCTTGAAGTGACTCCGGAGCTCTTTTAGATAGAGTTCACTACCGGCTGCAAATGCGATAAAGGCGAGGGCGGTTTCGTCGACGAATCCCAGGCGCGACACGGCACCTTCGGAGACCAGTCCGAGCACATATGGACCTACCAGGAGTCCCGTGAAGAGAAAACCACTGATCAGCGGGAGCTTCAAACGGGTGAAGAATCGCCCGATTTGACCGGAGGCGAGGGCGATCACGATGAAGCCGGCTAGGAAGATCAGGACTTCGCGGTAGCTTTGCATAAGATTTCGTGCCGTACCCTTCGCTCGGTTGATCTACGGATGCTCGACTCTACACCGATCTGCCAGGTTGAGTAGCAGCAAAACCTTTTGCTTCGTCCGCCATTGTGACACGTTTCCAAGCACGAGTGGGATCTGATGTGTTTCTGGATCTTATCGTGGAATACCGGATCCGGATGCGTTCGTGATGCCCGTCCTCAGTGCTGTACCGGAGTGAGTCGAGGGGTGTGCTCGATCAGGAGTCTGTTGTGGCGTGGTTGCGAAGGAGTCGCTTCGCTCTCTGGCAGATGCGTTATGATCTCACGGTAAGAGGGGGCTGTATGGGCGCACGATATCTTGTGAAAACGGATTATGGCGATGTGGTGGTCGAGGTCAACGAGGCATGTGAGAACGCGCTCGATGGCGAACTCTTGCTCCTCGAAAAGCCGACGGCACAGCACCGGGCCGAGCTATCGCTCGAAACCCCGCTGAGAGCCTTTGCCGCCAAGATGGTCGACATTATCGAAACGGTCGGCACGGGAAACTTCACGAGTAGTCCGCGCTTACTTCAGATGATGGTTCAAGAGAAGGCTACGGCCGAGCTAAAACGCATCGAGCGCTTTGCCCAGAAGAATTGATCATACACCTTGTCGCGCAGCCTGCCTTGACTTGAAAGAACGAAGCGATACGCAGCCCTAGGACTCATCCTCAACCACTTCGACGATCTCCCCGAGGTCTTCTAGGGTCGTTTTATACAGCACAAGAGCCGACTCCCGGATCTCGCGCACGGCGTCCGTGGCACCGAGGTCCTGGTCTGTGCGCTGATGGGCGATGTCGAGGCAGATGGCCAATACGCGTTCGAAAATGGGCCAGGGACCCTCGAACATCTCCGGATGATCCTTGCCGGTTTGCGCCTGCTTCGGATTCGCTGTCACGGGTTCGGGAGGTGTCATCGAGCTGGCTTCTTGCAATTGTTCAAGGGCATTTTCGGCTGCTCGTCGTTCAGCATCTCGTTTAGTGCCCGCTTGTCCCTGTTTGTAGCTTCTGTCTCCGATTACGACCTCGCTTACAAAGACGGGATCGTGTTCGGGACCAGTTCGTTTCGTCTTGAACGTCGGTTTTCCGAGCTCCAAGCGCTTCGCGTGATCGATCAAGGCACTCTTAGGGTGTGCCACGGCCTACTCCTAGCCGCTACCCATACCGATAGGGGAGCGATCGGGGTGAAGTTGCTCGAGTGTGCTACCATTGGGTCATCGAGAGAGACGGATTTTTCCACCACTGGGTTACCGATCGGCAGACCTATTGCCACTACACCCGCCATACGTTACCACGTGGCGCCTCGCTTTCGCACCGATGGGGTAGCATTGAATCATGACGCGGTTGCTTCTTTGTGATGATCACGCCATGTTTCGGCAGGGTTTAAAAAGCATCCTCGAGACCGAAGAAGCGTTTCGGGTGATCGGTGAAGCGTCTACGGGTCGTGAAGCGATTCGCTTCGCCCTCGAAACAAAGCCGGACGTCATTTTGATGGACATCCAGATGCCGGAGTTGGATGGGGTCGCGGCCACCAAAGCGATCTTGAGCGAGTATCCCGAGGCGAAGGTGATCATCTTGACGATGTATCGTCAGGATACCTACGTTTTTGAGGCGATCAAGGTCGGGGCACTCGGTTACTTGCTCAAAGATGCCGATGCCAACGATCTCATTGCAGCGATTCACCGTGTGTCCGATGGTGAGACGTTGCTAAATGCCGAACTCGCGGCCTCGATTTTGGACGAGTTCAATAAGACAAAGGAGCTTCCGGAGAACTCTGAGCATAAGTTATCCGAGCTCACCGGCCGTGAGTCGGACATTTTGCGTTTGTTGGCGCAGGGCGCATCGAATCACGAGATCGCTACCGTACTGGATGTAAGCGAGAAGACCGTTCGCAACAGGCTGTCGGAGATCTTTTCGAAATTGAGGCTCAACAATCGAACTCAGGCTGCGCTGTATGCATTGCGCGAGGGGATCGCCACACTTAAGGATCAACAGTAAAGCAGCTATTGTGTTTGCGGTCTATAGGCGGTTGTCGTCTCATAACGCCCTTGCGAATTCCGAAGTCGAGATCTTTCTGTCGAACGTGCGCTTGAGGGAGTAGAGTAGTCGACGAGCTATGACCAAAGTGGTTGAAAACCACACCGATATAGTCGAACTGTTGGTCCGTATCTGTGAGACACCGGCGCCAACATTTGAAGAGTCTGTGCGAGGCAAGTTGCTGGCCGAGTTATTCGCCGGAGTAGGTCTCGAGTCTTCGACGGACGAGGTAGGAAATGTGATGGCCGCTCTGCCTGGAGGAGTCGGCCCACGGGTGTTGGTCGCTGCTCATCTCGATACGGTGTTCGGTCGAGATGTCGATGTGAGTGTGCGCTCACGGAGGGGGCGTCTCTGTGCACCTGGAATCGGCGATAACAGTGCGAGCTTGGCGGTGATGATCGCTTGTGCCGAAGCCCTTCTTAGGGAAGCCGATGCGGTCTACCCACAGTTGACATTGGCTGCCACGGTGGGTGAAGAGGGCTTGGGGGATCTATATGGGGCTCGTCACCTGATCGAGACGCACAGAGAGGACTTCGATCTCTTCGTGGCGTTGGACGGCCACTTGGGGACGATTGTGAATACCTCGGTGGGATCGTATCGGTTCGAGATCTGCTTTCATGCAGAGGGAGGTCACTCTTGGGGGGATTTCCCTTCGCCGAGTGCCACTCATGCCCTCGGAGATGCCATCCACGCGCTGAACACACTTTCGATTCCACGGGAAGCCCGTAGTAGCTATAACGTCGGGCGGGTATCGGGTGGGACCAGTATAAATGCCATCGCACAAGAGGCTCGATTCAACCTCGACCTTAGGAGTGTGGATGCGATCACGCTGCAAGATCTCAAGCATGAGGCGTTGCGCCGTATTCAGCGGGTGGCCAAGCAACATCGCGTGACTGTCGAGGTCGAGCAAGTCGGATATCGCGCTGCGGCTCAGGTTGAAAACGGACATCTCGTGATGGCGGCGCGGGAGGCGCTGTTAGAAGCGGGCATCGAGCCGCGCACTGTATCGAGCAGCACAGATGCCAACGCGGCGATGGCGGCCGGTCTGCCGGCGATCGCCCTCGGGCTCTATCGCGGTGGTGATGCGCATAGGTTGAGTGAGTGGTTGGAGCCGGCCTCTCTCAAGACAGGATTTACGGTGCTGTGGCGCTTTATGGCCCATCTGGCCGACTTACCCCCTGGTCTGTAACTCCTTCTCGACCTACGGGTTTCCTCGGCGATCTCTCCTCGCCTTGAGAGCCAGGCGGTCGACGTGTTCGTTCTCTTCGTGGCCGGTGTGCCCCCTCGTCCACTCCCAATCGATGTGGTGTTGTGAGCTAAGCGACAAGAGCTCCAACCAGAGGTCCTGGTTTTTCACAGGTTTGCGATTGGCTGTTTTCCAACCGTTTTCCTGCCAGGTCTGAAGCCATCTTTCCGTAAAGGCGTTTTTTAAATACTGGCTATCGGTGATGAGGGTGACATCACACGCTTCTTTGAGGGCGCGTAGAGCTCGAACGGCTGCCGTCAGCTCCATTCGGTTGTTGGTTGTATTGTCTTCAAAGCCGCTGGCGCTCTTACGGTGGCCCTTATAGGCAAGCAAGTAGGCCCAACCGCCATCGCCGGTCTGGGTGTCGCACGATCCATCGGTATAGATACTGATCTGCTTGCGGGGACTCATCTCGTTGTCGCATCTTAACAGATGTGTCCAAGCGATGGTTTGGGCCTGTCGGTTTGAATGCTTATGTGAATAGGGAGGTGATGGGTGATGAGTTGTGGGTAATGAGTACTGCGAACTGTACGGACTCAACCGAGTCGTTCCACTCATCCCTCATCACCGTTTACCTATTACCTCGCAGTACCCAACCTCGAAAGAGAAAGATCTCCAGGTAGAACCTCGCATTTGACAATGTACATAGCTTGTACTAACATGTACATAGATTGTACAAGGTTTGCTTTATGTCTCATTCCAGCTTCCCACCATCATTACAGCCACCCTCCTTCTCAACAGGGAAGTACACGGTCAATGAGGTCGAGGAGCGAACCGGTGTTGCTGCGACGACCCTAAGACAGTGGGAGCGTCGTTACGGCTTCCCCAACCCCGAGCGCTCCAGCGCCGGGTATCGCCTTTACAGCGATCGAGATATCCATCAGATCCAAACCATGAAGGGTCATATCTCCAACGGCATCCCTGCGTCGCGGGCTGCGGAGTTGGTCAAAGAGCTCCAGATTCCTCTCGCCACTCCTCAACCCCTACCCCGTCTCCGGGAAGAGCTTATCAGAGCGTTTATCGATCTAGATGAGGCTGCGGCCGATGCGGTATTGGCCGAGGCGCATACCCTCTACCCGGTGGAGGCCGTGATGCGAGATCTGCTGGCGAGCACCATGATCGAACTCGGAGATCTGTGGCATCAGGGCCGTATCACCACCACTACAGAACACCTGGCCAGCAGCTATGTCTACGGTCGTTTGCGCAGTCTTTTCAATCTCGCTTCCACCAATCAGATGGGGCCGGTCGCCATCGTAGCCTGCGCTCCACTCGATCAGCATGAACTCGGAGCGCTCATGGTCGCGGTCGCTTTGAGGCGTAGTGGCTTCCGAGTTTACTATCTTGGGGCCAATACGCCGGTGGACGATTTGGCAGAGATGGCCCACACGATTCGGCCCGCGTGCGTACTGATCTCGGCCTCGACGGCAGCGTCTGTCGAGGAACTCACGATCAAACGTGAAACCCTTCAGGATATGCCGGCTCTAGCTGTCTATGGCGGATCTGCTTTCAACGACAGACCTGAGTTGGCAACGACTCTGGGAGGTCTCTATCTGGCTCCAGATATCGACCGTGCGATGGAGCAGTTGCTGAAATCGCTCTCATCGCAGTTGGGGGAAGGGTATTGAGAGGGAACCGGCAGTCCGCTGTCCAGGTAGCCGATGCAGCTGTGATCGGTGCCGGGATTTCAGGGCTTACTGCTGCTGCCTTGCTTGCAAAGCGAGGATATCGTGTCGTCGTATGCGAGCGCGATGTCCATCCTGGTGGGTGTGCCGCCGGCTTCTCGAGGCACGGCTTTCGCTTCGCGGTGGGAGCCACGGTCGCCATGGGTTTCGAACCCGGAGGAATCCACGACCAGATCTATCGCTACCTCGGGCTGAGCCCGCAATTCGTCGACGTAGATCCTGCAATGAGGGTCCACTTACCGGATCGCAAGGTGATCGTTGCGACCGACCATCAGCGCTGGTTTTCAGAGCTCAAGCGGGCCTTTCCCGGTCAAGAGAGAGCCAAGGAACGTTTCTGGCGACAGACGGCCAAACTCGCGAAAGTCATGTACCGCGTGGCTCGACGTTTTCCGGTCATGCCTTTCAAACACGCCTATGACGTACTCGATACCCTTCGGACGCTGCATCCCCATGTCTATAAGTTGCTCATCAATCTCAACACGACCGTGCAGGGTAAGCTCGAGCGCTTCGGTATCGACGACCCGGCCCACCGGGCTTTTATAGATGGGCAACTTCTCGATGCCGCCCAAACGACTTCGGAACGCTGTCTGTTCCCTAACGGGGCCTTGGCGCTCGACATCTATCGTTACGGGTGCCACTATAAGCTCGGCGGTTTGGAGCGCATCGCCCAAGACCTGACCGATTACCTATCTTTCCGTGGATCAGAGGTGCAGTTTGCTACCCGTGTGCGGAACATCATCCATGAGGACGGTGTCGTACGTGGCCTGTCGACCAGCCGGGGCGAAGTCCATGCCCCCGTCGTGATCAGCGCCATTCCGCTCGAAAATACGGCTCAGCTCCTCACCAGTCCTAGTGAAACCAGCTTGCTGGAGCGGGTCGGAGACCAACCTGCGATGTGGGGTGCTTTTACCCTCTATCTCGGTGTCGATGAGCGCACCCTACCGAAAGACGTCTACTACTATGAACAGATCACCGATGTAGATCGCTTTCATGACGGGGGGAATATCCTGGTATCGATCAGTCCGGGTTGGGACCGGTCACGAGCGCCGCAAGGGAAACGTGCTATCACGGTGAGTACCCACGTGGAGGCCGAGCGATGGATGGCTCTTGCTCAGGATCGGCGCAGGTATCTTCAGGAAAAGCAGAAGTTGGAGAGTCATCTGCTCGATCGGGTAGAGCGAGCTTTGCCGCATATCAGGGACGGAATCGAGGTCTTTATGAGCGGAAGCCCACGCACCTTCCAGAACTTTACGTTGAGAGCAGGCGGGACTGTGGGGGGGTTTCCGCAGATCGGTGGGGCGGCCAATTTCGCTGCCCCCTCGCATCGAACGGATGTGAAAGGTCTGTTTCTTGCGGGCGATACGATCTTTCCCGGCCAAGGCACCATCGGAGTCACCGTTTCAGGGCACAACGCCGCTAGGAGTGCGGCCAGAAACCTTGCTGAGAAGCGGGAGTATGTGAGATCACAACCCAAGAACGAGTTCGTGAAAGGAGCAATACGATGAACAACCTTACCTATCCCCAACAGCCACAGGAGGGAGACGTTGCGATGAGAGGATACCTTCAAGCACCGACCCAGACTATTTTGTTCCAGCGTAAAGACACGCTTTATCACAACGGTGACCAGGCACAATCCGTCTTTCGTGTCAGAGACGGCCTGATTCGCATTACCCGTATGACGCCGGAAGGGCGAACGCTTACGGTTCGACATCTGGTTCCTGGTGATTTCTTCGGTGAGGAGGCGTTTCTGAATGGCAAGCGCGAAGAGATCGCCGAAGCGCTCACCCATTCACAGATCGAGGCGATCGATCCCCAGATGATCAACCACAGCGACCTCATGGCCATCACCCAATCCCTTTCGAGGCAGATGCACCGGCTTATGGACTACGAATATCACTTGCAGACCGGTGACTTACGCGAACGTGTATCACGTTACCTGATCAAATTGTCAGAGACTCCTCTGGCTACGCGTGATGAACAGGGGCGAGTCGTCATCTCCGCGACTCACGAACTGATCGCTGAGGGTACGGCTAGCACGCGCGAAAGCGTTTCGAAAATTGTCACGGAATTACGCATGGAAGGCCTGATCGAATCGGGTTACCGGTCGATCGTACTCCTCGATGCCGAAGCGCTCCTAGAGATCGCCGAAGGTTTCTAAAAGGGAATATCGAGTTCTAATGACAAACTGCTCTTATGGTGGCATCTGAGGGTGAGGTTTGAGGGAGAGGTGATGAGTGATGAGTAATGGGTAATGAGGGCTGCGAAAGTTGCTGCTGAGCCCGTCTTTACTGGCGTTTGCATCTTCAGAGCTACCGAGTTTCAGTTCCCCCTCCTTTGGTAGCTATCTCACCCTCTTATCACCCAGGGCACATGACCTTCCCATTCCCACGCTTCTCAAGAACTACCACGGCGGCGGCATGTTCTTTGCTGTGGGTCAAGCTGAGGTGAACGGTGCAGCTCTGCTCGTCTAGCTGTTGCTGGATGCGTGTTGCAAAGGCGAGCCGGGGCTTGGCCCCTTCGCGGACGACCCAAACGTCGCGCCAGCCGTGCGTCTCATGCCAGCACTTTTGGAACGCTTCTTTGGCTGCAAACCGAGCAGCGAGGCTGGCGACGGGGTTGGATCTGTCTTGGCAAAAGCTGATTTCGTGTGCAGTGAAGTGGCGATCTAGAAAACGCTGCGGGTGGCGTTGCCAGACCCTTTTCACGCGAGCCAACTCGATGATGTCGAGCCCCACGGCCAAGATCATCTTCTCTCACCCTTGCGGTAGGTCCGGACCGTTTCGGCGGTTGCGATGTAGGCCAGTTGGGCCATTCCCAAAAAGAGCCCATGTTCGACAACACCCGGTTGAAGGGCGAGCGCACAGGCCAACTGTACCGCATCGATGGGTGGGCTGACGAAACAGTCCAGGATATAGTTGCCGTTGTCGGTAAGAAAAGTTTGTTCCGCCACCTGCCGCAACCTGGGTCGGCACCCCAACGCCTCTAGGTCGGTTTGCGTTCTTCGCCATCCGAAGGGCAGGATCTCTACAGGTATCGGTGCTTTCATACCCAAACGGTCGACCGCCTTGCTGGCATCTCCGATGAGGATCAGCATCGAGGCGCTTGCAGCTACCATCTTCTCTCTGGTGAGCGCTCCTCCCAGACCTTTGATGGCGTCGAGCTCCGGTGTGATCTCGTCGATACCATCGATGGCTACATCCACACCACCAGCCGGGAGATCGATAAGGGGGATCCCTCGCTTGCGTGCCAGCGCGCCACTCGCTTCTGAAGTCGGTACGCCGGCAATGTCGGTAAGCTCGCCTCTTTCGAGTAGGTCGCCCAGAGCCTCGATGGCGTAGTGGGCAGTGCTGCCGCTGCCCAAGCCTACCAGCATGTTGCTCTCGACATGGGTCAGCGCCTCTTTGGCGGCTCGCACCTTTTGCAGCGCGCTGTCACCTGATGAAAGGCCTTTCATGAGTAGTAGTGTAAACCCAAATTGGAGTTATAGACTATGAACCGTGGTGAGAATCGTCCTAGCCAGTGGTTCACCACGGCGGCGTGAACTCCTCGTGGCGCTCGGTTTGACCTTTGAGATCGAGCTCTCGGACATCGACGAGACGCCACGCGAATCCGAAGCCCCAGAAGCTCTGGTAGCGCGGCTGAGTAGTAGCAAAGCGGAGGCGGTGCTCGCCAGGAACGGTTACCGAGACGCCCTTATCATCGCCGCCGATACCGTTGTGGTACTAGATGGAGCGATGCTCGGCAAGCCCGAAGATGTAGACCAGAATCGACGCTATCTTAGTTGGCTTTCGGGAAAGACCCACACCGTGTTCACAGGGCATTGTCTCATCTATGGTGATCAGAGAGAGGTCGTCGTACAGCGTACAGAGGTGGTATTTCGAGAGTTGTCTCCGCACGAGATCGGCCGCTACGTCGCGACGGGAGAGGGTCTCGATAAAGCCGGAGGGTACGCGATTCAAGGGCGAGGAGCAGCGCTCGTCAGTAGAATCGATGGGTGCTATTTCAACGTCGTTGGGTTGAGCCTTGCTACAGTGGTAGAGTCAGCGGGACGTTTGGGGGTCTCCCTTGTCTAGCTTTTTCAGGGCTTGGTATATCTTTTTGGGCTTGGGGCTGTTGACCTTTGTCTTTACAGCTCTTGTCGGCAGGGTACCTTACCAGCTGTCGAGTTCGATCGGGCTTCCACACAACCTGCTCTATCGTGTGGGGTTGAACCTTCGTGCGGCCGCCGGCGATCTTATCGATCGCAGTGAGCTCCGTCAGGAGATCACGCGTCTCGAACTCGAAGTCGCTTCGCTCCGTCAGGAGAATAGGCAGCTCTTATTGCGTCTAGAACGACTCTCCGAGGTTCTCGAGGTCAGGGAGGTCCAGTCGCCGGGGGTGGTTACCACGGCTCCTGTGATCGGTGGCAGCTCCGGCTCTGTGCTCGAGCGCCTCGTCATCGGCTTGGGGAAGCGTCACGGTGTGGTGCCAAATATGCCGGCCACCGTTCCCCAAGGCCTGGTGGGTATCGTGACCGAAGTGACCGCTACGCGTTCTTCGGTGCGTATCATTACCGATCCCCAATCTCGTGTCGGGGTGACGGTTCGTGGGCGCGGTGGTCAGGGGATCGCAGTAGGAGAGATCGGTGGGAGATTGCGGGTCACGAGATTCATCGAACAGACCCCTGTCGAAGTGGGCGATCTGGTTGAGACGAGTAGCTACGGGGGGCTCTTCCCCCGTGGTGTGTTGGTGGGCGTGGTTGAGGAGGTTCTACCGGTCGACCCAAATGAGCTCCGTAGCTCCTTTATCGTGCGGCCGGCTGTCGATCTCTCTACGTTGCTCGAGGTCGCACTGATAGCTCCTCAGTAAGGCATCGAAAAAGCGCTGCGCTCCGCCCTAATCGTCCGGTCGGCCTATCCACTCTGGTTCGATCGACTTGCCAAGCATCGGGCTCTCGCGTACTATATCTTGGTATGCTTTCTTCCAAATCGAGTAATGCGTTCATGGTCGTCTTTTTAAAGGTACTTCATTCGGTCCTCAAAGTCTTTATGATCCTCGCGATCATCTACCTTTTTTACAGCGGTCTTACGCGGACATACGATTGGAAGCTCTTCTTGGCCATAGGTGCCATGGTCATCGAGGGGTCGGCACTACTACTGTGCGGTGGCGGACGCTGCCCCTTGACCAAACTCACGCGATATTTCGGCGACGAAAAGGGTCATGAGTATATCGCTGAATACCTCGTTCCTGAGCGCTTCATTCCGTATATCGTGCCGTTCTGGGTGGTGACTGTGTCGATCGCGGTCATCACTCTGGTAGTGAACTATATCGTTACCCTATAGGGCTGCCAAGGCACTTTACTGGTCTCCGACCACATCGGGAACGCACGGGGCGAGGTTAGCTCTTATCGGGTTTCACGACCAAGTTGACGAGCCTCCCTGGTACCACGATCTCTCTTACCATCGCCATACCTTCTAGGTGCCTGGTGATATTCCTCTCGTTCTTGGCGATCTCCAAGATAGCCTCTCGGCTGGCATCTTGGGGGACATGAATCTGCCCACGCACCTTGCCGTTGACCTGTACTGCCATCTGTATGGTGTCTTGTGCCAGGGCCTCTTCGTCGTGGTCCGGCCAGGCCTCGAGGTGAATCGAACCGCGGTGGCCTGAGCGTTCCCACAACTCTTCGCTGATGTGTGGGGTGATCGGTGCCAACATGAGCAAGAGTGACCGCTCGGCCTCTCGCCATTCCGCGCTCGCCGTCACCTCCTGGCTCTTGATCTTCATCATGGTATTGGTCAGGGACATGAGTTCGGCGATGGCCGTGTTGAATTGAAAGCCCTCGAGGTCCTTGCTGACCTCTTTGATCGCTAAATGTGTAGCGTAACGTAACTCCTTGCACACTTCTTCGTCGACCCCACCCGACTCGATCGAGGGTTCGACGACGAGCGACCAGACACGGTTCAAGAAGCGCGAAATCCCTTCGATACCCTTGCTGTTCCAAGGTCCCCCTTGTTCCCAGGGGCCGATGAACATGAGGTAGGCCCGCACCGTGTCTGCCCCATAAGACGCAACCAGGTCGTCGGGGTTGACCACATTCCCACGGCGCTTGGACATCTTTTCGTTGTCCTCACCGAGGATCATCCCCTGGTTGCGCAGTTTCAAAAACGGTTCGTCCATATCGATCAGGTCGAGGTCCCGTAAGACCTTGGTGAAAAACCGTGCATAGAGCAGGTGCAAAATGGCGTGTTCGATACCTCCTGTATAGGTATCGACCGGTGTCCAGCGCCGAACCAGATCCTTTTCGACAGGTCCATCGTTCTTGTGGGGCGAAAGGTATCTGAACCAGTACCAAGACGAATCCATAAAGGTGTCCATGGTATCGGTTTCGCGCTTCGCCTGCCCGCCACAGTGTGGGCAAGAGGTGTTGAGAAACTCCTGGTGGTGATTGAGCGGCGACTCGCCCGTGGGCAGAAACTCGACATCCTCGGGCAAGACGACAGGCAGGTTCTCTTCCTTTTCAGCCACAACGCCGCAGTGATCGCAGTAGAGCATGGGGATCGGTGTCCCCCAGTACCGTTGTCTCGAGATCAACCAGTCGCGTAAGCGATAGGTGATGCGCCTCTTGCCGATGCCCTGGCGTTCAAGCCAGTCGATCACGCGTTGGATCCCCTCGCCGGCGCCCTCTTTGCCGGCCAGTGTCCCGTCGAACGGACCGGAACGGACCATCACTCCATCCCCGGTGTAGGCTTCGGACATGGTTGCACCGTCGAATGCCTCTCCCGCCGGCTGAATGACGGGGATGACTTCCAGATCATATCTACGGGCAAAGGCGAAATCGCGTTCGTCGTGAGCAGGTACCGCCATGATCGCACCGGTACCGTATCCCATCATCACGTAGTCGGCGATCCAGATGGGGATCTTCGCCTGGTTGACCGGATTGATCGCGAACGCTCCGATAAACTCCCCGGTCTTCTCTTTCGTTTCGGCCTGCCTGTCGATCTCGCTCAAATACGAGGTCTGCTTGACATAGGTTTCGACCCCTTCGCGATACTCGCTGCGCGTCAGCTTGGCCACCAGAGGATGCTCGGGTGCCAGTACCATGAAGCTGGCGCCCCAGAGCGTGTCAGGACGCGTGGTAAAGACGACGATGTCGTCACCCTCTTCGCTTTGAAAGGTAACCTCGGCCCCTTCGGAGCGGCCGATCCAGTTGGTTTGCATGAGTTTGACCCGCTCTGGCCAGTCGAGTTTTTCGAAGTCCAGAAGCTCTTCGGAATAGGCTGTGATCTTGAAGTGCCACTGGGGCATCAGTCGCCGTTCGATCAACGCACCCGAGCGCTCGCCGCGGCCATCGACCACCTGTTCATTGGCCAGGACGGTCTTGTCGACAGGATCCCAATTGACGTAGGACTCCTTGCGGTAGGCCAGGCCGCGTTCAAACATCTTCACGAAAAACCACTGGTTCCATTTGTAGTACTCGGGATCGCAGGTAACGATCTTCTTGGACCAGTCGAACATCGCGCCCATCTGCTTGAACTGCCGGGTCATCCGCTCGATGTTTTTGTAGGTCCACTTGGCCGGGTGGATGCCGTGCTTGATCGCAGCGTTTTCCGCCGGCAACCCGAAGGCGTCGTATCCCATCGGGAAGAGCACGTTGTAACCGCGCATGCGTTTGAAGCGGGCTGCTGCATCCGCCGGAGCCTCGGCATACCAGTGGCCGGCATGCAGGTCACCAGATGGGTAAGGGTACATCGTCAAGAAGAAGTACTTTTCTCGATCGGAGGCAAGGTCGATGCTGTAGATCCCACGCTCATCCCAAGCTCGTTGCCATTTTGGCTCGATCTCGTGTGGATTGTACTTTTCACTCCGATAGCTTGTGGTCGTAGTGGATTCTTCGGCCATGTTGTTCTCCAGTTCAACACGCTGGGCTCAAAAAGCCCCGGCGAAGTAACAGTGATTTACTCGAGCAAAAAAAATCCCTAACCAGTAAAGGTTAGGGGCTCGGTAAGACCGACGGGAACGTCCGTTGTCACGCAAGCCCAGATCCTAGCCGTAGTCGAAAATGAACGAAAACCACCATTTCCTCTTCATGGTAGCCAGCTGTGGCTCTGATGTCAATCGCGTACGCTGTGGTGATCAAAGGGTCGTCGACTCGGAAGGAGGTAAACTGGAAAAAGGCTAGCTTCACTCCCGAGGAGGATATTCATGGACTACGACCTTATCGTGATCGGCTCGGGGCCGGGCGGTTACCATGCAGCGATACGTGCAGCTCAACTCGGACAGAAGGTCGCGTGTGTTGAAAAAGAAGCTCTTGGGGGCGTCTGCTTGAATGTCGGTTGCATCCCAACCAAGGCACTCTTACATGTTGCAGAAGGGCTCCGCGAGGCGAGGCATGCCGAAAGCTACGGTGTCAAGTTCGCCGAGCCAGAGATCGATCTCAAGGCGCTCGAGAAGTGGAAAAGCGGTGTCGTCAACAAGATGACCGGTGGCGTGCAAATGCTTTTCAAAGGCAACAAGGTCGCGCTTATCGAGGGAGATGCCCGTGTGGCGAGTCCGCACTCGGTCGAGGTCGGCGGCACTACTTACAGTACCGACAAGATTATTGTTGCGACCGGTTCGGAGCCGATCGAGATCCCCGGATTTCCCGTCGATGGCGAGACTATCGTCGACAGTACCGGGGCACTCTCGATTTCAGAAGTTCCCAAGCGCTTTCTGGCGATCGGGGGGAGTGCGATCGGATTGGAGTTTTGCGATATCTACCACGCGTTGGGCGCTGAAACGACCGTTGTCGAGTTGCTGCCCCAACTCGTGCCGACAAGCGATCCCGATATCGCTGCGGAGCTGACGAAGTCGTTTGTGAAGCGAGGGATATCGGTTCGTACTGGTACGAAAGCGCTGCAGCAGACCGAGACCGAGCAGGGGATCGAGGTCGTGTTGGAAGATGGCGAAGGGGACCAAGAGACCATTACGGTAGACAAGATCCTGGTTGCGGTAGGCCGCAAACCGAGGAGTGCAGGCCTCGGTCTGGAGGATATCGGAGTCTCTATCGATGAACGCGGGTTTATCACGGTCAACGAGCACATGCAGACGAGCGTACCGAATATCTACGCCATCGGTGATGTGGCGTGTCCCCCTCTGCTGGCACACAAGGCCATGAAGGAGGGATTGGTGGCAGCCGAACACGCAGCGGGTAAATCGGTGGCATTCGACACCATCGTTCCGAGTGTGATCTATACCAATCCCGAATTGGCCAGTGTGGGTATGACCGAAGCAGAGGCGAGTGAGGCAGGCTATCAGTTGCGTACCGGCACCTTCCCGTTGATGGCCTCGGGTCGTGCGACCGCGCTCGGCCAGACTGAAGGCGTCATCAAGGTCATCGCGGATCGAGAGACCGATCTACTTCTGGGCTTTCATATGGTTGGGCCGGGTGCCGGTGACATCGTCTCTGAAGCCGCGCTCGCAATCGAGATGGGTGCTACTTTAGAAGACATCGCCCTTACCCAACACCCTCACCCCACGATTTCCGAGGGTTTCATGGAGGCCGCTGAGCACGCGCACGGCAGGGCTATTCACATCTCTAATCGGGGGAAGTGAAGATATCTGAAGAGGTGTTCAGAGAAAGCAGACAGTAATGAGTGAGCAGTAATGAGTGATGAGTAGGGCAACGGCAAGAGGAGATCTGTTTAAATGCGAACTTTCGCAGCTCTCATCACTCATTCCTCATTACCCATCACCAAAAAGGTTTTAGTGCAGACTCAGACCGTTCCAACTCGCTTTTAGGTATGGTAATCCGCATTGATATGTACGTATTCGGGGCCGAGGTCACAGCCCCAAGCGATGCCATTTTCGTTGCCGGCCGCCAGGTTGATCTCGATCTCTACATCGTTTTCACGCATCTCGGAAGATAGCTTGGCGGCTTCGAAGTCCTGAGGGCTTCCGTGGTAGACAACGGTACCTTGCAAGGTGATGAGCACACTCGACTGATCGGCAACGGCACCAGATGTCCCCACTGCGGAGAGGATGCGCCCCCAGTTGGGGTCGTTACCGTGTATCGCTGCCTTCACCAAGGAGCTCTTGGCGACCTGTCGTGCGGCGGTACGTGCTTCCTCTACCGTGCGGGCTCCCCTTACTCTTACGGTGATGAGTTTGCTGGCGCCCTCACCGTCTGCAGCGATCTTTTCGGCCAGCTTTTGGCACACGGCTTCGAGCGCTTCACTGAACTCTTGCTGTGCTGCAGGGTGGTGATTGCTCGACAACAAGATTGCCATGTCGTTCGGGGAGGTATCTCCATCGACGCTCACCTGATTGAAGCTGCGGTTCACGATCTCAGGCCAGAGTTCACGGAGCAAGCCCTGCGGTAGGTCGGCGTCAGTCATGACAAAGGCCAGCATGGTGGCCATCGTAGGGTGAATCATGCCAGAACCTTTGGCGATACCGACGATGCGTACTCCGTTGCGTAACGTCGCTGCCACTTGTTTGGTGCGCGTATCGGTGGTGAGGATGGCTTCGGCGAAGTTGCTGCTATCATCCTCGAGCGTCTTGATCAGTTCGGGGATCGCTTGTGTGATTTTCTCGACGGGCAATTTCTCGCCGATGATCCCTGTGCTGGCGGTGAGGATGTCTTGTACTCTCGGGAGCCCAAAAGAGGTGGCGACAGCACCAGCAAAATCTTCGTTGTCCCAGATGCCTTGATCGCCGTTGGCGCAGTTGGCATTCCCGCTGTTGACCACGAGACCTCGTACAGGCCAGTCCGTGGCATATCTCGCGCGATTACGGGATACACACGGTGCTTTGAGCGAGTTGGTGGTGCTCGTCATGGCCCATGAGAGAGCCTGGCTCGAGTAGATGAGGCCCAGGTCGGGTCGGCTAGATGCTTTGAGACCAGCGACGATTCCTGAGCTTTGGAAGCCGTTTGGGAGTTTCATGGCCACACTCCTTCGAGTTGCAATCCGAGGGTCTCTTCGAAGTCGTTGACGACGTTGAAGTTCTGCACCGCTTGTCCAGCAGCACCTTTTCCGAGGTTGTCGAGCGCGGCAAAGGCGACCACGATCTGGCTCCTCGCATCGTAGCGCACGCTGAGGATGGTGCGGTCGCTGCCGTAGACTGCCTTTGTCTGAGGGAGTTCGTCTTGAACGATGATGAGCGGATCCCCTCTATAGTACTCTCGGTATATACCGAGAAGACGCTCCGAATCAAGGAGGTTTTTCTCAGGACGCGTGTAGCAAGTTGCCAGGATGCCGCGGGTCATCGGGACCAAGTGGGGGTTGAAGCTCACCACCGGCCCTGCTGTTCTTCGGTGCGTTTCGAGACGTTTTCCCGACGCTTTCGCCCGCCCCAAGGTCGCTTCGATTTCGGCCGTATGACGGTGGGTACCGGCGACCTTGTAGGGCTTTACGTTCTCGGTCACTTCGGTGAAGTGAAAGGGTAGAGAAGGGGCTCTGCCGGCTCCAGACACGCCGGTGGCGACGTGTGCGATGACATTTTCCCCCAGCAGACCGTTCGCTGCAAGAGGTGCTAGTGCGAGACTGGCGGCGCTGGCGTTGCAACCGGGATTGGCCACCAACTGTGTTCCAGGAAGCTCTTCCCGGTGGAGCTCTGTAAGGCCGTAACGGGCGAGTGGGAGCAGTTCTGGGTGGGGGTGTGTCTGTCCGTACCACGTTTCATACTCGTTCTGGGTTAGCCGAAAGTCGGCCGAGAGATCGATTACGTTCTTACCGGCATCGATCGCCAACTTGACCAGTGGGGCCGTAGCTCCGTGTGGTGTCGCATAGAAGAGCACCTCGCACGCTTCGACGACCGATTCATGGTCTTGAAAGGTATGCTCGAATAGGCCGGCGAATTGAGGCCAACAGGTGGCGAGTGGCTGGCCTTCGAATTGTCTTGAGGCGAGAGCGGCGAGCTCCACATGAGGGTGTCGCTCGAGCCTTTCGATGAGCCCCGAACCGCCGTATCCGCTCGCACCTAGAATCCCCACGCGTACCTTTTGGGTCATATCATTCTGCCTCCGAAATTGCTACTCGCTGCTACCCAAAAGTTGCAACAAGACCGCTTTTTGGGCGTGAAGGCGATTTTCCGCTTGGTCGAATACGTGGCTCTGCGGGTGATAGACCGCTTCTTCGCTACACTCTTCGCCATAGTGGGCAGGTAAGTCGTGCATGAAGATCCCTCGGTCGGAGAGGAGGTCGAACCATTCGGGTGTCACGGTGTATCCGCTAAAGGCGCGGCGCCGTTTTTCGGTTTCCTGCTCTTGCCCCATCGAGATCCACACATCGGTGTAGAGCACATCGGCTCCACGGCAGGCAGCCTTCGGATCTCTCACGATGGTGATATCGGCGCCCTTTTTCCGGGCTGGTTCCAATACATCTGCCTCTGGCTCATATCCTTCGGGGCAGGCGATGGTCAGCGAGATACCCGTGTGAACGGCGGCATTGATGTGGGAGTGGCAGACGTTGTTTCCATCGCCCACGAAGGCGACTCTGAGGCCCTCCACGTCACCGAATACCTCTCTCAACGTAAGGTGGTCGGCGAGAAGTTGACAGGGATGGAAGAGATCGGAAAGGCCATTGATCACGGGGACGGTGGCGTGCACGGCCAGCTCGACAAGGGTGTCGTGGCTGTGGGTTCGTGCCATGATCCCCTCCACCCATCGATCGAGATTGTGGGCGATGTCTCGAAGAGATTCCCGCACTCCCAGGCCGATAGTGTCTTGGTTTAGAAGAATCGCTTGCCCGCCGAGCTGGTACATGGCGATGTCGAAGGTCGTTCGGGTGCGCAGCGACTGCTTCTCAAAAATCATCGCCAGCGTTTTGTGCTTGAGAGGTTGGGGGCGAAACCCGTCTTTCCAACCGCGTTTCAGCTCCAGGGCGCAGGCGAGTAGTTGCTGGAACTCTTCTCGATTCAGAGCCTGCAGTGAAAGGAGGTCACGCCCTCTCAAAGCGTCGATCGACGTAACGTCCATGGTTGCGCTCCCTTTCGTTCGACCGTGCGTTCAGCGATAGCCAGGTACGTTTCGGTGAGGCGAGCCACACCGCTGGTCGAGACCCGACTCTACCACGGGTGCATCTCGTGGTGAAAAGCCCAGCCAATACCCATCTGGCACACGCTGAACCCGAAGTTCAGGTGGGTTGTCGGGGCGAAGCGCGTTATGCCATGCCGAGGAGACCGAGATACCAGTTTAAAAAGAGATCGCCCAGAAATAGGGCGAGAAGCCCACCGAAGACCAGATAGGGTCCGAAGGGAACGAAGCGACTACCCCCCATGAGTCGCGAGATAATGCCTCCGAGCGCACCGATGAGAAACGATAAGAACAGCGCGATGAGGAGTTTTTCCCAGCCCAAAATAGCTCCGAGCACGGCCGCGAGCTTAACGTCTCCAAATCCCATGGCAACAGGTTCTTCGTCCGTTTCCTGATCGTGCGGCGTTCCCTGTACCAGCGTGTCACGAAGCCACCAGTAGACGGCACCGAGGATGGCGATCGCACCGGTAGCGCCGAGGCTTCCGGTGATCGCAGTCAGCGGCTTGACCAGCAACCCGGTGGTGCTCAACAGGAGAGCCGGAACCAACAAGCTGTAGATGAGCGGTTCCTTTAGGCGCAAGGTCTTTTTACTCAGGAGGTTGAGCAGGGTTGCAAACAGGGCCAGGGCTATACCCGCCAACAGGCCTCCCACAGCGCCGCCGAGGGCAGCCAAGTTCACCTGATCCATGCCGATCGGCCAGAGACGCTCTTTCGTATCGTGGAACTTTCTTAGTACCAGGCCACCGACTCGGTTGATCAAAACTACGATACCGGCCCCAACAACAGCGCCGGTCAGCGCTTCGAGCAGATCTGGAAGGCCGCTACCAGACGAGTATAAGAGGGTACCGAGCACCCCGACGAAGATCGCCGGCAGAGTGAGGCTATCGGGCAGAATATAGTGATCGATGTCGATCGCGGCCATGATGACGAGCATGGCAAAGATGATCAGTAGTGGCAAGAGGGCCGGGCCGTGCTGCTCGACGGGCCAACGGAGTGCAAGGAGTACGAACCCTGCAGCCATGATGAGTTCGATCAGAGGGTAGCGGAAGCTAATCCGCTTCTTGCAAGACCGACACCGACCCCCGAGAACCAACCAGGAAAAGACCGGAACCAGCTCGAGCGGGCTCAACCGGTGGTGGCAGTGTGGACAGTGTGAGGCGGGAAAAGCGACGGACCTACGCTGTGGTAGACGATGGATCACGACGTTGGCGAAGCTGCCGATCAGGCTTCCGAGAATTCCCAAGAAGACCAAGGAGTACAAAGCGATCTTTCCTTTTGCGCCCCTTTTTACCTGGCAAGGTGAGCGCGATACCGAGTTCTATCGCCAGGTACTGATTTCTCATGATGAACCTGTTAGACTACTGCCGCTATGAGAAGACTCACCCTCGCTCTCCTCACCACGTTCGTGTTGCTGATCTTGTCAAGTACCACGCTTACCGCCCAAGAACAGACAATGAAGATCGTATTTGTCGATTCACAGGTCGCTATCAACGCACATCCTGCTGGCCAAGAGGCTCAAGTCCTTCAAGAGCAAGCTCGCCTCGAAGTCCTGCAGATTCGTAATGACATCGAAAGCCTGGCGCAGAGAATCCGTGCCGGTCAGCAACTGAGCGCTAACGAAAGCGAACGGTACCAGCTGCTGCTGACCACCCTCGAAAGCATCCAACAACGCTATGAAGCAGACATCAGCCAGAAAGTCCAGCCGGCGATCGAATCTGTCAACGAAGTCATTCGCACGCTGGCCATAGAAAACGGGTATTCCGTCGTTTTCGATCGGGGTATCGCAGCGCAAGGGTTGGTCGTCTTCGCCCAAGAAGGGCTCGATATCACACCACTCGTCTTGGAGCGTCTCCAAAGCCGCTAACCGGTTGGGTGCTACCGTTTGCTCCGAAGCCGAGCGAGGTCTAGGTTTCGTTTCGCAGTTCTTCTAGGTAGGCTCGGTCTTCGTCCGTTAGCTCGGCCGAATCCAAGAGATCGGGGCGACGCTCGAGGGTGCGTTGCAACGCCTGTTTCCGGCGCCAAGAGCGGATCTTCTGATGGTGACCGCTCAACAAGATCTCGGGTACGGCTATACCGTCAAAGCTGGTGGGGCGCGTGTACTCTGGATAATCGAGCAACCCGGTTGAAAACGAGTCTTGATGGTGGCTGTCAGCCGCTCCAAGAACACCGGGGATCAGTCTGGCCGTCGCTTCGATCAGCGCCAGAGCCGCTACCTCTCCGCCCATGAGCACGAAATCACCGATACTGACCTCTCGGCTCACGTAGGCTTCGAGCCGCGCATCGAACCCCTCATAGCGGCCGGCAATCAGGCAGAGGTGGTCTTTGCCGGCGAGCTCTTCGACCATAGGTTGGCTGAGCGGTTCGCCCACGGGCGAGAGGAGGATGATTTCGTCGGGGGGCGGAGTTTCCGCTCGTATCTCCTCGATCGCCCTGACCGCGACATCCACCCGGATCACCATGCCGGCACCGCCCCCATAAGGGGTGTCATCGACACGATTGTGCTTGTCGTTGGCGAATTTCCGCAGGTCGCGTGCATCGAGGCTGATCACGCCTTTCTCGTTGGCCCTGCCGAGCAGTGCCTCTTGGGCCCATAGGGAGATGAGTTGTGGAAATAGGGTGTAGACGGTGTATTTCATCGTCTCTTTTCGTCCCCGTCGTCGAGAAGACCTGCTGGGGGCGATGAGATGTGTATCGTTCTCTCGTCGACCGTTACATAGGGTGCTGTCAGGGGGACGAGAACCCTGTGGAGAGCGTTTCGATCGCCAGTGATACCGCTCGTTTTCACCTCGACCACGACTTGCCCACCCGCGTCCATCACGTCGGTCACCTCGCCGTAGTCTTTGCCATCCACTGTCACTCTCGAGCCGATCAGCAGGTCGAAGTAAAACGTTTCAGAGAGGTTGGGGAGGGCCGCACGATCGGCGAAGACGGCTCCGTGGACGAGCGTTTTGGCACGATCGACGCGTTTTACGCGTTCGAGATGGAGAATAAAAGCATTCCCCCTGGGCATGACTTGGCGGATCTTGCTGGGACCGAGGCCGGTAACAAAGACCTCATCGACGGTGGTGATGGCACGCGCCTCGCCAGGCCCCAAGGGATAAAAATGGAGCCCACCGGCCAACTGAAACGTCTTACCGAGCCGTCCTAAAAGGACGTACGTTTCCGGTGCTTGTTCCCAAGCACGAGTTCCGGTCGGCGCTTTCGGTGCCCTACCAGACGACATGATCGATCGGTGCTTCGACGTTGGATAAAGGTCGGTGGAATGGGTGGGCCGAGTTAATCGATGAGCTGGACTTCCACGCGTTGCCGACCATCTGATGCCGCTCGTGCCAGCGTGCGAATGCTGTTGATGATCCGCCCGCCCCGGCCGATAATGCGTCCGGTATCGTCTGGAGCACAGCGTATCTCGATACGCAAGTTTCGACTGTTGTTCTGGGTTGTGACGACAGCTAGCTTATCCGGTTCGGTGACTAGATTCTGAGTGATAAAGCTGACGAGTTCGAGCGACATCTACGCATCGGCTCCGACACGTTTGGAGTAGGAATCCTTGCGCTTAGCCCTTACCGCGCCGACTTCGACGCCGACCTTTTCCAAGAGCCGTACCGCTGTTTCGCTCGGCTGCGCCCCTTGGTCGAGCCAATAAGCGGCGCGTTCCGTGTCGATGTCGAGCGGCGTTTTCGTGGTATCGCGTGGGTCGTAGTGACCGAGCAACTCGATATAGTTACTGCTACGCTTCTTACGTGTGTCGACCACCACCACCCGGTAGTGTGGATTCTTTTTTGCTCCTACGCGCATGAGACGGATCTTCACCATGATTCTTTTATTACCTCCGTGGCCTCCATGACTCGTTCTGGGCTGGTGCTGCACCAGCAGGTCAAGCTCCTTATCTTACACGGTTTTCCTGTGGCGGGTTGGCTTTGGCATTTCCTGCGCCTAGATAGGGTCAGCGAAATCCTGTGCCGAAGCCGCCCCGGCGCGACCCACGACCGAGTTGCTTGATCATCTTCTTCATCTGTTCGTAGTTCTTCATGAGGCGGTTGACGTCTTGCACAGTCGTTCCCGAGCCGGCTGCGATACGCTTGCGGCGGCTGGCGTTGAGAATCCGAGGTTTATAGCGCTCGGCTTCCGTCATGCTCGAGATAATCGCTTCGACGCGCCCGATCTCTCGCTCGTCGATCTCGGCACCGGCTGGGAGCATCCGACCGACACCAGGAACCATCTTGAGAATATCGGAAAACGAGCCCATCTGCCGGATCCGGCGCATCTGCGTGAGCATATCTTGCAAGCTGAAGTCTGTGAGGTTTCTCGATTCCTCTTCTTCTTCACCTTCCAAGACCTTCGCCTTCTCGATGAGCGTGAGCATGTCGCCCATGCCGAGGATGCGTCCAGCGATTCGATCGGGGTGAAAGGGCTCGATCCCATCGAGCTTTTCGCTGATGCCCGCAAAATAGATCGGCTTGCCGGTGACGGATTTTGCTGATAGAGCGGCGCCTCCGCGCGCATCCCCGTCGAGTTTGCTCATGATCAGCCCGCTGACCCCCACCCGCGTATCGAACGTGCGAGCAACTTCGAGGGCCTGTTGCCCGGTCATGGCATCGACGACCAAAATCCCCTCGCTCGGCTCGAGGGCGGTGTGCAAGTCGGCGAGCGCGTCCATGAGGTCGTCATCGATCTGGAGTCGGCCTGCGGTATCGACGATGATGAGATCGCGAAAATCTTCTCTGAGATGGGCTTCGAGGCGCTCCCTGGTGCGATGGGGTCGTTCGTCATCCTCGACTTCCAAGACAGGAACGTTGATCTTATGGCCCAACACGCGGAGCTGTTCCCGTGCTGCTGGGCGTTGAGTGTCGGCAGCGATCAACAGGGGCCGACGTCCTTGTGCTTTGTATTTGTAGGCCAGCTTTCCGGCAGTCGTGGTCTTGCCGGCACCTTGAAGGCCCATCAGGAGCCAGATATTGCGGTCGTTTTTAAGGCTGGGTTGCTCGGTCTTACCGCCGAGCGTTTCGATGAGTTCGTCGTGCACAATCGAGATGACGCGCTGTTCGGGCCGTAGCGACATCAAGACTTCAGAGCCCACGGCCTTCTCCTGAACCCGCTTTGTGAAGTCGCGAGCCACCGCCAGATTGACATCGGCTTCGAGGAGCGCGATCCGTACCTCTCGCAGCGCTGCCTTGACGTCGGCCTCGCTCAGCCGGCCACGGCCGCGCAGGCCATCGAGTGCTGTTTGGAGCCTGTCACCTAGACCTTGGAACATAGGGGGTTGGTACCTGACCTAACGTTTCATCTGCCCTCTGGCGAACCGCGTCCGCTTAGAGGCCGCCCCTAAGCCTAGCCAAAAAGAGCCCGTTTGGTCAAGCACGCTTCCTGGGTTCCGCTCTCGTGGGTGTCGGCTTGCCCGTCTGTCTCCCACCCAGGGTTCAAGTCTTCTCATATAGGTGACAAGATAGGTGCTAGACTTTTTTTGATGATGAAAGCATGGAAACAACCTGCCAACAGACGTCTGACCCGAGCAGCGTTCGGCACACTACTGCTGATGTTCCTCGCCACTGCAGGAGCTCAGTTTCTCGCCGAGGTGCAGTTGGTCAGCGCCGTGACGTCCGAACTCGATCCGGGCCTGCGGTTACCGACCGGTAGTTTTCGCGCGGTGGGTCGGGGTGAGGAGGCGCTTGTCGCCAAGGTGCCGGGAGCTTCTGCGTGGCATAACTGGGAGATCTATACCGCTCAGGGGGTCATTGCGACGCTTCAACCGGCTTTTGTGCAGCAGATCGCGACCAATTTTGCGGTCGCAGGCTATTTTCAGTCGAATTTGACCGAAAACCGGATCGGCACCGAAGAGCACAAGCGTTATGTCTTTACAGATGGAGCTAGTGAACTGCTCTTGTACGTGATTCGTACGCAGAGAGAGCTGATCTGGTTTGTGGCCGAGGCACGATGAGGCGGGCCGTACGCCTCCTCTCGATCCTCTTTGCGGTGCTGGTACCGGTCGTGCTGGCACAGCGAAGTCCGGATGCGGAGGCTCTGTTTCAAGAAGCGTTGAGCACCGCCCAACGAGCGCGGGAAGCGTACGAAGATGTCGAGATCTACACTTACGATCAGCCGCTCTGGCGTGAGGCGATCACCCTGGGGGAGCGAGCGCTCGGGTCTGCTCCTCAAGACCCGGAAATCACCCGGTTCCTCGCACGGTCCTACAGCTACGTCAACTGGCACGTGCGAGCCTGGGATTACTGGCTTAGCTACCTGGCAATGGGGGGTGTTCTCGAAGACCCCTCGGACTTTTCGGAGCAGGAAGTGCCTTCCTGGGAGCAGTTTTCGGAGGCGGGTACCGAGCTCGGTTATGCGCGTTATCTCGCGGATGATGAACAGGCAGCCGTCTCGTATTACGAGGTGGTCGTTACCCAACTCCCAGACAATGAAGAGGCTCTGACTTGGCTCGGTCGCATCCATTTCGAGCAGGGGAGGCCGGTGGAGGCGTTGCCCTATTGGGAGCGGCTCTCCCAGCTGGAACCGGAAGATAGCGGTGTCCAGTACTACTTGAGTCGTACGCAAGAGCGGATTGCGGTAGGCGTCGAGGCGAGCGATACGTTTCAAGAAGGGATCGTGGCCTATGAGGGAGGTCGTCAAGAGGAAGCCTTAGACCGTTTCGAGAGCGCACTGACGTTCAATGGTGGTTTCATCCAGGCGGCTGTCTGGGCAGGACGCACCAGTCTCGAGCTCGGCCTGCCTGATCGGGCCAAGCGCCACTGGGAACACGTGCTGAGTCTCAGCCCCGGAGATGGTCGTGCGGCGTACTTTCTCGGGGTGGCCGAGGCACAGATCACGTGGGGTGTCGAGGCGGCAGGGGCCTTTTTCGAAGGGCAGAGTCACTATGGACAGGAGGATCTGGAGGCTGCGGCCGATGACTTCGCCTCGGCTGTCGAACTCAATCCAGAATATCTCGAGGCGTGGGTGTGGGCTGCTCGTACCTATCAGGAGTTGGGGCAACCGACCGATGCCATCACATACTGGCAAGGGGTGCTCGCTATCGATCCGCAGTATCAGCGTGCTCGCTATAACCTCAACCTCGCCGAACAGGAGATGGTTTACGGGGTAGAGGCGGCGCGAGCTTTTGCGGAGGCGGTCGAGAATTACCAGCTGGCGCAGATCGATGAGGCCGAAGTGCTTTTCAAGCAGGCGGTCGAGGCCAATCCCGAGTTCTCCGAAGCCTATGGGTGGCTCGGTCGGCTCTTTTTTAGCCGCTCGGAGTACGAACAGGCCTCACAGTACTACCAGCGTGCGCTAGAGTTGGAGCCGGACAACGAGGATTACCGGTTCTTTGCAGAGGAATCAGAACGGTTGGTCGGAAGCTGAGTCGTTCGGTCTGAAACATGACGGCACGACCCCGAACCGGTGGGACGGGGTAGGGTGGAGGAACAGCGTGAAGCAATATAAACGAAGAATCGATGCGGACGGACAGGAATATCTAGAGGTCGATCTATCACCGCTCGCCCTCACTCGTCTCCCCCTTCTCAACAAGAGTACGGCTTTTACCCTTGAAGAGAGGCGCGAGTTAGGTCTCATCGGGCTCTTTCCCTCGCACGTTTCGACCATCGAGGAGCAGATTACCCGGTCGTACGCCAACTTCGAGAATTTTTCGACCAACTTGGACAAGCACGTCTTCCTCCGGGTACTTCAGGATCGTAACGAAGTCCTTTTCTACGCGCTCCTCGAGGCGCATCTCGAAGAGATGATGCCGATCATCTATACGCCCACCGTAGCCGAAGCGGTCGAGAAGTTCAGCATCATCTACCGGTACGCCCGCGGCTTGGTAGTGAGTACCGAAAACATCGATCACATCGATGAAATCTTGGCCAACACCCCATTTCCCGAGGTCAGCCTGATCGTTGCCACCGACTCAGAAGGGATTCTCGGGATCGGTGACCAGGGTTTTGGCGGCATGGCGATCTGTATCGGTAAGCTCTCTCTCTATACGGCTGCAGCCGGTATCGATCCGGCTCTGACACTGCCGGTCGAACTCGATGTAGGAACCAACCGGCAGGATCTGCTCGACGATCCCCTCTACCTCGGTGTGCGGCACGAGCGCCTCACCGGGCAAGCCTATGAGGATTTCATTCACCGTTTTGTCACCGCGTTGGAAAAGCGTTTTCCAGATGTCTTGCTGCAGTGGGAAGACTTCAGCAAACAGAAGGCTTTCGATGTGCTAGAGCGTTACCGCAGCACTGTTCCCTCGTTCAACGACGATATCCAGGGGACGGGCAGCGTTGTTCTAGGCGGTCTTCTCAATGCCGCACGGAAAAGCCGGCAGCCGCTCAAAGACCAGGTTTTTTTGATTCATGGTGCCGGAGCGGGTGGGATCGGTGTTGCGCATCAGATCGCTCTCGGCCTGGTACGCGAGGGTCTCAGCTACGATCGTGCGAAGGACCACATCTTCTTGATCGACTCAAAAGGACTGGTTCTTTCGGATCGAGTGGGGCTTGAATCGTACAAACACTCGTTCGCTCACGACCCTGCTCGGGTGGCAACGTGGCAGATCGACGGTCGTGTGCCGTCTCTCCTCGAGACCGTTCGAGAGGGGGGTGTAACGGCGTTGATCGGTCTCTCTGGTCAGCGTGGTGCTTTCAGCCAAGAGGTGGTAGAGGCGGTCGACGCCAACACCCCGTATCCGATCGTGTTCCCGCTTTCAAACCCGACGGCCAACAGCGAAGCCATCCCTGAAGACATTTTTCGCTGGACGGAAGGGCGGGCGATCGTCGCCACCGGTAGCCCTTTCGACGAGGTCACCTACAACGGTGTCAACTACCCGATCGGTCAGGGCAACAATGCCTTCATCTTTCCAGGTCTCGGCCTCGGCGTGATGTTGAGCGGTGCACGCCGCGTCACCGATGGGATGCTCACGGCAGCGGCGTTGGCCCTCTCGGAGTACACCGATGCGAATCGGGTCGCGCAAGGGGGAATGTATCCGCGCATAGAGCACATCCGCGGTGTCAGTCGCCGTGTGGCTGCAGCGGTCATGGCTCAAGCCTTGGAGGATGGTGTGGCATCTGTAACCACCGACGAGGACTTAAACGATTTTGTCGAGAAGAGGATGTGGAAGCCGAGATATCTCCCCTTCCGGCGAAAACGGTGAGCGAGTGAGGACAGTCGTATTAAGGGTCGCTAGTCTGGCGCTCCTGTTGCTACTGGTGTTGGTCGGTGTTCTGGGCACACGTACTCTTCAGAGGCTTCCCAACACGCTGATCTACTTTGTCAAAGAGGACCAGCGGAGTTTTCGACTAGAGGCCGTTACCCGAAGCGTACGTCAAGCCTCGCCTGAGGTGCATCTGCGCAGAGCGCTGGCGGCTCTGGCTCAAGGCCCTTCTGCTTCGGAGAGGGCTGGTGGGCTAACGACTGCAGTCCCACGCGATCTGGAATTGCTCGACCTACGAATCGACGAAGACGTGCTTTCCCTCGACTTCGCCTCTGGCCTCGAGGCCGGATCTGGCCGTGCAGAGATGCAAGCCCGTCTGAACCAGATCCTTTATACGGTTACCCAATCTCACGAAATCGATGAAGTTGCACTTTTTATCGAGGGGCGTCCCCTTCACATCTTCAGCAGCGAGGGTATTTTCGTCGATCACCCCTGGCGGCGTAGCGTCCATGCAGAGTTGCCTCTGTGGTAATGGAGACCGCCCAGACGTTGGCGAGCGGCTATAATTCAACCGTGAACAGCTACCCTCCTACCAAAGCTGCTCTCGGGACAGGTGTTGCGGCGGTTGGGCATCGCATCTACTCGCCTGCAGCCTCTGCCCTGTGGACCAACGGACCACGTTACACCCTCGACGTGAACGGTGTGCTCGTGCGCGCTGCATTACTCGCTTCGACCCTGCAGGCTAGCTGGGTACGGTATTGATGGTTAAGTTGATAGAGTTCTGGATTCTTACCTCGACAAACCGGCGTTTTGCCGGGATGATGAGTCGTTGGTTGGTCCTTGGGCTCCTTGTGCTCGTTCTCGGCACGGGTTTTGCTTCTGCTCGTGTGGAGTTGTGGGAAACACGCGAAGGTCGGGAACGGGTGTTCGATGCGTTTGTGAGCGTTTTTCAGGACCATTATTGGGACGAAGATTTTCTCGATTGGGTCGCCTGGGCCGGTGGGTACCGCGAGGCTGCGCTCAGTGCCCGCTCGCGGGCTGACTTCGATGGCGTATTCGAACGTATGATCAGCGATCTCAACGACGACCACTCGAGCTGGTTGGGTTTGATCAGGTCCGAGGAACAGACCTCCAGTCAACAGCTGCCCGATCCCGGTCTGGGGATCACCTTCGGTTTCCTTCCCAAGCTCGGCCTGGTGATCGAGCGGGTCTACCCAGACTCTCCTGCTGAAAAAGCGGGTCTTCATAGAGGGGATGTCATCGTTCAGGTAGGTAGCCAAAAACTTCAGCAAGCCGTCAGTTCCTACCAGGCCACCGAACCGCTCTTCCAAGCGCTTCGCACGGGTCAGGTCACCTTATCCATCCAGCGCCGCCAGGAGCGTCTGGTGGTTTCGATCACACCGAGGCAGCTCGACCTCTTCGAAATCGCGGCACTCCCCCAAGCGGAGATGCTCGATGCCAAAGTCGGTTATCTCTACATTCCGTCCTTTGAACCGATGGGGTTGGCTTCGGAGGTTCACCGGCTCGTACGAGAGCTCGAATTGGCCGGGGCAAAGTCTATCGTTCTCGATTTGCGCGGCAACTTGGGGGGGCGTCTCGGCGAGCTGGGGCTCGTGCTCGGGGCCTTCATCGAGGGTCCGTGGGCTCAGGCGTTCAGTCGGGGGAGCGTGGTTTGGAGAGGCCGCTACTATCGAGATGCCGATCTCGGTCAGAACGTGCTTGAAGAGCCTGATGGGGGGATGCTCCGGGTGGACGATCTTACCGATCCGGTTAGTTTTGGTGGGTCGTTGGTCGTGATGGTGAACCGGAACAACAGCAGCGCCGGGGAGATTGCAGCGTTGGTGTTGCAAGATCTCGGTCGAGCGACCGTGATCGGTGAGCCTACGGCGGGTAACGTAGAGGCGATCAGGAACTTCAATCTTCCCGATGGTAGCCAGGTGTTGGTTGCGGTTGCAAACGTACAGGCGGTAAGCGGCACCAATTTCGGAGCGGGAGTCGTTCCTGAAGTCGAGGCTGTCGAGGATCTTGCGGGGCTCGCCAGAGGGTACGATGCTCCTTTGGCGGAAGCGCTTCGGATTCTCCATCAGCTGCCGTTCACGCCAAACAAATTTTTCTAACGTAGCCGAAGTTTTGTTAGGAGGCACGGTTGCGAGGCGAGCTATGGTACACTTTCGCTGCTTGAAAGGGTTGGCGTTGGAAGCGGGGCACCGGCCCGCAGCCACGCCACAAACGCGTCGTATTGATCGATGAAAGACAACGATGTGGTGCGCCCGACAGGATTCGAACCTGTGACCTTTCGCTCCGGAGGCGAACGCTCTATCCGGCTGAGCTACGGGCGCTTGCAGTCGACGCCTGCAAGGTAGCACCACCTGTAGGAGGAAGTCAAGCGAATGAGGCTAAGTAGACGAACGAATACCATCATACTTTGGGCGATCTCTCTGGGACTTCTGGTCGGCATGGTGATCACCTTTACGCCCTCGTTGCGCAATTTTGGGTTGAACGCCCAAGGGAACAATCAGGGTGCCGCTGCACTCCTCGTCAACGGTGAGCAGATCAGTGAATTGGAAGTGGCCAGGCTGAGGCAGAACCGTTTTTTCTCATCTGTGACCGAAGGAGAAGTAGCCGAAGATCTCGAGCTGCTCATGTTCGATACCCTGATCCAGCAAGAGCTCTTAGATCAAGCCGCAGCACGTGTACGGGTGAGTGGTGGGGAAGTCCGGGACGCGGTCGACGAGTTCCGTGAATCTCGGGGCGTTGCCGGATCGCGTAACGACCAAGCCTACCTCAACGCAATCAGGAGCTCGGGTTTTACCGACGAGACGTTTCGCAGCTATCTCCGCGAGCAACTTCGTCAGGATAAATATCGTGAGAGTCTGACCGAGGCCGTCGACGTGAGCGATGGTGAAGTGGCGGCTTTTTATGAGACGAATCAACAGCGCTACCAATCCGAGGAACGGATCGAAGCGCGGCTTATCGTGGTCGAGGATGAGGCTCTTGCCGACGAGATACGCAGTCGGGTCGAAGAAGGGGAAGCGTTCGCTGACTTGGCCCAGGAGTATTCTGTCGAGCGTGCTGACCGTGGTGGGGCTCTCGGCGCTCCGGAAGGGGAGACGGAGCCGCAACCTGTCGGAAGGCCGGCACTGCCGACAGCGGTTGCCAACGCCGCTTTTGCTCTCCGTGACCCCGGTCTCACCGAGGTGATCCCCCTCAGCGGGCGTTACTATCTGGTTTCGGTCGAACAGCTCATCCCTGTCAGCGTGCGTCCCTTCGAGGAGGTCGAGGAGGAAGTGCGGGAAGATGCGCTGGCGGCCAAGCGGGCAGCGGTGGTAGAAGCGACGTTGGAGGACTTGCGCGATCAAGCCCAAATCACGGTGCCTGAGGAGGGCCTCTATCAGTTCAGCGACCAGCCGATCGCACGAGTTGGGGACGTCGAGATCATGTCGACGGATCTGGTGCGGACCGTATACAGCGATCCTCAGATCCAGCAGATCCTCAGTCCTGATTCCGCGAGCCTGGTCGCACAGTTTTTCAAGCCGAACGTACTCGAGCAACTGATCGAGCGGGAGCTTGCCTACCAGGGAGCGTCGCAGCTCGACGCCTCATTTATCGGTACCAGGAACCAAGTGGTGAGCAGTGCGCTCGCCTATGTGAGCAGGGAGGCGACGGCGACAGACGAGGCCGTGCAGGCATACTACGATGCCAACCTGCAGCGCTTTACCATCCCAGCGGTGGCAGAAGTCACCAGGGTGACATTCGATGCGGACGATCAGGCGATGGCGTTTCGGGACGCGGTGCTGGCTGGAACGGAGCCGGCGACGGCGGCCGAAGCGTTTTCGGGTGAACTGATCGATCTCGGCACGGTGCGCGAGGGGCAGCTCGAGCTCGAGCTCGATGTGGCTCTCTTTGCCACCGACGGCTTTGAAGCGTTACCGGAAGGTGAAGACGAAGTTTCCGACATCCTGGTCTTGCTCGAGTCGATCGAACAAGACGCCGCCGAGAACCAAGGGGAACAGGACGTTGCCGAAGGAGAGGCCGAGGCGTCGAACGAGGAGACTGCTGAGGCTGAAGAGGTCGTGACCCAGCGTGAGATCTACGTGGTCCTGGTCGCGAACCGTACCCCCGAGCGGCAGCAATCGCTCGAAGAGGTCAGGGCGACTGTCGATGCGGCTGTGTTGCGTACGGCCGAACAGGAACTCCAAGATTCGTGGTTGCAAGGGCTCCGCGAAGAGATCACCGTTGTCAATCTGATGGCGGAAGCGGCTCGTGACGCAGCGAGCTTCGAGACGACCGCCACTGCCGAGACCTCCGACGCCGTCGTGTTCGAGAACCTCGAACAGGCCCAACAGCGCTCCTCGGAGCTGACAGAAGAACTCCGAGCCCTGGTTGGGCGTACCGATCTCGGCGAGGAAGAACAGGGGAGACTCCTCACGCTACGTTCCGATCTGGAAGAGGTTCAAGAACAGGTCGCCGTCTTGTCCGGGGCACGCGGCAGTTATACGGTTCAAGAGGGCGACACCCTCTCGGCCATCGCCGCAGCCCAGTACGACGACAGCGGCGTTTGGCCCAAGATTCTAGAGGCGAATAGCTACTTGATCGACGATGAGGATCTCATCTTCCCGGGATTCGTATTGCTGCTCCCCGAGATCGGAGAGGCCGAGGAGACCGATTAAGCGCGCCCGAGTAATGTTTGTGTTTGCGGTTGGGTTCGGCAACCGGCTGCGATGCCAGCCCCGATACTGTAGCCTCGGATTATGGCGTCGGCTCGACCTCGGGTCGTGGGCTCGTACACAAGCCCTCGGCGTCACGGCGCCGCGGGGAGTGTGGCGGTAGCCTTACCTAACCTCTCTTTTAGGAATGACACTATGCCACGTGCGCTGTTGAGCGTATCAGACAAGACGGGCCTCGTCGAGTTTGCGACGGGCTTGCAGCGGTTCGGGTTCGAGTTGGTTTCGACCGGCGGGACGTCCGAGGTGTTGATGGAGGCGGGCTTGCCGGTTACACAGGTCTCCTCCGTGACAGGGTTTACCGAGTTTTTGGGGGGGAGGGTCAAGACGCTTCATCCCAACATTCACGGTGGTCTGCTCGCCCAGCGAACACCCGAGCACCTCGCCGAATTGGCCGCGTTCGACATCACTCCGATCGACCTGGTAGCCGTCAACCTCTACCCATTTCGCGAGACGGTCGGCTCCGATGATGCGTCCTTGGGTACGATCCTCGAGGCCATCGATATCGGTGGGCCTACCATGATCCGTGCGGCCGCAAAAAACTTCGAGCATGTTTTAGTGATCGTCGACCCAGCCGATTATCCTCGGATTCTCGAGGCGCAAGCCGCTGGCGTGACGCTCGAGCTTCGCCGTAAGTTGGCCCACAAAGCCTTTGCCCATACAGCGGCCTATGACGGGGCGATCGCGAGCTATTTCAACGCCCTGATAGGTGGCGACGGCCTGCCCGAGACGCTGCACTTCTCCCTCGAGCGTGTTCAGGAGCTCCGCTACGGGGAAAACCCCCATCAACCGGGGGCGAGATATCACGAAGTGGGCACCAGAGGCTTTTGGGAGGAGCTCGAGCAGCATGGGGGCGTTGCGCTTTCGTATCTCAATATGCTCGATGCGGAGGCTGCCTGGCGGCTCGTCTTCGAGTTTGAGACGAGCCCGTGTGCCGTGGTGATCAAACACGCCAATCCTTGTGGGGTCGCCCTGGATGAGACGATCGAATCGGCGTATGAGCGTGCGTTCGCTGCAGATCCGAAGTCGGCGTTTGGCGGGGTGGTCGCACTGAACCGGCTCGTGAGCGAGGCGTTGGCGATGAAGATCGTTGCCAACCCCAAAGCGGATGTGGTGATCGCACCCGGGTTTGAGCCTGAGGCGTTGGCAGTACTCACCAGGAAGCGTAAGCGGATGCGCACCTTGGAGGCGCCACCACCCTCGCACCCCGCTTTGGAGCTTCGCCAGCTCGCCGGTGGATTTTTGGCGCAGCCACCAGACCGGGTTGGCCTCGACAGGGCGGCTTGGCAGGTTGTGACGCGGGTGCAACCTACGCCGGATCAGTGGCGAGACCTGGAGATGGCCTGGATGGTATGCGCCCATAGCAGCTCAAACGCGATCGTGCTCGTAAAAGATGGCCAAGGGGTCGGGATCGGCGTCGGCCAGCAGAGCCGGGTCGATGCGGCACTGTTGGCTGTGAACAAAGCGGATGGGAGAGCGCGGGGTGGAGCCTGTGCCAGTGACGCTTTTTTCCCCTTCCGGGACGGTCTCGATGTGGTGGCAGAGGCCGGTGTTGCCGCTGTGATCCAGCCAGGTGGTTCGGTGCGGGACCCAGAGCTGATCGAAGCGGCTGACGAACATGGGGTGGCCATG
Source organism: Trueperaceae bacterium (assembly GCA_020354625.1). Classification (GTDB taxonomy): domain Bacteria; phylum Deinococcota; class Deinococci; order Deinococcales; family Trueperaceae. The sequence goes on from CP070651.1 coordinate 4,129,890, forward strand.
GTGCTTACCGGAGAGCGGCATTTCCGGCACTAGGCATTCGTCTTGAGGCCGAGGCTCCACCGTTGTGGCCGCCTACTGGGATTCGGGTCGCGGGCCGCCGTGCTCCTTAGGGTGCCATCAGGGTGGACGTTCAACGGGCTCGTTGTGTTATAGTTTCACAACCCCCAGGAGTGAGAGTTCCACAATAGAGCGGTGGGTCGGATCGGGACCGCTACCGACCTCTACTACAATAACTTGTATGCAAAACCTCACATTCGACCATATATAGTACCTTCCCTCTTGAACTCAGGGGCTAAGAAGTGATAGCCTTATCCCCGGCCCAATGCCGCCCGAACAAATCTTGGAGGGAGTACAACGTGGGGAAGGTTCTGCCAACTTCGGAGCTCGAGACGCTCAGTCACTTCGACGATCACGCTATTTCTATAGCCAAGCGCCAGTATTTTCAGGCGGGTGATCGCAATCTTGCCGGCCTCTTTAGACGCGTGGCGAACTGGGTCGCGACCCCAGAAGAGGGAGAGACCAGAAGCCACTACGCCCGCGCCTTTTTCGATCTCATGGCCAGCAAGCGTTTCTGCCCCGGAGGACGGGTTCTCGCTGGAGCGGCGACCAACCACGGTAATGTTCTCAACTGTTTCGTTCAAGATGGACGACCCCAGCAAGAGGGATCCAACGCTTGGGTGCTCGAACTGGCGACCAAGCTCGCGTTGGTGACCAAGGTCGGCGGCGGAAACGGCCTCTGTTTGGATCTCATCCGACCCAAGGCTCCTTACACCGAGCCGGTCGGACGGCTCTACCTCACCATCAATCCCAACCACCCCGATTATCAGAAGGTCAAGAGTGGAACCTATATGGACCTGGTCCACGGAGCCTACGTCACCAAAGGATATCGCTACCTCACCTTCGTCGATCATGAAGATGCTCCCGCTACCCTCAGGGCCAAGGAGGTGGGGGACTCGGTCGAGAGCATCTGGCACAATGCCGGGGAAGCGATCTACCGTCTGCTCGACGGTGAAGATGTCCTGCTCGATGTGAGCGCCCTCCGAGCCGAAGGGACTCCGGTACGCGGCTCGGGCGGGTCGAGTAGTGGCCCTTCGAGTTTTGCGGTCGAAGTCTTCGACAACTTCGCTTTCTGGGCTTCGCTCGGCGGCGCCGAGCACGCCGGTCCGGTAGCGACCCTGCGCCATATTTTTGCCCCGACCCTGCGCGTCATCCGGCAAGGCGGGACCCGGCGCGGAGCCGGAATGGCTACCATGAGCATCACCCATTCCGATATCTACGACTTTATCACCGCCAAGGATCTCGACCGCGAGCAATCCGAGGGAGATATCAGCACCTTCAACATTTCGGTTCTGGTGACCGATGGCTTCATGGAGCGTGCACAAGTCGAAGGCGACCAGCCCGGCGGAGAGCGCGAGAGACTCCGCTATATCGCCGATCACGCCTGGCAGACGGGCGAACCCGGTCTTATCTTCATCGACCGCATCAACCAGTTCAACCCGATGCGGGGCGCCCTCGGGGAGATCAAGGCCACCAATCCCTGCGGTGAGATCCCGCTCTTTCCTGGTGAACCGTGCGATCTCGGGGCCATCAACCTCGCCCAATACGTCATCGAAGACAAGCGGGGGTTGGACGGTTTCGACTGGTCGGCGTTCCGGAGCGATGTCAAGACCTGTATCCGCTTCCTCGATAACGTTCTGGAGGTCAACGCGTTCGCCCTCGAGGACAACCGGGAGATGAGCATGAAGCTTCGCCGTCTCGGCCTCGGTGTGATGGGCCTGGCAGACGCGCTGATCAAGATGGGCTACGCCTATAACGACCAAGTGGGTCGCGACGCTGCAGAGGCCATGATCGCTGCTTTGCGCGATGGGGCGACCGAGGCCAGCGAAGAGCTAGGCAAAGAACGAGGCGTCTTCCCGCTCTGCGACGAGAGCAGCCTCGAGACCGAGCGGCGGAATATCGCCCTGCTCACCGTAGCACCGACCGGCACCACCAGCATGCTCATGGGGGTCTCCTCGGGGGTCGAGCCCGTGTTCGCGCCCTTCATCTACCGTAAGATCGGTGACAGCTACGCGGCACTGATCCACCCGCTCTTTCGGGAGCTGCTCGAACGGCACGCGCCCCACCCCAATTACGCTACAGATGGTAAGTGGAATTGGGACAGGGTCGTCGAGGCGGTGCAAGAGAATCACGGGAGCGTCCTCGGTCTCGACTTCGTTCCCGACGATGTAAAGGCGGTACTCCTCTGTGCGCACGACATCAGCCCCGAAGATCACGTGCGGATGCAAGGGGTGGTGCAACGGACCTTCGACGGCGGCGGCAAGATGGTTGCCAACAGCATCAGCAAGACCATCAACCTGCCCAACCGCGCAACCGTCGAGGACGTCTTTCAGGCCTACCGCTTGGCCCACGAGGACGGTTGTAAGGGGATCACCGTCTACCGCGACGGCTCGCGTCAGTTCCAGGTGCTGAGCACCAAAGTCGATGGCGAGAAAGAGGAGTCGGGCGATCGTAAGGTCACCGCCGAGGTGGCGCCCTCTTCCGTGAGCAACCGGCAACCGGTGAATGGAATCGAATCGAGGCTGCCCGGTGAACCTCTTTTTGGGCGTCCGAAACGTCTAACAGGCTTTACCGACCAGATCAAACTCACCTTGCCAAACGGTGAAAAGCGCGGTTTTTACGTTACCGTCAATAAGCAAGACGACCTGCCTACCGAGGTCTTCATCATGAGCGGTAAGGCCGGCGATGAAGCGAATGCGGACTCCGAAGCGCTCGGCCGGGTCGTTTCGATTGCGCTTCAGTACGGCATCCCTGCCGAGGCGATCGTGTCGACCCTGCGAGGGATCAACGGTGGGATGTACGGAAGTTACCATGGCCGGATGGTCGCGAGTAAGGCCGATCTGATCGCGGTGGCTCTCGAGACGGCAGGGGTGGAGAACACCGTGAGCCGGGGTCAGGCCTGTCCTGACTGCGGCGCCCCCCTTCACTATGAGGAAGGTTGTCACAAGTGCGCGAGTTGCGGGTATAGCAAGTGCGGCTAGGCTGATCCACCTCGCCACCTGAGCACGCACCGCCGGCGGACGAGATCGTCTCGTCCGCTGTTTGTTGTCTCTACCATTTCCACGCTGCCGGCGAGCCGTTCAGGGTGTACCGTGCCGAACGGGCGGCAGATGGAAGGACGTGCTGCGCCGTCCGAAAAACTCCCACCCGATTTGTCAGAATCATGCCGATGGCGCGTCGAGGGAAAGCTCCTAAGCTGGGAGGCAGAAAGGCGAGGTAGGCCTTAGGCCTGTAAACAGGAGGTCGATCGTGCCGAGGCCAGCGCCAGAAATGGTGGTAGAAAAGGATCAGCTACCGGTTACCGGTAGCGTCAGGTCGGTGCAGAGTAGCGTTGTTGATGTCTACTTCCCGGCTCACCTACCACCTCTCTACCAGGAGCTTAGGACGGAAGGGAAGGGAGGGGTCGTGCTCGAGGTGGTGAGCCACCTCAGCTCCGATACCGTTCGCACGATCGCCCTCACGCCGACCCAAGGGATGGCTCGCGGTACCCGGGTGGTCGATACCGGCCACACGATCGAGGTCCCGGTAGGCAGAGAGCTCCTCGGGCGGATGCTCAACGTGTTCGGGCAACCCATCGATCGGGGTGAACCGATTGCAGATCTGCCCCGGCGCTCTTTGCACCAGGTGCCACCACCGCTCGATCAACAGGCGACCCGCTCGGAGGTGTTTCTCACCGGCATCAAAGCCATCGATCTGCTAGCCCCCCTCGAACGCGGTGGCAAGGCCGGACTCTTCGGCGGCGCCGGGGTCGGGAAGACGGTGCTCATCACCGAACTGATCCACAACATGACCCATCGCCACGAAGGGGTGAGCCTCTTTTGTGGGATCGGCGAACGCTGCCGCGAGGCCGAAGAACTCCACCGGGACATGGCCGAGACGGGTGTTCTCGACGACACGCTCATGGTCTTTGGTCAGATGAACGAACCTCCGGGCGCTCGGTTCCGGGTAGGCCACGCGGCGCTGACCATGGCTGAATACTTTCGGGATGAAGCCCGGCAAGACGTCCTCTTGTTGATCGACAATATTTTCCGCTTTGTTCAGGCGGGATCCGAGGTGTCGGGGTTGTTGGGGCAGATCCCCTCGAGAGTGGGTTATCAGCCCACCCTGGCCACCGAACTCGCTGAGTTGGAAGAACGGATCTGCAACACCACCAGCGGCGCGATCACTTCGGTTCAAGCCGTCTACGTACCCGCTGATGACTTCACCGACCCGGCCGCGGTCCACACCTTCGCGCACCTGTCGGCTTCGATCGTGCTCTCCCGCAAGCGCGCCAGCGAGGGGTTCTACCCGGCCATCGACCCGCTCCTATCGACCTCGAAGATGCTCAGCCCCTTTATCGTTGGGCACCGTCACTACAGCGTCGCTCAGGAGGTGCGGCGAACGCTCGCCGTTTATGAGGAACTCAAAGACATCATCGCCATGCTCGGCCTCGAAGAGTTGGCGCAAGAAGACCGTAACACCGTCTTTCGGGCGCGCCGGCTCGAGCGCTTTCTCACCCAGCCCTTCTACAGCACCGAGGCCTTCACCGGTCTGGCGGGCCGCTCGGTCGAGCTCGAGCAGGTCTTGGAGGGCTGCGAGCGCGTCTTGGATGATGAGTTCGCCGAGGTCGCCGAAGGCGAGCTCTACATGATCGGAACCGTCGATGAGGTGCGCAGGTCATGAGGCTCAAAGTGCTTACACCCTTCGACATCCTGGTCGAGGAGGAGGTGACCAAGGTGATCGCCGAGGCCAAGAACGGGTCCTTCTGTTTGCTGCCACGCCACATCGACACGGCGACCGTGCTCGTACCCAGCCTCCTCAGCTACGTTACGTGGGCGGGTGACGAGGTCTTCTTGGCTGTCGACGAGGGGGTTCTCATCAAGCGTGGTGACGAGGTGACCGTCTCCTGCCGCCACGTCATCGCGGGTGCCGACCTCGGCCGCCTCAAACAAGCGGCCGCTTCACAGATCATGTCGCTCGATCAACGCGAGAAGAAAGCGCGATCGACCCTGGCGAAGCTCGAGGCCGACTTTATCAGGCGTTTCGTCGAGTTTGGGGAGGCGCCCCATGTCTAGGCGTTTCAAGAGACACGAACTGAGCGACACCGTCGCCAAGAAAGAGGGGCGGAAACTCAAGTCTCGCCGCGAAAAGGGGCGCGCCGTATGGTTCGGTCTGGGGATGTTCGGCATCATCGGCTGGTCGGTCGCCGTGCCGACGCTGCTCGGCATCGCCCTAGGGGTATGGATCGACCGAACCTGGGAGGGCCCGTTTTCCTGGACGCTGATGCTGCTCGTCGGTGGGCTGATGCTCGGCTGCCTCAACGCCTGGTACTGGCTCGAAAGGGAATCGAAACGTGACTGAGCTCGAGCGGATCCTCTTGCAGCTCGTGCTGCTGATGGGCGCAACCATCGTGCCGGCTACGCCGATCAAGGGTCTGTTGTTCGCCTCGGTTCCGCTCGCCTCGCGCCCTATGGTACGTGGCTTGCCCATGAGGAAGGGAGTGTAACCGTGAGTAGCCCCCTTGAACTCGGTGGAAGCCTGCTGGCTGGAGCGGCTTTGGCGCTCTGGATGTTCGGTGGGCTATGGGTGACGGTGAGAAGGCTCCCCTCCATCGCGCAGCCCACCCCGCTGATTCTGATCAGTTTTGGCCTCCGCCTGGGCGGTACCGTGCTAGGTTTCGCCCTGCTGGCCCTCGTCTCCTGGCAGGCTGTGATTTTGGCTCTGGTCGGCTTTCTGATCGCGCGAACCCTGCTCGTTCGCCTGTTCGGCTCCTCGAGGCAGGAGGCCGATACTCCTAACAGAGGGAGGACGCCGGCATGACCATCACCCCGGACACCATCATCTACTGGCAGTGGGGGCCGATCAAGATCACTGCCACCCTGGTCTTTAGCTGGCTCGTCATCGCGATCCTCACGCTCGTCTCCTACCTGGGGACCCGTACCCTCACCTCGGGGAAGGAACTTTCACGAACCCAAAACCTGCTCGAGGCGATCGTGACGTTTCTCAGAATGCAGATCCGTGAGGTCAGTCAGCAGGATCCCGATCCCTACTTACCGTTCGTCGGCACCCTCTTTCTCTACATCGCGCTGGCGAACATGCTGACCCTCGTGCCGGGCTACCAAGCACCAACCGGTTCCCTATCGACCACCGCGGCCCTCGCTCTGTGCGTCTTTATCGCTGTCCCGGTCTTCGGCATCGCCAAACGGGGCCTACGGGCCTACTTGGGGCAATACCTGAAGCCCAACATCTTGATGCTCCCCTTTACCGTTATCGGTGAGCTGTCGCGCACCCTGTCTTTGGCGGTTCGCCTCTTTGGAAACATGATGAGCGGCAGCGTCATCGTGGCCATCCTGCTCGCCATCGCACCGCTGTTTATTCCGGCGATCATGCAGGCGTTTGGACTCCTCATCGGCATCATCCAGGCCTATATCTTCGCCATCCTCGCCATCGTCTTCATCGCGTCTGGTACCGGCCAGCAGCGAGCTGGACCAGCGGACGGCGCAAGGAGGTAGTCTGTGGAAAGTATCGATCTTATCGGCATCGTTTCGATCTTCACGGCAGGGCTTACCATCGCTCTCGGTTCGGTCGGTCCGGCCCTCGGGGAGGGGAGAGCTCTCGCCCAGGCGCTCAGCGCCATCGCGCAGCAACCCGACGAGGCCAACACCATCACCCGCACCCTCTTCGTCGGCCTGGCCATGGTGGAATCGACCGCGATCTACTGTTTCGTGATCGCGCTCATCCTCATCTTTGCCAACCCCTTCTGGAGCCCCGCCCTGGCCGGAGGCTAGGTCATGCCCTTCGATTGGTTCACCTTCTTCGCCCAGATCGTCAACTTCTTGATCCTGCTCTTCTTGCTCAGGCGCTTCCTTTACGGTCCTATCACCCGCGTGATGGATGAACGCCAAAAGCGCATCACCGACCGGCTCGAGGAGGCGAGGGAACGGGAGCAGGAAGCCGAGCGCGTGCTCGAGGGGTATCACCAGGCTCAAGAAGCGTTGGACGAGCAGCGTCAGCAGCTGCTGAGAATCGCCCAGGAGCAAGCAGATGAAGCCAAGCGCGCCCTCATCGATGAGGCGCGTACCGAAATCGACGCCATGCGCCACCAGTGGCAGCGAGCGGTCACTTCGGAAAAAGAGGCCTTTCTCCAGTCGCTACGCCGGCGGGTAACCCAAGAGACTTACCAGGTGGCCCGCCGGGCGCTCCGCGAGCTCGCCGACGACACGCTCGAGGGCCGTATGGTCCGGGTCCTGGTCACGCGCCTAGAGCTGCTCGAAGAGGCCGAGCAACGAAGTGTACAAGAAGCCCTCATGGAGACGAATGGCGAGGTCCTCATCCGCTCCGCTTTCCCCTTGCCCCAACCCCTTCAGCAAGAGCTCATCGCCGGGCTCGAGCCCTACCACAGCTCGGTCAAAGCCAGATTTCAGATCGATCCGGATCTCATGGCTGGAATCGAACTGAGCGCAGGCGGTCGCAAACTGGCCTGGACGCTGGAGAGTCACCTCGAACAGCTCGAGCTCGCCACCGACCAGACCCTGAATCACATGCCATCCTCGAGCGCCAAAGAGGTGGCGTTACAGCGATGAAACCCTCCCAGCCGTCCCTCGATCACCTCTTAGAGGACACCTTCTCTCTGCTCGCTTCGGTCCGTGAGAAACACACCTCTTCGTTGCGAACTCAGGAGGTCGGCACGCTCTGTTCGGTGGGGCAGGGCATCGCCCGTGTGGATGGGCTCCCAGGCGTGCAGTCCGAGGAGCTGGTGACACTGGGCGGGGACCGGCTCGGGTTGGTCTTCAACCTCACCCCTGACGAGGTCGGACTCATTCTGCTCGATCCGCCCAGAGACCTTGCGGCTGGTGATGAGGTCGAGCGCACGCACCGGGTGCTCGATGTGCCCGTCGGAGACTCCCTATTGGGCCGCGTTACCGACGCTCTGGGCCGCCCCCTCGATCGGCACGGACCGTTCCAGAGCTTCGAGCGCTGGCCGATCGAGCGCCCTGCCCCGTCGATCATGGACCGCGCGGCGGTCGCCACGCCCCTGCAGACCGGGATCAAAGTCATCGACGCCCTCATCCCCATCGGGCGCGGTCAGCGGGAGCTGATCCTCGGCGATCGTCAGACGGGGAAGACCCAGCTCGCCATCGACACCATCATCAACCAGCGGGGCAAAGGCGTGCTCTGTATCTACTGCTCGATCGGCCAGCGCCGCGCCGCCGTCGCCCGGGCGATCCAGGACTTACTAACCTACCGTGCGATGGCCTATACCACCGTTCTGGTCGCCGGCGGTGAGGATCCGCCGGGCATGCAGTACGTGGCGCCCTACGCCGCCACTGCCATGGCCGAGTACTTTATGGAACGGGGAGCTGACGTCCTGGTGGTCTACGATGACCTCACCAAACACGCCCGTGCCTACCGGGAGCTGTCGCTCCTGTTGCGGCGCCCCCCCGGCCGGGAGGCCTTTCCCGGAGATATCTTTTACTTGCACTCTCGGTTGCTCGAGAGGGCCACCCACCTCTCAGAAACCCGGGGTGGCGGCTCCCTCACCGCGCTCCCCATCATCGAGACCGAGGCGCAAAACCTCGCGGCCTACATTCCCACCAATCTTATCTCCATCACCGATGGCCAGATCTATCTATCGCCGAGCCTGGCGCACAAGGGGATGCTGCCTGCCGTCGACGTCGGCATCTCGGTCTCCCGCGTGGGCGGTAAGGCCCAGCTCAAGGCCTATCGGTCTGTGGCGACCCCTCTGCGGCTCAGCTATACCCAGTTTGAGGAATTAGAGACCTTCGCCCGCTTCGGCACCAGGCTCGACGAAGCGACCCGCAGGGTGCTCGAGCGCGGACGCCGGGTCCGGGAAATCCTCAAGCAAGACCCCTATAAACCCCAATCCGTCAGCGAGCAGATCGCCTCTCTACTCGCGGTCACAAACGGTCTTTTCGACGATCTGACCCCGCTCGAGGTCCACGAAGCCGAGAAGGTCATCCACCACCATGAGGGCGATCTCGACCTTTTGCGTAAGAGGATCGAAGCCGACGAAGAGCTGACCCCAGAAGAGCTCGCGGCGTGCCTTCAGACGATCCGGAAGGCCCTCGACAAGGAGAGCGGCCAACTGCACCATGCCAACGCTTGAACGCCTGAAAAGACAGATCGACAGCGCCCAGGCGCTCCAGGCGGTGGTCGGCACCATGAAGACCCTCGCTGCTGTCAACATCCGCCAGTATGAACGCGCCACCCGCTCTCTCGCCGACTACAGCCGTGCCGTCGAGCTGGGGTTCCAAGCCACGCTCCGCGATCACCTGGACGAGCTTCCCAGCCGGGAGAAGCCGCTCGAGCGCCTCGGCGTCATCGCCTTCGGCTCCGACCAAGGGCTTTGCGGCCGCTTTAACAGCCAACTCGCCGACTACGCCCTCTCCACCCTCGAGCAGTACACCCCTGACGGCAAGCCGCTCGAGCTCCTGGCGGTCGGTGTTCGTGCCGCAGCAGCACTCGAGCGCGTAGGTCGGGCACCGGCGAAGACGCTCACCCTCCCCGGCTCCGTCGCTGCGCTCACCGAAACCGTCTCGGAGATTCTCCCGCTGATGACCGAGTGGCTCGAGCTTCGAGACATCGATCACATCCTGCTCATTCACAACCGGCTTTACCGGGCCACCCTCTACGCTCCCCACCACCAGGTCCTCTTTCCCGTAAACGTGAGCTGGCTCCGCGAACTCGCCGCCCGCCCTTGGGAGTCGCATAGCCTCCCCAGCATTACCCTCCCGTGGCGTAATCTATTCGCGGCCCTCGTTCGCGAGCACTTCTTCGTGGTCCTCTACCGTGCCCTGGCCGAGTCGCTCGCCAGCGAAAACGCCGCCCGGCTCGCCGCCATGCAGACCGCGGAGCAGAATATCGAGACGCATCTCGACGAGCTCGAGCTCGCCTACCACCAAGCC
>CP070651.1:4139951-4210238 GCA_020354625.1 Trueperaceae bacterium
AATATGACTAGCAAAGGGTTTTTTTGTAGACGGATCCAAAAGCTGCTAGGACGTTGATCTCTCACAGCTCACATACCACCTTTGGATCGATTAAGAGCTACCTTTGCACCCCACTCAAAACCCTACCCCTGCGAAGAGCCTGTTAGCTCCTCGCAAGCTTTACTGAGCCTTTGCCGTCCCTACCTACCGTTCTCCTCTAGACCCAGAACCCGCCTCACCTTCTTCAAGACCCCCTCGGTCTCGACCAGGGTAAGCAGCACGTCGTCGGCTTCGAGGTGGGTTCCGCCCCTCGGGATCAGCATCTTGTCGCCGCGCAGTAGCGCCACGAAGAGCGCCCCTTCGGGCAGGTGGAGCTCGCGGATGGCCCTGCCCTTGACGGCCCCGGCCTCGAGCTCGAGCAGCTTCAAGCCGCTCTGGACCACCAGCGAGAAGTCGATGGTCCTGGCTCCCTGAAGCGCGGCCTTGATCCTGGCCGCGGCGGCGATCTTGGGCGCGACGATCTCGGTCACACCGATTTCTCTACAGGCGGCCCGCAGACCGAAGCCGTTGAGCTTGACGATAATCTTTTCAACACCGAAGCGGTGTCCCAACATGGCGATCACCGTGTTGATGGCATCCGACTCGGTGGTAGCCACCAGCGCATCCGCCTCTCGGATTTGGGCTTTGGTGAGGATCTCCGGGTCGGTGGCGTCGCCGTGAATGACCAACAGGTCGAACTCGCCGGCGAGCGCCTCGCACTTCGCCTCGTCCTCGTCGATCACCACCAGCTGGTCGCGACCGTTCTCCGAAAGGGTGTGGACCAGTTGGCGGCCGATATCTCCTGCGCCTGCTATCACGACTCGCACGTTCTCTCCTTACTTCTTTGCTCATCCATCGCTACGACAATCGGTTGACTAGAACTGCGAAGTTTTTGGCTGATCCAGCCGCCTGTGACGGCAGTGTCTGAAAGAGAGGTAATGGGTGATGAGTGATGGGTAATGGGTGTTGCGAAGGTCGCGGCTGAGCCCGTATGCTTTCGCGTTCGTGTCTTTGGAGAAAATGAGCTCCATTTTCGCTCCTTTTCGCGGTTGCCCTACTCATCACTCATCACTGCTCACTCATCACTGTCTTTCTCATCACCTTTTTGGCTGCGCAACCCTACGAGGAAGCGTTTACCTCCAGTTCCCCGGGTGGAGCAAGACTAGAATGGGCAAGATCTCCAGCCGGCCCGCCCACATGGTAAGGCAGAGCGTCAGCTTAGCCCAAACGGGCAGCTCTGGGGAGGTGACCCCAATAGAGAGCCCCACCGTACTCAGAGCTGAAACACTCTCGAAGAGCCCCTCTTGGATCGAGAAGCCAGCCATTACCAGGAGCAACGCCGATACGAAGGCGGTCACCAGATAGATCCCGAACAAAGAGACCGTCTGACGGATCTCCAGGTCGTTGACCGCCTCGCCGTCCACCTTGACCGACAAGGTGGCCTCTTCGGGCAAGAGCGTCCGCAACACCGACCAACTCGCCACCCGCCCCAACACCGCCAGCCGGAACAGTTTGATGCCGCCGGCGGTCGACCCCGCCGAACCGCCGATCACCATCAGGCCGATCACCAGAAGCGTGGTGGCGGCCGGCCAGGCGGCGGGGTCGCTGACGGTAAAGCCGGTGGTGGAGATGGCCGAGGCGAGGTGGAAGAGCGTCGACGAGAGGGCGGCCAGGTCTCCCCTCGCCAGGGCAAAGAGCAGCAGGGTCGCCGTGCCGACCAGCACCACCAGGTAGCGCACCTGGATGTCGCCTACGAATCGCCGCCAGCCGTAGCGCCAGGCGAAGTAGTAGAGCGGAAAGCTCACGGCCCCGAGGAGCATGAAGAGGGTCACCGCACCCGCCACCAGCTCAGAATCGTAGGCTCCGATACTCTCAGCCCGAGGCGAGAAGCCACCGGTCGAGATGGTGGCCAGGGCGTGGAGCAGGCCGTCGAAGGCGCTCATGCCGGCGGCCACGAACGCCGCGAAGGCGAGCACCGTCAAAATCCCGTAGACCGCCACCACCACCCGGGCGGTCGCTACCACGTTGCCGACCAGGTGCTCCTCGCCGAACTCCGAGGCGTAGAGCCGGAAGGCGGCCCGACCCGGGCCTATCAACACCGCCAGCGACAAGATGATGATGCCGGCCCCGCCGACCCACTGGCTGTAGGCCCGGAAAAAGAGCAGGCTGCTCGGCAGGGCTGAGAGCTCGAGCACGCTGAGTCCGGTGGTAGTGAAGCCCGACATCGACTCGAAAAAGCCGTCCCAGAACGAAGCGAGTGGGAGGAACGGGACCGTACCCACCAACGCAAAGGTCAGGTAGGCGAGCGCGGTAACGACCAGCGCCTCGCGCAGCGCTAAAGCCGGAGTCGGCCCGCGTCGCCCCAAAAAACCGAGCGAGAAGACGAGCAGGATCAGCGCTGCGAAGATCGCCGCGTAGAGGAAGTCGCGAGCCAGCAGGCTCACCAGCAAGGGCGGCGCCAGCACCACGGCCAATAACTGCAGCAAGGCCGCGAAGTAGTAGCGAACCGAATGGGTATCGAGTGAGGGGATGAAACGGATCACGAGACGTCTCTTTCAAACGCTATAGTCAAGCCTAAAAGAATCCGCCCTGCAAGGCATCCGTAAGTCCCTTACAGCTACTGTAGGAGTTTCACGGACGGAAACCGTCTGCAAACCCAACAGGGCCAGTGGTACCATAACGACTATGGCAAAAGTGATGAGTAAACAGTGATGAGTAAACAGTGATGAGTGATGAGTAACCTGCTCGAGCACGACCCTTCGCAGCACTCATTACCCATTACTCATTACTCATTACTCATCACTCCTTACCCAACAAAGTTTTAAAAATCGTGCTCTCGAACTCGCTCTTGCATTGGGAAAGCTAACGACATGGATACCACCAGCACCCTCCAACTCGGCACCATGATGATGAGCCTCTTCGGCGGCTTGGCCCTCTTTCTGTTCGGCATGGACCAGATGACCGACGCCCTGAAGATCGTCACCGGAGGGAGCTTGAAACAGCTCCTCGCCCGGGTGACGAGCAACCGCTTCAGCGCCGCGATAACCGGGGCAATCTTGACGGCCGTCATCCAGTCTTCCTCAGTAACCACGGTTCTGGTGGTGGGATTCATCTCGGCGGGTCTGCTGAGCCTCTCCCAGTCGATCGGCATCATCCTGGGCGCCAACGTCGGCACCACCATCACCGCCCAGATCATCGCCTTCAAGGTCTCCAAGTACGGGCTGGTGCTGATCGCCATCGGTTTTGCGCTGCTCTTCTTCATCCAAAACGGCAGGCTCAAACAGTACGGCACCATGCTGATGGGGCTGGGACTCATCTTTTTCGGTATGGACCTGATGGGAAATGGGATGCGTCCGCTCAGGACATATGGGCCGTTCATCACGCTCTTGCAACAGATGAGCAACCCCTTTATGGCCGTGCTCCTCTCGGCTCTGTTCACAGCCCTGGTCCAGAGTTCGTCGGCCACCACCGGCGTCATCATCGTCTTGGCCAGCCAGGGGTTCGTCACGCTCGAGACGGGCATCGCGCTTACCTTTGGGGCCAATGTCGGCACCAGCATCACCGCCATGCTGGCCTCGATCGGAAAACCGCGCGAGGCCGTGCAGGCAGCGGTCATCCACGTTCTTTTCAACGTTCTCGGGGTGCTGATCTGGTTCGCCTTCATCGGTCAGCTGGCGTCGCTGGTACGCCTCATCTCGCCCGCCGCGCCGGAGCTCCTCGGCCAGGCAAAGCTCGCCGCCGAAACCCCACGCCAGATCGCCAACGCCCACACCCTTTTCAACGTGGCGAATATGCTGATCTTCATCTGGTTTACCCAGCCACTCGCTTTCCTGGCGCGTCGTCTTGTACCCGAGCGACCCGAAGCCGCGCTGAAGCGCATCAGGCCGAAGTATCTCGACGACCTGCTGCTCGAAACCCCCGATCTGGCTCTCGACCGGGTACAACTCGAACTCGGTCGCTTGGGCGAGTGCGTGCTCAAGATGGTCAGGCGTTCACTCTCCACCGTAATCCGGGGGGACCGCTGGGAACTCAACAATCTTTCCGAGCTCGACGACGACGTCGACGCGCTGCAGGGAGCGATCGTTACTTACCTCGGGCGCTTGTCTCAAGAGAACCTGCTGCACAGTCAGTCGAAGAAACTCTACGATTACATGGCCATTGCCAACTACCTGGAAAATATCGGCGACACCATCGAGACCAATATCGTCGAACTCGGCCTACAGAGGTTGGAGCACCAGGCGACCATCAGCCGCGAAACCCAAAAGATCCTCGAGGACTTGCACGAGCGGGTGCTCTGGTCGGCAGCGCGCTCCTTGGAGGCCCTGGCCAACAACGATCACAGAGCCGCCGAAGAGGTGATCGCTGCCAAGTCGGAGATCAACCTGCTGGCCGACAGAGCCGATATCCATCTCTCTCAACGATTGATCGTCAAGGAAGCCGACCGGCTGGCCCTCTTCCGCTTGGAGACCGATAGCATCGAGTACCTCAAACGCATCTACTACTTCGCCAAAAGGATCGCCAAAGTCGTGGTAGAAATCGACCCCTCACCCCAAACACAGGCGGCCGAAGCGGTCGAAGTCTGATCAACTGCCCTTCACCACCAACACCGGGCAGGTGGCAAAGTCGAGTACGTGGCCGGTCACCGAGCCGATGAGGATGCGCCGCGCCCCCCGCTGCCCGATATGACCCATAGCGATCAGGTCGACGCCGAGTTCGGCAGCAACGGCGACGATCTCCTCGAAGGGCGTCCCCTGGCGGATGAGCGTCTCTACACAGAGACCTTCCCGCTCTGCATCGCGCTCGATCAGCTTCAGGTAACGGCGACCGTGTTCCTCGAGCTCGATCTTGGCATCCACATGCGACCTACCGTTGAAACGGGTCAGCTCTCGCAAAACGAGTTCATCGACTACGTAGAGCACCGTGAGCCTCCCTGGCGAGCCTCTGAGCAAGTGGGTGGCCAACTGAGCCGCACGAACCGACGGTTCGGAACCGTCGGTCGGCACCAGAATATGGCGAAATACCGCGCTACTCACCTTCATCCCCCCTCTTTCTCTTAACCCGCTTGGCCTGCATGAAAGACTCGCGTTCTTGCTCCTCGAGCACCGCTTCGATCCGCTGAATCGCCCGCTCATAGCGAGGGATGAGCACGTGTTTGAGCGCATTCACACGCCTTTGGGTACGTTCTAACTCTGCAGCCAGCCGCCACACAGCCCCCACGACTTCCGTCCACGTTCCCAAGATCTCACCGACCTCGAGCCAGCGCTCTCGAGCCTCATCGAGCGTCGTGCTCGTACCCCAGCCACTGTAGGGTAGGGGCAGGGGTTCGATCCTGAGGTGGAGCTGTGGCAAGGCGACCCCCATGACATTGCGGAGCTCGATGGCGTAGTGGGTATAAGCCGCCGGCGCCAGCGCCGACCAGAGCACGCGCTCGCTGCCCAAGGCCAGCCGCGCCCGGCGCAGAGCGCGATAGGCTGCCTCGAACCGCTTCCGGACATCCTTTTCGCTCTGCTCGACCTGGCGCAAAAGTCCCCAAAGTTCCTGCAAGAGTACCTCGCGCTTGCGCTCGAGCAAGCCGTACCCTTGCTCTGCCTCTCGTAGATCGCTGCGAAGTTGAAGCAACACCGTGCGTGTCGGTGGTAGCTGGTCGATATCAGCCATAGCGGCCACCGTGATCGAGTCTGCCGAGGTAGAAACGCTTCACCTCATCTTCGCTCAGACGTGTCAGCTCTCCGGCGGGCAACCGGGAAAGCACCTGCCAGGCCAGATCCAAGGTCTCGTCGACGCTGCGGAACTCATCCACCTGCTGGGAGATCAGCTCGCGTTCGAAGCGTTGACCGAAATCGAGATAGGCCCGGTCCGTCTCGCTCAGCGCCGTCTCGCCGATGATCACCGCCAGCGCCCGGACCTCCTGAACACGGGCATACGAGGCGTAGAGCTGCGCGGCAACCGCCGGGTGGTCGCTCCGAGTGCGGTCCCCACCGATGCCGTCTTTCATCAGGCGGGAGAGCGAAGGTAACACGTCGACAGGGGGATAGACACCGGCGCGGTTCAGCTCGCGGCTCAGCACGATCTGGCCCTCGGTGATATACCCGCTCAGGTCGGGAACCGGATGGGTGATATCGTCACCCGGCATGGTCAGCACCGGGATCTGCGTGAGCGAGCCGGCGCGCTCCTGGACACGGCCACACCGTTCATACATAGAAGCCAAATCGGTATAGAGATAGCCGGGATAGCCTTTGCGGCCGGGCACCTCACCACGGCGGGTGGAGAGTTCACGGAGTGCTTCGGCGTAGTTGGTCATATCGGTCAGGAGCACCAAAACGTGAAAGTTTCGCTCGAAGGCCAAAAACTCCGCCAGTGTCAAGGCGATGCGCGGGGTCACCAGGCGTTCCATCGGTGCATCGTCGGCCAGGTTGAGAAAGAGTGCCGTTCGGGAGAGCAAGCCGGACGCGGCGAAACGCTCCTGGAAAAATGTCGCCGTATCGTGAGAAACACCGAGAGCAGCGAAGATGACTGCGAACGACTCACCCTCACCCGCAATGCGGGCTTGCAGGGCGATCTGGGCAGCGAGCTCGTTATGGGGCAGGCCCGAGCCGGAGAAGATGGGCAGCTTCTGGCCCCGCACCAAAGTGTTCATGCCGTCGATAGCCGAAATGCCCGTCTGGATAAGATCTTGAGGGTAGGCCCGTACCGAAGGATTCAAAGGAGCACCGTGAACGTCCATTCTCGCCTCGGCCAGCGGCGGCGGCAGGCCGTCTTTGGGACGCCCCAGACCGTCGAAGATACGCCCTAACATCTCCGTCGAGACGCCCAAGCGCATGGGCTCTCCGAGAAAGCGAACCCGCAGGTCGCTGGGTTTGAGACCCGCCGAATCGCCCCAGAGTTCGACCACTGCCAGGCGCTCGCCAGTGAGAAGGATCTGACCCAGGCGAACCCCACCGTCAAAGTGAACCTCGACCAACTCGCCGTAGGCGGCGTCTCCATACCCCTCGAAGAAGACCAGCGGACCCTCGATACGATCGGCTTTCTCATACTCTCGCATCAGCCCTCCTCCCCAGTAGGCTCGAGTGCCTTGAACCGGGCCTCGAGTTCGAGCTGCAAGGTGCCGATCTCCGCCGACTGCTCGTTACTTACGGCCTCTTTGAGGCGCAGTAGCCTCGGCAGATCGAGGGCTTGCCGCACACGTAAAAGGGGGATGCCCGCCTCCAACAATTCTCGCCCAAGCTCAAAGAGGCGCACAAAGAGCTTGAGTAAATAGACCTGCCGTTCTGGCACACAGTACGCGTCGATCAGATGGAGGGCGTTCTGCTGCAAAAAACCTTCTTTGAGGAGTCGCGCCACCTCCAGCACCCAGCGCTGCCGGTCGGGTAGCGCCTCGGCACCGACCAAGCGCACCAGCTGTTGCAAACGAGCATCCTGCTCGAGGATGGAAGCAGCCTCAGCCCGCAGGGCCAACCAGTCGTTCTGGGTCTCCTGCTGCCACCACGGCGCCACCACCTCGGAGTAAAAACTGTAACTCGTCTGCCAGTTGATAGCCGGGTAGTGCCGGGCACCGGCCAGGCTTCGATCTAGAGCCCAAAAGGCACGTGTGAAACGCTGCGTATGCTGGGTGACAGGCTCTGTGAAATCCCCTCCCGGTGGACTTACCGCTCCGATGATGGTGATCGCTCCCTCTTCTCCGGCCAGGGTACGGACTCGCCCTGCCCGCTCATAAAAGGCAGCTAGCCGACTCGGGAGGTACGCCGGGTACCCCTCTTCGGCCGGCATCTCCTCCAAACGTCCGGCGATCTCGCGGAGCGCTTCGGCCCAGCGGCTGGTCGAATCGGCCATCAAGGCGACGTGGTAGCCCTGATCCCGGTAGTATTCGGCCAGGGTGATACCGGTGTAGATGCTGGCCTCGCGCGCCGCCACCGGCATATTCGAGGTGTTGGCGACCAGGATCGTGCGCTCCATCAGCGGCCGGCCGCTCCAGGGATCGGTCAGTTCAGGCAACTCTTCGAGTACGTTGGCCATCTCGTTACCGCGCTCGCCACAGCCGACGTAGACGATCACTTCCGCGTTGGACCACTTGACGAGCGCGTGCTGCAACACGGTCTTTCCCGCACCGAAAGGGCCCGGCAGGGCGGCAGTACCGCCCTTACTGAGCGGAAAGAAGGTATCGAGTATCCGCTGACCGGTCACCAGCGGCGGTCCGGGCTCGAGACGTCCCGAATGCGGGCGTTCCTGGCGTACCGGCCAGCGATGAGTGAGGCCGAGCACATGCTCCTGACCGTCTTCGGCACGAACCAGAGCGATACGGTCGTTAAGCTGATACTCGCCCTCCTCGACCAAATCGATGAGGGTGCCCGAGATACTCGGCGGGACGAGAATCCGGTGCTCGATAAGGGGGGTTTCGGAAACCACGCCCAACAAGGCTCCAGAATGGAGGTGGCACCCCGGCTCTACAGAGGGGCTGAAGCGCCAGCCCCTCTCCGGCAGCGCCTCGGTCGTAGCACCACGCTGAATATAGATGCCTTGCTCGGTCTTGATCACCTCGAGGCGGCGCTGGACACCGTCGAAGACACTGCCGATCAGCCCAGGACCCAACGTCAGCGAGAGGAGCTCACCGCTCCCGAAAAGCGGTTCACCAGCCCTGAGACCGCTGGTCTCCTCGTAGACCTGGAGGGTAGCTTCATCGTGCTTGAGAGCGATCACCTCACCGGCCAAACGCATCTCGCCGACCCAGACCTGCTCGAGCAGCCCGACACCCTCCCGAATACGCGCCTCGACAACGGGACCGTTGACCTCAATAATCGTTCCAATCGGCTTCACACGTCCCCCCCGAGGAGAGCGTAGGCACGCTCGCGTAACCGCTCGCGAGCCCAGGTCAGCCGGCTCGAGAAGGTGGCGTCGTAACGGAGCCGCCCATGCCGGGCGAGAAGTCCTCCCCAACAGTCGTCCAAGCACTCTGCACGCTCGAACACTACTCCGAATTCCCGACCCCAGTCACAAAGACGGTCGGCGGAGAGCAGCAGATATCCTTTGGGGTCTGCAGCGAGCACGAGACGTTCAACACCCAAAGAACGAGCGGCCTCGCAGGCCAAGGTCTTGAGAGTGAGTTCGTAGTCTGGTGTCTCGGTCAGGAGTCGTAATTCGACCTCGGCCTGCGCCCATACCCGTTCGAGCAGGGCTTCGCGCTCTACGAGCAACCTGCGTCGTCGCTCGAGCGTCCCTTGGGCCACCAGCCGCTGCTCCAGCTGTTGAGCCTCCTTCACCGACTGACGCCTCAGCATCTCAGCCACCTCTTGAGCCCGCACCCTAGACTGCTCGATCACCTCGGCCGCACGCTGCTCTGCCTCGGCTTCGATCACCAGACCGCGCTGCTCCGCCCGCCGGTGGATGCTGGCGATCAGTACTTCGACGTCACCCATCACCTGCGACATAGCGTCCTACTCCCTGTCGAACGACCGTTCAGCCGAACGCTGTTTCCCCTGCGAAGATACCGTCGGAATCGCCTGACCATCGGCCCACTCACCGCTCCAAGCTGATACCGAGGGCCCGCTCGACCCGCTTGTGAAGCGAACTACTTTGCTGCAGCGCCGTCAGCGAGGGGATCTCGACGATCAGCGGACCCTCCTCACGCGAGACCGCGGCAGCGACACTCTCTTGGAGTACCGAGGCCCAATCCTCACCGAGGAGGACCAGTGCCACCCCCAGATCGGCAAGCACGGTCTCGAGGGCCTGTTGCGCTTCGCCTTCGCTGGTCACGGCATACCCCTCGAGGCCGAGGAAGCCCAAGCCGAGGACAACATCTGGTCCACCGATCACCACGATGCGCCTCCCCTCCATCAGGTGCCGAGCACGATGAAGGCGATGATCAACCCGTAAATCGCGATCCCTTCGGCAAGACCGACGAAAATAAGCGTACGCCCCAAGAGCTCCGGCTTTTCGGCGATGGCGCCGATGGCTGCTGCCCCGGCGATCCCCACCGCCAAGCCCGCCCCGATCGCGGCAAGTCCGGCGGCGACGGCTGCGGCCATGAAGCGGCCCTGGCTCAGCTCGGCTTCTTGAGCGAAGGCCAGCTGCCCAAGGAGCAACGACAAGAAGATGACCGAAGCGATGGTCACCTCACGACTGAACGGCCAAGCTCTCATCATGACCCCCTTTCAAGGAGAGAGGACGAAAGGAGTGACCCGTCCCTTGGAAAAAGCGCCCAAAGAACTCGTAGTATTCGAGGCGCAAGGTCTGGATCCCCACGATCAAGCCCTCGAACCCCACGATCAGTACGGTACCGACAACGAGTATCACCCAACCAGACGGTCCACTCGAGTAGAGGAGCACGACTCTGGACAGACCCTCGTGAGCCACAGCAAAAGCCCCCAGCCGTACGAACGAGAGACTGTTGCTGGCGTAGCCGATCAGTGCCTCGAACAACTCGAAGAAGCCAGTCACCAGCGCTTCGCCCAGCGGCTCGGCATCGCCACCCCAGAGCCGGGTCAAAAGCGGTTCTTTCCACCAGAGCAGGAGGCTTAGCACGGCGAGAATGGTCAGCCACACGGAAACACTCAGCCACCCCCGGACGGCCAACACGCCCCCACCGAGCAACGTCCAATAGAGAGCCAGGCCCAAAACCCCGCTCTTGTCGAACCAGAAGCGGGGCCAATCCCTGATGCGTCCGGCGTTGAACAGGTTGAGAATGAACCCCAAATTGAGAAGGACCACACCGGCGACCACTGCGCTGACCAGAAGCGTCTGGATACTGTGAAGCGGCTGTAGCCACAAAGGGGGCATGAACGCCTTGCCGAAGCCGACACCGTAGAGCAGCCCGAAGAGCGCACCGCTGATGCCTGCTGCCGTGATGAGCGGGCCGAATATCCGGTTCCTGCGCCACACATAGAGTCCAGCGAGCGCCAAGAGACCTCCGTGACCCATATCCCCGAACATCATGCCGTACATCAGTAGGAACGCTCCGGCAGCAAACGCGGTCGGGTTCAGCTCGTGGTATGACGGCAGGCCGAAGATGGCAACGAGCCGCTCGAAGGGCCGGAGCCAACGAGGGGTTCTGAGCAAGGTGGGCACATCACGACGCGCAGTGTCGGGTGGCAGGGTCTCGATCACCACCCGATCCCTGGCCGCCCGGTCCACCACCTGCCTGAACACCTCGATTTGCGAGGTCGGGATCCAGCCCGCGATCAGATAGACCTCTCCGTGGCGCGTAAAGCGGCGCATGGCCTCAGCCAGGGATACATCGGCCCTGATGCGCTGCCACAACTCGCTGAGTTCGGGCTTGAGCTCGTCGACAAGTTGCCGGCGCTCACTGGCTAGCTCAGCCAGATCCCGGCGCAAGACCGCCAGGTGTTCCTCCAGCACCGTACGGGCATCCACAGGCTGCCCCCGGGCCTCCAAGGGGAGCTCGATCGGTTCAAAGAAAGCGCTCTTCAAGGCACGATCCATCACCGCCGCATCCTGTTGGCTGCTGGCCGCTACCACCAGAGAGCGCTTCGCATCTCGAGCGATGGGAATCAGAACGAAATGGATCTGGAACAGAGCTTCCGCCACCCGGGCCACGTTGCCGCTCGGCATCATCCCCGTCACCAGGTGCACATGCCTCAGGCCTCGCAAGGTCTCTACCGGAACCCCGAGCGGCTGCAGCGACGCAACCTGTGGCAACGCAGCTTGCAGACGCCGAAAGTCTTGCTCTCGCTGCTGTACTCGGTCGAGCAAGTGTGTCACTCGTGCTTCGAGGAGCGTGATATCGGCTTCCAACTCCTTGGCATCCTGCCGAGGTCGAAGACCCTGTACCGGCGAGTCCGGCGGTGAAAAATCTAGGGTAGCGAGCAGATGCTCGAGCCGCCGCTCGAGCGCGCCCAACCGACCGGCAATCTCGGCCCACTCGCCGACCGGTTCCCAGGCTTCGGGGTGAACCTCTTGTATGTGAAACACCTCGAGCCGGGCAATGGCCTCGGTCACCGGCTCGAGATCCTCGGCCAGCACGAAGAGATTGACCTCCTGCATGCGTTCAGGCACGAACATAGCGGTCCTCTCCCAGAAAATAGGGGCCGAGTTTCTCTGCGGTCATGTCGTGGCGCTTTCCTTCGATCAGGGTGATGAGATCGTGGACTTCGGCTTCGAGGAGAAAGGCGTAGGCCAAAACACTGCCCACGTGAAAGAGCAAGCCGTCGAACGCCGCGTGCGCCCGGCGAACGATCTCGCGAAAACCCGTCATCTCCAACTCCTCAAGCGCCTTGCGTTCATCGAGTTGAGATGAGAGCTCAAGCCCCAGACGCTCGGCTTCACGCCAAAGCGGAGAACCGGTGGCCGCGCGACGCACGGCATCGACGTCGATGCGAACGGCATGGTGCAGGGTGTAGTTGACGATCTCCTCTGGAGACAAGCGAGCGTAGACCCGGTAGCGGTACGCCCAGAGCAGGTTCTGCAGATCGATCCAACTCCCCAGAAGCCGTTCTGCCCATCTGCGGTCTTGTCCATCGAGACGGTTCATGAGCCGCACTAGGTGTTGAAAGTAGCCGAGATCGATAGACACCTCCAAGTAGAAAGGAGAGCCCTCTTGGAGGTACCGTTCGAGCGCATCGGTCAGGGGAGCGGCATAGGGGGTGTCCCGTAGCTCCGCGATGAGCGCTTGTACCGAGGCGACCTCGAGGAGTCTTGACCACGCTAACGTGGGCGGCTCGAGGGGCAGCAACACCTCTTCGGCCCTACCGGGCAGTTGTCGGTAGCTCAGGGTGCGCAAAACGGTCTTGAGGTTATCGAGCTCAAACTTGCGCGCGTACCAACGCATCAGGTCGCGAGGGCCGCTGTGTAGGGAGTGGGTCAGGGTGTAGAGCTCTAAAGCCCAGTGCGCGATCAGGTTCCGCTCGAACTCGACGGGCGCCACTCGGAACGCCTGGCCGTAAGGGGTATCCCTGAGAATCTGTCCGAGATCCTCTAGCGTTTCTGCGGCAAGTAGTTCCCGCCACCGCTTCTCGGAAAGCAGATCTGAGTACCGGGCTCGTACCCGCGCCTGCACGGAGGCGTAGAAGACGGGGCCGAGCACCTCACACCTCCTCCCCCTTCACCCAACTCACTACCAGTCGAACCGCATCGGCTGTACGTGCCTGCGCCTGTTCCTCCATAATCCTCACCCGAGCTTCGACCTCGGTCGCACGTTCACGAAGCGTCTCCTGTGTCTGTTCGCGCGCACGCTCGAGGTAGCGCTTTGCTTCGGCCTCGGCCTCCTGTTGCAACTGCTGGACACGCACCTCGAAGTCACGATGGGCCTCGGCCAGAAGCGCTCGGGCGCGCTGCTCAGCCGCTTCGACACGCTGCTGCGCCTCCTGCTCCGCCTCAATGAGACGTATCAGGGTGGCGTTGCTGCCGGCTCGATCACTCATATTCTCAGGCCAGAGTGATGGGTCTAGGCGCTCTGGTCGCGCTCAGACTATCCCCTCCGTTCGATCCTGATGGCGCCGACACCTCCTTCCACACTCAGATCGACGCGGTGCTCGGCCCCATCGTAATCTGGGGTGAGATAGAGTTCCCCCTGACGCTCAAAATCTCCCAGTACGCTGACGGCCCCGATACCGCTATCGATCTTGATGCGAGCCGCCAACGCCGAGGGGAGGTAGATGGTGGTCGCCCCCACCCCCGTTTCGATGCTCGCTTCGAACCTGCCACGCCCAGGCAAGCTCACAACAGACTCACCTACCCCGGTATTCATGCGGAGGTCTTTGAGCTGCAACTCGCTCAGATCGAGATCGCTCCTACCGACACCCGAATCGATGTCGAGCTCGAGCGGGACCGACGTGCTGAGACGCAGATCCCAGATGTTGTCCCCACCCCTCGGCCCGGTCACACGAGCAGGGCCGCGGCGCTCACTTCTGAGGCTGAAGATCGCGGTATCTCCGCTCGTGCGAAAGTCTCGGTTCAACTGCTCTCCACGATGCGTATCGACCGTACCCGATAGCAGGGTTTCGGCGCTGTCCAAGGCGCCTATTTTCAACCTGCTGACCGAAACTCCGAGGTCGATTTCGGCCTGACGGGCCCCATCGAGCGATACCTCGATGGCGTGTGTCTCGGCAGGTTGTACCTTGAGACCGGGGACACCGACCGTCAAAAGGAGTGCACCGACCACCACCGTACCGAGCACGACAGCGAGACGGTAACGACCCCGGAGGAAAATGTCCAGTCCGACCGCAATGAGGAGTAGCGGCCATAGCCGGAGGAGGGGGAGCAGCGCCGTGAAGTCCAACCATCCCTGATTGAATACCAGCAGCAGCGCCCCGGCTACGATCAAGATCAGCGGTAAAACCACATCAGGCCTCCTTACGAGACCGCGGCTCGACTCTCCCGGCATCCCGGCGCCAAATCAGATAGGCACCGGCACCGATCAGCAACACGGGCATAACGACGCCACCGACCGCGCTCGAGGTAAAGGTCAACAGGGCGAGCGCTGCACACCCGAGCGCCGGATAGATGGCCCATCGCTGCTTCCCACCCTCCTCAGGCAGCAAAAAGAGGGCTACGAAGGTCACAGCAATCCCGAGCAAGAACAGGAAACCTGTATCGAAGCTCGGTTGACGTTGGTCGAACCAGGCCACCAAGGCGAGCGTAGCCAGCGTACCCGCCGGGATGATCGCCCACCAACGACGGCGGTCGCTGGCGTACACCGCGGCGAATCCTATCCCCATAACGGCTAAGAAGAGCGGCCCACCAGCATCACCCATCCACACGGCCGCCGCCAACGCAAAAAGCCCGAAGCCAGGGATGAGAGCCCACCAATGGCTCCGCTCGGTGGCATAAAAATAGAGAAAAGCGGCTCCGCCGGCTGCAAAGAAGAAACCCCACAGCCAGCCCACGCCCACGCCGAGCCAGCCGACATTGGTGAGGAGTGCAAGAAGACCGATGCCGATGAGCAGACCGGCGAGAAGTTGCGATTTCCTATCCTTCATCATCAAAAAACCCTCCTCCGGCAAAGGTAACGCAAGTGAACCCGCGCTCACCTCCATCAAAGGTTGGATATCAGCCGTCACCGGCCGACGATTCTTCGGGACCTTCTCCCTCCCTGACGACCACGAGCTTCACCCGGCTGACCAGGGCGGCCAGGGCGCCGAGCGCTGCCAAGAGTGGGGCCGCCAGGGTGATCAGGCCGCCTGCCACCACGCCGACGGTCAGTGGCACCGTCAGGAGTTCGTGCCCGTCGTGGCTGCGGATGATGACCTGGCGGGTGTTGCCTTCCTGGACCAACTCCTTTACACGGTCGACCAGCTGGTTACCGGCCACCTCGACCTCTTCGACCCAGGTCTCTTTTGCAGCCTCTTGTTCCGTTGCTTCTTGTTTCATGATCTCGTCTTTGGTCTCTTTCGACTCGAGTTGCTCTACCATCTCCAGCCTCTCTTTCTTCCGGCACAAGCCGGCCTAGTCACTGTTCTTTTTGTGAACTGGTTCTTCCACATCGTGATTCCCTTACCAGAAGGTGGGCAGGGAACCGAACCACCCCAAAGCATCCTTCAGCAAACCAGCAAAAGCCGCGGGCCGTCACAAGGGAGAGATCCCTTCGTGCCGAACCGCGGTTAAGGGCTCTCCTGATCGATGATGCGCGCAACCGCCGACAGCTCGATCCCGAGCAGGTAGAGAACGTCATCGATGGAAAAAAACCCCGTAAGCACCCCGTCCGGATCGACAACCGGGAACCGCCTTACGCCATGCTCCTTGACGATCTCGAGCGCTTCGAAGAGCCCGAGCTCTTCACCGAGGGTGATGGGGTCTTTGGTCATGACGTCGCAGGTGGCTGTCTGAACCGGATCGCACTCCCGTTTGACGACGCGAATAACAATATCTCGATCGGTAAGAATACCCATCGGTTTGCCGTTCTCTACCACGACCAGGCATCCCACGTTCTTCGCCGTCATCAAATTCGCCGCCTCGAGAACGGACGCCTCGGGAGTGATCGTTACGATATCGGTGCGAGCGAAGTTGAGCAAGCTCATACTCACCTCCTAACTATCCTGAGCGTAGGGGAAGCACCCCCCGGCATAATCGGCACGTTTCCTACAGCTAGCGTAGGAGTTTTTCCGACCCAGAAACCTGGCGAGGCACCTTACAATGGGAAGGCTTGCCCAAATAATAGGGTGTCCTTGAAGTATAGCGAGCTTCGGAAAACTTGCCTCCAATGCCTCTTTGGTGATGGGTGATGAGTGATGGGTAATGGGTGCGGCGAACTTCAGGGTTGATCCCGTCAGTTCCGACGGTTGCGTCTTTTGAGAAGCCGAACCCGTGTCTAGTTTTCGGTTGACAGCGGATCCACGCATTACCCCCATTCCCGTTTACCCATTACGGTTTAGGGTGATGAGTAATGAGTAATGGGTGCTGCGAAAGGTTGTGCTCAGACTGGTCCGCTCTTTCGGTCTTGTCTGAGAGAAAGGTGATGGGTGATGAGTGATGGGTAATGGGTGTTTCGAAGCATCGCGACTCGACCGCTCCAGCGCACGTTACTAACGCATTACCCATTGCCCATTCCCCATTACGATTTCGCATTACCCACTCCCCATTACCCTCCTGCCTTGGCGCTACTCATCACTCATAACTCATCACGCATCACTGTCCTGCTGCCACCATAAATGGCGTTTTTCTAAGGTAGACTATGGCTATTGCACTTGTCGTTGAAGTGAAGACCTTGAGACTGCCGGCATCAACCGAGAAAGGAAGTGCACGCATGAGTGACGAACCTCAAGAAACCCAAGAGGCATCCGCAGAGAAAGAGGGCCAGACGAAGCGTACCTTTGTCGAAAATCTCGAGGTCGCTGGTCACGAGCTGGTCGACCGGGTCAAAGAGCTCCTGCACGATAGCAACGCCCGGCGGGTCATCATCCGCAGCCACGATGGGCACGAACTCCTGACGGTGCCCTTGACCGTCGGCGTGGTGGCAGGTGGACTGATCACCCTCTCCGCCCCGCTCTTGGCTGCGCTCGGCGCCCTGGCCGCTTTGGTCAGCCGGGTGAAACTCGAAGTCATCCGGGAAGAAGAGGATGAAGACGAACAAGAAGGGGCTGAAGCAACCGAAGAAGTAGGGTAGACAAGGCCGTGTGACAAGCGAGTGTGCGTCGCCGTAATGGTGTACGATCACCACTTGCGATGACGAGATCATCGTGAGGTGCTGTAGCGCTCCTGAGAAGCAGCACCCGCCGGCAACCTGGTATCTCTCCACAAACTGGTATTCTCTGGCAAAGGAGAGTACATGGCGAAACCCGTTATTCTGGCCGTCGATGACGAACCGGCTGTCCTGAGCGCCGTCGAGCGCGACATCCGCAGCCGTTATGGCAGAGACTACCGCACCATCAAAGCAGGATCTGGTCGCGAGGCGCTCGCTACCGTGCAGCAGCTCGCCCAGCGCAACCGAGCGATCGCGCTATTTGTCGCCGATCAGCGTATGCCGGAGATGAACGGCACCGAGTTCCTGGCTGAAGCCATCAAACTCTACCCGGACACGCGCAGGGTACTGCTCACTGCCTACGCAGACACCGAAGCGGCCATCGCCAGCATCAACTCGCTCGGCCTCGACTACTACCTGAGGAAACCCTGGAGCCCACCTGAGGAAACGCTCTATCCTGTTCTGGACGACCTGTTGAGCGACTGGCAGGCTACCGTTCCCGTACCCTACGACGGGATTCGCGTGGCCGGCACCCAGTGGTCCGCAAAATGCCACTTTGCCAAGAATTTCCTGGCGCGCAACCAGATCCCCTACCAATGGCTCGATATCGAGAAAAATGCTGAGGCCAAGGAACTGGTCGACCGCATCGATCCGGGCGAACAGCGTCTCCCCATCGTCTTCTTTCCCGACGGGACCACCTTGGCTGAACCCGATAACGACACCTTGGCCAAAAAGGCGGGTCTCACCACCGAGGCATCGAAGCCCTTTTACGATGTGATCATCATCGGTGGGGGCCCCGGGGGTCTCGGGGCGGCCGTTTATGGCGCATCCGAAGGACTTAGCACCGCCCTCATCGAGCGCGAGGCCGTCGGTGGCCAGGCCGGCACCAGCTCACGCATCGAGAACTATCTCGGTTTCCCCAACGGGCTCAGCGGCGCCGACCTGGCACGCCGCGCCGAAGCCCAGGCGCGGCGCTTCGGCGCCGAAGTCCTGATTCCGCACGAGGTCAGGGGCATTCGGGTGGAAGACTCCTACCGCATCGTCACCCTGGAAAACGGGAGCGAGCTGAGCTGTCACGCCCTCATCATCGCCACCGGCGTCAGCGCCCGCAAGCTCAGCGTTCCAGGCATCGACCACCTCAGCGGCGCAGGGGTTTACTACGGAGCCGCCCTCACCGAGGCCGCCAATTTTAAAGATCAGCCCGTAGTGGTGGTCGGTGGGGCCAACTCGGCCGGCCAGGGCGCCATGTACTTTTCGCGCTTCGCCAGCAAGGTATTGATGTTGGTGCGAGCAGACTCGCTGGCAAAGCGGATGTCGCAGTACCTGGTCAATCAGATCGAAGGCACCGAAAACATCGAAGTGCTGGTCGATACCGAGGTGGTCGAGTTGCTGGGAGAAGACAGATTGACGGGCGTTTCCATCAAGAATAGGGAGACCGGAAACATCTCCACACTGCCGGCAGCTGCGCTGTTCAGCTTCATCGGGGCCGTGCCGCATACGCAGATGGTCGCCGGCGTGGTCGAGCGGAACGCCGCCGGCTTCATCGTCACCGGGCAAGATCTCATCCGAGATGGTAAGCGGCCGAGGGGGTGGGCCCTGAAGCGCGACCCCATGCACCTCGAAACGAGCGTGCCCGGTATCTTCGCCGTAGGCGACGTCCGCCAGGGGGCGATGGCCCGCGTCGCCTCGGCGGTCGGAACGGGAGCGATCGCCATCGGCCTCATCCACCAGTACTTAAAGACCGTATGAACGTCGATTTTTTACGGCACGTGTCCCTCTTTGCAGACCTGCCGGAGGACGATCTCCAACGCCTTTGCGGCCGAACCCGGGAGTTGGTTCTCCACAAAGGCGAAGAGCTCTTCTGCGAAGGGAGTGACGGGAACGCCGCGTATGTGATCAAGGAAGGCGAGCTAGAGATCCACAAGGCTTCGGGGGGGCGCGACGTCCTCTTGGACATCCGCCAACCCGGTGATGTCATCGGCGAAATCGCCCTGCTGGAAAACACCCCCCGCATGGCCGGGGTGGTGGCCCACACCGATGCGGTGTTGATCGAAGTTCACAAAGACCAGCTCGAGGAACTCCTGAAGATAAGCCCTTCGGCCGGCCAGATCCTGTTCCGAACCATCTTGGCGCGCTGGCGTCGCACCGAGGCCATGCTGCGAGAACGGGACAAACTGGCGCAACTCGGCACCCTGACCGCCGGGATCACCCACGAACTCAACAACCCGGCGGCGGCCGTCAGGCGCGGGGCCGAGCACCTACAACTCACCCTAAAGCAGTTTCATGAAGCCCTAGAAGAGATCCAACAGATGTCGCTCGACGAGAGCGCCTACCGGGGTCTGATGGAACTCGCCGAACGGGTCCGAACCCAGCCGAACCTCGAACTCGATGGGCTGGCGCGCAGCGACCGCGAACAGGAGCTCGAGGAGGTACTCGAAGCGCGTGGGATCGAAGACGCCTGGGAGCTCGCCCCGATTCTGGCCGATATCGACCTCGACATCATCCCCGAGCTGACCAGGCTTTTTTCGGCGGACCGGCTCGGTCCGGTCGTGCGCTGGATCGGCACCGAGCAGGCCATGAACAGCCTGCTCAGCGAGCTCGTCCAAGGGGCCTCACGCATTTCAGAAATCATCAAAGCGCTCAAGTCGTATGTCTACTTGGATCAGGCCCCGGTGCAAAACGTAGACGTCCACGAAGGGCTCAACAACACCCTGCTGATCCTCCGCAGCAAGCTCAAGGCGGGCATCTCCGTCGAGCGCGACTACGCTCAAGATCTCCCCTCGATCCAGGCCTACGGCAGCGAACTCAACCAGGTGTGGACCAACCTCATCGACAACGCCGCCGACGCGCTTTCGGCGCAGCTCGAACAGGGGCGACCCGCCGTGATCAAGCTGCGCACCCGCCGAGAGGGAGACTTCGTGGCGGTGGAGGTCGAAGACAACGGCCCGGGTATCCCCGAGGAATTGCAGGGGCAGATCTTCGAGCTCTTTTTCACCACCAAGCCTCAAGGGCAGGGGACCGGCATGGGCCTCGACATCAGCTACAACATCGTGGTGATGAAGCACGGAGGGGAGATCAAGCTCGATTCCCAGACCGGCAGAACGGTCTTTCAAGTGCTGCTACCGATCCAGAAGGACGCACAGAGTGAGAGATAAAGATCGTGTGCGTCGTAGGTAGCGAGAGACAAAGCACCTACAAGAACTCCTCGAACGCCATCTCGGCACCGCGCTTCTCCGCCTCGGCGAGCTCATCTGCCGAAAGACGTTTATTCAGCTCTGCCAAGAGAGCTTCTGCAACGACCTCGTCACCCTGTTTCATCGCCAGCTGCCTCGCTCGATGGACCAGTTCGGCTGCCGCCAGGCTCTGCTCTTGGCTCACCCTGACCACGGCGAGTTTCAGGAGGATGCCTGCAACGATCGACTGTTCACGCAACGATCGGGCGAGCTTGAGAGCCTGTCTATAGGAACTGTCGGCTCCGGTCAGATCGCTCTGCTCAAAAGCCACCCGACCCAGGTTGACCAGCGAGGATATCTCGACGGACTTCTCCCCCGTCTGGCGCGCCCAGGAGAGTGCCTCTTTGGTCAATTGCGCAGCCCGGTCAAACTCGCCAACGTCGATCAGAACATTGGCAAGATTGTTCATCAGGTGGGGGATGAGCTGATGAAGCCCTAGCTCCTCCGCCAGCTCCAAGCTTTCTTCGAGGAGGGCTCGAGCGCGCCGCGGTTGTCCGGTGCTCATCGCCAGGCTTCCCAGGTTCATCATGGCGCGGACCTCTTGGATGCGGTTGCCCGATTCCCGAAAGAGAGACAGGGCCTCCTGAAGATAGCGCCCGGCTTGCTCGGGGTTGCCGAGCTCCTGCTCGAGCGGTCCCAAGTTGGACAGAAAGACGGCAGCGGTAGCGACCTCACGTTTCGCCTTGGCGAGTTCCAATCCCTCCAGGAAGTACCGTCGTGACCCCTGGTAGTCGCCAGTCCTTCTGGCGACGGCGCCGAGCGTATTGAGCCCGTGTAAGATCCCCCTGGCTTCTTTTAGAGGACGCAGGAGCACCAGGCTCCTTTCGGCGTCCATCAAGGCCTGCTGATAACTGCCGAGCCGGAAGCCGATCCAGGCTCTCTCCAGCAGCAAGAAACCGAGTGCGAGGTGGTCGTCGGCAGAGGCCTCGCTCAACCCGTCAACGGCATAGGAGAAAAGCTCATCGGCAAGCTGAAAGCGCCCACGCGCTTCACAGTAGGACCGTAGCAGAAAGCCGGTTTCGATCAAGTCCTTGCGCTGCCTGGTATCCACAGCCCAGCGCCATGCCACGCGGATATTCTCCAACTCCTCTTCTACCTCCATCAGCACATCTTCGTGCCGGACGCGCAAGAGCGCTTCTTTTCTCTGTTGCACGAAACGGAGGAAGTATTTGCCGTGTTTCTCTCGGGCTTGGCCTTGCTCCTCGCTGCGTTCGGCAAGTTTCTCTTGCGTGTATTGATAGAGCAGGGGGTGGCGGTCGTAGCGTCCACCGGCGCTCACCCTCAAAAGGGATTTATCCACCAACGCCGCCAGCACGGCAATAGACGAACCGGCAACGACCGCCGCGGCTTCCTTGCGAAAGCCCCCAAAAAAGATGGAGAGCTTGCGGAGTACAAGCTGTTCATGAGAGGACAACAGATCCCAGGAGTATTCGAACACCGCGCGGATACTCTGGTGCCTCTCTTTCAGATTGCGCGGGCTGGAAGCGAGAAAATCGAGACTCTGGCTCAGCTCCTGGGCGATTTCGGAGGTGGACATGAACCGCGTCCACACCGCAGCCAGCTCGATCCCCAAGGGGAAGCCATCGACCAACCGGCAAATAGTCAAAAGGTTCGCAACGTCCTCCTCACCGAGTTCGAACCGTGGTCGGACGCGCTTCGCACGCTCCGAAAAGAGCCGCACCGCATCGTAGTCTCCCGCAGTTTCAGGTGTGGACGCCTCTTGCGGATAGGACAGACCCGCAATGGGCAGAATCCACTCCTCTTCAAGGTTCAGGCGTTCTCGTGAGGTGATGAGCAGGTCGAGGTTGGGACAGGCACGCACCAACTCGGAGGCTACCAGCGCACCCTCCAAGAGGTGTTCGTAGTTATCGAGCACCAACAGCAGCCGCATCTCCCCGATCGACCGG
Source organism: Trueperaceae bacterium (assembly GCA_020354625.1). Classification (GTDB taxonomy): domain Bacteria; phylum Deinococcota; class Deinococci; order Deinococcales; family Trueperaceae. The sequence goes on from CP070651.1 coordinate 4,162,235, forward strand.
GTGAGTTGCCCTATGGACTCGTCCTGTTCCTCCAGGTCGAGCCCGAGCACACCGGCGATCAGCCCAGGAATCGCCTGTGCGGAGCTGAGGGCCTCCAGCGGGATGAAATAGACACCGTCTTCGTACCCCTGCACGAGTTCCTCAGCAGCTCTCAAGGCGATCCGGGACTTGCCCACCCCCCCCAAACCCGTCAACGTCAACAGGCGGCAATCGGGCTGAGTGAGCAGCTGCACCAACTCGGCGAGTTCCGATTTGCGGCCTACGAAGGAGGTGACCGTCTCGGGCAATCTCGCCGCCGATCGGCTCGAGGCTTGGGGTTGGGGGGTGGGAGTAGGCATGGACTTCTGGGAGTCGCGCTCTGCCTGACGGATCTCTTCTGCCAGCTGCTCGGTTACCGTGGTGGGCGTCATGTCGAGTTCACGCTGCAAACGCTCGCTGAACACCTGGTAAACCTGAAGCGCTCTGGACGCATGCCCGGCTATAGCAAGCTGTCTCATGTACGCCCGCACGACCTCCTCATCGAGATCGTCGTGAGAGAGGAGCGTCGCCAGGAACTCGGCAGCTGCCAGAGAACGCCCCTGGGCTTCGCACTCTTTTGCGTGCTCGAGCAGTCCATCTCGCCAGGTACTGTGCAGATGCCGGCGCTCTACCTCGAGCCAGGTATCGAACTCGCTCTCTTCCCGGCCGGCCATGCCGGTCAACAGTGGCCCGCGGTAAAGAGGGTTGGCATCACTCCAGCGACCCTCTTCGAGCGCTTGCCGGAAAGCGGCCAGGTCGGTGGTTACCTGCCAGCGAAGTCGGTGCTGATCGGCTTCCAGCCCGGCCAGCCATTCGAGCTTGCGTAGGCGTTTGAGCAGCTGGCGCAGATGGTGCCGCGCCGCCTGGGGCGGGCTGTCGGCCCAAAAGAGAAAGGCGAGGTCTTCACGGCTTACCCAATCACCCGCGTAGGCGAGATAGGCCAAGGCCTGGTAACGCATGTCTGGAGCGACGGATCTCTCTTCACCGGCGAGCTGAATGCGCAATGGCCCCAACAGCTGTACCTGCACGGTAGCCATAGTGGCCCTATTCTACGCCGCCTCATCTCCCTTACGAGACCTCTCCTTACAGGCTTCTCCTACCGTATCTGCTTTACGACGAAACGCTGGACAAAGATGTCGTCGTTGAACGAGGGGGTCTCGTTTTCATTTTAGGTCACAACCGGGATGGTAGGTGTTCGTCTCAGGGTGAAGGCGAAGATGTAGACTTCCCTATCGAGATCGACCTCGACCACATCTCCGCCTGAACCTCGGAACTGGTTACCGTTTTGATCAAACTTCATCACAACCATATCCGCGCCGCCCCGGTTGGTGTTGCCGTCGAGCCCCCCTCTGTCCAACCGGTAAGGTGAAGTGCCCTTCACCGAAAGGCGGTTTAAGAACATCCAGGTTATGTTTGCAGAATTGGACCGCGGGCGCCCGCGGGACGCAAGCTCGGCGCTCCGCTGACCCAACCTCGCTTCTGTAGCCTTACGTTTGAGGCATTGCCCCAAACTCGAGTTGGAGGTCCTTAGGACCGGAGTACTACCGCTCGAGCGCCCCCATATCAGGTGCCGAGCCTCTAGGCTGACCGAGGATGTCTTCCGTAGCGGCGTGTTGGCTTGCAGCAGCGCCCTCGACCGGGCTCCCCGCTTGGGGGGTGCCGTAGCTCGTCACCAAGCGCTCGAAGGCCTCACGGATGGTGGTCGACCCGTCTGCAAAAAGATCCGACTCGGCTTGCCAGCGAGGTAACACCAGACCGGCTTGAGAACCGAGCAGCGGATCAGCTATAACCGCTTGGCTATCGTCACTCGGGTTGATGAGCTCAGCTGCGTCCTCTGGAATCGCCTCGCCACCGTTCCAGTAGAGGTTGTTGGTGAGTTCAAAAGAGGCCGTCTCCCCAACAGGGGTATCCGAAAAGTCGTCCTCGCCACCAGGGCCGGCTGCTCCCATGCTCCCGCTCGGATCGGACCAGATGTTGTTGTAGAAACGGATATTCTGGTTGGCCGGGTTGTCCCCTTCGGTGTTGAGGCGCATGGCGAAGGTGGCAGCCGGGAGGTCTCCCACCACCGTGTTATGGCGAAAGGTGATGTCGCTCCCCCCCTTGACCCCAAAGGGTGCCCGCATGGCGCTCGAGCTGTTGCCGAGCATGAGGTTGTTCTCGACCAAAACCTCTTTGGCCTCGAAGTAGCTCTGCCCATCTTCGCCGACGAGCACGAAGTTGTGGCCGCTCGAGCCCTGCCAGTTGAGAAACACGTTGCGCCGCACGGTGACCCGTTCACTCCCCAAGATGGCGTCGTCATCTGCGTTGCTGTCTTTGATGACGATGAAACTGCTGGTGTCGCCCCCATCCACCCGGCCACTGCCCTCGAAGTCGTTCATGAAGATATTGTCCTGAATGACGAGGTCGGTCACGCTGTTGGCATCGATATGCTCGTCGCTCCCCGCTTGGTTGTAAAAGAGGTTGCCCTCTACCGTGATGTGGTGGGCCGAGTTGTTGATCTTGAGTAGGTCGTTGTCGAAACTATCGTGGATGACATTGTTTCTCAAAGTAATCTCGCTGACGTTGCCTTCGCCTGCACCGTCGATATGGACCACCAACGGTCCGCTGCCAGGCCCAAGGTGGGCGATGTCGAAACCTTCCAGGGTGACGCCGCGCACCTCACCGTCGTAGCCGTAGATGGTTACGGTCTGCTCGTCAAAACTGCGGATCTTGGCTCGGTAGGGGACTTTCGAGCAGACCAGGACGCCCTCATCGAAAACACCTCTGATGCGCGTTCTCCCGGTGTAGGTGCCGGGCGCCACCACAATGGTGCTCCCATCCGGTACTTGCGTGAGCGCAAAGGGGATCGATCCCCACGGCTCGGCAACCGAACCGTCGCCGGCACCGTCGCTGCCGTTTACGGCTACGTGGAAGGTCTGGCCGCCGGTGGGTTGGCAAGATGCCGCCGGTGGCTGTGAAGAAGTGTCATCACTGATGATGGTGAGTTGCGCTGAAGCCGTTTCCAGGCTCACTCCGGCGCTCGGATTATCCAGTGTCAGGGTGAGCGTCTCGTTGGCTTCGGTATCGTCATCATCGATAATGTCGACGGTGAACGTCTTATCCGCCATATCACCGTCCGTCCAGGTGAGCGTGCCCGCAGTGTGGCTGTAGTCACTGCCGGCAGTGGCGGTGCCGGCAGCTGTGGCGTAGCCCACCGACACCTCTCCCTCGCTACCCCCACTCCTCCTCACGGTGATGGTGGCGCGCCCTTGTGGTTCCGTCACCGAATAGTTCGTCGAAGTAAACGCCAAACTTCCAGGCCCCGGTGTGAGGGAAGCAGCACCGCAACCGATGCCGATGTCGCTCACATCTCGATCGCTTAACGCTAGGAAGAAGCTACCGTCTGGCCCCATCACCTTGAGTTCGTGGACACCCGATCCACCGGGACGATCCAACCAGAGCGAGACAATTCGCCCGTCAGGAAGAACACACGGCGAGTTGTCGTTGTTGAACTCGGCCGTGAACCGCTCCGGGACAACCGACCCCACCGGAAGCCTCCAGATCTGCTCCCCATCCCAGTCGGCCTCGAACACAACGCCGCCATCAGGTGCATAGTCCGGGTGATGGAGCGCCCCTGTAGTGGGAAATCCCGCTGGGCTGTCCGCCGGCGTGAGCAGCACCTCGAAATTGCTCCCATCGGTGTCGACCTGGCAAATCGCTGTGCCTGCTCCCGCAAACGGCACGTCACCGCAGTCGAAGACCACCTTGCCGCCGTCACTTGAGAGCGCCGCTTGGTCGTTCCACTCAAAGGGTGAACTCGTCGTCAAGAGTTCGGGCTCACTCCAGCTGGGGCCGCTCCGCCTGGTCACCCACAGATCTTGATCGTGCGTCCCACCATCACTGTAGACCAAAAGATTACCGCCCGAAGCGATGGCGATGTGGCTCGTGAAGGGAACCTCGGCAAAGCTTTCAAACGGAACCACCTCCACCGCCGACAAGTCACTCGTCGGTACCACCAGCACGCAGGGACCTCCCAGAGGGCACTCTGCAAAGGCGCCGTCGACGATGAGCACCAACCACTCGCCGTCCGGTGAGATGTTCACGAAGGTATCGCTGGCTCCAAGCGCTTGGTTGAGATCCTGCGGTGTCGCACCCTCTCGCGCCTCGAGCAGGAACGAGTCGGGTTCGATGGTGTAGGTGATAAAGCCACTACCTGTGGGCGTTACTCGCTTTGGCTGGACGACGATGCCAGCTTGAGCACTGGCACCGCAGGCAGTAGCGGTGACGGTGTCGGTCGCTTGTGCGCTGACGATAGCTGGGGGGGTGTACTCGATTGTCGTTCCTGTTTCTGAGAACACACTACCGACTGCACCGGGGTTCAGCGACCAGACAGGTTCTTCACTGCAGTCTTCAGCACCAGCCGTAAAGGTCACGGCGGGACCATTCGGTTGCACGATGATGCTTCCAGGAGTGATGGTGAGTGAGCCCCCGCGAGTTTCCGGCTGGGGTGTGACCGTTTGCCCACAGGCCACCAACATAAGAGCGGCGATCAGCAACCAACCTATCGACCTCAAGATCTGTGTCATGCCTGTCAACCTCTTTCCTTCTTCGCCGATGGGGAACACGAGTTCCGCTCTCTCTCGGATTTCGACTGTTTCGCTCATCTTTTCAAACTGATCAATCATCTAGGGCCTCCACGCTCACCCTAGAGAGGGGGGCGTGTTCTGGGCGTGTCGCGGCTCGAATGAATGCGCCACGCAACGCTTCTGCCAATCCCTGACGGTGCCGAGACGGAACGCTTCGGCAGCTCCCAGGATCATGGACCGTCCAGGACTTTCTATGATGAGATAAATAGAGGGCCAACCTTTTCCGACGGTTGGCCCTACGCTGGCTCGGTACCGTGAGAGGTCGACTTCCGGCAAAGGGTAGGGGCCCGGCATCAGCCGAGCCCCAAACTGCGTTTAACGTCTCTTAAGTGTTTTCGTTATTCGGTCTGGCTAGGCCAGAACGAATAACAGGATATATCAGTTCGCAACCGGTAAGCCGGCGTCGACCCAGGCGGTAAAGCCCCCCGAGAGGTTCTTGACGTTGGCATACCCGAGCGACTTGAGGTAGAGCAGGGCGTAGTTGCCGCGTGTGCCCTTGGCGCAGTAGACGATGATCGGCTCGTTGACATCGCCGGGCAAAGCGTCCACGTTCGTCGCCAACTCGGTCACCGGGATGAGCATGGCGCCTGGGATGTAGCCCTTTTCATCCCACTCGTTCTGGTTGCGCACGTCGATGACGAAGGGATCGATGGCGTCGATCTGGTTCATGGCGGTCTCGGGTGAGATCTGCAGCCAGCCTTGTTGACTCGCCTCGGCAATGACTTGGGCCATCACATCGGAGGCTGGAGTGATGGTCGGTACCTGGGCAACAGCGATCGAGGTGACGAGAAATGCGGACAGCAAGACGATGAACCGTTTCATAAAAGCCTTCCTTTCTTACAGAGCGCCCTGGGACGCCCTACAATCCGAACGGTTGGAACTGACCGACCTCGACGATGAGCGTGCGGGCCAGTGCGGCCCCGGCGAAGGCGGCGAGACCCGCCAGCGCCGGAAAGCGCCTGAGGAGCGCTACAGCCGAGAGCATGAGCCCGAGGCCGACGAGAAATAGCCAGCCGGCGTGTTCCCAGAAGTGAACGAGTGCCTGGCGTGCTTCGAAGCCTCCTACCGCCAACCCCACCAGGTAGAGCCCGCCCAGGAATACGCTCGAGAGGCTCGCGGCCAAAAACCAGGGCTTGACCCAAGCCCAGCGGAGCAAGAGCACGCCGCCGAGTACGATCACCAAACTCGTGACCGGTACAAAAGCGAGCAAAAGCGGGGTCCACAAGGGCCTGGCGTTGTTGGCTGCGAGCAGCAGGCCGGGATAGAGCAACGTGATGGTCGCGGTCATCAGCAACAGGGTGGCCCAGAAGCGCCGTGGGCCCCATCCTAAGGCGATCAACGCCGAGGCCGCAGCGGAGCCGGTGAGCCCCCAGGCGCCCCACCACATGGCCGAGCCGGGGTGAAAGCCTAGGAAAAGCCAGATATGGGTCAGCCGGAAGCGGGCGGACGACTCGGCCCACAAGAGCAGGAGATCGAGCACGACGAGGATAAGTGCTACGAGCGCGTAGCGCCTGGCAGCCAGGTCCCGGCGGAAGGCGAGCACCGCCACCAGGAGCGCTGTCCCGCCGGCGAGCGCCACTACCAAGAAGTGGATCAGGGTGGGCCAGTGCCAGAAGGCGCCGCTGTTGGGCAGGCCGTAGAAGGTCGTCATGAGGCTACCTCCTCGAGATGGGGACCGAACGCTGGGGGGGTATTGAGGTAGTAGAGTTTGGGCTTGGTACCTCGGTCGGCACGAAGAATGTCGATCCGTTCAGCCTCTCTAAGAGCGATCGAGACGTCGCTGTCAGGATCGTCGAGATCGCCGAAGGTGCGGCAGAGCGTGGGGCAGGTTTCGACACAAGCCGGCAGGCGGCCTCCCTGGATACGATGTCGACAGAAAGTACACTTGCCGACGTAGCCATCAGGGTGGAAAAAGCGGGCGTCGTAGGGGCAGGCCGCCACGCAAGCACCGCAGGCGATGCACTTCTCGGGATCGACCAGTACCAGTCCATCTTCACTTCGGTAGCTCGCACCAGTCGGGCAGACGGGGACGCAGGGGGGACGGTCACAGTGCATGCACTGCTCGGGCCGGTACAGCACGGCGAGGTCGGGGAAGATCCCTTCCTCACGCATCCGAATCCAGAGCTGATGTTCGCCCGACGGCACTTCGTTCTCGAGTTTGCAGGCCACCGCACAAGCGGCACAGCCGACACAGGCTGCGAGATCGATCGCCATGGCGTAGCGTGCCATCAGATCCTCCTTTCACGCGCCAGCCTGGCGAGGTTCGGATGACGGGGCCTCGGCGCGCCAGGGATGAGCTTCACGAAGTTGTTGCGCAGGCCGGCTCCGCCTGAGATCGGGTCGAGGGTGTAGCGGGTCTGCAAGGCGTTGTCCGAGGCACCGCGCCCGTCAGCGATCGCGAGGCTCGAGCTCTTGTGGCCGAAACCGTGGACCAGATAGAGGCAATCTCTGCGAATGCGCTCTGTGGCGTACACCTGAACCGGTCCTTCGCGCACGCCGTCCTGGTTCTCCAACCACACGTAGTCGCCGTTTGAAAGCCCCTGACGTTCTGCCTCAGCAACACTGACCCAGACGGCATTCTCACCGTGCATCTCCATCAGGATCCAGTTGTTCTGGGTGCGGGCGAAGGTGTGGACCGGACTCCTGCCGTAGAGGAGCCGGTAGTAGCCCTGGGGAACCTCTTCGGGCGGGGTGTAGACCGGCAGGGGATCGAGGCCGTTTTGGGCGAACGTCTCCGAATAGAGTTCGATCTTGCCTGAGGGGGTGCCGAATGGAGAACGGTTGCGCGCCTCCCAATCCTCGAGATAGGGCCGGCCCTTCTGGATGAGCGTGCCGACCTGTTTGGCCTGTTCCAAGCTCGAGCCGATGGCCGTGAGCCGCCGGTCGAGATACTCCTCGATGTCCTGCCATGCGAAGTAGGCTTCGAGCCCGAGCCGGATGCCCAGTTCGCGGGCGATCCACCAGCCGGGCTTGCTGTCCCACAAGGGCTCGATCGCCGGGGTGCGCAGCTCGATAAAGGGGGTCTTGTGGGCGATAGCGACAAGGTCGTCGTGCCGCTCGAGGTAGCTGGCCTCGGGCAGGATCACGTCGGCCCACATCACGTGCTCCATCGGCATGACGTCGATGGCCACGTAGAGGTCGAGCTCACGCAAGGCCTCTTTGGTCCGGGGCACGTTGGGGATGGAGTGGAACAGGTTGACCCCGTAGGCGATCAGACCCTTGATGGGGTAGGGTTCGCCGGTGATCATCGGCGGGATGAGCTCCTGGATCGCCGTGGTGCGGGCGAAGAACTTGCCCCGGTCGGCCGCCGGGCGGAAGTCGCTGTTGGACTCCTCAGTTGTGACCTCGGCGCCGCCGCAACCGCCGGCCGCGGGCTCGAGCACGAACGGGGGGTGGGGATAGGGTTCCAGGTAGGGGGGTTGGGCGATGTAGAAGCCGCCGGGGCGCCCGACATTACCGAGCAGGGCGTTGACGAGATACTGAGCTCGCATGCGTTGGGTATCGTCACCGTACCAGACGGTGTGCCGACCAGGAGGGATCACAGCCTCCGGGGCGTGGGCGGCCAGTTCTCGGGCCACGATGCGAATCGCCTCAGCCGGGAGATCGGTGATGGGCGCTGCCCACTCGGGGGTGAATTTTTTCACATGAAGGGCCAGCTCATCGAATCCCACGGCATACCTATCCAGGTAGTCACGGTCGTACAGCTCCTCGTCCACCAGCACGTTGAGCCAGGCGAGCAAGAGCGCGGTATCGGTGCCCGGCCGGATCGGCAACCAGCGGTCCGCTTTGGACGCCGCCGTCGAAAAGCGCGGGTCGACCACGACCAACTTGGCACCGCTCGCAAGCGCCAGCGAGAAGTCTTGGAGTTGGGTATTGTGGGTGTCTTCGCCGATATGGTGGCCGATGAGGACGATGTAGCGGGTGTTCTCCCAGTCGACCGGCTCATGGCCACCCACCGGGCGGCCGAAAGTCCATTGGCTCGCCGTCTCCCGTGGGGTGGTGCAGAGCGATACCGACGGCTTGGCGGCGTTGGGACTCCCCCAGGCACCGGGCAGGTACTCGACGAACCAACTGTCTCCTGAACAGTGTCCGAAAAAGGCCATCGACTCGCTGCCGTAGCGGTCCTTGATATCGAGCATATGGTCGGCTATGTAGTCGAGCGCCTCGTCCCAGCTCGCCGTGCGGTACTTGCCCTCACCGCGTGCGGTCCCTTCGACACGGATGAGCGGGTGCTTGAGCCTGTCGGGGTCGTAAACCTGGGCCACCGCACCCTGCCCGCGTGGGCAGAGCCTACCGCGCGATTTGGGGTTGCCCTGGTAGCCCTCAACCTTGAACACCTTGCCGCCGGCGACGTGCGCGGTGATACCGCACTTCCAGAAACAGTTCTCGCAGATCGAATAGCTCTGCGTCACCCCTGTTGCGTACCAGGGCGCAGGAACGCGGGCCAACGGATTGGGCAGGCTCGAGGCCCCAACCTGCTCGCCGAGCGCCAGCGCACCCACCGAGGCAGCGGATAGCTTGAGAAACTCCCTACGCCGCAACTTCATGCCTTACCTCCTGAAAAGCATCTCGTAGGAAGCGACCGAGTCGACCATAGAACCCGCTCCGATCTCGCTCCGAGACGATTTCTGCGTAACATTCGAACCAAGGGAGCAAAAAGCGCTCTCCAAGTACAGCAGCTTCGCGGTCCCGATCGCCGGCCAATAATAAGAGGCCGGCTTCGGCCACCAGCGCCAGATGGTCGGGCAGTTCGCTCCAGCTTCGCTCTACGACCAAAGCGTTACGAGCGAGAAAGGTCAAGAGTTCTCTCGTGCTCGGCCCGAGCAACGCTCCATCCAGGGCATAGCCCGTATAGGGCGGCGCCGGGAGGCCGCCGGGATTGGAAACGAACAGCTCCACATAACTCGCTCGGATGACATCCCAGTCGAAGGTTGATGGCAGAGTCTGTTCGAAGCCGAGCAAATCCGCTAGCTGAGAGGTCAGTGCGGCAAACCGGCCCGTGGCGATATCGGTTTCGAGAAGGTCTGTGGGCGGCTGGAAGATCGCCGCCGTAAGTTGAAAGATCGGCCCGAGCAAGTCTTTTCGAGAACAGCCAGGAGGTTCTTCGGCTTCCTCATTGTCTGCGGTTGGCGTGACCATGATGCAACGTCCTCTCTATACCCTAAATCTAGTCCTGTTCCGCAACCCGCGTTAGGGATATTTGTCCCGGTTTATCTTTTTATACCCCATAGGGATATAAAAAGATCTAGGTTTTACACAGGTCACAGAAATGTTTTTCTAAACTGCATTTGAGAGCATGATAGCCAAAGATCTCAATATACATAAATACCTATATGGGGTATTAACTTTAGAATTCGGGTCGTAGCGGTATGCTAAGGGGATAGCGGCAAGTCTCAAACAAGGAATCGGCCGATCATGCATGAACTAAGCATCGCCAAAAACATCATCGAAATCGCCGAACAACACGCTCGACAAGAGGGGGCTGCTGCCATTACCAAAGTGGCGCTGCAGATCGGAACGCTCTCCGGTGTAGTGCCCGAAGCGCTCGAGTTCGCCTTCGAAGCAGCCAGGGTAGGTACGATGGCTGCCAGTGCCGAACTAGAGATGGAAATCGTACCGCTGATCTGTTCCTGCGGCGATTGCAAGCTCGAGTTTACCGTCGAAGACCGCCACGGAATCGCCCTCTGTCCGAAATGCGGGAAGCCGAGCAGCGACATCCGCCGCGGCCGGGAGTTGGCCGTACACTCTCTTGAAGTAGTATAGAGAGCGGGAGGTGAGTGGGCGTGGCTGAGGTGCGCACCATCGGACTGAGCGTCCTCACTGATAAGAACGAGAGTCGCGGTCGTACCATCGAAGTAGAAAAGGGCGTTTTGAGCCGCAATCAAGAGCTGGCCGACGAGCTCCGAAAGCGGTTTGGGGTCCACGGAATCTTGGCGCTCAACTTCGTCTCTTCCCCCGGATCGGGCAAGACGACTCTACTGGCGCGAACCTTCACCGACATGCCGGATGTGCGTGCCGGAGTGATCGTGGGCGACCTGGCTACCGACAACGACGCCACCACCCTCAGGGCCAGCGGCGCCGAGACGGTGCAGATCATGACCGGCGGGGTATGTCACCTCGAGGCCTCGATGGTCTCGAAAGCTGTAGCCCCTCTCCCGCTCGAGGAGCTCGATCTTGTGGCGATCGAGAACGTCGGCAACCTGGTCTGCCCGGCGGCGTTCGACCTCGGCGAGGATCTCCGGATAGTGATGCTCTCGGTAACCGAAGGGGAAGACAAACCGCTCAAATACCCGACCATCTTCAAAAGCGCCGACGTGGTAATCCTCACCAAGACCGATCTCGCCGAGGCCGTCGGCTTCGACCGCTCAGCAGCACTCGAGAACCTCCGTTTGACCGCCCCTGGGGCGACTGTTTTCGAGGTATCCGCCCGCAGCGGTGAGGGGTTGAGTGACTGGTACGACTACCTGGCAAACCGTCTTGGTCGAGCCCAGTAAAGAACCTTGCACCATCACGCTGCGGGTGAGGGGCGTGGTCCAGGGGGTCGGTTTCAGGCCCTTCATCTACCGGCTCGCCCTGCAGTATGGGTTGAGCGGCTGGGTTCTTAACGACGTCGAAGGCGTGCTCATCGAAGCCGCCGGCTCAGAGGACGCCTTGGCAACCTTTACACGCGCCATTCGAGACGAGGCCCCACCCGCTGCCCGAGTAGAGAGCGTCGAGGAGCTCGAGCGGTGCAATGGCGTCGAGTCTAGCGGTTTCACCATTCGCAAGAGTGAACGCACGGAGGACATCACGACCCTGATCTCCCCCGACCTCACTATCTGCCCGGACTGCCTACGAGAGCTCTTCGATCCGCAGGACCCGCGCCACCTCTACCCCTACATCAACTGCACCAACTGTGGGCCCCGCTACTCGATCATTACGGCGCTGCCCTACGATCGCCCCCACACCACCATGGCGCCCTACCCGCTCTGCCGAGATTGTGCCCACGAGTATGGTGATCCCTTGAACCGGCGCTTCCACGCCCAACCGGTGGCCTGCCCCCGCTGCGGGCCGGGCTACCGGTACCTCGACGCCGAAGGCACGCTGCTGGCACGCGAAGGCGCGGCCATTGCGCGGGCGGCACAAGCCCTCTGTGGCAGTCACATCCTCGCTATCAAGGGGCTGGGAGGCTACCACCTCGCCTGCGACGCCACCGACGCGGCAGCGGTGCAGTCCTTGCGCGAACGCAAGTTTCGCAAAGAAAAACCCTTTGCCCTCATGGCCAAAGATCTTGCCACCGTAGAGCAGATCGCCAGCTTGGAGCCGGAAGCGCGGGAGGTGCTCGAGTCGGTGGCCCGCCCGATCGTACTGCTCCCCAAGGGGGGAAAGCATCTCCCTGACGGACTCGCCCCAGAGAACGCCGAGCTGGGAGTGATGCTGCCCTATACGCCACTACACCACCTGCTGTTCGCAGCTGGTGCGCCCCCTTTGCTGGTGATGACCAGCGCCAACCGCTCTTCCGAGCCGATCGCCTACCGAGACGAAGATGCCTTGGAACGGCTACCTGGCATCGCTGATGGCTTCCTGGTCGGCGAGCGGCCCATCGCCCGGCGGATAGACGATTCGGTGGTCGCCATCATGGACGGCTCCCCCAGCATGTTCCGCCGCGCCCGCGGGTATGCGCCGGCGCCCGTGCTCTTCAACAAACGGCTCGACGGACCGCTGCTGGGGCTCGGGGGTGGCCTCAAAAACGCCATCACCCTGGCGACCGGCGGCTATGCGTTCGTCAGCCAGCACATCGGCGATCTCGACCATTTCGACGCCTTCGTAGCCTTTCAGGAGACCGTACACGACCTCACCACCATGTATGGCATCGAACTCGGGCAGACCACCGTTGTCCACGACCTCCACCCCGACTACCCCTCGAGCCGTTTTGCGGAGACGCTCCCCGGTGAGAAGCACGCGGCGCAACATCACGAGGCCCATATCGCCTCGGTGCTGGCAGAGCGAGATGCCTGGGACGTACCGGTGCTCGGCTTCAGCTTCGACGGGGCGGGCCTCGGTAACGACGGCAGCATCTGGGGCGGCGAGGTATTCCACGGAACGCTCGAACAGGGCCTTCGCCGCGTCGCCCACCTAAGACAGGCCTACTTGCCCGGAGGCGACGCCGCAGCGCGCAACCCGCAGCAGGCAGCGATCGGCTTCTTGATAGAGCTCGACGCGTCGACCTGGCGGCCTTACTTGCCCGAAAGGCTTTCCAGGCGAGCATCGGGGCTGATCGAGAGCGGCCTCAACACCCCACTGACCAGCAGCATCGGCAGGCTGTTCGACACCGTAGCGGCGCTCACCGGCTTCGAGCGCAGCACGACCTTCGAGGGACAGGCCGCCGTGGCGCTCGAGGCGCTGGCGCGCAGCGCCACCGGGGACCACGGCAGCTACCCCTTGCCTTTCGACGGTCACACCTGGGACTACCGTCCGCTGCTCGAGGAGCTGCTCACCGACCGGCGGGCCGGCGAGCCGGCCGCGGTCATGGCGAAGCGCTTTCACCGGGCGCTCGCCGGGGCCGTGGCACAAGCGGCCTGTCACCTGAGCAGACAACACGAGGTGGCTGCCGTCGCCCTATCAGGCGGCGTGTGGCAGAACAAGCTCCTGCACCGGCTGACGCTCGAGGCGCTCCGACAAGACGGTTTCACCGTCTGGTGGAACCGCACCGTTCCACCGGGGGATGGGGGGCTCTCCCTCGGACAGGTAGCGCTGGCAAGCGCGCGGAAGGAGATGGCATGAGAGGCAAGCAAACTACAAGAGTAAGATAGTTCCATATGCTCCGTTCGATTCACAGCCTCCTCCCCACCCTGCTCTGGCTGGCGCTCTTATCGGTCGGCATCTGGGGCGTGATGTTCGGCCTGCAAAGACGCCCTCTCTCCCTCCTTTACCTGCGTGCCCTGGCCATTTTGCGACTCATCTTATATATACAGGCCGGGACCGGTCTGGTTCTCTGGCTCGTTCTCGGCCGGCCGCTCGGAGCACTTTTCCACGTCGTGGTAGGGACGATCACCGCCATCTTCGCGGGGATCCTTTCCGCTCTCGTCTACCGGGCGCCGGCCAAGCGTGCCCCCTGGACCGCCGCGGTGGGTATGCTGCTGCTCTTTGCCACGGTCTTTTTCGCCAGCCTCACAGGCTACGGCACGTCTCCTGCTGCCAGCCAGGCCGAACGCGACGCCTTGCGCCGGGATCTCTCAGCTTTTTTGCGAGAAGACGGTACCTGGACAGGTGAGCCCGAAGCCGGTCGGGAGCACTACCAAACCTTCTGTCGAGCGTGTCACGGCGAGGACGGCAAGGCCATCGAAACCGACGAGTCGCCCTGGATCGGCATCAGCGCTCGCAAAGACCCGCTCGCCTTCATAGAAACGGCAGCCTTCGGTACTCAGCGATTCATGCCGGCCTTCAGAGATCGGCTGACTCTGCCAGAACTCATCGACCTGGCGTCGTATGCCCAGACGCTCCCGGTGGAGTGATGTGATCCCGTCTTTGTGAGGTGGGGCTTGACAAGGCTAATATTATTAGTAAAATGACTAATAGTATTAGTTTTGTCAGGAGGAACACCGTGACAATCCCCAACCGATACCCACGCGAAACCGAATACCTCAAGCGGCCCAACGGCACCCTCGCCTTCGACGATAGCGGCGGCAGCGGTGAGCCGGTCATCATGATCCCCGGCATCGGCGACCTGCGGAGCGAATACCGCTTCCTGGCTCCTGAGCTTCAAAGAGCCGGCTACCGGGTTATCACCCTCGACCTACGCGGCCACGGCGAGTCGAGCGCTGTCTGGCCCGAGTACAACGTTGAAGCGGTAGCAGGTGATATCCTGGCGCTCATCGACCACCTGCAAGCGGAACCCGCCACCGTGATCGGCACCTCTTTCGCACCGGCGGCAGCGCTCTGGGCGGCCGCCGAAGCCCCGGATAAGATCCGCCGGCTAGTGCTCATCAGCAGCCACCTCGAAGCCGCCGGCCAGACCTTCTCCGAAAAGGCCCAGAATGCCCTCCTCAAGCTGCTGATCAGCAGTCCCTGGAAGGCGCGCCTCTGGGAAACCTTCTACGCCTCGTGGTACCCGTCCGAGAAACCCCAAGACTTCGACGACTACCTGGCCAAACTCCGCGCCAACATCCGAGAACCGGGTCGCTTTGAGGCGATCAAGACACTCCTCTTCGCCGACCGCGACGGCCTGGCAGAGCGTCTCGCCAAGGTGAATACCCCGGCCCTGATCGTGATGGGCACCAGAGACAACCACTTCAAGGACCCGGCGGTCGAGGCGGAACGGATCGCCGCGAAGATCTCGGGGCAGGTCCGGCTGATCGACGGTGCTGGACACTATCCGCACGCCGAAATGCCCTCTCAAACTGCGCCCGCGGTTCTCGACTTTCTGGCGCATGGGGCCAACTGAGTGCCACCGCGCCCCAGGCTCAACGAGCAGCTGCTCATCGAGGAGGCGATCGTACTCATCGATCGGGAGGGGCCTCAGGGCCTCTCCCTGGCCACGTTGGCGGCAAAGCTCGGGGTCAAACCCCCCTCCCTTTACAACCACGTCCAAGGCTTGCCAGGCCTCGAGCGGGCCCTCACCTTGCGCGGGCTCGAGGAGCTGTCGAAAGCGCTCCGCGACGCCGCGGTGGGCCGGGCCGGCAGCGACGCACTCCGGGCCATCGCCCACGCGTACCGCACCTTTGCCAAACAGCACCCCGGGCTCTACGCCATGACCCAACGCTCCCAAGAGGGACGAGACGAAGAGATCCAAGCTGCTGCCTGGCAAGCCGTCGAAGTCGTGCTGCGAGTCCTGGAGGCTTTCGATCTCAAGGGAGACGAAGCGATCCACGCCACCCGCTGTCTCCGGAGCGCTCTCCACGGCTTCGTCACGCTCGAGGCCACCGAAGGGTTCGGCCTCTCATTAGAGATCGATGCCAGCTTCGAGAAGCTCCTCACGATGGTCGATGGCGGTCTACGTGCAGCTTTCAGCAGCTGAATGCACGAGCGGGGAGTGCTAAGCTCGAACGAGAAATCGACAGCACGACCGGGAGAAACCATGACAAGATACATGTCCCCACTCACCAGAACGATCGACCTCGCCAGCGGAACCATCCCGGACGCCGCCGAGGTGCAGACCCGGCGCCTCAGCGATCTCGAGGGGCTCTTTGCCGATCGCGAAGCCGAGAACGCCCTCCGCCACGAAAACCCTGTCATCTACCGGGTCTACCTGGCCGCCCACATCCCGACCGAGGAAGGACAACTTGGATACTCCACCACGGTGATCTACCCTGGGACCGTCGGCGGTGAATACTTCATGACCAAGGGGCACTACCACGCCGTAGCGAACCGGGCCGAAGTCTACACCTGCCTCAAAGGACGAGGAGCCTTGCTGTTGCAGACGCCCGAAGGCGAAACGAGCGTCCAGCACATGACGCCCGGCGCCGCCGCCTACGTCCCCCCCTTCTGGGGCCACCGCACCGTGAACACCGGGGCCGAGCCGTTCGCTTTTATGGCGGTCTACCCGGCCGACGCCGGTTACGACTACGCCACCATCGCCGAGTACGGCTTCGCGGCCCTGATCGTCGAACGAGACGGAAAGCCCGAGCTCGTCCCCAACCCGCACTACCAGAGAGAGGGTTAGTTGGAAAGATGAAGCGCTTCGTGCTCGCCCACGACCTCGGCACCACCGGTAACAAGGCCTCGCTCTACGACGAGCAAGGGGGGCTGAGGGGCAGCGTGACCAGCAGTTACGAAACCGCTTTTGCACACCCCGGCTGGGCCGAGCAAGACCCAGAAGACTGGTGGCGGGCAGTCTGTAACTCGAGCCGGCAACTCCTCCATGAGGCGAGAGTTACCGGCCCCGAGATCGCCTGCATCGTCTTCAGCGGGCAGATGATGGGCTGCGTAGCGCTCGACCGAACGGGCCAACCGTTGCGCAATGCCATCATCTGGGCCGACCAGCGCGCGACCGAACAAGAACGGTGGCTCGCCGAAAGGATCGCTCCCGAAGAGGTCTATCAGCTCACGGGGCACCGGCTGAGCGCCTCTTACTCGCTCTGCAAGGCGCTCTGGCTCCGCGACCACGAACCCGACATCTACCGTAGCGCCTACCAGTTCGTACACGCCAAAGACGCCGTGATCGCAAGGCTTACCGGAAACTTCGTCACCGATCCCTCGGACGCTTCGGGCATGAACCTCTACCACCTGACCGGTGGGAAGTGGGCCGAGTCCATCCTCGAAGCCGCCGAGCTCGATGTCGATAAACTCCCTGAGGTGAAACCCTCCACCGAGGTGGTCGGCGAGGTACGCCGCGAGGTCGCCGACGAACTCGGGGTCGGCGCCGGCACCCCGGTCGTTCTCGGCGGTGGAGACGGCTGCTGCGCCGCCACCGGTGCCGGCGTCATCGAGGAGGGTAGCGCCTATACCTACCTGGGATCGTCTTCGTGGATCGCATTGGCGACCCGCGAGCCCGTCTTCGACCCGAGCTACCGCACCTTCACCTGGGCCCACCTGATACCCGGCATGTTCAGCCCTTGCGGCACCATGCAGGCGGCAGGCGCCTCCTACGAGTGGACCCGTGACCGACTCGCCCCGCTCGAGCTACAAGCGGCGAGAACGCTCGAACTCGACCCCTTCGAGCTGATGAACCTCGCCGCCGAGAACGTCCCGGTCGGCGCCAACGGCCTCTTGTTTCTCCCCTACCTCCTGGGTGAGCGCAGCCCCCGCTGGAATCCCAAGGCAAGAGGCGCCTTTATCGGCCTCACCATCCGCCACAAGCGGGCCGACATGCTGCGCGCCGTGCTCGAGGGCATCACCCTCAACCTACGGGTGATCTTGGATGCCCTGAGCGTCTCGGGTACGCGCATCGAGAGCATGCGGCTCATCGGCGGTGGGGCTCGCGGCAGGCTCTGGAACCGGATCATCGCCGACGTCTTCGGCATGCCGGTCGAGCGCCTGGCGGTACTCGAAGAGGCTACCTCGATGGGTGCGGCTGTGGCCGGCGGCGTCGGGGTAGGGCTCTATCACGATTTCAGTATCATCCACCAGATGAACCCCGTCGATGAGACGAAGGCGCCTGACCCGGCAGCCGAACGAGCCTATCAGAACCTGCTGCCGGTCTTTGAAGCCGCTTACCGAGCGCTGGTGCCGGTCTTCGATGGTCTGGCCGCCTTCGACCAAGGTACTCAGGCCCAGGGGTGAACCCGATCCGACTTTCGGTTCCGACATTCTACTTCATCGGCGTGAGCACCGAGCGCTCCTCGATCATGACGGTCTTCCCCGAGTGGTCCGACGCCCTCGGTCTCGACACGGTCATCGCCGGCTACGACGTGCCGCTCAAAGCGCCGCGCGAGGCCTACCGGGAGGTCGTAGGCCATATCAAGGAAGACCCTCTCGCCAAGGGAGCGCTAGTGACCAGCCACAAGCTCGACCTCTACCGCGCGAGCGCCGACCTCTTCGATGTGCTCGACCCCTATGCCCGGCTTTGCGACGAGATCTCTTGCATCTCTAAACGGGAGGGGATGCTCGTCGGGCACGCCAAGGATCCGATCAGTTCACGCCTTGCCATCGACGCCTTCATCCCTACCGGCCACTTCGGCCGGGGTGGCGAGGTGCTCTGCCTGGGGGCGGGCGGAGCCGCTCTGGCGATCAGCGTCACCCTAGCAATACAGGACACCCCCGGCGACGGGCCGAGGCGCTTCACCCTGATCGATGTAGACCCCTCGCGCCTCGAGCACACCAGGCAGATCCACCAGCAACTCTCCCAGCCACTCGAGTTCCGCTACCTGCACAACACCGATCCGAGGGCAAACGACGCCCTCATGGAGGCGCTGCCGCCCGGCTCGCTGGTCATCAACGCGACCGGCCTGGGCAAAGACCGGCCCGGTTCTCCCATCACGGATGCTGGGATCTTCCCCTACGGAGGGCTCGCTTGGGAACTCAACTATAGAGGTGAGCTCGACTTTCTCCACCAGGCCGAGCAACAACGAGCCGAACGCGCACTCATTGTCGAGGATGGTTGGAACTACTTCCTGCACGGCTGGACCCAAGTGATCGCCGAGGTCTTCGACCTTCAGCTGACACCTGGGCTCTTCACACAACTCGAGGTGGTGGCTTCTGAGGCGCGGGCGTAGCGTACTCTACTAGCCAAAGAAGAGTCCACTCGATGGCGGCTCGAAGAAGATACAATTCGCTCTAGTCGACTTGCGACCCTACGAGGAGGTCTCATGGCACGCTTCGACCGGCTCACCGTCTACAAGATCATGCTCGAGGACGGCCTGGTGCCGCTCTACTACCACCCCGACGCTGCGATCGCCGACAGGATCGCAACATCCCTGGCCCATGGCGGTAGCAGGGTGCTCGAGTTTTTGAACCGGGGCGACGGCGCCATCGAGGTCTTCCGGGCACTATACCGAACCTGCGCCGAGAGGCGTCCTGAGGTCATCGTCGGGGCTGGGACCGTCGAAGACGCCCCCACCGCCGCGCTCTACATCGCCCACGGAGCCAACTTCATCGTAGGATCCACCTTCTCGGAAGCCGTCGCCCGGCTCTGCAACCGGCACAAGATCGCCTACATACCCGGCTGTGGCACGGTGGGCGAGATCGCCAGCGCCGAGGAGTGGGGCTGTGAGATCGTCAAGCTCTTCCCCGGCCCGCCGCTCGGCCCCGGTTTTGTCAAGGCGCTCCTCGGGCCACGCCCCTGGACCCGCCTGCTGCCGAGCGGCGGCGTCCCTTTAGACGAAGAGAGCCTGCAGGCTTGGTTCGGCGCCGGCATCGCCTGTATCGGCGCCGGTGGAGACCTCATCCGTAAAGAGTGGCTCGAGCAAGGGGATTTCGACCGCATCAGCGAGCTGACCCGGACAGTGCTGGCTCGCATCCGAATCGCGCGCGGCACAGGTTAGTTGCCGTACCTGCCTTAGACCAGCTAAGTCGTCCTGGGCCACCGGCTGTTCGAAGTACGCCAAGCGCGTCTCCCGGATCAGCTCGACCAGCTCACATGCTTTGGACGCGCTATAGCAGGCGTTGGCGTCTATGGAGAGCTCGATGTCTTCACCGTAACCGCACAAATCGGTGCAGCAGCACCGTACGACGGGGAGCCCTCGCATGCCTTTGAGGTGCGTGTTGTGGATGCGAAGGCCGACCTTCAGACGGCTTGGCAGCAACGCGACCTCGAGCGAGCGAATCCGGTTTCTCATCTATACCTCGTTGCCTGGCTTACGGTAAGCAGGGTCCGGCTAGGTCGTTACAATCGACTATGAGCATACTGGGAACGCAAGCTCGGCGCTCCGCTGGCCCAAGCCCTCTTCTTTAGCCCTACGCTTGAGGCCATACCTCAAAACCTAGGTGGGAGGTACTTGGTTCGCTGATCCGCTCAGGCCCGGCTCCCTGTTCAGACAGCGAGGGGGGTTAGTCTTGACTAACCTGTTAGGATAAACTAACCTTAAAGTGACTGTGTTGTGGCTGAAACGCGATATCATATCGAGCTTTATCAAGAGAGAGACGGTCGCTGTCCTGTCGAAGACTGGCTTGGCTCACTTAGAAAGTCGAACCCCAAAACGGCTGCCAAAGCCGTCTGGCTACTCGACGTACTCGCCAACCAGGGGACCGAACTCTCAATGCCTTACGTCCAACACATCGAAGGACCTATCTGGGAACTCAGAGCTAGGCGTAGCAGCGACGCTATCCGCATCTACTACTGGCAGCAGGGTAAGACGCTCTTCGTCGCTGCTGCTGGCGAAGTCAAACAGCAAGACAAGGCCGACCCGCAGCTCGTGCACTATGCGCTCTTGGCCCATAAGGACTATCAGGCTCGAAAGGAAGATTGAATGACAAAACCTGCCAAATCTTGGAGCGAAGTTAGAGAAACATACCTACGCGACCCGGAGTTCGCGGCTAGTTACCGAGAGCTCGTGAACGAAGAGATCGGCGCGGCGCTCAAAGAGACCAGAGAAAGCAGGGGTCTCTCCCAGCGTGAAGTTGCCGAGCGCATGGGGGTGACTCGTTCGCGCGTCTCGCAGATCGAAGGGACCGAAGGCACCAAGTTAACGCTCGAGGTCTTGAACCGTTACGCGAACGCGCTTGGCTACCATCTCACTGTCGGCTTGCAAGCGGACACGGGTCTTATACCGCTCTACATTTTCGATGCCGAGCCAGCAAAAAGGCAACCGGAACACCCATACCGCGATGATGCGACGTTGGTTTCCGAAAGTCCGCGAGACTGAAGCTGAGAAGGAAGATCGGACCATTGTATGGCTCTCGAATCGCGGGCAGGTGACCTTGCCTGCAAGCATCAGAAAGGCCCTGGATCTCGCTTCGGGTGACGCCTTCGAAGTTCACCTGGAAGACGGCCGGGTAGTGCTCGAGCCAGTCGAGGTGATTGCGACCGAACGCTACACCAACGAGCGTATCAAGGAGTTCCTCACAGCGAGTGAGATGGGCGTTGAGGAGCTCGCTGAGAGCCGAAGGAAGTGGGAACTTTCTTAGGCGACCGGCTCCCGCCGCGCCCGCTGCAGGGCCAGTTCGGTCGCTTTGGCGCTGGTCTGGTTGAGCAGGTTGGCCCGCTCGAGCATGCTGAGCTTCCGGTCGCGCCGAATGCGGCTACAAAGCACTAGGAGTTCGTCAGCGTTCTGAGTCTTTTCGAGGATACGACGGTATCTGTGGTGGGCCATCCCAATCACCTTCCCCAAGGGCTTTCCAGCCCAGTCGAACGGTGTGTTACTCCGGCGACATGCCTGCTTTATGGTTCGTGTTTCGCTTTCGTTTCTCCAACTTCACTTCTGAAAAGGGGGGGTACGCTACACCGACGAGCGTGTACCACCAGTAGATCACTTTCCACACCGGCCAGTCGGTAAAATAATCGACGGAAGATCGTCGCGATAGAGCTCCGAGAGTCCCCGTAACGTCGCGCTACCGCTCCGGTTCCAATGCACCTTCATAGGGTTCTAATCTGGCTACGTGGTAAATAGCGATACGGATGAGAATCTCCTTGCACCCTACCTTGAAAGAGTCCATCGAAACATTTCCACGGCATTGGAGTGAATAGAGTCATGAACCTAAAGCGGTACCTCCTCCCCCTCAGCCTCACAGCGCTCCTCGGGCTAGGCGCGTTGAGCTTTCCAGAGCGAGCGAATCCGTTCGCAACGGCAGCGTTCGCCCAGAGCGAAACCCCATCTTTCAACGAGTCCCAAGCGATCCTCGAAACGGAAAAGAACACCATCGACATCTTCAAACGCTGGGGTCCCAGCGTGGTAGCGGTCAACGTAGAGGTAGCGGGCCAACGAATGGGCGCGCTCGACGGCGGACCCGGGAGCCAGGGCTCGGGGAGCGGCTTCTTGGTCGGAGAAAACGGTCACCTGATCACCAACTTTCACGTGGTCGTCGACGCCCTGCAACCCGACAGCGTCGAGCCGGTCGAGGGCGGGCAGATCAGCGTGGTCTTCCCAGGCTCCGAAGAAGCGTTTCCGGTACGGGTGGTCGGCGCCAACCCCTCTTATGACCTGGCGCTCCTAGAGCTCCTCGACCGTGAAAATCTTCCCGATTATGTCGCCCGAGCCGAACCGATCCCGATCGCCGACTCCGACGCGCTCGAGGTCGGACAGAAGGTCATCGCCATCGGCAACCCCTTCGGCCTTCAGTCCACCGTCACGACCGGCATCGTCTCCGCCATCGGGCGCGATGTCCCCTCGATCGGACGCATCAATGTAGCGATGATCCAGACCGACGCGGCCATCAACCCCGGCAACTCTGGCGGGCCGCTCCTCAATTCGCGCGGGGAGCTGATCGGCGTCAACACCGCCATCATCCCCGGGTTCGGGGCTAACGGCCAGCGCGGTTTTTTGGGGGTCGGCTTCGCCATGCCGAGCAAGCGACTCGTCAACAGCCTGGCACGACTCGAAGCGGGCGGGGTAAGCGACGTCTTCAGCACCCGGCCACGGATCGGTATCTCCATCCAGAGCGTAGACGCTTTTCCAGAAGCGGTGCGTGAGAGCCTCGAGCTACCCGAGCGCGGCCTTATCATCATCGCGGTTCAAGAGGGCGGCCCCGGTGCCAAGGCGGGGCTCATCGGCTCCGAAATCGAGACGGATGAGAACGGTTTGCAGCTCCCCAAAGGCGGAGACATCATCGTCGCCATCGACGGTAAAAAGATCACCAGCGCCACCCAGCTCCAGCAAACCGTGTTCGACAAGGAGCCGGGCGACCAGGTCACGCTCGATATCTTGCGGGGCGACACCGAGATAACGGTCGCCGTCACGCTCGAAGTCGTACCTCTAAGTCAACAGAACTGATTGCTGAACCCAGATCGGTAGCGAAACTCAAAAATAAGGTGATGGGTGATGCGTAATGAGTAATGGGTGCTGCGAAGGTCGTGGTCGAGCCAGGCTGCTATGACAAATGTGCCTTTGGGGCAAACAAACTCCGGTTCGGCTGGCGTTCGCTGTTGCCCCACGCATTCCCCATTACCCTCCTACCGTTGCTCTTCTCATTACTCATCCCTCATAACTCATCACCCAGTCGGGTTGCTAACACTCACTCAAGTTCATGAGTCGCCAGCCTCGAGCCAAGAGAGCGCCAGTCTTACAAAGGCGATCCCCCCCTGGTTACCCCGCTCGTAGAGGAGGCCGACCGACCCGTCCTGTTGGTCCACCAGGTCGCTGTAGGCAGCCGGGCCGGGGTCGACGAGCCGGCTTTGCGGCCAGCTCTTACCACCGTCAAAACTGAGCCTGACGGTCATGCCGAGGCGCGCCTTGGGGTGGGCGGGGTTGGCAAAAAGGAGGCGGTGCTTGCTGCCTTCATCCAGCTCTGCGTCACCAGCCAGGCTCAGCAGGCTCGCCTGGACACCCGAGTCGATCAGCGTTGGATGGTGGCGAACCGGGCCGAAGCGGAGCCTACCCTCACCCTCACGGTCGAACGCTCCCCGCGTCAGCGCGCGCCGGCCCACCAGGGAACCCTGCTGGTAGTTGCGGCTGCAGATCAGCAGCGAGCCGTCGGATAGTTCGGCCGCGGCGGCTTCGTTCAACCCTTTGGCGCTACTGCCGTCCTCGCGCCGCTCGATCGCAGGGCCGAGCTGCCAGCTCTCGCCGAGATCGTCGCTCCAGAAGGCGTAGTTCTGGGTGTGGAACACCGATTCGTCCCCGAGTGAGCGGCTGCCGATGTAAAAGAACCTACCACGGGTCGCCGGGTTCTCAGATGTTCCCCGCAACTGAATGGCGTGCCCCAAGGTCGGCACCTGCTTGCGCCAGTCGGCATCCTTATTCTCCGGTTCAGCAGCACCTGGATAGATGCTCGTGTAGCTCGGGTTGTAGGGCCGGTGAACCTGCAGGGTGATGTCACGCTCGCCGCGCCAGCTCTCGCCGTTGTCGTCGCTGAAGATGCAGCAGACGCGGTTCATGCCCTCGCCCTCGACGATCCGCCACTCGGAAAACTCGAGCTTGTTGAAGACCACCGCAATCCGCCCGCTGTCACGAAGTTCATCGACCACCGGGGCGGGGTTCATGCAGGCGTGTTCCCGGCCGGCGATGAGGTTGCGCGCCACCACCTGGAGCGGCTGCCAGCTGCGGCCGCCATCTGGGCTACGCTTGGAGACAATATGGATGATGGGGGTGCTGTCGCTGCAATCGGCCAGGCGCCCTTCGGCGAAGGCGACGAGGTCGCCGTTCACCGCCCGTACGATGGCGGGGATGCGATAGCAGGCGTAGCCCTCGGAGCCGTTGACGAACACGGGCGTCATCTCGAGCGGATCGGCTTCGCCGCCGACCACGACGGTGCGCTCTGCCACGGCCTGTTCGTGCCGCTCGTCGACGACGCGCAAGCGGACTCGGTACTCGCCCGCATAGCGGTAGCTGTGCTCGACGCGCGGCCCCGCGCCCCGCGACCCATCGCCGAAGTCCCACAAGTGGGCGATGCCCGGCGAAGTCGCCTCGAAGCGCACCGTGGCCGGCGCCTCGACCGATTCGGGCTCGAGCCGGAAGGAAGCCACCGGCTCTCCATCACCTTGAGAGATGAACGACCCGATCTCAGCCAGCGACAAGGTCCGCCCATAGAGTCGAAAGTCGTCGACAAACCCCGTTCCCGAGCGCCCGAAGGTGTGATCGAAATGGCCACCAGCCGCATCGGTGTAGCCGCCGATCATAAGCTTGGGTTCCTCGGCCACAGATCCGGTGTCGACAACCTCTTCGACTTCATGGAGCGGACCGGAAGCGGGCGAGCCGTCGAGATAGATCTCGAGCGAGCCCTGCCCGGGATCGACGAGACAAGTGACGTGATGCCACGATTCCGGGTCGCTCACCGGGGCACTCACCTCCAAACTGCGCGCCCGGCCAGGGTTGACACGGAGTACGAGCCTCTCATCTCGCAAGATCACCGACCAGCCCACCTGCGACGCGCTCTGGTTGCCCTGATTGGCGATGACGCTGGTACCGGAGAAGCGCGGCGTGAAGAACCAGAAGCAGATCGTATACGGGCCACCGAACGTGACAGCGTCCGTCTCGAAGGCGGACTCGTCGAGCACGGTGAGCTCGGCAAGGCTTAGGCGCAAGTGGTAGTCGGCAGGACCGTGGCTCACAAGCCGTCCTCTGCTGATTGACGCCGGAACACCGCCCGGACCTCATCGAGCCCTTCGATCCTGGCCACCGCACGACATTCAGCCGCCGTGGGGCCGTCCCGGGGCAGGGGGACCGCCTCCCCGCTGGGACCCAGCGTGACCACGTCGCCGGGGAACAGGGTGATCTCTTGCGTCAAGAACGCCAGCACGGCCGGGGCCTGGAGCAGGTATTCGTCCGTGTTGGCCCTGAAGTCTCCCAGACCCTCGATCGACAGCTCGACGGTTCGGCCCGCCAAGGCTGAGGGTTCCAGCCCCACCAGGCGCGGGGACACCACGTTGAAGCCGTCGGCCCAGCGGGCGTAGACCGCCGGCAGGTTGGCCTCTTGGGGCGTGGCGGGATAGGCGATGGGATCGGCGAACGAAGAATCGCGTAAGACCAGCAGGGGGCTGTAGCCGAGAATCGCATCCGCCGCTCCCTCTTCGCTGATACGGTAGGCGAGCCGCCGGATGACCAGGGCCAATTCGACCCCGAGTGAGAGTGCACCAGCGCGCTTGGGAACGGTGATCTCGCCGCCTGAAGCGCTGAGGGCGCTGGCCGGCGCGTTGAGCACCCGCGGCAGCGGACGCGGCGCCAGCCCCTCGACCGCTTCGACCGTGCGGTAGTTGCCGAACACCGTCCAGAAGTGACGGACCTCGGACAGAGACCAGTCGCCCACTCCCAGTGAGGTCCGGCCGCTCTTGAGCACGTCGCGCACCGCTGGTGCCGGGTGGATGCGGCGGCTCGGGCTCTCCTCAGCCCGCCAGTCGTCTCGTTCTGTCATGACGACGGGCAAGCGCAAGGTACCGACCGACTCGAGCTCCCCTTCGATATCATCCTCCGGACCGAAAGACATGTCGCCGGTGATGAACATGCCGTCGAAGGCTAGGGTACCCATGTGCAATACATCGCCCGGCTGGAGAGTCATGAACGAAGACAACCAGCTGACGAGGCGCTCGAAGCCGATCATCATCGAACCCGTGTGGGCGCGGTCACGCAGCTGGCCCGACTGGCGCGTCGTGAGGAGCAGGTCGTACGGGTTCAGGACCTCGTCGGCCGTCTTCAGGTAGGGGCCCATCGCCGCCATGGCGTCGGACTTCTTGCCGAGCCAGGAGCCGGTGGCGTCTTCGAACCAGTCGAGCTGCCCACCGGCTGCCTCCATGAGCTGCTCGGTGTAGCGGTCGTGGGCGAGGTCCATCACCAGGGTGTAGCCGGCGATATGGTGCTGCACCTCTCTGGTAGGAATGTCTCTGCCCGCCTTGCCGATAACGACGGCGGGTTCCGGAGTCCAGCAAAACCCCGTCATGCCCGGGGTGACGACCACGGGGTCACCGGGACCGAGCAGCGAGCCTTGCGGGCGCTGGTGCCCTTGGGGATACATGTTGGCCACCAAACGCTCGGGGTTGTTGCGGATAAAGGTGGGGCTGTTTTGCACCAAACCGAAGAGCAGGCGCGGTCTGGGGATGGGCGCACGAAGCGTCACGCTCTCGAGCGGAAAGCCTGCACCCGTCAGGATCGCGCGGTCGCCGCGCGACAAAAACCACAAAAGAGTGTCCTGCAGACGCCGCAGGGCGTCCATGCCCGCCTCACCGAGCGTGAGAAAGTCTGCCAGCTCCTTCGGCCACACCTCCAAGAAGTGCAGCTCACGGTTGGCCAGCGCCGACGTCGGTTTGGAACCGTAGAGCCGAAGTCTCGCCTCGCTGAGCCCAGGATCGAACACCCACGGCTCCCCACTCGCGGGGTCCTCGAGCACCACACCGAAGCGTTCCCGACCACCTGTGACGAAGGTGGCGAGTTTCACGCGATCGCGACCTCACGCCTCTGTTCCGCAGACACCTCGGCCGCGAAGGCGACCTCCATCACCTGCCGGGCATAGTCCCCGGTAATGGGCATCGGGTCGCCGGAGGCGAGCGCACCGGCGAACGCCTGCCATTCCCGCACCAGCCCCTGTGCCATCCAATCTTCCGCCGCCGAACCGGGTACCTGCTGCCAGGTCTCGCCGCGCCCAACGAAGGTGCCCTTGGCGTGGTCGATCCTGAGCAGTCCCTCGCTACAGGTGACGTCGGTGACAAAGCTAAACACACCTGTCCGGTAGCCTATGCAGACCGCCGTAGCCGTCGTCCGGTTACGAAAGCGTAGTAGCGCCACCCCAACATCGTCGGCCTCCTGCCGGTGGAAGCGGGTCTGGAGCTCCGCCGTTACGCTCGCCACCGGGGCGGCCGCCAGCCAGCGGAGTTGATCGATCACATGGACGCCGATGGTGAGCCACATGCCACCTCCACTGGTCCGGTCGAGGTGCCAGTCGCGGCGGTTCGGGGTCATCCAGGGCCGGATCATGGTGCTGTGGGCGTAGATGACCTCGCCCAGCTCGCCCGAGTCCAAAAGCGCCTTGGCTCGCTGATACGCGGGCACAAAGTGGCTGGTATGGCCGACCATCAACCTCACCCCTCTAGCTTCAACCACTGCCAACATGGCATCACATTCCGCCAGAGTCGGCGCCATCGGCTTCTCTAACAGGATGTGCTTGCCCGCCACTGCAGCCGCTTCGACCACGCTGGTGTGCAGGTGGTGGGGAGTGGCGATCACGACGGCATCGACATCCCCCTGTGCCAACAGATCGCGGTAGTCGGTATACCCCTTGCCACCGTACGTCCGGGTGAATTCGGCCAGCGCGGCTTCGCTGGTACGCGAGGCCGCCACCAGGCAGACCCCTTCGAGCGTCGAGATAGCCCGGGCGTGCTGCGCCCCGAAATCTCCGGCGCCGATGATGCCTACCCGGAGCACGTCAGGCATCCATCGCTAGAGTGTGTTGCAGACACCTTGTTGCGGAAACCTGTGAGGTGATGGGTGATCCACCTACCCGCGTCCCCACTCGAAAAAGCCGATCGACTCCAGGCGGCGCTGTAACCCCTCGCACTCCTCAGGCGACAACGTCTGGAGTGGCAGGCGGCTGGCGCCACAGTCGAGCCCGATCAGCTTCATCATCGCCTTGAGCGAAGGCATCGCCTCGTAGTTCATGATCTCCCGGACCAGCTTGACCGAGAGCCCTTGCAACCGCTGCGCTTCCTTGAGGTCGCTCCGCTCGAAGGCGTCGATGATACGCCGGTAGTGGGGCGTGGCGAAGTTGTAGGTGCTGCCCACCGCCCCGTGTGCACCCCCGGCCAGACCGCTCAATAGCATCTCATCGGTACCGAAGAGCACGTTATAGCGTCCGCCCTCCACCTCGGTGCAGGCCTGGAGCTCGAACACCGTAGTATAGCTGTACTTGATGCCCACGAGATTCGGCAACGCTCGGGCGCTTCGCTCGAGAAGCTGCACCGTGTCCACCTCGACACCCGTCTTTTTGGGGATATGGTAGTAGTAAAACGGCAATTCGGGGGCGGCGGACGTAATCTCTGCCAGGCAACGAATCAGCATCTCGAGCGACTCCGGTTTGAAGTAGGTCGGAGGTATGGCCGAGATAGCGTCTGCGCCGACCACTTGCGCATGCTCGGCGAGACCCCTGGCCTCGGCCAGACTGTTGTGCCCGACCTGTACGATCACCGGAATCCGCTTGGCACTGGCCCTCACATACGCCTCGGCGACTGCACGGCGTTCCTCGCTGGAGAGCAAAACACCCTCACCCGTGCTACCACAGACGTAGAGACCGCGCACACCTTCGGCGATGAGCTTATCGACGATCGGCCCGATCTGCCCGAGATTCAACGATCCGTCCGCGTGCATCGGGGTAAATACGGCCGGCACTAGTCCTTGAATATGCAACTCCATCATCAGATCTTCCCTGCCTCCACCATCTCCTCTGCAAGCCTCTTCTGATAGGCTGCGTGGGCAAGTTTATCTTCTTTGGCGCGCTCCGAGTAGTAGATGAAGCCCAAGGCGCGCCTCGAACGGCTCGCGCTCCGATTACCATCAGCACGGTGGATCGTCATGGCGTGGTGAACGAGCAGATCGCCCGGCCTGGCCGGAAAGGCCACCTCTTTTTCGAGATCTTCAGCGGTGCCGTAGTCGGTGATGCCTTGCGAAAAGCCGAGCGTCTGGGTACGTCCGTGGCTGCGCATGCCACCGTGATTCGAAGCGCGCACGTAGCGAACGCAACCGTTCTCCTCGTCTACATCGTCGAGCGCCAGCCACATGGTGAGGGCCTCGCACGGCTCGAGCATGAAGTAGTAACCGTCTTGGTGGGGTGGGGTGGCCTGGCCGATCCTCGGGGGTTTGTTGAAGTACTGCATGTTCTTGCCCTCGACGCCACCGCCCAACAAGATCTCCGCCAACCTTTCGAACGCGCTGCCGAAAAAGAGCTTTGCAAAATAGGCGTCGTGTTCGAACAGGCGCTGAATCTGCTTGAGCGTGCCGGGATCGTCCTTGTCTTCAAAAAAGACCTGCGCCCTGGGGAGCGTGGGTAGGACTTCGGCAATGAGGCGCTCGAGGTTTTGGTGGACCTCGGCGACCTCGGCATCGCTCAAGAAACCGCGCAAGGCGACATAGCCGTCACGGTTGAAATCCTCACGCAGCTGTTCAGGTCGGTCTTGCCAAGTCATGGGGTGCTCCTTCTGCGGAAATGGTGTGCGAGCCTGGGTTCTTTCTCGATGTGCATCGTTCTACATCTCCTGGTCGGGGGGTAGAAAGTCCTCGGCGAAGTGGCAGGCCACAAAGCGCCCAGCCAGCTCGCGAAACTCGGGCTCGCTCTCCTGGCAGATCGCCTGGGCGTGGGCGCAGCGGGGGTGAAAACGGCAACCCGACGGCGGGTTGGCAGGGTTGGGAACGTCACCTTCCAAGACGATCCGCTCACGACCCGACTCTTCGTCGGGGTCGGGGATGGGGATAGCCGAGAGGAGCGCGATGGTGTAGGGGTGCAGAGGCGTATCGAACACCTCGTCCTTGTCGCCGAGCTCGACGATCCGCCCCAGGTACATCACCGCCATGCGGTCGCTCAGGTAGCGCACCATCGACAGGTCGTGCGCGATGAAGAGGTAGGTGAGGCCCAGCTCGTTCTTGAGGTCTTGCAGCAGGTTCACGATCTGGGCCTGGATGGAGACGTCGAGAGCCGAGATCGGCTCGTCGGCCACGATGAACGAGGGCGAGGTCGCCAGCGCGCGCGCGATGCCAATGCGCTGGCGCTGGCCGCCTGAGAACTCGTGCGGGTAGCGATTGACAAAAGCCCGGTCCAACCCGACGAGATCGAGCAGTTCGAGCACCCGCTCATAGCGGCTCTGCGGGGTGCCGATTCCGTGGATCTGGAGCGCCTCGACGATAATGTTACCCGCCGTCATACGCGGGTTCAAAGAGGCGTAGGGGTCCTGGAAGATCATCTGCATGTCGCGGCGCGCAGCCCTGAGACCTTGGCGGTCGAGCTCCGTCAGCTCGCGGCCGTTCAAGACGACCTGGCCCTCGGTCGGGGAGATAAGCTGCAAGATGCTCTGGCCGGTGGTCGATTTGCCGCAACCCGACTCGCCGACCAGGCCCAGCGTTTCACCCCGGTAGATGTCGAAATCCAATCCGTCGACGGCTCGTACGAAACCCACCGTTCGCTGGATGATGCCCCGCTTGACGGGGAAGTAGGTCTTGAGGCCGCGCACCTCGAGCAGGGTCTCTTGGGCTTCAGCTTCACGGTCCGACCGAGCTTCTTCGCGGGTAACGCTGACAGACGGGGTCAGATCGCTCGTCACCTCCTGCCAGTTCCAACAGGCGGTGAGGTGGGCATCCCGGATCTCTTCGAGCGGTGGGACCTCTTGCCAGCACTGTTCGCTGGCAAAGCGGCAGCGCGGTGCAAAGGAGCAGGAGCTCGGTTCCTGCAACAGGTCCGGTGGCGTACCTTGGATCGGGATGAGACGCTCACGGGTGGTGGCGATGGTGGGGATCGACTCGAGCAACCCCAGGGTATAGGGGTGAGCGGGGGTGTGGTAGAGCTCGTGCACCGGCGACATCTCCACGATGGCGCCGCCGTACATCACCGCCACCCGCTCGACCAGCCCCGCGACCACGCCGAGGTCGTGGGTAATCCAGATAATGGCCATGCCGAGGCGCTGCTGCAGCTCCGCGATCAGCTCGATGATCTGCGCCTGGATGGTCACGTCGAGCGCCGTGGTCGGCTCGTCGGCGATGAGAAGGGAGGGGTCGCAGGAGAGCGCCATGGCGATCCCGACGCGCTGCCGCTGTCCGCCGGAGAGCTGGTGAGGATAGTCTCTGAGCCGCTCCCTGGGGTTGGGAATGCCGACCAGATCGAGCAGATCACCAGCCCTTTCCCACGCCTCGCGGCGGCCGACACCCTGGTGCTCGGTGATGGCCTCGGTGAGCTGCAGGCCGATGGTCAGCACGGGGTTCAAAGACGTCATCGGGTCTTGAAAGACCATGGCGATCTCTTTGCCGCGAACGCGGCGCAACTCCTCGGCTGAGAGCTTGAGAAGATCCCGCCCTTTGAACCAGACCTCGCCGGTTTCGATCCAGCCGGGCGGCGAAGGGATCAGGCCCATGATCGAGAGCACCCCCACCGATTTGCCAGAGCCGCTCTCCCCTACGATGGCCAGCGATTCACCCGGATCGAGACGGTACGAGATACCGTTCACAGCGTGAACGATTCCGTTCTCGGTGCGGAAGCGGGTGACTAGGTTGCGAACGTCGAGCAAGGGTTCCATGGATCCTCGAATCAGATGATGTGCTTGGGATCGAGCGCGTCGCGCAGGCCGTCACCGATGAAGTTGACCGACAGCACATTGAGCAGGATCATGATCGCCGGCGGGATCCACATCCAGGGGCCGTCTTGGAGTACGTCGAGACTGCGGGCGGTCTCGAGCATGTTGCCCCAGCTCGCGGTCGGCAGCGGGATGCCCACCCCGAGGAAGCTGAGGCCGGCCTCGAGCAGCACCGCCCCGTTGATGGCGAAGGTGAGGCTGGCGAGCAAAGGAGCGATAACGCTCGGCAGGATGTGCTTGAAGATGATAGCGCCGTCGCTGGCGCCGAGCGAGCGGGCGGCTTTGACGAACTGCTCTTCGCGCAGTGACAGCACCTGACCGCGAACCAGTCGCGCGGTGGGAGGCCAGCTGAAGAGACCGATCAGCAAGATGACGTTGAGCAGCCCTTGCCCGACGAAGGTCGCCACCGTGAGGATGATGACGACCTGAGGGAAGGTCATCACCACGTCGGTAAAGCGCATGATCAGCATATCGACCAGACCGCCGTAGTAGCCCGAGAGCGCCCCGAGGACGACGCCGATGGTCATGGCGACCAGCGCCGCGGCGAAGCCGACGGTGAGCGATACCCGGCCGCCGTGCAGGGTGCGGCTCCAGATGTCCCGGCCGACCCGGTCGGTGCCGAGGTAATGCGTGGCGCTGGGCGGCTGGAACTTGTCGCGCAAATTGAGCTTGTTGGGCGGATAGCGGTCGAACACCGGTGCGAAGGCCGACAGGAGCAAGATGATAGAAAAGAGCACCAGCCCGGTCATGGCCAGCTGGTGGCGGCGGAAGCGCATCCAGGCCTTGCGGCCCGGAGAGACCGCCTTATCGCTAACGGTAGTGGAGCCGGTTAGGGTCGCCATTGGGATCGCCTCACTCGAACCGTATGCGGGGGTCCACCGCCGCATACACCAGATCGGTCAGCAGGTTGGCCAAAAGCACCACCACCGCGATAAGCAGCATGATGCCCATCACCATCGGGTAGTCGCGCACCAACACCGCGTCGACGAAGAGCGAACCCATCCCCGGCCAGCTGTAGATGGTCTCGGTGAAGAGCGCACCGGCCACCAGGATCGGCAAGGTATAGCCCACTACGGTCACTACGGGCAAAATGGCGTTGCGCACGGTGTGGCGCCAGGTGACGAGGCGCTCCTTGATGCCCTTGGCCTTGGCAGTGCGGATATAGTCGGCCCGCTTGACCTCGAGCACGCTGAAGCGGGTGTAGCGCATAAAGGTGGCCAGCTGCAAAATAGCCAGCGTGCCGGCGGGCAGCACCAGGTGGTGGAGGAGGTCTAGCAGCGAAGGCGGTTGGCCCACGGTGCGCATCCCACCCGACGGGAACCAGCCGAGCTGAACCGAGAAGATATAGAGGCCGAAGATGCCGGCGATAAAGGCGGGCATCGAGATGCCGACAAAGGAGAGGCCCGTGAGCGTGAAGTCCCAGAACGAATACTGCCTAAGGCCGATAAAGACGCCGAGCAGCACCCCACCGACAATCGCGACACTGAGCGCTGCACCCATCAGGATCAAGGTTCGCTGCAGCCGCTGCATCAACAC
The DNA here is from genome assembly GCA_020354625.1 of Trueperaceae bacterium. Taxonomy (GTDB): domain Bacteria; phylum Deinococcota; class Deinococci; order Deinococcales; family Trueperaceae. Next base: position 4,195,679 of record CP070651.1, read on the forward strand.
CTCGGCGACGTCGTCACCGTTTTTGAAGCGGAAACCGAGGTCTCCCTGTGCGGCGTTGCGGAGCCACTTGAGGTAGCGCACGTGGATGGGATCGTTCAGGCCGAACCGCTCCTCGAGGAAACTCAGGTCTTCTCTGGACATCCCGACCTCTTCATTGACGAAAAAGTCGATCGGGTCGCCCGGGGCGAGGTTGATCAGCCCATAGATGACCATGGTCACGGCGAAGAGCACCGGGAGGTTGATGATCACACGGCGGATGAAATACTGCATCGCAAACCTTCGCTACAACTGCCCTCTAAAGATCTAAACCGGCTTTCAGTGCACTTGTCACGCTAACTGAACGCTTTTGCTTAACCTCGCTCTGCTCGGGTGATCTTGGCAGTGCCAAGATCACCGAAAGACGGTTAGAAGGCCCCAACGGTTGGCATGTGTGCCAACCGTTGGGTGAGAGACAACCGAAGCGCTTACTCGCCCTTATCCCAGAGGTGGGCGTTGTCGACGTAGGGGCCACCACCAGGGGCGGGGAAGTAGTGGAAGTTGTCGATACCGGCTTTGGCCACGCCGTAGCGGGTCGAGACCCAGAAGTAGGCGAAGGTGGCTTGCTGATTTTGGTAGCGGCAGAGTTCGGTACGGGCCTGCTGATACTCTTCGGGAGTGAAAGCCGCATTCATGTTGGCGACCAGCTCGTCGTAGGTGGGGTCGTCGAGTCCCCACTGGTTGCCCTCGGTATACCAGTCCGTGCCGATGAAGGCCGGGCCGGCACCGTAACCACGATAGGTAAAGTCGAAGTCGGCGTTCTGATCGACCTTGACCCGCCAGGAGGGCACGTCGATGAAGAGCGGCACCGCGTTCACACCGATCTCGGCCAGATTGGCTTGCATGACTATAAGGATGTCCTTGGCCAGCTGCGAGGTGTAGTAGGTGGGAATCTCGTAGTTGACGCTGGTGACATCAATCCCGTCGGCAGCCGCTTCGGCCAGGAGCTGGCGCGCTCTGGCTGGATCGTACTCGTAGTACTCGGCGTCCTCGGGCCAGAAGGCGGGGTAGGGGTCGTTGCAGGGCGTGGCCTGGGCAGTGCCGTTGAAGACGTCGCGCAAGATCGACTCGCGGTCGATGCCGTGCATGATCGCCTGGCGCACGCGGATATCGTTCCAGGCCTCACGCTGGTAGTTGAAGTTGTAGAGGTTGGCGACGAACGACGGTCCTGCATAGACCTCGAAGTCGGGGTCGTCCTGGAAGCGCGCGGCCACGTCGGCACTCACGTAGGTGAAGTCGATGTCGCCGCTAGAGAGCGCCAGCACCGCTGCCGTCTCATCCCCGAAGTAGCGGTTGACCAACTTGTCGAGCTTGGGGGCGCCGTCCCAGTAGAGTTCGTTGGGCACCAGCTCCATGAACTGGTCTTTCTCGAAGGCGTTGAGCTTGAAGGGTCCGGTGCCGACCGCGCGGGTGAACCACCAGTCGGTGCTCAAGTATTCGGAGGGTTCGAAGTCGATGGCGTGCTCGGGCAGGATGTAAAACCAACGAAGGGCGTCGAAAAAGCGAGCATTGCCTTGGGTGAGATGGAACTCGACGGTCAGATCGTCGACCACCACGATGCCCTCGACCTCGTCGGCCTCACCTTCGTTGTAAGCCGTCCAACCGCGGATATTCGTAGGTTTGTCGGTGCTCGAATAGATCGAACGGGCTAACCCGGTATTCGGTGCAGAGACCAGTTCGACGGTGAACTTGACGTCGCTGGCGGTAAAGGGCTCACCGTCGTGCCACTTGACGCCCTCGCGCAGATTGAAAGTCCACACGGTGGCGTCCTCGTTGGGCTCCCAACTGGTCGCCAGGGCGCCCTCCGAGGTATGCTCGCCGAAATCGGGCGTCATCATGATCAACGGGGTATACATCTTGACCAACCAGGTTTGACCCGCCAGGTTGTTGAAGGGGACGACCTGCGGGTCGCCGCCGGGACCGACATCGAAACCGCCGACCAGGGTGCCACCGGCCAGCGCAGCGGTGAGTACGAGCGAAGCGAATAACGCCAACAACAGTCTCTTCATAGATATCTCGCCTTAAAAAAGTCTCCGGATATTTCCGTTCGGGAAAGAAAGCGCGGTCGAACACACGACTCAGCTATCACCCCCTTCAGCAGTGTCGAGTTGCCGCAAACGCCCATAGATGCCGTCGTAGTGGCGATCGAGGGCCGCTCGAGCGCCCTCGACATCGCCGCTACGGAGCGCGTCGACGATGGCAACGTGATCGCAGTAGGTACGCATCGGCCGGGGATCGGCGATGTTGACGTGTTGTGAGGCCTTGCTAGAAGCGAGCCAGAAGATATCGATGAGCCGCAGCAACATGCGGTTCCCCAGGTTTTCGAAGAGAAGCCGGTGAAAGCGGCGATCTTCGTCAGGAAACCCTTCACCCCGCTCCGCCTTTTCCTTCATGGTAGCCAACACCGCTTGGAAGGCTGATAACTGGGTATCATCCAGCGCCTCGATGGCGGCATCCACCTTGGCGAGCTCCAAGATGCGGCGGATCTCCAGAAGGTCCTTGAGATCTCGTAGATCGCCCATGAGACCGTACGGGAGGTTGTCGAGCAGAGGCTCAAACGAGAACGCGCGCACGTAGACGCCGCTGCCCCGGCGGGTCTCCAGAATGCCCATCGATTCGAGCGCCTTCACGGCCTCCCGCACCGAGTTGCGGCTGACGCCGAGCTGGCGGGCCAGCTCCGTCTCGGAGATCAGGGAATCTCCCGGCTTGAGACTGTTCTCGTGGATGTATCCCTTGATGGCCTCTTGCACCGACTGGAAAACCAGCGGGGCACGCGTCAGTTTTTCGAGGGGCTTAGCCATTACTACTAACTGCCGGGTGATGGGTAATGGGTAATGGGTGATGGGTAATGGGTGCTGCGAAACCTCGTGGCCGAACTCGTCTACACCGACCATCGCGTCTGAAAGATAAGGTGATGGGTGATGAGTGATGAGTAATGAGTGCTGCGAAACCTCGTGGCCGAACTCGTCTACACCGACCGTCGCGTCTGAAAGATAAGGTGATGGGTGATGAGTGATGGGTAATGGGTGTTTCGAAGCGTCGCGACTCAACCGCTCCAGTGCACGTTACCAACGCATTCCCCATTACCCATTCCCCATTACGACTCTCAGTTTCTCGTTGGGTACGGCGCGAGCCAAACCGTTTGCCCGTCACCCACTCATTACTCATCACTGTTTACTCATCACCGTCTTGCTCATCACCATAGACAACGCCCTACCGAAACAGGACACCTTCAACTTGTAGACAAGAGCCGAGATTCTTACGCAACAGATTGCGGTTGATATCGTTGGTAGCAGTCTACCAATTTGTAGGATATCTGTCAAATATTCCTGGCCCGTGCCAGCCTGCATCAGGGCTCCTGGGCCTGCTACCGACTCAACGCGATATACCAGCTATACCCTTCGGCAAAAACCCGTGGCGACGAGCTGCCTTCGTGAAGGTGCATCACCTTCACCAAGAAATACTCGGTGATCTCCCGGCTCGAGAACGGTCCGATCACGCACCCGGTCTCTCCCTGCCAGCTGTTGGGAGAAATCGGCTCGAGAAAGACCATGCCGGCACCCTGCTTGATCGCCACACGGTTGAACTCGGCAGCGCGACGTCGTGCTTTCACGGCACTTCTCCCTTCCACTACATCTCCAAAACACAGCCACAGAGGCTATCGGCTAATACCTGAGCTATATAGAGCTAGAAAAATGGGGCTTTAATGTATGCAAGGACCGAAAAAACGGTACGTATTACCTTGAGTATATCATGGGTGAATTACAAAGTTTGGGGAAACGTTTTTTACACCCCACCCACGTTTCGCTCGAGCACGTCCCGCCACACGCGCCGCACCCAGCTCTTGGCCATCGGTGGCACATCCAGCAACTCGAAGTCGAGCCCTGCCGACTCGATATCCTCCATCAAGCGCCGCAAGGTCATGGCAGCACTGAGATCGATTCGCCCCAGACCACCGAGGTGGAAGTGAACCGTCTGGACCTCAGGATGGCTGACCAGCAGGTCGGTAAAGGCTTCTTCCAGCTTGGCAGCCGATGCGAACCAGAGCACGCCGAGCGGCCGGAAGTGGAGCGTAGTTCCTTCAAGACGGTGCTCTAACACGAGTTGCTGTTCGCGCCTTAGGTGCTGGGCGATAGCCAACCCAACCCCGATGATGACGGCCACATCGATGCGTGGCGCGAGGATGAGTGTCAAGACGAAGGTAACCCAGCCGATATACGCCTGAGGCCGGGAGAGTTGCCGCAGCCTCACCAACTCACGCAACTTGATGAGGTTCAGTACTGCAGAAACGACGATCGCTGCCAGGATCGCCTTGGGTAGCGCGGAGAGCACCCCGGTAAAAGGCAGAAAGGCGAGGATCACCAGCCCGGTAACGGCGCCGCTCCAACGCGTCTTGGCCCCCGCCATTCGGTTGACCGAACTGCGTGCAAACGACCCACCCACCGGGAAGGCAGAAAACATGCCGGCCGCGACATTGGACACCCCCTGGCTGATGAACTCCCGGTTGGCATCCCACTTTGCCCGGTCCTGGGTGGCGTAGGTCCTCGAAATCGAAGCGGTGTCGGCAAATCCCACCAGCGCGATGATGAGGCCGCCGATGAGCAGGCTCGGAAAGTCGCCCCAGGGCAACACAAGGTTGAGGCGGGGCAGGCCGGCCGGAATGTCACCGACGACGACTCCGTCATAACCGATCAGCAGCTGATAACCGATGCCGATGCCCGCTGCCAGCAGCACGCCGGGAAAGAGCGGGTGGAAACGGCGCCCCAAGAGCACCACCGCAACCGTCATGATCGCGAGACCGACAGCACTCGGATTCCACAGGTCGGGGCGGGCAAGCGCACGCAAAGCACTGATCATGACACCGCCTCCACCCGGCGCGACCCCCAAAACAGCCGGGAGTTGCGAGGCGAGGATGAGGATGGCCGCAGCGGAGGTGAAGCCCATCAGTACGGGTTGGGACAGCAGATAGGCCACCGCACCGAACCTGAAAAAGCCGATAAAGATGCGGATGGAACCCACCACCAGCGCGAGCAAGGCGGCGAGACCGAGGTACTCGCTACTACCCGGGACGGCGAGCTGGCTGAGCGTTCCAAAGACCAACAGTGAGGTAAGCGCCACCGGACCGGTCTGCAAATAGGGCGAAGACACGAAGAAGGCAGCGGCCAAAGAGGGCAGCGCCACCGCGTACAGCCCGGTGTAAGCCGGCATCCCGGCCAACTCGGCGTAGGCCAGCGACTGGGGGATGGCCACCAGCGCCACGCTGATACCGGCCAACAGGTCCCCAAACCGGATTCCTGATAAGCGCCCGTTTCGCCCTGGTCTTCCGTCTACCACGTTCTTGGGCTCCCCCCAACGATGCCGGCGGACCTCGCCAGGCCATTACGTAAGTTGTAATATAGCGTAGCTTCTATACCCCTATAGGGTATAGAGCCTAGCTGCCGGAACAACCCGAATAGTTGATAGGAAAGGTATTTTCCTAACCGTAGTTCACTCGTATTCCCTTTTGACACTCAAGCCGACAGAAAGGTACATTACAGGAGAAGCGAACGCATCAGCGGAGATCCCTTCTAGGAGCATCATCATGACCATCAAGTGCGCGTCCCGATACCGGTTTTTCTCCAAAGGCTGACCGTGCAGCTCATCGACCTCGAGCCCGAGTTCAACCCTGACCCCCAGTGGATCAAAGTCCTCGACCAGCGGCGCTGCATCGGTTGCCACGCCTGTACCGTGGCCTGCAAGAGCGAAAACGAGGTGCCCTTAGACGTCACCCGCACCTACGTCAAACAGGTCGAGACCGGCCGCTTCCCCGACACGCGGCGGCACTTCCAGATCACGCGCTGCAACCAGTGCGCCGACCCGCCCTGCGTGCACGCCTGCCCTGTCACCGCCATGTACCAGCGCAGCGACGGCATCGTCGACTTCGACAAAGACATCTGTATCGGCTGCAAGGCCTGCATCGCCGCCTGCCCCTACGATGCAATTTTCATCAACCCAGACGACCACAGCGCCGAGAAGTGCAACTTCTGCACCCACAAGCTCGATAAGGGGCTCGAGCCCGCCTGCGTCACCGTCTGTCCAGCCGAGGCCATCCTCATCGGTGATCTCAACGACCCCACCACCAAGGTGGCCCAACTGGTCGGCCGTGAGAGCGCCCAGGTGCGCCGCCCGGAAAAGCACACCGGTCCCAAGCTCTACTACCTCGGCGTCGACCAGGCCACCTTGGACCCGCTGGCGGCCCAGACCCCTGAAGGGGGGCTCTTTCAGTGGAGCGAGCAGAAGAACGATCTCTCTAACGGCTACGTGGCGAGCGGCATGCCGGCCGGCTGGCGCAGCAACAACGCCGCCGCCTCGCTGCTGGCTTATGACATCAACCACAAACGCCCCTGGGACTTCCGGGTCAGCCTCTACACCTGGACCAAGTCGATCAGCGCCGGCGCCATGTTGTTCGCCAACCTGGCCGTGCTCTTGGGCCTGCTCCCCTTGGAGAGCGTCTTGGCTCAGTGGCTGGCCCCCCTTACCGCCGGCCTGTTCCTGGCCGCGACCGGCCTCTTGCTCATCTGGGACCTGACCCACCCCTGGCGCTTCTACACCATCTTCACCCGGCCTCAGTGGCGCTCGTGGCTCACAAAGGGCGCCTTCATCATCGCCGCCTACGGCGCTCTGATCGCCCTGTGGCTGCTCGCCTCGCTCCTGGGCGCTCAGGGCCTGCAGCGGCTATTGATCTGGCCGCTGCTGCCGGCCGCCCTGATGACCGCTGTCTACACGGCTTTTCTGTTCGCGCAGAGCAAGGCCCGCGACCTGTGGCAAAACCCCCTTCTCCCCTTCCACTTCGGCTTGCAGGCGCTTTTGGCCGGCGCGGCCATCCTGGGCTTGCTCGCCGCTTTTACGGGTAGCGGCCTCGTGACGGCGGCGCTGTGGACGGTGGCCGGCTCGGCGCTCCTCCACCTGCTCATCACCTGGGGGGAGATCGCGCTACCCAGCGTGACGGCCCACGCCGCACTCGCCGAACGTCACATGACCGAGGGGGTCTTCAGGAATTTCTTCTGGGGCGGTTTACTGGGCGGTGGGATCCTGCCGGTGCTGTTCGTGGCACTGCTCCCCACTCCGGTTGGCTTAGTGCTCGCCTCTCTCGCCGCGCTGGCAGGCTTGCTCGCTTTTGAACACGCCTACGTCCAAGCGGGCCAGGCCGTCCCTCTGGCGTAAGGAGACCCTGTGGATAGTCAAAGGCTCAAGAATCTCGGCAGCAAACTCCGCGACAGGTTGCGGGGCAAGCCGCGGCTCGCTGTCAGCGACACCGGCCCCACCTTCGCCTCGCCAGAGGGTCACGCCGCCACCTTCCCAGGGCCGAGCGAGATCGGTCTCGACACCTACCCGCCGGTCGACACCTGGGACCACTGGAGCGAACACGACGCCCGCGCCTGGCCCAAACAGCTCGAGCGGAGCTACGCGCTGGTCCCCACCACCTGCTTCAACTGCGAATCCGCTTGCGGCCTGCTCGCCTACATCGACAAAGAGACAGACCAGATCCGTAAGATCGAAGGGAATCCACTCCACCCCGGCTCGCGCGGCCGTAACTGCGCCAAAGGGCCGGCCACGCTCAACCAGCTCACCGATCCCGACCGTATCCTCCACCCGCTCAAGCGCAGCGGCAAGCGCGGCGAGGGCAAGTGGCAGCGCGTCAGTTGGGATGAAGCGCTCGACGACATCGCCGCCCGAATTCGCAAAGACATCACTGCCACCGGAGGTCGCGGTGTGGTCTACCACGTAGGACGCCCCGGCGAAGATAGCTTCACCAACCGGGTCCTGCAGGCCTGGGGCGTGGATGGGCACAACAGCCATACCAACATCTGCTCATCCAACGCCCGCGCCGGCTACACCTTCTGGATGGGCATGGACCGCCCCTCGCCCGACTTCAGCGAGGCCGACTTCATCCTGCTGGTCTCGGCTCACCTCGAATCCGGGCACTATTTCAACCCACACGCCCAACGCATCGTCGAGGCGCGCGCCCGGGGCGCCAAGGTGGCCGCCTTCGACCCCAGGTTGTCGAATACCGCCTCTGGTGCAGACATCTGGCTGCCCAGCTACCCGGGGAGCGAGGCCGCGGTGCTGCTCGCCATCGCCAACTATTTGATCCAAAACGAGCTCTACGACCGTGACTTCGTTCGGAACTGGTGGAACTGGGAGCAATACCTCACCGACGAACACCCCGAGCTCGAGCCGACCTTCGAAACCTTCGAGCGGCTCCTAGGAGACCTCTACCAGGACTATAGCTTCGCCTTCGCCGCCACGGAATCCGGCGTACGCCAGGACCGCATCGAAGAGGTGGCGCGGCTGGTGGCGCGATCCGGCAAACGTTTCAGCTCGTATAATTGGCGCGCTGCCGGGGCCGGTAACGAGGGGGGCTGGCAGGTAGCCCGCTGCCTAATGCTACTCCACGCTCTAACGGGTTCAATCGGCACCGATGGGGGCCTGTGGCCCAACAGCTGGAACAAGTTCGTCCCCACACCCCCTCACCCGGCACCGGGGCCGAAGTGGTGGCAGGATCTCCACATCAGCGAGGAATATCCCCTGGCCTTTTTCGAGATGAGCTTCCTGTTGCCACACTTCCTCAAGGAGGGGCGGGGCAAGCTCGAAGTGTATTTCACCCGGGTCTACAACCCAGTGTGGACCAACCCCGACGGATTCAGCTGGCTGGAGGCACTCACAGACGAGGAGAAGGTCGGCTGCCACATCGCCCTCACGCCTACCTGGAGCGAAACCGCCTGGTTTGCCGATTATGTCTTGCCGATGGGGCACGCCACCGAACGGCACGATCTCCAGTCGCAAGAGACCAGCCGGGCGCAGTGGATCGGCTTCCGGCAACCGGTGATGCGCGAGTACTTCGAACGGAACGGCAAACCCTTCAGCGACACGCGCGATGTCAACCCAGGGGAAGTATGGGAAGAGAACGAGTTCTGGCTCGAGCTGTCGTGGCGCATCGATCCAGATAACGCCCTCGACATCCGACGCTCCTTCGAGAAACCGGACCACCCTGGGGAAAAGATGACGGTGGATGACTACTACCGCCATATCTTCGAGCAGAGTGTGCCCGGTCTACCCGAGGCCTCTGCCGCTGAAGGCTTGACGCCCTTACAGTACATGCGGCGCTATGGCGCCTTCGAAGTGACCCGCGAGCCCTCGGCAAAGTACTTGGAACCGGTAGAACAAGAGGAGCTAGAAGACCCCACCGTCAGGTCCGGATTGGTGTATAGCCGATCCAGCAAGAGTGGGTACGGCCCTCAAGCAGATCCTGACCCTGAGGGCCGCAAGGCGATAGGGGTGGAGGTCGGTGGAACCGTGCGCCGTGGCTGGCCCACCCCTTCGGGCAAGCTCGAGTTCTACTCGACCACGCTGCGGGACTGGGGCTGGCCCGAGTATGCCCTGCCGACCTACATCAAGAGCCACGTCCACCCCGACAACCTGCGCGCAGGTGAGATGGTGCTCCTGCCCAACTTCCGCCTGCCGGTTCAGATCCACACCCGAAGCGCCAACAGCAAGTGGCTCGATGAGATCGCCCACACCAACCCGCTATGGATCCACCCAAAAAAAGCCCGCGAACTCGCGGTCATCACCGGCGACCTGGTCCGGGTAAGTACTCGCATCGGCTACTTCGTGGTCAAGGCCTGGGTCACCGAGGGTATCCGTCCTGACATCGTGGCCTGTTCCCACCACTTCGGACGCTGGCGCCTGGATGCCGACCGAGGGGGTAACCGTGCGCTCAGCAACGTGGTAGGCCTCGACCAGCAAGGCTCCGAGTGGTCGATGCGCAAACAACGTGGAGTCACCCCCTTCTCCTCGAGCGACCCCGACACCGACCGCATCTGGTGGAGCGACGTGGGGGTACACCAGAACATCACCTTCGAAGTCCACCCCGATCCCATCTCTGGAATGCACTGCTGGCACCAGGCGGTGCGGATCGAAAAGGCCCGGCCTGATGACCGGCACGGCGATGTCGGTGTCGATACCGAACAGGCCCACAACTCGTTTCACGAATGGCTTGCCAAGACCCGCAAGGCGAGCCGGTATAGCCCCGACGGAACCCGCCGACCCTACTGGTTGCCCAGGCCGCTCAAGCCGAGTCGCGACGCCTACCGGCTGCCGGAGACGGGCACATCAGAAGACAAGGTCATGAGTGATGAGTAATGGGTGATGAGCCTAGAATCTTACGCGGCTCTGTACCAGTTTCTGGCTCGAGCCTACCTCCGGCCACCGGATAGCGAATTCCTCGAGCTGGCAGCTGAAATCCCCGAGCTCAGGTGCCGGCTCGATGGCGATCTTGGGCAACGGCATAGCCAGCTGTTCGATTTTAATGTCTACCCCTACGCCTCGGTCTTTCTCGACCCCTCAGGCATGCTCAACGCCCCCTGGTCGTCGTTTGTGGGCGGTGTGTACCGGGCCCTCGGGCTCGAGGTCGACCTCAAAACCGGAGTGGCCGCACAAGATCACCTCAGCATCGAACTCGAAGCGCTCGCAACGCTGCTCGAGCGGCAGGCAAACGCGCAAATGGATCTCGAAATCTTCCGCGCCCAGCACGCTCAGCACACTCTGTTGATCGAACATCTGCTGCCCTGGTTGCCAGCCTTCACGGAAGCGGTGCGGCGGATCGATCGGGGTTTCTACGCCGCCGTCGCCCGCCTGACACAAGATACGGTGCTCGCTCATGCCACCGAAGTCGTCGGAGATCGTCCCATCAACCCCTTCTCCTTCCCTACAGCCGAAGAACCGCTCGAACTGCCTTCCGTGGGACGCAAGGGGCGCGGCATAGCGCGGGCCGAACTCCAGGCGCTCCTCAGCCCGGCCCGCTCGGGCCTCTATCTGAGCCGCAACGATATCACCCGCTTGGGGCAGGCGCTTGAGCTACCGGTTCGCTTTGCCGAAAGGGCCTTTATGCTCGAGTCCCTCATCGGCAGCGCCGCCGAGCGTGGGGACCTAGGCCAGCTCTTCGGACAGCTGGGGCGTGTAGCGAGCGGGCAGAAGCGGACGTACCGGGCCTGGCAACGCCGGGCACCCGTGCTCGCGCCCCTGTGGAACTCGTGGCTCGACAAGCTAGGCGAAACGGCCTCGTTGCTCGGACAGCTGGCTGAAGAGCATTTGAGGTAAGTTGGCGTTCAGGTAAACGTCTCGATAAAACCAAACGGCAAATCGAGCAGGTGATGAGTGATGGGTGCCGCGAACTTCGCGCCTTTAGCCCGTCTGCATCGACCATTGCGTCTGAAAGAGAGGTGATGAGTGATGGGTGATGGGTGTTTCGAAACGTCGAGGTCCAGCCACTTCCATGCGCGTCACCCACGCATTACCCATTCCCCATTACCCGATGACCCTATTCGGTACCTTACTCATCACTCATAACTGTTTACTCATCACCATAGTAGCGATTTCCACAAGCTCGCAACCAATACAAAACCCTATGTGCGTGCCTCTTTCAGGGCTTCGAGAAGTGCAGCGATATCCTGCTGATCGTTGTAGACGTGCGGCGAGATCCTCACGGCGCTGCCGCGCACCGACACCGAAATGCGCCGCTGTTCAAGCCGTTGCTGTAACCGGTGTGGATCGAGCCCTTCAGGCAAGCGCAGGCCGAAGAGGTGTGCCGAGCGCCAGGCCTCATCCTCGACCTGATAACCGAGGGCTCGGGCTTCGTCAAACAAATCGCATGTGAGTTCTCGACAGTAGCTCTGGATCTCCTCGACCCCCCACGCCAGCAGGTGCTCGAGGGCTCGTTTGATCATGGGGGTCAGCGTGAAGCTGCTCCGTTCGCCGACGTCATAGCGGAGTGCCCCGGGCTGGTAGCCGTCTTGGTAGTCCACCAGGCCACTGAAGTTCTCACTGCCCAAACGGACGATCCAACCCTCCTCCAGAGGGCGGCCATTATCGAAACGGGGACCGTAGTAAGCCAAACCGATCCCGTAGGGCCCGAGGAGCCATTTGTACCCCGCGCAGATCAGCGCATCGGGTTGCAATAAGGTGACATCGAAAGGGAGCGCGCCGACCGACTGGGTGCCGTCTATGATCAGGGCGGCACCGACCTCACGCGCGCGGCGACCGAGCTCGAGCAGGTCGAAACGGGTACCGTCGGTCCAGTGAACGTGTCCCAAGGCTACCGCTGCGGTATCGCCATCGATCGCTTCAAAGAGGCGCTGGTTCCAGAGCTGGCCTCGGCTCTGAACCGTCTTGGGAGGCGCAACGAAACGCACGTCTACCCCTTGACCTTCAAACCGCTTCCATGCGTAGACGTTGCTCGGAAACTGCTCTCGAGTCAAGACGATATTCTGCCCCGCTCGCACCTCGAGATTGTTCACAACCGTGGCGACACCGTAAGACACGGCAGGGATGATGGCGATGCGCTCGGGATTCTCGACGTTGATGAGCTCACTAAAGAGCCCGCGCACCCGGTCGCTGTCTTCGAAAAAGTCTCGGGATGAGATCTTGCTCGGGTCGCTCTTGCGCCGCACCGCCGCAACCCCCGCCGCTTCGACGTCACGGGAGAGCGGTGACATGTAGGCGCAGTTCAGGTAGTGAATTTCGCTAGGGAGCGAAAAGAGGTGTTTCTGGCAAGTCAGTGGTACAGCCTCGGCCGAAGTCATCATCTCACAGGGTAACCCAGTTGCAACATCGAGGAACTGCTTCTCACTGTGAAGTTGGCCAGAGGTCAAGGGTTTCGTTCGGCTGCGCCGAACGAAACCGAGATACGCTGCTTCGCCGGCAATTCGACACCCACCTCCGCCAGCGCATGTTTGATGGAGGGGTGGAAGATGGTGTCGCCCCAGGTTTCTACCCAGCCGGCCTTCACCATCAAGTCACGTACCGGGCCCTTCACACTGGCCAAATAGAGATCGATCCCCTGCTCTGCGAGCTCACGCCTACGCTCAGCCAGCGTCTCGAGAGCGACCGCATCCACGTCGTTCACAGCCGAAAAGTCGATCACGATATGTTTCAACTCGGGCCGGTCGGCGATCGCATCTGCCATGCGTCTCTCTAGAAAAGCCATGTTGGCGAAGTAGAGGGATGCATCTACCCGGGTCATCAGAACGCCCGCGAACGTCTCGGCCTCGGGATAGCGCCTGACGTTTCGGAAGACATCTTCCTTGGGTAGATAGCCGAGCTCGGCTGTATGTGGGTAGGCGCTACGCCATACGAAAACGAGGAGCGAGAAACCCACGCCCGCCAAGATGCCTTGCTCGACACCGACCAGGAGCGTGGCGGCAAAGGTGATCACCAGCGTCCAACCGTCGACAGGCTTGAGTCGAAAGAGCTGCCGCGGCTCCTTGAGATCGATCAGACCGAACACCGCTACCATCACGATCGCCGCAAGAACGGCCTTGGGCAAATAGGTAAAGAGCGGGGTGAAAAAGAGCAGTGTGAGAACCACGAGAAGCGCGGTGACGATCGAGGCGAGCGGGGTACGGGCCCCAGCCTGGTAGTTGACCGCTGAGCGCGAAAACCCACCTGTTACCGGATAGGCCCGGAACAGAGAGCCCACCACGTTGGCGAGCCCGAGGCCGATGAGTTCGCGGTTGGCATCGACCTTGTCCCTCTCCTTGGCAGCGATCGACCGCGCCACCGCGATCGACTCCATAAAGCTCACGAAGGCGATCGTCAATGCCACGGGTAGAAGCGCAGCTACTGCATCCAAGCTCAAAGCAGGCAGCGCCACGCTCGGCAGTCCTGCGGGCACTTCACCCACGATACCCACACCCCGTTGATCCAACCGAAACAGGTAGACGATCAGACTCCCCAAACCCACTACGACAAGGGGCGCTGGGAAACGCGGCGCCAGGCGTTTTAGCGTGAGCAGAAAGATGATGCTGCCCATACCGATGGTCAGCGTCACAAGGTTGGTCTCGGCAAGACGCTGGAGCGCTTCAGCGAGCAAGGGAAACACACCGTGGGAGCTATGCAGTCCGACGCCCAACAGATGTTTGAGCTGACTCAACCCGATAATGAGCGCGGCCGCCGAGGTGAAGCCGCTGACCACTGCGTGGGACAAAAAGTTGGTGATGAAACCGGCTCGCAAGAGCCCTAGAAGCGCCTGGATGACCCCTACCATCAACGCCAGAAGTGCGGCGAGAGCCAGATACTCCGCCGTACCTTGCTTTGCGATCAGAGACACGCCCGAAAAGGTCAATAGCGAAACGATGGCGACCGGACCGACGGCTAGTTGGCGAGAAGAGCCAAAGAGCGCATAGACCACGAGCGGAACCGTCGAGGCGTAAAGGCCGGTTACGGGCGGGAGGCCGGCGAGCAGCGCATAGGCCATCCCCTGCGGGATAAGCATGATCGCCACGATGAGCCCTGCAGACAGGTCACCGAAGAGGTCGCGGCGCTTGTAGCGTCGCAACCAACTCACTGCGGGAAGGATCGATTCAAGTCTGTCCATTATTAGAAGGTGATGGGTGATGCGTGATGAGTAATGCGTGGGTTGGCTGCGAAGGTAAAGCCGGCCGGTCGCCCTCTATCATGCACTACGGTAAAGACAGACGAGCTCAGG
>CP070651.1:4210338-4216550 GCA_020354625.1 Trueperaceae bacterium
CTCGGCAATCGGTTGAATGGTTGCGTTGGCTGCGGTTGCCGTCACCCGCTCGAACTCCCCGATCTCCGCATCGATGTCCGACGAGAGGCTCAAGTAGATGCGTAGACCGAGAGACGCTGCGATCGACCGGACGAGGTGTTCATGGACAGGGTTTTGGTAGCTGTGGAGGAAACAGACCGCTACCGCCTCGACCCCATCTGCCACCAACTCCTGTAAGACCCGGCTGACCTCATCTTCATCTAGGGCGGCAACGACAGCTCCCGTTGCCGAAAGGCGCTCGCCGACCGCGCGGCGCAAGCGCCTCGGCACCAAAGGACTCGGTCTGGTGAGCAATCGGTCGTAGGGATCGTAGCGGTTCTCTTTGCCCGTTTCCAGAATGTCCCTGGCCCCGTCGGTCGTGATGAGAGCTGTGGATGCGCCCTTTCGTTCGATCAGCGCATTGGCCACCAAGGTCGTACCGTGGATGATGGTGGCCGCTTCGAGGGCAGAAGAGGCGTACCCTCCCCGCTCCAAAAGCTGCCTCAACCCCGTGAGAATCCCCAAACTTGGCTGAGACGACGTCGTGAGGATCTTATGTTCGTGAAGCTCGCGGCGTTCTGGGTCGTAGGCGACCAGATCCGTGAAGGTGCCTCCAACGTCGATGCCGATTCGAAGCGGCATGCCTACTCCCTCCTCACCGGCGCATCAACTCGCCGCCGCCAGTTCGTCGTCGAACCGAGTTCAGGATACCTGGTACTCGACCTCGCCTACCGCCATGTGATCCACCTGTCCTGCTCAGCTGGTCCCAGCCAACGTAGTCTGTGCCCAAAAGGCGTTCGGCCTTGAGGGGCTTTGGAGCCCACCTGAACTTATGGCCGGCTGGCGTTCCGGCCAACCGCAAGTACCGTAAAGCCCATCCACCATAATTCTGGTCAATCTGGTGTATGTTTGCTAGACATGCGGTGTAACGGTCACCGAAATATCTGGTTGAAGGAGAACCCCATGCCAAGGCCGACGGATATGGATCTCTACCTGTTCGATCTCAGGGGTTACCTGCTACTCAAAGGCGCCCTCGATGAGGGGGAGGTCGCAGCGCTGAACGCCGGAATCGACGCCATCCTCCCGCTGAAGCACGGCGAGTGGTACGGGTACGTCCACGGTCACACCTACGGGGATGACGAGGGCCTCAACTTACAGCAGATCTACGAGGCGGGAGAGCCGTTCGAGCAGCTGATCGATCACCCCTCCTGGATCGAATGGGTCAAAACGTTTGTGGGGGGAGAAGGCACCTTCGATTACCATCACGGTCCGCTCTTTATCGACGAGAACTTCGCCAGCTTACGCGGCCCCGGTGAAGCCATCGGGCTGCATTCGGGAGGACACAGCGGTGTCAAACGCAACCAGTTCCGGTTCCATAACGGTCGCTTTCAGTGCGGTCAGGTGAACATCCTGCTGGCGCTCACCGATATCGGACCCGGGGATGGCGCCACTATGGTCATTCCTGGCAGCCACAAGGCGAATTTGGAACATCCCGCCTTTGGGAGACACCGTATGGGCGGAGAGTCAGCCTCGGTGGATAACGTGGAGGGCGCGATCGAAGTACACATGAAGGCCGGGGATGCCATACTATTTGTCGATGCGATTTCGCACGGCTCGGCCGAGCGAGTCAGCACAGGCGAGCGGCGCATCATCGTCTACCGCTACGGCCCGTCTTGGGGCAACTTCCGCCACGGCTATGCACCTTCACCCGAACTCCTTGCGAGGCTCACACCGGAACGCCGACAAATCGTGCAACCGCTAGAGCTGCTGCCCCGAGAGCCTCAGAAGCTGGCTTGACGGGGAACGATACAGCAATCTGGTCACTTCATGGCGCACTTTAGCTGGCAACATATTGGAAAATCGAAGCTACCGGCTGGGTTCGGTCAGGGGTGAGGCTGCTGGGGGGGGGTGCTGTGGTACCGGACCCGAACACATCAAAGCATTGAGCGGTGCGATGCCACGGTTTGAAGAACTAATCGGACTCTAGCGGAAGCTCAACCGAGACGTCGCACCTCATCAGTCCAGGTACCGGCCACTCGCACACCGTACTCGCGCTCTCCCCCACTCGCCTCGGGACCCGTCAAATGGACCAGACGATCCAGGTCGCGCCGGCTCGAAGCGACGTAGTCTGTTCTCACGAAGTGATAGGCCAGGCCCGCCCGCTCGTGTTCTGTCTGATTGCGCTTGGTAGCGTGAGCGATCCCATAGTTGAAAAACACTGCTCCCCCAGCCGGCAGGACCACGGGCACAGCCCGTTCCTCGTCGACCACCATGTGGATGTGATGGTCGCTCCCTGGATCGCGTTCGTGCTCGAACACCTCCAGGTGGCTGTTCGGCACGACGTGCAGGGTCCCGTTCTCGAGGGTGGCGTCGTGCAACGCAATCCACATAGCGGTCCCCTTGGTGGGATCTTCGATCTTGAAGTAGGCGTTGTCCTGATGCCAGTCGGTGCCGGTGCCGCTGCGACCCGGCTTCAGAAAGATCTGGTCGAGCTGGCGCACGAAGGGCTCACCGATCAATTGACCAATGGCCGCCAGCACGCCGTTGTGAAAGGGGAGCGCCCGGAACAGATCGCTCTTGTCGTTCAAGGGGATGATCTGATAGTTCACTTCGGTCATCGAGAGCGTCTTGCCATCACCTTCGGTCGCTACATTACGCCCCAAGCCTTCGCGCTTGAAGCGCTCGAGTTCAGCCAACATGGCGTTCAGCTCTGGCTCGCCAAAAAATCGCTCCACCGCCACGTATCCTCGATCCCGAAAATGCCGAACTTGTTCGGGTGTCAGCATAGACTGCTCCCTCCTCTTTCGATCTCGTCATATGCTAGCACTACGAACCGGCACGAAGGAACTTTCACAGCAAGCGTCACATGTTGGCGAGCAGCTCCCGGGTTCGGGCCACGAAGTCGCGTAGGAGTGCCTCCATATGCCAAGCCGGCGAGTACCCCAGATCGCGCTCTGCACGAGCAATGTCCAGCACACAGTAGTGGCCCGGTCCGAGATCGATCCCCGCACCGATCTCGATATCGCTCCCGGGAACGACTGCTTTGAGCGCTCTGATGAACGCCTCGAGCGTTACCGGAGAGCCTGCTCCAACGTTGTACAGAGCCTCTGGAATGACGGGGCCATCGATCGCGGCGACAAATGCCTGTGCAATACCTCTTACATAGACGAGGTCGAGAAGTCGATCCCCCCTTGGGGCAACGTCGTCGCCCGGCCCATGATGGCATTGTGGATGATGGGCAACGAGGCAAAGAGTGTTCTGACGTTCCGCCCACCGAAACCCGCGATATACTTTTTTTGAGAGGTATTATCATGCCCGAAGAGCTCAAACCCCCACAGATCGAAGAGCTTACCGCACCCAAAGCCGTCGAGGCGATCGCCAAAGAAGACACGCAAGCCATGATCAAGCTCGACAAGCTGAAAACGGATTGGTTGGACGAAAAGGTAGCCGAGTTTGCCGCCAGCGTTGTCGACACCGACGCGCCGAGCGAAGCCTTTAGCGACAAGGTGATGGCGATCCACAACCTGGGCAACGACGAGATTCGAGCGTCTGCGAGCGTCTCGAACCGCATGCTCGAACGCCCCATGAACGCCATGAATGAAGGGCTTTTCGACAGCAAATCCAAGGTCTCACAAACCCTTTCCGAGCTGCGCCGGGTAGTGGAAGATCTCGACCCATCGAGACAAGGCGACCTCTTCGCTCCCAAGAGGCTCTTTGGGGTCATCCCCATGGGCAGCAAGGTACGTGACTACTTTCTCAAGTATCAGTCCTCACAGCAGCATCTCAACAAGATCATGGAGTCTCTTTTCAATGGCAAGGACGAACTCCACAAAGACAACGCCACCATCGAGCAAGAGAAGATCAACCTATGGGAAAGCTTGAACAAGCTCCAGCAGTACATCTACCTGGCCAAGAAACTCGACCATGCGCTCGAGGCCCGAGTGAGCGAGATCGAGGTGACCGATCCCGAAAAGGCGCGCGTCGTGAAAGAGGAAATGCTCTTTTATATCCGCCAAAAGGTGCTAGACCTACAGACACAGCTAGCGGTCAGTATCCAAGGCTACCTGGCACTCGATATGGTTCGAAAGAACAACCTCGAGCTGATCAAGGGGGTCGACCGGGCCTCGACTACGAGCCTCTCCGCCCTCCGTACGGCCGTGATGGTGTCACAAGGATTGGCTAATCAGAAGCTCGTCCTCGATCAGATCGGCGCGCTCAATACCACCACCGGCAACCTGATCGAGTCGACGTCGACCATGCTCAAGCAACAGTCCACGGAAGTGCATACGCAGGCGGCTTCAGCCACCGTGAACGTAGAGCAGCTCCAAAAAGCGTTCAATAACGTCTACGCTGCCATGGATGCAATTTCTGAGTACAAGGCGTCCGCATTGACGAGCATGAAAGATACGGTGGAAACTCTGACGACAGAGATCGAAAAGGCCAAGACCTATTTGGACCGGGTCCGTAGCGAGCAGGTGGCCGAAGCGACAGGGGATCTGGCATTACCCAAGCCGAGCGATGAGCTGAAGCTGTAGGGCAAATGCCAAAGAGTTCAATGGCTGATTGGCGAAGGGAGAGGTAGAAAAGGTAATGAGTGATGGGTAATGGGTGCTGCGAAGGCTGCACCTGAGCCTGTCTGCTATGCTGCTATGCTCTCTCTCGCGAAATACGGCGTGCGCCAGTGCTGCCCAAACTTTCGCAGTTTAGCCACACATCACTCATCACCTATCACCGTTTATTCAGACGCGACCGTGAGAGCAGGCTGACTCAGCCACAACGTTACGATTTGACTTTCTCCGTCTCGACTCTGCTGAGATCAGGGAATTTGATCTTTTGTTCGTCTTGTTCCAGAGGCAGAGCGAACTTCTGATCCGCAAACTTCTCCTTCAAGAAGCGTCCGTGAATGAGGAGGGCTTGCGCGTCTTCCTCGTATACATCGCCTACGATATTCTTCATCGTTTCTTCGAGCAGCTCGAGCTGCTCGAGCAGCGTCTCCTTAGCCGTCTTGCCGTTTGAAAGCGTGGTCGTCTCCGCAAAACCGTCGGGTAGGCTCAGGTACTTATCGAGCGCATCCGGCAGGTACTCCAGGGCCGTCTGCTTTACGTTGTAGGCTTCCTGGGTCGTGCCTGCACCCAACTCCGCAATCTGCGGCAACACCGAGACGATAGCGGCCCGGATATTGGTGACCTTCTTGAAGATATCTTCTGACACCTTTCCACGAATCCGTTCGACCAGCTCGTCGAGCGTTCTGTTCATATCGTCTACCGGCGTCTCCCGGGCAACGAAGTGTTCGTTGAGACGCTTGAGATCGGCCGGGACGTTGATCTTGTCGTTGCTGTAAAGGCTCTCCAGCACATTATTAAGGGTGTTTTCGAGCACACCGAAGTCGGCCAGGAGCTTCTCTTCTGGTGTTTGCCCGGTAACGAGGCGGTGTTGCTCTGCATAATCGCGTGGGAGGCTCAAGTAGCGCTGCAGCGTCTGTGGAAAGTACTCTAGTGCGGCGCGTTTGACGGTTGCGTACTCCGGTTGCACCAGCGTACGCCGCCAGGTCAGGTGTGGCATGAGGGCACGAACAGCCGCATCGATCGCAGTCACCTTCGCCAAAACCCGCTCAGAAACCCTCCCCTGCGACATCACGATCACGTCATCGATATCGAGACGCTTGACCTCGACCTTTACACGAGGCCGATAGACGGTAGCTTTGCGCTCTTGTACCGGCAACTCTTCAATCTCATAAAGTTTTTGGGGCGGCAAGAAGATCCAAAGGAGAAGATAGATCCACCAGAGCGTAGGGAAAAAGGCGATGAATAGGAAGCGGATGAACATGCGGACCGGAAAAACGTTGAAGCCGAGGAAGCTGGCGATGCCGCTGCACACCCCCCCGATCCAGCGATGTCTCATATCGCGCTGGAGTTTACGCCACATACGTTCATTGTAGCAGAGGGCCGATGAGCGCTCGGGTATACACGACCGGTTAGGTGCGGTGCGTAGGGATCGAGAATCGGGTCCCCAACCGTCACAAACCAGAGCTACACGCTACACGGCTTTCTCCGGGAGCTGATACGATTCTCCTCATATGAATCGGATGCACGGCACTACCATTGTGGCAGTTCACCGGAACGGTGTATCGGCGCTCGCCGGAGATGGCCAGGTCACCTTGGGCGATACCATCGTCAAAAAGGGCGCGGTCAAGG
>CP070651.1:4216650-4267167 GCA_020354625.1 Trueperaceae bacterium
ACCAACCCCGATACCGACGGCGACGGCCTTCTTGACGGCGTCGATCCGGACCCGACCAACCCCGATACCGACGGCGACGGCCTTCTTGACGGCGTCGATCCCAATCCGACGGATCCCACCAATGCCCCCCTGATCGTCTCCTTCTCCGCCGATCCCGCTACGGTGACCGATCTTGCCGGTACGACCCTGTCCTGGGACGTTCAGGGTGACGGTCCCATCAGCATCAGTCTCGATAACGGCATCGGAACGGTTACCGGAACCAGTCTCCAAGTCGATCTCGTCGTGACCAAGACCTATACGCTCACGGCTACGAACGCCAACGGTACTTCTACTGCTGATGTCACCGTTACCGTCGACCTCACGGACATCGATCTCTCTGGCCAGGATCTGACCGATGCCAAGCTAGCGGGGGCAGATCTGAGCGGTGCAAACCTCGCCGGCACCAACCTCACCAATGCCAGGTTGGCAGGTACCAACCTCAGCGGTGCCAACCTGACCACAGCGATCCTGATCGATGCTCATATGGAAGGTGCCAATCTTAGCGGTGCGACCCTGAACGGTGCCGACCTCACCAACGCCAAGTTGGAAGGCGCCGATCTGACCTGGGCCGAGGCCAACAACGCCACGTTCTTCAGCTCTCATATGAGGGATGTCGATGCGAGCAACGCCGAGTTTACCTTTGCCGACCTTAGGACGGCGCTCATGACCGAAGCCAACTTCACCAACGTCGATCTGAGCGGTGCGGACCTCACGGGCACCACGCTCGACGGCGTCATCTTCGACGGTGCCACCTGGGTTACCGGCGAGACCTGCGCAGTTGGATCGGTTGGGAGTTGCGTCATCCCGTAGCCTCATTCGACGTAGCTCTCCCTCGATAGCCTTTCTGGTAGGCGGCCCCCACGGCCGCCTATCTTATTTTCTCTCGGCCTGATTCGGCTACACCGACGTATGCACAAGGCACTGTATGTTTTCTGGCAGGCAGCTTTCAAAGCTGCCTGCTCCTTTTTTTGCCTATCGATTCGAATCTGGGTAGGACGATTGAGTAAGCCTATCTCAACTGGGTTGCTGTGAACTTGATCGTGGTGGGATCGCGGAAGCAGGAACGCAAGTGGTGACTGCTCCGTTCACTCGTTACTGACAATCGAAACAACCTCTTCTAGGATAGGTATCGAACCTGCACGTCTGCAGGGAACCTTAGGAAGCTTTGAACTCTGTTCCAAAGTTGGGCGCTCGGGGCAGATGGAGCGAGTAGCGCAACCGACCTGAGTGGTGGTATCGCGTAGGAGAGGTATGCTCTGAGGCAACCTCCCTAGAAAGCATCAGGTTGTTGGTCGGGGTGTGCCGGGTACGCTCCGAGCATCGCGAAGGAGAGAGAGCTTTGTCGACCAGGTTGTGCTTTAGCTTGATGGCCCTTAGCCTCCTATTGTTGGTGGCTTGTGGCGACCTCGTAGACAAACCTGACCCCCAAACAGCAGTCCTCGAAGATCATGAAGACAAGGGACTCGTCTTTCATGGGCTGGCTCCGGGAGAATCCGGTTCTCTCTGCGAGGGGATGTTCGCGATCCAATCCGAGGATGAAAGACCACTCTGTTCTCACGGTCCGGATCCGGCGCCAGACGGGGTCGACATCACCAGGCCGTTGTCGCTGAGCGAGCTACAGGGCGAGTTGAGCGTCACGGCTTCCAGCGACATTCCCTGTATCGGTGATGGGGTCAGCGGCAACCGGGTTCAGGCCGTGTACGTGGTCGCTTCGGATAAGGCCGACCGCTTCAGTGAAGTCGAACCGCTGATCGAAGGTTGGGCCGCCCAGGTATCGCAGATGTTCCAAGACAGCGCCGCGCAGGTCGGCGGCGAGAGCGACGTGCGTTGGGTCACCGACTCTGCTTGCGACCTCGACGTGCTGCACGTCGTAGTGTCTCCAGGTGGCGACGATGACTTCGCGAGTACGGTGAGCGAGATGAAAGAGCTCGGCCACAGTAGTCCAGAAAGAAAATATCTCATGTGGGTCGATGCGCGCGTCTACTGCGGCATCGCTCAGATCTACGGCGACGATCGCCCTGGCCAGGACAACTACAATAACGGTCGCACGGCGATGTTCGCTCGGGTCGACGAGGGCTGCTGGAACC
Organism: Trueperaceae bacterium; assembly: GCA_020354625.1. GTDB lineage: Bacteria > Deinococcota > Deinococci > Deinococcales > Trueperaceae. The sequence continues at coordinate 4,218,777 of CP070651.1, forward strand.
AGACCCATAGTGTGGCTGCTCATGAACTGGTGCACAGCCTCGGCGGAGTACAGCTTTCGGCGCCACACGCAACCGGCGGCTACCACTGCACCGACGAGTACGACCGGCTCTGCGTTCGTGACGGCTCCGATGTAGTGCTCACCTACGATTGCCCGTCAGGTAACGAAGGCATGCTCGACTGCAACAACGACGACTACTTCCATCCGAATCCGCCGGCGAACTCGTACCTCGACACCCACTGGAACGTCGCCCACAGTAGTTTCCTGACATCGGGGTCTTCTGCCTATTCCTCGACGTCCACCGCCACGGTGGAGTTCGGCTCGAGCCTCAACGAACAGAACGGCTCGCGCAGCTTCACCATCACCCCGGGGGCCGGCACCGTGGATGCCGAACTCACCTTCAAATGGCGGCGTGGTGTGGACGCTCCGATCCTGACCCTGGAGATTCTCGAGGGGGAGACCGTGATCGCCGGCGCCACCGGTGGTACCCCTGTCAGCCTCTCACAAGAGGTGGCCGGCGGTCGAATCACCCTCAGGGTGAGTGGTGCTGATCGAACAGCGTTTACGTTGACAGTCGGTTACCCGACGCCGTAGGTGAAGAGCTACGCTCTCTTTTTACGCCGAACTCGGTACGAACCTTCCGGTTGGCCGGGCGACCGCGTTCACCGGCTCTGTTGAGTTTCCCATTCGATGACAAAGGCCTCGAACAGCGCTTCGGTCGCTTCCAAGATCGCTCGCTCGAGCCGGTTCTTAGCCGGTGTGGAGATGCCTGGTGCTACGGGGCCATCTGCCTGAGGATCTCGAGCCCTTCTTCGGCGGTCACGGCGGGGTGCACCGAAATCTCGAAGTGATCGTCCCAGGCTGCTGTCATCGCCATCATGGGTGCGACGCTATCGGTCTCGGTGATCAGGACCACCTGGGGGTTGGGAGACTGGAGCCAGTATTCGCCAATGACTTCGACCCCGGGAGGGAACTCCCACTCCAGCCGTCTCGGTGAACGCTCTGTTGCGGTGCTGCCCGGTTTCGATTTGAGCAAGGTTACAAACAACATTGGATTCCCCTTTCTTGGCCACTATGCGTAGCCACGACCGATGGCGCTGCACCTCGACAAACTAGGTCAGAAGTTGCGCGTGCAGTTACTTATCAGTATCCCGCAGGGGGACTCCATTTGGCAAGGGAGTTAGGGATCATCCACCCACCATGTGCTGGTTTTCTACAAAGTGTGAGGTGAAGACTCGTGCCAGGGGAGGGCTGCGGTCTTGCCTCGGGTTTGTACTCGGAGACGCTGGTGATCAAGCCTGAAGAGCGTATAGGCAAACGCTGGGGCACTGAGCTTGATGAGTTCCCCCAAACCCTATCGTGCTCACTTGTCACGTCCCTGACTTTGTGTTTGTTGGTGGGTCGTATAGGACTCGAACCTATAACCCGCTGATTAAGAGTCAGCTGCTCTACCAATTGAGCTAACGACCCGTGCGATCTCGCTCCCGTTAGTTTATCATCTCGATAGTAGGCGTGCACAGAAGGTCTGTCGCCTGTAGCGTACGTTTACCTCAATCCGATGTGGGGGTCGAGATGGCATTCGATGAGGGCTTGGCCGAGCGGATTCGTGAGATTGTGGAAGACTGGGCAAACGTTTCCGAGAGGAAGATGTTCGGCGGCTTGGCCTTTATGCAAGAGGGTCACATGTTCGTGGGCATCATCGACGACGCCTTGATGGCACGCGTCGGCGCGGAGCAGTACCGAGAAGCGCTGTTGAGGCCGCATGTTCGCGAGATGGACTTCACGGGTCGGCCCATGAAAGGGTATGTGTACGTCGACCCTGAAGGTGTCGATTCCGACGAGGAGCTCACGAGCTGGGTAGAGCTGGCCTCACAATTTGTGTCGACCTTGCCGCCCAAAAAGCCTACCTGAGTACGGCCCGTACGGAGTTCGAGACCCGGGTGTGCTGATGCATGGCTCCTCGGAACGGGTGGATGCATGGTAGAGCGAGCAGCATCGGTGTTCGGCTCTGCCGATAGGGTACACTGCCGCCAGGATGGAGATCCATTGACGATGCGCCGGAGCCCGTCTCCTTCGGTTGAGGCCGCTAAGCGGAAGGCATATATCGCGGTGTTGCCTGTGGGTGGTGCCGTGGCACTTTTGATGTGGCAGTTGGCACGCCGTGAAGGGGGAGCCGCTGTAGTAGATCTCATCGGGCTCCCGCTCTTGGCCCTGTTAGCGGCTGGATTGACGGTGGGGTTCTTGGTGAAGCGGAGCGGATTCCGCTCTCTCGAGTACCCTCTGGTGATCGGTCCTGCCATCTATTTTTTTCTGAATCTTTTGACCAAACGGGGAGCCGAAGCCGATGGGATTGCGACCTTGGCGGGGATCGGGTACTGGTTACCGGCGCTCTTTACCTTGTCGTTTATGGTCTTCGGGGTGCGGTTTGGTGCGGCCTTTTCGCTGGTGTTGTTCGCTTTGACCGTGTTGGCCGGTACCGGTGCATTGCTGAAGACGTCCGAGGCTTCGACCGGCGACCTCATCACTCTGTTGCAAACCTATAGTGGCAACGGGCTTTTGATCTTGTTGCTGATCACGCTGGCGATCATCATAAGGTTGCAGGCTCAGTATGTGGTGGAGATGGAGACTGTCGCCAACACCGACGCCTTGACCGAACTCAGTAACCGCCGGCACCTGGAGCATCTCATCGAGGAGGAGCGTGCCCGGGCCAGCCGCTACGATCGTAGCTTCAGCGTCATCCTCTTCGATCTCGACCACTTCAAACGCATCAACGACCTCCACGGGCACCAGGTCGGTGATGAGGTGCTAAAGGGTGTACGCACCCTTTTGGTTGAACACATTCGTCAGGTCGATACCTTGGGACGCTGGGGGGGGGAAGAGTTTCTCTTGGTGGTTCCGGAGATGCCACTCGATCCGTCGAGGTTGCTGGCGGAGCGCTTGAGGATGGTGATCGAGCGCCACGTCTTCGAGAGAGCGGAGCGGTTGACGGCGAGTTTTGGAGTGGCGGAGTATCAGCCGGGCGATACGGTGGAGACGCTCACCAAACGGGCGGACGAAGCGCTCTACCGTGCCAAGGCGCAAGGGCGAAACCTGGTGGTGGTAGAGGCTCGAATGTAGCGTGTAAGAATTTTGTAAGAGTTGGCTGGATATATATACTGTCGAGGAAACGAGGAAGACCTCCCAATTCCTCATCCCATTCTCTTCTGAAAAAGGTTTCGTGCCTCCCTCGCGAAGCCTTTTTCATTTGATACCTCATATGACATGAAATCCTGTTGATCGATCGGATTTTCAGCCACTGTTTCCTTCGTGTACTGCGTTTTTGCTTGGCTCGGCCGTACTAGGCCAAACCACAGGGAGCCATATGAAACCCTGCTGATCAACCTGTCTCCGAACCTTGCGTCTTTCGTATGCCACGCGGTCTGTTCGGTTTGGTAGGGCCGGGCCAAACCGTAGGAGTCCATAGGCATCGTCTCGTCATGTTTCCCCGCGATGCGTAGAAATGCATACGTTTGCTGTCGCCTGCTTGCTACGATGGAAGTTGCGAAAGGATACCATGAGCGATTTTCGAATCAGAGCCAAAATAACTGGGGGGGGAGACAAGGATCTGCCAGACTATTTGAGGCAGAAGATTCGATCGAGCGTGTCGTTCGTTCGCTCCAAGGCGCGTCAGAAGGGGCTCGAAACAGCGCTCGAGTACGAACTCTTCGAGCTCGATCAGCGGGTCAATGATGCGATCAATCAGGCGTCGCCAAACCTTGCCAGAGATGTGCTCGACTACGAACGTCTACTCGTCAGGCGGATTGAGAACCTGGCAGCCAGAGAGTCTAGAGAGAAACCCTCTTCGAAGAAGAAAAGCTGAAGTCGGGGCAGTTACTGCACAAAACAGTTGTTGGGTCGATGTCGGTGCCGACGGCCTCTATCTGCGGAAAGTGCTTGGCTGACCTTGCAGGTGAGCACAGCGTCGATTAGGCTCAAGCCGGGTTGACGACCATGAGGCCACCGTCGACCACCAAGGTTTGACCGGTGATCATAGCCGCGCCTTGCGAACAGAAGAAACCGATCACTTTGGCGATATCTTCGGGTGTGGCGATGCGGCGTAAGGGGGTCTGCTCGGCGTACCGGTCGTGCAAGGTCTGCCAGCCGATCCCCATGACATCTGCGTAGAAGGTACCGGAATCCGAAGCGATGAGGCCGGGGCAGACCCCGTTGACGGTGATGCCCTGGGGACCGAGCTCGCAGGCCCAGTAGCCCACCAGGGTTTCCAAGGCGGATTTGGCGGCGCCGAGCACGCCGTGTTTGGGGAGGTAGCGATGTGCATCGAGGCCAGAGACAGCGACGATCCGCCCCCGGTCCATGAGACTGGCCGCCCGTTGCACTCCCTGTACAAAGGCGTCGAGGGTGATGGCGAAGGTCCGGTGCAGGTGGTGCGGTTTCACGTCGATAAGATCTTTGAAGGCGGTGGAAGCGGCATTGGCGACAAAGATATCGAGTTTGCCGAAGTGCTCATGGATCTGGTCGAACATCGCATCGATCTGATCGGGGTCTTCGAGATCGGCTCGGATAACCAGCGCCTCGGTACCTAAGTCACCGATCTCCTCCGCGAGGGAGCGGGCCTGTTCGGGGGTGTTGCGGTAGTTGATGACGACCTTGGCACCCCGCTGTGCCAGGTAGCGTGCGGTGGCACGTCCCACGCCGCGCGAGGATCCCGTGATGAGGGCGACAGAATCGGTGAACTCCGTTTGCATGTTGCCTCCTCGACATGCTGAGCTGCGAACAGTTTTGCATACGGCGCTGGGCTGTATGTTGATCAAACGGGTTGGATCGATGGGGTGGCCTGTCGTGGCAATAAAACGGCTATAGCGCGCAGTCACAAGCTGGAAGATGCCGTAGTGAGGGCTTGCTAGCGCGGGAGAAATTGGTATAAGAGAGTGGATGAAGCACGTTGAAGTCGTGGTGGCCGGGCACTTGTGTCTCGATGTGATTCCGGATATTCCGTATCGGCTGTCTTTGGAACCGGGTAAGCTCAACTCGGTAGGAAAGGCGGGATTTGCTCCGGGTGGCGGCCTGGCAAACGTCGGCCTCAGTCTGGCGAGGCTCGGGGTAAATGTGGGGCTTATGGGGAAGCTCGGGCGCGACGGCTTTGGACAGGTGTTGATGGGGCTCCTGACAGAGATCGTTCCGGGGGCGGCGGAGACCCTGAAGATTTCCGATGATCAGGGCACGTCCTATACCTTGGTGATCAGTTCGCCCGGCGTGGACCGTATCTTCTTGCACCATCCGGGGTGCAACGACGCCTTCGAAGTAAAAGATATCGATCTCGAGCTGGCCGGCCAGGGCTCGATCTTCTACTTCGGATACCCACCGCTCATGAGGGCCTTTTATCTCGATGGAGGTATAGGGTTGGCAGAACGTTTCGAGGCGCTCAGGGCACGTGGGGTCACTACCGTGTTGGATATGGCGCTGCCGGACCCGGAGAGCCCGGCAGGGAAGGTCGATTGGCGTGCTTTTCTGGCACGGGTCCTCCCCCACGTAGACCTCTTTACGCCGAGCCTCGAGGAGATGCTTTTCATGCTCGAGCGTGAGGTGTTCGATGCCGGGCTGTGGCGTGAACATGTGGCTCCTGGAGCGTTGGAGGCAGGACTCGCGACGGAACTTTTGTCGATGGGTCCGGCGGCGGTGGTGCTCACGCTGGGAGAGCGGGGCCTCTACCTCCGAACCGCCGGTCACGAGCGTCTGGTTGAGACGGCGCTCGCCTCTCAGCACTGGGCTCGCAGGGAGCTGTGGGCGCCGATCTTCGTCGTCGATGTCGAGGGGACGACCGGGGCCGGAGACGCGGCGACCGCGGGGTTGATCACGGGCCTTCTCAACGACTACCCACCGGAGCGTGCGCTTACCTTGGCGGCAGCGGTGGGTGCTTGTTGCGTTGAGGCGGCGGACGCGACGAGCGGTATCCGTTCGCTGGCCGATACGTTACATAGGGTCGAAGCCGGCTGGGTTCGCGCTTTCGACCGATCGGAAGTCGACAACTGGCGCCGGTTGCCGTCTGGGGCCTACCGCGGCCCCGGCGATTCTGGGCAGCCACCGGTCCGGTGAGGTTTGTGTTTCGGCGCCGGCCGGAGGGTCAAATGTGGGTGAAGGGGTACGATTTTCCCACCACCCGATGCCCCCACCTCGAGTACGATAGGGGGCGGAGGGATACGTGAGGGAAAAACAGGTGCAGGGCTCTGGAGGGTGGTGCTGATGGTTAGAGATCACGTGGTGGAGTTGATGAGCCCCGTCGATCACGATGTATTCCCCTCAGCGACGGTTCAGGTGGCGCTCGAGCTCGGAATTCCTGTAGAAAAGTTGGCTCAACTCCTGAAAAAGGGCCCTGGGATCGTGACGAAACCGACCCGCAAAGAGAAGGCCGAGAAGGTTGCTCAGGTGATGCGGGAGGCGGGGTTGGATGTCCAGGCCGTCAGCGTTCAGTTGGGTAGTCTGCTTTTGGTGTCGGAGCCTGTGGTTGGGGAGATGATGGCCCAGGCCGAGCCGATTCGGTTGAAAGATACGATGGATCAATCGCTGCCAGGGGGGCAGCCGCTGAATGTGTACGCGCAGAGTGGGGCCTCCGCGAGCTACGGTGATGAGCCGAGCACATCTGGTCCAGAGGGAGAGCCATCGATCCAAGCGGATCTCGGCGTGTCGGCGTCGACCGCAGAGGTCCGAGCACCGGAATACGGGCGGTCGTCACGGCGTGTGGAGCAACGTGTGCGAGCGCTCCATGAGATGACGTCTCCTAGGCGCCAGGCGGAGCCGGTGCGTAGGCGCTGGTTGCTCCCTGCCTTGATGGGCACCTTGTTGGTTGCGGTCGTGCTCTCGGTTCCCCTGCTCGTACCAGGTGTGTGGCAGGATTTGAGAACCTCCCGTGAGCCACTACCGAGTTTCGACGAGGGCGTAGCGGCCTTTCTGCAAGAGGACTACCGAGCGGCTGCCGAGGTGTGGCGGAGTTTAGCAGAAGCGGGTCACCAACAGGCCCAGTTCCGTCTGGCTGAGCTGCACCGCCAGCAACTGATCGACCCGGCCGAGGCGGCCGAGGCTACTCGCTGGTACCGTGCAGCCGCCGAGCAGGGTCACGCCGATAGCCAGTTCATGCTCGGCGTGGCCTATTTCGATGGGGAGGGTGTCGGGCAGGACTATCTCAACGCGGCCAAGTGGTTTCGTCAGGCGGCCGAGCAGGATCATGCGGAAGCCCAGTTCAACTACGGCATCATGCTCATCTACGGTCAAGGGGTTCCTCAGGATTATATCGAGGCGACCGAGTGGCTCGAGAGCTCTGCTCAGTTGGGCGTGGTGGAGGCGCAGGCGTTCCTCGATTCGTTGCGAGATATCGAGGGGGAGCCTGCTCCTGGTGCTGCGGAGTGAGGCAAGCGCCTTTTTTCTCCTTGCCCATATACTCCGGGGTTGCACGAAGGCTTCTCTGGGATAGGGTCTGGGCCAGCGGTCACGAGGCCGCGGGTATGGGGTGAGCTTACACGTTCAGGTAGGTGCTCGACAGTTGAGAGGCAGAGAGGGGTGGGCTGAAGTAGAAGCCCTGTAGCCAGCGAGCACCTTCCCAGTAAAGAAAATGAGCCTGGGCATCGGTTTCGATGCCTTCTGCGACCACCGAGAGCTCGAGCACCTGCGCCATGGCGAGGATGGTCTTGACCAGAGTGGTGTTGCGCCGGTTTTCGGGGACGTCCCGGAGAAAGCTACGGTCGATTTTGACGATATCGAAGGGGAGATCTTTGAGGGCGCCGAGGTTGGAGTATCCGGTGCCGAAATCGTCGATAGCGAGGTTCAAGCCGAGCTCCGACAGGGCGTTTGCGAGGCGTATGTTATCGCTGCTGCGCTTCATGGCAAAGCTTTCAGAGACGTCGAGAACCACATTTTCCGGGACCGCTGATGACGCGACCAAGGCCTCTTCGAATAGCGTGAGAAACCCGGGTTGTTCGAGCTGTTTGCATGATAGGTTGATCGATAGTTGCAGCTCGGGGTGCTCCTCGTTCCAGATCGAGAGTTGTTTCATCGCGGTCTTGAGCAACCAGATCTCCATCTCGACGATCAGACCGGTCTTCTCGGCCACGGGGAGGAATTCGGCTGGGCGGATGGTTCCGTGTTCGGGATGCTGCCAGCGCATGAGCGCTTCGATTCCGGCCAAACGGCGACCTCGGGCGTCGAAGAGCGGCTGGTAGTAGACCTCGAGTTGGGCCTTTGGCAGGGCGTGTTTGAGGTCGGTTTCGATCTGTGAGTGGACAGCTCGATGATGGCTGAGGTGTTGGTCGAAGACCGCATAGCGGTTTTTCCCCGTTCGTTTGACATGTTGTAGGGCGTAATCGGCGTTGACGATGGTCTTGTCGGGCTCGTCTCCTCGGGTGCCGAAGGCGATGCCGATGCTGGTGCTGATGGTGACGGCTCCGCCGCTAAGGTGGAACGCTTGTCGGAGCTTGGCGAGGACCCGCTTTGCAACCGTTACGGCATCTTTTGAGGAACCAACCTGGTGGAGCAAGATGGCGAATTCGTCTCCGGCAAGCCGGGCGGCAACATCGTGCGGCCTGATGCACCTCTGCAACCTCTTGGCCGCTGCGGTGAGAAGTTGGTCGCCCACCGCATGTCCGTAGGTGTCGTTGACGTTTTTGAAGCCGTCCAAGTCGAGATACATCACCGCGTAATTCATACTCTTCCCGGCGACCATCGTCAATTCCTCGAAGAAGGCGTGCCGGTTGGGGAGCTTGGTGAGGGTGTCGTGCTGGATCTGGTAGTCGAGCTCTTGTTGCCGCCTCTTGAATTCACTGACGTTGGAAAGAGAGCTGAGGACGGCGTAAGGGCGGGTTTCGCCTGCTCGTAGGAGAGGCTTACTGGTTACCTCGATCCAATTCAGTTGGCCGGCCGGTCCGTATACGCCCATCACCTTGCCATCTTGTACCGTGCCCGTTCTAAGTGCCAGCACAGGGGGGAGCTCATCGGGGGGTATCGGTGTGCCGGTTTCGTCGATGATGTGAAGGGTTGTTGGCGCTAGCTCTGTCCCGGAGAACCAGAGCAGCTCCTTGGTGCTGCGGTTGGTTGCCAGGACTTTCAGGTCTCGGTCTTGCAACAAGATACCGATATCGAGACTTTCGAAGACGGTGTGGAAGGTGTTGATGACAGTGTGGGGGTGAACATCCGCTGCGATCGAGTTGCTGTGATCTTTAAAGGGATTGCCCGGGTCTCCGCCCTCGAAATTCAAGGGCTGGAGCGAGGGGTCGGCAGCGGTGATCAGGCTGTCAGCTCCTGCATGGGGGTGGAGTTCTGTGTCTGGTGCCTTGTGGTTTTTCATAGCGATGCAAGGTGGAAAGAACACCGACTCTTGGGGTGCCTCTAGTTGCACTCTGAGGTTACACCGCTTCTTCTTACGCGGTTATGACAGATGGGGTAGATGATGGACGGTCTTGGGTGAGCGTGGGCGGGCGCCGCGACGTGCTAAGGCGTCATCGGCGGAGCGGATCTCGGGGTGCAGGGAGATCGCTGGGTCGGCGGCTGAGTTGCTTGGCAGCTTCCAGGTAGCGTGCGCGGGCTGCTGCTATGTCGATCAGCGGAGAGACGGGTTCGGGGTTGCCCCCGGACTCGGGGTGCCAGCGTCGTAACCAAGACCCCTCGGGATCGTGTTTTGTGGCTTGTGTGACGAGATTGAACACCCTGAAGTAAGGGGCTGCATCGACCCCGAGCCCGCCGGCCCAGTGCCAACCGCCAAGGTTGTTGGCCGTGTCGCCGTCGAGAAGCCACTCTTTGAAGATCTTCTCACCCCACTGCCAAGGCAAGAGCAGGTGTTTGACGAGGAACTGGGCCACGATCATGCGGGGACGGTTGCTTATCCAGCCGGTCGTTTTGAGTTCCCGCATGGCCGCGTCGATGACCGGGATGCCGGTTTTCGCCCGGCACCAGGCCTCGAACAGCTCAGGGTCGTTTTGCCAGGGGAGGTCGTTCCAGCGACGATCGAATGCCTCGGTGCGCATGTGGGGATAGTGGTAGAGCAGATCGGCCATGAAGTCGCGCCACAGGAGCTCACGTATCCAGCTCTCGGCCCCTGGACCACCCCTCTTTGCTGCTAAAGAAGCGGCTAGGCGCGGTGATAAAACGCCGAGGGTGAGGTAGACAGACAACCTGGAGACCCCACTACCGTCGAGGCCATCTCGTTCGAGGTGATAGTGAGCCAAGCCGCCGTTGAGAAAGCGTTCCAGCAGCTCGAGCGCCTTGCTCTCGCCGGCATCTGGAAGGGGGATATCGCTCGCTTCTTCAGGAATCGTGCCGAGTTCCGCGGTTGTAGGGCTTTCGATCTTCGTGGGCGAGGGGAGGGGCTCGGGTAGTGGACTCTTTTGGGCGCGTTTGCGAAAAGGTGTATAGACCGTATAGGGAGTACCGTCGTCTTTGGAGACGGTACCCGGCTCATACAGATAACAGCCCGGATGCCAGTAGAGGGGTCTATGGAGCGACGCCTCTGTCTTCTGGTCACGGAGTAAGCCGTAGGGGGTGTAACTGGCCAGCGCGTGCACGGCCTCCGCTCCGGTTGATGCCACCAGCTCGGGGAGTACGTTCCAAGGGGTGCCTTTTCTCACCAGGAGCGTGCCTCCCCGCTGTCGATAGCTTTCCCGGAGCGCCTGAACATTGGCGTAAAACCAGGCTCGCCGGCGAGCAGAGGTGCCACTCAAGATAGACTCGTCGAGGACGACAATCCCCAGGACGGGGCCACGTGAGAGGGCGGTGGTGAGCGCGGGGTGGTCGTGTATCCGGAGGTCGCCACGGTGCCATACGAGATGCATGTTTCACGCTACCGCCGTGGCATCTTTGCAACTGTAGCGTGGCCCTCAACGCGAGTGCAGAGGCTACCGAATCGGTTACCGGCGAGTCTCGGGTTCACCGAACGTCGCAAGGTCTGGTTCGAGGTATGGTAAGGCGACGGTTGGGTGAATCGGGAGCGGATTCGTCCGATCGAAGTTGGGAAGGTGTTGGAGGCACCACGTATGACCAGAGCCCGATACTCTACACTCAGCGAAGAACAAGCCCAGCACTTTCTCGATAAGGGGTATGTCGTTATCAAAGGGTGCCTGAGCCGCGACGTGGCGGCCAAATGGTCGTCGTACGCTTTCGAGCGTTTGGGGTGTGATCCCGAAGACCCCGCCACCTGGCGTGAAGAGATCGTGTGGATGAACCGCGAGCACGTTGCTCGGGTTGAATCCTTAGCGCCCAGAGCGTGGGGTGCGATTTGTGACGTAGTAGGCGGAGAAGACCGCATCGACGACAGGGTGATGCAGATCGAGTCGAAGCATTTCACGACCATCAATTCGTTCGAATGGTCCGATGCCTTCATCGTGAACTTCCGGCGTGGAGCTGACGAAGTTTGGGTACCCCCATCGGCTGCTGCTGGGGGTTGGCACAAGGATGGATCCTTCTTTCGGCACTTTCTCGACAGCCGTGAACAAGCCCTCCTAACCGTGGTCTACTGGTCCGATGTGGCGCATAAGGGTGGGGGCACGTTCATCGCGCCGGATTCCATCAAACATGTGGCCCGCTTCCTTCGCGACCACCCAGAAGGGGTAGAACCCGGCGGATTCGGGCACCTGATCGAGTCGTGCAGTGAGTTCGTCGAGTTGACCGGAGAGGCGGGTGACTTCATCATCTTGCACCCATTCATGCTACACGCCTCATCCAACAACCATTCCGGTAGAGTGCGTGTGATGAGCAACCCTCCGATCGTTTTGAAGGAGCCGCTCAACCTAAACCGGAGCGATCCCGAAACCTTTTCGCTCCTCGAGCGAGCCACCCTTCAGGCACTCGGGTTGAAACGATTCGACTTCAAACCGGCTGCGCCACGGGACGAACGTTGGACCGTGTTTGGTGGGTAGCTTGTATGCAAGGGGTGAAGCGAGTCAAGGACTCGACGGCTGTCCTCTTCTCGATGTGTTAGCCTCTCTGTTGCATGGCTGAGCTGCTTCACCTTTCGTCGCTCTCCAGCTTGGAGAAGATCCCAGCTACGGCGTTGCCAGAGTTCTCGCCCCCACCGCGGTTTCATGAGACACATTTTGAGAGCTATCGGCCTCAGCACCCTTCGCAGGGGCTGGCCCGGCAGTTCACCGAGACCTTCATCGGCCAAATGAGGGTCGCGGAGCGTTTTAGATGGCCTTGGCAAAAGTCGCGCCAGGGGAAGGGTCTTTACCTCGATGGAGGTTTCGGGGTCGGCAAAACCCACTTGCTGGCGTCTGCCTACCACGCCTCTCCGGAAGCTGCCAAGGCCTATCTATCGTTTCAGGAGTTGGTGTACCTCATCGGGGTACTCGGCATGGCGACTGCCAAGGAGGAGTTGGGTCACACCGCTCTCCTCTGTATCGACGAGTTCGAGTTGGACGATCCCGGTAACACCCTGATCGTCAAAACCTTTTTGGCCTACGTATTCGAACAGGGTGGAAGCGTCATCACCACATCCAATACGCCGCCGGAAGCCTTGGGGAGAGGCCGCTTCAACGCTTCAGATTTTGCTCGCGAGATCCAGAGCATCGCCCAACACTTCGAGGTCGTGCCGATCGATGGACCAGATTATCGTCACAGGGATCATCTGGCAGGTCTTTTCGGGGAACGGGAGCTCGAGGATCTGATCGAGCGTGAGGAGAGTTTCTGGCCCAAGCTCGAGGCCGGTTGGGGAGAGCTTTTCGCCTTCCTGGAGTCGGTTCATCCGATCCGTTATCGCGATCTCCTCAGCCGAGTCGGGATCCTCTACCTCAGGGGAGTCGATACGATACCCGATCAGAATAGCGCTCTGCGTTTCGTTCACTTTATCGATAAACTCTACGATCTGAACGTCGGCCTGCGGGCTTCGGGCGAGATCCCCTTGGCGGAGCTATATCACCCGAGTTATCGCAACAGCGCCTACACAAAAAAACATTTCCGTTCGTTGTCGCGACTATCGGAGCTGCTCGAGGAGCCGCACCGTTTGCAGCCGGATGTGATATGACGTTTTGCTATCTGGCCTGGGTGTGAAAGACCAGATAGCACCAATGAGAGGCAACGAGTGCTGGAGCGTAAGAGCTGCAGCACTCGTCGTTGGGGTGAGATTAAAGGACTTCGACGTTGACGGTGGCAACCGGAGCGCTCCAACCGGTGCTCTCGACGTCGAGATCGCCGGTACCGAGGATGCCCGGATGTTCGCTGACGATGCCTTCTGCCATGTCGGTGGCTCTTTGATGGGCGTTGCCGCAGGGTGGGCCGGGGATGTGGGCGCACGACTCGGTATTCGCTTCTGAGCCTGCATCGAGAACGAGAACCTCACCACGGTAGAGCGCCTGTGGATCTCGCATCATATTTTTACCGAGATCGTCCCCGTAGAAGAAGACACCGTCGTTGGTAGTGACGAGCATACCGAACACCGAAAGGTACGGGTAGCTCGCGTCGGTTTGGAGCTCGAGGGTGACGCTCTCGCCCGGTGGGAGGGGACCGTCGGCGACTGCGAAGTGGAAGATATCTTCCTTAAGAACCGTAGCAACGGTGACGAGTTCGCTGGTGTCTCCATCTTCCGCTAGGGGGATGAGTTCGCTTGCCACCGATGCACCGAGTTCGAAGGGGTTGTAGCTCGGTTTGTGATTGAGAACTACCGGTGGGCTGAAGACTTGGTTTTGGCTGGTGTTGGTGATGGTAATGCGGAGCGTCTGGGTCGAATCTTTCATCATGGTGTCTTGGGCCTGGGCGCTGAGAATAAGCCCTGCGCCGACGATAATAGTGAGAAGCGTTTTCATGTTTCTCCCTTCGCTTCTCAAGCTACGAAACGACTCTCATAGCGGTATCACGAATTGTCACCAAAGGTTCACGAGAAGGGGAGCTCAAACCAGAAACGTGTCCCTTCGGACGGACGGCTTGCCACGTGTAGCGGCTGGCCGTGCAGCTCGAGAATACGTTTGCTGATCGCCAATCCCAATCCTGTACCCGCCTTGTCAGACCCTTGGCGTTTGGCCTGAAAGAAGCGGTCGAAGATATGTGGTAGCGCCTCCTCCGCAATGCCCTCGCCCGAATCACACACGCGGATTTCGACCGTATCTTTCAAACGGCTGAGCCCTAATGTGATACGGCCTGCGGGAGGGGTGTGACGGATGGCGTTGTCGAGAAGATTTGTGATGACCCGTTCGATCAGACCGATATCTGCTCGGATGAAGGGGAGGTCGCGATCGCCTTCGACGACGAGCTCCAGTTCTTTTTTTCGAGCTTCGATCTGGTAGGTCATGGCGATGTCTTGTACCAGTTCAGTGAGGGGGAAGACCTCGATGTTGGGTTGTTCCCGGCCTGACTCGAGCGTGGTGAGCTCGAAGAGATCGCTGATCAGTTTGTTGAGACGTGTACCGTGTCGCCGAGCAGCCGCTAGGAAGGTCTGCTGTTCCGCAAGTGGGAGCGCTTCGCCTTTCAACGCGAGTGTCTCCAAATAGCCCTGTAGGGCGGCCAGAGGCGTCCTGAGATCGTGAGAGAGGTTGGTCAGCAGTTCGCGTCTCTGTTCATCTGCTCTCTTGAGCGCTTCGATCTGCTCGCTGATCTTGCCTGCCATGTCGATGAAAACCGCTTGGACATCATCGATCTCATCCCTGATCGGGGGTGGTTGCCAGAAGTCGATCCCCGAGGCGCTGAAGTCGTTGGCCCGAAAGTCGGTCATGGCCATCCTGAGCCGCCGTAGCCGCCTTGTGAGCAGGGTGAAGCCGAGCGCGGCCCCGAGCAAGAGAATCACCAGCGTGATCAGGCTCCCCCACAGGCCGAGGCGCAGTACCGTGCTGGTCTGGGCGCTCTGTACGATCGAGTTCTGCAAGTCGTTGTTGAGAACGACGTAGAGGAATCCTTCTCCCCCGGGTAGAGGGGCGGCCGAGAAGATGGCGGGTCTGCGCCGCCGCGGGTCGGTTCCTCGTAGTGGATAGTTGCGGACACCCTCTACGAAACGCTCGACCGGGCCGAGCTCGACGGTTTCGGTGGTAAGACTCGCACTGCTGCTGATGATGTTTCCCAGTCTATTGAGCACATAGATCTCCACCCCGGGGTTCGTCATGGCCAGCATCGACGTGAGGTTGTCGAGTTTGTTCTGGTCGAGGGTGTCCCCTCGCATGATGTCGCTCTGCTTGACCAGCATCTCGGCGAGCTTGACGTGTTGCTCTTGGGTGATCTCTTGGTAGTAGCCGTGAGCACTGGTGAGGGTGATGGCGACAAAGAGGATGCTCGCAGGGAGGAGGAGGCCGGCGAAAACGAGTGTCAGACGGCCGTGAAGCGTACGCAGCATCACTGTTGGGTTACCTGGGCCGCGAACCTGTATCCTACCCCCCATACGGTCTGAATGAAATGGGGGTGGGCGGGGTCCATTTCAATCTTGGCTCGGAGCCGGTTGATATGGGAGTTTACGGTGTGTTCAAAGCCGTCGTAGCCGTGTCCCCATACGAAATCCAGAAGCTGGGTTCTGGTGAAGACTCGGTTGGGGAAGCGAGCGAACTGCACCAATAGGTCGAACTCGCGAGTAGTCAAGCGGATGGGTCTTCCTGCCAAGGTGACTTCACGCGCCTCGAGTTGTATGACCAACTCTCCTGCAACCAAGACTTTCGGACCGGTCTCTTCCGTTTTCATTTCGAGCGCAGTCTTTCTGCGCAGGAGCGCTTTGACGCGCGCTTCGACTTCACGGAGGCTAAAGGGCTTGGGTAGATAATCGTCTGCACCGAGCTCGAGCCCGAGTACCCGATCGAGCTCACTCGACTTCGCTGTCAACATCAGGATCATGACGTAGGGATCGTGGGCTCTCACGCGGCGACAGATCTCGAGTCCATCGAGTCCGGGGAGCATCAGGTCTAAAATCAAAAGATCGTAATTGCCGCTTAGGGCGTGATCGAGCCCGTCCACACCATCGTGCACGACATCGACTTCCAAGCCGTCATCGCGGAGATTCAAGGCCGTCAGGTTGGCGATCTCGCGGTCGTCTTCGATCACGAGAACCTTATGTTTGCTCATGCCCATAGTCTCTCATGTGGTTATCACGCGGGTATCACGGTTTCCCTGTGACGAACGTGGTGGTAACACGTTCCGTTATACCGCGGTCTTCTCGGCATGTGTGAGCGAGACGACACGAACCTGTCTGGGTTACCGACTCGGTGTGAGTTGTAGGTCGGTAAGGTATGTTAAGGCCGTTGCCAAAATTATGTAAGCAGGTATCATCCAAGAAACGGGTTACAGGACAGGTTTTCACCCACTGACTTTGTCTATGACCAGATGATACCTGCTTTAGAGACTCAGCGAACGATCAGGACCGGTACCTCGAGTTGCACAAGGAGCGCCTCGAGACCTGTATCCCCGTGCAAAAGACTCGGGCTGGGCAGGATGAGGACGCCCGCTCCCTCGTCGGCGCACGCCTGCGAGAGGTTGGATGCGTCGATAGGGGAGACGATGCGGAACCGAGGTTCTTTTCCACCGGCTTCGGCAAGGTGTTCACGAACCGTCTTCTTCAGCTGCTGAATCTCATCTGGCGAGGTTGCGGTGAGTAGCACGACCAGGCTGTCGGGCTTTTCAGCGCTCAGGCGGAATCCCAAAGCGAGGGCGGTCTTTGCCGCGTTGCTGTCGTCGAAGAGGACCAAGGCGGGCAGGGCCAGGTGGAGCTGTCTGCCCAGAAGGAGTACGGGCAGTGTCGCCTCTGCTAAGACAGCGCGTGCGGTGCGGCCGAGACCACGCTTCACAAGCGGCGATCCCCCTAAGCGGGCGATGGTGATAAGGTCCATCTCCGGTGTTGCGGCGATTAGTTCGGCAGCGATCTGCCCGCGACTCACCCGGAACGACCACCGCAGGTGAGAGCGGTTGGCAACGCGGGCCAAGGCACTTTTGGCTCGGTCTGCCTGCGCTCTAAATTGGGCTTCGACCTCTCCCGGTTTGACGGGGCGTACATCGCCTGCGAAGGTAACCTGACGGGCGAACGGGAGCTCTGCAACCCGCAACACGTTGATGTCTTCGACGTACAGACCGACCAGTTCGGCCTGGAGATGCCGGGCAAGCTTTGCTGCCGCTTCGAGAGCAGCCAGGCTGTCGGGTGAGGCGTCTAGAGCTACCAGGATTCGTCGAATCTCAGGCTTGCCTCTCATCATTATCCTCTTGTCTGGCGGCCCGGGCCCAACTGAGTTGCGTCGCGGTCATCGCTCTGAGTCGTTGATCGACCCTCTGATTGAAACTGCTTTCCGGGTAGTTCCCTTCGGCATCTCGTTTACCTGCTGGCAGGTCGGAGAGGAGTTCGAGGCACTGTTCGATCGTATCCACCGGATAGATGTGGAACTCGCCTTGTGAGGCGGCTTCGACGACATCGTGTCGTAACATGAGGTGCTGAACGTTGGGCTTGGGGATGAGCACGCCTTGCTCACCCGTGAGCCCCCGGGCCTTGCAGAGGTCGAAAAACCCTTCGATCTTTTCGTTTACGCCGCCGATAGGTTGAATCTTGCCGTGCTGGTTGATGCTACCGGTGATCGCCAGCGATTGCTTCAGCGGGGTCTCGCCGATGGCGGAGAGGAGAGCACAGAGTTCAGCCGCCGAGGCGCTGTCTCCCTCGATGCCGCCGTAAGACTGCTCGAAAACCAGGCTGGCCGAAAGCGACAGCGGTTGCTCCGGTGCGTAGTGGGCACCGAGGAAGCTCGACAGGATCAGCACCCCTTTGGAATGGATGGGACCGCCCAGATCGACCTCGCGTTCGATGTCGATCACGTCCCCCTTGCCGATGCGCACCCGGGCGCTTATCCGGTTGGGGCGGCCAAAGGTAAAGCTGCCCAGCTTCAGTACCGACAAGCCGTTGACCTGGCCGATGCTATCCCCATCGGTATCGATGTAGATGCTGCCACGCAGGACTTCGTCGAGCAGGCGTTGACGGACGCGGTCAGACCGAAATACCTGGGCCTCGATCGCACGCGCGACATCGTTTTCGTTTACCACATCGTGCTCGTTCGTTCCTGCCCAGTGATCGGCTTCGCGTAGGAGATCGACGATCGAGGCGGTGCGGGCGGTGAGTTTTTCTGCGTCTCCCACGAGTCGGGAGCTCTGTTCGATGATTTTTGCGACCGCGCTGCGGTCGAAGGGGCGGAGCTCCTCTCTGTTGACCAGGGCGGCGATTAGTTGCACGAAGCTCTGCTGGTTTTGGGGATCGCGGTCGATCACGTCGTCGAAGTCGGCAGCAACCTTGAAAAGCTCCTCGAACTCCGGGTCGAGCGCGCACAAGAGGTAGTAGATGAAGCGGTCACCGAGTAGTACGACCTTGACTTCGAGCGGAGCGGGTTCTGGCTCGAGAGAGACGGTACTGGTGAGGCTCAGCGCCTGACCGAGCGACTCGATACGAATCTCCTTGGCTTTCAGAGCGCGCTTGAGCCCTTCCCAAGCGAAGGCGTTTTGTAAGACTTTACGGACCTCGAGAATCAAGTATCCGCCGTTGGCACGGTGGAGTGCTCCGGGCCTGATCAGGTTGAAGTCGGTTACGAGCGTCCCCATCTGAGAGATATGGTCGATGCGTCCGATCAGGTTATGGAAGGTGGGGTTGTGTTCGAACACTACCGGTGCGCCCATACTTTCGCTGTGATCGACGAGGGCGTTGACACCGTAGCGGCGCAGCAGGAGCGAGGTGCGGAGCGTACCGGCAGCCGAGGATTGGGCTCCGTTACCTGCCTTCTCCTCTGCGTGTAGCAGATCGCGCCCGTGCTCGGTAAAGTCTTGTTGTACGGCCTCGAGAAAGGAGACGATTTCGGGGAGCGCTTCGTACTTGAGGCGGAGCTCCTCGAGCAGATGGCCGATGGCGGCCTCGGTCGTTTCGTGATCGAGTTGCCGTACCTGATGACGGCGTTTTCGTTGCCAACGGGGGAGTTCTTGGAGGGCTCGTTGCAGCGCTTTTTGTAGGTCCTCAACGTCTGCCTGCAGCTTCTGTTTCTCGTCTTCGGGCAGGTCTGCCAACGCTTCTGATGACATCGTCTGGCCGTCTTTGATCGGGGCGAACATCACGCCGACCGGCGTCTTGAGCATGGTGAACCCGCGTGCTTCTGCCTCCTGTTGGATTTTGGCGAAGCGCGTCTCGGAGCGTTGCTCGAACTCCTCTTCGATAGCGTTTCGTCTCGCTTGATACTCGTCGCTTTCAAACGCAGCGGGGAGGGCGGTGCTGATCTCTTCGAGCAGCTGTTCAACATCTCGCTTCAGTGTTACCCCCGTGCCGGCCTGAAGCGAAAGTCGTTTCGGGTGCGTGGCGTCGTCGAAGTTGTTGACGTAGCAGAGGTCTTGGGGGGTGGAGCGCCTACTGGCCTGGGCTTGGAGGGCGTGTTCTACCAAGAACTGCTTGCCCGTACCGGTCGGCCCTAGGGCGTAGATGTTGTACCCGTCGTGTTCGATGCTGATACCGAACTGGACCGCCTCTACAGCCCTGGCTTGTCCGATGATCTCGGGACCGTGGTGGAGTTCGGCCGTCGTCTCGAATGTAAGCTGTTTGGGATCACAGCGTCTGGAGAGCTTCTCCGGTGGTAGGCATTTTACGCTTGGCATGCAGCTCCTCCATCAGGTCGGTGATGCGTAAACAGTGATGAGATATGAGTAGCTCACAGCAGAAGGGGAATGGGTTATGGGGAATGGCTCATACGTGGGTGACTGGCAAAAGATAGGCTAGACCCGTACCCTTTGCGGTGCCCATCCCCCACTACCCATCACGATCACTCATTACCCATTACCCCACGTAGTAAGATGCTCCGTTCTTTGGTCTGGCGTAGCCAGACCAGACAGGAAGTGTTATCACCCATCATCCTACTTATAAACCGTTTCGGTCCTCTGAAGGTCCAGAAAACTCTGACAGGTGGTGTAGAACTTTGACCTACCCCTATGCCGCCCGCGTAGCACGCCGGCACCGGCTTGGTGGGGTGCACCAATCTCCCGAAGCCAACGGTTCAGACCGTGGCCGAGAAGGCGTTGAACCGGTGGGAGACTAGCTTTCGATCCCCATCTTCTTCTTCAGTGCAGCCAGGGCGTCCGACTGGTCGCTCGGGGGTGGAGCGAGCGCTTTGTCGATCTCCTGTTCGACGCTGAGGCTTACCTCGGTCAACTCACCGTAGGCCTGTGCCAACGACTCTTCTTCGAGGACCTTGTCGCGCATCTTCTCGAGCATAGCGATGGTCTCGCTGGCATCGGCGCCGGCTAGTTGCTGGTTCACCTTCTTCATCGAAGAAGCGGTCTTGGCCCTGGCCCGCAAGGTAATGAGTTCGTTTTCGTAGCGGTCGATCTCGCGGCGGAGTTTCTCCACTTTGGTCTGGAGTCGGTTGACCATCTGGTCTTGTCTCTCCTGATCGTTGGCGAGCGAAAGTGCCCGGCCATCCGCTTCGGATTTACGGCTCAGCGCTTCGCCGGCGAGCCGCTCCGCTTCAGCGCTATCGAGCTCACCGGCCTGCATCTTTTGTAAGAGACCCATGGCTTTTCGCTCGTAGTCGGATGCCAAGAGCTGTTGTTGTTCGGTGTCCTTGCGCATACGGATCGCTACGGCCTTGACTTGGGCCAGGTTGGTCATGGCCTCGTGCAAGTTGCCCTTGAGGTCGCGGATTCCTTGTTCGGTCATCTTGATGGGATCCTCGAAACGGTCGATGGCAGAATGGGCTTGCGATTGGGCGACTTTGAACATGCGTTTGAAAATGCTCACCGGTGTCCTCCGTTACTGCTTGGCAAACTCGAGCAGCTCGGCGCTGTTTTCCGCCAACGCCAACTCGAGTGCGTAGATCGATCCTTCGAGTTCGTTGCGGTCTAGATTTGCTAGCTGCAACGTATCCCGGAAAAAGAGCCTGGTACCGCTTTCGTCCAGCACGAAGGCGCCGTGCACCAGGGTACGGTTGATCTGCAGCAGGCGTTTGAAGAGTTCCCCTGGATGAACAGGGATGGGCATGATGAGTTGCTCTAGGATCAAAATGGGGTCTTCGCAGTCGATGATAAGGTTCTTGATACCCGACTCCTCGTCGTCGATGATAAACAGCTGGTCGGCCGGATTTTCGTGGAGGACGTCGAACTCCAGCTCCAATAGGTAGGATTTGACCTTCTCGTAGAACTCTGACACGGGTACACCTTCTTTCGAGGAATGACCGGGCTCGACAACACCCGTGATGGCAGGGCGGTCGCTCGCTGGTAACACGTGGTCGTGGTGCGTCCCGGCCACGACCTCGCGAGGGCTGTCCATGACCGGCAGGGTACCGAGCGGATCGTTCGTCATGGGTGGTGTTGGGGAGGCTCTTGGGGGCGCGCCTCGAGGTGTTTGACGAGCTCTTCATAGGCGAAGTTGAGTCGCTTGACGATTTCGGTGGCGGTGGCTTTTTTCTCGGCGCTTTGGTGACGGTCGGGGTGGTAGCGTTTCACGAGCTCTTTATAGGCGCGTCTGACGCCGGTGAGGTCGGTGCCGTAAGGGATTTCCAGCGCGGCGTAGTGTTCGGCCAGAGTCGGGTTTGGCGACTGCGTTTCGGTGTGGTGACGGGCGTGCGTGTAATCGCCCTGTCCACGCTCTTCTCCGCGGGAGGGAAAAGGGTTGGGCTCAACAGTTGGGCGACCGAGTAAGCTGTTGAATTCAGCGCGCAGGAGCCGCATCAGTCGCGATGGGATATCCATGCCGCTTTTGATCATACCGTACCCGTGGCCGACGCGAGGGTAGTAGGGTGACGGCTTGCTCGAAGCTGTTACTCCAGGTATGAAGTCACATTGGCCTGTCGGGCGCTGCCAGGCCGACCCGCGCTTCACCCTGCTTCCAGAACCCGTAGGCTGCTGCCAGACCGTAGCTGATAAGGGCGGCGACAAGCACCGCGTCGAAACCCAAGCTGAGCGCGAGGACGGTGGCGAGTAGGCTGCCGGCGACGCTCATCACGCCGTTTACGGCCCAGGCGAGCGCAACCAGGCCCTGATCGCTCTGGCCGACATGGGTGAGCGCGAGCGGGAACGGCATGCCCAGACAGAGGGCGAGCGGAATCGTGCCGGCGACGACAGCTGCGATGCGGACGCTATCTGCAGCTCCGGTCAAGGCGTCTGTCATCGCTGGCCAGACCAAAGCCCACAGCACAAACAGAGCACACACCAAAAGAGGGGTCAGGCCGAGCAGGGATCGCTTCGTCCATTTGCTGAGCCGGGTACTTAGCGCACTCCCCGCTCCGCCGGCTATGAGCAACGTGCCCAAGACGACAGAGAGTGCCAGGGTCGGATGACCGAGGAACAATCGGGTCTCGTGAAGCAGTGCGATCTCACCGGTCATGAACCCGATGCCGAGACCGCTGAAGTACAGCGGTGACCAGCGGAGTTTGGGATGTTCGTAAGACCGGGGTGTGAGGGCCCATAAAGCGGAGGCGAGCACGATAAAGAGGGTGAGGCCGATGAGGAAGACGCGAAGCTGTCGGGGCAACCCCAGCTCGAAGAGGTAGAAAAAAGGTCTGCTATCGGTTGTGGGGCTGATGTCGACGCCTCCGGCGTTGTCGATGATCTCGCTGAGGCTCACCGTACCGGCCAGCAGTCCGTCGAGTGGCGCTCGGGCTACAGCGCCCGGGACGAACAGGGGCACGAAGCCGAGCACCTGTGCAGTGTCGGTGAGCATCGGCGCACGGTCTGGGGTGATCGCCTCCTGGTGGATGATGAGGAGCGGGACCGGTGAGTTCTGGCGCGGGTCCAAGAAGGCGGCGGTGTGCCGGGCAGCAGCGGCTTCGGAGAGCCCTCGATCGGTCAGGGCTCGGATGGCAGTGATGAGCGCCCTGGTGAGGGTCAGTTCGTCGTAGAGTTTGACCGCAATCTGGCCGCCGGGTGTGAGGTGGTCGAGGTAATCGTGGAACGCCTCGACCGTGTAGAGATCGTTTTCACTGAGCGCGTAGCCGCTCCGTTCCGCCGCCTGGCTGATGACGTGGGACAGAAAGATCAGATCGAAGCGTTTTTCCAGCCGGCGTAGGGCGCTTCGACCTTCGTCGATGAGCACCTCGACGTCGTCGTGCGCGTACACGTTCCCGGTATACTCCTCCAGCTCACGTACCAGCTTTACACTTTGTGGGTTGATCTCTACGGCGGTGATCTGACCGGTCTGACCTGCCAGGGCCAACGCGATGTCGAGCCCTCCACCTGGACCGATGATCAGCGCATTTTCGGGACGCCTTAGGGCAAACGGGAGGCTACCGATGTCCCCTTGCCAAAGGGCGCGCTGTGAGGCGTCCGGCACGAGCGAGGCCGCTCCCCCGTCGATGTAGAGGTAGCGCGCCCGAGAGGCGGGATCTCGGATCAGATCGGTGCGTGCAAATGCGTCCCAGCGGCTCGCTTCGAGTCTGTGACCGGTTTCGAGCCGCGATGTGATCGGTTTGGGCACCGCCAGGTTGCCAAGGTCGAGTTGCAGCCATCCAAAGATCAGGTTTCCCGCCGCGAAGAGGCCGACGGTGAGGGGTAGGACCAGCACCGGCCACGGGTGGCGGCGGGTGAAAAGGAGGCTTGCGGCCGCCAACAGTACGGCCGATCCCAAGACCCCGTCGAGTCCTCCCAAGGCGTTCAGCCACGGCACGGCCAGTAGGGCCCCGGTCCCGGCCCCGATGAGGTCGGCGGCGTAGAGGCTCGAGCTTCGCTTCGGAGCGTTGGAAAAGAGCGTGGTGAGACAGAGGCCGAGAAAGAAATAAGGGATGCTCAAGGCGAGGAGCAATAGGGCACGCTGGCTTGAGCTCGTGACGAGGACCACCACCAATACCAGACCGGTCACGCTGAGGCCCGCGAGGCCGGCGTAGCGCGTCAGGTGTGGAGGGGTTCTCCAGGAAGGCCGCCACACGGCGAGAGCGGCTCCGAGCCCGATACCTAGGACTGCGAGCGAAAGTACGGTGTACACGTAGTGGTAGAAGTAAAGAGCCGATAAGAGCCGGGTGAGGCTGATCTCGAGCACCAGGCCGCCACAGGAAAGGAGCGCAACGCCGAGGTGGTGCCGAATCGAGAGCCTCATCGGCCGGCCGGTACGATATCGGGTCTAGCGGTTCGCACTCAGCACCTGCTTCAGGCGTGGATCGAGCAGGTCTCGCAGGCCGTCACCGAGAAAGTTGAAGCCCATGACAGACATCATGATGGCGAGGCCGGGAAAGATGCCCATCCAGGGGGCTTGCTGTAAAAAACCGCGCCCCTCGGCGAGCATCCGGCCCCAACTCGGGTCGGGGGGTTGGGTGCCGAGCCCAAAAAAGCTTAAGGCCGCTTCCGCCAAGATGGCGAAGGCCAAGCTGAGCGAGGTCTGTACGATGATGGGCCCGATGGCGTTGGGCAGCACATGCCGCCAGATGATGAAGCCGTCTTGTTGCCCCAGCGCTCTAGCGGCGGTGACGTACTCGAGCCCACGCACTGATATGACCGCACCGCGGGTAACCCGGGCGAAGATCGGTGCGTAGACGATGGCGATAGCGATCATGGCGTTGCCCACACCGCGTCCGAGGATGGCCATCACCGTGATGGCTAGCAACACGGCCGGGAAGGCGAAGAGGATATCCATAAAGCGCATGATGACCTCATCGAGCCAGCGGCCGAAGAAGCCCGCGACCGCGCCGAGGAAGACCCCTGCGGTTCCGGAGATGGCCACGGCGATGAATGCCACCTTAAATGATACTGCTGCCCCGTAGAGGACGCGTGAGAAGACGTCTCGGCCGAACTCATCGGTGCCGAACGGATGTCTCAGGCTCGGCGTGGCGAAGCGTTCTGCGAAGTTCATCGCCACCGGATCATACGGGGCGAGCTTCGAACCGAAGAGGGCGATGACGGCGAGGCTCAAGATGATGATGCTCCCCAATATGATCAGGCGGTGGCGCAAAAAGCGTCGCAGGAAGTCCTTCAGGGGAGACCGATACAGAGTCGGCTCTGGAGAGGTCATGTGTTGCTCTCTCCTGATTGGATGGTTGCATAGTGGTGGTCGTCCGCTTTCGAGGGCACTGTTTTCTTTCGTAGCTCTCTGTTCATGTCAAGCGTAGTCGATGCTGGGGTCGAGCAGCACGTAGGAGAGATCGGTCAACAGATTGATCACTGCGAAGGCCATGGCGCTCATCAGGACGGCAGCCTGCAGCACCGGATAGTCGCGTTGCAGGGTCGATTGCAATGCCAACGAACCCAGACCCGGCCAGGAAAAGATGATCTCAACCACCACCACGGCGCTAAAAAGTGTCGCTAGCTGCAAGCCGATGATGGTGGCGATCGAGATCGCAGCGTTGCGAAGCACGTGCTTGACCACCACCACCCGTTCGGTGAGCCCTTTGGCCCGGGCGGTGCGGACGTAGTCGCGATGCAAGACTTCGAGCAGGGCGCTGCGCGTGAACCTGGTCATGATCGAGCCGCTGATGATCCCCGCGGTGACGGCCGGCAGGATCAGGTGCCTGAGCCAATCTGCAGGATCTTCGTTGAGGGATGTGAAGCCGCTCGAGGGGAGCCACTGGAGGTTTTCGGCGAAGACCAGGATGAGCAAGATGCCCATCCAGAAGTCGGGGATCGATACCCCGATCTGGCTGAGGACCGATACCCCCAGGTCGAGCTTGCCGCCGGGCCTGAGCGCCGAGGCGATGCCGGCCGGTAGCGCGATCAAGAGCCCCACCAGCAGCGCAGCCACTGCAAGCACCAGCGTTGCCGGAAGGCGACGGGCGATCTCGGCAGAAATCGGCTTGTCGTTGATCAGGCTCCGGCCGAAGTCGCCCCGGAACACGATCCCTTGGAGCCAGTCCACATATTGGGTCGTCAACGGGCGATCGAGACCGAGCTGTTTCTCAACGGCGGCTACGGTTTCATCGGTGGCCTGAACTCCGAGCCTGACGCGCGCCGGGCTGCCGGGGATCAACGGGATGATGGCGAAGGTCAAGATCGATACCCCGAAGAGAACCAGCAGCAGGCTGCCGAGGCGCTGGAGCAGATAGCGGGAACTCAAGAGGTGGCTTCTTGAGATCCCTCAAGATTGCTCTTGTAACAGAGCAACCTTGAGGGGCGGGTGGCTTACCGGTCCAGCCAAGTCTCGACGAAGCGGATCGCCTGGTCGGCGCGGGTCTGGTAGCCCCGCACATCAGGCCGGTAGGCGTTGATCTCGAGCGGGTTGTAGATGTAGATGTAGGGCGCTTCGTCGACGATCGTCTGGTTCACCTGGGCGTAGATTTCCCGGCGTTCCTCGAAGTCGGCGGTCTGTCGCCCCTGTTCGAGCAAGGTATCAACCGTTGAGTTGCTGTAGCCCGTGAAGTTGAAGACCTCTCCGGTCTTGTGCTGGGCATAGAAGAAGTCGTCTGGGTCGACCAGCACGTTCCAGCTGCACACGTAGGTGTCGTAGTTACCGGCACCTTCCTCCTCGAGCCATTCGGCCCACTCGAGCGAGCGGATCGAGGTGGTGATGCCCAAGGGCGCCAGCTGCGCTTGGAGCACTTGGGCGATGCGGACCGATTCTTCGTACTGAGAAGTCGGCATGATCTCGAACTCGAAGCCGTCGCCGACCCCGGCTTCTGCCATCAGCGCACGGGCCTTGTCGAGATCTTGTTCATAGGGTGCGTAGCCGAAGTCCCACACGTTCGATGACGGGATGGGATCCTGGGTGGGCTCGGCGTTCCCGAAGGCACCGGCGAGCGCCAGCTCGTCGCGGTTGATGGCGTTGGCGATGGCCTGCCGCACACGCACGTCGTTGAGCGGCTCCCGGTTGAGGTTGACGCCGATATACCAGTAGGCGCCGGCAGGGACTTCGTCGATGACGACATCGTCGCGCGCTTTGAGCTCTTCGACACTCTGCGCCGGTACCGCGAAGGCCCAGTCGATATCGCCGCTGATGAGCGCGCTACGCCGCACCGCATCGTCGGAGATGATCCGGATCTCGACGGCATCGAGGTAGGGGAGCCCTTCGCGCCAGTAGTTCTCGTTGCGCTCCAGTACGAGCTTGGAGCCGGGTTGGAACTCGGTGATCTTGAAGGGGCCGGTGCCGATCGGCTCGGTGTTGATGGTGCCATCTTCGACACTTTCACGGGCGATGATACCTACCGTTTTATCGGTGGCGAGCCTGCCGAGCAAACCCGGATTGGGCGCACCGAGCGTCATCACCACGGTGCGGTCGTCGGGGGCTGCTACCTCGGTTACGCCGCCGAGCTTGTAGGCGTTGCCCGAGCCGGTTGCGGGGTCGAGCATGCGCTGGTAGGTGAACACCACATCGTCGGCCACCAGGGGACGGCCGTTGCTGAACCGCACTCCTTCACGTAGGGTAAAGGTCCACTGCAGGCCGTCATCCGAAACCCCCCAACTCTCTGCCAGCGAGGGCTGTACGTTCAGCTCTTCGTCGAGCGTGAGGAGCGTGTCGAGCACGTTCTCGAGCACCTGGAAGCTCGAGCGGGCACTGGTGATGTGTGGATCCAAACCGACGGGATCTTGTTGCCAGGCGGCGATGAGGGTGCCGCCGCGCTCTACGCCGGCGTCTTGCGTGAGCCCGCTGACGGCGAGGCCGAGCAGCAGGAGCGAGACGAGGATTCGGGTCACATAGCTTCGGGTCCTATTCTGCATAATCTCCATCTTTCTTGTGAGCATTTTTCACCATCATCACGATGAGGTCTTCAATTGCCGACTCCCATCAACCGCTCTGGGGCTGCCCAATGTGTTTGGCAAGATGTGACGGGCTTCCTCGGCAGGCATCCAGTAGCTTCTTAGGGATATCTCCTCCCTTCCCGGAGTTGCTTATTCAAACACGGCTGCTACAACACACTCAAGCTAGCACTGAGCTTGAAGTATCACCATAACATTAAGGCCTATTTTGGCTGACCGAGTGAGCATAAAAAGAGCCGCCCGAAGGCGGCTTATAGCGTTTTTGTTTTGCTGGTCAGCTTGTCAAGACAGTGGCCTGTTCGGTGCGCAAGTCCATGACCGTACGGCTCATCTGCTCATAGGCGGCGACGGTACCTTCTCGGGTGGCGGTGTAATCGAAGGTCGTCTGTGCGGGGATGTTCAGGCGGCTGCCCACTTCGAAGGCGTCCTGGTCGGCCGCCAGGAAGACAAACTCCCACTTGTAGACCTCGTGCTGATGCTTGATCATTTCAGCTACTTGGTTCCGGCTGTAGATGTCGCTGGCGTTTTCGATGCCGTCGGTGAGGATGCAGACGATTACTTTACCCGGACGGTCTGACTCCGCCATAGCGGCGAACCGCTGGCCCGCCTGATCTACCGCGAGGCCGATCGCATCGAGCAGCGCCGTCGTTCCCCTGGGAATGTAGTTCTGCTCGTTCAGCCTGGGGGCGTCGTCGAGGCCCCTCGCTTGGTAGGCGAGCGCCGACTCGTGGTCGAAGAGCACCAGAGTGAGTGCTGCTTCGCCCGGTACTTGCATCTGCGCGTCGACGAAGGCGTTGAAGCCGCCGATGGCCTCTTCCTTGATGGTCCGCATCGATCCGCTTCTGTCGATGATAGCGATGATCTCGGTGTAATCTCCCATGATCTCCTCTCTCCCTGGTCTAGCTCGCCGCTGGGGCTGGGCGAAAGCGCTCATACCCCCGCTGTTGGAGTCGGAGAATATCACCATGGACCGCCCTTTTCCGTGCGATGTTTCATTAGTGGCGACAGATGCAAGAGCCTTGCATCTCGGTGAGAGAGCTAGAGGAGCCTCTTTTCATAGATCGTACGAATCGTCGTCTCGATATCCGGCTCCTCGATCGAGAGATCGCGTATGGCGTATCGTTCAGAAACGGCCTGGATCAATGCCGGGGCGGTGATCTTGCGGCGATCGAAGCGGTAGATGGCGCGTTGGTCTGAGTAGGAGAGCAATTCGGCACCGATCACCGCGACTTCGGCGTAGCTCTCGGCAAAGTCGACGATCAGCCGGTGATGACCACCGAAGCGTTCTAGCAGCCGAGCGAGCTCGCCATCGAAGATGAGCTTACCTCGGTCGATGATCATGACCCGGCGGCACAAGCGTTGCACATCGGCGATGTCGTGGGTGGTGAGGAGAACGGTGGTTTCTCGCTCTTCGTTGATGTGACGGATGAAGTTACGGATGCGCTCTTTCGCCACCACGTCGAGGCCGATCGTGGGTTCATCAAAGAAGAGCAGTTCGGGATCGTGCAACAGGGCCGCACAGATATCGGCCCGCATACGCTGACCGAGCGAGAGAGATCGCACCGGAACGTCGAGAAAGGGAGCGAGCTCCAAGAGGTCGTTGAACTCAGCGAGGTTGCGCTTGAAGCGCCCGGTGGGGATCTGGTACAGATGCCGGTGAAGCTCAAACGATTCGATGACCGGCAGGTCCCACCAGAGTGTGGTGCGCTGACCGAAGACCGCGCCGATACGTGCTACATAATGTCTCCGATCTTTCCAAGGGACAAAACCGTTCACGATCAGTCTCCCACTCGAGGGCACCAGCAAGCCGGTCAGCATCTTGATGGTGGTCGATTTACCGGCGCCGTTCGGCCCGAGATACCCGACCAGCTCACCCGCTTCGATCGTGAAGTCGATCCCGTCCACCGCCCGGATGAGGCGGGAACGGCGCGTCACGAGGTTTTGAAGCGATGCCCAGCGACCCTGATGATACCTACGGACGTGAAACGTCTTTTCGAGCTTGGAAACGTGGACGATGCTCAACACTCAGCTCCCGGTACTCTGATAATGCTTGACGCCAAAGCGCCAAAACGCAAGGGCGGCGACGAAACTCGCCACACCGACGAGCGGCGACAGAAACGGGGCGAAGGCCGGGAAACCGAAGGGGTCTGGCTTGTCTAGAAAGTAGAGTACCGGGTAGTAGTTGAGGAAGATCGCGGGAACGAGATAGGTGAATATGCGGCGCAGCCAGTTCTGGTAGATGTGCATGGGATAGGAGATGAGGTAGCTGCCCCCGTAGGTCAGGATGTTGATCGCCTCGATCGATTCGACGGTCCAGAAGGTGATGGTCGAGCCGACGATGTAGAGCCCGCCGAAAAAGAGCACCATGCCGGTGACGACCAGGGGGAGGTAGAGGACCTTGGCCAGTGTCCAGTCGAGCTGGGTCACGGTCACGGCAAAAAGCAGGACGCCGGCCCCGAAAACGATCCGTCCGAGCCTCCGCAAGGCGAACTGCGAGCCTAACACCTGGGTCAAAAGGTGTGCGGGCCGCAGCATGATTTGGTCGAAGCTGCCGTGGCGGACGGACGCGCCGAAGTCTTGTGGGTCGAAGCCGCCGAACACCATGTCCATGATACCGAACGAGATCTCCAGCAACCCAAAGAGGAATGCGACTTCGCCGAGCGTCCAACCACCGATCTGCTCGAAGCGCTCAAAAACCAGCGCCAGCGCGGCGAACTCCGTAGCGGTCACGAGTATGGCGCTGAACAGGTCGAAGGAGAAGGATACACGATACTGGAGTTGGCTTCGGATCTGGACCCCGAGGAGTCGACGGTAGATGTCGAAGGCTTGCCGCACCTATCCCCCCAGAATCACCAGTCGCCGCAGTCCGAAACGGAGCACGGCCTGGACGAGCACGATGAGACCGAGAGCCCAGGCCGCTTGGAGCAGCAAGGCTTCAACAAGCGCAGGACCGCTCACGATGCCCAAGTAGATTTCCACCACGGTATTGAGCAGGTAGGGGAAAGGTGTGAAGCTCGCCAGCTTCTGCACCCACGCCGGGAAGAAGGCGAGCGGCATCAGAAAACCGGAGAAGAAGAGGACCGAAAGGAAAGCGAAGCGCCCAAATCCCCGGGCATTGGGTGACCAGAACGCAGCGGTGTTGACGAGAAAGCGCCAGGCGAAGCTTACCAGCCAGCTCAGCAGCAGTGACGTCGCCAAGGCGAGCCACGCCCAGATGGTGGTGGGATAGGTCAAGTCGAAAAAGATCTCGTAGATCAGCATAAAGGTCACGCCGCGCAGAAGGAGACTCGCCACAGCGCGCCCCAGGTCCTGAGCCAACCAGAAAGAGAAGAGGTTCATCGGTTTGAGCAGATCGGCCGCTACGTCGCCCCTGTGCACTGCGTACATGAAGTCGTACCAGCCGAACAGGCTCAGGTAGGCGATCACCGCTTGGCTCAAGCCCGTATAAGTGATCACGCCCGCTACGGTATAGCCTTCGACGACTTGCCGGTCGCCGTAGAGCGCCAGTAGAATGGCGACGCGCAGAAGGCCGAAAAAGATGTTGGTGGCAAGGCCCGCAACCGCGGCGGCGCGGTAGGTAAGGGTTCGCTGGAACGATCTCTTGGCTACTTCGAAATAGAGCTTCAACACCTCAATCAAACTTTCAAAAAGCCGAACGTACCCTTGAAGCCGAACGTACCCTTGTGCGATGCACCTTTGAGAATACCGTATGCGAGTCGGGAACGGTTCGGCTACCTGGGAACCACTTTCGAGCTGAGGATCTCGAGCAAGCGGTCGCGTACCGTCTCTGCCTCGCCCGGCTCGAGTGTCATGGGGTTCAGGTAGAGTCCCCCCGGTCCCGCGGGTGCCACCGAGATGGCCGGCTCTCCGTGTGCAAGTTCGTCGATGATGCGGTCGTGCGTGATACCTGCCGTTTCCGAATCGACCAGCACGAGGCTTCGTGGCAGGGGTTGGCCCGCTTCGTTGGGGAAGTCGCGCTTGGCGACCACGCCATCGATATCACTGAGGGTCTCGTTCCACATGGTGACGATGCGCTCGCACTCGTTGGCTCGAGCCTGATGATCGAGTTTCACGTAACGCTCCACCGCGGCCAAGAGGCCGAACATCTCCTCTTTGCCGACCTTCATGGGGCGTCCGATGGCGTGGTTGGGGTTGCCGTGGACCCGGCAGCATTCGATGAGGGTGCGGCGTCCCAAGATCAGCCCGGTGGCTTGTGGGCCGCGCAGGTCCTTGCCGCCGCTGAACAGGGCCAGATCCGCCCCCATATGGGTGAAACCCCAGAGATTGCTGACCGGGGGAAGCTGGGCTGCCGCGTCGACCACCACGGGGATGCCGTGCGCCTTGGCGACTTCGATGACCTCCTCGAGCGGCAACTCTCCGGGGCGGTTCATCGCCCCTTGGAACCAGAAGATGCCGGCCGTCTTTTCGCTGAGGGCTGTCAAGAGATCGCTGCGGGTCGTAGCAGTGGAGTTGCCGATCTCGATGAGATCGACCCCGACTTGGCGCACGGCGTGATCGTAGCCGTTGCGGTGGAGCTTTTGGACGATGATTTCGCATTTCAGGCCATCCAGACTGGGGAGTTGGTGTACCGCGTCGGGATCGGTGCCCGCCACACAAGCTGCGGTGGCCAGGACCAGACCCGCAGCAGCTCCCGAGCTGACATAGGCCGCTTCGTTGCGAGTCAGCTCGGCGATGCGCTCGCCCACCTTGCGTTGCAGTTCGTCCAGGTCGACAAAAGAGCGGGCGGCTTCCGCCATCGCTGCCACGACTTCGGGCGGCATCAGAGAACCTCCTAGCCGGGTCAGCGTCGCGTTGGCGTTGATGACGGGCCGGATTCCCAGGGCCTGGTAGCTCGTCACCGGCGCAACTCCCAGTAGCTCGGCGGGGCCTCGGTCCATGTCGGCATGCTCAAGCCATCCGAATCGAAGACGATCTCGCCGGCCCGCAGCGTCATCAGGCATCTGAGCCGTTTGTCACCCACCAGCTTGGCCGCCCCACAGTCTGTGAAGCCGAAACGGCCGCGCTCGAGCTGCAGCACCGTCACATCCGCCTCCGCCCCTTCGCTCAACGTGCCGAGCTCACTCCGGCCGATTTCACGGGCCGGAGTCACCGTCGAGCGGTAGATGACGTCTTCGAGGCTCAGACCGATGTTCAGACACTTCGACATGGTGGTCTGCATGTCGATGACGGGTCCGTTGACGTTGCCGATATGCAAATCGGTGCTGATCGAATCCGGACCGAAGCCCCCTTCGATGGCGGGCACGGCCTTGCGGAACCAGAAGCTGCCGGCACCGTGCCCGACGTCGAAGATGATGCCCTTCTCCCTGGCTTCAAAGAGGAAGGCTTGGGGACGGCTCTCTTCGTCCAAGATGGGGAACTGTTGGGCGTATACGTGGGTGTGGATATCCCCTGGCCGCATCTTCTCGAGCAGCAGCTCGCGGTAGGGACGCTCCGGGCGGGGCCAGAAATCGAACATGACGTGTTTTTGGCAGAGCTCTGCTGCTTCGATGGCCCGGTCGACCGCTATCCAAGGCTGGTGGACGTCGTCCCACGGTTCACGGGTCCAGTAGTGGGCGGTCTTGATCCCCACGCAGAGTTCAGGGTAGGCGAGTACCGTCGCCGCGGCGAGTTCGGGGTCCATCTCGTCGGGATCCTGTTCGAAGTCGCCGAGCATGCCCGACTTGACGATGTTGACATACGCCAGAATGCGCGTCTTGGCCAGATCGATGACGGTGCGTTTGAAGTGGAGGAAGTGCTTGGCTCCTGCCGTGCCGGTGTCGACCACGGTGGTGACGCCCGAGCGGAACGAGTGATGATCGGCAATCACGCTCAACCCTTCGGGTTCACGGGTGTGGTGGACGTGAACGTGGATGTCGATCAGTCCCGGGACGACGTAGAGACCCTCGAGCTCGACGACCCTGATTGCCTGCGTGGGGTCCAGCTCTGGTGCCACCTTCGCGACACGACCGTCTCTGATGGCTACGTCCATGACCCCGTTGCGGTGGTTGGCGGGGTCGATCACGTGGCCGCCCCGTAGGAGCAGGTCGACGTTAGCTTTCTCTGCCATAAGTCCTCCTTATCGAGCGAGCATTGTTTGGTGATGAGTGCTGCGAACGTTCGTGTCTGGGCCGGTCTACATCCGATTATGTGTCTGGAAGAGAGGTGATGGGTGATGAGTAATGGGTGATGAGTGCTGCGAAGTTCGCGGCTGGGGTCCGTCTACTCTGACGGTTGCGTCTTCGAAGCCAGGTGCTCCAAAACCGTTTTCGTTCGCGGGTGCCTCACGCATTACCCATGACCCTCTTGCCCTTGCCCCACTCATCACCGTTCACTCATCACTGTCAATCGGCTTTGGGCCTAGCCAGCGGTTCCCAGCCGAGAAGGCGCTCAGCCTTCGACATGTTCATGAGCCTGTATTCGTAGTCGCCGCTGATGGTAAACGCCTGAAATCCCCCTCGAAATTCGAGGGCAGACAGAACGGCCCGGGCGACGTCCTCTCCCGTCGTGTTGATCGTCGGCACGCCGGGCTCGGTCTCTGCCAGCCACCTTTGGGTCGGTGTCGGATGGCAAAGGCGTAAGGCGTTAACGTCCATGTTCCAAGTCCGGCTCGCGTTTAAACAGACCTCTTCGCCGAGACGCTTGGTGAACCCGTAGAGGTCGGTGGCGTCGGGGGGGAGGGCTTCATCCGAGAAATATCTATCTTTGTCCGGATTCTGACCGACGCCGCTGTAGACCGACATGGTGCTGGTGTATACGGCCAGGGTGATGCCGGCCGCCGCCGCTGCCCTGAGGGCAAAGTAGAGACCTTTGACGTTGACGTCGAAGGCCGACTCCAAGCCGGGAATCTCGTCCCAGTCGATACTTCCCATGGCCATGTAGACGAGGGCGTCCATCCCTTCGACCGCTTTGGTGAGCGTCTTGTAGTCCGTGACATCACCAGCTAGAAACTCGAGCGAGGTGTCTTCGGGAGGTCTCAGGTCGAAGAGTCTAAGGGTGTGTGACGCGGCCAGCGCCGGCACGGTGAGCGTGCCGACCAAACCGCTTGCCCCGATCACGAGAACGCGCATGTTTGCCTCCTCCACCATCACTGTAAACCGAGAAGGCCAGCGTACGGTGAACAGACTGCTTGTCTCTGGAGCAAACCGAGATGGTAGTGGGGGACTTCCGGTATGCTGCTTGGGAGGATTTAGTGTATAGCCGGCGGGAACCGTCGGCTATACGCTCGTAACCGAGCGCGGAGTCCTCAGCGAGGAGGATGATGTGAGACAGGTCTTGGTTGTTCTGATTGCCGGTGTGGTTCTTCAGGTCATCTTTGGCCAAGCTCAAAGCCCTATGGTGGAAGCTGAACAGGGCTTAGCCGAGATCAGCACCGCAGAGGTGCTCACGTTCGCCCACGAAACGGCGGTGCGAGGAGCCTGGTCCCAGCTCATCAGAACCGACAACGGCGTCGCCATGAGCCTCCGCACCTTCGATCTCGACCCGGGCGGCGCCTACACCGTCTGGTGGGTGATCTTCAACACGCCGCAGGGCTGCAGCCCTGCGGATGATGGGATGCCCGTTTGCGGTGAGGACGACATCTTCGACGCACGGGGTAGGGTATCACCCAACCCGGATGCGACCATTTCCGTCACCTGGGCCGCAAGCAACGTGATCAGTGACGACGGCTTCGGCAACTTCTGCGGCTGGCTGCAAAAGGGACAAGCGATGGGCGAGGTGCTGTTTGGCCCCGGGCTGGTCGATCCCCGCGGTGCCGAAGTGCATCTGGTGGTCCGCAGTCACGGCCGGGCCAGTACCTATCGGAACGCCCTCTATACACAGCTGAACTCGTCTGAGTCGCGTTGCCGGGCCTGTGTGGACCAGCAGTTTTCCATCCATATGCCTGCTGAGCATATGGCTGATCCTATGGGGCCCGAAGGAGCCCGCTCACCTTCACCGGCAGATGCCAGGGCCTATTTCGTCGATCTCGCCGACGGCGACGCCGTCACGAGCCCTCTGATCGTTCAGTTCGGACTCGAGGGGATGGAGGTTGTTCCCGCCGGTACCGAGGCGCCCGACTCGGGCCATCACCACCTGCTCATCGATACCGATGTTGCGATGCTCGACCTGAACGCGCCACTGCCGTCGACCGAGACCGTCAGGCATTTCGGTCAAGGGCAGACGGAAGCCACGCTCGAGCTCGAGCCGGGGACCTACACCTTACAGCTGCTGTTGGGCAACCATAGCCACATCCCCCACGATCCTCCGGTGATGTCCGAAAAGATCACGGTGATCGTTGGGGAGTGACCTTTAGCCCGGTCCTGTACACGTTCATGCCCCCTTGGCTCTTCAGGCGCGGCCTCGCATCATGCCGTGCCAGTAGAGTTGGGGGAGGACGTAGCGTTTCAACAGATACATGTCCAGGCGCTCTTTGGTCTGATCGACCGGGAAGGTCGGCTTGTAGGCGTTGCCGTAGGTGAACTCGGCCAAGACCAGCTTGCCATAGCCTGTTAATAGCGGGCAGGAAGAGTAGCCGTCGTAGGTGGCTTCGAGCGTCTTTTCTGCCATGACCGCCAGCAGATTTTTGACCAAGACCGGTGCCTGCTTCCTTACGGCTGCCCCGGTTTTGGCGGTCGGTAGGGCGGCTACGTCGCCCAAGGTGAAGACGTTGGGGTAGTCGGGGTGTTGCAGGGTGTGCTTGTCGACCTTGACCCAGCCCTCGTCGGGACCGTCTCGGTAGGCCAGCTTGCTGCGCCTGATGAAATCCGGAGCGCTTTGGGGTGGGGTCACGTGGATCATGTCGAAGGGGATCACGGCCTGACGGAGCACCTCACCCGAGGTGGGATCGCGTACGTCGAAGACGGCCTCTTTGCGCTCGGCACGGATTTCTACGAGGTTGTGGTGAAAGCGCATGTCGATGCCGCGTTCCAGTACGATTCGCTCGAGCGTCTCGTTGATTTCGGGTACGCCCAACAGCTTCGTGCCTGCAAACGCGCCGATCACCTTGGCTCGATCGCGCAGGCCGTGACGTCGAAAGTAATCTTCTGCCAGATACATGATCTTCTGCGGCGCACCACCGCACTTGACCTGGCCGAGCGCGTTGGTAAAAACGGCGTTACCCCCCTTGAATTGACGGAGGGTTTCCCAGGTATATTCGGCGGTCTCGAAGGCGTAATTGCTGCAGATGCCGTTGGTGCCTAGGTTCTCTTTGAGACCCTTGACCGCACTCCAGTTGAGTTGGATGCCTGGGGCCACCACCAGATAGTCGTACGTGAGCTCTTGGCCACTCTTGGTGGTGACCGTGTTTTCGTCGGGATCGATCTCTTCGGCACGGTCTTTGATCCAATGGACCCCCTTGGGGATATAGTTCGCTTCGTTGCGAACGGTGGCTTCCTTTTTCACCACGCCGGCGCCGACCAGGGTCCATAAGGGTTGGTAGAAGTGCTTGTCAGAAGGCTCGATCAGAGCGATATCCGGTCGATCGAGGGCGCGTGTCAAGCGGGCGGCCACGGTGATGCCGGCTGAGCCTCCGCCGATGATGAGGATGTGGTGATGTGTGTGTTTCATCCATGACCCCTTTGCTACGAGAAGTGGGTATGATGGTTCCCCACTTCGACAGTACACCAAATACCACCCTAGGGTATAGGGACATTTGTCCATAGATTGAAGCTGTTTCGACCTGCTGAGAGCGGAGTTCAGCGGGCAAGTTACCAAAGCATGTTTGGAGGGGAGAGGTGGGTATGACGTAGGAGCGCTGCAAGGGCTAGGTCGAGAACAAAACATCTTTGTGTAGTTGCACAACCCATCACGGCCCACCCTTTATTCCCCTGAACCCTTGTTCGATCTGTGAGGGACGACTTCTTGCAACCCTCACCTGCGAGTTTCTTTGGCGCTTCTACGGCGATCGATCATCGAACGTCACCCAAAAGTAGGACCCACGAATCCTTCTTTCTGAGGAGGCAGACCATCGATTGAGTCGCTAAGGTAGGAATATGACGACACCTTGGTATCTATTCCCATTCGTAGGTCTTTGGTTGCTTATGGCGGCCATCTTGACCTTGACGGGCCGATTGATCGGGATCGTGGTGGGCTTGACGGTTATTGCGATCGGGTTGGCGTTTTCCCTAACGATGATTGGGGCAGTGGTGGGTGTGCCCGTGGCCCTGCTGGGCTTGCTGCTTATTACGCGCAGCCTTTTCTAAACCGTCTTTCGGTGATCTTGGCACTGCCAAGATCACCCGAGCAGAGCGAGGTTAAGCAAATGCGTTCAGTTTGCGTGACAAGTGCACTGAAAGCCGGTTTAGAACGAGTTTCCGTGGCCTGAGGCCATTTCAAGAATCGCCTCGAGTTTGGCTCCGAAGCGATTCTACCGAGCGAAACGAGCTTGGCAGACGGTCGGGATGTCGGAGAGGAGAGAATATGCAATCTACGAGTGTCTTACCCGCAAGGGTCGGTAGGACGACCGGTTCTACGCAAAAAAGTTGGATCTGGGTAGCGGTTGCGGGAAGCTCTGTCTCTTTACTAGGTCTTTTTTTGCTGTTCGATCAGGGTTTCAACACCGGTGTAGGCAATGCCTGGGCACTCGTCACCCTGCTCTTCGCCGTGGGTCTGTTGGTCGAGGCCTTTCAAGCTCATGACAAAGGGGCCTGGGAAAGCATCACCTCGATCCCGTTCGCCATCGGCACGTTCATGCTCACTACACTGGTGTGCACCTTCTTCCCTTTCGATGCCGGCCTCCTGTGGCCCGCTTTCATCATCGCGGCCGCTCTACCTACCCTACGCACCTGAGATCTTCGCCCACCACCACATGGGTTGGGCCAACCTGGATCAGGGGCTGGTCCAATCATCTACCAGATTCCCCCTACATTCGTCCACCGGTAGAAATGGCAAGGCATTGGTGGGGAACTTGCTGAGATCGAGGGCGACATTGAAGCTGACCGAGCTGGGACCGCCGATGTGGGTGCTTTCAAGCGAATCGAAGCCAGCGATGACTTCGAGCTCCTCGTTGTGACGAATGAAGAAACTCCCCCCCACCAACTTCAGGGCTTTGAATCCGGGGATGCTGTTCAGGTGGTCGTTGTTGCTGATGTATACGTCACCGTCTACGCTCTCGAGTACGCCGAAGCCTCCGAGGCTCGCTACCTGGTCGTTATTCTCGATAAACAGGCTACCGCCGACCGAATAGAGGGCCGCAAACGAGTCGAGGCGTTCGAGGGTGTTGTTGACGCCGATGGCGAAGTTTCCCCCCACCGATCGCAACGAGGCAAAGGGATCGAGATCAGAAAGGACCTCGTTGGTGGCGATCGTAAAGTGACCTCCGACAGATTGCAAGGAGCTGAAGTGACCGGCATGCTGCAGGGAAGTGTTTTTGAGGAGTCCGAGATCTCGACCGATGTGCTTGAGCGCTGCAAAGCCGTCGATGGTCGTGAGCCGGCTGTTTTCCAAGATCGCAAAGTCGTTGCCGACGCGCTGCAGTGCCTCAAAGCCCGTGACCGCTTGTAAATGGGGATTTCTCAGGATGTAGAAATCCCCGCCGACGCTCTCGAGGGTCGGGAAGGGTGGGATACGTTGAAGCGACACGTTTCTGCCGATTCCGAAGCATCCGCGGATACGCTTCAATGAAGAGAAACCGTCGATTTGCTCCAACCGGGTGGTTTCGTCGATCAGGAAATCTCCACCGATGTTTTTGAGATGCTCGAACCCCTTGAGCACCTGCTGCGCGTAGAGATTTTGGATGCGGAGATTTCCGGTGACTTCCTCGAGCGCATCTAGCGGGCTGAGATCGAGCACCGCGTCCCCGGTAACGGTGAGCGTCCCTTCGATGGTGATGATTCCTGCCAAGGTGTCGATCTCGTCTTGCGAGCTGACGGTGACGTCGCCGCCTCGGATGGTCACGTGTGCCGGTGGGGTGGGAAGATCGGTCTGAGGTAGCAGTTCCCTGGCGTGGCTTGCCGCGCAGGCAAAGGAAGACACCCACACCATCAGCACGACAAGTAAAGGAGTACCCGTTTCAAGAAGGGGGCTAGTGAACACTCGTTGGCAGGTCATGTCACGCACCTCCTAGCCGTGCAGACCAGACCGGATTGACGTTCGCTACATCATCATGCGCACTTCATCACCGGCGTGACAAGAGGCAAATGTCCCCCATGCCACCCTGGGTGATCAGGTGCCGGGTACCCTGGGAAGTAATGAAACGCTACCTGTTTGGTGCCGGCCCAGCAGCCTCGACACCTTCAGGAGCTGAAGGCGCGAAACGCTCGAAGTTCTGTTTGAACATTTCGGCGACCTTGCGTGCCTGGCTGCCATAGGCCGCAGGATCGTTCCACGTCTGTTTAGGATCCAAGATGTTCGACCGCACGCCTGGGCACGAATTTGGGATGCTGAGTTGGAATAGGTTGTCAACGGTTCTGTATAGCTCACTTTAATCAGGCGGCTTTCGAGTGCGGCATTGATCATGGCCCTGGTCAATCCGATCGGCATGCGCTTGCCGATCCCGTAAGGCCCTCCGGTCCAGCCGCTGTTGAGGTAAGCTGACGCCACCATGGTTTTGGGCGAACCCCTGAGCTTCTTCCTCTTTGAAGTAATGGTCTTGTTTCTGCTCGTTGTCTGCCTCTATTTCGGCGTGCGTAAGAAGCGTCTTCCGGCGACTTCAGTTGTACTCGAATTGACGGTCTTTATCATCTACGGTCTCTCTCTCGAGAGCATAGCCGTTGCCGCCGGGTTTTACGAGTACGCTCCTTTCACGGTCGAAGTTTGGCTCGTACCCTTGGTGATCGGTGTGGGTTGGGGCGTGATCGGGTTTTCAGCCATGTGGTTTAGCGACAGCCTCAATATGCCTCAATGGTCTAAGCCCTTTCTAGATGCCTTGCTCGCCTTGCTGATCGATCTCGGTATGGATACGGTCGCCATTCGTGACAGCTACCCGTTCGATGGTCAGAACATGGGCATGTGGAGTTGGGGTCTGGAACTTGATGCCCAGTGGTTTGGGGTGCCCTACGGTAACTTTCTAACCTGGTGGGTGGTCGTCTTCATCATGTCGAACTCGTTACGGGGCGGTCGGTACCTCGCCCTCTGGTTTGAGAAGCGGTGGTTGACGTGGATCTATCCCGTCATCGCGTTGACAGTGGCCTTGCCGGTCTTTCTACTGTTACTCTTAACCTTCGCCGGAGCCTTTGACTACAGAACCCTTCTTCTCCTGGTCGGCGTTTCCATTGCCATCTGCTTTGTCAATGTACAAGGTATCCAAGAGAGGCTCACGTGGCTTCGGGACGCCCCCGTCTTTCTGGTTCCTTTGGCATTTCACCTCTTCTTTCTCACCCTGATGCTTTGGCGCAGGCTCCACCTCGACTCGCCGGGAATTCTGCTCAGTGCGCTCTTTGCCTTTGCTCTTCACCATTTGATTCTATTTGTTGCCGGACGACGAGCCCACCGAGTCTTGTCAGAAATTGAAGCCGCATAAAACACACGGCCTCAGGCAGAGAATATGACTTTGTCTACGACCAGATGATCCCTGCTAGATTGGCTCTGATCAATCGATCTTGGCAGCGCCAAGATCACCGAAAGCTGGGTTAGGGCTGGTTGGTAGAAATCACCGCGAAGGTTCCCCCATGAGGATCGCTGAGGACGCTGAAGCGCCCAACGGGGATATCTTGTGGCTCCACAGTCACCTTACCACCCAGCGCTTGTACCTTCTGGGCAACAGCATCGACGTCATCCACCGAGAAGTATGTCAACCAATGTGGGGGTAGGTTCTCCGGCCAGGTCTCGTCCATCTCGACCATGCCGCCGTTCGGGTGGTCGCCATCGAGAAAGATTCCGGTGTAGAGGGTGCCATCACCGACGTCACCGGCCTGAACCTTCCAGCCGAGCAACTGTTCGAAAAAGCCTTTGGCGGAGGTCACATTACGGGTGGCGAGTTCGTTCCAGGTCATCGCCCCAGGTTCGTTGAAGATCTCGGCACCGTCGTGATTCCCTGTTTGCCACAGAGCTACCGCTGCACCGGTCGGATCTTGAATGAGCGCCATGCGTCCGGCATCCATGACGTCCATCGGCTGCACGGCAACGGTTCCGCCCAGCTCTCGGACCCGAGCCGTGATGTTGTCGACGTCGCCGACCGTGATATACGAGGTCCACATCGCCGGTAACCCTTTCATGGATTCGGGTTGTGGGCCCAGCCCGGCAACGGTCTTGCCGTCCTTTTGGAACATGGTGTAGGTGTTTTGCCCTCCTGCCTCGACATCGATCGCATTCCAGCTGAAC
Organism: Trueperaceae bacterium; assembly: GCA_020354625.1. GTDB lineage: Bacteria > Deinococcota > Deinococci > Deinococcales > Trueperaceae. The sequence goes on from CP070651.1 coordinate 4,260,563, forward strand.
AATTCACAGTAAAACGCCTTGGCGTCGGCCTGATTGGGACTGTTGACATCGGCCCAGGTGAACATACCTTCGCATTTTTGGACTTCCGGCATCTCTCAACGCTCCAATCTGTTGGCTGCGGGAGATCTGTTGCAAGCAATCTTCATCCCGCTCATACCTTAATAATTAAGGTAGATAAATCATATCGCTGATGCACCACCGTGTCAACCGTTCCGGGTGCTCTCCGGTAGCGCTATAGGGTGTGATCGAAGAGGGTCTATCCTGGGTCGAGTGGAGACGAATTCGTGCTCTGGGCGCGGTCGATCAAACCGGCTTTCGGCGATATCGGCAACCCGAGAAGAGAGGGCAAAAAAGAGACCTTCAGTCGGCGCGATACGTGGGGTGAAGGCTGGTTTAGAACGCGAAGCCGAGCGACGTCCGTAGCTGCGAATTGCTCCTGAAAGACCCCAGCCTACTCTCTTCTGGGCCGAAAAAGAAGCTTCCAGACAGCTCTCCCGTGACGCCGTCGGCAAAGGTATAAGATGCTCTTGGCGCGATCAACCCGCCCCCATCGAAGCCTTGGAACCAGGCGCCCTCGAGACTGAGTCTTGCGCTCGCGGAATACGTGGCGGTAGCGAGCACGCTAAAGGCCAGGTCTGCCTGTTCCCCGTCGTCACCGCGGGCGTAGTCGAAGTTGCCCTGGAAGATGGTGGTGACGTCTCCGAAACGGTACTCGGTTCCCAGCACCGCATTGAACGACGGGTTGCCGACAGCAGGATCGGTTCCGCCCGGATCCTTGGTGAAGGTGTAACCGGCCTCGCCCCGCAGTACGGTGTCGCCGATACCGACCGAGAAATCGACCGCGATCAGTTGGTAGTGGTCGTAGTTCAGGATCGGTTGGACCGTGATCTCTTGCTCACCTATGAATTCTGCGGTCACGGTCGGTGTGGTCTCGATCCCGCTGAAGTAGACGATGCTCGCATCTGCGCCCTTGAGTAGATTCAGGCGGTAGGTTGCCCGCGCGCCGAACTGCACGTTGGCAAACTCTGCGGCCGGCAGGTTGTCCCGTGGCGGGTTCTGCCCTACGATGGTCGTCCCTTCCGGTGGGATGATCGGCGGCGTGTCGATCTGCCAGATGCTCGCCGGCTGGGTCGAGGCGCGAAAGGCGGGGATCACCACCGCGTCTACTTTGAGACCGCCAGGCCCATTGTAGATGGCGCGCAAAAGGGGGAGCGGAAGCTTCTCGCCCGCGAAGGGGTTGCGCAGATCGTCGGGGTTCACCACGTCCACGATGTTCAGTGCGTCCGCAGATCCCCAAGACACGGTCTGCTGTCCGATCAGGAGGTCGAAGTCACCGACGAACAGGGTCGCAAACGCGTCACGTAGCTCGACAGCCATCTCTCCACGGACCGCATCGAAGCGGGCGCGCAAGGTGGCGTCGAAAGCGGCGTCGGGGAAGAAGCCCGAGCCCACCTCTCCGCTCAACGTGAGATCGAAGATGGTGAGGGAGTCCACCGGCGCGTGATCGCGAAAGACGACGCCGAAATCGGTGCGGATCTCGCCCCCTAGATCGAGATCGACTTGGGCATAGGCCGCACCTAGGATCAGGGCGAAGAGGATGAGAGCAAGGCGCATCGTCACCGCCGCAGGAAGCGTTCGCTAAAGACCTCATCCGGGATCGGCTCGTCCACGGTGTAGCCGCTCTGTTGGATTTCGGTGAAGGACCCTGTACCGACGGTCTCCATCTTCATCGCTGCTGGGATACGGTAGCCACCCACCTCTGCGATCTCTGAGATGGTCATGATTTTGAAGAGTTCACCCGCTTTGTAGAACTCAGAACGCGTTGGGATCAGTTCGGCTTCGGGGATCTCGTAGACGATCCTTTCGTATTGGGTGGAGGTCGCTTCTTTGGGGGTTACCTCGACGATATAGAGGGGTCCGTCCCGGATCTCGAGCAGGACGGATTCCCACTCTTCGCGTTCGATTCCTCCGATGTCCTCATAGGTGAAATCGGAGCCGAAAAAGGAACCATCTTGATCGTCTCCACTGGTGGCGATCCGGCGCACGCGTCCCAAGGCAGGGAGCCACAAGAGGCTCTCTTCACTGCCGTCACTCTGTTCGATGGTCAGGAAGCCCGACCCTTCGATATCGGGGGGGGCAGTGAACTTGATATTCTGTTTTTCCTCTCCGAGCGACCAGGTCTGCATCTGGCGGCTCAGCGTCTGCCCCGAACCGCTGGTGATCTTCATGGTCGTGGTGGTGATGCTGGTGTCGGGGCTCGCTTGGGCGTCCATCGCGTCCATGACCTCGTCTGCGGTGTTGTACATCTGTGCGAGTCCAAAGCTTGCGAGGAAGGTCGCGAGCACGATCGAGAGTCGTTTCATATGTGGATCCTTTCTAAAAAGGGGGGATTAGACCGTCTTTCGGTGATCTTGGCACTGCCAAGATCAATTGATCAGAGCGAGGTTAAGCAAAAGCGTTCAGTTAGCGTGACAAGTGCACTGAAAGCCGGTTTAGGCATTGGTGGTGACCTCACGGTTCACGTCCTGGGTGGTGCGGTCGAGCCGGATCCGTGGATTGCGCAAAAAGGTGAGGCAGGCGGCGGGCAAGAGCGTGAGCGAGGCGACCCCGACCGACACGACCGTGATCACCATGAGCCTGCCGAGCGCCTGGATGGGCAGCAGGCTGCCGAGCATCAAGGGGGCGAAACCGGCGCCGAGCGTGAGCGCAGTAAAGAAGATCGCCCGTCCCGTGGAGACGAGTGTTTCGCTCATGGCCTCTTCCGGCTCGAGGCCGTTGCGGCGCTCTTCCATATAGCGCACCGTGAGGTGAATGGCGTAGTCTCCCACGCCGATGGCGAGCGCTCCCATCACCATGGTGGCGAGATCCAAGTCGATGCCGAAAAAGCCCAGGATGCCGTATTGCAGTGCGATGGTGATGAGCAGGGCGAGGATCGTGACGATGGCAGCTCGTACGGAGCGCACCATGCTGTCGATTGCGATCACGAGCAGGATGGCGAGCGTAAGGCTCACCACGAAGTCGCGTTTGATGGCATCTTCGCCCACGAGGTTCTCTAGCGCCGTGCCGGTAAAGTCGAGTTTGGCTTCTCCGGCGAACACGTCATCGGCCAGGCCTTCCAACTCGGCGAGCATTTCGCGGGTCCGATTGGTGGAGACGAACTTGGCATTGACGTTCAAGAGTCCCTGAGTGCTGTCGAGCGTCATAAGGGAGGTAAGGTCGCTCACGTCGGAAGCGCTCATCTGGTAGAGCAGCAACTCCTGGGCAACCGCTTCCCGGGTAGTCGGCATCCCGGCCTCGAGCGCCAGGACCTCATGGAGGTTGCGAACGATGGAGGCGATCGAGGTGGAGCTGCCGATCCCGTCGATCTCCTTGGCCCTCTCTTGAAACTCGATCATGTCGCTGAGCAGCTCGGGATCGGCCAGGTCGCCGGTAATACGGATCTGGAACTGGTTTGCGCCGCCGAAGACCTCATCGATGATGAGGGCGCTTTCGCGTATGGTGGTGCCCTCGGGCAAGAAGTCGATAAAGTTGGAGTTCGGCACGATGCGGGTGGCGCCGATGACAGCGATGATGGCGATCATGGCCGATGCCAGGAGAATGGGGATACGGTGACGTGCCACTCCCTTGGCCAGCCAGCGCAAAAGGACGTCGATAGGTCCGTGCTCGCCACCCTTTGCGAGTCGCTTTGGGCTGGGCAGGAGCTTGAGCAGCGCGGGCAGGAGCATGAGCGAAGCAAACAGACCGGAAATGACACCGAGTGCGGTTTGCAGGCCGAGACCCCGAATTGCGGAGATGTCGGAGAAGAGGAAGGTGCACATGGCGGCCGAGATCGCCAACCCCGAGATCAGCACGCCCAAGCCGGTTTCGGCCACGGTGAGCCGAATCGCCTCTGTTTTTGCGACCCCTCTCACGAGCTCGTAATAGTACCGGCCCAACAAGTGGAGGGAGAACGAGCTGCCCACAGCGAGGATGGCAACGGGAGCGATCACCGCGAAGTTGGAGATTTTAAGACCCAAGAGGCCGAGGCCACCCAAAGACCAGAGCACGCCGATCAGGACCGTGATAAGCGGTAAGACGGCACCCTGGATGGTGCGGAAGTTGAGAAACAGAAAGATCAGGATCAGGAGGGCGGAGACGAGGGTCAACAGCGAAAAATCGCGCCGGATCATCCTTTCGAACTCGACCCCGGTGATCGTGTCTCCCGAAAGGTAATAGGTTCCCGGCCAATGTTCGTCGAAAGTGGCGTGTAGTTCGTCGGAGAGCGTGGCGTCGTCTGTGTTCACCTCGCTTAGTTCGATCAGGAGCGCCGTGTAGCGCCCATCTTTGCTAAACAGTCCCGAATCCCGGTACATGTAAGCAGAGTCGAGATAGCTGCGGATGTCTGCGACGGTCTCTTTTGTGAGGTCGCCTGCCGGGATCAAGTCGTCGATAACCAGAAAACCGTCGTCCTCTTCCATGCGGGCAGCGTTGGCCAGGCTGGTCACGCTGTCGACGCTCTCGAGCCGCTCGAGCTGAGTTGTCAGGGTGCGCACATGCTCGAAGGCCTCGGGTGTGAAAATGTCTCCCTCGACCAGCGCGTAGGTGATTTCTGCCCCCGTGCCGAAGGTCTTTTTGATCTCCGTGTCGAGGGCTTCGTAGGGCGAGGTATCGGGGAGACCGCTCGAGGTAGAGTTGTCGAGCTCGAGGCGCGACAGGCCGAGACCAAAGAGAGCCGTCAGCAGGATGAAGAGGGCGATGACCAACCGGGGGCGGTCGGTGGTGACGTTAGCAAGCCACTGCATAGGTCTCCTCGGTCGCGGGCGCATCGGGCGTTAGGGGGGGGAGGAGCGCGGACGTCGGTTGTGGACGGTTGCCAAGAGCAGGCAGAGTTCCCCGTTCATCTGATATCTTTCCGCTCGGCCCGAGTCGTTGGAGGCCTCTCAAACCTGCAGAGGAGGTTCTTGGCTGTCTCATGGCGTCTCTCCCTTTCGTTTCCGGTGAGTAGATCTTCTTCGACTGTTCCGATTGCCGGGGGCTTTCGCTTCCGACGATGGTGACTGACTGTCGGTCATAATGTATGTAAGACTCGAGCAGCTGTCAAGTAAAAAACACCGCCAACGGTTGTGATGAAGTTTCGGTGTTCGCTTCAGGCCCACGACGGATAAACTTCGTGGCCTGACGGACGCGACCTTCCGACAGAACGTCGATCATGAACAGCAGCGAGTTTATGTACCGAGCGGCTGATGGTGCCCTCGAATCGTCTTACAACGGTCGCCGGACCGAAGTCCGGGTCGATCTTACCCTGTGTCGCTCGCAGGTGGTGTCGCGATCAACGAACGTAACCGTAACGCGCGTCGCAGGAACTCCCCCCGGCTGGTCGAGGGGAGTGAGCATCACAAGACTATGTATGGGGTGTGTCGCTTTAGGTTCGTAAGGTGGGAAGCGTGGCTACGACAATGAAAGCGGGCCAGATCGTACCGGCGTCGAGAGGGAAGACTGTGAATGCCAGCGTCGATAGCAAGAATGCACCGAAGGCGAAGGGGATCGAGGTGACGGCTCTCCAGACCCTTCCGCTGTTTTTCTGAAAGGCTTCGACCAGAAGGCCCACGGCGAGGGGTAGGATAATGAGCCCCCAGGCATCACCTACGTCGGAGTGAAATGTCTGCTCGGCCAGCAATAGGAGTCCCAGAATCAGAGTTGAGCTCCCGGCGATCGCGAGCCAAATCTTGACCTTGGGTGGCCGGCTTGTGGTACGTGCAACCCCTTGGGGCAGAAAACGCGTCGCTTGCATAGTATCTCCTCTCTGAGACCCAAATCGTTCGCCAATCTGGGTTCAAACTAGCAAGGCGAACCAAACGGTTCCGTCAGATAAAATACCCAAGGGGGGTATAAAAACGAAAAGGAGATCTTCGCAGCGAGGTTGCGGATGTCAATTAAATCCGATCGGTGATCTGACGAGATAAATACTCTGTCTTCTGATTAAATCGGTTGCCATAGTTATGTAAGCAGGTATCATCCAAGAAACGGGCTACAGGACAGGTTTTCACCCACTGACTTCGTCTATGACCAGATGATACCTGCTTTACATCGGTTCGGGATGGACCCCTTCGGCGCTTTGACGGGTCTTTCGACCGAGGTTGAATGCAGCTTGCGACCTTCGACGGTGTCTACACGTCTGGCCGGTAAGGTGGGATGGTTCCCCATCTCCCCACATAGGCATAGAGGCCGGTGTGCCCAAGCAGGCGGCGCACCACCTGTGACTCGCCGAGGTGATACCAGTAGTGGTAGATCAGCCGTTGTAAAGAGGTGCCGATATCTTCCGGAAGCGGTTTGCCCTGAACTTCGTAGTGGTCTTGCAGCTGCTCGGTCGTCAGGGTGTCCAGGTATCTGTCAGCTGCCTGTGTGACCGTGTGCCAAGCTCGCCACATCTCTTCGATGGACGGTGTACTTGCCGGTTTGCGGGTGGCGAGCTCGTTCAGCTCGGGTACCGGTGTTTGCCCCTGGGCCGTGGTGAGCCAGACCACCTGTTCGTGCCAGGCCAAGTGACCGATCATCCAACCGAGGCTGTTAACCGGTTCCAAGCGCTTGCCGCCATCTGTTTCCGAGACGCCCTCAAACGCCCGTAG
>CP070651.1:4267267-4285982 GCA_020354625.1 Trueperaceae bacterium
CGCTTTCGCTGCGCTCGAGCCAGTCGAGCAGCTGTGGACGTTGCCGGCGTTTCGGAGGGAGGAGCAGGGGCCTGAAGTCAGAAATGTCATCATCCGCCGGGGAGAGCCCCTGGCGCCAGTACAGCTCGAAGAGCCGGTCGAACCGTTCCTGCTCTCGCGGGGTGGTGGCGAAGACGCTGCGCAGCGTCAAGCGGACATCTTCCCGGTCCGACAACTCGACGGTGGTCAGGGCGCCGAGCGCCAAGCCCACTTCGTTTGCGCTGACGAGGAGTTCGTGCCGGCGCAACGCGCGCGCAAAGGTGAGCAGGTGGGCGTCCAGGCTGCGCGGCATCGTGGTTATCTGAGGGCGGCTTCGACCCGCTGCCAGGCCTGGTCGAGCCTCAGCTCCTCGTGGCCGGGAGTGAGTTGGTTGATGCCTTCGAGCAGGGCCGGCAGCCAGCGGCTCTTGAACCTCGTCTGATCCTCATAGTGTTTGAGCAGCACGCTGAGGGTGTTGGTGATGGTGTCGGTGTCGAGGTGATCGGCGCCGAGCATCATCAGGGTGGTGGCCCAGTCGAGGCTTTCGGCCACGCCGGGCGTCTTTTCGAGCGGGAGCTTCCGTAACAGCTGCAGAAAGGCCACCAGCTGGGCACTCAGCGCTTCTGATACCTGCGGCACGCGGGCGCGCACGATCTGGAGCTCTTTGGCGAAGTCCGGGTAGTCGATCCACAGGTAGAGGCAGCGCCGCCTGAGGGCATCTGATAGCTCGCGGGTGCGGTTGCTGGTCAGCACCGTGTAGGGTGGGTGTTCGGCCTGAAGCGTGCCGAGTTCGGGGATGCTGAGCTGCCAGTCGGATAAGAGTTCCAACAGGAACGCCTCGAACGCTTCGTCCGCCCGGTCGATCTCGTCGATCAACAGAACCGGGGTGCGCTCTCCGGAGATCGCTTTCAGAAGGGGGCGCTCGAGCAGGAAGTCGCGCCCGAAGATCTCCGTTTCCCGGGCCTCTAACGTCTTTTCGCTCTCTTCGCTGAGGCGGATGTGCAGGAGCTGTTTCTGGTAATTCCACTCGTAGATGGCGCTACCGGCATCCAAGCCTTCGTAGCATTGCAAGCGGATCAGGTCGGTGTCGAGGATCTGGGCCATCACCTTGGCGATCTCGGTCTTACCGACTCCAGCGGGACCTTCGATGAGGAGGGGGCGGAAGAGTCGCTGGGCCAGATGGATCCCGGTAGCGACCGCGCGTTCCGCGATGTAACCGCGGGCCTCGAGGGTCTTTTGGATGCTGACGATGTCGACGTGCACCTTACGAGTGTAGCAAGTCTGGTGTCGGCCTCTGGTTCTGCGTGTCTTTACGGCATGCCGGGTGCAGCGGATACGCCGGGGATCAGGTATCCCGAGACGATCGTGATGAGGTAGGCGCCGACGAGGACGATACCGAACCTCTTGCTGAACTGGTGCGAGGTGCGGCCGATACCGATGCGGAGTACAAAGACCACGAAGAGCATCGATGGAAAGTAGAGATAGAAAAACTGCGGGGGGACGTCGAGACCCCCTCTGGTTACCGCGGTCGCCGCCCCGCTCACAAAGAGGACGTTCAGCACGTCGGCCCCCAAAACGTTGCCGAGGGCGAGCTCACCGTGTCCTTTCCTGACGGCGGCCAAGGCCGTTACCAGCTCCGGCAAGGAGGTGCCGAACGCGATGAGCGTCGCCGCGATGATCGCATCTGGAATATGGAGTCGCAGCGCCGTTTCCTCCACGGCGGGGATAAGAACTTGTGAGCCGACGAGGACCATGAGAATGCCCAAAATCAAGGCAAAAAAGGCAAAGGCCGGCTTGACATCCGGGTTGACATGGACGGTGGAATCGTCTACCACCTCGGGTGGGCTGTCTTTCGACCAGGCGATCGATCGCCAGATGTAGAGGACGAGGAGGATCAGGAAACCGACGCCGACGCCTTGTGAGATCTTTCCGCCTTCGGTCCATATCCCTTGCAGTGAGAGATAGGGGATGCTGACCAATACGAGTAGTACGGCGCTCGAGAGCTGGATCCAACTCTGGCGACTTACCAGCGTCTGATCGACCGGGACCCGACCGACGAGGGCCGCGAGGCCGAGCACGAGGCCGGTGTCTACGATGATCGAGCCGACCGCGTTGCCAAGCGCCAGGCCGGGCGCTCCCTGAATGGCGGCGAGCACGCTCACCGCCGCCTCCGGCAAGGTGGTGCCGACGCTGACGATGGTGGCGCCGATCAGGATCTTGGGCACACCCCAACGGACCGAGAGCGACACCGCCTCGTCGGCAAACAGGTCGGCGCCTTTCACCAGGATGGCGAGTGCGGCGGCGATGATGACGAAAAGAGCAGCGAGCGGTAGCTGTTCGACGAATCCGGCAAGCCAGGCTTCAATCATGCGATGCAGTCCTTTTCAACCTCTTGCCGGGTCCGTCCGCCCCGCCAAACAGGTCGCGATCGTTCGCTATCTGTTCGTAACCATGCCCCCGTGCCCCCAAGCAGAGACACGGGGAGAAACGCGGAAACTAGCCGCTCCGTTCCCAGGCGGTGAGCAGCGCCCGCTTTACAAAGGTTTTGGCCAGGTGGCCCCGGTAGGTGGCGTCGGCGAAGTAGTCCTCGAGCGGTTCGATGCCGTCAGCTGCGTGTTCAGCGGCTGCTGCCGCCAGCTCCTCACTGAACGGTTTGCCCACGAGGGCCTCTTCCACTGCGGTAGCCCGGTAAGCTCCCTCGGAGACGCCCGTCAGGGCTACCCGGCAGCTCGCGACGTTACCACTCGCGTCAGGGGTGATCACCGCTGCGGCGCCGCAGACCGCGTAGCCGGAGGCTGGATGGAAGAACTTCTGGTAGCTCGAGCCGCTCCCTGCTGCCAAGGTAGGAATGCGCAGTTCGATGAGGATCTCACCGGCCTCGAGCGCGGTTTCGAAAAAGCCGTGAAAGAACTCGCCGGCGGCGATGGTTCGCGTGCCACCGGAACCTTGCGCTACCAGTACGGCATCGAGCGCCAGCACCGCGGCCGGCAAGTCACCCGCCGGGTCGGCGTGGGCAACGCTGCCGCCGAGGGTCCCGAGGTTGCGAACCTGCATGTCGCCGATGCAGCCGGCCGTTTCGGCCAGGACCGGCAGCTTCCCACGCAGAAGCTCCGAGCGTTCGAGGCTGCGGTGGGTGGTGAGCGCGCCGATGGCAACGTCATCACCCTCATCACGGATGTAGTCCAGGGAACCGCGCAGATGTTTCATGTCGATGATGTGGGTGGGGCCTGACAGGCGCAACTTCATGGCCGGCAGCAGGCTATGCCCGCCGGCGAGGAGTTTGGCATCGTCACCGTGTCGCTCTAAGAGCGCGAGGGCCTCTTCCACGGTGCTGGGTGCGTGATAGCTGAAGGCTTCAGGATACATGGCTACCTCCCCGCTTCCTGGATCGCCCGCCACACCGCCTGTGGGGTCAGGGGCATGTTGATATCTCTGATTCCGAAGGGGCTGAGTGCGTCGACCACGGCATTGACGACCGCCGGGGCGCTGGCGATGGTGCCGGCCTCACCGATCCCCTTGATGCCCATCGGGTTGACCGGGGAGGGGGTGACGGTGTGGCTGTTTTCGAAGTGCGGTAGGTGCTCCGCCTTGGGGATAGCGTAGTCCATCATCGATGCGGTGAGGAGCTGACCGGAGTCGTCGTAGGCCGCAAACTCGTAGAGGGCTTGGGCAATTCCCTGGGTGATGCCGCCCTGGACTTGACCGTCGGCGATGAGGGGGTTGATCACCGGCCCGCAGTCGTCGACCGAGAGGTAGCGTTTGATCTCCACTCGCCCGGTGTCGGTATCGACCTCGACGATGCAGATGTGGGTGCCGAAGGGATAGGTGCAGTTCGGCGGGTCGTAGTAAGCGGTATCGTCCAGAAACGGCTCCATCCCGGCCGGCAGATCGTAGGCTACCGCCGCCGCCCCGGCGATCTCTTGAATCGTTTTGGCCTGCTCTGGCGAGCCTTTGACGAAGACATTGCCATCTTGGTACACCACATCTTCTTCGGATGCTTCTAGCATGTGTGCACCGAGCTTGCGGGCTTTCTCCTTGATGCGTTGCACGCTGTTGTATAGCGCGATGGTTCCCACTGCAGCGCTGCGGCTACCGTAGGTGCCGTAGCCGAAGGGGGTACTCATGGTATCGCTGTGTTTGACTTCGATGTCTTCGATGGGGATGCCCAGCTCGTCGGCCACCACTTGGGCCATAGTGGTCTCGAGCCCCTGGCCGTGCGACTGGGAGCCGGTGGTGACCACGGTCTTGCCGGTGAGGTGAACGCGCACGTTGGCGCTCTCCCACAGGCCGGCACCCCAACCTTCACCGGGCAGGCCGACCCACTTCGATGGGGCGACACCGCAGATCTCCACGTAGCTGGAGAGGCCGATGCCCAGATACCGCCCCTGTTGACGGGCCTCCTGCTGCTCTTGACGGAACTCTCGGTAGCCGACCTGTTCCAAGGCCCGCTCGAGCGCTTTTTCGTACTCGCCGCTGTCGTACGCCAGACCGTTGAGGAGATTGCTGGCCGGTTCGTACGGGAAGTCTTCAGGTTGGATGAAGTTCTTGCGGCGCACCTCGGCCGGATCGAGATTGAGCTCTCGGGCGACCAGATCGACCGCGCGTTCGATCACGAAGGTCGCTTCGGGCCGGCCGGCGCCCCGGTAGGCATCGACCATGGCAGTGTTGGTGTAGACCCCATAGACCTGGCAGTGGAGGTGAGGGATCTTGTAGGTGCCCGAGAGCATGCTCCCATAGAGCGAGGTGGGAATCCCGGGCGCGATGGTGGAGAGGGTGCCGCCGAGGTTGGCGTAGGTGGTTACTTTCAGGGCGGTGATGGTGCCGTCTCGGAGGGCGCCGACTTCGAAGTCGGTCTGGTGGTCACGGCCGTGGGTGGTGGCGATGTAGTTTTCCTGGCGGCTTTCTGTCCACTTGACGGGCCGGCCGAGTTTCTGTGCCAGCACCGCAACCATCGGGTATTCCGGGTAGAGGAAGATCTTCGAGCCGAAGGCTCCGCCGACCTGCGGGGACAGACAACGCATCTTGGTTTCGGGGATACCCATCACAAATGCGGTCATGAGCAGGCGCATCACGTGCGGTGCCTGAGAGGTCATCCACACGGTGTATTCCTCGGTGCCGGGGTCGTAGCTTCCGATGGCGCCGCGCGGTTCCATGGCTGTGGGGATGAGGCGCTGGTTGGTCAGGTGTTCCCTGATCACTACGTCTGACGCTCCCAGCGCTCTATCGGTGCCGTCTTGGTCACCGCACTCCCAGGTCATGCAGATGTTGTCGGGTGCGTTCTCATGGAGTTGCGGCGCCCCGGCCTCGGTGGCTTTCTTGGCGTCGACGACCGTCGGCAGGACGCTGTAAGCAACCTCGATGTGCGCCAGCGCATCTTCGGCGGCGTAGCGATCCTCGGCCACCACCACCGCGATCCCCATGCCGGTGTGGGTCACTTTGTCGATCTCCAGGACGCGTGGCGTGTTGGCGTTATTGGTGACGCCACCAGCTTGCCAGGCGCAGGGGAGCGGGTTGAGGTCGGCGAAGTCCTGGCCGGTGAACACAGCTACTACGCCCGGTAGTCGGCTGGCCGCAGAGGTGTCGATGCTGTCGATACGAGCGTGGGCGTATGGGCTTCGCAGCACCGCGGCGTGGAGCATGCCCGGTAGCTGGACGTCCTCGAGATACCGGGCGTTGCCGGTAATGAGACGCGGATCTTCGACGCGTTTTTGACGAGCCCCCACGTATTTAGCCATCAGCTTCCTCCCCTCGCCGTTTCGGCTGCGGCCCTGATGGCTTTGACGATGTTCTCGTAGCCGGTGCAGCGGCAGAGGTTGCCCTCTAACCCATCACGAATCTCTTCATCGCTCGGGTTGGGATTCTCCTCGAGCAGTTTGGTCGCGGTCATGATCATGCCCGGGGTGCAGTAGCCGCATTGCAGGCCGTGGTTGTCCCAGAATGCCTGCTGCATGGGGTGGAGTTCACCGTTGCCAAGACCCTCGATGGTGGTGACCTGGCTGCCATTTGCCTGTACGGCGAGCACCGTACACGACTTCACGGCCATGCCGTCCAGGTGGACGGTACAACTGCCACACTGGCTGGTGTCGCAGCCGATCTTGGTGCCGGTCAGGCCCAACGCCTCTCTCAGGAAGTGCACCAGCAGCAGCCTCGGTTCGACCTCGCGGCTCGCCTTCCGACCGTTGACTTCGACCGTAATGGGTATCTTTTGCATAAATTACTCCCGTTCCCTTGTGGTGCCAGAGCCTTAGCTTTCTTCCGAAAGACGGTTGAAGAACTGGCCTGCCAGCTTCTTGGCAACGCCGCTTAACAGCCTGGCGCCGACGGCTGCAAGCCTGCCAGAGATCTGTGGCTGGCCGTGGTAAGATACGACGGTTTGCTCCCCTTCTTGCTCGAGCGTGATGTGGCCTACCGCTCTGACACCGCCAGGTGCACCTGAGCCTTCGATGGTCAGCGTCATCGCCTCGGGCTCCCGGCTATCGGTGACCTCCATATGGCCTTCGAAGCGGCCCTTGACGGGGCCGATGCTGAGCTGCAGCGTCGCCCGGTAAAACCCCTCTCTTTCGGCTTCCATTTTGCTCACGCCTGGGGTGCACCGCGCCAGTACGTCCGGGTCGTTGAGTAGTTCCCAAACACGTTCTCTGGGGGCGGGAATGGTATGTGAACCCTCGACCTTCAAGGGCGTCCTCCTGGCGTCTTTTGTGGCATGTAGATTTGCTGTTGGTCTTTACGTGCGACAAAACCTACGCGAGGTCATTCTATCTGAATGAAATCTTTACCGTCAACGCGCTACCGAGGCGTGCTGATGGCCAAGAATGCTGGTAGAGAGTGCGTTTTGCCCCCTCAGGAAACTTCGATCCCGGTAGCGTAGAGGACGCCCGCTTCCTGCTGCAATTCCACCCGGGGCAGCGGCAATACTGCAGGCCCACTCACCGCTCTACCGCCCCTATCAGGAGCAAAGACGCTTAGGTGGCAAGCGCACACCAGTGCCGGGACCTCGCTCCGGTAGTTGAAGGCCAAGGCGATGGCCGAGGGGTCGCGACTCAAGTCCACCAGGCAGTGCTGGTGAGTACAGATACGGCTGAAGGCGGCGTAGTGGGCGCCCTGGTGTGTGAGCCCACCGGCGATCGGTCCGGGGAGCCGCAGCACGATGGCGGGGAGATCGGCAAAGAGGAACGGTACTGCTGCCCAAGACTCGGTCAGTTCACTCAGGTCGGCCACGCGCTCTCTCGACCGGGTCTGGAACACGGGCTTGGGGTTTGGACGCCTCTTGCTGAAGTGCACCCGGTACGCTTCATAGCCGCCGTAACCGGCCCCGCCGAGGGCTGCGACCACCGGGATGCGCCACAACCAGGTGAGGAGGCGACGGCGCGCCTCGTGCACACCGTTCTCCTCCGGAATCTCAGCAGGCGGTTTGCTCATCAGCGGGTGGGGGGTCCGCCGGGTGCGATCACACCGGTCACATAACCGGTGAGAAGCTCGAGCTCCGCTTCGCTCAGTTGTGCGCCGAAGCCGGGCATCATGCCGCGGCCGTAGCGGATGATGTTGCGGACGTTCGCCTGGTCGGCCGCCCGCCGGTTCCCTGCGAGGCGCGGGGCGGAGATGCCTTGCCCCACTGATCCGTGGCAGAGGGCGCAGTTGGCGTTAAAGAGGAAGGAGCCGGCGGCTTCTGCAGTCTGATCTGCAGATCCGGTCACGGCAGGGCCCCCTGCGAGGCGCGCCCGGGCGCTGGCGATGAGTTCGGGTACCCGGCCGGCCTCCTCGCTTCCGGTAACTTCGACATAGGCCTCCCAGCTGTCGATCGCCTCCTGGTAGCGCTCCATACTGAAGTAGCCGTTTCCGAGAAAGAGCAGGTTCGTCGTGTCGGTCGGATCCACTGCGCGCGCCCGCTCCAAAAACTGGATCGCCTCATCGTTGCGGCCGCGGAAAAAGAGCAGTTGGCCGATGCGGCTCAGGGCGAGAGCGTTGTGCGGATCGTTCTCTGTCAACACCCGCACGTAGAGGTCGGCGGCGCGCTCGCGCTCTTCGAAGCGCCAAAACGTATCGGCCAAGGCCAACAAATTGGCTTCGCTGGCTTCTTCTGCTAGGCGTTCTTGCAGTGGGATGACCGCTTCGATGAGCGTCATCCGTGCCAGTACCCCTTCGTCTCCGCTGCCCTGCGGCAGGGCCAGGAGTTCCTGCCAGACCGTCTTGGCGCCCACAAAGTCGCCCAGGGCGAAACGGAGCTCGCCCAGCGTGTAGAGGGTGTCCAGATTTTCCGGATCGGCTTCTCGTGCCAAGGAGAGGTAGGTTTCAGCTTCTTCGAGATCCCGTCGAATCGACAGGAAGCCGAGCCGCTGGTAGGCGGCCGCAGGTACGGGTTGGATGTCGCTTACGATCTGAAGATAGGTCTCCTCAGCCGTTTCGAGTTCGCCCACTTGCCAGTAGGCATCGGCCAGGGTGAGCAGGTTCTCGGCGTCGGGTGTCCGCCTGGCCGCCCGCTCGAGGTCGCGCAGTTCCCGCGCCCTGGCGAGATCCTCTTCGAAGAAGCTGGTGATGGTGGCGTTCGGTCCAATGCGTGGCAGAACAAAATTGCTCATTGCAAAGGCGCTGATCACCATCAAGGCCAGCAGCCCCAGAATGCCGTAGGGGGGTCGGCGCCGGTTCGGTAGCGGCTTACCCCTCGGTTTACCGGACAGCTCTTCGTAGCGCTCGTCCAACGCCCGGAGCACCCGGGCCGCTTTGGCCTCGTAGCGGGCCCTGAGCTGCGCACGGCGCTCCACCTGCAGATCTTCACGCGCTTCCAATTCGCGGATGGCGCGAAAGAGGGCGTCGCGTTCCTCTTCCAAATCCTGTGCGAGGGGATCGCGCAGGTCGGGGAGGGGATCGGTCTGCTTGGGAAAGAGGAGCGGAATGCTGACCATGGCGAAGCAGAGGCCGGTGAGGAGGAGGATGAGCAAGAGGGTGATCACAGGCTCTTCGAAGGCCCTTCGCTAGCGTGTTCGAGTTCGGCGCGAACCCGTTCCAATTCGGTCTCATCGACCTCGAGCGGCGTGGCCGTGCTCTTGAGCCACCGCCGCACCAGGACCACCAGGGTGAACGCGCCGCCGAGCCCAACCAGGACCGGCAGGAGCCAGACGACCAGGTGAAGGCCGCGTTTGGGAGGATTCAAGAGGATCCAATCGCCGTAACGCTCCTGAAAAAAGGCCAAGATCTCTCGTTCGTTGCGGCCCTCTTCGAGCTGCTCTTGGATGAGCTGGCGCATCTCGATCGAGATCTGGGCGTTCGAGTCGGCGACCGACTCCGAAACGCACACCGGACAGCGTAGCTGACGCCCGATCTCAAAGACCTGCTTCTCGAGCTGCAGCTCTTGGGCAGCGGCCAAGCCGATGGCGAGAGAAAGAAGGGATGCGAGAAGGAATCTGTTCACGGCAAAGGGCCTTTCAGCGGAGCAGCGCCTCGATCCGTTGCTCCAACACCTCAGTTGTCACTGGGCCGGTGTGCTTGTAGGAGAGCGTGCCATCGGCGCGTACGAAGAACGTTTCGGGTACGCCGAAGAGCCCGTACTCGATGCCGATGCGGCTGGTTTCATCCAGGCCGTTGGGGAAGCTGAGGTCGAAGCGCTCTAAAAAGGCGGTGGCATCTTCGAAGTTTCCCCGGTCCTGGGTATCGACCCCGACGAAGAGGATGTTTTCCCGGTGCTCGCGCCAACCGGCTTCCAAGACGGGGGCTTCCTGATAGCAGGGTCCGCACCAGGAGGCCCAGAAGTTCACGACCATCGGCTTGCCACGGTGATCCTTTGTGTCGAAGCGCTCTCCGTACTCGAGCCAATACCGGTCGAAGAGCGCCATTTCGAAGTCCGGTACCGGTTTGCCCAGGTAGTTCGAAGCGATGTTCCGGTCCGGCCGCCCCCGGAGAAGCCCCCACGCGAAGAGGCCGCCCAGCGCCAGCGCGACCACGAGCACCCAGAGCACCCTGTTCACGTCCGAGCCGCTTCCTCTCCTCGGACCGTACGGTGCTGCCGGGTTTGCGGCGACAGGGCGTAGGCGGTGCCGAGCGCAACGATCAGGCCGCCGATCCAGATCCAGGTGATGAGCGGGCTCTGCACCGCGCGGATCACCACGAACTCCTGGTCGGGTCCGATGGAGCTGGCCAGATTCAGGTAGAGATCCCACTTAGGCGTGTAGAGCACAGCCGGAGTGGAGATGGTTTGCGGGTTCTGTCCGAAGACGTTGGTGCGAGGTCGCAAGGTGGTGACGAGCCTCCCCCGCTGCCACACCTCGACCACGACCCCGGCGCTGATACGCCCGGGGGTGCGTTCCATGAAGCGGTCGACGGCTGTGAGGTCATATCCTCGAAACGGGACGCTCGTGCCGAAGTCGAGCCGGAGCTGCTCATCGACGCGATACCCCGAACTGGCCATGACACCCAGCGCCACCACGATCACGCCGGAGTGGACGATCATGCTGCCGAAGCGCCGTCTGTTTTCAAACGCGTAGCTCTTGAAGATGGCCACCGGGCTCCTCTTGGAGAGCCGGATGCGGGGGTGGAGCGCGCCTGTAATCAGTAGGCCGAGGCTGGTGAAGTTGTATCCAGCCAAGGCCACGGTTGCGAGGGGATAGACCTTGCGCATGCCGAGCGCGAAGGCGAGCCCTCCGCTCACCAGAAAAGCTCCCGCAAGCCAGGCCAGGTTTCTCTTGAGGCTCTGCTCCTCGGCCCTGCGCCAGGGGAGCAGGGGTCCGATGCCCATCAGCAGGAAGATGAGCAGCCAGATGGGGAGGGTGACCTGATCGAAAAAGGGCGCTCCGACCGTGACCTTCTCGGCTGTGAGGGCCTCGACGATCAACGGGAAGAGCGTTCCCAGAAGGATCGCGAAGGCCATGGCCAGAAACAGGACGTTTCCTGTCAGGAAGCTCCCCTCGCGGCTCACCACCGAGTCGAGTTCGGCGCGATCCCGGATCTGATCCCAGCGGAGGGCGATCAACCCGAAAGCGCTGACCATGATGACCAGGAAGAAGCCGAGAAATACCGGTCCCACCGGACCGTCACCAAAGGCGTGAACCGAGGAGATGATGCCCGAACGGATCAGGAAGGTTCCGAGGATCGACAGCGCGAAGGTGAGCGTGATCAAGAGCACGTTCCAGGCCTTGAGCATCCGGCGCCGCTCTTGAACCTGGACGCTGTGGATAAAGGCGGTGGCGGTGAGCCAGGGCATGAAGCTTACGTTTTCGACCGGGTCCCAAGCCCAGTACCCGCCCCAGCCGAGCACTTCGTAGCTCCACCAGCCACCGGCCACGATGCCGGCGGTAAGAAAGCCCCAACCGGTCAGGGTCCAGCGCCGGGTGAGCGTCATCCACTCGCTGCCGGGACGCCGGGTGATGAGGGCGCTCATGGCGAATGCAAAAGGGACGGTGAGCCCCACGAAGCCGAGATAGAGGAGCACGGGGTGCACCGACATCATCCAGTGGTTTTGCAGCAGCGGGTTCGGTCCCGGGCCATCGAGAGGCGGGTTCGGTACGATCGAGAAGGGGTTGGCCACCAGGGCGCTCACCCCGATGAAAAAGATCTGCGCAAGCTGCATGATGGCGAGCGCCCAGGGGCGCAAGGTGCTGTTGGGTGCGGTTACCGCTAAGATCGCGGTGTAACCGGTCAAGAGCCACCCCCACAGCAAGATAGAGCCCTCGAGCGCGGCCCAGAGCGTGACGACCTTGACCCAGACCGGCGACGCGATGCGGGAGTGCTCTGCCACGTATTTCACCGTGAAGTCGTCGCTCAAAAGAGCCGCTTCCATCACCAGCACGGCGCTGGTCATGGCCAGAAACACCGCGCCCGCCGCCAGGCGCGCCGAGGTGAGGAGCCGCGCGTCGCGGCGCCAGGCGCCTGCCATCCCGGTCACAGCAGCATAGAGGGCCAGGACTAGGGCCAGAAGGATGCTGCCGCTCCCCAATTGGCCGAGGCTGAGATCAACCATCAACGCCACACCGTTCGCGGCGGTAACACCTCATTGGAGGGAGTCCTTGAGCGCTTCGACGTCGACGCTCTCGCCTGGTGGCGGTGGCTCGTAGACTTCGCTGTGCTTGACAAGGAGGTTGTCGCTGATGAACACCCCATCGTTGAAGCTGCCCTCGACCACCACCCCGGTATTCTCCTTGAAGAGTTCCGGAGGGCTGCCACGGTGGTGGACGGGGTAGCGCTGCAAGCTATCGGTGACCATGAAGGTGAGCTGCAAGCTCTCATTGTCGAACCGAACGCTGTCCGTTTCGACGATGCCGCCCAGGCGGAGCCGTCTCCCTTGGTACTCGCCAGGTTGCTGGGCGTATTCGTTGGGCAGGATGAAATAGACCAGCGAGGCGTTGAGCGACCGGTAGATGAGCAGGCCAGCGATGATGAGGACGGCGATCCCCGCTATTCCGTAGCTGAGGCGCTTCACGACTCGTCCTCATCTCGGAGGCGACGTTCCCGCCAGTTGAGATACAGGAGGTAGCCGCCGTAGGCGAGCACGAGCTCGAGCCACGCTAACGCGATCCACTGCCAAGCTGTCAATGACTTAAACACGGACGACCTCCGCACTGCCGCTCGGAGCTTCGAGGGCTTCTTCGCGGGCGATTTCGATCCGCCCGATGCGCACCCTCTCGAACAGGAAGTAGAGGAAAGCGAAAGCAGCCACCCCGACGTTGAACAGCAGCACCTGGAGCATGGTGGGGTCCATCTGCACGCCGCTGCCGTCGAGGTTGATGCTCTTGGCGGGGTGGAGCGTTCTGAACCACTCGGCGGCCAGGTAGTTAAAGGGCAGGCTGGCCAACACGATGATGCCGATCACCGCGCTCACGCGCCCCCGGCGCTGTGGGTCCTCGAGCAGGCCCCGTACAATGAAGTAGCCGACCAAAAGCGCAAACAGCAGGGCTGTAAGGGTGAGTTTGGCGTCCCAGGTCCAGTAGGTGTTCAGGGTCGGCTTGCTGTAGGTCATGCCGCCGATAATGGTGAGGCCCGCAAAGAAGAGGGCGCTCTCGGCGCTCGCCACCGCCAGTACGTCGTGGATCTTGCGGCCGCGCCACAAGAAGAGCATTCCGAAGACGGCCGAGGCGATGACGGCCAGGAAACAGACCCAGGCGACCGAGACGTGGGCGTACATGATGCGGATGAGTTGCCCCTGGTTCACATCGGGCGGACTCACGACCAGCGACAGGTAGGCACCGACCCCGAAGAGCGCCAGGGTGATGAGCCCGAGGGCGTTGAGCCAGCGGGGACGGTTGGGGTTCGACGGCATCGTCTGGTTCATGGTAGTTCTCCTTGCAACGTCCGGCGGAGCGGATGGCTATCGGCGTCACAAAACCGCCTTGAGTTGCTCCTGTGCCGTACACTGCGCCTTTGGCGACTATACCTTCTCGGTTGCTGCCTGCGCATCGGTCGGCTCGCTTTTCTCAACCAGTCTACTCTTCGACGACGAAATGGAAAATGGCCGTACAGACCACGAGATAGACCAGGTCGAATCCTGCCAGTAATTGTAACCAGCTCAAGGAGAGTGAGAAGTTGCCCAGTTGCACGATTGCACCGGTAGCCCGTACAGCGGCGAGCAGGATCGGCACCACGACCGGGAACATCAGGACCGGTAGGAGCGATTCGCGGGCGCGTAGATTGGCGGTCAGTGCGGCGTAGAAGGTGGCGATCAGGCCGAAGCCGAGGGTGCCGAGCAGCACGGTGAGAAGAAGCAGGGGCCAACCCGGTCCCAGCGGCATATCGAAAAACACGGCGCTCACCGGGAGCATGAGGCTTCCCAAGAGCACCATGTAGAGCCAATTGGCCAACAACTTACCGAGAAAGATGGTTGCGCGGGGCACCGGATAGAGCAACAGTTGCTCGAAGGCGGTCTCTTCCAGCTCCGACTGGTAACTCTGCGCTGCCGAGATCACCCCTGAAAACGCCAGGGCCACCCAGAGGACACCCGGTGCCGCACCCGCCAGAACGCGCTCTTCTTGGCCGATGGCAAAGGCCAGGATGATGAGCACGATGCCCGAAAAAAAGATGGTGGCGACGGTGACGGCCCGGCTACGAAGCTCTTGCAAGAGATCCTTGCGCGCGATGGCGAGCACGATGCCGAACTCAGGCATGGGCGTTCTCTCTCAGTCGACTTCCGATCTGCAGCCGGCCACTTTTGATCACCAGGATGCTGTCTGCCAGCGCTTCCCAACGACGCTCCTCATGAGAAGCCATGGCGATGGTCTTCCCAGCTCCTTTGGCCTCGTTGAGAAGCGTGTCGATCAGATCACGGCCCGCTTCATCGAGGGAGGCATAGGGCTCGTCGAGAAGCCATAGCTGAGCTTCGGACATGAGCAGCCTGGCGAGTCCTAGACGTTTTTTCATGCCGCTCGAATAGGTGCGAACGAGTTTGTGACGCACTGGCCACAAGCCTACCGTGTGCAAGACCCGTTCGATACCGGCCGGATCTACGCCGTAGAGCCGGGCTGCGAGCTGGAGGTTTTCGCAGGCGCTCAGCTCGAGATAGTTGCCACCTTGGACGCTCAAGAAAGCCAGACGCCGCCGTGCTTCGGGGGCCTGCTTGACCAGATCGAAGCCGAACACCCTGCCGCTGCCGCGGTTGGGCCTGAGCCGGGTGGCCAGGACCTTGAGCAGGGTCGTCTTGCCTGCGCCGTTTTCACCGGTGAGCACCACGGTGCGACCCGCTCGAATTATCAGGTTGATGTCTCTCAGCACCACCTCGCGGCCGTAGCGGCTGACGAGGCCGGTCAATTCGATGGCCGGGGTAGGATCGGAATCCTCTTTTGGGGCGGTCGGCGGAGGGTTCATAACCTGGCGTAGAGCCACTCGGGTGTGAAGCGGATCAGGTAGGTGTTGAGGCTGGTGTAGGTGCCGCTGACCATGAGCAATCCGGCGATCACCAGCAAGGCTCCTGCGCCGCGCTCCACCCAGGGGAGGTAGCGCCTGAAACCGCTCGAGAAGCGTAGAAATGGCCCTATGGCCAGGGCGGCGAGCAGGAAGGGCAGAGCTAAACCGAGGGCGTAGCTGCCCAGAAGCAGCACGCCTTGGCTGAGCGTAGCGGTCGTGCCGGCCAGGGTGAGGATGCCCCCCAAGATCGGTCCGATGCACGGGGTCCAGCCCGCCGCGAAGGCCATGCCCAAGAGCAGCGCCCCCCAGGGCTTGCTCGGCTCGCCTTTGAACTGGGGCCGGGTATCGCGGTAGAGCCAGGGCAGGCGGATCAAACCGAGCATGATCAGGCCGAAGACGAGCACCAGCACCCCCCCGAAGGTGATCAGGATGGTGCGGTTTTCGCGCAAGATGCCGCCCAGGGCGCTGGCCGAGGCCCCGAGCGCGATGAAGACGAGGGAGAAGCCCGAAATGAACAGCAGGCTGTTACGGATCAGCACGCTCCGGCTCGCCTGGGCGCTCCCTCCCACGTAGGCCAAGTAAGAAGGGACCAGCGGCAGCACGCACGGCGACAAGAACGAGAGCAACCCGGCCAAAAAAGCCAGTGGCAGGGTGGGCGTCATCGGCTCACCTGAAGCAGCGTGGGAGCGGCCAGAAACGTCATCACCGTCCAGTATGCCTCAATCCTTGGTGAGCCGGTGTCGGGTAAGGGCTTGGCCGAGTGCGTGCCGGTGCCAAACCTTCGGAAGCTGCAGGCTGGTCTAAGCTCGGCGGAGTTCAATCCCTTCTGTTGGGAAGCGTTCGTCGAAAGTGTACACGGCGTCTGCACCTGCTGAACGGGTTGCTGCCCACACCGAGGCATCTGCGAAGGAGATGCGTTTCGAGGACCGGCACATCAGCAGAGACCGTATGGCGAGATCCTGCTCGAGTCCGTACGTGCCGATGTTTTTCTTGCGCAAGAGAGTCACCAAGCTATCCACTACAGCGGTTCGAGGGATCTCGTAAAAAGACGTCAACACGTAAGCCGTTTCAGCTACGACTACACCCGTGAGGTAGAGCCTCTGGGTTTCGTCGACGATGCGTTTGGCGGCAGCCAGCATTTCGGGTGGATCCCCGGTAAGATAGCGCACCAGCACACTGGTATCGACAAAGGCGCTCACCCCGGTTCGACCTTCCGCTTACTCTGTTCGCTCCAGGCCGCCTCGCGCGCTTCGCGCAGCGCTTTGGAGCTGGGCAGGCTCCGTTCGATGAACGGTGCCAATGAACCGGCCAGCGACCGGTCGTGCTCGGGAGGGAGGAAGGTGATCTCCACATGATCGTCGACCAGGAGCTGCACGGCCTGCCAGCCCGGCTGGATGCCGAGCTTGTCGCGAATCTTCTTGTCGATGACGATCTGCCCTTTGGGTCCTACTTTATAACCCATAGTTATACTTTATACAGTAATCAATAACTTATCGTTTTGATTCTTACATCAGATGATATGCCGAGGAGTGATGGTGATGAGTAAACAGTAATGAGTAATGAGAGGAGCTACGGATTTCGCAGAACTTATCACTCATGTGGCTTCCTGTTTGTTTGGCCCGGCGGAGCCGGGCCAAACAAACAGAATTTCATATCATTACCCATCACCACATAGGACAGCACTTTTGAAAGCCGCTTTATGTCTCAGTCGCGGTAGCTAGCCGCAAAGCGATACGACACGCTCCCTCGAAATCCTCCAGGTCGAGCGTCTCCTTGACGGTGTGGGGATCTCTCTGACCGCAGCCCATCGTCACCGAAGGGATCCCCCGCGCCGTGAGCCAGTTGGCGTCGAGGCCGCCGTTGGCGATCACCTGGGTAGGCTCGCGGCCGATCGCTCGAGCCGCCGCCTCGGCGCTCAGCACACAAGGCTCGTCGGGAGGCAGTTTGAACGACTCGTATTCGAGGGCGCTGTCGATCGACACGTTACCCGTTGTACCGGTAACGTTTGTCACCTCGCCGGCCGCCCGCTCGAAGGCCGTTTCGATCTCGGTGA
Organism: Trueperaceae bacterium; assembly: GCA_020354625.1. Taxonomy (GTDB): domain Bacteria; phylum Deinococcota; class Deinococci; order Deinococcales; family Trueperaceae. The sequence continues at coordinate 4,284,159 of CP070651.1, forward strand.
GGATTTTTTTGCGAAATACCGGGTTGTGACTCCGCGCTTCGGCGCGCAGCGTGACGAGCTCGGTGACGACGTTGGTCGCCTCACCACCGCGGATCACCCCGATGTTGCTGGTGCCCTCTTCGCCGTCCTTTTCTACCTTGCCGTGCCAGCCGTTTCGGTCTAGGTCGGCGATGGCCCGCCCGGCGATGGCGATGGCGCTGACGCCCTGTTCGGGCGCACCGCCGGCGTGGCTGGCCAGCCCCTCGACCGTGATGGTCATGCGGTATGCACCGGTGGCGCCGACGCTGAGGTCGACCGGTGAACCCCCGTCCCAATTGAAGGCCAGGCGCGGGTTGCCGAGCAGCGACTTGCTGATGCGCTTGGCACCCTGCAAGCCGATCTCCTCTTGGATGAACCAACAGAAGGTGACCGGTGGGTGGGGCAAGTCCCGCTCCAGGATTTCCAGGGCTGCGGTGAGGATCGCCGCGGCCCCGGCACGGTTGTCGGCGCCCAGTCCAGTGGCCGGGTCGGCGGCGTGAACCGTCCGCCCCTTCAAAACCGGCTTGCTGCCTACACAGATCGGCACCGTGTCCAGGTGAGCGCTCAAGAGCCTTCTGGGTCCGCGCTTGCTACCCGGCAGCTTGAGCACCAGGTTGCCGGTGTCGCTCCGAAGCGGCGTTCTCAGATGGACCTTGTCGGTCTGAATCGCATCGGCGGGTGCGCCGGCCGCGCGAAGTTGCTCGCTGATAGAGGCGGCGACCTTACCCTCCTCACCACTCTTGCCGGGGATGGCCATCAACTTCATCACCACATCCAGCGCGCGCTTCAGATCGGGTTCGAAGGGTTCGGATTTCGCGGTGGTTTCACTCGCTCTCTTTCGGCTCATCGGTATCATCCTCCAGATTTATGACCACTCTAGTATGACCTTACCGGCGTTTCCAGAACGCATGATGTCGAAGCCTTGTTGGAACTCGTCGATGTGGAACCGGTGCGTAATGATCGGCGTCAGGTCGAGCCCCGCCTGGAGGAGGTTGACCATCTTGTACCAGGTCTCGAACATCTCTCTCCCGTAGATGCCCTTGAGGGTGAGACCTTTGAAGATGACCCGGTTCCAATCGATCGCTACCAGCCGGTCCGGAATTCCCAACAGGGCGATCTTGCCCCCGTGGTTCATGGTCTCGAGCATCTGCTCTAAGGCGCTGGCGGCCCCGGACATCTCGAGCCCGATATCGAAGCCCTCTTCCATGCCGAGCTCCGCCATGACCTGGTGCAAATCTTCGCGGGTGATATCGACCGCGCGCGTCACCCCCATTCCCCGGGCGAGCTCGAGCCGATAGGGATTCTTGTCGGTGATGACCACATAGCGCGCGCCGACGAATCTACTGACGGCCGCCGCCATGATGCCGATGGGACCGGCACCGGTAACGAGCACGTCTTCGCCCACCAAAGGGAACGACAGCGCGGCGTGGACCGCGTTGCCGAAGGGGTCGAAGATGGCCGCCAGGTCGTCTGGAACGCTCTGGGGCAACTTGAAGGCGTTGATCGCTGGCAGTTTGAGGTATTCGGCGAAAGCGCCCGGCCGGTCGATGCCTACCGAGACGGTATTCCGGCACAGGTGCCGCTTGCCCGCGCGGCAGTTGCGGCAGTGCCCGCAGGTGACGTGCCCTTCTCCCGATACGCGGTCGCCCAGGGTGAAGCCCTGGACTTCGCTGCCGATGGCCGCGACCTCGCCGACGTATTCGTGCCCCACGGTCATCGGCACCGGGATCGTCTTTTGGGCCCAGGCATCCCAGTTGTAGATGTGGATGTCGGTGCCGCAGATGCTCGTCTTGGCAATCTTGATCA